>NZ_CM170648.1:0-2951277 GCF_057368515.1 Aliivibrio friggae
GTGTCTTCATCGCTTTGGCTGCAGTGTTTACAGCGCCTTCAAGAAGAATTACCTTCCGCAGAATTCAGCATGTGGGTTAGACCACTGCAAGCTGAATTAAATGACAATACCCTTACGCTATTTGCGCCGAACCGCTTCGTATTGGATTGGGTTCGTGATAAATACCTAAATAGCATTAACTCATTATTAAATGAGTTCTGCGGTAGTGATGTTCCTACTTTACGTTTTGAAGTAGGAAGTAAGCCTGTATCTGCTCCACTAGAGCCAAAAAGAACGGCTGCAGATGTTGCTGCCTCAACTTCAGCTCCTGCACAGCTTCAAGCTCGACAATCAGTGAATAAGCCATGGGAATCTCAGGGAGCTGAGCCTGCGTCTGCTGATTTAAATCACCGTTCTAATGTTAACCCTAAACATAAATTTACTAACTTCGTTGAAGGTAAATCAAACCAGCTTGGTTTAGCTGCTGCTCGCCAAGTCTCTGATAACCCAGGAACGGCGTATAATCCACTTTTCTTATATGGTGGAACTGGCTTAGGTAAAACCCACTTATTGCAAGCGGTTGGTAATGCGATTCTTGAACGTAAACCAGATGCTAAAGTGGTATACATGCACTCTGAACGTTTTGTGCAAGATATGGTTAAAGCACTGCAAAATAATGCGATTGAAGAATTCAAACGTTATTACCGCAGTGTTGATGCATTGCTTATTGATGATATTCAATTTTTTGCGAATAAAGAGCGTTCGCAAGAAGAGTTCTTCCATACCTTTAATGCGCTATTGGAAGGCAATCAACAAATTATTCTGACATCAGATAAATACCCAAGAGAAATCAATGGGGTTGAAGACCGTCTTAAGTCTCGCTTTGGTTGGGGTCTTACGGTTGCGATTGAACCGCCAGAATTAGAAACACGTGTTGCTATCTTAATGAAGAAAGCAGAAGATCATCAGATTCATCTGGCCGATGAAGTTGCCTTCTTTATTGCAAAACGTTTACGCTCAAATGTGCGTGAATTAGAAGGGGCGTTAAACCGTGTAATTGCCAATGCAAACTTTACTGGTCGCGCAATTACGATTGATTTTGTACGTGAAGCTCTTCGAGATTTATTAGCGCTTCAAGAAAAGTTAGTCACGATCGATAATATTCAAAAAACCGTTGCTGAGTACTACAAGATCAAGATGGCGGATTTACTTTCTAAGCGTCGTTCTCGTTCTGTTGCTCGTCCACGTCAATTGGCGATGGCGTTATCAAAAGAATTAACCAACCACAGCTTACCTGAGATCGGTGATGCATTTGGTGGTCGAGACCATACAACAGTACTTCATGCTTGTCGTAAAATAGCGCAATTACGTGAAGAGAGTCATGATATAAAAGAAGACTACTCTAACTTAATCCGAACGTTATCATCGTAAGTCATTATCTACTTTTAAATAAACGAGTATTATGAAATTTTCTATTGAACGCAGCTTGCTATTAAAGCCACTGCAACAAGTATCTGGTGCCCTAGGTGGCCGTCCATCATTGCCAATCTTAGGTAATATCTTACTTCAGGTAGAAAATGGTCAACTTTCAATGACCGCAACCGATTTAGAAGTAGAGCTGATCAGTCGAATTACTCTGGAAGGTGATTTTGAAGCGGGTGCCGTGACGGTTCCATCGCGTAAGTTCCTAGACATTTGTCGTGGTTTGCCTGACAGCGCAACGATTACTATTATATTGGAAGGCGATCGTGTATTAGTTCGTTCTGGCCGCAGTCGATTCACATTGGCAACATTACCGGCTAATGACTTTCCAAATATTGAAGGTTGGCAGAGTGAGGTAGAAATTACCCTCTCTCAGGCACAGCTTCGCAAGCTAATTGAAAGCACACAATTTTCAATGGCGAACCAAGATGTTCGTTACTACCTCAATGGTATGATGTTTGAAACGCAAGGCAATATCTTCCGTTCTGTAGCAACCGACGGTCACCGAATGGCAGTATGTAATATGCCTGTAGAGTCTGAGCTTCCTGAACAACAAGTGATCATGCCACGCAAAGGCATCCAAGAGCTGGTTCGTCTACTTGACTCACCAGATCAGAGTGTTACTTTACAGTTTGGTAATTCGAATGTACGAGCTGAAGTGAATAATTTTGTTTTTACTTCTAAGCTTGTTGATGGACGTTTTCCTGATTATCGACGTGTAATGCCGCAAAGCAGCAACAAAACATTAGAAGCGGATTGTGATGAGTTGCGCCAAGCATTTGCTCGAGCGGCGATCTTATCGAATGAGAAATTCCGTGGGGTTCGTGTTAATTTAGCGAACAACCAAATGCGTATTACTGCAAATAACCCTGAGCAAGAAGAAGCAGAAGAAATCTTAGACGTTGATTTCCAGGGCGATGATATCGAGATCGGTTTTAATGTTAGCTATGTTATCGATGTATTGAATACATTAAAATGTGAGCGTGTACGAATCTCAATGACAACTGCGAATGCAAGTGCGTTAGTAGAAGATTGCGCTAATGATGAAGCACAATATGTTGTTATGCCAATCCGTCTATAAGATATTAATTATCAATGCCATTATCACGCTTAATTATTAATGATTTTCGCAATATAAAGACGTGCGATATTCAATTATCATCAGGATTTAACTTTGTTACTGGTGCTAATGGCAGTGGCAAAACCAGTGTTTTAGAAGCGATATATTTGCTCGGACACGGTCGTTCATTTAAAAGCTCGTTAACAGGTCGAATTATTCGAAATGACTGTGACGAGCTTTTTATTCATGGACGTTTTACCACTCCAGATAAGTTTGAATTGCCAATCGGCATAAATAAACAGCGTGATGGGACAACTGAAGTTAAAATAGGCGGAGAAAGTGGTCAAAAACTGGCACAATTAGCCAAGGTTTTACCACTTCAACTGATCCACCCGGAAGGGTTTGAATTAGTTACTGATGGCCCTAAATTTCGCCGAGCGTTTATTGATTGGGGAGTGTTTCACGTGGAACCTGCTTTTTATGAAGCATGGAGTCGAGTGAAGCGACTAACTAAACAACGTAACGCATTATTAAAAACGGCACACAGTTATCGAGAGTTAAGCTACTGGGATTTAGAACTGGCGCAATTGGCTGAAAAAATAGATCAATGGCGTGTAGACTACATCAATCACATATCTGAAGCGACTCAACAAATATGTCAGGCATTCTTACCTGAATATGACATAAAGCTGTCATACTATCGCGGTTGGGACAGAGAAACCCCATACGCAGATTTGCTCAAGAAAAACTTTGAGCGAGATAAACAGCTGGGCTATACCGTCGGCGGCCCAAATAAAGCCGACTTACGAATTAAAGTTGCAGGCACTCCTGTTGAGGATGTGTTGTCTCGTGGTCAACTTAAGTTGATGGTATGTGCGCTACGATTAGCGCAAGGACAACATTTAACTGAGGCAACAGGAAAGCAGTGCATCTATTTAATAGACGATTTTGCTTCTGAACTAGATAGCCACCGTCGCCAATTGCTGGCTCAATATTTGAAACAGACGAAGGCACAGGTGTTTATTAGTTCAATAACTGCTGATCAGATTGCAGATATGCATGATGAAGAAAGCAAGATGTTCAAGATAGAACATGGCAAAATAGCCCAAGGATAAAAACGCGAGAGTAACTCATGTCAGAAAATTATGATTCATCGAGTATTAAAGTACTAAAAGGTCTGGATGCGGTACGTAAACGTCCGGGTATGTATATCGGCGACACCGACGACGGTACTGGTCTTCACCACATGGTGTTTGAGGTTGTCGATAACTCAATCGATGAAGCTCTTGCTGGTCACTGTAATGATATTATTGTAACGATTCACGAAGATAACTCTGTTTCTGTTACTGATGATGGCCGTGGTATTCCAACTGAAATTCACGAAGAAGAAGGCGTATCTGCAGCAGAAGTTATCATGACGGTACTTCACGCTGGTGGTAAGTTTGATGATAACTCTTATAAAGTATCAGGTGGTCTTCACGGCGTAGGTGTTTCGGTTGTAAACGCATTGTCTGAAAAAGTTGAACTAACGATTAATCGTAAAGGTGAAATCTTTCAACAAACGTATTGTCACGGTGAACCTCAAGCGCCATTAGCGGTTGTGGGCACAACAGACACAACAGGTACTAAAATTCGTTTTTGGCCTAGTGAGCAAACATTTACAAACGTTGAGTTTGTGTATGACATCTTAGCTAAACGTCTACGTGAACTTTCATTCTTGAACTCTGGTGTGTCTATTATTCTACAAGACATGCGTGAAGAAGATAAATCTGATCACTTCATGTTCGAAGGTGGTATTCAAGCGTTCGTTACTCATTTAAACCGTAATAAAACGCCTGTTCACCAAAAAATCTTCTACTTTGATGCTGAACGTAAAGAAGACGGTATTGTTGTTGAAGTTGCTATGCAGTGGAATGATTCTTACCAAGAGAACATCTTCTGTTACACCAATAACATCCCTCAACGCGATGGTGGTGCTCACTTATCTGGCTTCCGTTCAGCGTTAACGCGTACATTAAATACCTTCATGGACAAAGAAGGCTTTTCTAAGAAAGCGAAATCATCTGCATCAGGTGATGATGCGCGTGAAGGTCTAACGGCGGTTGTTTCTGTTAAAGTTCCTGATCCTAAATTCTCAAGCCAAACTAAAGACAAACTGGTTTCTTCAGAAGTGAAGTCTGCGGTTGAATCGGCAATGAATGAAAAATTAGCTGAATTCTTAGCGGAAAACCCAGGCGAAGCAAAAATGGTTTGTTCTAAAATCATTGATGCAGCTCGTGCACGTGAAGCGGCTCGTAAAGCTCGTGAAATGACTCGTCGTAAAGGCGCGTTAGATATTGCAGGTCTTCCTGGTAAGCTTGCTGATTGTCAGGAAAAAGATCCTGCACAATCTGAACTATACATAGTGGAAGGGGACTCTGCTGGCGGTTCAGCCAAGCAGGGACGTAACCGTAAAAACCAAGCGATCCTTCCGCTTAAAGGTAAAATTCTTAACGTAGAAAAAGCACGTTTTGATAAAATGATCTCTTCTCAAGAGGTTGGTACGCTAATTACTGCATTAGGTTGTGGTATTGGTCGTGACGAATACAATCCGGATAAACTGCGTTACCACAACATCATCATCATGACTGATGCCGATGTCGATGGTTCTCACATCCGTACTCTACTTTTGACTTTCTTCTACCGTCAAATGCCTGAGCTGATTGAGCGTGGCTACATCTACATTGCTCAACCACCACTTTACAAAGTGAAGAAAGGTAAACAAGAGCAATACATTAAAGATGAAGAAGCGATGGGTGAATACCAAATCACGCAAGCGTTAGATAATGCAGCGTTATTTGTTAATCCAAACGAGTCTATCTTTGGTCAAGAGCTTGAGAATTTAATTCGTACCTTTAATGGTGTGGTTAAGTTGATCGAGCGCATGAGTCGTCGTTACCCATTAGCGCTATTAAATCGTTTAGTTTACACGCCTCGTTTAACTCAAGAAGAGTGTGAAAACGAAGCGACAGTTCAAGCATGGACTGAGGCATTAGTTGCTGATCTTAACGAGCACGAAACTGGTGCAAGCCAATACAATCCAGCGCTAGATTTTAACGAAGAGTTAAATATTCACCAGCCTAAGCTTGTTGTTCGTACTCACGGTGTTCAACATGAATACGTATTAAGTGCAGATCTACTGAATTCGAAAGAGTACGGTCGTATCGCTGATTTATCAGAAGCGCTTAATGGTTTGATTGAAGAAGGTGCTTATGCACAACGTGGTGAGCGTAAACAACCAGTAGAAACACTGGATGAAGCGATTGCATGGTTGATCAAGGACTCTCGTCGTGGCGTTTACTTACAACGTTACAAAGGTCTAGGTGAGATGAACCCTGAGCAGCTTTGGGAAACAACGATGGATCCTGATTCTCGCCGTATGATGCAAGTAACGATTAATGACGCAGTAAGTGCGGATGAGTTGTTTACTACGCTAATGGGTGATCATGTTGAGCCGCGTCGTAACTTCATTGAAGAAAACGCATTGCGCGTTGCTAACTTAGACGTATAAATTTTATAATTCTATATTTTGCCAGTTAGTCCTACTTCTGCGTCGAAGGTGCTCACTTATGTTCATAAGCTCCGCGCCTTCTTCTTGAATTAGAACGAACTGACTTCATCTAGAATCATAAATGCTTAAATTGAATATTAAGAAGCACTGCTAATTAGCGGTGCTTTTTTTGTCTGGAATTTGGGGTTTATTTTCGTTTATCGTTCAGTTGGTTAGTGTTTGTTTTGAACGGGAATTGGAAATTTTTTTGGCTATTCTCTTGAAAGTACACTCACTGAGCCGCATATCTAGTTATGAAGAGGATGCCGAAAGGGTCTTTTGAAAATGACTTGTCCAAAATGGAAAGTCTTATAATTTGATAGAGTCAACTAAGGACCCAAGTTTGGGGTAGTTGTGCTCACTATTGCTTAAAGTAAAGGATAGTATTATGCGTAATGTAGATTTCACACCACTGTACCGTTCAGCAATTGGTTTTGATCGTCTTTTCAATCTAATGGAAAATAACACGGCAAAAACAAATGGCGGTTACCCTCCGTACAACATCGAGCAAAAATCAGAACATAACTACCGTATAACTATGGCGGTGGCGGGTTTTGCTGAAGAACAAATCGATTTAACTCAACACGAAAATATGCTGATTGTACGTGGTGAACGTCCTGATGCTGATGAAACTAAAACCTATTTATACCAAGGTATTGCAGAGCGTAACTTTGAGCGTAAATTCCAGTTAGCGGATTACGTGAAAGTGGTGGGCGCAACCATGGAGAATGGTTTACTGCATGTTGATTTAGAACGTGAAATTCCAGAAGCGATGCAACCACGTAAGATTGCTATTAACGGCAGTAATTTACTGGAAAGCTAATAGTAGCTTGGTAAAAGTTTGAAATGAAGGCGCTGTGATAGCGCCTTTTTTGTGTCTGTATTTTATTACAGCGGGTATTAGAAATAGTGATGACTTATTGCTTTGGAATCACCAATGCTGTTTGTCATTGATGCTCATTCAACACTTGATATTGCCATTTGTTGGTGATGGAAAAGCAATGAGTCATAAGCACACAACTCACCGCTTTTTATTTACTCTGAATACGCCTTCAGCACTTCTTCTGCAATGATATCGATGCCTTTTTGCATCATGACTTCATCTTGTACATAGTTCATACGTAAACATTGGTGAGCATGATCCCAGCTGTCGTATTGGCCAATAAAGAAGTATTCCCCAGGGACAATTAAGACACCGCGTGCTTTCAAGCGTTTGTACAGTTCCATTGTGGTGATTGGCAGTTCATTAAACCATAGCCACAAGAAAATAGCGCCTTCTGGTTTGTGAATTCGAAAACGAGGATCGGTAATCGCCGTTTGTAGCATCTTCACGGCAGCTTGAGATTTGTGACGGTAGAACGGCTGTATTACGTCTTCACTTAAACGCAATAAATCACCAGACTCAATCATGTGCAGACCCAACGCTGGTCCCATACTTCCCGGCGCTAAACTGATAATGCCGTTTAGATTGGTCATCGCTTCTGTCATTTTCTCATTGGCAATCACGATGCCACAGCGTAAGCCCGGTAAACCTAATTTAGAAAGGCTCATACAAAGAATGGTGTTTTCATTCCAAAATGGCGTGACTTCTTCAAAGATAATATTCGGGAAAGGGGTGCCATAAGCATTATCGAGAATTAATGGAATATTATTTTCACGCGCTAGTTTATCCAGTTTAATTACTTCATCATCAGTAATTACATTGCCTGTCGGATTTGTAGGGCGAGAAATACAGATAGCGCCAACAGAATCATCAACGTTAAGCTGACTAAAATCGACATGGTATTTAAACAAACCGTTATCGAGCAATTCAATCTCTGGACGATAAGAAATGAAGCTATCAACTTCTAATTCAGAATCCGCATAACCAATGTATTCAGGCGCAAGAGGCAATAAAATTTTCTTTTTAGAGCCATCAGCATAAGTACCTGCTAATAAATTGAATAAGCTAAAAAATGCACTTTGAGAACCATTGGTTAGGCTGATGTTTTTAGAGCTGATATCCCAACCGTAGGTTTCTTTAAGTAAATTAGCCAACGCCTTCACAAAGCTGTCTTTGCCTTGCGGACCATCATAGTTGGCCATTGCTGCTACCAATTCACCTGAATCGAGCATTTTTTGTGAGGCGTCTTTAAAGTAGTCGAGCATGGCGGGAATGCCTGCTGGGTTACCGCCACCGAGCATGATCGCGCCAGGGGTGCGTAGGCCATCATTTAGATCATCCATTAATTGGGTGATTCCGCTGTAACGAGTAAATTTTTCGCCAAATTGAGTAAACTTCATTACGACTACCGTGATAATTAGAGAGTGGATGTACTGATTGTTTTAACAACATACCTCAACACCAAACAGAGATAAAGAGCCAAGATAAGCCCTTATTTCATTGCTTAGGCCGTAAACTCAACGTGATTTTTCATAAAGTGCTTATTTTTGCTACTCCCAAAGGGGTCAGCGAGGTATACTTCTTGGTTATATTTATCAACCATCGCGCGAATTAAATTATGCAAAAATACGATATCAAAACCTTCCAGGGAATGATCCTCGCGCTGCAGGATTATTGGGCACAACAAGGTTGTACGATTGTACAGCCATTAGATATGGAAGTGGGTGCAGGTACATCTCATCCAATGACATGTCTGCGTGCACTTGGCCCAGAGCCAATGGCTACCGCTTATGTTCAACCATCTCGTCGTCCTACGGATGGCCGTTATGGTGAGAACCCTAACCGTCTGCAGCACTACTATCAATTTCAGGTAGCGTTAAAGCCTTCTCCAGATAACATTCAAGAGCTGTACTTAGGTTCTTTAGAAGTGCTTGGTATCGATCCTCTTGTTCATGATATTCGTTTCGTAGAAGACAACTGGGAAAACCCAACATTGGGCGCTTGGGGTCTAGGCTGGGAAATCTGGCTAAACGGCATGGAAGTAACGCAATTCACTTACTTCCAACAAGTGGGTGGTCTTGAGTGTAAACCTGTTACTGGGGAAATCACTTACGGTATCGAACGTCTTGCTATGTACATTCAAGAAGTAGATTCGGTTTACGATCTTGTATGGAATCATGGTCCTCAAGGTGTGGTTACTTACGGTGATATCTTCCACCAAAACGAAGTTGAGCAATCGACTTACAACTTTGAACACGCAGACGTTGATTTCCTATTTGGTTTCTTCGATCAGTGTGAGAAAGAGTGTAAAGAATTGCTTGAGCTTGAAAAGCCATTACCGCTTCCAGCGTACGAGCGCATTCTAAAAGCAGGCCATGCATTCAACCTGTTAGATGCTCGTAAGGCGATCTCAGTAACTGAGCGTCAACGTTACATTCTTCGTATTCGTAACCTAACTAAATCGGTTGCAGAAGCATACTATGCATCACGTGAAGCATTAGGCTTCCCTATGTGTCGTTCTAATAAACCGACAGCAACTGAGGAGAAGTAATCATGGCGAAGAATTTTCTAATCGAATTAGGTACTGAAGAGCTTCCACCAAAAGCGCTTCGTTCATTAGCTGAAGCGTTTGCTGCTAACTTTGAAGCTGGCCTTAAAGCGGCTGACTTAGCACACCAAGGTGTTAAATGGTACGCAACTCCTCGTCGTTTAGCGCTTAAAGTGTCTGAATTAGATGAAGGCCAAGCGGATAAAATTGTTGAGAAACGTGGTCCAGCTATCGCATCTGCATTTGATGCTGACGGTAATCCAACTAAAGCAGCTCAAGGCTGGGCTCGTGGTAATGGTATTACGGTTGAGCAAGCTGAGCGCCTAAAAACAGACAAAGGCGAATGGCTACTTCATAAGCAATCAGTGAAAGGCCAACCGGTACAAGAGCTTGTTGTTGAATTAGCAGCAAAAGCACTGGCTGGTTTACCAATTCCTAAAGCAATGCGTTGGGGTAACTCAGACATTCAATTTATTCGTCCAGTGAAAACACTGACTATCCTATTGGGTGACGAATTAGTTGAAGGCTCTATCCTAGGTGTTGCTTCTGCTCGTACTATCCGTGGTCACCGTTTCATGGGTGAAAGCGAGTTTACGATTGATTCTGCTGACCAATACCCTGCGATCTTAGAAGAGCGCGGTAAAGTAATGGCTGACTACGATGCGCGTAAAGCGATCATCCTTGCTGATGCTCAAAAAGCAGCTCAAGAAGTTGGTGGTACAGCGGATTTAGAAGATGAGTTAGTTGAAGAAGTAACGTCTCTGGTTGAATGGCCTGTTGTATTAACCGCTAAGTTCGAGCAAGAGTTCTTAAACGTTCCTTCTGAAGCGCTAGTTTACACAATGAAGGGCGATCAAAAGTACTTCCCAGTATACGATCAAGAGAAGAACCTACTTCCTAACTTCATCTTTGTTACTAACATCGAATCTAAAGAGCCTCGTCACATTATCGAAGGTAATGAGAAAGTGGTTCGTCCGCGTCTTGCTGATGCTGAGTTCTTCTTCAATACAGACCGTAAGCGTCCGCTTATCGACCGTCTGCCTGAACTAGAGCAAGCTATCTTCCAAAAGCAATTGGGCACAATCAAGGACAAAACAGACCGTATTACTGAGCTAGCTGGCTACATCGCTGAGCAAATCGGTGCAGATGTTGAGAAATCTCAACGTGCAGGTCTTTTAGCTAAGTGTGACTTGATGACATCAATGGTATTTGAATTTACAGATACTCAAGGTGTTATGGGTATGCACTATGCAACTCACGATGGTGAAGATGCACAAGTTGCATTAGCGCTTTACGAGCAATACATGCCTCGTTTCGCTGGTGATGATCTACCAAGTACTGATGTATCTGCATCAGTAGCAATGGCAGATAAACTAGATACACTTGTGGGTATCTTCGGCATTGGTCAAGCACCAAAAGGCTCTGATCCATTTGCACTTCGTCGTGCTGCACTGGGTATCCTACGTATCATCGTTGAAAAAGATTACAACTTAGACCTAGTTGATCTAGTGGCTAAAGCGCAATCTCTATTTGCTCTAGAAGATGGGTCAACTAAGCTAACGAATGCAAACGTAGACACTGATGTGATTGATTTTATGCTAGGCCGTTTCCGAGCATGGTACCAAGATGAAGGTTTCAGCGTAGACATCATCCAAGCGGTACTAGCTCGTCGTCCGACTAAGCCTGCTGATTTTGATAAGCGTGTGAAAGCGGTATCTCACTTCCGTGAACTAGACGCTGCTGAATCTCTAGCGGCTGCGAATAAGCGTGTAGGTAATATCCTTGCGAAATTCGATGGTGAACTAGCTCAAGAAATCGATCTAGCTCTTCTACAAGAAGATGCAGAGAAAGTATTGGCTGAGAAAGTTGAGATCCTAGCTGAAGCACTAGAACCAGTATTTATTGCTGGTAATTATCAAGAAGCATTAAGCCGCTTAGCTGAGCTACGTGAGCCTGTTGATGCTTTCTTTGATGGTGTTATGGTTATGGCTGATGATGAAGCGCTTAAGATTAACCGCTTAACACTGCTTAATAAGCTACGTAACCTGTTCTTAGATATTGCAGATATTTCTCTTCTTCAAAAATAAGAAATAGCTCTATTTCATGAAATGCCTCGCTTTTGCGGGGTATTTTTTTGTCTAGATATCGTATTTTCGAAAATTAGAGGTTAATTATATGACTAACAGTGACTACAATTGATGTTCTTCTTTTTTATTAGGCCGCTGGTTTCGATGAAATTATCTGTGTGTGCAACGTTTATCTCTCTTTCTCTTCTGGCCGGGTGTCAAAGTACCTCGTTACCATCTACGGATAATTCAAACGCTTCTATAACAACTGAGGCTACTTCAGCAGATCAAGCTATTCATAAAGAGACTATATGTCCTTCGTTAGGTATTCAGCCTGTTACAGTGACGGTTTCTGAACTGTGGTCTGAAGGTGATGTTGTTACTGATGCTTATTCTGGCGATATCGCTCAGGTTAAAGATGGCCAGATAACATTAACGCCAAGCCGTCATAGTGGTGGATTACTTTTATTAGAATCTATATCAGTATTAGAATCAGAAAGAGAGAAGATTGGTTTCCAATGGCAGAGCGCCACGTTTTATCATATCGCCACAGATCGTTTTTATAATGGTAATGGTTGGAATGACCACAGTTATGGTCGTCAAACATCAGCTCAAGGCTTTAAAGGTGGTGATATCGCAGGCTTAACGAAGAAGTTAGATTATTTGGCTGAGTTAGGCGTTGATGTATTGTGGCTTTCGACGCCATTAGAACAAGTTCACGGTTGGCTTCCTGGTAAAGATGGAAACACACCAGAATACCCATATGCAGGCGGAGCAACACTAGATTGGACTCAGCTCGATACCAACATGGGTAGCGAACAAGAGATGAGGATCTTTATAGATTCTGCTCATCAATTGGGAATGCGAGTGGTGTGGAGTATTGATACAGCACCTTCCAAGCCAAGCCTTGCCGATTTACAGCAATTTACGGTTCAACCGCAAGATAGTAGTGAACTACCAAGTTATTGGAATGATTGGCAACCAAAAGAAGGACAAAATCTAACTCACTATCTTGATGCATTTAACGATGAGAATGGTCAAATTCCACAGTGGTGGTCTTCTGATTGGTCTGATCTAAAGTATGAAGGAGCCGTGTCGACGCCAGAGTTCTTTATTAATAAACCGACCACAGCAGTGACTCAAGAAAGTAAAAAGAAAGACGCGCTATTAACTCAGTGGGTAACGTCATGGGTGTCTAAATTTGGTATTGATGGGCTTGTTTTATCCCAATCTACACCACAATTAACCAAACAGTTTGAAGCTCAAGGTAGCAAAGCATTTGAAGCGTGGAAGAAAGACAATCAATACAAAGCGCTTGAAGGTTCTTCATTTATTATTGTTGATTTAGAAAACCAAAATCATTTTATTCCTCAAATTCATACTATTGAATCCCAATGCTTACCGTTAAATGAACAAACTAATGCACAAGAGAAAGCGCCAATACATGCACTCACTTGGTTTGATAAAGATAAACAACCAGAATTAACGGCTGACAATTATGCACAGTATCGAGATGCTGCCTCGACCTTGTTACTGTCTAATGGCAGTGTTTCCATCTGGTATGGTGATGAAAGTGCCAAGCCTGGTGACTTATATAGCATGATGAATTGGGAAGATGCGACAGGGCAATATTGGTCTTTGCGTTCTCATTGGAAGAAATTACTCTCTTTTAGAGGGAATCATTCCGCGATAGTACAAGGTGATTATCAAGTCGTTAAACAAGAGCCTTATTACGCTGTTATACGCAAAAATGAATCAGATAAAGTGATGATTGTGTATACGGGGGAATAGAGGTTTGATTGTGATGAACGGTGTCATCAAACTTTCATAAAATCCGAATAAGAGTGTGATACTAGCCACATAGGTTTTGTAATAGAGGTGGTAATCTATAGCTATAATTAGTTGTATTGGTATCTGTTTCTTAAAGGAAAGGAGCTTATCATGACTCGCTTTTTAGCTATCTCACCACAAAGCCAGTGCTATTTATTTACAGTGGCATTAGCACTTAATTTATTAGGAATGGTATTAACCGATATGTGGGTACCCATGGTAGTAGGGGCGATTGTCACTACTGCATTATCTGTGGATGCTTGGGTTCGTGTTCATTATGTATTACCAATGAAGAAAGAGATGCGTAACTTACAGCATGAGATTGAAAATATTCAGAAACAAGTGCGAGACATCAGTACGCAAACTCAATAGCTGTTTGTTTATAATGAAAAATAGCATAAAGGCGACCAATAGAGTCGCCTTTATCATTTCTTACACTGGAAGTCCTTTACGAATTAAAAATCGGTAAGGGAGCGTATCTGTGTCTTCTGCAAGTAGCTCATGATCCATAAAGCGACAAAAACTTGGAATGTCGCGAGTGGTGGATGGGTCATCCGCTTTGATCAGCAAGGTGTCACCATCTTTCATCTGTCGAATCGTTTTTCTAACCATCATTACTGGTTCAGGACAGCGTAATCCTTCCGCTTCTAGTATTTGGGTCGCGCTATCAAAGTTGATGGTCATCGTTGTATCTCTTTACAGTTAAAGGCGACCAAGATCATACTGCTGTAAAAAAAATAATCAATACTCATTGGAAAAGAACTGGAAAGAGCGTAAATTGGTTGGTAACAATATTTTAACATTGGACGGTTATTTTATTGTTTTAGCTACTCTTAGCTATAGATAGAAAGCAACAGAAGGATCGCCATATGCTTACTCAAATAGATCGCTTAACTACTTATTGTGTACTTTGTCTTGTTACGATTTGCTCCTTAGTACTACGAACTCCTGAAAATATCAGTTTATTTCCTTTAATCAGCCTTGCCTCCGTTATGATCGCACTGACGATTGAGTTAAAAACATGGTCAGAAAGTGAAGCCGCAGAAGAAAAAGATTACTAGAAACCCCCTTAATAACTAATAATTACACTACTCACCAACTTTCCCGTCTCTTTGTCGTTCTTGAATCTAACAAGATATGAATAAATTGCGGGATTTTTTTTATCCTAAAAAACGTTACACTAGAAAAACCGCTTAGGGTATTTCAGATGCAGGTTTAAGTAATGGAATTAGAAGAAGTTTATCGCCGTGATTTAAATTTACTCATTGCTCTTCGAGTCTTATTAGAAGAGAACAGTGTTAGCCAAGCCGCTCTTCGATTGAACTTGAGTCAATCAGCAATGAGTCGGGTATTGGGACGATTACGAGACTTACTGGGTGACCCATTATTTACTCGCCAAGGTCAGCATTTAGTCCCAACTCAAAAAGCCTTAGAGATTAATGCGCAGATAAGCCAACCGTTGGAGTCCTTACGTCAATTACTCACGCCGAGTGACTTTACACCTATGTATTGTGATCAGCATTTTTTAATTGCGACCACCGATTATGCGATGCAAACGATCCTGCCTTACGCACTTCCTAAGATTTACGAACAAGCGCCGAACATATCATTGGAGTTTACTTCTCTTAATCATGAGAACTTGTTTAAACAGCTGAGTACTGAAAAAGTGGATATGGCGATATGTCGTCCAATTGGTTCTGTTTCTCCACTAAAACAAGACGTATTGGGACAGGTTGGGGTGCTGTGTTTGTTATCTAAGAACCATCCCCTTGCAGGATCAGCACTGACTCTAGATGATTATTTATCATTACCTCATGCCATGATAGCGATCAGCGATGGCGTAAAAGCATTATTAGATACGGCATTACTAGGTCAAAGAGAAAGAAGACAAGTACTTAGGGCGTATCACCTAGAAGCTGCGTTGGCCATTGTTGATAAAATGCCATTAGTGATCACAGTTCCTGCGGATCTCGCTTACTTGGTTGCTGAAAGATATGATCTTGTGATTAAACCATTACCGTTTGAATTTACCCCATTTGATTATTCACTTATCTGGCATGCACGCTGCGATACTTCTCCAGCCCAAGCGTGGTTAAGAAAAGTGGTAAAAGAAGAGTGTGGTAAATTGATAGAAAAACGTATTGAAGACATTGGTTTTGTATAAGAAGAATATCCAGCTATCGTTATGTAAAGCATAAAAAAGGCAGCGATTAGGCTGCCTTGGTTTACTGATGTTTTCACATTAATACTAAGCTAGGTAGGGCTTAGTATTAAATTCTTTTAGTGAGTAATACTAAATTTTGATTACCACACGACCAGTGATTTGGCCGTTAGTGATGTCTTCTGCTGCTTGAATTGCTTCATCAAGAGAGACTTCTTTAGTTGCTTGAGCGTAGAATGACTCAGGTAGAAGCTCTGCCAGTTGTTCCCATGCTTTGATGCGTTTTTCACGAGGGCACATTACAGAGTCAACACCTTGCAAACGTACATTACGTAGAATGAATGGCATTACTGTTGTTGGTAAATCAAAGCCACCCGCAAGACCACATATTGCTACTGCACCGTTGTAATCAATTTGCGCTAATACTTTAGCAAGCACCTTGCTACCCACAGTATCAATTGCGCCAGCCCATAGTTGTTTTTCTAATGGTTTTGCTGGTTCTTCTAGTTCGCTACGTTCAACAATGCGTGATGCGCCTAATGATTTAAGCAGTTCACCATTTGAAGAAGCTCGGCCCGTTACCGCTGCAACTTTATAACCAAGTTGGTTAAGAAGCGTGATTGATACGCTACCTACACCGCCGCTTGCACCTGTTACTAAGATCTCACCATCTTCTGGTTTAATACCTGCATCAACAATCGCTTGAACACATAGCATTGCTGTAAAACCAGCCGTACCGATCGCCATTACTTTTTTAGCGTCTAAGCCTTTTGGCATTGGCACTAACCAGTCACCGTTTAGGCTTGCTTTTTCAGCCATGCCGCCCCAATGACCTTCACCAACGCCCCAGCCAGTAAGTACGACTTCATCGCCAGCTTTATAACGAGCATCGTCTGATTGAGAGACAACACCGGCTAAATCAATACCAGGAACCATAGGGAAATTACGAACAATGCGTCCTTTACCAGTAATCGCTAAGCCATCTTTATAGTTTAGAGAAGAGTAGTTTACATCGATTTTTACATTACCTTCAGGCAGCTGAGACTCGTCGATCTCAGTAACAGCAGCAATGGTATTTCTCTCTTCTTGATTCAGAACTAGTGCTTTAAACATAACGAACTCCAATAAGAATAAATAACGATTATCAAACAGTGCGTTTGACCAATGAGATAAGTGTAGGTGAGTTAGTCAAATAAAAAAAATGATACTTAAACATGAGTAATATGCGTTTTCTGCATAGATCCTCTGCGATATTATTTTTCAAAAAAGAGTAAATAAGATCTTTACTTTTTATTGGATCGTGTTATTTTGCACCCTTGCTCTGATGTATAGAGTTATTAATACAAGCAATAAGTACAAGTAAAACCCTCAGAAAAATATCTTCGAAAAAGCTATTATCTCCGTGTTTCATTTCACTTTTCCAATTATTAATAATTGAACATTTCAGCAGATCGTTAGCAGCGAATAAGCCTAACTGGATCTATTTATAATGTAATATGACCGTGTGCTATCGAAGTTGTGAAAATGCGTTGGCTTTATACCTAATATCGTTATTGGGCTATCTACTTTTTTAAACCGTTATTTTAAGATAAGTAGATTGATGAGGTAAAGAACGTACAACTTCTCTATGTATAAATTACATAAGATAAATATCTCTTCTCAGGCTAAACAAGCGCATCGTATTGATGCATGTTTATACTAAAGTTAAGAAGGATATCTCATGTCTAAATCAACAGGCAGAAAGCGTTTTTGGTTCCACCAAGCGCGTGATACAAAAATCATCTCTAAAAAATAAGATGATAAATACGATACCAAATTAGGTATCAACTCGAAAAAAGTCGCCCAAGAAGGCGACTTTTTTAGTTTTTACGATTTAGAATGTTTTGTCTAAGGTCGTTCGAATACCGTTGCGATACCTTGACCAAGACCAATACACATAGTCGCGACACCAAGTTTAGCCCCAGTACGTTCCATGTTATTGATTAACGTGGTGGCAATTCGAGATCCAGAACAACCTAATGGGTGTCCTAGCGCAATAGCCCCTCCATTTAAGTTAATCTTCTCTTCCATGACATCCATTAAACCTAAATCTTTAATGCATGGTAGGGATTGAGCTGCAAACGCTTCATTCAATTCGAACAAATCAATTTCATCAATCGATAAACCTGCTCGTTTCAGTGCTTTTTGAGTGGCAGGAACTGGTCCATAACCCATGATGGATGGATCGCAGCCAGAGACTGCCATTGAACGAACTTTCGCTCTAATGGTTAAGCCTAATTCATTGGCTTTTTCTTCGCTCATAACGAGCATTGCCGATGCACCATCTGATAATGCAGATGAGGTGCCCGCAGTTACGGTACCATTCGCAGGATCAAAGGCAGGTCGCAGCGCAGCTAACCCTTCAAGTGTGGTTTCTGGGCGAATGACTTCATCATGTTTTACTAAAGTGAGAGCACCATTTTCATCGTGACCTTCAATCGGTAAAATTTCAGAATCAAAATAGCCTTCAACTGTTGCTCGATGTGCTTTTTGGTGTGACGCAAGTGCAAAGGCATCTTGTTGTTCACGAGTAATGCCGTGCATCTTACCTAACATTTCAGCCGTTAAACCCATCATGCCAGAGGCTTTAGCCACACTTTTTGATAAACCAGAATGGAAATCAACACCGTGATTCATTGGTACGTGGCCCATGTGCTCAACGCCGCCAATAATACAAATGTCGGCATCACCAACCATGATAGCGCGAGAAGCATCATGCAGTGCTTGCATAGATGAACCACATAAACGGTTAACCGTGGTTGCAGCGATAGATTTTGGTAAGCCAGCTAATAATGAGGCATTGCGAGCAATATTAAACCCTTGCTCTAAGGTTTGTTGAACACAACCCCAGTATATGTCTTCGATTTGATTCGGATCGACTTTTGGGTTTCGCTCTATTAAGCCTTTCATTAAGTGCGCTGATAAATCTTCGGCGCGAGTATGACGAAACACGCCATTTTTAGAACGACCCATTGGCGTACGGATACAATCAACAATAACTACATTTTTCATGATAAATCCTTCCCTAGGCTGACGTTAATGGAGTCGATACTGATGGTGACTTAGGGGCAGGGTAATAACACTCACCGGCCGCTGCTTTTTGTTTGATGCTTTCCGGTACTTGATAAACCGCACCAAGTTGCTCAAACTCTTTCGCCATCTCTAGGTAAGTAGATAACCCAATCGCATCAAGGTAGCGGAAAACACCGCCTTTAAATGGAGGGAAACCTAAACCATACACTAACGCCATGTCGGCTTCTGCTGGAGAAGCAATAATGCCTTCGTCCAAGCATCGGATCACTTCGTTAATCATAGGTATCATCATTCGAGCACTAATTTGCTCTGAGGTATAAGGTTGGGTTGTATCGGTTACTGTTGCAATGATCGCACTGGTGCCATCATCAACACTTTTCTTCGGTTTTCCCTTTCTATCAACGCTATAAGCATAGAACCCAGTGCTATTTTTCTGGCCATAGCGATCTTCATCAAACATTGCATCAATAACATCTCGACCGTTTTTAGCCATGCGCTCAGGGAACCCTTGTGCCATCACCGCTTGAGCATGATGCGCCGTATCAATACCAACCACATCAAGTAAGTAAGCTGGTCCCATTGGCCAACCGAACTCTTTTTCCATCACTTTATCGATTTGTTGGTAATCGCCACCATCACGCAGCAATAAACTAAAGCCTGCGAAATAAGGGAAAAGAACACGGTTTACAAAGAATCCTGGGCAGTCATTAACAACAATTGGGGTTTTACCCATTTGAGAGGCGTAAGCGACGACGCGATCAATGGTTTGTTGTGAGGTTTTCTCACCACGAATCACTTCGACAAGTGGCATACGGTGCACTGGGTTGAAGAAATGCATACCACAGAAATTTTCAGGACGCTTTAGTGATTTTGCTAATAGTGAAATTGGAATAGTTGAAGTATTCGACGCTAAAATTGCATTTTCGTTAACTTCATTTTCAACTTCCGCTAATACTGCCGCTTTAATTGTTGGATTTTCAACAACCGCTTCAACAATAACGTCTTTGCTATCTATACCACCGTAGTTTAAAGAGGGAGTAATAGAGGAGAGTACCTGAGCCATTTTCAAACCAGATAAACGCCCACGTTCTAATTGCTTATTAAGCAGTTTAGATGCTTCGTTCATACCTAAATCTAACGATGGTTGAGCAATGTCTTTCATTAAAACTGGTACACCTTTTGATGCAGATTGATAAGCGATACCACCGCCCATGATCCCTGCACCTAAAACCGCCGCGCTTGTTACGGGCTCACTATTTTTCACCGCTTGTTTTGCTTTGCTCTTAACGAACTGATCGTTTAAGAAAATACCAACTAATGATTTTGCTACTTCGGTGCGAGTTAGAGCAACAAAGTTTTTGTTTTCTACTGCTAATGCGTCATCTCGGCTCATTGCAGCACTGTGTTCAATTGATTTAACCGCTGTTAGAGGGGCAGGATAATGCTTTCCTGCCATTTTCATTATCATGCCTTTAGCGACATTAAATGACATTGCCGCTTCTAGTGGAGACAGTTGCAGAGGTGCTTTCTTTTGTTCACGACGTTGTTGCCAATTCAATTCACCTGCAATTGCTTGCTTAAGCATAGAAACAGACGCGTCTATCAAGGTTTCACGTGAAACAACACCATCAACCATACCTAATGTTAATGCGTCTTTAGCACGTTTTGGCTTACCTGTAGTGATGACTTCCATCGCTGGGTCGGCACCAATTAAGCGAGGTAAACGAACAGAACCACCCCAACCAGGCATAATACCGAGTTGTGTTTCAGGTAATCCGATCGATGCTGTTTCATCTGCTAAACGAAAATCGGTTGCTAATACGCACTCACAACCGCCACCAAGCGCAAAACCAGTAATAGCGGTTAAGGTCGGAACAGGAAGGTCTTCTAGCTTATTAAATATTATATTAGCTTGATGTAACCAATCACTAAGTTCTTCTGGCGGGGTATCAAATAGCCCTAGGAATTCAGTAATGTCTGCTCCGACAATAAAGGCATTTTTGCCAGATGAGAGCAGGAGGGCTTGTAAATCCTTTTGTTTGTAGAGTGCATCAATGGCTTCGCCAAGTGAATGTAGGGTAGCAAGGTTGAGCTTGTTTACACTGCCTGTCGCATTAAATACGAGGTGAGCAATGCCTGATTCGATGTAGTCTACAGAGAGGTTTTCACCTTGATAAATCATTTTCTATCTCCATGAAATGATAACCAGATAAAGTATTCGTTATTATGATAATCTGGTTTGACCAGTTAATAGTGATGCTAAAATAAACAGATATCAAATTAAATTTAACATTTTATTTACGTTTGTCTTGGTTGATCACAAATTTACTTTCTTCGATTAGCGAATAAATATCAGCTTAAAAAGCGTAAATGTCATGAGAAGTGATACACTTTAAGGTTCCGTTTTTACTATCAGTGTAGTCTATGAATGATCAGCCATATCAAGTGCCAAAAGCGATGGCGGTATTTGAAGAAGAGATCAAAAAAAGTGTCTTTATTACCTACCTTGCTAGAACCGCTTCAATTGATGAGGCCAAGGCGTTTGTTGCTGAAATAAAAGCAAAGCACGCTGATGCTAGGCATAACTGCTGGGGCTTTGTTGCCGGTCGGCCTGAAGATTCGATGAAATGGGGCTTTAGTGATGATGGTGAGCCATCTGGTACGGCAGGAAAACCGATACTTGCCCAACTGAGTGGTAGTGGTATTGGTGAGATTACCGCCGTAGTGACTCGTTACTCTGGTGGTATAAAACTGGGTACTGGCGGTTTAGTAAAAGCTTATGGCGGTGGGGTTCAGCAAGCATTAAAGCTGATTGAAACCGAAGAAAAACGGATTACCGATACCGTGGTTTTACATTGTGATTATAATTTAGTGAGCTTAGTCGAAATCTTGTTGCATCAATTTGAAGGACAACAAGTGGCAGCGGATTATAGTGATAGAGTGACAATGACTGTCGAATTAGAAAAACGCGTTATTAGTGAATTTAAAACCGCGATAATCAATAAAAGCGGTGCAAAGATCGAGTTTCCACCGGAAGTGTGAAATGTTTAATACCAACCATTTAGGATATAAGTGACGCTCGGCGTCCAATAAATCATGCAGTTTCGTTCAATTATTCGAATCGTGGGTATCTTACTCGCGGTGTTTAGTTTTTTCATGTTGGCTCCTGCTTTTATCGCGTTTATATATCGTGATGGTGCCGGTGTACCATTTGTTATTACTTTTTTCTTGTTACTGGCTGGTGGCGGTGCACTTTGGTTCCCAAATCGGGATCATAAACAAGAACTGAAATCGCGCGATGGCTTTCTCATCGTCGTTCTCTTTTGGATGGTAATCGGCAGTGCAGGCGCATTGCCGTTTTTGCTTTCTGGATCACCTGATATATCGGTAACCAATGCCTTTTTTGAATCATTTTCTGGGTTAACGACAACAGGTGCGACCGTTCTTACCGGTCTTGACCATCTTCCTAAAGCGATTTTATTTTATCGTCAGCTTCTTCAATGGTTTGGTGGTATGGGTATCATCGTATTAGCGGTGGCCATTTTACCGGTATTAGGTATCGGTGGTATGCAACTGTATCGAGCGGAGATCCCAGGACCTGTAAAAGACTCCAAAATGACCCCCCGAATAGCTGAAACAGCAAAAGTACTTTGGTATATCTATCTTACTTTAACTATTGCGTGTGCTTTAGCATTTTGGGCTGCAGGTATGGATTGGTTTGATGCCATTTCTCATAGCTTTTCAACAATAGCGATTGGTGGGTTTTCTACTCACGATGCCAGTATGGGTTACTTTAATAGTCCGGTAATTAATGCTATCACTGTGGTGTTCTTACTTATCTCTGCGTGTAACTTCTCGTTGCACTTTGCTGCGTTTGCTTCTGGTGGCGTGCACCCTAAATATTATTGGAAAGATCCAGAGTTTAGAGCGTTTATCTTTATTCAGGTATTATTGTTCCTTATTACCTTCTTATTGTTACTCAAGCACAGTACTTATGATTCGATAGGAACCGCGGTTGATCAGGCACTATTTCAGACCGTATCCATTTCAACAACGGCAGGTTTTACCACAACTAGCTTTGCTGAGTGGCCACTGTTTTTACCTGTATTACTGCTATTTTCATCTTTCATTGGTGGTTGTGCAGGGTCTACGGGCGGCGGCATGAAGGTGATTCGTATTTTACTGTTATCACTGCAAGGGATGCGTGAGTTAAAACGTCTTATTCACCCAAGAGCTATTTTTACTATTAAAATTGGCAGCAAAGCGCTACCTCAACGAGTGGTTGACGCGGTATGGGGCTTCTTCTCTGCGTATGCCTTGGTGTTTGTGATTTGTATGTTGGCATTGATTGCGACGGGTATTGATGAATTAACCGCTTTCTCTGCGATTGCAGCGACGCTAAATAATTTAGGTCCGGGTTTAGGTGAGGTTGCAGTGCATTTTGGCGAAATAAATGATGCAGCCAAATGGATTTTAATTATCTCAATGTTATTTGGTCGTTTGGAAGTCTTTACCTTGCTTATTTTGTTCACGCCGACGTTTTGGCGTAGTTAGTTTTTAGTATTAAAAAGATAAAAGGGTTTACTGTGGAAAGAGTATTACTTCTTCACTCAAGTCGTGAAGGTCAAACTATTAAAATATTGGATTACATTGCGACTAAGTTAGGAAGTGATGTCCAATGTGAGTTGGTCGATTTACATCAGCCGTTAACGGTTTCACTTTCTGATTATGACCGTGTCGTTATCGGTGCTTCTATCCGTTACGGTCACTTGAATAAGAAGTTGTATCAGTTTATCACTCAACATCAAGTGGCTTTGGAACAAGCGAAGGCTGCGTTCTTTATTGTTAATCTAACTGCTCGTAAGGAGGGGAAAGATACTCCAGAAACCAGTGCATATTTTAAGAAGTTCTTATTGAAGTCTTCTTGGGTTCCCGCTTTGCAAGATACGTTTGCTGGTGCATTATTTTATCCTCGTTATAATTTCTTTGATCGCTTTATGATTCAACTCATCATGAGAATGACGGGTGGAGAGACGGATCCAACTAAAGAAGTTGAATATACAAACTGGTTGCGTGTCGATCAATTTGTTGAAAAGATTAAAAAAGGTTAATTTTCAGCCGTTTTGAAAAGAATTGTGCGATAGAGATAGATATTTTAGTTTAGATGCTATTTTTTAGCATGTTAGCTATGGATTTTCTTGTGAAAGTCATTACAATAGCACGCACAACAGGGGTGTAGCTCCAACTGGCAGAGCAGCGGATTCCAAATCCGCGTGTTGGGAGTTCGAATCTCTCCACCCCTGCCATATTTAAGACCTCAGCAGAAATGCTGGGGTTTTTCCGTTTCTAAAGCATAGAAAAGAGCTGCGGATTCCCCTCACCATAAGAACGCGCGTGTTGAGAGTTTGAATTACTCTAGCTTTGTCATATTTAGAGAAGGCTTGTATCGAAAGGTACAAGCCTTTTTGCTATCTGAAATTTGAGAAAAGAACATGTGATGGGAGTGGGCTCTCAGACTTATTTTTAGTTATTGACTATATTCATATTAGAATTAATTTATTGAGTATAAGTAGAGACAGCTCATGACTACATTTCAAAAAGATTTCCTATGGGGCGGAGCGATTGCTGCGAACCAAATTGAAGGCGCATTCCAAACTGACGGTAAAGGCTTATCGACTTCCGATATGCTTCCTAATGGTATTCTTAGTCCATCACAAACCAGAGAAACAAGAACGGATGGCATAAAAGATCTCGCTATTGATTTCTATCATCGTTATCCAGAAGACATTCAATTGTTTGATGAAATGGGGTTTAACTGTCTACGTCTTTCTATTGCGTGGACTCGTATCTTTCCGAATGGTGATGATGCCGAGCCAAATGAAGCGGGATTAGCATATTATGATGCGATCTTTGATGAGTTAGCCAAGTACGACATTCAACCTTTTGTCACTCTTTCTCACTATGAAATGCCTTATGCTTTAGTTGAAAACTATGGCGGCTGGAGTAATAGAAAGGTCATCGAGTTCTTTGAGCGATACGCTAAGGTCGTGTTTGAGCGTTACCAGAATAAAGTTAAATTATGGCTGACATTCAATGAAATCAATATGTCACTACACGCCCCATTTACCGGTGTTGGGCTACCTGATGAGGCAGATGAGCAAAGTATTTATCAAGCGATTCATCATCAATTAGTTGCTAGTGCTCGTGTGGTTAACTTATGTCATCAAATGCTTCCTGATTCTAAAATTGGCAACATGTTATTAGGGGCGCTTAACTACCCATATACGTGTCATCCCGACGATGTACTTGCTGCTATGCATGAGAATAACCAATGGCTTTTCTTTGGTGATGTGCAAGTCCGCGGAAAGTATCCAGGTTACATGTTGCGTTATTTCCGTGAAAATCAGATAAGTTTACACTTTGCAGACGGTGATCTTGAAGAGCTAGCAAAAGCGAGTGTTGATTTTATCTCATTCAGCTATTACGCCAGCGGATGTGCAAGTGCCGATCCAAAGAAAAAAGAGGTTGGTAATATTGTCGCGAGTGTTCCTAATCCACACCTAGAAGCAAGTGAGTGGGGTTGGTTAATCGATCCGAAAGGTTTACGAGTGTTATTGAATGTCCTGCATGACCGTTATCAGAAGCCACTATTTATTGTTGAGAATGGGTTAGGCGCTAAAGATGTGGTAACAGAAGAAAATACCATTGAAGATGATTATCGAATAGCTTACTTGAACGATCACCTAGTTCAGGCTCGCGAAGCGGTTCTTGATGGTGTGGAGTTAATGGGTTTTACTTCATGGGGACCGATAGATTTAGTCAGTAATTCAGAGGCTCAACTTGATAAGCGTTATGGTTACATCTATGTTGATCGCAATGATAAAGGTGAAGGTAGCCTACAACGCATTCCTAAAAAAAGTTTTTACTGGTATCAAGATGTAATTAAAACTAATGGTAGTTCATTAAAGTAGGTTTATTTTGTGATCTAGATCTTGTTTTTTGAGGCGTAGAGAGTAAAATCTGCTGCTTAATTAATCTCTAAGGTTTTATTACAATGAATTACGATTTAGGCTCTGTCTATCTTGGTCAAGTTGCTGCAAAGAAGATGCTAAACGAAGAAATGTATGGCAAACAGCAAGCAAGAAAGAAAAAATCAGCAGTAATGAAAAAGCTTTGGAAAGGATTCGAAAGTGTAAATACCAAAATGGCTAATGCAGTGAGTGGCTATACTCCAGTATTAACTTGGTAAACTAACATAATAAATGCAAACAAAGGCGCCCTTAATTTAGGCGCCTTTTTTATTCATCTTAGGTTCATAGGGTGTGGTGTACCTTATATGTAGATTAACTTTAGGGATTATTTATTATGAAAAAAACACTTACAGCTCTTGTTTTAGGTTTCAGTTTAATTAGCGCAGTAAATGCCGAATCAATAGCTTTATCTAATGGTGAAGCAAACTATAAAATGCTTTGTACTTCTTGCCATGGTGATAAAGGGCACGGTGATGGAATTGCGGGTGAATCGCTATCTGAGCAGCCATCTAATATCTATGAAGGGTTAACATCATTTTGGGAATCTGAGAGTGAGTTAATAGATACAGTGCTAAATGGTAATGAAGGAATGCCTGCATGGAAAAGCATATTGAACGAAGAGGATGTAAAAGATATCTTTGCTTATATTGATACTATTAATAAGTAATACCTTTGAACTAAGATGGAAGCTAAATAATGTATATGCTTTTTATTTGCCATTTATAAATGATAGGAGTAGCATTTGTTTCGTTGATTGATTCCAATACCAATCACGGGTGATGGATTTCCACCTTTAACTGCTCTAATTTAGAGATAATGATTCCTACTGTAGCGTTATCCTGATCAGTTGTTTCTGGTCGTATCGGGATAGATCCGTCTATAGTAGAGCTGTTTGTTATTTCTCTTCTCTTCTAAGATAGTCTATCCTTTTGATTAACCATTATTAAAAGATAGAAACTCATGGCACATCCTCTAAATCGTAATCTGCAAAACTTTTATCAAATGTTCCGTTGGTCGCTGCTCGTAATCCCTGTTGCGTTACTAGTTGGTTCATTTAATGCCTTTTTTCTTTGGTTATTAAGCGAAGCGACTCAAGCTCGTATTGCCAATCCTTGGTTAATTTATCTTCTGCCGTTGGCAGGTTTAGTGATCGTATACAGTTATCGCAACTGGGGGAAAAACTCAGCAGGTGGTAATAACTTGATCATGGATGAGATAAATGAAGCGGGAGAGGGTGTTCCTGTTCGAATGGGTCCATTGGTGTTAATTACGACGGTTATTACGCATCTATTCGGTGGCTCAGCAGGTCGAGAAGGGACGGCGGTTCAGATTGGGGGGGCAACGACAGATTTATTGTCTAGAGTGTTTAAGCTATCTGAAGATGATCGACGAATGATGCTGACGGCTGGTGTTGCTGCGGGTTTTGCGTCTATCTTTGGCACCCCATTTACTGGCGCTATCTTTGCGCTTGAAGTGTTATTTATTGGTCGTATTAAATTCAATGCCATCATTCCTGCTTTGTTGGCGGCAATTTTAGCGAATGTCGTGGCCTCTGCGTGGGGGGCCCATCATACTCATTACTTAATTAATTTTGTTCAAGTCAGTACTTTATTTGGTCATGCGATTGATATCGACCTGGTATTAATGGCGAAGGTGATTGTTGCTGCGATTGCGTTTGGCTTGGCGGGTTATCTGTTTGGTGAATTAACTCACGGCTTTAAAGATGTATTTAATGCCACGCTTAAAAACCCATATTTAATCGTAGTTGTTGGTGGCTTAATGGTTATTGCTATTACGCAGTTAATTGGTAATTACGATTACATTGGTATTGGTGTTTATCCAAGTCGTGATGGTGGTGTGAGTATTACTTCGGCATTCAGTACTGGTGGGGCTGAGTGGTATAGTTGGATTTTAAAACTACTCTTAACGGCGATCACATTAGCGGCAGGGTATAAAGGTGGTGAGGTAACACCTTTGTTTTTTGTTGGTGCGACCTTAGGTAATTTCCTTGCTTGGGTTATGGGTGCTCCTGTTGATCTGTTTGCGGCGTTAGGGTTCTTAGCGGTATTTGCAGCAGCCACTAATACACCGTTGGCTTGTACTATTATGGGGGTTGAGTTGTTTGGCGCGGATTACTTACCTTACTTTGCGTTAGCGTGTTATACCGCGTATTACTTTAGTGGTCATACGGGTATTTATTCTTCTCAGCGTGTGGCTGTATCTAAAACGTTAGAGCATGGCCGTGATCATGATGGTTCTAATAAAATTGGCTCTTACCGCGAGCATAACTCTTCGTGGCTAAAGCATTTGGCGAAAAAACTAACTAAGAAAGACAAATAGTTTCACGTGGAACATTTAGATTAGAACCTAATGTGCTTCTCCACAAAAAAGAACATTGTATTTGATGGTGATAAGAGCTGCGGATGACAAAGGTGGTTTTTTGTTACGAAGCACACAAGGTTCAGTATGTCATGATGGCGTGTTTAGAACCTAATGTGCTTCTCCACAAAAAAGAACATTGTATTTGGTGGTGTAAGAGCTACGGATGACAAAGGTGGTTTTTTTGTTGCGAAGCACACAAGGTTAATATGAATTGTTATATACAAAGCTCAATATGCGTTCACTCACAAACTCAGCCAACCACTTGATAACTTCCTTCTCTTCCATTTCATTTCCTCTGTACTTTCTTTATACTCCGGACACATTCAGATTTTCATTAGGAAGATCTGAAAGAAACTTGTCGGAGTGCTTAGTACTTTTATAGTACGAGCTGAGACCGCGTTGCGGGATCCGTAGAACCTGATCAGGCTAATACCTGCGAAGGGAACAAGAGATATTTTTTATCTTAGTTTGTTAATCACTAACCGAATTATTTAATGATAAATCGTAGCTGAATTTTGGCTTTAATTTATTTGTGTAATTCATAACATACAGATATGCAGGTCTATTCTCTGTTGTATCTTAAACTAAGAACCTCTTGCTACAACTCAAATCCGACAAGCAATTATTCTATTTTTATCAAGGAATTTTGCTATGTCGTCAAGTCGCAAACAAGCACGTTTAGATGCTAAAACCAATATTGAATCGCTGTCGGTTCAACCATACCCAAATTCAAGTAAAGTCTATATTGAAGGTTCTCGTCCAGATATTCGCGTACCTATGCGTGAAATTGCTTTGGCTGACAGTTTAGTTGGTGGGACAAAAGAGAATCCGACACTAACGCCAAATGAGCCTATTCAAGTTTATGACACTTCTGGTGTTTATACTGACCCAAACTATGAGATTGATGTTTATCAAGGTTTACCGAAATTGCGTGAGCGTTGGATTGAAGAGCGCAGTGATACAGAAATGTTGAATGGGGTTAGTTCGGTTTATTCTCAAGAACGATTGGCAGATGATACCTTAGACGAACTTCGTTATGGAAACCTGCCAGCTATCCGTCGTGCTAAACAAGGTCAATGTGTTACCCAACTGCATTATGCGCGTCAGGGAATAATTACGCCTGAGATGGAATATATTGCGATCCGTGAAAACATGGGACGTCAAAAGTTTGCAGATGAGCAGTTAAATCATCAACACCCCGGACACAGTTTTGGGGCTAACTTACCTAAAGAAATCACTCCTGAATTTGTGCGTAAAGAAGTGGCAGAAGGCCGCGCTATTATCCCATCAAACATAAACCATCCAGAAGCTGAGCCAATGATCATTGGTCGTAATTTCTTAATTAAAGTTAACGCCAATATTGGTAACTCGTCTGTCAGTTCATCAATTGAAGAAGAAGTCGAAAAACTAGTTTGGTCAACGCGTTGGGGCGGCGATACCGTAATGGATTTGTCTACTGGTCGAAATATTCATGAAACTCGTGAGTGGATTCTACGTAATAGTCCGGTACCCATTGGCACCGTTCCAATGTATCAAGCGTTAGAAAAAGTAAATGGTGTTGCTGAAAACCTAAACTGGGAAGTGATGCGAGATACCTTAATTGAGCAAGCCGAACAGGGCGTTGATTACTTTACGATTCACGCCGGTTTACTGCTTCGTTATGTTCCAATGACGGCAAAGCGAGTGACGGGTATTGTTTCGCGCGGTGGCTCAATCATTGCGAAGTGGTGTTTGGCTCATCACCAAGAAAGCTTTTTATATACGCACTTTCGCGAGATCTGTGAAATCTGTGCTAAGTACGATGTTGCCTTATCTTTGGGCGATGGCTTACGTCCGGGTTCAATTGCCGACGCTAACGATGAAGCGCAATTTGCTGAATTAAGAACGTTAGGTGAACTAACCAAAGTTGCGTGGGATTACGATGTTCAAGTGATCATCGAAGGCCCTGGCCATGTACCTATGCATATGATTAAAGAGAACATGGACGAGCAATTGAAGCATTGCCATGAAGCGCCATTTTATACCTTAGGCCCATTAACTACAGATATTGCTCCGGGGTATGACCATATTACATCAGGTATTGGTGCTGCCATGATTGGTTGGTATGGCTGTGCCATGTTGTGTTATGTGACGCCAAAAGAACATTTAGGCTTACCAAATAAAGACGATGTGAAGACTGGCTTGATTACTTATAAGTTAGCAGCACACGCAGGGGATTTAGCCAAAGGTCATCCGGGAGCTCAAATCCGTGATAATGCCTTATCAAAAGCCCGTTTTGAATTCCGCTGGGAAGACCAATTTAATCTCTCTCTTGATCCAATCACCGCGCGTGAATTTCATGATGAAACACTGCCGCAAGAGTCTGGCAAGGTTGCTCATTTCTGTTCAATGTGTGGACCTAAATTCTGTTCAATGAAAATTTCACAAGAGGTTCGTGAGTACGCCAAAGATATCGATCAAGTCGCATTAGACCAAGCGATTGAGATCAAAATGATTGATGATCCACTTGAAGGAATGCGTCAGAAATCAGAAGAGTTTAAAGCGTCAGGTTCTGAACTTTATCATCCTGCGGTAGAAACGGAATAGCTCATTATCTTTCTTTTAAATCAATATTGAAGATGTAGTAATAAATAGTAAGTGGTGTTTCACGTGAAACATCGCTTGTTTATCGAAGGTTTGAGGAGAGATGAGTATGTATACTTTTCCTGCGATTGATAGAAATAAATTTGGTCTTTACCCCGTGGTTGATGATGTGTCATGGATTAAAACCGTGCTTAGCCTTGGGGTGAAAACGGTTCAATTACGAATTAAGAATCCAGAACAAGCAGACATAGAAGAGCAGGTAATCAAAGCAATCGAACTTGGCCGTCAATATGATGCTCAAGTGTTTATTAATGACTATTGGCAGCTAGCCATTAAACACAAGGCATTTGGAATTCACCTTGGACAAGAAGATATAGAAATTGCTGATCTGCAGGCCATATCAGATGCAGACATTTGCTTGGGGTTATCTACTCATGATGACAGTGAGCTATTGAAAGTGAAAGCTCTCAATCCTAGTTACTTAGCGCTTGGACATATATTTCCTACACCCACCAAAGATATGCCATCACAACCGCAAGGCCTAGTTAATTTAGCGAAAAACCAACAGCTAGCAGGTGATACTCCAACCGTTGCTATTGGTGGCATTGATCTTACGGTCGCAGAGCAAGTGTGGCAAACCGGTGTAGACAGTATTGCGGTAGTTCGCGCGATTACTCAGGCTAGCAGTGTCGAAGAAGTTATAACTCAGTTTACCGCTATTCTTGCTAAGCCAAGAGAGAAGAAAAATGTCGAGGCTATTTATGAGTAATTTACTAATGGAGGGGCTCAATGATCAAGACTTCCTCCGCTATAGCCGTCAAGTCATGTTGCCTGATATTGGTGAAAAAGGGCAGTTATCATTAAGAAATAGCACAGTATTGATGATTGGTTGTGGAGGGCTTGGCTCTGCCGTTGGAATGTACTTAGCTGCTGCTGGCATAGGGACCTTGATTATCGCTGATGGCGATAAACTTGAATTGAGTAACTTACAGCGACAAGTTATTTATCGTAAATCGAATATCGCTCAGAACAAAGCGATTGCTATGGCGCAGCAGATAAAAGATCTAAATAATGCCGTTACGGTTGAGGTTATCAATCATCATTTATCTGAACCTGAATTATCTCGCTTTCTGACTCAAGTCGATGTCGTTCTCGACTGTAGCGATAACTTATTTACGCGCCATGAGATTAATGCTGCTTGTGTAAAAAAAGGAGTAGCGCTTATTTCTGGTGCGGCAATCGGGTGGCAAGGACAACTGATGCTGTTCTCTAATCAGCAACAGGATAATCAAAATGCATCAGCTTGCTACCATTGCTTGTTTCCATTTACAGAAAGTCAGCAAACGCAGAACTGTCAGTCATTTGGCATTATCGGTCCTGTGGTTGGCATGATTGGAAACCTACAAGCGTTAGAAACCATCAAGTATCTCACTCAGCCAAGTTGGGTTAAGTGGAGTTCGATTCATCAATTTGATGGCAAATCACTTCAATGGTCTTGTATTGATATCCCTAAAGACAACACTTGTTCTGTTTGTTGTCCATCCCAACAACACCCTCATGTTTCACGTGAAACAGTGCAAAGCCAAGAATGTATTAATGGAGAGTTTATCTGTGAGTAATCTAATAACAATAGAGCTGAATAATGTGGTTTATCGAGTAGAGAAAACACACTCCATTCACTCTTTTCTTGCCCTGCATAAGGTTGATACTCAAGGGTGCGCATTAGCGATGAGCAATCAAATAATCCCAAGATCAGAGTGGCAAACCCGTTGTCTTTCTGATGGCGAAAGCATTTCATTATTTCAAGCGATAGCAGGAGGCTAACATGAGTGGCTCATTAATCATTGCCGGTAAATCTTTTTCATCACGTTTGTTTACTGGAACCGGAAAGTTTCCCAACTCAGGCATAATGCAAAAATCATTAATAGAATCGGGCTCTGAATTGGCGACCATGGCGCTGAAACGTGTGGAGGTGAATAACCCTGAAGACAATATATTAAAACCAATTGTTGATGCTGGTATTAATCTATTGCCGAATACGTCAGGAGCGAAGAACGCTAGAGAAGCAATTTTTGCTGCTCAACTTGCCAGAGAAGCCCTGCAAACCAATTGGCTAAAATTAGAGATTCATCCAGACCCTAAGTATTTAATGCCCGATCCAATTGAAACATTAAAAGCAGCAGAAGAATTAGTTCGTCAAGGTTTTATCGTCTTACCGTATTGCCATGCTGATCCTGTTTTGTGCAAGCGTTTAGAAGAAGTGGGTTGTGCTGCAGTGATGCCTCTAGGGGCCCCCATTGGTTCGAATAAAGGTATTGCAAGTCGTGACTTTTTAGAAATTATTATTGATCAAGCTCGCGTACCTGTTGTGGTTGATGCCGGTATCGGTGCGCCATCTCATGCTGCGTTTGCGATGGAAATGGGAGCAGATGCAGTGCTGGTGAATACGGCGATTGCAGCAGCCAAAAATCCTATTGCGATGGCGACGGCTTTTAAGTTAGCGGTTCAGTCAGGACGACTGGCTTACGAGAATGGCTTAGCCTCCGTAAATACTCAAGCAGTTGCTTCCAGTCCATTGACTGCATTTTTAGATTGATAAGGTGAGTGAAAATGACATTTACCGATGAGTGGAAAAAGCTGAATTGGGATGAGGTGAAACTCTCAATTTACAGTAAAACGGCTGATGATGTAGAGCGAGCACTGAATAAACCTAAACGTGATCTTGAGGATTTTAAAGCGTTGATTTCTCCTGCAGCGGAAAGTTATCTTGAACTTATGGCTCAAGAATCTGCGCGCTTAACTCGCCAACGCTTTGGGCATACTATTGGGTTTTATATCCCTCTCTATCTTTCTAATCTATGTGCCAATGCATGTACTTATTGTGGTTTTTCAATGGAGAATCGAATTAAGAGAAAGACCCTTAATCAAGACGAAATAGCACAAGAAATTTCAGCAATTAAAACGATGAACTTTGATAGTGTTCTTTTGGTAACGGGTGAACATGAAACCAAAGTGGGGATGAATTACTTTCGTCAAACATTACCACAAATAAAGCAGTCGTTTAATTACTTGGCAATGGAAGTTCAGCCGCTTGAGCAAGACGAGTACGCAGAATTAAAAACCTTAGGCTTAGATGCGGTGATGGTTTATCAAGAAACGTATCACCCATCGACGTATGCGGAGCATCATCTTCGTGGTAATAAAATGGACTTTGAATATCGTTTAGAAACACCAGATAGATTAGCGAAAGCGGGGATAGACAAAATTGGAATTGGTGCTCTTATTGGGTTAGAAGAGTGGCGAACGGATTGTTTTTTTGTTGCTGCACATTTGGATTATTTAGAGCGTCGATATTGGCAAACTCGTTATTCAATTTCGTTTCCAAGGTTACGTCCATGCGAAGGGGCATTTCAACCTAAATCACTCATGAATGATAAACAGCTTGTACAATTAATTTGTGCTTACCGTTTATTCAATTCAGAGGTTGAGCTATCGCTGTCTACTCGGGAGTCAGAACACTTTAGAGATAATGTATTACCTTTAGGGATCACTTCTGTGTCTGCTGCATCAAAAACTCAACCGGGTGGGTATGCTAATGACAATGAAGAGTTAGAGCAGTTTTCTATCAGTGATGAGCGTTCTGCTTTAGCGGTTGCAGAAGCTGTTCAGGCTAGAGGGTTTGAGCCTGTATGGAAAGACTGGGAGCGGAGCTTTACTGTGGACTGAAAGAAATGTCGCTTTCAAAGTGAAACGGTGATCGAGTGTGTTTGGCTACTCAGTAAATAAAAAGTACCACTCTATATTGAGTGGTACTTTATATGGTTTGATTACTTTGATTTTAAGTTAGTTAATTAATGCTTATTTGCGTAATTGACGAACCAACTCTTCTGTTGGACGCACGATAGCGACAATCATCTCATCATACATTCCTGATGCATTGGTAGTGATCGTTAATAGATTATCCAGTTGCTTTGATGTCGGCTTCTTACCTTTTTCAAGCTCTTGAATAACCGCTAATGCTGCTGTTGCTACTTCGATATGTTTTGCTGCTAACGGTGCAGTATCAAGAGAAGCGATATTGTTGTTAAAGATCACTTCTGATGTTTGTGCACTCTCTAGAACAGTTTGATAGTGCTGCTTCAGCGCTTTTAAATCAGCTTTATTGTTTACTGCCGTTTCTGCCAGTTTCATCATATCTAGTACCGCGAAGCTTTCTACAGGAACAGCGTCAGCAAAACGATTCAATCTTTCATATTGATTGTATAGTTCACCCTTAGGTTCGGTTGAATTAAACTTAGCCCAGTTTCGAGCGTAGTACTGCGCAGGTTCTGCGTAGTTTGCAAAGCTCATTAATGCAGAGACATCACCGCCGTTAGCAATACGTAGATACTGTTTATAGCTGTTGGTTTGATGCTGTAAGCCAACAGAAATGGTTGCCCAGTTATCCATAGCTTGAAGACGTTGATACATACTGTCTTCATCGGTAAGCGCTTCAGCAGACCATAAGCGTTCAGCAACTGCATAAGTTCGAGGCCAAATGCGACCTTCAACAGTTAGGTCATCGTAGTTCTCTGCCCAGATAGCCGCTTCGCCACCAAGAATCAGTTTTTGCTCATCTTTATCTAAAGCAACAGGGTAACCACCATTAGGTGCTGGGATCTCTGAGTTTTTGATTGATGAACTTGCTGTCATTTCACCTGTGGTTGGCCAACGAACATTACCAACAAGTTGGTAGCTCGCTTTTTCAATACTGCCGCTATCAAAGGTTAGGTTAAATTCAGTGTAAGACATGAAGTTATCAAAGTGACCACGGAATGATTCACCTTTGGTGTATTCAATGATATCGACTTTTGCACGTGACTTGCCGTTGTAATCGGTAAAGGCACGAGCATCACCATTCTTATCAGTAATGATGGTTAGCGTTCCTTTACGCGGGCCACCTTTGCCTCTTGGTTTCTGCCAAGTGTAGGTTTCGAATGTTTCACCGGTGTTCAGTTGGTCATCGACTTGCGGGCCCTTTGGCATAGGGTCGTTGCGGTAATGGTAGCTTGTTGGTTGTGGTTGATCTAAATAGAAGCCGGTTGATAGTAATCCGGCATAGCCTTCTTTTGCTGCACGACCAATACTGTCATGACCACGCCAGCTTTGAATCACAATTGAGGTTGGTAGGTCTTTATGCCAAATCTCATCCCAACCCATGATTTTTTTACCTTTGCTGTTCAGCATTTTTTCAATACGTGCATTTAGGTATGACTGTAGACCACGGTTGCCATCAATATTATTCTCTTTGATGAATGCTTGGATTTCTTTATTGTCACTCCATTGTTGGTAGTTTGGTTCATCACCACCAATATGAATATACTCATCAGGGAAGAGTTCAGTCACCTCACTGAATACTTTGTCGAAGAAGACATAGAGTTCAGGATTAATTGGATTCATTAGAGGAACAAATACACCCCAAGCTCGTTGTTGGTCATACGATTGTTTGCCTTCACCAGACATTAATTCAGGGTAAGCGTGTGCAACTGCTGAAGCATGACCTGGTAGTGAGATTTCTGGGATCACTCGAATACCGCGTAGGCGTGCGTATTCAACAACGTCTTTGATTTCATCTTTCGTATAGAAGTCACCGTCCGCGGTTTTCTCCCATAATTTCGGATAGCTTTCGATTTGAATTCGGATAGCTTGGTCATCCCATAAGTGCCAATGGAAGACATTCATTTTTGCTGAAGCAAAGCCGTCGATTTGACGTTTAATTGTGTCGATGGTGACAAAGTGACGAGAGGAGTCAAATGATGCGCCACGCCATGGAAAGCGAGGTTCATCTTCAATATTAATTTGAGGAACGAAGTAACCGTCTTTAGTGGTGTTAATTAATTGAAGAAAGGTTTCTGCTCCACGAATTGCACCATAAGGACGTTTTGACTCTAAGACGATTTGGTTTTTATTAATGGTTAACTCGTATGACTCATTAATATCGATGTCTTGAATTTTGTTTTTGGCTGCCTTGCTAACATCAATAACGAGTGTGGCTTCTTTTTTTGAGGTTGCAAACGGTGTCAGTAATGGTAACCCTGTTTGAGCTTCTACACGTTGAATGATACGTTGCGCTAGTTGTTGAATGCGTTCAGATTTATAGCCATCAATATAAATACTGAAGTTGTGGTTAATGGCTAGCTGACCTGATTTTAACTCTACTGATTGAGGGTATGGCATCAAATTTAAGTCGGTGTTTGGCGCGGAGGCGATTGATGATGCACTAAAAAGAAGGCTTGAAACAGTAAGAGTTAACAGTGTTTTTTTCATTATGTGTAGTCCTATATTCCTTTAAATTCGAAGGGAAGGATTACTTATAATGGATTGGCTGTATGTGATCGGTTTATCGTTCTGTATTAGTTGTATTGAGTGAAATATCACTAATGAGATACTGTGCGGAATAGTCTTAGGTTTGATACATTACCTTGCAGTGAAAGCGTGAAGTTAAAGGTGTTTCACGTGGAACCTTTATTTGCTTCAAAAAAAATGCCACTGTAAAAAGTGACATTTAAGTTTATTTAAACGGTAGAGTTAATCGGTAATTAACCTTCGTAACGTAACTCTGCTGTTGCTTGTTTTAGCCACTCTTTTACATCACCTTCAACTAATGGGCTTACTTCATCCCATACTTTTTGGTGATAGTTGTTTAACCAAGCAAGTTCTGGACGGTTCAACATATCAACATTGATTAAACGCTTATCGATAGGGCAACGTGTTAGTGATTCAAAACCAAGTACAGAGAAATCACCCTTCGTTTCAAACTCAACCACTAACTCTAAGTTTTCAATACGAATGCCAAACTCATCTGCACGGTAATAACCTGGTTCATTAGATAAAACCATGCCTGGAAGTAGAGCGACAGTATTTACTTTCTTAGAAATGCCTTGCGGACCTTCGTGAACACTTAAGAAGTGACCCACACCATGACCCGTGCCGTGATCGTAATCGTAGCCTTGAGCCCACAAATGTTGACGAGCAAGGATATCTAATTGATGACCGCAGGTGCCTTTAGGGAATCGAGCTGAAGCCAAACCAATATGACCTTTTAGTACCAAGGTGAATTGCTGTTTGATTTCATCACTTGGTGTACCAACTGGCAGTGTACGAGTAATGTCGGTTGTGCCATCTGGGTACTGACCGCCTGAATCAACAAGATACAAGCTGTTCATTTGTAGCTGACCTGGCTCTGGTTGGTTCTCATGATTGTAATGACACATTGCCGCATTGCCGGCAGCCGCTGAGATTGTATCAAAGCTTAAATCGGCCAGTGTTTCATCTTCTTCACGGAAGGCTTGTAGTTTGTCGGCTAATATCGCTTCGTTATGCAGGGTGCCTGATTCAACTTCAGCGTCAAACCAAGTTAGGAATTTAACCATCGCTGCACCATCACGAATATGACACGCTTTCATTCCTGCTTTTTCTGTTTCATTCTTTGCTGCTTTTGGCAGTAAACATGGATCAGCCGCTTCGATAAGTTCTGCGCCTGCGTCGGCAAGTACTAATGACATCCATGCATTTGATGTTGCTGAATCAACCATTACCTTCTTACTTGAAAGTGATTCTAATGTTGATTGCAGTGCTTCTGGGTGATGAACTCGCACACCTTGGCCTACATGCTCACTGAAATTTACAGGAAGACGAGCTGGGTCTAAGAAGAAGTCGACTGTTTCATCAGCATGAATGATGGCATGAGACAGAAGTACTGGTAGGCGAGATACATCTAAACCACGTACATTCAATAGCCAACAGATTGAATCTAATTGCGTTAATAAAGCAGCATTCGCATTTTTCTTTGCGACTGCTTGAGCGATTTGTTTGCGTTTATCAGTGCTTGATTGACCAACCAGTTCCAACTCCATTAAACGAACATCCGAGACTTTAACGTCTGGACGGTCATTCCAAATAAGATCGATTGGGTTGTTACTTACGGTTTCTAATGTCACTGCACCTTCAACGGTTTGTGCTGCATTTTTTAACCATTGAGCGGTATGCATACGAGGATCAATCGCTACTTTTGCGCCAGTATTTAGAGTTTCTTTAATCCATTCTAATAATGGTTCTTCGTGCAGGTGACGATATTCAAATACATCTGCAGGTACTTGTTTGCGAACTTGAACGGTATAACGACCATCAACAAAAATGGCGGCTTTATCTTTCGTGATAACCGCGGCACCAGCAGAGCCTGTAAATCCTGTTGCCCATAATAGACGTTCATTATGTTCAGGAATGTACTCACCTAAAAATTCATCTTCATGTGGAATGATTAGGGCGTCGAAATCTTGTTGTGCAAGCCAAGAGCGAAGTTGCTCAATGCGTTGAGAAGTTTGAGGATGCATCTGGATAGTCCTTATTATTGTTCTGTCCGTGTCGTGTCGAGGCAGAAAGCGTTATTTGTATTCGAGCTATAACCTAGCGCTTTTATTGAGTATCTGCAATTGTTGATGCTGATAAATCTTGGCAGTGGCTGATAATGATATTGCGTAGCCAACAATTGGCAGCATCATTGTCTTTTTGTTGATGCCAAAAAAGTGTGTAGGCCATTTGTGGTAACTCTGTTGGTAGAGGCAATACGACCAAATTTAATTGCTTAGCGACCAGTTTAATAAAGTGACTTGGGGCGGTGAACACCAAATCAGTATGGGTACATAAACTGGCTGCACTGTTAAAATCAGGCACTATGATACCAATGCTTCGTTCCAATCCTTTATCAGCTAATTTGTAATCAAGTAACCACTGATCTTTACCATCACAGCGCACTTGAACATGACGCTGTTGAAGGTAAGTATCTAATGTCCATTCTTGAGTGAGTACCGGATGGTCTTGACGAACCAAGCACATTTGGCTATCTCGATAAATCTCTTGGCCTCGAATATCAGCAGGCATTTGCATTGTGATGTTGGCGTATTTTGGGTCTAAATCTTTACCTGTAATACCAATGTCCATTTCGCCAGATTGCAATTTCTTTAAAGTATGGGCATCCCATGCATGGGTATCGAGCATGACATTAGGCGCTTCATTTAAAATGTAGGACATGAAGTGTGGCAAAAGCAATGGATAAGTACTTTCAACTAAGCCTGCACGAAAGCGGTAATGGCTGTGTTGAGGGTCAAATGTGGCTGACTCGGTAATACTTTCTAAATGACTTAATAGTGTGTGCAACTGTACCTGAAGGTTACGAGCCTTAGCTGTGGGCTGCAGACCGTAAGCGGTACGAGTAAATAGAGGGTCGTTAAATTGTTCACGTAATTTCGCTAAGTTTTTACTCACCGCAGACTGGCTTAAGCAGAGGCGTTGAGCTGCACGTGTGACGCTTTTTTCTTCCAATAACAAATGGAGAGTCAGTAGTAAGTTCAGATCGACTTTACTCAGCTTTTCAAAAAACATAGAGATATTCCAAAACAGAATGTTAGATCTGAATATAAACCATTTCTGTTCATATCTCTAATTACGTACACTCCACTGACTATTTTAGGAGTTACACATGCACACGCCAGTTTCTGCACTACCAACGCAACAATCAGATAAAAAGATTATCGCTTTAATGGTTATTTTGGTTTTATTTAGCCCATTAGCGATTGATATCTATCTTCCAGCCTTACCTTTAATGGTAAGTGAATTTCAAGTGGCTTCAACCTTAGGTCAAGACACCATTACGTGGTTTATGTTTAGTATGGGCCTTGGGCAATTATTTGCGGGACCATTGGCTGATCGCTATGGACGTCGACCAATAGCCTTAACGGGTATTGTTATTTATGGCTTGAGTGCTGCACTTGCGTATTCAGCTCAAGAAATGGAAATGCTATTAATTGCTCGATTGCTGCAAGGTTTTGGTGCTTGTGCGACTTCAGTTGCTGCTTTTGCTTCGGTACGTGATTCGTTTGGTGCTGAAAAAAGCGGTCGAATGATCAGTTACCTTAATGGGGCAATCTGCTTTATTCCGGCATTAGCACCTATTTTAGGCAGTTACTTAACCATTCATTTTGGCTGGCGTTCAAACTTCAGTTTTATGGCTGGATTTGCACTTGTCGCTCTAGCGTTGATTGCGATTAATTACAAAGAAACAAAACCGAAAGACACAGTACAAACAGGGCGTTTAATCAGCCCATCTCGTTACTGGTCGGTACTACAGCATCCAACATTCTTATTCCACGCAACCTTATGTATGTTAGCGATGGGAGTTATCTTAGCTTACGTTACTTCTGCACCAGTATTTCTGATTGATAAGCTTGGGCTGACAATGCAAGAATTTACTAATTGGTTTGCGGTAAATGCGGTATTAAATATCGCGGCGTGTTTTGCAGCACCTAAATTTATGATCAGATTCGGAACCCGAAAAGCACTCCTTTTTGGCTTGAGCGTACTTATTGTCGCTGGCGGACTAATGCTAGGGTTCCAACATATTCAGCAAGCTTGGGCGTTTATGATCCCGATTTTCTTCTCGTCAGTAGGCTTCGCATGGGTACTGGGTTCGGCGGCAGGTAAAGCATTAGCACCTTTTGGTGATAGAGCGGGCACTGCTGCTGCATTATTAGGGTTGTTCCAAATGAGTGGTGCAGGCGTCATTGTTGGCACAATGCAAAGATTAGCACTCCCTTCTGCACAGCTTTTAACGCTAATGATGTGGCTTCTTATCCCAGGCTTGCTGATCCTATTAAGCAAAAAAGGCAAAGTATGGCATTCAGAGAAAATAGCGGAGTAAGTTGAACTCTCTATTATCTAATGTGACCTTGTATCGATTGAGGTTAATCGCATAATTTGTACATAAATAGAGCGCTTTTGGCTTTTAATATATTCAGTTAGTTTTCGTTTCAGTGTATATTCAGCACTTAGATTATTATTGGTTTATTATAAAAACAGGGCAAAACACGCAATGTCGATGTCTATTATTGAAATGGCTCGTGTTCTAGAGCAGATGGAAGAGTCGCCAGAGAAACTTATGTTTGGTCGACTTCTTTCAGAACTTGGTAATCAAAGCCAAGAACGAGTACGAAGTGCTGCACGACAAGTGTCTGTACCAACATTGCGTGATCTTATTTACCAATTCCAAGTGGTAATTGAAGAGCGCAAAGGCGAAACAACAAAAAAATTAGCCGAAGAAATGGCCAAAGAAGGCGTCTCTTTAGAAGATTTTCAAGCTTATTTATCAAGCAAATAGTTTGCGCTTAATATAAATAAGTCACACAAATTAAAAAGCAGCGAATAAACGCTGCTTTTTTTGTGCCTGATAAACCGTTATCTATTCACTTTCAATTGCAATCTCTGTCTCTTTTTTCTTACCATAAAATTGCTGAACTAATAATCCACACACAATCATAACCAAGCCAATCAATGTTGATGGATGGATCTCTTCACCAATGATATTTGCCAATAGTAATAAAGAGATAAACGGAGAAGCAAAAATCAGGTTACTGATACGCGCTGTATTTTGAGTTAAACGCAGTGCTGATAACCACAATACAAACGTTATGCCCATCTCAAACAAGCCGACATAAGACACCGCTAGCCAACCACTCATTGGGATTTGTGCCCAAGGTGCACCTTCATAGATACTCAACCCAATCGCAACCGGAAGTGCAACCAAGAAGCCAAGTAATAGCCCTAAAATAGGATCCGCTTTATTTTTTGCATTTAAAATCCAGTAACTCGCCCACAATAAGGTTGAAACGAGAGCCAATCCAACACCTAAAGGACTGTCAAACTCTAAGCCTAATACATCGCCTTTAGTGGCAATAACAATCACACCAGCATAGCCAAGAACACAAGCAATCCAATCTTGTTTACGTATTTTTTGACCAAGAAAAACCGCCGCCATTAAAGTCAGTGTGATTGCCCAGCTGTAGTTGATTGGTTGCGCTTGAGAAGCCGGTAATAAATCGTAAGATTTGAAGAGAACCAAGTAATAAGCCAGTGGATTAATCGCGCCAAGTAAAATGTAGTACAAAGGGTTGGCAACGAAGGTATTCACTAATTGCGATAAGGTTTTTTGGTAAGCCGCAACACCCGCTAGTGCAAGAATAGAAACGGCACTGGCAATGGTGAGCATTTGGGTCGGGGTAAAGTGTTCTAAAGTGATTTTAAAAGCGGTTGCTACAGTTGACCATAAGAGAACCGCAGCTATTCCAAAGCCTAAAGCACGACGTTCATTCATTGTTATTATTCTCAGTTAGAAATCCATTTAGATCAGGAGTGTACCTGCGCTTGATAAATAGTGTTAACTGGACATTTATCCAGTATCAAAATATCCTATAAGAATAAGTTTTTGTATTGAGTGAGTTATGGAATTTTTTAATCAATTTGGTGGGCACTTATTGTTTGGTTTTGCCGGGGCAAGCATTGCTTATGCCGTTGCACATGTACTAACAAAAAGTCGTAATCAACAAGAATTAGCCTTATTAGAGCATGAATTAGAATCAGAAAAAAAACTCGCATCAACTCAATTAAACCAACTCAATCTGCAATTAGAGAAACAACAAAGTGAGTTGGATGAATTGGATCTCGAAAGAGATAAGCTTGCCCAAGAGCAAAAACAATCTCATGGTCGTTTAATGGCTGCCATGGAAAAGCTGCGTTATTTTGAAGCCATCCAAAAAGAGAAAGAATTTTTAACTCAACAATTAGAGTTTTCACGCCAAGCCAATTCCAATGTAGAAGCGGAACTGCGAGAGCAAGAAGCGCGTCATGAAGAAGAGCGTAAATCGAGCCAAGAAAAACTTGAGATGCTAGAGCGTGCAGAGTTGCGCTTAAAGCAGCAGTTTGAAAACTTAGCGAATCAGTTATTTGAACAAAAAACCAAAACCGTTGATGAGCAAAACAAAGTCAGTTTAGAGGGCTTGCTGTCACCTTTAAAAGAACAGCTCGAAGGATTTAAAAGACAGGTTAACGACAGCTTTGGTTTTGAAGCGAAAGAACGCCACACTTTGGTGCATGAAATTCGTAGCTTACAACAGCTGAATGAACGAATGACACAAGAGGCGGTAAACCTGACCAATGCCCTTAAAGGTGACAATAAACAGCAGGGTAGTTGGGGTGAAGTTGTCCTTGCTCGTGTACTGCAAGAATCAGGCTTACGAGAAGGCCATGAATACGATACTCAAGTCAGTATGGATGACGAAGACGGTAAGCGTTTTTATCCCGATGTGATTGTTCACTTACCTGATGAGAAAGATGTCGTGGTCGATTCAAAAATGACCTTAGTGGCGTATGAGCGATTTTTTAACAGCGACGACTTTAATCAAAAAGAGCAAGCGCTGGATGAACACTTGATGGCCATTCGTGCTCATTTACGTGGATTAAGTAAAAAGGATTACCATAAGTTAAATGGCTTACGTAGTCTTGATTATGTCTTAATGTTTATTCCTGTAGAGCCAGCATTCCAAGTAGCTATTGAAGCGGATCCCTCGTTGATATCAGATGCCATGGAACAGAATATTATAATTGTAAGTCCTACAACTTTACTCGTAGCGCTAAGAACTATTAGCAATTTATGGCGTAACGAGAGACAAAACCAAAACGCAAAAATCATTGCCGATCGCGCCAGTAAGCTATACGACAAAATGCGTTTGTTTGTTGATGATATGGAAGCGGTGGGTGGTTCATTAGATAAAGCCAATCAAAGCTACCAAGGTGCAATGAATAAACTGGCAAGTGGGCGTGGTAATCTTATTCGTCAGGCTGAAAGCTTTAAAGAGCTAGGTGTTGAAGTAAAGCGAGATATAAATCGTAAATTTATTGAGCAATCTTTTGAAGCAGATACGATGCAAACACTTGGTGATAATGGCTTGGATAAAGTAGACTAGAGCGCTGCTGAATTCAGAGTATCGGGATTTAGCGTACAATCTCTAGAGGACTTAAAATGACGGACAAGATGCAAGCGCCTGAAGAAACAACACACTTCGGTTTTACCACAGTCGCGAAAGACGAGAAAGTTGCGAAAGTTGCGGAAGTATTTCACTCTGTAGCCGCAAAATACGACATCATGAATGACCTTATGTCTGGTGGTGTGCATCGCGTATGGAAACGATTCACGATTGATTGCAGTGGCGTACGTCCTGGTCATAAAGTTCTTGATTTAGCTGGTGGTACTGGTGACCTTACGGCTAAATTCTCACGTATTGTTGGTGATACAGGCCAAGTGATTTTAGCGGACATCAACAACTCAATGTTGAACGTTGGTCGTGATAAATTACGCGATATGGGTATTGTTGGTAACGTAAATTACGTACAGGCGAATGCCGAAGAATTGCCATTCCCAGATGATTTCTTTGATTGTATTACGATTAGTTTCGGTCTACGAAACGTAACGGATAAAGATAAAGCCTTACGTTCTATGTTCCGTGTATTAAAGCCGGGCGGTCGTCTATTGGTTTTAGAGTTCTCAAAACCAATCATTGAGCCATTATCTAAAATTTATGATGCGTACTCTTTCCATTTGCTTCCTAAAATGGGTGAACTGATCGCGAATGATGCTGAAAGCTACCGTTATTTAGCTGAATCTATTCGTATGCACCCAGATCAAGAAACCTTAAAAAGCATGATGGAAGACGCGGGTTTTGAACAAGCAAATTACTATAACCTAACCGGTGGTATTGTTGCATTGCACCGTGGTTACAAGTTTTAAAGGATAAAACGATGCCATTAGAACCGTTTGTAACAGGTGTGATGGAAACAGGGTTAAACACTCTGTTGAAAGAATCACCGGATAGTAAAGTCGCTTTATTGCGCTTAAAAGGCAAAATTATTCATGTTCATTTAAATGAAGTGAACAAGGATCTTTTCTTTGTCTTTAGCCACCTACAAGTTGATATTCTTTCTAAGTTTGAAGGCCAAGCTGATTGCTATCTTGCTTTAAATCTTTCTGTTCTGCCGCAATTGCGCGATCAAAACAATATTACTCAACTTATCAAACAAGATAAGTTGGTATTAGAAGGTGATTTAAAACTTGCCCAACAATTTTCAGGGTTACTTGAAGAGTTAAAACCTGATGTAGAAGAGAAGTTATCTCAATACACTGGTGATATTGTTGCTCATACGTTAGTTAGTAGCGTGAAAGGCAGTGCGTGTTGGGTGAAAAAACAAATCACTCGTCAAACTCGTCATGCGGCAGAAGTATTAACTGAAGAGTGGAAAATCGCACCAGCACCATTAGAAATCGCACATTTCTGTGACCAAGTGTCTGATGTTGAAACTCAACTATCCGAGTTAGATGCACGTTTAACACGATTATTAACCAATAATCCAATGGAGCGCGCATGACGCCATCAGAGCTAAAACGCCTATATCATATTACCAAGGTTCAGCTTGAGTATGGATTGGATGAATTACTGCCTGATCATGCGTTAACTCAATTACCGAAACGTTTACGTCGTGGCCTTTTTTGGATTAAAAACAAACATCCAGAAAAACCATTGGGTGAACGTTTACGTTTAGCGTTACAAGAGCTTGGCCCTGTTTGGATTAAGTTCGGTCAAATGATGTCGACTCGTCGTGATCTCTTTCCTCCTCATTTAGCAGATCAGTTGGCTCTATTACAAGATCAAGTGGCTCCATTTGATGGTCAATTAGCGAAAGACCAAATGGAACTATCACTAGGTGGACCATTAGAAAACTGGTTTACTGATTTCGATATAATCCCATTAGCGTCTGCGTCTATTGCTCAAGTGCATACCGCCAAGCTTAAAGAGTCGGGACGTGAGATTGTTCTGAAAGTAATTCGCCCTGATATTCGCCCTGTGATAGAAGCAGATATTCGTTTAATGTATCGCATGGCAAGATTAGTTGAGCAACATGTTCCAGAAGCTCGTCGTTTAAAACCGATTGAGGTGATTGAGGAATACGAAAAAACCTTAGTGGATGAACTAGACTTAAGAAGAGAAGCTAGTAATGCAATGCAGCTACGCCGAAACTTCGAAGGTAGCGAAGAGTTGTATGTTCCTGAGGTGATTTTGGATGTCAGTTCTGAGCACTTAATGGTGTCTGAGCGTATTTATGGTATTCAAGTCTCCGACATTGCGCAGCTAGAAAGAAATGGCACTAACATGAAGCTATTAGCTGAGCGTGGTGTATCGGTCTTCTTTACTCAAGTATTCCGTGACAGTTTCTTTCATGCCGATATGCACCCAGGCAATGTTTTCGTTAACCCAGATAATCCAGATAATCCACAATGGATTGGATTGGACTGTGGTATTGTTGGAACACTCAATAAAGAAGATAAGCGCTATTTAGCTGAAAATCTATTGGGTTTCTTTAATAGCGATTATCGTAAAGTCGCACAATTGCATGTTGATTCAGGTTGGGTTCCGGCAGACACTAATGTCGAAGAATTTGAGTTTGCGATCCGCATGGTGTGTGAGCCAATTTTTGCTAAACCATTAGGGGAAATCTCTTTTGGTCACGTGCTATTGAACTTATTTAATACCGCACGTCGCTTTAATATGGAAGTGCAGCCACAACTGGTATTATTGCAAAAAACATTATTGTACGTAGAAGGATTAGGACGACAGCTTTATCCTCAACTCGATCTATGGGCAACCGCCAAACCGTTTTTAGAAACGTGGATGGCAAAACAGATTGGACCGGCAGCCTTTATGACTGCTTTGACTGAGAAAGCGCCATTCTGGGCAGAAAAACTACCTGAACTACCTGATTTAGTTTATGACAGTTTGCGCCAGGGCAAAGTTCTCAATCAACGAATGGATAAACTCTACGCAGGTTATCGTCAAAGTAAGCGCCAACAAGCGAAAGGGCAATTCCTATTTAATGTTGGAGCAACTCTGCTGATTTGTTCTGCGGTGTTATTAACCAGTAACATTACTGCGTTAGCATCAATTAGTGCTGCTACAGGAGTCACGTTTTGGCTATTAAGCTGGCGAGCATATCGTTAATAAGCGTTACTCTATTTAGCAATTTTTTAACCCCTAACACGCTGAGGAAATAAGCATGGGTGGTATTAGTATTTGGCAACTTCTTATTATTGCAGTAATTATTATTCTACTATTTGGTACGAAGAAATTACGCGGTGTAGGCAGTGATTTGGGTTCTGCAGTTAAAGGCTTTAAAAAAGCAATAAGCGATGAAGACACAGCAAAAGATGCGAAAAAAGACGCAGACTTTGTTGCTCCTCAAAACTTAGAGAAAAAAGAAGCAGAAACAGCAGAAAAACAAAAGCAAAACGACAAAGAGCAGGCATAACACGTGTTTGATATCGGTTTTTGGGAACTGATACTGATCTCTGTTGTTGGGCTCGTTGTATTGGGACCTGAGCGCTTGCCAAAAGCGATTCGTTCGGTTGTTCAATTTGTGAGTGCAGCAAAAAGCATGGCGAATAACGTCAAAGATGAGCTGTCTCAAGAGTTGAAAATACAAGAGCTACAAGAAAATTTGCGTAAAGCAGAACAGATGAATATGGAAGACTTAGCACCTGATCTTAAAAAGTCAGTTGAAGAGTTAAAACAAGCGGCAGCCGATGTCACTCGTCCATATGCAAAACCAGAAGAAAAAGCAGACACAGTAAAAGTGGATGCAGAAACTTCGGTGGTATCTGATTCAACTTCTAAAACAAAAGCAGAGTAATTATGTCATCAGCTGAACACTCTCAACCGTTGTTAACTCATCTGCTAGAGCTAAGAAATCGTCTATTAAAGGCATTAATTGCCGTTATAGTAGTATTTTTAGGTCTGGTTTGGTTTGCTAACGACATTTATGAGTTCTTATCTGCACCCTTGGTAGAAAGATTACCTGCCGGTGCAACGATGATAGCAACTGATGTCGCGTCACCCTTTTTCACGCCCATAAAGCTGACTTTGGTGGCATCGGTATTTGTTGCTGTACCTATGATTCTTTATCAGGTGTGGGCATTTGTGGCTCCAGGACTGTATAAGCATGAAAAGAAACTCATCATGCCATTATTGTTCTCAAGCTCTTTATTGTTTTATGCCGGCGTATCGTTCGCTTACTTTGTTGTTTTTCCTTTGGTGTTTGGTTTCTTTACCACAATTGCACCAGAAGGGGTTCAAGTAGCAACGGATATTGCCAGTTATCTTGATTTTGTTTTAGCACTGTTTATGGCTTTTGGTATTGCGTTTGAAGTACCTGTTGCCATTATTCTACTGTGCTGGACAGGGGCAACGACTCCTGAAATACTCAGAGAAAAGCGTCCATATATTGTCGTGGGTGCTTTTGTTGTTGGTATGATGCTGACGCCTCCAGACATTATTTCCCAAACTCTACTCGCGGTACCTATGTGTATTCTGTTTGAGTTTGGTTTGTTCTTCTCTCGTTTCTATGTGAGAGAGAAAAATGAAGATGATATGGAACAAGATGAAGCGTAATGCTTGATTAAGAACTAAGAAGTAATAACTAAAAAGCGCTGATATCTGTCAGCGCTTTTTTTGTACTCTTAGAAAACAAAGGTGACCATGATCACCTTTTAATTTTAAGCTTATAGGAAGTAATAGAGACAAAGTGGAAGCGTCTTGTGCGAGATCTCTCACAAGAGAGTGAGATTTAACGCTTTATTTGTGGGTTTATTTTTACTTAAATTACATAACTTATTGAAAAATATAATTTTGTGCTTTTATCTTCAATTTCTCATATTTTTTTTTGCAAAAATAGTGAAATAGTCTATTGCTGAAAAAAGCCAAAAGCGTAATCTTATTGGTGTCGGAAGGATGCTGACACGGAACAGGAACTAGCCAAGGATTTGGTACGCTTCAGGATGAGGCACTCGGTTACTTAGGATTAGTAATCGGCAAGGATAGCGAAACGGACATTGAATGGACGCAATAGTAACTAGGATGGTTGCTACTAAGGAAAGACAATGGACACCTCTAGGATTGAGGAAAAGGACACCGCTCAAGGAATAAGCGAAGAGAGTTAACTACGGATTGTTAACGGATCAGGATAAGATCAAGGACACCGCTAGGATGGCGAGAAAGGAATAAGCTGAAGGAATCAGTATACTATCAAGGATTTGATGCATGGAGCACCATTAGTAGCCGGATTGCTGCGAGTAAAGTTATAACCCCGTTAGACGAGAGTCTAGCGGGGTTTTTCTTGTTTGGAACAAAGTAAAAGCCTATACGCTGCGCTAACTAGAAACTAGAAACTAGAAACTAGAACGCTTCGCTTCTATAAGAGCAAGAGCTGATTCTGAATTTAATAGATTATGGTGTCAGCAACCCCCTCTAACTCCCCCTTATATTGATATTATCGATCCCAGTAATTCATAGAGAAAGGGGGAGAACCTTCTTTGGTGCGGATATTTCAGCGCTTACAATACAGTTCCTCCCCTTGAGTAAATATCCTTATGTGATCACCAATGTCGATATAAGGGGAGGCTAGGAGGGGTTGTGAATGCAGGGTTTAATTGCTCCGTATTTTTTCTTGATCTTATAGTTTCTAGTTAGCGAAGCGTATCGTTTCTAGCTGTATTTACAACTTATCACGTTCACTCCTGAAACCTCTAGTGAAGCGATCTGAATCTTTACTCCCAAAACACCATCACCCGTGTGCGAGATCTCTTACAAACAAGTGCGCTTTTTCGCTTTATTTATGGATAAATATAACCAGTTATATTTTAAGTTGTTGATATTTAATTACTTTGTGTTTTCCAGCAAAAGGGCGATAATTATTTTTGCAAAAGTTTGAATTTAGTCTATTGCTGAAAATAATGAAAAGCGTAATCTTATTGGTGTCGGAAGGATGCTGACACGGAACAGGAACTAGCCAAGGATTTGGTACGCTTCAGGATGAGGCACTCGGTTACTTAGGATTAGTAATCGGCACGGATAGCGAAATGGACATTGAATGGACGCAATAGTAACTAGGATGGTTGCTACTAAGGAAAGACAATGGACACCTCTAGGATTGAGGTAAAAGGACTGCACATCAGGATGATGTAAGGGACACCGCTCAAGGAACAAGCGAAGAGAGTTAACTACGGATTGTTAACGGATCAGGATAAGATCAAGGACACCGCTAGGATGGCGAGAAAGGAATGCACTGAAGGAATCAGTATACTATCAAGGATTTGATGCATGGAGCACCATTAGTAGCCGGATTGCTGCGAGTAAAGTTATAACCCCGTTGGACGAGAGTCTAGCGGGGTTTTTCTTGTTTGGGACAAAGTAAAAGCCTATACGCAGCGCTAACTAAAGACTAAAACGCTTCGCTTCTATAAGAGCAAAAGCTGATTCAGAATCTTGATGAAATATGGTATCAACAACCCCCTCTAACTCCCCCTTATATTGATATTATCGATCCCAGTAATTCATAGATAAAGGGGGAGAACCTTCTTTGGTATTGTTATTCTAGTGATCACAAGACCGTTCCTCCCCTTGAGTAATTATCTTATGTGATCACTACTGTTGATATAAGGGGAGGCTAGGAGGGGTTGTGAACGCAGGGTTTAATTATTCAGTATTTTTTTGATCTTATAGTTTCTAGTTAGCGAAGCGTATCGTTTCTAGTCGTATTAATCACTTACCACAATCACCTCTGAACCCTTCAAGCAAAGCGATCTGAATTCTATTTTTTGCTCTTAAATCCCAAAAAGTTTTTTCGCATTCGCCGTTGTAACCGCATCAACATCCGCCAGACTCATCTCACGTAAATCCGCTACACGTTGAGCAACCAACTGCGTATATGCAGGCTCATTACGCTTACCACGGTGAGGTACTGGTGCTAAATATGGGCAATCGGTCTCTAAGATTAAATAGTCCATATTAAGGTGTGGAATGATTTTATCCATACCGCCATTTTTAAAAGTAGAAACCCCACCAAGACCTAAGTGAAAGCCTAAATCATTGATCGCTTTAGCTTCATCAACTGAGCCACCAAAGCAGTGGAAAGTGCCTGATAACGAGCCGTCTTGCTCTTGTTTTAGCAGGGTTAATGTCTCTTCAATAGAATCACGAGTATGAATCACTACCGGTAATTTCATCTCTTTTGCCCAATTTAATTGGGTGATGAATGCCATCTCTTGTTCGGCTTTAAAGGTTTTGTCCCAGTATAGGTCAATACCTATTTCACCTACCGCTATGAAGTTGTGTTTTTCAAACCAAGAGTGGATGGTCGCTAGGGTTTGCTTAACATCAGCATTTACATAGCAAGGGTGTAATCCCATCATCGAGCGACAAATATCAGGGTAGGCAGCCTCGGTTTTTAGCATTGGTTCGATAGAGTCTAAATCAATGTTAGGCAATAAGATCTGATCGATACCTTGTGATAAGGCACGTTGAACAACCAAATCTCGGTCTTCATCAAATTCTTTCGCATATATGTGAGCGTGGGTATCAATCATAATTAAGGATCTTTTATTCAAGTTATGTTTTCTATCATACCAAGTTAATTGTAAAAATCAGATCCCTAAGAAAATTTGGATTCAAAAGGCGATGGGTATATATTGAACGCATCATAAATACAAAAGGAGCTCAGTGTGTCTGTATCCATTCAAGGTGCGTTTCCAAACCGTCGTATGCGTCGTATGCGTAAGCATGAATTTAGCCGTCGTCTAATGGCTGAGAACCAATTAACCGTTAATGACTTAATCTATCCAATGTTTGTACTTATGGGTAAAGATCGTCGTGAAACGGTAGATTCAATGCTAGGTGTTGAGCGTTTATCGATTGATTTATTACTTGAAGAAGCACAACGTTTATATGATTTAGGCATCCCTGCGATTGCTTTATTTCCAGTCGTTTCTCAAGATGCGAAAAGCTTATGTGCAGCAGAAGCTCACAATCCAGAAGGCTTAGTTCAGCGTGCTGTGAAAGAGTTAAAAGCACATGTTCCTGAGTTAGGTGTTATCACTGATGTCGCATTAGACCCATTCACGACTCACGGTCAAGATGGCATTATTGATGAAGATGGTTACGTGATGAATGACGTAACGACAGAAGTTCTGATTAAGCAGGCGTTATCGCATGCTGAAGCCGGTGCTGATGTGGTGGCTCCGTCAGATATGATGGATGGCCGTATTGGTGAGATCCGTAAAGCGCTAGAGAAAGCGGGTTATGTTCATACGCAAATCATGGCGTATTCTGCAAAATATGCGTCTTGTTACTACGGTCCGTTCCGTGATGCAGTCGGTTCATCGTCTAACTTAAAAGGTGGTAATAAGAAAAACTACCAGATGGACCCAGCCAACAGCGATGAAGCTATTCACGAAGTGGCAATGGACATCAATGAAGGTGCTGACATGGTAATGGTGAAACCAGGTATGCCTTACTTGGACATCGTTCGTCGTGTTAAGACTGAACTTCAAGTTCCTACGTTTGCTTATCAAGTATCGGGTGAATACGCGATGCACAAAGCCGCTATTATGAACGGTTGGTTGAGTGAGCGCGATACTGTGATGGAATCTCTGTTGTGTTTTAAGCGCGCAGGTGCTGATGGCATTTTGACTTACTTTGCGAAAGATGTCGCTGAGTGGTTGGCGGAAGAGAAATAAGAGCAGGGTTCAGATCGCTTCGCTTAAAGGTTTCAGGGGTGGGTGTGGTGGGTTTTAGTATTAACTAGAGACTATACGCTGCGCTGACTAGAAACTATAAGAGCGAGAATCTTGAATGTTGTAAGTTCTTTAATCCCAAAAAACAAAAAAGCATGATGATTTTAGTTAATCATCATGCTTTTCGTTTTTGTGCCTTCTAACAACAGGTTCGTTGTTAAATTGATTTAGAAATCTAACTGCAATCGCCTCTGAATTCTGCAAGCGAAGCGATCTGAACTCTGCACTTGCTCTTATAGATGCAAGGCGTTCTAGCCTCTAGTTAGCGCAGCGTATAGGCTCTTACTCGTCCCTAAATACTAGTCTCTAGCATCGATAACCAAATCCCAACCAATATTCGTCTGCTTATCCGCTTCAATTTCCAACTCCGCTCTTGTCAGCGGGTTTTCTGCTAGCCATTGCTTATCAATCGCCAACGATAAAACATCATCTTTTTCAGATAGAGTTACAACTGGAGCTAAAGATACATCACGACGATGGGTTAAAATAAGCGCTAAACGTAGGATACGTAACATGCGTTGAGCTGATAAATCAGACACCGCATGTTGATTAGGCATTGCAGAGAACTGCTCGCGATAACGACGCAGTAATTCACCTAATAGGTGCTTTTGAGCGCGAGTATAACCCGGTAAATCTAAGGCATTGATTAAGTAGGCTGAGTGTTCGCCCCCTTTTTTATAATCAATGCACATGCCAATCTCATGAAGTTGAGACGCGGCTTTTAATAGCGGTAACGCTTGAGGTTCAATTAACCAATCATCACCACATTGTGCGACAAGTTGTTCAACTAAATTAGTCACTTGTTGAGCGTAGTCGGTATCAAGTTGGTATCGTTGCTGAATGCTTGAGATGGTTCTTTTACACACTTCATCGTATTGAAGCGCTTCGATCATGCCATAGCATAACCCTTCACGCAGAGCACCGCCTGCGAGTGTCATTGAATCAATATCCAATAACTCAAAAATAGCGATAAGAATAGATAAACCACTTGGGAACACTAAAGCGCGCTCAAGGGTAAGGCCATCAATATCTAATTGTTCTAAATGTTCGTATTGCATTGCTTGCTTTTGAAGGCGCTTAAGCTTGGCTAAGGTAATAACCTCATCCATGCCTTGCGCCAACATAATTTCTTGCAATGCTTGAACCGTACCACTTGCACCTACACAGGTTTGCCAACCAAGATCGGTATACTGCTGTAAAATAGGAGCCAGTGTCTCTTTTGCGCCAGCAATAGCCGCATCAAAGTTATTCTTAGTTAATGCACGGTCTTTAAAATAGCCTTCAAGCCAAGTAACACAGCCCATTTTTAGACTTGTGAGTGCTTGTGCTTCAAAACCTTCGCCAATGATTAGTTCTGTACTTGCGCCGCCAATATCGACCACTAAGCGACGGCCATTACCACCAGAAGTGTGTGCAACTCCTTGGTAAATCGTACGAGCCTCTTCTTCTCCTTCGATCACATTAATGTCATGACCTAAGATTTGATTGGCTTTTTCTAAGAAGACATCCACATTGGTGGCTACACGCAATGCTGCGGTGCCAACAATGCGAATGTTTTCTACAGGGATATCTTGCAAACGTTCTGCAAATAAGCTCAAACAATCCCACCCACGCTGCATAGCTTCATGGCTAAGTGTGTAGTTTTCATCTAATCCCGCAGCCAAACGAACTTTACGTTTGATTTTGGCCATGGTTTGCACACTACCATTTATATGACGCACAACAAGCATATGGAAGCTATTTGAGCCTAAATCAATGGCGGCATACATAGGTGATATCGTTGAACTTTTCATAACATCCTTTTCATTTTTCCGTAGAGCTCAGATTACGCTTGAGGACTACGAGGTTGACGTGGGCGAGAGTACTTACGATTTCCGCCTTGACGTTGACCATTGTTGTTATTGTTGCCATTACGACGATTTTGCTGCGGACGACGTTGTAGACGTATAGGTGCAGGTAAGTCTTCTAATAGTGCCGAAGAGTCGTAATCAGATTGTGGGATTGAATGCTCAATGTATTCTTCGATTGCTGGAAGATTGATTGCGTATTCTTCACAAGCAAAACTGATAGAGTTACCACTTTCACCAGCACGACCAGTACGACCGATACGGTGAACGTAATCTTCAGCTTCGTTTGGTAAATCGAAGTTAAATACGTGAGTTACTTGTGGGATGTGTAGACCACGAGCTGCAACATCAGTCGCAACTAGGATATCAACGTCACCTTTAGTAAATTCTTCTAGGATGCGTTCACGTTTTTTCTGTGGCACGTCACCAGTAAGAAGACCAACACGGTGTTTATCTGCTGCTAGGTGACCCCAAACAGATTCACATTTGTGCTTAGTATTAGCAAAGATAATCGCACGATCTGGCCATTCTTCTTCGATAAGTGTTTGAAGAAGTGCCATTTTATGATCGTTTGAAGGATAGAATAATTCTTCCTTAATACGATGACCTGTTTTTTGATCCGGTTCTACAACAACGTGTTCTGGCTCTTGCATGTGTTCAAAAGCAAGCTCTTGTACACGGTAAGATAGCGTTGCAGAGAACAGCATGTTTAAGCGTTCTGTTGGCGCAGGCATACGACGGAAGATAAAGCGAATGTCTTTAATAAAACCTAAATCGAACATACGATCGGCTTCATCAAGTACAACGGCTTGAATCATCTTAAAGTCGATGTGACCTTGCTTGTAGAAGTCGATGATACGACCGGTAGTACCGATCAAAATATCAACGCCTTGCTCAATCACTTGTTGTTGTTTTTCATAACGTTCGCCACCGTAAGCTAGCGCGGCTTTGATACCAGTGCTTGCGATTAGTGACTCAGCATCTTTATGAATTTGAATCGCTAATTCACGCGTTGGTGCCATGATAATGGCACGCGGTTGCGTAATTTTACGACCTTCAGGAGCTGGTGTCGTTAGTAGGTGATTAAAAGTAGCAGTAAGGAACGCTAGCGTCTTACCTGTACCCGTTTGGGCTTGGCCTGCAATGTCTTGGCCGGCGAGCAGTACCGGCAATGCCTTAGCTTGAATAGGAGTACATTTTATGAACCCCTGTGCATTCAAACCATCAAGGACCTGAGGCTCTAAACCTAGGTCGGCAAAGTTTTGCTCTGTGATGTGCGTCTTTTTCATTGCTATAGAATATCAGTTAAAGCTTGCAATACGAAACGTATTCCATTCAAATAGGGCATCAATTTGCTGGTTATCATCAAATCAGCCTTTAAATTTAACGTTGGAGTTGACGATGAGCGACAAAATTTTGCAGCTTACAGATGGCGGTTTTGAAGAAAGTGTGATCAATGCTGCAGGCCCAGTACTAGTAGATTTCTGGGCAGAATGGTGTGGTCCTTGTAAAATGATTGCCCCTATACTGGATGAGATTGCTGACGAGTACGAAGGCAAACTAACGATTGGTAAATTAAATATCGATCAGAATGCAGGAACACCACCAAAATTTGGTATCCGTGGCATTCCTACGCTGCTTTTATTTAAAGATGGCGGCGTTGCTGCAACGAAAGTGGGTGCACTTTCGAAAACTCAACTTAAAGAGTTTCTTGATGCAAACCTATAATATAGGGTGCAATTAAGTCTGATAGAACCGCATATAATGAGAAATTATGTGCGGTTTTGTTTTTCTAAGCTAGACTAAAATGCGAATAAGTGATAATTTATTCGCGCGTATTTCATACGATTTCATTTCTTGACCGAGCTCGAAGGTCATCCATTCTTAAATCCACTAAAGATAGAATCTGATTTTGACTAAACAACTACCTACCACTATGAATCTTACTGAACTTAAAAACCGACCTGTATCGGATCTTGTTGCTCTTGGCGAATCATTAGGCCTAGAAAACCTAGCGCGTCTAAGAAAACAAGACATCATCTTCTCCATCCTTAAGCAACATGCGAAAAGCGGTGAAGACATCTTTGGAGATGGTGTTCTTGAGATTCTTCAAGATGGCTTTGGTTTCCTTCGTTCAGCAGATTGTTCTTATTTGGCTGGTCCGGATGACATCTATGTCTCTCCAAGCCAAATTCGTCGCTTTAACTTGCGTACTGGTGATACGATTGCTGGAAAGATTCGTCCACCAAAAGATGGCGAACGTTACTTTGCTCTTCTTAAAGTAAACGCAGTTAACCATGATCGCCCTGATAATGCTCGTAACAAAATTCTTTTCGAAAACCTTACTCCTTTACATGCTAACGATCGTTTACGCATGGAACGTGGTAATGGCTCAACAGAAGACATTACAGCACGTGTTCTTGATTTAGCATCACCAATTGGCCGTGGTCAACGTGGTCTTATTGTTGCTCCGCCAAAAGCGGGTAAAACAATGCTACTTCAAAACATTGCTCAAAGTATTGCTTATAACCACCCTGAGTGTGAGTTAATGGTTCTACTTATCGATGAACGTCCAGAAGAAGTAACTGAGATGCAACGCCTAGTTAAAGGTGAAGTTATTGCATCAACGTTTGATGAGCCAGCGTCTCGTCACGTACAAGTTGCAGAGATGGTTATTGAGAAGGCAAAACGTCTTGTTGAACATAAGAAAGACGTGGTTATCCTATTGGATTCAATTACTCGTCTTGCTCGTGCATACAACACCGTGATCCCATCGTCTGGTAAAGTTCTTACTGGTGGTGTTGATGCTAACGCACTTCATCGTCCTAAGCGCTTCTTCGGTGCTGCACGTAACGTTGAAGAAGGTGGTAGCTTAACTATCATCGCAACAGCCTTAGTTGATACTGGCTCTAAAATGGATGAAGTAATCTACGAAGAGTTTAAAGGTACAGGTAACATGGAATTACACCTAAACCGTAAAATTGCGGAAAAACGTGTATTCCCAGCTATCGATTTCAACCGTTCTGGTACTCGTCGTGAAGAGCTTCTAACTAAGTCTGATGAGCTACAGAAAATGTGGATCTTGCGTAAGATTGTTCACCCAATGGGCGAGACTGATGCAATGGAATTCTTAATTGATAAACTATCAATGACGAAGACTAACGATGAATTTTTTGATGCAATGCGTCGTCAGTAATTGATAACTAACTCAATTATTGGTACCAAGCTCAATAAATAATGAAACGCTGCCTAATAAGGTGGCGTTTTTTGTTGATTGTTTGTTAATTTGACGGCATCATCATTTGTACTAAGCTTGGTATAAGGAATATCCACTTAGTCCATTGAAGGAATAACATATGCAACAAGGACTGTTAGCATCGATCCTCCTTTCTGCAAGTTTGCTGACTGGTCATGTATCAGCGTCTGAAGTTCAACCAAGCTTTGTGAATAGTTTATTGGTTGATCAGCAACTCAATAAGAAGGTCGATGAACTGCATCAATATTTGATTGATGGCGATATCATCACACTCAACTTTTCTCTTAATCGTCTATCTATGCCACAGCAAGAAGCCGTTCGCTTCATGTTGGTTCAGCAGATAGAGCAGCAGCAATTGATCCTCGATCCAAAAGGAACCATCTGGCTTAAAGAGCAATTGACTATCCACCCAACCTACACCATTAAAGAGCAAGGTAATGGGTATGTGGTGACGAAACTCGCTTTTGATTATTCAAGTATTGCTTCGCGTGTTTTAAGTCAAATGTCGAAAGATCAACAAGTATTGGATTTTATACTCGCAGCAGAAGAGCACCGCTTAGTGTTATCTGAATGGCTAGTGGGTGAACCTCATGAAGTGCGTGTTCGTCAATCGATAGTATTAGCTGAATTAGACAGCTTAACCCCTGAAGCGTTAGATTATCTTGTTGCTCAGATAACTGATGACCCTTTGTCAGTTTGGTTACCAACGACCGAAGTCATGGTGCGTTTAGCGCAGTTATCTCGAAACAGTGAAGTGTATAAAATCCTATGGAAAATGCGCACTGATCAGCACAGTATTGCAGAGCTTGAGCGCCTATCTAACGTCGCACCAGATCCATTCGCAACTCAACAATTAATGTTAGCCACTAATAATCCTTCACTAAAACAGAATGCTTTTGCTTCGTTAGCACAACTTCATCCTCTTCCTAAAGATGTTCAGCAATTCTTATTGGCTAAAATTGATCACATTCAAGATGGTGGTGCGGTTGCTATACATTTGGCTAATTATGGCCATACATCTTGGTTAGAAAGCTTACCGACAACGCGAAACAAAGTCCGCAAACAGCACGTAAGATTAGCGTTATCACAACGTTAACAGCTAGGACGGTAGGTAAAGATAAATAGAGAGTGTGAGTTTGAATTGGGTTGGGTATAATCTATTCAAACTTCACGACAGTAGATAGCGATGAAATATAAGGATTTACGTGATTTTCTCGATCACTTGGAACAGATCGGACAGTTAAAACGCATTTTACACCCCATTGACCCGCATTATGAAATGACAGAGATCAGCGATCGTACTTTACGAGCGGGTGGTCCTGCATTGCTATTTGAAAATCCTATCGGTTACGATATTCCTGTATTAACGAATCTATTTGGTACTGCTGAACGTGTTGCGATTGGTATGGGGCGTAAAGATGTTCTTGAACTGCGTGAAGTAGGTAAATTATTAGCGTATCTAAAAGAGCCAGAGCCACCAAAGGGCTTTAAAGATGCTTTAGATAAACTGCCAGTATTCAAACAAGTATTGAATATGCCAACCAAGAATATTCGGAAAGCAAATTGCCAACAGATTGTTTGGCAAGGTGATGAGGTTGATTTAGATAAAATTCCAGTAATGAGTTGTTGGGCTGATGATGTCGCACCGCTATTAACTTGGGGTTTAACAATCACTAAAGGCCCAAATAAGAAACGTCAGAATCTGGGTATTTATCGTCAACAGAAACTCAGTAAAAACAAAGTTATCATGCGTTGGCTTGCTCACCGTGGTGGTGCGCTTGATTTACGTGACTGGATGGAAACAAATCCAGGTGAACCTTTCCCTGTCTCTGTCGCATTTGGTGCCGATCCTGCTACTATTCTTGGAGCAGTAACGCCTGTTCCTGACACATTATCAGAATACGCATTTGCAGGTCTTCTGCGTGGTAGTCGAACTGAGATCACCAAATCTATTAGTAATGACTTAGAAGTCCCAGCCAGTGCTGAAATTGTACTTGAAGGCTATATAGATCCAACAGAATTTGCCGATGAAGGTCCTTATGGCGATCACACCGGTTACTATAACGAAGTTGAAAAGCATCACGTATTTACCGTAACGCATATCACCATGCGTAAAGATCCTATCTATCACAGTACGTACACAGGCCGTCCGCCAGATGAGCCAGCTGTGCTTGGTGTGGCTTTAAACGAAGTGTTTGTGCCGATTTTACAAAAGCAGTTTCCTGAAATTATTGATTTCTATTTACCGCCAGAAGGCTGCTCGTATCGCATGGCGGTAGTGACGATGAAGAAACAATACCCAGGACACGCAAAACGCGTGATGATGGGTGTGTGGTCATTCTTGCGTCAGTTTATGTACACCAAATTTGTATTAGTGTGTGATGAAGAGGTGAATGCACGAGATTGGTCACAAGTGACAGCAGCAATGTCTCAGCATATGGACCCATCACGTGATAGTTTGATGATAGAGAACACGCCTATAGATTCATTAGATTTTGCTTCGCCAGTTGTTGGTTTAGGCTCAAAAATGGGCTTAGATATCACTAAAAAATGGGACGCCGAATTAGCATTATCACCTAATGTAGAATATTCACTGACAGACAGTGAGCAGATTGAAGGCTGCCTAGCTGAAATAACCAAAGCGTGCCCTGAGATTCTCGATATTCATTTGCAAAACAACAATGCCAGTATGGTCGTCGTTTCTATCAATAAGCAAGCGGTCGGTAATGGTAAGAAAATCATGCAAGAGGTTTGGTCTCAATTTAGTGAGAACAAGTTTGTTATCGTGTGTGATGACGATGTCGATGTGAGTGATTGGAACGACATTATTTGGGCGGTAACCACTCGAATGGACCCTGCAAGAGATACGTTATTTTTGCAAGATGGTGACGGACACTCAAAAATGGGATTAGATGCGACCAATAAATTGGGCTCTGAATGTCTTCGTGAGTGGGGAACTCCAATCAAGAAAGACCCTGAAGTCGTCGCTAAAATTGATAGTATCTGGGATGAATTAGGGATTTTCAAATAAGTATTGGTTTACTACATATTTTAGTGAAGTGTAATGTCTTGTAGCAAAACAGCTGTTGTTATCGATAAGCTATCAACACCAATTAAATCCATTCTGCTTTTGCGGAAAGACATTTCATTTCACTGGATAAAGTAAACGAAAAGGTATTTCATTAAGCTCTGAAAAAGATAAAGAAAGGTGTGATGAAAAAAATAACCTTACTCCCACAACAAAAAGAATTCAGCATCGAAGAAGGGCAAACCATCTTAGATGCGGCATTGGAAGCGGGGATAAACTACCCAAATCGATGCCAAGTAGGTGCATGTGCCATGTGCTTATGTAAAAAGTTAGAAGGGGAAATTGAATACGATTTAGAACCACTTCTAACCGACAAAGAACAACAAGAAGGGTGGGTATTTGCGTGTCAGGCAACAGCAAAAAGTGATTTAGTGCTGTTGTTAGAATAAATCCTCCCCGTATAATTAGAGCTTAATGCTCAATACACATAATAATTACAGCGTATAAATACCATTTTAAATAGGTATCAGCTGAAAAAGGAAAGTCATGCCAATCAATTGCAAAGTAAAGTCTATCGAGCCATTGGCTTGTAATACTTTTCAAATATTACTTCACCCAGAACAGCCAGTAGAATTCAAAGCAGGCCAATACCTAATGGTTGTGATGGGAGAGAAAGACAAGCGTCCATTCTCAATCGCTAGCAGCCCTTGTCGTCATGAAGGCGAAATTGAACTACACATCGGTGCTGCAGAGCACAATGCCTATGCTGGCGAAGTGGTTGAGTCAATGAAAGCGGCACTAGAAAACGGCGGAGATATCCAAATTGATGCCCCTCATGGTGAAGCGTGGATCCGTGAAGACAGCGAGCGTTCAATGCTGTTAATCGCTGGTGGTACTGGTTTTAGCTACGTACGTTCAATTTTAGACCATACCATTAGTCAAAAAATTCAAAAGCCAATCTTCTTATACTGGGGTGGCCGTGATGAGTGTCAACTGTATGCAAAAGCAGAGATAGAAGCGATTGCAGCAGTACATGAACACATTACCTTTGTACCAGTAGTCGAGCAAACTGAAGGTTGGACAGGTAAAACGGGTAATGTACTTGAAGCGGTAAAAGCCGACTTTAACTCATTAGCAGAAGTGGATATTTACATTGCGGGTCGCTTTGAAATGGCAGGCGCGGCTCGTGAGCAATTCATCACTGAAAAACAAGCAAAGAAAGAGCAGTTATTTGGTGATGCATTCGCATTTATCTAATCTAGAGCTTTAGTTACACTAGAATTAATACCAATAAAAATGCCACTTCAAAAGAGTGGCATTTTTTATGATATTTAATAGCTCAGGGTTAAGCTTGGCTATCAACCATAGTCAACGCTTTACGAGACAGATCCGCCGCCGCTTGTTTACGGTTTTGTTTCTCTAAAACGCGCGCAAGATAAGCGTAATCAGACATATTCTCACGAATGGCTAAGGCCGCTTCAAAATGGTCACGTGCAGGCTGCCATTTCTCAGTTCGCATATACAGCTGAGCTAGCGTACTTTGAATAACAGGGTTGCGAACATCGTAATTTGCCATGCCTTCAAGCAGTACTGTTGCCGGGTGATAATCGGCCAGGTTTAAGGTGGGTAGTAGCTCTACCAAGCGATCATCGCTGCGCTTTTTCAAGTTATCACGTAGGATAATATAAGCTTCAGAATCCGCTTTACGTGCGTGTAGTTGCTTGATTAAACACACCAATACAGGAACGTGTTTTTGCAGCTTCTTAGGTAAAGAGTTCCAGTGATCTAATAACCCTGCAGTCCCCTTATTTGTCGCAATAAAGGCCATTAATCCACATTCTGCTTTCTCTTCTAATTCCAGCGCTTGTTGCTCTGAAATAAGATTCGCTTTAGTTAGAGGATGAATGATGTTCTTCAGAGCTTGCCATTCATTTAGCGCCAAATAACATTCTTTAAGTAACTCAAGCAAAACAGGATTACGTGGATAATCAACTTTTACCGACTGTAGCGTAGCAAGAGCAAGTTCATACTGTTGCTCACGCATTTGTAATTTCGCGCTCGTTAATGCAACCGCCAGTCTGCTGTCTGACTGTTCAGAAGCTAGCTTTAAGTAATGATCGCGTTGTTCAATTTGCTGACGACCTTGAGCTGCTTCTGCTGCTGCAAGATAGTTCAATAATGGGAAGTCATTATGGCGGCCACCTTTAGTGATAAGGCGCTCTGCATCTTTCCACTCACCCTCATGAAGCTTTATCATACCTTTGAACGTGTTATAGCGAGCTTTACGTAAGTGACGAGCACTGAACCAACCGCGAGTGAAGTTGCCCACTGATAGGATACGCTTTACCAAGATCTCTAATAGGAACAATCCAGCAATTAATGCCCCAATAAAGATAACCAGTGTGGTTAGGCTCATCTCAATCGTAGTATCAGCAACAGAAATGAGAACATAACCTTGTTGATCGGCAAACGTCGTTCCTACGATTAATCCGCCGACTAAAACAATGGCCAGAAGAAGTAATCGGATCATGAGTTACCTCCTTCTGTTGCTTCAGCTTGTTTTACTGGAGCCGTTTTTTCTTTCACAGGATCTGCTTTTGCAGGAGTCTCACCAATCGCTTGCACATTTCGACGTAAACGTTCAGAAATGAAATCAGACAGTAGGGCTTGCGTCTTCATTTTTTGAGGGTAACGAACATCAACTTTAAATTTCGCTAATGAATCTAATTGAGCCATAAAGCTCATCACCGCAGGATCATCTTGTTGGAAGTATTGAGAAGACCATAACTTCGCGCTCTCTAGTGATGAGGTATACACTTCACTTTGTTCACGATATAGCGCTTTAGAAGCCAATAGTAATTTACCTTTGATGTTCTCTTTTAGGTAAAAGTGCTGCTCAGGGCTAAGTAACGGGATCACATTACCTTCACGCACTCGGTACGTAATAAAGTGACCCGCAAAATCATTAACAGATTGCATTAGGTTTGATTGCCAATCATTAATATTGCTTGATACTTCTTTCTTTTCTATGGCTTCTGCTTCAGGAAGAATAGCACTCGCTAAAGGCAGAGTATTTACTTGTTGTTCAAGGCTATTTAGTTTGAGAACTAAGCCATCGCGGTCAATAAGAGGAATCGCTTTTAGGGTTGAAATGTCACTTGCCATTGCTCGACGTAGTGGCATTAGGCTTGGATCATTTAACGCTGAAATACGCTGATCGGCATTTTCCATTAGACGTGTAGCGCTAACCACGTCATGCTCGAGCCATAATTTACGCCCCGCCATTTTTACTAAGTAATCGGCTTCAGCAAGTAGCCAATCATTTGGACGGCGACCTTTAACATCTGCGATCGCCAATTGAAGGCTCGCAATGCTTTTATCTTGTTGTTGCATCAGAACCGTCGCTTTACGAACGATTTCATCTGCTTTACCCGTAATACGTTGCTCAGCGGTTACCAGTTTTGCATCAAAGGTACTGTCAGCGCTGATCAGCTTTTGTTCTAACTGAGCAATTTGTATTTGTTGTTGAGTTACTTGCTGCTGTGATGCTAAGAAAGCACCCCCGCTGAATAAAATTGAGATAATGATTGCAACGGTACCTAAACGGCGGCCTTTTTTATCAACCAATTCTTCTGATTTTTTAGTCGTTGAAGAACCTGTTGGTGTCATTGTCTGCTCTGGCTCTTTTTTATCTTTATTTGTTGTAGAAGAAGCCGAAACCAATGCTGCATTTTCTTCTGCAGGCTGTGGTTTATTGTTGTTTTCTGTCATTTGAAAGTCCCATCATTATGATGCTCACTGAAATAGTGCAGCAAGTCGGAATTAGAGGCTCCGCCAACCGTTTCAATATGTTGATAACCAAGTTGTTGGCCAAGTTGGTTAATTCGTTCGCTAGGTACTAATAATCGACAACCTAGTACCCAATCTAAATCGGTATTAGTAAATTGAGAGGTGAAAAAAGAGAGCTGTTCACCACTGGTTATTACTAGGGTGTTTACGTTGTTCTCTTGCCACTCTTTAGCTTTAGTGGCGCCATTAAACGTGGTGGATTGACGTTGATAGGTTTCACAATAGGTGACTTCTGCACCAAGCTCTTCAAGTGCTTGATAAATGAGATCGCGTCCACCGTTGCCACGTAAAATAAGTACTTTTTTCCCTGCCACATTATCTAAGACTGGAAGTGCCAATAAATGTTCACTGTCGCTTGGCGTTGGGAAGTGTACTGGATCTGAAATATAGGATCTGAGGTATTGAGCGCTCTTTTGACCAACGGCAATGTAATTTACCCCTTTTTTCCACTCTTTTTGCTGCAATTGCAAATAATCTTGCGCGTGTTGCACTGCATGTTGACTCACAGCAATAAGAAAATCCCCATCAGAAAGTGATGAGAAATAGTTAGGGAGTAGAGAAAGTTCTTTACCTGGGTGAATGGTTAAAAGAGGATGAGAAATAGCATGATGCCCTAATGCTTGCAGGGCATCACACAATGCTTGGCTCTCTTGCTCAGGGCGAGTCACCAATATGGTCATATTAAGCGTCTGCGTATAGGCGATCTAAAATATCTTTCGCGCCATCGTTAAGTAGTTGCTCAGCCAATTGGGTACCTAATGCTTCTGCATCTGATACTGGTCCAGTAATTTCGCCACGAACCATGATAGTGCCATCGGGTTCACCAACTAAAGCACGTAACCAGATTTGGTCACCATCAATTAATGAATAACTACCGATAGGAACCTGACAGCCACCTTCAAGGCGGTTGTTCATTGCTCGTTCACACAGAACTCGATGTGCGGTTTCTGGATGATTAAGTGGTTCAAGTAGAGCACGAATACGAGTGTCATCTAGACGAGTTTCTATACCAACAGCACCTTGGCCAACGGCAGGTAAAGATTGTTCTGGTTCAATTGAGCTTTTGATTCGATCTTCTAGACCAAGACGGATAAGACCTGCACAGGCAAGAATGATCGCGTCATAATTACCATCGTCTAATTTCTGTAGACGAGTACCCACATTGCCGCGAAGCTCTTTAATAATTAAATCTGGACGAGCTTCTTGTAATTGGCACTGGCGACGTAAGCTACAAGTACCCACAACCGAACCTAGTGGTAAGTCTTCAATACAAGTATAAGTATTAGATACAAATGCATCACGTGGGTCTTCACGCTCACAAATCGTCACTAAGCCTAACCCTTCAGGGAACTCAACAGGCACATCTTTCATTGAGTGAACCGCAAGATCAGCACGACCTTCTAACATAGCCACTTCAAGTTCTTTTACGAATAATCCTTTTCCGCCAACTTTTGCTAATGGTGTATCAAGAATGATGTCACCTTTAGTTACCATGGTAACTAGTTCTACTTCCAAACCTGGGTGAAGCGTTTGCAGTGCATCTTTAACAAAGTGAGCTTGCCATAGAGCCAGAGGGCTTTTTCGAGTGGCAATTCGAACTGGTAATTGCTGTGACATAGTAGTATCCGATCAAAATAATTGCCTTATCCTACCACTACTTGAGGGTGAGGTGAAAATACAGGATGACAACAGTGTGATTATAGGTTAAAAACGACACCGAAATAGTATGGACACCCATATTGTTGTAAGCGTGTAAACTTTACGAGCATTATTAAAAGTGTTATCTTGATCACGTTTTACCGTCGGTATTGAGTAAATGGTATTCAATATTAACCGTCATCACTGATGACAAAGATAAACTAGGCTTTCTATTTGCAAACCTATATTGAAACTTTAATTGCTCGACAACAACGCCTTACTGAACAACGTATAGAGCGTGCGTTAGCATTAATGAAACCACTTGGGCAGGAGATCTTCCATCAATTGCCGTTGCTATTGCATTTCAATCACTCGGAACTTCCGGGCTTTGTTGAAGGTGCACCTAGTGGTATTAAACAGTTTCATGCAAATAAGAAGCAGCGTGAGTGGATGGCTCAACTGACGCTTCGTTACCCTCTATCTACCTCTAACCAAGGCAATATTCTTGGTTTGTATTCTATGGGTAGTACCTCTTCTATTGGCCAAACCATTGGCAGTGATCTTGATATTTGGGTCTGCATTCCAGAAAATCTTCCCGCAGATAAAAAAGCGTTATTGCAGAAAAAGTGTGATGCTTTAACTGAGTGGGCAGAGCAGTTTTACATTGAAGCGAACTTTTTCTTAATGGAACAGAATCGTTTTCGTGAAGCTTATTCTGAAGAGATGACGGGCGATAACTGTGGTTCTTCGCAGCATTTATTATTATTAGATGAGTTCTACCGTACTGCTGTATGTCTTGGTGGGCAGCAACTGTTATGGCAAATTATTCCTCCAGAAATGGAAGAAAGCTATGATGAATATGTCGATCAGCTGTGCTCTCAAGGTGTAATAAAAAGAGATCAGTGGATTGATTTTGGACGCCTTAATCATATCCCAGCAGAAGAGTACTTTGGTTCTAGCCTATGGCAACTCTATAAGAGTATCGATTCACCGTTTAAGTCGGTGCTAAAAGCGATCTTGTTAGAAGCTTATTCGTGGGAATACCCACACACTCAATTATTAAGTATTGATAGTAAACGTCGATTCTTTGCCGATGAGCCTGATCTCTACGGTATGGATGCGTATTACCTGATGCTAGAAAAAGTCACGCGTTATCTTGAGCGTACCAATGACGCATCTCGTCTAGAATTAGTACGTCGCAGTTTCTATCTTAAAACACATGAGAAATTGTCACGTCGACAAGGACAAGGCTCTGTAGAGTGGCGTCGCAAAGCGCTAACTGAATTAACCTCACAATGGGGTTGGTCTCAAGCAACGATTGTTGAGCTTGATTCTCGTCGTACGTGGAAAGTGGAACAAGTTAAAAAATCGCATAACGATCTACTAGAAGCGTTAATGCAAAGTTATCGTAACTTGATCCGTTTTGCTCGTAATAATGACATAACGTCGTCGATAAGCCCTGAAGATATCAGTATTCTTGCTCGTAAACTTTACGCCGCATTTGAAGAGCTCCCAGGCAAAGTAACGTTACTCAATCCGCAAATTTCGCCAGACTTGCATGAAGCTGATTTAAGTTTTATAGAAGTACAAGATAACGGCATTAATAAAGCAGGTTGGTATGTATACAAACAACCATTAATTGCAAAAGAGTTGATGGGTGCAAAATATCTCGAGCACAATAGATATTTAAGTAAATTAGTTGCGTGGGCATTCTTTAATGGTTTGCTAACGGAATCTACACGATTAGATGCGGTTGTTCGTCAGGCTGATTTGAACATTGATAAGTTCTATCAAATGGTGAGTGATCTAAGAAATACCTTCTCAGTACATATGCCACAACCAACCAAAGAAGAGTTAGGTAGCCCATGTGAGGTTCGCCAACTTTCTATTTTTATTAATTTGGAAAATGACCCAACTGAAACATTGAAGATGAAGCCTGAGCGTATGAATCAGACGGATGCTGATATCTTTAGTTGTGGTAGCGACCAGAATAATTTGATCGGCAGTGTCGACTTGGTATATCGCAATTCATGGCATGAAGTAAGAACACTTAACTTCAGTGGTGAAACGGCAATTTTAGATGCGCTTAAAACCGTGCTATGTAAAATGCACCAAGATGCTACTCGCCCTGAGTCGGTAGATGTCTTCTGCTACAGTAAACAAATGCGCGGTATTATTCGTAATAATATCTATCAATTGTTGGCTGAGTGTATCGAACTTCGTCTAAAACCGGTTGAAAATAACGAAAAACGCCGTCGCTTTAAAGGCATTAAAATTGGCTCGACCATGTATGGTTTATTCTTTGAACGCCGTGGTGTATCGATTCAGAAATTGGAAGATTCAGTTCAATTCTATTCAAGTATTTCAACCAATAAAGCGATTGGTTCAACGACGATTCCTCTTGGCGATAGTAGTGGTGTTGCGATTCCTGAAGCGGTAGATTCGTTTGCCAGTGAAGGCTTAATTCAGTTCTTTTTTGATGACAGTCAGGATGAAGGTTTTAATATTTACGTCTTAGATGAAGAGAATAAGGTTGAGATTTACCACCAATGTTATGGCAGTAAAGATGACATGGTAAACAGCATTAATCATTATTACACCTCAAGTCGTAACAATGTGGACTTAGCGAATCCAGATAAAGTGAACTTCAATTTACCTCAGTTTTATGAGGTGGTTTCTAATGGTGAGCAAGAAGCTTGTATTCTTCCTTATCGTAGCGGACAGCAACAATGTAAGGCAAAACAAGCCTAAGCTTTCTTATAAACTAAAGCGAAGGCATATTAAGTATAAGCTAAGTCGAAGTCAGTCTTAGCTTTGCTCAATTAAAGGTAAATCCCCCCTCGGCGTTTGGGTCTCACTTCATTTCAGTATATACTTCACGCACATGTATAAATAACCAGTGTGATGTGATGGACGTTTCTTTTCTTCTTGATGGTCTTAATGACAAACAACGCGAAGCCGTAGCCGCTCCGTTAGAAAACATGCTTGTACTTGCGGGTGCCGGTAGTGGTAAAACTCGAGTACTTGTTCATCGTATCGCATGGTTAATGCAAATCGAACAAGCGTCTCCTTTCTCTATTATGTCAGTGACATTTACCAATAAAGCGGCGGCAGAAATGCGTGGTCGTATTGAAGAGTTAATGCATGGCAGTGCTGGCGGGATGTGGAACGGTACCTTTCATGGTATTTGTCATCGTATTCTTCGTGCACATTATCTGGATGCGAAATTACCAGAAGGTTTCCAAATTATTGATTCAGATGATCAGCAGCGTTTATTAAAACGTTTGATCAAAGCTCAGAATTTGGATGATAAAAACTGGCCTGCACGTCAAGCAGCTTGGTTTATTAATGGTAAGAAAGACGAAGGTCTACGTCCTCATCAAATCAATACATTTAATGATCCTATCGCTCAGACTTGGCTAAAAGTTTATACCGCTTATCAAGAAGCGTGTGATCGTTCAGGCTTGGTTGATTTTGCTGAAATCCTACTTAGAGCGCATGAATTACTGCGTGATCACAAACACGTACGTGAACATTATCAAGCGCGTTTCAAGCATATTTTGGTCGACGAATTCCAAGATACCAACAACATCCAATACGCATGGTTACGCATGATGGCTGGCTCTGATTGTAAAGTGATGATCGTGGGTGATGATGATCAGTCTATTTACGGTTGGCGTGGTGCTCAGATCGAAAATATTCAAAAATTCTTAGATGAGTTTGTGGGTGCTAAGACCATTCGTTTAGAGCAAAACTACCGTTCAACTGCGAATATTCTAAACGCTGCCAATGAACTGATTAGTAATAATACTGAGCGCATGGGTAAGAAGTTATGGACTGAAGACGCGGATGGCGATCTGATTTCTATTTATTCTGCTTATAACGAAATGGATGAAGCCCGTTTTGCTGTAGGTAAAATTAAAGAGTGGCGTGATAACGGTGGAGCACTGCAAGATTCAGCGTTCTTGTACCGTAATAACGCCCAATCTCGTGTATTAGAAGAAGCCTTAATTCAAGCAGGATTACCGTATCGAATTTATGGTGGTATGCGATTCTTCGAACGACAAGAGATCAAAGATGCTTTATCTTACCTTCGTTTAATGAACAATCGTCATGATGATGCGGCTTTTGAGCGTGTTGTAAATACACCAACGCGTGGCTTGGGTGATAAAACATTAGAAACAGTACGTTTTGCAGCGCGTGAACGTGGAGCGACCATGTGGCAAGCCAGTCTTGCTTTGATTGAAGAGCAAGTATTACCGGGTCGTGCTGCCGGTGCATTAAGCCGTTTTATCGAGCTAATTAATGCATTAGAAGATGATACTCGTGACTGTCGTTTACATGAACAAACGGACCAAGTGATTAAAAGCTCTGGTCTATTTACGATGTATGAGCAAGAGAAAGGCGAAAAATCAAAAGCCCGTATTGAGAACTTGGAAGAATTGGTAACGGCAACTCGTCAGTTTGATAAGCCAGAAGAAGCAGAAGAGATGACAGACTTAACTGCTTTCTTAACTCATGCTGCATTAGAGGCAGGTGAAGGCCAAGCAGATGAGTTTGAAGATGCGGTTCAACTGATGACATTACACAGTGCTAAAGGGTTGGAATTCCCATTAGTATTTATGGTGGGTGTTGAAGAAGGGATGTTCCCAAGCCAAATGTCAGCAGAAGAAGCAGGGCGTTTAGAAGAAGAACGTCGTCTTTGTTATGTTGGTATGACGCGTGCGATGGAAAAGCTGTATATTATTTATGCAGAAACGCGCCGGGTGTATGGCCAAGAGAAATACCACAAACCGTCACGCTTCATTAAAGAGCTCCCGACTAATTGTGTTGAAGAAGTTCGTATGAAGGCTAAAGTAAGCCGAACGGGGTCTTATGGTGGTTATGGTTCTCAAGAGGGTTCATCTGACAGTCGATTTGGCCAGAAAGCGATTAATAATAACTTTAATGAAACTGGCTATGCATTAGGGCAACGAGTTAAGCACCCTAAATTTGGTGAAGGTACAATCATTAACTTTGAAGGTGCTGGTGCACAAGGCCGAGTACAAGTAGCCTTTAACGGTGAAGGTATTAAGTGGCTTGTCACTCAATATGCAAAATTAGAATCAATGTAAATTTAAGTGATTCGAAAATAAAAAAAGAGAGCAAATATGCTCTCTTTTTTTATTTCTATGCGGCATCTACTTTTCTTGACGTAAATGGGCTTATGAATTGTAATTCATTGCAGCCATGGCATTTGAATTTTTTCGTATCGCGTTTAGTTATGTGTTTTTCCACAAAACTTCTTTTTGTTGGTAAGAGCGGTAGCTCCGTATTACATTTCGTACACCTAGCCATAATAGATACCTAATTACAATATTATCAATAGTTTATTTTATTTTTATTAAACTAGTGTCACATAATAAGTAATAGATTTCATGGTTTTTTTACGATTCTCACATAATATATTTATATATTATAAACTAGCTCTATTATTTATAATATTTTTGTGGCTATAGTGTAAGTAATTGTTTAATACTTTAGAGTTATGATGCAATTTTCTTCTTTTTGAATAATAATGCATCCGTAGTAAATATAATCAACGCACCCCAAATAAAGACAAAAGTAATCGCTTTATCTGTACTAAATGCTTCACCGTAAAGACCCACCGCAAGAACAAACATCAAGCTTGGCCCTATGTATTGAAAGAAACCTAACGTTGATAGCTTTAATCGTGTTGCTGCGCCAGTAAAGCAAAGCAGAGGAACCGTAGTGATAATCCCTGCGGCAATTAGGAGTAAATTTAGATTGGTTGAGTTCTCTGCAAAATTTGAGGTTGGAGAGTTGGCAATAAATAGCAAATAGGTTGCTGCGATTGGCAATAAAACCAAGGTTTCAATAAATAAGCCTGATTGCGCATCCATCGCTACTTTCTTACGTAATAGTCCATAAAACCCAAAACTACAGGCTAGGGCTAACGCAACGATAGGTATCGATCCAAATGTGATTAATTGGATAAGAACGCCGATAGCCGCAAAAACAACTGCAAGCCACTGTAATTTTCGTAATCGTTCCCCTAAAAAGATCATACCGAGCATGACATTAAAAATGGGGTTGATGAAATAGCCGAGACTGGCATCCAACATGTGATCAGCAGTGACAGCCCAAATGAAAATTAACCAATTAGCGCCTATCAACACACTGCTTGTCATTAGATAACCCATTTTTCGTTTATCTTTTAATGTATTGGCAACGGTTTTCCATCCTTTAGATAGAAACAGCAATCCAGCTAGAAAAAAGAAAGACCAAATAATACGGTGACTTAAAATCTCAAAAGGCGACACTTCACTGATGGTTTTAAAATAAATAGGTGCAATACCCCACATGGTGTAAGCACTAAGAGCAAAAAAGACACCCTGACGAGTGCGCTGTTGTTCGATTTCAGTGGTTGGCATAAGTCGATTCTTAACGAAGTAATGTAACGGGAAAGGTGGTTTTATGATCACACCTTGTATGAGTTGTTATGCGACGAAGTATAGAGGGGAGTGTCGAATGTGCCTAGTATTTTCCTATTGCTCTTTTCCTCACCAATAACCATAGGTAGAATGAGCCTCCCATAGTATTGATGAGTTTTTTATGTCCAGCATTATCGCAGAGCAGCCAGCAGAACAGGTTTCACAGAGTTACACTGTTTTAAAAGACGTGTTTGGCTACCAAGAATATCGTGTTGGACAAGAAGAAGTCATCAATGCCGTCCTTGATGGTAAAGACAGCCTCGTTATCATGCCTACGGGCGGGGGTAAATCTCTCTGTTATCAGATACCCGCATTGGTTTTTGACGGGTTAACCTTGGTTATTTCTCCTTTAATTTCATTAATGAAGGACCAGGTTGATCAACTTAAAGCTAATGGAGTAAAGGCGGAATGCTTAAACTCAACCATTGATCGTGAAGAGCAAATTTCGATTTGGAATCGTATTAACTCTGGCGTGGTAAAAATGCTGTATGTTTCTCCTGAACGCGTGATGATGCGTGATTTTATGGATCGTTTAGAGTCCTTAAATCTTTGCATGATAGCAGTAGATGAAGCGCACTGTATTTCACAATGGGGTCACGATTTCCGTCCAGAATACGCATCACTTGGACAAATTAAACAACGTTTTCCAGCTGTTCCGATTATGGCTCTAACTGCGACGGCGGATGAAGCAACACGTAAAGACATTTTAAGCCGCCTCTCCTTACCAAATCCTCATGAATATTTGGGCAGTTTTGATCGCCCTAATATCCGCTATACCGTATTAGAGAAACACAAACCCGTAAGCCAAATTGTGCGCTATCTTGCCACGCAGAAAAACCAGTGTGGCGTGATCTATTGTGGTAGTCGTAAGAAAGTAGAAATGCTGACGGAAAAGCTCTGCAATAACCATATTCGAGCAGCGGCTTATCATGCTGGTTTGGATTTGGATGAGCGCAACTATGTCCAAGAAGCGTTTCAACGTGATGATATTCAGATCGTTGTCGCTACGGTGGCGTTTGGTATGGGGATCAACAAATCAAACGTTCGTTTTGTCGCACACTTTGATATTCCTAAGAACATTGAATCTTACTATCAAGAAACGGGTAGAGCAGGGCGCGATGGCCTACCTGCTGAAGCGGTAATGCTATACGATCCTGCCGATATTGTATGGCTAAGAAAGTTGGTAGAAGAGAAGCCTGAAGGTCCTCAAAAATTGGTAGAAAGCCATAAACTGAATGCCATGACCGCTTTTGCTGAAGCCCAAACTTGTCGTCGCCAAGTACTATTAAACTACTTTGGAGAATACAGCGCTAAGCCTTGCGGTAACTGCGATGTCTGTTTAGACCCACCAAAACAGTTTGATGGTACAGAAGCTGCACAAAAAGCACTATCGTGTGTATATCGAGTAAACCAAGGTTTTGGTGTTGGCTATGTAGTGGAAGTACTCAGAGGGCTGAAGATTGCCCGTATTCGAGAGCACGGACATGATAAGTTATCGACTTATGGTATTGGTAAAGAACACAGCCATGAGTATTGGGTGAGTATTATTCGCCAGCTGATCCATAAAGGATTATTAGCGCAGAATATTACGCGAAACTCGACCTTACAATTAACAGAAGAAGCCCGTCCTATCTTAAAAGGACAAGAAGCCTTAGAGCTTGCTGTTCCGCGTTTAGATATTGCGGCGAAAACAGCAAAATCAGAGAAACTCAATAACCGTAATTACGATAAGCAGTTGTTCGCCAAGTTACGTAAATTGAGAAAGTCGATTGCAGATCGCGATGACTTACCGCCTTATGTTGTCTTCAGTGACGCGACCTTAATGGACATGGCTGATATCACGCCGACCTCGTATGGTGAAATGTTGGCGGTTAATGGAGTAGGGCAAAAGAAACTAGAAAAATACGCTGATCCATTCTTGGATTTGATTGAAATGCACATAACCGGACAAGGATAAGTCATGAGTCTATTTTCAGTAATTGAGTTTGATAAAGACGCGGGACGGATCATCTTTTCTATTCCAGAGTTTGATTTTGATTCTTTTGAAACGATAGGTAAGCAGTTAGTGAGCGCTATGGATGCCAAGATCACTGAGCAGCAAATGGATGCGGATTTACACTCGTGGTTAATCGACTTTGAAGGCGCGCAATTTATGTTACGCGCTGAGCATTATTCGAATTCGGTATGGCTTGAAGCCTTAGCTCGCACCGAACATCAAGAAGAGTTGGCGTTTATTGCAGGTTTGTTTTAAGCGGCTCTTGTGATCAAAAGCGGTTAATGTATAATCACCGCCCTGAAAATTGGCTAGAGTCATTACGTAAATAAACGGTGATTTTAGCTTTGTGTTTAATTTGGGTTCCCTCGCCCCCAATGACAAAAAGGTACTTATATGAGTACATTTACGCCCGCGCAACAGCGCAATGCTTTATCTTTCCTTGTCGTATTCCACCTTGTAATTATTGCATCTAGTAACTATTTGGTTCAGATCCCATTCACTTTGTTTGGGTTTCACACCACATGGGGTGCATTTACTTTTCCCTTCATTTTCTTAGCAACAGACTTAACAGTTCGTATTTTTGGGGCAAAAATGGCAAGAAGTATCATCTTCTTTGTTATGTTGCCTGCATTAGCGGTCTCTTATTTCTTATCGGTTATTTTCTTTGAAGGTCAATATCAAGGTTTTTCACAACTGGGTGAATTTAACTTGTTTGTTGCTCGTATTGCGATCGCAAGCTTTATGGCTTATTTACTGGGACAGATATTAGATGTTCATGTGTTTAACCGTCTTCGTCAGCTAAAACAGTGGTGGGTTGCTCCAACATGTTCAACATTGTTTGGTAATGCGATAGATACCTTAGCATTCTTTGCTATTGCTTTTTATCACAGCCCTGATGCTTTCATGGCGGAACATTGGACTGAAATTGCGTTGGTTGATTACGGTGTAAAATTAGTGATTAGCTTAGGCTTATTTGTCCCAATGTATGGTGTGCTACTGAATTACTTAATTCGTAAGTTAACCTCAGAAGGGCATCAATTGGCGACATCAGCTTCTCAGTCGTAGTGTTAAAGAAAAATACAAGAGTAAGGTCAGCAATGTGCTGGCCTTTTTTATATCATAACAACATGAAAACAAACGTTTTTATAAATTAGTTGAGATCTTTTCTCATTAACCTATTGCAATCTAAATGAGAATGGTTATTATTACATTGTCTTCAGGGAGTTACGCACTACGGTTTACCCCGCACAACTTCAAGAAGGCACGACATTGCTCACATTGCTTCCAGTATAAATCAGCTCTATGAGTGGTGGTGGCGTTTCTAAGTTAACGACACCATTATTCTTTTTTTGCTGAGCGGCGCTTCTTATCGAAGACGCCGCTTTTTTTTGTCTGTTTTTTGAGTTTCTAGTGACTATTTTATAAATAATGAGCTTTTAAAGCGGTCTTTTTTCATACATAAATAAGGAGGTTAATATTATTGTCCACAAAGCATGATCAAGTAAGGATCTCTTTGTTGATCGTTTTTTTAGATCTAACTATTTGATTTTTTAGTTTTTAATTGTATTTTTTTGAATTGATAAATTAGTTATTAATTAACCAAAAAATAATTACAAACAGAGTTATCCACAGAAGATGCCTAAGAAAAGAGTTCTATTTCTATTAATTAAAGTAAAGAAAAGCAAGAACCCACGATATTGAGCAGTTTGAAGCCTAAAAACCAAGCAATTCGTACTGAAACTGGCATCTTTAAGTTACTTGGGTATAAAATGAAACTCATTGATCATAATAACCTCTGGATAATACCGACTATGGCAAGAATTCCTGATAATCCATTCATCTTAGTGGATGGCTCTTCGTATCTTTTCCGTGCGTATCACGCAGCGCCTAATTTTACTAATGGCGACGGCCAACCAACGGGTGCGGTGTATGGCGTTATCAATATGCTACGTAGTCTTCTAAAACAATTTGAAACGGATCGTGTTGCGGTTATTTTTGATGCGAAAGGAAAAACCTTCCGTAATGACATGTATCCAGAGTATAAAGCGAATCGTCCACCTATGCCGGATGATTTACGTTGTCAAATTGAACCTCTACATAAACTGATCAAAGCAATGGGCTTACCACTGATCTCTATCTCAGGGGTAGAGGCCGATGATGTGATTGGTACGTTAGCATCGCAGGCATCAAAAGCGGGTATTCCAGTACTGATCAGTACTGGCGATAAAGATATGGCGCAATTGGTTGATGAAAACGTAACTCTGATCAATACCATGACAAATGTGATCATGGGACCTGAAGGTGTTGAAGAGAAATTTGGCGTGCCACCAGAGCTGATTATTGATTATCTCGCACTGATGGGTGATACCTCAGATAACATTCCGGGTGTTCCTGGCATTGGTGATAAAACAGCAAGAGCACTATTACAAGGTGTGGGTGGCTTAGATGCCCTTTATGCCAATCTTGATGATATTGCACCATTAGGTTTCCGTGGCTCAAAAGGCATGGCGAAAAAGTTAGAAGAGAATAAAGAAGGGGCTTACCTTTCTTATGAACTAGCGACCATTAAGCTTGATGTTGAATTAGAGCAGCGACCTGAAGAGCTTGTAAAACAAGCCCCAGATGTTGATGAATTAATTCAGATGTTTGGTCAAATGAACTTTAAGCGCTGGCTAACTGAAATGTTAGACGGCAGTGACGGTAAGATCGTTTCACATGAAACATCAGTAAATCGAGCAACGAGCTCATCAGACAGTGCTAATGAAGCTGAAGAAGAAACAATTGTTGCTGCTCAAATAGATCGTTTAAAGTACGAGACTATTTTAACCAAAGAAGCATTTCTATCTTGGTTAGAAAAATTAAATAATGCAGAAGTCGCTGCATTTGATACAGAAACAGACAGTTTAGATTACATGGTGGCTAACCTGATTGGTTTGTCATTTGCTATCGAAGAAGGCGAAGCTGCGTATGTTCCTGTTGCTCATGACTATCTTGATGCCCCTGAGCAACTTGATCGTGATTGGGTTCTTGAGCAATTAAAACCGTATTTAGAAGACGACAACAAAGCAAAAGTGGGTCAAAACTTAAAATACGATGCAAGTGTATTAGCGCGTTACGATATCGAGATGAAAGGCATTAAATTCGATACTATGTTGGAGTCATACGTTTATAACAGTGTGGCAGGCAAGCACAACATGGACAGCCTAGCTCTACGTTATCTGCAACATAACACCATATCTTTTGAAGAGATCGCAGGTAAAGGTAAGAAACAACTTACGTTTAACCAAATCGCATTAGATGAAGCGGCACCTTATGCCGCTGAAGATGCTGACATCACGCTGCGTTTACATAACGTATTACACGCAAAACTCGTGGCGGATGAGAAGTTAAACACAGTATTTACTGATATTGAACTTCCTTTGATCTCTGTACTTTCTCGTATGGAAAGAAAAGGGGTTTATATTGATGACATGCTGCTTTCTGCACAATCACTTGAAATTGGGCAGCGCTTAGATGAGCTAGAAAAAGCAGCGTATGAAGTCGCAGGCCAAGAGTTCAACATGAATTCACCAAAGCAGCTGCAAGCGATTCTATTTGAGAAAATGGAACTGCCAGTCATTAAGAAGACACCATCAGGCGCAGCTTCAACTAATGAAGAAGTACTGCAAGAATTGGCTTTAGAGTATGAACTTCCTAAGCTGATTTTAGAATACCGTGGCTTAGCAAAATTAAAGTCGACTTATACCGATAAACTTCCAAAGATGATTAATCCAACGACGGGTCGTGTGCATACCTCTTATCATCAAGCGGTCACAGCGACGGGTCGTTTATCATCGACCGATCCAAACCTACAGAATATCCCTATTCGTAATGAAGAAGGTCGTCGTATTCGCCAAGCGTTTGTTGCTCCTCATGGTTGGAAAATCCTAGCAGTCGATTACTCTCAAATTGAATTGCGTATCATGGCGCACTTATCTCAAGATAAAGCGTTATTAGAAGCGTTCTCGGCAGGTAAAGACATTCACTCAGCAACCGCTGCAGAAGTGAAGGGCGTATCAATAGAAGAAGTGACCTCTGAAGATCGTCGCCGTGCTAAGGCCATCAACTTTGGTTTGATCTATGGCATGAGTGCATTTGGTCTTGCTAAACAAATTGGGATTTCTCGTGGTGAAGCTCAAGATTACATGAATGTGTATTTCGAGCGTTACCCAGGTGTAATGCAATACATGGAAGAAACTCGTTTGTTAGCAACAGAACAAGGTTATGTAGAAACCTTATATGGCCGTCGCCTACATTTGCCTGAAATCAATGCTCGCAATGCGATGCGTCGTAAAGCAGCTGAACGTGCTGCAATCAATGCACCAATGCAAGGTACTGCGGCTGATATCATTAAGAAAGCAATGATCTTAGTGGATAACTGGATTGAAGCAGAAGGGAATGGTCAAGTTCACTTACTAATGCAAGTACACGATGAATTGGTCTTTGAAGTGAAAGAAGACGCATTAGAAGACGTGACTAAGCAAGTAACGGCATTAATGGAAAGTGCAGTAGAGTTAGATGTGCCATTAATTGCTGAGAGTGATTTTGGTAACAACTGGGATGAAGCCCACTAAGCTAACGATATTGTTATAAAAATGATAAAACTTATTACTGACTGAATTGTAACTAAGTTACATCTAAAACTAAAACTATGAGCCAGCGCACGCGTTGGCTTTTTTTTACCTAAAATAAAGTGACCTCCATCAGATGAATGTTGTGTTTTTATGAACGAAACTGAAAAAAAATTACAAAAAAAGGTTTTCAAAACTGTTCGTTTGTTGTACATTTATCTGCGTAGGGTACAGAGGTAAAGATGTTCTATCTTTCAGACCTTTTGTTTCACGTTATTGGATTTGGCTAAATTCAGCCGCCTCAGTCAACCTTTTTGACTGGGGCGTTTTTTCTTTCTGGCCTTCTAAAAATTCATCTTTCGGTTTTATCTCCACTTTTTCCTTTCTTCTTCTCTTTCAATATATGTAATTTTACTACAAGTTATTTTATTGATAATTAATTTACATAATTATCTTAACTAATTGTTTTTAAATGGATAGGTGTGTTTCTTGATGGTTTTCAAGACAGATTTGTTGTTTTTAAGCGTATTATTAATTCTTAAAGAGATTTGGCTTTTTCGGGGATTTGTTTCGAAGAGAAGATTGTAGCATTATGCGCGACAGAAAAATAAAAACACCTCTTTATCTCTCCCATTTCCCCACCACTTAAGGTGGGGTTATTTTTTGTCACAGGCTGTATCTATATGTGCTGTTTATTCAGTATCTAGACCTTCAATGAACTCATCATCGATCTCAAAAGCCGGTGCAAACCATGTATCTAGCTTGGCACGAAGAATATCAACACCAATGCCCTTTAATGAAGAAAATGCATCAACCACCACTTCACCACCAAAATCTACTGCAGCTTCACGCACTTTTAGCACTTGAGCTTTACGCGCACCACTTTTCAGCTTGTCAGCTTTAGTTAATAAGATTTGTACTGGAATATTTTGATCAACAGCCCAAAACACAAGTTGTTGGTCAATATCTTTAAGCGGGTGACGGATATCCATCAATACCACTAAGCCTTTTAAGCACTGACGCTTCTGTAGGTATTCACCTAAAGATTTCTGCCACTTCTTTTTCATCTCAATTGGTACTTGAGCAAAGCCGTATCCTGGTAAATCCACGATATGGCAGTTTTCATCAACTTTGAATAAGTTAATTAATTGCGTACGACCAGGAGTCTTAGATGTTTTAGCTAAGCCTCTTTGGTTTGTTAAGCGGTTTAATGCGCTTGATTTACCCGCATTCGAACGGCCAGCGAAGGCAACTTCAATACCTTCATCTTCAGGTAGATGGCGAATATCTGGTGCACTGGTAATGAAGTGCGTCTTTTGGTAGTGAATGATTTTGCTCACTGTTAACTCCGTCTCGAAGGAAACCAAGCTGTAGATAATGATCCAAGTAGGATTATTGTAGTCAGCTGATTACTTTTTTGTGAAAATGTGTAAAATAACCGCATTAAGGATGTCACTATTAACGTTATGGTGACAAACTTAGAACAAAAACGGTAAAGGTCGCTCATTGTACCATGCTGTAGCCAATTTAGAGCGGTACTGGAAGCTTAATATCCAACACAATGTAAATAAATCCTATTAAAAAGGATAACTCATTGTGAGGGAACGATAATAATAAATGGAATGTCATGAAAAAATTAGCGCTGATATTAACTCTCCTAGCTAGTTGCTCAATATGGGCTCAAGGAGATATCGAAGCTGGAAAGCAAAAATCTGCAACATGTACGGCGTGTCATGGTCAAGAAGGTAATAGTGCTTTGACCCAATACCCAAACCTAGCAGGTCAACACGCAGGTTATCTTGAAAAGCAAATTAATGAATTTAAATTAGGTATGCAAACTCAAGGTAAACAAGGTCGTATGGACCCAGTAATGGGTGCAATGGCGATGGGCGTTGATGAGCAAGGAGCTAAGGATATTGCCGCGTATTATGCCTCTTTACCGATGGCTGATAATACAACACCAGAAGAGTCGATTCCTGTTGGTAAAGCCTTGTACTTAGCGGGTGATATGGAACGTGGAATTACGGCGTGTGTTGCATGTCATGGTCCTCGTGGTAATGGTACATCATTGTCTGGTTTTCCTAAGATTTCAGGTCAACACTCTGATTACATTAAAGCGCAGTTAGAAAAATTCCGCTCAGGTGATCGTTCTAATGATATGAACGCGATGATGCGAGATATTTCGAAGAAACTGACGGATGAAGACATTTCAACATTGTCTAAATACGTTGGTGGTTTACATTAATTATTAATGTAAACTCTTCAATAAGAGTCCAAATTTTAAAAAGCAGCTCTTGTAGCTGCTTTTTTTATGAAAAAAAACGTTAAAACGATTATCTTTGCACCAGTATCGGGTATACTTCCGCCCCTAGAATTTTCAGGGAGCAGTAGTGAGCTTATGATGCAGCCTTGCCCTTTGTGTCAGCATTTACATGCTGATAAATTCCACCAAGATAAGCACCGACGCTATTATCGCTGTCAGCACTGCTATCTTATTTATGTGGATGAGGCAGATCGTTTCGACGCAAAAGCAGAAAAAGCGCACTATGATTGCCATAAAAATAATCTTGAAGATGAAGGGTACCGAACCTTCTTATCTCGATTTTCTGAGCCGCTGTTGCAACGTGTTGGTGAGACACCGCAACAAGGACTAGATTTTGGATGTGGCCCTGGACCATTGCTTGCTCATATGATGAGAGAGGCCGGTCACCATATCGAACTCTATGATATTTATTACACACCAGATAAGTCCGTGTTCAATAAGCAGTATGACTTCGTCAGTTGTACAGAAGCCATTGAGCATTTTTATCAACCTCAAAACGAATTGGAATTGTTATTGAGCTTGATAAAACCTGGAGGTTGGTTAGGTATCATGACGAAACTAGCCAGGGACGAAAGCGCGTTTGCCACTTGGCATTACAAGAGTGATTTAACCCATGTCAGCTTCTTCTGCAGGGAAACGTTTGAGTTTGTAGCAAAACGCTACCGACTTGAGCTAGAATTTGTTGGAGATGATGTCATCTTACTGAGGAAAACCCAGTAATGAGCCGTATTAAAAAAGCCCGTACTCCGGGAATGGCGAGTGAGCCAGTAGTTGTAACACGTAACCGTACTGATCGTGACGTAGACAGCCGCGAAATCAAGCGTAAAAGAAAGCGTAAAGGCCTAAAAGCCGGTGCTCGTAATGCTGAAAGTAACGCAGAACAAAATCGTCGTTTCGCTCAGAAAAAAGATCCTCGTATTGGTAGTAAAAAACCAATTCAACTTGTTGTTGAAGAGAAGAAGAAAACAAGTAAGCAAGAGCGTCGTCTAACGAATGAGCAAGAGCTTGCGATGTTAGAAAATGATGCACAGCTAATGGTTCTTCTAGACCGTCTCGATAATGGTGAGAACCTAGGTACTGGTCTTCAGAAATACGTGGATGAGAAATTGGCACGTATCGAGCACTTAATGGGTCGTTTAGGCTTATTAGATGACGAAGAAACAGAATCAGAAGAAGAGATTGCAGAATTCCCTGAGTTTGCAGAGCGCAAAGCGAAAAGCGATGACGATCTACTAGCGGAATTTGATGACTTCAACATGGATGACTTTAAGTAATTATGTCTACAGTAACCCTGTTAGCACTGCTTGGCGGTGCAATTATTCTTGCACTAGCCGGTTATGCTGGCAGTTTACTGATGAAGTTAAAAAAGCAGAAGGAACTGCAAGAACAACACAGAAAATTGGCGATACAAAAACGTAACGCCAATATTTTTGAGAATGTGGTGCTGCTTTGTCAGGCTGGTATGCAAGAGCAATGTGATCACTCTGAGTTGGCGATTCGTTTGTACAGCATTATGGATTATCTACAAGAAGATGACCGTATTGATGTTGAACAAGATTACCCAGCGTTATCTGAGTTATTTCATGTAGTCAAAGACATGCCACGCGGTGATGCAAGACAAGAACTCGCAAAACAAGATCGAATGAAAGACAATTTAGTTCGAACTAAAGCAGAAGCTCGTCTGCAAGATATGATTAAGATTGAAATTCAACAATTGCATGATCGTATTAAGCCACTGAATCAAAAAATTGATATTAAAATGATCTGATCGACACTTCTATTTACCACTGCATTGAAGTCATCGGCTTTGTGAAGCAAATGCTTTATGATGCAGGAATAGTGTCAATGCAGATATAAAGAGATGGAAGTTAGTCATGTCAAATCAACAAATAGTATGGGACCAAGAGATCATTGAGAAGTATAACTACTCAGGTCCACGTTACACCTCTTACCCAACCGCTTTAGAGTTTCACGAAGCTTATACTCCTGCTGAATTCGATATGGCGTGTACTCAGTACCCTGAACGCCCATTGTCTCTTTATATTCATATCCCATTCTGTCACAAGCTATGTTACTTCTGTGGCTGTAATAAAGTGATCACTCGTCATCACCATAAAGCGGATATTTATTTAGATTCACTAGAACTAGAAATCCGTCAGCGTGCAGCACTGTTTACTGAACGTAAAGTAACGCAATTGCATTTTGGTGGTGGTACTCCAACCTTCCTAACTAAAATTCAGTTTACTCGCTTAATGAATTTATTACGTGGTGAGTTTAACTTTGAAGAAGGCGCAGAGATCAGCATTGAAGTTGACCCGCGTGAAATTGAATTGGATATGCTTGATCATCTACGTGATGAAGGCTTCAACCGTCTAAGCATTGGTGTACAAGACTTCAATAAAGAAGTTCAGCACTTGGTTAACCGCGATCAAGATGAAGATTTTATTATCTCTATGGTACAACGAGCAAAAGACTTAGGTTTCCGCTCAACCAATCTTGATTTGATTTACGGTTTACCAAAGCAATCAGCAGAATCTTTAGCATTAACGATCAAGCGTGTACTAGAAATGGAACCGGGTCGTTTGTCTGTATTTAACTATGCACACATGCCAACGCTGTTTGCTGCGCAACGTAAAATCAAAGATGCTGACTTACCAGCACCTGCTGAAAAATTAGTGATGCTGCAAGAAACCATCGAAAACCTAACTGGTGCAGGCTACCAGTTTATCGGTATGGATCACTTTGCACTGCCTGATGATGAACTAGCAGTTGCACAGCGTGAAGGCATTCTTCACCGTAACTTCCAAGGTTACACCACTCAAGGTGAGTGTGATTTATTGGGGATGGGCGTATCAGCTATCTCAATGATTGGCGACAGCTACGCGCAGAACAAAAAAGACTTAAAAGAATATTACGCTCAGGTTGACGAAAAACGTCACGCTCTGTGGCGTGGTGTTGCGCTAGACCAAGATGATTTAATTCGTCGTGAAGTGATTAAACAGCTTATCTGTAATTTCACACTGGATACTAAAGCGATTGAAGCGGAGTTTAATTTAGACTTTGATAAGTACTTCGCGGAAGACATTAAGCTTCTACAAACGTTTATTAATGATGAGTTAGTAACGATGCACGAAGGGCGTATTGATGTTGAACTGCGTGGTCGTTTATTGATCCGTAATATCTGTATGTGTTTTGATAAGTACTTACGAGATCGTGCGCGTCAGCAGCAGTTTTCTAGAGTGATCTAGGGACGAGTAAGAGCGTTGTTGTTTGTCTAAAAATTTGAAGCCGTAGGTGTTGATGCACCTGCGGTTTTTTTTGGAAGCTAGAAACGATACGCTGTGCTAACTAGAGGCTATAAAAGCCAGTACGGTTGATGTGAATCGCATTTATTACATCGTTAGGGCTTTTGTTTTTATAGTTTCTAGAGCGAAGCGTTTTAGTCAGCGCAGTGTATAGTCTTTACGGCTTCACATTCCTACTGATCGGATTCTGCAACGAGATCAGCGTCTCAGTCGACTGCACTTCCTCAATCGCTTGCAGCTTATCAATCAACACATGCTGTAGCTCTTGAATACTCTTACACATCAATTTTACAAAGATATTGTAAGCGCCAGTGGTGTAATAGGCCTCAACTACTTCTTCTAATGCATCTAATTTAGCAAGTGCTGAGTGGTAATCACGAGCGGCGTATAAATTAATCCCAATAAAACAGCAGACGTCATAACCTAATGTTTTTGGGTTAACGATCACCTCAGTCCCTTCAATGATATTAGCCGCTTTCATTTTCTCGATGCGTACATGGATGGTTGCAGGGCTGACATCAAAGCGCTTCGCTAATTCAGCATAAGGGGTGCGGGCATCATTCATCAGCGCTTGTAAAATATCACGGTCGAGATCATCGATTTTGTTGGTTTGATTCATGAAGCGTCCTTAGCTGATGGGAATTTATATCGTCCAGTCTTTAAATTACCTCAAGATCCCCAGGACAGCGAGCACTTTATCTAGTCGTTTTTATTAATATCTATTACCATAGGCGCTTGCTGTTCCTAATTGATTAAGCCGATGGAGTGCCCTGTGCAAATAGCGTTATTGTGTGAAGACCCAAATCGTCAACCTGAGTTAGAGGCTATTGCCACTCGCTGGGGATTAACGCATGACCAAGATAATGTTTTTGCTTTGGTATTAACCACAGAGCAGCTGGAACTTCATAAGCGTGATGAACCTAAACTAGGCGCAATCTTTGTTGACTTGGTTTCAGGTGCTGTTGCTCATCGCCGTAAATTTGGTGGTGGTAAAGGACAATCTATTGCTAAAGCGGTTGGTTTAAACAAAGGGGCAACGCCAGTTGTGCTTGATGGTACGGCAGGGCTTGGACGTGATGCGTTTGTATTAGCATCGTTAGGTTGTAAAGTTCAAATGGTAGAGCGTCATCCAGTGGTTGCAGCCTTACTTGATGATGGCTTAGCGCGTGCCAAACAAGATACAGAAATCGGTACGTGGGTTTCAGAGCGAATGTCTTTACTTCACGCTTCAAGTCATGATGCGTTAGAGCAATTAATGGCGCAAGAAAGCTTTCAACAGCCTGATGTGGTTTATCTCGACCCTATGTACCCACACCCAGAGAATAAAAAGAAAAGCGCATTAGTGAAAAAAGAGATGCGTGTTTTTCAATCTTTAGTTGGCGCAGATAACGATGCCGATGCATTGTTAGCACCGGCATTAATCATGGCAAAGAAACGTGTTGTGGTAAAACGTCCAGATTACGCAGAGTGGCTGGATAACCAAAAACCATCAATGGCGATTGAGACGAAAAAGAACCGCTTTGATGTCTATGTGAATGCGGCCATGTAATGTAGCCGCACCGTGCTTGTTAAATATGTCTGCTTATAAATATATCAGCTCATAACTAGCTAAGCTTTATTCGTCTTTAAATGGCACCACTAGTACATCAATAGGACAGGTGTTGATCACTTGTCTGGTTGATGACAGCAATTTACTCCAGAAATCTTGATGATGGCCACAAACCACAAGGTCGACATCAAGGTTTTCTATCGCCTCACACAGCTCATTACTCAAATCACCACTACTTACTAATGTTTTATGGATTGGGTACTCTGCAAACTCCACCAAGTGCTTCATGGCTTCTTTTGAGGCTTCCATCGCCTGATGTTGTGTTTCTGCAAGATTGATATCAATTAAGCCCGTGTAAAGCTCAGCGTAGCTTACATCGATATGAATAAAAGAAACCTTAGCATCCAGAGCCTTTGCTAGCCCTGCGGCTTTGGTAACCAAAGATTTACTCTCTTCTGTTAAATCGACAGCGACAAGAATATGTTGGTAACTCATGATGTTTCTCCTATAAATTCAATATTGAATCTCTTTATAAAGATAGATTATCACCAGTACTTTTATTTTTTTGTTGCCTAGATCTCGTTCTTGTTGCAGATGATTGAATAAGTATTTGTAGAACGAGATATGATAGAATTGTTGTAATTTCTAATGATAATTGCTCATAAAGGAACATAAATATGTTAGCTAAAACGATGGTTGATCATCTAAATGCACAAATTAACCTAGAATTTTTCTCATCTAATCTATACTTACAGATGAGTGCTTGGTGTGAAGACAAAGGTTTTGATGGCGCAGCGTCATTTTTCCGAGCTCACGCAACCGAAGAAATGGAGCATATGCAGCGTTTATTTACTTATGTAAGTGAAACTGGCGCGATGCCAATCTTAGGTGCGATTGAAGCCCCACAATCAGAGTTTTCTGGCTTAGGCGATGTATTTCGTACCACATTGGAACATGAGCAAATGATCACGCAAGAGATCAATAAACTGGCTCATGTGGCGTTTACTGCACAAGACTACTCAACGTTTAATTTCCTTCAGTGGTATGTGGCTGAGCAGCATGAAGAAGAGAAATTATTCAAAGGTATTTTAGATAAAATTGACCTAGTAGGTGAAGACGGTAAAGCATTGTTCTTTATCGATAAAGATTTAGCAGTATTAGCAAAATCTGGTTCTACATCTATTATGGATAGCACTGCTGGATAAGTATCAATCTTTGCAATGTAGACGTCTACAGATAATGTAAGTACATCAAGGGTCGTTACTTATTAAGCACATAGACAAGTATGTCGAGGTGATTATGATAAGTGGCGACCTTATATTATTAGCGTTATTTTCAGTAACGGGTATCAACATTATTCGTTATTTGAGCACATTAAAAACCCTTCTTTTTGTGATGAAAGAAGCGCACCCTTTACTTTATCAGCAAGTAGATGGTCGTGGATTCTTCACTACCCACGGTAACATTGGTAAGCAAACCAAACTGTTTCAATATCTATGGCAAGAAGAGTATCTAGATCATTACGACACACTCTTTGTCTTTAAATGCGAAAAAGCCCGTTATTTATTTATGCTCTCTAGTGCGTTATTACTAGTGAGTGTGGCTGTGTTTTTCTTAGTAATTAGTTTGGGCATCTAGCGCTGATAATAGTACACTCCCTGCCAATTGAATTTGGGTGAGAGTGTCATGAAAAAAGTAGACGTAGTAGTTATCGGTGCAGGTGCTGCCGGATTAATGTGTGCAGCAGAAGCCGGTAAACGAGGCCGTAGTGTATTAGTGGTTGATCATGCTAAGAAGCCAGGAAGAAAAATCCTGATCTCTGGTGGTGGTCGCTGTAATTTCACCAACTACGATGTTACTGCCCATAACTATGTGTGTAAAAACCCTCACTTCGTAAAATCAGCATTATCCCAATACACCAATTGGGATTTCATTTCATTGATTTCCAAATATGGAATTGAGTTTGAAGAGCGAGATCATGGTCAACTGTTCTGTGTTGATTCTGCCAAAGAGATCGTCGATATGCTGCTTAAAGAATGTGAATTAGCAGGGGTTAATTACCGTTATCGTTGTGCTATCTCAGATATTGCCAAGCAAGAATCTGGTTTTTCTCTTAAGTTAGATACAGACACTATTGAGTGTGAATCCCTAGTTGTCGCAACGGGGGGCTTGTCTATGCCTAAATTAGGCGCGACGCCATTTGGCTACCAGTTAGCTGAGCAATTTGACCTCTCTATGGTTCCAACATCAGCTGGTCTTGTGCCTTTCACCTTGCATAAAGAAGATAAAGAAGCGTTTTCTGAGCTTTCAGGTATTGCGATCCCTGTGGTTGTTGAATCAGAAAGTGGTGATAACTTTAAAGAGAATTTATTGTTCACACATCGCGGTTTATCAGGCCCTTCTATCCTACAAATTTCATCATATTGGAACGCAGGTCAAAAAGTAATGATAGATCTATTACCTAATGACGACTTATCTGAAGAATTAGATAAGATGCGTGAATGCCATCCAAATCAAAGTGTTAAGAACTCACTTGCGAAGTTTTTACCTAAGAGAGTGGTAGAGACCTTATTAAATAATACGATTTTTCATGATCGGTCTCTAAAACAAGTCAACCATAAAGAGCAAGAACAATTATGCTCTTTGATTCACCAATGGAAAATATTACCTAATGGTACGGAAGGCTACCGTACGGCAGAAGTAACTTTGGGTGGGGTTCATACTGATGAACTTTCTTCTAAAACGATGGAATGCAAGAAAGTATCAGGGTTATATTTTGTCGGCGAAGTCATGGATGTTAGTGGTTGGTTAGGTGGATATAACTTCCAGTGGGCATGGTCAAGCGGCTATGTAGCAGGAATAAATGTGTAAATATTATAATTAATAAAGGCTAAATAGATAATGAAAACTCTTTCGTTAAGTGTACAAGATGTTGTTCAATTACAAGAAGAGTGTGATTCATTAATCGTCCAACAAAGCCCCTCGTGTTTGATACAGATTTTCTCATCTCAATCAAAAGAGTGCGTTCGTAGTTACTATTCATTACTAAAAAAACGTTTTCCAAATGCTGAGATCATTGGTCTCAGCGTTATTCATGCTAGTGTTAATTCTTCTATTTATACCCAATCTACAGTTATCTCCATCTCGACATTTGAATCGACAGGTATTACTTCAGCAGCGGTATTTCATTCAAGAAATGAAAAAGACGTCGGTCATCAGTTACTCAGAAAACTCTCGATGAATCAAACGTCAAAAAGTGTTATCGCATTTGGTTGCTATGGTTCAGCCAGTAATTACCCTCTCTTTGAAGCATTTTCTGAATACTCTAATGCGGTTCCGGTCTCTGGTGGTGTTGCTGCAGATGCAGGCAATGGACGATGGGTTTTTCTGGATGGTGAGTTTTATCAGGATCATCTTGTTGCTATTGCCTTACATAGTGAAGTGCTACAAGTATGGTATGAAGCCTTTGTTGAGTGGAACCCAGTAGGTAAACACTTTCGAATCACCTCATCTGAAGGGCGAATGGTTCAAACTATTGATCACATTCCGGCTTATGAGTTTTATTGTAAATACTTAGCGGACAATAAAAAACTCTCACTGAGTCAGATCCAAGCCTTTCCTTTGATGATTGAAGAGGAAACGGCGCGACTGATTAATACGGTTGAATCGATAACCAAAGAAGGATACTTACAGTTTGCCTCTGAGGTTGCTATTGGTGATGAGGTTCGTTTTTCTTACAGTCATCCATCGTTGACGCAAGAAAAAGTAAATCAAGGTGTGGTGGCACTAGCAGAGAAACACCCTGAGTCTATTTTTATTTATAATTGTGAGTCTCGGATTGAGAATAGCTCTGAATCAACAGAACTTCACAGCTTTTCTGATATCGGTATATGCCAAGGTATGTATGGTATGGGAGAGTTTTTCCGTGCGAATAAACAACAAATTCTGCATCATAGCTTAACGTATTTGGCTCTAAGAGAATCAGAGGAGATCTTTGTTGAGCCTTCTATTTCGCATACACCAAGAACGCACAACTTAACGCCGTTATTTTCATTAATTAAAAACTCATTGTGTGAGCTCGATAAAATGACTTCTCAAATGGAGCAAAAGATCAGTGAGCAGTCGATGAGATTGATTCAAACTTATCGTACAGATAGGCGCACAGGATTACTTAATCGTACTGTGCTAAAAGAACGTCTTTCTCATATATCGCATACTGATCATTTATTATCATTTAAGCTTACCAATTTAAGCCAAGTAAATGAAAAATATGGTTATCAGGTTGGAGATAAACTGCTTCAAGATATTAGTGTTTATATCGAGACTCATTTGAGTGACAAGCTCTCTACTGAAACAGAGTTATATAGTATTGGCGTTGCAGAGTGGGGCATTCTTTTTAACAGCGAAAAGAACAGTGAATATCTGCGTAAACATATCACCGATTTTATTGAAGACTTAGAGCACGAAAATTTTGAACCTTACGGGTTGAGTGATGTTGACTATCTGAGTGTCGCTGTCTCTGGTGGAATTATCAGTCGTCGAGATTTTACTCACGTCGCAGTAGAAGATTTAATTTTAAAAACGGTTGAAGCTCGTCGAATTGCTATGCGTCGAAATCGTCATCTGTGTAATGCGCGTGATTTATTAAATGAGGAGCGCTTACGTCAAAGCCAACTGGATTGGCTAACTTGTGTTAATCGAGCTATTTCTCAGAAAGGCGTATTGGTATATGGCCAACCTATTTATGAAGCAAAGACTCATAAAATGGTTTCAACTGAATGTTTAATGCGTATTCGAGAAGATGGTCAGATTTTTTCCCCAGGACAGTTTTTACCTGCGGTGGAAGGGACTCATCTTTATACTCGATTAAGCCGTGAAATGATCTCTCGCTCGTTTGAAATAATGCAAACTAATGATCTAAAGTTCTCTATTAACCTCTCACCGCAAGACTTAATGAGTGATAGGACGCTAGATCTATTGGAGACATCGATTTTACGTCTTGATAATCCATTTAGGGTTGGGTTTGAAGTGCTTGAAACAGAGCAGATCCAAGATTATGGGCATATGATTGAAATATGTAACCACTTTAGACGTCTTGGGGCACGTATCATTATTGATGATTTTGGGTCTGGTTACTCGAATATTGATGAAATTATGAAGTTAGAACCTCAAGTCATTAAACTTGATGGGTCGATCATCAAAAATGTTCATCAAGACAGACGTCAACGCCTCATATCACAACAAATGGTACAGCTTTGCCATGCTCTTGATGCCAAAGTGGTTGCTGAGTTTGTACACAATCAAGAGGTGTGCTCAATTGTTGAAGACATGGGCGTTGATTACCTACAAGGTTATTTCTTAGGGGCACCTAAAGCGCTAGAGCCATAAGTATGACCACTACGTTCTGCCTGAAATACCGTTAAAAAGTGATCATAATAGTCCGAAAGAGCCTGGGCATTCCTCAGCTCTTTTGTCATTTCTAATACCTCAATTCCCGCTTCACAAGTACACAGATTTCCTTGGCTTTGATTCCGACGTAAATGATAGCGAGACGCTTCTGTTGGGGTTAATTCAAGACAAGGAAGCGCTTTTAACCAAGGACTTTTGTTAACCATTTTCTTTGCTTCTTGCCATGTCGAATCCAACAAAATAAAGAGCTGCTTTTTGTTTGGATCCTTACATTCAAGATATTCTGAACTCAGGGTTGGCGAATCACTTGGAAACAGCAACCATGTTTCAGTGTCTTCTTGATTTATGTGGTTAATTAGATCTTCTGGCGGTACTTTTCTTTGCCATAAATAGCTTTTGGTTTTAGGTAGGCCATTTAGTAATAACTTACCGGTGTTGGTTAACTTATCTAGTTCGTTTTCATGATAAAGCAAAGCAAATTCAATATTGGAGTCTAAGTGTGGCTGATGATCGCAAATACAGTTATGTACAAAACCACAGGTAGAGCATGAGTTGGTGACAGCCATTATTATTGACCTTGTATCGTGCTGGTTGAATTTACGTTGTCGATTGAATAAAGGGTTAACCCAGATTTAATTGGGAAAACCACACCATTTACTCGTTCTTTATCGGCAGATATTTGGGTACCATTTTTGGTAAAGACACGTTCAGAAATCATGTATTGGCGCTGATGACGGCTTATGAGGACATGAAGTTTATTGTCCTTAGTTGCTTGCCATACACCGGTTTCAACTAATTGAGGTTCATCTGTATTGTAGTCATAAGTAGTGACTGCTGAATGGTCAGGATTTAAGGTTAAACCAATGGTTAATCCTGAATCCCCAATCGTGCTTGTTCCCTGATAAGCTTCTACCCAATTGAGTGTTGTATCTTTTGCGGCTAGCGTAGCGCAACCTTGGTATTTCTTACCGTCAATATCGACTTCTGAATTCCACCCGTAAATGGACTCTACCATGCTGTCTTTGCAGATCCCTTTAGTCATGGTTAAAGAGAAGTCACGACTTTGATAAACACGCTTATTTATCTCAAGTTTTTGTTCTGTAATGGCTTGTTGTTGCTTTGGTTTTCCCATTACAGAGAAAACGAGTTCACCGTTAACTACCTGTAAATTCCAAAATGGTTCAGTACCAAAAGCCTTAGTAGGTTGAACATTTCGTTGACAAGATGCCCCTTCGCCAGCGACTAGGGTATTTATTTGAGAGACAACAAATCGGGCAGGGTAATCATTGGCAAAACCGCCTTTTGGTGGCGCCTCAAAATGGCCGATTAATTCACCATACATAGGCTGATAAGGGGATGATTGTATATCAGTACCCGCTTGCCATTGCGTAGGAGATAGGTTTATCCAATATTGTTGATCGCTATTACAAGGCTGAATGCTTTGAGATTCATGCCCAATAATGACAGTGCCACGCAGCATGAAAGTATGCGGTGTTTTTACATCATGTAATTGGTTAGCCTCAGAAGAGTTCCCTGATGTTTTTATTGATGATTGTTGGCTACACCCAGCGATAAATAATAAAGCGCCTAAAGCCAGTAGTGATCTTTTCATCCTATTTCTCTGCATGGTCAGTGTGAATACTAGTATGCCATAGGACAGTAAAAATGAGTGGGAATTCACCTTTGTCAGAGCTATTGGGTGTAATTTAGCGTAAAATAGTAGGGTTATTTAAATGAATAAAGAGAGCTAAGAGAAATATGAGTTGGAACCTTTCGCCTTCAGACGTATTTAGTGCATCACCTGTTGTCCCTGTTATGGTTATTGAACAGTTGGAAGATGCAGTACCAATGGCTCAAGCATTAGCAGCTGGTGGGATTAATGTATTTGAAATAACGCTACGAACAGCGGTTGCTTTAGAAGCAATTACGGCGATTCGTAAAGCGATGCCAAAAGCATTAGTTGGTGCAGGCACCGTGATCAGTACTCAACAGTACGATCAAGCGGTTGAAGCTGGTGCTCAATTTATTATTTCACCAGGATTTACACCAAGCTTATTAGCCCATGCAAAAACGGCGGATGTTCCATTGATCCCAGGTGTTGCAACCCCATCAGAAGTTATTCGTGCGATTGAGCTTGGTTATGCACACTTAAAATTCTTCCCAGCAAGTGCGTTTGGTGGCCCATCGGTATTAAAAGCAATGGCGGCGCCGTTACCACAAGTTCAATTTTGCCCAACGGGTGGCATTAATCCACAGAATGTAAATGACTACACAGCATTAGATTGTGTGGCGACTGTAGGTGGTTCTTGGATGTTACCGAAAGACGCTATTGCTGCAAAAGATTGGGCTAAAGTGACAAGACTTGCGAAAGAAGCGGTTGAGTTGATTAAGTAAGAATTGAAAGACTAGAAGCTATACGCTTCGCTAGCTAGAGACTATAAGAGCAAAAGCAAAAGCAAAAGATAGGATTCAGGGCTCAGGCTTCAGGAAGAGCAAAAGCAAGTACTCCTGAAACCTGTAAGCGTAGCGCCCTGAAACCTGCTTTAATTAGCGCTTAGCTGCCACATCACGCAATGCTTGTTTCTCTGCATCACTTAGGAAAGCCAGATCCAAACCATTAATTTGAATTTGACGAAGTTGTTCCTGAGTTAGGCCAACTTTTGGTGCAGCAACTTCATATTCATGAGGAAGCTCAATCCCTTCAACTGCAGGATCATCTGTATTTAGACAAACCTTAACACCGTGATCAAGGAAAGTTTTGATAGGGTGAGATTCGAACGAAGCAACCGTACTTGTTTGAATGTTAGACGTTAAACATGACTCAATACCAATGTTGTTTTTCGCTAAAAACTCCATCAGTTTAGGATCTTCAACAGCCTTAACACCGTGACCAATACGTACCGCACCAAGCTCATTAATTGCTTGCCACATGCTTTCTGCACCAGCTGCTTCACCTGCGTGTACTGTCACTCGAAGGCCTGCATCACGAACTTGGTTAAAGTGGCTCACAAAACGATCGCCAGGTTGCCCTAGTTCATCACCCGCTAAGTCGATTGCAACCAGTTTATTCTTTTGAGTTAGAAGGCCATCTAGTTCTTGCTGACAAGCGTCTTGACCAAAAGTACGACTCATAATACCAATTAGATTGGCTTTCACACCAAAATCTTTACAGCCTGCTTCAACGCCATCCACTACCGCTTCAACAACGCCAGCAATTGGTAAATTATGCTTCATTGCCATGTAGTATGGAGAGAAACGTAATTCTGCGTAATCAATTTGTGCGTTCATTGCATCTTGTACGTTTTCATAAGCAACACGACGACATGCGTCTAGATCACCAAGAACCGCCACACCCCAATCAAGCTTAGATAGAAAGGCAACAAGACTTGGCTCTGCTTCTACGATTTGGACATGAGGGCGCAGTGCTTCAAGATCATAAGCAGGTAATTTAAGACCAAATTTTTGACCTAAATCTAAGATTGTTTCAATTCGAATGTTGCCATCAAGGTGACGATGTAAATCCGTAAGAGGGAGTGTTTTAGTTATCATTATTAACTGTTCCTACAAAAAAGACGTGAATGCGTGTATATATTAAGACTGAGTATAGAGAGTCATGCTTATTATGTCAGTAGCCGATCGGCCAAAAACAGCGCAATATTGGTGATTGCGCTGTGATGTTAACTTATTCTGTTGGCCAGTCAGATAATGGTAGTGGACGACTATAAAGGAATCCTTGTGCATGGTCGTAATTTAATCGGGTTAATAGCTCTGCTTGTTCTTGAGTCTCAATGCCCTCAGCAACAAGAGTTATTTTAAAGCCTTTTGTCATGTTATAAACTGCCGCCGCTATTGAGGAATCAAGATTATCTTCTGTGAGGTCTTTGATAAATGAGCGATCTACTTTTAGTACGTCAAAAGGTAATTTATGAATGTACGCCAGTGAAGAATAGCCAGTACCAAAATCATCAATGGCAATTTGAATGCCTAAATCACGAATACGTTGCATCGTATCTGTGGTGTTCGTATCGTGATTAACGAGACGAGACTCTGTGATTTCTAACGTTAAGTTTTGTGGTGGCATTGCTGTTTGTTGCAGTATTAATTCCAGATCTTCTAAGAAGTTATCTTGCGTTAATTGACAGACAGATAGATTGACGTGCATATGGAAATCGTGTGGCCACAAGCCTTGATTAATACGTTCTACTGTATCAAGACATGCTTGAGTGAGGATCTGAGCTCCAATAGGAACAATCATGCCATTATCTTCAGCAAGAGGGATGAACTCTAACGGTGATACCATTCCTCTACGTGGATTGAACCAACGAATAAGTGCTTCAGCACCAATTATATTCCCTGTTTTTACATCAATGATGGGTTGGTAAAATGGCACCATTTCATTGTTTTCAATCGCTGAGGCCAACTCGGCGGTTATAGTGGCTTTATGTAGTGAAGCTTCCGCCATCTCAGGGGTGTATAAAGAAATGTTAATGTTATTCTTTTTAGCCTGACCAAGTGCAATGCTGGCGTTTCTAAGCCATAACGTCATAGAGTCACAATGTAAATCACCGTGTACTAAACCAATAGAGATCGAAATCAAGGTCGGGTTAGTGCTTATTTGAAATGGAGTCATAAAGCAGGAATGAACATCTAGAGCATACTGTTGCAGTTGGTTAATACCTTTTATATCAGCAAAGAAAAGCCCAAATTCATCCCCACCTACACGGCCAATCGCAATATTCTTGTTAGTAAAGCTGGCTTGTAAGCGTTCAGTGATACGTTTTAATAGCTGGTCGCCTTCTAAGATGCCCAAGCTGTCGTTAATATCTCGAAAGTTATTAATACCAATAAGGATAAGCCCTTGCTCATTGTCTTGCTGTTTATCTAGCATAGTTCGGCTATGCTCAATGAGGCCTTGTCGGCTTAATACCTGAGTTAATGAATCAAAGGTGATTTGTTGGCGCATGGCTTCAAACGAAGATTGCAGCTTTTGAGTCATGTCATTAAAGGCGTTCATTAACATCGTGGTTTCATAGATGCTGCCTTTGGCTTCAACATTATTATCCCAATTACCACTGGCAATGTTACGAGCAGCATTGGCGGTAGTAAAAATAGGTTTAGTGACTTGAGTGATTGAGTACACACCGACAATTAGCCCCACTAACGCCAGTAAAATACCAAAGAAAAGCCCTTTACGTTGCTCTTGTTGTAATTGACCAAGTAAATCACTTTCTGAAATTGCAATGACGATATACCAATCAAGGCCATTACTGTCTCGATAAGGTGTAATTTGGCTGAAGTAGCGTTCGCCGTTATGAGGGAAACAAAACACTTCTGCCTTGTTACGATTCATTAGCTGATTTTCTTTAATGTATTCGGCACTTTTCTGAATCGCAATATCAGAGCTTTCAATTGCTAATAACCGAGATCCTACTGGACTACTTGGTGAGCCAAGAGAGATTATGCTACCGATATTAGAATGAGCAATTAAGCGCTGCTCATTATCGATAAGATAAATCGAGCCTTTTGTCAGTTGAGTCTCTTTATTTAAAAAGGCATTAAATGAGTCTAACTTTACATCTGCGGCAAAGACGCCAATAAAATCATCATCATAAAAAACAGGATGCATGGTGGAGATTGTGATCTCTTTGCGTTCATCAGCATTGGTGTAAATTTTTGACCATGAGGGCGTTAAGGTGTCAGCCGCAGGGATATACCAAGGCCTTTGTCGAGGATCATAATTATATACAGTGGTTCGAATATCATCAGAGATTTTATTACCACGATAGATAATGAGATCATCTCCTGTGCGCTTATCTTGAAGCATAAGAGAGAGCGCGCGATTACTTTCTCGACGAAAACCAACATACTCTTTTTGTTCACCACCGAAAGATAAAACATCCATCTGTTCTAAATCTTTATATAACCCTAAAAAACTGTGTTCTAAGTAGGATTGCATTTCTTTGGTATCGTTTGGTTGATACATTTGGTAGCGCTGAATTTGGTCAACGATATTCTGAACGGCGATAAAAGGGGCTTTTAAGAAAATATTTAGATCGGCGTGCGTGTTTTGCGTATAAGAGGTAAGTATTTTACCACTGACATCATCAACTAATTTCTCATAGCTATTATTTTGGGTATAGAAAACCACGCTTAGTGTTAACAGCAATACCGTAATGAAAGGCAACATCACAGCGGATCTTAAAGAAAACTGCTTTTTGGTGGTCGTATTATTCATAAAGCTCTTTTTATACAATATCGTTCTGTTTAGCATTATAGCGGATTAATCTGCCTAAAATGCAGTTATTTTATCTGTATACTGTTTAAGCTATACAGATAAGATAGCGACGATATTGGTAAAAACTGAAGCTTTATTGTCTTTTAAATGATGAAAGTAGTTTGTTAGATTGTATATTTTCTTCTTAACTTACTGTTTAAAAAGTGCTATTCAAATTCTTTTAATTTTCGAGTTAATGTATTTCTGCCCCAGCCTAATAGCTTAGCGGCATCCTGTTTATGGCCATGAGTATGGTTAAGTGCTTTCTCTAATAAAATACGTTCAACATTAGGGATGACTTTATTTAGGATATTAGCTTCCCCTTGATGCAGTTGTTGTTCTACCCAATCGCTCAGTTGAGATTGCCAGTCTGTATTATCATGAGTGCTAATGCTGATCGGTGAGTTAAATAACTCTTGAGGTAAATCAGAAACGAGAACTTCTTGGCTGCTTGCCATGACGGTTAGCCAACGACAGGTATTTTCTAACTGCCTTACATTTCCGGGCCATGCACATTGGCTTAATGCTTTACTCGCTTCATTACTCAGTGTTTTACACTCTATTCCTAATTCTTTAGAGGCCAAGTGTAAAAAATGCTCTGTTAATTTTTGAATGTCTTCTCGGCGCTCTCGAAGTGCTGGGATATGAACACGAATGACATTGAGGCGGTGAAATAAATCTTCACGAAATCCACCATCTGCGACCAATTTTTCCAAGTCTTGATGAGTTGCGGCGATGATTCGAACATCGACTTGTACTGGTGAGTGCCCGCCAACGCGATAAAACTGACCATCAGCCAATACTCTTAATAGGCGTGTTTGGATATCGAGTGGCATATCACCGATTTCATCTAAAAATAAGGTTCCACCATTGGCTTGTTCAAAGCGACCTTTACGAACTGCATTTGCACCAGTAAATGCGCCTTTTTCGTGGCCAAACAATTCAGACTCAATCAGATCTTTTGGGATCGCCGCCATGTTTAAAGCAATGAACTCATTGTTAGCGCGCGGGCTATGACGATGAAGCGCGTGAGCAACGAGTTCTTTACCCGTTCCTGATTCACCATTGATTAAGACTGAAATTGAAGAGCGAGAAAGGCGTCCAATGGCTCGAAATACCTCCTGCATTGCAGGAGCTTCACCGATAATTTCTGGAACATGATGCTCTTTGACTGGCTTGTTACTGTTTTGCTTTTTCTGTTCTTGACTGTGAGCAAGTGCGCGTTCAACCAAAGTAAGAGCTTCATCAATATCAAAAGGTTTTGGTAAATACTCAAAAGCCCCTTTTTTATAAGCACTAACAGCGGCGTCTAAATCTGAATGGGCAGTCATGATAATAACGGGCAGGTCAGGGTAGTTTTCCTGCACGTGATTAAGTAGTGATAAGCCATCCATTCCCGGCATACGAATATCAGATATAATCACATCTGGTACGTTTCGCTCTAGTGCTTGGAGTACACTTTCAGCATCGCCGAAGCTTTCACACATCATGTTGGTGCTGGTGAGTGTCTTTTCTAATACCCAGCGAATAGAGCTGTCATCATCAACAACCCAAATAAATCCTTTACTCATGATTTGTCTCCGTTATCCACTGATACATTTGTATTTGTTGTGGTCATTATTTTTATTATTTAAGTGGAAGGTAAATGGTAAATACGGTTTTTCCAGGCCAACTTGTCACATCGATTTTTCCATGATGTTGGTCGATGAGGTTTTGGGAAATTGAGAGTCCAAGCCCTGTTCCTCCTTCTCGAGCACTCACCATTGGATAAAATAGTGTGTCTTGAATATGACTGGGGATGCCAGGACCATTATCAATAATGTTTATTTTGGCGGCAAGTCGGTGGCGTTGGCCATAAATATTGGTTTGATAGTCAGTACGAGTTCGTAGGGTAATCACACCATCAGGCTGATCTTTTAAAATTTCAGCGGCATTACTGACGATATTTAAAATTGATTGTTCTATCTGTTCGGCATCCATATCAAAGTCAGGCAGACTAGGATCGTAATCACGAACAATACGCACTGGGTAACTTGAATTTAATTCAATGAGTTGGCGTACTTTTTCGATTACAGCATGTAGGTTTTCAGGCTTCTTTTGGCCTAGCTTTTGCGGGCCTAATAAACGGTCGACTAAGTTACGAAGTCGGTCAGCTTGCTCAATGATAATTTGAGTGTATTCATGTAATTCTGGGTTGGGCAGCATTCGCTCTAGTAACTGAGCTGCGCCACGTAGACCACCTAATGGATTTTTAATTTCATGCGCCAAGCTTCGAACTAAGACTTTGGCTGCTTGTTGTTGGGCATGTTGGTTGATTTCTTGTGATAAACGACGTTGCTGTTCTATTTGGCGGATCTCAATCAATAAATAGAGGCTTTTCTTTATCTCAATTGGACTTGATGTCACTTCAATGTACAGCGGACGATCTTCAATCATGATACGAACATCACTGTCAGTCACGCTCTGGCCTGTATTCAAAGGCTGCATTAATGTGGATAGGTCTAATTGAGAATGATGAAATAACTCATCGAAGCTGTGTTGGGCCATGCGTTGAGCGCTTTGAGAGAAAAGCTGTTCAGCCGCGGGATTGGCATAATGAATATTACGCTGATCATCAAGCAGTAAAATTGCAGTGACTTGGTGTTCGAGTAGTTGGGTTGAAAAATCCATAGTGAGCGCCATTATCCTTATAACAAAAATCCTTTGCACCATTGTAGTGCATCATACCTTGCTTTTCATACGGGAACTATGTCAATTCCTTTACCGCTTTTTTCTAATATAAAAAAGGCCCGCTTAATTAAAGCGAGCCTGAAATAGTGCAATCTACAGTGTAATCAAAGTAGGTTACGTGAAATTATACTGAGTAGTACATTTCAAACTCAAGTGGGTGAACTGCTGTGTTGAGAGCAGCAACATCTTGAGCTTTAAGGTTGATGTAAGAATCAATGAAGTCATTAGAGAATACGCCACCCGCAGTCAAGAATTCGCGATCTGAATCTAGAGCTTGTAATGCGATATCTAGAGACTCAGCTACTTTAGGGATCTCTGCTGCTTCTTCTGCTGGTAAGTCATATAGATCTTTATCCATTGCTTCACCTGGATTGATCTTGTTCTTAATGCCATCAAGACCGGCCATTAGCATTGCAGAATAGCTTAAGTATGGGTTTGCTGCTGGGTCACCAAAACGAACTTCGATACGACGTGCTTTCGGGCTTGGTACCACAGGGATACGGATAGAAGCAGAACGGTTACGTGCAGAATATGCAAGCATAACAGGCGCTTCAAAACCAGGTACAAGACGCTTGTATGAGTTAGTTGTTGGGTTAGCAAATGCATTGATTGCACGAGCATGTTTAATGATGCCGCCAATAAAGAAGATAGCCATTTCAGATAGGCCGCCGTATTTATCGCCAGCAAATAGGTTTTGCCCATCTTTGTTTAATGACATATGAACATGCATACCTGAACCGTTGTCACCAACAAGAGGTTTTGGCATGAAAGTCGCTGTTTTACCGTAAGCGTGAGCTACGTTATGAACAACATACTTATAGATTTGAGTTTCATCTGCTTTGTTTGTTAGCGTATTGAAGCGTGTTGCGATCTCATTTTGACCTGCTGTTGCTACTTCATGGTGGTGTGCTTCAACAACAAGGCCCATTTCTTCCATGATTAAACACATAGCAGAACGGATATCTTGAGATGAATCAACAGGAGCTACTGGGAAGTAACCACCTTTAACGCCAGGACGGTGGCCTTTGTTGCCGCCTTCGTATTCCGTACCTGAGTTCCATGCTGCTTCAATATCATCAATCTTAAAGAAAGAACCTGACATATCAGTATTGAAACGAACGTCATCAAATAGGAAGAATTCTGGTTCTGGACCAACTAAAACTGTATCAGCAAGACCTGTTGAACGTAGGTAATCTTCTGAACGTTTTGCGATTGAGCGTGGATCACGATCGTAACCTTGCATTGTTGTTGGTTCAAGAATGTCACAACGAATGTTTAGTGTTGGATCTGCCGTGAATGGGTCAAGTACAGCACTTGCTGCATCTGGCATCATTACCATGTCAGATTCGTTAATGCCTTTCCAGCCAGCAACTGAAGAACCATCAAACATTTTACCGTCTTCGAAGAAGTCTGCGTCAACTTGATGAGAAGGGATTGAGATATGTTGCTCTTTGCCTTTTGTATCGGTAAAGCGTAAATCAATAAATTTTACTTCGTTCTCTTGAATTAGAGCTAATACGTTTTCTACTGACATGTAGGATAACCTCCGGTGTTATAATTTAATATTGGCCAGCTAAGCTGTTATTTACTACATAGCTAGAACTGTGCCAAAAGTAATAATCCTTTAATATTAGTGGGTTACGTTATTTATCCTTGAGTGCCACTCATTAATTGCACCAATTTGATCTTTAGTTGCACCAGTTTAGTGCAAATGAGGTTTGGGCTAATTAAAAAAATAAATCATCACTAATTACTTCTGACTGCTATTCAGCAGGGAAATAGCATATTTGTCAATCAAATTTCCGTATGAAATGGACTAAATTAAAATATGTTCATTCTTAACGTATTGATAAAGAAATGTTTTTGTTTTTTGTTTTTTTTAATAAAGTTGAAGTTCAAATTGGTTTTTTTTTAAACGTAGCGGTCGTTTTTTCGTCGTTTTTGTGGGCTCGATTAAATTAATTGAAAAAAAATTGTGTCTTCAATCACATATTTCGTGGGTTTTGCTCTAAAATCTGTTAAATTATTGACCGTTTTTAAACCAAAGTAGCGCCAATGGTGGCTCTACCCGCTCTGAGTGAATTTGAATCCATGTCTACTCCACAGATTGATAAACTAAGAAATATCGCAATTATTGCGCACGTTGACCACGGTAAAACAACACTGGTTGATAAGCTATTACAACAATCAGGCACACTAGAATCATCTCGTGGTGAGACTGAAGAACGCGTAATGGACTCGAACGACATCGAGAAAGAGCGTGGTATTACGATCCTTGCTAAAAATACAGCAATTAACTGGAACGATTACCGCATCAACATCGTAGATACTCCTGGACACGCCGATTTCGGTGGTGAAGTTGAGCGTATTATGTCTATGGTTGATTCTGTTCTTCTTATCGTAGATGCAGTTGACGGCCCAATGCCTCAAACGCGTTTCGTTACACAAAAAGCATTCTCACACGGCCTTAAGCCAATCGTTGTTATCAACAAGATTGACCGCCCTGGCGCTCGTCCTGATTGGGTTATGGACCAAATCTTTGACCTATTCGACAACCTAGGCGCAACAGATGAGCAACTAGACTTCACAGTTGTATACGCTTCAGCTCTAAACGGTTGGGCTACAATGGAAGAAGGCGAAATCGGCGAGAACATGGAACCATTGTTCCAAGCTGTAGTTGATAACGTTGAAGCTCCAAATGTTGATATCGACGGTTCTCTACAAATGCAAGTTTCTCAACTAGATTACAACTCTTACGTTGGTGTAATCGGTGTTTGTCGTGTTACTCGTGGTTCTGTAAGAGCAAACCAACAAGTAACTATCGTTGGTGCTGATGGCAAACAACGTAACGGTAAAGTAGGTACAGTTCTTGGTTACCTAGGTCTTGACCGTCACGAAGTTGAAGTTGCAAATGCTGGTGACATCATTGCAATCACAGGTCTTGGTGAGCTGAAAATTTCAGACACAATCTGTGACGTAAACAACGTTGAAGCGATGAAGCCACTGTCTGTTGACGAACCAACAGTAACAATGACTTTCCAAGTAAACAACTCACCTTTCGCTGGTAAAGAAGGTAAGTTCGTTACTTCACGTAACATCCTTGAGCGTCTAGAAAAAGAATTAGTTCACAACGTAGCATTACGTGTTGAACAAGCATCAGATCCAGATAAATTCCGCGTATCAGGCCGTGGTGAACTTCACCTATCTATCCTGATCGAAAACATGCGTCGTGAAGGTTTCGAGCTAGCAGTATCTCGTCCTGAAGTTATCATCAAAAATGATGAAAACGGTGTTCTAACAGAACCGTTTGAAACAGTAACTATCGATGTTATGGAAGAGCACCAAGGTGCAATCATGGAAAGCATTGGTATCCGTAAGGGTGAGCTAACAGATATGGCTCCAGATGGTAAAGGCCGTGTTCGCATGGACTTCATGATGCCTTCTCGTGGTCTTATCGGTTTCCAAACTGAATTCCTAACAATGACTTCAGGCTCTGGTCTAATCTACCACTCATTTGATCACTACGGTCCACACAAAGGCGGCGAAATCGGCCAACGTGCTAACGGCGTATTAATCTCGAACGGTATGGGTAAAGCAGTAACTTACTCTCTATTCAACCTTCAAGAGCGTGGTCGTCTATTTGCTGAACACGGTGACGAAGTATACGAAGGTCAAATCATCGGTATTCATAACCGTGCTAACGATCTGACTATCAACTGTCTACGTGGTAAGCAACTGACTAACGTACGTGCATCTGGTACTGATGAAGCACAAACGCTTTCTCCTGCTATCAAGTACACACTTGAGCAAGCTCTAGAATTCATCGATGATGATGAGCTAGTAGAAGTAACACCAGCAAGCATCCGTATCCGTAAGCGTCATCTTACAGAGAACGATCGTAAGCGTGCAGGTCGTGCTCCTAAGTAATTATTGATTCGGATTTAGCTTTAGTTAAATCACAAATCGAATAAAATTTAAAATCCCTTTGTAGGCAACTACGAAGGGATTTTTTTTATCTGTTATGATAATACCAACCCAAATAAGTAGGTGACCATTCTTGCTTGTTAAAATAGATTATAACTGCGTTATAAACCTTATAATTAGGCCCACTAGTTATTGCAATTTATGCCTTGTTTTAATCTATTTTTCCTACGCAATTATCTGGACACCTACTTACTTGAATTGGTATATGTAAAAATTGATTTTTTAAAGAGTGGATAAATGGAAGGCAAGATTAAACATAAGCTAAGGATTGGCTGGTCATATTTTTTATTTTTAAAACAACGAATTATTCACGATAGACTTACAGTAAGTGCCGGCTACATGGCCTACATTACGTTATTGTCTTTGGTGCCATTAGTGACGGTTCTATTATCTGTACTGTCTCAATTTCCTATATTTTCTGGTGCAGGGGATATAATTCAGGCCTTCGTAATCCAAAACTTTGTTCCTGCTGCCAGTGATGCCGTTGAAGGAAGTTTAAAAGAATTTATCTCTAATACCGGAAAGATGACTGCGGTTGGTTCTGGCTTTTTATTTGTCGCGTCAGTGATGCTGATCTCAGCGATAGATCGTAGCTTGAATTATATTTGGCGAGTGAAAGAAAAGCGTCGTCAGATGTATTCATTTTCTCTTTATTGGATGATATTGACGTTAGGGCCTCTATTGGTCGGGGCAAGTATTGCTGCTACTTCGTATGTGACCTCACTAAAGATCATGGACGATGAAATTGTTTCCAGTTTTTATCGGACTTTATTAGGTTGGTTACCTATCATATTGTCTTTCTCAGCATTTGTTGGCTTGTATTTATTGGTACCCAATAAGAAAGTACGAGTGAGGCATGCCTTGGTTGGCGCGATGTCGGCAGGGTGTTTATTTGAAATCAGCAAAGTTGGTTTTGCTCAATACATCACGCAATTTCCTTCTTATCAAGTGATTTACGGTGCATTGGCTGCGGTTCCTATTTTGTTCGTCTGGGTTTATTTATGTTGGATAATCGTACTTATAGGTGCTGAAATTACCGCAAGCCTAGGTGAGTTTGATGAATGGTTAGCGGGTAAAGTAGGTACCAATGTATTGGAATCTGATATTAAAGCATTAACAAAACAGCAAGGATTTATTGAAAGTGATAGCACTGATCCAGAGAGTAAGTGAAGCCGCAGTAAAAGTGGATGGCGAAGTAACCGGTGAGATTAATCAAGGGTTATTGATCTTACTTGGTGTAGAAAGAGAAGATGATGAAGCCAAAGCAAAACGTTTAATGGAACGCGTTCTGACTTATCGAATTTTTGAAGATGATGACGGTAAGATGAACTTAAATGTGCAACAAATTAACGGTAGTGTATTAGTTGTTTCGCAATTTACTTTACCTGCAGATACTAAAAAAGGCACACGTCCCGGCTTTTCTAAAGGAGCGCATCCTATTGATGCCGAGCGTTTGTATGATCACTTTTCAGATTTATGCGAAGAGAAGATAAATACGCAAAGAGGGCGATTTGCCGCGGACATGAAAGTGTCGCTAGTGAATGATGGGCCAGTGACGTTCTGGTTGCAGGTATAGAGCAGGGACGAGAGTCGAGGACGCTTCTCTCGAGGGGCGAGGAAAAGCAGAAGACTATACGCTTCGCTGACTAGAAACTAGAGACTATAAGAGAGAGAGTGTCGATGTGGTGAGTTTCTTAGGTTTCAGGAAAAGAACTAGAAACTATACGTTTTACTAACTAGACCGCTTCGCTTCTATAAGAGCAAAAACGAAAGAGCAGCATTTAGTTTGCTTTGCTTGCAGAGTGATTGCTTTTGCTCCTCCTGAAGTCTGAAACCTTAACTCTCGCTTTTTGCTCTTATAGTCTCTAGCTAGCGCAGCGTATAGTCTCTAGTCTCACAACGATCACGCTTGAACTCTGCAAGGGAGCTTGCGACCGATCTGAAGTCTCGCCCCTAACAACAATAAAAGGATTTATATGTTTCGATTGATCACCCCAACTACAAAGGCTGAACTAAAAGCTTACTATCATTTCCGTTGGCAAGTATTGCGTGAGCCTTGGCGTCAACCTGAAGGTTCAGAGCGTGATGCGTATGATGATATGAGCCAGCATCGAATGATTTTGGATGGGCGAGGTCAACCTATTGCCGTCGGACGTTTATATTTAACCCCCGATAATGATGGTCAAATCCGCTATATGGCCGTTTCTTCTCATTATAGAGGGAAAGGCATAGGTGCATTGATCATGGTCGCTCTAGAGTCTTACGCGCGACAAGAGGGTGCAAAGCGTTTAGTTTGTAACGCACGAGAAGAGGCGATTCCCTTTTATATTCGTAATGGATTTGAAAACCAAGGAGAGCTCAGTGATGAGCGGGGTCCGATCCGTCACCAGCAAATGCTTAAGCAACTCGATCCTCTTGCAGATGTATTACGTCGCCCAGATTGGTGCGCAGAATTACAAGACCGTTGGGAGAAAGAGATCCCAATCAGCGATAAAATGGGGATTAAAATCACCCAATACACAGGATATCGATTTGAAGTTGGAGCGGTATTAAATGCCAACTTGAATCCACACAACAGCATGTTTGCGGGCAGCATCTTTACGATGGGAACTCTCACCGCATGGGGGATGGTGTGGTTGCTCTTAAAAGAGCGTGGCTTAGATACAACCAGTATTATGTTGGTTGATAGTCATATCCGTTATCGTCAACCGATCACCGAAAGCCCGAAAGGCATAACATCATTAAATTGTTTACAAGGGGATTTTGATCGCTTGAAATCAGGTAAGCGAGCTCGAGTTAAAGTGAAGGTTGATTTGTGTAATGGGGATCAGCCAGCCGCTGAGTTTTCAGGAACGTTTATGTTGCTCAGAAACTAGAAACGATACGCTTTGCTAACTAGAAACTATAAGAGCGAGTGTGTTGATGTTGTGAGTTTTTAGGTTTCAGGAGAAGAACTAGAAACTATACGTTTTACTAACTAGACCGCTTCGCTTCTATAAGAGCAATAGCAAGAGCAGAGTTCAGATCGCTACGCTTGCAGAGTTCAGAGGGACTTCTCTTGCTCTTATAGTCTCTAGCTTTACTAAGATCTCGCCCTAATCCGCTGCCTGCATTCTTGCCCACCACGCCTCATCCGCCACGATCTGCCCAGTTTCATCTAACTCTGGAAGTGGTAAACCTTTACGCTTCGCTACTTTAGCAAGTACAGGGTGTCCGCGCTCAAACAAGACTTTATTAATGTATTCTTTAGGTAAGGTACTCTCTTCACGGTCATACATGCCCGCTAAATCGCGCTGTCGCTGCGCTTCATACAAAACCAATGCGCTAGCTACTGAAACATTCAGAGACTGCACCATGCCGACCATAGGAATAATAATATCCTGATCTGCGAGGGCTAATGCTTCTTTGCTGATGCCGGTTTTCTCACTGCCTAAAATGATAGCCGTTGGCTTGGTGTAATCAACTTCACGAAAATCAACCGCAGTATCAGACAGGTTAGTCGCTAAGATCTGCATACCTTGCTCTTTTAAAACAGCAACGGCATCTTCTATGCTTTTATGAGTTTCAACATCAACCCAGTTACGAGCCCCAGCTGAAGTATGCCCTAACATTTGCATTTGCTCTGTTGGCCATACCGCATGAATCTTATGGATGCCGGTTGCGTCAGCGGTACGAACAATGGCTGATACGTTATTGGATTTATGGGTTTCTTCTAAACAAAGAGTGAGGTCAGTTTGACGAGATTTTAATACAGAAGTAATTCGTTGATAGCGTTCTAAGTTCATGATTTTTATTTCTTGAAATAGGTTAGAGGGACTAGGGACGAGTAAGGGCAGTAAAATTGGAACTAGAAACTATACGCGGTGCTAACTAGAGACTAGACCGCTTCGCTCCTATAAGAACAAAAGCAAAGGGTTCAGGTCTCAGGTTTCAGGAGGTTCAAAAACGAGTACACCTGAAACCTGCAAGCGTAGCGTCTTGAAACCTAAGAACTTACCACGCTAACCATACGGCACTTATAGCCTCTAGTTAGCGTAGCGTATAGTTTCTAGTTCTTATGTCTACGAACTTTAAGTGCGTGTGGCATAACACGAATACGACGCATGATTTCCGCTAAGTGCGTGCGATCTTTTGTCGTTAATTCAACCGTTACCGTATATAAGCGACCGTCTTTTTCTTCGGTTGTGATACCACGGATATTAGACCCAGTACCAGCAATGACATTGGCTAAATCTGCTAATGCCCCTTGGTGGTTTTGAATGTCAATATCTAGAGCCGTTGCAAATTCTTGATCGAATTCATCAGCCCATTCAACGCCCATGTACTTATCTAATTCTTTTTGATAACCACGAACGTTGGCACAATCTTCCATATGAACCACAAGACCACGGCCAGGACTTACGTGAGCAATAATGTGATCACCTGGAATAGGGCGACAACAGTTTGCAAAGGTCAGTAAGATACCATCAGCACCACGGATAGGTAATTTCTTACCCGTCGATGTCTCAATGTTCGATGAGTTTTGTTCTGTCAGTTCATCGGCATCACCAAGTAATCGGCGCGCAACGACAATACTCATTAATTCGCCTAAACCAATCGCCGCTAACAAATCGTCTTGTGTCACTAATTTTAGATCTGATAAAACGTGAGTCATGTTCTCTTCAGTAATATCATCTAAAGAAACATTATGACCCAATGCGTGATTAAGTAGACGGCGACCTAAAATTACAGAATCTTCTTTACGCATGGTTTTTAGTACTTGGCGGATCTTAGTTCGTGCTTTTGAGGTCACAACATAGTTTAGCCAAGCCGCATTTGGACGAGCACCAGGAGCACTGATGATCTCAACCGTTTGACCGCTCTTCAGTGGTTTACTTAGAGGGTAAGGCTGACGGTTAACACGAGAGCCAACACAGCTATTGCCAACATCGGAGTGAACCGCGTAAGCAAAATCAACCGCTGTTGCGCCAACAGGCAATTCAAAAATACGGCCTTTTGGTGTGAAGACGTAAATTTCGTTCGGGAATAAATCTGATTTTACGTTTTCAATAAATTCAAATGAGCTACCTGCACTCTGTTGCAGTTCAAGTAAGCTTTGCATCCAACGCTGAGCGCGGATCTGTGCCGTAGTACTAGAGTTATCACCCTCTTTGTACGACCAGTGTGCTGCCACACCTTTATTCGCCATTTGCTCCATGTCTTCAGTACGGATCTGCACTTCAACAGGGACACCGTGAGGGCCAACCATTGAGGTATGAAGAGATTGGTAACCATTGGCTTTTGGTACAGCAATGTAATCTTTAATACGACCAGGACGAGGTTTATAGATACTATGAACCTGACCTAATGCACGATAACAAGTATCGACATTGTCCGTAACGACTCGGAACGCATAGATATCCATAATGGTATGAAAGCGCTGTTCTTTGTTTTTCATTTTATGATAAATAGAGAACAGGTTTTTCTCTCGTCCCAACACTCGTCCTTTAATGCCAGCTTCTGCAAGGCGGCCTTCAATTTCGGAATGGATTTTTTGGATCATCTCTTTACGGTTACCACGAGCCGATTTTACTACTTTCTTCAATACGCGATAGCGATTTGGGTAAAGGGCTTCAAAACCTAACTCTTCAAGTTCAGTTTTAATATTGTGGATACCAAGGCGATGTGCCAAAGGAGAGAAAATTTCTAAGGTTTCACGAGCAATACGACGGCGTTTATCAGGGCGTAATGCACCTAATGTGCGCATGTTGTGGGTACGGTCAGCAAGTTTGATCAAAATAACGCGGATGTCTTGCACCATCGCCATGACCATTTTTCGGAAGTTTTCAGCCTGTGCTTCTTTTTTATCGCGGAACTTAAGTTTGTCCAGCTTAGAAACGCCATCCACTAATTCAGCAACAGTTTCGCCAAATTGTTCTGCTAGCTCTTCCTTGCTAACTTCAGTGTCTTCAATAACATCATGAAGCAGTGCAGCCATTAGCGTTTTATGGTCGAGTCGCATTTCTGCAAGGATACGAGCCACAGCTACTGGATGAATGATATAAGGTTCGCCACTTGAGCGAGTCTGCCCTTCATGGGCTTCTTTTGCTACCAGATAAGATCGACGAAGAGCCTCAATGTGAGGCTCTGGCAGGTAATCTTTGGCAACATCTTTCAGGCTATCGAATAAATCCAAATTTCGCCCCGTCAGGTATGCTGTAATTTATAATCTATAAAAGATTATAGAGATTAACGATTGTGAGTGATTGAGCTTACTGCTGCTAATTCAGCGGCATCTTGCTCTTGTTGCTCTTGACGTTCACGAGCATCAAGTAGATCTTTTGTGATCAGGCCTTCTTCAATTTCACGAAGAGCGATAACAGTAGTCTTATCGTTCTCTTCAGGCACTAGCGCATCTTTACCACCAGTTTGTAGTTGACGTGCGCGACGAGATGAAATTAAAACAAGGTCGAAACGGTTGCCGATTTTTTCAACTGCGTCTTGAACGGTTACACGTGCCATGAGGACTCCAATTTATTAACAAAAATAGTTATATGTTGAGAAAGTATACAAGTAACCGGTATAAGTTTCTAGCTAGGGTTACGAGATACTAATAGAAATACTAAGAAATTAGTCAGCTAATAGTGCGTCTAACATGCCTTTGTATTTCATAGTTTGTTTGTCTTGCTTTAAGCGCTCTGCACGAATAATGGCACGGAAGTCCATTTGTGCAGTATCAAAGTCATCATTAATGATCACATAATCATATTCATCATAGTGAGATATTTCTGACTTTGCTTCACTCATGCGCTTAGCAATAACAGCATCGCTGTCTTGACCACGTGCATTTAGGCGTCGTTCAAGTTCTCCATTTGATGGAGGTAAAATGAACACACTTTTTGCTAAAGGCATCTGTTCACGGATTTGACGAGCGCCCTGCCAGTCAATGTCCAAGAATACATCAATGCCTTTATCAAGAGTTTCTTCGATCCAAACACGAGAAGTTCCGTAATAATTACCAAATACTTCTGCGTATTCTAGAAATTCATTTTTTTCAATCAGCTCTTCAAAATGCTCTTTCTGCATAAAATGGTAATGAACACCATCTGTTTCTCCTGGGCGCATACCACGAGTAGTATGAGACACAGAGACTTTCATAGCATAAGTTGGGTTGCTTTCTAACAGTGCCGAGATCAAACTCGACTTACCAGCACCACTTGGCGCTGACACAATATAAAGTGTGCCTTTACTCATGATAGATTCTCTTGGGAGTTATGGCATTTCTCTTTTAAATCACCTTTAAAAGGTAAAAAAAAGATGAATGCGAAGCATAGAAAATTGGGTGGCGAAGAATAGCACAATCAACAATTAATTTGAATGAAATAAATACGCTAATTGAAATAATAATTTTGTGTTAACTTGTCTTAGCACTATCATTAGAGCGTAACCAATTAATTATCATATTTATTATAGCAATAACGGTGGATAACTCCTTATGCCTTCACATTTACCTAAGTCGTTTAGTAAACCTTTCTTAAAGGTGTTTCACATTCTAGAAGCGGTACTCTTGGTTGCAATAACGCTCGCTACTTTATTTGCCATGGTGAACGAATTTGTTCATGTGTTTTCTGTAAGGCAGATCCAGTTAACTGATATCTTATTGATGTTTATTTATCTCGAAGTGCTCGCTATGGTGCAGCAATTTGTGATGAACGGTAAGATCCCAGTGCGTTATCCTATCTATATTGCGATGATGGCCATTGCTCGTTACATCACGCTAGGAATGAAAGAGTTAGATGCGGTATTAGTAGTATGGTTAGCATTGGCGGCCTTTATTTTAGCTGCAGCTACTTTATTGATCCGAGCAGGGCATCATTACTGGCCATATGAAGCGCCTGAGAATAATAAAAAATATGATGAGTAACAGTTAACGCATAATCAGATAAATAAAAAGCCTCGCAGGTATTCACCACGAGGCTTTTTTAATGGTTCACAATCAGAACTGATTACTCAATGTTCTGAATTTGCTCACGCATTTGTTCGATAAGCACTTTAAGCTCAACGCCAGATGCCGTTACATCGGTACTGATAGATTTAGACGCCAGCGTGTTCGCTTCACGGTTAAATTCTTGCATCATGAAATCAAGTTTACGGCCACAAGCGCCGCCTTTCTTCATCACATTAGTGGTTTCTTTTACGTGTGAATCTAAACGATCTAGCTCTTCAGCTACGTCAGACTTTTGAGCAAGAAGGATAAGTTCTTGTTCAACACGAGAAGAATCTAATTCAATTTTCGCATCTTCAAATTTAGTTAGCAGACGGTTACGTTGCCATTCTAGAATTTCAGGCATACGAGCACGAACTTTCGCTGCTTCTTCAGTGATTGCATCTAAACGCTGAACGATCAGTGCCTTCATGTTTTCGCCTTCGCTTGCACGCGCTTCAACAAAATCATTCACAGCCAGTTCAAATTCAGCCAATAGTTCTTTATTGATTGAATCGAAATCTTGCTCTGGCGCTTCCATCACACCTTGCCATTGCAGAACTTGGAAAGGGTTAATACCGCCTTCGCCAGATTCAGTTTTTACCCACTGTGCTGCTTTAATTACTTGGCGAGCTAGGTCTTCATTGATTCTTAATTCACTGCTTGCTGCGTTGTTTGCTTCAAAGCGTAAGTGACATTCCACTTTACCGCGAGCAAGACGCTTACGAAAACGCTCACGTAATACAGGTTCTAAACCGCGGAATTGTTCTGGCATGCGGAAATACGTTTCTAAATAGCGTTGGTTTACTGAGCGGATTTCCCACACAGCTGTTCCCCAATCGCCTTTTACTTCGCGGCGTGCGTAAGCTGTCATACTGTAGATCATGTAAGCGTCCTCAAATCATCAATAGGAAAGATGATGAATAAAAATATTGGACATACTATAGCAGATAAGCGCTTTAGGAAGTAAGTGGCGCTTATCAAAGAAACCGACGCTATGCTTTATTCTTGTACTTGGGTATAATCGCCGACAATTTGTCATAATCAAGGTATCTGCCATGCGTCCTAGCGGAAGAACAGCTCAGCAAGTCCGTCCAATTACTCTTACTCGTAACTTTACTGCACACGCAGAAGGGTCTGTATTAGTTGAATTTGGTAATACAAAAGTAATTTGTACTGCAAGTGTTGAAGAAAATGTTCCTCGCTGGTTAAAAGGCAAAGGTAAAGGTTGGGTAACGGCTGAATACGGCATGCTACCTCGCGCAACACACACACGTAACCGTCGTGAAGCGGCAAGTGGTAAGCAAGGTGGTCGTACGATGGAAATCCAACGTCTGATCGCTCGTAGCCTTCGTGCTGCTGTTGACCTAGAAGCGTTAGGTGAGCAAATGATCACGGTCGATTGTGATGTTATCCAAGCGGATGGCGGTACACGTACTGCTTCAATCACTGGCGCAAGTGTTGCATTAGCAGACGCTATCAATCACATGATTGCATCGGGCAAGTTAAAGACGAACCCAATGAAAGGCCATGTTGCTGCGGTTTCTGTTGGTATCTACAATGGTGAAGCGATTTGTGACCTTGAGTATTTAGAGGACTCGGCAGCCGATACCGACATGAACGTCGTAATGATGGAAGACGGCAAGATGATTGAAGTGCAGGGCACGGCAGAAGAAGCACCGTTCTCTCACCAAGAGTTGTTAGACATGCTGGCGCTGGCGCAACAGGGCATCAATGATATCATTGAGAAGCAGAAAGCGGCGTTGGCCGAATAATTGATTTTGATAGCTCCTGATTCAGGGGCTATTTTTTTATGTGTTTTAAGAGCAGAGTTCAGATCGGTCGCAAGCTCCCTTACAGAGTTCAGGGGCGATCGTTGTTATTGCAGTGTTCACAATACTGTTCCTCCCCTTGTTCACAAATGTGACTTGGTTTTCAATGCCAATATAAGGGGAGGCTAGGAGGGGTTGTAAATGATGAAGTTCGGTTTATCTGAATAACGTAAAAACAGCATAACCAACCCCCTCTAACTCCCCCTTGTATTAACTATGTTGATCTCATAGTAATAGTAATAAAAGGGGGAGAACTATTCTTTGTCGCTATGATAACAACATTCACCTCTGAACCCTGTAAGCGTAGCGACCTGAAACCTGCTCTTACCAATTTGAAAGTTATAAATTATTAACCAAAAAGAGAGAATGAAAATGAAAGCATACCAGCGTGAGTTTATTGAATTTGCCCTTGAGAAAGAAGTACTAAAGTTTGGTGAGTTTACTTTAAAGTCAGGCCGCACAAGCCCATATTTTTTCAACGCTGGTCTATTCAATACCGGTCGTGATCTAGCGCGCTTAGGTCGTTTCTATGCCGCGGCATTAGTTGAATCAGGTATTGATTATGATGTGCTATTTGGCCCTGCGTACAAAGGCATTCCAATCGCAACGACAACAGCTGTAGCCTTAGCTGATCACCATGATACCGATAAGCCATATTGCTTTAACCGAAAAGAAGCAAAAAATCACGGTGAAGGTGGTAACCTAGTCGGTAGCGCACTTGAAGGTCGTATCATGTTAGTTGATGACGTTATCACAGCAGGTACTGCAATCCGTGAATCAATGGAAATTATCCAAGCAAACGGTGCTGATCTTGCCGGTGTTCTTGTGGCAATCGATCGCCAAGAAAAAGGCAAAGGCGAATTATCTGCAATTCAAGAGGTAGAGCGTGATTTTGGTTGCTCAATTATCTCAATCGTAAGCTTAACTGATTTGATCTCTTTCTTAGAAGAGAAAGGCGGTAATGCTGAACAACTTGAATCAGTAAAAGCGTACCGTGCTGAGTTTGGTATTTAATTCCAAAGCAGTTAAATACCTAACGTAAGGGTATTAATAACGCTTTTTAAGTAAAGAACGATAAGTGGTTGGCTTCGGCTCAGCCACTTTTTTTGTTTCTGGGGCTGGCGTTTGTGGTGGCGTCATATCGACATCAAGCCACTGCTTCATCTTCTGCCAAAGTTCTTTATCTAATTCAGGATGACTAATCAAAAAACTGTTCTTTTCAGAAAACATATTTTGATATGCCTGACTCTCAGACATCGTGCCCAATAGCGGGTATTTCATATGCTGCAGCACTTTATGAACAAACTCAGTGCCTTGCTTGTCTTCTTTACAGCGAGTAATCACAAACGCTAATTCAACTCTGTTGTTTCTAAAGGAAGGAGACTTAATTAAATCCTTAATAAATCCCAGCATAGAGTGAACATCAATCGGTGAGGGTTGAACAGGAAAGACGATTTTATCCACCATCGAGATGTATTTCTCCATTTCAAATTGACTGAAATTAGAGGGAGAATCAATCACCGTAATTCTGGTGTCGGCTTCTAATCGTAATGCGAGAGAGAAGGGCACATTAGAAGAGGGTAAAAACTTCGTCGTTCTAACCCCTTCGCTTTTATTTCCCCAAAAATGACTGGTTCCTTGTGGGTCAAGATCGATAACTTCAGTCTTCACATTTTGATGCGCATAGAAAGACGCCATTGCAATTGCAAAGGTTGATTTGCCTGCACCACCTTTACGGTTGATGACAAGGACCTTCTTACATTGTGCTCTTTTATATCCGACTAACATACAGATGAACCCGCTAGACTTATTGATAACTTACTTAACTAAGCAATCAATATGCCATGTAAATAAGCAGTAGTACTGCATTCTATACTTAAAATTTGAAGCTGTTACATAAAAAGTAACAATTTCATCTCTCATTTTTTATGAAATAGTTCTTCTTTTGCTCACACTTATGAGTAAACTGAAATAAGTCATATATTGAGGTTAAGCCCATGCAAGAAAACCATAAGATTTTAGTTGTTGATGATGATGCGCGTCTTCGTTCTTTATTAGAGCGTTATTTGTCAGAACAAGGCTTTCAAGTTCGTAGTGTCGCAAACAGTGAGCAAATGGATCGCTTGTTAGCACGTGAAACTTTTCACTTAATGGTATTGGACTTAATGCTTCCTGGTGAAGATGGTTTGTCTATTTGTCGTCGTCTACGTAGTGCGAACAATACACTACCTATTTTAATGTTGACCGCAAAAGGCGATGAGATTGATCGTATTGTTGGCTTGGAAGTGGGTGCGGATGATTATCTACCAAAACCATTTAACCCACGCGAACTACTGGCGCGTATTCGTGCTGTTTTACGTCGTCAAGTTATTGAAGCTCCGGGTGCGCCAAGTGCAGAAGATAAAATGGTTGAGTTTGGTGAATTCCGCCTAAACTTAGGGACGCGTGAAATGTTCCGCAACGAAGAGCCGATGCCATTAACGTCGGGTGAATTCGCGGTACTTAAATCATTAGTCACCAATATGCGTGAACCTATGTCACGTGATAAGTTGATGAACATGGCGCGTGGCCGTGAATACTCCGCAATGGAACGTTCTATCGATGTGCAAATTTCTCGTCTTCGTCGCATGATTGAAGAAGATCCAAGTCGCCCTCGCTATATCCAAACTGTATGGGGATTGGGTTATGTATTTGTGCCGGATGGTGCAGAGGGATAGAGAAGGGACGAGGAAGAGCGTAGGCGAGGGTTCAGGTAAAGAACTAGAAACTATACGCTGCGCTAACTGGAACGCTTCGCTCCTATAAGGTCAAAAGCGGAAGATCTAGAATTTAGAGTGTTGTGATTGCAGCGTGTAAAATACAGTTCCTCCCCTTGTTTACTAATGTTACTTGATAGTAAGAGTCGATATAAGGGGAGGCTAGGAGGGGTTGTAAATAGTATAACCAACCCCCTCTAACTCCCCCTTGTATTGACTATGTCGATCTCATCGTTATAGCTATAAAGGGGGAGAACCATTCTTTGTCGCTGTAACAACAGTGTTCGAAACTAGATACTATACGCTAGCGCTAACGAGACCGCTTCGCTCCTATAAGAGCAAAAAGCGAGGTCTCAGGGTTCAGGTTTCAGGAAGAGCAAAAGCAAACCGAACTCAGCTCTTGCTCTTCCTGAACCCTGTAAGCGAAGCGTCCTGAAACCTAAAGTCACACCAGCCATACTCGCTCTTATAGTTTCTAGCTAGCGTAGCGTATAGTCTCTAGCTCTCTTCAAATTCATCATCAAACAGAGAACTCCCATGAAAAGTACCTTCGCCAGAACACTTTTACTTCTCGCTTCACTCCTAATCGCCAGTCAGGTATTTTCTTACCTTGCCGTATTTAACTATGCCCTCTTACCTAGTTTGCAGCAGTTCAACCGTATTTTGGCTTATGAAGTGCGCTTAATGTTGGCGGAAGATGTCACGCTTGAAGATGGTGAAAATGTGCAGTTAGGTCAGCCTTTACGTCGTCAGCTATTAGAACAACTAGGCGTAAGCATTCATGATGAACATGATCCTGAAATGAGGGAGTTTTATCAAGCAAGTCCGGTTGAATTTTTAAGTGAAGAGATGACGCGAGAGCTAAATTCACCAACAGAAGTGCGCTTGATTCTAGGAGCAGATAGTTACGTTTTATGGATGAAGACAGAAGCGATGCCTGAGTTTTATATGCGGATCCCACTTTCTGAGCTGCAAGAAGAAGACTTTGCCCCCTTATTTAGAAACAGTTTGTTCATCGCCTTATTAGTCATCCTCGGCGGGTGGGCGTTTATACGTATTCAGAACCGACCATTGATGGCACTACAAACTGCCGCACGTAAAGTAGGAAAAGGTGAAATCCCAGAACCACTGCCAGAAAAAGGCGCGTCAGAAATTCAAGCAGTGACTCGTGCCTTTAACCAGATGGCGAAAGGAATTCAGCAGCTAGAGCAAGATAGAGCATTATTAATGGCAGGGGTGAGTCATGATATTCGCACACCATTAACTCGTATTCGTTTAGCAACAGAAATGATGTCACCACAAGACGATTATCTCGCTGAAAGTATGATTAAAGATACTGAAGAGTGTAATGAGATCATCGGTCAGTTCATGGATTACCTCAAACCGGTAGCAAAACAAGATTTCATCGATGTGGATATTAACACCATCGTTAATGAAGTGATTTTAGCTGAAGGGGGCTATGAGCGTGAGATCAAAACCAACTTGGTAGATATACCTCAATCTGTGCATGGTAATGCGATTGCGATTAAACGAGTGGTCACTAATTTAGTCGTTAATGCGATCCGTTATGGGGGGGATTGGATTGAAGTATCGACTCGCGTTTCTGCCGATCATAAAACCGCATGGATTATTATTGAAGATAATGGCTCCGGTATTGATGAGGCCCAATTAGAATCGGTATTTGAACCTTTTACCCGCGGTGATACAGCGCGAGGAAGTGAAGGAACAGGTTTGGGACTTGCGATAGTAAAACGTATTGTCGGTCAGCATCAAGGTGAAGTGAGTTTGTCGAACCGTCGAGAAGGTGGATTGAAAGTTCAGGTAGAGTTGCCGTTGGGGAGATAGAGATTAAGAGCAGGGACGAGATTCGAGGACGCTTCGCTCGAGGGTCGAGGAAGAGAAAAAGCGGAAGAGTTAGAATTTAGATTGCTTTGCTTGCAGTGCGCGCAATACAGTTCCTCCCCTTGTTTACTAGTGTTACTTAGTAGTAAATGTCGATATAAGGGGAGGCTAGGAGGGGTTGTAAACTAGAAACTATACGCTAGCGCTAACTAGACCGCTTCGCTCCTATAAGAGCAAAAGCGAGGATTCAGGTTTCAGGAAACTCAAAAGCGAGTACACCTGAAACCTGCAAGCGCAGCGCCCTGAAACCTAAAATATCACCACATCAGTCATACATGCTTTTATAGTCTCTAGTTCTTTTCTCGCCTCTGCTCTTAGATCTTCGCTTCTTCTTTCTCTTCCTCAAACACTTCACTGCTTGGAAGAATAATATTCAGAAGAATCGCTGTCACACCACCCGCCGTTACACCTGATGAGAAAATGTTTTTAATCATCTCAGGCATGAACTGAAGAATTTCAGGTTTTTGTGCTAAGCCAAGACCCATAGAGAAAGACATTGCCATGATTAGGATTGCACGACGATCTAGCTCAACACGAGAGATAATACGCACACCCGCCGCCGCAATCGTACCGAACATCACAATCGTAGCACCACCAAGTACCGGCTCAGGGATCACTTGAACCATGCTTGCAACACCTGGGAATAAACCAAGGATAACTAACATACCTGCAATGAAGTAACCAACGTAACGGCTAGCAACACCAGTTAGCAAGATTACGCCGTTGTTTTGGCTGAAAGTAGAGTTAGGGAAGCTGTTGAACGCGGCAGCGATAGCAGAGTTAAGGCCATCGGCTAATACGCCACCTTTAATACGTTTTATGTACACTGGCCCTTTTACAGGTTGACCTGATACTTCTGAAGTTGCTGTAATATCGCCAATCGCTTCTAGTGCGGTGATTAAGAAGATTAGAACCAGAGGAATAAACAGAGACCAATCAAAGCTTAAGCCATACTGCATTGGAATAGGCAGAGCGATTAGTTCAGCATCGTGAGACATATTCGTATTAAGCATACCCATTGCCCATGCCGCGATTGTACCTACTGTCATCGCAATCACGATAGAAGCCATACGTAAGTAGGGGTTAGTAGAGCGGTTAAGAACCACTATGATAAGTAATACCGTACCAGCCAACGCCAGTTTGTCTAAGCTACCAAATGTGCCATCACCCATTGCTGAGTAGCCACCACCCATTGACACAAGGCCAACTTGGATAAGCGTTAAACCAATTAATGTCACAACAATGCCAGATACTAATGGAGTAATGATTTTTTGAGCGTATTCAAGCACGCGAGACAGGAAAATTTCAGCAGTCGAAGCCACTAAGATAGTACCAAAAATGGCAGCCATCATGGTTGGGGCATCAGCTCCACCCGCTTTAAGTGCCAGACCTGCACCAATGATCGGGCCTAAGAAGTTAAAGCTTGTGCCTTGAACAGAGAGAAGACCTGAGCCAATTGGACCAAAGGTTTTGATTTGAATAAAAGAAGAAATACCAGAAGCGAACAGAGACATACTGATGATGGTATTAGTTTCTGCTGCTGGAACACCAAGCGTCTGACAAATTATCAGAGATGGAGTAATAATCGCGACAAACATCGCCAATAAATGCTGAAGTGCAGCAAATAAAGTTTGCGGTAGCGGTGGACGCTCATCTAATTGATAAATCAGTTCAGATGGTTTTGTGGTGTTATTTTTAACGGTCATGGCCGATATTCCTAATTGTATAACGTTGTCTTCATGGTTCGCTGAATGGGAGCATAAAGTGAGAAGGCGTCAATCTGTGATTGCTGTTAATCAGAACCTGTCTCTGTTGGGGTTGATCGATTAAATGAGTGCTTAATCAATTGGGACGGTATTCTACGGATAAAAAAGCAAAAAGCAATCGTTTGCTAATTATTTTTACTCCACCCCGTTCGACAAACCGCATACACATCAATTCGCTCAACTCCCGCCTTTCTCAACTCCGCACACAACAGATTAATCGTCGCCCCCGTAGTCACTACATCATCCACAATCGCTACGTGCTTCTCATTAATAGGTATCATCACCTTAAATGCACCGAGTAAGTTTGTTTGACGAAAAGAGCGAGATAACCCTTGCTGAGGGCGAGTGGCTTTAATTCTTCTTACTATTTTTGTATCACAGCGAGTCACGGTTTTTTCAAGGTTGAATTCCCTCGCCAACGTCCACCCTAATAAATCGCTTTGATTGTAGGAACGCCACCAAAAGCGTTTCCAATGTAAAGGAACAGGGATGATAAGCGGAGCTGGGTCTGTAATATTTTCACTTAATAGAACGCCTAAGTCCTGCGCTAACCAAAAGTGTTGAGCATATTTCAGCTTGCTGACGTACTCTTTTAAAGGCTCAGAATAATCACTGATACAAAATAGGCGGTCCCATTGTGGTGGGTGTAATAAACACTCTCCGCAGACGTCAGTTTCATGTTCGGTTTGTAAGCCACATTGTTGGCAGCGAGGAACGCTAGGGATTAAATTAATACAATGCTGGCACCAAATGGTTGAAGAGGGTGGCATAGCCAAATTGCAATAATCACAATGGCTAACACCTAACTTTTGCATTGACCTTCGCAGTAACCTGATGAACACTTAACCATCCTTATTTTTGAACACGAGTAGGCAGTGTAGATGACAACTCCTCTTTATTGGCAAACGGAAGGCGAAGGTTCCGATCTGGTTCTCATTCACGGATGGGGAATGAACGGGGCAGTGTGGCAACCTGTTGTTGATAAGTTAAGCTCACAGTATCGAGTTCATACCGTTGATCTATCAGGCTACGGACACAGTGCAGATCTTGGCAGTGCTGATTTTGATGAGATGGTGGCGCAAGTATTAGCTCAAGCACCAGAAAAAGCCGCGTGGCTTGGGTGGTCTCTTGGCGGATTAATCGCAACTCAGGCGGCATTAACGGCACCAGATCGTGTGAGTCAATTAATTACCGTAGCAAGCTCCCCACGATTTGCGGCTGAGAAAGGCTGGCGAGGAATAAAGCCGGCTGTGTTATCTCAATTTACTGAGCAGTTAAAAGAGGATTTCACCTTAACCGTTGAGCGCTTTATGGCACTGCAAGCGATGGGAAGCCCAAATGCTAAGCAAGATATTAAACAAGTGAAGCAGGCTGTTTTTTCACGCCCTTCACCAAATCAAGCGGCTTTAGCTACAGGTTTGTCCATTTTGGCCGATATAGATTTACGAGAAATATTATCTCAATTATCGATGCCAGTATGCAGAATGTACGGCCGATTAGATGGTTTAGTGCCAATTAAAGTTGCACTAGATATGGATACGCTTATCCCTAATTCAACAAAAGTGGTGTTTGAGCAAGCTTCTCACGCCCCATTTATTTCGCACAGTGATGAATTTATCGCTGAGCTACGCTATTTTTTAGAGCAATAATAGCGTCATCATTTTTAGTTTATTACGCCTAGTTTTTCGATAAGGAAACGTTTTATGAACTTTTCAACTAACAGTATTAGTGTGCCGCTGATTGCACCCTCTGTTAATTTGCCAACAGAACAAGTAGCACGTGAAAATCGTGTTAAGAAACCTGTTGTGCCAACGACAAAGATGAGTGAAACGACGTCTGAAAAAGCGATTAAAGGTGATGATAAACAACATAAGCGTGATGCGTGGGAGCCGTCCGATCATCCCGGTTATGATGTGGTAGAAGAAAAAGAAGATCCGAAACCTCGTTTTGGAACCTTGTATGATATTGATGATGACTTGGCAAAACTTGCGAGATTGTTATCGATTGATACTTACGCGCAAGGCGAGGGCACGGGTTACACCATGCGTTTCAATTTACCAAAAGAGTTATTAGAAAAATTGGCTGAGATGGGGAGAATGGTTCGCCGTCGCAGTGTGATCAGTTTTCATTATGATAAAGCGGTAGTGCCGAATAATCCGTCGGATATATTGGCGGTGCTTTAAGAGCAGGGACGAGAGTCGAGGACGCTTCGCTCGAGGGAGGAGGAAGAGCAAAAAGCGAGGTTTCAGGAAGAGCAGAGTTCAGATCGGTCGCAAGCTCCCTTGCAGATTTTAGAGGTGATCGCTGTAATTACAGCGATCATAATACTGTTCCTCCCCTTGTTCACTAATGCTGTTTGGCAGTAATTGTCGATATAAGGGGAGGCTAGGAGGGGTTGTAAGTGATGAGGTTTAGTTTATCTGAATAACATAAAACAGCATAACCAACCCCCTCTAACTCCCCCTTGTATTGACTACATCGATCTCATAGCAATAACGATAAAGGGGGAGAACTATTCTTTGTCGCTGTGATTGCAGCATGCGAGATTTGAAACTAGAGACTATACGCTAGCGCTGACTAGACCGCTGCGCTCCTATAAGAGCAACAGCGAGGTTTCAGGTTTCAGGAAGTTCAAAAGCGAGTACACCTGAAACCTGCAAGCGTAGCGTCCTGAAACCTAAGTTATCACCACGCTAGCTATACACGCTCTTATAGTTTCTAGTCAGCGAAGCGTATAGTTTCTAGCTTCGCTTTCCACATTTTTATTTCTTCGCCTTCGCAAACGCCGCAGCAAACGCACCACCCATCGCCGCATTACCAACATCATTATTTGAACGCTGTTGTCTTGCTGAAGAGGAAGGCCTTGGCGCTTGAGTACGCTCATTACGCTGCTGTGGTTTATTTGATTGACGCTGAGGACGGTTATCTTCCCCTGGAGTATCATTCAAACGCATAGTCAGGGCGATACGCTTACGTTGCACATCGACTTCCATAACCTTCACTTTTACGATATCGCCAGCTTTAACCACTTCACGTGGATCAGAAACGAACGTATCACTTAGCGCAGAGATATGAACTAAACCATCTTGGTGAACACCGATATCAACAAACGCACCAAAGTTTGCCACGTTCGAAACCACACCTTCCAATATCATCCCTAATTCAAGATCAGATACCGTGTTTACGCCATCAGCAAAGGTCGCAGTTTTAAACTCAGGACGAGGATCTCGACCCGGTTTATCAAGTTCAGAAATGATGTCAGTGACGGTAGGTAGACCAAAATCAGCACTGATGTAGTCATTGGCAGCAACCGAGCGTAAGAACTCAGTGTTACCAATAATCGCATCAATCGCTTTATTGTTTTTTTCTGCCATCGCTTTGACGACAGGATAGGCTTCAGGGTGAACCGCGGAGGCATCCAGAGGGTTTTTACCATTCATCACACGTAAGAAACCAGCACATTGCTCAAACGCTTTTGGCCCCAAACGAGCGACTTTTTTCAATGTAATACGGTTTTCAAAGCGACCATTTGCATCACGGTAATCAACAATATTTTGTGCGATCGTCGTCGATAAACCAGCAACACGGGTCAATAATGCAGAAGATGCCGTATTAACATCAACACCAACGGCATTTACACAGTCTTCAATTACCGCATCTAGTTTCTTCGCTAATTGGCTTTGACTAACATCGTGCTGATATTGACCAACACCAATTGCTTTCGGGTCAATTTTTACTAGTTCAGCCAGTGGATCTTGCAAGCGACGAGCGATAGAAACCGCACCACGGATTGATACATCTAAATCTGGGAACTCTTTTGCTGCGAGTTCAGAGGCCGAGTACACAGATGCACCGGCTTCACTAACGATAATTTTGGTTGCAGATAAGCCTGATTTTTTTAGTAAATCACCAACAAACGCATCGGTTTCACGAGAGGCTGTACCATTACCAATCGCAATCAAATCAACGTTATGTTTTTTGATTAAATTTTCAATCGTATGTGCTGATTTAGCTATTTGGTTGTGGGGCTGGTTAGGATAAATCGTATCTGTTGCTAATACTTTACCTGTTACATCAACCACCGCAACTTTAGTTCCGGTACGTAAACCAGGATCTAAACCTAATGTGGTTTTCAGACCAGCTGGTGCCGCCATTAATAAGTCTTTAAGGTTAGTGGCAAATACATCAATCGCTTCGTCTTCAGAGCGCTCTTTTAAGCCGCCCATTAATTCAGTTTCCATGTGCATTAAAATCTTAATGCGCCATGCCCAACTGATCACTTGCTTACGCCATAAATCAGCAGGTTGAGAACCTAGAGTAATACCATAATGATTGGCAATGATGATTTCACAGTAAGAGCCACGAACGCTTTCTTCTTGATTTGGATCGGCATTAATTGAAAGCTGTAAAAAACCTTCATTACGACCACGAAGCATCGCAAGCGCACGGTGAGAAGGAACACGGGTTAGCTTTTCATTATGCTCAAAGTAATCTTTAAATTTCTCGCCTGCATGTTCTTGACCATCAACCATTTTAGAACTTAGTTCTGCATTGCTGGTTAAGTAGCTACGTACTTTCTCTAGTAAGTTAGCGTCTTCAGCCATACGCTCCATCAGGATTGCACGAGCACCATCAAGCACAGCTTTGGTATCAGCAAAGCCATTATCCGCATTCACATACGATTGAGCGGCATCTTCAGGGTTATTTTCAGGTTGGGTCCACAATAAATCAGCCAGCGGTTCAATACCTGCTTCAATTGCAATTTGACCTTTAGTACGACGCTTACGTTTGAAGGGTAAGTACAAATCTTCAAGACGAGTTTTGCTGTCGGCATCTAAAATCTCACGCTCTAGTTCAGGCGTCAGTTTGTCTTGTTCTGTGATCGATTTTAGAATGGTTTTACGACGGTCATCTAGCTCACGTAAATAGGTTAAACGAGTGTCTAGCGTACGAAGTTGAGTATCGTCCAAACCTTCTGTTACTTCTTTACGGTAACGAGCAATAAATGGAATCGTGCTGCCTTCGTCAATCAATTGAACAGCAGCGGCAACTTGTTGAGGGCGAACGTTAAGTTCTTTAGCAATTATATTTATTATCATTTTTGATTCTTTTTTAATTAAAAATTATTGGATAGAAGCAAAGAGCAGAGTTCAGATCGGTCGCAAGCTCCCTTGCAGGGTTCAGAGGAGAACGTGGTAGTTCAAGCGATCACAATACAGTTCCTCCCCTTGTTCACCAATGCTATTTGGTAGCAAATTTTTATATAAGGGGAGGCTAGGAGGGGTTGCTAGTGATAATGTTTAGTTTATCTGAATCACTGAATTATGGTGTAACCAACCCCCTCTAACTCCCCCTTATATTAACAATGTCACTTTCATAACCTCAGTGATAAAGGGGGAGAACCTTCTTTGGTGCTGCAACTACAGCGATCTCTGCTAAGCTCTTCCTGAAACCTTTAGGCGAAGCCGTCCTGCTCTTAGTACCTAATCGAATTCACAAACCATTCTTTATTCCCCTCCGGCGTTTTCACAATCGCTTCTTCATCCACTTCTTTCTTGATGAGCGCTCGCGCCATAGGAGAATCTATCGAAATGTAATCATGGCGACCAAAAATTTCATCTGGGCCGACAATGCGAAAAGAGAGGGTATTGCCTTGTTCGTTTTCAATTTCCACGAACGCACCGAAAAAGATTTTGCCATCTTGTTGGGGGGAGTAATCAACGACTTTGACTTGCTCCAAACGCTTACGTAAATAACGTACACGGCGGTCAATTTCGCGCAGGCGTTTCTTATTGTATTGGTAATCTGCGTTTTCGCTACGGTCACCTAAGCTAGCGGCCCAAGTCACTTTTTTTGTGACTTCGGGGCGTTCTTCCTTCCATAGAAACGTGAGTTCATCTTGTAGCTTATTAAAGCCTTCACGTGTGATTAAATTGGTTTTCATCTTTCCCTAGTTTAACTCCGAAATAGCGACATCCGATTAATCGTAACGAATGCCTTTTTTAATGCTTGGATCTTCCATGGTCTTAAATCGCTTATGCAGCCACATCCATTGAGGAATACCACGAAGAATGACACGCTCAACGGCTTGGTTCATTACTGTCGCAACGCCAGTGGGATCTTTCTTCGGAAATTGATCGCTGATGTCATGATCAATCTGCAGATGATAATTATTGTAGGTTCTAAACCCTGATGCAGTGATTACAGCACATTGGCTAGCACTGATTAAAATATCAGATCCAATAGTGGTGCAAGCATCGGGAACCGCAAAGAAAGGCACAAATACTGACTTATTTCGATTGTAGTCGTGGTCTGGCAAATAACAGACTCGCTCGCCATCGCGCAACTTACGAATCATTTCCTTTACGTCTTTACGATCAATGGCTTGATTTCCGTGGCTAGTGCGTCCCCAGTACTGAATAAAGTCATAAGCAGGGTTGTTGTGAGGTCGATAAACGCCGTAACCAGGAGAGACCGCTGCCATAGCTCGACAAGTTAGCTCAAGATTAAGGGCGTGAACAATAACGACCAATACGCCTTTTTTTTCTTTCTCAAAATCTAATAGATGCTGCACATTCTCGTAGCTAAAGTGCTTTTCTATACGCCAGTTTGGCCACACCCAAGCCATCCCAGTTTCAAAAATAGCCAACCCTGAGTTTTTGAAATTCTCAATAACGATAGCTTCGCGCTCAGGTGAGGTCATCTCAGGAAAAGCCAATTCAAGATTACGGCGAGCAATATGAGCGCGAGACTTACTAAATTTTAATCCTAGAAAGCCTAACCCTCGAGCGAGTTTATAGGTCGCTTTATAAGGTAAAACCGTGACGATAGTGAACAATAAACCAAAGCCAAACCAAACCCCCCAATATTTAGGGTGCAGAAGAGAGATGGAGAATTTAGGGGCTTGATATTTAGACATCGTAAACCTGTTTGAAAAAGACCAATCTAACGTGAAATACCGTTAGATTGGGTTGGATTTATTGGATCTGAGCACTTAATAGTGCCCAATACTCATTAAAGTTTGCGGTTGGCTGATATTTGAAATCAGATCGTACAAAGCGACAGAAGCTGCCTTCCACTTGACCAACAAGTTGTGCAGCAAGAATACCCTCATCAACAGGGAATGCTTTACCTTCACGTATCATACGCTCACGTAATATCTGTTTGAATTGCAGTTCAATACGTTCGAAGATTTGATTAATTCGTTCACGAAGACGCTCATTTTCAAACATTAATGCGTGACCAGTCATAATTCGAGTTAACCCCGGATTACGTTCAGCAAACGCCAGTAGAAGTTTTAATAATAGCTCAATACGTTTTAAGGTATCTTTTTCATCTTCAATAATTCGATTGATACGAGAGAATAGAGATTCTTCAATAAACTCAATCAACCCTTCAAACATTTTTGCCTTGCTTGGAAAGTGGCGATATAACGCTGCTTCGGATACACCCACTTGTTTAGCAAGTTTTGCGGTAGTAATACGTGAAGCACCTTCGTTAGATTCCAACATTTGTGCTAACGCTTGTAATATTTCATCACGACGATTTGTTTTTTTTGTTGTCGTCATTGTTGTTCCTTTGTCTTTTTTATTTTTAAGTGCTGTTTTTATAGTATCTAGTTAGCGCAGCGTATAGTCTCTAGTCTCTCAACTATCTCCAACATAATCGCCTTACCCAACTCTGACTTCACCGTTAACGGTAATGCTTTATCGCCGCCTTTCCAATACAGATGAAGCGCATTGTTGTCGCTATTAAAGCCTTGTCCTTGAATTGAGACATCATTCGCACAGATCATATCTAGATTCTTACGTTCTAATTTGCCACGCGCATACTTTTCTACATCTTGAGTTTCTGCAGCAAAACCAACAGTAAAAGGACGTTGCTCAGTCATTGCAGCAACCGACGCAACAATATCAGGGTTCTTCACCATTGTGATGGTCATACCGTCATTATCGGCGGTTTTCTTCATTTTTTGAGGGGCAACTTGGCTAGGTCTGAAATCAGCCACCGCAGCACAAGCAATAAAGAGTGAGTGAGATGATGTTTTACTCATGACAGCACTATGCATCTGTTCTGCACTTTCAATATCAATACGCTCAACATTAGCTGGAGTAGCCAAACCTACAGGGCCACTAATTAAAGTGACTTTTGCCCCTAATTGCGCAGCCGCTTCTGCAATTGCAAAGCCCATTTTTCCTGAGCTGTGATTTGAGATGTAGCGAACTGGATCAAGCGCTTCACGAGTTGGACCTGCCGTGATTAATAAAGATTGGCCATAAAGTGGTTTATCTTCATCTTTTTGAAAAAAGTCTTCACACAAATGCACCAGCTCCATTGGCTCAAGCATTCTGCCCATCCCAACGTCACCACACGCTTGCTGACCAGCTGCAGGACCCCAAATATGCATACCACGGCGAGCTAGGGTCGCAATGTTCTCTTGAGTCGCTAGATTGGCATACATTTGTTGATTCATCGCCGGAGAAACGGCAATAGGTGAATCCGTCGCAAGCACCAAAGTACTTACTAAATCGTTACCCATGCCAGCTGCCATTCTTGCGATTAAATCGGCAGTAGCAGGAGCCAGTAATACGATATCAGCCCATTTAGCCAGTTCAATGTGTCCCATCGACGCTTCTGCAGCAGGATCTAATAAACTGTCAGCAACAGGGTGACCAGAGACGGCTTGCATTGTCAGAGGCGTAATAAACTCTTTGGCTGCGGTTGTCATCACAACACGAACCTCAGCGCCACGCTCGATAAGTCGACGAGTGAGCTCTGCACATTTATAAGCAGCTATGCCGCCACTAATACCAAGAAGAATACGTTTTCCTGAGAGAGATGCCATGACGCGACTTACCTTTAAGTGATTCACCATTAATGCGCTAACCATATCATAATTTTTTTTCAGAGTGATGCACTTCAATCTCTTGATGCAAGTAAATGAGCAAAAACATAATTGCAATCAAGCTTTGAAGCAGGCCGAAGGCTAGGGAAGGAGAAAGGTAAGGTCAGAGGATTGATTGTAACCTGTATAAATATTAATCATCACATGAGTCATTTATGTCTTTAATGAATTTGCCAGAGGAATCCCGTCCAAGAGAGAAGTTACTTGCCCTAGGGCCAAAGTCATTAACCGATGCAGAGTTGCTAGCTATCTTCCTTCGCACTGGTATCAAAGGAATGAACGCGATTGAACTGGCTGACAAGTTATTAAAAGAATTTGGATCCTTAAGAAAATTATTAGGATCGAACGAAAGTGAATTTTGCAGTCACAAAGGATTAGGCTCGGCAAAGTTTGCCCAGTTGCAAGCTGTCGTTGAAATGACTGAGCGATATTTATTTGAAAAAATGGAAAAGGAAGATGCGCTCACCAGTCCAGAGCACACCAAGCGTTATTTAACACGAATATTAAGAGATCGGCATCGAGAAGCTTTCTATGTACTTTTTCTTGATAACCAACATCGAGTACTTAAAGGGGAGGTATTATTTGAAGGAACAATCGATGCTGCAGCGGTCTATCCAAGAGAAGTTGTAAAAAGATCGATAGATTATAATGCAGCCGCCATCATTTTAGCGCATAATCACCCATCTGGTGTCGCAGAGCCAAGTCAAGCTGACAGAAGGATAACAAAACGTATCTCAGATGCAGTAGAATTGGTTGATATCCGAGTCCTCGATCATTTTGTGATTGGTGATGGAGAAATAGTCTCTTTTGCCGAAAGAGGATGGATTTGAGTGTTTTTTTAAGCAATTGAATAAAAAAAACACAAAAAATAGTAAAAATGACCCATTAGGGTCTTGAGCAATGCGCATTCAGTTAGTATAATGCGCGACCTTTGATAGCCTTGAATTATTAATTTCATTTGGAATTAATAGTGGTTTTTTGCCACCAAGGTGATATCGAGCTGAAACGATTTGGAGAAGACAGCAATGTCCCGAGTATGCCAAGTAACTGGTAAGCGTCCTGCAGTTGGTAACAACCGCTCACACGCAAAAAATGCCACCAAGCGTCGTTTTCTGCCGAACCTACAAACTCATCGTTTCTGGGTAGAAAGCGAAAAACGCTTCGTTAAACTTCGTCTAACCGTTAAAGGTATGCGTATCATTGATAAGAAAGGCATCGATGTCGTTCTTTCTGAAATGCGTGCTCGTGGCGAGAACGTTTAAAAGGATCTAGAAAATGGCTAAAGGCGCACGTGAGAAAATCAAGTTAGTATCAACTGCTAACACTGGTCACTTCTACACAACTGATAAGAACAAACGTAACATGCCTGGTAAAATGGAGATCAAAAAGTTTGATCCTGTTGTACGTCAGCACGTTCTTTACAAAGAAGCTAAAATCAAGTAATTCTATTACTGATTGCAACTTTGATAATATTGAAAACCCAGCCTTGTTGCTGGGTTTTTTTTTTGCGTTAAAATCAGGGAAAGAGCTAGAGTTCAGATCGCTACGCTTGCAGAATTCAGAGGAGCTTGCTTCTAGCTCCTCCCCTTTATCGACATAGCTACTTGGTTGATAAAGTAAATATAAGGGGAGGCTGGGAGGGGTTGCTAGTAAAGAACTAGAAACTATACGCTGCGCTTGCAGGTTTCAGGTGTGCTTGCTTTTGCCTTTCCTGAAACCTGAATCCTGAATCCTTCGCTTTTTGCTTTTATAGGAGCGAAGTGGTCTAGTTAGCGAAGCGTATAGTCTCTAGTTTCAAATATCATACGCTGAAATCACAATGTTCACCTCTGAACTCTGCAAGGGAGCTTGCGACCGATCTGAACTCTGCTTTTAAAAAAGGATTTAAAATGAAAAAACTATCACGCCGTAAATACAACAATATGCTGATCATCTTTGTATTACTCTTCATTGGCGTCCTACAAGCCCCTCAGCTAATCAAAACCTACTTACTCGAACCAGAACAACAAGTAGAAACGATAACAGGCGTACAGCCTTTATTTGAAGGTGTTAATGCCATCCAAAAAATGCACTTTGCAGATTATGATCTTACTTCCGATACGTCAAAAACAGATAGCCAATTGATTAAACGCTGGTTTACTCTTGAAGGTACAGTACTAAACGAAGAATCAGTGAAAGTACTCAAAACCAAATTACCAGCACCAAACACGGTAGAAGTGTGGTTTGCAGATCAAGAAGAACCACAGCGTGTGACTATTTACCAAGCGCCGAATTTCTGGATGATGCAGAACTGGCAGGGTGAATGGATAGCGGTGAGTGCGGAAGAAGGGTATTTGTTTAGGTAAGAGCTAGAATTCAGATCGCTTCGCTTGCAGAGTTCAGAGGAAGTTGCTTCTAGCTCCTCCCCTTTATCGGCATAGTTACTTGGCTGATAAAGTAAACATAAGGGGAGGCAGGGAGGGGTTGCTAGTCTCTAGTTTCAAATATCATACGCTGAAATCACAATGTTCACCTCTGAACCCTGCAAGGGAGCTTGCGACCGATCTGAACCCTTATTTTAAAAAGGATCTTAAATGCCAGAACTACCAGAAGTCGAAACCAGCCGATTAGGAATAACACCACACCTACAAGGTCAAACTATCAAAGCGATTACGGTGAGGACCGAGAAGCTGCGCTGGCCGATCCCACAAGAGCTACAAAAACTCGTAGGGCAAAGAATTCAATCCATCCGCCGTCGTGCTAAATACTTAATGATAGATACCCCAGAAGGCACAGCTATTATTCACCTTGGTATGTCTGGTAGTCTACGCATACTTGAGGAGACTATCCCACCAGCAAAACACGATCATGTGGATCTTGTATTAGATAACGGTAAACTTCTTCGCTATAACGATCCTCGTAAATTTGGTGCTTGGTTATATTCTGAAGTAGGCGTATCACATGATGTACTTGCTAAGCTTGGTCCTGAGCCACTTACCGATGTATTTAATGCGGAATATCTAGCAGAAAAAGCAAAGAATAAAAAAGTCGTCGTAAAGCAGTTTATTATGAACAACGCCGTTGTGGTGGGGGTGGGTAATATCTACGCCAGCGAATCTTTATTTATGGCAAAAATACATCCTAAGACACCAGTAGGTAAATTGAAGCCAAAACAAATACAAAGATTAGTGAGTGAAATAAAAATCGTACTCGAAACCGCGATTAAACAAGGTGGAACTACCCTAAAAGATTTTAACCAAGTTGACGGGAAACCAGGTTACTTTGCACAAGAATTGCATGTCTACGGTAGAGCCAATAAACCGTGCCTAAGTTGCAACTCTCTCATCCAAGAAGAGAAAATAGGGCAACGAAATACATTTTGGTGTGATAAGTGCCAACCATTACCTAAAACAAAATAGAGAAACCATGAACTTTCAACAAAATTTCAAACAACTCAGTAGAACCATTTGGTTATCTGTTTTTATCGCAGTAATTATATTATCGGTTGGCCGTTTGGTGTTTTTAGCCAATATTGTCGACACAACAGAGCTTGCGCATCGAGGTACTGATTTATGGCGTGCACTATTTACCGGCTTACGCTTTGATTTAAAAATAGTAGTGATTGGTTTTGCACCTTTATTGCTCATTGGTCTGGTTCTCGCTATTTTCCCAAAAGCCTATCGTGTCTTTTCAAAAATAATCCCTTGGTACGCAGGGCTTATCTTTTTCCTTGTTACTGGTTTTTCCATTGGTAATTATTACTACTACCTTACCTATGGTAATCACATTGATGTATTTATCTTTGGATTAGCAGATGATGATACTAAGGCCGTATTAGCCAATGCTTGGACTGATTACCCTATTTTATTGTCTTTTATTAGTAGTGTGATAGTGGCTTTTTTGTCTGCCTTTGTTGTACGTACTGCAGTAAAGAAAATGCAGCAATGGGAATGGAAACTACAACACAAAGTAATCACTTCTGTCTCTGTTTTTGTGATGATCTTGACGATATTCTTCTTTGCACGAGGCACGCTAGGCTCCCATCCATTAAAACGTTATCACGCGCAAGTTTCAGATTATAAAGTGCTTAACAGTATCACTCCTAATGGGTTAATCGCACTTGAGTGGGCGAAAAGTGATTATAAAAAACAGAATAAATTTCACTCAGTAGGTAAAGCTGATCTTGAAGCTCAGTTTACCAAGGTGGTTGGTAATCCTACGGGGCAGTTTACGACACCCTATAATGCTTATTTAGCAGAGAACAAACCTCATGTTGTTATGGCATTAATGGAAGGTATGGGAACTAATGTTCTTGTTGAAGATAACTATCCAGAAAATGACTTATTAGGAGCATTGCGACCAGCCTTTGAGTCTGATTTTGTTTTTAAGCGATTTTTAGCGGAAACAACGGCGACCATTAATACGTTAGTGAATATGCTAGGACAAAGTAATGTTCCTACTATCAGTCACTCTTCTGCTCAAAAAGTAGAAGTCGCAGCAGCGGCAGCCCGTCCTTATAAAGCTGCAGGGTATAAAACGATTTTTATTACCGCCACCAATGGTATGTGGCGTAATGTCGCTAATTATTTACCATCTCAAGGTTTTGATGAGATCTTAGATGAAAACGCCATCTTAAAAGCTTTTCCTGAAGCAGAGGAATTTCGTGGTGAATGGGGCCTTTCAGATGAATACGCCTTTAAACTAGCAGAAAAAGAGTTAAAAGAAGCTACTCAGCCTCTTATGATCTATATCTTAACTATTACAAACCACACTCCTTATGAAGTACCAGAAAATTATGATGTAAAGCCAATTAAGGTAAGCGAACGTTTGGTGAATCGAATGCGATCTACTAAAGAAGAAGCGACTCGATTATCTGAAACTTATCAATATGCCAATAATGCATTAGGTGAGTTTATTTCGGATATTAAACAATCCTCACTAGGTGATTCAACATTGATAGCTGCAACAGGGGATCATCGTTTAAGAGGCTTTACAATGTCTTACCCTAATGATCTTCCTATTATTCATGCGGTACCATTTTACTTATATGTACCGATGAAAATCCAACAGCAAGTTCCCAATGAATATGATAAAAATCGAATGGGCTCGCATAAAGATATTTTTCCAACCTTGTATGCATTTAGTCTTTCAGAGGCTAATTACTACAGTTTAGGCGGGCGTAATTTATTGGGAACAGATAATGCAGCAAGATTTGGTTATAATCCTGAAATGACGTTTACCAGAGATGGTATTTATTTAAATGCCAAACCTGAAAAGCTATATCAATGGATTGAAGAATTAGAAGTGAGTAATGAACCCATTCAAAATGACGATAAGCAGTTAGGTAATGAATATCATAAATTACAAAGTTTATATATTAATGGCCAAGTGAAAGGTACACATTAACGTCTATTAGCTTGGTGTGATTTCTCAAGTTGATACAAATTATATTAAAGGCCATTCATATTAGAATGGCCTTTTTTGTGAGGACTTAAATATGTATTTAGAGTTAAGAGTCTTAAGAGTGTAATTTATCTTCTAATGCAGCGTTAACACAGTTAGGTACAAACTCTTCTACATTACCGCCATGAAGTGCAACTTCTCTTACGATTGTTGAAGATAAAAAAGCAAATTCTTCAGAGGGGGTAAGAAAAACACTCTCTAATTCAGGCATCAATTTACGATACATACTAGTTAAGCCAAATTCATACTCAAAGTCCATCGTTGTTCTTAAGCCTCGAACCAATAGGTTTGCTTGTTTTTGTTTAGCAAAATCAACCATTAGTCCAGAGAAGCCTTCGACAGTCACATTATCTAATGAAGATACCGATTGTTTTACTAATTCAACGCGCTCATCGAGAGTAAATAGAGTTTTTTTACTTGGACTAGCAGCAACAGCGACAATGATGTGATCAAACATAGTTGAAGTGCGTTTAATTAAGTCCAAGTGTCCATTTGTAACTGGATCAAACGTTCCGGGGTAGATAACTCGAGTTGCCATAGCTATTTTTTTCCATCAATAATCGTTTGATAAATATCACGATAAAGAGAAGTTGTATGCTTTATGTCAAATATAGCAAGTTTTTCTTGTCCGCCAATAATCAATTTATTGCGTAGAGGTTTGTCTGTCGCTACTTGATAAATAGCATTAGCAAGAGCTTGAGCATCTTTTGCTTTCACTAATAAACCTGATTCCAGATCATCAATAATATCTGGAATACCACCTGCATTACTGCCAATAACTGGTAGTTTAGCGCCCATCGCCTCTAAAATAACAGAGCCTAATCCTTCACTGTAAGAAGGGTGGATCAGTAAATCTGCAGCCGCAAACCAATCCCCCATACGATTTTGTTTCCCTAAGAAGGAGATATTCTGTAAATCGTATTCTTTTACTAAATTTTCTAGTTTTTCTCGTTCTGGTCCATCACCAAGTAAAGCAAGGTGAATGTTAGAATCTAGATCTTGAAGTAACTTAGCGGCTTGAACAGTTGTCTGATGTCCTTTATGGTGCAATAAGTTTGCCGCTTGAATCACTAAAAATTGATTAGAAAAACGACGCCAAATAGTATCTACATTCTCTTGCTCTACCGAGTAACTAACAGGTGAGCTTGGGATTTTATAAATAACCTTGTCTGGATGACGTTCTTTAATTTTAGATACGATCTCATTACTTAAACCAACCAGAGCTGTAGCATTTGAATAAGCAATATTTGATAACCATTTGTCTTTCAGTGGATTATCAATCCGGCGAGTCACAATATAAGGCACACCAAAGCGCTTAGATTGAATTAGCGCCCAGTAAATAGCTCGTCCTTCATGCACATGAATAACGTCACAGTGCTCAGTTATTGATTTTTTGTGCTGTTTTGAAAAGTGACTAGCAAGCACTAACTTACAATTCAGTTTTTTGATTTCGGCCACAAAAGGGCTTTTAGGGTTTGCGACAACAGTAAGTTGATAGCCTTCCTTTAGCTGACGAGTAATCAACTGTAAAGTTTGGCGTTCTCCGCCACTAAAACCAGAGGCTAAATTTACATGACAAATATGCATAGTGTTTACCAAACCTTATTGAAATCTTCGTTCTCAAGTACTTTAGGGTCACGTTGATATTCAAGTAGCTTGGCGTATTTTAAATAGCTATTAATTGCAGAACTAAGAGCGACTGTCATACCATCAACACCACCTAAGAAGCCTCTTTGGAAAACATACTTACGAATAAATGCATTTAAGCCATGAGTAAAAGGAGAAAAGCTATTTGCGCGCTTTCCTTTTTTATACATGATTTTCGCAGCTCGGCCACTAAAGTTGCGGCCTGGTTTTGCAAATAGTTGACCTAGGTTTTCAAAAGAGTAATGAATAATATCGGCATTAATACGATCTGGGTTTTTCGCTTGAACTGATGCGTGTTGTTTTACATCAGCAAAGCGTGTTTTTGTTCGATCATAAAGGCGAATGCAGAAATCAGGATACCAACCACACTGTTTAACCCAACGACTACCAATGTAATTGCGGCGGCGGAAAGCGAATGCATCATGAGACGTCGATGTTAAATCTAATGCTTTAATCGCACCCTCCATTTCGTCGGTTAAACGTTCATCTGCATCTAAACTTAATACCCAATTATTGCTGGCATAATCAAGGCCAACATTTTTTTGAATACCATCGCCAAGGTAACTTTGAGTGATAACCTTAGCTCCAAGCTGCTCTGCAAGCTCTACGGTATTATCTGTGCTGTTAGAATCCACAATAATTACTTCAGAACACACTTTCTGTAGTGATTGAATGCATTCAACAATATTTCTTGATTCGTTTAAAGTAATAACAATGCCAGTGATCATAGGTGCGCCTTGTTTATTGTAATGTGTTTTAATTATTATAAATTGAGTAAGGTTTTTAAGGGAGTTTTTACCATATCAAGACTAATATCTTGCATTATATGGTTGCCTTTGACGCGAGTGCTCCACTTTAATTCATCAATCGTTTTATCATGTTGTGTTGTTACGTGTTGTTCATACACGCTAACCACATAAGGAAAGCTGTTATAAGGCCCGGTACGTTTTGGGTTACTATGACCATACAATCCAACAACAGGTGTATTTTGTGTGGTAGCAATATGAGCGGGACCCGAGTCAGGGGCAATTACAACCTGTGCTTTATTTAATACCGCAGTTAACTGTTTTAATGAAGTTTTACCAATCAAATTAATAATAGGTAATTGAGTTAAAGATTCAATATTGTCACCAAGCTGTTTTTCACGATCACTTGGCGACCCACAAAGCACCACTTGGTAACCATGTGTATGTAACCAATCAGTCAGTTGAGCATAGCGCTCAGTGAGCCAATTACGTTCATCTTTACTTGCTGCAGGAGAAATTACCACATAAGGCTTATTTGTTGGGATATGTTCATCAACAAAAGATAAATCTGCGTTGGATAATGGAATATTCCAGGTTGGTTTACTTTTAGGTACACCTAAATATTCGACAAAAGAATAAAAGCTGTCGAGAACATGTGTCGATGCAGTATCTTTAATTTTGCGATTAGTGAACAACCACTGGCCTTCTTTAGCGCGTTTTCGATTAAAGCCGACTTTATATTTAGCTTTTATACCAAGAGTTAATACACTAGCACGTAGTGCCAATTGCATGTGAACTAATGCATCAAACTTCTGTTCCTTTAATTGTTCCCAAATAGCCTTCATTCCAGTAAACCCCAACTTTTTATCAAATGGGATCACCATAATTCCAGGTAAGTCATGGATCAGTTGTGCTTCTACCTTTCCGACAATCCAAGTGATCTTGGTACTTGGCCACTCTTTTTGAATTGTTTGAACTGCAGCAATAGCGTGGCATACATCACCGATAGCGGATAAGCGCAATATACATAAAGAGTCAGGGGCTGAAGTGAATAAAGCCATAAGGATGTTTACCCAAAAAGAATGAGGTAGAATTATGCTATTAACGTTCATAAATGTAAAATGGCAAACACGCAGGATTCAGATCGGTCGCAAGCTCCCTTGCAGAGTTCAGAGGGAGTTGCTGTTATTTTCGTAATAACGGCGAATACCTCTGAACCCTGCAAGCGAAGCGATCTGAACTCTTGGTTTTTATATGAAAATAATCCAAACAACAAAACAAACCATTTGGTATGACGACTCAATCTTAACTGACTTACCAGAGCAGTGTTGTGATCCCGAATATTGGCAACAGCAAAATAAAGTCATTGGTTCAGCCCAAGGGCGAGGAACGACATGGTTTGTAGCTCTTGATAAGATGGATGCCGCATTGCGCCATTATCGTCGTGGTGGGTTGTTTGGGAAGCTAATTAAAGATCATTACATATTCACAGGTTGGGAAAAAACACGCAGTTACCAAGAGTTTCAGCTTTTAAATACGTTAATAGAAGCGGATGTTAATGTACCAAAGCCAATAGCAGCAAAAGTAGTAAAGCGAATCTTTTGTTATCAAGCTGATTTATTAAGTCAAAAGATACCTAATGCACGTGATTTGGTTGCGATTTTGCAAGAAAAACCATTATCAAAAGAGATATATCAAAAGATTGGTAATGAAATTCGTAAAATGCACGCAGTTCAAGTCAATCATACTGATTTAAATATCCATAACATTTTGATTGATGATAAAGAGAGTGTCTGGATTATTGATTTTGATAAGTGCTATCAACAAAAAGGCGATGACTGGAAGCAAAATAACTGGGATAGATTAAAACGCTCGTTTGTAAAAGAAGTGAATAAAAAGAATATTTATTGGACGAGTAAAGAGTGGAACCATTTACTTGGTAATTAAAAATTAAGGTATAAACATGAAAATATTAGTTACAGGCGGTGCAGGCTTTATCGGTTCAGCGGTTGTTCGTCACATTATCAGTAACACACAAGATAACGTTATTAACCTAGATAAATTGACTTATGCGGGTAATTTAGAATCACTATCTGATGTTGATTCTCATGAGCGTTATGCGTTTGAACAAGTTGATATTTGTGATAGAGCTGAATTAGACCGAGTATTTTTAGAGCATAAACCAGATGCTGTGATGCACCTAGCAGCAGAATCTCATGTTGACCGCTCTATTGATGGCCCAGCAGCATTCATTGAAACTAATATTGTAGGTACTTATACCTTACTTGAAGCAACGCGTTTTTACTGGAATACCTTGTCTGATGATAAAAAACAAGTATTTCGCTTTCACCATATATCAACAGATGAAGTGTATGGTGACTTAGAAGGTACAGATGACTTGTTTACTGAAACAACATCGTATGAACCTTCTAGCCCATACTCTGCATCTAAAGCCTCTTCTGACCATCTGGTTCGAGCTTGGTTACGTACTTATGGTTTACCGGCAGTAGTAACCAACTGCTCAAATAATTACGGTCCGTATCACTTCCCTGAGAAACTTATTCCATTAATGATTTTGAATGCACTAGATGGTAAGCCATTACCGGTTTACGGGAATGGTATGCAAATTCGTGATTGGTTGTTTGTTGAAGACCATGCGCGTGCTTTGTACAAAGTAGTTACTGCAGGTGAGGTAGGGGAAACTTACAATATTGGTGGTCATAACGAAAAAGCGAATATTGAAGTAGTTAAGACCATTTGTTCATTGCTTGAAGAGTTAGCCCCTAATAAACCAGAAGGGGTTAACCAATACCTTGATTTAATTACCTATGTAACAGACCGACCTGGACACGATGTTCGTTACGCAATTGATGCGTCGAAAATTGAGCGTGAGCTAGGTTGGAAACCAGAAGAAACATTTGAATCAGGTATTCGTAAAACTGTTGAATGGTATTTAGATAACAAACAATGGTGGTCACGAGTGTTAGATGGTTCTTATGCAAGAGAGCGTTTAGGCACATCTTCAGAGTCTACAGTAATTGAAAAGGCGGCTAAATAATGAAAGGTATTGTACTTGCAGGTGGTTCTGGTACTCGTTTATACCCACTGACTCGTGGTATATCAAAACAGCTTTTGCCTATTTACGATAAGCCAATGGTGTTTTATCCAATTTCGACGTTAATGCTTGCGGGTATTAAAGACATTCTAATTATCACCACTCCTGAAGATAATGCTGGTTTTAAACGTTTATTGGGTGATGGTTCAGATTTTGGTATTAACCTAGAGTATGTCATTCAACCAAGCCCTGATGGTTTAGCACAAGCGTTCATTATTGGTGAGGAATTCATTGGCGATGACAGTGTGTGCTTAGTGCTTGGTGATAACATCTTCTATGGGCAGTCTTTTAGTCAACAACTGATTCGAGCTAGAGAGTTAACAGACCAAGGTTTAGCTACGGTATTTGGTTATCAAGTAAAAGACCCTGAGCGTTTTGGTGTGGTTGAGTTTGATGAAGAGATGAAAGCGGTTTCGATTGAAGAAAAACCAGAAACGCCAAAATCAAATTATGCTGTAACAGGTTTGTATTTCTATGATAATCGAGTGGTAGAAATGGCAAAGCAAGTCAAGCCTTCACATCGTGGTGAGCTTGAAATTACCACACTAAATGAAATGTACCTAAATGACGGCTCGTTAAGTGTTGAGTTATTCGGTCGTGGTTTTGCGTGGTTAGATACTGGTACTCATGAGAGCTTGCATGAAGCATCGTCGTTTGTACAAACCATTGAAAATGTACAAGGGCTAAAAGTAGCATGCTTAGAAGAGATTGCTTGGCGAAATAGTTGGTTAAATGACGAACAAGTATTAGCTCTTGCAAAGCCAATGATGAAAAATGAATATGGGCAATATTTAACTCGCCTAGTTAATGAAAATCAGAAGAAGGTGGCGAGCTAATGCGAGTATTGATTACAGGTTGTCACGGGCAGGTGGGTTATTGTTTAACTCAACAACTTTCTGGTGATGAAAATACAATCGCACTAGCGCTTGATAAAGAGAATCTTGATATTACAAATCAAGAGGCGGTAAATAATGCAGTAGCTGAGTTTCAACCAAACATCATTATTAATGCTGCTGCGCATACTGCAGTAGATAAAGCTGAAGAGGAAGTTGAACTTTCTTATGCTATTAATCGTGATGGTCCTAATTATTTAGCACAAGCTGCACAAAGTGTTGGTGCTGCAATACTGCATATTTCAACGGATTATGTATTTGAAGGCAATAAAGTGGGTGAGTATCAAGAAACTGATACTACAAACCCACAAGGTGTCTACGGTGAAAGTAAATTAGCAGGTGAAATTGCAGTTGCTAATGCGTGTGATAAACACATTATTCTTCGTACTGCTTGGGTGTTTGGTGAGAATGGCAATAACTTTGTGAAAACCATGCTGCGCCTAGGCACTACTCGAAATGAACTAAGTATTGTCGGAGACCAATTTGGTGGTCCGACATACGCAGGTGATATTGCTCATGCGTTAGTTCAAATAGCAAAGCGAATTACAGGAGGTAATGAGATTGATTACGGTATTTATCATTACTCAGGCTTACCTCATGTGAGTTGGTTTGAATTTGCTGAAACTATTTTTGATACAGCGGTTAAACAAACCGTTATTTCAAATAAGCCGATCTTAACAAATATTACAACTGACCAATACCCAACACCAGCAAAACGTCCAATTAATTCTCGATTAAGTACAGATAAAATCACAAAGAACTTTGCAATTAAAGCCAGTGATTGGACTGCTGCATTAAAGAATATCCAAGCATATAAAGGCTAAGATAATGAAAGCAATTGATACCCGCATTCCTGATGTGAAAATTATAGAGCCAAGTGTTTTTGGTGATGAACGAGGTTTCTTTATGGAAACTTGGAATCAAAAGCAGTTTGAAGAGCTTGTAACAGGTAAGGCTACGCAATTTGTTCAAGATAACCATTCAAAATCTAAAAAAGGGATTTTGCGTGGATTGCATTACCAAACAGAAAATACGCAAGGGAAATTAGTGCGTGTGGTGTCTGGTGAAGTGTTTGATGTTGTCGTAGATATTCGAAAAAATTCACCGACGTTTGGTCAGTGGGTTGGAGAATATTTGTCGGCTGAGAATAAGCGTCAACTTTGGGTGCCAGAAGGCTTTGCTCATGGTTTTTACGTGATAAGTGATGAAGCAGAATTTGTTTATAAATGTACAGACTATTACAATCCGAACGCTGAAATATCAATTAAGTGGAATGACTCTACATTGAATATAGAGTGGCCATTAAATGATGAGCCCTTACTTTCTAATAAAGATCAGGTTGGATTATGTTTTTCACAAGTACCTTATCATTGTGTGATTAAATGAATAAACTTACCTTGTTTTGAATTCAAGGTAAGTCAGTTCTTTATTGTCGATTAAGTTGTGCTAAAGCTAATGCGCTAACCTTATCGACAGTAATTGAATTAATACATTTATCTTCTTCATTTGGTGCAATAGTCCAAGAGTTTTCATGTGAATAAAACCACTCATTCATTGTGTTGTATGGAGAAGCCTCTGGGTTTTTCCATCCCCATAGTGTTATTAGAGGTACGGTTAACATCTGAAAGATATGAGTTGGTCCGCAGTCATTAGCAATAGAAAGTTTAGAGGACAAAGCTAGTTCAATCAGGCTTGATACCGTAGGGCAATGATGAATTTTGGTTGGAATATTCGCAATTTCACTTGGAATGCTTTCTTCGTAATGTTTCTCATCAGGACCAAGAACCAAATTAACTACGGATAGTTCAGGGTAGTGAGTAGCAATTTGTTCAGCAGTAGCTAGATAATGTTTTAGAGCCCATCGTTTATAGTCACCAGCTCCACCGCCTGGAAGTAAGGTTAATCCCACGGCTTCTTTTTGGGTGTTAGTATTAACTAAAGACTTGATAATGTTAGGTCTGTAGTTCTTATCTCTAACGCTATTTAATAAGTTTAGGTGGCTATTTGCAATGTATTGAAAACCTTTATTTATATGAAGATAGTGTAGGTAGCAATACTTGTGTAACGTATTACTACTGTGCCCAAATGATTGTTTAATATGACTTAATTTTATAGCGGCATGTACTTTATCTGAACCTGAATATAAATTATATACGGCATCATATTCATGAGCTTTAAGTTCATTAACTAAACGAAAAAAACTAAACTTTTTATAGTTGATAATTGAAGTAATAGCATCCACAGTAAGTAACACTTTGCTTTGTTCGAACTTTGACCATACTTCAATTTTTGCATTCGGGTATTCAGCTTTTAATGCGCAGAAAAAAGGTAATTGAGTTAGAATGTTACCAAAGTGTGGTCTGCTTGGAACAAAGACCGCTATTTTCATTGTTATTTCCCTTTTTTATTTACACATTAAATCTGTGCGAGATTATATAACGTTTTCAATATTTACAGTACAGGTGATAAGGCTTACACCGAGTTAATTATGCAGAATATATCTAATTTTAAACAAAAACTTCATAGTCATGGCTGGTTTATATTAATAAATAGCTTAATTGCAATGGCGATTACAACTCGTTATTTTGCTTTTTTACCAGAAATTCCAACAGATATACTGGGACTAACCTTTTTAGTATCAGCTACTTTTAGCCAAATGGTATTGCTTGCTGGGCTAATAGGCTTGGTTGCAATTCCTATGCTCCTTATCTCAAATAGTAAAATTAGAAATGGACTTCAAGCATTCATAGCCTCGCTTGGTATTGCTGTCTTATTTATCGATACGTTAGTGTTTGCACAATATCGGTTCCACATTAATGCGGTTGTGCTTGAATTAGTTTTATCTGGGCAAGTCGTTAGTTTTCCATTGATTACATGGATAACGGTTATTGGCGGGGTGATTGCACTTGTTGTCGGTCAATACTTATTGATTTCATGGCTAGAAAAGCCAGCTGCGATAACACAAAATAAGTTAGGCCGTAAATTTGCTCTTATTACGTTCCTTGCACTGTTAGCAACACACGGTATTCATATATGGGCTGCAGCGAATGCTTATCAACCAGTGACTACCGTTAAGCGTTATTTACCTGTGTTTTATCCTGCAACATCAACAAGTATGATGAAAAAATATGGCTGGGTAAATGAAGAGGCTATCGCTCAACAAAAAGCGATGAAACTTAATCGTAAGAGTGATTTAAATTACCCACTTGCGCCATTACAAAAAGAAGTTGTAAAAAAACCAATAAATATAATGATCTTAACGATTGATTCATGGCGTGCAGATACTTTTAATGCTGAAAATACCCCAAACATGTGGCAATACGCACAAGATGGGATGATTTTTAATAATCATATAGCAACAGGTAATGCGACACGGACTGGTATCTTTGGTTTATTTTACGGTATTCCTGGAACGTATTGGCATGGTTTTCTAGCGAACCAAAAATCACCAGTATTGATTGATCGTCTCCAAGAATTAAATTATGAAATGGGAATATTCACAGCCGCGCAACTTGAGAAGCCTGAATTTAATCAGACTGTATTTAAAAATATCCCTAATTTACGAATCAAATCAGAAGGTAACTCACCATCAGAGTTAGATAAAGACTTAACTAAAGATTGGTTGGAGTGGTATGACGAACGTGACACCTCAAAACCTGCATTTTCATTTTTATTCTATGATGCACCGCATGGCTATGATTTCCCTAAAGACTACGCACATCGTTATGAACCAATGCTAGATAACATTAATTATTTAGAATTAAACAATGACACCGATCCAACCTTGTTTTTTAATCGCTATAAAACCAGTGTTCACTTTGTTGATAGTGTAGCAAAACAAGTTTTAGATAAATTAAAAGAAACAGGTGATTTAGATAATACAATAGTGATCATTACAGGCGATCATGGACAGGAAATGAATGATAATCGTATGAATTTCTGGGGACATAATAGTAACTTTACTGATGCTCAAGTAAACGTCCCTTTTGTTATTATTGCTCCTGGTGTAAATAGTAAAACATTAGATTGGAGTTCGGATGATTTAACAAGTCATCAAGATATAGCACCAACATTAATGAAACACTATTTAGGAATAACTAATAACATTAAAGATTATTCTGCAGGTGAAGATTTACTAGGTAAGCATGTAGATAGGAATTGGATCATGTCATCTAACTACAGTGGTTATGCAATTATTGATAAAGAATCAATTTTAGAGGTTGGTGCGACAGGCCAGTATCAATTGCTTGATAAGAAAAACCAACCAATGAAAGATGCTCAATTAAATTATCAACATCTTCAAGAAGCGCTAGAGCAGATCAGTCGATTTAGTAAATAAACAGTTGTAACAAGAAGCCTTCTTGATTAAGAAGGCTTTTATGAAATATTTTAATAAAACGTTTTGTTTTTAAAAACATCTCCATTTATGGTGATAAACACTTCATCAGCTTTGATGTGTGTTTGAAAATAACTATGGTTACCATAATATTGGTAGCCATTTTTTTTTATTTTCTGATTAACCCAGCGTTTAAGTCTTTTCTCAAGTCTATCTTTCGAACGTAAATCATGCATCGTATCAAAAGCGAGGACTTTTTCTTGCTGCTTTGAGTAAGCCAATGCGTGGCTATAACAAGAGCTATCGCCTAGTAATGAGCTACTTCCAAACCATGGTGGCAGAGCTGTTCTAGAATGCTCTGGGCCATAAGGGAATAGTTTTATGCCTCGTAGATGATTAACATAAAATAGAATATTTTCAGGAATAAATGTACTTTTTTGTAGTGCTAAATGTAAAGCAATAGCAGAGGCAATATGCTCATCGTGAGGATCAATTTCAGGATGAGTAACCAAAATAGTTCTAGGTTTAATATGCTCAATAAGTTCAATAATATCTTGAATTAGAGACTCCCCACTATTTATATTATGAGTATCATTAGATAGCTTCACATGATTCCATTGACGAAAGTTATTCGGAGATATATCAGAAATGGAAGGGTGTGAGACAATGTCTTTTGGAGTATTCAGTACAGATGAACTTGAAATGTTAAAGTAACCTAAAGACAACAGTTGTTGCATAGGTACTTTAGCGAGTAAAGGCGTTGTCATTGCGTTCCAGCTTCGAACATAACCTTTACGTTTCTCAGCTAGTGAAATGTCAGTATCTAAGTTTTGAATATATTGGCGTTCTAATCCTTGTAAATTAGAGCCAGTATTAATCGTTGCGATCCAAGTATTAAGAGCGTGATCACTATATAAGCCATATGCAGAAAGCTCTGCGTCATCAGCATGAGGGGCAATAATTAATATTGGCCCTGATGTTAGATCAGGGTTTTTAAAACCAAGTAATTGACTATTAGAAGATATTTTACAGTTTTTGCATGTGATTGAGATGTCTTTTAAGTTTTTTATTCCCGTAATATTTAAATATCGAATACCTTTCTGGCCAGCTTCAAAGTATTGTTTGGTCGATAACACATGATTATTTACTGAAATGACTCCAGGCTTCTTTTTGCTTAACGATGTATAGTTGAAACGCAGTAAAATCGAGTGGTTGTCGATTATAGATGAATCTTGATTCTTGCATTCCACAAAACCACTATCCGAAATAATAACTGAACATTCCCAAGTGGATTTTAATGGATATTCGTAATTAACTTCTTTCATTCCATCATCGCCTATATCTTATTAATTTGATGCAGTGTTTTCATTACAGCACCTGTATTTTTTTTCATAAAACTTAAAGCATTTTTTCGTAGAAAATCTCTATATTGTTCATTCTGAAAAATGGAAATAAGGCTATCAGTTAGCTCCGTAGCATTATGAGAAATGGTAACAGTATTATTATTGATAAGTTGTTGGGTAATTTCTTGAAAATTAAAATAACTTGGACCAGTCAAAGATGGTTTTCCCAATGCTACTGGTTCTAATATATTATGACCACCAACTTTATCACCAAGTAAGCTTCCCCCCATAAAACAGATATCAGAAGCACCAATTAACGTCAACATCTCACCCATCGTATCACCTAAATAGACTTGAGTATTTTCCGTTACTGTTTGTTTAGACGTACGTTTAATCGTGCGAAAATTGAAGTTTTGACATAGTTCAAATACTGAATTGAAGCGTTCGGGATGACGAGGTACTAAAATCAATAGCGCATTAGGAGTGTCATTTATTAAAGATGCGTGAGCTGCTAAGATTTGTTCATCTTCACCCTTATGCGTACTTGCCGCAATCCATATAGGCCGTTCTTCTCCAAGTTGTATACGTAGGTCTATTCCTGATTTTCGTATTTGTTGTGTAATGTCGATATCAAACTTTACAGAACCAGTAACATGCACTTTTTCATTCTTTATACCAAGAGCAATGAATCGTTCTGCGTCATCTTGATATTGGCAACAAATATGAGTTAAGTGCTTACCTAGTAGGTTAAATAGTGGCTGTATTTTTTTATAACCTAAGAATGACTTGTCAGAAAGACGAGCGTTTAATACTGAAATAGGAATACCAAACTTTGCAACAGTATGCAGAGTATTTGGCCATAATTCTGTCTCCATGATCAGCATATTTTCAGGTCTTGTTGTTTTTAAAAAGCGACGAACCGCAAAACAAAAATCAATAGGCATATATCTATGCTCAACCAAATCGCCTAGTTTTTCGATTTGTTCAGCACCAGTACTAGTTGTCGTTGTTATAAGGATCGGTTGTGCAGGGTTCTGTTTCTTTAATGCATTAATAATAGGTACTGCAGCAATGGCTTCACCAACCGAGACAGCATGAATCCAAATCGGCCTTTCTTTGGATTTTAAGGGAGGAGAAAAACCAAAATGCTCTTTCCAACGCAGATGAAATGGCGGCTTCCCATCTTTTTTTTTATATAAAGAGTAGAGTAAAATAGGAGACAGTAAAAAGAGCAAAATAGTGTAAAAAAAGCGAAGTATCATGCTGAAAACTCATTTATATATTTATTGATAATCGTTTTAGCATCAAAATTATTCAGTGTCTCTTTTATAGAAGAATCAAATGACTCGTTCCATTCGGTATGTAAAGCTAAGTATATCTTTTCACCAAGAGACTCCGGAGTTTCCTGTGCTAGAAAATGGGTTAAACTTCCATTCATAATTTGTCTAACTCCCCCTTTGCAGTCTGTGGATACAACTTTTGTCTTACAAGCTAAAGCTTCAATCAATACCATACCTAAGCCTTCTGATTTAGAACTTAGGACAAATAATTCTGCTTGTTTATACCAAGGGAAAGGGTTGGATTGTTGGCCTTTTAAATAAATACGTTCTGTAAGATTAAGATCGACAATTTTTTTCCGTATCGAATCTAAGTCTTTACCGCCTCCTACAATTAATAGGTCTTCTTCAATGTTATAACGACTAACAGCATAATCATAAGCTTCAATAAGCAAGGAGAAATTTTTATTAGGAACTAATCTACCTAAACCTAAAATGTATGGATTATGATGAAGTTGTTTTGGCGTATGGGACTCTAATTCAATTTGTTGAAAATCATTTGGATTGGAAATCATCAGGTGTTTTTTGGGTTCAATTGAATGAGTGGTTACTAAATCCAAAAAACTCTCATATGCACCATCAGAAACACAAATAACTTTTCTATTATTAAATAATTTTGAGAATATATATTTAGATAACTTTCCATATCTATATTTAGTTTGCACACTTTCACAAACATAAACATATCGAGGATCATGTAAGTTCCATAAATGTTCAAACGTACCTTGCCCCCTAAAGATAATCAAATCAAATGGGAGTCCATTTTTTTTCTCTAATTGGTTAAGTTTCTTTTTAAAAAAATAAGACTCAGCAAAAGCAAACCAAAGAGGGAATGTTTTTTTTAAAACTATATTTAAAATTTTGCAAATAAAAAACCATATAATCCCAATTCCCGTTGATAAAACAGCTTTTTTTAAATTAAACAGATGAACAGGTAAATTTTTATTTCTTGGGTTAACTTCTTTTTTTCGGTTTTTTAAATAAATTAATTCAGTAGAATGGCCATCATTGTAAAACGCATCGGCTAAATTGACAGCAACGCGTTCCATTCCTCCAATTTTTAAGCAATTAACAACAACGGCAATTCGCATGGTTTTTCCTAAATATTTAAATTAATTACAACGAGGGTGTTTACCAGTTAATAAAGTCTTTAAAAGAATGCTAGTTAGCTCTTTGTTTTTGCTTGAAAAGCTTTCTAATAACACTTTTCTGAAGCGTTTTAATGATGAAAAACTAGGGTAATGCCGTAATGTAAGGGCTGTATGATAACCCATTTCAATTTTTCTAAATTGTTGTTTGCTTTTTGATTCATTTTCATCACGAGACAGTGAGTGATCAAACCCTGGAATAATACTGAGTTGATTTATTGCTTTCAGTTTTCTAATTCTTAAGAAAAACGAAGTATCTACACCATAGAGTGCATAATGTTCATCAAATAAATTACCATATTTTTGAATTATAAGCTCAGAGAAAGAGTGAGAAATGGTTAATCCACTGCCTATAGCTACAATCTTATCTCTTCGGCCAAAACTAGCAGATGTTTTTTTTGGGAATTTATTTGGGCTACATATTTTACCAGCAGATTTAACGATAGGAAGACCAAGCCCTTTGATGCTGTTGCCCATAATGGTATTAATATACTCATTACTTAATTTAGAATCATGATCCAGTATAATGTAGTGGTCATTTGGATTTTCTTTTACAAACTGGTTATAGATGTAGCTCAAAGGTTTATTACTAGTATCTTGAATTATGGAGCATTTATATCCTTTATTACTTAAAGTACTTACTAAACTGTCATCTATATTTATTGGACCATTATTATACAAAACTAATGTCGTACCAAAAATATTAACTTTTGTTAGTTCTAGTGCTTTTATTGTTTCGGATTGCTCTAATGAGCAATTATATAAGACAACAAGAATAGAGGATGTCATAGTAAATTATTCCGTGTCTTTATCTTTTAAATCTAGTTTTATAGCTAGATAAAAAGTATAAAGACCAGCAAAGAAAACATTATGTGAATAAACACCATAATTTCTAGAGTTAAATGATTCAAATGCATTTATCGTTAACCAATAGGTTATGCAACAAAGAGATAAAAATATCCATAAGTTAGCATTTGGTAGTTGTTCTTTTATAGATAATAATGAGCGAGGTAAATTAATATAAAGCGCATAAATTAATAGTAAGCCTATAATTCCATATGATACAAGAATTTCAAGATGAAAATTATGAAGATGACTTAATCCTTTTATTATTCGGAAATTTTCATTAATTCGGTCATTGAATAATTTTGATTGTGAAATTACTAACCCTGGAGTATTAGAGTCTAAGCCAAGGACTGGATGAGAGTTGATCCATGGTATTGATTCAATCCAAGAGTTGAGTCTAATACCCACGCTACTCATGGGGATATTTTTAGTGTCAAGGTTAATTATTTTATGAATAGATTGCATATCACCTTGGCCACTACGTTTTTCAACCATAGGTGAAATTTCTTTTATTATAAAAAATATAAGAAATAATATGATTACGTATCCACACAGGCTGTGTTTCAATTTTATTTTTTCATTACAAATGGAAAATAGAAGAGGAAGAAAAGTAATAGTTATTAAGATTGCTAGCCATACCATACGAGATTGGCTTATTATTATCATGGTGAAAAATAAAACACTTAAAATAAATAGAATTATAGAACAAGTAATTCTTATTTTTATATTACTTGTTAAATTCTTCGTAAATGAAAGTAAAATGAAGTGGAAAAAACAGAATATAAAACTTAATCCTGAAAACATTGACGTATATTGAGCGTTTTTAATATTGAAATCAACTCGGATTCCTTGTAGCCCGGAACTAAATTCATTTATAAATTCAGAGTGGACAATGCAACCAGTCAAAAAGCCTAAAATGTAACAACTCCATAATATATATACATTTTTAATTTTTCCTTTGAGCCAATACGCCATGAATATAAATATGAATAGCTTACTTAAACGATCAATCTTAGGGTATAAATTAGCAAGGTCAGGTATATATACTAAGCTGTTCACCCAGCTTAGTACTTGAATTAATATTGTAAGTAATAAAAGAATGACCATAGGCTCTTTATATATTTTATCTCGATGAAGATAAAGTATCCCTAATGATCCGGTAAAAAAAGCAGCCCTGAATAAATCACTTAGTTCAGGAAATGGAACAACGGAAAAAGTATACATAAAAACTGATAAAAGCATTATGTTACTGTATGTTTTTGACTCAAACGTATTTTTTAATATAGACATATAAGCTACTACAAAGTGTTAATGATTTTTATTGGTTTTAATTCTTTCAAACACTTCAAATGTCCAAGAGGGCATTCTCGTTTGAAACATGGACGACACTCAATATCAGTACTTACAATATCAACTTTTTCTGCTAATGGCGGTGTGTATTTCGGAGAAGTCGAGCCATATACACCTACAACATGACAACCAACAGCAGCAGCAATGTGCATTAGGCCAGAATCATTACTAACTACGGTTTTACAAGCAGCAAGCAGGTCAACCGCTTCAATTAAGTTAGTATCACCAGCTAGGTTAAATACTTCTGGTTGGTTATCTGAATCGACCAAAAATTTAATGCTTTCAGTTGTCTCTTTATCTTTTTCAGAACCAAATAACCATATTTGATGGCCACGATTAATCATTTCATTTGCTACTGCTGCATAGTGTTCAACAGGCCATTGTTTTGCTGGACCAAATTCAGCTCCAGGACACAAACCAAGTATTGGTTTATCGGTAGATAGGGAGAATTTAGCAAGTGTGGCTTTTTGAATATCAACATCAATAGTAAGTCTAGGATGTGGTAAATTATCCAATCCACCTAACGAACTTGAATTGAACATCTCAGATTTGGGATGAGCCAAGGCTACATAGCGTTCAACCATATACTGGAAAGACTTTTTATTTGAACGTAAATCGGTAAGTAAGCCATAACGCATTTCGCCTTTCCAACCGATACGTTTTGGAATATCAGCAAACCAAGGGATCAACGCAGATTTAGCAGAGTTAGGGCAGATATAAGCATGAGTATAATTATTGGCTTTAAGTTGTCTACCTAAACGACGACGGCCAAATAAATCAAAGTCACCATGACCAAGCGGCATATCAATCGCTTGATTAACCTCTGGCATGCGTTCCAAAATGGGTTTACACCATGCCGGAGCCATGACATCAATAACAGCGTCAGGATGTTGTTGTTTAAGTGTGATATACAGTGATTGAGACATCACCATATCACCAACCCATGAAGGGCCAATAATTAAAATTTTCATGTAATACCAATGATTAAGAATTTAGATCGGTCGCAGGCTCCCTTGAAGGATTCAGAGAAGTATGTTGTGAATTAATTAATCACCGCAACAATATCTGAATTCTGCAAGCGCAGCGATCTGAACTCTGCTCCAACCTTATTTATTCACAATCGCCATATACTCAGCAACACCATCAGCTACCGACTTAAACTCAACATCACAACCAGCAGCACGCAGCTTAGTTAAATCTGCTTGGGTAAACTCCTGATATGCGCCTTTTAAATGCTCAGGAAAAGGAATGCTTTGAACTTTGCCTTTACAATGATGTTTAATTACAGCATCAGCAACAGCGCGGAACGGTTCAGCACGGCCAGTACCACAGTTGTAAATACCTGATACGCCATTTTCTAAGAACCAAAGATTAACCGCAGTCACATCACCCACGTAAACAAAGTCACGTTTGAACTCATCACTGCGTTCAAATAATTTAGGATCTTCACCGGCATTCATTTGGTTGTTTAAATGAAAAGCAACCGAAGCCATTGAGCCTTTATGTTGCTCACGAGGCCCATAGACATTGAAGTAACGGAAACCAGTAATTTGAGAAACCGTTTCACCGTGCGCTTCAGCATCAGCCCATAGGCGACGTACGTAGTTATCAAATTGTTGTTTAGAGTAACCGTACACGTTTAATGCGCCTTCATACTCACGCTCTTCAACGAAAGTATCCGTATCGCCATAAGTTGCTGCAGATGATGCGTATAAGAATGGGATCTCACGCTCGATACAAAAATGAAGTACTTCTTTAGAGTATTCATAGTTGTTCATCATCATGTATTTACCATCCCACTCAGTGGTAGCAGAGCATGCACCTTCGTGGAAAATAGCATCAATTGTACCAAAGTCATCACCCGCCATAATTTGCGTAATGAAATCTTCTTTATCCATATAATCCGTAATATCAAGATCAACTAGGTTCTTGAATTTCTTGCCATCTTTAAGGTTATCAACCACTAAAATATCGTTGAAGCCCTTGTCATTTAAAGACTTAACAATGTTGCTGCCAATCATGCCAGCGCCGCCAGTTACAATGATCATTTTGATACCACGATTTATTAAGATAATTGATTCGATTGTAGCAAATAAAGGAGTAAAAGGCAGCGGTAATTTTTCGACAATGTATTAGTGAGTCGTCGCCACTAGAGACTATACGCTTCGCTAACTAGAAACGATAAGATCATATTGTTGTGAGTAATTCATGAGATATGAACCGAAAAGCAAGTTGTAAGTACAATGAATGAAGCGGATTGATTAAGTATCGAATGCTTAATGAATAGAAATTGAGTTATAAAAGTTAAGTTCTGGAATGTATGAGTTAGTGATGTATTTGATTAATCAGTATTACTGGCTTTTATAGCTTCTAGTCACGCAGTGAATACAGTTAGCAAAGCGTATAGTTTATTTAAAATGGAGTAATCATGCCAACACCCTCAAAAAATTCAACCCAAACCACAAACCTTGAAATAAACCTAAAACACCACGGTGGAAAACTCGGCGTCACCGGCTCTTGCCACGAACTCAACATTAATAACAACGGTAACAAGCACGGCATATTAATCGACTACGGCTTATTTCAAGGAAAAGACGCGAAAGATAAGCATGGTAATGACAAAAAACTCGACATCGAATTTCCCATCTCACACCTAAAAGCATTAATTCTTACTCATACTCACATAGATCATATTGGTCGCTTACCTTGGTTATTAGCAAAAGGCTTCAAGCAACCCATTTACTGCACACCAGCCACAGCAGAGCTAGTACCATTAATGTTAGATGATGGCTTAAAATTACAACTAGGCCTAAATAAAGGCCAAAGAGCAAGAGTATTAGAATTAATAAGAAAACAAATAAAACTCATCCCATATAACCAGTGGCACCGAATCCCACTTTCTTCTACAGTTAAATCATCGGACTCAAGCTCTTACTCTAAATCTTCTCGCTCTCATTCTTCCCTCTCTTCCTCGTCCCTAAAAACTAGCCCCTCGCACCTGCTCTTAAGATTCCAACCCGCAGGTCATATTCTCGGCTCGGCCTATGTCGAAATTAAACTCCCCAATAATGAAGTCGTCGTATTCTCAGGTGACTTAGGCCCATCAAATACCCCATTATTACCTGATCCAATCCCACCGAAACGTGCCGACTTACTAGTAATCGAAAGCACTTATGGCAACAAACTTCACGACAGCGTAGAAACCAGAGCAAAACGCTTACAAGAAATAATAGAGCGTTCATTAAAAGATGGTGGCGCAATCATTATTCCTGCATTCTCAGTGGGCAGAACCCAAGAGCTGCTGTTTGATATCGAGCATTTAATCCACCATCAAAAATTCCTATTATTTTAGATTCCCCATTAGCCAACAAAGTCACCAGACAATATCGCCGCTTTAAAAAACTGTGGAGTAAAGAAGCCAAAACCAAACTCAACGTCATCCGCTTAACTTTGAACAATGCATTACCATAGAAACTCACAAAGAACATATGCAAGTCGTCAATCGCCTAAAAAGCACCGCAGAGCCTTGCATCATTCTCGCTGGCTACCAAGCTCATGGCACATTAGGCCGAGATCTGCAAAACCAAAAACAAACCGCCTGGATAGATAATCAATCAATAGATGTAAATACACAAATTCATACCATGTCAGGCTATTCAGCTCATGCCGATCAAGCAGATTTAATTAAGTTTGTTGATGGGATTGAGGACGGAAGGAAGGAGGTGGTTGTGGTGCATGGGGAGAATAACGTGCGCGAGGAGTTTGAGAGGATTTTGGAGGCTAGAAACTATATGCTGCGCTGACTAGAGACTATAAGAGCTGGTGTGTTCATTGCTGATAGTTTATCTATGTATTTTATATAGCTAGAGATGTTTAGAGTGGCTAGAAACTAATAAGAGTGGCTACGTCTATCGGTAAGAGTTATTAAATTAAACAAAATAGGGGTGATGAAGTGTTATTTGAAAATTTGAGGGTATGGCAACGTTCTGCTCGATTAGCTTGCGATATTATTGAGTTATTTGAAGGGAATAGAAATTTTGCCCTAAAAGATCAAATACTGCGTTCTTCGTTATCTGTGCCTTCAAATATCTCAGAGGGAGAGGAACGAGAGACGCTTAAGGAGAAGATTCGATTTTACTATTATGCCAAAGGATCCTGCACTTCTTTTAGTTAACGAAACACGAGAGATAGCAAAAATTATCGCAACAATTATTCAAAAAGATAAGAGAAAAAAATGAAGAGTGGGCTTTTGATCTTATAGTCTCTAGTTAGCTCAGTGTATAGTATCTAGTATCATATAATTTTTTCAGTTACAATTTTGAAATATTTGAATTCAATTGGCGCGGAAAGAACATGAAAACAAAAGATAGAATAATCCTCGGTGCCTTAACTCTTTTCAACCAAAACGGTGAGCGAAACATCACCACCAATCATATCGCTGCCCATCTAGAGATCAGTCCAGGTAACCTTTATTACCACTTTGGAAACAAAGAAGAGATCATTAATGGGATTTTTGATAACTACGCGCAAGAGCTAAAAATACGCTTTAAGCCGATGGCGGAGGACGACCAATCGAACATGCCTAGCGTGCAGATCATGCTAAGTTATTTAGATTCGATTTTTGAGTTGATGTGGAACTACCGTTTTTTTTATGCCAATTTACCTGATATTTTGAGCAGAGATGAAAAACTAAAACTAAAATATACTAAAGCCCAACTCGCACTGCACGATAACTTAATAGCGATTATGAATAATTTTCGTGATTCTGGTCTAATAGCACTTGAAGATGATGAGCTACAAGCATTAACTAAAACCCTGCATTTAGTTGCCTCTTGTTGGATCAATTATCAGACAGCTTTACTTTCTGACAAAGAGATAACAGAAAACATAATCTATCAAGGTATGTTGCAAATGTTGAATGTAGTTAGACCAATGGCGACAGAGAAGGGTAGAGTACAGATTTTAGAATTAGAAGCACATTATAAGGGTAGATTATAGAATTCTGCTAGCGAAACGATCGGAACTCTTTTCTTGTTTTTATTGCCTCTAGCTATGTAAACTCGTATATAATTTACAAAAACAAAAACAAAAACAAAAACAAAAACAAAAACAAAAACAAAAACAAAAACAAAAACAAAAACAAAAACAAAATTTGGAAGAATATGAATAATCAATCACCACAACAATTTCAGCAGTACCCTCAGCCGCCATCATTTCAGAATGATGAGATTGATCTTAAAGAACTATTTATGGCGCTATGGAAAGGGAAACTTACCATTATTTTATGTACCTTGGTATTCGCGATTGGTGCTGTGTGCTACGCAGTTACAGCCCAAGAGTGGTGGTCATCAAAAGCTAAAATTATGGCTCCTCAAGTGTATAACTTTGCGGAATACCGTGATCAAGTAAAGCAGTTTCAGCCTGTCTTTGATATTTACCAAGATGATGGAACGGTTCTAGTTAGTGAAGCATTGGATTCACTAGTTGACAGTGAAGTGTTATTTCAAAACTTTGTGAGTGCTTATAATTCATCAAATAATAAAAAGAAATTTTTAGATGGAAGTGTCGAGTTTCAGTCTTTTAAAGCAAAACTTGACACAGACACAGACACAGACACAGATAAGAAAGAAGCTACTCGTAAGTTATATTCAGAATGGTTTCAAAAGATAAGTGCGGTAGCTGATAATAAAAAAGCAGAGTTATCTCCATTTAATATAAGCTTACAAGCGACGACAAAAGAAAGTAGTTATACATTATTAAATGAGTATATTACGTCAGTCAAAGCAATTGTATTTAATGATGAGTTGAATAACCTTCAAGCGATGGTTAATGGTAAGCGTAATGAACTGCGTCAACAAAAAAATATCTTAGAAACTCAAGCAAAGAACAGATTAGCTGTTGAAATTGAGCGTTCTCAATATGCGTTAGAGATAGCTAAAGCGGCTGAAGTAAGTAAACCTATGCAAAACATGGGAAGTAATGAATTATTTGCGATTGAATTAGGCTCACAAGCCCTGAATGCAAAAATTAAAGCTCTAAAGTCGCTGGAAAATTTAACAGTTATAGAACCAAAATTACAGCAAATTGATGCAAAACTAGAGATGTTGAAAAACATGAAAATTGATCGAAATATTAAATTTCAATCTTTCCGTTACTTAGAAAATGTAGAGCAACCATTCAGTCGTGATAAACCAAAACGTGCGTTGATAGCTGTATTGGGAACTCTACTTGGCGGTATGTTAGGTGTCGCGATTGTTTTGATTAGATTTGCGTTTAGAAAAGAAGATTAGGAGCTTAGGATTCAGTTCGGTCGTAAGCTCCTTTGCAGAGTTCAGAGGTAATAGTGGTAATCTATATACTTAAAGTCAACACCTCTGAACTCTGCCAGCGAAGCGATCTGAACCTTATCTTTGATTCTTCCGCTCTTACTCGTCCCTAGCCCCTGCTTTTACTAGCCCCTAAAGTCCTTTTTTCGTAAACCACGGCGATCTCTCATCTGTCAGCTCATACAACTCATGCTGTTTATTCAACATCTGTCCACCATCACGTGTCAGTGGTTGCCAGTTAAACATTGCGCGGTTCTTACTTGGTTTCACCGTCATGATGTCAAACGGGATCGAGATATAGAAACCTTTGGTGTAGCTGCCTTCACCAAACTCTTCAGCTGATAAATCGGTAAAGCTTGCGTAAGCACCGGCAATAACACCCGAATCAAACTGCTTCGAGAAATCAATGCGTGTGCCTTTATCGCCTGCCAAGAATTGACCTACACCGACTTTAAATAAGGTATTTTTTAAGAAAGACCATTGAGGGGCATAATAACCGGTCACAAAACCCGTCATGCCACTCGAAACTACCGTGTAGTCACTGCCATCAGTACCGCCAGATTGGAAATCCTGTTCGTAAAAGCCAAACCAACTATCCGGTGAGCGCTGCTTAATGTAAGTTGCATCGACACCAACAGCCCAATTACTGTTTAATGGGCGATACATTATTTCAGAACCAATTCCACCAAACATGCTTTCTAAATAACCGGCATAGGCTTGGCTATATAAACCTGAACCGTACTCTTCAAACCAAGTCAGTTGCAGTGAGTTTAAGCGTACTGGGTTATCATGAACATACGCTCTAAACATAGTACGAACACGAGGAGCTGAATCACCCGTGCCATCAGGTGGTGTGATGTAATTAAACTTATCGTAGTTATCGATAATATTAAAATACAAACCTCCAGAGAATTGAACCTTATCCGTTAGCCAGATGGATGCATCAGTATTGACACCAAGTGCGTATAAATAGAAATCTTCTGCATTACCAATAGATTGCGCTAATGTAGGAGAGATTGAATAATCCCAACGCTCTAAATTATTACTTTTTAGCTCATCATCAGAAGGGGTATACGTTACCTCATCGGTTTGACTTGCATCGGTAATATCAGCATGAAAATATTCGTTGTTTGCTACTTTCTTATATTGTTCTGCATCGATAGTCGTTTCAGATATTGGCATCGATTGATTGGTTTCAATAATGCGGTAAGTTGAAATCGTAGTAGGAATATTATTTGCCAAAATACGAACAGCACGATCATGACCTTTATCACCATCACGATACTTGGTTTGTGTCGCTACGATAGTAACGGAATTATCGTTAGCATAGATTTGGCTCTCTTCATAACCTGCATTGTTATTAAGCTGCTGATTTACTCGTTGCCAATCAACCTCATTAATTGACTCTGCATTTGAGGCTGAGTAAGCTGCAATGGGTTCATCACGCCAAATAGCACGCATAGTATTAAAGTTGGTGGTTAGATTAAAACCAAGCGTTAAGGTATCACCCCGCTCATAGCTCAGTTTCAAATCACCCCAATCGCCAAAGCCATACAACACACCCACATTCCAAGGTGTATGCTGAGTCATATCTGCAACGCCACCTTTTACAGGATAATCTTGGCTGTAATCGTTCGCGTCATATTCTATTTTTAAACGCAGTGGTTGATAAGGCGTTTGATACTCTAAACCACCATAGATAGCGGCAGGACCTTTAAACCAACGTTCGAAATCAACACTGCCACCATTGCCTTTAAAGCTAGCCTCTCTAGAGCAGTATTTGTCTGATGCTTTACAAAATGGGTTAGTAATATTGCCACTTTGTCCAAGATAGCCCCAACCCATACCTAGAGTGACATCAAGATTGCCAAAACGCTTGGTTGCAGCAACAAACTCACCATCAAATAGACCCGTACCACCAAAATCACGAATACCAATAGAGGTTTCAGGTAACCAAGTGCTCTCTTCGAGTAAACGGATTTTAAAATCGATGCCTTTATCGGTATGAGCAGTATCACCACTGAATTCAGGATCACTGCTGTATTTCATATCCTGCGTCATGGTGTATCGAATGGTAGTTTCTAGCCACGGCATTACTTGTAATGAAATATTATAAAAATGGTATTCATTATTAATGCTAGCCCCAATATTGAACTCACCTTCAGGAGCCATTCGGCCAGAAGGCATTTGCATTAAACCAACGCCACCAAAATCAGTTTGAGAGGTAGATAATGTGACTGGTTCAAATTGGGTTTCATCGACTTCATACGCATAAACAGTATAAGGAAGTACAGAAGCGACAAGGCTAGTAGCGACAGAAAGAGTGAATGGAAAAGGTTTCATAATCACAATGCCTTATTGCGCAAAAGTTGGATGATTGACTCGTTTAATGAGATTAATTCAGACGGTAACGAGGAAAAAGGTACGTAAACAATAGCACCAGGAGCTAAATAAACAGGGTTGTTTTTCCAAATGGTAAATTCGGTGATTTGAACTATACCACCAGGTTGAATCACTGCGATTTGAGTGTTGTCAGCATGAGTAGATAGTTCGACTTGCTTTAGATAATTATCAACCGAGGCGTGCTCTATTAATGGTAATACAATAGGAGAGTCAGATTCAATCGCACCAATAACCGTAATGGCGTTGGGTATTGTCGAGGTGCTTAATGTGTAGTGTCCAGAAAAAAGGGGGTTATAGCTATTATTAATACGAACTCGATCGCGATCTAAAGAAGTAAAAACTCGAGAAGTATAAGAGAAAGTATTGAGCTGAGAAACGAACGCTTTGCTATTCTCAACTTGTTGGAGTTGATTAATGATCTGAGTTTTTAAATCATCAATCTCATGTTGTTTGTCATCATTACTTAATACCGCACCTAGCAGATAAAAGTCATCTTCAGTATTGGCGTAATAATCGTTAAGTACCGTGACCATTCTTGTTGGCTGCGGGTAGTTTAATTGGAGTGATTGTTTATCTAAGGTGACCGTTAGAGTGTCGCTGTCAGTTGTATTTGCAATAGCAGAGGCACTAATAAATAGAAAGTAAAGGAAAAAACGTAGCATGATAAGTCACCTATAAAGAGAAGGGTTTTAATATGGTCATTTCAATCTTCCCTAACTTGGGACCTAAATATTGAACGCTTTTTACGACATCGCCTTGTTTATCTACCCAATAGCGATTAGTAAAAGAGGTATCCAAACTTTTAATATTGACCGTTTCATAGACTAACTTGGTTTGCTTTTGCCATAACGGGGTGGAGATAAACTCAGAGGTAGAGATAATAGGAGTGATGTCAGCTTGATAGTGGTAAAGGTAGTGATTGGTGGTTTTCCAGCTATAGCTCGCATTTCTGCTAATTTGTTTTTGTAATAGTTCAGCGAAACTTGGCGCTGTTTTAGTACTCGGCTCTATCGATTGTAAATTCGCTTGAGCCAAGCCAAGTGTTTTTACTACACGTCCATTCTCAGTCACTATCATCGCTTTATCAGAAGAGAGCCATTTTAACTGCATTATCCCTGTTGCTGGGTTTGGCTCTGCAAACGCCAATACCATAAACAACTGCGCACCATCATTAATACGAACAAAACTACTCGCATAAGGCAATTCAGCGATTTTATCAGAAGTTAATGCCACATCTTCTGCACCAAAGAGTGCTTCATCAAGGGTCGCATTCACATCATTAAACTTTTGAGTGCAGGCGGAGAGTAAGAGAAGGCTGGTTAATATAGTGAGATATTTAAACACAAGAGGCTCTTTGGTTATAAAAATAAGAGGGGTCTAAGATACTAGGGACGAGTAAAAAGGGACGAGAAGTAGAGCCTAGAACCTAGCCACTAAAATCTCGTCCCTTAATTCTACAACGAGAAACTAAATTACTTAGAAGCTGTAGTCGTTGTAGAGTTTGAGCCCGAATCAGCAACAGCAACAACAGCAACTGCAGCTGCAGCACCTACAGCGATAGCCGTAGTTGAAGCAGCACCAGCAGCAGCAGCAGAAGCGCCTGCAGTACCAGCAGCAGAACCAGAAGTCGAAGCAGCAGTTGTTGCTTCAGCAGCAGCAAATGCAGAACCAGCAGTCATAGCTAGCATAAGAGCAATAGCAGTCTTTTTCATAAGATTAACCTTTATTATTTGATGAAGTGTTGATTAAAGTTTACTCAAGGAAAGGTAAACGTCGTGCAAAATAACACAGGATTCTCTATAGAGTAAGTGAAAATAAACCGATATAGGCATTATTTTACAAAAAAAAGTGTGGCATAAGTAATAATTGTGTCAATTAAGTGGCTTATTGATAGATTTATCATTGCTATCCTTGCTTTTTTGTGCTTGCTGTTGTTGTGGTGATCTGTATAATTCGCGGCTAATTGATATCTGTTATTTATAAAAGCGTTGATGTTTTTCTGCGAATGCGAGGCTAACATTGTATTGTTGTTTTTGTTAATATAGCAGCTGTTCATGATTAATTTATGTTATTGCGCTGAGAGGGAATGTGCCTATACCTCCGGGCGGTAGCGTATCCAAATTCTACTAGTTAAGTCGAAATCATGTTTATGAACATAAAATACCAACCACTTTTCGCTGGGTTAACCTTGCTCCTTCTTGGTGGTTGTACCGTTTTTCCGGGCTCGCATATTTCAACAACAAATAAGCATTCCGTAGAGCAAGAGCAAGAAGAGGACGAAGAGCAATTTTCGGAAGAAGTGAATGTATACGCATTAACCCCTCAACAAGTCGCTAAATATCAAACAGCAAAAACATCAGCACAAGCTAATCCTGAACTAGAAGCATTAATCGCTAAATACGAATACCGCGTAGGACCTGGCGATATATTAAATGTGACGATTTGGGATCACCCTGAATTAACCATTCCTGCCGGTTCTTATCGTAGCTCTAGTGAATCAGGTAACTGGGTTCATGCTGATGGTACGATCTTCTATCCTTATATCGGTACAGTAAAAGTAGAAGGTAAAACCGTTCGTGAAATCAGAACGATTGTATCGAACAAACTAAAGCGTTTTATTGAAAGCCCACAAGTTGATGTAAACGTTGCAGCCTTTCGCTCAAAGAAAACCTACGTTACCGGAGAAGTGACACAACCTGGCCAACAGCCGATCACTAACATTCCTCTTACCTTACTTGATGCAGTTAACCGCTCTGGTGGCTTAGCTGAAAATGCCGATTGGCGTAATGTGACCTTAACGCGTAATGGTAAAGAAGAAACCTTATCGCTTTATGCATTAATGCAACGTGGTGATTTAACCCAAAACCGTTTATTACAACCAGGCGATATTATTCATGTCCCACGCAACGATACGCAAAAAGTATTCGTTATGGGTGAAGTGAAAAATCCACAGTTACTGAAAATGGATCGCTCAGGCATGAGCCTAACCGAAGCATTAAGCAGTGTCGGCGGTATCAACGAATTAGCCGCAGACGCAACCGGTGTCTTCGTCATCAGAGCAACAAGCCAAGATAAAAAACAAGATAGTATGGCGGACATTTACCAGTTAAATATCAAAGATGCCTCAGCCCTTATTATAGGTACAGAATTCGATTTAAAACCTTACGACATAGTCTACGTAACAGCAGCGCCAATCACCCGCTGGAACCGTTTAATCATGCAGTTAATGCCAACAATCACTGGCTTTAATGAGCTAACCGAAGGCGCGTTACGCGTTAAGACGTGGCCATAATATGTTTAATAAAATTTTAGTCGTGTGTGTCGGTAATATTTGTCGTTCACCAACTGGTGAACATCTTTTAAAAGAACTATTACCAAATAAAATCATTCATTCTGCAGGGGTCGCTGTTGAAAAAAGTCGTCTCGTCAATAAGCCTGCAGATGTAATGGCAACAGAAATCGCTGCTAAACATGGTATTAGTTTAGGGGGGCACCAAGCTCGTCAACTTACTAGTGCAGTTTGTCGTGAGTATGATTTAATTTTAGTTATGGAAGTTGGTCACAAAAAAGCAGTAACCAGCTTAGCGCCAGAAGCTCGAAGCAAAACTATGTTATTTGGTCAATGGATAGGGCAACAAGATATTCCCGACCCATACAGACAAAGCCGAGAAGCGTTTGAGCATGCTTACGGATTAATAGAAAAAGCAGCCCACGAGTGGGTGAAGAAGTTGTAGGTTTAGTTTTGAGGAACTATCCCCTAAAAACATGTATCTATTAGCCCTTATCTATAATTATTGGAATCTCCATGTCGCAAGTAATCAATTCTAATCGAGAGTCATCTTCTTCCGATGAAATCGATCTATCCAAACTCTTTGGATACTTAATCGATGGTCGTTGGATTATTATCAGTATAACTACTATTTTCGCTATTGCTGGTATCGCTTTTGCACTTCTATCTACACCTATCTATAAAGCCGATGCCCTTGTTCAAGTAGAACAAAAAAGTGGTGGCGGTATGTCTTCTCTTGTAGGCGATATGGGTGATATGTTTTCTTCTGAATCTTCAGCAGTGACTGAAATCGAGATCATCAAGTCTCGTATGATATTAGGTGAGACGGTTGATAAGTTAAACTTAACCACTATTGCAGCGCCGCAATACATGCCCTTTTTTGGTAAAGGCTTATCTCGTTTAATGGGTGAAGTTAAAGCGATTAAGATCAGTCGTTTTGATATCCCCTCTTATATAGAAGTTCCGACGTTTACTTTAGTGCTTGATGATGCAGAAAAAGGAACTTACAGCCTATTTGATGCAGAAGAGCGTAAAGTGCTTTCGGGTGTTGTTGGTGAGTTAGCAGATAAACAAGATTATCATTTATTTGTCATGCAACTAAATGGCCAAACGGGTGATCTGTTTAATGTAGCTAAAATCTCACGTTTTGATGCAATTTTAGGATTACAGAAAGGGTTGGTCATTAGTGAACGTGGTAAACAATCTAATGTGCTCCAGTTTTCTCTGCAAGGTGAAAATAAAGTAAAAATCCAAGCAATCCTTAATAATGTCAGTCAAAACTACTTTTTGCAAAACATTGCTCGTGATAGTGCAGAAGCAGAGAAGAGTTTAGCGTTTTTACAGCAACAATTACCTAGTATTAAAGAAAAGCTAATCAATTCTGAAGATAATCTAAATAATCTTCGAGCTGAGCGCAAGTCTGTGGACTTAAGCTTAGAAGCACGTGCCGCATTAGATGGCATGGTAAAACTTGAAGCTCAATTAAATGAGTTAACGTTTAAAGAGAGTGAGATCAGTCAGCGTTTTACTAAAGATCACCCAGCTTATAAATCATTGCTTGATAAGCGTAATGTCCTTCTTGGTGAAAAAGTACGTTTTAATAAACAAGTACAAAAACTACCAAAGACTCAGCGTGAAGTTCTGCGTCTACAACGTGATGTTGAGTTAAACCAACAGATTTATATTCAATTATTAAATAAGTCTCAAGAGCTGAGTATTCTTAAAGCAGGCACAGTTGGTAATGTACGTATTCTAGATAGTGCACAAGCGTATTCTGCTGCCGTTAAACCGAGAAAATCATTAATCGTTGTTTTAGCTACTTTACTTGGTGGAATGTTTAGTGTCGCTTTAGTATTAGTTAAAGCTGCATTTCATCGTGGTGTAGAAAGCCCTGATGAGATTGAAGCGTTAGGTATTCCTGTTTATGCTAGTATTCCAAAATCAAACTGGCAAGAAAAGTTGGATATTCGTTACAACAAGAAAAAGGTTCAGCATTTAGAAACTTTACTTGCTGAATCAAACCCTGCTGATTTATCTATCGAAGCATTGCGTGGCCTACGAACGAGTATGCACTTTGCTATGATGGAAGCGAAAAACAACGTCGTAATGATTACTGGCCCTGCGCCAAATATTGGTAAATCATTTGTAACAGTAAACTTTGCAGCTGTACTCGCAAAGACAGGACAAAAAGTATTGGTTGTTGATGCAGATATGCGTAAAGGTTATATGCAACGCTACTTTGGTATGCAATGGGATAATGGCTTATCTGATTATCTGTCTGGTAAACTGACGTTAGAGCAATCAATTCAAGCATCAGAAGTTGAAAACCTAGATGTTATGACGCGTGGTCAAATACCACCGAATCCATCAGAGTTACTAATGAAAAAACGCTTTAGTGATTTTGTTGATTGGGCGTCAGCTAATTATGATTTAGTACTTATTGATACACCGCCAGTACTTGCTGTAACAGATCCTAGCATTGTTGGGGCATTAGCCGGAACTACGCTAATGGTTGGTCGTTTTGACCAAACATCAGTAAAAGAAATCGAAGTAGCAAGACATCGATTTGAGCATGCAGGTATAGAAGTGAAAGGCTTTATTTTGAATGCAGTAGAGAAGAAAGCGAGTAGCTCATATGGCTATGGGTATTATAACTACAGTTATGAGAGTGATAAGTAAATCAGGGCCGGCACATGTATAAAACGCAGTGTTTTTCAGAAATCGAAGTGAAATTTTTTAAAAAATCACTACTAATTATTATGAATATGTGAACCTATACCTTTCTAAAACAAAGAATGGAAAGAAATAGAAGTCTTTGATGAGTGTAACTTAGAATGGTTACGTAACTTCAGAGAGTTTGAAAGAGGATGGCACCATCGCTAAAACAGTGAGTGTGGTTGACACTGATGAGTTTTCAGTTTGTTTTACACGGTGGTATAATTATATTCAGCATGAAAAATCATTACATACGACTTATGTAGCGATTGATGGGGAATCATTAAGAGTAATATATAACTATAGTAAAATAAATACTTTACTCATATGGTAAATGCTTATTCTGTCGATACAAGCTTGCTTTTAGGTCAATTAAAATCAAATTTCAAAAGCAATGAAATAACGACAACTCTTGAAAGAGTAAAGTTAAAAATAGAATTATTAGCCTTGATACAATGGACTGCTAGAGGTCAATTACTGAAGGTATTATTAATAGAGACGGTGATTACTTATTAGTTGTGAAAGGCAACCAAGAACGCTTATATAATATGGTTTAAATAAATTTTATTTTGCTCAATTTGTTCATTTAGAGTGTGATAAATGAGCAAGTGGAAGAAGCAGGTAAGCGTGGGAGAAAAATGGTTAGGTCTTATTATGTTGTACCATTTACAAAAGTATTTGGAGACTTCTCTGTTGATTGAGATGGTCTAGAAAGTTTATGCATAGCAGTGACTTATAATAAAGATAACAAAAGTAATGCAGGTTCTTTAGGTATTAGATATTTTATATCATCTAAGAAATTATCAGCAGAAGAGTTTGGTAAGTTATGCAGAGGCCATTGGGGGGAGAAAGTATGCATTGGTGGTTGGATTGCGTAATAGAAGAAGACGATAGTAAGATAATGTATTCAGCATGCTGCAGAGAATTTGTCTAGGATCAGGCAAATGTGTATTAACTTTATAAAGTTGGTGAATTTAAAAGGAACGTTGAAGAAACGACAGCTAAAATGTGCGTTAAATACAGATTCTAGATAGATGGTATTATTTGGTACTTAGCTGTAATTTCATATTTTAACAACTCGTGCATGGACCCTGTTCCTCTAGAGTATCTATAGTAACAAAAGGATTTATTGAGACTTTTTTGGGATGTAGGGAAGCTTGTATTATACAAGGGATAGTAGCAAATTAGACTGTCCTTAGATGAATAAAGATCTCTCCGTGAGAATAAAAACGGAGATATATAAAATATTTATATAAATTTATAGAAGGTAAAAATGTCTGTCACTTTCGATAATCTAAAAATTGCAATTATTGGTCTAGGCTATGTGGGTTTACCACTTGCTGTTGAGTTTGGAAAGAAGAATAAAACAGTTGGCTTTGATATCAATCAAGTACGAATTGATGAATTAACATCTGGTAAAGATTCAACATTAGAATGTAGTTCAGAAGAATTAGAAGAAGCCACTTATCTTAGTTATACTACAAACTTAAAAGAACTAAAAGACTGCAACTTTTATATTGTTACAGTACCAACCCCAATTGATGATCATAAACAGCCAGACCTAACTCCACTTGTTAAGGCATCAGAAGCTCTAGGTTCAATTATTTCAAAAGACGATATTATCGTATATGAGTCAACAGTATACCCTGGTGCAACACAAGAGGTTTGTCTTCCAGTGATTGAACGTGTATCAGGTATGACTTTTAATCAAGATTTTTTTGCTGGGTATTCTCCAGAGCGGATTAACCCTGGTGATAAAGAGCATCGTGTTACTAATATATTAAAAGTCACTAGTGGTTCGAATGATGAAATCGCAGAGTTTGTTGATCAAGTGTATAAAACAATTATTACGGCAGGAACTCATAAAGCATCGTCAATTAAAGTTGCAGAAGCAGCAAAGGTAATTGAGAATACTCAGCGAGATGTAAATATTGCATTAATTAATGAGTTATCGATTATTTTTAATAAGCTTGGTATTGACACCCTAGAGGTTCTTGAAGCTGCAGGTACTAAATGGAATTTCTTGCCATTCCGTCCTGGTTTAGTCGGTGGTCACTGTATTGGTGTTGACCCTTATTACCTAACACATAAAGCGCAGACTGTAGGTTATCATCCGGAGATGATTTTAGCTGGTCGACGTTTAAATGATGGTATGGGCCAATATGTAGTCTCTGAACTAGTGAAAAAAATGCTTAAGAAGCGTATTCATGTTGAAGGAGCTAACGTATTAGTCATGGGCTTAACCTTTAAAGAGAATTGCCCTGATTTACGTAATACTAAAGTTGTTGATATTGTTAACGAGTTAAAAGAATACAACATTAACGTAGATATCACCGATCCGTGGTGTTCGAGTGAAGAAGCACAGCATGAATATGGCTTAACGTTAACGCAGCAGCTAAATCAGAATCACTACGACGCTATCATTTTAGCGGTAGGCCACAATGAATTTAAAGAGCTAGGTGCAAAGGCGATCCGCAAACTGGGTAAAAGTGAGCACGTCCTTTATGACTTAAAATATGTGTTAGACAAGAATGTAGTGGATATGCGTTTATAGTCTTTAGATTTATTCTTGTTAACGAAGTGTGTTTAATAGCTTCGTTAACAGTAATGTCATTAATTAAATATTGGTATAGATATGTCTCGGTTTGATGAAATAAAAAAAGAGTTACTCAGCGCTCCTAAAACATGGCTAGTGACAGGGGTTGCTGGGTTTATTGGCTCAAACTTATTAGAAACACTATTGAAACTTAATCAAAAAGTAGTCGGCTTAGATAACTTTGCAACAGGGCATAAATATAACCTTGATGAAGTAAAAAGCTTAGTTTCAGAAGAACAATGGAAGCAATTCTTTTTTATAGAAGGTGATATAAGAGAATATAAAGACTGTGAGAAAGCGCTTAAAAGTGTTGACTACGTACTTCATCAAGCTGCGCTTGGTTCTGTGCCACGGTCTATTGCAAATCCTGTTATGACAAACTCAGCTAATATAACTGGTTTTTTAAATATGCTGCAAGCTGCAAAAGAAGCTGAAGTGACAAGTTTCACTTATGCAGCATCAAGTTCAACTTATGGTGATCATCCAGCTTTGCCTAAAGTTGAAGAAAATATTGGTAATCCATTATCTCCTTATGCGGTGACTAAATATGTAAACGAATTATATGCAGATGTATATAATCGTACTTATGGTTTTAAAGTTATTGGATTACGTTATTTTAATGTATTTGGTAAGCGCCAAGATCCAAATGGTGCTTATGCTGCTGTAATCCCCCGTTGGACGGCTGATCTGATAAATCATGATGAGGTATACATCAATGGTGACGGTGAAACAAGTCGTGACTTTTGTTTTATCGAAAACACAGTGCAAATGAATATTCTAGCTGCAACGGCAAGTGATGAGGCTAAGGCTCAGGTATACAACGTAGCTGTGGGTGATAGGACAACACTGAATACATTATATGGCAGCATTCAAAATTCGCTTGCAAGTAATGGATTGGAGAACCAAAGTAAACCAACTTACCGAGAATTTAGAACTGGTGATGTTCGTCATTCTCAAGCTGATATCAGCAAAGCAAAAAATAACTTAGGGTATGAACCTGAATTTGATATACAACAAGGTATTGATAAAGTAATGCCTTGGTATTTGAAATTTGTTTGAATAAAACATCTCTAAATGTGAAATATTATTTACTTCATCCCTTTAGAGATAATTAGTAAATATACCTAGTGCTGATTTTCTGGGGGCATATAAATGTTCAGAAGCATACAAATAAATATTAAGATAGATACCTTCATAGTTTTTATTATATTATTATTAAGTACTTTAATAAATTATCAAACTACGATTTTATATATTGTTATTTTATCATTATGTATATTAAGTTTGGTGCTACAAAGTAATAAATACAATAAAAATAGTATAGTTATAGTATCAGCTATATTTTTGTTTTTGGTGTTTCAATTTATGCACGGGGCGATTAGGTTTGGAGTAAGTCTAGAAAGTTTTAAAGCCTTGAACTATTATATTACATTCTTTTTTGTATGCCTTGTCTTTTATAAACGTATAAAAAATTCTAGAATGGAACGTCTTGTTGATGCTGTACTTGTACTCCATATTTTTTACTTTCTTTATCAATTCATTTCTTTATATATTTTAAAAAACCCTCACTATTTTACGCCATTAGAATTATTAGGTCGTGATAATCGAATTTCTGGAACGGGTAACATAAAAGATATTTATAGGTTGAGCGGGATTTATGTTGAACCTGGTACTTACGCAACATCACTCTCTTCTTTAATGTTTTTTAAATTATTTATAAATAAAAGTTTAACTAAGAATCAAGTGATTTTAGCAATAAGTTATTATTTTACTCTATCTTTTCAATCTATTTTACTTGCAACAATAAGCTTGCTAAAACTTATGAAGCGGCCAAGAAATATTTTTATTTTTATTTTTATAATATTCATTACTATTTCTTTCTTTAGTGCTCATTTGGAAAAGGTATTTAGCTATATAGGATTGAGAATAGGAAATATGATAAACTCAAGTGATAATTCTCTGAATAGTAGGTATGAAATATTTAATTTTTTTTTAAATGGTGAAATATATGATTTTATATTCGGTTATGGTATAGGAGTTAACCCTTGCAATTGTCTTATACCTGATGGGGGAATGTGGATGTCTTCTTGGATATCATTTGGAGTGATAGGTTTTTTAGGGCTGTTATTTTTATTCATTCCAATATATAGATATTCAGGTTTTTATCCAAGTGTATTTTTTCTTTGTATGCTGTTTACCAAAACAGAGGTATGGCATCTTCCCTTTTCACTAGTTATCAGCTCTGCAGCCTATAGTTTATTTTATGTTAAAAAGAATATTATTAAATAGTGCAACACTATTAACGTCATCTGTAACAGCATCTATTCTGATATTAGTAAGTATTAGTTTGATTACAAAAAACTTTACGCTTGAGATAGTAGGCTCGTATTTACTAATGAGAGGGATCTTCGAGTTTATCGGTATGTTCATTTCTCTTCAATCTTGGCAGTGCTTATTAAAATTAATGAGTGAAGAGAAATTTATTTCAGAACAGCGAAACCTTTTCGCCATAATGTTATCTTTAGAAGTGTTAATTAGTTTGGTTGCTGGCTTTTTTATTTTTAACATATCACATATGTTAGTTATAGCTTTTGATCTAAATGGTTTTGATGATGTGGTAAAAATATATAGTTTTATTGGACTTGTTTATGCAGGACAAGTTAGTTTCTCTGTTTTTAGGTTAAGCAATAAATTTAAATATCAAGCGTATCTCGAAATTTCCAGTGCTTTGGTAACTTTAATTGGAGTCCTAATATTAATAGTATTAGATATGAGTATTCAAAGTGTGTCGATTTATATAATTACAGTATTGATGTTTTTTTCTTTTTTAAGCATTGTAATTTCATTTTTAATGCTGCCACCAAGCAAGACCTCTTTTATAAAAACTATTATTAAGTTACGAACAACATATGCATTATCATTTCTAAAGTACAATTATCTTGATACATCAATAAGAGTAAGTAGCCGAAAATTAGATGTTGTTATAATTGGTTATATATTATCGCCTAGTAGTGTAGCGATTTATCAAATTGCAGTTAAATTCTCAAGTATAATTGGAAGACTAGCCAATCCGATTTATCAAACTTTATACCCAGAGTTTGTTAAAATTCTTAAAAGTGAAAAAAAACATGAGTTAAAGGTTATTACGTATAAGATAACAAAAATATTAGTATTCTTTAGTGTTGTCTCTTATTTGTTCGTACTGCTTTATGGAGATGTAATTTTAGCCATGGTATTTGGAGATGAATATGTATCAGCTCTTCTTCCTGTAAAAATTTATCTTCTAGCTGTCATCATTTCTACAATATCTTTGCCGATCAGTCCTATTTACATGGCACTTGGAGAACTTAAACGTTCAACTTACAACCAGTTAGTGTCAACGTTAGTCTATATTGGAGCTTTGCTTATTCTAGTTCCAATGTTCAATGTTATTGGAGCAACAATAGCATATGTGATTTTTTATATATTTTGGGTTTTTATGAGCTTAAAGTACCTTTTAGATAGAGAGTTAATATAATGTGTGGTCTTTTCGGTTTTGCAGGAAATAATAACCCAGAAGAAATAAAATTAAAAATAGCTTTAGATTCTATGAAAAATAGAGGGCCTGATGGAATGGGTATCTATAAGTATAATAATGTAGCCATGTGCCATAGTAGACTGAGTATTCATGACTTGTCTGAAAATGGTAGCCAACCTATGGTATCTGAAGATGACAGCTTGGTTATAGCTGTTAATGGTGAGATATATAATTATATTGAACTTAGAGATGAATTGGCTAATAAATATAATTTTAAAAGTGAGTCAGATTCAGAGGTTGTTCTACATGGATTCGTTGAGTGGGGAATTAAAAAGCTATTAGATAAATTAGATGGTATGTATGCAATATCTATTTTGGATAAAAAATACGACAAACTCTATTTGGCAAGAGATAGAGCTGGTATTAAACCTTTATATTATAAAAATAATGGTGAGTTTTCGTGGGCCTCTGAATTAAAGGCTATTATTAGTTACTTTGGAAAGGATAATTTCACCATTAATCAGACAGCATGTTATGATTTTTTAACATATGGCTATATACCTGCCCCGAAGAGTTATTATAGTGAGATAAGTAAACTTTGTCCTGGAGAAGTATTAGAGTTCGATATAGAAACAAATTCTTTTTACACAACAAAATATTGGCTATTAGAGTCTAATGACTTAGAAACAAAAAAAGACGAAGAACTTTGTGATAAATTAAGAACTTTACTAAGGGAATCTATAACGGAGCAAATTGTTTCCGATGTGCCGGTAGGTTTTTTCCTTAGTGGGGGAATTGACTCTTCGGTTGTATGTACAATATCATCTCAATTAATAAATAATATGTCAACTTTCACTATTGGTTTTGATGATGAAATAAAAGATGAAAGTAAATATGCTAAAATGATAGCGTCAAGCCTGTCAACGAATCATGTTGAAAAAATATTAGATAAAAATAGTTATGCAGAAGTAAAGAATAAAATATACGATTGGTATGATGAACCTTTTGCAGATACGTCTTGCTACCCTACATATTATGTATCGAAACTAGCATCGGAAGCTGTTACGGTAGTATTGACTGGAGATGGTGCAGATGAATTATTTGGTGGTTACGCATGGTATGAAGAGTATGACAAATTATCTAATAGAGCGATTAATCTTTCTAAATTAGGAAAAATATTTAAGCTCACTTCTACTTTATTTCCATTTTCAACTAAATTAGTACGTTTTATAGAGAAAAAATATGTTTTGGAAGGTTTCGACCTTTATACAAGACTGCTTGGCGGGCTGACAAAGGCTGAGAAAATGAAATATAAAAGGGAATTCAATATCCCTAAAAGTTATGATGATTATTGGTTTTACAGGCAATTTTTTGACCTTGATTCAGTAAAGGCTACTCGTAAAGATCTTCAGTATATTGATTTTAATTGCTTTATGCCTGAAAGTGTCTTAACAAAGGTGGACAGAGTAAGTATGGATTGTTCTATCGAATCAAGAATTCCATTTCTTAGTAAAAATCTAATTGAATTTGCTTTTTCTATTCCCGAAAAAAATATTTATGTAGAGGGTAAATTGAAAGGCTTGTTAAAAAAGACATATGAAGATGTTCTTCCTATTGAAATATTGAATAGGCGTAAAAGTGGTTTTAGCATCCCTGCAATATCATGGAATGCAGATTTTACTAGAACTAGTCAAACCAAATTTGAAAATATGCTTTTTAAATTTATAAGGCAAAATAAAAAATGAAATTGTCTTATATATCTTCTTCATTTTTGTATACTACTTCCGCAAATAATATACATGTAATAAAAATGACAAGTGCCCTTTCTAAATATTTTAGTTTTATAGATCTTTATTGTCCAAACAGAACTAATAGAAAATATAAAACGATTGAAATTAACCGGAAATATGCAATAGAGCAAAGCCTCAACCATAAAATATCAGAGATTAGTGTTTGGAATAACCAGTTATGGCAGTTGATTTATCTATTTAAGGTTTTAATTCTTGTTCTAAATTCAAAAAGCGATTGCATTTTAAGCAGGAATTTTATTGGCGCGTTATTAATGGCTTTTATTGGAAAAAAAACTATCTATGAAGTGCATGATACCCATGTGCTTAGTAGTAGGGTTAAACGTTATATTTATTTATGGATGGTGAAAAAAAATAACTATATTGGAACCGTGTTCATCACAAAAAGCTTATCTTCTGTTTATTTGGCTGTTCATCAAAATAAACACATAGTTTTAGCTGATGGAGCCGATGTACCAGAAAAAGAAATTATTAGAAAAGGTAAAGTTGATGATTTTACTCTAACTTATATTGGGTCTTTTAATAAAGGAAAAGGACTTGAACTGTTAGAGAAGCTTTCTTGGAAGCTACCTGAAAAAGTTAAACTAAATATAATAGGTGGGAATAATAAAGAGATTGAGAAGCTTATTGAGAGCTTTAACCTTAAAAATGTAGTTTTTCATGGTTATAAAAACCAAAGTGAGATTTTTAATATAGTTAGTTATACGGATGTATTTTTACTCCCTAATCAAAATAAAGTTTGGGGTAACGGCACTACAAAAGACACAAGAGATATTGGAAGTTATACATCACCGTTAAAAATGTTTGAGTATATGTCATATAAAAGGCCAATAATCGCATCTAATATTAGCGTGCTAAAAGAAGTATTAGACGATACTTGTTGTATTTTTGCTGATCCTGAAAATGAAATGGAATGGATAGAAGCAATAGATAAAATTCGCAATGATAGTATATTATATGATGAAATTGTTAATAACTCATACGATAAGCTAGTTCATAATTATACTTGGGATAAGAGGGCTAGCAAAGTGTACAAAATATTTAATAATAAGGATTCGTAGTGAATATAGCAATATTGGGTAGTAATGATCGAGCTGGTCTTACCGTAGTGAGACAGTTGGGAAATAAGGTCAATAAAATATATGTATTTAGAAGTGATCAGAATAAATCATTATCTTGTGTTTCAAAACATGTTACCGAAAGCATCTTTTTTGATGTGAATAACGAAGGGATTAAGGAGCTATTGGTAATACTTAGGAAACTTAAAATTACGACAATATTACCAATAGATGATGTAAATGCATTATTCATTATAAATAACTATTATGAGCTATCTTCCGAATTCAAGTTACTTTCTCCTGAGCCTGAAAGTTATTATAAGGCTGTTGATAAATACTCAATTAAATCGTTATGTGATGATGTACATCTAAAATTCCCCCCAACTATGCTCATCACTAAGTTTGATGACATGAATGACGTAGATTTCTCAGAATATACATACTTTAAGCCTCGTTTAAGTACCGTATTAGATCATGGTGTTTATAAGAAGTTAAATGTAAAAAAAATAACTAATCAAATGAAAAAGTTTAATTTTATTTCCGATCATATTCCCTTTGTAAATGTATTATGTCAAAAACAATTAAAAGGTTATGGTTTAGGTATAAATGTTTTAGCTTTTAAAGGAGATATTAAGTCTGTAAGTACCAATATCCGAGTACATGAACCTAAAGATGGAGGAGGCTCTTCCTACCGAAAAAGTGAAAAAGAGTTAAACCCAAAGCTAAACAATATTATATGTAGAATCGTCAAAGAGCTTAATTGGTCAGGTGTTCTAATGGTGGAGTTATTAGCTACCGAACATGGATATTACTTAATTGAAATAAACCCAAGATTTTGGGGGTCTTTATCTCTTACGGAATTCTCTGGTCATAAAATTGTTAAGAATCTTATAAATTGCTTTTACGGTAAAGTTCTTATACCTGATATATATAAACAAGTCTGGGCTCGGCATTTACTCAAGGATTTTAAGTGGAATGTTAAAAATATTTCTTTTAGAAATATATTAAATCTCATTACTGCACCTATTCGAATTATGAAAGGCAATGAACGGTTTGATGTGGAGTCAATATATGATCCATACCCGATGATATATCAATTCCTGGTATTAACTAGATTATTTTTAAATAAAAAAAAACAATTATTACCTAAAATAGGGAGCAGATATTTTCATAACTTTATTGTTGATCGGATCAAATGTGTTGAGCAGTTTGAAAAAGAGACTGCTTATATGTTTTTGTGCAAAGGGAATATTAATAGAAGTGCCTATGCCGAGTATTATTTAAAATCATTAGGTTATGAAAATGTTAGTTCTTCAGGATATTTACCTAAGGAGAAATCTAATAGGATGATGAGCTATGAAATGCTATTATTGAATAAATTTGATTCAAACATGATTAATCATCGTTCATCAACGCTTGATAAAAATAAATATATAAATATTACTGTAATAGCGATGGATTTGGAGTGTTTTTTAATAGCAAAATCTATTGGGGTAAGTGATATAAAAATGCTATCAATAGACTCAGTAAAGGATCCTCATGGTAAAGATTTGGAATTCTTTAAATACGTGTTAATTGATATCGAAAGGAAGATAAATGCGAAAGTTAATTAAACGTATATATATAAAACTATTCTTTTATGATTCTTGGAGGATTGGACTTTTAGATAAACGGGAATTAGAAGCTATTCTTAGTAATAATTTTATTAGTGATTCAAAAGTCAACTGGTTAAATTTTGGCAAGGATCATTACCAAGCTGATCCATTTTTTTTGTGTATTAAAGGCGAAGTACTTATTGCATATGAAAGAATGAATTTATGGAGTGGAGTTGGACGGTTATCCGCTTGTACATTTAATGGTGAATTTAAAGATATCTTTTCTAGTATAAATAACTCGAATGGGCATAAATCTTTTCCGCATATTATAGTCAATGATGGGAAGTATTATTGTTTACCAGAAACGTCAGATAATAATACATTAACATTATACCAATTAGATGAACAATTTAATGACTTTCAATATAAAAGCACTTTACTCAAAGGTATATCTGCTAAAGACTCGATTATCTTTGAATCTAATGATATTTTTTATCTCTTTGTTTCTGTTAAGAATCAGTCAAATATCTATGAGCAGCATCTATATTACTCTAAAGAGTTAGATGGTGTTTACATTGAACATAATTGCTCTCCTATCGCGATTTCAAATGTAACGGGTCGTAATGCTGGAAGTATTGTATCTATCAACGAAAGTCTTTATAGAGTAAGTCAAGATTGTTCTGAATTTTATGGAAAGTCTATTGTTTTTAATGAGATAACGATTTTAAATCTTGATGATTATGAAGAAGTTATTTATTCAAAAGTAGGCATTGATTCCAAAGATAAATATGGTTTGCATTCGTTTAATATACATAATGATAAGATTGTCATTGATGCTAAGGAGCGAAAGTTTTCTATATTGACTCCAGTGATGAAATTCTTTTCAAAAATAAATAAATTTAAAGAGAAAGTTAAAAGTGAAAAAGTTAGATTATAGGTCCGAAATAGATGGGATGCGCGCACTTGCTATTTTACTAGTTATTGTATTTCATTATCTTCCTGGTTATTTAACTGGTGGCTTTATAGGCGTAGATATATTTTTCGTTATCAGTGGATACTTGATTACTTCAATTATTGTATTTGAGATGGCAAATAATAAGTTTTCATTTAGAAAGTTTTATTCTCGTCGAGTCGTTCGGTTATTCCCATCAATTTTATTTCTCTATGCCTTTATACTATTATATGTAGTGCTTATGTATTCCCCAAGAGAACTTGATTATTTTGGAAAAGATATATTCTTCTCTGCAGTAGGCTTATCAAACATTTGGTTTGCACAAGGAGTTGATTATTTTACTGGAGGGGCTGCTAATAATCCATTAATACATTTTTGGTCGTTAGCTGTTGAAGAGCAGTTTTACTTGGTTTTCCCGATAATTGCATTAATATTATTTAAGCTAAACTTTTTAAAGAGGGGAGTCTGGTTCTTATTTGTTATTTTTTTAGTCATCGGTTTTTTCGGGGCTTGGACTAAAACTAAAGGTGTTTATTATTTACCACAATATCGATTTTTTGAATTGCTCTTTGGTTGTGTATTGGCTCTGTATAATGTAAAGCATTCATCACGTGTATTGTATATTTTATCTGTTACTTCTTTATTGGCGATCGCATTTTTTATTGATAAGAGCTTTCATTTTCCAGGTGCAATTGCTTTACTTGTATGTGTGTTATCTGGTTTTGTCATTATCTATAATAAAAAAAGCATGCTTAATAATAAAATACTAGTTTATATCGGTTTAGTTTCATATCCATTGTATTTGTTTCACCAACCTGTTCTGGTATTTATTAAAAGGCATTTTGAAGTAAATATTATGACAACAATTTTTGCTTTCTTAATATCATTAGCTCTTGCTATATTTTCTTTTGAGGTGGTAGAGAAAAAAGCAAAAGAAATTAATAAAAAAAGTCTATCAAAAGGTAGATATATCATTTTATCATGCTCACTTTTAATGTTAGTAGCATTATCTGGGTATTTTTTTGCAAAATCTCAGGGATTTCCTCAAAGGTATCTATTTAACTCTACTGCATTAAATCAATTTAAAAATATTGAACCTTCTTTTTATAAAAACTATAAAAATGGAATACTAGAAAGTGAATATAAAAAAGTACTTTTCGTAGGAGACTCTGTCCTTCAGCAGTATATAAATCCTATCAGTCAAGCGTTAGGATTGAAAGGTAATCAAATATCAATGGTAACAAGGGGAGGTTGTGTAATTTTAAAAGGAATAGACTTTTTAGATAAGGTTTCAGGTATTTCGTGTGAATCTTTAAACGAGTATGTGTTCTCTATAGAGAATAAGTATGATTTAATTGTATTTTCCCAATATTGGGCTGGATATGATGGTCAGCTTCTTACAAATATAAGCGAAAAAAAACTTGATCGTTGGGATGAGTATATAAGTAACACACTAAGTTATTATAAGGAAATATCTAAAAAAGTGGTCATTATTGGCCAGCATATTGAAATTGATGGAACTGATAGGATCCAGCCTTCGATGTTTATTAGTGAAAAAGATATTCAAAAAGCAGTTAAGCGTTTAGAAGTTTCTCAGGGAAGAAAAGAGCGTTCAGAAGCAATATCTTATTTCGCTAAGTATCAATCGAGCAATGTAATTGTAATTCATCCATTTGAGATATTTTGTGGATCTACATCTTGTCAAACATCGAATTTTGAAGGTAATAGTTATTTTCGAGATAATATTCATACCACACACATTTCAGATACTTTTGTCGCAGAACAAATAAAAAATAAAGTTAACATTATATTTGGAGTTGGTCGATGAAAATTGTTCATATAATAAACTCCCTTTCTACTGGTGGAGCGGAGAAACAGCTTGTGCAAATAGCGCGAACTAATTGTGAAAACCATGTTATATGTACGCTGTCAAATGAATTTACACCATTGTGTGAGGAAATTAAAGGACAAGTCAATCTAGTCCAATTTAATTTTACAAAATATAATTTTGTCTTTGAATTTTTAAAATTATTTTTCTTCATAAAAAATGAAAAAGCAGCTGTATTGCAAGGCTGGCTTTACTTATCAAATATTGTGGTATTAGTCGTTTATATCTTATCTTTGGGAAAGCAGAAGGTTGTTACTAACGTTAGAAGAACTGAAATACCGAAAGGAAAAAACAGATTATTTGCAAAGTTAGGGGCTTATTTTTCAATAATACTACCTGTACCAATTATATGTTGTGCCCACAGCGGCATAAGTTCACATGTTAGCTTTGGCTACAAGAAATCTCGCTTTATTTGGATTCCTAATGCAGTCAACGATAATCGATTCTGCATTAAAGATATCCAAATAAATAAATCTCCAAAAATAATTAGGATTGGAACTATTGGGAGAGATGTTAAAGAAAAGGGCTATGACCTTTTAGCTGGAGTTATTGCTGCTTGTAATGAAAAAATATCTATTTTCCCAAAAGAAGTATCTTTTGTTTTTGTTGTAGTCGGTCGAGGGGTTACAAGGAATAAATCATTAGTTTCATTGGATAAAACTAAGTTTGATAACAGGATTTCACTAGAACTATACGAGGAAAAAGATCAAATAGAGTTAACTATGCAAAAAAATAATATATATTGTCAAACATCCTATACGGAAGGTTTCCCCAATGTTCTAGCTGAAAGCATGGCGTGTGGATGTTTTCCTATCGCATCCTCAGTCGGAGATACATCTCTTTTACTAAATTCTTATGGTATTCTTATTAAGGACTTAACACCAGTCAATTACCTTGAGGCTTTAAATACTTACTGTCGAATAAGCGAAGAGGAAAGGTTATTATTAAGCTATAAAATTTCAAAGGAAATTCAGTTAAAATTTAGTCAAGAAGAAGTTAACAAAAAGTACGTGACCTTGTATGAGGAGTTATAAAAATATTTACTTTTATACTGAATTTGAATTTCTATAATGTTCTAGTTTTTTGATATTTTCTAAGCCACTTTTTTTGTTTTTCTGAATACGTTTCGTGTAGCGTTAAATATCCTATTGAGCTGTGACAACGCATGTATAAAATACCATTTTTTCATAAATCTAGGTGAGAGATTTAAAAATCATTACTAACTCATCATGAGTGTGTGATTTTATGTATTTCTAAAAAAGTGGAATAGCCTGAATTAAAAATACTTGGTTTGCGGATTCACATCGAATGGTAGGTGGCGATAAAGCAAAAAAGTAAGTATTCGTTATTATATCAGCTCCGCTGAGCTAGATACGGAGAGCTTTGCTCATTCTGTTCGTGGTCATTAGGGTATTAAAGTCGATGCATTGGTCTTTAGATGTCAGTATACGAGAAGATGAATGCCAAGTGTTACTTGGAAATAGTGGGCAAAACTTCGCACGTTTTCGTCATATAGCTTAATTTACTGAAGAAACGTAAAAGTAATGACAGCGTAAGCTGAGCTCAAATGAAATTATTCGTGAATGGTGAGTACAAAGGAAAGCTAGTGCTTGGTTGAAAAATGTTCATTCGTTTGACGTGAGCAACTTATACGTGAGCCTTGAACTTATATGGGAACCCAGTGATATCTATCGAACCGTTATGGAAAACGGGGTTCTATTAATTTATACATTGATAACTGGTTACAAAAATGAAAATTGCAATTGCCGGTACAGGCTATGTAGGCTTATCAAATGCGATGTTATTATCACAGCATAATGCTGTTGTCGCAGTCGATATTATCGAAGAAAAAGTGAGATTACTGAATGACAAATTATCTCCAATCGTTGACGTTGAAATTGAAAATTTCTTGGCGAACAAGCCATTAAACTTCACTGCAACACTCGATAAAGAGTTAGCTTATCTCAATGCGGAATTTGTGATTATCGCTACACCAACAGATTACGATGTTGAAACTAACTACTTCAATACATCATCAGTTGAAGCGGTAATTAAAGACGTGATGGCTATCAATCCAAACGCGGTGATGGTTATTAAGTCGACCGTGCCTGTGGGCTATACTGCGCGCATTAAACAAGAGCTAGAGTGTGAAAATCTCATGTTTTCTCCTGAGTTCTTACGTGAAGGCAAAGCCTTATACGACAACCTACACCCATCTCGTATTGTCGTGGGTGAACGATCTGAGCGTGCTCAAGTTTTTGCGAACTTGTTGTTAGAAGGGGCTATTAAAAAAGACGTTGAAATCCTGTATACCGACTCAACAGAAGCCGAAGCCGTAAAGCTGTTCTCTAACACCTACTTGGCACTTCGTGTCGCTTATTTTAATGAGCTAGACACCTACGCAGAATCTCATGGGTTAGATACGCGCCAAATTATCGATGGGGTAAGTTTAGACCCTCGTATTGGTTCGCACTACAACAATCCTTCATTTGGTTACGGTGGTTATTGCTTACCAAAAGATACTAAGCAATTGCGTGCCAACTACTCTGATGTACCAAACAATATTATTGGTGCGATTGTGGACTCTAATACCACACGTAAAGATTTTATTGCGGACTCTATTATTAAAAGAAACCCAAGACGTGTCGGTATTTACCGGTTAGTGATGAAGTCAGGCTCTGACAATTTCCGCGCTTCCAGTATTCAAGGTATTATGAAGCGTCTTAAGGCAAAAGGTATTGAAGTCGTGGTGTTTGAACCAGAGCTTAAAGATAAAGAGTTCTTCCACTCATTAGTATTAACGGATTTTGAGCAGTTTAAATCAGGCTGTGACGTTATTGTTTCAAATCGCATGGCTCAAGAATTGGCGGATGTAAAAGACAAAGTGTACACGCGTGACTTATTTGGTTCAGACTAAGGAATAAAAAATGAAGTATTTGGTAACGGGCGCTGCGGGCTTTATCGGTAGTGCTGTGGTAGATCAATTGACTGCGAAAGGCCATAAGGTTGTTGGTGTTGATAACCTGAATGACTACTACGATGTAGCTTTGAAAGAAGCGCGTCTAGTGCGTATTCAGCATACCAATTTTAAACTGGTTCAGTTAGATATTGCCGATCTCGATGGTGTTGCTGCGTTATTTAAGGCTGAGCAATTTGATCAAGTGATCCACTTAGCCGCGCAAGCTGGGGTTCGCTATTCTATTGAAAATCCACATGCCTACGCCGATTCAAACTTAGTCGGTCATTTGAACATTCTTGAAGGGTGTCGTCACAATAAAGTGAAGCACTTGGTTTATGCCTCTTCAAGTTCAGTATACGGGTTGAATGCTAAAACACCGTTTGCAACGTCAGATTCGGTGGATCATCCTGTTTCATTGTATGCCGCGACCAAGAAGTCGAATGAGTTGATGGCTCACAGTTATTCTCATTTATATGACATCCCAACCACAGGCTTGCGCTTTTTTACTGTGTATGGCTCGTGGGGCCGCCCTGATATGGCACCTTTTATCTTCACTAAGAAGATCCTTGATGGCGATACCATTGATATCAACAACAATGGTGATATGTGGCGTGATTTTACTCACGTAAACGACATTGTTGAAGGCGTTGTACGTATCGCAGATGTAGTACCAATGCGCGATAACGATTGGACGGTAGAGGCAGGCTCTCCAGCAACCAGCTCTGCGCCTTATGCGGTGTTTAACATTGGTCACGGCTCGCCAATAAAATTAATGGACTTTGTTAAGGCGATTGAAGATGAACTGGGCATTGAAGCGAAGAAAAACTTCAGAGAAATGCAATCTGGAGATGTATACCAAACTTATGCCGACACTCAAGACTTGTTTGCGGCAACAGGTTATACGCCGAAGGTGGGAGTAAGAGAGGGTGTATCAGAGTTTGTGAGTTGGTATAAAGAGTTTTATAAGTAAATGAAAAAAATACTGTTTGTTGTCAATGTTGATTGGTTTTTTATCTCCCATCGTCTCCCTATTGCATTACAAGCGATAGCGGATGGTTATGATGTACATCTTGCTTGTTCTTTCACAGATAAGAAATCTCAACTCGAAGAATTAGGTATTACTTGCCATAGCATTGCTTTTTCAAGAAGCGGAAGTTCAATAAAAGGGGAGTTCCATGCAATATCTTCCATTCGTCGAGTGATAAAGAGCCTTGAGGTCGATGTTGTACATGCGATAACAATAAAGCCTGTAATTTATACAGGGCTAGCTTTGCAGAGTATTAAAAGTCCGCCAGCTTTTGTCGCAGCGATCTCCGGATTAGGTTATGTGTTTACTGCGGAGACTCTTAGGGCAAAAATGACGAAGCTATTGGTTTCATTAATGTACAAGTTTGCTCTTCGTAATAAACGTAAAGTCGTGATCTTTCAAAACACTTCCGATCAAACCATTTTATCTGAAATTGTAAAGTTATCGAAAACAGATAGGACTTTGATTAAAGGGTCTGGTGCCGATCTTTCTGTTTATCGTTACCAGACAGAACCTGTGGGTCCTAAAAAAATAGTATCCATGGCCTGTCGCTTACTTAAAGAAAAAGGCGTCTATGAATTTGTTGAAGCCGCTAAACTCATTAAAGAAAAACATTCAAATATCGATTTTTGGTTGATAGGTAGTGTTGACCTAGAAAACCCTAATTCGGTATCGCAAGAAGAAGTCGATACTTGGGTAGAGCAGCGGGTTATAACTGCTCTTGGTCATCGTGATGATATTCCTGAATTATTCGCTCAGTCTCATATTGTAACGATGCCTTCATTTTATGGTGAAGGGGTGCCTAAAGTGCTCATAGAGGCGGCTGCTTGCGGACGTTCAATTGTGACTACTGATAATCCAGGTTGTAGAGATTCGATTATCAATGAAGAAACTGGCTTACTAGTGCCTATCAAAAATGCGGAAGCACTTAGTGAAGCATTGATGGTTTTACTTCTTGATGAAGATAAGCGGATTAGAATGGGGTTACAAGCAAGGCAATATGCTGTAAACGAGTTTGATGTCAGCAATGTTGTTATAAGACATTTAGAAATATATGAATCATTAATGGTAAGCGAGTAATGACGATATTAGTAACTGGAGCTTCTGGCTTTGTTGGCACTAAGCTTTTAGAGCACTTTCCTTGTGACGAGATTGTGGGTCTTGGACGTGAGAAGCCTTTGAACTTAGAATCACATCAATTTATTGTGGCTGGAATCGATAGAGATACTGATTATTCGATAGCTTTAAGCGGTGTCAGCGTTGTTATTCATCTCGCAGCGAGGGTTCATGTAATGAGCGACTCGGTAGAAAACCCTTTATGTGCCTATCGAGAAGTTAATACATTAGGTACCATTAATCTTGCAAGGCAAGCGGTCAATGCAGGGGTTAAGAGGTTTATCTTTGTTAGCAGCATCAAAGTGAATGGTGAATCGTCAATTCCAGGGCACCCATTTACTTATGCGGATAAACGTAAACCAGAAGATTTTTATGGGCAATCCAAGTCTGAAGCTGAAGAGCAACTTTTAGCATTAGCTGCAGAAACTGGGTTAGAAGTTGTTATTATTCGGCCAACACTTGTTTATGGTGCAGGAGTTAAAGCTAATTTTGCTTCTTTAATGAAGTTAACTTGCAAAGGTTTACCTTTACCCTTCGGTTGCATAAATAGTAATAAACGAAGTCTAGTTTCTGTTACTAATTTAGTCGATTTGATAAAGACATGTATTGTCCACCCTAATGCGGTTAATCAAGTCTTTTTGGTATCAGATGATCATGACGTTTCGACATCAGAAATGGTTAGACAAATGGCCAAAGCTCTTGATAAGTCAACATTGCAATTACCGGTTCCTCTTTGGTGTTATAAATTAGTTGGAAAGCTGATCAGAAAATCAGATGTAATTGATCGGTTAACTGGGTCTTTGCAGGTAGATATTCAATATACGAAAGAAACTCTTGGTTGGATGCCTCTACAATCGTTAGAAGATGGATTTAAAGAAACAGCTAATTACATAACAGAACAACAAGGAAAGAATTAATGATACGAATAATCGATTTTTTAGCTGCTTTTTTGGGCTTATTATTTTTATGGCCTGTTCTCTTAATTGTCGTCATTATAGGGATGTTTGATACTGGTTCACCAATCTTCGTTCAAGAACGTGTAGGTCGTAATAAAAAGCCCTTCAAGCTAATTAAATTTCGTACCATGTCAGTTGAGACAAAATCGGTGGCCAGTCATTTAGCGAGCGATGCTTCCATCACAAAGCTTGGTGGATTTTTGCGTAAAACTAAAATTGATGAGCTACCGCAATTAATCAATGTTGTGAAAGGTGAAATGAGTTTAGTTGGTCCGCGTCCAAATTTATTCAACCAAGAAGAACTGATTAGTGAGCGTGACGCGCTAGGCGTGTATAATGTTTTACCGGGTGTAACCGGCTTGGCTCAAGTTCAGAATATTGATATGTCAACGCCTGAGTTACTAGCAAAAACTGATAAGCAGATGATCGATACATTAACGATTAAAGACTATTTCAAGTACATTATCATGACAGCAACAGGTAGTGGCTCAGGTGATGCTGTAAAATAATTTGCGTGAAAAAAATTAAAATCCCAGAGCAGTGATCTATTCACTATAACTTCTGGGATTTTTTGTATCTAATCCTATCTTTCACTTTGATAATTTTTCTTATAAAAACATAAACGGTTATTATGTCTAATTTAAACGTCATTTGGTCCCTCTCTCGCTATAAAAAACGCCTTATCAGCTTAGTTATTGATTTATTTTTTATTGCTCTTTCTTTTCTTGGTGCTTATTGGGTTCGTATTGGAAAGGTTGAGGCCTTACCTTCAGTGGAAGGCCAGTATGTTTTAGTTAGTACCGTTATTATTACCTTGCTGATTTTTACAAAGTTAGGCCTATATCGAGCAGTATTAAGATACTTAGGTTTACATGTGCTTGCTTTAGTCGGGTTAGGTACTGCGTTATCTGCTATTTCGATGGCGGGTTTGGCATTTTGGTTTGATGCTGAACTTCCACGCTCTGTTCCTATTATTTATGGGGCTTTTTTAGCTATTAGTGTTGGTGGTAGTCGTCTTATTGTTCGAAGTTTAGTTGCACAGTCGTCAAATAAGGCGGGTAATCCAGTATTAATTTATGGAGCGGGCAGTGCTGGTCGCCAACTAGCGTTAGCACTACGCCAATCAGAAACACATAAAGTGGTTGGCTTTGTTGATGAAGATGTCACATTGCAAAATACTATGATGATGGGGTTGTATGTCTATACCACAGAAGATGCAGAAAAAATCATTGCAAAACATAATGTAAAGCAGATATTACTAGCGATACCCAGTGCATCGCGTCGTCGCCGTAAAGAAGTATTAGATACTATCTCTTTGTTACCGGTAGAAGTTCTTACTGTTCCTGAAATGTCTGATATTGTGGCTGGTAACGCTAGTATTGATGAGCTAAAAAATGTGTCTATAGATGATCTATTAGGGCGTGATCCTGTTGCCCCACAGCAAGCCTTAATGGAAGCGAACATTAAAGATAAAGTGGTCATGGTAACGGGTGCTGGTGGTTCTATTGGCTCTGAGCTATGTCGCCAAATTATTCGTAATAAGCCAAAAGCGTTAGTCTTGTTCGAATTATCTGAGTTTGGTTTGTATCAAATTGATAGAGAGTTATCTTTACTTGTTGAAGCAGAGGACTTAGGTATTCAAATTATTCCATTACTTGGTTCTGTTCAGCGTATTAATCGTTTATCTAAAGTGATGGGAAGCTTTAAAGTTCAAACTGTATATCACGCAGCCGCTTATAAACATGTACCCCTGGTTGAGTATAACGTAGTTGAAGGTGTGCGTAATAATGTCTTTGGTACCAACTATACTGCTCGTGCCGCGATTAAGGCAAAAGTAGAGTCATTTGTTTTAATCTCAACTGATAAAGCGGTTCGTCCAACTAATGTCATGGGTACAACCAAGCGTATGGCAGAGCTTGGGTTACAGGCGTTGGCAGAGCAGCAAAATAAGATCCGTGCAAAAGACGCAAGTGCAGGAACGCGTTTTTGTATGGTGCGTTTTGGTAATGTATTAGGCTCATCTGGCTCTGTTGTTCCGGTATTTAAGCGTCAAATTGAAAACCGTGAACCAATTACCGTTACTCACGAAGAAATAACTCGTTTCTTTATGACCATTCCCGAAGCCGCTCAATTGGTTATTCAAGCAGGGGCTATGGGTAAAGGGGGGGATGTATTTGTTCTTGATATGGGCGAATCAGTTAAGATTGTCGATTTAGCTAAAAATCTGATTCACCTTTCAGGTTTGGAAGTGAAAGATGAATCCAACCCATATGGTGATATTGAAATTCACTACACTGGTTTACGCCCTGGTGAAAAACTGTATGAAGAATTGTTAATTGGTGACAATGTAGGTTCAACAGCTCATGAGCGAATTATGACAGCACAAGAAGAGTTTTTATCATTAGATGAATACAACGCTTTGCTAAATAAATTAGATACAGCTTGTCATGATTTTGATCATGAAGGTATTCGTCAGTTGCTTTTAGATGCGCCGACTGGATTTTCGCCAGTTGATGGGATCGGTGATTTGGTTTGGAAGGTTGAAGAGCAGGATGCTTTGCTGTGAGAGGTGAGGAAGAGAAAAATCGAGGATTCAGGTTTCAGGAAGTTCAAAGCGGTTATACCTGAAACCTTGTGCGCAGCGTCCTGGGCCTAGTTTTTAGTCGTTTATCCCCCCCTCCCAACCTCCCCTTATATTGATATGGTTGATCAATTCGTTATATCGATAAAGGGGAGAAGCTGTATTGTAAACGCTGTACTACTAGCGGCCACATCTGAAATCTGCCAGCGAAGCGATCTGAACTCTATCTTTTGATTTTCGCTCTTCTTCGCCCCTCGAGCGTAGCATCCTCTATTCTCGCATCTCCGCCCTTTCTACCTTATAATCCCCTAAGATAAATTTTCTCTACAGGACTAATAATAATGAAAATTGTGATTACAGGTACAGGTTACGTTGGCTTATCAAACGCGGTATTACTCGCGCAGCATAATGAAGTGATTGCGGTTGATATCATAGCTGAAAAGGTTGAGTTAATTAATAACAAGCAATCGCCAATTTCAGATGTTGAGATTGAAGACTTTCTTGCTAATAAAGAATTAAACTTGATAGCGACTCTCGATAAAGAGTTCGCATACAAAGATGCTGAGTATGTGGTGATTGCAACACCAACAGATTACGACCCTGCGACTAATTACTTTAATACTGGCTCAGTTGAAGCTGTGATTAAAGAGGTAATAGCGATTAATCCTCATGCAGTAATGGTGATTAAGTCTACTGTTCCTGTTGGGTATACTGAACGCATTAAACAAGAATTAGGTTGTGACAATATTATTTTCTCGCCTGAGTTTTTACGTGAAGGTCGTGCGCTATTTGATAACTTGCACCCATCTCGTATTATTGTTGGTGAACAATCTGAACGTGCTCAAGTCTTTGCTAACTTGCTTGTTCAAGGTGCAATTAAAGAAAATATTGAAGTATTGCTGACCAACTCAACCGAAGCTGAAGGGGTGAAGTTGTTCTCTAACACTTACCTTGCTTTACGTGTCGCGTATTTCAATGAGTTAGATTCTTATGCTGAAGCTCATGGCCTAGATGCTCGTCAGATTATTGAAGGCGTTGGTTTAGACCCTCGTATTGGAAATCACTACAATAATCCATCATTTGGTTATGGTGGCTACTGTTTACCAAAAGACACTAAGCAGTTGTTAGCAAACTACCAAGAAGTACCAAATAATATTATTGGTGCGATTGTTGATGCTAACCGTACACGTAAAGATTTTGTGGCTGATTCTATTATGAAGCGCAATCCTAAAGTTGTAGGTATTTATCGCTTAATCATGAAAGCGGGTTCTGATAACTTTCGTGCCTCTTCGATTCAAGGGATCATGAAGCGCTTGAAAGCCAAAGGTATTGAAGTGGTGGTTTATGAGCCAGTACTTAAAGAAGCTAATTTCTTTAATTCTCGTGTGATTGAAGATTTGAATGAATTTAAGCAAGTGTCTGATGTGATTGTATCGAACCGTATGATGGAAGAGCTGGCAGATGTTGAGGGTAAGGTTTATACCCGCGATTTATTTGGTAGTGATTAAGAGCAAGAGCAGAATTCAGATCGGTCGCAAGCTCCCTTGCAGAGTTCAGAAGTAATCGTTGTGAGACTAACTAAAGACTATAAGATCAAAAGCGGGCACAGACTTTAAAGAAAGCGGATATGACTGGTTTGGTTGTGTTCGCTTTTTTTTTGAAGAGTAAAGTGAGGATTCAGGTTTCTGGAAGATCAAAAAAAAGTGCCTCTGAACTCTGCTAGCGTAGCGATCTGAATTCTAGCTTTTGCTTTTGATTTTATAGGAGCGAAGCGGTCTAGTTTCTAGTTAGCAAAGCGTATAGTCTCAAATTATTTATAACCTTGACTCTCAATCAGGACCGTAGGACCATAAGACCGCTCTTCCCGTTCTTAAAAAAGGATTTTCATGAACTACGACATCTTCAACGGTGATGCTGATGGCATCATCGCACTTCTTCAGATTCGTCTGGCTACCCCTCAAGAATCAGCTCTAATCACTGGCGTTAAACGTGACATCAACTTGGTGGCTAAAGTGGATGCCAAAGCGGGTGATAAGCTCACTGTATTAGACATCTCAATGGAAAAGAACATGGTAGGTCTAGAGCTTGCTTTACGTTCTGGCGCTGAGGTGTTTTATGCCGATCACCATCGTGCGGGTGATATTCCTGATCACGAGAATCTATCGGCTCATATCGATTTAGATGCCAATACTTGTACTGCGTTAATTGTTGATAAATTACTGAATGGTCAGTTTCATGAGTGGGCGATTACCGCTGCTTACGGTGATAATTTGATTGCTAAAGCCGATGAGTTGGCAGACGTTGCCGGTTTATCTGTTGAACAAAAATCACAGCTAAAAGAGTTGGGTACTTTAATCAACTATAATGGCTATGGGGCAAAGATGGATGATCTGCATTTTGACCCAGCAGTGTTATACCAAGCGTTATTACAATACTCATCTCCTTTTTATGTGATTGCCGATAAAGCATCGCCTTTTTATCAACTGCAAGCAGCGTATCAATCCGATATGGATAATGCGTTGGCGATTGAAGCGCAGCACAAAAGTGAGAAATTAGGTTTATTTAAGTTACCAAATGAAGCATGGGCACGTCGTATTAGCGGTGTTTATGGTAACCTTTTGGCTAATCAATCTCCTGATTCTGCTCATGCGGTATTAACGCAAAATACGGATGGAACATATATGGTGTCATTGCGAGCACCATTGAATAATAAGCAAGGTGCGGGTCAGATCTGTAGCTCGTTTGAAACTGGTGGTGGACGTGAAGCGGCGGCGGGAATTAATGTGTTGCCGAAAGAGTCGATTGCTGAGTTTATTGAAGTGGTTGAGAATAAATACTAGAGTAAAAGCGTAGGATTCAGGATTCAGGTCTCAGGTTTCAGGAAGATCAAAAGCGAGTACCCCTGAAGCCTGCAAGCGAAGCGTCCTGAAACCTAGTTTTTAGTTAGCACAGCGTATAGGCTCTTCTTTCTATCATTAATAATTAAAAATAGAGAACAACATGAACATATTAGTCACTGGCGGAATGGGTTACATCGGTAGCCATACATGTGTACAAATGATTGAAGCGGGCTTAACGCCGATCATTTTGGATAACTTATACAACAGTAAAGCAGTGGTGCTTGATCGCATTGAAGCTTTGGTTGGGGTAAAACCTAAATTTTACCAAGGTGATATTCGCGATCCTCAAATTCTAGAAACCATCTTTGCTGAAAACCAAATCGATAGTGTGATCCACTTTGCTGGCTTGAAAGCAGTAGGTGAGTCGGTTGAAAAGCCAATCATGTATTACGATAATAATGTATCGGGTACCTTGGTATTGGTAGAAGCGATGCGTAAAGCGGGCGTGAACAGTATTGTATTTAGTTCATCTGCTACGGTTTATGGTGATCCGGCTTCTACGCCAATTAATGAAAACTTTCCAACCTCAGCAACCAATCCTTATGGCCGCAGTAAGTTAATGGTTGAAGAGTGTCTAACTGATATTCAAAAAGCACATCCTGAAATGAGTGTGACGTTGCTTCGTTATTTTAACCCGGTTGGCTCTCATAAATCAGGCACCATGGGTGAAGATCCTCAAGGGATCCCAAACAACTTGATGCCATTTATCTCTCAAGTTGCTGTTGGCCGTCGTGAGTTCTTATCAGTTTTTGGTGATGATTATCCAACCGTTGATGGTACTGGTGTTCGTGATTACATTCATGTTGTTGATTTGGCTGATGGTCATTTAGCTGCGTTAGAGCACAAAGGTCAACAAGCAGGTCTGCATATTTATAACTTGGGTACTGGTAATGGTAACAGTGTTCTTCAAATGGTCGCTGCGTTTGAGAAAGCTTCTGGCGCTAAAGTTCCGTATCAAATCGTCCCTCGCCGTCCTGGTGATATTGCCGAGTGTTGGGCTGACCCTGCAAAAGCGCGCGAAGAGTTGAAGTGGGAGGCTAAGTTGTCTCTTGATGATATGACGGCGGATACGTGGCGCTGGCAGTCGAATAATCCGAAAGGGTATTAAAAGCAGAGTTCAGATCGGTCGCAGGCTCCCTTAAAGGGTTCAAGGGTGATCGTTGTAGTTTTAGTAATCACAGTACTGTTCCTCCCCTTGATAGATACATTATTGAGATTAGTAATGTTGATATAAGGGGAGGCTAGGAGGGGTTGTTAGTGATGAGGTTGAATCTATCTGAATCACGATAATATGGTGTAACCAACCCCCTCTAACTCCCCCTTGTATTGACGATGTCGATCTCATAGCTATAGCGATTAAGGGGGAGAACCTTCTTTGGTGCTGTTCGTTCAACGCATACCCCTGAAACCTGCAAGCGTAGCGATCTGAACCCTAAGTCCTTGCTCTCCACTATTCCTCCCTAATCAAATTGCATTCCCCTTACACTTCTTTTACTCTCACAGAGTCATAAACCATTTATCTGTGAGTTTACCCATGCTTTCTCATCCACCTTCTGATTATCTTGAACTCTATGCAACTTTGCTTTGTGGACCGAATATGCAGGCCGGAAGCGATCATCATGCTGAATTTACCGCAGCGTTAGCAGAGAGTGAGAATTGGAACGTCAATTACCTTAAAGTTAATGTGGTGTTTGATGAATGGTGTTTCTCTCCAGAGATAGATAAAGAACACTTCTTGGCAGCGCCGCAGTTTGATAGTAGTTATCTTCGTCATCGAGAAAGTGTTTATGAACTCGATATTCAAAAGCTCTCCTTTACTCAACTGTGCGATCTAGCCTTGTTGAGCGTGTTAGACCCTTCTTTATTAAACAAAACAAAAGAGAATCTAAATTTAGCTCTTGAACAAGCGGGTCAAGATTTTCCTCAATATTGGCAACGCTCGGTAGATTTTATTACGGCGAGTGATGCGGTGTTAGCTCGGTATTTTGACAATCCTGATCGTTGGCTTATGTCTCTAGTTCAGAAGAACGGTAAAGTGGCGTGGGGCCGAATGTTGATTGAGTCAATTGTCGCTTATCGTGTACGTGATAATGCTGATGTGTGGGTTGGCTTAATGACATTGGCTAATAACCCTGCGGTAACTACTTTACTTGAACTTCCTGATGATTTTGCGCTGGCGAAAATAGCAAAACACGCCTTGGCTCGCTTGGTGGACCAAAGCAATCCGTTACTGCTTGTATCTTCTCCTTGGCAGCAGTGGCTAACGCGCATTGATGGGGTACTAAATACTGAAGTTGCCAATAAAGAGCGTTTGATTTGGCAGTTAGAGCCGTTGGCTATGAAGGTGAATGCCAAAATACAGGCGAAAAATAGACGAGGTTGGACTCAGGGACGCAAAGTGGCTCTGGATAAGTTTAATCATAAACACAAAGAGATACTCAGCCCAAGTGATACCGCGATCCTTTCTGCCGCGGCTTATGATGGTATGGATTGGGGAGATAGTAGCTCAAGAGTCACCCGAACTGTCGCTCATGCGTTATGTGATGCCGATAATTTGTATGATCATCATGGCGACCAAGTGTCGTTTTATCGAGAGACCCCGCTGTTGGTATGGCGCTCGGTAGGAGATGAGTTGGCGTTTGAGGTTTATCCTTATTATCACCAACAGACTTGCGCTCAACCTTGGTTATATCACTCTGGTGGTGGTATCTACTCTTTCATTGATGCACCTGAGCAGCTGACTGATTTTTTAGAAGAGTTAAGAGTTCGGGACCCGCATTTTCCAGTAACCCAAACCGCAGAGTTAGTGGCGGTATTGGGTGAGCAGGTGCATTGGTTTGATATAGATAAACAGCAAGGGACAGTGACTCGGGGTGATAGTGTGGCTGAGCCTCAGTTATGGCTTGCTTGGAATGGCGCGTCTTTGGATGTGGCGATTGAGTTTGGTTCTAGCGATAACAATGTTAGCTGGACGCCAGGAAAAGGCAGCGAGTGGGAAAGTGGTTTTGATGGTGTGTGGTATCAACGTGATCTTGTCAGTGAGAAACGTCAAGCTAACGCACTGGTCGTTGAATTAGGCCTCGTTAAGAATAAGAATTTTATTTGGCAGATTGAAGGTGAGGCGGCGCTAACGTTTATTACTCAAATTGATGGTGAGTTGGGTGCAAACCTGCACTGGAAAGCCGACAGCCAACAAGTGAAGGTGATTGGGGTTGATGATTTTTCAATGTCGATTAACCAAAAGCAGAATTGGTTTGAAGTCGATGGACGCGTTCATATTGATAGCAGTTTAGAGATGGATTTACGTCAGTTGTTGGCACATCACCGTACGGGTTTTGTCAGTGCTGATAATTCTTCATTGACGCTATTAATCTCAGAGCAGCTGCGTCGCCAACTAAGCTTGATTGACAGTCTGGTCGATGATGATCAATTGGTTGACCAACGTATGGCGTATCCACTGCAAAAACTGGTGGAGTCGATGTCGGCCAATAGTGATGATGCGTGGGATAACTTGGTGGAAGAGTGGCGAGTGAAGCCTGAGCTAGATGCCGATTTATTATTGCCATTGCGTGATTACCAAAAAGAGAGTGTGGAGTGGGCGGCGCATCTATCTCAACATGGTTTTGGTGCGTGTCTTGCGGATGACATGGGCTTAGGTAAGACACTGCAAGGCTTAACGTTGTTGAGCCATTATCGTGAGCAGGGACCAAGTATGGTGGTGTGCCCTAAATCGGTATTAACCAATTGGGCGCAAGAAGCCGAGCGTTTTACGTCACAGTTAACCATGATTGATTTAGAGGCGAGCAGTGATCGTATTGCCACTATTAATGCCGCAGGTGCCAATGATGTGGTCGTGATGAGTTATGGCATGGTGACGCGATTAGCTGAAACTTTAAATGAAATTGATTGGAATTGTGCGGTATTGGATGAGGCGCAGCAAATTAAGAACCCGCAAACAAAACGCTCAAAAGTAGTGTTTGGTTTGCAAGCCGCGCATCGCTTTGCGTTATCGGGAACCCCAGTAGAGAACCATTTGGTTGAGCTATGGAGTTTGTTCTCTTTCTTGAATCCTGGATTACTTGGCGATCTTAAATCGTTCCGTTCTAAATACGCACAAGCAGCGAAGCAAGAACAAGATATGTTGCGATTAAAGACCTTAGTGAGTCCGTTTATTATGCGTCGTACTAAAGTAGAAGTACTGACGGAATTACCAGCGAAGACAGAAGTCGTTCACCATATTGAACTCTCCAATAAAGAGCGAACCGCGTATGAAGCGGTACGAAAAGAATCATTAGCGAATTTAAAAAGTGAATCAAGTCGCGGTGTGGTTGAGGTGTTTGCGGCATTAACAAAACTACGTCAGATCTGTTGTGATGTTAGCTTGGTGTTTGACTCTATGAAAGGAGAAGAGAGTACCAAGTTATCTGAAGCGCAGAGCTTGATTGAAGAGGCGTTGGATGGTGACCATAAAGTGTTGGTGTTCAGTCAATTTGTTGGGGTTTTGAAACGTTTTTCTGCTCAGTTAACAGAGTCAAATATCGGTTTCAGTTATTTGGATGGCAAGTTAACTACTAAACAACGTCAGGCGGCGATTGATTCGTTTAAAGATGGCACAAACGCTGTGTTTTTGATTAGTTTGAAAGCCGGTGGTACAGGATTAAACTTAACCGAAGCCGACACTGTGATTCATATTGATCCGTGGTGGAACCCGGCAGTAGAAGATCAAGCCAGTGATCGTGCCTATCGTATGGGCCAACAAAAGCCAGTGACGGTTTATCGCTTGGTAACAAAAAATACCATTGAAGAGAAGATTATCGCTCTGCATCATGATAAACGAGATTTAGCAGATCAAGTATTGTCGGCAAGCTCAACCAGTAAAACGTTAGATCCGGTAATGTTGTTGAGTTTGTTGGAGGGGGAGAGCTAGAAACGATAAGAGTAGGGCGCTTCGCTACGAGAGACGAGGACAGACTTTGTCCTCGAGGGACGAGTAAGATCAAAAGCGAGGTTTCAGGATTCAGGAAAAGCAGAGCAGAGTTCAGATCGCTTCGCTTGCAGAATTCAGAGGTGATCGTGGTGGTAATAGCATTCGCAATACAGTTCCTCCCCTTGAACGATACATTATTGAGATTAGTAATCTTGATATAAGGGGGAGGTTAGGAGGGGTTGTTAGTGATGAAGTTTAGTTTATCTGAATCACGATAGTATGTTGTAACCAACCCCCTCTAACTCCCCCTTGTATTGATTCTTTCGATCTCATTACTTTAGTATTTAAGGGGGAGAACCTTCTTTGGCGTGATTAGTCCAGCGCACACCCCTGAATCCTGCAAGTGAAGCGTCCTGAAACCTAGTTTTTCGCATAGTTTCTAGTTATATATAACCAACTCCTCCCAGCCTCCCCTTATATTGATATTTTTAGTCAAGTGACTATATCGATAAAGAGGAGGAGCTATATTGTGATCGCGGTTATTTCAACAACCACCTCTGAATTCTGCCAGCGAAGCGATCTGAACTTTTTTTGACTAAAACAAAAATGCCCACAGGCTATAAAACCTGTGGGCATTTGATTATGTTCAGAGACTAGAAAAACAAGGATTCAGATCGGTGGCAAGCTCCCTCAAAGGATTCAGGATGATTGCTTTTGATCTTCCTCGCTTCTCGAGCGAAGCGTCCTCGCCTCTCGTCCCTGCTCTTTTCTTACTTAAAAAGAACTTCACCAGACATCTCAGCAGGAATCGCTGTATCAGTTAGCGCTAGCATAGTAGGAGCTAGATCAGACAGTTTACCGCCTTCTTTAAACTCAACTGCCTTGCTACCAACGTAGATAAGAGGAACAGGAAGGTTAGTGTGAGCAGTATGAACGCCACCTGTTTCAGGGTTGATCATCATTTCAGCATTACCGTGATCGGCTGTGATAAGCATTTGACCATCAACTTCTTTGATAGCTTCAACGACTTTACCGATACACTCATCTAGTGCTTCCATTGCTTTAACTGCAGCTTCGTATACGCCAGTGTGGCCAACCATGTCACAGTTAGGGAAGTTACAAACGATAGCGTCGTACTTACCAGATTTGATTGCCGCAACTAATTTCTCAGTCAGCTCAGGTGCGCTCATTTCAGGTTGTAGATCGTAAGTCGCTACTTTTGGTGAAGCAACCAGTTGACGTTCTTCGCCTTCAAATTCGTCTTCGATGCCGCCATTGAAGAAGAAAGTAACGTGTGCGTATTTTTCAGTTTCAGAAATACGTAGTTGAGTTTTACCTTCTTTAGATAACCACTCACCGTAAGTATTTTCTAGAGACGCTGGAGTGAACGCACAAAGAAGAGGGATGTTTGCTGCGTATTGAGTCAGCATCACAAAATCGATTTCTGGGAATACGTTACGAGCGAAACCATCGAAATCAGGAACGAATGCACGTGTAATTTCACGAGCACGGTCAGCACGGTAGTTCATGAAGATAACTGCATCGCCATCAACGATTGCTGCTGATTCTTCGCCTTCTGCTTTGATTTCAGTTGCCTGTACAAACTCATCGCTTTCTTCACGAGCGTAAGCCGCTTCAAGACCTTCAACAGCAGTATCAAAAGTGAATTCACCTTTTGCTTCTGTCATTAGTTCGTAAGATTTTTGTACGCGATCCCAGTTGTTATCACGGTCCATTGCGTAGTAACGACCAATTAGTGAAGCAACACGGCCTTTGCCTAGTTTAGCGAATAGCTCTTGGAAGTTTTTCAGAGAGTTTTCAGCTGAACGAGGTGGAGTATCACGTCCGTCTAGGAAGCAGTGTAGGTAGATTTTTTCTGCGCCACGTGCCGCTGCCATTTCTACTGCTGCGTAGATATGATCTTCATGAGAGTGAACGCCACCTGGAGACATAAGACCCATGATGTGAACAGCTTTATCTGCTTTAACTGCTTTGTCGATAGCGTTAACTAGTGTTTCGTTTTCTTGGAACTCACCATCAGAGATAGCTTTAGTGATGCGAGTAAGATCTTGATAAACAATACGACCAGCGCCGATGTTAGTGTGACCAACTTCAGAGTTACCCATTTGACGATCAGGTAGGCCAACGTCCATACCAGATGCAGAAATTAGTGTGTTTGGTTGAGTAGCCATTAGGCCATCAAGAACTGGAGTGTTTGCGTTTGTGATTGCGTTATCTGCTTGAGCTTCACGGTGACCGTAACCATCAAGAATAACTAGAGCCATAGGCTTTTTAGCTGACATAAAGGTGTTCCTCGTCAATAACTTAATAAATTCGAATAAATAACTTTGTGTAATTTTACTACAAAGTTTGAAAATGGGCTAGAGCAAAGGGCTGATTCAGGATGGGGAGGGAAGAGAGTTATATTATAATTACAGAGTTATTAGATCTATTTATCTGCACGTAGCCACATCGTTTAATTTTTGGTGTGGAAGTTATTTATCATAGAGCTATAATGTTAGATAAAACCATGTTCGGTATATATAAATTAACCTTATGAATATGAATATGAATATGAATGTCGAGTGCTTTACCTAGAGTTGGTGTGGTTGTAACTTTATGATTTAAAAGATTAAGTTTTATTAATTGTTTCTTGTTGTCTATAGTTGATTTTTGTAAGGTTTGTTATGTTTATCTATCTTATTTAAGATGACGAATATTCTTCCAATAGTTGCAGAATCAAGTTATATATTTGAGATTAAACTTGATTAAAAAGTGTTAAATAGAGGGAATATGAAAAAATACGATTATCTAATTGTAGGTGCGGGTTTCTTTGGTGCTGTATGCGCTTATGAACTAAAGAAAAAAGGAAAGAGAGTACTGATTCTTGAAAAGCGGAATCATATTGGAGGAAATGCTTACACTTATAATGAAAATGGTATTCAAGTTCATCAATATGGCGCTCATATTTTTCATACGAATGATAAGAAAATATGGAATTATGTGAACGAATTAGTTCCTTTTAACCGATTTACAAATTCACCTTTAGCTATACATAAAGGGAAATTGTTTAATTTACCATTTAATATGAATACGTTTCATCAGTTGTGGGGGGTTATAACTCCCGCTGAAGCAAAAAGCAAAATAGCAAAGCAACGTGCTGAAATGGATGGAAAGGAACCTGAAAACTTAGAAGAACAAGCCATTTCTCTAGTGGGTCGTGATATGTATGAAACCTTAATTAAAGGTTATACTGAGAAACAATGGGGTTGTGCTGCAAGAGAGTTACCTTCTTTCATCATTAATCGTTTGCCAGTCCGCTTTACATATGACAACAATTATTTTTCTGATAATTATCAGGGAATACCTATTGGGGGATATACTAGATTATTTGAAAAACTTCTTGGAGATATTGAAGTTCGTTTAAATGTAGATTATCTAGAAGAAATAGAAGCCTATAATGATATGGCGGAAAACGTTATATTCACAGGTCCTATTGATTCATATTTTGGCTATCAGTTAGGAACTCTAGACTATAGATCTTTAGAATTTGAACATGAAGTTCTTGATATTGAGAATTTTCAAGGAAATGCTGTAATTAATTATACTGAAAGAGAAATTCCTTTTACTCGTATAATTGAGCATAAACATTTTGATCCAGTTGATGTACCTCATACTGTTGTTAGTAAAGAGTACCCTAAAAATTGGTGTTTAGGAGACGAACCATATTATCCGATTAATGATAGTAAAAATATGAATTTATATAAAGAGTATAGAAAATTAGCAAAAGATACAAATGTTATTTTTGGTGGAAGACTAGCTGAATATAAATACTATGATATGCATCAGGTAATTAAAAGTGCACTAAATTTAGTGGCTGAATTATAAAGGATTTATAATGAGAAATATATATGTAATTTGTCCAGGTAATATAGTTACAGGTGGCCCTGAATTACTTCATCAATTCGTTCATAGACTAAATGAACGAGGTGTTAATTCTTCAATTATTTATTATCCTTTTAATCAAAAATTTGATGTTCCTCCAGCATATCAATCTTATAATATTAATGTTGAAGAATATACTAATGTAGAGAAAGATTCGATAGTGATAATGCCAGAAGTTACAACTGGGTATAGTAAGTTTTTTAAGGGTTCAAAAATATTTATTTGGTGGCTTTCTGTTGATAATTATTTTAATTCTAAAAAGCCGTTAAGTATTTTAATGGATAAATTAAAAGGTAAATATTCAGGAGAGGACCCTGGTAGAGTTAAATTGAATAAAATGTCAAACTTTAGCCATTTAACTCAAAGTGAATATGCAAGATTGTTTTTAAAAGATTTAGGTTATGAATCAGAAATGCTTTCTGATTATCTAAATAAAGACCACTTTTCTAAAGTGTTTAATGTAAAAGATAAGAGTAATATTATTTGTTTTAATCCTAAAAAAGGTAGTGGGATAACAAAAAAATTAATTGAGCTTAACCCTGAGCTAAACTTTGTGCCAATAGAAAATATGACATCAAAGGAGGTTGCTAATTTGCTGAATAGCGCGAAGGTGTATATCGATTTTGGCCAACATCCAGGAAAAGATCGTATACCTAGAGAAGCTGCAATGGCTGGGTGTATTATTATCACAGGGATGCAAGGAAGTGCAAAAAATAATATAGATATGCCTATACCTGAAAAATACAAGCATGACGAGCAAGGTATTGACTTTTTTAATGATGTATCAGTAATTCTTAAGAATTCTTTAGCTGAATATGAGGTTGCGATTAATGATTTTTCTTCTTACCGTACATCTATAGAGAAAGAAGAAAGTCGATTCAATAATGAAATAGATTTGTTTGTAAAAAACCAACAGATGCTATAACCATATTTATATTAGCCTTATGCTACTTTTATAGAGTATAGGGCCTTTTCTGTTGATAATTATTTTAACTATCGGAGCTAGTATAACTTGTTCTTTGCATACCAAAATGCACTTATCCCACCCATCACATTTCCTATCGCAATCCCAACAAACAAGCCTTCCATGCCATATAAGTGGCTACCAATCCACGCTGTTGGCAGAGTAAATACAAACAATCTCATGAAACTCCAACTGAAAGAATGTAACGGTTTTTGCATCGCATTTAAGCTGCTCACAAGTACCATCACTATTCCTTGGAAGCCATAACTGAATGGCACACAGATCAGATACATCCATAGACCATGTTGTACGGCATCATCTTGGCTAAATAGATGAGATAACGGAATGCTGAGTGGAACAATTAAAATATAAAGAAACAATTGGAAGAAGACAGAGAACTTCATCGCTAAGAAAATCGCTTCTTTGACTCGCTCTGGTTGTTTAGCTCCAAGGTTTTGAGCGACAAATGGGCTTAATGAAGACGTAAGTGCCATTATCACCAACAACATTAATGACTCGACTCGTTGCGCTGCACCATAAGAGGCGACCGCAACCGTACCTTGGCTGGCAAGCATCATCATTAAAATGGCTCCTGATATTGGATTTAATGCGTTTGATAATGCTGCGGGAGAGCCGATTTTTAAGATCTGATGCCAATCTTGTTTTATCTCTGATGGCTTTGGTGGTGCAAGCAGTTTTACTTTTCGAGTTAATACATAGAAAGAGGCACATAAGGCACCAAACCAACTGATGCCACTGGCAATCGCTGCGCCTTGAATACCTAACTCAGGAAAAGGCCCATAACCAAAGATAAGCAATGGATCGAGGATGCCATTGATCAACCCTGCCAGCATCATGATTTTTGCAGGCGTGGTGGTGTCACCCGTGGCACGAATGGCACTGTTGCTCGATATTGGAATAACCAGCAGCGGAATAGTGAGATACCAGATCGACATATATTGATGAATAAGAGGTAATAGTTTGTCCTCTGCGCCTAATAATCGAAACAGAGGTTCAATGGTGAAAAAGCCAATGCTGCAAGCGATAAGAATAAGAATGACCGCTAAGATTAATCCGTGTGTCGTTAATTGAGCCGCGTGCTTGCTGTTACCTTGTCCGAGTAGGCGTCCAATAGAGGCAGATAATCCAACCCCAATCCCCATCGTAATGCAGTTCACCGCAAAGGTTACGGGGAAGGTAAAACTCACCGCAGCAAGGGCATCTGTACCAAGCAATGAAATAAAGAAGGTGTCCACCAAGTTGAATAGAAGAATCGCAACCATGCCAAACACCATTGGGGTGGTGAGTTTTTGTAATACGTCGGCGATAGGTTGGGTTAGTAAACCGTGTTTATCTAGCATGGTTTTCTCGAGTGGTGGTGGGATGGGTAGTGTAGCAGTAAGAGCAGAGGCGCAACAAGTTGCTTAAGGTTAAAGGGCGCTTCGCTTAAGGAGGACTTCGTCCCAGAGGAGAGCATAGAGCAGAGTTCAGATCGCTACGCTTGCAGATTTCAGAGGTGAGCGTGGTGGTGACAACACTTGTAATAGGGTTCCTCCCCTTGAGTGTTGAATTATTGAGGTTGATGATGTTGATATAAGGGGAGGCTAGGAGGGGTTGGTAGTGACGAAGTTGAATTTATCTTCATAATTAAAAAACATGAGCAACCCCCTCTAACTCCCCCTTGTATTGATTATTTCGATCTCATGAGTATTAACGATAAAGGGGGAGAACCATCTTTGTCGCTGTAATCACAGCGATCGCCTCTGAATTCTGCAAGGGAGCTTGCGACCGATCTGAACTCTGCGTTTTCTTCAAAAATTTAGTCATAAACCCTTGCAATCCCCCCCTAAAAACCCCATTAATAAACCAAAGCCAAATCATGGCACTTTATTCTTAAATGGAACATTATCAGGAGATACGACCAATGAATATCCGTCCTTTACATGACCGTGTGATCGTTGAACGCCAAGAAGTTGAATCAAAATCTGCAGGTGGCATCGTGCTAACTGGTTCAGCGGCTGAAAAATCAACTCGCGGTACTGTTCTAGCTGTTGGCAAAGGCCGCATCCTAGAGAATGGTTCTGTACAACCATTAGACGTAAAAGTTGGCGATTCAGTTATCTTTGCAGAAGGTAATATCAAAGCAGAGAAGATCGAAGGCAAAGAAGTGTTGATCATGTCTGAATTTAACATCCTAGCGATTGTTGAATAATAAACGATATTAAGAAAAGAATTTAAAAAGGAAATTAAAGATGGCTGCTAAAGACGTTAAATTTGGTAATGACGCACGAATCAAAATGCTAGAAGGTGTAAACGTTCTGGCTGACGCGGTTAAAGTAACTTTAGGTCCTAAAGGCCGTAACGTTGTTTTAGATAAATCATTTGGCGCACCAACTATCACTAAAGATGGTGTTTCTGTTGCACGTGAAATCGAACTTGAAGACAAGTTCCAAAACATGGGTGCACAAATGGTTAAAGAAGTGGCTTCGCAAGCGAATGACGCGGCGGGCGACGGAACAACTACTGCAACTGTTCTTGCTCAAGCTATCATTGCTGAAGGCCTAAAAGCCGTTGCTGCTGGCATGAACCCAATGGATCTTAAACGTGGTATTGACAAAGCAGTTGTTGCTGCAGTTGAAGCACTTAAAGAGCTATCTGTTCCATGTGCTGATACAAAAGCTATCGCACAAGTAGGTACTATCTCTGCGAACTCTGACTCTACTGTTGGTAATCTTATTGCTGAAGCAATGGAAAAAGTAGGTCGTGACGGTGTTATCACTGTTGAAGAAGGTCAAGCACTTCAAGACGAATTAGACGTTGTTGAAGGTATGCAGTTCGACCGCGGTTACCTATCTCCATATTTCGTAAACAACCAAGAAGCGGGTTCTGTTGATCTAGAAAGCCCATTCATCTTACTGGTTGATAAAAAAGTATCAAACATCCGTGAATTGCTTCCAACGCTAGAAGCTGTAGCTAAAGCATCTCGTCCTCTTCTTATCATCGCTGAAGATGTTGAAGGCGAAGCGCTTGCTACTCTAGTTGTGAACAACATGCGTGGTATCGTTAAAGTTGCTGCGGTTAAGGCTCCTGGTTTTGGTGACCGTCGTAAAGCTATGCTACAAGACATCGCGGTTCTTACTGCGGGTTCTGTAATTTCAGAAGAGATTGGTCTAGAGCTTGAAAAAGTAGTTCTTGAAGATCTTGGTCAAGCGAAGCGTGTAACTATCACAAAAGAAACAACAACTATCATCGATGGTTCTGGTGAAGAGACAATCATCTCTGGCCGTGTTACTCAAATTCGTCAACAAATCGAAGACGCAACGTCTGACTACGATAAAGAAAAACTTCAAGAGCGTGTAGCTAAACTGGCTGGCGGTGTTGCAGTAATCAAAGTTGGTGCTGCTACTGAAGTTGAGATGAAAGAGAAGAAAGACCGTGTTGAAGATGCTCTTCACGCAACTCGCGCTGCGGTTGAAGAGGGTGTTGTTGCTGGTGGTGGTGTTGCACTTATCCGCGCTGCATCTAAAGTTGCTGGCCTTGAAGGTGACAACGAAGAGCAAAACGTAGGTATCCGTGTAGCACTTCGTGCAATGGAAGCTCCTATCCGTCAAATCACTAAGAATGCAGGTGAAGAAGATTCAGTCGTTGCTAACAACGTTCGCGCTGGTGAAGGTAACTACGGTTACAACGCAGCAACTGGCGTTTACGGTGATATGATCGAGATGGGTATTCTTGACCCAACCAAAGTAACGCGTTCTGCACTTCAGTTCGCTGCATCTGTTGCGGGTCTTATGATCACAACTGAAGCGATGATCACTGATAAACCACAAGATTCTGGCTCTGCTATGCCTGATATGGGCGGCATGGGTGGAATGGGCGGCATGATGTAATCATCCCCTGAGCCTATTGTCTAAATAGACAAAAGTTCAAATTGAGAGCCGAGGTTAACTTATTCGTAAGTGCCTCGGTTTTTTTATGCTTTGAAGCTAGAGGCTATACACTGCGCTAACTAGAGACTATAAGAGCGAGTATGATTGGCGTGGCAATGAATTAGGTTTCAGGAAAAGCAGAATTCAGATCGCTGCGCTTGCAGATTTCAGAGGTGATCGCTGTGATTACAGCGACAAAGAACGGTTCTCCCCCTTGGTCGTTTTTAGTTATGAGAACGATATAGTTAATAGAAGGGGGAGTTAGAGGGGGTTGTAACTAAATATACTTTTTTATACAAAGAAGCACATTGTCACAGCTATCTAAAACATCTTGATTAGTAAATCTAACAACTCTTATTCCTAAGTTTTTCATAAATAAGTTTCTAATTTCATCATACTTCTGAGCTTCAATAGAAAAATGACTATCACCATCAAGCTCAATGACTAACTTTCTTTCACTACAAAAGAAGTCAACAACATACTTTCCAATTCCATGTTGTCTTCTAAATTTAACGCCTAATTGCTTTTTTCTTAAATAGAACCATAATTTTTTCTCTGCACTTGGCATATCATTTCGTAAGTTTTGTCTTAATGTGCAGTGTTTCTTCTGATTAAAAATATTCGGCATATTGATTACTTATAGAAAAATTAGTATCAATAAACAGTAAGGGATAAGAAATCGATTGGATGAAAAAATCAGAGTTATTGCGATCATATTCAAAATTACTTATTAACAACCCCTCCTAACCTTGTATCAACATAGTCAATCACAATACATTATTACTCAAGGGGAGGAACAGTATCGTGATAGCTGTAATTACAGCGACCACCTCTGAATTCTGCAAGGGAGCTTGCGACCGATCTGAAACCTGAACCCTGCTCTTAAAAACAAAAAAACCGCAGATGCTTTCACACCCACGGTTTCAAATTGTTCACAGAACCAAGTTCTTCCTCGCCCCTAGAGCGAAGCGTCCTCGGTTCTCGAATCTTAATTAAGCTTTTGCTTCAGCTGCTGCTTTAGCGATAGCTGCAAAGCTTTTCGCGTCAAGAGCTGCACCGCCAACTAGAGCACCATCGATGTCTGGTTGTGCGAAGTATGCTGCTGCGTTTTCAGGTTTAACAGAACCGCCGTATTGGATAACAACGTTCTTAGCAACTTCTTCTGATTTCTCAGCAATGTGAGCACGGATTTGAGCGTGGATGCGTTGTGCATCGTCAGCTGTAGCCGCTTTACCAGTACCGATAGCCCAGATTGGTTCGTAAGCGATGATAGCGCCTTCAAGAGCGTCAACGCCTTGAGTGTTGATAACAGCGTCAAGTTGACGTGCACAAACTGCTACCGTTTCGCCAGCTTCGTTTTGTGCTTCAGATTCACCGATACAAAGAACAGGAGTTAGACCGTTCTCTTTTAGGAATGCGAATTTCTTAGCAACAAACTCGTCAGACTCAGCGTGGTATTCACGACGCTCAGAGTGACCGATGATGATGTGAGAAGCGCCGAACTCTTTAAGCATAGCTGGAGACATGTCGCCAGTGAAAGCACCGCTGTTGTTTAGGTCAGTGTTTTGAGCACCTAGGATGATTGCGCTGCCAGCTTCAGTAAGCGTACGCTCAGCAAGGTCAACGAAAAGTGCTGGTGGAGCAACTGCAACGTCTACGCCTGTAACGCCTTCAAGTTCAGCGTTAAGACCGTTTAGTAGATCAACAACCATTTCTTTGCTGCCGTTTAGTTTCCAGTTACCCATAACTACAGGATGACGCATAGGATTCTCTCCAATTCAAATTAATGTAAAAAACTTGCGTAAAAATATAACAGATTTTGCGACAGATTTAGTGTCTAAAATCATTTTTATGCATAATTTTAGCGCTTTTATTTCGAAGTGCGAAAGATTATTAACTGAATTGAGGGGATTTTGATTGTTCCTAACTGTGATTCATTAGGCACTTTTATATTGAGGAGATTGTAACTTACGCGCTTTCACTGAATGATGGAAAAATAATCATTCATTTAACGCAGTATGAAAAGGAAGTAATAATGCCGCACTTAATCATGGAATATTCAAACTCAGCAGAGGATCGTTTAAATACGCAGGGGTTGTTAGAAGATCTGCATCAGGTGGCGATAGATTCAGAGTTGTTTTCAGTTAATGATGTGAAGTCTCGTGCGATCCGTGTTCACTCTTGGTTAGTAGGAGATAAAGGCAACAGTGCGGATTTTATCCATATAACGGTAGAGCTATTATCGGGAAGAACCGCTGAGCAGAAGAGAGAGTTAAGTCGCGCATTAATGAATGTATTAGCAGAACAAGCGAGTCACATTGATAGCTTAACTATCAATGTGCGAGATATGGAACCCGAGAGTTTCCAGAAAATAGGCTAGACACTTTTTCCAGGATAAATGCTAGTGCTTGATATTATTTGATGGACGAGTTCGTGTATTTGGAAATTGAATAATGTCCGCCACTTGGTGCTCATTAATGGGCTTATTTAATGAATCAGCAAAACGAACAAACTGCTTACCGAGCTCTTTCCCTAATAATATGTTGATGTGATTAGGGTTGTTGCCTCTTCCAATAATACGATCAATGTGGCTTTGCTGTGCCAGCAGTGGCCCTTGATGCTCTTCCGGTAAACTTTCAATAAATTCCATACTAAGTTTGTGTCGCAATGCTTCCAATTGCTCAGGGGATTTTTCCGCTAAGGCTTTAAGTTCATCGAATGAGGGGATTTCTATCTGATGATGTGAATGCGGCATTGGCTGACTCCTTGCTGTGGTATCCATGAGTTCAGCTTAGTTGGAGTTTTTAGATTTTGAGAAAGTGGAATGGGGGATATTGAAGGTTTGTCTCGTTTGTGAGAGTTAAGAGCAGGGTTCAGATTGCTTCGCTTAAAGGGTTTAGAAGTGATCGCTGTAATTACAGCGAACGAGATATAGTTCCTCCCCTTGATAGATATATCGTTGAGATTAGTGATGCTGATATAAGGGGAGGCTAGGAGGGGTTGTTAGTAATGAATCTTGGTTTATCTAAATAACATAAATATTATATAACCAACCCCCTCTAACTCCCCCTTGTATTGACTATGTCTATCTCATAACCCTAACGATTAAGGGGGAGAACTGTTCTTTGCTACTCTAACCACAGCACTCACATTCTGAATTATTCACTCGCTTTACGCTTAATAGAATCGAAGCGGTCTAGCTAGTACGTGTATAGCATCTAGTCTCACAACGATCACCCCTGAACCCTGCAAGGGAGCCTGCGACCGATCTGAAACCTGAACTCTCTAAAACAAAAAAACCGCAGATGCTTTCACACCCACGGTTTCAAATCAGGCAAAGAATTCAGATCTTCCTCGCTCCTCGAGCGAAGCGTCCTCGCCTCTCGCTCCTGCTCTTAAAGAATAATATCTCTAACTTCTTTGTCTTTACGCTCTAGATAATGAATAGACTTGATGCGACGGATCGTACGGCAGCGCCCACGAATAAGCAGTGTTTCAGTCGTTGCAATATTACCTTGGCGAGTGATGCCTTCTAGTAAATCACCTTTCGTGATACCAGTAGCAGCGAAAACAACATCATCGCTACGTGCCATGTCAGTCATTTTTAAGATAACGTTAGCTTTAACGCCCATCTCAGCACAGCGTTTTAGTTCATCTTCACCGTAAGCACGATTTTCTGGCGTATCGCCTTTCACTTCGTGACGAGGAAGAAGACGTGCTTGCATGTCGCCATCTAGTGCGCGAATAACGGCAGCAGAAACTACACCTTCAGGTGCGCCACCGATGCAATACATTACGTCGACTTCGCTATCAGGCATACATGTTAGGATTGATGCAGCAACATCACCATCAGGCACTGCAAATACACGTACACCCATTTTTTGCATATTAGCAATAATGTCATCATGGCGTGGTTTAGCCAGAGTTGTTACGACTAATGTATCTAGAGTTTTACCTAGTGCTTTAGCAACGTTTTCTAAGTTTTCTTCTAGAGAAAGGTTAAGGTCAATTGCGCCTTTTGCGCCAGGACCAACAACCAATTTTTCCATGTACATATCAGGTGCTTTTAGGAAGCTTCCTTTTTCACCAGCAGCAAGAACAGCAAGTGCATTTGATTGGCCCATAGCTGTCATGCGCGTACCTTCAATTGGGTCAACGGCGATATCAACAGCGTCACCGCCAGTACCTACATGCTCACCAATATAAAGCATAGGTGCATCATCGATTTCACCTTCACCAATAACAATCTCACCACTGATGTCAGTTTTGTTCAGCAGTGTACGCATTACTTCTACAGCAGCGCCATCAGCAGCGATCTTATCGCCACGACCAAGCCATTTGTAACCTGCCAGTGCGGCACCTTCAGTAACTCGAGAAAAAGCCATTGCTAAATCGCGTTTCATAATTGCTCCGAATAAATCGATGAATAAATAAAAATCGCGAAGATTTTAACATAACAAAAAGGGAAACGTTTGCTTTTCGAGTAAAGATTCGAATTTTTTAGAATTTATCAATTTGATTTATAGAAGAGATGCTAGGCTGTAACTCAAATAATGGATTGAAATGGTTAGTTTTAGTATGAAGTTCGTTTTAATCTTAAGAAAGTAAGTCAGATGTTGGTAAAAGATGCCGTTTTTTTGTTCAAATGATACATTTTCATGAATAACACTATGGCAGAATTGCAATTGCTGAGTAGAATAGAAAATAAGTCAGCAGAGAACATTTTACTCTCTGCATCTCATTGAAGATTACAGTTAAGGTGGCAGGAATGTCTTTAGAAATATTAGAACAACTAGAAGCTAAAGTTCAGATGGCAGTAGATACAATCGCACTGCTACAAATGGAAGTTGAAGAATTAAAAGAAACGAACGCTGAGCTAGCTCAAAATCTTGAGCAAGCAAACAACGGTCGTTCTGAAGTTGAGCAACAAGCTCAAAAAGCACGTGATGACCAAGCTCAATTTGAAGCTCGCATCCGTGGTTTACTAGGTAAGATGGAAGAAGTAGAGTAATAGAGCAGGGGCGAGGACGCTTCGCTCAAGGAGTGAGGAAGAGCTTGGTTCTGTGAATTATTTGAAACCGTAGGTGTGAAAGCATCTGCGGTTTTTTTATGCTAGTTCTTAAATCTCTTCCTCACCCATCTCTTCTAACGGCTCTTGAGAAATAATCGTCCCTGTCGAATCCGCATACAGATGATCTTCAGGCAAAAACGTCACGCTACCAAAATTAACAGCCACATCAACTTCACCGATGTTCTTCTTCGCGGCGCCTACAGGGATAGATGCCAGAGCTTGAATGCCAATGTTGATCTCTTCTAAATAATCCACTTCGCGAATACAACCGTAGACAACCAAACCTTCCCAACCATTATGAGCGGCTTTAGAGGCTAAGTCGGCATCAACCAAGGCACGGCGTAATGAACCGCCACCATCAACGAGCAATACTCGGCCTTCTCCTTTCTCATCGAGAACACGACTAATTAAGCCATTATCTTCAAAGCACTTGATTGTCGTGATTTGACCGGAAAAAGAGGTTTTGGCACCAAAATGGCTGAACATAGGTTCAACAACATCAACTTGGTCTAAATAAATGTCACAAAGGGCTGAAGTGTTATATTCCATGATGATGTCTACCTTTTGGTTGGTGTAAGGATATTCTAGTAATGACTTAATATACGTGCTTAATAAGTCATTACTATGATGGGCAACAAGTTTATATTGATAAATATAGGCCAATAGAGAAGAAAATATTAGTGAATAAAGCACACTGAACTACCGTTCCCATCATTGGTCGGATGGCTTCGCCATTGGGCGCGCGCAGTACAGAAACCACATGATAAAGTGCAAATGGACCTGCTAGTAAAAATAACCAACCAGCGAGTGAGTGAATTTGAGTGGCACTAAAAATGGCAAGACAGATAAAGCTAACTGCCATTAATACAGCGTGATATTTACGACCCCAGTCACCACCCATACGAACCACTAGTGTCATTTTTCCACAGGTTTCGTCGTTTTCAATATCACGCAGGTTATTAATATTTAATACGGCGACGGCTAATAGACCACAAGCTACCGCAGGCAGTAGCAATGCAGAGGATAGATGACCAGTATGCAGATAATAAGTACCCGCTACGCCCAATAAACCAAAGAAGATGAATACTGAAATATCACCCAAACCGCGATAGCCATAAGGTTTGTCACCCATGGTATAAGCGATGGCAGCACCAATAGCCAGTAAACCTAAGGCGATAAAACCGATGATATCCATGGTTTGATGTAGAGAAGTAAACACCAGAATTAAACCACTAATGATGGTTAAAACGATATTAATGCCAATGGCTTTTTTCATCGTATCTTGCGTGACAAGGCCTGATTGCATAGCACGTTGTGGCCCAAGACGATCATCGTTGTCCGTACCTTTTACAGCATCACCATAATCATTAGCAAGGTTAGATAAAATTTGTAATAAGGTTGCAGTAACAAATGCCATGAGAGTGATGGTAGCTGAGGCGTGATTGTTCCAATACGCTAACGCTGAGCCTGTCATAATTGAAGCAAGCGCAAGCGGTAAGGTTTTTGGACGGGCAGCACTGAGCCAAATAGCAAAAGGTGAATTTTTCATAGCATCGCAAAAATAGTGAATAGAGTCTCTATTATTCACTATTTTTGGAAGAACCCCAAATTTGAAAAGAAAAAGAGGGGAAGTTTAGACTCGTTATCCGATTTTTCCGGTATCAATTAACTGTTGTAGTAACGGACGAATGATTAATTCCATTGCAAAGCTCATCTTTCCTCCTGGAACCACAAGCGTGTTGTGACGGGACATGAAAGAGCCATCAATCATGGCAAGTAGGTAAGGAAAGTCTACATTACGGATCCCACGGAATCGGATCACCACAAAGCTTTCATCTAAGCTTGGAATGCCTTTGGCGTTGAGTGGGTTTGAAGTATCAACCGTAGGTACGCGCTGAAAGTTAATGTGAGTACGAGAAAACTGCGGCGTGATGTAATTGAGATAATCATCCATTGAGCGAACAATCGAATCCATTACCGCTTCTCGTGAATGGCCGCGATCACGAGTATCTCGAACGAATTTTTGGATCCACTCAAGGTTTACAATCGGCACCATGCCTATCAATAAATCGACGTGTTGGGAAACATCAATATCGCCATCAACCACACCACCGTGTAACCCTTCATAGAAAAGTACATCGGTGTTTTCAGGCAAATCTTGCCATGGAGTAAAAGTCCCCGGCATTTGGTTGAAGGGAACGGCCTCATCAAACGTGTGTAAATAGCGACGGTATTGCCCTGTGCCATCAAGACCATATTGACGGAAGAACTGCTCGAGTGCTGGAAAGTCATTTGCTTGAGGGCCAAAGTAGCTGATGTGCTTACCTTGTTCTTTCGCTTTACGGATCTCTACATCCATTTCAGGACGCGTAAATCGATGAAAGCTATCGCCTTCAAGCCATGATGCTTTAATGTCCATCATATTGAACATTTTACGAAAGGCTTCAGAAGTCGTAGTAGTACCTGCACCGGATGAACCAGTAACGGCGATAATTGGATGTTTAGCGGACATGACAAACCCTGTCGGTTATTCTTGGCATCAAGCCTTAATGTCAGAATGTTATAACAGGGTTGCGTTAAATGATACGTTATCGTTTAAAATTTGTGATTGATTGAAAACGATTATTCAAATTCATGATTGGTGAGATTAGGATTAAAACGCGCTTTGGTTTGAATATCGACCGTTTCATGTAACTCTGAAAACACGACCATCGCTTCGCCACTTTTAAGTAATAGCTTAATTTGTTCTATTTTATCTTGATGGCTGCATTCCATCTCACCGTAATCTGTCCCTTCTCGAAGTACAAATTCTGAAATTAAATTCTCTAGTGTGTCTGGTGCGATGTCTTGCCAAGGAATGATCATACTACTTATCTCATCCGTTTAATGAATAGCCATGAGTGGCGTTAGGATTATAGAGCGTGTTGAAACCATTGATTTACGGTGGTCTCTAACCAAAAATTGGGTTTGGTGAATGAACCATTAATAAAGCCCACATGACCACCATGCTCTGTTAGTTGATAGTGTACACAGTTAGGCAGAGGATGAGTAGGGATCACCGCTTTTGTCATAAATGGGTCGTCTTTAGAGTGAATAATGCGTGTTGGAACATCTATGTCATCTAAAAACTGCAGACCACTGCATTGTTGATAATAATCTTGTGCGTTCTCGTAGCCGTGCATTGGGGCGGTGAGTAAATTATCAAATTGCAGGAGATCGGGAATGGCTGCAATCATTGTTTTATCTAAACCGACGATTGCTTTTCTACTTCCGTTGATCTTTTTGATGCTACTGGCTTTCAATGATCGTAATAAATAGCCTTGATAGACTTGGGAAAAGCCTTGTTGAATACGCTCTGAGCAAGCGGCTAAATCTAAAGGAGCAGAAATAACGGTTGCTGCATTCAATAATGTTTTTGTTTTGTACTTAGCAAGATAATTTACCAGCATATTGCCACCCAGAGAGATCCCAGTAGCAACTTTTACTTGTTGTGGAAAGCGGCTGTCTAACATTTGAATAAAAAAACGCGCGTCTTCGGTTTCCCCTGAGTGATAGGCTCTGGCTAAACGGTTTGGTACGGCACTGCACCCTCGAAAATGCATCATTACGCCTAACCAACCTTGTTCTTTAGCGGCGGCGAGTAATCCATTCGCGTATGGGCTTTCAAAGCTGCCTTCTAAGCCATGAAATAAAATGAAGATGGGTTTATCTCCGGCTTTATTTGGATTTTCACTCCATGCTAAATCTACAAAATCACCATCAGGCAGTTCAAGGCGCTGCCAATAAGCATTGAATAGTGGATTTCTACGTATTAAGCGAGGCAGAAGGGTTTGAATGTGGCAATTGGATAACCCTGTAGCTGGTGTAAATTGGTCCATCATCGAGATATACCTTAATTAGCTTGGTTAGCTTGTAAGTTGAAAATGAGTGTTTCTGCGTTCAGTGAAAGACAGTAATGACGTAATAGAGCGGGAGTGTCGATTGCTGTTACTTGTTTTAATGGAATACGTAATAAAGCTTCAATAAGCTCAGCTTGCTGTTGTCGTTCGAGTTGAAGCTCAAAGTTAAGCGCATCTTGATAAAGAGATATATTGGCCGTTTTTTTGATCGCTTTGCGTAATTTACGATAAGAAAACAATAAGGTATCAGTGCTGATAAGAGCCGTTTCAAGAGTCTTTATATCTGGTGTTGGAAAGCCAATGCTAAGGCTATCAAGCCAAATTAAGAGTAATGCTAAGTTAACATTGCCATGATGTTTGTCTTGTAGGGTCAGCGCGCCTTGTTGTACACCTTTTTCATTGTAGTGGGATAACGAGAAGGACCAAAAGGCTTCGCCGGTAAGCAAAGCCTTTTGTTGTTTACTGACTGGAGGATTACAGCTGAGAGGCATTCTCTTTTTCTTCAATTTGCTCTTGAAGATCCATCCACTCCATTTCGACATCTTCTAGCTCTGATTTTGCTGAGGCTTGAATCGCTAAGACTTCCGTTAAGCGTTTTTTATTTTCTGCTTCATACAAAGAAACATCACCTAACTCTTCTTCCGCTTGGCTTATGGCTTCATTCAATTTGTCCATTTTCTTTTCAAGCTTAGTCACTTCTTTACGTAGTGGTGCTATCTGCTTTCTGAATTCGGCTTCTTTACGCTTTTGCTCTTTTTTGTCTGCCGCACTTAAGCTCGTTGAAGTGCTTGGACTGTCTTGCTTGTCTTGTTGTAGTTGTTCTTTACGTTCGGTCTTGTTTTGTTCTGTTAGCCACTTGTAGTAATCGGTTAAGTCACCATCAAAAGGAACCACTTGGCGATCATGAACTAGGTAAAGATCATCTGTGGTAGCACGAAGTAAGTATCTATCGTGACTGACGATAACCATTGCACCTTCAAAGGTTTGTAGTGCCATGGTTAAGGCTTGGCGCATATCCAAATCAAGGTGGTTGGTTGGTTCATCGAGTAGCAACATGTTTGGTTTTTGCCACACAACAAGTGCTAATACTAGACGTGCTTTTTCACCACCTGAGAATGGACCTACTTTATCGAGCGCTTTCTCACCTTGAAAACCAAAGCTACCTAAGTAATCACGCAGTTGTTGCTCGGTGTGATTAGGAGCAATTTGCATTAAGTGTTGTAGTGGCGTTTCTTCTACGTGCAGCGTTTCTAATTGATGCTGTGCAAAGTAACCAATTTTTACACCTTGGGAGTAGCTGAAAATGCCACTTTGTGGTGCTAACTCACCTGAGAGTAATTTAATTAAGGTCGATTTACCGGCACCATTTCGACCCAGTAGACCAATACGGCTGCCCGGAACAAGGTTCAAACGAATTTGTTCTAGAATGGTGTTGTTTTCATAGCCCGCGCTTACTTCATCCATCATTAGAATTGGATTTGGCAGGGCATCGGGTTCTCTAAAGTTAAAGCTGAATGGATTGTCTAATTGTGCTGGTAGCACTTTTTCCATCTTCTCTAACGCTTTAATACGGCTTTGTGCTTGACGTGCTTTTGATGCTTTGTAACGGAAGCGGTCAATGTATGACTGCATGTGCGACATGTTCTTTTGCTGCTTTTGGTATTTCGCTTGTTGCAGCACTAATTTTTCAGAGCGTTGCACTTCAAATGACGAGTAGTTACCTGTGTATTCGTTCAATTGCTGATTTTCGACATGAATGATGCGATTGATTACTGGATCAAGAAAATCACGGTCATGAGAAATAAGCATTAAGGTGCCAGGGTAATTTTGTAACCAACGCTCTAACCACATTACGGCATCTAAATCTAAGTGGTTGGTTGGTTCATCGAGTAGCAATAAATCAGAGCGACAAATCAGGGCTTGCGCCAAGTTTAAACGCATACGCCAGCCACCAGAGAATTGAGTTAGATTCCACTCCATTTGCTGTTGAGAAAAGCCTAAGCCGTTAAGTAATTCAGCCGCACGTGAGTTAATGGTGTAACCACCAGCAATATCTATTTTGCTGTGAAGTTCAGCAACTAAGGTGCCGTTATCTACCTCTTCTGCTTTACGTAACTGCTCTTCTAAGCCTCGAAATTCACGATCGCCATCGATAACATAATCAATTGCTTTGCGCTCTAATGCCGGTGTTTCTTGCGCTACCCATGCCATTTCCCAGTTTTGAGGAACACGGTTTGAACCGGCATCAACGCTTAATTCGCCTTTAATTAGGGCAAAAAGAGTGGATTTACCACAGCCATTTTTTCCGACCAAGCCCACTTTGTCACCCGGGTGAATAGTGGCAGAGGCTTGTTCTAATAATGGCTTCCCGCCACGAAGTAATTGAATGTCTGAAAACGTAATCATGCTGTGGTGTTCTTCTCTTGTTGGCAAAATAGTGAATACGAAGAGCATAGTAGGCGTAAGAGGGAAGATTGTCGATATGGAAATAGTCTGTATGATGGAGAAGATAACAACAAAAAAGAAAAGTCTAGAAAGGAATTTATGACTCAGTTGCCTAAAATATTAGTGATCCTCGCTCATCCTGATCCTGAACATTCAGTTGCCAATAAAGCCATTTTAACGGCCTATCAAAATCTCGCTCATGTCACTGTGCATGATCTTTATGCCCAATATCCAGAGTTTTTCATTGATGTAGTTTATGAGCATGAGTTGATTGCTCAGCATGACATTATTGTTTTTCAACATCCTCTTTATCTCTACTCATGTCCGGCACTGTTAAAAGAGTGGATGGATTGTGTCCTTGGAAAGGGGTTTGCCTATGGTGAGGGCAATGCTCTAAAAGGGAAGCAATGGCGCAGTGTGATTACCGCTGGTGGTATTGAAGAGGCGTTTTCTGAGAGGGGTTATAATCAACATACGATGGATGAGATTTTAATTCCTTTTAAGATCACCGCTGCGTTATGTCAGATGGAATGGTTAACGCCATCAATTCAATATTGGGCTCGAAAAATTACGGTAGAAAAACGTCAGCAGTTTATTGATGAGTATAGAGATTGGTTGTTGAATCCCAAAGGAGGCATCTAATGGCGGGTGATTGGTTACATACCAGTTCAATATTTTTAGCGGCGGCAGTGGTTACGGTTCCTTTGGCGCAGCGATTTGGTTTAGGTGCGGTACTGGGTTATTTATTGGCGGGAATTGCGATTGGTCCATGGGGGTTAGAGCTAATCTCGGATGTAGATGCGATTTTACATTTTTCTGAATTTGGCGTGGTATTGCTTCTCTTTTTGATTGGCTTAGAGCTAAACCCAAACAAATTATGGAAGATGCGAAAACCAATTATAGGGTTAGGTGGTAGTCAAGTGGTGGTGACCACCTGTGTGATAAGCGCGGTGATGCTGTTGTTTGGTCTGACGTGGCAAGTGAGTCTGGTGATAGGCATGGGGTTGGCTTTGTCATCAACCGCGATTGCCTTGCGAGTGATTGAAGAACGCAAATTATCCTCCTCTGAGAGTGGTCAATCAGGCTTTGCGGTCTTGTTGTTTCAAGATATTGCGGTGATCCCAATGCTGGCGGTATTACCTGTGCTGGCTGGGGGCGCGAGTGGCAATTGGCTTGATGGCTTATGGATATTGGCAGGTGTAATCGGTATTTTCACCTTAGGTCATTTTTTATTACGACCACTATTTAGCTATGTAGTGAAAAGTGGTGCGCGTGAATTGTTTACGGTTGCGGCACTGCTTTTAGTTATTGGTGTGTCTGCTGCGATGAAACAGTTGGGATTATCGATGGCGCTTGGGGCATTTCTAGCAGGGGTGTTACTGGCTGAAAGTGAGTTTCGTCATGAATTAGAAGTGGCGATTGAACCCTTTAAAGGTCTGCTACTTGGTTTGTTCTTTATTGCGGTCGGTATGTCGGTCAATTTAGGATTGTTACTGCAATATCCATTAGAAATATTGGCTGCTGTCACTCTATTGGTTACCTCAAAAGGGATGCTACTTTATAGCTTAGCTCGGTCGTTTGGTACTCAAGCTAAAGCGCGCAGTCAGATGGCGATGATTTTAAGCCAAGGTGGTGAGTTTGCTTTTGTGTTGTTTACGGCAGCGCAAATGGAAGGCTTATTAAGTCGTGAGCTAACCGCCTTTTTATTGGTGGTGGTCAGTTTATCGATGATGACGACGCCGTTATTATTGATAGGCCAAGATTGGTGGTTTGGTAGAACACTGAACGGTGAAGAAGAGATGCCACAATCAGATTTTACTCATGCTACCCAGCCAAAAGTAATTATCGCGGGCTTTGGTCGATTTGGACAAATTGTTGGGCGTCTGCTGTTTGCCAATAAAATTAAGTTAACCATTCTTGAAGGTGACCCAAGCCAAATTCGTTTACTGAGAAAGTTTGGCTATAAGGTCTATTATGGCGATGCTACTCAAGTCGAGTTATTACGGGCAGCAGGAGCTGAAAAAGCCGAAGCGATTGTTATTTGTAAGACCGATCCGCAAAAAGTGATGGAGATAGTTGCTTTATGTCAGCAGCATTTTCCACATTTGAAAATTCTAGCGAGGGCGAGAAGCCGAGTTGAGGCGTATGAGTTGTTAAGTGAAGGTGTGGATCACTTTTCACGAGAAACTTTTTATGGAGCCCTTGATTTAGGCCGACAAACCCTCACATCTTTGGGTATGCATCCGTATCAAGCCAAACGTGCAGAGTCGCATTTTAAAAAGTTAGATGTTGCTATGCTAAAAGAATTGTTACCATTGCACTCAGATGACAAGGTTCTGGCTTCTAAGGCGAAAGCGGCTCGAATAGAGTTAGAAGAGATCTTTGGCTTAGAAATGGAAAATGAACGATCAGATCAGAACCATTGGGATTGATGTGAGGCAGAGTTAATTAGCACAAGGATAATAACCGTGAAAAAACGATTTATTGCAGGTGCGGTTTGCCCATCGTGTAGCACTACGGATACGCTACGTTGGTGGGAAGAAAGTAATATTGAACATGTCGAATGTGTGGAGTGTGGTCATACTGACCGCAAAACGCCAAAATCGATAGAAAAAACCAAACATGCGCAAGATGATGTTATTGGCGTTTTTAAGCCTGAATAGTATTATGTCGCAACACTGAATACCATCCACTAATGCCAAGTGCATCCGGAGTTAAAATGAAAATTGAAAAGAATGTTGTTGTAAGTCTTGCTTACCAAGTAAAAACTGAAGAAGGCGTAGTTGTTGATCAATCAACAGTTGAAGCTCCTCTTGATTACCTACATGGTCACAACAACCTAATCGTTGGTCTTGAGAAAGCGCTTGAAGGCAAAGTTGCAGGCGATAAATTCAGCATCACTGTTACTCCTGAAGAAGCATACGGCGAGCACATGGATGAGATGGTTCAACGTGTTCCTGCGAACGTTTTCCAAGGTGTTGAGCAAATCGAAGTTGGCATGCGTTTCCTTGCTGATACAGACCAAGGTCCAATCCCTGTAGAAGTGACTGAAGTTGACGGCGACGAAGTTGTTGTTGATGGTAACCACATGCTTGCTGGCCAAACGCTAGGTTTTGACGTTGAAGTGGTAGCACTACGTGAAGCAACTGAAGAAGAAGCTGCACACGGTCATATCCACCAAGAAGGCGGCTGTGGTCACGATCACGGACACGACCATGATCACGAAGGCGGTTGTTGTGGTGGCGAAGGCCATTCTCACGATCACAAAGAAGATCACGAATGTTGTGGTAGCGGTAACTGTTCTAAGTAATCTTTTAAGAGCAGGGTTCAGATCGCTACGCTTAAAGGGTTCAGGGGTGTATGTGGTGAGGTTTCTATTATTAACTAGAAACTATACGCTGCGCTAACTAGAGTCTATAAGAGCACATGCAGAGTTGAATGTTGTGCTTAGAATTAGAAAGACCACAGGTGTGAGCCTGTGGTCTTTTTTTTTAAGTCGAGTTCAGATCGCTGCGCTGGCAGAATTCAGAGGTGATTGCTGTAATTACAACGATCACCTCTGAACTCTGCAAGGGAGCTTGCGACCGATCTGTATTCTGAAATCTATTTCTAGTAATGCGGTGGTGGTGTCTCTTCTGACGCATCAGCCATGCTCGACGTATCCATAGTCTTCATCTTACCAACCATAAACTTCATCTGAACTTGCATATTCGTGATCAATAATTGTTGCTGAGATAACGCATCATTTAACTCTTCGATCGTTTGCTCTTGAAACGCTATTTTGTACTCTAAATCACTGATTCTATCGTCTAATTTTTTAATATCTGTCGTCATTATTCTATCAACCAAGCTTGAGCTATTCCGGCTGAAGTAGCGGAAATGACTCGTTGTTTTTTATCAATGGCGACATCATACACTACCGCTGTTGGTGGACGTGCATCTTTTAATGGTTCAGCACGCCATTGTTCTTGCTTCTTACCTGACAAAGTATCCCATAGCATGATATTACCGGCAGGTGAGCCTGTCATGAGGTATTTACCATCATCGCTAAAGCGAGCACTTGAGAACACTTGTTGGCGAGCAAAGGTACTTAACTCTGTCATTTTATCGCCAGTTTTTAAATCCCAGATAAAAGCTTCATTACCACCATCGGCTGTTAAAGCGTATTTGCCATCTCGTTGCAGTGCGATGCGACTTACGCGTTTCTCATGCTCAAAGGTGTGCAGTATTTGTCCCGTTTGCGTATTCCAAAAATAGGCAAAGTGATCATTACCACCAGATAAGGCAAATTTACCATTGGCAGATAAGGCGACTGAATTTACTTTTTCACGATGGGCGAGAAATTCAAGTCTACGTCCAGTGGCTAAATCGATATAGATAGCCTTGCCATTAGATAGGCCAAGTAAGACTTGTTGGCCATTACTTGCAATATCAACGTCACGAATAATACCATCAGAGATAGACCATAATCCTTCAGATACGCCCATTCCTAAATCCCAAACGGCAAAATTGGTTTGTGTTGCTGTAATAGCAAAGCGAGAATTATCGGAGATGGTGATATGAGAAACGGTAGAATCGTGCTGATCTTGAGCGCCAAAATAGGTGAGTTCTTTATTATCGACCAGATCCCAGAAGTGTAAGCCACTTTTAGTTTCACTATCAGTATTGGCGGCGTTAGATCCTTTTTTTACGAAGAATAACCCAAAGCGAGCGTCGCGGCTTAACGCGAAACTTGTGGTGCCTTGTGTTGCCACTTCCCAACGCTGAACGTCAGAATTATTAAAGAAACAGCCTGATAATGTCAGCGTAATGACAAAAATTGCTAGGTATTGAGAGATAAGGCGCATCAAATTGAACTACTCGTTTGTAATGTGTCTATAAGTACTAGTATATTGTGATGAACAGTATTTCACATCTTTATCTAAAAAATTGAATAAGAAATTGAGGCAAGACCTCAAATAACCGGAGTTTTGAAATGAAATCTATCTTTAAAGTGTCGTTACTTGCTGCAACTGTTGCATTCGTTGTTGGTTGTCAAAAAGAAGAAGCACCAAAAACAGAAGCAACAACGTTACCTGCAACTATTGAAGCATCAGCAGAAGGCGCAACGGCATCAACGTTCGCATCTGAAGATGAAAAAGCGGGTTATGCAATTGGTGCATCACTGGCTAAATACTTAAACTCTAATTTAGAGAAGCAAACAGAACTTGGTTTAGACCTGAAAAAAGAAGACGTACTTGCGGGTGTTACTGATGTATTCAACGGTAAAGAACGTCTAACAGACGAAGAAATTCAAGGTGCTCTACAAGCGCTAGATCAACGTGTTGCTGAAATCGCACAACAAAAAGCAGCCGCTGAATCTGAAGCAAACATCAAAGCCGGTGCTGATTACCGCGCAGAGTTTGAAAAACAAGACGGTGTAATGAAAACTGAATCAGGTCTTCTATACCAAGTAGAAACACCAGCTGAAGGTCCTAAACCAAAAGCAACGGATACTGTAGTTGTTCATTACTCAGGTACATTAATCGATGGTACTAAGTTTGATAGCTCTTACGATCGTAACCAACCTGCGACATTCCCACTGAATGCAGTAATTCCTGGTTGGACTGAAGGTGTTCAGCTTATGAATGTTGGTTCTAAATATAAGTTCGTTATTCCTGCTGAATTAGGTTACGGCGCTCAAGGTAACCAAGCGATCCCTGCAAACTCAACATTAGTATTTGATGTTGAATTGCTAGAAATTAAAGATGCAGCAAAACCTGCAAAATAATTTTCTTGAAGATTAAATAATCTAAACTTTGTTTTAGATCACTGAATTAGCCCCGGCACTTGCTGGGGTTTTTTATTTTCATGCAAATATTCTGATAAACTTGATGTAATTATTTTAAGCGTAGGTCTTAACGCATGTGTTAAGCAGCAAATATTAAGTTGGTAATTATGAATATAGCAAAGACCACAGAAGAAGGTTTATCTGCGGTAGTGCCATTTACTGAATTTGATCATCATATTCTGCGTTCTTATGAAGCTGTTGTTGATGGTATTGCCAGTTTAATCGGTAGCTATTGTGAGATTGTTCTGCATTCATTAGAAGACATTAATAAGTCGGCTATCCGAATTGCCAATGGTGAGAATACAGGCCGTAAAGTCGGTTCTCCTATTACTGATTTAGCATTACAAATGTTGAAAGATATTCAGCGTTCAAAGCGTAATTTCTCACGCTCATACTTCACTCGCGCAAAAGGTGGGGTGTTGATGAAGTCGATTACGGTGGCGATCCGTAATGGTGACGAACGAATTATTGGTCTACTGTGTATTAACATCAATCTAGATGCGCCTTTCTCTCAAGTTTTGCATTCCTTCATGCCAAGTGAAGAGGCGAATGAAGCGGCCTCAAGTGTCAACTTTGCCAGTGATGTGGATGAGCTTGTTGATCAGACGGTTAAGCGTACTATTGATGAGGTTAATGCTGATAAAGAAGTCGGCAATAACGCTAAGAATAAACAGATCGTCATGGATTTATACGATAAAGGTATTTTTGATATTAAAGATGCCATTAACCGTGTTGCTGATCAGCTCAATATTTCAAAACATACGGTTTATCTCTATATTCGTCAGAGAAAAATAGAGGATGGTGAAAAGTGAGTTTGCGCTACGGATTAGTCGTTAATGGCTCGGCCTATGGCACTCAAGCGTCAAGGCAAGCTTTTCAATTTGCACAAGCGTTGATCGAGCAGGGACACAGATTAGAGAAAGTGTTCTTTTATCAAGATGGGGTGCTGAACGCCTCTTCATTGATCTTACCTGCTAATGATGAATTTGATATTACTAAAGCATGGCAAGCATTGGCACAAGAGCACAATGTAGAATTAGAAACCTGTGTTGCGGCTGCATTGCGCCGTGGTGTTATCGGTCAAGAAGAAGCAGATCAACATAAGATGGAGCAACATAACCTAGCGCAAGGCTTTCAACAGGCTGGTTTAGGTGGGTTAGCAACGGCGTTGTTGAAGTTTGATCGTGTTGTTCAGTTTTAATAGCTTGGATCTGAAAGAAATAGGTAAGTCATGAATCGTATTGGATTTGTATTTCAAAGTTCACCACACTCAACCACTAAGGGTAGGGAGGGGTTAGATGCCATCCTAGCAGCGTCGGCATACAGTGAAGATATTGGTGTTTTCTTTATTGGTGATGGTGTGCAGCAGTTACTTGAAGCACAGCAGCCTGAAAAAATATTATCTCGCGATTATATTGCTGGGTTTAAAATGTTGCCTTTGTACGATCTTGAAGAGATCTTTGTCTGTCAGACGGCGCTATTAAATCGCGGATTAAAATCTCATAACCTGAACATTGATGTTGAAGTCATCTCAAATCAACAAATTAATGAGAAGTTAGCACAATGCGCTCAAGTGATGGTGTTTTAAGTTATGCTGCATATTTTAACCAAAACAGACAATTTACACGCGCTTTATAGGCAAGAGTTACCCGTAAATATAGATGATGATGTGTTTTTATTAACACAAGACTGTGTCTATGCAGGAATATTGGATCATAAAGATCATTTATTGATCCTCTCTCTTAAGCAGTGTTATTTTTTACAAGAAGATGTTGAGGCGAGAGGTGTTAAAGGATTAATTGATAATAAAATTCAATTAGTTACTTATGCATCTTTTGTCTCTTTAACCCAAGAACATTCCCCTGTGGTGACTTGGTAATTGAGTGTTATGGCCAAGAAAGAAAGACTATTTTTAAATTGTTTATTAATAGTGCTGTATATTTCTTGACACATATCACGTTCAGCCTTAGAATTTCGCGTCCCTATTTCCATAGGGATATAGATTTTTCAAAAGTTTTCGAACCTCTAATCAGGAGCTATTTTAATGGCAACTATTAACCAGCTGGTACGCAAGCCACGTGCAAAGCAAGTTGTTAAAAGCAACGTGCCTGCGCTAGAAGCGTGTCCACAAAAACGTGGTGTATGTACTCGCGTATATACTACTACTCCAAAAAAACCGAACTCAGCATTACGTAAAGTATGTCGTGTTCGTCTAACTAACGGCTTTGAAGTTACTTCATACATCGGCGGTGAAGGTCACAACCTTCAGGAGCACTCAGTTGTTCTTATCCGTGGTGGTCGTGTTAAAGATTTACCAGGTGTGCGTTACCACACTGTTCGTGGTGCACTTGACTGTGCAGGCGTAAACGACCGTAAGAAAGGTCGTTCTAAGTACGGTGTGAAACGTCCTAAGTCTTAATGGAATCCGTTAAGTAAGGCCAAACACTAAATATTTGTAATTTGAAGAAACTGAAAAGTTTTGGATAACCTGAAGACAACAACGGAGATATTCCATGCCACGTCGTCGCGTAATAGGCCAACGTAAGATCCTTCCAGATCCTAAGTTCAAATCTGAACTGTTGGCAAAATTTGTAAACATCGTAATGGTTGACGGTAAGAAATCAACTGCTGAAAAAATCGTTTACGGTGCCCTAGAAATCATGGCTGAGAAATCTGGTAAAGATCACTTAGCTGTATTCGAAGAAGCTCTTGAAAATGTTCGTCCATCGGTGGAAGTTAAATCTCGCCGTGTGGGTGGTTCAACTTACCAAGTTCCTGTAGAAGTACGTCCGGTTCGCCGTAACGCACTTGCTATGCGTTGGATGGTTGATGCTGCGCGTAAGCGTGGTGAAAAATCTATGGCTCAACGTCTTGCTAATGAAATGGTAGACGCGTCTGAGAACAAAGGTACTGCGGTTAAGAAACGTGAAGACGTTCACCGTATGGCTGATGCTAACAAAGCATTCGCTCATTACCGCTGGTAATACCGAAGGTGCAGCAGTCCTTGCTGCACCTTATTTCTTTCTTTCCCATTTAGTAAAACACTTAGCCATTATCGCTATTTCAATGCGTGTGCGTTGGGAAATAGCAATAATCCCTAAGATAAGAGGATACAACCGTGGCTCGAAATACACCTATTGAGCGCTACCGTAATATCGGTATCTGTGCTCACGTAGATGCAGGTAAAACTACAACTACTGAGCGTATTCTGTTCTATACAGGCCTTTCTCATAAAATCGGCGAAGTTCATGATGGTGCTGCTACCATGGATTGGATGGAGCAAGAGCAAGAGCGTGGTATCACAATTACCTCTGCGGCTACTACGACTTTCTGGCGTGGTATGGATGCACAATTCGAAGATCACCGTATTAATATCATCGATACTCCTGGACACGTTGACTTCACCATTGAAGTAGAACGTTCTTTGCGTGTACTTGATGGTGCGGTTGTTGTGTTCTGTGGCTCGTCGGGTGTAGAACCTCAATCTGAAACTGTATGGCGTCAAGCGAATAAATACGGAGTTCCTCGTATAGTATTCGTTAACAAAATGGACCGTGCTGGTGCAGATTTCTTACGTGTTGTAGGCCAAATTAAAAACCGTCTTGGTGCGAATCCTGTTCCTATCCAATTAAATATTGGTGCAGAAGATGATTTCAGAGGTGTTGTTGACCTTATCAAGATGAAAACAATCAACTGGAATGAAGCCGATCAAGGGATGACCTTCACTTATGAAGACATTCCTGCTGATATGCAAGAACTTGCAGATGAATGGCGTCAAAACCTAGTTGAAGAAGCCGCTGAAGCCTCTGAAGAGCTGATGGACAAATACCTTGAAGGTGAAGAACTATCAGAAGAAGAGATCAAAGGTGCATTACGTACTCGTACATTAAATAACGAAATCGTATTAGCAACTTGTGGTTCTGCTTTTAAAAATAAAGGCGTTCAAGCGGTACTTGATGCTGTTATTGAATTCTTACCTGCACCTATCGATGTTCCTGCAATTAAAGGCGTTGATGAGAATGATAATGAAGTTGAGCGTCACGCAGACGACAACGAACCATTTGCAGCGTTAGCATTCAAAATTGCAACAGACCCATTCGTAGGTACGTTGACTTTCATGCGTGTTTATTCTGGTGTTGTTAATACTGGCGACGGTGTTTATAACTCAGTTAAGCAAAAGCGTGAACGTTTTGGCCGTATTGTTCAGCTTCATGCCAATAAGCGTGAAGAAGTGAAAGAGATACGCGCTGGTGATATCGCTGCGGCGATTGGCCTTAAAGACGTAACTACAGGTGATACACTGTGTGATCAAAATGCAAAAGTTATTCTTGAGCGTATGGAATTCCCTGAACCGGTTATTCAAATCGCAGTTGAACCAAGAACACTTGCTGACCAAGAAAAAATGGGTATCGCACTAGGTAAACTAGCCGCTGAAGATCCATCTTTTAAAGTTGAAACCGATAAAGAATCAGGTCAAACACTGATTTCTGGTATGGGTGAACTACACTTAGATATTATCGTTGATCGTATGAAGCGTGAATTCAGCGTTGAATGTAATGTTGGTAAGCCTCAAGTAGCATACCGTGAAACTATCCGTGGTAGCGCGGAAGTGGAAGGTAAATTCATACGTCAATCTGGTGGCCGTGGTCAATACGGTCATGTATGGTTAAGAATTGAACCAGCAGAGCATGATGCTGGCTTTGTTTTTGTCGACGAAATTGTTGGTGGTGCTGTTCCTCGTGAATACATCAGCTCAGTAGCAAAAGGTATCGAAGAGCAAATGAATAACGGCGTGTTAGCAGGTTATCCTGTACTCGACGTTAAAGCTACGCTGTTTGATGGCTCATACCACGATGTTGACTCCAATGAAATGGCGTTCAGGATCGCGGGTTCAATGGCATTCAAGAAAGGTGCGCTTGAAGCACAACCTGTTATTCTTGAGCCAATGATGAAAGTTGAAGTAACCACTCCAGAAGACTGGATGGGTGATGTTGTTGGTGACTTAAACCGTCGCCGCGGCATGATTGAAGGTATGGACGATGGCATTGCTGGTTTGAAAATAATCCGCGCGCAAGTTCCTCTTTCTGAAATGTTTGGTTATGCAACATCTCTACGTTCTGCGACTCAAGGTCGAGCGTCTTATTCTATGGAATTCTCCGAATATGGTGAAGTTTCTAAGAATGTTGCCGATAGAATCATCGCTGAACGCGGATAAAACACTCAATACCCTTGCGTCAAGAGCAATTGACGCATAAAATAGCAAATTCTGGCGCGCCTTATCACTGTTCGATAAGGCGAATCATAACTAGGAAGGAACACGATCGTGTCTAAAGAAAAATTTGAACGTACGAAACCGCACGTAAACGTTGGTACTATCGGCCACGTTGACCACGGTAAAACAACTCTAACTGCTGCTATCTGTACTACACTTGCAAAAGTGTACGGTGGTGTTGCTAAAGATTTCGCATCAATCGATAACGCTCCAGAAGAGCGCGAGCGTGGTATCACAATCTCAACTTCTCACGTTGAGTATGATACACCTGAGCGTCACTATGCACACGTTGACTGTCCTGGACACGCCGATTATGTTAAAAACATGATCACTGGTGCTGCTCAAATGGATGGTGGTATCCTAGTTGTTGCTGCAACAGATGGTCCAATGCCACAAACACGTGAGCACATCCTACTTGGTCGTCAAGTTGGTATCCCTTTCATCGTTGTATTCATGAACAAATGTGACATGGTTGACGATGAAGAGCTTCTTGAGCTAGTAGAAATGGAAGTTCGTGAACTTCTTTCTGAATACGAATACCCAGGTGATGATTTACCAGTAATTCAAGGTTCAGCTCTTGGCGCTCTAAACGGCGAAAAAGAGTGGGAAGATAAAATCGTTGAGCTAGCAACAGCTCTAGATACTTACATTCCACTTCCAGAGCGTGCTGTAGACATGCCTTTCCTACTTCCAATTGAAGATGTATTCTCAATTCAAGGTCGTGGTACTGTTGTTACTGGTCGTATCGAACGTGGTATCCTACGTGTAGGTGACGAAGTAGAAATCATTGGTATCAAAGAAACTACAGTTTCTACATGTACTGGTGTTGAAATGTTCCGTAAACTGCTTGACGAAGGTCGTGCTGGTGAGAACGTTGGTGCACTTCTACGTGGTACTAAGCGTGATGACGTTGAACGTGGCCAAGTACTTGCTGCTAAAGGTTCAATCAACCCACACACTAAATTTGAGTCAGAAGTATACGTTCTTTCTAAAGATGAAGGCGGCCGTCATACTCCTTTCTTCAAAGGCTACCGTCCACAGTTCTACTTCCGTACAACGGATGTAACTGGCGATATCACACTTCCTGAAGGTGTTGAAATGGTAATGCCTGGTGACAACGTTCAAATGACGGTTGAGCTAATCGCTCCAATCGCTATGGACGAAGGTCTACGCTTCGCAATCCGTGAAGGTGGCCGTACAGTTGGTGCTGGTGTTGTTGCTAAAATCTTCGCTTAATAGCTAAAGATTTTGCGATAAATCGCATGACTAAAAAAAAGGGAAGCTTAGGCTTCCCTTTTTGTTGCCTGTAAGAAAAGACTATACGCTTTGCTAACTAGAAAACTTTGCGCTAGACACCATAAGAGGAAGTCAGGTCTAGCCCTACCAATAATAAGATTTAATTAACTTATGTTAGTATTCATTTGATGTGTTGAAATGAAAATCTTATTAAGAGAGGGGAGTTATATGTTTGCTTTTTCTCTTATAGTTTCTAGTTAGCAAAGCGTATCGTTTCTAGTCATAATTTTTTTCGTTTGTTTTTCAAACAATGCTTGCAACTGAAAGTGTGATCTGTATAATGCAACGCACTGGCTTAAGTCGGTTGTGAACCAATGAGCAGCGAGGAAAGTGCTGATTCCTACAGAGTAGGGTTAGTACTTAGAATGAATACTCAGCTTATGTTCGCGGTTAACATTATTAGACTTTATCTTTTGATTCGTCATCAGTTAAATTCTAATATAAGTTAACTGACAATGTGTCCTAATTTTGGACCTATGGTTTCACATAAATCAATCGCGTTCTCTCGTCTTATCGAGACTGAATGGCGATATTGTTTGTGTATTTATTATTGGAGCTCTGTCTCATGCAGAACCAACGTATACGTATCCGCCTAAAAGCTTTCGATTACAAACTAATCGATCAGTCTACAGCGGAAATCGTTGAAACAGCTAAGCGCACTGGCGCTCAGGTTCGTGGTCCTATTCCACTACCTACTCGTAAAGAGCGTTTTACTGTTCTTACTTCTCCTCACGTTAACAAAGACGCACGTGACCAGTACGAAATTCGTACTCACAAGCGTTTAATCGACATTGTTGAGCCAACAGATAAAACTGTTGACGCACTAATGCGTTTAGACCTTGCTGCTGGCGTTGATGTTCAAATTAGCCTAGGTTAAGGGGAGATTATTATGATTGGTCTAGTCGGTCGTAAAGTGGGCATGACCCGCATCTTTACCGAAGAAGGCGTTTCTATCCCAGTAACTGTTGTTGAAGTTGAAGTTAACCGTGTTTCACAAGTGAAAACTACTGAAACTGACGGCTACAACGCAATCCAAGTTACTTGTGGTTCTAAGAAAGCTAACCGCGTATCTAAGCCTGAAGCTGGTCACTTTGCGAAAGCAGGTGTTGAAGCAGGTCGCGGTCTTTGGGAATTCCGTTTAGAAAACGGTGAAGAATTCGCAGTTGGCGCTGAGCTAAGTGTTGAAATCTTTAACGAAATCAAAAAAGTAGACGTTACTGGTACATCTAAAGGTAAGGGTTTCCAAGGCGCTGTTAAGCGTTGGAACTTCGCTACTCAAGATATGACTCACGGTAACTCTTTGTCTCACCGTGCTCCGGGTTCAATTGGCCAATGTCAAACTCCAGGTCGCGTATTTAAAGGCAAAAAAATGGCAGGTCACATGGGTGCTGAGCGTTGTACTACTCAAAACCTAGAGATCGTACGTGTTGACGCTGAGCGCAATCTGCTTCTTATTAAAGGTGCAGTACCAGGCTCAACAGGTGGCAACGTGATCGTTAAACCAGCTGTTAAAGCATAACGTCTTAGGAGTATGTAATGGAACTTATGGTTAAAGGTGCTGCGGCACTAACTGTATCCGAAACTACTTTCGGACGTGAGTTTAACGAAGCTCTTGTACACCAAGTAGTTGTTGCTTATGCAGCAGGTGCTCGTCAAGGTACTCGCGCTCAAAAAACACGTTCAGAAGTATCTGGCGGTGGCGCTAAGCCATGGCGTCAAAAAGGTACAGGCCGAGCTCGTGCGGGTACTATTCGTAGCCCAATCTGGCGTTCAGGTGGTGTTACTTTTGCTGCGAAACCACAAGATCACAGCTTAAAAGTAAACAAAAAAATGTACCGCGGTGCTCTAAAGAGCATTCTTTCTGAGTTAGTTCGTCAAGATCGTTTGATCGTTGTTGAAGACTTCTCAATTGAAGCACCAAAGACTAAAGAGCTAGTTGCTAAGCTTAAAGAGCTTGAGCTTAACGATGTTCTTATCGTAACTGGCGAAGTAGACGAGAATCTATTCTTAGCTGCTCGTAACCTATATAAAGTTGACGCTCGTGACGTAGCTGGTATTGATCCAGTAAGTCTTGTTGCATTCAACAAGGTTCTAATGACTGCTGCTGCAGTTAAGCAAGTTGAGGAGATGCTGGCATGATCAGTGAAGAGCGTCTACTAAAAGTCCTACGTGGCCCACATATCTCTGAAAAAGCAACGATGGCTGCTGAAGGCAATAACACTATTGTTTTCAAAGTAGCAATCACTGCAACTAAGAAAGAGATTAAAGCAGCTGTAGAAAAGTTGTTTGAAGTTGAAGTTAAGTCTGTAAATACCCTTATCACTAAGGGCAAGACCAAACGTCAAGGTGCACGCCAAGGCCGTCGTTCAGACGTGAAAAAAGCGTACGTAATCTTGAAAGAAGGTCAAGACCTAGACTTCGTTGGCGGCGCGGAATAACAGGAGTAGTTAAAAATGGCTATTGTTAAATGTAAGCCGACTTCCCCTGGTCGTCGTCACGTTGTAAAAATCGTTAACGCTGACCTACATAAGGGTAAGCCATACGCACCTCTTTTAGAGAAAAACTCTAAATCTGGTGGTCGTAACAATAACGGTCGTATTACAGTACGTCACGTTGGTGGTGGTCATAAGCAACACTACCGTCTAATTGACTTTAAACGTACTAAAGATGGCATTCCAGCTATCGTTGAACGTTTAGAATACGATCCAAACCGTAGTGCAAATATTGCACTAGTTCTGTTCGCAGACGGTGAGCGTCGTTACATTATCGCATCAAAAGGTCTTAAAGCCGGCGATACAGTTCAATCAGGTGTTGATGCGCCAATCAAAGCAGGTAACTGCTTACCATTGCGCAACATCCCAGTAGGTTCTACTGTTCACTGTGTTGAATTAAAACCTGGTAAGGGCGCGCAAGTTGCACGTTCTGCTGGTGCATACGCACAAATCATTGCTCGTGATGGCGCTTACGTGACATTACGTCTACGCTCTGGTGAGATGCGTAAAGTTCTTTCTGAAGGTCGTGCGACTATCGGTGAAGTTGGTAACTCTGAACACATGCTACGTGAGCTAGGCAAAGCCGGTGCTACACGCTGGCGCGGTGTTCGTCCAACTGTACGTGGTGTTGCAATGAACCCAGTTGATCACCCACACGGTGGTGGTGAAGGTCGTACATCAGGCGGTCGTCACCCAGTATCACCTTGGGGTATGCCAACTAAGGGCTTCAAGACTCGTAAGAATAAATCTACTGACAAGTACATTGTACGTCGTCGTAACAAATAATCTATAAAGAGGAATCGCCATGCCACGTTCTCTCAAGAAAGGTCCTTTCATTGACCTGCACTTGCTGAAGAAGGTAGAGAAAGCGGTGGAAAGCGGAGACAAAAAGCCTATTAAGACTTGGTCCCGTCGTTCAATGATCATTCCAACTATGATCAACTTGACCATCGCTGTCCATAATGGTCGCCAGCATGTACCAGTTTTCGTTACAGAAGACATGATTGGTCACAAGCTGGGCGAATTTGCACCTACTCGTACTTATCGCGGCCATGCTGCAGATAAGAAAGCTAAAAAGCGTTAGGAGGTAGAATATGGAAGCTATTGCTAAACATCGTTTTGCCAGCATTTCTCCGCAGAAGGCTCGCTTAGTTGCGGACCAAATTCGTGGGAAATCAGTAGACCAAGCTCTTGAAATTCTTACTTTCAGCAACAAAAAAGCTGCAGTATTAATTAAAAAAGTTGTTGAGTCTGCTATCGCAAACGCTGAACACAACGAAGGTGCAGATATCGACGATCTTAATGTCGCTAAAATCTTCGTAGACGAAGGCCCTATCATGAAGCGTATTATGCCTCGTGCTAAAGGTCGTGCAGATCGCATCTTGAAGCGTTCAAGCCACATCACTATCGTTGTAGCTGATCGTTAAAGACTAGGAGATTAAGCAAATGGGTCAAAAAGTACATCCTAATGGTATTCGTCTTGGCATCGTTAAGCCTTGGAATGCTACGTGGTTTGCTAGTAGCCAAGAGTTCGCTGACAACCTAGACGGCGACTTCAAGGTACGTCAGTATCTTACTAAAGAACTGAAAAAAGCATCTCTATCTCGCATCGTTATCGAGCGTCCTGCTAAGAGCATCCGTGTAACTATTCACACAGCTCGTCCAGGCGTAGTAATCGGTAAGAAAGGTGAAGACGTAGAAAAACTACGCGCAGGCGTAGCTAAAATCGCAGGTGTTCCAGCGCAAATCAACATTGCAGAAGTTCGCAAGCCAGAGCTAGATGCTCAACTTGTAGCTGATAGCATTGCTTCTCAACTAGAACGTCGTGTTATGTTCCGTCGCGCTATGAAGCGTGCGGTACAAAATGCAATGCGTCTAGGCGCTCAAGGCATCAAAGTACAAGTAGGCGGCCGTCTTGGCGGTGCTGAAATCGCACGTTCTGAATGGTATCGTGAAGGTCGTGTACCTCTACATACTTTACGTGCTGACATTGATTACGCAACTTCTTCGGCTCACACTCAATACGGTGTGATCGGCGTTAAAGTTTGGATCTTCAAAGGTGAAGTTCTAGGCGGTATGCCAGCTGCTAACGCAGTAGAGCCTAAGGCTGACAAGCCTAAGAAGCAGCGTAGAAGCCGTAAGTAAGGAGCTGACTGATGCTACAACCAAAACGTACTAAGTTCCGTAAGGTTATGACTGGTCGTAACCGTGGTCTTGCTAAAGGTACTGAAGTGAGCTTCGGCGAATTCGGTCTTAAAGCTGTAGGCCGTGGTCGTCTAACTGCTCGTCAAATTGAAGCGGCACGTCGTGCTATGACGCGTCACATTAAGCGTCAAGGTCAAATCTGGATCCGTGTGTTCCCAGACAAACCTATCACAGAAAAACCGCTTGAAGTTCGTCAAGGTAAGGGTAAAGGTAACGTTGAGTACTGGGTAGCCCAAATCCAACCTGGAAAGGTTATGTACGAAATGAACGGCGTACCTGAAGAGTTGGCACGTGAAGCGTTCCGCCTAGCGGCACGTAAACTGCCTATCAAAACTACTTTTGTAACTAAGCAGGTGATGTGATGAAAGCACAAGATCTACGCGAGAAAAACGTTGAAGAGCTTAATGAAGAGCTTCTGAATTTGCTACGTGAACAGTTTAACTTGCGCATGCAAGCTGCGACTGGCCAACTACAGCAAACTCATACTCTGAAAGCTGTACGTCGTGATATCGCACGTGTTAAAACTTTACTGAATGAGAAGGCTGGCGCATAATGAGCGAGAAAATTCGTACTATGCAAGGTCGTGTAATTAGCGACAAGATGGACAAGTCTATTGTTGTTGCTATTGAACGCATGGTGAAACACCCGATCTACGGTAAATACATCAAGCGCACGACTAAGCTTCACGCACATGATGAAAACAACGAGTGTGGCCAAGGCGACCTAGTTGCGATTCGTGAATGTCGTCCACTGTCTAAGACTAAGTCTTGGACTCTGGTAAACATTATTGAAAAAGCAAAAGCTTAATTTTTGCTGATTCGATAGCGATACATGTAAGCAGCTCCAATAATTTTTTTTGGAGCTGTTTATTTTTTGACTACCTTTATTAAAAGAATGGTGATACACTCCCCATCCTCTTTTGAAGAGGCAGTCCGACCCGTGATGGGTCTATTTAAATATTTAGCGGAGCACTAACAATGATCCAAATGCAAAGTACACTTGACGCTGCAGATAACTCTGGCGCGCGCAAGGTAATGTGTATTAAGGTCCTGGGTGGCTCTCACCGCCGTTATGCACATATCGGAGACGTCATTAAAGTTACTGTTAAGGAAGCAATTCCTCGCGGTAAAGTTAAAAAAGGTGATGTTCTGAAGGCGGTAGTAGTGCGCACCCGTAAAGGCGTTCGTCGCCCAGACGGTTCTATCATTCGCTTTGACCGTAACGCTTGCGTATTGTTGAATGACACTACTGAGCAACCAGTCGGTACACGTATCTTTGGTCCAGTGACTCGTGAACTTCGTAATGCGAAATTCATGAAAATTGTTTCACTAGCACCAGAAGTTCTGTAAGGAGCGGTCAGATGGCAGCTAAAATCCGTCGTAATGACGAAGTAATCGTTCTTGTCGGTAAAGATAAAGGCAAGAAAGGTAAAGTAACTAAGGTTCTTGAAACTGGTAAAGTTATTGTTGAAGGTATCAACCTTGTGAAAAAGCACCAGAAGCCAGTTCCGGCTCTTGGTCAGCAAGGTGGTATTGTTGAGAAAGAAGCAGCAATTGATGCTTCTAACATCGCAATCTTCAACGAAGCAACTGGTAAAGCGGACCGTATCGGTTTCCGTTTTGAAGATGGTAAGAAAGTTCGTTTCTTTAAATCTAACGGCGAAACTGTTTCTAACTAATAGAAGTAATTTGGAGTTCTACTATGGCGAAACTGCATGATTACTACAAGTCGTCTGTAGTCGCTGAGCTTACCAAAGAGTTCAGCTACTCGAGCGTCATGCAAGTCCCTAGGGTTGAAAAAATTACCCTAAACATGGGTGTTGGTGAAGCAATCAACGATAAGAAACTACTAGAAAACGCTGCTGCCGATATGGCAATTATCTCTGGCCAAAAGCCATTGATTACAAAAGCACGTAAATCTGTAGCTGGTTTCAAAATCCGTGAAGGCTACCCAATCGGTTGTAAAGTAACCCTGCGTGGCGAACGTATGTGGGAATTCTTAGAGCGTTTAATCTCTATTGCACTTCCACGAGTACGTGATTTCCGTGGTGTTAGCGCTAAGTCTTTTGACGGACGCGGTAACTACAGCATGGGCGTTCGCGAGCAAATCATCTTCCCTGAGATCGACTATGATAAAGTTGATCGTGTACGCGGTCTTGATATTACTATCACGACGTCAGCGAATACAGATGCGGAAGGCCGAGCTCTGCTGACTGCCTTTAACTTCCCATTCCGTAAGTAAGGTGAAGGGTTACTGTTATGGCTAAAAAATCTATGAAAGCGCGTGAAGCTAAACGTGCAAAACTTGTATCACAGTTCGCTCAAAAGCGTGCTGCGTTAAAAGTTCTAATTAGCGATGTAAATGCTTCTGAAGAAGAGCGTTGGGATGCAGTTCTTAAATTGCAAGCTCTACCTCGTGATTCAAGTGCATCTCGTCAGCGTAATCGTTGCAACCAAACTGGTCGTCCACACGGTTACCTACGTAAATTCGGTTTAAGCCGTATTAAGGTTCGCGAAGCTTGCATGAAAGGCGAGATTCCGGGTCTTCGTAAGGCTAGCTGGTAATTGCCACTTAATCATTTGGAGTAAATCTTATGAGCATGCAAGATCCGATTTCGGATATGCTGACCCGCGTTCGCAACGGTCAATCAGCAAATAAAGTTGCTGTTAAAATGCCTTCTTCAAAGCTTAAAGTTGCAATTGCTGCACTACTTAAAGCTGAAGGCTACATCGCTGAATTCGCTGTTGAAGGCGAAATCAAACCTGAGCTAGAAATCACTCTTAAGTATTTCCAAGCTAAACCAGTTATCGAGCAAATCCAACGAGTTTCTCGTCCAGGTCTTCGTGTATACAAGAAGAACGACGCGTTACCATCTGTTATGGGTGGTCTTGGTATTGCTGTTGTTTCTACATCAAAAGGCCTTATGTCTGACCGCGCTGCGCGTAAAGCTGGTCTTGGTGGCGAAATTATCTGCTACGTAGCTTAATAGGAGTAGGATATGTCTCGTGTTGCTAAAGCACCTGTGGTTCTTCCTGCTGGCGTAGAAGTTAAACTGAACGGCCAGGAAATCACTCTTAAAGGTGGTAAAGGTGAACTAACTCGCGTACTTAACGACGCTGTAGTTGTTTCACAAGAAGATAACTCTATTGTATTTGGTCCACGCGAAGGCGTTGCCAATGCTTGGGCTCAAGCTGGTACAGCTCGTGCACTAGTAAACAATATGGTTATCGGTGTAAATGAAGGCTTTACTAAGAAGCTAATTCTTAAAGGTGTAGGTTACCGTGCTGCTATGAAAGGCAACTCTGTAGGCCTTACTCTTGGCTTCTCACACCCAGTAGAGCACGCTCTACCAGAAGGTATTAAAGCTGAATGTCCAACACAAACTGAGATCATTATTACTGGTTGCGATAAGCAAGTAGTAGGTCAAGTAGCTGCGGATATTCGTTCATACCGTCAACCTGAGCCTTATAAAGGTAAAGGTGTTCGTTACGCCGATGAAATCGTGCGTACTAAAGAAGCTAAGAAGAAGTAGGGTATCACTATGGATAAGAAAGCATCTCGCATCCGTCGTGCTACACGTGCACGTCGTAAGATTGCTGAACTGTGTGCAACTCGCCTTGTAGTACACCGTACTCCGCGTCATACGTACGCTCAGGTAATCGCACCAAACGGCTCAGAGGTTATCGCTGCCGCTTCTACTGTAGAAAAGGCAATCCGTGAGCAAATTGGAAGCACTAGCAACAAAGCTGCTGCTGAAGCAATTGGTAAACTAATTGCAGAGCGCGCTATCGAAAAAGGCATTACTAATGTTGCTTTCGATCGTTCTGGTTTCCAATACCACGGTCGAGTAGCGGCGCTAGCAGATTCTGCTCGCGAAGCTGGTCTGAAATTCTAAGGTAGGGTTGGAAGATGGCTAAAGAACAACAACAAGCTACAGATTTGAACGAAAAGCTAATTGCTGTTAACCGTGTTTCTAAAACGGTTAAAGGTGGTCGAATCTTTAGTTTTACTGCACTAACAGTTGTTGGTGACGGTAATGGTCGCGTAGGTTTCGGTTACGGCAAAGCTCGTGAAGTACCTGCAGCGATTCAAAAATCAATGGAAAAAGCACGTCGTAACATGTTTACGATTGCACTTAACGAAGGTACTCTTCACCACTCTGTTAAAGGTCGCCACACTGGTTCTAAAGTGTACATGCAACCTGCTTCAGAAGGTACAGGTATCATCGCAGGTGGTGCTATGCGTGCAGTGTTAGAAGTTGTGGGTGTCCGCAACGTACTAGCTAAAGCTTATGGCTCTACTAACCCAATCAACGTTGTTCGTGCAACGATTGCGGGTCTAAGTAGCGTTAAGTCACCTGAAATGGTAGCTGCTAAGCGTGGTCTAACTGTTGAATCTATTTCGGAGTAAGTACCATGTCTAAAACTATCAAAGTAACTCAGACTAAAAGCTCTATTGGTCGCCTACCTAAGCACGTATTGTGTCTTAAAGGTCTAGGTCTACGTCGCATCAACCATACAGTAGAAGTTGAAGATACACCGTGTAACCGCGGTATGATCAACAAAGTTCACTATATGGTTAAGATTGAGGAGTAATCAGTAATGCGTTTGAATACTCTATCACCGGCTGCTGGCTCTAACGCTTCTAAGAAGCGCGTAGGTCGCGGTATCGGTTCAGGCCTAGGTAAAACTGGTGGCCGTGGTCACAAAGGCCAAAAATCACGTTCTGGCGGTAAAGTTCGTGTTGGTTTCGAAGGTGGTCAAATGCCTCTGAAACAACGTCTACCTAAATTTGGCTTTACTTCACGTAAGAGCCTAGTAACTGCAGAGGTTCGTTTAAGCGAACTTGCTAAAGTTGAAGGTAACGTTATCGATCTAAACAGCCTTAAAGCTGCTAACGTAATCACTAAGAACATTGTGTTCGCGAAAGTTGTACTTTCTGGTGAAATCGCTACTGCTGTAACTGTTAAAGGTCTACGCGTAACGAAAGGCGCTAAAGCTGCGATTGAAGCTGCAGGCGGTAAGATCGAGGAATAATCCTCGAAGGATGAGGTACAATGGCAAAGAAACCAGGAAAAGAAGTAAATAGTGCTCAGAGCGGCCTAGCTGAACTGAAATCGCGTCTGTTATTTGTTATAGGTGCGCTTTTAGTGTTCCGAGCAGGCTCATTTGTGCCAATTCCTGGGATTGACGCTGCTGTCCTTGCTGATCTTTTCGAACAGCAGCAGGGTACTATCATTGAACTGTTTAACATGTTCTCTGGTGGTGCACTGTCGCGTGCCTCAATTCTTGCTCTAGGTATTATGCCGTATATTTCGGCATCTATCGTTGTTCAACTGTTAACAGTTGTTCATCCACCTCTAGCAGAATTGAAAAAAGAAGGTGAGTCTGGTCGTCGTAAGATTAATCAGTACACACGTTATGGCACCTTGGTTCTGGCTACATTCCAAGCAATTGGTATTGCAACCGGTCTACCAAGCATGATTCCAGGGTTAGTTTCTAACCCTGACATGATGTTCTATCTGACAGCTACAGTAAGTTTAGTAACTGGTACCATGTTCTTAATGTGGTTAGGTGAACAAATTACTGAGCGTGGCATCGGTAACGGTATATCTTTGATTATTTTCACAGGTATCGTTGCAGGTTTACCACCAGCTATTGGTGAAACGATCCAGCAGGCGCGTCAAGGTGAACTGCACGTGCTTCTTCTATTACTAATTGCAGTGTTATCGTTTGCAGTTATCTACTTTGTTGTGTTCATGGAGCGTGGTCAACGTCGTATCGTCGTTAACTATGCGAAGCGTCAGCAAGGCCGTAAGGTATTTGCAGCACAAAGTACTCACTTGCCACTTAAAATTAATATGGCTGGTGTGATACCTGCAATATTTGCATCTAGTATTATACTATTCCCTGGGACATTGGCTCAGTGGTTTGGTGGTAATGGTGAAGGAACATTCGGTTGGTTAACTGATGTTTCCATGGCGTTAAGCCCTGGTCAGCCATTATATGTAATGCTTTATGCAGCAGCAATTATCTTCTTCTGTTTCTTCTATACAGCGCTGGTATTTAACCCGCGTGAAACAGCTGATAACTTGAAGAAGTCTGGTGCATTCGTACCCGGAATCCGCCCAGGTGAACAGACTACGAAATATATTGATAAAGTTATGACCCGTTTAACCTTAGCTGGTGCGATGTATATTACCTTTATCTGTCTGATCCCTGAGTTTATGATGATTGCATGGAATGTTCGCTTCTATTTTGGCGGTACTTCCCTACTAATCGTAGTTGTAGTTATCATGGACTTTATGGCACAGGTTCAGACTCATCTGATGTCTCAGCAGTATGAGTCCGTTTTGAAGAAAGCTAATCTGAAAGGCTATGGCCGTTAATTTCAGATCCATTTACGGAGTTTAGCAATGAAAGTTCGTGCTTCCGTTAAGAAAATCTGCCGCAACTGTAAAGTTATTAAGCGCAACGGTGTTGTGCGTATAATTTGTGTTGAACCAAAGCATAAACAACGCCAAGGTTAATTTAGCAGAAATTTTTACTTGATATATTAAGTTAGGCCGAGTATTATTCTCGGCCTACCTTTTGTGTGCAAAAGAAGTAGTTATAGCCGCAACGTATCCTCATCGGGCTTTGTTGTGGCTCTTCTTAAGAAAAAGTACTAGGAGTGAATAGTGGCCCGTATAGCAGGCATTAACATTCCTGATCATAAACACGCTGTAATTGCACTTACTGCAATTTACGGCATCGGTAAGACTCGCTCGCAAGCTATTTTAGCTGCAGTTGGTATTGCTGAAGATGTTAAGATCAGTGAACTGAATGATGAGCAGATTGATATTCTGCGTGATGGTGTTGCCAAATACACTGTAGAAGGCGACTTACGTCGTGAAGTATCGATGAACATCAAGCGTCTTATGGACCTTGGCTGTTATCGTGGTCTTCGTCACCGTCGCAGTCTACCGTTGCGTGGACAGCGTACTAAAACCAACGCACGTACCCGTAAAGGTCCGCGCAAGCCGATCAAAAGATAATCGGATAAGGTAGAGAGTACAATGGCAAAACAACCTACTCGCGCTCGTAAGCGCGTTCGTAAGCAAGTAGCGGATGGCGTAGCGCACATTCATGCTTCTTTCAACAACACAATCGTAACCATTACTGACCGTCAAGGTAATGCACTAGCTTGGGCTACTGCAGGTGGTTCTGGTTTCCGTGGTTCTCGTAAATCTACTCCGTTTGCTGCACAAGTTGCTGCTGAGCGTTGTGGTGAAATGGCCAAAGAATATGGCGTTAAGAACCTTGAAGTTATGGTTAAGGGCCCTGGTCCTGGTCGTGAGTCAACTATCCGTGCGTTAAACGCTGCTGGATACCGCATCACAAACATCGTTGATGCTACTCCGATCCCTCATAACGGTTGTCGTCCACCTAAGAAACGTCGCGTTTAAGTTTCGTTTCTAGGAATATTGGAGAAAGAACATGGCAAGATATTTGGGTCCTAAGCTGAAGCTTAGCCGTCGCGAAGGCACTGATTTATTCCTTAAATCAGGCGTACGTGCGATCGATACCAAGTGTAAGATCGATAACGCTCCAGGTGTACACGGCGCTCGTCGCGGTCGTCTATCTGAATATGGCGTTCAGCTTCGTGAGAAGCAAAAAGTTCGTCGTATGTATGGCGTACTAGAAAAACAATTCCGTAACTACTACAAAGATGCTGCTCGTATTAAAGGCAACACAGGTGAAAACCTACTTCAACTTCTTGAAGGTCGTCTAGATAACGTAGTTTACCGCATGGGCTTTGGCGCTACACGTGCTGAATCTCGTCAACTAGTTAGCCATAAGTCTATTCTAGTTAATGGTAAAGTAGTTAACGTTCCTTCTTTCAAAGTTGCGGCTAACGACGTTGTTTCAATTCGTGAAAAAGCTAAACAGCAATCACGTATTAAAGCTGCTCTAGAAGTTGCTGAACAACGCGAAAAACCAACTTGGATTGAAGTAGATGCTGGCAAAATGGAAGGTACGTTTAAGCGTCTTCCTGAACGTTCTGATTTGTCTGCCGACATCAACGAACACTTGATCGTCGAGCTTTACTCTAAGTAAAGCTTCAATATAGAGAGGACACAATGCAGGGTTCTGTAACAGAATTTCTAAAGCCGCGTCTAGTTGACATTGAACAAGTTAGCCAGACTCACGCAAAAGTAACTCTTGAGCCGTTAGAGCGTGGTTTTGGCCACACTCTAGGTAACGCTCTACGTCGTATTTTACTATCTTCAATGCCGGGTTGTGCCGTAACTGAAGTAGAAATCGAAGGCGTATTACATGAGTACAGCACCAAAGAAGGTGTTCAGGAAGATATCCTTGAAATCCTTCTAAACCTTAAAGGCCTTGCCGTTAAGGTTGAGGGTAAAGATGAAGTTATCATTACTCTTAACAAGTCTGGTGCAGGCCCTGTTGTTGCAGGTGACATCACCCATGATGGTGATGTTGAGATTGCGAACCCAGAGCATGTAATCTGCCACTTAACTGATGACAATGCTGAAATCAGCATGAGAATCAAGGTAGAGCGTGGTCGCGGCTATGTACCATCAACAGCGCGTATTCATAATGAAGAAGATGAGCGTCCAATCGGTCGTTTGCTTATCGATGCAACTTACAGCCCAGTAGATAAAATATCTTATGCGGTTGAAGCGGCTCGTGTTGAGCAACGTACTGACTTAGACAAGCTTGTTATCGATATGGAAACAAACGGTACGCTTGATCCTGAGGAAGCTATCCGTCGTGCAGCTACAATTTTAGCTGAACAACTGGATGCATTTGTAGATCTTCGTGATGTACGAGTTCCTGAAGAGAAAGAAGAAAAGCCAGAGTTCGATCCGATCCTACTGCGTCCTGTAGACGATCTTGAACTAACGGTTCGCTCTGCTAACTGTTTGAAAGCAGAAGCGATTCACTACATTGGTGATCTGGTGCAGCGCACTGAGGTTGAGCTACTTAAAACGCCAAACCTTGGTAAGAAATCTTTAACTGAAATTAAAGATGTTCTAGCTTCACGTGGTCTTTCTTTAGGCATGCGCCTAGAGAACTGGCCACCAGCGTCTATCGCTGAAGATTAATCAGTTCACTAATTATCTAGTTAGAAGGATTAGGTCATGCGCCATCGTAAGAGTGGTCGTCAACTCAACCGCAACAGCAGCCACCGTAAAGCTATGTTTAGCAATATGGCTTGCTCTTTGGTTCGTCACGAGATTATCAAGACGACTGTACCAAAAGCAAAAGAGCTTCGCCGTGTAGTTGAGCCTTTGATTACATTAGCTAAGACAGACAGTGTTGCTAACCGTCGTCTAGCATTTGCTCGCACTCGTGATAACGAAGTTGTAGCAAAACTATTTACCGAGTTAGGTCCACGCTTTGCACAACGTGCTGGTGGTTACACTCGTATTCTGAAGTGCGGTTTCCGTACAGGCGATAAAGCACCAATGGCATACATTGAGCTTGTAGATCGTCCAGAAGTAGAAGCTGCAGCTGAGTAATCAGTAAGTAGTTTCACAAAAAAACCGAGTCTTAGGACTCGGTTTTTTTATATTCTGAATTTAATACCTATGCCAGTAATTATCTAATTAATTACACAAGTATAAGAAAAATTATTTCTGCCATTCAGTAAGAAAATTATGAACCTTATCAACCATATTGCTAGAGCCAACAAAGAATGGTACTCGTTGATGTAATTCGGTTGGTTTAAGGTCTAGAATTCTCGTTTCCCCATCTGTCGCTTTCCCTCCAGCTTCTTCAATTAGCATTGCCATTGGATTACATTCATAAAGTAATCGTAATTTCCCGTTTGGATAAGCCTGCGTACTTGGGTATAGATAAATACCACCTTTCAGTAAGTTTCTGTGGAAATCAGCAACCAGTGAACCGATATAACGCGAGGTATAAGGACGATTCTCTTCAGGACAGATTTCTTGGCAGTATTTTAGATATTGTTTTACGCCTTCAGGGAAACGAATGTAATTGCCTTCGTTAATGGAATAAATATTACCATTTTGTGGAATTTTCATATCTTCATGAGATAAGCAGAACACACCTAAAGATGGATCATAAGTAAAGCCGTGAACCCCATTACCCGTACTATAAACAAGCATGGTTGATGAGCCATAAATAATATAACCAGCGGCGACTTGTTGGCTTCCTGGTTGAAGAAAGTCTTCTTCGGTCGGTGGTGTTCCAATCGGTGATATACGGCGATAAATAGAGAAAATAGTTCCGACAGAGACGTTAACATCAATATTTGATGAGCCATCCAATGGGTCCATTAATACTACGTATTTTGCGTCTTTGTTTAGCGCCTTGTTAAAAGCAACGGCTTCGTCTTCTTCTTCACTTGCGACACCGCAAACTTGGCCACGGTTTTCTAATGCCGCTTTGAATTTATCATTGGCATACAGATCCAATTTTTGCTGTTGCTCACCTTGAATATTTTCTTCACCAGAAGCACCAGTGATATCAACAAGCCCTGCTTTATTTATTTCGCGGTTAACAATTTTAGCTGCCAACTTAATTGAACCAATAAGTGAGGAAAGCTCTCCGCTTGCGTGAGGAAAGTCATGCTGCTTAGCAACAATAAACTCACCTAGGGTTCTCATTTCAGACATAGTTATTCCTTTATTCTCTGTTATTAGATATCAACGATAAGTAGGGTTAGGTACTGATTTATTTTTACAGTAGTTGTGTTACTGTTTGCTGTAATTCATTCTATAGCATAGAACTTTTTAAGAGTATTGAAGTAACTCTGTATCGGGATTACTCACTTAATTTAATATAAGACGGTTTTTATTATGCATATTCACATTCTTGGTATTTGCGGCACTTTTATGGGGGGCGCTGCGACATTAGCTCGCCAACTTGGACATAAGGTTACTGGGTGCGATGCTAACGTGTATCCACCAATGAGCACGTTATTAGAATCTCAAGGTATTGAGATCATCCAAGGCTTTGACCCAAGCCAGCTAGACCCTGCGCCAGACCTTGTTGTGATTGGTAATGCAATGAGTCGCGGGAACCCGTGCGTTGAATATGTATTGGATAAGAATCTGAAATACACCTCAGGGCCACAATGGCTTCAAGAGTTCTTATTACAAGATCGCTGGGTAATGGCAGTTGCAGGAACGCATGGTAAAACGACCACTGCAAGTATGCTTACATGGGTACTTGAAGAGTGTGGCTATAAACCTGGTTTCTTAGTCGGTGGTGTACTTGGTAACTTTGGTGAATCGGCTCGTTTAGGCGAAAGCATGTTTTTTGTCGTAGAAGCGGATGAATATGACAGTGCTTTTTTTGATAAGCGTTCTAAGTTCGTTCATTACCGCCCGAGAACTCTTGTGTTGAACAACCTTGAATTTGATCATGCAGATATTTTTGATGATCTTGCAGCTATTCAGCGTCAGTTCCATCATTTAATTAGAACGGTTCCAAGTACGGGACGTATTTTCGCACCAAAACAAGATAAGCCACTAGAGCAAGTGCTAGCGCAAGGTTGTTGGAGTGAGCTTGAATTTACCGGTGAAGATGGTCAATGGAAAGCGATTAAACTTGAGAAAGATGGCAGTCAATTCGAGGTCTATTTTGCAGGCGAGAAAGTAGGACAAGTAAATTGGGATCTCGTCGGCGATCATAATGTCAGTAACGCATTGATGGTTGTCGCTTCAGCTCGTCATGTGGGTGTCACTCCTGATTTAGCTTGTGAAGCGTTAGGTAAGTTTATTAATACTAAGCGTCGTCTAGAGTTTAAAGGCGAAGTAAATGGAGTCACTGTGTATGATGATTTTGCTCATCACCCAACAGCGATTGATCTAACGCTAGGTGGCTTACGCAATAAAGTGGGCGATAAGAAAATTATTGCGGTACTAGAGCCTCGTTCAAGCACCATGAAATTAGGCGTTCACAAAGATACGTTGGCGGCTTCTCTGCATGCAGCCGATTCGGTTTATCTTTTCCAACCAGATAATATCACTTGGTCAGTAGATGATGTTGCACAACAATGCACTCAGCCCGCTTATACCCATAATGATATTGACTGCTTTGTTGATATGATTGTGGCCGAAGCACAACCAGGCGATCAGATATTAGTCATGAGTAATGGTGGTTTTGAAGGCATTCACGGTAAATTACTTGATAAGTTGAGCCAATAAATGAAATCCAAAAAGAAAGCGATCACATTAGCTATGACCGGAGCCTCTGGTGCTCCTTATGGACTCCGTCTATTAGAGTGTTTATTGGCCGCGGACTATCATGTTTACTTTCTTATCTCCTCGGCAGCTCGTGTGGTGATGGCAACAGAGCATGATCTGAAGTTAGCAAGTGGCCCTGATGCGATGAAAGCGGCACTGGTTGAGCATCTTGGTTGTAATGCTGATAATTTAACGGTTTGTGGTAAAGAGGATTGGTTCTCACCAGTCGCTTCTGGATCAGCAGCACCAAAGCAAATGGTAGTGTGCCCGTGCTCTGCAGGTAGTGTTGCCTCTATTGCTCATGGTATTTCGGATAACTTAATAGAGCGCGCTGCGGATGTGGTGTTAAAAGAGCGTGGTCAATTAATTCTTGTTGTCCGAGAAACCCCATTTTCAACGCTGCATTTAGAAAATATGTTAAAGCTCTCTCAAATTGGTGCGACGATCATGCCTGCCGCGCCTGGTTTTTATCATCAACCAAAGTCGATTGAAGATTTAATTGATTTTATGGTCGCTCGAATATTAGATCATTTAGGTGTAGAGCAAGGGTTAGTCCCTCGCTGGGGTTACGATCACCGTTGATATAATGAATGAGTCTAGAGAAAACCTCTGGCTCATTGCTTGATTCACACATACAATATGGCCTCTCATCGGGGAGCAACCGATATCAACTAGTTATCTAGAGTGGTATTCGCTGAGATTAGTAAGCATTGGATAATGCTCGCTTAAACCCGTACTACCTGACTCAGATAATGCTGGCGTAGGGATTGAGATGACATCCTCTTAGAGAATATCACCTTAATTCTGTGCCGCTCAAAAGGATGTAAGCGCACACAATGAACACTCTTTCTATTTCCTCTCCATTTAAACTATTGCCGACAGCGTTAGCTATCGTCGCGGCGTCTTCTTTTTCAGTTTCTGCTGCAGAGACAGAGACTCTAACCGTTTACACCTATGACTCTTTTGCGGCCGATTGGGGCCCAGGACCAACGATTGAAGCGGCTTTTGAAGCTCAATGTGGCTGTGATTTAAAATTAGTGGCACTTGATGATGGTGTTTCTATTTTGAATCGACTTCGGTTAGAAGGGAAAAATGCCAAAGCAGATGTGGTGTTAGGTTTAGATAATAACTTAATGGCAGAAGCGAAGGCGACAGGGTTATTGGCTCAGCATCAAGTGAATACGGATTCTGTTACTTTACCAGGTGGTTGGAATGACACGACATTTGTTCCTTATGATTTCGGTTACTTTGCGTTTGTTTACAATAAAGAAAAAGTAGCAAATCCGCCAAAAAGCTTAAAAGAGTTAGTCGAGCAGCGCGATGATCTAAAAGTAATTTATCAAGATCCACGAACCTCGACACCTGGACAGGGATTATTACTGTGGATGAAGTCTGTTTATGGTGATGAAGCACCACAAGCGTGGAAGCAACTCGCTAAGAAAACGGTCACAGTAACCAAAGGCTGGTCTGAAGCTTACAGTATGTTCCTAGAAGGTGAGTCTGATTTGGTTTTGTCTTATACGACTTCTCCAGCGTATCATTTGATTGCTGAAAAAGACGATAGATTTGCTGCGGCTAATTTTTCTGAAGGTCACTACACTCAAGTAGAAGTGGCAGCGAAAGTAAAAAATACGCAACATAGTAAACTGGCTGATGAGTTCCTTACCTTTATTTTAACTGATAAGTTTCAATCAGCGATGCCAACAGGTAACTGGATGTACCCTGTGACCGATGTCGCTTTGCCTGAGGGTTTTGATCGCTTAACTGTGCCGAGTAAAGCGCTGTCATTTGATTCACAAGCGATTTCACAACAGCGTAAATCATGGATCCGTGAGTGGCAACACGCCCTGACATTCTAATTTGAAATAAGGGGCACCGTTGTGCTCCTTTCTTTTGGCAATTATGAAAAATACCTCTTCTTATCATTCAGTTCCTTTATTGGGCTATTTAATCGCGATTGTCATTATTGGCTTTGTTGGCGGAGCGATCAGTGCTCTGCTTTTAGAATCGCCAAGTTTGGATTTAAGTCTCGTTTGGTCAGATCCTTATTATCGCTATATTACTCAGTTCAGTTTATACCAAGCATTCCTTTCTACTGTATTTAGTATCAGTCTTGCGATCCCTACAGCGTATGCCTTATCACGACGTCAGTTTAAAGGACGAGGCTTACTACTGAAGCTTTGTGCTACCACACTTGTGCTACCTGTATTAGTGGGTGTTTTTGGTTTACTTTCTATTTATGGAAATAGCGGCTTAATCGCTGATCTATTTCAATGGTTTGGTTATTCTCTGCCATTTTCAATTTATGGCTTAAATGGCATTTTACTCGCGCATGTTTTTTTCAATTATCCTTTCGCGACACGGTTGTTTCTACAAAGTTTAGATTCTATTCCTACAGAGCAACATCAACTTTCGGCTCATTTAGGGTTAACGGGTTGGAGCAAATACCGATTGGTGGCATGGCCAAGAATTAAGCAGCAATTACCTCATGTCGCTGGCCTCGTATTCATGCTTTGCTTCACTAGTTTTGCTACGGTAATGGCATTAGGTGGCGGTCCAAAATCAACCACGATTGAATTGGCAATATATCAGGCGATCAAGTTTGATTTTGATTTGCAGGCGGGCGCTATTTTAGCCTTATGGCAGATGTTGCTATGTGGCGTGCTTTCTTTATCCATTCAACGTTTTTCTAAATCGATTGCTGTTGACTCGGCATCCATTTCTCAAGCGGTGTTGTATCAAGATTCAACCCAGGAACAGTGGTGGGACAGAGGGTGGATTATATTACTGATACTCTTTTTATTACCGCCGTTACTGATGGTGGTGCTTAGTGGTTTAAATTCTGAATTGATGACGGTGTTTAGTTCATCAGATTTCTGGTTAGCGGTAGTAAACTCATTAATAGTGGCTTTAGGGGCTGCGGTATTAGCAATGATATTTGGCGTTATCTTGTTGCATACGACTCGTGCGTTGAGATTAAAGCAGAAGCGATTATTAGCTGATAAATTAGATCTAATAGGAACGATGATCTTAGTGACTCCGGGCTTGGTGATCAGTACTGGGTTGTTTTTATTACTCAGAAATATGACCGACGTGTTTTCAATTGCGATTTGGATAGTAGTCGTAGTGAATGCGCTTATGGCATTGCCGTATGTGATAAAAACACTCGCGCAACCTCTGCTGCATATTGCACAACAATACCAATTATTATCAGCAAGCTTAGGTCTCTATGGCTTTACTCGTTTTCGATTGATTGAATGGCGAGCATTAAGAAAACCTATGGCTCATGCATTTGCGATTGCCTTTATTATGTCGATTGGTGATTTAAGTGCGATTGCTTTGTTTGGCAGCCAAGAGTTTAGAACCTTGCCTTTGTATCTGTTTCAATTATTAGGCAGCTATCAAATGGAAGCCGCCGCAGTGGTTTCCTTAAGTTTATTGCTATTAAGTGTTGGTGTATTTGGCGTGGTGGAGTGGTTATTCTCTTCTAAACACAATCATAAAGGTGGAGCATAATGCTGAGTTTTTCGGATGTAAAATATCGTTATCATTCAGAATTATTTGAATTTGATTTAGATGTAAAACAAGGTGATGTTGTCGCTGTTCTTGGTCCAAGTGGGGCAGGGAAGAGTACCTTGTTGAGTTTATTGGCAGGATTCATCAATCCAGAATCTGGTGATATCACGATCAACAACACGTCGCTACTATCAAAGGCGCCACATCAGCGTCCATTGTCGATGCTATTTCAAGAGCACAACTTATTTGCTCACCTCTCGATTGCCGATAACATTGGTTTAGGTATTAAAGCGAATTTGCGCTTAAATGAGACAGAGAAAGAGCAAGTTATTCACGCTGCTCAACAAGTCGGAGTCGATGAATTATTACATCGTTTACCTGAACAGTTATCTGGTGGGCAAAAACAACGGGTAGCATTAGCTCGATGTTTAGTACAAAAAAAGCCAGTATTGCTATTGGACGAACCTTTTTCTGCACTGGACCCTATGTTGCGTGAAGAGATGATTTCTTTAATCAATCAACTCATTAAATCTCAGAATCTTACGGTGATGATGGTGACTCATAGTTTGCAGGATGCAAAAGCACTGGCCTCTCATTACGCCTTTGTGTGTGAGCATAAAATATTGAGTTCTGGAAAAGTATCTGAACTAATAACGCAAGATAATCCGCCGCAATTAGAGCGATATTTGCAAGCGGTTAAGTAAACTTTTTCCTCTCAAATTGGGTATAATCTACTACACTCAGTTTTATGATAAATAGGCGTGACCTATGTGCTGTCATACAGTAACATTAGCGCCCTTTTGAACCTCGCCTTAAGGCTGTCTATTCAGGTTCTAAAATTTCTCACTCTATATAAAATAAACTAATTTTGAGGTGTGTTACCACTATGTCATTTGCTTTGGGCCAACGTTGGATCAGTGATACAGAAAGTGATTTGGGTTTAGGAACAGTTGTTGCTGTTGATGATAGAACCGTATCTGTACTTTTTGCCGCATCAGAAGAAAATCGTTTATACGCAAGACACGATGCACCCGTTACCCGAGTGATGTTCAATAAGGGAGATACAATTGAAAGCCATGAAGGCTGGTCACTTGAAGTAGAAGACGTTATTGAAGACGCTGGACTACTTACTTATATCGGAACACGTGTAGATACTGATGAAACGAATGTTGTTCTTCGTGAAACATTACTAAGCCATCAGATCCGCTTTAATAAACCTCAAGATAAATTATTTGCAGGCCAAATTGATCGGATGGATCGTTTTGCTTTGCGTTACCGTGCGTTGCAAAATCAATACGAACAACATAAAAACCCAATGCGTGGTTTATGTGGTATGCGTGCAGGTTTGATCCCACATCAATTATTTATCGCTCAAGAAGTTGGTCGTCGCTACGCACCGCGTGTTTTACTGGCTGATGAAGTTGGTTTAGGTAAGACAATTGAAGCAGGTATGATCATTCATCAGCAAGTGCTGTCTGGCCGTGCTGAACGTGTGCTTATTGTGGTTCCTGAAACCCTGCAACACCAATGGTTAGTTGAAATGATGCGTCGTTTCAATCTGCATTTCTCTATCTTTGATGAAGAGCGTTGTGTTGAAGCTTATGCGGATTCAGAAAACCCATTTGATACCGCTCAACTTGTATTGTGTTCATTAGATTTTATTCGTAAAAGTAAGCGTCGTTTTGAGCAAGTGGTTGAGGCGGATTGGGATTTGCTTGTCGTCGATGAAGCACATCACCTTGAGTGGAACCAAACAAAACCAAGTCGTGAATACCAAGTGATTGAAGCGATTGCAGAAGAGACCGCCGGTGTTCTACTGCTAACAGCAACGCCTGAGCAACTAGGTCACGAAAGTCACTTTGCTCGTTTACGTTTGTTAGATCCAGATCGTTTCTACGACTATGACGCATTTGTTGAAGAAGAGCGTCAATATCAGCCTGTTGCTGATGCCGTAACCGCATTAATGAGTGGCGACAAGCTATCGAATGAGGCGAAAAATCGCATTGCAGATCTACTTTCTGAGCAAGATGCTGAGCCTTTATTTAGAATTATTGAGTCTTCTGCATCAGAAGAAGAACAAGCACAGGCACGTCAAGAATTAGTGGACAACTTAATGGACCGTCACGGTACAGGGCGTGTGTTATTCCGTAATACTCGTGCTGCAATTAAAGGCTTCCCATTACGTAACCTGAACTTAATGCCTATGCCTCTACCATCACAGTATGCAACGTCAATGCGTGTAGCGACTATGATGGGCGGTCGTATGAGCGATGAAGCTCGTGCAATGAAAATGCTTTATCCTGAAGAGATCTTCCAAGAGTTTGAAGGCGATAGTGCTACGTGGTGGCAGTTTGATCCACGGGTTAACTGGTTGCTTGAATTATTGAAAGAAAACCGTAATGAGAAAGTATTAATTATCGCTTCTCGCGCTTCAACCGCACTGCAATTAGAGCAAGCGTTACGTGAGCGTGAAGGCATTCGTGGGACGGTTTTCCATGAAGGTATGTCTATCATTGAGCGTGATAAAGCTGCGGCTTACTTCGCACAAGAAGAAGGTGGCGCACAAGTACTTATCTGTTCTGAAATTGGCTCTGAAGGTCGTAACTTCCAGTTTGCTAACCAATTAGTGATGTTTGATTTACCTTTCAATCCTGACTTACTTGAGCAACGTATTGGTCGTTTGGATCGTATTGGTCAAAAGCGTGATATCGATATTCATGTTCCATATTTGCAAGGGACCTCTCAAGAGCTATTAGCGCGTTGGTTTGATGAGGGTTTAAATGCCTTTGGTGAAACCTGTCCAACAGGTCGTGCTGTGTATGAAAAATTCGCAGATACGATTATTGCGATTTTGGCGACGGGTAAATCAGATGGATTAGAACCTCTGATTGAAGAATCTGCAGCACTAAATAAAGAATTAAAAGCGCAATTAGAGCAAGGTCGAGATCGCTTATTAGAAGTTCACTCTAATGGTGGTGATAAAGCAAAAGCACTTGCTGAAGAAATTGCCGCAACGGATGGTGATACAAACTTAGTTAATTTTGCATTCAACCTATTTGATACTATTGGCTTGAATCAGGATGACAAAGGCGAAAATGCCATTGTTGTTACTCCAGCAGAAAATATGTTGGTGTCGAGCTACCCAGGTCTGCCTTATGAAGGTTGTACGATTACCTTTGATCGCGAAACGGCACTCTCTCGTGAAGATATGAACTTGATCAGCTGGGAACACCCAATGATCCAAGGTGGTATTGATTTAGTTTTAACCGAAGGCGTGGGTGCTACAGCGGTTTCTTTATTGAAAAATAAAGCGTTGCCGGCAGGGACGTTATTGCTTGAATTGGTTTATGTGGTGGATGCACAAGCGCCTAAGCAAAGTGGTATCGGTCGCTTCTTACCTAAAACGCCAATTCGTTTAATGATGGATGGTAAAGGTAATGATCTTTCAGCTCAAGTTGAGTTTGAAAGCTTTAACCGTCAGTTAAGCCCTGTAAACCGTCACATGGCAAGCAAGCTTGTGAACTCTGTTCAAAAAGAGATCCATGCGCTAATTGATACGGCTGAAGTGAGTATTGAAGATCGTATTGAAGCGGTTCGAGTGGATGCAAACGCAGAGATGAAAGCAGCATTAAATGCAGAACTAGAGCGTTTACAAGCATTGAAAGCGGTAAACCCAAATATCCGTGATGAAGAGTTAACTCAGATTGAAACTCAAATGAGTGAGCTTTCAGGATATATAGGTAAAGCGCAAGTTCAGCTTGATTCACTGCGTTTAATCGTTGTGAGCCATAACTAATCATGGCAATGCTTGAATACAATCCACCAATGGAACCGCTTGATATTGTCTATCAAGATGAAGCGATTCTTGCGGTGAATAAACCTGCGGGATTACTCTCTAATCCCGGTAGGGCTCCAGAGCACTATGACAGTGTATGGTCCCGTGTTATCGCTGAGTTTCCAGAAGCTCAGCTTGTGCACCGCCTTGATATGTCGACGTCTGGGCTAATGATTTTTGCTTTATATAAAGAAGCCGAAAGGCACATTAAAAAGCAGTTTCAGTATCGCTTAACTCATAAAGTGTATTACGCACGAGTATGGGGGAAAGTCGAGAAAACAGAAGGGCATATCGATTTACCGTTAATTTGTGATTGGCCAAATCGTCCACGCCAAATGGTGTGTTACGAGCATGGAAAACCATCACAAACGGGGTACCAAGTGATACAGGTTGAAGATAAGACAACATTAGTGCGCTTATTGCCGATCACGGGTCGTTCTCATCAACTGCGTGTGCATATGATGGAAGAGGGGCATGAGATTGTTGGAGATGAGTTTTACGCGTGTGAAGAGGCTCTGGAGTTTTCTGAACGTTTGCAACTGCACTCTGCTGAATTGAGTTTTTATCATCCAGAAACCGATAAGTTCATCAGTTTATTTGCACCTTGTGAGTTTTATCCTGAGGCGAAATCGGGTGTATTAGATGCAATGAATATTGCACCGGTGAGACCTGATTATAAGACCTTACCTAAGCAATAATCTGAGTAGATTGATATAAAAAACAAAAAGGAGCCAAACGGCTCCTTTTTTATTGAGGAAAATAGTAGAACATAATGATGGGAAGTTAGCCTTGTGGCTTAACTACCATTACGTTAATAGGTGAGTTTTCTACCACTTTACTCGCCACAGAGCCCAGCATTACTTTATCTATTTTTGAGCGTTTATGGCTTGGCATAACGATTAAATCCGCACCAAGACGTTCTGCGTAATCTAAGATGGTGACGTAAGGTTTACCTTCAGACACATGAACTTTATATACCACTTCTTCATCAACAAATTTAGCTGCAAATTCGTTTAATTGAATAGAGACATCTTCTTTCATCTTCTTCGCGGCATCTTTAGGAAAATAAGTAGAGACCATCGACATATGAATACCAGGTAAAACATTCAATAAATGCAGTTCTGCATTGGATTGTTTTGCATGCCAAACTGCTAACTCAACCGCTTTATCAGCAAAGCCTTTTTCATTTAAATCTACTGGAACCAATATTTGTTTATACATGATTTTTATTACCTAATTAGGGGAGGATTACTCCCCTAGATTCCATTCATTAATTTATGCCACCAAGTTTTCCTTTTTCGCTCGGCGACGCTGATTAAAGCCTAGTGCAAACAGTAGAAGTAGTGTTGGTACAAATACCCACTCTTTCAGAGGGCGTTCTGCATCAAGCACAACATTCTTTATTTCCCAGTCAAAATCAATTCCAGAAGCTTCGGCTGGACTGCCAAATTCAACCATATCTACAATCATCTTGTTATCTACTTTAGATAGCATTAGACCCATAGAGCCTACACGTTCATCACCAGTGACTGCTCGATCTTCAAAAGGTAAGCGAACCGTTTTGCTAATGACATCGCCCTCTAGATCTTGTCCTGTCACTTCTAATGTCAGTGATTGTCCCACATTTAGTCCTTCAGCAATTTGAGCGATCTCAATACCTTGGTGATAATCTTTAGCTGGATAGATTTGATCCCACCAGAAACCTGGGCGGAACAGTGAGAATGTGATCAAGAGTAGTAGTATGACTTCCCACCATTTTGTTTTAGTAAACCACCAGCCTTGTGTTGCGGCAGAGAAGGTCAACATCGCAATGATTGAAGAGATAATTGTTAGAGCTAAGTGCCACCAAGAATCAATTCCCATTAATAGTAGTTGGGTATTGAAAACAAACATGAAAGGCAAAATCGCGGTACGAATATCATAGGTAAAACCTTGAATACCAGTACGGATTGGATCTGATTTTGCAATTGCGGCTGCAGCAAAAGCCGCAAGACCTACAGGAGGCGTATCATCGGCCAGAATACCAAAGTAGAACACGAATAAGTGAACCGCAATTAATGGAATGATCAGACCGTGTGCAGCACCTAAGGTTACAATAACGGGAGCCATCAAGGTAGATACAACAATATAGTTAGCCGTTGTTGGTAAACCCATGCCTAAAATCAAGCTGATTACCGCAGTAAATAGCAGCATAAGAATGATGCTACCACCAGAGATAAACTCTACAAAATCAGTCATTACTAGTCCGATACCCGTTAAGGTTACCACACCAACAACCGTACCAGCAGCAGCGGTAGCTACACCAATACCAATCATGTTTCGAGCACCTGATACTAGACTTTCTAGTAAATCATTAAACCCTTGTTTTACTTGCTCTGCTACATTGTCTTCTTTAGCAAAAAAACCAATGAGTGGGCGTTGAGTCAGTAGGATGAAAATCATAAATACTGATGCCCAAAAAGCAGATAAACCTGGAGAGAAGCGCTCTACTGTTAAACACCATACTAATACGACGATAGGCAGTAAGAAGTGCAGACCAGATTTGATGGTTGGTCCTGGATCTGGAACCTCAGTCAGCTCTTCATCAATCGCCATCATTGCATGTTCTTGATACTTTGCAGAGATGCTAACTAAGCCCACATAAGAAAGTAATAGAGCAACCGTTACAATTGGGGTTGCGCCATCACCGAAGACATCTTTAGTCCAACCAATGCCGTAATAAACGGCAGCACTCATAACACAAAGACCTAAAATCGTTCCAGTGAAAGAAAGTAAGCTGTGAAGTAACTTTGGTGTATGGCGACGAGGAAGGCCAGTCATTCCTGCTTTACATGCTTCTAGGTGAACAATGTAGAGTAGGGCGATATAAGAAATTAGAGCGGGTAATAATGCCGCTTTAATTACTTCTACATAAGAGATACCAACGTATTCAACCATTAAGAATGCAGCTGCACCCATAATTGGCGGTGTTAATTGTCCATTGGTTGATGCAGCAACTTCGACAGCTCCGGCTTTTTCACCAGAGAAGCCAACACGCTTCATTAGTGGGATCGTAAACGTACCGGTTGTTACTACGTTAGCAATTGATGAACCAGAAACTAAACCTGATAGACCTGAAGCTACGACAGCTGCTTTTGCTGGGCCCCCTTTCATGTGACCAAGTAAAGAGAACGCGACTTTAATAAAGTAAGCACCAGCACCTGCTTTTTCTAGCATGGCACCAAATAAAACAAATAAGAAAACAAAAGAAGTGGATACACCTAGTGCAACACCAAAAACGCCTTCAGTTGTTAGCCATAGATGTGACATTGCTTTATTTAGACTTGCGCCCTTGTGTGCAATGACATCTGGCATATGAGGGCCAGCAAAGGTGTAAAGCAAGAATACAGCAGCAACCACCATCAGTGGTGGACCTAAAGCGCGACGTGTAGCTTCAAGTAATAGCACCATACCTACGACGGATGCAATAATATCAGGAGTCGTTGGAGCGCCAGAACGATCCGCAAGTTGCGCATAGAAAATATAAATATAAGCGGCTGAAAAACTGCCTGCAAATGCAAGAGCCCAATCAACGGCGGGTATACGGTCTCTTGGTGAGTTTTTAAGAGCGGGATAAGCCGTGAAGGCTAAGAAAATAGCAAACGCTAAATGTATTGAACGTGCTTCAGTATCATTGAGTATGCCGAAATCAAAAATGAACGGTAAAGGGGAAGCATACCAAAGTTGAAACAGAGACCAACATAGTGGAACAAACCATAGAATACGGCCAGATAATCCTTGCGGTGAACGCGCACCAGTATCAGATTGGGCCACCATTTCTTGCACATCTTGTGACGTATTTGACGACTGCGTCATGTACTTTTCCTTAGTGATGGTCGAACCTAACACTCAATCATTAAGTATTAGATTACTGAATATAAGCCAATATATAGGCTAGAAAGAACCGATCTTTAAATCCGTTTTATTATTGGTTGTTATCCGTGGCATAGAAAGATCAGGGGTGTTAGAAGAAACGAAGAGACCAACGGGTCTCTTCGTTTTATAACAACACTACCAGTAAAGGATAGTGCTACTTAGAAGATATACTATTTTAGTAGACCAACTTCTTTGTAGTATTTCACTGCACCTGGGTGTAATGGGATAGAAAGACCTTCTTTTACCATGTCTTCTTTTTTCAGTGTTGCAAATGCTGGGTGTAGACGTTTGAACGTATTAAAGTTCTCAAACACCGCTTTTGCTACACTGTAAGCAACTTCATCAGAAACATCAGAAGTTGTAACCATTGTTGCCGCAACACCAAAGCTATTTACATCGTCTTCAGTACCGCGGTACATACCTGCAGGTACTGTTGTATTAGCATAGTAAGGGTTATCAGCAACGATCTTATCAATTTTAGGACCCGTAGCAGAGACTAACTTAGCATCACAAGACGTCGTAGCTTCTTTGATTGAACCATTTGGGTGACCAACCATGTAGATGAACGCATCAATTTTGTTGTCACAAAGAGCTTGTGAACGCTCTGAACCTTTTAGTTCAGAAGCTAGCTTAAAGCTATCGTTAGTCCAACCCATAGCATCCATAACAACACTCATTGTTGCACGGTCACCAGAACCTGGATTACCAATGTTTACACGTTTTCCTTCTAAATCAGCAACGTTGTTAATGCCTGAATCTGTACGAGCGATGATGTTAAAAGGTTCTGTATGAAGAGAGAACATTGCACGTAGTTTCTTATAAGGGCCTTGAGCTTCAAATTTACTTGTGCCGTTATAGCCATGGTACTGCCAATCTGATTGAACGATACCAAAGTCAAGCTCGCCTGCACGGATAGTGTTTACGTTGTAGATTGAACCGCCTGTTGATTCAACAGAACAGCGAACATTATGTTCTTTACGATCTTTGTTCACTAACTTACAAATGGCACCGCCAGTTGGGTAGTAAACACCAGTCACTGAACCAGTACCAATAGTAATGAACTCCTGAGCGCTCGCAGTTCCCATACCAGCACCAAGCATTGCAGTAGCAACAGCGGTTACTTTAATTAAGTTTTTTAATGCCATGTTATTCCTTTCCTTATTATGTTGTTTCTCTCTTATCTAAATGTTCTAGAGGCTAGAAGGTGAAAAATGAGAAACAGTATTTATTTACTTCATCGTGAAGTTTTAAATTTCCTGTTACGGAAATGGCATGCGAATGATAGCAAATTAATACAAGTTTTTTAAAACGCTGTTAACTAAAATATATCAAAAGTGTGAAATAACTAACTATTGATGAGTTTAATAATTAGCATTTTCGTCTAAATTTACATTTTGTTAACGCAGAGATTAGAGGGACGTTGAAGAGAACGAGAGAGTAAAGGTCACTTAACTATTAAATGTGACCTCTATTTATTCGGAAGAGTGACGTTACACGCTGTATTCAAAAAGATCGCAAACAGAGTCAAATAAGTCAGCGACATTAATTGATCGTGTTGGAGTAATGAAGATAGTATCATCGCCAGCAACTACGCCTAAAATTCCTTCAGATTTTCCTAAAGAGTCCAGTAATCGAGCAATAAGTTGAGCTGCACCCGGGCCTGTGTGAATAACAACTAATGCATTGTTGTAATCAATATCCATCACTAGTTCACGTAACGAGCTTGAAACCGTAGGCACTCCAAGTTCAATGGGTAGGCAATACACCATTTCCATTTTGGCATTACGAGTTCGAACTGCGCCAAACTTAGTTAGCATTCGCGATACTTTTGATTGATTGATGTTATCGAAACCAGAGATACGAAGGGCATCAACAATTTCACCTTGCGAACCAAATCGTTCCGCTTTAAGAATGGATTTAAATTCTTTAACTAATCGTTCTTGCTTTTCATTATTTCGCATGATGTTTTGATTCTTTTTGCAATAATTCCTACTATTCTCGCATAATTATTTACCTATAACCAAATCAAAATGGAATTTATGTGAATACTTACTCATGTTTTATTCATTATATTTTGTTCAAGATCTCTAATTCGTAAGACAATTTCATTTACAAGCAAGGATAAATGCAAGTAGAGTCGCGCTCAATTTGTAGCACGATTAGGATGTCATTGCGTAAGGTCGCAAAGCGAAGCGAAGAGCATTGAATTTCATTTGAGCTTGCTATAACGTCACTTTCAGTTTGAAAGTAAATTAATAATAAAAATATACCTCTACTACTCAAGGAGAAAGAACATGAAAGTTGCTGTTATTGGCGCCGCAGGAGGCATCGGACAAGCGTTAGCATTACTTCTTAAGAATCGACTACCAGCAGGATCTGATCTTGCTCTTTATGATATTGCACCGGTAACCCCAGGTGTTGCTGCGGATCTTAGTCACATCCCAACGCCAGTTTCTATCAAAGGATATTGCGGTGAAGATCCAACACCAGCTCTTGATAATGCAGACGTTGTTTTAATTTCTGCAGGTGTTGCTCGTAAACCAGGAATGGATCGCTCAGATCTTTTCAATATTAATGCAGGCATTGTTAAGTCATTAGCTGAAAAAATTGCAGTGACATGCCCAAATGCGTGTATTGGTATTATTACTAACCCAGTAAATACAACCGTTGCGATTGCTGCTGAAGTATTAAAGAAAGCGGGTGTATACGATAAAAATAAATTGTTTGGTGTGACTACACTAGATGTGATCCGTTCGGAAACGTTTGTTGCTGAATTAAAAGACAAAGATCCAGGTGAGATCCGCGTACCAGTTATCGGTGGTCACTCAGGCGTAACTATTCTTCCTCTTCTTTCTCAAGTTGAAGGTGTTGAGTTTACTGCTGAAGAAGTTGCGGCATTAACTCCTCGCATTCAAAATGCAGGAACAGAAGTTGTTGAAGCAAAAGCCGGTGGTGGTTCTGCGACACTTTCAATGGGTCAAGCGGCGTGTCGCTTTGGTCTATCACTAGTAAAAGCATTAAGTGGTGAGAAAGGCGTTGTTGAATGTGCTTATGTTGAAGGTAATGGTGAGCATGCTCGCTTCTTCGCTCAGCCAATTCTTCTTGGTAAGAATGGCGTTGAAGAAATTCAATCTTATGGTGAACTGAGTGCATTTGAACAAGAAGCATTAGATAGCATGCTAGATACTTTGAAAGCGGATATCAAAATTGGTGAAGAGTTCGTTAAGTAATACCAATTCCATTAATTATCTGATCATTATTACTGGTTAAATCGCTTAATAGCTGCGTTAAAAATTATTATTGTAGAATAACTACTTATAAGAATTTTCGTCTTACTCTTAAGTGATTTTCCTGCGTAATAAATAGATCATCTAATTAGTTACATTGGTATGACGAATAATTGGTCTATTTATAAAAGAAAAGGGCAGATAGTGAATATCTGCCCTTTTTATTTTCTTATTTTAAGCGTAAACGTTACTTACTGCGTTTAACTGCTAAGTGAGCCAGTGCTTTTAACGCTTCTTTATAATCTGATTCAGGCAGTATATTTAATTCAGCAATCGCTTTATCTGCTTCTTCATCTGCTTTTAACTTAGTGTACTCTAATGAACCCACTTCTTTCATACAGGCTAAGATAGGCTCTAGTTTATCGAGTCCATTCCCTTGCTCAATCGCTTCACGGATCATCGCTGCTTGCTCAGCATTACCGTGATTCATTGCATGCAGTAAAGGAAGTGTTGGTTTACCTTCTGCGAGATCATCACCGACATTTTTACCCATGTCTTCACCATCAGAGGTGTAATCCATGACATCATCAATAAGCTGGAATGCAGTGCCGAGGTATTTGCCGTAATTTTGTAGAGCGGTTTCAATTTCTTGTGATGCATCATTTAGGATCGCACCGATCTGAGTCGCAGCTTCGAATAGGCGAGCGGTCTTAGAGTAGATCACTTGCATATAGCTTTCTTCAGTCGTATTAGGATCGTTGCAATTCATTAGTTGCAGAACTTCACCTTCGGCGATCACATTGACTGACTCACTCATTAAGCTAAGGATCTTTATGGATCCTAAGCTCGTCATCATTTGGAATGAGCGTGTATAAATAAAATCACCAACCAGTACACTTGCTGCATTACCAAATTCAGCATTCGCTGTGGCTTTTCCACGACGCATATCTGATTCATCTACAACATCATCATGAAGTAATGTTGCTGTATGAATAAATTCAATAAAGGCCGCAGCCATTGTGTGGTCTTTACCTTCGTATCCAAGTGCTTTTGCAGATAAAATAGCAAGAACTGGGCGTAGACGTTTTCCGCCGCCGCTTACAATGTAAAAACCAAGTTGGTTGATAAGCGCAACATCTGAGTTCAGTTGAGCTAGGATGGTTTCATTTACGATTGCCATGTCATCAGCCGTAAGGGCTTGGATAGCTTTAAAATCCATTATTATTCCAGCAAGGTTAGGGCCCAATGTAGGCTTAAGTGTAATAAGTGATTACATAAATAATACACTAAAATGGGGTTGGCAATACAGTCGAAAATTACCTCCTTATGGCTTATTAAGCATGCCGGTGATCTTTTCATCATTTTTCTTCATTTTTGGGTTGTCAGATTGAAATCATTCGCGTAGAATCCGGACCCTATTGATGACAAGTTTAACGCACACCAAAATTGTTGAGTAAACAAAATATATGGTAGTGCGAAAGTAGCGGAGTAAAATATGTACGCTGTTTTCCAATCTGGTGGTAAACAACACCGTGTAAGTGAAGGTCAAACTCTTCGCTTGGAAAAATTAGACGTTGAGACTGGCGCAACAGTTGATTTCGACAACGTTCTTATGATTGCTAATGGTGAAGAAATCACTATTGGTGCACCTCTAGTAGCTGGCGGTAAAGTAACTGCGGAAGTAGTTCAGCACGGTCGTGGCGATAAAATTAAAATCGTTAAGTTCCGTCGTCGTAAGCATTCTCGTAAGCAGCAGGGCCATCGTCAATGGTTCACTGAAGTCAGAATCACTGGCATCAGCGCTTAATTTAAGGAGAATAACAAATGGCACATAAAAAAGCTGGCGGTTCTACTCGTAACGGCCGCGATTCAGAAAGTAAACGTCTTGGTGTTAAGCGTTTCGGTGGCGAATCTGTTCTTGCAGGTAACATCATCGTACGTCAACGTGGTACTAAATTCCACGCTGGTACTAACGTAGGCATCGGTAAAGACCACACTCTTTTCGCTCTATCTGAAGGTAAAGTGAAGTTTGAAGTTAAAGGTCCTAAAAACCGTAAATTCGTTTCTATCGACGCTGAATAATCGTTTTAGAAATTAATTCTAAAAGCCCTGCCTTATGGCGGGGCTTTTTATTTATAGATAGTCACCAGTTAACTGTTTTGTTACTTTAAAATCCATAAGCGAATTTAAATGCTAAAATAGTTAATTAGTGACTATATCGATATATTACGTAGCGTAAAGATCATAGAAGATCCACTCTCGAGTACCAGCGCTACATCTCGGAGAAGAAAATGAAATTCGTTGATGAAGCGACAATAAAAGTAGATGCCGGTGACGGTGGTAACGGAACGGTTAGTTTTTGGCGTGAAAAATTCGTTGCAAAAGGTGGCCCTGATGGCGGTGATGGCGGTGATGGCGGTGATGTTTACCTAGAAGCTGATGAAAACCTCAACACCCTAATCGATTATCGTTTTAACCGCTTCTATGCTGCTGAGCGTGGCACAAATGGTGGTGGCACTAATAGTACTGGTCGTCGTGGTGCTGATATTACGCTAAAAGTACCAGTAGGTACTCGTGCAATTGATATCGATACAGGTGAGAAAGTTGCTGAGTTAATGGCTCACGGCATGAAAATCATGGTAGCTAAAGGTGGTTGGCATGGTTTAGGTAATACACGTTTTAAATCATCTGTTAACCGTGCTCCTCGTCAAAAGACATTAGGAACAAAAGGTGAGGTTCGTGAACTTCGTCTAGAGCTTCTTCTTCTTGCTGATGTAGGTATGCTTGGCCTACCAAATGCGGGTAAATCTACTTTTATTCGTGCAGTATCTGCAGCAAAACCAAAAGTCGCGGATTACCCGTTTACAACACTTATCCCTAGTTTAGGTGTGGTACGTGCTCGTGGTAATAAGAGTTTCGTAGTTGCTGATATTCCAGGTCTAATTGAAGGTGCTGCTGATGGCGCAGGCTTAGGTATTCGCTTCTTGAAGCACCTAGAGCGTTGTCGTGTATTGCTTCATGTAATTGATATCCTTCCAATTGATGGCAGTGATCCTGTTCAAAATGCATTAACTATCATTGATGAGTTAGAGCAGTACAGTGAAAAAGTAGCTGGCAAACCTCGTTGGTTGTTATTCAATAAAACCGATCTTCTATTAGAAGAAGAAGCAAATGAGAAGATCACCGAGATCCTAGAAGCTCTTGGATGGGAAGATCGTTACTTCAAGATCGCAGCAGTAAGCCGCACTGGTACTCAAGAAGTATGTGATGAGCTATCTGACTTTATGGATAGTCTGCCAAAAGAAATTCAAACTGATGAAGAGAAAGCGGCAGATAAAGTCGACTTCATGTGGGATGATTACCATAAAGATGCAGTATCTGGTAAAAACGTGGTTACTGAAGACGGTGATGACGATGACTGGGACGATGAAGAAGATGACGGTCATGTTATCTATGTTCGTGACTAAGTCTTAATCAAGATAATTTATTATAAAAAACCGCACTTGTTGCGGTTTTTTTTATTTAGGTCATTAAAGATAAAAATGAAAGGATTAGAATAGACGTCTAATTGGTTAATTATTACGAAGAAAAATGGACGAAAAGCAAAGGGAAATATCACGCTTAGTGGCGAAAGCGGGTCAAATGCTACTTCAGCATGGTGCAGAAAGCAGTTTAGTATCAGATGTTAGTCGACGTTTAGGTATTGCTGTAGGTGCGGATGATGTTGAAATTTCATTATCAGCCAGCTCACTTGTTATCACGACAATGATCGATGAACACTGCATGACAACAGCGAGAAGAGCGCCAGATCGCGGTATCAATATGAGAGCGGTCACCGAGATACAACGGATCTGTATTATGTCGGAAAAAGGCTTACTTGATTGCCATGAAGCCGCTGTAAAGTTAGATGCGATCAGCCCAGAAAGGTATAATCGTTGGCTGGTTGTTGTCATGATAGGGCTTTCTTGTGCGAGTTTTAGCCGACTAGCAGGGGGAGATTGGCCAGTATTTATGATGACATTTCTTGCTTCTTCTCTTGGTATGATTGTAAGACAAGAAATTGGGCATCAACATTTTAACCCCTTGCTTAACTTTGGCATCACCGCTTTTGTTACTACTCTTATCTCTTCTCAAGCCGTTATTTACAATATTGGTAATACTCCCTTTCTCGCAATGGCTTCTTCTGTTTTGATGTTAGTTCCTGGTTTTCCCTTAATTAATGCTGTCGCTGATATGGTGAAAGGCTATGTAAATATGGGGATAGCTCGTTGGACATTCGCAACTTTACTTACCTTATCAACCAGCATAGGTATTGTTGGTGCCATGAACTTGGTTGGTGTTTGGGGATGGATTAATTAATGAATGCTTGTATAAATGGATGTTTTTACCGATGGATAGCGTAACAATGAGTTCTATTTTTGATTTATTTCTCGCGTTATTAAACGATATGTTTTTCGCAATGATCCCTGCCGTAGGTTTTGCTCTGGTTTTCAATGTTCCCGTGAAGGCATTGAAATATTGTGCCGTTGGTGGAGCAATTGGTCATGGAACTCGATTTTTATTAATGCATTATGGCGCCCCCTTAGAGTGGGCGACGTTATGTGCAGCAACAACGGTGGGTATGATCGGAGTGCATTGGTCACACCGTTTTCTTGCTCACCCTAAAGTATTTACAGTTGCTGCTTTAATTCCGATGATCCCTGGTGTGTTTGCATTTAAAGCAATGATCGCAGTGGTTGAAATTAACCATCTTGGTTACTCGCCTGAATTATGGGCGTTGATGATCGATAATCTAATTAAAACGCTATTTACGATTGCGGCATTAGCAATTGGTCTTGCTATGCCGGGGCTGCTGTTTTACCGTAGGAAGTCGATTGTTTAAGTGTTTAGTAACATAAGGAATAACTGTGAAAATTAGCATGATTGCCGCAATGGCAAAGAACCGAATTATTGGTATTGATAATCAAATGCCATGGCACTTACCTGCTGATTTTGCATGGTTTAAACAATGTACTATGGGTAAACCAATTGTAATGGGGCGTAAAACCTATGAGTCGATTGGTCGTCCTTTACCGGGTCGTTTGAACATTGTATTAAGCCGTGATGCGAATTTGAAGATTGAAGGTGTTACTTGTGTAACTTCAATTGATGAAGCGAAACAAGCCGCTGGTGATATTGACGAGCTAATGATCATTGGTGGTGGTTCAGTTTACCAAGCCTGTCTTGCTGATACTGACAAACTGTATCTTACGTTTATCGATGCTGATATTGATGGTGACACGCAGTTCCCTGATTGGGGTGAGGGTTGGAAGCAGACTCATTCTGAAATGTATTTGAAAGATGAAAAGAATAAGTACGATATGGAGTTTGTGGTTCTTGAACGATAGAGGCTATACGCTGCGCTAACTAGAAACTAGAAACTAGACCGCTTCGCTTCTATAAGAGCAGGGTTCAGATCGCTTCGTTTGCAGGTTTCAGGTGTACTCGCTTTTGATTTTCCTGAAACCTAATTCTTTGCTCTTATAGTCTCTAGTCAGAGAAGCGTATCGTTTCTAGTTTCTGTACTTACTCGTCCCTCGAGCGTAGCGTTCTCGTATCTCGTTACTGCTCTATTGCTTTTTGAGTAAAATACTTCCCATTATCAACACGATACATCGTCATATACTCCCCCCAGACACAACCTGTATCCAGCGCTATTACGTCATTTCCTTCATGTCCCATCAAAGCAGCCCAATGGCCAAATATGACTTTATGAGTTAGGGGAAGGCGAGAGCTTAACTCAAACCAAGGGACTAATTTATCTTTATCTTCTGCTGATAAGTTCTGTGGCGGTTGTTTACAATCCATATCTAAACTTGCGTCATGAAAACAAAAACGCATGCGCGTAAAGGCGTTGATTATATAGCGATAACGCTCAATGCCAGTAAGATCATCTCGCCATAAGTCAGGCTGATTTTCGTACATGTTTTCTAATAACCAAATCCATTTATCTGATTGTAAAACCGCTTCAACTTCACGAGCGCATTCAATCGCGGTGTTGATATCCCATTGAGGAGAAATACCAGCATGACTCATTACAATATTATGCTTAGGATGAACCGCTAATAAAGGTTGTTGGCGTAACCAAGTTAATAACTCTTTACTGTCTGGAGCTGAGAAAATAGGGGCAGTTTTATCCTTCTCTTTGACACGAGAAATACCTTGAGAAACAGCAAGTAAATGAAGATCATGGTTGCCAAGGATAGTGACAGCCGCTTTTCCTAATGACTTAACAAAACGCAGAGTTTCTAATGATTTTGGGCCACGAGCAACCAGATCCCCTGTTAACCATAGTTGGTCTTTTTCTTTATCAAAGTTTACTTGGTCTAACAATAATAATAGCTCGTCTAGGCATCCTTGAATATCACCTACAAAATAGGTCGCCATGTCTCTTTCCTCTGATCACTTACTTACTGTGATTGGTATTAAAGCGTAGATAGAAAAAAGGTGACAATGAAGTCACCCTTATATTTAACTGTTGTTGATTATACGTCTAACTTAAGCTGATTCTTTTGATTCAGCTTGGAAGTTGTCATTTAACCAGTTTGCCATTCTAACGAATTGCTCTAGCGTTAAGTTTTCAGGGCGAAGAGAAGGATTAATATCTAATGCTTCTAATTGCTCTTTAGTTAATAGCGCTTTGAAACAGTTACGCACTGTTTTACGACGTTGGTTAAAACCTTCGCGACACACTCGATCAAGCCACTTTAAGTTTTTTGCTGGGTGCGGTAGTACCTCATAAGGAACTAGACGAACAACGGCAGAATCTACCTTCGGTGGCGGAACAAATGCTGTTGGTGGCACTTCAAGTACTGGCATTACTTTACAAAAGTATTGAGCCATTACTGTTAAGCGACCATAAGCTTTAGTACCAGGACCTGCAGCTAAACGGTTTACCACTTCTTTTTGTAGCATAAAGTGCATGTCTTGAATATCTTTATGGAATTCAAAAAGGTGGAACATCAACGGTGTTGAGATGTTGTATGGCAAGTTACCAAAAATACGTAATTTATTACCTTCTTGGATAAGTTGCGTGAAGTCGAAACGCATTGCATCGCCTTCATGAATAGTTAGTTTGCTACCCAGTTCAGGGTGAGTGCGCAAACGAGCAGCTAAGTCACGGTCAAGCTCGATAACCGTAAACTTATCAACTTCACGACCAACAGGCTCTGTGATAGCACCAAGACCTGGACCAATTTCTACTAGGTTTTGACCTGATAGAGGGTTAATTGCAGATACGATTCCATCGATCACATAAGGGTCATTTAAGAAGTTTTGACCAAAGCGTTTTTTCGCTTTATGGCCTAGATGGACATCATTTCTTGTACTCATTTATTTTCTACCAGTTCAATTGCATGGGTTAGTGCGGTAATAAAGCTTCCTGCATCTGCTTTTCCAGTACCTGCTAATTCCAATGCAGTACCATGGTCTACGGAGGTTCGGATAAACGGTAAACCTAAAGTGATGTTTACTGATTTTCCAAAGCCTTTGAATTTTAGCACAGGAAGGCCTTGATCGTGATACATTGCAAGTACCGCGTCTGCTTCTTGTAAATATTTATCTTGAAATAACGTGTCTGCAGGTAATGGCCCAATAAGGTTCATTCCTTCTTCTTCACGTAATTCATTTAATGCTGGCGCTATGATATCAATTTCTTCGCGACCAAGACAGCCATCTTCACCTGCGTGTGGATTTAATCCGCAGACAAAAATGGATGGATTTGAAATACCAAACTTGGTCATTAAATCCTGATGTAAGATACGAGTGACTTGTTTTAGGCGATCTGCAGTGATGGCTTTTGCCACATAGGCTAATGGTATGTGAGTAGTTACTAATGCAACACGTAAGCCTTCTGTTGCTAGCATCATCACGACTTGTTGTGTGTTTGATTGCTCTGCAAAAAATTCAGTATGACCGCTAAAGGCGACACCAGCACGGTTAATGACACCTTTATGTACCGGTCCTGTTACCACTGCATCAAATTCGCCATCCATATTGCCTTGAGCTGCGCGGCGTAAGGTATCAAGAACATAATGACCATTCGCTTCATTCAACTCACCTGCGATAACATCTGTGCCTAGTTCGATATTATCAACGACTAAGGTACCCGCTTGATGTGTTTTCGCAGGAACATTACTGTCATAGTCTTTAATTGAGATACTAAGCCCCAATAATTCAGCTCTTTGTTCTAATGCTTTTTTATTACCACAAATAACTAACTGATGAGGCCAAGCTTGTTGTGCTATTGATAAAACAAGATCTTGGCCAATACCCGCAGGCTCTCCTGGAGTAATTGCGATGCGTTTAATCTTATTCATTATCTTCTTCACCATCAGTATCTTTTAGTATTTCTACATAAGCACTTGCGCGGATCTCTTGTAACCAAGCACCTGCTTCTTCGTTAAATTTACGATTCATTAGAATACGATAAGCTTTATTTTTCATCGCTGCATCGGTTCTATCTACTTGGCGGCGTTCTAACACTTCAACAATATGCCAACCGTGAACCGTTTTAAATGGCGCACTGATTTGTCCTGTAGGCAGAGTTTCGACTTGGTGTTTAAATTCAGGAACGTATAAATCAGGGGTTTGGAAACCCAGCTCACCATCTCTTGCTGCAGAGCCTGGATCTTGGCTATAGCGTTTAGCCATTTCGCCAAAGGTATCATTACCTGCTTTAATGTCTGCGATAATATTATTTAGCTGACGTTGTGCACCTTCATCACTCATGATAACCGAGGTTTTTATTAGGATGTGGCGTGCATTTACTTCGGTAACGGCAATTGTTTCAAGGCCTTTTACATCGTCAATTTTAAGAATATGGAAGCCAACGCCAGAGCGGAATGGACCAATAATACTGCTTTTTCCTTGACCGGTAATCTGGTCTGCAAAGATGGTTGGCATCTCTTCTTTACGCATCCAACCCCAATCACCACCTTGCAATGCTTTTGGGCCTTTAGAATAGGTATATGCCATCGTTGCAAAATCAGCACCTTGCTGTAGACGTTCAGTTAACTCATCTGCCTGTTGTTCTAGTGCTTCTTTATCAGCCTGAGTGGCACCGTCTTCGGTACGTAATTGAATGTGACTAATTTTGTATTGAACGGTTGCTTGAGTCTCTTCTGAAAGTAACAAAGCAAGGCTTTCAACTTCTTGAGGGAGAATGTTAATACGACGACGAACTTGTGCGTTTCGTGCTTCACTTGCCGCGATCTCTTTACGAATTTGTTCACGGAAACTGGCGTAAGATAAACCTTGAGCTGCTGTTTTTTGTTGTAGTTGAGCAAGGGTCATGTTGTTTTCTTTTGCAATACCCTTTAGTGCTTCTTCAAGACGAGTATCATCAATTCGAATACCCATCTTCTCAGCTTGTTGGCTTTGAATAGTATCAACAATCAATTTTTCTAATACTTGCTCACGAAGAACAGACTCTTCAGGCAGTGGTTGATTTTTTTCTTGAGCATTGATTTTTACTGTTTTCAGTGAAGTATCAATATCACTTTGTAGAACAACGCCTTCATCAACAATAGCAACAACGCGATCTAATTCAACAGGAGCTGCGTGCACATTTATAGTTAGCATCAGCAGTAGCGTGCTAATAAAAGGGAGTTTCCAATTTTTCATAGTGTCATCCAAGAGTAAGGAGAATGAAGTGCCATAGAAAGTAGGCACTTCATGTATGTCCGTATAAATTAATTATTCAAATAAAATGGGCGACCATAGCCCAATGCATTGGTTGCAGAACCTGAGGTGATACCTGTGTTTGTACCTAAACCTCGAATCGCGATTGAAAGCATTAAGTTACTTTCGTATTCAGGCTCAAAGCTACTACTTGAATCCCATGAAATTAATTGATCACTGTAAGTTAAGCCAAACGACCAGCAATCGCTAAGATAAGTTACTCCAGCTAGTGCTTCTAACATGAAGTCTTCTCTCGTATCATAGAAGTATTGAGCATTTAAACGCCAGCTATTACCTATGTTGTACTGTGTTAATATACCTGCTTGATAAATGCCATAGCGCGTCACTGATGAATTATCACTATTAGAATATGAAACATTTTCATCGATATAATTCTTACTAATATAACGATAGTTTGTTTGAATGTATCCTTTCGAGTGTCTATATTCTAATGTGCTATTTGCAACTTGCAGTTCACTTAGATTTGAATCGTATTGTATTCCACCGTGATAAAATAAGTAATCATCATAGTTAAAGTCACTTTCTATTGCCCAAGCGGATGAGTTTTTAGTGTCATCTTCATTCGCAGTACCGGAACCATTCATATATAGGATCTGACCAAAAGAGATGTTCATGCGCTCTTTATAGGCATCATCATAGAAACGAGACGTAGCACCAATGCTAAATTGATTTGCTGCTGCGATATAATCGACACCACTGTACTGGCGGTCTCTGAATAAGCCATGATAATCTAATTGCATTTTACTGCTGTCGTAACCAGCAACAGCATAGTTATTAGTATCACCACCATAGATCGAACTTTGATCCACCTCAGGGACATATAAATATTGAACTTTAGGTTCTAGGGTTTGTAGGTATTCACCTAAAAACTTATGGGTACTATCAAGATAAATAGCACCATTAATACGGACTTCAGGGATTGTTCTACTTGTTTCATGCTCTAAAGCTAAATTGTAAATATTGCCATCTTTATCTTCACCTTGAACTGGTTTATCAAACTCTTGAGTGTAATAAGTATAAAGTAAGCTGACCTCAGGAGTTAAAGACCACCAAGTAGAGCTTAATGGTAAGCTTAATCTAGGCTCCATGTGCACGCGAGTTGCGGACGGCTTAGTTGTATCATCAGTAGAGAACTGACTAATATGGCTGTTAAAATTAAAATCAAACGCACTATAAAATTGAGGTGCATAATAATTAAATTCTATTTGAGGCATTAATCTATAGGGTTTCTGGCTTTCGACGAGTACTTGAAAGTCACGTACTCGCATAGTTAAGTCCCAATCTTGACTTCGGTATGATACTTCTCCTGATTGGCTTAATTGACCTTCATCTCGACTACCAATGCTTGAATTTAAGTCTTGGAAATAGGTAACGTCACTGACTTGAGAATATTCAACATCAAATTTCCAGTGTTTTTGGTATATCCCTGTATGATTCCAACTTACCCCCCAACGAGCACCTTTATCTTGGAATTTGGCATCATCGCCTAAATATTCAAGATCTAAAGTACCTACACCAAGGTCTGTTAGGTAACGGAATTCCCCCTCAAATTGGGTACCACGTTTTTCCATGTAGTTTATGGTTGTTGTGGCATCGTAGTTAGGTGCGATGTTCCAGTAAATGGGAACGGAAAGCTCAAAACCATTTTTACTGTCTAAACTTGCGCTTGGGATCAGTACCCCAGTTTTACGTTTATCGCCAACAGGGACTGTAATGTAAGGTAAGTAAAAAATTGGTACATCAAGGACTTCAAATCGAGCATTGTAGAAGGTTGCCCATTCATCTGACTGATCTAACTCGATCTCACTGGCTTTAAAGCGCCAGCTTTTATCTCCTGCTGGACAAGTTGTGAACGAGGCATCTTCCAATTGGTAGATTTCTTGGCCCGTTTTTAACACACGACTAGCTTGACCTCGAATTGGCTGACACGACATTTTATAGGCCGTATTAACCATGGTGGTATCTTCAGTGGTTAGGTCAGTAGTTACTTTATCTGAGGTTGAGCGCATATCCATACTTGAGTAATTAACATTACCTTCTGCAATAGCGATGTTCTCTTGTTGGTGTAAAGTAATACTGTCTGCTTTGATCTCTTGGCGGCCTTTAATAATATGAACGTTACCTTTATAGGTTGCTTTTGAATTATTACTGGCTTCAACGCTATCTGCTTGAATAAGCACCGGTTGTTGATCTTCTTCCTCTTTTGAGGCTTTATCTGGTACTTCACAGGAGTTTACTGTGTCAGTTTGTAAAGGGAAGATTATGCTACTTTCTGGAGATATAGATTTACTTCCATCATCAGCGATGACGGGAGAACCGTAAAGAAGGCATCCAGCAAATGAAGCAAGTAGGCTGCGAGAGGTAAAAGGCATCGAGTTAGACGTTCCTGTTCGTTATATTAATCCGCTGATATACTCAAAGAGACTAGACAGAGTCACTTGTTTATAATAAAGCAAAAGCCATGCCCAAACCACCTATAAGATGTCGCTATCATCTATTAATGGTTGTAAAGTAACAGGCTGCGCTTGCTCATTGTGTGACAGAGTAAAAATAAAATAATTCATTAATTGGAATTTAAAATGCAAATATTCGGCAAAATATTGGGTGGTTTTTTTGGTTTTCTATTTGGCGGCTTTTTTGGTGCGGCATTAGGGATCTTTATTGGCCATCAATTTGATAAAGCAAAACGTATGGCAAGCAGTGGTTTTACCTTTCAAACGGGTGGGGCTTCTCAAACTAAAAAACAAGCAGAATTCTTTCATGCTGCTTTCTCAGTCATGGGGCATGTTGCTAAAGCCAAAGGGCAAGTAACAGCACAAGAGATCCAGCTAGCATCAATGATGATGGATCGTATGAATCTGAATGCAGAGCAGAAAAAAGAAGCTCAAGAAGCGTTTAGAGAAGGGAAAGAAAACGATTTTCCATTACGTGAAACCCTACAAAAAATTCGTTCAATTACCGGTGGCCGTTATGATCTGCTGCAGTTCTTTTTAGAGCTACAGATCGCATCTGCCATTGCTGACGGTGATATTCATCCAAGTGAAAGAGACATCTTACATATTGTTGCGGAAGAGCTTGGCTTTAGTGCCGAACAATTAGAAAAACGTTTAAAAATGCAAGAAGCGGCTTTTCGTTTTCAGCGCAGTGGTGGCTTTTCTGGTCAAGGTGGTTCTCAACAAGGTCAATGGCAGCAAGCAAGTTCTGCTGACCAGCTAACGGATGCTTATAATTTATTAGGTATTAGTGAAGATGCGGATGCAAAAACAATTAAGCGTGCTCACCGTAAGTTAATGAATGAGCATCACCCTGATAAATTGGTGGCAAAAGGTTTGCCACCAGAAATGATGGAAATGGCAAAAGAGAAAGCGCAAGAAATCCAAGGTGCTTACGATTTAATTAAGAAAGCTAAAGGGATTAAATAACCTGATCTCTTATTGTTTATTTAACTTCCAATTATAGTCGTAATGAATGTCGCCTTTGAATTGTTTTAATTCAGGGCGATATTTTTTTAGATGCTCAAAAAGTTGCTGTTGATTACCAAAATCGACAGCAAACCAATCATAAATAGACGAAAGCTGGATCTTGTTATCAGTAATGATCACGCCTTTTTCACTATTAATGAATTCAGTTGCGGCTTTATCTAATAGCTTATCGCTGTTTCTGGCGGTAAATACTTTTGGTTGTAAGTTAGGGCAGCCAAGACTCGCACAGTTTACGGCGTAGTGAGTTCTTGGATCATTCCAAATAGGTCTTAAAATTCGATGCTCAATGTCGTTGAGTGTTAACACTTTTCCTGCAACTACAGCAACCTCTTCATCCCAAGGCCCAAAGGTAAATAGCCCACCTAATTTAGTAATGGATTTAATAGGGTAATTATCTAAAATAATTTTTACTGTGATGGCATTGTAAAGATTAACCCAATAAGCGTATTGCTCTGCTTTTTTATACTCTCTCGGGTCAATACGACTCATTTGGCGTAAATAGCTGTTAAGGGTTCGCTCATCTGCATCAGTGATATTGGCATAATCAAAAAGAGTGTATTCCCCTTGAGTTATAAGGTATTTATCTAACGTTTGTTGCCAATATTGATGTGAAATAGTGGTGGCATTTTTTTCATTACTGACATCCCAGTAATCCCATAATTCAGATTTGGGTGCTGCGAACGTATTGAATGAGAAAAGCAAAAGTAGTGAGGAGATAAGGGTTTTCATAAAAGGTACCTGACTTTTGTTTACTAATAATTATTTAGTATAGATTGCCTATGTTTTATAGACAAAAAAGAGGTTGATACGTTCATATCAACCTCTAATATTTCCTGAATCCTGAATCCTGAATCCTGAATCCTGAATCCTGAATCCTGAATCCTGAATCCTATTTCAAGAAACTTGGGATTTTCGCTTCATACTCTGAAATTTTATCGGCATGTTGCAGTGTCAGTCCGATATTGTCTAAACCATTTAATAAACAGTGGCGACGGAATTCATCAATTTCAAAGTTGTATTGTTTCCCGTTAGCGGTTACTAACATCGCTTCTAAATCAACGGTGATTTCTGCGCCTTCGTTTGCTTCAACGAATTGGAAAATCTCATCCACTTCAGTGTCCGTTAAACGTACGGGGATCATCTGGTTATTGATTGAGTTACCATAAAAAATATCGGCAAAGCTTGGTGCGATCATAACTTGAATACCATAATCCGCTAATGCCCAAGGGGCGTGTTCACGAGATGAACCACAACCAAAGTTTTCACGAGCAAGGAGAATACTAGCGCCTTGGTAGCGAGGTGCGTTCATTACGAACTCAGGATTTGCTTGTTCTCCGGCATCATCAAGAAAACGCCAATCATGAAATAGGTGCTTACCAAAACCAGTGCGGTTTACTTTCTGTAGAAACTGTTTTGGAATGATTGCATCGGTATCGATATTTGCCGTATCTAAAGGAACGACTAGACCTGTATGTTGTTTAAAACCTGACATAGTAAATTCCTTTATGCTTGTTCTGTAATAGTTCGAATATCAACAAAGTGGCCTGCAATTGCCGCTGCTGCTGCCATTGCTGGGCTAACTAGGTGAGTTCGCCCATCACGGCCTTGACGACCTTCAAAATTACGGTTAGATGTTGATGCACAACGCTCTTGTGGACCCAAACGGTCGTTGTTCATCGCAAGACACATTGAGCAACCTGGTAGACGCCATTCAAAGCCCGCTTCTTTAAAGATCACATCTAGACCTTCTTTTTCAGCTTGTGCTTTTACTTGCTCTGAACCAGGAACAATTAACGCTTGAACATGAGCAGCGACTTTATTGCCCTTTGCTACGGCAGCAGCAGCACGCATGTCTTCGATACGTGAGTTAGTACAAGAGCCTACAAATACTTTATCTATATTGTAATCAGACAGGGATTTACCCGCTTCAAGGCCCATGTAAGCTAATGCTTTTTCAGCGGACGCTTTTTCTACTGGGTCAGAAAAACTCTCAGGAGCAGGAATTGGTTGATCAACGGCGATTACTTGACCTGGATTTGTGCCCCAAGTGACTTGAGGTTTAATTTCAGAGGCTTCAAGTGTTACTACCGCATCAAACTTTGCATCATCGTCCGTTTTTAGTGACGACCAGTATTCGATAGCTGCGGTTAAATCTTCCCCTTGAGGTGAGAATTTACGGTCAGTAATGTAATCAAACGTGGTTTGGTCTGGTGCGATAAGGCCTGCTTTAGCACCTAATTCGATTGCCATGTTACATACCGTCATACGACCTTCCATCGTAAGGTCGGTAATCGCTTCACCACAGAATTCAACCACGTAGCCAGTACCACCAGCAGCCGTTGTTTTACCTATGATCGCAAGCACGATATCTTTTGCAGTAATGCCTTTGGCTACTTTGCCTTTGACTTCGATTTTCATGGTTTTAGCACGCGCTTGTTTTAGCGTTTGTGTCGCTAATACGTGCTCAACTTCAGACGTACCAATACCAAATGCTAACGAACCAAATGCACCATGGGTTGCTGTGTGTGAATCACCACAAACAATCGTCATGCCTGGCAGAGTAATGCCCAGTTCAGGTCCCATTACGTGCACAATACCTTGGTATTTATGGTTTAGGTCATAAAGAGTTACGCCAAATTCTTCACAGTTTTTAGACAGTGTTTCCATTTGGATACGAGCCATTTCACCAGAGGCATTAATGTCTTTAGTTTGTGTTGATACGTTATGATCCATTGTTGCGAAAGTTTTACCTACTTGGCGAACTTTACGACCTTTTTCACGTAATCCATCAAACGCTTGTGGAGAAGTCACTTCGTGCACCAAATGGCGATCTATGTATAGAATAGGGGTTTCGCCTTTTGCTGCTACAGCAACATGGGCATCATAAACTTTTTCGTATAATGTTTTTGCGTTAGACATTGCTTCTTCCTTGAATTACGAATTCAAAATGTATTCAGCGATTTTATCGCCCATTGCTGAGGTAGTTAGTGCTGGTTTATTACCGGCAAGATCTGCCGTTAGTTCACCTGCTGACAGCGCTTTAGATACGGCAGCTTCAATACTTTGTGCTGCTTCTTCTTCACCTAGGCTGTAACGTAACATCAGTGCAGCAGATAAGATCTGAGCCACTGGGTTTGCGATGTTTTTACCTGCGATATCTGGTGCTGAACCACCTGCTGGTTCATACAGACCAAAGTTGCTTTCGTTCAAGCTTGCAGAAGGAAGCATACCCATAGAGCCTGTGATCATTGCGCACTCATCAGAGATGATGTCACCAAAGATGTTTGAACATAGCATTACGTCAAACTGAGAAGGATCTTTGATTAACTGCATGGTTGCGTTATCAATGTACATATGACTTAGTTTTACATCTGGGTAATCTTGTGCCACTTCCTCTACCACTTCACGCCATAGAATAGAGCTTTGTAGAACGTTCGCTTTATCAATTGAGTAGACGTTTTTATTACGTAGACGAGCCGATTCAAAGGCAATCTTTGCAATACGTTCGATTTCGTAGCGGTGGTAAATTTCAGTATCGTAGGCTTTTTCTTGAGGACCTTCGCCTTCACGACCTTTTGGTTGACCAAAATAGATGCCGCCAGTCAATTCACGAACCACGACGATATCAAAACCGTTACCAGAAATATCAGCACGCAGTGGAGAGAAGTTTTCTAATCCTTTATGGATTTGCGCAGGACGAAGATTACAGAACAGTTGGAAATGTTTACGAAGAGGAAGTAGGGCGCCACGCTCTGGTTGGTCATTCGGTGGTAAGTTTTCCCACTTAGGGCCGCCAACTGAACCAAATAAGACGGCATCTGATTCTTCACAACCTTTTACAGTGCTCTCTGGTAGCGGACAACCATGGTTATCAATCGCAATACCACCTACATCATGTTGCTCGCGTGAAAATGAAATTGCGTGTTTTTTCTCAATTGCATCCAGAACTTTATGTGCTTGTTCCATTACTTCAGGACCAATACCATCGCCCGGTAAAATCGCAATTTTGTATGTTTTATTCGTCATGTTAATCCTTTAATCTTTTTTATTTAATTTGGTTAATCAGAGAAGATAGAGACTTCTCTGATTTAAAATTCTTTTCGACTCTCTTAAACCGCAGCAATCTTCTTTTGCTTAATCTCAGCAATTTGATCAGCACGATGAATGCTGTTAATTACATGAAGCAAAGCTTGACCTGATGCTTCGATAATATCGGTAGCTAGACCGGTACCGTGATACTTACGACCTTTATAGTTCGCAATAATATCCGCTTGACCTAATCCATCTTCGCCTTCGCCTTTTGCCGTTAGATCAAACTTATCTAGAACAATCTCATAGCCTGTTAGTTTGTAGATACATTGGTAAAGGGCATCAACAGGACCATTACCGACAGCGGCTTCACATTTTTCTTCATCACCACAAAGTAGCTTGATACTAGTGGTTGCCATTACGCTGCCTGATTGCACACTTAGGTAATTCAATTTATAGAAGTCATCTTCATCACGTAAGTTAGCAAAATGCATTAGGGCTTCCAAATCGTAATCAAACACTTGGCCTTTACGATCCGCTAGCTTCACAAAATCTGCATATAGCGTGTCTAGATTGTACTCTTCATCTTTATAACCCATTGCATCCATGTGGCTCTTAACCGCAGCACGACCTGAACGACTGGTTAGGTTTAACGCTTTGTTTTTTAAGCCAATAGACTCTGGAGTCATGATTTCGTAAGTGTTTTTATTCTTAAGCATGCCATCTTGGTGAATGCCTGAAGAATGGCTAAAGGCATTTGCGCCTACAATAGCCTTATTGCTCTGAATTGGCATATTACAAAGCTGACTTACCAATTTACTGGTACGGTGAATCTCGTCGTTTTTAAGGCCCGTATGAACACCTAAGTATTCTGAACGAGTCTGTAAAATCATCGCAATTTCTTCTAAAGAACAGTTACCTGCACGCTCACCAATACCATTAATAGTGCCTTCAACTTGACGAGCACCGGCTTGAACCGCAGCAATAGAGTTAGCAACAGACATTCCTAAGTCATCATGACAGTGGACTGAGATGATTGCTTTATCGATGTTTGGAACACGGTTAAATAATTGCTGAACAATACCGCCAAACTCACCTGGAATGGTGTAGCCAACTGTGTCTGGAATATTGATTGTATTTGCACCAGCATTGATGGCTGCTTCTACCATACGGCATAAATTATCAATTGGTGTACGACCTGCATCTTCACAAGAAAACTCGACGTCATCAGTATAATTACGTGCGTGTTTAACCGCTTTTACGCCCATCTCAACCACATCATCGTAGCTACGGCGTAATTTGTCTTGAACGTGAACGGTAGAAGTAGAAATAAAGGTATGAATTCGGAACGCTTCTGCGATTTTTAACGCTTCAGCTGCCGCATCAATATCTTTAGGAACGGCACGAGCTAGACCACAAATTCGGCTATTTTTAATGTGTTTTGCGATGGTTTGAACCGACTCAAAATCACCCGGCGAAGAGACAGGGAAGCCCGCTTCAATAACATCAACACCCAGACGCTCAAGCGCGTACGCAATCTGTAATTTTTCTTTTACGGTTAAACTCGCTGATAGTGCTTGTTCGCCATCTCGTAAGGTGGTGTCGAAGATAATGACTTGATCGCTCATGGGCTTGCTTCCTTGTGTATGTCGTGCGCTTTAACGACGGTTTTCCATAAAAAAACCCGCCATGTTCAGCGGGTTTTAAAATTTGGTTTATGGCTTCTTTTGTTCCACAACCTACCCGCGTGAGATGTTCACGATCAGGAGGAGGCGAAGAGATAAAGAAGATGTTGTTTTCATTTGAAATACAATCCATAAAAATAATTAACAAATTAATATCGCACTCAGTAAGTATCGTCAACCCCTAAATCCCATTTTCACTACTTATTAATGTTTTTTTGCTTAAATGTTACAAAATAGGAAGAAAAACGATTGCTGTGATGGATTACTGCACAAAAGAGATGTTTTTTTTGAATAGTAGAGATTAATTAATCAAATGATTAAATATGGATGAATTAAAGGGATCGCACAATTTTATTACTTACTTATAATTAATCGTGTGATTAATAATCATAAACTGAATGTAGTGTAAATAAGGTGTTATTAATGGCAAAGCAATTAGGCAGACCAAAAGGGGAATCAGAAGTGAGGGAGCAGCTCATTTTTCATGCTCGTGAGCTTTTTGTATCTCAGCCTTATAATAAGGTATCAACAAGATTGATTGCTGATAATGCAAAGGTAAATATTGCGATGATCCGTTACTATTTTGGTAATAAAGAAGGGTTATTTGAAGCGATGTTTAAGGAAACGATATCTCCAGTGGTAAGTCAGTTTCAATTAGCTTTAGTTAATAATAGTGAACAAGATTTGGTTGATTTCATGCGTGCTTATTATCAAGCAATGATAAAAGTGCCAGCATTTCCTAAACTGATACTAAGAATTATGGAGGCGGATAATGAACAGCAAGCCAATCTTCAGCAAATCATTTTTGGTATTTTACAACCGATGCAAGATAAGCTATTTGCACCAGATATGAGCCATGCATTATTTAAAAAAGGGGTCGATCCAAGTAAAGCTAGACTATCAATGATGAGTTTGATGGTTTTTCCTTTTTTGGCACCAAAGAAAATGTTGGACTTTCATAATATTGAGTTAAATGAAGCATTTTTAACTGATTTACTCGAGCATAATATCCGATTGTTAACTGAAGGTTTGTTACAAAATAAGAGAGATCATACTAATGAAAATAAATAAAAAATTCCTCTTTTTTCCTGTGGTTGCTGCGGGTGTCATTATTTTAATTACGGTCACAAAATTGCGTCCATCAGCTGAAGTAAAACCATTAGAAGACCGTTCGAAAATAGTGAAAACTATCTCTTTAGAGCAACAGAATCTCGCACCTCAAGTGATAGGGTTCGGCAAAATAAGACCTAAATTTGAATGGAAGGCGATTGCAGAAGTATCGGGTAAAGTGGTCTATCGTCACCCTGAGCTAAATAAAGGGAATGTGTTATTAGCAGGAACTGAAGTATTAAGAATAGACCCACTAGATTATGAGTTGAAATTAGCTCAAGCAGAGGCAGATTTAGGTTCGAGTAAAACTCAATTAGCAAAAGTAGATCTCGAAGAAAAAAATATTCGTAATACCTTAAAAATAGAAAAGAACCGTTTAGCGCTCAGTAAAAAAGAATTGGGTCGTAAAATTAATCTTCAGAAAAAAGGGTTAACTTCTCAATCGGATTTAGATCAACAGAACCAATCCTATTTAGCACAACAAAAAGTCGTGCAAGATATTCAAAACCAAATCTTATTATTGCCAGATGAAAGAAAAGTAGCTGCGGCAATGGTGAAAGTAAACCAAGCTAAATTGGAAGAAGCGCAGCGCTCTTTAGAAAAAACGTCGATTATATTACCAACGGATGTGCGTATTTCTGAGGTGGATATTGAAGCGGATCAAGTGGTTAATCTACAGCAAACCATGTTCATTGCCCATGGCATTAAAACAATGGAAATGGAAGCACAGATATCGATTCATGATATGCAAACCTTAGCGCAAAGCTTTCATGTATTTCAGTCTAATGAACAAGGAATGCCAAATATTGATTCATTACCCCTTCAAGCAATAGTGCAGTTGAGCAGTGGTCGTTTTAATGCCCAGTGGCAAGCTCAAGTTGAGCGTATTAGTGAAACTGTCGATCCAAACCAAGCCACTGTTGGTGTAATTTTAGAGATCCAACAAGACTATAAAATGCTCAAGCCAAGTTCATTACCACCGCTGGTTAATGGCATGTTTGTAAAAGCATTGATTGAAGGAGAGGCTTCACCGCAGTGGGTGATCCCAGAAAGTGCCCTTCATGGCGATAAGATTTATTTGTTAAATCAAGATAATCAATTAACCATACTTTCTGTAAAAATAGTTTTTAGAAGAGATAATCAAGTGGTCATTTCTGGTGGCATTAATAAAGGGGATTTATTGATCTTAAATGATCTTCTTCCTGCTATTAATGGCATGCAACTGCGTTCAGTCGTTCCTAAGAAGGAGTCTGTGGAATGATTAAGTTTTTTGCAAGACACCCAACGGCTGCCAATTTATTAATGCTCTCTATATTGCTGCTTGGTTTAGTGTCGTTGTCTCAATTAAAGCGTGAAACTTTTCCTGAATTTAGTCCACCTTATATTCTGGCTGGTGTCGTTTATCCTGGTGCATCGCCACAAGAAGTGGAAGAGAGTATTTGTGTTCGGATGGAGGATGCCGTTGATGGCTTAGGAAATATAGAAGAAACAAAATGTGAAGCCATTGAAGGCTCTGCTCGTTTAGTGATTAAGCTGAATGAAAAAGCAGACATAGGGCGAATGCTGGTTGATGTTCAAACTCAAATTGATTCGATTAATGATTTCCCTAAAGAGATAGAATCTCCGGTAGTTCAAGAGCTAGATTGGAATGAACCAGTGGTGGATGTGGCAATTACGGCTGATACCACATGGCCAGAGTTGAAGGCATATGCTGAAAAATTGAAACAAAGTTTAAAGCTTGATTATGATGTTTCTTTAGTTGAAGTGAGTGGGTTTTCTGATCATCAATACCGTATTGAGTTAAATGAAAGTGCTATTCGTCAGCTTGGTTTAAATGTTAGTGATATTGCAAATAAATTGGCTGAACAAAATGTAAAACTACCAAGTGGTAGCATTGAAACACCAGAAAAAAACTTTTTAATTCGCTTTGATGAAAGAAAAACAACGCCTCAAGAATTAGCAAAAACGGTGATGGGGGCGTCGGATAATGGCGCATTGATCCGTTTAGGTGATATTGCCACGATAACCGATCGCTTTGAGCTTGATGAACAAAAAGTATTATTTGATGGTAAGCCATCAGCCTTACTTAAGATCAGTAAAAATAAAGAAGAAGACGCCTTACGCATTAAAGATCGGGTGACTGAGTTTGTTAAATATCAGCAGTCTATCGCACCTGATGGTGTTGCATTAGAGATGACGAATGATCTTTCCTCTTTATTATGGGATCGATTAACCATGATGGTAAAAAATGGTTGGCAAGGGATCATCCTTGTTTTTCTCACCATGTGGCTCTTTTTTACGTTCCGCTACTCTTTTTGGGTTGCCGCGGGTCTTCCGGTTGCTTTTTTAGGTGGTTTATTTTTAATGGCGAGTTTAGGGCTCTCTATTAATATTATGTCACTCGTTGCCCTGTTGATGGCAATAGGGATCATGATGGATGATGCCATAGTAATTGCAGAGTCGATTGCCTCGCATTTAGATCGGGGACAAGAGATTGATGATGCGGTGTATAACGGCGTCAAAAAAGTATTTCCCGGCGTATTGTCTTCTTTCTTAACGACAGTGTGTATTTTTGGTAGCTTGATGTTTCTACAAGGAGAGATGGGGGCAGTACTGAAAGTTATCCCACAAGTTCTGATCTTAGTTCTTTCGTTGAGTCTTATTGAAGCATTTTTAATTTTACCAAATCATTTAAGCCACTCCTTACATAAAGCGAAAAAAGATAAGCCAATTACGGGTTTTAAAAAGAAAGTGTTAGACCGTTTTGAACACTTTAGAAATGTCACTTTAGTGAAAGCAGTAACAAAAGTGGTGGAATGGCGTTATGCCTTTTTAGGTGCCGTGATTGCTAGTTTATTGATTTCTTTTTCACTTATTTCAGGAGGTGGACTTAAGTTTGTCGGTTTTCCTGAATTAGATGGTGATATTGCAGAAGCGCGAATTATCTTACCACCTGGAACATCACTTTCTCAGACTGAAATTGTAGTAGATAAAATTGTATCAGCGGCTGAGAAACTAAATAAAGAATGGAGTGAAAAGAACGAAGGAGGTCGCCAACTTGTTGAGCATATTACTCAGCAATTTAATACTAATGCAGATGCCAGTGAATCAGGCCCTCATCTAGCGACCATTCGTTTAGATTTATTAGGGGCAGAAAAACGAAATACACTCATTGATGATTTTATTGATGCGTGGCGTGCAGAAGTTGGAGAGTTAGCTGAGCCAATAACCATGGTTTATAAACAACCGACGATGGGACCGGGTGGTCGAGCGATTGAAATTCGCATGATGGATGATGATTTACATACGTTAAAGTCAGCGTCATTAGAAGTACAAGCTTATCTCAATGAGTTTGCAGGGGTCTATGGTGTTCTTGATGATATGCGAATGGGTAAGGAAGAAGTGCTTGTGAAGTTGCGATCGGGAGCTGAAACCTACGGAGTCACAGGTCAATTGATTGCTAACCAATTACGCGCCGCTTACTTTGGACAAACGGCTGATGAGATACAGCTTGGTGTTGAAAATATTGAAATTGAAGTTCGTTTGAATAAAGAACAAGCGGGTAATTTACATACGTTAGAGAACTTTCCAATCATTTTACCTACTGGAGGCCAAATACCTTTAGCCTCTGTTGCAACATTAGATTTTCAGCGTAATTATGTTCGAATTCAACGTATTAATGGATTAAGAACCTTAAGTGTCTTTGGTGATGTTCATGCGTCACAAGTGAGCTCGACCGAAGTACTAAATCAATTTAGAAAAGAGCTTGCTCCTGAACTTCAAAAAAAATACCCAAGCTTACGTTTTGATTTTGAAGGGGAAGCGAAAGATACCGCGGAAACAGGGCAATCAATGGGCACAGGATTCATGTTGGGCTTATTTGGTGTGTTTGTGATTTTGAGTTTCCAATTCAGAAGTTATCTTGAACCTTTTGTTGTGATGCTTGCTATTCCATTAGCATTGATTGGTGTGCTATGGGGGCATGTATTATTAAATCATCCACTAAGTATGCCGAGTATTATGGGATTTGTTTCTTTAGCTGGGATAGTAGTTAATGATTCTATTTTATTAGTGCAATACATTCGACATCATGTTGACGATGGAGATTCGGTGTATGAATCTGTTGTAAAAGCGAGCCAAGAAAGATTTAGAGCGGTATTTTTAACGTCAATAACAACGGCAGCAGGGTTACTGCCACTGTTATTAGAAACCAGTTTACAGGCGCAAGTTATTCAGCCTCTCGTCGTTTCTATTGTATTTGGTATTTTTACTTCAACCTTGTTAGTGCTGTTTATGATCCCAGCGGCATATGCAATTTTAGCGGATTTTGGCTTGGTCAAAAAACATGAAGAATTGCATTAACCTAACGAGAGTTAGCTTAAAAGGTAAAGAGTAAATTAATACTAAATACAGAGTCAGTTTTGCTTAGCCCTGGAGGCACACGATCTAGATATTGTTGAGATTGTGCAATCTTCAGGGCTATCTCTTCGGTGATATTGTTAGTAAGACTGACTTCTGAATCAATACGGGTATTACTTCGACCCGTGGTTACGGTGACTTCACTTGCGAAAGACAAGTTATCCAACATTTGCCATGATACATTTACGTTACCTCGCAAAATCGCTTCAGCAACGGTCTCAGGGAAAATTAAATCATCATCATCAATTTCATCTAGATTTGGGTTTTGATAACGATAACCGGGACCAAATTCTAATTCTAATAATAGTCTTTCGGTGTTACTGACTTGGTAACCCAAACCACCTGAGAAAGTATAATCTTTAAAATAGGCACTATACTCTGTCTCTAAGCCTTTAAAGTTGGCGTAAAGATAGTAATCAGGGCTGATTTTATAGTCACTTTGCAAATTAAGACTTAATTGGTCTTTATCTGTTTCACCATCTTCTTTCGATAGATAATACTTCACTTCACCAGTGTGACGGTGCTGCCCAGAAGTATAACCAGCTTCTAGGCGACCATTGAGAGATTCTGAGTCATCATTTCCTTTACTCGACTGATAGCCAAATTCAACTTGGCTTTCCCATGGAGAGGGAGGTGACGTATCCGCGTCTTCAGTTTCTATATCACTTGCATGAACAGATGCACTAATTGCGATAAGCCCTGTAAGTAAAACTTTTTTTAACACGTATCAATCTCAAAAGAATAAAGAGGATAGATAGTATAGAGGTTTTCTCTGAATGATGAGTTAAATTTGAGTCAAAATCTTTATTTTGCGAAAGGTTATCAGGAGATACACGGATAGTTATTTCATCCCAATTTCTTTTGGTTATAATGTAAGGCTAAATTTAGGATGGTGAAAAGCAGTAATGGCCGATAATCGAAATCAAAACCGTAAACACGATGCACAAGTTGATGCGTTAAAAGTACCACCGCATTCATTAGAGGCAGAGCAATCTGTTCTTGGTGGTCTGTTACTTGATAATGAGCGTTGGGATACGGTTGCAGAAAAAGTAGTAGCCGGTGATTTTTACAGTAGGCCACATCGACTTATTTTTGAGTCAATCAAATCCATCCTAGAAAACAGTAATCCTCTAGATTTAATTACTTTATCTGAACATCTTGAGCGCCATGAGAAATTAGATTCTGTTGGTGGCTTTGCTTATCTGGCTGATTTGGCAAAAAATACCCCAAGTGCGGCGAACATTAATGCCTATGCGGATATTGTTCGTGAGCGTGCCATGGTACGTAATCTTATCGGTGTAGCAAACGAAATTGCCGATGCGGGTTATGATCCTCAAGGGCGTACTTCTGAAGATTTACTCGATATGGCAGAGAGTAAAGTATTTGCTATTGCAGAAGAGCGTACAACAGAAAATGAAGGCCCACAAAGTGTCGATTCGATTTTAGAGAAAACGCTAGAGCGTATCGAGATTTTATACCAAACACCGCAAGATGGTGTCACAGGGGTATCGACTGGCTTTACTGATTTAAATAAAAAAACGGCAGGCCTTCAAGGCTCAGATTTAATCATTGTTGCAGCGCGTCCATCGATGGGTAAAACAACCTTTGCGATGAACTTATGTGAAAATGCGGCAATGGACCAAGATAAGCCAGTGCTTATTTTCTCTCTAGAGATGCCCGCAGAACAACTGATGATGCGTATGTTAGCTTCGATGTCTCGTGTTGACCAAACTAAAATTCGTACCGGTCAGTTAGATGATGAAGATTGGGCTCGTATTTCGTCTACGATGGGCATTTTGACGCAAAAGAAAAACATGTACATCGATGACAGTTCAGGTTTGACGCCAACTGAATTACGTTCACGCGCTCGTCGTGTGGCTCGTGAAGCGGGTGGTCTAAGTATGATCATGGTCGATTACCTTCAATTAATGCGAGTTCCTGGTTTACAAGACAACCGTACTCAAGAAATTTCTGAGATATCTCGTTCTTTGAAAGCGCTTGCGAAAGAGCTGAATGTACCAGTGGTTGCACTGTCTCAGTTGAACCGTTCCCTAGAGCAACGTGCCGATAAACGCCCAATTAACTCGGATCTTCGTGAATCTGGAGCGATCGAGCAAGATGCCGATTTAATCATGTTTATTTACCGTGATGAAGTTTATAACCCTGAGAGTAATCGTAAAGGCATTGCTGAAATTATTTTAGGTAAGCAACGTAACGGTCCAATCGGCTCAGTAAGCCTTACATTCCAAGGACAATTTTCACGCTTTGATAATTACGCAGGTCCTGCGTTTGATGATGAATAAGGCAAATAGTATGAGCTATATGAAAGCGGCGGCTGCCCAAGTTGATATGTCAGCTTTAGCACATAATTTGCAGAAGATTAAGCAGCAAGCACCAAACAGTAAGCTTCTTGCTGTTGTTAAAGCAAATGGTTATGGCCATGGGTTATTGAATATAGCAAAAGGCGCACAGGATGCTGATGCATTTGGTGTTGCTCGTATAGAAGAGGCTTTACAGCTTCGTGCTGGTGGTATTGTTAAGCAAGTATTGTTACTTGAAGGTTTTTACTCTGCTTGTGATTTGCCTATTTTGGTCGCAAATAATATTCAAACAGCGGTACATTGCAAAGAACAATTAGAAGCACTGGAAAGTGCTGAACTTGAAGGCCCAGTAGTTGTTTGGCTAAAAGTAGATTCAGGTATGCATCGTTTAGGTATTCGTCCTGAAGAATATCAAGAGTATGTTGACCGTTTGCATGCATGTAAAAACGTAGCTAAACCATTACGTTACATGAGTCATTTTGGTTGTGCGGATGAATTAGATAACCCGACAACCAATAAGCAAATAGAAACCTTTATGTCGTTAACTCAAGGTTGCCAAGGTGAGCGTTCATTAGCAGCATCTGCCGGACTGTTAGCATGGCCCGATAGCCAGTTAGATTGGGTTAGACCGGGTATTATTATGTATGGTGTTTCTCCTTTTGCTAATCAATCAGCACAAGAGTTAGGCTATTTGCCTACCATGACTCTTACCTCTCATTTGATCGCGGTTCGTGATGTAAAAGCAGGTGAAAGTGTGGGTTATGGTGCAATGTGGACCAGTGAACGAGATACTAAAATTGGAGTGATCGCAATTGGCTATGGTGATGGTTATCCTATTGCTGCACCTAATGGTACGCCGGTTTTAGTTAATGGACGTAAGGTATCAATCGCGGGTCGAGTGTCTATGGATATGCTTACTGTCGATCTAGGACCTGATGCTCAAGATAAAGTGGGTGATGAAGCTGTTTTGTGGGGACGAGATCTTCCTGCAGAAGAAGTTGCAGAACACATAGGAACTATTGCTTATGAGTTAGTGACTAAACTAACATCACGAGTACAGATGCAATATATTTAATGAGATCTACTTTGAATTTGTTTTCACTTAAAAGCGCTACTGGTTTAGCGCTTTTTCTTATTTTGCCTTTTTCTTTTTTGAGTAACGCGATTGCTGAAGAAGATATTTGGCCAACCTCGTTACCTGAAACCTCAGCAGTTCCTTTCATGTTTTCGTCAGAGAGCTTAGGGACTACGATAGGCGCAGCCGTTGTAATGAAGGGGGTAGGCCAACCTCAAGCGACATTATTTGCTGCAGGACTCTATTCAACCAAAGGGTCCTACATGACCTATTTGTCTGCTAATAACTTTCAAATTGGTCATTCATGGCTCGTTGGTGTTAATGCGTATAATGCTAATTTTAAAGATATGGATTATCACCTTGGGGCTGCAGGTAGCAACAGCTCCAATGTAAACGAAGAAGTTTTCACCGACAGTGTTGAAGCTCAATATCATTTAAGTGCTAATTATATCTTACCTATTGGTAATGCAAAGACGATTGGAGCGAGAGCTGCTTATCTTCCTGAGAGAAAAGTAAAAGGTTTTAATCCATTAGAAAGTGGTGTGTCGAGCATTGAACTGAGTCCTTTTTATTATTCTCGAACATTTTCGGATGTGGCTGGTTGGAATGAACCTGAGTCTAACTGGGGCATGAAAGTTAACCTAGATTGGGATAATAGAAATAGTGTAAGAAATACGACTCACGGCTCGCGGACAGAACTAGATTTTACCTATTCACCACAAACCAGTTCACAAGAAGAGTGGTGGACATGGGAGTTTCAGCAAAGTGCCTTTTTTGATTTAGGTAATTTAGGTGACATCATTAATAAGCAAGTATTAGCATTAGATTTCTATATCGCTGATACACCAAGCTGGCAAGATGACGCTCATCAACCACCCGAGTATGCAGGAATAAAACTGGGTGGATTATATCGACTAAGAAGCTACAGCAGTGGGCGTTTCCATGGTCGTTCAGCCATTCATTATTCAGCGGAATATCGAGTAATGCCTGATTGGCAACCTTTGGAAGAGTGGCCTATCTTTAATCTTTATGACGTGCCTTGGTGGCAGTGGGTTGCATTTGTTGATGCGGGTCGAGTTGCGGATGAGTTTTCACTATCAACATTACATGAAGAGATGAAGTGGAGTGCGGGTGGTGCCATACGTTTTCAAGTCGAAGGCATTGTTGTTCGAACAGAAATGTCTAAAGGCAGTGAAGAAAGCCTATTTAGAGTAATGATCAATCAACCATTTTAGTTTTTATAAAGAAAAATGATCTCAACACTAGTGTTCCGTAGTTTTGATAGAGATAATGTTCACTGCTAGAAGTTTAAATGTGACCTAACTCAAGAAGGGTGAGCGTAGTTTTGGTCATAATACCTAAATATAAAGCTCACTAAATAATACCGAGCACCAATTTTTAGATTCGTATAAACGGGGCGTTCAGAAATTCACTTTTGAGCCAACAAGTATATTACACGGGATATTTTCACCATGTTAAAAAACATCAACCCAACAGAAACTCAAGCGTGGGCAGACTTAACTGCACACTTTGAAACAGCACAAGATTTCAGCCTATCTGATCTATTCGCTGCGGATGCACAACGTTTTGATAAATTTTCAACGACGTTTGGCCAAGACATTCTAGTGGATTTTTCTAAAAACTTAGTTACCGAAGAAACAATGAAAAAATTGTTCGCATTAGCAGAGCAGACTGAATTGTCTTCAGCAATTAAAGCGATGTTTAACGGTGAGAAAATCAATAAAACCGAAGATCGTTCAGTACTTCATACAGCACTTCGTAACCGCAGTAATACGCCGGTAATCGTTGATGGTGAAGACGTAATGCCTGCGGTAAATGCAGTATTAGAAAAAATGAAAGGTTTCACTGAGCGTCTGATTTCTGGTGAGTGGAAAGGTTACACGGGTAAAGAAATTACCGATATCGTAAACATCGGTATCGGCGGTTCAGATCTTGGTCCTTACATGGTTTCTGAAGCATTAGCACCATACAAAACACGTTTAAACATGCACTTTGTTTCAAACGTAGATGGCACACACATTGTTGAAACATTGAAGCCTCTAAACCCTGAAACAACGTTATTCTTAATTGCATCTAAAACATTCACAACTCAAGAAACCATGACGAATGCACATAGTGCTCGTGATTGGTTCCTTGCTGAAGCTGGCGATCAAGCACACGTTGCTAAACACTTTGCTGCACTATCAACGAATGCACAATCAGTGTCTGAGTTTGGTATCGATACTGATAACATGTTTGAATTCTGGGATTGGGTTGGTGGTCGTTATTCTCTATGGTCAGCAATCGGTCTTTCAATTGCACTAGCGGTTGGTTTTGATAACTTTGTTGAGCTTCTTGAAGGTGCTCATGAAGTGGATAACCATTTTGCTACTACCGATCTTGAAAATAACGTGCCGGTTATTCTTGCACTTATTGGTCTATGGTATAATAACTTCCACGGTGCTGAATCAGAATCAATTCTTCCATACGACCAGTATCTACACCGTTTTGCTGCGTACTTCCAACAAGGCAACATGGAATCAAATGGTAAATGTGTAGACCGTAACGGTAATCCTGTTGATTACCAAACGGGTCCAATCATTTGGGGCGAACCTGGTACAAATGGCCAACACGCGTTCTACCAATTGATTCACCAAGGTACAAAATTAATTCCTTGTGACTTTATTGCACCTGCAATCAGCCACAACCAAGTGGGTGATCACCATCAAAAACTAATGTCTAACTTCTTTGCACAAACAGAAGCATTAGCATTTGGTAAAACAGAAGAGACGGTTCGTGCAGAATTTGCAGCGGCTGGTAAAACAGAAGCAGAAATGGCTGAGTTGGTTGCATTTAAAGTATTTGCTGGTAACCGCCCAACAAACTCTATCTTAGTGAAACAAGTAACACCTAAAACATTAGGTAACTTGATTGCAATGTACGAACACAAAATCTTTGTACAAGGTGTGATTTGGAATATCTTCAGCTTTGACCAATGGGGTGTAGAACTAGGTAAGCAACTGGCTAACCAAATTCTTCCTGAACTGGCTGACGATAGTGCGGTGACTTCTCACGATAGTTCAACAAACGGCTTAATCAACGCATTTAAAGCATACAAAGCTTAATCGTTAAGTTATAAAATTTATTAATTAAAAGAGCTGATTTCGGTCGGCTCTTTTTGTATTTATTATTTATCGATATTACAGGCAATAAAAAAGGTTGAGATATTTCTACCTCAACCTTTAATTTTCCTGAATCCTAGCTCTTGCTTTTGCTCTTATAGAAGCGCAACGTTCTAGTCTCTGTTACTCAAAACAGATCTCAATAAACGCATTACCCCACTCAGAAGTAAATGGCATGATAATAATCGCACCATCGCATTTATGAGTAATAGTATGACCTTTACCAGAAACAACCATAGGGGTTGCCATACTAAATTCAAAGCCACTTTCAGAAAGAATACGCTTAGCACCACCAGTAACCATATTGGTGATTTCACCTACCATGTCAGTAACTTCTTCATTGATACTGTTTGGGCGCTCACCAAGCATATTTTGCATGATTTGCAGAGCAAGTTGTTCATCAAAAGTAATAGACATTGAGCCCTTACTTTGTGGAGCAACCATACCTATTAAACCTGAAACATCACCACGAGCAATTTCGTCTTTTTTAATACGAGGTTTTTGTGGTTTCAATTCCATCGAAGCCATCGTTTTAAGTACATTCATCAGTGAAGCTAAGAATGGGTTTACAAATTCAGCGCGCATGGTAAATAGTGTCCTTCAAATTAATTTTTATTATCGCTAGTTAAACAAGCTTTGCAGGTACCATGAGTTTCAACAATATGGTTCTCAACAGAAAATCCAATTTGCTCAGCATGCTTGGTTAGCTGCTCTGTAATTTTAATATCATGGAACTCTACAACATCATCGCAAGTGCGACAGATGAATAATTGTGAAAAATGGGCGTGTTCACCGATCACACAACAAGCAATGTAACTATTTATTGATTCAACCTTATGAACAAAACCCTGAGTAACCAAAAAATCTAAGGCGCGATAAATTGTCGGAGGTTTTGCCTGAGGTTCTATTTTTTTTAGTTGTTCTAAAAGATCATAAGCACTAATAGCACCTTGATAGGCAACAATTAGCTCTAAAACAGTTAATCGTTGTGGGGTTAATCTAACACCACGTTGCTGGCATAATTGCTCAACTTTTTGTTTTTGGGTACGATTCAAGGATTATATGTCTTATTTTCTGAACAAGATCCGCAAGTTTAACATAATTATTCCGATGTTTTAGTGACTATTTTTCAGAATCTCATGCTTTTACTGAGTATTTAATCATGGTAATAGGTTGGCTGTTTATGTTCTGGTTATGTTAGAATTGCGGTATTGATCACTGAACGAATTTATTTATGAGCTCTTACCCATTACAACGTTTTTCTGTTGCCCCTATGCTTGATTGGACGGATCGCCACTGTCGTTATTTTCATCGTCAACTATCTGAACATGCTTTGTTGTATACAGAAATGGTGACAACGGGTGCCATTATTCATGGTAAAGGTGATTTTCTTGCGTATAACGAAGAAGAGCACCCACTGGCATTACAGCTAGGCGGCTCAAACGTTAAAGATTTAGTACATTGTGCCAAATTAGCAGCAGAACGTGGTTATGACGAAGTAAATTTAAATGTGGGCTGTCCATCTGATCGTGTTCAAAATGGTCGCTTTGGTGCTTGTTTAATGGCAGAACCGGATCATGTTGCTGAATGTATCGCTGAAATGAAAGCGGTTGTTGATATTCCTGTAACAGTGAAAACACGTATTGGTATTGACGACCAAGACAGCTATGAGTTTTTAACTAAATTCGTTTCAACGGTTCATGAGAAGGGTGGTTGTGATCAATTTACTATTCATGCTCGTAAAGCATGGCTGAGTGGCTTAAGCCCTAAAGAAAACCGTGAAATTCCACCGCTTGATTACCCTCGCGCTTATCAAATTAAAAAAGATTTCCCTCAGTTAATTATTGCAGTCAATGGCGGCATTAAAACATTAGATGAAGCGAAAGAGCATTTAGCGCATTTAGATGGGGTAATGATTGGTCGTGAAGCGTATCAAAGCCCTTATTTATTAGCAGAAGTTGATCAACAACTTTTTGGTAGTGATAAGCCAATTAAAAAGCGTCGTGAAATTGTAGAATCAATGTACCCATACATTGAACGTCAATTAGAGAATGGTGCACATCTTGGTCATATTACTCGTCATATGCTTGGTTTATTTCAAAGTATGCCGGGTGCTCGACAATGGCGTCGCTATATCAGTGAAAATGCGCACAAGCCAGGTTCTGGTATTGAAGTGGTTGAAGCTGCATTAGCTAAAATTCCAGCTGAGTTAGATGTTTAAGCTTTTTTAACTTTAGTGAAATAGCGTTAAATAGAAATAAAAAGAAAGTACATAAATAAACCAGATCGTTTATTATTACTGCATATGAAACAAATAGCGTCGCAAATGGAGACTACGCATGAACAAACTATCCCTTACCGCTGTTGTTGCTTCGGCTGCCTTAGTATTGGCACTACCTGCACATTCAACAGAGAAGGAATTTACCACTAAAGTTGAAATTGATGCGTGGTTCCCTGATGCAAAAGTGGGCTCTAAAGATGATGCTATTCGTAAAAATGATGTAGATGCATCGCAAGCGTTCTCAATCGCTTTTGAACACCCATTTGCTTATGTACCAAATGTTAAAGTGCGTTATACCCCAGTAAAAGCAGATCGCTTTGAGTACGACCAAATTGACTACACCGGTTACTACAAGTTATTAGACACTAACGGTCTTCAGTTTGATGTCGGTTTAACCTTAACGCAGTTTGCTAATGGTGAATTCAATAAAGGTGGCTCTGTTGATTCAGCTCAACCACATGATCAAAGCTTTAGCGAAACAGCAATGAACATGTATGCCGATGCATCGATGCATATTCCAAACACACACTTCCACATTTTTGGTCAATACGATTTTGGTAGCGGTAGTGGTACTCGAACGATGGATGGTCAAGCAGGGGTTAAGTATATTCTTCCCGTTGATGCTGCGGTAGATGTTGAGTTTAAAGTAGGCTATCGCGTAATGGACCATGAGTTTGGTTATTTTGAAGGATTTGATAGCGACCAAGCAAATGTCATGGTTGATGGTTGGTTCGGTGGTGTGTCATTTGATTTCTAATCAAAATAAATAAAAGTTAATAAGATAGCGATTCAGGTGACTGGGTCGCTATTTTTTTATTTTAAATTTGCTCAATCCTTATTTTTTGACCATGCTTATAGAATGGATATTACTATGATATTCATATTTGGTAAGGATGCAGTTATGACGACATTAAGTGAATTGAAATTGATGTACCAAGAAGAGCAATTAGTAGAAGCTGTAATTGAGCCCGTAATGGTTGAAGGCCCTTGGATTGTTGAATTTCGCCATGTGCGTGGAGGCCTTGTCCTGCTTACCGATATGAAGGGAGGAGAAATGAAATACAGGGATTTAGAGTCTGCTTCAAAGAGTGCGCTAGCGGTTGGATTTAATCAAGTCAGGATTAATGATTAATCTCATTTTTAGCTGAATTAATTAACGCAAACATTTCTTTCTTCCAAAAAGTTATAAAACATACCTATCTATTCTTTCTTGTTATAGAAAAGAGTCGCTAATCTAATATGACGCAATGAATAGGGATGTCGTCATGTTATTAAAGGAACTCTCCGCACTCGCTAGTCCACTTAATGATCAACAAATAGGTCAATTACAGCTAGCGGCTTCAGAATTATCTCCACAACAACTTGCTTGGGTAAGTGGTTATTTTTGGGGTGTAAGCCAAACTTCTGGTGCTGCACAACCAATCAATCAAGCCGCTGCGGCGGTATCAAGTGAGCCTGCTGGTAAGCTATCAATCATTTATGCTTCGCAAACAGGCAATGCTAAAGGGGTTGCTGAAGCATTAAAAGCAGAAGCGTCTGCCTCTGGGATCAGTGTTGAGCTATTTGATGCCAGTGACTACAAAGGTAAAAACCTCGCTAAAGAAACTCACGTTGTTATTGTTGCGTCTACTAATGGTGAGGGGGAAGCCCCTGACAATGCCATTGAGTTGCATGAATATCTTCAATCTAAAAAAGCACCAAAATTAGATAACTTAAAATACGCAGTGATTGGTTTGGGGGATTCGAGCTACGAGTTCTTCTGCCAAACAGGTAAAGATTTTGATGCGTACTTATCTAAGAAAGGCGCGACGCCATTTATTGAGCGTATTGATCTTGATGTTGATTATGAAGCTCCAGCGGCTGAATGGCGCAAGCAAGCGTTAGAGAAAGTAAAAGAAACCTTATCAACCGGTGATGATGCTAAAAATGGGCAGGTAGTGCAATTACCTGTGGGTCAAGCCGCGCATAGTCAATCTCAATATTCAAAACAAAACCCTTATACGGCAACGTTATTAGCAAGCCAAAAAATAACGGGCCGAGATTCAGGCAAAGATGTTCGTCACATTGAAATTGATTTGGAAGATTCAGGCTTAACTTATCAACCGGGTGACGCACTTGGTGTTTGGTTTGAAAATAGTTCAGAGTTAGCTGCTGCTATCTTAAAACAAGTAAGCCTTACTGGTGAAGAGCAAGTTGATGTGGATGGAGAGTCAATCTCTCTACAAAAAGCGTTAGTTGAGAAATATGAAATTACCTCATCAAACCCACAGCAAGTAGCTAAATTTTCAGAGTTATCAGGCAGTAAAAAACTAGAAAAATTGGCACAAGATAAAGATAAATTACGTCATTATGCAGCTAACACTCAAGTTATTGACCTGCTATCAGAAAAGAAAACCAAATTAACGGCAGACCAATTAGTTGGTTTACTTCGCCGTCTAACTCCTCGTTTATATTCTATTGCTTCAAGCCAAACAGAAGTGGATGAAGAAGTGCATTTAACGGTTGCTGTTGTTGAATACCAACAAGGTGATGATACTCGATTTGGTGGTGCTTCTAGTTTCCTATCTCATCGTTTAGAAGAGGGTGATGAAGTAAAAGTATTTATTGAACACAATAATAATTTCAAACTTCCTCAAGATGATAATGCCCCAGTGATCATGATTGGTCCTGGTACGGGTATCGCACCATTCCGCTCATTTGTACAAGAGCGTGACAACCGTGATGCAGAAGGTAAAAACTGGTTATTCTTTGGTGATAGAACCTTCACGCAAGATTTCTTATACCAAGTTGAATGGCAAAAATACCTTAAGTCAGGCGTTGTAAATCAATTAGATGTTGCATTCAGCCGTGATCAACAAGAAAAAGTCTATGTACAGCATCGTATCTTAGAGCATTCAGCACAAGTGTGGCAGTGGCTACAAGATGGCGCTTATATTTACGTGTGTGGTGATGCAACTCGCATGGCAAAAGATGTACATGACGCGTTAATTACCATTGTTGAACAGCAAGGCAAGAAGAACAGAGAAGAAGCAGAACAGTTTGTAAATGATCTGCGTAAGGCGAAACGTTACCAAAGGGATGTGTACTAATGAGCGAACAAATTGCAGTAAAAACAATCTTATCAGGCACTGAACTTGGCCCATTAGCGGATAACGAACGTCTAAAACGTGAAAGTAACAACCTTCGAGGTACGATCGTGGAGGATCTTCAAGATCGCATTACGGGCGGTTTTACTAAAGATAATTTCCAGTTGATCCGTTTCCACGGTATGTATCAACAAGATGATAGAGATATTCGTGCTGAGCGTGCAAAACAAAAATTAGAGCCTCTGCATAACGTAATGCTACGTGCACGTATGCCGGGGGGAATCATTACACCAAAGCAGTGGTTGGCGATTGATAAGTTTGCAGAAGAAAATACCTCGTATGGCAGTTTACGTTTAACCACTCGTCAAACGTTTCAATTTCATGGTGTTCTGAAACCAAATATTAAGTTAATGCACCAAACATTGAATAGTATTGGTATTGATTCAATTGCAACAGCGGGGGATGTAAATCGAAATGTTCTATGTACCACGAACCCTGTTGAATCAGAGCTTCATCAAGAAGCCTACGAGTGGGCGAAAAAAATCAGTGAGCACTTATTACCAAAAACGCGTGCCTATGCTGAGATTTGGTTGGATGGTGAAAAATTAGAAACAACTGATGAAGAGCCTATTTTAGGCAGTAATTATCTTCCTCGTAAATTTAAAACGACTGTTGTGATCCCACCGCAAAATGATGTCGATGTGCATGCGAATGATCTCAACTTCATTGCCATTGCTGATAATGGAAAGCTAGTTGGTTTTAATGTTCTTGTGGGTGGTGGCCTTGCGATGACCCATGGTGATACTGCGACTTATCCACGAAAAGCGGATGATTTTGGCTTTGTTTCACTAGAAAAAACGTTAGACGTAGCCGCTGCAGTGGTGACGACTCAGCGTGATTGGGGTAATCGTTCAAATCGTAAAAATGCAAAAACAAAATATACGTTAGATCGTGTGGGTGTGGATGTATTTAAAGCCGAAGTTGAAAAACGAGCGGGGATTCAATTTGAAACTAGTCGCCCTTATGAGTTAACAGAGCGTGGTGATCGAATTGGTTGGGTAGATGGCATTGATGGTAAGTATCATTTGGCGCTATTTATTGAAAATGGGCGTTTATTAGATTACCCGGGTAAGCCATTAAAAACAGGTGTGGCTGAGATTGCTAAGATCCACCAAGGTGATTTTAGAATGACAGCCAATCAAAATTTAATTGTTGCAGGTGTACCTGCTGAGCAAAAAGATCAGATTGATAAAATTGCTCGTGAGCATGGCTTAATTGACGATGGGCATTCAGAGCAACGTAAAAACTCAATGGCGTGTGTCGCGTTTCCTACCTGTCCATTAGCAATGGCTGAGGCTGAGCGTTTCTTGCCTGAGTTTGTAACTGAAATAGAAGACGTACTAAAAAAACATAAGCTACCAGAAGAAGACAATATTATTTTCCGTGTCACGGGATGCCCAAATGGTTGTGGCCGTGCAATGCTTGCTGAAATAGGTTTAGTCGGTAAAGCACCAGGGCGTTATAACTTCCATTTAGGCGGTAACCGTAGTGGTACTCGTGTACCTAAAATGTATAAAGAGAACATTACAGACCGTCAAATCCTATCTGAAATCGATGAACTTGTTGGTCGTTGGGCTACTGAGCGTCAAGGTAATGAAGGCTTTGGTGATTTTACCATTCGAGCTGGCATTGTAGATGAAGTGATAGTATCAAAAAGGGACTTTTATGCCTAAATTGCAATTGTCAGAGCTGTTGCCATTAACTAAAGTTGAGCAAATTTTACGCTTATCTGAAGTTAATGCAGAGCTTGAAGCGCTGACCGCTCAAGAGCGAATTTTGTGGGCGTTAGAAAACTTAGAAGGAAACCCTGCGGTATCCTCAAGTTTTGGAATTCAAGCAGCAGTGATGTTGCAATTAGTCACTGATGCAAAAGCGGATACTCCGGTTATTTTGACCGATACCGGATATTTATTTCCTGAAACTTATCAGTTTGTTGATCAACTCACTGAGCGCCTTAAACTCAATCTGCACGTGTTTACTGCACAAGAGAGTCCAAATTGGCAAGAAGCACGTTATGGTAAATTGTGGGAAAAAGGCGTTGAGGGGATTGAACAATATAATAAGCTAAACAAAGTTCAGCCTATGCGTCGAGCGCTTGATCAGCTTGAAGTCGGGGTTTGGTTTTCTGGTTTACGCCGTGAGCAATCAAGTTCTCGTGCCAATCTGCCAGTACTTAGTATCCAAAATGGGGTATTTAAATTTTTACCTGTATTGGATTGGAGTAACAAAGATGTACATCATTTTTTAGAAGAGCGTGATTTACCTTATCATCCATTGCGTGATGACGGTTATCTCTCTGTCGGTGACACGCACACAACTCAAAAATGGGAACCTGGAATGAAAGAAGAGGAGACTCGATTCTTTGGTTTAAAAAGAGAGTGTGGGTTGCATGAAGATGATGGTGAGACTGCTGGCTCTGGAATATAAATAGTTTGTATGATGATAAAAAGACAGCGTGATAAGCGCTGTCTTTTTATTTACGGCTGAAAAATTATTTCCACAATGAAGTCAGAGAGCTAAGTAGACCTGAGCTTGCGTCTTGTGATGTTAAGTATTGGGTAATTAAAGGGGTAAATTGAGCAATAAGAGCAGGGTCTAGGCCCAGTGCAGAAAAGGCCGTTTTCACACTGTCCATATTCGATATCATGCTGCCTAACCCGCCTGGGATTGCACCTGTTAATGATTCAAGACCTGGGATCATGCTATTTAGTTCAGAGTTTTCAGAACTTGATAAACCATTACCTGCCATTGCCAATAGTGCCCCGGCACCGCCAGCAGCTTGATCCGCAGAAATACCTAGATTATCCGTTAGCATTCCCACCAGTGGATTCGATGCTGTTGCTTGTTCTGTAGTTGCTTCTTCATCGCCGCCGCCAAATAGGTTTGAAAGAAAAGCATTGGCAGGCGCTGCAGCAGTAAGAGAAAGCGCTAGAGTTGATAAGATTAGAGTTTTTTTCATTGTCATTTCCTTTTAACATTATGGTTTTGTTTTTCTAACATATTAACTAGAGTATGACATAAAAAAAAGCGATACCCATAGGCATCGCTTTCTAATTTTATTTTTAATCTTTTTTGAGAAAGATTAGATGATGTCTAGTAGTTCTACTTCAAATACTAGTGCAGCATATGGAGGGATTGCAGCGCCAGCGCCACGTTCACCGTATGCAAGGTCTTGTGGGATAGCAAGCTTCCACTTAGAACCTACAGGCATTAGTTGAAGAGCTTCAACCCAACCAGCGATAACGCCAGTTACTGGGAATTCAGCAGGTTGACCGCGCTCTACAGAGCTGTCAAATACTGTACCGTCAGTTAGCATACCGTGGTAGTGAACACGTACTGTTTTATCAGAAGTTGGAATTTCACCAGTACCTACAGTTAGTACTTCATATTGAAGACCAGATTCAAGTACAGTTACTTCTGAACGAAGAGCGTTATCAGCTAGGAAAGCTTCGCCGTCAGCTGCTGCTGCTTTAGATGCTTCAGCACGAGCTTCTTCAGCACGCATGTGAAGTGCTTGAAGTGCTTCGTTGATAGCGTCAACTTCGATTTCTGGCATGTCGCCAGTTAGTGAAGTAGCGATACCTTTAGCGATAGCTGCAACGTTTAGGCCTTCAAGACCAGATTGTGCAAGTTGTTGACCCATTTGAAGGCCAATACCGTAACTTGCTCTTTGCTCTACTGTTTCTAATTTAACTTCAGACATGCTGTCTCTCTTTCTTTATATGGTATAAACGAAAGACTAAAGGATACAGAGATCTAAGCTTAAGGTAAACTTTTGTACTTCTTTGCACTCTGATATTAGAATAAAACGTGAGCTAACCAGTTTCGCATGAGGCGATGGCATGAATAAAAAGAAAAAAATGAATATAAAACGTCCAGACTTCTCTGAGCAGCTGGCAATTATGAAGGATAAGTGCGAGCCGCTTTTAAAGAAAGTCTCACCTTATTGGCAGCGCTTACCTGCCTTTCATCAAAAGGCATTACAAATTTTAGTTCCTGTTACTTTTGTTTTAATTTTATTGCCAAGTGGTGCAGAAGAAGAGATTGAGAGTATTCAGCCTACAGTGATCCCTGCACCTGAAATGGAGAGGCAAAGTGTCAGTTTGAATCTTGAAGGATTGAGTGAGCAAGAGGCTGCACTTCGTGATGCCCCTTCTGCTTATGAAGTAGAAGTAGAACAAGAAAAAGAAAAAAGAGAAGCAGAGCCAGTAAAGAAAACAGAGGAAGTGAAAACGTCACAACCAACTCAAAGCTCTGCAAAATGGCATGATTATCAAATTCAAGCCGGCGATACGCTTTATCAAGTATTTAGAAAAAATAACCTTCCGCTTACTGAACTAAATAAAGTGGTAAAAATAGAAGGTGCTGATAAACCTCTGAGTAACATAAAAAAAGGTCAGCTATTTCGTTTTAAACTGAATCAACAAGGAGAGCTAGACATTCTTCAGATAGAACGAGATAACCAAGCAATCATGTATTTTAGAATGTCTGATGGTAATTTCGGGCGCAGTAAGTAACGCCCTATTCGAATGTTCTACAATGATTATCTTCCTCTTATTTTCTTTAACCACGTTTTAGGCATAAGAGGGAGGATGATTAATGCAATACCCATTACCGTTAATAAATCCGGCACCTCATCAAACCACATCACTCCAAATAGAACGACAAAAATTAATCCTGAATATTCAGCCAGAGATATTTGGGTTGCTGGTGCTTTTTTATATGCCATGGTTGCTAGGCCATTGTAACTAATAATAAAAGTAGCACTTAATGCGATCCAAAATACTTCATTATGAGTTAATGGCTGCCAGTAAAACCAAGCTAACCCTCCTGATACTGGTAGAGATAATAAGGTTGTCCAAAATAGGGTGGTGATCACCGATTGTTCATTAGGTATTTTTCGAACCAGTATATTATACAAGGCTAAAGTCATTGCCGTTCCTAGTGCAAAAATAGCGGCCCAATGAAATTGAGAGGGACGCAAAATAATAACAACGCCAATAAATCCAACGATGGTTTGAAGTACTTTTTTAGCTGAAGGTCTTTCATTGAGTAACAGCATTGAAAGCGGGATCATCAATAATGGAGCGGTATAAAAAACGGCATTGACAGTAGCAAGAGATAAATAAGTAATAGATACCACCATGCAACAACTGCCAATTAAGAGAATATGAGATCTTAATACCGTTATTTTCGGGTTACTTAAATTTCTTGATGTTGAAGACTGACGTATCCAAAAAGGAAAAAGAAGGGCGAGAGAGACCAGCTGGCGAAGAAAAATATACTGAAAAGGTGACACTCCACCATCAAGAACTTTTACTGCCACATCAGACAGAGATGCCAATAAATTACCTAATACAAGTAAGATAATTGCAAGGTTGACTGGTGTCATCATAGGTTTCATTTTCGTACTACTTAGCTAATCGCATGTCGACATGAGGAATATCATCCTCAAGATACATATCAGAAATAACGTTAAAACCATGTTTTTGATAAAAGTGGCTTAAATGTTCTTGAGCGCCAATATCAATAGTTTCCCCTGGCCATAATTCTTCACATAATATTAGAGCTTGTGAGATAAGCTCATGCCCTAGGCCATTACCTCTGGCTGTTTCTTTTGTTGCCACGCGACCAATACTGACATTGCTATAACTAACCCCTGCTGGCAGTAATCGAGCACAAGCGACCATTTCATTATTTTTAGTCCCAATTAAATGATAGACACCTTCATGGCAATCTTTCCCATCTAATTCAGGATATGGACAGGTTTGCTCTACGACAAAAACATCGACTCTTAAACGAAGCAGTTCATACAATTGTGCGGTAGTTAAGTCATTAAAAAGTATTTTTTGCCAATGGATCATAGAAATTATCTCGTTCAAAAAAGAAGAACATCAAGATACCTATTTTCACTTTTTTAGGCATTAACTTATGTTAACTTTTTTAATTCTATTTTTAATACGACTTAAACTGATGTGAGTGATACCAAGATAAGCGGCTACTTGATAATCACTTAATTGTGAGTGAAGATCTGGATAGTTTTGACAGAAAATTTCGTAACGAGACTGAGGGGAGTAAAGCAACATAAAACGCTCTTTTCTCTCCTTATAAATTAATTGAGTTTCGATCAGTTTCAGATAGAAAGGATGTGGTTGTGCTCGCCATTGATGTATATATTCAATAGGTAAGGATAAGAGTGTTGTTGCTGTTAGTGTTTCTAACGTATAGGGTGACTTCTCATTAGCGATGACGCCTTCAAATCCTACTACCCAATCTCCTTTCCAGTAAAACTCCTTACTAAATTCCTTACCATGCTCAGTTAAATATGAAGCATGACAAAGCCCGTCTAATAAGAAATAGAAAGACGTTGAATTGTCATTTTGTTTTATAACGACGTGTTTTGGTTTTAAATACTCTAATTTACTATTACGGATTAATTTTTCAATCTCATCAGCCGTAAAATTATAGTCTTGAAGTTGGGTAATAAAGTCTGTGAGCATTAGTTATTATCGACCAGAGAATTTGAGTTATCTTGATGCTTTTTAAGGTAGCACATCGCTTCTTCTTTCCCCATGTATTTACTTAATGTTTTGTGTGGCACATTACTCATATCAACTACGATTAATCCATCCAGAGCATCATTGAAATCAGGGTCTACATTAAAGCAGACTAACTTTCCATTTAGCCCTATGTATTGACGTAATAAAACAGGTAACCCTTTTCCTTTCTCAATGCGGCTCAGTACTTTGGATAATAGTTTTAAATCGCCGAGTAGAGACAGCATATCGCCATTCCATAGTTTTTTAATTGCAGGCTTTAGTGGGGTTGTTGCTGAAACGAGTGCTGCTTTTTTATTATCATAATGATGAATGGTAAGCGTTGAGGCGATTAGTTGGCGGGCCGATAGACTGTAATCATTACTGATACTCACAGGGCCAAATAAATGGGTGTATTTAGGTCGCTGATAAACGAATGTTGAAATCCCTTTCCACAATAAAAGTAGAGAGCTGACGTTTCGTTGATATTTTTTAGCCACAACCGATCGTCCAACCTCAATTGAATATTTGAGCGTCTCAATAAACGGCTGTTGATAATTAAAGAGGCTTCGAGAATACAGACCATCTAATCCAAATTCTGCGATTAATTCATCAACGAGGCCTAATCGATAGGAGCCTACTATTTCTTTGTTTTCTTGGTGCCAAATAAATAAATGATAATAGTGTGCGTCATATTCATCTAAGTCGCAATTTAGCCCTGTACCTTCTCCAACGTCTCTAAAAGTGATTTCTCTGATCCGTCCTATTTCTTGCATTATATTAGGGATCGCTTGGCTCTTACTGCAATAAACTGAAAGTCCATTTTGTTCCAACAACTTAGCATTACTGGCTAGTGACTCTATGTCATGTTCTAAAAGTGCAATGTCGATGGGTGCAATGACAGGAGATAAATGTGGAGATGGTATTTCTTTTCGAGTTTCGGTGTCAGTGTTGGTCGCGAGTAAATAAGTATTCAGTCTTAAATAGTTAATCGTTTCAATAGGAGAGCGAAAACCTGAGAGTTCTTTATGAGGGATCGCAGAACCAATAGATAAGTGAATTGTATTTTCTTTTTTATTGAGCATTTCTCGTCCCAGCATTAATGTTCTTAATAGTGGGTGTATTTTTCCGGCAAGATAAAAAGTGTGGCTATTTTTACCATCAATATAGATAGGTATCGTGGTGGCATTGTGCTTCTCAATAAATTTAGCCGCGGAGTAACTCCAACGTTTATCTTCAAGTAATTTTGTTTCTTTGTTATAGGTAGAGACTTCTCCAGCAGGGAAAATAATCAGTCCCCCCTGATTAGCTAAATGTTTATGGGCATCACGTAATGCTTTGGCATTGGTCTTTTTAGCTTGCTGAGTTTCAAAAACATCAACGCCAATAAACAGCTCACTTATCTCAGGAATTTGCTTTAGATATTCATTCGCTAATACTTTTACATCGGGTCGAACACGGCCTACCATTTCCGCTAATATGACACCTTCTAAAGCGCCTAATGGATGATTAGCAACAATCACGACAGGTCCAGTTTTGGGAATTGAATTGAGTTCACCTTGATGAATATCATAAGTTACATTCAAACGTTGAAGGGTGTAACGCATAAACTCAAAACTGGTTAATTCTAGAGGACGGTCTTGATAATGGGCATCTAAACGATGTAATCCTGTAGCCCATTCAGCAAGTATTTCTCCAATGCCAAAAGGGGTGACTCTAGGCAGTCGAAATGGACTTTCAATCATAATTACACTCCTTTAATTAAGTCATTAGCACTCGTCTATTTTTTTAATAATCGAGGCCAATTTTCATTACCTTGTGCAATAAAAGTCGAGATGCTCTCTTCCCATAACGCTTTTATCTGCGCGTCATAATTGAGATACAGTTTTCCATCTACAATTGAATATTGATTCGGATCGCCAGGTGCTCGATCATTTTTTTCAGCGACCGCCCAAGCACAAAAACCACCGTATTGAGGAGCGTATTGTGTTGGGTTTGCGCTAAATAAATCTAAGTTTTCTTGAGAGATAAAATACCAATCAGCATCCATATAAGAGATGACAAATTCAGAGTTTCCTTTTTGTGGTTTATCTGAAGTGAAGTAGCTAACACTGTCATAGCCGTCAATGGCTTTATTGCTAAAAAAGCCGGTATAAATAGCGTCTGCTGCAAACGTAGCGTGGCTAAATAAGAAGATAAATAAACATAATAACTTTTTCATAATCATGACCTTATTGTGTTAATTGTATGAGTGAGTGTTATCGTAAAAATGGAAAGGATCATCATAGGCCAAATACTTTTTGATTTGGCATGGAGAACCTGGGAAATAATGTAGTGAATTATTTTTATTACTTACAATGATGTGAGTAAAGCTGACGGTTTGAGCATCTTGGCGATGCATACAAGGGGAGCGATGCCCTAGTTTTGAGTGATGGTGTTGATGAAATTGATTCAGTGTTTGCCGATTTACCCCTGAGTTTGTTAATTCTTTATAAACTGATAAGCGATGTTCAATCACATTATCGGCATCGACAGAAGAAGAGATCATCGGTGAGCTAGGGTTTATTGATTCAAAGGTTCGTCCATCCCAACGAAATCCATAAACCCTCTCATTTCTTACTGATCCACTCGCGTGAAATATCAATAAAGTAAAAGCGGCAAAGCGAGATAACTCTATGTTGGAAAGCATTTCCTGAATCGAGTCAATGTGTTCGCAGGGGGCTAATTTTTTTATCAGTAGCCCACGACTTAATGCGTTACTGGGAGCCGTTTCTCCTTGATAGTAATTTAAAAGGCAAAGTGAAATGCCATTATTATTAAGTGAAACCCAACTCCCGCCGCCAACAGGGTCAATTGGCATAATGTAATCCACATTATTTTCTTGGAAAACTTGAGGGGTTAAAGCATCTGAGCGCGAACGTTGTTCATCTCGATTAAAAAATAATTCATAGCCTGTAGAGGTAGTAAACCAAGAGACTGTGCACATTAAGCCTCTCCTCGTAAATAGGTTGTTGTCGTTGGAGCTAAACCAAAACTTGATTGAGTATTTATGCCAATTGAAAGGGTTATCACTTTGATTAGGGCGTAATGATGAGAGGTATGGAGAGAAGCAAAAGTAATTTCTCGCTCAATACTTGAAAGCATAATATGGTCTTGTTTTTTATAAGGGCAGACTTCGGTAATTAATGACACTGGAGCCGTGAGGTATTCAAGAGGAAAAAGCTCTAACCAGTGGATCACATCACCAAGCTCTGTAATGGCGAGCGTTTTGTTTGTCTCGATTTCATGACCTCGACGACGGACATTATAATTGATGGGTACATGGTGATCTTTTTGAATAAGGGCTTGAAATAGATCCAATATGTGTCGGAAATGTTCACCGATAGAACTTTCGACATAAGGTAATGCAAGGTGAATATAATCACTGTCGCTAATGGCGTTGAGTAAAGATATTCCTTTTTTCAATTCATCAATACAACCGCTGATCACAGGAGATTGATGTATTTGTTGTGATGTTGATATAGGCATTAAAACTCCTTTTATCTAGTCAGTCGGTGGGTATTGAAGCGTCAGTTGTTTCTCTTCTTTCCATGCAGCCAATAGTTCTTTTATTTTCGGGGAGTTGTGACCTTGTTTTTTTTGTAGGGCACCAATTTCAAATAAGATTTTGTATTGAAGCAATAAGGTTGAAAAAATGGTTTTCAGAGGCGTATTTCTATCCCAAATATGAGCCGCTTCACTGCTCGCGCCATTAATTTCTAAAATGGTAAAATCATCTCCCTTCATTAAAGAGTTAATATCTTTAAATTTCACATCTAGCCTACCGTAGTGAAATCCCTCTAAATCATTAAATATGTGGTCTAGTTGCTCGGCTAATTGCTCAGTGATGTATTGGTTACCATCTCTAAAAATAGATCCTCGACTGTGACTACCTGCAAAGGCGAGTTGAAATTCTTTTCCCTTCTCTAAAATAGTATTTAATTTTTCTTTATGACGAGGCAAATACAAGTGAGCCAATTGACCAGTTCTGCTGTCATTTTCTATTAACTGTTTTAATGTGCTAATCCCATCACCAACAACAAGTGGAGAGTATTTAAGAGTAATAGAAATTATTTTCCCTTTTTTCTGATTAGGGTAGCGAACATAAAAAATCCCAGCCTCTGCTGAGTAAGGCGCTTTCTCTTGAATTAAAAATCGAGCGTTGGTTGGAAAGGAACTAAAATATTCACTTAGTTGATTTGGTGATGTAATTAATTTAACGCCTACCCCACGGCAGCCTAAATCAGGCTTTGCAACGATAGGAAAAAAGAGGTCCTTTTTGTTCATTATCTCAAGGGCATGTTTAGTTTGATCTAATACAGGCTTACTAGTTGTTGTGATTGTCGTAAATGGGGATATCCATTGCTTAGCTATCGGGCCTGCAAGGCTTAAAATATCATGTTTAGATTCTCCAACCATGCCGCTTAATTTAATTGATGGATTAGCTATAAGAGGAAGGGCGAAATCAAAATGTTTTATGCCAAGAAAAAAACTTTGGATAACTACGGGAGTATAAAAAAACCAGCTTGGTAAAAATTCATAAGGGGACACACTGCGATGAGTGTCTGGCTCCAGCTGTGGCATGCCGGCATTGATATGACCGGTTGCAATCGTTTTGATCTGATTATCCATTACGTCAGTTCCTTTGATATTTTCTTTCTTGCTAGTCGATTTGTAGCAAATAAAACGAATGTCATTATTGGGATTAATAACCACTGATGTTCACTGGTTTTAACCCATGAGCTGCTACCCAAAAAGAACACACTAGGAAAAACAATCGCTGTCCACACCGCAGTAGCGCTCATTACAGAGATAAAAAAGGTGCTAATACGAATATGAAATACGCCACTTAATGTAAAGCCTACGGTTCTAAGTCCTGGGATAAATCGAATAATGAATAAATTAAGCATAGGATTAGATTGCAGTTTTTTCCTTATGTAGCGTAAATGAGTGTTAGTTAATGTTTTATATCGGAGTAAACGAAAACGAGTAGATAGGCGACCTAAAAAATATAAGCCGAGATCGCCACTCGCAATACCAATGAAAGCCGCCAGTAAGCCCATGGTGGGCGTAATGACATCTTGAGCAGATAAACTTGCAGCGGTGATAATCGCAAGATCTTCTAATAGGTAAGACAGGAGGATAATTCCGATAAAAATAGAGATTAGAGAGGCCGATTGAATAAAAAATATATTTTGAATCGCGTGAATCATCTCGTTCATGAATCCCCCTTTTATTGGTATTTATTAAGCGTGGCCTTGTGTTGCTAAAATGTAAAGAAATATTCAGTTATTGATTTTTGAGCGTCTGATTAATAAATAGTTCAAATTTAAATCGGGGCGTTATGAATGTATTTTGGTGCCTGAAAATGAGGGTGTATTTATTAAGGAAGGTGTTTTTCAGACTATAAAGAGGGAGTTTGTTTTTGATATAAAAAAATAGCACAGTTAAAGAATAACCATGCTATTTTTGAATTGACTATGTTTTTAGTATAACTAAAACATTATCGTTCGCTGTATTACTTACTTAGATCAATGTTATAAACGGCAAAACCGACTTCATCAGTCGCAACACGTTTCATTGGGTATTGACCCTTGTCTTTAATAAACTGAGCGGCTTTATCACTTGGTGATGTTTCAAAGCGAATGTCTAGCTTCTTATTGCTCTTAATTGGAGCGAAAGACCAGTTGTTGTCTGCTGCTGGCTTCACTTGGCCTTCTTCTTTACTTACACGTGAAATGTAACTAGAAAGAACCGTACGGTTTTCATCTGGTGCATCAAATGCAATGAAGTCAGTACCTGTGCCTGGGAATTTGTTGCTGTAAGCGCGGTAGTTGTTAGTTGCGATAAGGAAGTCTTGCTTCATATCAATCGCTTTACCTTGGTAAGTTAGACCAACAATACGCTCCGAACCTTCGTTAATTACGTTACAGTCACCATCATATTTTGCTGGTTGAGTAACATCGATTTGGTAGTTAACGCCATCAATAACATCAAAGTTATAGGTACGGAAGCCATCCCAATCAATTAATTGTTGTGGCGCTGTGCTATTAATGTCGATTTGTTTAAATTGACCAGCAGAACATTCAAGCCACTCTTTTACTTCGTGACCAGTAACCTTCATTGCCACTAGAGTATTTGGGTATAGGTATAAGTCAGCTGCATTACGGAACGTTAATTGGCCCGACTCAACTTCAGTGAAGTTAGTAGGATCATTGCCACGACCACCTGCTTTAAATGGAGCAGCAGCAGAAAGTACCGGTGTGCCATCTAAATCAGGGTCACCTTGAATGAAGCGTTCTACGTAATCTTGTTGTGCAAGGTTAACGATTTGAACAGTAGGGTCATCTTGCACTAATGCTAAGAAGCTATACATAACATCGTCAGCTTTACCGATAGGTTGGTTAACGAAATTACGGGTGCCTTTATGGTCAGCTTCTAGTGCTTTAACAATGCCTTCATCAGCCGTTGCTAATGATTTTTTCTCTTTCTTATCAAAGATAGGGCGAGCTTCAGATTGGCCTTTTACTACAGCCCATTTACCATCTTTTTGCTCTAGAGTTAAATCCATCACACCAACGTGGCTACCCCAACGTCCAGGCATTACAGCAGCAACGCCATTCATCGTACCATTTTGGTTATCGATGCCTTGCATGTCATCAAACCCTTTACCAGGGAAAACAGCATGAGCATGGCCGAATGCGATAGCATCAATGCCTTCTACTTCAGATAGGTAAAAAGTAGAGTTTTCTTCGCCTTGTTTGTATGGGTCAGTAGATACGCCTGAGTGCGGGATCGCAACAATAACATCAGCGCCTTCTGCTTTCATTTGAGGAACAAGTTCATTGGCTGTTTCGATAATGTCACGAGCAATGACTTTGCCTTCAAGATTCTTTTTATCCCACACCATGATTTGTGGTGGAACAAAACCGATGTAACCCACTTTAATTTCGTGCTCTACACCAGCAGTATCTTTAAACGTATGCGTTTTAATGATGTAAGGCGTAAAGTAATGTTCTTTTGTTTCAGCATCGTATACGTTTGCACTGATGTAAGGGAAGTCAGCGTCGTTAATTGATTCTGCTAAGAAATCTAGACCGTAGTTAAATTCATGGTTGCCTAGGTTAGCTGCATCATAATCGAGTTGATTCATTGCTTTATATGCAGGGTGAACTTCACCCGCTTCAATGCCTTTATCTGCCATGTAGTCTCCCATTGGGCTACCTTGCAGTAAATCACCGTTATCAACAAGAACACTGTTTGTTACTTCACTGCGAGCTTCTTTTACTAGAGTCGCTGTGCGCGCTAAACCAATTTTTTGAGATGGTTTATCTTTGTAGTAATCGTAATCCATTAGGTTGGTATGGATATCTGTTGTTTCTACAACACGTAGCTTAATTACTTCGTTTGTGTCTTCAGTTGTTGTGCAACCAGACAAAGTCAGTAAGCCTAGGCCAGCAAGAACGGCAAGTGATACAGGTTTAGCAGAGAGTTTCATCGTGTTCTCCAAAAGGTGATAATCATAAAAGCGCCAATAAGATAACAGATTGGTTATGTTATAAATGTAACTGGCCTCTTAATCTGTGCGCTTGATCTTCTTTCCGTGTGCTTTACGGTAACAAGATCACAGCTTAAACAGGTATTTACAGGTTGTTTTCTGTGTTTCGTTTTATTTCAGGAAAACTTCGTTAGCATTAAATCGAATAAAAAATGAAATTTTAGAATTTCAGGTAATAAAGCAACCCGTCTATAGTGACTTTATTGGAATGAAAAATAGCCATCGCTAGAAAAGAGCATTGATGCTTGTTAGAGCAATTAATGCCATTAGTGATGTCATTGCCAAATTTAGCCTAAAGGACAAAACACACATGGACGCAAAACGATTAACCCACCTTCAACAGCTTGAAGCTGAAAGTATTCACATTATTCGTGAAGTCGCTGCTGAGTTTGATAACCCAGTAATGATGTATTCGATTGGTAAAGATTCTTCTGTGATGCTGCATCTTGCTCGTAAAGCTTTTTATCCAGGAAAAATCCCATTCCCTCTTTTACACGTTGATACTGATTGGAAATTCAAAGAGATGATTGAATTTCGTGAGAAAACCGCAAAGAAATATGGTTTTGACCTATTAGTACATAAAAACCCTGAAGGTATGGCAATGGGAATTAACCCATTTGTTCATGGTTCATCAAAGCACACCGATATCATGAAAACTCAAGGTTTAAAACAAGCGCTAAACAAATATGGTTTTGATGCGGCTTTTGGTGGCGCGCGTCGTGATGAAGAAAAATCTAGAGCCAAAGAGCGTGTGTATTCGTTTCGAGATAAAAACCATACGTGGGATCCAAAAAATCAGCGTCCAGAGTTATGGAATACCTATAACGGTCAAGTAAATAAAGGCGAAAGCATTCGAGTTTTCCCATTATCGAATTGGACTGAGTTGGATATTTGGCAATATATTTATTTAGAAAATATTGAAATTGTTCCACTTTATTTATCTGAGAAACGCCCTGTGGTTGAGCGTGATGGCATGTTGATCATGGTAGACGATGAACGTTTAGAGCTAGAAGAAGGCGAAGAGATCCAACATAAAGACATTCGCTTTAGAACCTTAGGCTGTTATCCATTGACTGGTGCAGTGGAATCTACCGCAAATACCTTACCTGAAATCATTGAAGAGATGTTGGTTGCTACCTCAAGTGAGCGTCAAGGTCGAGCGATAGATCATGATTCATCTGGTTCAATGGAACTGAAAAAACGCCAAGGTTACTTTTAATATCAAGCATCTAAGGAAGGATTAAATAATGAATAGTGCAGTAGAGCAACAATTAGAAGAGCTTGGTATTGAAGCTTATTTAAAAGAACATCAATACAAATCATTACTTCGATTTTTAACTTGTGGTTCGGTGGATGATGGTAAAAGTACCCTCATAGGCCGATTACTCCATGACTCAAAACAAATCTATGCAGATCAGTTAGATGCCGTTCATGCAGATAGCCAACGCGTAGGCACAACAGGTGAGCGTCCTGATTTAGCATTATTGGTTGATGGCCTGCAAGCTGAGCGTGAACAAGGCATTACTATTGATGTTGCGTATCGTTATTTCTCAACTCAAAAACGTAAGTTTATTATTGCAGATACTCCGGGACATGAGCAGTACACGCGAAATATGGCAACCGGCGCATCTACCTGTAATGTTGCGGTTATCTTGATTGATGCGCGTAAAGGGGTGCTTGACCAAACTCGTCGTCACTCTTATATCGCGAACCTGCTTGGTATTCGTCACTTTGTGGTTGCAGTAAATAAAATGGATTTAGTAGATTACTCTCAATCTCGCTTTGAAGAGATTAAAGAAGAGTACTTAACTTTCTCCAAGAAGCTAAATAATCCAAATCTAGATATTTCTATCCTACCGTTATCAGCCTTAGAAGGAGATAACGTGGTAAATCAGAGTGAGGAGCTATCTTGGTATCAAGGTACGCCGTTATTAGAGGCGCTTGAGAATATAGATATCGATTCAGACAGAGATAATGGAGAGTTTAGATTTCCAGTGCAATATGTGAATCGTCCAAATCTAGATTTTCGTGGTTTTGCAGGAACTGTTTCTGCGGGTGGAATTTCTGTTGGTGATGAGATTGTTGCTTTGCCATCGGGTAAAAAATCAAAAGTGGCGCGCATTGTTACCTTTGATGGTGATTTAGATTCAGCCCAAGCAGGTCAAGCGGTGACATTAACGCTTGAAGATGAGATTGATATTAGCCGCGGTGATTTACTAGTGAAGGCGAACTCTAGCTTACAAGCTACGGATCAATTTAAGGCTGAGATTGTATGGATGACAGAAAAAGGGCTAGAACCAGGTCGTCAGTACGATATTAAAATTGCAGGTAAGAAAACGGTAGGCCAAATTGATGCGATTCATCATCAGGTAAATATTAATAGTCTGGATACGTTTGAGACACAAGAATTGCCTCTAAACGGCATTGGTTTGTGTGATGTCTCCCTGACAGAAACGGTGAGCTTAGATCGTTATCAAGATTGTGCCGATACGGGTGGCTTTATCTTTATTGATCGCTTAACGAATGTCACGGTAGGGGCTGGTATGATCCAAAACCTTTCTGAACTGAGTGATGCGAAACCTATCAATGATAATGTCAGTGCTTTTGAGGTGGAATTGAACGCGTTAGTTCGTAAACATTTTCCTCATTGGAAAGCACAAGACGTTTCTAAACTTTTAAGTTAATGGCTTAAAAAGGAATAGTCTATGGCATGGGAACAAGGATTCGTTCTAGCTTTATTAGCTCTTATTATTGTGAGCTTATTAGCAAGTAAATTAAAACCAAGTGTGATTTTTGCAGGGGCGGCGTTTATTGCTTTTATGCTAGGGATGATTGATTTACCTAGCTTGGCAAAAAACTTTACTAACTCGTCACTGCTAACTTTGGTGTTATTGATTTTAAGTTCTTGTGCCTTAGAAAAAACACGTCTTATCAGTTGGGTAGGGCGCTATATTTCAGAAGGAAGGTTAGGGAGTGTGGTAGGAAAATTGGGTCTATCTACTGCTATTCTTTCTTCTTTTACTAATAATACCGCCGTGGTGGTGTCTTTAATTGGTGCGATAAAGCGTAATCAACGCCACGCGCCTTCTCGTCTGCTTATTCCTCTCTCTTATGCTGCAATCTTAGGTGGCACATTAACCTTAATCGGAACATCAACTAATTTAATTATTAATAGTTTTGTGGAAGATGCGGGTTTACCAAGTTTAAGTTTCTTTGCACCAACAACGATTGGTATCGCGGTACTGCTTGGCGGCCTGTTAATTTTAATTCCATTAAGTTATTTGTTACCTCAATACGATGAGGGGCATCAAGATGAATTGCCCTACTTTTTAGAAGCTAGAGTTCAAGGCGGCTCACCATTAGTTGGAAAGTCGATCAGTGAAAATAATTTAAGAGCATTACGTAAACTCTTTTTAGCTGAAGTGATTAGAGAAGGGAAAACTATCGCTTCGGTTGACCCTGATATGGTGCTCTTAGCTGGAGATAGATTACTGTTTTGTGGTGATATTGAAAGCGTCACGACTCTACAAGAAATTAATGGCTTAACACTGTTTGGGCAGCATCATTTAAATGGTCAGAATTTAATAGAAGTTATTGTCAGTCAATCTGCATCTATTCGTGGAAAAAGTATTAAGTCTTCTAAATTTAGAGATCGTTTTGATGCTGTGGTTGTCGCAATTCGACGAGGCCATGAGCGCCTTGAAGGTGGTTTGGGTAAGATTGAGCTACAGGCGGGTGATACCTTAGTTTTAGTACCAGGAAAAGATTTTGAGCAGAGTAAGCAGCAACTAAAACGTGAATTTGTCATTATTAGTGATCTCGATTCTGCTGCAAAATTGGATGGTGACAAAAGTGCATTGGTTTTATTAGGTTTTGCAGGTGTTATTGCTGCTGAGTTATTGAATGCATTTCCGATTATCAAAGGGCTGTCGGTGTATCTTTTGGCTCTCTTAGCGCTTGGTGTGATTAATATTGGAGAATTACGTCGTCGTTTTCCGATTGATATTGTCGTTATCGTTGGAGCGGCACTTTCGATTGCTCAACTAATGTTGTCATCAGGTTTATCTGTACAGCTTGGCAATATGTTCATGGAGTTATTTAATGGCTGGGGAGTGATGGGAGCCTTGATTGCTGTTTATCTGATTACTTTGGTATTAACGGAATTAATCACCAATAATGCGGCGGCAGCGTTGGCGTTTCCTATTGGCTACAGTATGGCGCTAGGTTATGGCGTCGACCCTATGCCTTTTATTATGGCGGTATTGTTTGGAGCCAGTGCGAGTTTTATTTCTCCTTATGGATATCAAACCAATTTATTAGTATTTAGTGTGGGTAACTACACGCTGCTTGATTACGTAAAAGTGGGATTACCGATGTCGATTATTTATTCGGTATTAGTGCTGACGTTAATCCCTTATTTTTTCCCATTTTAATTCAAGGATGAAACATGACAGTCAAAGACGCAGTGAAAGATGAAAATATTGTTTGGCACCAACATTCAGTAACTAAAGACACTCGCTCTACATTGAAAAACCAGAAGCCAGCAGTACTTTGGTTTACTGGGTTATCTGGTGCAGGGAAATCGACTATCGCTGGGGCGCTAGAAATTAAGTTAGCTGAACTTGGTTATCATACTTACCTATTAGATGGAGATAATGTTCGTCATGGTTTATGTCAGGATTTAGGCTTTTCGGATCATGATAGGCAAGAAAACATTCGACGTATTGGTGAGCTTGCAAAACTAATGGCAGATGCCGGTTTGATTGTATTAAGTGCCTTCATCTCACCGCATCGAGTCGAGCGTCAAATGGTTCGAGAATTATTACCAGAAGGCGAGTTTTTAGAAGTCTTTGTGAATACTTCTCTGGATGAATGTGAAAAAAGAGACCCTAAAGGATTATATAAAAAAGCACGAGCAGGAGAGATAAAACACTTCACAGGAATTGATTCAGAATACCAATCCCCGGTAAATCCTGAGATTGATTTACCGGCCGGAAGTGAATCTATTGATGCGTTAGTTGAGCAGTGTTTAGAAGAGCTGAAAGCAAGAGGAATCATTAAATAGATCTATTTTTACATTTAAGTTAGACCATTGTTTTAAGTCTTTGAATCTTTAAAAAGCCCTTAAATATTGATGTATTTAGGGGCTTTTCTATGTATGAAGCAAAAAATTATGCCGTCGTTGAAATGGTTTTTTTTACGTCTGTTTCAACAATGAACTTTTGACTTAATAACCCTATTAGGTTGTCGTAATAATTTTCGTTAGGCTTATTACCTAATAATTTGCACAGTTCCGCACCTGTAGGACTAAAGCGATAATAGACAAAACGAGATCCTTTTTGCATTGGCTTTATAGCAATGTTCTTTCCTTGATATTGCAGTGGCAATGCGGGTTCAAACTCTATTTCTCCGGATTCTAATTCCGTACCAAGCAACAGGCCTAGTTCAATTAATAGTAATAAACTTGAGTAGGGGAGCTTGTAATTACCTAAATGAACTAATTGTGGGCCATCGGTTTTATACAGATTAAAAAGGGTGCCAGCACACTTATAACCGAGCAGTAATTTCTTACTGTTATCTTGCCCAAAACTACAAGCTAATGAGGCTGCTCGCTGGAACGTTTGTGCTTCACGTTGTGTCATATCTTTCAGCACTTTTAGTGCTTTCATGGATGTTGAGCCGGGGGTAATTACTTCTTGTTTAAAAATTTGACTCCATAATCGCTGCATTGATGGGTCATGAATATCTTTAGCCATTTCAAAGAAACGATGAAGCCAATCAGGATCAGGCTCGCCAGCGGTTTCATCATTACAATAATCATGAGCAAACTTAATAATTTGTTCTAAGTTTTGTTGTTGTTGCTCTCGTAGTAATTTCTCTCGATATAAAGATCGCTTTAAAAGGGTTTCTTCTGGTTTTGGTGCGTGTAGTTTTGCAGCCAAACCTTGTTTTATTGCGATCTCAGTGAGTCGACGAGCACTACTTATCACGTAATGTTCTTTTTTGTGTGTTGGTTGTTCTTTTACATTTTCATCTTTAGGGATGATTTTTTGTGATGAGTTCATTGATTGACCTAGCCCTGAGTAACGGTTCTTCCTTTATATTATCGGTATTAGAAAATAAAAACTTTAATATCAAAACAAGAATTAAGAAAAAATCAAAAAAACAGTAAGAGTAAATATGGCTAAATGCTAAATTTTTGTTAAAATAATGAGTGTTGATTAGTTTTCAAGTCGAGGGATAGAATGAAAGGCTTAGGTTTTAGAAAAATGCTGTTTAGCGTAGTGCTTGCTTCAGGGTATACAGCAACACTGGTCTATCTTTCTCATTATATATAATAATTCCAATAGACCAGTGATTACATTCTAGTTACATTTACTCGTCGTCATACTCTTCTAAACGAACGCCTTCAATAAGATAACCAGTCTCTGCAAGTTCGCTATTAATGGTTTCTGTCTTTAGTTTTCCTACGATATAAATAACATCCCACAATTGCTGTATTGGAGCGCCTTTTTCAAACTTAACATAAATGATTTGGTTTGGCGGTGGTGGTGGTACGTGGATACAAGCGCCAAAGTAAGGCACTAGCAAAAACTCAGTGATCATTGTGTCATCACCTTCTAAAGGAATAACAAATCCAGGTATTTTAACCATACTGCCATTCAACTCTTGTCGAACACCACCTACAAGAGATTGCTGCATTTGAGAGCCATTATGATCAACTTTAGGCATGCCTACCGCATCGAATTGATTTCTTTCTTGTTCAGGAACTAAGTCAATCCAATCGAGTTTTAATACGTCATTACTTATAGCGCTAAAGGGCAGAAGTAATAAAAAACAGAGTAAGAATTTCTTTTTCATATTTATCCTTAAAGTCTAATTGTCATACCGTCACTCAATGAATGTCGATACGCTTGAATTGCTGGAATGACACCAATAATAAAACCAGAGCACAGAACAAGAGCTAACAGTTTTAATTCGTATAAGCTTGGTAAGGTAAGTTCAATGGCGATACCATAATATTGCTGGATGATAGGCTGCAATATAGATAAAGAAAGGTATAAACCGAGTAGGCCTACGATGATCCCAAAGGTTGTTATTACGACCGCTTCACTAATAAGTAGGGCAAAAATGTGTTTAGGTTGAGCTCCCATTGATCTTAGGATCGCCATTTCTCGTCGCCTTTCTTGTAGGCTGGTTAATAAGCTAGTGAGCATTCCCATTAAGCCTGCAATGACAACAAAAACAGAGACGGCCAATAAAGCTTGCTCTGCCATCGACATCATTCCCCATAATTCATGTAATGCAATGCCTGGAAGAATGGCACTTAGTGGCTCTTTACTATAATCATTAATATAGCGTTGTAGCGCAAATGTTTGAATTTTTGAGTTAAGCCCTAGCATGAACGCGGTAATTGCTTTAGGTTCAAATTGATGCTGTTCCAATATTTCTGCATCTGGTGTATTTCCTAAATGAGCACCACTTTCCCAGCCAACATGTATAGCTTCTATTGCACCTAAAGAGACATGTAAGGTTTTGTCTACTGGTGTTCCTGTCGGTGCTAAGATACCAGTGACAGTAAAGGGTAAATTATCATGACGAGTAAAAGACTGATCACTAATTCCATGAGCGATAACCAATTTATCACCGAGTTGGTAGTTCAGTTTATTTGCGACATCGGCACCGAGAACAACATCAAATAAATGTGAGAATGGTTTACCTTCTTTAAAGGTTAATGGTTGTTTTTTTCCGTATTGATAAAAACGAAAATAATCTTGATTAGTTCCCATGACTCTAAAGCCTTTATGGGAATCACCTAGAGAGATTGGAATTGACCATTTTACTGATTTTTGATTGCTGATCTCTTGATAGCTTTTCCAGTCAATATTGTTGGTGGCATTACCAATGCGAAAAACAGAATAAAGCAGTAGGTTGACCTGGCCTGAACGGGCACCAACAATTAAGTCGGTATTCGAAATAGTATTGGCAAAGCTTGTCTTTGCTTGTGTTCTAATTCGTTCAACTCCCATTAATAACATGACAGAAATAGCGATAGTTAATACCGTTAATATGACCGTCGTTTTTCGGTTTCTTAGGCTTTTCCATGCTAACTGAGCAATACCAATCACAGCGTATCTCCTGCATTATTTAATGTTCTTAAATCAATACAACGATCAAAAAGAGACTCCAAACTTGGGTCATGACTCACAAAAAGTAATCCTGCACCACTGCTTTCACATTCCTCCATTAAGAGCTGAATAAAAGCAAAGCGAGTTTCGTGATCTAATGCTGAGGTAGGTTCGTCTGCAATGATCAGTTTAGGTTTACCAATGAATGCTCTTGCTGCTGCGACTCGTTGTTGTTGACCGATACTTAAGTCAGTAATTGGTTTACTAAAGTGAGAACTTGGCAATTGAAGTTGATTTAGTAGGCGCTCTGCTTCTTTTATTAGTTCTGGCTTTGAGAACTCTTTTTTTGATGAAAACTGGTATGGCAAAATAACATTATCAATAACAGAAAGATAAGGCAGTAAATTAAATTGTTGAAAAATATAACCAATATTATCTGCTCTAAATCGGTCTCGTTGATTTGAGGTCAATTGATTGATATCAGTACCATTAATACTCACCGTTCCTTCTGTAGGGGACAAGATCCCAGTAAGCAGGCTAAGTAAAGTAGATTTACCACTGCCACTAGGGCCTTTGATAAATACTTTTGTTCCTTGTTGTTGCTGATAGCTTGATATATCAAGTGTTCGCTCTGTTTGATTTGGCCAGCAAAAAGTCAGGTTTGATAATTCAATAATATTCATAAAAATTATGACGGTGTTGCCACCGTCATACCTAAATTATAGAGCTAAAACTGCTTTTTTAGCGGTTAACGTTGCTGCTTTCTGTCCTGAGTTACCTAAATACTGAACTGTCATTTTTTGAGTATGAGAAAATACACTAAACCACTGTGTTTCTATTTGATTTAATTCCGACATTGTTTCGCAATGATATTCATATTGAGCAGTAAATTCACCATGTTCACCTTGATGAGAATCATCATCATGATGGTCATGGTCATGGTCATCGTGGTCTTCGCTTTTCATATTATGAGAAACATGTATATCCGAAACTTCACAGTTGGCAGACTCAGGTAGAGAGAAAATTGCATTTGGCTTTTTTAGTTTAGCAATAGCTTGCTCTAATAACTGTTCTTGTTCTTTGTTTTTAGGGGCGTGTTCAAATCCTACAACATCAGAGCCAGGAGCTGTGATTTCAAAAAGTAAATGTTCGCCATCTTGAGCTATATTGGTTTCAACTACACCATGAACGTGTGCGTCGTGTTGACGATGCTCTGAGTGTTCAGAATGCTCTGAATGATCGTGTCCATCATGATCGTCATGGTGATCAGCGGCATAAGTCATTAGTGGTACTGAAAATAATGTAGTAGAGATGATTAGTCGTAGTGCATTTTTTTTGTTACAGATAAGCATAATGGCTTCCTATTATCTAAGAGTTATAAATGTGATGTAATTTATTAATGTTAGACGATAGAGAGGGGAGGTGCTCGCGAGTGAACGGTAATTGAAAACGGAGAGCTATTTTCTACAGTAGAGAATTCAAAATGAATAATAACTTGAGGAATAATAGAGGGAGGGCTGACATGAATAACAAGACCAGAGCCAATAGAATGAAATAATTGACAGTGGTGGTGTTCATGATGTTGTGTGTTGGAATCAATTTGATGATAAGCAACCAAGACACTAAATAGCGCTAGAGTAATTGCTAAACTCCAATTTAACCAACGCTGTTTAGTAAAAAAGTACGATTGCATTGTACCACCCGAAAGAAACTTGAGTGGTAAATGTAATAATATAACAATTTATAAGCAAGGCATTTATTTATAGCTGAGCGTGAATTAAGCTAATGACTTGTTTTATTTCATCAGAAGTTAGTTTGCCTTCTTTTACAAAAAGTACATTCCCTTTTTTATCTTGGACAATGATTGCAGAGCTTTCAGGCTGAAGATCCCAAGCTGTAGCTACCTTGCCATTTTCATCAAGAACCATCGATGACCATGAAAATTCTTTTTTGCTTTCCTCAGCAGAAGATTTTACAAACCCACCAGTACCCCAAATAGAATCGTCTTGATTAATAATTGTTGTAGTTTGATATTTTGATTCAGGGAACTTTTCTAAGGTAATGGCACTCATAAGATCAGCGTTCATTGCTTTAGCACCACTTCGACCAGCAATGGCCTGTAATACTCGAACTTTCCCTTTTAATTGTTCACTGTTCCAATTTTGGTATACAGCAGCATCGTTGGCGTAAGTAATTTCACCATATTGTTCAACAGAGACTGAAGGAACGCTTTTGTTTAATGAAATGTTGTGAGCAAAAGAAAGTGATGGTAGTAGGCAAGCGCTAAGGGTAAGTAGTTTTACTATTTTCATTTTTATTATCCTTGGAAATGAGTGTTTGTAGTGTAGTGCAGAGCTTAATAAAAAGCGATTCGACCAGTAGAAAGTGTGCAGTTGCTAATTGTTGCTAAAAAGTAAAATCCAACTTGAGGCATACTGTTTTGTATTCTATAATGTTAATCAAATGTTTCGAACGCATTTTTTAGATAAAACATAATAATAAAATCAGTATGTTTTGATGGACTATGAATGAACACCTTATATGGATTATTGAGGTAATGGCTATGTTTAGAAATTTTAAGGCTTATCGACCACTTCAAGTGGCTCGTTTTGTAAAAACGTTATTTAAAGGGCAGATTCACATTGAAGGTATTGGATCTTTTGAATTTGATGAAGGCAAACTATTGATGCCAAATAAAGAAAATAGAAAAATGTTATCGGTGATGAGTGAAGTGAATCAACATATTCGTCAACTTTCAGCAATGCCAGCTTAAGCAGATTAAATTAAGAGGTGCTCGTTATGAGCACCTTTTTTATTATAAGAAGCACACACCAGTACCACCTAATCCACAGTAACCATTGGGATTTTTAGCTAAGTACTGCTGATGATACTCTTCGGCAAAATAGAAAGGTTTTGCTGGTATTATTTCAGTGGTTATAGGATCTGTAATACCTTGTTTTTCTAATGCCTTTTGATATTGCTGTTGTGTTTTTTGGGCTATTTGCAGTTGTTGGTTTGAATGTGTATAAATTACCGAACGATACTGTGTACCAATATCATTACCTTGGCGCATTCCTTGAGTGGGATTATGGCTTTGCCAAAAAGAATGCAATAGTGTCTCAAGTGAGATAAGGGTAGGGTCAAATACAATTTTTACTACTTCGACGTGGTTTGTCGTTCCAGTACAAACTTCTTTATAGTTTGGGTTTGGTTGTTCTCCACCGGTATATCCTACTGCGGTTGAATACACGCCAGATAATTGCCAAAACAATCGTTCAGCTCCCCAAAAGCACCCCATACCGAAATAGATAACCTCATGATTTAAAGGTACCGTTTCTAAATCAACATGTGAAAGAAAGTGAGGTGATAATGTATTTTGTTTATTCATGGTCATGTCGCATCCTTCAACTGAGTCATTTGGAAGACTTTTACCTTGTGCTACTCTACAAAGCGAGTAAATTACCATTACATAGAACGCATTCATGAATCAATAGAATAATTAATTAAGTATGACAAAGAAGTTACCCCTCTTATTGATGTGCTGCTTGACCTTTTTTTCAACAAGAGTGACAGCACAAACGGAACTAGAGATCGAGGGTTTAGAAGGATCTTTGCTGAGTAACGTCGAAGCGTATATTTCAGCCATACCAGAAGAGGAGTACTCAACTTCGCTTCGTTTCCAGTCTCGCCTTGAAAACAACACTCGTGATGCACTTAAAGCGTTAGGTTATTACCAGCCATTGATGAGTTTTTCTATTGAAGGTGAAAAAGGGGAGCACACCTTAGTGCTGACGGTTAATCCTGGAGAGCCTGTTTATATCTATGTCAGTGATATCTTGATCACCGGTGAAGCGAAAGATGATATTGATTTTATTAATGCGGTTGATAATTCAGGGTTAAATCTGGGGCAAGTGATTAATCATGGTAAATATGAAAGCTTAAAAAGCACTTTGCAAAATCTAGCATTAAGAAAAGGCTATTTTGATGGTGAGTTTACTCTAAGCCGCCTAGAGATTGCTCCTGGTCGTCATCAAGCTTTGGTGCGCTTGCATTATCAGAGTGGTCAACGTTACCATTTTGGTAAAACAAAAATTGATGGCAGCCAAATTGAAGAGAAACGCGTCCGTTCTATTATTCCTTTCAAAGAAGGAGACCCATACTTAGCAAGCCAAATTGGTCTACTAAACCAATCTTTATCTAATACGGAGTGGTTTTCTTCTGTTTATGTTGAGCCAGATCTTGAGGCTGTTGGGTCTAGTCGACAATTGCCAATGAATGTGCATTTATCCCCTCAGGTTCGAAACCAATTGGAAACCAGTATTGGTTACTCTACAGATGTCGGTGTTAGAGGTAAGGTCCGTTGGAAAAAACCATGGCTTAACGATTATGGACATAGTTTAGACACAGGCTTTTCTATTTCAAAGCCAGAACAAGAAGCAACTATATCCTATAAAATCCCTTTAGAGCAGGTACTTAAAGATTACTATATCGTTAAGTATGGTTTAAAGAATGTGGATAATAGAGATACAGACAGTTTAGAGTCAAATTTGGCCGTTGAAAGACACTGGGTATTTGATTCTGGTTGGCATAGAACGCTTTATACCCGTTTTCTTTATGAAGAATTTACCCAAGGTTCTCAAGATGGTACTGCAAGATTAATACTTCCTGGTGTGTCTTTTTCTAAAAGTCGTTCTCGTGGTGGCACTATGCCTATGTGGGGCGATAAAAAAGCATTTACTATTGAGGCGACCGATCAGGGCTTAACTTCTGATGTGAAATTACTTCGTATCTTAGCGCAAGGAGCTATTGTACGGAGCATTGGTGAAAATCATCGCGGAGTTGCAAGAGCTGAGATTGGAGCTATGTATACGGATGACTTCTACAAGCTGCCTCCTTCGATTCGATTTTTTGCTGGTGGTGATAATAGTGTTAGAGGTTATGGTTATGAAGAAATATCCCCTAAAGATGAAGAAGGCTATTTAACGGGTGGTCAATTTATGGCGACCAGCAGTGTAGAGTATCAATATCGAGTGGTTGGTAATTGGTGGTTGGCAACGTTTGTTGATTATGGTGATGCATGGATATCAACACCTGATTGGAAGATGGGAGCGGGTTTAGGTGTAAGATGGGCATCACCTGTTGGACCGGTACGACTTGATTTCGCTTGGGGACTTGATGCTGAGCCGGGAGATGAATTTAAAATACATTTCACTTTAGGGCCTGAAGTATGAGTTCTTTAGAAGAAAATCACGAGCAGAATATCGATAGTAAACAAAAGAAAAGCCGCCGTCTTAGTCGTCATTGTATTTGTTTAGCGCTTTTTTTACCGATGTTAGTTCTTGTGTTTCTCCTGTTGGTTGGAGCGATTGTTTTTACTAATCCAGGTTTAAAGCTTCTTGTATGGGGAGCGGAGAAAGCATTACCCTCTTTATATATAGATAAAGTAGAAGGCAGTTTATTGCCTGAGTTTTCTTTATCTGGAATATCTTACCAAGATAAAGCATTCATCAATGCTAAGATAAATAACTTGCATGTTGCCTCTACTCCCAAATGTTTAATACAACCAGCGCTTTGTATTGATGATATATCGATTGATGGTTTGAAATTAAACTTACCAGAGTTACCTGAAACTCAAGCGACAGAAGAGCCTGAGCCAGCGGAGCAAAAGCTGTTATCTATTCCCATCCCTATTAATGTAACGAATATTAGTTTGAATAACATTGATATGAATATTTTAGGTAATCATATTCAATGGCGCTCATTTAGTACTGGTGTAAAACTACATCATAGTGATTTGATAATAACTCCGCTTGCTTGGAAGAAGATAAGCGTTGAGTTAGCTAAGTCAGCAGTTCCTCAGGAACCACCTGAAAAGTTATCAGAAGAAAAACCAGCATCAAGAATAGTACTTCCTTCGGTTTATATCCCTCTGAATATTAGTATTGAGCAATTTGCCTTACGAGACTTTACCCTTAAACAAGAGACTCCAATTCAAGTTAACCAACTCGATTTTATTGCGAAGGTCAGAGAGCATAACGTTCATATAAAAGATTTTTATTTAGATATGCCACAAGCAACTTTAACGATGAATAATGATATCGAACTTGATGGTGATTATCCGTTAACGCTAGATGCCAGCCTAAAAGTCAAAGATACGGAATTAAAAGGCCATACAGTTATATTGGATGCAAAGGGAAGTGTTGCTGATCTGACTGCTTCACTTCAATTGAGTGGTGGGTTGCAGGCTCATGTTAATACAAGGATAAAACCATTAGAACCGACACTTCCATTCGATATTAAAATTTCAAAAGGTGATGTTTATTGGCCGTTAAGCGGTGATAAAACGATAACGACATTAATACCAAACTTCAGAGCTAAAGGTGACTTAAACCAATATCAATTTTCAAGCTCTCTATATATAGAGGGAAAAGGGATCCCGCAAACGGATATTCGTCTTGAAGGTAAAGGTGATATGGGCTCTGTAAATTTATATGATTTACTTATTGATACCTTGGGCGGACAGATTTCAGGTAAAGCTGAAGTTGATTGGCGATCGCTGGTGCAATGGAAAGGGGATATCAATCTTCAAAATATTCAGCCAGGACTTGAGTGGGAAGCCGCAGAAGGAAATATTAGTGGAAGAATTGTCACTAGTGGCTCGCTTACAAAGAAAGGTGGCTGGAATGCGTTAATACCAAATATCGATATTAACGGTATCTTTAGAAAGTACCCACTAGATATCAATGGTTCTCTCTTTGCTCATGATGAGGATGGTAAGGGAGATATAAACATCAACATTCCAAGTTTAGAGTTACATCATGGTGATAATGGTATTGAAATCTCTGGTGGCGTGAATAAAGAGTTGAACTTGGATGTAGATGTTAACTTCCCGGAGTTGTCTGATAGTGTTCCTGACTTACATGGCAAGTTATTCGGTGATATTGAATTAACCGGAAAATTAACAGAGCCAAAGATAGATCTTGATATAGATGCACTTGGATTAAAGTGGGACAAAGAAGCTACATTAAAAAAAGCCTCGATTAAGGGCTATGTGGTTCCAATGCCAAAGCTGAATGCAGACCTTAGTATTGATTTAACTAAAGGCAAATATAAAAAACAGTTGCTTGAGGCTCTAAATATTAAGTTTAGTGGCAAAGAAGAAAATCACCGCTTGAGCGTAAATTTGGATTCCAACGTTGTTGATTCATACCTAGTCATTGATGGTGCTCTAAATAGAAAGAAAGGTTGGAAAGGTGAGTTATCAAAAGCGGAAGTTAAAACAGAGATTGGTCCATGGAAATTAGATAAAAAAGCAGCACTGGCCTATGACATTCAGACATCAGAAGCATTTATTCAAGCAAACTGTTGGAGCCAAGGAGCCACCTCTATTTGCTTGAATAAAGATTTATTAGCGGGTAAGTCAGGAACGGTTGATTTAAGCATTAATCATTTTGAATTTAGTAAGCTAAAAAACTTTTTACCAGAAGAAACGACAATTAATGGTGAAGCGAATCTAAATGTTATTGCAAAATGGGAGAAGCAAAAGGCTCCTTACGTTAAAGCAACTCTGTATTTACCAACAGGGAGTGTCCAACAGCAGATGGAACAACCGCTTATTATTGGTTGGGATGATATTAACGTTAATGCTGAAATGAAAAATGATGAGCTCAATGCCGATTGGCTCATTGCATTGACCGATAATGGTCAATTAAAAGGACAAGCTGTCATTGATGATTTGACTGGAAAGAAAACAATAAAAGCGACCTCTAATATAGAGGAGCTTTCATTATCTATGTTTCAACCAGTATTAGGTGAATACAGTCAACTTCAAGGCTTCATTAATTCAAGGATTAATTTTTCAGGACCGATACTGCACCCTAAGTCAGTCGGTGACCTTGAGATTAGTAAAGTAATAGTAAAAGGGGAGGTGTCTCCTGTTGATGTTGATAATGGTGACTTTAAAATCAAGTTGAATGGTTATGATGGAGAGCTTGTTTCTAAGATAACGACCCCTGATGGTGATTTACATATTAATGGTTCAGCTGATTGGCGTGATTTGAAAAATTGGAAAGCAGGACTTGATGTTTTTGGTAATGAACTTCAAGTAAACGTCCCACCAATGGTCAAATTGAAAGTTAAGCCAGATATGAAGATCCGCATCATTCCTACATTAGCGAAGATCACAGGCAGTATTGGTATTCCGTGGGGAAGAATTGTTGTGAACGATTTACCCGAAAGCGCAATCGGAGTATCAAAAGATGAAGTGATTTTAAATGATGACCTTCAGCCTGTGGAAACTGAAACTACGCTTCCAATGGATATAGAGACTGACATTAACATATCGATTGGTGATGATGTGCTTCTTTCAGCATTTGGTTTAGAAGCAGGATTGGTTGGCAAATTAAATGTAACCCAAAAGAATAAAGGTCCATTCATTACTGGAGAGGTAAACATTGAAGATGGTACTTATCGCTCTTTTGGACAAGATCTACAAATAAGAAAAGGGAAGATTCTATTTAATGGCCCTGCAGATCAACCTTATGTAGATATAGAGGCGATTCGAAATCCAGAGAATACTCAGGATGATGTGATAGCAGGAGTTAAAGTGAGTGGTCCTGCTGATACTCCTAGAGTTGAAATATTCTCATCTCCGTCTATGCCTCAAGCCAATGCTTTGTCTTATCTGTTAAGAGGACAGGATATAGATAGTGAATCTGGTGGTAATGCCATGACGACGACACTGATAGGCTTAAGTCTTGCGAAGAGTGGGAAGGTTGTTGGTGAAATAGGGCAAGCATTTGGTGTTCAAGACTTACAATTAGATACGGCAGGTTCCGGTGATGAGTCGCAAGTAACAATTAGTGGCTATATAGCGCCAGATCTCCAAGTTAAATATGGAGTCGGTATTTTTAATTCACTGGGTGAATTTACGCTAAGGTATCGAATTATTAGTGATCTCTATTTAGAGGCTATTTCTGGAGTAGACAATGCGGTTGATTTGATTTATCAATTTACATTTGATTAAAACAAAGTAATTGTGGATAACTTTGTGCACAAGCTGTGTCACAGGTAAGGGTAATAAAGTATAAGTTTTCTATCGTTTAAATAGCGCTCAAACGGAAAGAAAACATATAAAAAAACACATTTAAAGCTTGCTAATGTGATCGAACTCCCTATAATGCGACCTCACTGACACGGAGCGCTCAACCAAGAGCAGCAAAGGGTTGGTAGCAGGATGGTTTAGAAATTAAGTTTCAAATAAGTGCTTGACACTGAAACTTAAATCGATAAAATGGCCGTCCTCTTCACAGAAAAGCGAAAACGCTTTGAAAGTAGAAGAAAAGCTCTTTAACAATTTGAAACCTATTAATCTGTGTGGGCACTTGTGAATTGATAATCACTAGTTTGCTTTTACTTTTCGAAGTGAATTCAAACAAAATAATCAATGAACTGAGTGACTACACAAAATTACTTTTATGTAACAATCAGTATTAATCATTGAGCCGGTTTTGTTTCTGCTGAAACAAACCAAAAAACTTTAATTGAAGAGTTTGATCATGGCTCAGATTGAACGCTGGCGGCAGGCCTAACACATGCAAGTCGAGCGGTAACAGAAATTAGCTTGCTAATTTGCTGACGAGCGGCGGACGGGTGAGTAATGCCTGGGAATATGCCTTGATGTGGGGGATAACTATTGGAAACGATAGCTAATACCGCATAATGTCTTCGGACCAAAGAGGGGGATCTTCGGACCTCTCGCGTCAAGATTAGCCCAGGTGAGATTAGCTAGTTGGTGGGGTAAGAGCTCACCAAGGCGACGATCTCTAGCTGGTCTGAGAGGATGATCAGCCACACTGGAACTGAGACACGGTCCAGACTCCTACGGGAGGCAGCAGTGGGGAATATTGCACAATGGGCGAAAGCCTGATGCAGCCATGCCGCGTGTATGAAGAAGGCCTTCGGGTTGTAAAGTACTTTCAGTCGTGAGGAAGGGTGTGTAGTTAATAGCTGCATATCTTGACGTTAGCGACAGAAGAAGCACCGGCTAACTCCGTGCCAGCAGCCGCGGTAATACGGAGGGTGCGAGCGTTAATCGGAATTACTGGGCGTAAAGCGCATGCAGGTGGTTCATTAAGTCAGATGTGAAAGCCCGGGGCTCAACCTCGGAACCGCATTTGAAACTGGTGAACTAGAGTGCTGTAGAGGGGGGTAGAATTTCAGGTGTAGCGGTGAAATGCGTAGAGATCTGAAGGAATACCAGTGGCGAAGGCGGCCCCCTGGACAGACACTGACACTCAGATGCGAAAGCGTGGGGAGCAAACAGGATTAGATACCCTGGTAGTCCACGCCGTAAACGATGTCTACTTGGAGGTTGTGGCCTTGAGCCGTGGCTTTCGGAGCTAACGCGTTAAGTAGACCGCCTGGGGAGTACGGTCGCAAGATTAAAACTCAAATGAATTGACGGGGGCCCGCACAAGCGGTGGAGCATGTGGTTTAATTCGATGCAACGCGAAGAACCTTACCTACTCTTGACATCCAGAGAATTCGCTAGAGATAGCTTAGTGCCTTCGGGAGCTCTGAGACAGGTGCTGCATGGCTGTCGTCAGCTCGTGTTGTGAAATGTTGGGTTAAGTCCCGCAACGAGCGCAACCCTTATCCTTGTTTGCCAGCACGTAATGGTGGGAACTCCAGGGAGACTGCCGGTGATAAACCGGAGGAAGGTGGGGACGACGTCAAGTCATCATGGCCCTTACGAGTAGGGCTACACACGTGCTACAATGGCGCATACAGAGGGTTGCAAGCTAGCGATAGTGAGCGAATCCCAAAAAGTGCGTCGTAGTCCGGATCGGAGTCTGCAACTCGACTCCGTGAAGTCGGAATCGCTAGTAATCGTGAATCAGAATGTCACGGTGAATACGTTCCCGGGCCTTGTACACACCGCCCGTCACACCATGGGAGTGGGCTGCAAAAGAAGTGGGTAGTTTAACCTTCGGGAGGACGCTCACCACTTTGTGGTTCATGACTGGGGTGAAGTCGTAACAAGGTAGCCCTAGGGGAACCTGGGGCTGGATCACCTCCTTAAACGATAGATTACGATTTATGAGTGTTCACACAGATTGATTAGGTTTTAATAAGTTGAAGTGACAGAGCTTTAATTAATGATTTCGATTATTGATTAAAGCTTTTTGCTTTAAGCTCTTTAACAATTTGGAAAGCTGACTGATTTAACTGACTTACGAGTTAGATAAATCAAAATTTAAAAGTTCTTAATATCTTTTGTTTATCTTAGATAAACAAATTAAAAACACATTCAAGTGTTCTTGTATTTTGAATCCGGCGAAAAACCAGAACTCGCAATGACGAGTTCAACCTTGGTTGCTGTTTTGTCTTCACTTTGAAAAGTGAAAGCAAACGGTCCATACGAAACCTCTTGGGGTTGTATGGTTAAGTGACTAAGCGTACACGGTGGATGCCTTGGCAGTCAGAGGCGATGAAAGACGTATTAACTTGCGATAAGCGTAGATTAGGTAGTAAAAACCATTTGAGTCTACGATTTCTGAATGGGGAAACCCACTAGCATAAGCTAGTATCGCTGCGTGAATACATAGCGCAGCGAGGCAAACCGGGAGAACTGAAACATCTAAGTACCCCGAGGAAGAGAAATCAACCGAGATCCCGAAAGTAGCGGCGAGCGAAATTGGGTTAGCCCTTAAGCTTTTAATGAGACAGGTGAAGGCTCTGGAAAGTGCCGCGATACAAGGTGATAGCCCTGTAACCGACATCTCATCATCAGTGAAAACGAGTAAGGCGGGACACGTGATATCCTGTCTGAATATGGGGGGACCATCCTCCAAGGCTAAATACTACTGACTGACCGATAGTGAACCAGTACCGTGAGGGAAAGGCGAAAAGAACCCCTGTGAGGGGAGTGAAATAGAACCTGAAACCGTGTACGTACAAGCAGTAGGAGCATACTTGTTATGTGACTGCGTACCTTTTGTATAATGGGTCAGCGACTTATATTCAGTGGCAAGGTTAACCGTTTAGGGGAGCCGTAGGGAAACCGAGTCTTAACTGGGCGTTCAGTCTCTGGATATAGACCCGAAACCAAGTGATCTAGCCATGGGCAGGTTGAAGGTTGAGTAACATCAACTGGAGGACCGAACCGACTAATGTTGAAAAATTAGCGGATGACTTGTGGCTAGGGGTGAAAGGCCAATCAAACTTGGAGATAGCTGGTTCTCCCCGAAATCTATTTAGGTAGAGCCTCGGACGAATACTACTGGGGGTAGAGCACTGTTAAGGCTAGGGGGTCATCCCGACTTACCAACCCTTTGCAAACTCCGAATACCAGTAAGTACTATCCGGGAGACACACGGCGGGTGCTAACGTCCGTCGTGGAGAGGGAAACAACCCAGACCGCCAGCTAAGGTCCCAAAGTTATAGCTAAGTGGGAAACGATGTGGGAAGGCTCAGACAGCCAGGATGTTGGCTTAGAAGCAGCCATCATTTAAAGAAAGCGTAATAGCTCACTGGTCGAGTCGGCCTGCGCGGAAGATGTAACGGGGCTAAGCTATACACCGAAGCTGCGGCAGTGCAATTTATTGTGCTGGGTAGGGGAGCGTTCTGTAAGCCGTTGAAGGTGGTCTGTAAGGGCTGCTGGAGGTATCAGAAGTGCGAATGCTGACATGAGTAACGATAAAGGGGGTGAAAAACCCCCTCGCCGGAAGACCAAGGGTTCCTGTCCAACGTTAATCGGGGCAGGGTAAGTCGACCCCTAAGGCGAGGCTGAAAAGCGTAGTCGATGGGAAACGGGTTAATATTCCCGTACTTCTTATAATTGCGATGGGGGGACGGAGAAGGCTAGGTAGGCTTGGCGACGGTCGTCCAAGTTCAAGTGCGTAGGCTAAGAGTTTAGGTAAATCCGGACTCTTGTTAGGCTGAGACACGATGTCGAGCACCTACGGGTGTGAAGCTATTGATGCCATACTTCCAGGAAAAGCCTCTAAGCTTCAGATTATAAGGAATCGTACCCCAAACCGACACAGGTGGTCGAGTAGAGAATACTAAGGCGCTTGAGAGAACTCGGGTGAAGGAACTAGGCAAAATGGTACCGTAACTTCGGGAGAAGGTACGCTCCTAGCGGTGATGAGACTTGCTCTCTAAGCTGCCGGGAGTCGCAGATACCAGGTGGCTGCAACTGTTTATTAAAAACATAGCACTGTGCTAAATCGTAAGATGACGTATACGGTGTGACGCCTGCCCGGTGCTTGAAGGTTAATTGATGGGGTTAGACTTCGGTCGAAGCTCTTGATCGAAGCCCAAGTAAACGGCGGCCGTAACTATAACGGTCCTAAGGTAGCGAAATTCCTTGTCGGGTAAGTTCCGACCTGCACGAATGGCGTAATGATGGCCACGCTGTCTCCACCCGAGACTCAGTGAAATTGAAATCGCTGTGAAGATGCAGTGTACCCGCGGCTAGACGGAAAGACCCCGTGAACCTTTACTACAGCTTGGCACTGAACATTGACCCTACATGTGTAGGATAGGTGGGAGCCTTTGAAACCAGTACGCTAGTATTGGTGGAGGCAATCTTGAAATACCACCCTTGTATGCTTGATGTTCTAACGTTGGTCCCTTATCGGGATTGCGGACAGTGCCTGGTGGGTAGTTTGACTGGGGCGGTCTCCTCCCAAAGAGTAACGGAGGAGCACGAAGGTGGGCTAAACACGGTTGGACATCGTGTGGTTAGTGCAATGGCATAAGCCCGCTTGACTGCGAGAATGACAATTCGAGCAGGTGCGAAAGCAGGTCATAGTGATCCGGTGGTTCTGAATGGAAGGGCCATCGCTCAACGGATAAAAGGTACTCCGGGGATAACAGGCTGATACCGCCCAAGAGTTCATATCGACGGCGGTGTTTGGCACCTCGATGTCGGCTCATCACATCCTGGGGCTGAAGTCGGTCCCAAGGGTATGGCTGTTCGCCATTTAAAGTGGTACGCGAGCTGGGTTTAGAACGTCGTGAGACAGTTCGGTCCCTATCTGCCGTGGGCGTTGGATGATTGAAAGGGGCTGCTCCTAGTACGAGAGGACCGGAGTGGACGAACCTCTGGTGTTCGGGTTGTTACGCCAGTAGCATTGCCCGGTAGCTAAGTTCGGGATCGATAAACGCTGAAAGCATCTAAGCGTGAAGCGAGCCTTGAGATGAGTCATCCCTGATACTTTAAGTATCCTAAAGGGTTGTTGAAGACTACGACGTTGATAGGCAGGGTGTGTAAGTGCTGCGAGGCATTGAGCTAACCTGTACTAATTGCCCGTGAGGCTTAACCATACAACACCCAAGGGGTTTTGAACGGATTTGAAGTTGCAAGAAACGTATTGAATGTGATTAAGAACACATACCAGCTTTCCAGATTATTATTTATCTCTTATTGAGGTAGATAGAAAGAATTTGCTTGGCGACCATAGCGTTATGGACCCACCTGATCCCATGCCGAACTCAGAAGTGAAACGTAATAGCGCCGATGGTAGTGTGGGGTTTCCCCATGTGAGAGTAGGACATCGCCAGGCTTGAATTTGAATAAGTGCCCGTTCAATAGAACGGGCTTTTATTTCGCTCCCAGTTTGTCACTGTGAGCCAAGTCAACATAACGTTTTTAAGTCTTTCATAAATAAATGAAAAAGTTGAAAATATTATCTTGACTTTCAAATCAGAAAGCGTATTATACGCAGCCTGAAGCGACGAAGCGGTAACGCTAAGTGGTTGAAAGACAAGCTCTTTAACAATTTAACCAAATCAATCTGTGTGGGCACTTGTGAGTTGATAATCACTAGTTTGCTTTTACTTTTCGAAGTGAATTCAAACAAAAATAATCAATGAACTGAGTGACTACACAAAATTACTTTTATGTAACAATCAGTATTAATCATTGAGCCGGTTTTGTTTCTGCTGAAACAAACCAAAAAACTTTAATTGAAGAGTTTGATCATGGCTCAGATTGAACGCTGGCGGCAGGCCTAACACATGCAAGTCGAGCGGTAACAGAAATTAGCTTGCTAATTTGCTGACGAGCGGCGGACGGGTGAGTAATGCCTGGGAATATGCCTTGATGTGGGGGATAACTATTGGAAACGATAGCTAATACCGCATAATGTCTTTGGACCAAAGAGGGGGATCTTCGGACCTCTCGCGTCAAGATTAGCCCAGGTGAGATTAGCTAGTTGGTGGGGTAAGAGCTCACCAAGGCGACGATCTCTAGCTGGTCTGAGAGGATGATCAGCCACACTGGAACTGAGACACGGTCCAGACTCCTACGGGAGGCAGCAGTGGGGAATATTGCACAATGGGCGAAAGCCTGATGCAGCCATGCCGCGTGTATGAAGAAGGCCTTCGGGTTGTAAAGTACTTTCAGTCGTGAGGAAGGGTGTGTAGTTAATAGCTGCATATCTTGACGTTAGCGACAGAAGAAGCACCGGCTAACTCCGTGCCAGCAGCCGCGGTAATACGGAGGGTGCGAGCGTTAATCGGAATTACTGGGCGTAAAGCGCATGCAGGTGGTTCATTAAGTCAGATGTGAAAGCCCGGGGCTCAACCTCGGAACCGCATTTGAAACTGGTGAACTAGAGTGCTGTAGAGGGGGGTAGAATTTCAGGTGTAGCGGTGAAATGCGTAGAGATCTGAAGGAATACCAGTGGCGAAGGCGGCCCCCTGGACAGACACTGACACTCAGATGCGAAAGCGTGGGGAGCAAACAGGATTAGATACCCTGGTAGTCCACGCCGTAAACGATGTCTACTTGGAGGTTGTGGCCTTGAGCCGTGGCTTTCGGAGCTAACGCGTTAAGTAGACCGCCTGGGGAGTACGGTCGCAAGATTAAAACTCAAATGAATTGACGGGGGCCCGCACAAGCGGTGGAGCATGTGGTTTAATTCGATGCAACGCGAAGAACCTTACCTACTCTTGACATCCACAGAAGAGACCAGAGATGGACTTGTGCCTTCGGGAACTGTGAGACAGGTGCTGCATGGCTGTCGTCAGCTCGTGTTGTGAAATGTTGGGTTAAGTCCCGCAACGAGCGCAACCCTTATCCTTGTTTGCCAGCACGTAATGGTGGGAACTCCAGGGAGACTGCCGGTGATAAACCGGAGGAAGGTGGGGACGACGTCAAGTCATCATGGCCCTTACGAGTAGGGCTACACACGTGCTACAATGGCGCATACAGAGGGCTGCAAGCTAGCGATAGTGAGCGAATCCCAAAAAGTGCGTCGTAGTCCGGATCGGAGTCTGCAACTCGACTCCGTGAAGTCGGAATCGCTAGTAATCGTGAATCAGAATGTCACGGTGAATACGTTCCCGGGCCTTGTACACACCGCCCGTCACACCATGGGAGTGGGCTGCAAAAGAAGTGGGTAGTTTAACCTTCGGGAGGACGCTCACCACTTTGTGGTTCATGACTGGGGTGAAGTCGTAACAAGGTAGCCCTAGGGGAACCTGGGGCTGGATCACCTCCTTAAACGATAGATTGCGATTTATGAGTGTTCACACAGATTGATTAGGTTAAAAAATAAAAGAGATGTTATGTGGGGCTATAGCTCAGCTGGGAGAGCGCTTCGCTGGCAGCGAAGAGGTCTGCGGTTCGATCCCGCATAGCTCCACCATTTTTAAGTATTCTCCTTGAGAGTCTTTAAAAATGGTTTATAAACCTTTAACTAGGTTGAAAAACAATTGCTCTTTAACAATTTGGAAAGCTGACTGATTTAACTGACTTACGAGTTAGGTAAATCAAAATTTAAAAGTTCTTAATATCTTTTGTTTATCTTAGATAAACAAACTAAAAACACATTCAAGTGTTCTTGTATTTTGAATCCGGCGAAAAACCAGAACTCGCAATGACGAGTTCAACCTTGGTTGTTTATGCCATACGAAACCTCTTGGGGTTGTATGGTTAAGTGACTAAGCGTACACGGTGGATGCCTTGGCAGTCAGAGGCGATGAAAGACGTATTAACTTGCGATAAGCGTAGATTAGGTAGTAAAAACCATTTGAGTCTACGATTTCTGAATGGGGAAACCCACTAGCATAAGCTAGTATCGCTGCGTGAATACATAGCGCAGCGAGGCAAACCGGGAGAACTGAAACATCTAAGTACCCCGAGGAAGAGAAATCAACCGAGATCCCGAAAGTAGCGGCGAGCGAAATTGGGTTAGCCCTTAAGCTTTTAATGAGACAGGTGAAGGCTCTGGAAAGTGCCGCGATACAAGGTGATAGCCCTGTAACCGACATCTCATCATCAGTGAAAACGAGTAAGGCGGGACACGTGATATCCTGTCTGAATATGGGGGGACCATCCTCCAAGGCTAAATACTACTGACTGACCGATAGTGAACCAGTACCGTGAGGGAAAGGCGAAAAGAACCCCTGTGAGGGGAGTGAAATAGAACCTGAAACCGTGTACGTACAAGCAGTAGGAGCATACTTGTTATGTGACTGCGTACCTTTTGTATAATGGGTCAGCGACTTATATTCAGTGGCAAGGTTAACCGTTTAGGGGAGCCGTAGGGAAACCGAGTCTTAACTGGGCGTTCAGTCTCTGGATATAGACCCGAAACCAAGTGATCTAGCCATGGGCAGGTTGAAGGTTGAGTAACATCAACTGGAGGACCGAACCGACTAATGTTGAAAAATTAGCGGATGACTTGTGGCTAGGGGTGAAAGGCCAATCAAACTTGGAGATAGCTGGTTCTCCCCGAAATCTATTTAGGTAGAGCCTCGGACGAATACTACTGGGGGTAGAGCACTGTTAAGGCTAGGGGGTCATCCCGACTTACCAACCCTTTGCAAACTCCGAATACCAGTAAGTACTATCCGGGAGACACACGGCGGGTGCTAACGTCCGTCGTGGAGAGGGAAACAACCCAGACCGCCAGCTAAGGTCCCAAAGTTATAGCTAAGTGGGAAACGATGTGGGAAGGCTCAGACAGCCAGGATGTTGGCTTAGAAGCAGCCATCATTTAAAGAAAGCGTAATAGCTCACTGGTCGAGTCGGCCTGCGCGGAAGATGTAACGGGGCTAAGCTATACACCGAAGCTGCGGCAGTACAATTTATTGTGCTGGGTAGGGGAGCGTTCTGTAAGCCGTTGAAGGTGGTCTGTAAGGGCTGCTGGAGGTATCAGAAGTGCGAATGCTGACATGAGTAACGATAAAGGGGGTGAAAAACCCCCTCGCCGGAAGACCAAGGGTTCCTGTCCAACGTTAATCGGGGCAGGGTAAGTCGACCCCTAAGGCGAGGCTGAAAAGCGTAGTCGATGGGAAACGGGTTAATATTCCCGTACTTCTTATAATTGCGATGGGGGGACGGAGAAGGCTAGGTAGGCTTGGCGACGGTCGTCCAAGTTCAAGTGCGTAGGCTAAGAGTTTAGGTAAATCCGGACTCTTGTTAGGCTGAGACACGATGTCGAGCATCTACGGATGTGAAGCTATTGATGCCATACTTCCAGGAAAAGCCTCTAAGCTTCAGATTATAAGGAATCGTACCCCAAACCGACACAGGTGGTCGAGTAGAGAATACTAAGGCGCTTGAGAGAACTCGGGTGAAGGAACTAGGCAAAATGGTACCGTAACTTCGGGAGAAGGTACGCTCCTAGCGGTGATGAGACTTGCTCTCTAAGCTGCCGGGAGTCGCAGATACCAGGTGGCTGCAACTGTTTATTAAAAACATAGCACTGTGCTAAATCGTAAGATGACGTATACGGTGTGACGCCTGCCCGGTGCTTGAAGGTTAATTGATGGGGTTAGACTTCGGTCGAAGCTCTTGATCGAAGCCCAAGTAAACGGCGGCCGTAACTATAACGGTCCTAAGGTAGCGAAATTCCTTGTCGGGTAAGTTCCGACCTGCACGAATGGCGTAATGATGGCCACGCTGTCTCCACCCGAGACTCAGTGAAATTGAAATCGCTGTGAAGATGCAGTGTACCCGCGGCTAGACGGAAAGACCCCGTGAACCTTTACTACAGCTTGGCACTGAACATTGACCCTACATGTGTAGGATAGGTGGGAGCCTTTGAAACCAGTACGCTAGTATTGGTGGAGGCAATCTTGAAATACCACCCTTGTATGCTTGATGTTCTAACGTTGGTCCCTTATCGGGATTGCGGACAGTGCCTGGTGGGTAGTTTGACTGGGGCGGTCTCCTCCCAAAGAGTAACGGAGGAGCACGAAGGTGGGCTAAACACGGTTGGACATCGTGTGGTTAGTGCAATGGCATAAGCCCGCTTGACTGCGAGAATGACAATTCGAGCAGGTGCGAAAGCAGGTCATAGTGATCCGGTGGTTCTGAATGGAAGGGCCATCGCTCAACGGATAAAAGGTACTCCGGGGATAACAGGCTGATACCGCCCAAGAGTTCATATCGACGGCGGTGTTTGGCACCTCGATGTCGGCTCATCACATCCTGGGGCTGAAGTCGGTCCCAAGGGTATGGCTGTTCGCCATTTAAAGTGGTACGCGAGCTGGGTTTAGAACGTCGTGAGACAGTTCGGTCCCTATCTGCCGTGGGCGTTGGATGATTGAAAGGGGCTGCTCCTAGTACGAGAGGACCGGAGTGGACGAACCTCTGGTGTTCGGGTTGTTACGCCAGTAGCATTGCCCGGTAGCTAAGTTCGGGATCGATAAACGCTGAAAGCATCTAAGCGTGAAGCGAGCCTTGAGATGAGTCATCCCTGATACTTTAAGTATCCTAAAGGGTTGTTGAAGACTACGACGTTGATAGGCAGGGTGTGTAAGTGCTGCGAGGCATTGAGCTAACCTGTACTAATTGCCCGTGAGGCTTAACCATACAACACCCAAGGGGTTTTGAACGGATTTGAAGTTGCAAGAAACGTATTGAATGTGATTAAGAACGCATACACAGCTTTCCAGATTATTATTTATCTCTTATTGAGGTAGATAGAAAGAATTTGCTTGGCGACCATAGCGTTATGGACCCACCTGATCCCATGCCGAACTCAGAAGTGAAACGTAATAGCGCCGATGGTAGTGTGGGGTTTCCCCATGTGAGAGTAGGACATCGCCAGGCTTGAATTTGAATAAGTGCCCGTTCAATAGAACGGGCTTTTATTTCGCTCCCAGTTTGTCACTGTGAGCCAAGTCAACATAACGTTTTTAAGTCTTTCATAAATAAATGAAAAAGTTGAAAATATTATCTTGACTTTCAAATCAGAAAGCGTATTATACGCAGCCTGAAGCGACGAAGCGGTAACGCTAAGTGGTTGAAAGACAAGCTCTTTAACAATTTAACCAAATCAATCTGTGTGGGCACTTGTGAGTTGATAATCACTAGTTTGCTTTTACTTTTCGAAGTGAATTCAAACAAAAATAATCAATGAACTGAGTGACTACACAAAATTACTTTTATGTAACAATCAGTATTAATCATTGAGCCGGTTTTGTTTCTGCTGAAACAAACCAAAAAACTTTAATTGAAGAGTTTGATCATGGCTCAGATTGAACGCTGGCGGCAGGCCTAACACATGCAAGTCGAGCGGTAACAGAAATTAGCTTGCTAATTTGCTGACGAGCGGCGGACGGGTGAGTAATGCCTGGGAATATGCCTTGATGTGGGGGATAACTATTGGAAACGATAGCTAATACCGCATAATGTCTTCGGACCAAAGAGGGGGATCTTCGGACCTCTCGCGTCAAGATTAGCCCAGGTGAGATTAGCTAGTTGGTGGGGTAAGAGCTCACCAAGGCGACGATCTCTAGCTGGTCTGAGAGGATGATCAGCCACACTGGAACTGAGACACGGTCCAGACTCCTACGGGAGGCAGCAGTGGGGAATATTGCACAATGGGCGAAAGCCTGATGCAGCCATGCCGCGTGTATGAAGAAGGCCTTCGGGTTGTAAAGTACTTTCAGTCGTGAGGAAGGGTGTGTAGTTAATAGCTGCATATCTTGACGTTAGCGACAGAAGAAGCACCGGCTAACTCCGTGCCAGCAGCCGCGGTAATACGGAGGGTGCGAGCGTTAATCGGAATTACTGGGCGTAAAGCGCATGCAGGTGGTTCATTAAGTCAGATGTGAAAGCCCGGGGCTCAACCTCGGAACCGCATTTGAAACTGGTGAACTAGAGTGCTGTAGAGGGGGGTAGAATTTCAGGTGTAGCGGTGAAATGCGTAGAGATCTGAAGGAATACCAGTGGCGAAGGCGGCCCCCTGGACAGACACTGACACTCAGATGCGAAAGCGTGGGGAGCAAACAGGATTAGATACCCTGGTAGTCCACGCCGTAAACGATGTCTACTTGGAGGTTGTGGCCTTGAGCCGTGGCTTTCGGAGCTAACGCGTTAAGTAGACCGCCTGGGGAGTACGGTCGCAAGATTAAAACTCAAATGAATTGACGGGGGCCCGCACAAGCGGTGGAGCATGTGGTTTAATTCGATGCAACGCGAAGAACCTTACCTACTCTTGACATCCACAGAAGAGACCAGAGATGGACTTGTGCCTTCGGGAACTGTGAGACAGGTGCTGCATGGCTGTCGTCAGCTCGTGTTGTGAAATGTTGGGTTAAGTCCCGCAACGAGCGCAACCCTTATCCTTGTTTGCCAGCACGTAATGGTGGGAACTCCAGGGAGACTGCCGGTGATAAACCGGAGGAAGGTGGGGACGACGTCAAGTCATCATGGCCCTTACGAGTAGGGCTACACACGTGCTACAATGGCGCATACAGAGGGCTGCAAGCTAGCGATAGTGAGCGAATCCCAAAAAGTGCGTCGTAGTCCGGATCGGAGTCTGCAACTCGACTCCGTGAAGTCGGAATCGCTAGTAATCGTGAATCAGAATGTCACGGTGAATACGTTCCCGGGCCTTGTACACACCGCCCGTCACACCATGGGAGTGGGCTGCAAAAGAAGTGGGTAGTTTAACCTTCGGGAGGACGCTCACCACTTTGTGGTTCATGACTGGGGTGAAGTCGTAACAAGGTAGCCCTAGGGGAACCTGGGGCTGGATCACCTCCTTAAACGATAGATTACGATTTATGAGTGTTCACACAGATTGATTAGGTTTTAATAAGTTGAAGTGACAGAGCTTTAATTAATGATTTCGATTATTGATTAAAGCTTTTTGCTTTAAGCTCTTTAACAATTTGGAAAGCTGACTGATTTAACTGACTTACGAGTTAGATAAATCAAAATTTAAAAGTTCTTAATATCTTTTGTTTATCTTTTAGATAAACAAATTAAAAACACATTCAAGTGTTCTTGTATTTTGAATCCGGCGAAAAACCAGAACTCGCAATGACGAGTTCAACCTTGGTTGTTTATGCCATACGAAACCTCTTGGGGTTGTATGGTTAAGTGACTAAGCGTACACGGTGGATGCCTTGGCAGTCAGAGGCGATGAAAGACGTATTAACTTGCGATAAGCGTAGATTAGGTAGTAAAAACCATTTGAGTCTACGATTTCTGAATGGGGAAACCCACTAGCATAAGCTAGTATCGCTGCGTGAATACATAGCGCAGCGAGGCAAACCGGGAGAACTGAAACATCTAAGTACCCCGAGGAAGAGAAATCAACCGAGATCCCGAAAGTAGCGGCGAGCGAAATTGGGTTAGCCCTTAAGCTTTTAATGAGACAGGTGAAGGCTCTGGAAAGTGCCGCGATACAAGGTGATAGCCCTGTAACCGACATCTCATCATCAGTGAAAACGAGTAAGGCGGGACACGTGATATCCTGTCTGAATATGGGGGGACCATCCTCCAAGGCTAAATACTACTGACTGACCGATAGTGAACCAGTACCGTGAGGGAAAGGCGAAAAGAACCCCTGTGAGGGGAGTGAAATAGAACCTGAAACCGTGTACGTACAAGCAGTAGGAGCATACTTGTTATGTGACTGCGTACCTTTTGTATAATGGGTCAGCGACTTATATTCAGTGGCAAGGTTAACCGTTTAGGGGAGCCGTAGGGAAACCGAGTCTTAACTGGGCGTTCAGTCTCTGGATATAGACCCGAAACCAAGTGATCTAGCCATGGGCAGGTTGAAGGTTGAGTAACATCAACTGGAGGACCGAACCGACTAATGTTGAAAAATTAGCGGATGACTTGTGGCTAGGGGTGAAAGGCCAATCAAACTTGGAGATAGCTGGTTCTCCCCGAAATCTATTTAGGTAGAGCCTCGGACGAATACTACTGGGGGTAGAGCACTGTTAAGGCTAGGGGGTCATCCCGACTTACCAACCCTTTGCAAACTCCGAATACCAGTAAGTACTATCCGGGAGACACACGGCGGGTGCTAACGTCCGTCGTGGAGAGGGAAACAACCCAGACCGCCAGCTAAGGTCCCAAAGTTATAGCTAAGTGGGAAACGATGTGGGAAGGCTCAGACAGCCAGGATGTTGGCTTAGAAGCAGCCATCATTTAAAGAAAGCGTAATAGCTCACTGGTCGAGTCGGCCTGCGCGGAAGATGTAACGGGGCTAAGCTATACACCGAAGCTGCGGCAGTACAATTTATTGTGCTGGGTAGGGGAGCGTTCTGTAAGCCGTTGAAGGTGGTCTGTAAGGGCTGCTGGAGGTATCAGAAGTGCGAATGCTGACATGAGTAACGATAAAGGGGGTGAAAAACCCCCTCGCCGGAAGACCAAGGGTTCCTGTCCAACGTTAATCGGGGCAGGGTAAGTCGACCCCTAAGGCGAGGCTGAAAAGCGTAGTCGATGGGAAACGGGTTAATATTCCCGTACTTCTTATAATTGCGATGGGGGGACGGAGAAGGCTAGGTAGGCTTGGCGACGGTCGTCCAAGTTCAAGTGCGTAGGCTAAGAGTTTAGGTAAATCCGGACTCTTGTTAGGCTGAGACACGATGTCGAGCACCTACGGGTGTGAAGCTATTGATGCCATACTTCCAGGAAAAGCCTCTAAGCTTCAGATTATAAGGAATCGTACCCCAAACCGACACAGGTGGTCGAGTAGAGAATACTAAGGCGCTTGAGAGAACTCGGGTGAAGGAACTAGGCAAAATGGTACCGTAACTTCGGGAGAAGGTACGCTCCTAGCGGTGATGAGACTTGCTCTCTAAGCTGCCGGGAGTCGCAGATACCAGGTGGCTGCAACTGTTTATTAAAAACATAGCACTGTGCTAAATCGTAAGATGACGTATACGGTGTGACGCCTGCCCGGTGCTTGAAGGTTAATTGATGGGGTTAGACTTCGGTCGAAGCTCTTGATCGAAGCCCAAGTAAACGGCGGCCGTAACTATAACGGTCCTAAGGTAGCGAAATTCCTTGTCGGGTAAGTTCCGACCTGCACGAATGGCGTAATGATGGCCACGCTGTCTCCACCCGAGACTCAGTGAAATTGAAATCGCTGTGAAGATGCAGTGTACCCGCGGCTAGACGGAAAGACCCCGTGAACCTTTACTACAGCTTGGCACTGAACATTGACCCTACATGTGTAGGATAGGTGGGAGCCTTTGAAACCAGTACGCTAGTATTGGTGGAGGCAATCTTGAAATACCACCCTTGTATGCTTGATGTTCTAACGTTGGTCCCTTATCGGGATTGCGGACAGTGCCTGGTGGGTAGTTTGACTGGGGCGGTCTCCTCCCAAAGAGTAACGGAGGAGCACGAAGGTGGGCTAAACACGGTTGGACATCGTGTGGTTAGTGCAATGGCATAAGCCCGCTTGACTGCGAGAATGACAATTCGAGCAGGTGCGAAAGCAGGTCATAGTGATCCGGTGGTTCTGAATGGAAGGGCCATCGCTCAACGGATAAAAGGTACTCCGGGGATAACAGGCTGATACCGCCCAAGAGTTCATATCGACGGCGGTGTTTGGCACCTCGATGTCGGCTCATCACATCCTGGGGCTGAAGTCGGTCCCAAGGGTATGGCTGTTCGCCATTTAAAGTGGTACGCGAGCTGGGTTTAGAACGTCGTGAGACAGTTCGGTCCCTATCTGCCGTGGGCGTTGGATGATTGAAAGGGGCTGCTCCTAGTACGAGAGGACCGGAGTGGACGAACCTCTGGTGTTCGGGTTGTTACGCCAGTAGCATTGCCCGGTAGCTAAGTTCGGGATCGATAAACGCTGAAAGCATCTAAGCGTGAAGCGAGCCTTGAGATGAGTCATCCCTGATACTTTAAGTATCCTAAAGGGTTGTTGAAGACTACGACGTTGATAGGCAGGGTGTGTAAGTGCTGCGAGGCATTGAGCTAACCTGTACTAATTGCCCGTGAGGCTTAACCATACAACACCCAAGGGGTTTTGAACGGATTTGAAGTTGCAAGAAACGTATTGAATGTGATTAAGAACGCATACACAGCTTTCCAGATTATTATTTATCTCTTATTGAGGTAGATAGAAAGAATTTGCTTGGCGACCATAGCGTTATGGACCCACCTGATCCCATGCCGAACTCAGAAGTGAAACGTAATAGCGCCGATGGTAGTGTGGGGTTTCCCCATGTGAGAGTAGGACATCGCCAGGCTTGAATTTGAATAAGTGCCCGTTCAATAGAACGGGCTTTTATTTCGCTCCCAGTTTGTCACTGTGAGCCAAGTCAACATAACGTTTTTAAGTCTTTCATAAATAAATGAAAAAGTTGAAAATATTATCTTGACTTTCAAATCAGAAAGCGTATTATACGCAGCCTGAAGCGACGAAGCGGTAACGCTAAGTGGTTGAAAGACAAGCTCTTTAACAATTTAACCAAATCAATCTGTGTGGGCACTTGTGAGTTGATAATCACTAGTTTGCTTTTACTTTTCGAAGTGAATTCAAACAAAAATAATCAATGAACTGAGTGACTACACAAAATTACTTTTATGTAACAATCAGTATTAATCATTGAGCCGGTTTTGTTTCTGCTGAAACAAACCAAAAAACTTTAATTGAAGAGTTTGATCATGGCTCAGATTGAACGCTGGCGGCAGGCCTAACACATGCAAGTCGAGCGGTAACAGAAATTAGCTTGCTAATTTGCTGACGAGCGGCGGACGGGTGAGTAATGCCTGGGAATATGCCTTGATGTGGGGGATAACTATTGGAAACGATAGCTAATACCGCATAATGTCTTCGGACCAAAGAGGGGGATCTTCGGACCTCTCGCGTCAAGATTAGCCCAGGTGAGATTAGCTAGTTGGTGGGGTAAGAGCTCACCAAGGCGACGATCTCTAGCTGGTCTGAGAGGATGATCAGCCACACTGGAACTGAGACACGGTCCAGACTCCTACGGGAGGCAGCAGTGGGGAATATTGCACAATGGGCGAAAGCCTGATGCAGCCATGCCGCGTGTATGAAGAAGGCCTTCGGGTTGTAAAGTACTTTCAGTCGTGAGGAAGGGTGTGTAGTTAATAGCTGCATATCTTGACGTTAGCGACAGAAGAAGCACCGGCTAACTCCGTGCCAGCAGCCGCGGTAATACGGAGGGTGCGAGCGTTAATCGGAATTACTGGGCGTAAAGCGCATGCAGGTGGTTCATTAAGTCAGATGTGAAAGCCCGGGGCTCAACCTCGGAACCGCATTTGAAACTGGTGAACTAGAGTGCTGTAGAGGGGGGTAGAATTTCAGGTGTAGCGGTGAAATGCGTAGAGATCTGAAGGAATACCAGTGGCGAAGGCGGCCCCCTGGACAGACACTGACACTCAGATGCGAAAGCGTGGGGAGCAAACAGGATTAGATACCCTGGTAGTCCACGCCGTAAACGATGTCTACTTGGAGGTTGTGGCCTTGAGCCGTGGCTTTCGGAGCTAACGCGTTAAGTAGACCGCCTGGGGAGTACGGTCGCAAGATTAAAACTCAAATGAATTGACGGGGGCCCGCACAAGCGGTGGAGCATGTGGTTTAATTCGATGCAACGCGAAGAACCTTACCTACTCTTGACATCCACAGAAGAGACCAGAGATGGACTTGTGCCTTCGGGAACTGTGAGACAGGTGCTGCATGGCTGTCGTCAGCTCGTGTTGTGAAATGTTGGGTTAAGTCCCGCAACGAGCGCAACCCTTATCCTTGTTTGCCAGCACGTAATGGTGGGAACTCCAGGGAGACTGCCGGTGATAAACCGGAGGAAGGTGGGGACGACGTCAAGTCATCATGGCCCTTACGAGTAGGGCTACACACGTGCTACAATGGCGCATACAGAGGGCTGCAAGCTAGCGATAGTGAGCAAATCCCAAAAAGTGCGTCGTAGTCCGGATCGGAGTCTGCAACTCGACTCCGTGAAGTCGGAATCGCTAGTAATCGTGAATCAGAATGTCACGGTGAATACGTTCCCGGGCCTTGTACACACCGCCCGTCACACCATGGGAGTGGGCTGCAAAAGAAGTGGGTAGTTTAACCTTCGGGAGGACGCTCACCACTTTGTGGTTCATGACTGGGGTGAAGTCGTAACAAGGTAGCCCTAGGGGAACCTGGGGCTGGATCACCTCCTTAAACGATAGATTGCGATTTATGAGTGTTCACACAGATTGATTAGGTTTTAATAAGTTGAAGTGACAGAGCTTTAATTAATGATTTCGATTATTGATTAAAGCTTTTTGCTTTAAGCTCTTTAACAATTTGGAAAGCTGACTGATTTAACTGACTTACGAGTTAGATAAATCAAAATTTAAAAGTTCTTAATATCTTTTGTTTATCTTTTAGATAAACAAATTAAAAACACATTCAAGTGTTCTTGTATTTTGAATCCGGCGAAAAACCAGAACTCGCAATGACGAGTTCAACCTTGGTTGTTTATGCCATACGAAACCTCTTGGGGTTGTATGGTTAAGTGACTAAGCGTACACGGTGGATGCCTTGGCAGTCAGAGGCGATGAAAGACGTATTAACTTGCGATAAGCGTAGATTAGGTAGTAAAAACCATTTGAGTCTACGATTTCTGAATGGGGAAACCCACTAGCATAAGCTAGTATCGCTGCGTGAATACATAGCGCAGCGAGGCAAACCGGGAGAACTGAAACATCTAAGTACCCCGAGGAAGAGAAATCAACCGAGATCCCGAAAGTAGCGGCGAGCGAAATTGGGTTAGCCCTTAAGCTTTTAATGAGACAGGTGAAGGCTCTGGAAAGTGCCGCGATACAAGGTGATAGCCCTGTAACCGACATCTCATCATCAGTGAAAACGAGTAAGGCGGGACACGTGATATCCTGTCTGAATATGGGGGGACCATCCTCCAAGGCTAAATACTACTGACTGACCGATAGTGAACCAGTACCGTGAGGGAAAGGCGAAAAGAACCCCTGTGAGGGGAGTGAAATAGAACCTGAAACCGTGTACGTACAAGCAGTAGGAGCATACTTGTTATGTGACTGCGTACCTTTTGTATAATGGGTCAGCGACTTATATTCAGTGGCAAGGTTAACCGTTTAGGGGAGCCGTAGGGAAACCGAGTCTTAACTGGGCGTTCAGTCTCTGGATATAGACCCGAAACCAAGTGATCTAGCCATGGGCAGGTTGAAGGTTGAGTAACATCAACTGGAGGACCGAACCGACTAATGTTGAAAAATTAGCGGATGACTTGTGGCTAGGGGTGAAAGGCCAATCAAACTTGGAGATAGCTGGTTCTCCCCGAAATCTATTTAGGTAGAGCCTCGGACGAATACTACTGGGGGTAGAGCACTGTTAAGGCTAGGGGGTCATCCCGACTTACCAACCCTTTGCAAACTCCGAATACCAGTAAGTACTATCCGGGAGACACACGGCGGGTGCTAACGTCCGTCGTGGAGAGGGAAACAACCCAGACCGCCAGCTAAGGTCCCAAAGTTATAGCTAAGTGGGAAACGATGTGGGAAGGCTCAGACAGCCAGGATGTTGGCTTAGAAGCAGCCATCATTTAAAGAAAGCGTAATAGCTCACTGGTCGAGTCGGCCTGCGCGGAAGATGTAACGGGGCTAAGCTATACACCGAAGCTGCGGCAGTACAATTTATTGTGCTGGGTAGGGGAGCGTTCTGTAAGCCGTTGAAGGTGGTCTGTAAGGGCTGCTGGAGGTATCAGAAGTGCGAATGCTGACATGAGTAACGATAAAGGGGGTGAAAAACCCCCTCGCCGGAAGACCAAGGGTTCCTGTCCAACGTTAATCGGGGCAGGGTAAGTCGACCCCTAAGGCGAGGCTGAAAAGCGTAGTCGATGGGAAACGGGTTAATATTCCCGTACTTCTTATAATTGCGATGGGGGGACGGAGAAGGCTAGGTAGGCTTGGCGACGGTCGTCCAAGTTCAAGTGCGTAGGCTAAGAGTTTAGGTAAATCCGGACTCTTGTTAGGCTGAGACACGATGTCGAGCACCTACGGGTGTGAAGCTATTGATGCCATACTTCCAGGAAAAGCCTCTAAGCTTCAGATTATAAGGAATCGTACCCCAAACCGACACAGGTGGTCGAGTAGAGAATACTAAGGCGCTTGAGAGAACTCGGGTGAAGGAACTAGGCAAAATGGTACCGTAACTTCGGGAGAAGGTACGCTCCTAGCGGTGATGAGACTTGCTCTCTAAGCTGCCGGGAGTCGCAGATACCAGGTGGCTGCAACTGTTTATTAAAAACATAGCACTGTGCTAAATCGTAAGATGACGTATACGGTGTGACGCCTGCCCGGTGCTTGAAGGTTAATTGATGGGGTTAGACTTCGGTCGAAGCTCTTGATCGAAGCCCAAGTAAACGGCGGCCGTAACTATAACGGTCCTAAGGTAGCGAAATTCCTTGTCGGGTAAGTTCCGACCTGCACGAATGGCGTAATGATGGCCACGCTGTCTCCACCCGAGACTCAGTGAAATTGAAATCGCTGTGAAGATGCAGTGTACCCGCGGCTAGACGGAAAGACCCCGTGAACCTTTACTACAGCTTGGCACTGAACATTGACCCTACATGTGTAGGATAGGTGGGAGCCTTTGAAACCAGTACGCTAGTATTGGTGGAGGCAATCTTGAAATACCACCCTTGTATGCTTGATGTTCTAACGTTGGTCCCTTATCGGGATTGCGGACAGTGCCTGGTGGGTAGTTTGACTGGGGCGGTCTCCTCCCAAAGAGTAACGGAGGAGCACGAAGGTGGGCTAAACACGGTTGGACATCGTGTGGTTAGTGCAATGGCATAAGCCCGCTTGACTGCGAGAATGACAATTCGAGCAGGTGCGAAAGCAGGTCATAGTGATCCGGTGGTTCTGAATGGAAGGGCCATCGCTCAACGGATAAAAGGTACTCCGGGGATAACAGGCTGATACCGCCCAAGAGTTCATATCGACGGCGGTGTTTGGCACCTCGATGTCGGCTCATCACATCCTGGGGCTGAAGTCGGTCCCAAGGGTATGGCTGTTCGCCATTTAAAGTGGTACGCGAGCTGGGTTTAGAACGTCGTGAGACAGTTCGGTCCCTATCTGCCGTGGGCGTTGGATGATTGAAAGGGGCTGCTCCTAGTACGAGAGGACCGGAGTGGACGAACCTCTGGTGTTCGGGTTGTTACGCCAGTAGCATTGCCCGGTAGCTAAGTTCGGGATCGATAAACGCTGAAAGCATCTAAGCGTGAAGCGAGCCTTGAGATGAGTCATCCCTGATACTTTAAGTATCCTAAAGGGTTGTTGAAGACTACGACGTTGATAGGCAGGGTGTGTAAGTGCTGCGAGGCATTGAGCTAACCTGTACTAATTGCCCGTGAGGCTTAACCATACAACACCCAAGGGGTTTTGAACGGATTTGAAGTTGCAAGAAACGTATTGAATGTGATTAAGAACGCATACACAGCTTTCCAGATTATTATTTATCTCTTATTGAGGTAGATAGAAAGAATTTGCTTGGCGACCATAGCGTTATGGACCCACCTGATCCCATGCCGAACTCAGAAGTGAAACGTAATAGCGCCGATGGTAGTTTGGGGTTTCCCCATGTGAGAGTAGGACATCGCCAGGCTTGAATTTAGTTTTTATCTTTTTTAAAGATAAAGATAAAAATAAAATAAAACATATTATGTTTTATTTAAGTAATAGCATTATGCTGAATAGACACTGCGGAGTGGTAGTTCAGTTGGTTAGAATACCGGCCTGTCACGCCGGGGGTCGCGGGTTCGAGTCCCGTCCACTCCGCCACTATACCAAGAAAGCCCTAATCGAAAGATTAGGGCTTTTTTACGTCTATCTAAAAGTAAAATGATGCGGAATAGATACTGCGGAATGATAGTTTAGTTGGTTAGGCTTTCTATTGGAGAGCTTAGCGGCCAGTCACTCCAGGGGACGTGCCGCTCTCAAGGTTAATAGAAAGTCCCGTCCACTCCGCCACTATTTACGTCTATCTAAAAGTAAAATAATGCAGAATAGACACTGCGAAGTAGCAGTTCAGTTGATTAGGCTTTCTATTGGGGATCTTAACGGTAAGTTACGAGTGGAGTATATCGCTACAGAGAGGCTAGAAAGTCCTGTCAACGATAGAGGAAATAAGTTTAAGCTAAATAGTACCAATACTTAATAAGGTATGAGGGAATCAGATTAATGGGTGTTATTAGTGATATAAAAAATGGAGATACATAAGATGCATCTCCATTAAGTAATATATGACGAAAAAGATTAAGTATCTTTTTCTAATTTCTTTGCTTTTTCAATCATTGTTGTAATGGTAGAGCCTTGAACCAAAATAGAGAAAACAACAACAGAATAAGTCATGACGAGGATGATTTCTCTTACATCTATATTCTTATCTGGGATGATGATAATGCCCGATGGGATAGCCAGAGCCATCGCTAAAGCCAATCCTCCTCTAAGACCACCCCACGTTAAGATATTAACGGATAATGGATTATAAGTTCTGAATCGTTTAAAACCAATGTACGAGACGAAAACACTTAAATAACGACTTGCTAATACCAGCGGAATAGAAATAGCCATTAATATCCAATCTTCTTGATGGAATTGGAATAGTAGCATCGACATACCAATAAGAAGAAATAACACGCCATTTAAGAACTCATCAACAAGTTCCCAGAAATGATCTAAATGATCTTCACTCTCTTTTGAAAACCCAATATAACGGGTCCAGTTACCGATCATGATACCCGATACAACCATAGCTAAAGGACCTGAAACATGGATAACTTCAGCAAAAGCATAACCTGATGTAGGGATACCGATGGTTAATAATAACTCCATTGAATGATCATTAGTTGAACTTATGAGGTAATGGAAAATTAAACCCAGAAGGAAACCGTAGATAATACCGCCAATAGCTTCCTGTAAAAACAGTGCCGTTACACTACCAATTGTTGGTGTTTCTGAACCAAAAGCAATGGTAAATAATGTAACGAAAATAACTAAACCAAAACCATCGTTGAATAGTGATTCACCTTCGATTTGGGTAGAAATACGTTGTGGGGCATTCAGTTTTTTTACTATAGCAAGCACGGCAATAGGATCGGTTGGAGAGATAAGTGAGCCAAATAGTAAGCAGTAGATTAAATCAAGATTAATACCGATTAGATTACATATACCCCATAGAGCAAAACCAATAAAGAACGTTGAGAATAAGGTCGCACCTAATGCAAGTACGGTTATTTCCCATTTTTGATCTTTAAGGTTTTGAAGTTTGATCCCTAACCCACCAGCAAACAATAAGAAGCCTAATATTCCCTTCAATAGAAAATCTTCAAAATTTATCTCTGTTAAGGTTTCTGTAGCCACTTCTCTAAGGTTAAACCAATCATTTTGACCAGCGATAATGATCCCAAGCGATAGCATCATTGAACCTGCGGTGATCGCGATTGTTGTTTGCATCTTTCCTATTTTGCTATTAAAAAAAGCAATTAGCATAGCAGCCGCTGCTAAAAAGCAGAGTGTGTTATACACAGACATTGTTTAACCTCTATATATGTTATTTGTGTAACAAAATGTGATAGAGGTCATTTTCCACTCAAATTGATAAATATCAAACTTTATTTCGAATTTGTGAAAATAAAAACATTTTGGACGTCTAGATTTCTATTAGATGTGTGATAGGATTGTAACAGAAACGTATTATGGATGAGGCAGTACCGTGGCAGGAAGCAATAAGAAAACTGAAATAGAAAAGCAGCTTCTGGAACGTATACTTTTAATTGATGGTGGTATGGGTACCATGATCCAAGAGTATAAGTTTGAAGAACAAGATTATCGTGGAGAGCGCTTTAGTGATTGGCATTGTGACTTAAAAGGTAACAATGATCTTCTAGTGCTTTCTCGTCCTCAAATTATCAGAGATATTCATTCCGCTTATTTAGAAGCGGGTGCCGATATCCTAGAAACGAACACCTTTAACTCAACAACGATCGCAATGGCTGACTATGATATGGAAAGTCTGAGCGAAGAAATGAACTTCGAAGCGGCTAGGCTAGCAAGAGAAGTAGCAGATGAATGGACATTAAAAACGCCTCATAAACCACGTTATGTTGCTGGTGTTTTAGGCCCGACGAACCGAACGTGTTCTATTTCTCCGGATGTGAATGACCCTGGTTATCGAAATGTATCTTTCGATGAATTAGTCGAAGCCTACTCAGAATCAACTCGTGCCTTGATTAAAGGTGGTTCTGATTTAATCCTTATCGAAACTATCTTTGATACCTTGAATGCAAAAGCCTGTTCTTTTGCTGTCGAATCTGTTTTTGAAGAAATGGGTATCATATTACCGGTAATGATTTCTGGTACGATAACTGATGCATCAGGACGTACGCTTTCAGGTCAAACAACAGAAGCGTTCTATAATGCTTTACGTCATGTTAAACCAATCTCATTTGGTTTGAACTGTGCTTTGGGGCCTGATGAGTTACGTGAGTATGTAAGTGAGCTATCTCGTATTTCAGAATGCAGTGTGTCTGCGCACCCTAACGCCGGTTTACCTAATGCCTTCGGTGAGTATGATCTTTCTCCAGAAGAAATGGCAGAGCATGTAAAGGAATGGGCTGAAAGTGGTTTCTTAAATTTGATCGGTGGCTGTTGTGGCACGACCCCTGAACATATCCGCCAAATGGCACAAGTGGTTGAAGGTGTTAAGCCTCGTCAATTACCAATCCTTCCAGTTGCTTGTCGTTTATCAGGTCTAGAGCCATTAACGATTGAGAAAGACTCTCTTTTTGTAAACGTTGGTGAAAGAACCAATGTTACTGGCTCGGCTCGCTTTAAACGTTTAATTAAAGAAGAGTTATATGATGAAGCATTGAGTGTTGCTCGTGAGCAAGTAGAAAACGGCGCTCAAATCATCGATATCAACATGGATGAAGGCATGCTTGATGCTGAAGCGTGTATGGTTAAATTCTTAAACCTATGTGCTTCAGAGCCAGAGATATCCAAAGTACCGGTGATGGTTGATTCTTCTAAGTGGGAAGTAATTGAAGCGGGTCTTAAATGTATTCAAGGTAAGGGTATTGTAAACTCAATATCCCTTAAAGAAGGTAAAGAAAAATTCTTACAACAAGCTAAGCTAATCCGTCGCTATGGTGCGGCTGTAATTGTGATGGCTTTTGATGAAGTAGGCCAAGCGGATACGCGTGAGCGAAAAATAGAAATATGTACTAACGCTTATAACATCTTAGTGGATGAAATTGGTTTCCCACCAGAAGACATTATTTTTGACCCAAACATCTTTGCTGTTGCAACAGGGATTGATGAACATAACAACTACGCTGTTGATTTCATTGAAGCCGTTGCTGATATAAAAAGAACGCTTCCCCATGCCATGATTTCAGGTGGCGTATCTAATGTGTCATTCTCATTCCGAGGTAATAATTACGTACGTGAAGCTATTCACGCCGTGTTCTTATATCACTGTTTTAAGAACGGTATGGATATGGGTATCGTAAATGCAGGCCAATTAGAAATTTACGATAATGTACCTGAAGATTTACGCGAAGCGGTAGAAGATGTCGTACTTAACCGTCGTGATGATTCAACAGAACGCTTACTTGATATGGCAACAGAATATCTAGAACGAGCGGTCGGAAAGGTTGAAGATAAATCGGCTTTAGAATGGAGAACATGGTCGGTAGAAAAACGCCTTGAACATTCTTTAGTTAAGGGAATTACAGATTTCATTGTTGAAGATACTGAAGAAGCTCGAGTTAATGCCTCTCGTCCTATTGAAGTGATCGAAGGTCCTTTAATGGACGGCATGAACGTAGTAGGTGATCTATTTGGTGAAGGGAAAATGTTTCTTCCTCAAGTAGTAAAGTCAGCACGAGTGATGAAACAAGCCGTAGCGCATTTAGAACCTTTTATTAATGCAACTAAAGACGTCGGTTCAACCAATGGCAAAATCTTATTAGCAACGGTGAAAGGTGATGTTCACGATATAGGTAAGAATATCGTTGGGGTTGTTCTTCAATGTAATAACTATGAAATCATAGATCTTGGCGTGATGGTTTCTTGTGAGAAAATTCTAAAAGTAGCGAAAGAAGAGAATGTCGATATTATAGGACTTTCTGGTCTTATAACGCCATCACTTGATGAGATGGTTCATGTCGCTAAAGAGATGGAACGTCAAGGATTTGATTTACCACTTTTAATTGGTGGGGCAACGACTTCTAAAGCGCATACAGCGGTGAAAATTGAGCAAAACTACTCTCAACCTGTAGTTTATGTTAATAACGCTTCTCGTGCGGTTGGTGTTTGTACGTCATTGCTTTCTAATGAATTGAAACCAGCATTTATTGAGAAGTTGGATTTAGATTACGAGCGTGTGCGCGATCAACATAGCCGTAAAACACCACGAACGAAACCTGTTTCACTAGCAAGAGCACGAGCAAACAAAGTCGATATTGATTGGATAAACTACACGCCTCCTGCACCTGTAAAGCCGGGTGTGCATATTATTGATGATATGAATGTTGCGACGTTACGCCAATATATTGATTGGACACCTTTCTTTATGACATGGTCTTTAATGGGCAAATATCCTGTAATTCTAGATCATGAAGAAGTGGGTGAAGAAGCGAAGCGTTTATATAAAGACGCGAATGATTTGTTGGATCGTGTAGAAAAAGAAGGTTTACTAAAAGCGCGAGGAATGTGTGCTCTTTTCCCTGCTAACAGTGTTGATGATGATATTGAAGTGTATACCGATGAATCACGTACTGAGGTATTGAAAGTTCTACATAACTTACGCCAACAAACAGAAAAGCCAAAAGGGTTTAACTATTGTCTATCTGATTATATCGCGCCGAAAAAGAGCGGAAAATCCGATTGGATAGGTGGATTTGCTGTTACTGGTGGTATTGGTGAGCGAGAGCTTGCTGATGATTATAAAGCCAAAGGTGATGATTATAATGCCATTATGATCCAAGCGGTTGCTGACCGTTTAGCTGAAGCGTTTGCCGAGTATCTGCATAAAGAAGTACGTAAAGATATTTGGGGTTATTCTCCAGATGAAGACCTTTCAAATGATGATCTGATCCGTGAAAAATATCAAGGTATTCGCCCTGCACCTGGATACCCAGCTTGTCCTGAGCATACAGAGAAAGGAACATTGTGGGAGTTGATGGATGTTGAAGAAGCAATAGGAATGTCGTTGACTTCTAGTTACGCTATGTGGCCAGGGGCATCAGTTTCGGGTATGTATTTCTCACACCCAGATTCTCGTTATTTTGCTATTGCTCAGATCCAAAAAGATCAAGCGGAGAGTTATGCAGAGAGAAAAGGGTGGGATATGTTAGAAACTGAAAAGTGGTTAGGGCCAAATCTAAACTAATATCTTTTTTATAATAAAAATTAAAAATCCCATTAATAATCAATTAATGGGATTTTTTAGTTTAGAGGTTTAAACGTAATTTTTTATTTTTCAAATAGCTCTTTATGTAGAACTTGAACCGCACGTTTGGATTCAGATTCATGCAACAAGAAACATAAATTATGCTGGCTTGCTCCGTAACAAATCATACGTAGATTGAAGTCTTCTAAAGCTCCAAACACTTGCTTAGCATATCCTTTTGAGTCACTCATTTGATTACCAATAAGAGCAATTAGACATAGATTGTTTTCAATTTCTACTGTGCATAGTTTTTCTAATTCTTGTTGGGCTTCAAAAGGCAATTCTGGCGCTTTACCATTGGTATTAGTTTGATCAAGAGTAAGAGCGACACTGACTTCAGAGGTTGTAATTAAATCGACTGAAATCTGATATTTAGCTAAAATTTTAAATACTTCAGCTAGAAAACCATAAGCATGGAACATGTTTGGACTATGTAATGTCACCATCGTTTGATTGCAACGTAAGGTTAGCGCTCTAAACAATGGAGAGCTATCTACTTTTTGTTTTATCCACGTACCGCCTTTTTCTGGTTCTTTTGATGAACCAACAAACACAGGAATTTGATGACGTAGAGCTGGTAATAGTGTTGATGGGTGTAAAATTTTAGCACCATAGTTTGCCATCTCTGAAGCTTCACTAAAGCTAATTTCTGGGATTGGAGATGCAGCAGGTGCAATGCGAGGGTCGGTAGTATAAATACCAGGAACATCAGTCCAAATTTCTAATCCACAAGCATTTACAGATTCAGCTATCAATGCCGCACTATAATCACTGCCACCTCGACCTAATGTCGTTGTATTTCCTTCATTATCAGACCCAATAAAGCCCTGTGTAACGACAATATGCTTCTGGCAAAGAGGAGCGAGTTTAGCTTGAGCTAGTTGAGATATTTCTTCAAGTTGTGGCTCGCCTTTACCAAATTGTGCATCGGTGCGAAGAACGGTTCTGATATCAAAGCGGACGGCAGAGTTACCGCGTTCAATTAATAGTTGAGTAAATAGGTGAGTTGACATGAGCTCACCGCAAGAAACAAGATGATCAGTGAGTTTATCACTTGATTGAAATGAAGCTGCATCGGCCGTTTTTTTTATTTCTTCAAGGATTTCAAGAATAGCTTGCTCTGGATAAATAGGATCAGAGAGTTGATCTAATACAGAAAAGTGAATTGATTTTAACTCTTCAAAAATATCTTTTTTTCTTTGGTTATCTTGTACACCGTTAGCGAGCTCTACCAATAAATTAGTAACGCCAGAACAAGCACTGATAACCACAAGGTGAGTTTTTTGATTTTGCTCGATAACATGAGCGCTGCGGCTCATTGCTTCGAAATTGGCAACGCTAGTGCCACCAAATTTAGCAACATTAATAGGGTTCACTTTCCTGTCTCCCGACTACATCCAATGTGTAAAATAATGGTGAAGGGGTGATAGCAAGAAATAAATAGTTGCTAGAAGCCCTTCACTTAAAAAATAAGTGACAATCGTTAGGATTCAGCCTAAACGACCGACGAATTTTTCCCAATAAAGTTCGTCTCGGCATTACTCTCCCTCACTTAGTTGACTAGGAGTTTGGACTCCACAAATTAAGCTACCTAGGTAATGCTCCTCTTCTTTATGTATTTCAAGGAACAAAATACGTATTAATAATGTGCTTTTTTATGGCTCAAATGTCAATAAGTGGTAACAACTTTATTTGTATTTCTTCTCTTTAAAGTAAAAGTAGGTGCTTTGATGGTATTTTTTCTAGTTTAGTCACTCTAATTACTTCGTCTAATTGAGTTTAATTATTTTTGTGTCTATTCTTTGTGCACCCTATATTTCAAGGAGTGAATAATGCAAAGTTTTATCCCACCAAGAAGAACCCTTATGGGGCCTGGTCCATCAGATATTTCACCACAAGTATTACAAGCTTTAAGCCGACCTACGATTGGCCATCTTGACCCATTATTCATAAAAATGATGGATGAGGTTAAAGAGTTACTTAAATACGCATTTCAAACAGAAAACGAGTTTACAATTGCAGTATCTGCCCCTGGAAGTGCAGGAATGGAAACTTGTTTTGTTAACTTAGTTGAAGCTGGTGAGAAAGTTTTAGTTTGCCGTAATGGTGTTTTTGGCGAACGAATGCGACAAAATGTTGAGCGTTGTGGTGGCACTGCGATTGTTGTTGATGATAAGTGGGGAGAACCGGTTTCGTTAGATAAAGTAAAGCAAGCATTAGAACAGCATCCTGATATTGCTATTGTGGCTTTTGTGCATGCAGAAACGTCTACAGGGGTATTGAGTGACGCTAGATCTATTTCTGAACTTGCACGTAAGCATGGATGCCTAACCATTGTGGATGCGGTGACGTCATTAGGTGGCGTTCCATTATTGGTGGATGAATGGCAATTGGATGCGGTGTATTCTGGTTCTCAAAAATGTTTATCTTGTACACCTGGTTTATCTCCTGTGACGTTCTCGAATAAAGCCGTTGAGAAGATGACATCGAGAAAGACGCCCGTACAGAGTTGGTTTTTAGATCAAAGTTTGGTGTTAGGCTATTGGAGTGGTGAAGGAAAAAGAAGTTATCACCATACTGCACCAGTCAATAGTTTATACGCCTTACATGAAGCATTATTAATGCTAAAAAGCGAAGGGATAGAAGAAGCATGGAGTAGGCATGCTCACTATCATCAAGAGTTAAAACAAGGGTTAGAAGTTCTAGGTATTCAATTTATTGTTGATGAAGCGTCTCGCTTACCGCAACTGAATGCGGTTTATATCCCTGAGGGTGTTGATGATGCTGCGATTAGGTCGCGTTTATTGAATGAATACAATTTAGAAATTGGAGCCGGACTGGGTGAGTTAGCGGGGAAAACATGGCGCATTGGTTTAATGGGCTATGCGGCTAAAAAAGAAAATGTTGCCCTTTGCCTTAAGGCTTTATCTGATGTTCTTTAAGGGTTAACTAAAAAAACCGCTGAATAATCAGCGGTTTTTTATGAATTGTTTATTTGTTTTTCTCTTTTAAAACAGAATTATTTTGGCGAAGTTTTTCATCTAATTCTACTGATTCAAATTTATTGTTTGGAAATAAGAAAATTGCTTCTCTTCTTATGTCTTCTGCATGTTGTTCTTGCCCAAGAGCTTGATAAGCGATGATTAAGTTTTGATAAAAAGCAGGTCTTGGTTTTGTTTTTATAAGCTCTTTTGACCAGCTTATATAAGGTGTAATTAATTCTGGTTTTTTATTAATGATCCCAATAGTTAATTGAGCGGAAAGCACGTCCCAATTAAATCTGTCTTCCCAAACCACAGGATTCGTTACTTGATTCAATATATCAGGATTCATTGGTCGAGTGGTTTCAAATTTAGTTAATACCCAATTGGTATGCAAGGCTGAAAGCATGTAGAAAGCCGTCACAATAGGGATAACTAATGAACTTACTCGTAAAGTAATCTTTGTGATATCACCGATTCGGAGTTTCTTGTATTTACAGCTGAGTTGATCTATCCAAAAGAGAAGAATGATAAAAGTAAACCAATGTATCATTGAGTGATAAAACGGATACTCTAATTGGCTATGAATAAAAATAGGCGCAATTAAGGCAAGCAGGGCAAATTGGGTATCGAGCTTACTTTTTCTTATCTTTAGCAGCACGCCACCAGCGGCAATAAGCAAGCCTAGAATAGCGACGACGCCTCCTTCTACTCCCCAATATAGAACTTCATTGTGAGGGTGATCCATTGAAGGCAGTCCAGGTTTATAGCTAGAAGAGATCTGGTGCTGTTTTGCTGTATATAGCGTGTATTCCGCTTCAAAATTTCCGTAACCATAACCTGTAATAGGTTTCTCTAAAAACATATCGAGAGCTTGAGGAAAGGTGTATCTTCTTGGGCTTTCTAAATCCGCTTTTTGGCTAATTAAAGATACTTTTGATAAATCATCATTTTGAGATAGGTGAAAAAGAACAAAACTACCACTGAAGCCTATAACTAATGCTAGCACCCAAGAAAAAAATCGCTGTTTAGTGCAGTACTTCCACATGTATGGGGTCAGCAAAGCAAGACTAAAAATAGTCGCAATCCAGCCTGTTCTAGAGGCTAATATCACAATAAGCGGCAAAGTGAATATGATAGTTGCGTAAAGTAGAGTAAGTGCAACAATATTCTCTCGATACTTTATCGGTTGACGAGCAAGGAAGTACGAGGCTATTGCAAGGCCAGTAGCTAAGAAGCTAGCCATTACATTCGGTTGTTGAAATATACCGTAAGGGCGATTAGCTATTACGTTATAACCAAATGAATTTCCAGCATCTAAAAATAGATATTGAATGTAACCAAAAAGCGTTTCAATGAGCACTGAACCGATAATACACCACAGTAACCACTGCTTTTGTTTATTGGAAAACGCAAATTGTTGAAGGGCGATGAAAAAGAATAATCCTCCCCACAAGCCTAGAAATTTGCCAATAGCCAGTTGAGGAGATGCGTCGTGATAAAGTAAAGGTAAAGACAGTAGGGTGACTGCAAACAGTAAAATAAGCGTCAGTGTTGAGTATTTAACTAATCCTTGCTTAGCAACATGAAATAAGGCTATCGCAATGGCAATACTTGCAGGGATCCAAGAGGCTGCATTAAAGGCAAGGTGTAGACCTGAGCCGCCAGGGTTTGGTTGGAAGAAGTGAGCACAGACAAAGAAAAGAATACTAAGGCTAAATAAAAACGATTTGGTTAATGGTTTTCTAACCTTTCTTGCTTCTAGTTGCGTTCCTTGGGTAAGTAGCGTTGCCATGGGTTAATCAGTTCCTTGTTGCGAGCATGAATATAAAAGTAAAGCCAGCAAAGTGCTGGCTTTATTCTATCGTATTCGCATTATAAAGTGCGGACTTTATTACTTATTCAGCATCGGCTTTAAGAAGCGTGCGGTATGAGAGCCCTCAACCAATGCAACCTCCTCTGGAGTTCCTTCTGCCACAATTTCACCACCACCTTGACCACCTTCTGGACCAAGATCAATAATCCAATCCGCTGTTTTTACAACATCAAGGTTATGTTCGATCACGACAATGGTATTACCTCGTTCACGTAAGCGATGTAATACGTTCAATAGTTGCTGAATATCGTGAAAATGCAGGCCTGTTGTCGGCTCATCTAGAATATAAAGCGTTTTCCCTGTGTCTCGTTTTGAGAGTTCACGAGCCAGTTTAACTCGTTGAGCTTCACCACCAGATAGCGTTGTCGCAGCTTGTCCTAAACGAATATAAGATAGCCCTACATCCATTAGAGTTTGCAGTTTTCGTGCAATTACAGGGACAGGTTGAAAGAAAGTATGAGCATCTTCAATTGTCATTTGAAGCACTTCATCAATACTCTTACCTTTATATTTTACTTCTAACGTTTCGCGGTTATAGCGTTTACCTGTACATACGTCACAAGGTACATAAACATCTGGTAAGAAATGCATTTCTACTTTAATTACACCATCCCCCTGACACGCTTCACAGCGACCACCGCGGACATTAAAACTGAAGCGGCCCGGCTTATACCCACGAGAACGAGATTCTGGCGTACCAGAAAATAGCTCACGAATAGGGGTAAAGATCCCTGTATAAGTTGCAGGATTTGATCGAGGCGTTCGTCCAATTGGACTTTGATCAATATCGATAACCTTATCAAAGTGTTCAATACCTTTGATCTTTTTATAGGGTGCTGGTTCTGATGTGGTGGCTCCATTTAACTGTGTATGAGCGATCTTAAAGAAAGTATCGTTGATCAGTGTTGATTTGCCAGAGCCTGAAACGCCAGTAACGCACGTAAATAGACCAACCGGTAATTTGAGTGTGACATTTTTTAAGTTATTGCCAGTGGCGCCAATCAGTTCAACTTGTTTTTTAGGATCTGCTTTAATTCGTTCATTTGGAATGGAAATTTCTTTAGCACCACTAAGATATTGACCTGTTAGCGATTCTGGATTTGAAATAATGTCTTGGTAACTGCCTTCTGCGACAATGTGGCCACCATGAATTCCCGCTCCAGGACCGATATCAATAATATGATCTGCACTTCTTATTGCGTCTTCATCGTGCTCTACAACAATAACGGTATTACCTAGATCACGAAGATGGTTAAGGGTTTTCAATAGGCGTTCATTATCTCGTTGATGAAGACCAATGGAAGGCTCATCAAGAACGTACATAACACCAACTAACCCGGCACCTATTTGACTTGCCAGACGAATACGTTGAGCCTCGCCACCAGAAAGAGTATCAGCACTGCGTGATAAATTAAGATAATTTAAACCAACATTGATAAGGAAATGCAGGCGTTCATTAATCTCCTTCATTACTTTATCTGCTATTTGAGCTTTCTGTCCTTTCAACTCTAATGAACTAAAAAAGGCCATTGAATCTTGAATACTCATCTCACAGATTTCAGGTAATGTTGTGTCACCAACAAATACGCTACGGGCTTCTAAACGTAAGCGAGTACCGTGACAGCTTGAACATGATTGAGTTGAAATATACTTTGATAGATCATCACGCACAGAGCTTGATTCGGTTTCTTTATAGCGGCGGTCAAGTGTATTTAATATTCCTTCAAAAGGATGGCGCTTAACGCGTAGATCGCCGCGATCATTGCTGTATTGGAACTCAACTTCTTCCGCTCCTGAACCATTAAGAATGATATTTTGAAATTTCTTTGATAATGATTTAAATGGTGCAAAAAGATCAAATCCATAGTGCTTGGCTAATGAACCTAACATTTGAAAGTAATAATAGTTTTTTTGATCCCAACCTTTAATCGCCCCTTCAGCAATACTGAGCTTATTATCTAAAACAATACGATCAGCATCAAAATACTGCTGAACCCCTAAGCCATCACAAGTACCACAAGCACCTGCTGGGTTGTTGAATGAAAACAGGCGAGGTTCAAGTTCAGACATGCTGTAACCACAATGTGGACACGCAAAATTGGCAGAAAAAATTAGAGGCTCATGATCGGTGCCATCCATATGATCAACAACAGCAATACCACCAGTGAGTTCTAGTGCGGTCTCAAAAGATTCGGCAAGACGTTGTTTTAAATCATCTCGAACTTTAAAGCGATCAACAACGACTTCAATAGTGTGCTTTTTATGAAGTTCTAATGTCGGAGGATCAGAGAGATCACATACTTCACCATCAATACGAGCACGAATAAACCCTTGCGCGGCTAAATTTTCTAACGTTTTAACATGCTCACCTTTACGTTCTTTCACAATAGGTGCTAACAACATCAGCTTTGTGCCTTCAGGCAACTCTAACGCTTTATCAACCATTTGGCTGATGGTTTGTGCTGTTAATTCGACATGATGCTCAGGACAACGAGGTTCACCAATACGAGCATACAAAAGACGTAAGTAATCGTAGATTTCAGTAATGGTACCGACAGTCGATCTTGGGTTATGAGAGGTGGATTTTTGTTCGATAGAAATCGCAGGAGAAAGCCCTTCAATGTGGTCAACATCTGGTTTTTCCATTAATGATAAAAATTGACGAGCGTATGCAGACAAGGATTCAACATAACGACGTTGTCCTTCTGCATACAAGGTATCAAAGGCCAAAGAGGATTTACCTGAGCCAGATAACCCTGTTATAACCGTTAGCTTATCTCGTGGGATCGTTAAGCTAATATCTTTTAGGTTATGGGTTCTTGCCCCTCTAACTTCAATCTTATCCATGGAACTCTCTCTACTTAAAGAATAACTAGAGGATAAGTATTGCACAGAGTGTTAAAACAGCAAAGGGATACTGGGTAAAAAAACAGTGGTTTTATTAGAAGAGAGATTCTATAGGGGATATAAAAATGCCCTGTAATGAATTACAAGGCATTATTCTAGCTAGCAAATTAAGGGTTATTTTTTACCTGTTTTTTGCTTTGCAAGTTCAGCTGATTTTTTGTCTTTTAAATAAACATTCTCATAGCAGTAGTTGGTTGCTTCGATATAACCTTCAACGCTACCACAGTCAAAACGCTTACCTTTAAATTTATACGCAAGAACACAACCTGATTGAGCTTGTTTTAGTAGTGCATCCGTAATTTGGATCTCACCGCCTTTGCCTGGTTCTGTTGTTTCTAGGATCTCAAAAATATCAGGAGTTAAGATGTAGCGACCAATAATAGCAAGGTTACTTGGTGCTGTGCCTGGCTCTGGCTTTTCTACCATGTTATCTACACGGTAAAGATCATCTTTGATCATCTCACCTGCAATAACACCGTACTTATGAGTTTCGTTATCTGGAACTTCTTCAACAGCAACGATAGAGCAGCGGAATTGCTTATACAGCGCAACCATTTGAGAAAGAACACCTTGCTCTTCGTTAACACATAAATCATCCGCAAGTACGACAGCAAAAGGTTCATCACCGACTAGCTCACGACCAGTAAGAATAGCATGGCCTAAGCCTTTCATTTCACGTTGGCGGATATAGGTGAAGTGAGCGGCATCGATTAGTTCACGAACATCTTCAAGTAATTCTTCTTTGTTTGTACCGCTAATTTGGTGTTCTAGTTCGTAGTTTTTATCAAAGTGGTCCATTAATGAGTGTTTACCACGACCTGTTACGACACAGATCCCGTCCATACCCGCATTAATCGCTTCTTCTACGCCATATTCAATCAGAGGTTTGTTTACAACTGGCATCATCTCTTTTGGCATTGATTTAGTTGCTGGTAAAAAGCGAGTGCCGTAGCCTGCGGCAGGGAAAAGACATTTCTTGATCATAACTGAGTCCTAGATAGACGAAATTTTAAATTAGTAGAAAGCTCTTAGAGCATCATCATTATTGTTGCAGTTTAGCGATTAAACATAATGAAATGAAGTGCTTTGATTAAAAGTATCGGCTCGTATCATTATTAATGTGATTTCTCTATTAATATTCATAGAAATTAAACGCAATACTAATGTGGCATAAGCGATTTAAACCAATCCCAAACACCAAATGAAAAGTTATGAAAAATATCGATGCCCATTGCAGATTTAATTAAGTACAAAGCAAAAACAGCCAAGCCTAATATACCAAGTACACCCATCGCAATTAAAAGAGTGAGCATAAATAAGGCAAAAGGGGACTCTTTACGTAATTGCTGACGATAATCACGACCGAGAAGAAGCACAAAAAAGTAACGTTTATTGAAAATCGAAATGCTTTTTCTGATATCAACTCGATTGTTGGAACCTAATCCAGTCGCAATTATTGCGCGTTCAATGGATTTTTTTTGTTCTTCTGAAAGCGAATCAATGACATTTTCATCGAGAGATGAATAGAAATGAGCAAGTAGCTTTTGCTGTTTTTTATCGATCACTTAATTGCCTCTTTTGTGAGTGCATTTTGATAAACCCCCATTGTTTGAGCTGCAATTTTACCCCAATCATAATGTTCAAGATAGGACGCATAGCTAACTTGAGAGTGTGAGCTATTCGTATGTTGAATTAATTGTTCTCTTAATTTATTTATATTTCCAACAGGAAAGTAAGTCTCAGGCTTTAACTTTACCTCTAAGTTGGCAGGGATATCACTGACAATTGCAGGTAACGAATAAGACATCGCTTCAAGAAGAGCAATAGGTAAACCTTCGTGATAAGAAGGCATTACAAAGGTTTTGGCTTGAGAGAAAATAGCTTGTAGTTGCTCACCTTTTAGAAAACCAGTAAGGATGACACCATCAACTTTACGCGCTTGTTCTTTTAGCTTGTCGCTATAAGAAGTTGGGTGATCGGTATCTCCCATTATAACCAATGGCATATCTATATTGGCTTGTTGATAAGCTTCAATAAGATCGTGAAATCCTTTCTCTTCCACAAATCGTCCAACAGCAACAAAATAATGACCAGAGGTTAATGAAAACTCACTTAACGTTGAGTCTATTTTATCTTGTGTTAATGGGGTTGGTAGTTCTACACCATTATAGATAAGATGGGCATCATGACGATTGTATTTATCTTTTATAATGTCATTAATTACTTCTGAAATAACAATCACTTCATTTGCGTAAGTAGCCGCTAACTTTTCTCCAAGTTGAAGAATACGTTTAGCAAAACCTCCCCATTTTTGGCGATCATAATCAGGACCATGGTGAGTAAAAACGACTTTTTTTCCTAACAAGCGAAGTAATGGCACAACAAGACCAGGACCAATGGCGTGTACGTGTACAATTTTCGATTTATCAAAAAGTGTAGAAAAAGAAGCGAGAGTTGAATGAATAATAGCTTCTAATGATTTCTTTTTTGGTGCCCAAACAGATTTTGTATTAACCCCTTTGTAGCTTGATTTTTTATAGTCGACATAAGGTGAGCGAGCGATAACGCAAACCTCACTACCAAATTGACGATGAATTTCAGGATAAAGGTGCTGACAATGGGTTTCTACGCCACCCAATACATTTGGGATCCCACGAGTGCCTATGACGGTAATTTTATCTGTCATCTTGTTATCCTTTTAATAGTTCTTGATATAGGCTTAATAGATCGTGCTTATGTTTAGTTAGTGTGTACTTACTTAAAAAGCGTTCTCTTGCATTATTTCCCATATCAATGGTTTTATTTGGTTCTTTTACTAGCAAATCTAATGTATTAGCAAGGACTTGTGCATTCCCTGCTTCAAATAAATAGCCATCAATACCGTCTCGGATCTGTTCAGGAATGCCACCAATTTTAGAGCCGATGACAGGTTTGCCATAAGACATCGCCTCGATAACTGACATTGAGCAATTTTCATAGCATTCCGATGGCACTATTACCGCTTTAGCTTCCTTAATCAGAGTAAGTAGTCCCTCACCGCTTTTAAAGCCTAGTAATTCCGCGCTTGGGTAAGTCGCTTTTAATTGATTAAATTCTGGGCCATCCCCCACAATTTTCAAACCTGCTTTTTCAGACATTAATTGATGAGCTTTCGCTAAGGTAGGGACGCCTTTTTCTTGGCTTAATCGACCAAGGTAAAGGAAGTAACCTTGGTCACTTGTTCCTTCTAAAGAAACGTCTTCATCAATACCATTTACAATTACTTCGATGCGGTTATCGGGCAGTTTTTGCTGAATAAAGCGACTAAGAAAGCGACTTGGAGATACGATCGCATCCAGTTGTTGATAGTTTTTACTGACTTTTTGATAGGTCGCTTCAGCTGAAAGTAGAAAGCTTTTTATTAACGAACCTTCTTGGCAACGATGTTTTGTCGCATTCCACACAGAACCATGCACACATTCTTCACAAGTATGGCCATCGCGATACATGGTGTAGCTTGGGCAGGCAATTTTAGTATCGTGAGCGGTAAGTACGGTTTTGCAACCAAACCGTTTGGCTACCTTGATAATGGATGGCGTTAATTGATGGTAAATATTATGAAAATGGACTAGATCTGGTTTTTCTTGTTCTAGTAGTGCAGTGAGCTTCTCGCAAGCTTGGGCATTGTGAATAAAATTAATTGCGGTTTCAATTTTATCTTTAATGGATTGCTCTTGGTAATAATCTACATTTGGTACAAAAAAATCGGCGTAGTCAGATTCAATGTTCTTTTCATGTTGCATTGAAAATTCAACGATCTCAACACCTTCAGAAAGTAACATTTCACGCTCTTGAAAGTAGACGGTTTCTGCACCACCTTTCATAAAGAAAAATTTATTAACTAATAGAACTTTCATTTTTTAGCCTCACTAATCACTTTATGCGGTGGTGGTTGTTTTGGATCTTTTAATGGTAAGAACAATCCTCGAATAAGTCCTGCAGAGAAGACGGAGAGATTGATTACACTGTGCAATGCGTCCTTTAGCGAGCGATTCTTAACGGCTTTTAATCCAATGAATGCAAGCAATGGTAATAAGGCACAGCCAACAATAAATGGATTTACAGTAACTAAACTAATAAACAGTATTATTAAATAAAGCGTGAAAATGGCTTCATTTTTGATCGTACCTAATGCTTTTTTAAATAGTGGTGTTCCAAACGAGCCTTTAAGTAGTTCGCCTGATGCAAATAAATAGCCACCTTTCCAACGATGTTTCATGAGCTCTAATGAGGACATGGTATAAGAAGTATGAGAGAAGTAGGGTACTTCAAGTCGATGTAGCTTATAACCCGCCAAACCTAAACGCATACCCAGCTCTGATTCTTCATAAGCGTGAAGATTACGATTGGTTAAATAGCCAATATCATCAATGGCACTTTTACGATATAAGCCACCGCCACCTAAATGAGAACAATCCCCTAGTGGGTATATTTGGTGAAGTCGTTGTTTTCGAGATTTGAATTCATAACTGTCAACATCATCCATTTCTACAACGCCAGCAACGCCAGCGTAATCAGGGTGTGTTGAAAGGAAATTAATACCATGGCGGATGAAGCCTTCTTCTAGTTCCATATCCCCATCAAGAAGAAGTAAATACTCGCCTTTACTATGAAGATAGCCAAGTTGATGGCCTACGCCGCAGCAACGATCTGAAGCATTAGTCAAGGATACAACGGTGACCCCTAATGCAGTCGCAATTTCTTGGGTTTTATCTGTTGATAAGCTATCTGCCACAATGATTTCGTGATGAAAATCGCCTATATGTTGTTGAATGCTACTAATGGTTTTAGCTATACCTGCTTCTTCGTTATAGGTTTTAATAATAACCGAGATGAAAGAGTGATCAGTCATGGTGTTTAGCCGCCGTAATTAGAGATTTTCGGATCACTAGATTAGATCCTAGCGATAGATAAAAAAGAAATTGAAGCATAGGAACTAGCATTAATATTTGGCTATATGGCAGACTTAATAAACAAGCAATTGCAAACGCGTTAAATGCAGGAGGATAGCTCATCAACCTAATATCTTCTGTTGCCACATCATCTCGATTAAATAGAGGTGTAGGTTTACAGACTCGGAGAATATAAAGTGTCATTGAAATGAAAAATAAGGTACCAATAATCCCTAATTCCCACAAAAGAACACTTAGCGCAGTAGTATCGAGAATGACATTAAAAAGGATATTTAGAAAACCAGGAGAGACCGCACTACCGTGGTTTGTGGTATTTAATCCATAACCAAATAGTACATTGGGAAGACCATAAAAATCATTGTTGTCTAGCCAGAAAAAGATGGTGGTCATTCGACCTAATTCACCTGTCGGCATAATGTAGTTTGGATCAAATATATACTCTAAAGAATCGATGAAAATATCTAACGGTCCTTTGCTTGGATCGCTGCCAAAAGCGGAAGAGTAAGAGAGTGAGAGTAATAAAATAGCGATGCTCATTAGAACTAACATCCCCCCAATGATGGCGAGAATAATTTTAATATCATAACTCTTCATTCCCTTGATGTAGCTAGGCGCTAGCCATACGTAAGCTAGTAGGATAGGAGATAATAAAATCACAAATTTAACTTCACCTAAGATACAAAGAGTGAATGCGGTACCAATATGTAAAATAGTCGATTTTAATGAACAGAGTCCATGTTTGTATTCTGAGAGTTTAAGCAACATGATAAGTAGGCAAAACAGTCCCATCGCAGCGGTATTCCCGCCTCCCATAGGGTCCCCGCCAAAAGTACCCACGACAGAATCCCATTTTTCAAATTCACCATGGGCAGCTACTCGCTTAGGCAGGATGACAAAAATTTGGAACAGGACCACTGGAAATTGAGCGTAAAAAATCCAATAGAGTGTTTTTGTTACTCGGTATATTTGGGATTCTCGGCAAAACCTTAGTAATAGGCAGAATAAAATTAGAGAGAGTGCGAGCTCATTTTTTAAGCCTACGATAGTGGTGGTCACCCCATTTTGCAGAAAGGTACTCAGCACCGCTTGAACGAAAAAACCACTAAACAAGACGAGTATAATAATTTCTTTATGATCAAGATCGAGTGGCGTATATCGATTCTGTAAAAAGAGTAGGCCGGTCATGGTGAAGGCTAATAAGAATGGCAGCCATAAAATAGCGGAAATACCCGTGAAGTATTGAGTTAACCCGCAAAGAACAAGGCTAATAGCTGCATATAATTGTAAAAATAAACCGGTATTCAATGGCATCATTTATTATTTTCCTGTGCTAATAAATGAGCTCGTTTATTAACCTTTCTATAGATAAATGCGTAACGAACAAAAGAAAGGACGGCAAATAAAAGAACAGAATAGGCGTAATCTTTATGGAAATAAGGGAGTACGACAAAAGCAACGGTGATAACCAGTAGCTGTTCAATTTGAATACGTAAGAAATATTTTGGTGAACCAAATACCAACTCAATGACCGTTAAAGGACAAATAGCCAATGCAGGGAACAGGTAAGGCAGCATATAGCGAGAGGTTGGTACTGAGCTTAACCATTCATCATTGAAGCCTAATTGCATAACTAAAGGATAAAAAATCAACACGCCAACGGTCGCTATCAATCCTAGAACAAAAAGCATTAATCGTACTTTTTTAAATTCTTGGAAGTTAAAGGTGTTGTTTCTAAAATCGATAGACCATTTAGAGAAGATAGAGTTACGAACGGCATTACCAACAATCGTAACAGGGGCTAAGCAGAAGCGATTTACCACAGCAAAATAACCTGCGATGAGTGGAGAGAACCAGAAATTAATTAGTAATGTGGGTAAATTATTATTAGCCATTGCCAAAACTTCTGCGCTACCAATACCGCTAAGATGAGCTCGATTCTCTTTGATAAATTGAAGGTTATTCGACAAAGATAAATGTGACAATGTGATCTTTGAAAAAGAGACTGAGTGGAAAAGCCAAGCAGAGATAAGGGCCAATAACCCCATAGCCCAACTTAGATAGAACTGTTCAGTTGTTGGTGTTAGAAATACAGCGGCGATGACTAACAGCGAGATTGAAATACGTTGAAATGCCAACAAGCGAATATTTTCGACTCTAAGTAACAAGTTCTCTGAGACAAGGATCCAAGCATGACAAAGCGTTAAGACATAAAGCAAAATTCCATTTAACTCAAAGAACTGGGTCATTATAAAGCTATAAGGAAGAGCAATAATTAAACTTTGCAATAATGAAAAAATAATATTTTGATTTAGTTTGTCATCGTCTTGTTTTGGTAGTAATAACTGAGAAGCAAAGGTACTAATTTGAGCGCCAATTAACACAATGCTGTATACCAATGCATAAGTTCCCACTTGTGCCATATCGTACTTATGAGAAATAAGCCAAATAGAAATAGCCCCGATTACTTGAGAAATAACCGATGCACCCGCAATGGTAGAGACGCTTTTAAATAAACTCATCAGTAACCTAGCTTAATAAATCTTCATTTTGATGAATTAGTTGCTGTTGTGCTTCCTCTGTCTCTAACTCATCATCTGCGACATTATTTAATACGACGCCGATGATAGGGGTTTGTAGTTGCGTTATCTTGTCAACATTAGCAAGAATGTGGTTTGCACTTAACCCTCCAGCTTGAACGGTATAGATCACGCCAGATAAATAACGAGCAATAAGTTGAGCGTCTTTACTTTCTGATAATGCAGGTAAGTGGACAATCACCTGTTCAAACTGCTGATTTAGCTCTTTCAGTGTTAATTCTAGTTCAGCGGAAGACAGCGTCAGCAAAGGCGTTGAAGTTAGTGTTCCCCTTGGTAAAAAAGAAAAATTATCAGCTAATGAGATTAAACAATCATTAATAGGATGATTCTTTTCAAGAACTTCAGCCATCCCCATTACTGTGAGTGTAGGTAATACTTCTGAAGTATCACTCTCTTTTTTAGTGGTTGTCGATTTCTTATCTAAAGGATAAGTTGTTAAAATCTCTTCGGTTAGAGAGACTTCTTTTCTAAAATCTAAATCGATTAATAAGGTCGAATGATCTTGTGATAAAGAGTGAGCTAGAAGATAGCTGCTTAATTCATTACCTTCTTTAGAGTCGGTTGAAACCAAACCAATAGAAGGCCAGGAGGTTTCATCTAAAAGGATACTTGTTCTTATTGCATGAACTGTTTCACCTGAATAAGTATTAGCAAAAAATCCTTTAGTAAATAGAGATAATTCTTCAATGTAATTGAATGGACGCAGTTCACCGATGGCTTGTAAACCTAAGCGAGTGTTCACTTGTGTTAGGTTATTGATTGATTTATTCAGAGCGGACTTAATAATAATGAAAAGCAAACTTAAGATAAATGTCATCACGAAAATCATAATAACAAATAGCGCTTTATTAGGTTTACTTGGCTTATGTGGTGGTGTTGCAGGATCGAGTAAGGTAGCAGCAGGCTCTCGGTATAGCACCGTTAATTCTTGCTCTTTACTGCGAGTAAAGATCTTTTCATACAACTCTTGCGTCTTATCTAAATCCGCTTTCATTGTGTTGTAGGTATCTCTTTTTGAAGCGAGTTGAGTAAAGTTTTCTTTTTGAACTTTCAACAAAGCTTTGTATTTATTTTCACGCTCAATAGATGCTTGGTATTCTTTATATAGCCCTGTTTTAAGCTCTTTTAATAGAGACGTTGTTTGTAGTTCAATTGCATGAATTTGAGCATTAGCCTCAATAATAATTGGGTTTTTAGGGCCGTATTTCTCTTGAAGATCAAATAAGTTACGTTTTGCCTGAATAAGAGCAATGCGTAAATCTTGTAACTGAGCATGATTTGAAATAGAGGGTAGAGTTGCAACATCTTCGAGTGAGTAACCAAGAGCTTCACTTATGGTGTTATAACTGGCTTTTGCTGTAATTCTTTTCTCTTTTGCGGTCGCTAAACGATCATTAACTAGCGCTAACTGTTCAGTTTCAAAGCCATCAATACCTTGGTAGGTTAATAAACCATTATCTTTAAGGAATTTATCTATATCTGCTTTTTGTTGTGTGATCTTCTCTTTTAGCTCAGCCATTCGAGTGTTATTCCACTCTTGAGCTTGCTTGGTTTTCTCTATTTTTCGCTCTTCTTCTAGCTGAATATAAGCTTCAATAACAGCATTTGCTACTGTTGCTGACATTTCAGGAGATGTTGATTCATAAGAGACTTTAATCAGTTGGCTAAAACGAACTGGCGCAATAGAGAGCTTTTTACCAATCGCTTTTACTATTTGACGAATATGCTCATCTTCAGAAATGGCTTTGTCAGTGTCTTTTATTTCAAACAATGAGTCATGCTGTAAGTCTAATTGACGGACAGCTGCTTCGATAACTGCTTTGGATTGTAATACTTCAGCTTGAGTTGGGTAATACTCAGCCTGAGTAGCGTCAAAATCTTCAACCTGATCGATAGGGGTTGAATTATCTGATTGTGCTTTTAATACCATCGTCGCTGTTGCTGAGTATTGAGGTGTCATTGAATAAATTAATGGTGTAGCAATTAAGGTTACACCTAAGACGGTCAGCAGAACTCGCAGGCGATACTTTTTAAATTCTTTTAGGAAATTAGAAAAATCGATCGTACTTTCTAGCTTTTTGCCATTTTCAATAATTGACTGTGCCATAATTTAGAAAAAACTCTGTTCAATAATAACTACATCACCCGGACCTACAGGATAGGTTGGACCTACATCTTCAATTAATTCATTTGTTGCGGCTAAGCGAATATTTATCGCGTCTCTGTCAGATCTATCTGTAAATCCGCCAGCCATCGCTATCGCTTGTTCTACTGTTAAGCCTGGCTGAAATTCGTAACCATTAGGGTTGGCAACTTCACCACTAATAAAGAACTTTCTAAATTCTTCGATACTGACGGTTACCATGGGTTGCATGATATAGCCATCTTCGAGCTTAAGTTCTATGTCTTTTTCAACTTGTGCGGGTGTTCTGCCTAGAAGTTGAACATCTCCAAGATAAGGAAAGTTTACAAACCCACCACGGTGAATTTTTAAACGTAAAGTCATCTCTGGCTCTTTAAATACTGAGATTTGAATACTGTCACCAGCACCTAGTACATAACCTAATTCATCTTTTGGAAGAGCGGATTCTGATTGTTGACTTTTAGTATCTTCTACAGGTGGTGTATCTGATGCGTAGACCTGAGAGATCACCGAGATGAATAAGCAAAAAGACATAAAGAGGGATTTCATCTAAATTTGCACCTTAGTTGTAAACATTATAATGGATTTGTTATAGCCGACTTGTTGGGTTACGGATGTAAAACCACCTTTCATATCGGGGATAGTAAAGTCGTCAGAGTCTTTATTTGATTTACTGATAAGTTGTTGGTAACTAAGCTCAAATAAAACTGAAGGCCTAAATTTGTATTTTAGGGCGATAATAGCATCAGTATCTGTGGTTACTTTATCGTCATCCTTATTTTTATCAGCACTGGTTTTATAATTAAAGCCTAGATTTGTTGAGAGCCTATTAGACCACCAAAAATGCTCCCAGCGTGTCCCATATGTGGTATTTAAAACATATCCACCGACTTCTGTCGGGTCTTCAACGTTTTGGTCAGTAAATAGATGAAACGTTGAATGTTTTACAGGGCTCCAAGCTAAATCTATATCCCAGTTAAGACCGGAGAACTCTTGGTAATCAGGCTGATTTGGAAAAGTTTTATATAGCCAAGCAATATTGGCATCAATCGTTGTTTTTCCTGTTTGCTGAGTTTTTATCCCTGCAATAAAGAAGGTCTCATTAGTATCTTTGAGGCTATTTTCATCATAGTTTCTAAGATTACTGACAATAGAGTAGCGGAATCGAGTTCGGCTAGATGCCTGATCAAATAACTCAAGCGTAAATGTCGTTTGATCCCAGTTCTGGTCTTTTACATAGAGATTAAAGCTATCTATATTATGGTTGCCAGTATTGGTTGGTCTATCATCATAGTTAAACTCTTTATATTGAACGGCAAAGCTTAATTTACCAATACTATCTTGTTTATCAATACTATAGCGTAATGATGTGTTAAACGTATTGGTTTTTAATACTTCATCTATTCCATATTTCTCAAAACTACCTGAGTTATTCGTAGGGTCATTCGGGTCGTCTGTATTGTAAGTAGTGAAACCATCAGTAAGACCTTCACCTCTGTTTTCATGACCAAATTGATTTTCAATAGTAAATAATAAGTCACTATTGAAGCCTTTTTTCCAGGCGCCAATAAACTTAATTGTGTGATCATCATAATCGTCAGAAGTGCTTTCTTCTTGGTATTGGCGATAATCTCCAGAATATTGAAGAGTATAAACGTCAGCGCCACGAACGCCTTTTAATTGAATAAATGGTTTTACATTAAAGAAATCAGACTCTACTTGTGTTGTTTTTTCAGATTGAAAATTCACATTATCGTCATAGCCATAATCAAGGTCGACGTTGCTTTGAAACTCAATACCGGCAGGTCCAATATGAGGTTTTGGTGTTAAATAGGCGTAAGCAGTACTGCCAAACATATAAAAGTTTAGCAATAAAAGGCTTAAGGTGTACTTAGGTTTAATAAGCGGTATCACTTACAAACCCTTTAAATACGGTTAAAAAGATGATTTTAATATCCAGAGGAAGCGACCAATTTTGAAGATATTTAATATCATACTCAACTCGCTTTTCCATTTTATCTAATGTATCTGTTTCACCACGGTAGCCATTAATTTGTGCCAAACCTGTAATGCCTGGTTTGATTTTGTGCCTTACCATATAGTTATCAACCAATACACGATATTCCTCATTATGGGCAACAGCGTGAGGTCTTGGTCCTACAATTGACATACTGCCTTGCAGTACATTAATAAATTGAGGCAACTCATCTAAAGAGGTTCTACGAATAAAGCTCCCAAAGCGAGTCACACGCGGATCGTTTTTGGTTGCTTGAGTTACTATTTCTGAATTTTCCATGACTCTCATGGAACGAAACTTCCAAACCTTAATCTTCTTCCCACCTAAACCATAGCGATCCTGTTTGAATAGGATAGGACCTGGAGAGCTTAATTTCACCCCTAAAGCGACAATACATAAAACAGGTAAGATTAATAATGTAATAAGAGAGCCAACGACAATGTCTTCGATACGCTTTGTTATTGCTCCTAATCCTTCAAAAGGAGAGCTGAAAATACTGAATGTGTGTACATTACCAATACGTGAAATTTGAGAAACACTTAAGTTATAAGTGTATAAATCAGGGACAATATAAGCATTAACTGTTGAGTTTGATAATTGCAAGATAGCGGCTTTAATGCGGTCTTTTGCTACCATAGGTAGTGCAATATAGACGTCTTTTATTTCATTGTTTTTTACTTTTTCAATTGCTGCTGATACTTTGCCTGCATATTCACTTTTTGCGACATAACTAAAGCGCTCATCAGAACGATCATCGTAAAACTTAATGTTAACTTTTTGATTTTTATACTTTTCAATTAACGCTTTCTCAATTGAAAGCCCAGCAGGAGTTAACCCTATGATAGCAATATTTTTAATTTCCATCTTCGGTAGAATGAATAATCGATAGAAGCAAGTACAGACAATGCGAGATAGCGATAAAGAGCCAAATACTATTAGGTACCATTGTAAGTATATTGAAGGTGATAGGTTGCTGATATTAATCCCTTCAAATTGAAGAAATCTCAGTTTTAGAAAGGAGAACGCAGCAATAGTAAGAGTTAATGAAATTATTACTTTTAAAAGGTATTTAGCTAGTTCTCTTTTAGGGTTGATCGTGTATAGACCAATATACTCACTGACTAAAAGGTAAAGAGTTGAAAATAATAACCCAGCACTAAGATCAATCGCAGTTTCTGTTGGGATAATAAAAGAAAGAACAGCATTAATAATTATAAAATCAAATGTCTTTATTAGGGTGCGATAGCTATTCGTCAGCACTTGAATATTTTGTTGTTTCATATCGCTCCAATTTAAGCATTTAAATTATTGTATTCATTATAAAGGATGGATTGCTGATTAAAGTTAGCTTTTCGTCAAAAAAATGACATCCTACTCTTTTTTATTTGCGGAGGGTGTCTCATATTTTTGAGTAACTCAAAGTTTTTAGTCGTTTAAGGGGTGAAGCCTGCTTTAAAGGCTGTTCAATTGTGATGCTTTATGAAATGGATCCTATTTTTAGGGGTATCAGAAATAACCTTGAACGTGTTAGACTGAAGACTACTGTATATATAACCGGGTGCTATGAATGCGCCCCTAATCTATCTGGAGCAAACTATGGCCAGCCGTGGTATTAATAAAGTTATTCTTGTTGGTAACTTAGGGCAAGATCCTGAAATCCGTTACATGCCAAGTGGCGGTGCGGTAGCAAACATTACAATTGCAACGTCTGAATCATGGCGTGATAAAGCAACTGGCGAACAACGTGAAAAAACAGAATGGCACCGTGTGTCTTTGTTTGGTAAGTTGGCGGAAGTTGCGGGTGAGTATTTACGTAAAGGCTCTCAAGTTTATGTTGAAGGTCAACTTCAAACACGTAAATGGCAAGACCAAAATGGTCAAGATCGCTTTACTACAGAAGTTGTTGTTCAAGGCTTTAATGGCGTAATGCAAATGCTTGGTGGTCGTGGTCAAGGCCAAGGCGCTCCAGCTGGTGGTCAACAACAGCAAGGAAATTGGGGTCAACCTCAACAGCCTGCTCAGCAAAATAATTTTGCACCAAAGCAACAGCAGCAAGCCCCTCAACAACAAGCACCACAGGCTGCTCAGCCTCAATATAATGAGCCGCCAATGGACTTCGATGACGACATTCCGTTCTAATCATAGAATGTAGATGTTGTTATAAATAAAAAAGCCTCGAATTTATCGAGGCTTTTTTTATCGGCGTATCCTGGTATTACTTGCTGAACTTTAAGGTTAAATTTGGAAATTGCTCAGCAATGTAACTACTGGCGGTATAAATTAGAAAAGCGATACCAAGCATCTCTAATGTTTCTTCAATGGTATAGCTAACGGCATAATTTAATGAGTTAATACCGTGTAACTGAGAGATTTTACCCCCAATCAGCTCAAATCCTAATGCCCCTGAAACGTAAATAACACCAGATAAGATAAGAAGATTGCGGGTTTTGGTTGGCAGTCTAAACAAGAATTTAAAATAGGTTAACGTAAAAATGAGCAGTAAGGCCGCATAAGGAATTACCCAAGCAAAATAAAGCACACCGCTTGTATTTAAAGAATTACGAACAGGGCCTACTAACATTTCATGAAGCTCTGTCATTTCATCGAGAGCAAGAAAAAGAAATATGCCACTTAAGCCAGCCCAAGCCAAATAGGCGTCATGCTGTTTTGCATGAATATGAGCAACAAGACCGAGTAAAAGGCTGGCAACGATCATTGCACAAGAAGAGTACAGTGTTGGGATATTCATTTCTTTATCGACATTAAATAAACGGATAATTGTTTCAATGTGAGAATACGTTAAGTAATGTTCGGAAAAGATAGCAAAGGAGTTTGCCACGAAAAGTAGAGTAATAATGGAGAGGAAAAAAGTTAATAATTTTTTAGCATTGAATTCAATATTCACGTATCTACCTTGTATGATCTAGGGTTTGTGCAGATTTATAAGTGTTCTGTTACTGACTTTGGGCATTGTATAGAGATGTTGGTGAAATATTTGTATTATATCTAATACGCATTTAGAGATAGTTCTAAATCTTACATGTTTAATTGTGGCATTATTCACAATCAGATTTTTTCAAGGAAGAAAAGTTTAATGAGAAAGACCCCAAGTTTACGCCTAAGCAATCGCTTAATATCATTTGTCACATTAATGGTGTCAGCTGCAATCTTCATTTTGTTTATTGGTGGAACCATCTCATTTAAGCAAATTGGTAATGAATACCTTGAGCATTATTTGACTGGTGTAGTGAATGTTGTAGATGAAGAGTTACTACATCCAGAAGAAGCAGAATCAATGGCTAAGTGGCTACCTAAACTATTGAAAGCAAGTAGTGTAGTGAGTATGGAATTATCTTCTCCTACTGGTGTTGTTTATTCGTTTCAAACATTAGCGGTTATCCCTGATGGCAGTTTACTCTCTACAAACACGCTACCTCTTCAGATGAATAAAGGGTATTCAATTACCTTTAAATCAGTACCTCCCTATAGTGCATTTGCCTACTCTTTAGGTGCTCTATTTTCAATAACAGCAGCTATTGCTGTCATTATCGTCTCATTATTATGGGGAGTGGTCTGGTTAAGGAAACAACTGCATGGTTCTGAATTATTAGAAGAACGAGGCAGAATGCTATTAGCTGGGAAGTTAGATGATTATGCTGTTGGTAACGAAGAAGAATGGCCAGCAACGGCTAGTTTAGCGCTTGATAGTGTGATCACTGAATTAAAAGACGCACGAAAAGAGCGCAGTCGCTTCGATACGTTTATTCGTACCCATACTTTTTTAGATCAATTGACAGGCTCTGCGAATCGAGTTTTATTCGACAGTAAACTCGAATCGACATTACAAGAATCAGACAGTCAAGGTGTTCTTTTATTATTGAAAATAAATGGTTGGGAAGACTTAGTTGAAGAACAAGGGAAAGCGGTTGGTGATGAACTCATTGTTGAAGTCGGTAAGCAACTGAATAATTTAATCCAGCGTTACAGTGATAGCGTTCTCTCTCGTTATTATCAATCTGATTTTGCATTACTTATCCCTCAGCAATCTCTTAAAGAAGCAAAAGTAATCGCGGCTCAATGTTTAAAAATTGTAGAGAAAATATCGCCGCCAAAAAGCTTGGATTCTGATAATTGGTGTCACATAGGCGTCAGTATGTACGTAAGTTCAGAAAGAAGAGGTCGCTTAATGGATGAGTTAGATATGGCTCATCGTAGTGCACTATTACAGAACAATAACAGTTGGTCTCTATTTAAAAAGCAACAACAACTGACTGAGAGCTTAGGTAGTGTTCGTTGGAGAAACCTATTTGATGCTATTTTTGAGCAAGAACAATTAGTGCTGTATAAGCAATCAACTTTTCTTTTTAAAGATAATGGGCTTGAGACTCTTCACTTTGAGCTTTTTTCTCGGATAAAAGATGAAAATGGAGTGCAAATTAAAGCCTCTCGTTTCTTACCCGCGATAGAACAAGTTGGTTACCAAATAAAGTTAGATATTGCAGTATTGAAGCAGGTATTCCCGTTGCTTGCTGATCCTGATTTTTCTCAACATCATTTTTCTGTACACCTACAAGTTAAGAGTTTACAAAATCCTGTATTTGTACGACAGCTTAAAAATAGGTTATTACAAACTCCTAGAGCTCAACTTCAACGACTGAGTTTCGAGTTAACTGAAGGTCAGGTAGTGACGTATTTAGATGCGGTAAGACCTATCGCTAAGTTATTAAAAGGATTTGGCTGTCAATTAGTTGTCGAACAAGCAGGAAGAACAATAGTAAGCACTCACTACATTAAAGACTTGAAGGTTGATTATATTAAGCTTCACCGTAGCTTAATGAAAGATATTCACCAGCGATATGAGAATCAGTTATTTGTACGTAGTTTATTGGGCGCGTGCGAGAATACCGGCGCTAAAGTATTGGCAGTGGGAATTGAAAGTAAGAAAGAACTTAAATTATTAAAAGAGTTAGGTGTTGAAGGAGGGCAAGGCCGAATTTTTGAAGCAGAAGTTGCTCTATTCCACCAACAGGAAAAAATATCAATACCAAAAAGAAGAAATCGATGGGGAAAGTAGGAACTTTCTTAATTTGTAGATAATCTCATATCAGACAGGAATAGAATGTTGTATTATCTTGCGCTATATGTCTTGGCTTGTTAATACCATTGAAATAACGCAGTAGAGAAATGAGCAATATAATGAATATGATGGATGCATTAAAAAAACTGAAGCTATCTCGTTCAGTAAAGACAACAACATCGATTGTGATATTGCAAGGTGGTATTTATATCGCAAAAAGTGATGCTAATGATGAACTTAAATCACATCACTTTACTCCTGTTGAACAATCACATAATTGGAAAGAAGCTCTAATTAGTGCTTGTCAGGATATGGCTATATCAGATTGTAATGCGAATATTGTGATAGGTTCGCATTTATACCAATCTTTCCAAATTGATAACCCGAATCTACCAAAAGAAGAGTTGGTTGGCGCTTTACCTTTTTTAGTTAAGGATCTGATCTCTGATCGTGTTGCAGATATTGTCGCTGATGGAATCGAGACGATTAATGGCAAGATGCAAGTATACATTTCTCAATTAGCTACGATTCAAGCCCTACTTGAGTTACTAAAGCCGCTTTCAATTAATATCGTCAATGTCACCCCTGATGAATTGGTTTGGGGGCACGCCAAAAAAGAAGACGATAGCTTCATGCTATTAACCCACAATAAATCAGCTGAATTTAAGTTACTTGCTTTTAGTGAAGAGCGTTTGCACCTCAACCGTTCTTTACGTGGAATTATGGCTCCATTAACGGGTGATAATGCAAATAGCTTTCAATTAGATAGCTTAGCATTGGAATTACAACGCTCATTGGACTATCTCAGTGCTCAGCTGCATAGCGTTAATATTAACCACTTATACTTTCGTTGTGATGATGAAGACGATGCGATTTTAGCATCAGAATTACAGAATCGTTTAGGTGTGAAAGTTGCTTCACTTTTGGTTGATGAACCACGAGTATTTCGATCTGGAGAATTGCTAGCTTGGCTTGGATTATTTAATCAATCAAGTGTCAATTTATACAGTGATAGATTAAAACCGAAAGCGGATTATTTCACTCTACAAAATGTAATGATTAGCTGGGGTGTAGGCCTTGTTATTGCGGCGATGATTGTTGGTTTTTATCAGTGGAAATTAATCAATTTAGAAGAACGCACGCAATTGCTCGCATCTCAAGAAAGTCGCCATAAACAAGAATTGTCAGTATTAAATAAAAAACTAGAAGGGCATAAACCTTCTGCTGCAAAATTAGCGGCAATTAAGCGCTTAAAAGAAGACATTGAATCGAAACGTGCATCGTTGAAAGTGATTGATAATTTTGATGAGGGAATGCAGATCGGTTATTCCGGTGTTATGAGTAACTTAACTCAACTCGGAAAAGGAAATATCTCTCTGACAAAAATCTATATTTCAGGTGAAGATGTTAACTTTACGGGTTATGCACGAACGCCAGATGTTATCCCTAATTGGGTGCAAAGCTTTGAAAGTGAACTGCACTTAGTGGGCAGAACCTTCGACCAATTAGAAATCAAAACAGATGAGAAAGGCTTAGTGTCATTTATCTTAAACACTAAAGTGGCAAAGGAATAATCATGGAACATTGGATTAAAGCCAAAGAGGCATTCTCTGCACTTTCGCAAAGAGAAAAAATACTAATTACTTTAGTTGGTTGGGTTGCTGTGATTTTTATTTCATTAACCTTTCTTGTTGAACCTAAAATCGCCCAATATCAAAAAGTGGAACGAGATATTACCCGTTTAAACAACTCGATTTCATCGTTAAAGCAACAAATTGAATTGGCTCAATTTAGGCTACAAAAAGATCCAAATGTAGAGATTAATGAACAATACCAAGCGTTAACGCTAGAGAGTCAAGATCTCGCAGAATTGCTTTCAAATCGAGTGGCTGCTTTAGTATCGCCTAGTCAAATGGCTCAGCTGCTGGAAACCGTGCTACAAGAATCATCAAAGTTAACCTTACTTTCAATGAGTACGCTACGTTCAGAGCGTTTATTGGATGAAAATAATGTTGCTGGCTATTACATTCATCCTGTGAAGTTGGTTTTATCAGGAAACTATTTTGATATAGAAGCTTATTTATCTAGTTTAGAAGCGTTGCCTGTGAAGTATTATTGGCGAAATTTTAACTATGAAGTTAAAAAATACCCAATAGCAGAACTTAGCATAGAGGTTTATACGCTAGGTTCGAGTAAAGGATTTATTGGCGGCTAATATGAAAAATATTTTTTTAGTTTTATTGCTATTCTCAGCTTCGTCTTACGCATCAGATGCTACGGTTGGGCATGATCCTACTGAGCCTCTAAGTTGGATAAAACCAGAACCAGTAAAGAAAAAAGTGGTTAAGAAACGCCAGTATTTTCCTTCATTACAAGCAATCAGTTGTACTGGGCAGTCAAATTGTTATGCCGTGCTGGATGATAAGTCAGTGACAAAAGGCGACAAAATATCAGGTTACACTTTATTAGCGATTAACGAAGAAAGCGTTTCGATTGGCCGTTCTGGTAAGCAGTGGCAACTTTCTCTATTTTCACAAGATATTAAGAATTAAGGTTTGTAATAATGAAAGTACGTAATGTCATCATTAGCTTCATGGTAGCGTCATTAGCGGGCTGCTCAATGGGGCACCGTGATCCCGTTGAAATTAAACAGACTTTAGATCAATCTATTAATGAAAATGGTGGCCAGTTATTAGCTGATTTGCCAGCTTCAGTACAGGCTGATTTAATGCCTGATTTGAATGCGCCGAGTATTGAAATAGATGAACCAGTTAAACGTTTTAGAGTAAAAGCTAACGGAGTCAGCGCTAAAGCTTTCTTTACTAGTCTCGTTAAAGGCACTGAATACAGCGTTGTAATACATCCTAAAGTTTCTGGTCGTATAACAATGAATGTTAATGATGTTACCTTAGACGAAGTTTTATCTTCGGTTGAAGATTTGTATGGCTATGAAATTGTAAAGTCAGATAAAATATTACAAGTTTATCCAGCGACAATCCGCACAGAAACAATCCCTATTGATTATTTGCAGCTTACTCGTAAAGGTCGCTCATTAACGACGATAACAACGGGCTCTATTACTAATTCTGATAGCAATTCATCATCAAGTAATAGTGATAACTCAAATTCAAGCGGTAATTCGTCTTCATCATCTTCTGCTACTGGCGGAACTGAAATTGAAACCACCAGTGAAAGTGACTTCTGGACAGAATTAGAGAAAGCAGTATCAGTGATGATCGGAAATGGTTCAGGTCGTAGTGTTGTAACCTCTCCACAAGCGAGTGTTATTACTATTACCGCCTCTCCTGATGAGTTACGTAAAGTTAAACAATTTTTAGGTGTTTCTCATAAACGCTTGCAACGTCAGGTTATTTTAGAAGCTAAATTGCTTGAAGTAACATTAAGTGACGGCTATCAGCAAGGTATTAATTGGTCAAATTTAACCGGTTCAATTGGTGGTACGGATATTATCTTCGGCCAAACTCCAGGAACAACAGCTGGGGCTTTACCGGGTATGGATGCGATTGGGTCCTTATTAGGAGGCCAAACTAACATCACTGTTTCAGATGGGAATTTTGAAGCGGTTCTTAGTTTTATGGATACTCAAGGTGATTTGAATGTACTTTCGAGTCCTCGTGTTACTGCTGCAAATAATCAAAAAGCCGTAATTAAAGTCGGTCGTGATGAATATTTTGTTACTGACGTATCAAGCGTTACAGGCAGTGGTGATAATTCAAATGCATCACCGGAAGTGACTCTAACTCCATTTTTCTCTGGTATTTCATTAGATGTGACTCCTCAAATCGATGACAAAGGCAATGTAATGTTGCATGTACATCCTTCTGTTATTGATGTTGAAACTGAAATTAAAGAGATCGGTTTGGGTGATGTAGGTGGTGTGCTTCAGCTACCGCTAGCGAAAAGCTCAATCCGTGAGTCTGACTCTGTTATCCGTGCAAAAAGTGGCGATGTGGTGGTTATTGGTGGTTTGATGAAATCTCAAACTGTTGACCAAGTATCTAAAGTTCCATTCTTAGGTGATATCCCTGCATTAGGTCATTTATTCCGTAATGTAAGTCAACTTACTCAAAAAACAGAACTGGTTATTTTATTAAAACCAACGGTTGTTGGTGTTGATACTTGGCAAGAAGAGTTAGAGCGTTCTCGTGATTTATTGCAAGAATGGTTCCCTGACGAGTAATCACAACGTTTATGTATGAACAACATTTCGGTTTAAAGCAGTTACCTTTTACCTTAACGCCGAATACCTCTCTTTTTCATGGATTATTGCCTCATTATGAGGCGATAAAAATGGTATTGTCTGCCATCTCTATGGGAGAGGGAGTCATTAAAGTTACTGGTGAGATTGGCACGGGTAAAACGCTAGTTTGTCGAATGTTGATGAGTCAGTTACCTGCGAATGTTGAGTTACTTTATCTTCCAAATCCGATGATGAATGGTCATGAGTTACGTCAAGCATTAGCTAAAGAGCTATGGATTGATCAAGGCGGTGATGGTGTCGCATTGACTGACCGCATTCATGATCGGCTGATTGATTTACAAGCGGAAGGAAAAACCGCTGTTGTTTTTCTTGATGAGGCACAAGCACTCAGTGATGACGCTCTAGAAACCTTGCGTCTATTTGGAAATCTTGAAACTGACTATACCAAGTTATTGCAAATTGTTTTGTTTGGACAGCCAGAACTAGATGAGAGATTACAGCAATACCACTTACGTCAGCTTAGACAGCGAATTACTTTTTCTGCATCGCTACGCACATTAAATGTGAGTGAAACCGTAGCCTACATTAATTATAGAATGTCTGAATCTGGCTGTGAGAATAACCCCTTTACGCTTTCACTGATGAAAGCTATTTGGCGAGCAAGTGGTGGCGTACCACGATTAATTAATCAACTATGCCATAAAGCGCTACTTATTTCTTTTTCTGAAGAGTTAGAGACAGTATCAGCTAAGTCCGTATTTAATGCCATTTTAGATACGACTGATACCGCCAAACCTACGTATTATTTCCCCACATTTTGGGGTTGGAGAGCATAGTGAGTGCCACTAATAAAGCCTTGTTGAATATTACTAAACAAGATGTAAATGAAGGTGTTCAAAAGAGCATTTCTCCAGCACATATTCCAAATGTTGAATCTAAATTTAAAGCCTCTTTCTTTTTTGCTATTGGAGTGATTAGTTCACTCTCTCTTATTGGCTGGGCGAGCTTAGGTGATACTTCAAACCCTATTCAAGAAGAGGTGCCCGCTACACGAGTATTGACAGGAGCACCTATTTTATCTCTCTCGCCTACGCAAAAAGTAGCCAATAAAGAGATCAGCTCTATTTATAAAGATAAAGCACTTGAGCCCATTTCTATTGCGAGAGAACAGAAATCAGAAAATAGAGAAGCGCAGCCTGCAAAAGTTACTACATCGGCTGTTAGCTATACCGCGAATACAAAAACAGCATCAGTAACACCTAAAAAAGAGTCGGTCATCCCCAAGACCCCACAAGAGAAGGCAACAGAAGATTTTTTTGTGGAAGAAGTTGAATTATTACCATCAGATTTAGCTCAAAAAAGTCGTGAAGTTGCTAAGAATGCTTTAGGTAGATCTGATTTTAAAGAGGCAATGAAAGCGTACTATACGGTTTTAAAATATCAGCCTAGTGATGAGGAATCACGAAAGAAACTCGCGGCATTATTGTATGGCAAGCGAGAAGTACAAGAATCTGCGGCGGTATTACAACAAGGGATTAAGCTTGACCATAACAGTGTCTCTTTGCGTTTAGCGTTGTCGAGTTTATTGCAAAAAGAAAAACAGCCTGAAGCCGCTTTGTCAGTGTTAGAGTTCATACCTGTAGAGGCCGATGTTGATTATCTTGCTACTCGTGGCGGATTGGCTCAACAGCTAAAGCTGATGGACTTGGCAAAAGAAAGTTACCAAATGCTAGTAGAGAAAGAACCCGATAATGGTCGCTGGTGGCTTGGCCTAGCGATAGTTTATGAAAGAGAGGCGCAAGTAAAGAAAGCGTACGAGACTTATCAAGCCGCATTGATTAAACCTGGATTATCTCGCTCATCTCAGGTGTTCATAAGAGATAGAATTAAATTATTAGCAACAATGGAAGGAAATGAATAATGCGTCTTAAGTTAAGAAAAAGACTTGGTGATCTATTAGTCGAAGAAAACATTGTTACTGAACAGCAGATAGAGCAAGCCCTGTTAGCACAGAAGAAAACAGGACGAAAACTGGGTGGTACGCTAATACAGTTAGGCTTCTTATCTGAAAAGCAAATGTTGGCCTTTCTATCTCAGCAATTAGATGTTCCTTTGGTTGATTTAAACCGTGCAGATATTGATGCTGCTGCAGTACAGCTATTACCAGAGGTTCATGCTCGTCGATTACGAGCACTAGTGATCAGTCAAAAGGGAGATACCATTCGTGTAGCAATGAGTGATCCTGCCGATCTCTCCGCTCAAGAAGCACTGTTTTCGCAACTTCAGCGCTATCAAATTGAAATGGTTATCGCATCAGAAAGACAATTAGTTGATAGCTTTGACCGTTTTTATCGTCGAACTAAAGAGATCGCCTCTTTTGCTGAACAATTACAATCTGAACATCAAGATACCAATGACTTTAATTTTGGTATTACAGATACCGATAATGATGAAGTTACCGTTGTTAAATTAATTAATTCTTTATTTGAAGATGCAATTCAAGTTGGTGCATCGGATATTCATATCGAACCTGATGATAAAGTATTACGTTTGCGTCAGCGTATTGATGGTGTTTTACACGAAACGCTACTTAATGAAGTCAATATCGCTTCTGCTTTAGTACTTCGTTTAAAGCTTATGGCTAACTTGGATATTTCTGAAAAACGTTTACCTCAAGATGGGCGCTTTAATATAAAGTCCCGTGGTCAATCGGTTGATATTCGTCTCTCAACCATGCCAGTACAATATGGCGAATCAGTAGTAATGCGTTTACTTAACCAAACATCAGGTATTCGTGAATTAGAATACTCAGGCTTACCTGAACATCTTTTAGTTCGATTACGTAAACAACTACGTCGCCCTCACGGTATGATCTTAGTAACAGGGCCTACAGGTTCTGGTAAAACGACAACGCTATATGGTGCGTTGAGTGAGCTTAATCAGCCAAGTAAGAAGATCATTACTGCGGAAGACCCAGTAGAGTATCGTCTACCTCGAATTAACCAGGTTCAAGTAAATAGTAAGATTGATTTAACGTTTGCTAAAATTTTAAGAACCTTCCTACGTCAGGATCCTGATATAATTCTTATTGGTGAAATGCGTGATCAAGAAACCGTAGAGATTGGATTGCGAGCAGCCCTAACCGGTCACCTAGTATTATCAACATTACATACCAATGACGCGGTAGACAGTGCGTTGCGTATGATGGATATGGGCGCGCCTGGGTATTTGGTAGCGAGCGCGGTTCGTGCAGTATTGGCTCAACGACTCGTTAAGAAAATTTGTCCGGATTGCTCTGGGGTTGATAATTTAGATGACGCTCGTAAACAATGGGTGCAGACACGTTTCCCAAATCAAGTTTCAGTCCCATTTCAGAGGGGGCATGGTTGTCAAAGCTGTAATTTAACTGGCTACCGTGGGCGTATCGGTGTTTTCGAACTACTGGAATTGGATCAACCCATGATGGATGCATTAAGAGCTAATGATGCTGTGGGTTTTTCTCATAAAGCACGAGAAAATGCAGATTATAAACCATTATTAGCATCAGCCATGGAGTTAGCCATGAATGGCATCATCAGTCTTGATGAAGTGATGGTTCTAGGGGAAGGAGATAATGCCGCTTCCCATCAGCCAATATTGATGTAGGCATAGAGCATGGCAATATTTAAATACAGCGGGCGTAACAGACGCGGAGAGCAAGTATCAGGCTCCGTCGAATCGGTATCACAAGAAGCCGCCGCTGAACAGTTGATGAATGATGGAGTGATCCCGACCTCTATTCGAGCAAGTAAATTTGGTGGTAATTCGAGTGCTTCTGATTGGAAAAAATGGTTTCAACCTAATATTCCTTTAGAAGTATTAGTGATTTTTTGTCGCCAAATGTATAGCTTAACAAAGGCAGGGGTACCATTGTTGAGGGCGATGAATGGTTTGTCGCAAAACAGTAATAATAAACTGCTCAAAAAAGCATTAGAAGAAGTGACTACTGATTTAACTAATGGTCGAAGCTTATCGGTATCAATGCAGCAGCATCCACAGGTATTTAGCTCTTTATTTGTTTCAATGATCCATGTTGGTGAAAATACTGGTCGTTTAGATCAGGCATTATTACAGCTTGCAAATTATTATGAACAAGAGATGGAAACACGTAAGCGAATTAAATCAGCGATGCGTTATCCTATTTTTGTGTTGAGTTTTATTTTCTTAGCGATGTTAGTACTGAACGTTAAAGTTATTCCACAATTTACCTCAATGTTTGCTCGTTTTGGTGTTGAACTGCCATTACCAACGCGGATTTTAATGGCGACATCGAGCTTCTCTGTAAATTATTGGCACTTTATGCTCGGTGGAATGGCCGGAATGTTTGTTGCTTTTCAATCTTGGATCAGTGGCGATGTCGGGCGTGAAAAATGGGATAAATTTCGATTACGAATTCCTATTGTTGGCGATATTGTTACACGAGCGCAAATGTCACGTTTCTCAAGAACCTTTGCTCTGATGCTAAAATCAGGGGTGCCATTAAATCAATCTATTGCTCTTTCTGCGGAGTCTCTGGGTAATAAGTACTTAGAAAACAGATTGCTTGAAATGAAAAATGGAATTGAATCGGGCACCAGTATGTCAGCAACCGCAGCACAAAGTGGAATTTTCACACCGCTTGTTCAACAGATGATTGCGGTAGGTGAAGAGACCGGGCAAATCGATGACTTACTATTGGAAGTGTCTGACTTTTATGACCGTGAAGTCGATTATGATTTAAAAACCTTAACAGCAAGAATAGAACCGCTGTTGTTGGTGATTGTATCGGGTATGGTTCTGATATTAGCACTAGGTATTTTCTTGCCTATGTGGAATATGTTAGATGTGGTAAAAGGCGGTTAATTATGTCTGCAACCCGAATCATATGGGGGGCTCTGGTGATTATTTTACTTGCTGTTATTTTATACCAGTGGGAGATAATAGAGCCTGAAGTTGAAGATACTGCATTGACGATGACCAGTCGGGAGATATTATCCTCAGCGAATGAATTCAAAAATTACTGGGTGGTGAATGGACAGCCTCACTCCATGATAAAAGATGGTATAGATGTAAAATTTTCATCATTAGGCTGGCCAGTAGTGCTTAGTGATAATGATGTGGATTGTCAGGCATGGTTAGCTCTTTTATTACCAAATAAAGACAAGGTTTATGCGGACCGTATCGAAATAAATAAAAATACTAGCATGAAAGAACAATATCGCTGTGATTATAGAATACCGAATGGTAAGGTGTTTTCTGTAATGTTATCGAATGGTGTTTTTAAAGTTAATGTCGGTTTTTTGAATTAAAAATTAATGGGCATTTTTTTGACGAACACTGTGTTTTTTTTTGTATAATCCCTTACAATTCAGAACGAAAATAAGAATAGAGAGAGAAGCATTACGATGAAGCACCAAAAAGGTTTCTCACTGGTTGAGCTAGTGATTGTGATTGTTGTAATAGGTTTGCTGGCAACAGTGGCATTACCTCGATTTTTAGATGTTAGCCTTGAAGCAAAAAAAGCCAGTATTGAAGGCGTTGCAGGTGGTTATGCAACGGCGGTGCTTTCTGCAAGAGCACAATGGGAAGCGGAAGCTCGTCCAAGAACAGATAGCTACAATGCGGTTAGTTATGATGGCACTGAGTTTTGGCTAACAGATCCATCTCAGGCAAATCAAGTGGATTTTCGTCCTGGTTACCCAATTTCACCACGTGAAGATTTAGATGGTAATGATACTGGGAGCTACCCAACGTCATTAACGGCAAAAGAATGTATCTTGTTGATGGAAATGTTATTGCAAAATGCGCCATACGTGACAGATGACAGCAATGACAATAAAGCGAAATACTTAGCAGAAGTGATTAGCGAAAATAGTCGCAATCAATGTAAATATACGCAACAAGAAAACGAAGGGCACTTCTTTACCTATGAGCCTGAATCTGGCCGTGTGGTAGTGACTCTGCAATAAAGAATTAATGCCTTTATGATCGTGTTGTTCATAAAGGTGCTAAATGAAAACTGCTTAAACCAGTGGCGTATAGCAGTAACTGTTTTAACAATAATGGTGGCAACGATTAAGTTCCATCACTTTTTATAATAAAAGAGAGTAGTAACATGAAAAGACAAGGTGGTTTCACCCTTATTGAGCTAGTAGTAGTAATCGTTATTCTAGGTATTCTTGCAGTAACTGCGGCACCTAAATTCCTTAACCTACAATCAGATGCACGTGCATCATCACTGCAAGGCCTAAAAGGCGCAATGTCTGGTGCTGCTGGTATCGTTTATGGTAAAGCGGCGATTGATGGTAATGAAGCGACAGGTAATCCTAGTGCTCTTCCTGCTACTGCATCTGCTGCTGGTGTAACTATCAGTTTTGGTTATCCAGTAGCTGCAAGTGGTGGAATTAATGTTGCTGTTGTAGGCCTTAATGACGATTGGAGTGTAATTAGTGGTGGTAAGACTACTGATAGCTCTGTTACTTATGGCTTTAAATCAGGATCTAAAGATTCTTGTAGCGTGACATACACTGAAGCTGCTGACAAAGATACCCCGCCAGTAATTACTGCTGCAGGTGTTGATGCTTGTTAATAGTTAAAGCTAAATAATCAAAAGCCAGCGATCTCCGCTGGCTTTTTTGTATCAAAAATTAACAAACTCTCGCTATCTCTATAAATTACTTTATCCTAGTAACAGGAAGCAATAAGGTAACGGATGATGACTTTTCCTCTCAATAAAAACAGCTTGAAACAACAAACCCAAATTAGTGGTTTTACTCTGGTGGAACTGATCGTTGTGATAGTGCTGCTCGCTATTATTGGTGTCTATACATCCACTAAATACATGGGGGCGAGCCGTTTCTCTTCGGCGGCAGCACAAGAGCAAGTACTCTCTATTCTGCGTCAAGTTCAAATCACAGCGATGCAAACCAATACTGCAATTGATAGTACTAGTTGTCGTTCAATTATCATGTCACCTACACAATTTGGTGTCGCTCAGTCGTGCCAAAATCAGGGTATGAACAGCGCGGTACTTTCTGATTATTCAAAAGAGACAAATCAGCAAGAATTAGAGTTAATCAAATTAAAATATGTGTTTAATTCAGTAAACGGCACAGTCTCTGAGTTATCGTTTGATTTACTTGGAAGACCTGCAATAGTTACTTCATCCGCAACCACCACTCTTTGTACCGACAGTGATTGTCGCATCACCATAACGTCACCTTCTTCAAATGAAAGCCGCTCTGTGTGCATTAATAGTGAAGGCTTTATTTATCGTTCAGTTCAAGATGAAGGATGTGGGATATGAGTCGAATGAGAGTAAACCAAATTGGTTTCACACTAATAGAGTCCATCGTTGGAATTGTAATTCTAGGTTTCGCTCTGTCAGTCTTGGTTTCTGGTGTATTTAGCTCTTCAACTAAATCGCATCAAGCTACTTATCAAGCTCAAGCTGCTGCGCTAGGTCATTCAATTATGACCGATATCTTAAGTCGTCAATTTGATGAACACAGTGATCCTAATGGGGGAGCGTATCGCTGCGGAGAAGTTACGGCACCTGATGTGTGTTCAAGTCCTAATGAACTTGGGCGAGATAGTGTTACAGAAAAAAATACAACTAGCCATTCTACTATTTTTAATGATGTTGATGATTTTATTGGATGCTGGGGAGAGGCTGCTCAATGTACTTCAGGGTTAGCTAATTACTCGTTAAATCGTTTAATAGATCAAGACAGTGCCGCTGAATATAAAAATTTTACGGTTGAAATCAATGTCGCTTATGCAGATGTAGATAATAGTGCAACAGCAATAACTCAGTTCAAAAAGATCGATATTACCCTGTATGCAAGCAGCCATGCTCAATATACTTTTAGTGCTTATCGAGGGAATTATTAATGAAGCGCATTCGTGGTTTTACCCTTATCGAGTTGATCTTAACTATTGTGGTGGTCGGGATTGTTGCCCTCGCAGCCAGTAATACCTTACTACTGGGTTTTCAAAGTTATAACGACAGCATTGATCGTCAAGATAACCAAATGCAGGCAAAGTTTGTCATTGAAAAGTTGAGCCGAGAACTGCGTCATGCAGTACCAAATAGCGTAGAAGTCTCAGGAAATGGTAATTGCGTCAGTTTTATTCCTGTTGAGGCAAGCGCTTTCTATTTGGCATTACCAGCATTTGGTCAAAAGCACATTGATACTGTATTACTTTCTAATGCGACGTTTAATCTCAATGGTCATAGGTTGGCCATTAACCCAAGCTCTCAAGCTGATTTAATTAATGAAAGTAACCACCGATTTGTGAGCATTGAATCAATGACGCAATCTGGAAGTGTTTCTACAATTAACTTTCCTAACGCACTTAATAACCCTGCTTTTATTTCAAGTTCAATCTCTGAACGTGCATTTATTTATAGTCCAAATCCTATTGAATATTGCATCCAACTTGGTGGCGTATTCCGCAGTGGGATTCAATTAGCAAATCAAGTTTCTTCAGGCGATTTCACTACGCAAAGCGCATCGGTAAATCGTAATAGTACTATTAAAATGACCTTAATTTTTGAAAATGACTTAGGTGAAACAACTCAATATCAACATGATGTGCAGGTGATCAATGTACCATAATCAAGCAAAGCAAAAAGGTAACCTGTTGATCATGTCTGTTGTTGTCATGGTTGTTGTTGGCTACCTATCATTAAATTTATTGAAAGTCGAAACTAGCAATCACGATACGGTATCTAAAGAAGTATTAGGTACTCAAGCGTGGTTTTTAGCGCACTCAGGAGCGGAGTGGGGATTAGTGCAGCTGTTTCCATTAGGGATGTCGGGAGCCGATGATTCGATTTGTGATGGCAGTGTTAGAAGGCCAAATATGCAGCTTGATGGCAGTGGTTGTCGTACGACGCCGCAAGTAGAGTGCGAGCAAACCCAAGTGCGCTATCAAGATAATGATATTCACTACTTTAAAATCATTAGTACGGCTAGCTGTGGTTCAGGAATAAATGAAGTGACACGAGTTCAAGAAGTATGGGCAAAGGAGATAGGGCAATGAGAATATGTTTGAAATGGCTGTTTTTTATTTGTTCACTATTAGTAAGTCCTCTTGTTTTAGCTGACTCGTATTTATCTTGTGATGTGTCTAGTGAACGTGACTTTTCGGTTCAATTTACCATTGATGACAATGAAAATGATCTTTATATAAGTAAACCTAGTTTATTTGGGATAGATAGGTTGTGGTCAGCGGAAAATAGACTATCAACTATTATTTATGATGGCGCAATTCAAGAGGATGAAGATTATTATCTTGCACTAAGTTATGAATATTCTGGAAATTGGCTCACTTCTGGCGTTATTACTTATTATAAAAGTAGCGACGGCAATATTTGGAATGAGATACAAAAAGAGAATGTGAACTTTTATGCTCTTTTAGGTAGTAATTTAAAAGTATGGGCGGAAGCTGATGAAGATATAACTTCTCTGTCTTGCTCTGATTCACAATTTATACCAAATCCTGAGATTAATAGAGATCCACAGTTTGAATTCGGTCGGTTAAGCGCATCTGAATGCCCAATTGATTCAGAAGGTAATGTAAATTGTACATTAACGTTTAAAAATACATACGAGGCAGACAAACCTGCACCTTTGGTTTTTGTTATGCCAACAATTGAGAGAGAAAATACAAATAAATCGCAATCAATTACAGAGTTACCTTCATCATTACGTGTATCTAACGTTACTCATCAAGGTGCTAATGTAGTGCAAGTAATTGCTCCTCATGAAAAAGCCGCTCATTGGGTTAAGTTTAAGCAAGCACCAATGCAAGATATTGACTATTTTGTAATGGAACCAGGAGTCTTAGAGCTAAGTAATGGCTCTAAGATCGTTGCTAATTCATTATTTACATCAAGGACAATCTCCAAAGGTGACAATGAAGGTAGCACTGGAGAAATTATTGATTTTAGTCAGTATGGTTTGTCATCAGATTTCACTTCAGTTCCTGGGATTTTAGTTGAGCCACAAACGAAGAATAATGCGACAGCTTGGTTTACTGGTTACGCAGGGGCTGTGGAAAAAAAACAGTTTCGTTTAGCTCTCGAGCGCTCCGAAGTAACGAGCAATAATTCAGTTGATAATAATGAGAAAGTGGCATTTGTGGCTGGACAAGGTGCGGGGTTTGTTAATGGTAAGAAATTTTGGCTTGGTCAAGCTGAAACAACAAATACAACAAAAAATGAAACAGATAAAATTTTCAACCCTGTAACTAAAGGTTGTAAGCTTGCATATACAGATATATCTGAAGGGAATTTTGATAGTCCGCCAATTTTAGTTGCGACTAAGAACTCAAGAAATGGAGGTAATGGCGGATGGCTTCGCCGTTGTGATATTCAAAAAGATAAAGTGTCTTTTATTGTTGAAGAGGATATGAATAAAGATTCTGAACGAGCTCACGCAGCTGAGAAAGCAGGATTCTTTATGTTTGAAGAACCAATCAGTTCTCCTGTTTGTGATTTATTCCCAAGCCCAGTTCAAACATGGAAAAATAATTCATTAGCAAGCTTATCTATTTTAAAAAGAGCGAAGATCACAGGATCTCCTTTGATTTCTGGCCGTCGTTTTGTTGGTTTTTTAGATGGCGATATTCATGATGACAATAATAAAATAGCTTGTGATGGAACGGAGTGTTTTCCGGAATCTGGCTTAATGGTTGATAAATTATCATTGGAATCCTTTAGACCTCCGACACCTGATTTTGAGACCGTTATTGTAGGAAAAGATGAAACAAAAACGTATGAATCTGATGAGATTATGGGCTCTTTGACGATAGATAAAAAAGGCAAAGCAATTTTTAATACGGGTACTTATTGGATTGATAGCATTAACCTCCTTGGTGAATTAATTATTCCGCCGGGTGAGAATGTGATTATTCACACTAAGGGTTTTTCTTTAAGTAACAGTGCTTTTTTTGGTATTCAAGGTGATGCTCAACTACTTGTGATTGTTCATGATCTACCATATACCTATGGGAATATTTTTAGTTGGGTGAATCTTGCAAATCACTCAAATTTTAAGGGGTTATTATATAGTGAAAAAGAGGTATTAATTAATAATCATGCGGTCTTAACTGGAGCAGTAACTGCGTCGATTATTACTGTCTATCATGATGCTCAGATTGTAGGCTCTAACCAATGCTTTGATCCTCCTAAAAACTACACACTAAAAGTCACTCCACAAATTGATTACAGTTTAACTTGTGAGCGGATCCCTGTAACTTTTACGGTTGAAGATGATAATGGTCCTGTTTCTGGCTTCAATAAATCTTTCTCAGCTGTAATTAACGCAAAAGATAATGGAGCTGCATGTTGGTCTACCTTTGCAGATAAGTCAGTCGCTGCTGATTGTGCAATAACTGGCTCAACATTTGTCGATGGTGAGAAAACGCTATACCTAGATAGCGCTGACTTGGATGTGTTTGATGTTACCGCTTCTAGCGAAAACTTGAATGAGACAGAGCAAGAACACTTTGAGTTTGTGCCATTTAAGTTTGAAGTCGATACGGTTCAGGTTATTGCCAATAAATCACAGAGTTTTGATATTAACGTTCTCGCTTGTAATGATGGAACTCCCGATGTAGTTCAAGATTATAATGGCAGTAAAACGTTAGAGGTATCCTCATACATACTGGATTCGCCGAATCCTACAGAAGGGGAAAGGACGGATTTAGAGTTAGCCGGCAGTATAAATCCAGGCCAAATAGACCTTACTTTCAATCAAGGTATAGCTACAACAAGTTTAACCTACCAAGAAGCAGGATCTGCCCATTTTACATTGAGTGACCCAAACTTTACTTGTCCTTTAGGTTTTGATTGTAATGATTATCCTGTTGATTCTGGCTTGTTATCTGCGGTAGTAAATATTGAATCTAGGCCATGGAAGCTTGAAATTTGTAGTGATGTTGCGATTGATGGTGATAGCAGAGGAGGTTCAGCACTCGTTGCTGCAGGTGACGTATTTTCTCTAAAAGTGAAGCCTGTAAGGTACGGTGTTGCTACTGATTTCTGTAATTTACCGGTAACACAAAACTTCTTTAAACCATCGGCACCTTTTTCATCTATATATCCATCATACGAGTTAAGTACTCCAACGGCTGGAGTGAAAGGTATTCTAGCGCCACTAGCTCCTATCGATAATGATGTTTACGTAGATGTCGGCAGGAATAGCTATTATGAATTCAATAATATGGCCTATTCAGAGGTCGGAAGCCTTTTATTTAAATCTGAGGCGTTAAGTCCTACTTTTTATGATGGGATTCAAGGTGGGATTGAATTTGGAACTAAATCGATAGGCCGTTTTTATCCTGCAAAGTTTAAGTTACTAATGGACTCTATTACTTATCCCACTAAGCAGTCGTTTGCTTATATGAATCAACCTTTTCAGCAAAATTTCATTATTGAAGCTCGAAATGTAAATGGAGAGCCAACAAATAACTATGGGCTATTTACTAATAACTTAATTGCAGATGTAATTTATTCTGCTCAGTATAATGGTTCTAGTTTACTTAACGATCGGGTTGTTGATGGAAGCTTATTTAATTGGAGTGAGAGTAGCTGGAAAGAAAACGCAGAAGGAAAGTTTGAATGCTTCATAAATGGCCCTCAGTATAATTCATCTCAATTATGCGTATGGATTGATACTTTTGAGATAACTAAATATATATCTAAGGTAACTCCAATCTCAACAACACCAGATGGTCCAATCATTGGAGGTAGCTCAAATACATTATTTTCTTTGAGTGTCACTGGAGGAGACAATGTTAAATTTTCTAACGGCACTAATAATATTGAATTTGAAAACCAACCAGACGTTCGCTACGGCCGAATGGTATTAGACAGTGTTGGAACGGCTGTCGGTCAAAGTGTCACTGTCCCACTGCGCGTTGAGTATTGGAATGGTAATGATTTTGTTATTAGTGATACTGATAATGCGACAACATTTAATGGTGCTAATTATTGCAAACAAACTATTTGGCCAGATCCGAGTTCATCAAGTGGTTCTTCATTGTCGGGATCTAACTTAAATGGTATTGATTCTGGTGTTGATAGAAGTAATTTAGAAGCTATCGCAGATTCCAGTAATCCAGATTTACGAGAGCAAGTGCGCTTTTGGTTGAGATTAGCGAGTACCTCTCCACAAACAAGTGAAACGAATGTCGCTTGTGAATCAGGTTATGAGGACCAACCTTGGTTACAATACAACTGGCGAGGGCAAGGTGATGAAGATCCATCGACAGTCGTGACCTTTGGTATTTTCCGTGGCAATGATCGAGTCATATTCCGCAGCGAAAGTAACATTATTGGTACTTCTAACTAAAAATTGAATAAAAATCCTGATTTGCTTCAGGATTCTGTAGCAATGCCTTGCTGATTAGGCTAGGCATTGGTACATTTAGTAAAATTTATCTTATTCTCACGTTTTCAGGAAATACGAAGATTATGTTTAAAAAACTTCGTGGCATGTTTTCAAACGATCTTTCGATCGATCTAGGTACTGCCAACACACTTATCTATGTAAAAGGTCAAGGGATTGTTCTTGATGAGCCGTCTGTAGTTGCTATCCGTCAAGACCGTAATGGTTCAACGAAAAGTGTTGCAGCTGTTGGCCATGATGCGAAGCAAATGCTAGGTCGTACTCCTGGTAACATCTCAGCTATTCGTCCAATGAAAGATGGCGTTATTGCTGACTTTTATGTGACAGAGAAAATGCTTCAGCACTTTATTAAACAAGTGCATGACAACAGCATTTTGCGTCCAAGCCCTCGCGTATTAGTTTGTGTTCCTTGTGGCTCTACACAAGTTGAACGTCGTGCTATCCGTGAATCAGCACAAGGTGCAGGCGCTCGTGAAGTTTACCTAATTGATGAGCCAATGGCGGCTGCGATTGGTGCTGGTTTGCCAGTATCAGAAGCGACAGGTTCTATGGTTATCGATATAGGTGGCGGTACAACAGAAGTTGCTGTTATCTCGCTTAACGGTGTTGTTTACTCTTCATCAGTACGTATTGGTGGCGATCGCTTTGATGAGGCTATCATTAACTACGTTCGTCGTAACTACGGCAGCTTAATTGGTGAAGCAACCGCAGAGCGTATAAAGCACGAGATCGGTTCAGCTTATCCTGGCGATGATGTCTGTGAAATTGAAGTTCGTGGTCGTAACCTTGCAGAAGGTGTACCTCGTAGCTTTACATTGAACTCAAACGAAATCTTAGAAGCGCTTCAAGAGCCTCTATCAGGTATCGTTTCAGCAGTAATGGTTGCACTAGAACAGTGTCCACCAGAACTGGCTTCTGATATTTCAGAGCATGGTATGGTATTGACTGGTGGTGGTGCACTTTTACGTGATTTAGACCGCCTTCTAACTGAAGAAACAGGGATTCCTGTTGTTGTTGCTGAAGAACCACTAACTTGTGTGGCTCGTGGCGGCGGTAAAGCATTAGAAATGATCGACATGCACGGTGGCGATCTGTTTAGTGAAGAGTAATAACAAATAACGGGTGAGTGGATATGACTCCAATCTTTGGTAGAGGCCCTTCTCTACAGTTTCGCCTGTTTATTGCTGTAATGGTATCGGCTAGCCTTATGCTAGCCGATAGTCGCTTGAATGCCTTTTCCGACGTACGTTACCTATTAAATAGCTTTGTAGCTCCAATCCATTATGCGGCAAACCTTCCTCGTACCATGTTTGATGGTATGTATGACCGGTTTAATAGCCGTAATACTCTCATGCTTGAAAATCAAAAGCTTAAACAAGAAATGTTTATGCAGAGTAGTAATTTACTGTTAATGGAACAACTTAAGCAAGAAAACAGCCGTTTACGTAACCTATTAGGGTCTCCATTTATTCGTGATGAAAGAAAAATGGTAACAGAGGTAATGGCGGTTGATTCTGCACCATACACGCATCAGGTAATGATTGATAAAGGCCAGGTTGATGGCGTTTATGAAGGCCAACCAGTGATCAGCGATAAAGGTATTGTGGGACAGATCAACTATGTTGGTGCACACAATAGCCGCGTTTTATTATTAACCGATCCAAATAACTCTATTCCAGTCCAAGTAGAACGAAATGATATTCGAGTGATAGCATCAGGAAAGGGGTATTTAGATACCATGCAACTAGAGCACATACCAACCAATACAGATGTAGAAGTCGGTGATAGATTAGTGAGTTCTGGCTTAGGTGGACGCTACCCTGAAGGATACCCTGTGGGTTATATTTCAAATATTGATAATGATAATAAACGTCCTTTTGCTTCTATTGATTTAAAGACAACGGTTGAGTTTGATAAATTACGTTATCTATTATTAGTTTGGCCTACAGAATCAGAAGTTAATACCGAGGAGACGGCAAATGGCCAGTAGTCATTTAATGCGCGGTCGAATCATCATTTGGCTCTCTTTTTTAATTGCATTAACCTTGCAAGCTGCTCCGTGGCCTGGAGCCCTAGAGGTATTGAGACCTTCTTGGATTATTTTAGTTACCTTTTATTGGGTACTGGCACTGCCTCATCGAGTCAATGTTGGGACGGCAATGTTACTTGGTATCTTGTGGGACCTTTTATTGGGCACGACATTAGGGATCCGTGGCATGACAATGGCTATTTTAGTCTATCTTGTCGCCGCCAATTTTAAGGTATTGAGAAACTTAGCGTTATGGCAACAAGCAGCTATTTTTTCCGGATTAACCTTACTTGGTAAAATATTAGAGTTTATGGGTGAATTTTTAGTTCATGATGTGGCTTTTAACGCACATTTTTTATGGGCTGGCGTGTTAAACTTCATTCTTTGGCCATGGTTGTTTTTATTGATGCGCAGGGTGCGTCGTCATTGGTCAATTCGATAGGGAAATAAAATGACTACTCAAGTTTTCTTAGCTTCTGGCTCTCCACGAAGAAAAGAATTATTAACTCAACTAGGGTATCAGTTTGAGATTTTATCTATAGACGTTGAAGAGGTGCATCAGTCACATGAGACGCCTCTTATGTATGTAGAACGATTATCAAAAGATAAAGCACAAGCTGGCGTAAGAGTATTAGAACTAACAAAGAATAAATATGTCCCAGTATTGGGCTCTGACACCATCGTTGTAATCGATGGTGTTATTTTAGAAAAGCCGAAAGATTTTGAAGATGCTAAAAGAATGCTTTTAGCACTGTCTGGTCGTCAACATCAAGTAATGACTGCCGTAACACTAGCAACACCTGATGAAATTAGAACCAAAACAGTAATAACACAGGTGTGGTTTAAAACACTTTCAGAACAAGAAATAGAACAATATTGGGAAAGTGGAGAACCTTGTGATAAAGCAGGGTCATACGGTATTCAAGGTAGTGGTGGGCGATTTGTCTCGCGTATTGATGGCAGCTATCATGCTGTCATGGGACTGCCTTTGATGGAAACAGATCAGCTCTTACACCAATTTTTGTAAAAATTAGTGAGGTGCTCCAATGAGTACAGAGTTGTTAATAAACGTAACGCCGAGCGAAACTCGTGTTGCGATGATTGAAGCAGGTGTGCTTCAAGAGATCCATGTAGAAAGAGAAGCAAGACGCGGTATTGTGGGTAATATATACAAAGGCCGAGTAAGCCGAGTATTACCGGGGATGCAAGCTGCGTTTATAGATATCGGTTTAGATAAAGCCGCATTTCTGCACGCCTCAGATATCGTTCCTCATACGGAATGTGTGTCTGAAAATGAAAAACGTCAGTTTCAAGTGAGAGATATTTCTCAGCTAGTACACCAAGGACAAGACTTGGTGGTGCAAGTTGTTAAAGACCCACTTGGAACTAAAGGCGCTCGTCTAACCACGGATATTACCCTTCCTTCTCGCTATTTGGTATTTATGCCAGGGGCAAGTCATGTCGGTGTATCACAACGCATTGAAAGTGAAAAAGAACGTAATCGTTTAAAGAATACGGTCTCTGATTATTGCGATGAGTTTGGTGGTTTTATCATTCGTACTGCTGCAGAAGGCGCAAGCGAAGCTGAGATCTCACAAGATGCTGCTTTCTTAAAGCGTCTATGGCACAAGGTGATTGAGCGTCGTAAAAAAAGCAAAACTAAATCAATGCTGTACGGTGAGCTAGGTTTAGACCAGCGTATTCTGCGTGATTTTGTTGGAACAGAGCTTGATTTAATTCGTGTTGATTCAAAACTTGCTTTTGAAAAGTTAAAGCAATTTACAACAGAATTCGTACCAGAGTTAACCAAGAAACTTGAGTATTACTCAGGCGATAAGCCTATTTTTGATATGTACGAAACAGAGAACGAAATTCAACGTGCTCTTGATCGTAAAGTAGAATTAAAGTCAGGTGGTTACCTGATTATTGATCAAACAGAGGCGATGACCACTGTTGATATCAATACTGGTGCATTTGTTGGACGACGTAATTTAGAAGAAACCATTTTTAATACCAATATTGAAGCCACACAAGCGATTGCTCGTCAGTTACGTTTACGTAATCTTGGCGGCATCATCATCATTGATTTTATTGACATGATGAGTGAAGAGCATCGTCGCCGAGTGTTACAAGTACTTGGTGCTGCGTTAGATAAAGATCGAGTTAAAAGTAACGTTAACGGGTTTACTCAGCTTGGTTTAGTTGAAATGACTCGAAAACGAACTCGTGAAAGTATTGAACATATCTTATGTGATCAGTGTCCAACCTGTGAAGGTCGAGGGGCAGTTAAAACGATTGAAAGTGTGTGTTATGAAATATTACGTGAAATCACACGAGTAAACCGTGCTTATGATTCAGATAAGTTTGTTGTATATGCTTCTGTTGCAGTAGCTAATGCGCTTGAAGGCGAAGAGTCACATGCACTCGCAGAACTCGAACTTTTCATTGGTAAACAGGTAAAAATTCAAGCTGAACCTCTTTATATTCAAGAGCAGTTTGATGTCGTAATGATGTAGAGAATAATAATACGTGACCACTAAGTTAATTCGTTTTGAACGTTGCTTGATGGGATTATTGCTGCTGGTATTTTTACTAGCAGCATTAGTCATTACAAGCTTGCGCCTTTTCCTTCCTTCGTTGAATAAATATCAACCTGAAATTGAAGGTTTTCTTTCCCAAGCAACCGGTTTTTCAATTTCAATTGGCGAGCTAGATGGTCGCTGGCGAAATACTAATCCCTCTTTAAATCTTCGAAAGCTTACTGCTATTGACCCTGCGACTGGCGATGAAATCATTGCAGTTAAAGAAGTCGAGATCCAACTGAATATTCTCTCTTCGCTTTGGGCTGGACAACCTCAATTTGCGGATCTACGAATTGATAAATTAAGTGCGGATCTTACCTCATTAGGCAAGCGCACTTCTGATGTAGAGGAGGAAGAATCGGATCCAAAAAATCAGCAAGCTGATAAATCGTTGGGTAAACGTCTCGAAGATATATTTTTAGTTCGGTTAAATCATTTCTCATTAAAAGATTCTCAAGTCGCTTTTGTGGCACTTGATGGAACGGATAAAACAGTACAAATTGACTCATTACAATGGCGCAACGAGCGCAGAAAACATCTAGCTGAAGGTGTTGTTAGTGTCATTGGTAGTGAGATAAACCAGCTTAAAGTCATCGCTAACTTTAAAGAGAAGGGCACATTTAAAAGTTTAGATGGCCATTTTTATGTAGAAGCTAAAAACATTCAAGTAACTCCGTGGATCACAGAAGAACTTCAGAATGAATATGGTATTACTCAAGGTGAAGTCTCAGCTAATGCGTGGTTATCTTTTAAAGATGGGCAACCGATTGATGCTCTTGTCGAAGCTTCACCTTCTTATGTTAACTGGTTAGAAGGTAAAACAGTCCATCAAGCGAGTGTTGAAGGTGGCGTGTTTGAGCTTCAGCCAGATAGAGAAGGATGGAAGGTTTCTGCTTCTGATATTCAAGTTAAACATCAAGCAGAGCTATGGCCTGAGATCTCAGGAAATTTCACTTGGCAGCCGGAAAAGTGGATTTTAAATCTAAGTCATGTTGATTTACAGAGTGCATTGGGTTTAAAAACGTTATTGCCAGCTTCTCAAGATAATATTACCGACCTTCTTACTACTTTGGATCCTGAAGGGAGTATTAATGATATTCGAGTTGAGTATGATCATTCTCTTGGATTGAGTTACTCTGCATCGATCCATGAAGCAAAAATTAATCAATGGGAGCTACTGCCAGGTTTTCATAAATTAAACGTTTTGATTGCTGGTGATGCTGAAAAGGGTGAAGCTAAATTATCATTAGTGGATGATACTCTGCCTTATGGTGAGGTATTCCAAGCTCCATTAAATATAAAAAATGGTGATGTCACTGCGTATTGGGAAGTGAATGATAAAGGTTGGCGTTTATGGTCTGATTACATCAATGTATCGACACCTGACCTGCAAGCAAAAGGGGAGTTTCGATTAGATTTTCCTAACGATAAGCCTTCAGTTCTCTCTTTTTATGCTGAAGCAGATGCCTTTAATGCCGATCAAACTTGGCGTTATTTACCGACCTTAGCATTAGGACAAGATCTGACAGATTATCTATCTGCTGCAGTTCAAGGTGGTAGTGCTAAAACGGTACAGCTACTTTGGTATGGGGAGTTAGCTGATTTTCCTTATACTAAGTATGACGGTATTTTCCAAGTAAAAGTGGGATTAAAAGACGCTCAGTTCTCATTTGATACCGCGTGGCCGCCTCTGACTAATTTACAGTTAGATTTAATGTTCCAAAACGCTTCTATGTTCTTAAGCTCTCACTCTGCAGACTTAATGGATGTGCATGCAACTCGTGTTACGGGACGAATTGCCAATTTAGCGGAAGACGGTAAGTTAACGATTCGTGCTACGGCAAATGGTTCAGGTAAAGCGGTTCGTGAATACATGACAGCAACACCTTTGGTCGATTCTGTTGGTGCGGCGCTTAATAGCATACAAGTAGATAATCGAGTTGATGCATTATTACGATTAGATATCCCATTTACGGGTGAAGAGGTCGGTGCATGGGGTTATGCGGACCTTGCTAATAATCATATTGAATTACAATCTCCGAATATCGTATTAACTAATGCAAAAGGGCGAATCGAGTTTGATAATGATGTAGTGAAGGCTTCAGGAATTAAAGCGTCATTATTAGGACAGCCAATCTCTCTTTCATTTAATGGCGAAGCACAGTCTGACTTTTACAGTGTTGCAATTGAAACAAAAGGTAAATGGAAAATCTCACCATTAAGAGAATATATAGATTCTCCAATGATGGAAAAAGTGAGTGGTGTTTCTACATGGAATTCTGATATTAATTTACAAGTTGCAGATGTTGGTTTTACTTATCAAATAGGAGTGAATGCTTCATTAGATAGCATGACTTCTACTCTGCCTTATCCGTTGGCTCTTGATAAAGGTACGGCAACAAAAGCGTTGCTGCAAGTATCTGGCAACTCAGAAAAATTATCAGGTCGTTTGACGCTACCAGATGCTAAGTATCAAGCTGAAATTAATATTACTGAAACAACACCCGTAATAGCAGCAAGTCATGTTGTGGTTGGGCGTGGTAATTTTAAAGTGAGTCCAATTGTTGGGCAATCAGCTTCGATTAATACAAAGTCATTAGATCTGGATGCTTGGTTATCAGAGCCTATTTTGAATCATGATAAGTCAGCGAAAAAAGGAAAAGCGACGGCGAGTCATTTTCCAACGATCCCTGTGCCAACTCGCATTGATGCCAATGTGAAGTCATTACGATTAGCGACATTAGATTGGAACGATGTAAATACAGATGTACGTAAAAAATCTCAAGGCTGGTATATACAAGTTAACAGCCAAGAAGTGGATGGAAAAGCGAGCTGGAAAGGCAATGATGATTTATTGGTGCAATTGGATAATCTTCATATCTTTATTCCAAGTCTAGATAAGCCTGAAAATCAAAAGCGTTTAAATCAAGCTAATGATAATGAACCTGTTATTTCTGATTTTGACCGTGAATTTTTCCGTTTGATGCCGAATTTAGAACTGACCATTAATGACACATGGGTTCAAGGCTACAAGCTAGGTAAAGTGGATACTAAACTGCATAAAAAAGCGAATACCTTTTATTTAGATAAGCTAAAGATCACGAGTGGTGAGAATAAATTAGCGATGTCTGGGGATTGGTTATTAGATAAAGATACCAGTCATTCAGAATTTAAGGTTAAAGCATCAGGGGAAGATAACTCTGAATTGTTAGCTCGTTTTGGTATTAGTTCTGGTATTCAAAAAGCCAGTTATAGTATGGATGGAGATCTTCAATGGGAAGGCGCACCTTGGAGTATTCAAATTAATACACTCTCTGGTGATTTAGCTTCCACATTAGGTGAAGGTGTGATCACTGATGTGAAAGGGGCGGCACGCTTCCTAGGCTTATTTAGTATTGATTCTATTATCCGTAAAATGAAATTAGATTTCAGAGATGTATTTGATGATGGGATGGCATTTAACTCCATCAAAGGCAGCGGTAAAATGCGTAATGGTGTATTTGTTAGTAATAACTTAACCATGGATGCGGTTGCTGGTGAGATGAATATCAAAGGTAAAGCGAACTTAAACACACGTCTAGTGGATGCTGAAGTAAGTTTTACCCCAGATTTAACATCAGGGATCCCTATTATTACTGCTTTTGCTGTTGCACCACAAACAGCAATTATTGTACTTGCAGTCGCAACGGCTATTGCGCCGGTTATTGACGTTATTACGCAAGTTAATTATAAAGTAGAAGGGCCGCTTGAGTCTCCAACAGTAAAAGAGTTATCTCGTAGTCAAGGTGAGTATCAATTGCCGGAGAAAACCGAAAAATAAGCCTAAGTTAGCCGTTTTACAGTGAGTAAGAATCAAATAAGGAAGTGTGATGAGCAAAGTTGGCGTAGTTCAAATGAACTCAGGAGCGACTCCTGAAGAGAATATTAAACAGCTAAGTCTTAAGCTAAAAGGATTGCAACAACAAGGGGCAAAACTCGCACTAACGCCTGAAAACTGTATCGTATTTGGTCAAAAAGAAGACTATGAAGGCTATGCAGAACCGTTAGGACAAGGGGAGTTACAAGATACGCTTTCAGCTCTTGCTAAGCGTTATCAGATTTGGCTCGTGATTGGTTCTTTTCCAATTAGAAATGTGGATGGTTCTCTATCGACCACCTGTTTGGTATTTGATGCTAATGGTGTTCTAGTTGAGCATTACCATAAATTACATATGTTTGATGTTGAGATTGAAGACGGCCATCATAGTTATCGAGAATCAGACACTTTTACACCGGGCAATGAAGTTAAAGTAGTTGATACACCTTTTGGTAAATTAGGACTCTCTATTTGTTATGACGTTCGTTTTCCACAATTATACAGCGAGCTTCGCCGGCAAGGGGCTGAGATTATCGCTGTACCAGCTGCGTTTACTAAGGTGACGGGTTATGCTCATTGGGACATTTTATTACGCTCAAGAGCGATTGAAACACAGTGCTGGGTGTTAGCTGCTGGTCAATGGGGCTCTCATGGCGCTGAGCGTGAAACATGGGGACACTCAATGATTATTGATCCATGGGGAAATAAAGTCGCGACTCAGCGAGAGGGGACTGGGGTTATTATTGCTGATATAGATAAATCACAATTAGCGATGATCCGTAAGAAAATGCCGGTGGCTCAACACGCAAGGTTAGAGTGTAAATTGAGTTAAGCTCAGAATAGCTGTCGCTTTATTTGATATAAAGAGTGAATTTCACTATAAAACACACACTTTTTTATTCATAATTAGATCTTAAATTCTTAACAAGAGTATCTCGAATGATTTTGCAAGAAGTAGAACAATCCTTATTAAGCCAAGCAGGGATCGGTCAGCAGGAACTGTCTCAGACCTTAAGCACCATTGCAAAAAGAGACGTAGACTATGCTGATATCTACTTTCAATCTTGCTGGCATGAATCATTAGTACTCGAAGACAGCATTATTAAAGACGGCTCGTTTAATATCGACCGTGGTGTTGGTATCCGTGCGGTTGCAGGTGAAAAAACAGGTTTTGCTTATTCAGACCAAATTAACCTTGAAGCATTAACCCAAAGCGCAAAGGCGGCTCGTGGTATTGTTCAGCAAGGTGGTGAAGGCCGAGTAAAAGCATTTGCTTCTCAAGCAATGCCTCAGTTTTATGCGCCAATTAATCCACTTAATAGTTTGGATAAGAAACAAAAAATAACATTGCTTGAAGAAGTCGACGCTTATATCCGAGCAAAAGAACCTTTAGTTCAAGAGGTATCAGCAAGTATCAGTGGTGTTTACGAGCAGATGTTAGTTGCTGCCCTTGATGGTACGTATGCTGCGGATATTCGACCATTGGTTCGTCTTTCTATCAGTGTATTAGTCCAACGTGGTGATAAGCGCGAACGAGGCAGTGCTGGTGGTGGTGGTCGTTATGGCTATGATTATTTCCTAACTGAAGTTAACGGTAAATCAATCGCACTTGAATTCGCAGATGAAGCAATTCGTCAGGCTCTTGTTAATCTTGATGCTGATGCAGCCCCTGCGGGAATGATGCCAGTTGTTCTTGGTTCAGGTTGGCCTGGTGTTCTATTGCATGAAGCTGTAGGTCATGGTCTTGAAGGTGACTTTAACCGTAAAGGGTCATCAGTATTCTCAGGTAAAATTGGCGAGAAAGTAACCTCTTCTGTATGTACTATTGTTGATGATGGCACGATGCCTGATCGTCGTGGTTCTTTAAGTGTCGATGATGAAGGTGTTGCAGGTCAATACAATACATTAATTGAAAATGGTGTATTAAAAGGTTACATGCAAGATAAGTTGAATGCCCGTTTAATGGGTGTTGCTCCGACAGGTAATGGTCGTCGTGAATCTTATGCTCATTTACCAATGCCACGTATGACGAATACTTACATGCTGCCTGGTGAATATGCACCAGAAGAGATTATCTCAACAGTGAAGAAAGGCATTTACGCGCCAAACTTTGGTGGTGGCCAAGTTGATATTACTTCGGGTAAGTTTGTATTCTCAGCATCAGAAGCTTACTTAATTGAAGATGGTAAGATTACCCGACCAGTAAAAGGCGCAACACTGATTGGTTCTGGTATGGAAGCTATGCAGCAGATCTCTATGGTTGGTAATGACTTGTCGTTAGATCGTGGCGTTGGTGTTTGTGGTAAAGCAGGACAAAGTGTACCAGTAGGTGTTGGTCAACCAACATTGAAGTTAGATGCATTGACTGTTGGCGGTACAGAATAGTTCGGTTAGTTTGAATTAATTAACTGATATAAAAAGAGCCAAGCATTGTCATAATGCTTGGCTCTTTTTTTACCTCAACCTAAATTATAGGTCTTGGTCTAAGTATAGATCTTTTAATACTTGGAAAATTTCACGATACGCCTTTGGCGGTTTACTCGCTGCTTTTTCTTTGCTTGCTTGGCGAGCAAGTTGACGGAAGCGTTGACGATCAGCTTCTGGGAATTTCACCATTACTTCTTCAATCACTGCATCAGGCGTTTCAATCATACGGTCACGTAGGACTTCTAACTTTTGAAGCGCAATTGTTGCTTGTGAGTGCTTGTTACGTACTTTATCTAGAGCCAATTGAATTGGTTCTGGATCTTCAAGACGCATTAGCTTACCAATGTATTGTAATTGGCGACGTTTTGCTTCGTTTTTAAAACGCTGAGCATCGGAAATTGCCACTTGCAGAGTTTCTGAAAGTGGAAATTTAGCAAGAACGGCTGGCTTTAAACCAACTAACTCTTCGCCTAGTTTTTGTAGGTCTTCCATGTCGTTTTTCATCTCGGTTCTACTTACCCAGATGATCTCTTCTTCTTCTTCCCAAGGAGCTTTTTGATTTTTGCGTGCCATGATCTTCATTCTTTAATGGGTGATTATCTCTATTTTAGCAAGATAAATGGATAATTGGGCGCAAATTTATCACATAGAGTGTTATTCTAGTAAAAATGTTTATATTCAGTCAGATGTTATGGATGCAAAAGCCCAAATGATGAATCAAAAAATAGAACTTGAAGCAGCAGTAGCCAAAGCGTTAGAAATGGCAACAAAACACGCAAGTGCAGCAGAAGTTGCGATTACTAAAACAACAGGTATTAGCGTCTCTACTTTAATGGGAGAGGTTGAAAACGTTGAATTTAATCGTGATGGCGCACTAGGAATTACAGTTTATCGCGGCCATCGTAAAGGCAGTGCATCTACGTCTGATTTAAGTGATAAAGCGATTCAACAGACGGTAGCTGCGGCATTAGATATTGCAAATTACACTTCTGAAGACCCATTTTCTGGACCTGCACCAAAAGAATTAATAGCTCAAAATATTCCTGATTTAGATTTGTTTCATCCCGATGATCCAGAACCAGATTACGCAGCACAAAAAGCAATTGAAGCAGAGCAAGCCGCTTTAGAGTACCACTCTTCAATTAAGCAGAGTGACGGCGCGAGCTACGATAGCCACTACGGTATTAAAGTTTACGGCAACAGTCATGGGATGTTGGCAAGTTACCCATCAAGCCGTCATAGCATTAGCTGTAGTGTTATTGGTGTCGATAAAAATGGTGATATGGAGCGCGATTATAGTTATACAGTTGCTCGTCATCGTGATGATTTATGGGATGCTAAAAAAGTAGGGTTAGAAGCTGCTGAGCGTACAGTAAGTCGTTTAGATGCTAAAAAATTGGATACCATGAAAGTACCAGTTATGTTTGCAGCAGATGTAGCAACAGGCTTGTTAGGACATTTGGTGATGGCGATCAGTGGTGCAAACCTTTATCGCAAATCTACTTTCATGTTAGATAAGCTGAACGAGAAGATCTTACCTGAATGGTTTAATGTGAGTGAGCGTCCACATATCCTAAAAGGCTTAGCAAGTAGCCCATTTGATAGTGAGGGTTTATACACACAAGATCGTGAAATCATTACTGATGGTGTATTAGCTACGTATTTATTAACAAGCTATGCAGCACGTAAATTGAATATGACACCGACAGGTCATGCTGGTGGTATTCATAACTGGTTTGTTAACTCAACTGGTCAAAGTTTTGATCAGATGCTAAAAACCATGGGAACAGGCCTTCTTGTGACAGAGCTTATGGGACAAGGCGTAAATACGGTAACTGGTGACTATTCTCGTGGAGCAGCTGGTTTCTGGGTGGAGAATGGTGAAATCCAATACCCTGTTTCAGAGATCACCATTGCGGGTAATTTGGCTGAAATGTACCAAAATATTATTGCAGTTGGTAGTGATGTCGAAATGCGTTCACAAATTCAGACTGGTTCAATCTTAATTGAATCGATGAAGATTGCTGGCCAGTAATTAATCCTAAATTAAATAAATAATAAAAAGCGCGCTGTCATTAAATGAGAGCGCGCTTTTTTATTAAAGAGATTTTTGATTACATTAAAACAGTGGCAAGACCTAAGAAAGCAAATAGACCAATAATATCTGTGATGGTGGTTAAGGCCATTCCACCAGCTAATGCTGGGTCGATATTCATTTTCTTTAGGATAAGAGGGATAGTTACCCCTGCAATTCCGGCAACGGTTAAGTTAACGAGCATAGCCGCGGAGATGATGGCTCCAAGCATGATGTCGCCTTTCCAAACCATGACGATACCACCAATGATAGAAGCCCATAAAATACCATTAAGTAGGCCTATCCCTGCTTCTTTGAATAATAATTCTTTTTGGTTACTGTCACCGATATGACCAACCGCTAAACCGCGGATAACAAGAGCAACAGTTTGATTTCCGGCAACACCACCCATTGAAGGGACAATCGTCATTAGTACGGCAATTGATGCCATTTGTGCTAATGTGGCTTCGAACATATTAGAAACCGATGCGGCAGCAAGAGCGGCTAATACATTCATACCTAGCCAAACACTACGACGGCGAGCTGATTTAACCACGGGAGCAAAGGTATCTTCTTCGTCATCCATACCCGCCATACTCATCATTGAGTGTTCAGCGTCTTCACGAATAACATCGACAACATCATCAATGGTAATACGACCAAGCAGCAAGAGGTTTTCATCAACAACAGGCGCTGATACCCAATTACGACGCTCAAATAGATTAGCAACTTCACCATCGTCAGTATTTACTGGAATGGCCTCATCAGCATCATCCATGACTTCACTAACCAGAATATCGGGTTGAGTCGTTAATAGAGTCGCTAAAGATAAATGGCCAATGAGTCGACTTTCTTCATCAAGGACATACAGGGCATCGGTTGAGTCGGGAAGCTCACTTTTCATGCGTAAATAACGCAATACAACATCTATTTCAACATCAGCACGGATGGTGATGAAATCGGTATTCATCATCCCACCGGCGGTATCTTCTGGATAAGACAGTGCTGTTTCGACACGGAATCGATCAACCGTGTCCATCTGGCTTAATATTTCACGTGAGACGTCATGAGGTAAGCTACGAAGAACGTAAGCGACATCATCTGTCTCCATACCTTCTGTTGCTTCTACAATGCTCTGTGGAGCCATTTGTGAAACAATTCCGTCTTTTACGCCTTCGGAAAGTTCGTCAAGGATCTCACCGTAATCTTCAGGATCGGTCAGTTGCCATAATACATTACGGCTTTTTCTGGGTGAGGCTTCTAATAGATGGGCAATATCCTCGGGTTCCATGTCTTGTAATAAACGACGTACATGGACAAACATCCCACTATCAAGCGCATTAGATACTTCTTGAAGAGTTTGATGGGTTTGATCGAAATCTGGTTGTTCTTGCATTCTCTCCCCCATAAAAGACTGATTAACTGAGTATAGTCAATCTAAATAATGGGCAGAATAGTAACGCAATTTTAGAAAGGAAATAAGATAAATTTGTGAAGATTAGGTCAAAGAAGAGAGGCGATGAGTAAATACTCACTCATCCTCATCAAAACCGGCTTCAATAAGCTCACAAATAGCAGAAAGTGCTTGTTCTGCATCTGGCCCATCAGCGGAAACATCGACGTATTGACCTTGCGCTGAGTCCAGCATAAGTAAGCCCATTACACCATCTGCCGTTGCTTGTTTATTTTCATCATTGGTTAATGTAATGATGGCATCAAAGCTTTGCGCCATCTCAACCAATTTGATCGCCGCTCTTGCGTGTAAACCAAGGCGGTTTTTTATCAATAGGTGACGAGATGAGATAGGCATGATTAATGTCTCTCTAATGTTTTATGACGGATCTGAACTTGTTGCCCTTGCTGCTTAAAATACTCACCGAGTTGTTGAGTGATGTAAACTGAGCGATGCTGACCGCCAGTACAACCAATCGCGACGGTTAAATAGCTGCGATTGTTTTTTTCTAAGGCAGGTAGCCAAGTAGTAAGAAAGGTTTGAATTTGTTCTTTTAATTGAATCACATCATCGTGTTTTTCTAAATAATCCGCTACGGGTTTATCTAAGCCTGTCATAGGCCTTAAACTTGGTTCCCAGTGAGGATTAGGTAAGAAGCGCACATCAAATACATAATCAGCATCTGTTGGTAAACCGTGTTTAAAACCAAAAGATTCAAACACCATGACTAATTCTTTTGATTCACGACCGAGAATTCGAGATCGCAGTGTTTCACTTAAATCATGGATGGACTTTGTGGTGGTATCGAGAACTAAATCAGCTTCTTCTTTAAAATCACTTAAAATGTTTTTCTCTAGAGCGACCGCTTGCTCTAATGAGCATTGTTCTTCAGTTAAAGAAAGCGGATGTAAACGGCGAGTTTCACTATAGCGTTTAATCAACTCTTTATCTTCGGCGTCGAGGAAAATCACGGTCACGTCGTGGCTTTGTTTTAATTCACTTAAGGTGTTTGTTAATAGTGAGGGATCTTTTGGTAAATTACGGATATCGACACTAACAGCGACATTTTGAGTACTGTGCTGAATTGACTCTACAAATTGAGTAAGTAGGTCAATGGGTAAGTTGTCGACGCAATAATAGCCTAAATCTTCCAATACTCGTAGTGCAACAGATTTTCCTGCCCCTGAATTACCACTAACAACCATGAGTTTCATTTTACGACCTTAGAATCTTTAAGAGGTGAATATTTGATACAGTTCTTGGTCATTTTCGGCGTGGCGAAGTTGACGTAAAACTTGCTTGTCATTGAGTTTTTCTGCAACACTAGAAAGTGTTTTTAAGTGCAATTTACACTGCTCATCAGGGACAAGTAAGGCAAAAAGAACATCAACAGGGCGATTATCTATCGCATCAAATTCAATAGGTTCTTGGCACTGAAGTAAAACCGCGACGGCATTATCACAGTTAAAAATACGACCATGAGGAATGGCAATACCATTACCAATGCCGGTACTTCCCATTTTCTCTCGGTTTAATAAACTTTCAAATAACTCTTGAGGGTTTTGACCAATGTGAGGGGCTGCAATTTCACTAATAAGTTCTAATGCGCGTTTTTTGCTTGTGCATTGGACTGCACTTTTGGTGCAATCCAATGAAAGAATGGTGCTTAATTGCATGTTAATGACTACTTAGTTTTTCTTTATGTTTATTGAGTTGGCGAACGAGTTTATCCACCAAACCATCAATGGCTGCATACATATCTTCTGCGTCAGAATGGGCGTGTATGTCACCTTGATTTACATGAAGAGTTGCTTCTGCGATATGAAGTACTTTTTCTAATTTTAATACTACATGGACATTATTAATGTGTTCAAAAAAACGGTCTAACTTTTGGAATTTGGTATCGACGTACTCACGTAGGCTATCGGTTAGTTCGACGTTTTGACCTGTAATGTTTATTTGCATAACACTTCCTTTCTGTTAATTAAAGTAAACGCTTACGCTGATTCGATGGGGAAATACCCAGAGATTCACGATATTTAGCTATGGTACGTCGTGCAACTTGGATCCCTTGCTCAGCTAATAAGGTTGCGATTTTACTGTCACTTAACGGTTTGGCTTGATTCTCAGCCGCGACCAACTTTTTCACTAGTGCCCGAATTGCAGTTGATGAGCATTCACCACCATTGTCCGTACTAACATGACTAGAGAAGAAATATTTTAATTCAAAAATACCGCGAGGGGTATGCATGAATTTTTGTGTTGTTACACGAGATATAGTGGACTCATGCATTTCAACATCCAAAGCGATGTCATTGAGTACCATCGGTTTCATCGCTTCTTCACCATATTCGAAGAAATCTTGCTGATGTTCAACTATACAACGTGCAACTTTGAGCAGCGTCTCGTTTCTACTCTCTAAGCTCTTAATTAACCACTTTGCCTCTTGCAAATTGGTTCGAATAAATTGTCCGTCAGGGCTGTTACCTAAACCTTTACCTAGTGCGGCATATTCTGCGTTTACTTTTAGGCGAGGGACACTGTCTGGATTAATCGTTACTACCCATTTCCCATTATGCTTAAAGACCGAAACGTCTGGGATTACATACTCAGTGTCTGTATCAATGACACGGTTACCAGGTCTTGGGTCAAGCTGATGAATTAGCATCATGACTTGCTTTAAGTCATTTTCTTTAAGCTTAGTCTCTTTTGCTAACTGTCGGTAGTCACGATTACCTAATAAATTGATGTGTTTGGTTAAGATCAATCTTGTTTCTGGTAGCCATGGGGTATTTTCTGGGTAGGTTGCGAGTTGTAACATTAAGCATTCTGCAAGATCGCGAGAAGCAACACCTAATGGATCGAACTGTTGGATGCGTTTTAATACCGCTTCAACTTCATCCATTTCAACATCATCATTACCGACACTCTCTAACACATCATCAAGGCTGATTGTTAGATAGCCATAATCATCTAATGACTCAATGATAGTGGTTGCAATAGTACGGTCAATGTCACTGAAAGGGGTTAAATCCGCCTGCCACATTAAATAGTCTTGCAGACTTTCAGTCGTTTCACCTTGATATAATGGCGTATCGTCATCAATAGCTAACCCTGTACTGCCACTGTTTGCGCTATAAACGTCATCCCAGCTCGCATCCATTTCAAGCTCTTCTGAAATATTATTACTATCAATAATATCAGTGCTGTCAGTGACAGGATCTTCTTGTTCTGCTGTTGCGGTTTCTTTTTCTGGTGTCGGCTCTGGAGATAATAAACTTTCAGGCGTACTTAATTGCTCTTCTTCAACATCAAGGAGAGGATTAGAGTCGAGAGCTTCTTGAATCTCTTGCTGTAGGTCAAGGGTCGACAACTGTAATAATCGAATTGCTTGCTGCAACTGAGGCGTCATAGCAAGTTGTTGGCCCATTTTTAACTGAAGAGATGCTTTCATTATATAGTGATACCTTTATATAAATTACAACTTAAACTGATCACCAAGATAAACGCGTTTAACGTGTTCATCATTTAATACATGGTCAGGAGTCCCATTGGCAATCATATGGCCTTGGCTTACGATGTAAGCGTGCTCACATACATCAAGTGTTTCACGAACGTTATGGTCTGTAATTAACACACCTAAACCGCGATCTCGTAAATGTTGAATGATTTTTTTGATATCGATTACAGAAATAGGATCGACACCAGCAAAAGGTTCATCAAGTAGAATGAACTTTGGATTTGCAGCTAGTGCGCGCGCAATTTCAACTCGACGACGTTCGCCACCTGAAAGCGCCATACCATTACTGTTACGAATATGCTGAATATTGAACTCATCTAATAACTCTTCAAGCTTATCTAAGCGCTCTGCTTTTGATAAATCTTTACGAGTTTGAAGTACCGCCATGATGTTATCAAAAACAGAAAGCTTTCTGAAAATAGAGGCTTCTTGAGGTAGGTAGCCTATCCCCATTTTTGATCTGTTATGCATTGGCTGTAATGAAATATCAACACCATCAATAGTGATCGACCCTTCATCACGAGAGACAAGACCAACTATCATATAGAAAGAGGTTGTTTTACCTGCACCATTTGGTCCTAGTAAGCCAACAATTTTCCCTGATTCAACCGTTAAACTTACATCGGAAACCACTTTACGGCTGCCGTAGGTTTTTGCGAGATTTTTCGCTTCTAATATAGCCATAATTATTTATTGTTTAATTGAGTTGGTTGAAGAATAGTAGTAACACGTTCGTCTTTACCACCATCAGCAATTAATTTTTGAGTTTTCATATTATAGGTAATCACTTTACCCTTAATGATACTGTCGTCCTGCTTTAGTTCAGCTTTGTTGGTCATCTTTAGAAATTCTTTTTCTAATTCGTAACGGAGCTTATCAGCTTTACCTTTTAAGGTTTTACCGTCATCGGTTAGCTGGCTAAAACGAGCAGGATTGCCATAAGCTTCTAATATTTCACGACCTTCTTGTCCTTGAGGACGGATAACGATTAACTTATCAGCGAAGATCTCAATACTGCCTTGCTTTAAAGTAACATCACCAATAAACGTAACTTGGTTGCTTTGCATATCAAAACTTTGTGAATTTGAATTAATGTGAATTGGTTGCTCTGTGTCGCTGCTTAGCGCCCAACTTGGCGAGCTTAATAGTAAGCCAGCAAGTAGACTAATGTGTGAAAGCTTCATAGATACCTTGTACATTCTCTAATAGGGTCGTTTGTTGGGTGGTAAAATTACCTTTCATTCCAACGCCTGTTGTTTCAAACGTTGGGCCAACAAGGTTAACGACATCCTCTGTCGTGAAATCTTTAGTTGATAGTTGTATTGTTATACTGTCTGTTGTCATGGTGTCAAAGGCGGCTTCAGGCAGTAAATTTTTAACGATTACATTACCACTCAAATAAAGCTCATGCTGTTTATTGAGTACGCCAGTGTCAGAAATTATTTCCCACTCTTTTAATTCGCCATCTTTAAAAACAAAAAGATGCGGAATGGTAAAGTTAGTCTCTCCTGTTTTTGCAAAACGAGCGAGAGCTTTAGCATTAATCTGATAATTACGAACACCGCTTTCATCATAATTATTATTGCTTACGTTACTGCCAGTAAAAACAGGAACTTGTTGATCAGGCACTATTTGTTGGTCACTTTGAGCATACTCATAATATAAGTAATAGCCTGACCAACTGGAGATCATCAATAATATTGTCATGAAAAGGTGTTTTAAGGTCATATACTTAGACCTTTATGCTGCTCTAATTCACCTTTCGCTTCTAGGATTAGATCACTCACTTCACGAACGGCACCATGACCACCTTTAATCGTAGTCACATAGTTTGCGCGTTGCACCAGTAATGGATGTCCATCAGAGACGCAGACTTTTAAAGCGACCTTTTCCATTACAGGCCAATCAATTAGGTCATCACCAATATAACCAGTATGTTCTGGCGCTATATTGAGTTTAGTTAAAATATCTTGGTAGGCTTGCAGTTTATTGTCTTGTCCTTGGTAAATTAATTTAATACCAAGTGCTGTCATACGGTTTTCAACAATTTTAGAATTACGGCCCGTGATGATGGCAATTTCTACGCCTGCAGACATTAAAGACTTAACGCCGTAGCCATCACGAGTGTGGAAGGTTTTTAGTTCTTCACCGTCGTTGCCCATATAGACAAGACCATCAGAAAATACGCCATCAACATCGCAGATCAACAACTTAATGTTTTTTGCAATATTGAACACAGTTTCGTCGACATTACCGTAGAGTGTTGAAATGAATTTAGTCGTCATTACATTACTCCTGCTTTTAGTAAATCATGCATATTAAGGGCTCCGACTAAACGATGGTTTTCATCGCATAGCAATAGGCCATTAATCTTCTTATCTTGCATTAAGTTCAAGCCTTCAACCGCCAGTAGATTTGGGTTAGCAACCGCTGGCGAGTGCGTCATGACTTCACCAATCGTTTGAGTATGAATATCAATGCGGTTATCGAGCAGGCGACGTAAATCACCATCAGTAAAGATACCAATGACTCTTTGCTCACCATCAACAATTGCTGTCATACCAAGTCCTTTTTCAGAGACTTCCAGCAATGCCGTTTTAATTAAAGCGTCTTCAGTTACCATTGGTAGCTCATCATCTTTATGCATGATATCAGACAATAATAGCAGTAATTTACGACCTAGAGCGCCACCGGGATGGGATAATGCAAAATCATCAGCGGTAAAGCCTTTCGCTTGTAAAAGAGCGACAGCAAATGCATCCCCCATCGCTAAGGTTGCCGTTGTGCTTGATGTTGGTGCTAGGCCTAGTGGGCACGCTTCTTGAGGAACGGTAATTTGTAGATTTACATCAGCGACTTTTGCCATGCTTGAATCAGGATTGCCTGTCATTGTAATCAATGTAATACCAAGGCGTTTAATTACAGGTAATAAGGCTAAAATCTCACCAGCTTCACCTGAGTTTGAAATAGCAATCACAACATCACCTTTTTCAATCATGCCTAAATCACCATGACTTGCTTCGCCTGGGTGCACAAAAAAAGAAGGAGTACCAGTGCTTGCTAATGTAGCCGCTATTTTATTACCAATGTGTCCCGATTTCCCCATTCCCATTACAACGACTTTACGCTTACATTCCAACATTAATTGGCATGCTTTAGTGAAATCATCATTGATGTAGTTGTTTAGCTGGGTGAGTGCATCTATTTCAATTTGAAGTACATTTTTTCCTGCAGTGCAGAAATCAAACTGAGTTGCCATCGGGGTACCACCTTTATTTTGGTTATAACAGATGTATGATTTAGATGAGTAGCGTATACAATTATTATGCCATATACCAGAGGTAGTTCAAGGTAACAGGAGCTGTTATGGGAAGGAAGTGGATGAAAATAGATAGGTTGTTAATTAATAAAGTGTTTTTTACTAATTAACAAGCCTATATTTTTTATTTAAACGGACATATTTTTAAATTGTGTAGAAAAGGTAGCCTTGATATACCAAGAAGCATGTCACTAAGATACCACCTTCAATTCGGTTAATGCTGCGACTCTTACCTAGCGCCATAAATAGCAGTAAGATTGAAACACCCATCATGACATAAAAATCACGGCCCATTAAATCAGGGCTAATTGCTGATGGGTTGATAAGGGCAGGGATGCCCATTACTGCAAGGATATTAAAGACGTTTGAGCCGATAATATTACCAGCAGCCATATCATCTTCACCTTTTAATACACCAGCAACAGACGCTGCAAGCTCTGGCAGACTAGTACCTAAAGCAATGATGGTCAGACCGATAACCAGATCACTCATACCGAAGTGTTTTGCGATAACCACGGCGTTATCAATCAGCATATTAGCGCCAAGAGGAAGTAAAATAAGTCCGACAACCACCCAGAATAAGGCTATTTTGTTTTCTACGCCTTCTGGTATTTCTGATTCTTGCTCATCAAGCAGAATGTCCCCGTTCTTTTGCTCACTCTTACTGATGTAAAGCATAGCAACAATAAATGCAGCGAAAAGAACAATCAATAACACACCTTCATAAAAGCCAAGGTAGTTGTTATACATGATTGCCCCAGCAAGCAAGGTTACAATCAACATGAGAGGTAATTCACGGCGGATAATGCCAGAACTGATCGCAAGCGGTTTAATTAACGCGGTAATACCTAAAATTAACGCAATATTTGCAATGTTGGAGCCTATTACATTGCCTACTGCAGTATCGGTTTTTCCATCAAGTGCAGCAGCGGCAGATACCATCATTTCTGGTGCTGATGAGCCCATCGCTAAGATAGTCATACCAATAACAAGGGGAGAGATACCGTAGTTTTTCGCTAACGCGGCAGAACCAAATACCAGTTTATCTGCGCCCCAAACAAGTAGAGAGAGGCCGACGATAAGAAGTAGAGTTGGCATGAGCAGCTCTGTCATTGTGCTAATTTCCTTTTGTAAAAGATGTTTTTATAGTTGAGTTGGGTAATTTTGACGCTTCTCTGACAAAAAGGAAAGAGAAAAGGAGGGCTTTACTTAAGGATATTCGTAAGAATGTTAAAAAAAAGAAATTGAATGGGGAACTTAACGTATACTTATAGCGGAGTTGTTAGGAAACGGTTTTGGATGAATAGTATTGATATGAAAAGACAAACAACCTTAATAAAAGTAGAAAACCTGACTTTTAAGCGTGGTGAGCGAGTTATTTTTGATGACATTAGTTTGTCTGTTCCAAAAGGAAAGATTACCGCCATCATGGGGCCATCAGGGATCGGAAAAACAACCCTACTAAGGCTGATTGGTGGGCAAATCTTACCAGAGTCAGGTGATATTCATTTTGAAGAATGGAATATCCCTAAGTTAGGGCGTAAAGCCTTGTACCTTGCTCGAAATAAAATGGGGATGTTATTTCAATCAGGCGCTCTATTTACTGATATGAGTGTGTTTGATAACGTTGCTTTTCCACTACGAGAGCATACGGAATTATCAGAAGCTTTTATCCGAACGCTCGTATTATTAAAGCTTGAAGCGGTTGGACTAAGAGGTGCGTCAGAGTTAATGCCGAGTGAACTCTCTGGCGGTATGGCTCGTCGTGCTGCTTTGGCTCGTGCTATTGCTCTGGATCCCGATTTAATTATGTATGACGAACCTTTTGTTGGTCAAGATCCAATAACCATGGGCGTTCTCGTGGATCTGATCCGCAACTTAAATGATGCGTTGGGTTTGACTTCGGTTGTCGTCTCTCATGATGTTCCTGAAGTGATGAGTATTGCTGATCATGTATATTTGCTTGCCAATGGTAAGGTGATTGCACAAGGCTCCCCTCAAGAGTTGGAGAATAACCCTGATCCTCAAGTTCGACAATTTTTGGATGGACGATCCGATGGACCTGTTCCTTTTCGTTTTCCAGCTAAACCATTAGATGAGGTGCTATTTTCTCATGAGTAACTTTTCCCTTATTTCGTCCATTGAGCAAATAGGTAAGCGAGCATTATCGATTTGTGAAGTGTTTGGACGAGCCACTTTTATGTTACTTGGGGCGATAGTTTCAAAACCTCAACCAGTGAAGATGTTTCCATTATTGTTAACGCAATTATATTCAGTGGGTGTTCGCTCTTTAGTTATTATTATCGTTTCAGGTTTGTTTATCGGTATGGTGATTAGCCTACAGGGTTATATCATTTTGGTTGATTACGGTGCTGAAACCAGCTTAGGACAACTTGTCTCTTTATCACTTTTAAGAGAACTTGGTCCAGTAGTCACAGCATTATTATTTGCAGGGCGTGCAGGCTCAGCATTAACGGCAGAAATCGGATTAATGAAAACAACTGAGCAACTTTCTAGCATGGAGATGATGGCAGTTGATCCACTGCGTCGAATTATTGCTCCACGCTTATGGGCTGGAATTATCTCAATGCCATTGTTAGCCATGATATTTATGGCTGTGGGCATATGGGGTGGTCAGATTGTTGGTGTCGAGTGGAAAGGCATTGACTACGGTAGCTTTTGGTCATTAATGCAGTCATCGGTTGATGTGCGTTATGACATCGTAAACAGTCTTATTAAATGTGTGGTGTTTGCCTTTATCGTTACTTGGATTGCCTTGTTTAATGGTTACGATGCAACACCAACCTCTGAGGGGATCTCACTGGCAACAACACGAACGGTAGTGCATTCGTCACTGGCGGTATTAGGAATTGATTTTGTGCTGACAGCACTGATGTTTGGGAATTAATTATGCAACAGACTCGTAAAGTAGAATTTTTTGTCGGCCTTTTTGTTTTAGCAGGAATGGCAGCGTTATTGATGTTATTGCTAAAAGTAGCAGACGTTCGTAGTGGGGGCAGTGGTGAGTATTACACGCTAAATGCTCAATTTGATAATATTGGTAGCTTGAAATCACGATCGCCAGTGAAAATTGGTGGTGTTGTGGTTGGTCGAGTGGAAGGGATCACGCTAGATACTGAAAGTTACTTACCTATTGTCAGTATGGAAATTGATAAGCAATTTGGCTCTTTTCCTGAAACCTCTGCAGCACAAATTTTAACGTCAGGATTAATCGGTGAGCAGTATATTGGTATTGTTCCAGGGTTTGTGGATGAAGATATCGATATGTTAGGCAATGGTGATTACATTGAAGATACGAAATCAGCCTTAGTATTAGAAGATATGATTGGCCAGGTGCTGTATAGCATTGGTGGTGATTCGTCAGATAAAAGTGAGGAAGAGTAATGAAACAGTGGATTAGCGTTTTTACTATTATCATTGGTGTATTTACGGGGGCGGTTCAAGCCCAAGAAATCGATAAAACTAAACCCTATGACATGATGGCTCAAGTATCTGAAATGACATTTGCGCGCTTAAAAGCAGAGCAAAGTGCGATTCAGGCAAACCCTAATATATTAAAAACGGTCGTTGATGAAGAGTTGATGCCGTACGTCAATGTGAAATATGCCGCTTATAAGTTGTTAGGTACACATTTAAAGAAAACGTCAGCGGAAGAACGCACTGAATTTGTTACTGCGTTTCGTGGTTATTTAGTGTCGTCTTATGCTCAAGTATTAACGCTATATACAGACCAAAAGATTGTATTAGAAAAAGCGAAAAAAATTCCTGAGGGGAAAAAGATCATCAGCGTGCGAGTAGACATTTTAGATTCTGCTCGTCCCACGGTAAAAGTTGATTTTAAATTACGTAAAAATAAGAAGACGGGAGAGTGGCAAGCTTTCGATATGGTTGCTGAGGGGGTAAGCCTTTTATCGACTAAACAGTCAGAGTGGAATGGTAAAATTCGTAAAGAAGGCATTAGTTCAGTAAGTAAAGAATTAGCCTCTTTAGCGAAGCAACCTATTCGCTTAGAAGGGAGTAAATAATGCCAATAATGGATTTATGTGAAGCGAAAGCGGATGAAATTCATTTAAATGGGCCTCTTGATCGTGAGACTGTGCCTAATATTTGGAAAAAATTGACAGTATGGAAACCTAAAGTCACTCAAGTAAAGGTAGACTTAGGTCACGTTAATCGTATTGACTCTGCAGGGGTAGTGTTACTTTTACACCTAATAGAGCATGCAAAAAATCAAAACTGTCATATAATGCTAGCTTTCGTCCCTGATCAGCTCATTACGTTAATTCAATTAAGTAATGTGGAATCATTGTTTGCTGATCACTTAATAACGCAAAAGGTAGAGTAATGGAAAGCGCCGAGATTAAAGAATTATTAGACGCAGCACTTCAACTTCAAGAGATTCACGTTAAAGGTGAAGGAAGCCATTTTGAAGTTATTGCTGTGGATGAATCGTTCAATGGAATGAGCCGAGTTAAAAAGCAACAAACCATCTACGGACCTTTGATGGAACACATCTCAACAAATACCATTCACGCTCTATCAATAAAAGCGTTTACTCCGGAAGAGTGGGCACGTGATAAAAAATTAAATAGCTTATTCTAAGAGGCCCTTTGAATGTATAAGTTTCGAATTCAAGGAAGTGAAAAACCACTTTCTGGAGAGGTTACGATTTCTGGTGCAAAAAATGCTGCACTGCCAATTTTATTTGCTGCATTACTTGCTGAAGAGCCAGTAGAAGTTGCAAATGTTCCAAAACTTCGCGATGTAGATACAACCATGGAGTTGTTACAACGCTTAGGCGCTAACGTATCACGTAATGGTTCAGTTCATATTGATGCAAGTGGCGTTAATGATTTCTGTGCTCCTTATGATCTTGTAAAAACGATGCGTGCATCAATTTGGGCGTTAGGTCCTCTTGTTGCTCGCTTTGGTAAAGGCCAAGTGTCTTTACCTGGTGGTTGTGCTATCGGTGCTCGTCCTGTTGATCTTCATATTCACGGACTTGAGCAGCTTGGCGCAACGATTAAGCTTGAAGAAGGTTACGTTAAAGCGGAAGTTGATGGTCGTCTAAAAGGCGCTCACATCGTTATGGATAAAGTCAGTGTTGGTGCAACAATCACTGTTATGTGTGCTGCAACATTGGCTGAAGGTAAAACTATTTTAGAAAACGCAGCGCGTGAACCTGAAATCGTAGATACTGCTAACTTCCTAAATGCGATTGGTGCGAAAGTATCAGGCATGGGTACAGATACCATTACGATTGAAGGCGTAGAACGTCTTGGTGGTGGTTATCATGAAGTGGTTGCTGACCGTATTGAAACGGGTACGTTCCTTGTTGCTGCTGCGGTATCTGGCGGTAAAGTAGTATGTAAGAATACTAAAGCACACTTACTTGAATCTGTTTTGGCTAAGCTTGAAGAAGCAGGTGCTAAAGTTGAAACGGGTGAAGATTGGATCAGCTTGGATATGACAGGGCGTGAGTTGAAGGCGGTAAATATCCGTACTGCGCCACACCCAGCATTCCCAACAGACATGCAAGCACAGTTCACTTTACTAAACATGATGGCGAAAGGCTCAGGTATCATTACTGAAACGATCTTTGAAAACCGTTTCATGCATATCCCTGAACTGCAACGCATGGGCGCTCACGCTGAAATCGAAGGTAATACTGCTATTTGTGGTGATACTGATGGTTTAAGTGGTGCTCAAGTGATGGCTACGGATTTACGTGCCTCTGCAAGCCTTGTTATCGCTGGTTGTATAGCAAAAGGTGAAACAATTGTTGATCGAATTTATCATATCGACCGTGGTTATGATAAGATCGAAGATAAGTTAACCGCATTAGGTGCGAATATCGAAAGAGTTCGTAGTAGCGATTTATAATCTTACTGATTATTTTGCTGCAAAGCTAAGCGGAAACCGGGTATATAATGACCCGGTTTTTTATTGTTTGTATGTAGGAGAAACACTTATGATCGCATTGTTACGCCTAGTTGCTCTGGCTATCTTTGCTGTCTTTACGTTTGTATTTGGTTGCGGCTATTGTTTACTTAGTCCGCGAAATCCAAAACACGTTTATACTTTTGGCCTTTGGTTTGCTCGAATGTCTCGAGTGTTTGGTATTAAACTTGAAGTTCGCGTTCCTGAAAGTGTTAAAAATGCAGGGCCAAGTTTGTACATTGCTAACCACCAAAATAACTGGGATTTATTCACTGTTTCTGGTGCAATTCAACCTCGTACAGTAACGGTAGGTAAAAAAAGCTTAGCGTGGATGCCACTGTTTGGTCAGTTGTATTGGATCACTGGTAATATCTTGATTGACCGTAACAATCGCAGCAAAGCGGTAGGTACGATTGCTCAAGTTGCTGATAACATTAAGAAGCGTAATGTTTCTGTTTGGATGTTCCCAGAAGGTACTCGTTCTCGTGGTCGTGGTTTATTACCATTTAAAACGGGTGCGTTTCATGCAGCCATTGCGGCTGAAGTTCCGGTAACTCCGATTGTGTGTAGTAATACAGAAGGCGTAAAATTAAACCGTTGGAATAATGGTGTTGTGATTGTTGAGATCTTACCACCAGTGAGTCTTGATGGTTACGATAAAACAAACGTTCGTGAACTAGCGAATGAATGCCGTGAACAAATGAAAACTAAGCTAGAAGAATTAAATAAAGAAGTTGCACAACGCAACCAAGCTTAAGTTTTGATGATTATTTTTAAGGGTATATAGCTTGCTATATACCCTTTTTATACCAATATAACTAATTAGGTGATCTATTTATTACGCAGGAAAATCACTTAAGAGTAAGGCAAAATTCTTATAAGTAGTTATTCTACAATAATTATTTTTAACGCAACTATTGAGTTATTTAACCAGTAATAATGATTAGATAATTAATGGAATTGGTATTATTTAGTGTGTAGATAAAATGAGTGAACAAGTTGTCCTTGTAAATCAACAAGGTGAAACCATAGGAACAATGGAAAAATTAGAGGCCCATGAAAAAGGGTTACTGCATTTGGCTTTTTCAGTTTTACTGTACTGTAAAATAGAAAATGAGTATCAATTTCTACTACAGAAACGTGCCGAGTGTAAATATCACAGTAAAGGGAAGTGGAGTAACACTTGTTGTTCACACCCGAGAATCAATGAGTCGGTTGAATTAGCCGGTGAACGCCGATTAGCAGAAGAGATTGGTATTGTTGATGTTACTGCAGATAGATTTGAAAACCTAGGCTGGTTTATTTATCAGGCAGAGCTCGAAAATGGCTTGAGTGAGCATGAGCAAGATTACATATTACTTGCTAATACTCCTGATGTTGAATTTACGATGAACCCTGATGAAGTTAGTGACATACAGTGGTGGAGTGAGAGTCAAATTAAGCAAGAATTAGTAAATAATCCGACCTTGTTTTCGGTTTGGTTTAATACTGTTTTTTCTAAAGCAATACGATACTTATCTACATTAGATAAAAAATAAGGCAGAGATCAGTAATACTAATATCTGCCTAGCTTCATTTCTAACGGTGTATAATTATTATTTACGAACAGCAATTGCTTCGATTTCAATACCAACATCTTTTGGAAGACGAGCAACTTCAACACAAGAACGTGCAGGGTAGTTTGCTACATTGTGCTCATCAAAGAAGTTGCCGTACACTTCATTCACTGTACCAAAGTCATTTAAGTCTTTTACAAAAACCGTTAATTTAACGATATCAGCAACCGTTAGGCCAGAAGACTCTACAACGGCCTTAACGTTCTCTAAAGATTGGCGAGCTTGTTCTGCAATATCATCAGACACTTCACCAGTTGCTGGATTTACAGGAATTTGGCCTGAAGTTAGTACCATATTACCAAGGTCAACACCTTGAATGTATGGACCAATTGCTGCTGGAGCATTGTCTGTATGAAGAACTTTAGTCATTGTAATGATTCCTTTTTGAATGGTTGAACGTCAGGTTCAATAAACCCAATATAAAACAAACCTCACCAATAAAAAAGCCCCAGAAGATCTGAGGCTGAAAATTATTGAATCAAATGTGATATTAATTTAAATCAGTGACAACTTCGCGTGAATAAACCTTTTCACAATACTTACACTTTAAGTGAATATCTTCGTTTTTTGTAATGACCTTAAAGCTACTCTCAACTGGCTCACCATGGGTAATACAGTTACTGTTCGGGCATTCAAACACACCAGTAATTTGTGTCGGTAACTGAAGAGGGATCTTTTTCGCTACTTCATAGTTTTCAATTTGGTTGACCGTTGCGTGTGGTGCGTAGAGTGCTAACTTACTTGCTTGCTCTGGTGTTACAAAGGTATTTTCAATTTTCAATAAATCTTTAGACCCCAGCGCTGAAGAAGGCAAGTTTAAGCCAATCGTTACACGCTCTGCCGTTTTGTCCATTTGAAATAGCTTTAAGACTTTAACACCAATATTTGCAGGGATATGGTCGATTACCGTACCGTTGTTGATTGCTTCAACACGTAATTGAGTTTTGTTAGGCATCATTTTTTCTCCCTAAAGTGTTTCGTTAAGAACTAAAGCCAGTAGAGCTTGGCGGGCATAGACACCATTCTCAGCTTGTTGGAAGTAGTAAGCGTGTGGTGTTTTATCAACATCGATATCAATTTCATCTACGCGAGGCAACGGGTGAAGGACTTTTAAGTTCTCACGAGCAGGTGCTAACGTTTCAGCTGAAAGAATATAGGCTGACTTAATATGCGCGTATTCAGACTCATCAAAACGCTCTTTCTGAACACGAGTCATGTAGAGAATATCTAACTCAGGAATGGCTTCATCCATCTCATTTAACAGTTGATATTCAATGCCTAACTCATCTAATTCTTCACAGATGTAATCAGGCATCGCTAATACTTCTGGAGCAATAAAGAAGAACTTAATGCCATTAAATTTAGCTAACGCTTGAGTTAATGAATGAACGGTACGACCGTATTTTAAATCACCAACAAAAGCGATGTTTAGATTATCTAAGCGCCCTTGAGTTTCGTAGATGGTATATAAATCCAATAGCGTTTGAGTTGGATGTTGATTCGCACCATCGCCAGCATTGATGACTGGTGTGCCATTAGAGAACTCTGAGGCTAGACGTGCAGCGCCTTCTTTTGGATGACGCATAACATATGCATCAACGTAAGAGGTAATCACTTGAACAGAGTCTGCCAGTGTCTCGCCTTTTTGAGCAAGAGACGTATTACCTGCAGAATCAAATCCAATAACAGAGCCACCTAAGCGTTGAATTGCGGTTTCAAAAGATAAGCGGGTACGAGTTGAGGCTTCAAAAAAACAGCTCGCAATGACTTTATTTTTTAATAAGTCAGGTTGAGGTTCTTTTTTAATATTACCAGCTGTTTCTACAATCAGTTCTAACTCTTGACGAGAAAGCTCTGGAATAGAAATGATGTGCTTTTGATATAGCGAGTTAGCCATAGTCTCTCTTCCCTTTTATTTATCATATTGAAATCAAAAAAAAGCCCCCTATCAAATAGGAGGCTTTAAAAATATCGGTAATTAGGAAACTCAAAAAATAGGGGACCACCGCACGCTGTGAGTGCAGAATCTCGGTCGACCGCTGTATGAAGATAAGTTAATAACATCATAATTTCCTAGTAAATTGCGCGAAATTATACTCGTATCAAAATCCTAAGCAAGCGTTTGCATCAAATTTTCTTTTGATTACTCTTTTAAAACAAGAGAGATTAACTTCCTAGTGTCGCTACCATTATTGCTTTAATCGTATGCATGCGATTTTCAGCTTCATCAAATACGATAGAGTAGTCAGATTCAAAAACTTCGTCAGTGACTTCTAAACCGTTCATGCCATACTTTTCTGAGATTTCTTTTCCAATGGTTGTTTCATTATTATGAAAGGCGGGTAAACAGTGCATGAATTTCACGTTTGGATTTTCGGTTGCTTTAATCACATCCATATTGACTTGATAAGGCGTCATTAATGCGACACGCTCATCCCATGCTTCTGGTGCTTCACCCATAGAAACCCAAACATCTGTGTATAAAAAGTCACAGCCTTTTACGCCTGTTTGTACTTCTTCCGTTAGGATGATTTTGGCGCCAGTTTGGGCTGCTATTTCTTGGCATTGAGCGACTAATGTTTCTTCTGGCCAAAACTGTTTTGGTGCAATAAGACGGATCTCCATGCCCATTTTTGCTGCGCCAACCATCAGCGAGTTGCCCATGTTATTGCGAGCATCACCAAGGTAGGCAAAAGTAATTTGATTTAACTGTTTACCATTTGCATATTCTTGCATTGTTAGAAAGTCTGCCAGAATTTGTGTTGGATGAAACTCATCAGTTAATCCATTCCAAACTGGAACACCAGCATACTTACCGAGCTCTTCAACAATAGACTGCCCAAAACCACGATACTCAATGCCATCGTACATACGACCAAGTACACGAGCAGTGTCTTTCATTGATTCTTTTTGGCCAATTTGAGAACCTGAAGGACCAAGATAAGTGACTTTAGCACCTTGGTCAAAAGCAGCAACTTCAAAGGCACAGCGAGTACGAGTAGAGGCTTTTTCAAAAATAAGTGCAATGTTCTTACCTGAGAGGCGAGGTTGTTCATACCCAGCGTATTTTGCTTTTTTTAAATTAGCAGAAAGTTCAAGTAAGTGTGCGATCTCTTTTGGAGTAAAATCCAAGAGTTTTAAAAAGTTTCTATTACGTATATTAAAAGCCATAATGTGCTCCTAGCTGGGCATATCAAATCCGATAAATTTCATTTAAACATATAAATGCGTATTTTGTGAATATATATTTAATTTTTTATTATTGTGTTTGCCGTGTTAAATTCCATCTCTTTCTATTGGGCAACTCATACATCTTGCTCCACCACGGCCACGGCCAAGTTCATCTCCCGTTATTGGAAGAACAGTAATGCCAGCTTTATCATACTTTTCATTAGTGTAAGTATTACGCTCATAAGCCACAACAACACCAGGCTTAATCGTTAATACATTATTAGCGTCATGCCATTGCTCTCGTTCTGCTTCGTAGCTGTCACCACCAGTCGTGATGATATTGAGTTCATCTAACTCTAATGCAGATTTTAATACCTGCTGAAAGTTTGGCATTTCTTTAATCGCTAATTGTTGTTCACCACAAGGGGTAATTGACCAACACGGCATGTCTTTATTTATGACTCTTGGATAGACAGAGAATACGTTATGGTCCATATGAGTCATTACCGTATCTAGATGCATACATGATCGATCTTCAGGTAGCTTAATCGCGATAACTTGCTTGGCTTGATGAGTTCTAAATAATTGCTTTGCTAGATTCTCAATCCCTTGGGGAGTGGTTCGCTCAGAGATCCCAACTAACACATTGCCTTTACCGATCACTAATACATCGCCACCTTCAATAGTTGCATTGTCGTAATCTCGGTTTTCATCTTCAAAATATTGCGGGAATACCTGTTGAGAAAATAGAGGGTGCCAGCGATAAATTGCACGTAAATGATTTGATTCTCTTTTTCTTGCCGCTTTTGCCATTGGGTTGATAGAGACACCACCATAGATCCAACATGAAGTATCACGAGTAAATAAATGGTTTGGTAATGGGTTAATGACAAAATCAAACGGGTCACTCAATTGCTGCAACATAGAAGGCGCTTTAAATGGCAGCTCAATAAAGGCAAGGCCACCTAATAAAATTGAGGCAAGTTCTTTGTTACTTTTTTCAAGTAAAAAGGCTCTGATTTGGTTGGCAAAGGTAGGGCCAAAACGATAGTGAGAGATTTGATGCTTTAACAGCCATTGTTTTGCTTCAGGGTGCTGTAGTGTCTCTTCGAGTAAGTCTTGTAAGAGAAGCACTTCAACATCTTGAGATTGTAATGTTAAAACAAACTGATCGTGCTCAAGAAGTGCTTTTTCAACCGATAATACATCATCAAAGAGTAAGTCGTGACAGTTCGTCGGTGTTAAGTGGCTTAGTGCTCTTTCTGGGCGGTGAAGAATAACTCGACGAAGTTGACCAATTTCAGAGCCAACAAATAGCTTATTCATAAGATTCCTTTCTAATATCTACTGCTATAAGAGAAATAATACCGTATAGCAGCTAAATATTCTTTAATTATTGAAGTGCTAGGGAATTTGGTTTGAGCAGGCTATAATGCCTGAGTTAATTTCTATTATTTTATACAGTGTGGAGCCTTACTATGTCTCAAGAAGATGAATATCTATCGGTTGAGCAATTTCTTGAATTGCAAAAAGCGGAAACGCGCGAAATTATTGAATCACTAAAAGCCGATGGTAGTGAGCCGGATGCACTGTATGCTATCGAACACCATTTAATGGCGGAAGACTTTAAAGCGTTAGAAAATGCAGTAGTAGAAGCATTTAAAATGGGTTTTGAAGTATTAGAAGCTGAAGAACTAGAAGACGAAGACGGTGCTAAAATCTTATGTTGTGATGCCGTGATGGACTCAATATTAGATGCAGACGTTATCGATGCTCAAGTTGAAAAATTAGTTCAACTAGCTGAGAAATTCGACATTATCTATGATGGTTGGGGTACATACTACGAAGGCGAAGACGCTGAGTATGACGTTATCGAAGATGGCGACGAAGAATAAAAATATTGTCAAATAACGACAATTGAGAGACTGTGCCCTAGGCTTGTAATACAAGTGTAGGGCATTTTTTTAGGGATGAATATATAAATGAACTCAAGAATCATACTTAATGGTGAAGAAGCGTTATGGCAACTTTCACCGTTAACAGACACTGCATTGCCGATTAAAGACATTCCAATTCAACAAGGTGTCGCTTCAGCTTATGAAGCACTTTCTGTTGCAGAGGCGAATAATCAAGAATGGCATTTAATGCGTTTTTTTGAAGTGGATGAAACATTACTGAATTATCCTGCGATTGAATTAGTGATGAGTGGAATTTCTCGCTATGCCGAAGTGAGAATTAATGGTGTTGCTGTATTTGATTGTACTGAAAAAATGACTCGCTACCGTAAAGACATCAAAGAGTTTTTACAATTAGGCGGTAACCGTTTTGAAGTTCTCTTTTTAGAAGAGGATGACGATGATTGGTTGTTGGATGAAGAGTTAGACAATCAAGTATGCGAAATTAATCAAGCCTATCATCGCCGCTTTGGTGCAGTTCAAGAGATTGATATAAAAGATGATATTGGTGTATTTGGTGTCTGTTTTTTCCAGCCTATTCCCCATCTTTCTCTAAACCATATTAGTGTAGAGCAAATTTGGCATCACGGTTGTGAGCTTAAAGTCGATGTTCATTTCAAGATGTATAAACCCAATTTAATTTCAGCTAGCATTAAATTTGATGGCATGACATTAACGCTTCCTGTTGATGTAAGAGGCGATCATGTATCTGCATTATTTCAGGTTGAAGCGCCAAAATATTGGAGTGATAACTCTCAAAGTCCTGATGATTTGTATTTGATTGTAGTGACATTAGATGGACAGCAGCATGAGCTTGAAATTGGTTTATGTCGTACGGAGAATGTAATTCATTTCCCACTATAGTTAATAGTGTTCTTAGTGTATTTTCTTTAGATAACAAAAAGGCCGATGTATTAACATCGGCCTTTTTTATGCATTACGATAATATCAACCTAATAAAAGATAAAAGGCTTACTTACAGTGCTGCGATTGTTTCTTTTTGCGCTTCTAGCTTAACTAATGTTTCTTTATAGCCTTCTAGTTTTTCACGCTCTTTAGCGATAACAACTTCAGGTGCTTTAGCAACGAAACCTTCGTTACCTAATTTACCTTCGATACGTTTAATTTCGCCTTGGATTTTCGCTACTTCTTTATCTAAACGAGCAAGCTCTGCATCTTTATCGATAAGACCCGCCATTGGGATCATCAACTCAGACTTACCAACAAGAGAGGTTGCACATGCTGGCGTCTCTTCATTGTCTGCAAGTACTTTGATGCTGTCTAGTTTTGCTAGAGAAGTAAGAACAATCTCGTTAGCTTGAATACGTGCAGCGTCTTTTTCGTCAGCCACTTTAATCATCACATCTAAGCCTTTGCTTGGTGCGATATCGTATTCAGCACGTAAGTTACGAATGCTAGTAATGAATGCTTTAACCCACTCAAGATCAGCAACAACATCAGCGTTGAAGTTTTCTTCATTAAACTGAGGTAATGCTTGAGTCATGATTGTTTCACCTTCAACACCATCAACTAGTGGCTTAACGCTCTGCCAGATAGATTCAGTGATGTAAGGAAGAACAGGGTGAGCAAGACGTAATGTTTTCTCAAGAACCGTAATTAGCGTGTAACGCGTTGCACGTTGTTGTGCTTCAGTGCCTTTCCATAGAACGGGTTTAGTTAGCTCTAAGTACCAGTCACAGAATTGGTTCCAGATGAATTCATACAGTGTGTTTGCTGCCATATCTAGACGGTAGTTGTCTAGGTGAGCATTAAACTCTTTAGCGGCAACTTCAAACTGAGATGCGATCCATTGGTCAGCCAGTGAGAACTCAAGTTCTGCACCTTCAGCCATACCACAATCGTGCTCTTCTGTGTTCATTAATACGTAACGGCTTGCGTTCCATAGTTTGTTACAGAAGTTACGGTAACCTTCAAGACGCTTCATATCCCAGTTGATATCACGACCTGTTGATGCCATTGCTGCAAGAGTGAAACGTAGGGCATCAGTACCGTATGGTTCGATACCGCCTTCAAACGTTTTACGCGTTGCTTTTTCGATCTTCTTAGCAAGTTGAGGTTGCATCATGTTGCCACAACGCTTTTCAACAAGCTCTTCAAGGCCGATACCATCGATCATATCGATAGGGTCAAGTACGTTACCTTTAGACTTAGACATCTTGTCACCGTTTTCATCACGGATAAGGCCCGTCATGTAAACTGTCTTAAATGGTACTTGTGCATTGCCTTCTTCGTCTTTAACGAAGTGCATGGTCATCATGATCATACGAGCAACCCAGAAGAAGATAATATCAAAACCAGATACTAGAACTTCTGATGGGTGGAATGTTTTTAGTGCGTCTGTGTTTTCAGGCCAGCCTTGTGTGCCGAACGTCCAAAGTGCAGAAGAGAACCATGTATCAAGCACATCGTCGTCTTGGCGAAGCACGATAACTGGAGAAAGGTTGTTTTTCTCACGAACTTCTTCTTCAGTACGACCAACGTAAACTTTACCGTCGTTGTCATACCATGCAGGAATACGATGACCCCACCAAAGTTGACGAGAGATACACCAATCTTGTACGTCACGCATCCACGCAAAGTACATGTTTTCGTATTGCTTAGGAACGAATTGGATTTGACCATCTTCAACTGCTTTAACTGCTGGAGCAGCTAGAGGTGCAGTACGTACATACCATTGGTCAGTTAGCATTGGTTCGATAACAACACCACCACGGTCACCGTAAGGTACAGTTAAATCGTGATCTTTGATCTCTTCAAGAAGACCCAGTTCATCAAACTCAGCAACGATAGCTTTACGAGCAGCAAAACGCTCCATACCATGGTATTTAGCTGGAAGCTCAGCGCTGTATACGTCGCTTTCTTCGCCGTTCGTTGTGAATACTTCAGCAGAATCACGGATATCAGCGTTGAACGTTAGGATGTTGATCATTGGTAGGCTATGACGTTTACCTACTTCGTAATCGTTAAAGTCATGAGCTGGAGTGATTTTCACACAACCCGTGCCTTTTTCCATGTCCGCATGCTCATCGCCTACGATAGGAATTAAACGACCAACGATAGGCAGTTCAATGTTTTGACCGATCAGATCTTTGTAACGAGGATCTTCTGGGTTTACAGCAACACCAGTATCACCAAGCATTGTTTCTGGACGAGTCGTAGCTACAACAATGTAGTCTTTGCCGTCAGCAGTTTTAACGCCGTTCGCTAGTGGGTAGCGGAAGTGCCACATGAAGCCTTTTTTGTCTTTGTTTTCAACTTCAAGATCAGAAATAGCAGTGTGCAGTTTAGGATCCCAGTTTACTAGACGCTTACCACGGTAGATAAGATCTTCTTCGTATAAACGAACAAACACTTCTTGAGTTGCAGCAGATAAACCATCATCCATAGTGAATCGTTCACGATCCCAATCAACAGAGGCGCCTAGACGACGAAGTTGCTTGGTAATTGTGCCGCCTGATTCTGCTTTCCATTCCCAAATTTTGTCGATGAAAGCGTCACGACCGTAATCGTGTTTTGTTTTGCCTTCTTCAGCCGCAATCTTACGCTCAACAACCATTTGAGTTGCGATACCTGCGTGGTCGGTACCGACTTGCCAAAGGGTGTTTTTGCCTTTCATACGTTCAGCACGGATAAGTGTATCCATGATCGTATCTTGGAAAGCGTGACCCATGTGTAGGCTACCAGTGACGTTTGGTGGCGGGATCATGATGCTATAAGCTTCTTTTGATGTATCGCCATGAGGCTTAAAGTAGCCTTTTTCTTCCCAAGTCTGGTACAGAGCTTGTTCTATTGATTGCGGGTTATATGTCTTTTCCATAGTGTTCGTCACGAATATCTCTATTAAAAAGTGGAATGCCAAATATCATAATTAATGGCTCAATCTGAAAATAGACTTTCAGTTGAGTTACTTAGCTATGATGATTGGCACTATTTTAATGTCTCGGTTTGCATGGCTCGGCCTGCATTTCGGTATATTTTATACCTTTCTCGAGCGTGTTGTTTGCTTTTTTCTTCACAGGGTACGAAGTCTACCACTTGAGCAAAGGAAACCGCAAAACTTGCGACCTCTTGTGCTAAATTTATTAATACATGTCGGCGGCCTGATGAGCGTAATGTTCCCCAACCAATTTCAATGGGGGAGCCAGATTGTGGCCCTTCACCAATTAAATTATGTGGTGTAAATTCAGAGATCTCATTTTGCCAGAGTGCTTCATCAATCAGTAGAGCTTGCTCTTTGTCTTGAGCTAATACATACACTCGTGCATTTTGAGAATAATAATAATGAGCAAGCTGACACACAAATTTTAACAGCCCATCTGGAGTAGCTGTTGGTGATGTGGGTTCAAGAACGTAAAACAGTGCTTGGCTCATAATCTCTCTTAATTTACATAAATGGCAAAAAGAAGCTAAATAGAATGTATTAAAAAAGGGCCATTTAAAGGCCCTTTATATCATAAAACGAAGTGGTTTATTCTACGATTTCTTGGCCTGAACGATTCAGTAAGAATTGGACAAGCAATGAGACAGGTCGGCCGGTTGAGCCTTTATTTGCACCCGAAACCCAAGCAGTACCCGCACTATCAATGTGAGCCCAATGATATTTCTTAGTAAAACGCGCAAGGAAGCAACCAGCAGTGATTGTACCTGCGGCTTTTCCGCCAATATTAGCCATGTCTGCAAACGGGCTGTTTAGCTGCTCGTTATATTCGTCAGCCATAGGTAAGCGCCACGCTCTGTCACCAGATTGCTCTGATGCATTAATGAGTTCATGAGCTAATGGATTATGGTTCGCAATTAATCCATTGATGTGATGACCAAGAGCAACCACACATGCACCTGTTAATGTAGCAACATCCACAACGCACTCTGGGTTATAGCGCTCTACGTATGTTAGGGCATCACAAAGAACTAAACGGCCTTCAGCATCGGTATTTAATACTTCAACAGTTTGACCTGACATGGTTGTTAAAATATCACCAGGACGGTATGAATTACTGCTTGGCATGTTTTCACAACCAGCAAGAATACCAACAACGTTCAGAGGAAGGTTTAATTTAGCTAATGCTTTCATTGCACCAAATACAGAAGCAGCACCACACATGTCGTACTTCATCTCATCCATACCGTCACTTGGTTTGATAGAGATACCGCCTGAATCAAAAGTCAGACCTTTACCAATAAGTACGATAGGTTTTGCCTCAGGATTAGGATGACCTTTGTATTCCATCACTGACATCATAGATTCATTATGAGAACCTTGACCTACAGCTAGGTAAGAAGTCATGCCTAGTTTCTTCATCTCTTCTTCACCGATTACTTTAGTAGTAACGGTTTCGTAGTCATCGGCTAGGCGACGAGCTTGAGAGGCAAGGTACGCAGGGTTAGCAACGTTTGGTGGCATATTGCCTAAATCTTTTGACGCTTTAACGCCAGAAGCAATAGATAAACCATGGTTAATTGCCTTTTCACCTAAGTTAAGCTCACGGCGAGTTGGTACATTAAATACTAACTTGCGTAATGGGCGACGAGTCTCAGGTTTATTACTCTTGAATTGGTTAAAGGTATATAGACTGTCTTTAGTCGATTCAACCGCTTGGCGAACTTTCCAGTAAGTGTCTCGGCCTTTAACGTGAAGCTCTGTAAGGAAACATACCGCTTCCATAGAGCCCGTTTCATTTAGTGTGCTGATGGTTTTCTTGATGATTTCTTTATATTGACGCTCACCAAGTTCACGCTCTTTACCACAACCTACTAATAAAACACGCTCAGAAAGAATATTTGGTACTTGATGCAATAACAGCATTTGGCCTGGTTTACCTTCAAGGTCACCACGGCGAAGTAACGAACTAATGTACCCGTCACTGATTTTATCGAGCTGTTCTGCGATTGGAGATAAACGGCGCGGCTCAAAGACACCTACAACGATACAAGCGCTGCGTTGTTTCTCTGGACTGCCACTTTTTACACTGAACTCCATGCGTACTCCTACATCCTAAAGACAAATAGAACTAAATGTTAGATAATGAGCAAAATCTAGTTAGATACTATACTATTAGTGTTCCGATTTCGCAGGCTAACATTTAGCCAAAGATTAAAAAATAAATGGTTTACACGGAAATTATAGTGATTCTGGCAAAAATACAAGTTTTCTATAGGTAGATTCGACGTGATTATTATTAGATATTTGATCAAGGAAACATTAAAGAGTCAATTTGCGATCTTTTTTGTGCTTTTTTTGATCTTTATGAGCCAAAAATTTATTAGCATTTTAGCTGAAGCATCTGATGGGGATATCCCTGGTGGTTTGATCTTATCTTTGGTGGGGTTAAATATGCCTGCCATGGGTTTATTGATGCTGCCTCTCAGTATTTTCATAGGTATTCTTCTGACTTTTGGACGTTTATACGCGGAAAGTGAAATTACCGTAATGAATGCAACTGGAATGGGTAACTCAATACTTATTCGTGCTGCATTGTATTTGGCTTTAATTACTGGTGCAGTAGCTACTTTTAACTCACTATGGCTGTCTCCTTGGAGCCAAGAGCAAAGTACTAAGTTAATGGAAACCGTGGAGTCTGATTCTGGGGTCGAGCTATTACAAAAAGGTCAGTTTAGAAATTCTCCCGATGGAAAGGGTGTTGTCTTTATTGATGATATTAGTGATGAAGGCGGCAAGCACCTTGTTAATATTTTCTTAGCACAACCCGTTCCTCATGATTCATTACGCCCTAGTGTGTTAGTCGCTGATAAAGGGGTTGTAAAGCAGCTTAATGATGGCCGTCAGGTATTAGTTCTTGAAGATGGTACTCGTTATGAAGGTATTCCGACGCGTTTAGATTACTTAGAAAGTAACTTTGAATCTTATGAAGTCCTGATTGGACAAAAAGAGGTTAAGGCGAAACGAAGAGATTGGGATGCACTGCCGACACTAGAGCTAATCAAACGAACAGAGTTAGAAGCGAAAGCAGAACTGCAATGGCGTATTTCTTTGATTTTGTGTATTCCTTTATTAACTATGGTGGTTGTTCCGTTATCTGCAGTGAACCCAAGACAAGGGCGATTCGCGAAACTTGCACCGGCAATTTTATTGTATTTAGCTTACTTCTTATCATTAAGTGCTGGTAAGTCAGCAATAGAAGAGGGGAGCCTACATCCATCAGTTGGACTGTGGGCAATTAATGCCATCCTGCTTATTATCGGCATTATATTAAACTCAATGGACAGTGTTTTTGTGAGAAAATTAAAAGACAAAATGCGGAGAAAACCAAAGCATGTTTAAGATTTTAGATTGGTATATTGGCCGTACAATCATCGCAACCTCTGCGTTATGTTTAACAACGCTAGTTGGACTCTCTTCAATTATTAAATATGTAGAGCAGTTACGTAAAGTTGGTAAAGGAACATACGATCTTTTAGATGCTCTCTATTTTGTTATCTTAAGTATGCCACGTGATATTGAGATGTTTTTTCCAATGGCAGCATTGCTTGGGGCATTGATTGGGCTGGGCATGTTAGCGGCAAGCTCTGAACTTGTGGTTATGCAAGCGGCAGGTTACTCAAAATTAGACATCGGTTTATCAGTATTAAAAACAGCAATACCTTTGATGCTAATGGTTATGGCATTAGGTCAATGGGGTGCACCTCAAGCTCAAAAGATGGCTCGTGATCTACGTGCATTTGAAACTTCTGGCGGTAATATTGCAGCCGTAAGAGCAGGGGTGTGGGCTAAAGATGCTAACGACTTTATTTATTTGGGTCGGGTTGATAATCAAGAAAAGCTGTATGGTGTAACAGTATGGCAATTTGATGATAATCATAAACTGGATAATATTTTATTTGCGCGTAAAGCGGATTACCAATCTAAAGAAGCAGGCTGGATGTTGAGTGATGTTTCTATTACTCAAATGCAAGATGAAGCTAAAATCAGTGAAAAGAAAATGGATACCTTAAACTGGTCAACAACGCTTACTCCAGATAAATTAGCAGTGGTAACCGTTAAACCTGAAGAGCAATCTCTTTCTGGCCTGTATGATTACGTGAATTACCTGAAAGATTCAGAGCTAGATGCCGCACGTTATGAGTTGGCTTTTTGGCGTAAAGCCTTACAGCCTATCTCAGTTGCAGTAATGATGTTATTGGCGCTCTCATTTGTTTTTGGACCATTACGTAGTGTAACTATGGGTGCGAGAATTCTTTCTGGCGTGATCGCCGGATTTAGTTTCTATATTTCTAATGAGGTGTTTGGGCCAATGACTTTGGTTTATAACATACACCCCATATTTGGTGCGTTAGGGCCAAGTTTTGTGTTCTTATTGATTACCTTAGGGTTACTTAATAGAAAGCTTTAAACACATACCGTGAAAAAAGAACAAATAAAAAGGAGATACTGCAGAGTATCTCCTTTTTTCTCTTCGTAGCTTTAATAATCGCTTAAACCGCTTTATCTAAAACTATAACGCGAGTCTTTGCCCAGGTATCTTGAAATGCTGCATTATCACTTGAGATGAAGACCAATAGATTACCCAAACCAAAGGCAGACGTAGACATACGGATAATAGCTTGAGTTAATGTGATTGGTGAGCCATCAAGTTGTTGTACTTGAAGCTTCCAAGCGCGCATTCCCAGAGTTTGACCTTTACACCAAAAGTAAGCAAAGAAGCCAGCAAACACAGAAACAAGAGTAACTGGGTAAAGGTTGCGCCATAATGGATCATGATTTAAATAGCTACTCACATCAGGATACTGACCGTAACTGATGATCCCCGCACCATAAAGCATTTCAAGGGTCGCGACGATAGCACCACCAGTTAGCATCATAATTGCGCTGATAATTAATGTGTCGTAGACCCAAGCTCCCATGCGACGCATAAAGCCGGCTTGTTGTTGTGTTTTCATTTTTTCTTCCATAAATTAAAAAACTGACAGCAGTATAACGATAGATGCAGTAAAAATGAAAATCAGATTGTAAATAACTGTTGAATATTTCAGCAAACAAATATCTTAGAGTAATAAAGAGCTTGCGCCATGATCATCTCTGAGTATAATCAACCACATCAAGCAGCAATGCTGATAAAGCCGGTATGGTGAAATTGGTATACACGAGGGATTCAAAATCCCTTTCCGAAAGGAGTGGCGGTTCAAGTCCGCCTACCGGTACCACATTTAAATGATAAAGCCTCGATGAAAATCGGGGCTTTGTTGTATCTGGGATATAGAGTTTTTTCTAATCTTGAAAAATAAATACAAGAAAGCCCTAACAGACTAGGGCTTTTAAAAATTTCTAATTTATCTTAAAGATTCTGTTACTGATTCTCTTCAAGCTTTGCTTTTGCTTCTTCTACTTTAGAGAAATCTAATCCTAATTCTTCAACTGCTTCTTTAATTAAGCTTGGATTTGTCATCACTTGCATCATTAGTGGTTGTAGTTTTTCTTGTGGAATGCCTAGACTTTGAATAATAGCCATTGCCGCTAATGGGTTTTGAGTTAGCGTTTGAAATACTTCTGCAATTTTTTCATCGCTAACATTGTGTTCTTTTAGTGTTTGAATAATAGGGTTCATTAAAATAGTCCTTATAAATAATTAAAGATAGTTGCTGCCTAGGATCATTAACCAAGTAAAGCCAGCAAAGCACAGAGCGACAAATACAGCGGCTGAACCAATATCTTTAGCTCTGCCACTTAATTCATGATGTTCAGGGCCTATACGGTCTACCACAGCTTCTATTGCTGAATTTAAAAGCTCAATCATAAAGATCAGAACAAATACGCCGACCAATAAAATCTTTTCTACTACAGTCACATCCAAAAGAAGTGCGATAGGGGCAGCAATAACTAACATTGCTAACTCTTGACGAATAGCAGCTTCATGTTTAAACGCAGCTTTAAGACCTTGAATAGAAAAGCCAGTTGCTTTGATTACACGCTTGATACCAGTATTGCCTGGTTTTCCTGATGGTGTTTCAGTCATGGTTTAACTCTAAATGAAGAACTGATATGAATGGAGGTTATGGTAGTGTCGCATTCGTTAAATGACAAGCATAAAAAAAGCCTCATCAAAATGATGAGGCTTTTAATATGGCTCCCTTTGCTGGACTTGAACCAGCGACATACGGATTAACAGTCCGGCGTTCTACCAACTGAACTAAAAGGGAATTGTATGGTGCCTCGAGGCGGAATCGAACCACCGACACGAGGATTTTCAATCCTCTGCTCTACCGACTGAGCTATCGAGGCAAAAAAATGGTGCCGACTACCGGAGTCGAACTGGTGACCTACTGATTACAAGTCAGTTGCTCTACCTACTGAGCTAAGTCGGCACACTTATTTTTTTGCTATTGCTGGATAAACCAACAACCTTGAACCTTTATAAAAACAGGCTCTTTAATATGGCTCCCTTTGCTGGACTTGAACCAGCGACATACGGATTAACAGTCCGGCGTTCTACCAACTGAACTAAAAGGGAACAGGTTTTGTGTTCTTCTTACAAGGAAGAAATGGTGCCGACTACCGGAGTCGAACTGGTGACCTACTGATTACAAGTCAGTTGCTCTACCTACTGAGCTAAGTCGGCACTAATTTTTTATTAATCTTTAAAAAGATAAAGACTAAATTGTATGGCTCCCTTTGCTGGACTTGAACCAGCGACATACGGATTAACAGTCCGGCGTTCTACCAACTGAACTAAAAGGGAATTGTATGGTGCCTCGAGGCGGAATCGAACCACCGACACGAGGATTTTCAATCCTCTGCTCTACCGACTGAGCTATCGAGGCAAAAGAATGGTGCCGACTACCGGAGTCGAACTGGTGACCTACTGATTACAAGTCAGTTGCTCTACCTACTGAGCTAAGTCGGCACACTAAATTCTTTTGACTATTCGTGATCTAGCATTTAATAAATAAATCTAGAACTACACCAACAATCTTATTGTATGGTGCCCGGAGGCGGAATCGAACCACCGACACGAGGATTTTCAATCCTCTGCTCTACCGACTGAGCTATCCGGGCAACGAGCGCTATTAAACGGATTTTTGCCCCTACCGTCAACTTTTTTTTTCAAAATAGGCTGTTTTTTTGATTGTTTGATTGATAATTCATCGAATAGGCGATTTTATCGCTAAATCTTCCCTGAATTAAACTCTTTTTTAAAGGCAGTTACCTTTTCTAAATAGCGACGAGCTTCTGCATTTTTGTGTTTTTTGGTTAAAGCCCAGTACACTTGATTAGGATTTAGGCTATTAATCTCTTTAATTGCACGGCTGCGGTTGCTATTGAAGGTCGTTAGTACGCCGCCAGCGCCGCCATTGTAAGCTGAGATCATGCTGTATTGTTTAGATACAGGGTTTCGGATGTCTTTTAAATAGCGTGTTTTTAGAATATGAAAGTAGGCGGTTCCTGTATCAATGTTGTTATGTGGATTAAAAAGATACTCAGGTGTTGGATCACCAGATTTATTCTTTACTAACTTAAAGACATCACGGCCAGCGGTTTTAGGTACAACTTGCATCAAGCCATAAGCATTTGCCCAACTAACAGCGTAAGGATTAAAACTACTTTCGGTTCTAATAATTGAATAAATTAGATCTTCTGGAATGTTGTAGCGTTGAGAAGCACCACGAACAATATCGGCATATTGGTACTCTCGTAATTGGGTGTGGTTTTTTACCATAGGAATATCGACATAAAGGGCTTTTTTATAATCGATATTTTTTGTCTTTAAATTATTAGCAATTAAATAGTCAGCATAACGACTAGCACGCCATGACCATTCAATCGGCTTTTTATCTTGATCGACGACTTGCTGGTATAAAAAGGGTTTGCCACCAAGAGCAACATCAGCATCAGAATAAAGATCGACACCAGCGGGATCATCAGGTGTAAGTAGGGTGGTGATAATAGCTTGGCGTAAATGGGCTTTAGGATCCGTCCCTGCGACAGTTTCTACGGTAACTCGGCCAGTAGAAAAATCGACTTGAGATCGACTTAAATAGCCATCGGTGTATTTTACATATGAGCGTTTACTGGCGATAACGAGATTCTTTTTACCCCAACGCTTTTCAATGTTGCCATTAAAGCTGCTAATTAACGAGTCGAGGGCTTTAATGTCTTTAGTAAATTGGCCAGGAAGAGGTGCTAGATTTTTAGCAAAACGGTTAGTGGTATCGTAATTAATACCAAAAGTAGACTCTATTGATTCTCGGCTACAACTGGTGAGAAAAAGACAAGCAGAGGCAATCAGGATAATTTTTTTCATAAAGACAATATAGATTAGAACTCGATAATAATGTTAACGGCAGAATGCCATTGAACTAAAAAAAGAATAAAAATAAAGCAGCCATTAGACTGCTTTATTTACAATAACTTATTCGCTTGGTGGTGTATAACCATCAATGATGACTTCTTTGCCATCAAATAGGAAACCTTCCATTTCTGTTTCCAGTAGCTTGCGGTGCTCTGGATCCATCATGTTCAGTTTCTTTTCATTAATAAGCATAGTTTGCTTATGTTGCCATTGGCCCCATGCTTCTTTGGAGATGTTGTCAAAAATACGCTTACCTAGTTCACCTGGGTAAAGTTGAAAATCTAGGCCATCGGCTTCTTTATTTAAAAGAACGCAAAATACAGTGCGACTCATGGTTATTCTCCATTAGAAATTTCGAACGGTAAGGCATCTAACAGTTTTTGAACTGGAGCTGCTAATCCTACCGTCATTGGTTGAGATAAGTTATACCAAACTCCACGCGTTCCTTCCATCACCATATCAGGTTTCTTACTCAGAGTGATAAGTACAGGAGTGATATCTAAGTGGTAATGGCTAAAGGTATGACGAAAAGCAATTAATTGCTGGCTTGATTTCACATCCATACCATAGTGGTCGGATAAATCATTTAAGGTGTTTTCTGGTTGTTCAGGAAAACAGTATAAGCCACCCCAAATTCCCGTTTGAGGTCGTTGCTCTAGTAATACATCACCATCGTGATAGTAGATAGCAAACCATGCTTCTTTAGTTGGCTTGTCTTTTTTGGGTTTTTTAGTTGGGAAGTCTAATTGGCGATCTTGCGCTTTGGCTTGGCAAAGCTCATTCACTGGGCAAATCTCACACTTAGGCTTAGAACGAGTACAGACCATCGCCCCCATATCCATCATGGCTTGATTGTAGCGTTCAACGCCTAACTCTGGTGTATGTTCTTCTGCTATTTCCCACATGGAATTTTCGACCGATTTCTTACCAGACCATCCCTCAATGGCAAAGCAACGAGAAAGGGTACGTTTTACATTGCCATCTAAAATAGGGTGACGTTGCTTGAGAGAAAGTGACAGCACAGCACCCGCAGTAGATCGGCCTATTCCCGGAAGAGCGATGACTTCTTCAATCGTTTCAGGGAATTTACCATTATATTGCTCAGCGATGATCTGTGCTGTTTTATGTAAATTTCGAGCTCGAGCGTAGTAACCAAGTCCGGTCCATAAATGCAGCACTTCATCTTGCTCTGCGTTTGCTAAATCAACAACGGTTGGAAAGCGAGCCATGAAACGTTCGAAATAAGGGATAACGGTAGTTACTTGGGTTTGTTGAAGCATTATTTCAGATAACCATACTTTATAAGGCGTTTTTTCTAATTGCCAAGGTAACGTCTTACGGCCGTAATTGTCGTACCACTCTAAAATGGCGTGAGAGAAAGAAGTCATGACATGCTCGATTACATTTTTATAATTAAGAATGGATCACATCATACTGTGATGGTTTTGTACACCCGATAGAAAATAGGGTTATTAGTTCAGGTAAAGAATTGCCTTAATTAAGCTTGTTTATAGAGAAAAGCAAAGATAATACTTGAACACTGGGCTAAACTTTGGATAATGCCGGATCCACAATCCTTGTTCAGAGAATAACCAGGTTATCCAATCATGACTGAAGTGACTAAAAACGACTTTACCGAAGAAGGTAAAATCGTTCGTAAAATTCGTAGCTTTGTACGCCGCGAAGGACGTTTAACGAAAGGCCAAGAAGGCGCTATTACTGAGTGCTGGTCTACCATGGGCATCGATTTTGTTGAGCAAATGCTTGACTGGAACGAGGTGTTTGGTAATAACAACCCTGTCGTTTTAGAAATCGGTTTTGGTATGGGTGCATCTTTGGTTGAGATGGCGCAAAAAGCACCAGAGCTTAATTTCCTTGGCATTGAAGTTCACCGTCCAGGTGTTGGCGCATGTCTTGCAGCAGCAAAAGAAGCAGGCGTAACGAACTTACGTGTAATGTGTCATGATGCGGTTGAAGTATTTGAATCAATGATCCCTGATTCATCTGTACATACATTACAACTTTTCTTCCCTGACCCATGGCATAAAGCGCGTCATCATAAGCGTCGTATCGTTAAAGCAGAGTTTGCTGAGATGATCCGTCCTAAGCTAAATTCTGATGGTATTTTCCACATGGCAACTGACTGGGAAAATTACGCAGAACATATGATCGAAGTAATGAACGTCGCTCCGGGTTACGAGAATATCGCAACTGATGGTGATTACATTCCTCGTCCAGATGAGCGACCATTAACAAAATTTGAAGCGCGTGGTCATCGTTTAGGCCATGGCGTATGGGATATTAAATTCCGTCGTAACGCATAAGTCGTTTATTTTAAACGGGATGACAGCGCACGATAAGCGCTGCATGGCTCTGATGCCAATCTAAATAAATACTAAAGCCAACCTCTGTGTTGGCTTTTTTGTCCTTGCGCTCAAAAGGGAATAGAAATAATGAAGCCAACAAAACAGATATTAGATGATATTTTGAATGAAGTGCGTCCTCTTATTGGACAAGGAAAAGTTGCCGACTATATTCCCGCGCTTGCTTGTGTACCAAGTGATAAATTAGGTATTGCCGTGTACACCAACGATGGTGAGATGATTACCTCTGGTGATGCAAATGAGCGTTTTTCAATTCAATCGATCTCCAAAGCACTGAGTTTGACCCTTGCTATGGAGCTATATCAGCCAGAAGAATTATGGCAACGAGTAGGAAAAGAACCTTCAGGGCAAGCATTTAATTCTCTTATCCAGCTTGAAATGGAGCAGGGGGTTCCTCGTAATCCGTTCATTAATGCGGGTGCAATTGTTGTTGCCGATATGTTGTTTAGTCGTTTTTCTGCTCCTAAGCATAGATTATTAGAATTTGTGCGAAAGCTCTCGGGTAATGATCATATTATCTATGATCGTGTCGTGGCTAATTCGGAAATGGACCATAGTGATCGAAATGCCTCGATTGCCTATTTAATGCGTTCATTCGGTAACTTTGACAATGAAGTTATGCCAGTATTAAAGAACTATTTTCATGCTTGTGCGTTGAACATGAGCTGTGTTGATTTAGCAAGAACGTTTGGTTATTTAGCCAATAAAGGCATTCAACCTGAGACAAATGAGTTCATCGTAACGCCAATGCAGAGTAAACAAATTAATGCATTAATGGCAACTTGTGGCTTATATGATGGCGCCGGAGAGTTTGCTTATCGTGTTGGTATGCCAGGGAAATCAGGTGTCGGTGGTGGGATTATTGCCATTGTGCCGGGTGAGATGACGATTGCAGTATGGTCTCCAGAATTAGACCCATCAGGTAATTCTCTAGCAGGAACGCAAGCATTAGAATTGCTTTCAGAACGTATTGGTCGTTCGATATTTTAAGATAAGAGCAGGTTTCAGGAAAAGCAGAGTCGTGAAATGTTCGATTTTATCACTAACAACCCCCTCTAACTCCCCCTTCTATTAATATCATCGATCTCAATGGTTGGTCGATAAAGGGGGAGAATTTTCTTTGATGCTGGTATATCAACGATCACAATACTGTTCCTCCCCTTGTTCACCGCTGTTACTTGGTAGTCAGTATTGATATAAGGGGAGGCTAGGAGGGGTTGCTGGTTGTTTAATTTAGAGTTTCGATTCTTTGCTCTTACTGAAACCTTTAAGCGAAGCGATCTGAACCCTGCTCTTAGTCCTCATCACTCACAAACGCTTCCAGCAAATCATTCAAAAACAACTTGCCGTGCTCAGTGATCTGCCAATGCGTTTCGGTTTCATTTAGATATTTTTTTTCTTTCGCCCAATCAATCGTCTCTTGAATCGACTCAAAACCTAATCCGGTCTTATCAATGAAATCTTGCTTAGGGCACGCTTCTAACAGACGAAAACGGTTCATAAAAAACTCAAAAGGTCTATCGTGATCCGCAACCTCTTGTTCGTCAATTAAGTAAGGTTTCATTAAATCTAAAAAGCCGCGTGGGTGCTTGATTTTAGTGGTTCGAACAATACGACCATCAGCAAAACTCAGTTTGCCATGAGCTCCACAACCAATGCCTAAATAATCCCCAAAGCGCCAATAATTCAAATTATGTCGGCATTGATAACCGACTTTACTGTAGCCTGAAATCTCATATTGAACATAACCGGCGTCAGCAAGAATTTGGTGGCCTTGTTCAAAAATATCCCATAAATCATCGTCATCTGGCAAGGTTGGTGGCTTATAGTAAAACACCGTATTTGGTTCAATAGTCAGCTGATACCACGATAAATGTGGAGGGCTAAGCGCTATCGCTTGTTTTAAATCGGATAACGCATCATCAATACTTTGGTTCGGTAGGCCATGCATTAAATCAAGATTAAAACTGTTTAATCCGGCTTCATGAGCAAGGCGAGCTGCGCGAATCGCTTCATCTTTACCGTGAATACGTCCCAGCTTTTCCAATTTCTCTTGCTGGAAGCTTTGTACGCCAATAGAGATACGGTTAACACCCGCTTCACGGTATTCAATGAATCGACCTGCTTCTACGGTTCCAGGGTTAGCCTCCATCGTGATTTCAATGTCATCAGCAAAGGGTAAGCGTTTTTCAACTTCGATCAGTAAGCGTTTAATTTCAGGAGCAGTAATTAAGCTTGGTGTACCACCACCAATAAAAATAGAGTGCAGCTTACGGGATTCGTTTTGCATATCATAACGTGCAAGATCGGTATCAAGATCGTCAATTAACGCTGAAATGTATTGTGCTTCAGGGATTGTCGTTTTCAAAGCATGAGAATTGAAATCGCAATATGGGCATTTTTGAATACACCATGGAATATGAATGTATAAGCTAAGTGGTGGTGGAACTAGCATCAATTATTGACCTTCTTTTAATGCTGAAAACAGTTTCTTAAGCGCCTGTCCACGGTGAGAAAGCTGCTTTTTACGAGCAGGTTCAAGCTCTGCAGAAGAACAGTTATCTTCACTTACCCAAAAGATTGGATCATAACCAAAGCCATTCTCACCTTGCTGTTCAGTGGTAATGTGGCCTTCCCATGAACCGTGGCAAATTAATGGCGTAGGATCGTTCTCATGCTTCATTAGAACTAAAACACAATGAAAGCGTGCAGTACGTTTTTCTGCTGGGATACCTTCCATTGCCGCCAGCATCTTATCAATGTTCTTTTGGTCGGTAGCGCCTTCACCTGAATAACGAGCTGAATACACACCAGGAGCCCCATTTAATGCGTCGACCTCTAGGCCTGAATCATCAGCAATCGCAGGTAATCCTGTTTCTTTAGCCGCATGACGCGCTTTAATAATGGCATTCTCAATGAAGGTTGTACCTGTTTCTGCTACGTCAGAGACGTTGAATTCACTTTGTGCAACCACATCAAACCCAAAGTCAGACAGAACATCTGCCATTTCACGAACCTTACCTTGGTTGCCTGTTGCTAATACGATTTTGCTCATAATGATTCTCTTACTCTTCTACGTAAAATTTTTGATTGAATTTTAATTTACCAGCGCCTTTGGTATCGGCAGATACATCGATATTAAAGCGAAATGTCTCTTCGTTAGTAATTGGCAGCTCTGCAATGTAGTAAATTGCATTTTGCTCTTTAATTTCACGGAAGGTTAACGTTTTTGTTTGGCCGAGTAAATTCTTAGCGCTGCCTGTAATCTTTGCAGGGATAGCAGGCTTACCAGCTTGTGATATATCTAAGACGCTAATATTAATTAAGGCATTGTAACCTGAGCGTTTTAATTGATAAGCACGAGCTACTTTTGGGGTAAGAAAGGTTGAGTTAAACGCAGAGTAATGAACCTCTACATTTTTAATTTGTACAAATTGTCCTGCAAAAGTGGGTAAGCTAAAAAGAAATAGGGACAAAAGTAAGATTATTTTTTTCATAACGATCCTCATATAAAAAGATTTTCATATAAAAAAGCCGAGGGTTAACTCGGCACTAGTATTATTTTGATGGTAACAGCTGCTTAATTGCTTCTGGAATAATGTCTGGTGAATGAATTCGAACTTGCTTGTGACGATTCAGTTCTCCTTTTTCTACCGTAATTTTTCCTTTAGCGACTTTAAACAGTTTGGAGAAGTACTTAATTAAATGTGCGTTCGCTTTTCCATCAACTGGAGGGGCGGTAATCGCTATTTTGAGCTCTTCACCATGTATTCCTACAATTTGATCTCGACTGGCTTTAGGTTGCAAATACAGTCGTAAGATCAAATCATCATTATCGTATTTAACTGGCATAGCTAGATTACAAGCTGTACCAAATAGGACCAATTAAATCGCCCATTAAGAAGTTAGCAAATTGAAGTACGATAAACAGCACTAATACGCTTAAGTCGAGTCCGCCCATTTGAGGAAGAATTTTACGAATAGGCGCTAACATTGGTTCTGTTAATTGGTGCATAACGTATTCAATTGGGCTGCGGCCTTGGCTCACCCAGCTTAAGATAGCGCGTACTAATAAGATCCAGAACAGCAAACCACCAGCGGCCTTAGCAAGGGCAATCAAACCAATGAATAAAAACTCAGGGCCAAAAGCAACACCGCCTGATACAACTAATTGTAGAGCAACGAACTTCACAACACACAGTACATAAGCAAATAATACAGTGGCTAAGTCTAAGCTACCAATTGATGGGATAACACGACGTAAAGGAGAGACGATTGGTTGTGTCGCTTTTACGATAAATTGTGAAAATGGATTATAGAAGTCAGCGCGGGCAACTTGTAACCAAATTCGTAGAATCACGACCATGATGTATAAATCAAAAACGGTCGAGATTAAAAAGCTCATTGCATTCATAGTTTATTAACCTTAAAAATCATTGGTTTTGTAAATAGAGTAATTGAGTAGAGAAGGTTATCTTAAAATAACGATTCCATCTCTTCTGCACGAGAGACTGCGGCTTGCATTGCTTTAGCGACAATATCTTGCAGGTTGTGTTCATTAAACGTGCGTAGTGCTTCTGCGGTAGTGCCACCTTTTGAAGTGACTTGCTCACGCAGTGTTGATAGTTCTGTTTCAGGGTTTGCTACCACCATTTCAGCAGCACCAAGAGCCGCTTGTTGTACTAATAGGCGAGCTGTTTCTTCATCAAAACCTTGTTTAATTGCTTCTGTTTGCATCGCTTCCATAAATAAGAAGAAATACGCTGGAGCGCTTCCTGCTGCTGCAATAACAGAGTTAATGCCTGATTCTTTCTCAACCCAACAGATTTCACCGACTGCTGAAAGTAAGTTACCAGCATAGATTTTGTCTTGTTCTGAGATATGTTCTACTGCAAACAGACCACTCATGCCCTTGCCCACTAATGCAGGAGTATTTGGCATGACTCGAACTAGGTTTAATGTTGTGACAAACATTTCGTTTAAACGCTGTGCTGAAATACCTGCGGCAATTGAAATTACCAACTTATCCGAGAAATCGACAGTTTGCAGAGGCTCTGCAGCGCTGGCCATCATTTGTGGTTTTACCGCAAGAACAACAACATCTGCATTTTGAGTTGCAGTAAGATTGTCTGTGCTGGTATTGATGCCATAACAGGTTTTCAAATGCTCAAGTTTCTCTGTACTTGGATTTGTTGCTGTAATTTTTCCTTTTGGATAACCACTGCTAATTAAACCGGCGATAATAGAGCGGGTCATGTTGCCCGCACCAATAAAAGCAATATTGCGATGTTCCATTCGTCTTCCTTACTTTATACCTATCGTTGTATCGAGATTGGTATCATTCTAGTTGAGGTTATTTTTTATTTTTATAATGCCTGGCGCTAAAAATTTAGTCTCTAGTACCAAAAATAGCAGTGCCAATTCGAACCATTGTTGAGCCAGCTTCAATTGCAGCATCCATATCACCGCTCATTCCCATTGATAGGGTATCCACTTGAGGATATTGTGCGCGTAATTGATTTTGAATGGAAGTAAGTTGTGTAAATGCAGCCAGTTGTTCATCGTAATTAGAGACATTCGCAGGGATCGACATCAATCCGCGTAATGTTAGGTTTGGCATCTCATTGATAGCAGCAGCCAGTTCCATAACTTCTTCAGAAGTAGTTCCTGATTTACTCTCTTCTGAGCTGATATTGACCTGAATAAGAACATTTAGTTCACCAAGGTTATCTGGACGTTGCTCATTAAGGCGTTGTGCTATTTTCAGGCGGTCAACAGAGTGAACCCAGTCAAAATGCTCGGCGATAGGGCGGGTTTTATTTGATTGAATTGGACCAATAAAGTGCCACTCTAATGCGATATCAGCATGATTGCTTTGGAAGTATTGAACCTTTTCAACTCCTTCCTGAACGTAGTTTTCACCAAATGCGCGTTGACCTACATCCATTGCCTGTTCGAGTAATTCGATAGGTTTTGTTTTGCTTACAGCCAGTAATTGCACTGAATCTGGGCGTCGACCACACTTTTGAACGCTATTCTCTATCTGAAGGGTGATTTGATTGATATTTTGCTTAATACTAGTCATAGAAACGATTACCGAGGAAAATTATGGATATCACAGAACTACTGGACTTTAGTGTAAAACAAAACGCGTCAGATCTACACCTATCTGCAGGAGTTCCTCCTATGGTACGTGTTGATGGGGATGTTCGTAAACTGACATTACCTGATTTTACACACGCAGAGGTTCATCGTTTAGTGACTGACATTATGAATGATGCTCAGCGCAGTGAATTTGAAGAGAAGCTTGAAGTCGACTTCTCATTTGAGCTACCGAATGTTGGCCGTTTTCGTGTTAATGCGTTTAACCAGTCTCGTGGGTGTGCGGCTGTGTTTCGAACCATTCCAGTTGAGATCCCATCATTAGAACAACTTGTGGCTCCTGAGATTTTTACTAATATTGCCAATTATCAAAAAGGCCTAGTATTAATTACAGGCCCAACAGGTTCAGGTAAATCAACAACGCTTGCAGCAATGGTTGATTACATCAATGAGAATCACAATAAGCATGTATTGACGATTGAAGATCCGATTGAATTTGTTCATAAAAATAAAAAGTGCTTAATTAACCAACGTGAAGTTCATCGTGATACGCACAGTTTTAAAGCGGCGTTACGTTCAGCGTTACGTGAAGATCCTGATGTCATTTTAGTAGGGGAGCTTCGAGATCAAGAAACGATTAGTTTGGCATTAACCGCCGCTGAAACGGGTCACTTGGTATTTGGTACTTTGCACACGAGCTCTGCTGCAAAAACCATTGACCGTATTATTGATGTGTTCCCTGGTAGTGAAAAGTCTATGGTTCGTTCAATGCTTTCTGAATCACTTAAAGCCGTTGTCGCTCAAACATTATTAAAAAGAACTGGTGGTGGCCGTGTTGCGTGCCATGAAGTGATGATTGCGACGCCTGCGATTCGTAACTTGATCCGTGAAGATAAAGTCGCACAGATGTATTCGATAATTCAGACGGGTTCTTCTTTTGGTATGCAGACCATGGAACAAAACGCCAAGAAAATCATTGCTCAAGGTTTGGTTGATCCTGATGAAGTCGCAAAGAAAGTTGATATCAGTAGTGTTGGATTTTAATTATGGAGTTAGATCAACTTCTGGATCAAATGGTTACACAAAAAGCGTCAGATATTTACTTAACTGTAGATGCGCCGTGCCTATTACGCGTTCACGGTGAACTGCAGCCAGTAGGCGAAAAACAAACGTTTGATTCTATCACGGCGTTATTAGCTGAAATGATGGATGATGAGCGTCAAACAGAATTTCATCAAAAGCTAGAGGCCAATTTTGCGATAGTGAAAGAGAGCGGTCGTTTTCGTGTGAGTGCATTTTGGCAACGTGAGCAGCCGGGCGCGGTGATCCGTCGCATTGAAACTAAAATACCGTCAATGGATTCGTTGAATTTACCTGATGTAATGAAGGATCTTGCAACCTCTAAGCGTGGTTTAGTTCTTGTAGTTGGGGCTACTGGCTCGGGTAAATCTACCTCAATGGCGGCAATGACTGGATACCGTAATGATAATCGCAGTGGTCATATTCTAACGGTGGAAGATCCAATTGAGTTTGTTCATCCGCATAATAAATGCATTGTGACTCAACGTGAAGTTGGGCTCGATACTGAAAGTTATGAAGTCGCATTGAAGAATTCGTTACGCCAAGCACCAGATATGATTTTGATTGGTGAAATTCGAAGTCGAGATACAATGGAATACGCCATGACGTTTGCGGAAACCGGTCATTTATGTATGGCGACTCTGCATGCGAACAATGCCAACCAAGCATTAGAGCGAATTATTCACTTGGTACCTAAAGATCGTAAAGAGCAGTTTTTGTTCGATTTATCAATGAACTTAAAAGGTATTATTGCTCAGCAGCTTGTACCAGATATTAATGGTAATGGACGTCATGGTGTCTATGAGGTGCTATTAAATACTCCTCGAATTTCAGATTTGATCCGTCGTGGTGATTTGCATGAGCTAAAAGCAACCATGGCTAAATCACGAGAATCAGGCATGCAGACGTTTGATCAGTGTTTGTTTGATTTAGTTATCGCAGATAAGATCTCAGAAGATGAAGCATTACACAGTGCGGATTCAGCCAATGATTTGAGGTTGATGTTGAAGACGAAGCGTGGTGATTCATTTAGCTCGTCGAAGTTTGATAAAGTGTCGATATCGTTAGACTAAAAGCGATACGCTTTGCTAACTAGAATGCTACGCTCTAGAAACTATAAGAGCAGTAATACGTAAATGATTACTGCTCTTAATATCTGCTTTTGATCTTATAGGAGCGAAGCGTTCTAGTCCCTAGTTTCTAGTTCTTAGCCCCATTGACTCTCAAACCAGCTTTCTAAAATAACCACTGCTGACTGACAATCAATATTACCTTTCGATAACGCTTTATAGCCACCAAACTCAAATAAATCCGCACGAGCTTCAGCCGTTGATAAGCGCTCGTCGTGTAGCTCAACTTGATTACCAAAACGGCCATGTAGACGATTAGCAAATTTCTTTGCTTTTGGTGTGATGGTTTCTAGCTCTTTACCATGAAGATCGGTTGGTAGGCCAACAACGATTAAATCGGGTTGCCATTCTTTAATCTGTTTTTCAATATCATCCCAGTTAGGGGTACCATCTTGAGCTTTAAATGCTTTTAATGGACTTGCAGTACCTGTGATCTCTTGGCCAATGGCAGAACCAATGCTCTTGGTGCCAAAATCAAATGCCATGATGGTACGTGAACTCATGCGTGTCCAACCTCGCTAGATAGATTGGCAGGGTTAATGCCTAAAATTTCAATCGCTCTTCGCCAGCGATCAGGAATTGGGGTATCAAAAATAACAGAATGATCAGCTTCTAACACCAACCAACTGTTTTCAGAAAGCTCTTCTTCAAGCTGTCCAGCATCCCACCCTGAATACCCAAGTGCCACTAGGTATTTACGTGGCTGAGATTCAGTGCCAAGCGTGGCTAGAATGTCTTTTGATGTTGTGACTGAAAGTTCGTTAGTGACTCGGATACTTGATATATAACTGTCTTTCACTGAATGTAAGACAAAGCCTCGGTCATCAGAAACTGGCCCACCATTGAGTACTGGTTGGGTTAAGGTCTGTGGAAAAATAACCGGTGATGGCTTATCTAGTTTTATTTGGTCAAGCATACCTTCTAATGAAATAGGAACAGTTTCATTAATACGTAGGCCCATAGTCCCCTCTGAATCATGCTCACAAATGTAGATGACACTTCGGTGAAAAAATGGGTCTTTCATACTTGGCATTGCTACCAAAAAATGGTTTTTTAAATCCACAAAGCCTCCTAAAAAATTCAGTTTAATAAAGGGAACAATAGGCTCCCTTTATTATAGCTGGCTCAATTAAGCGTTAATGCGACGCTCGATTGCATCCATTAATTTACCCGTAATTGAAACATCAAATGCGGCTTCAATCTCTTTAATACATGTAGGGCTTGTTACGTTAATTTCTGTGAGCTTGTCACCAATAACATCCAGACCTACAAAGATTAGACCTTTTTCTTTCAATGTTGGAGCTACCGCATTAGCAATTGCCCAGTCAGTCTCACTTAATGGACGCGCTTCACCAGTACCGCCAGCAGCCAAGTTACCACGAGTTTCGCCTTTAGCTGGAATACGAGCTAAGCAGTAAGGCATTGGTTCACCATCAACAACAAGAATGCGTTTATCACCATTGCTAATATCTGGAACAAACGTTTGTGCCATACAGTAATTTTGTTCGTGATTAGTCAGTGTCTCAATGATCACAGATACGTTTGGATCGCCAGCTTTAACACGAAAGATTGATGCGCCACCCATACCATCAAGTGGTTTAAGGATAATATCGCCATGCTCTTCACGGAATGCTTTAATTTTTTCCGCTTTACGAGTCACTAAGGTTGTTGGTGTTAGTTCAGGGAACCAAGCCGTAAATAGTTTCTCGTTACAATCACGTAAGCTTTGTGGTTTATTTACAATTAAAGCACCTTGAATTTCTGCGCGTTCAAGAATGTAGGTCGCGTAGATGTATTCAGTATCAAACGGAGGATCTTTACGCATTAATACCGCGTCAAGATCAGCAAGGTTGATGGTTTGCTCTGATTTAAATTCGTACCATCCAGTAGGGTCTTCTTTTAATTCAACGACTTTGGTATCTGCAACTGCTTTACCTTGATCTAGGTGTAGGTCAGCCATTTCCATGTAATGGATTTCCCAGCCACGTTTTTGTGCTTCAAGCATCATGGCAAAGCTAGAGTCTTTTTTGATGTTAATGGATGAGATAGGATCCATTACGATACCGAGTTTGATCATTGTGTTTCTCCAGTTAACCAAGATCGCCAAAACGAACTTGTAGGGCAGTAATTGCAGTAAGTGCTGCGGTTTCGGTTCTAAGAACACGGGGACCTAGCAACGTTTCTTCAAATTTGTATAGTTCTGTCATGCTAATTTCATCAGACGATAAACCGCCTTCAGGGCCTATTAACAAGCGTACATTAGTGACAGGCTCTGGTAGCGTATTGATAGAGTATTTTGCTCTTGGGTGAAGGTTTAGTTTTAGTCCTTCATACTCTTCAGCACACCACTCTTCTAATGACATGATCGGGCGAATTTCAGGAACAGTATTACGTCCACACTGTTCACAAGCTGCAATTGCAATTTTTTGCCATTGGTCGAGTTTCTTCTCGAAGCGTTCTTTATTTAATTTAACACCACAACGCTCTGAAATTAGAGGAGTAATGACATTAACGCCTAATTCAACCGATTTTTGAATGGTGAATTCCATTTTATCACCACGAGAAACCACTTGGCCTAAATGTAAATTTAGCGGTGATTCACTGCTACGCTCAACACGTTCACTGATTTCAACTTCAACGCTTTTTTTAGAGGCTGAAGTGATCACAGCAGGAAACTCCGCACCACTGCCATCAAACAGTAATACTGACTCGCCTTCTTTCATTCGCATTACACGACCAACGTGGTTGGCTGCATCATCACTTAAATTAATTTTCCCTTGTGATGGAAGGGCATCTGGATGATGAATTCTTGGTATTCTCATGGTCTACTTTTCTTTAACTATCTTATATTTAAGGATGGAGGCTAAACGGTACTTTTTCAACCTCTATTTAGAGTCTGTTGAGTTATTTAGTACACGCTTTGAAGACGAATTGATTGTGATTACCTTGGATCTTGGCAATACGCTTATCTCGTTCACATTCCCAAGCTGAAACTGGATATTGTTTATCCCATGCTTCCATTAGTTGGCGCTGTGCTTTAGATAAGTTAAAGCGATACTCTTTATTCATATACATATAGGTACGGGCAATCGCACCTCGTGATTGTGCAGGTGGCTCAGCAACGCGTCCTTTAAAATCGACTTTAAAGCTACATTGACCATAATTAGCCCCTTTACTGCCATTCCATTGTGAAAACCTAAAATTAGAACGGTCACCATTAACTTCACCAACAGCGGGAACTAAGTTATGTAAATCGGCTTCCATCATTTTGAACTGTTTATCTTTTCGGGTGCAATTTTTACGTCCACCATCTTGCCAACATTGGCGTTGATGACCAAATTGCCAAGCAGGGACTACGTGTTCCCATTCTATACGGCTAGCGCGTTTTTCTTGTTTACGCACTTCATAGCCACAGCTTTCTAAGTCAGGAATGCCTTTCTTTTTATCTTTCCATGTAATGTCACAACCACAATAGAAAGAGGTAGGGTGATCAAGATAGATTTTTACGGCTAATTTTTTAGCTTTAGAAAATGAAGAAGGGGGAGCGGAAAGTGCACTGAAACTAAAAGTTATAGCGATAATGCTGATAACTAAGCGAATTAATGTCATGGTAAACCTACTGATTATTATATTAATACAGTAAGGGTAGCTTATTGTTAATTCGCATTATAGATAAATTAATTACTAGAGTGAGAAAGTGGGTGTTTTCTATTTTTCTGTTGTTTGTAAACGACGTCTAGAAAGCTTTAATGGTGACTGACACGCTTTACAAAGGTATTGGGTTTCTTTACGTTGAACTCGATTATGGCGGCGAACAGTAAGTTCGTGTGTTGTGCATTTACAACGATAAGGAAAGGTTTTTCCCTTTACCGAATCAACGCTAAAGCTGTGTGTGGTTCTTGCCGGTAAATTGAAAACTTGATTCATTACACCTTGCCACTCTTTTCCGTGTGGTCTCACTCGACCATACAGTTTAAATGTAATCAAATGGGCGATTTCATGGGGGATCACTTCATTAATAAAAGTCTGTTGATTCTCTTCTAATAATACGGGATTAATTCTGATTTCCCATCCTTGAAGGCGAGCTGTACCTGCAATTTTCCCACGCTGAGTAAAATTAATCTCTGGTAGAGAAAAAGGGCGATTAAAAAAGGCTGATGCTTGTTGAATACATTGTTGAGCTTTAGCAATGGAGGCTTGTTGAAGTGGGGTCATTGAATCTCTTTATTTTGAATGCCGATATCGAATCATAAATATAAAAAGTATATGGGGGTAAAAAACAAAAAAGGAAGCCGAAGCTTCCTTTTAGTGTCAGTTTAAGTAATAAATTACTTAATACCAGCGAAATCACGAAGGATTTCAGCTTTGTCTGTCGCTTCCCAAGGAAACTCTTCACGACCGAAGTGACCGTATGCTGCCGTCTTCTTGTAGATTGGCTGAAGAAGGTTAAGCATTTCTTGTAAACCGTATGGACGTAGATCGAAGTGCTGACGAACCGCTTCAATGATGATGTCGTGAGATACTTTTTCAGTACCAAACGTTTCAACCATGATTGATGTTGGATCAGCAACACCGATAGCGTATGAAAGTTGGATTTCACAACGATCAGCCATGCCAGCAGCAACAATGTTTTTCGCTACGTAACGTGCAGCATATGCTGCTGAACGGTCAACTTTTGATGGATCTTTACCAGAGAATGCACCGCCACCGTGACGAGCTGCGCCGCCGTAAGTATCAACAATGATTTTACGACCAGTCAGGCCACAGTCACCCATTGGGCCACCGATAACAAAACGACCTGTTGGGTTAATAAAGAATTTAGTCTCTTTATTTAACCATTCTGCAGGAAGTACTGGCTTGATGATTTCTTCCATTACCGCTTCACGAAGATCAGGCGTTGTTACTGAATCACAGTGTTGTGTTGAAAGAACAACAGCATCGATACCAACGATTTTACCTTGGTCGTATTGGAAAGTTACTTGAGATTTAGCATCTGGACGTAAAAAGTCTAGTTTACCACTCTTACGTACTTCTGCTTGTTTTTGCATAAGTAGGTGAGAGTAAGTAATTGGAGCTGGCATTAAAATTGGTGTTTCGTTTGTTGCGTAACCAAACATGATACCTTGGTCACCAGCGCCTTGATCTCTTGGGTCTGCTTTATCAACACCTTGGTTGATGTCAGGAGATTGCTTACCAATCGTATTTAATACGGCACAAGAGTTCGCATCAAAACCCATGTCTGAATGAACATAGCCAATATCACGAACGGTTTCACGAGTGATTTCTTCGATATCAACCCATGCTGAAGTAGTTACTTCACCACCGACCATAACCATGCCAGTTTTTACGTACGTTTCACAAGCAACACGTGCTTTTGGATCTTGTTCTAAGATCGCATCAAGTACTGCATCTGAAATTTGGTCTGCAATTTTATCTGGATGACCTTCTGATACTGACTCAGAGGTAAATAGGTGCTTAGCCATGATGAGCTCCACTTCTATAGGTAATAAATTTTAAGAAAATACCCACAGACTATGTAAGTCTATACGTTTAACAGTGTAGGTGTTTTTCCATCTAGACGGCTATAATAGAGAATAATTGATTAATTACAACTCATTTCCGTTAAGAAAATTAATATAAGACATAACCAATCGTTTGCGTTAAGGGCTAATAATTTCCTATAAAAAGACAGTTTTCTTTCAAAATCGTGAAAAAAAGCCTCTTATTTATTAAGTAATCGTTTGCAGTGCAGATAAGCCTTTGCGACAATATGGCGCTGCAAATTTAAGTTAATCCATATTTATGGATAACTAATCAAGAGTTAACTAGCTCAATAAACATATAGTCCTTCGAATTTTCAGGAGCAGGCATGTCTTCACGTAAACATCTAGCAAATGCAATCCGCGCTTTAAGCATGGATGGTGTTCAACAAGCAAATTCTGGCCATCCAGGCGCACCAATGGGTATGGCAGACATCGCTGAAGTATTATGGCGTAGCCACCTAAATCATAACCCACAAAATCCAGAGTGGGCTGATCGTGACCGTTTCATTCTTTCGAATGGCCACGGTTCAATGCTGATTTATTCTCTGCTTCACCTTTCAGGTTACGACCTGTCTATCGAAGACTTAAAGAACTTCCGTCAACTGCATTCTAAAACTCCAGGTCACCCTGAGTACGGTTATGCACCGGGCATCGAAACTACTACAGGTCCATTAGGCCAAGGCATCACTAACGGTGTTGGTATGGCGATGGCTGAAAAAGCATTAGCGGCACAATTTAACCGTGAAGGTCATGACATCGTTGACCACAACACATACGTGTTCATGGGCGATGGCTGTTTAATGGAAGGTATCTCTCACGAAGCATGTTCTCTAGCGGGTACATTAGGTCTTGGTAAGCTGGTTGCTTTCTGGGATGACAACGGTATCTCTATTGATGGTGAAGTTGAAGGTTGGTTCTCTGACGACACACCTAAGCGTTTTGAAGCATACGGCTGGCACGTAATTCCGGCTGTAGATGGTCACGATGCTGACGCAATCAATGCTGCAATCATCGCAGCAAAAGCAGATCCTCGTCCGACTTTGATTTGTACTAAAACTATTATTGGTTTTGGTTCTCCAAACAAAGAAGGTACGCACGATTGCCACGGTGCTCCACTAGGTGCTGATGAAATCGCAGCAACTAAAGCGAAGCTTGGCTGGGAATACGCTGCATTTGAAATTCCTGCTGATGTTTATGGCGAGTGGGATGCAAAAGAAGCAGGCACAGCAAAAGAATCTGCTTGGAATGCAAAATTTGATGCATACGCAGCTGCTCACCCAGAATTGGCTGCTGAATATAAGCGTCGTGTAAACGGTGGCTTGCCAGCTGAGTGGGAAGAGAAAGCAAATGCAATCATTGCTGATCTTCAAGCGAATCCTGCAAACATCGCATCACGTAAAGCTTCTCAAAATGCATTAGAAGCGTTTGGATCTATGTTACCTGAGTTCATGGGCGGCTCTGCTGACCTTGCACCATCTAACTTGACCATGTGGTCTGGTTCTAAATCTCTAACGGCTGGAGATTTCTCTGGTAACTACATTCACTACGGTGTTCGTGAGTTTGCTATGACAGCTATCATGAATGGTATTGCTCTGCACGGTGGTTTCGTACCATACGGCGCGACTTTCCTAATGTTTATGGAATACGCACGTAACGCAATGCGCATGGCTGCTTTGATGAAAACTCAAAACATCCAAGTGTACACGCATGATTCTATCGGTCTTGGCGAAGATGGTCCGACTCACCAACCTGTTGAGCAGATCGCTTCTTTACGTCTAACACCAAACATGAGCACATGGCGTCCATGTGACCAAGTTGAATCTGCTGTTTCTTGGAAACTAGCGATTGAACGTCGTGATGGCCCATCAGCACTAATCTTCTCTCGTCAAAATCTTGCACAACAAGATCGTAACGCTGAGCAAGTAGCTAACATCGCGAAGGGTGGTTACATCCTGAAAGATTGTGAAGGCCAACCTGAGCTTATCCTTATTGCAACAGGTTCTGAAGTAGAACTAGCGGTTGAAGCTGCGGCTCAACTGACTGCGGAAGGTAAATCAGTACGTGTTGTTTCTATGCCATCTACTGATGCATTTGATAAGCAAGACGAAGCGTACCGTGAAGCGGTTTTACCGTCATCAGTAACTAAGCGTATCGCTGTTGAAGCCGGTATTGCTGATTTCTGGTACAAGTACGTTGGTTTCGGTGGCAAGATCATCGGCATGACAACGTTTGGTGAATCAGCACCTGCTGACGAGCTATTCAAAATGTTTGGTTTCACTACTGAAAATGTAGTAAACACAGCAAAAGAGCTTTTAGCTTAATCAAAAGTCATTCGCTTAATAAAAGTGAATAACTGAATAAAAAGCGAAGTTATCGAGAGGTGGCTTCGCTTTTTTGATCCTTTAAGAAAAAAGCGAAAAGAGTACAATAGGTAGCAAATAAATCTGAGTGAATGGAATTATGTTAAGAGTGGCGATAAATGGATTTGGCCGAATTGGTCGCAGTGTTCTTCGTGCTTTATATGAAAGCGGAAAACGTGATCAAATAGAAATTGTTGCGGTGAATGAATTGTCACAACCAGAAGGGATGGCACATCTTCTTCAGTACGACTCTACACATGGACGTTTCCAGCATAAAGTCACCCACGATCAAGAATATCTTTATATCGACTTACCTGATGGTACTCAAGATAAAGTACGGATTCTGCATCAAGCTGATATTTCTCTTTTACCATGGAGTTCATTAAACGTTGATTTAGTTCTTGATTGTACTGGTGTTTATGGCTCAAAAGCGGATGGTGAAAAGCATATCGAAGCGGGAGCTAAGAAGGTACTGTTTTCGCACCCTGGCAGCACAGATTTAGATAATACGATCATTTATGGTGTTAACCACGATACGTTATTACCTGAACATAGAATTGTTTCCAATGGCTCATGTACTACCAATTGTATTATACCTATTATTAAAGCCATTGATGATGCGTTTGGGATTGATTCTGGAACCATAACAACCATTCACTCATCGATGAATGACCAACAAGTGATTGATGCTTATCATCCTGATTTACGTCGAACTCGCGCTGCTAGCCAATCTATTATTCCTGTAGATACCAAATTGCATAAAGGTATTGAACGAATTTTCCCGAAATTTTCCAACAAATTCGAAGCTATTTCCGTGCGAGTGCCGACAGTAAACGTCACTGCGATGGATTTAAGTGTAACAATTAATACAAATGTGAAAGTTAATGACATAAATCAAACCATTGTTAACGCATCTCGGTGTACATTACGTAACATTGTTGACTATACTGAAGCGCCGCTTGTTTCTATCGACTTTAATCATGATCCCCACAGCGCCATTGTCGATGGTTCACAAACAAGAGTAAGTAATGGGCATTTAGTTAAAATGCTAGTCTGGTGCGATAATGAATGGGGATTTGCTAATCGGATGTTAGATACCGCATTAGTAATGAGAAAATAAAAGCATCAATCAAACAATTTGTGATGGAAAGAGAAAAAAGATTAATTTTCACCTTGAAAAAAGTGAACTCCATCCCTATTTACTGAATAATGCAGTAAGAATTTAATCGGTTTGGCAATGATGCCGAGCTTGAAAACTTTTTATTATTTAATTGAGAGGACAAAACATGTCTGTAATCAAGATGACTGACCTGGAACTTGCAGGTAAACGCGTATTTATCCGTGCTGACCTAAACGTACCAGTTAAAGATGGTAAAGTAACTTCTGATGCTCGTATCCTTGCATCTCTACCAACTATCAAGCTTTGCTTGGAAGCTGGCGCTAAAGTAATGGTTACTTCTCACCTAGGTCGTCCAACGGAAGGCGAATACAACGAAGAGTTCTCTCTAGCTCCTGTAGTTAACTACTTAAATGACGCACTAGATTGTGACGTTAAACTAGCGAAAGATTACCTAGATGGTCTTGAACTAAACGCTGGTGAGCTAGTTGTTCTTGAAAACGTTCGCTTTAACAAAGGCGAGAAGAAGAACGAAGAAGAGCTTTCTAAAAAATACGCAGCATTATGTGACATCTTCGTGATGGACGCATTTGGTACTGCTCACCGTGCTCAAGCGTCAACTCACGGTGTTGGCATGAACGCTCCTGTAGCGTGTGCTGGTCCTCTTCTAGCTGCTGAACTTGAAGCACTAGGTAAAGCAATGGATAAGCCTGCTCGTCCATTAGTTGCTATCGTTGGTGGTTCTAAAGTATCTACTAAACTGACTGTTCTTGAGTCTCTATCTAAAATCGCTGACCAACTTGTTGTTGGTGGTGGTATCGCGAATACATTCATCGCTGCTGAAGGCCACAACGTAGGTAAGTCTTTATACGAAGCTGACCTAGTTGAAACTGCTCAAAAACTAATGAAAGAGTGTGCAATCCCAGTAGCTACTGACGTTGCATGTGCAAAAGCATTTGATGAAAACGCTGAAGCTGAAATCAAGCACGTTTCTGAAGTACAAGACGACGACATGATCTTCGACCTTGGTCCAGATTCAACTGCTGCTCTTGCTGAAATCATCAGCAACGCAAAAACAATTCTTTGGAATGGCCCAGTTGGCGTATTTGAATTCAAAAACTTTGAAGCAGGTACTGCAGGTATTTCTAAAGCAATCGCTGATTCTGAAGGTTTCTCTGTAGCAGGTGGTGGTGATACGCTAGCAGCTATCGATAAGTTCGGTATCAAAGCTGACGTTTCTTACATTTCTACAGGTGGCGGTGCATTCCTTGAGTTCGTTGAAGGTAAAGTACTTCCTGCTGTAGCAATGCTTGAAGAGCGTGCTAAAGCATAATTATTTGAAAAGCGGGGATTTTTGATTCCCGCTTTTTGCGTTTGTTGATGACCATGTTTATTGATACAATAGCAAAAGTTGTGAGCAAACGTTTGCAAAAATTTGAACGTAAGTTTTTTAATTTTAAAACGATAGAATAAATAGGACTATTTCCATGTCTAAGATCTTCGATTTTGTAAAACCTGGTGTGATTTCTGGCGACGACGTACAGAAAGTATTTGAAGTTGCAAAAGAAAACAAATTTGCTCTTCCTGCGGTAAACGTAGTAAACACTGATTCAATCAATGGTGTTTTAGAAGCAGCTTCTAAAGTTAAAGCTCCAGTTGTTGTTCAGTTCTCTAACGGTGGTGCTGGTTTCTTCGCTGGTAAAGGCGTTAAACTTGAAGGTCAAGGTGCACAAATCCTTGGTGCTGTAGCTGGTGCAAAATATGTACACGCTGTTGCTGCTTCTTACGGTGTTCCAGTTATCCTTCATACTGACCACGCTGCTAAGAAACTTCTTCCATGGATCGACGGTCTACTAGACGCTGGTGAAGAATTCTTCGCACAAACTGGTAAGCCTCTATTCTCTTCTCACATGATCGACCTTTCTGAAGAGTCTCTAGAAGAAAACATCGAAATCTCTGCTAAATACCTTGCGCGTATGGCTAAGATGAACATGACTCTAGAAATCGAACTAGGTTGTACTGGTGGTGAAGAAGATGGCGTAGATAACTCTGATATGGACGAGTCTGAGCTTTACACTAAACCAGAAGACGTTGCATACGCATACGAGAAACTAATGGCTGTTAGCCCACGTTTCACTATCGCTGCATCTTTCGGTAACGTACACGGTGTTTACCAAGCTGGTAACGTTGTTCTTACTCCTAAGATCCTACGTGATTCTCAAGCTTACTGTGCAGAGAAATTCGGTATTGCACCTAACGCTCTAAACTTCGTATTCCACGGTGGTTCTGGTTCTTCTGAAGCAGAAATCCAAGAGTCTATCGGTTACGGTGTTATCAAAATGAACATCGATACTGATACACAGTGGGCTACATGGGACGGTATCCGTACTTACTCTGCTGAAAACTTTGAATTCCTACAAGGTCAAATCGGTAACCCAACTGGCGAATCTGCGCCAAACAAGAAGTACTACGATCCACGCGTATGGTTACGTGCTGGTCAAGCTTCTATGGTTACTCGTCTTGAGAAAGCATTTGCTGACCTTAACGCAATCGACGTACTATAATTTTTATTATAGACCGCTCGAATTGAGTTAATAAAAAACCCGCTAATAGCGGGTTTTTTTATGTCTGTAATCAGGGAAGAGCAGGGTTCAGATCGGTCGCAAGCTCCCTTAAAGGGTTCAGAGGTGTTTGTGGTAAGTATTATGATTTCTTAGTGACTTTCTATGTGAGTAGATCATCTAATTTAAAGGTGTAGGTGTTATGATAATTTAGATGCAGTATCTATTTTCTACAGAAAAATAGCGCGTACTTCTGAATTCTTCAAGCGAAGCGATCTGAACTCTTTCTTTTTAAAATAAAAAAACAGCCTGTAAATACAGACTGCTTTTATCGTTTCTAGCGCGTAGCGTTCTAGCTAGCGAAGCGTATAGAAATTACTTTTTCTTTTTCTTCTTCGGTGCAAGTTTCTTCGCTAAAGCCGCTTTTTTCTTCGCGTTCTTTTTCTGCTTATTCTTAAATACCGCTTTTTTATGTTGTGGTTTTAATCCTTCAACAAAGCGTTCTTTAATGATTTCATCTTCTTCTTTAACGTAACGACCAACGCGTTCCATCATCTTTTGGTCATGCGCTTCGATTAAAGAAACCGCGTTACCTTTTTTACCTGCGCGAGCAGTACGGCCGATACGGTGTAAATACACATCAGCGGTACGAGGCATATCAAAGTTAATTACATGACTAACATCAGGTAAATCGATACCACGAGCCGCTACATCGGTAGCAATCAACACGTTAACTTTACCATCACGGAAACGAGTAATCGCGTTATTTCGGCTTTCTTGAGGCATTTCACCTTGCAACCAAGCACATGAGATCTTTGCGGTTTCTAAGTGACCACGAAGTTCAGCAAGACGCTCACGAGTTTTTACAAACACAATAGCGCGCTCAGTTTGGTTTGTTAGAATACTTTTCAGTAGTTCTATTTTATGCGGCAAGCTATCTGCACGGTGATACCACTGAGTGATTTTTTTACGTTCACGACGAGAGGGATCTGCAATGATTTTTGCTGGTTCATTTAGTAGATCAGCAGTAAAACCATCAACGCCACGGCCTTCTAATGTTGCAGAGAATAAGAAGGTTTGTTTACGCCAGCGACACTCTTTTGAAAGACGGTCAACGACAGGACCAAAGCCCATATCTAACATACGGTCAGCTTCATCTAGGATCAGTGTTTCAATAGCACGACAGTCAAAGCGTTCAGCTTCGATGTATTCCATTAAGCGTCCTGGAGTTGCCACAACGATATCTTGAGTTCTTGCAAGAATATCAGCATGTTCTTGATAACTAATACCACCAGTAATTGTGAATACTTTATGGTGAGTATATTTTGCTAGCTCACGAGCTTCATCTGCGACTTGAATAGCAAGCTCACGAGTTGGAGTTAGGATTAATACGCGCGCAGGACCAGGATCACGACGAGGGAAATCGTCAAGATGCTGTAGGGCTGGCAATAAGAAAGCTGCAGATTTACCAGTACCAGTTGGAGCAGAAGCAAGGATATCTTTACCTTCTAATGCTTCAGGGATAGCCATAGCCTGAACTTGAGTTGGACGTTGATAACCAATCTCCTCAAGAGCGCGCAGTAGGTTAGGGGATAGATCGAGATCAGCAAACGTTTTGATCACTGTAGATTCTCCGTTCAGGTCTAAAGAGTATAAATATGATGTTAGCCAGACATTATAATGATTTATTAGAGATGGATCACCGATCTTTTAATCCATATTGAGATAAAAGCCTTTTGTTAACTCAATAAAGGTACCACTATAGCCATTTTTACTATGAATTATTAATGTATTCTCTTGAAAGTTATAAGGAAAAAGAGAAAGCTCAATCAATAAACGAGAAACTTCTTTTTTTTCTGTTGTTTTCACATTTGTCAGTTTAGTTAAGTTAAAACCGTCATTTTTAGCTATTTCAATAAATTTAGTGCCTTCAAAGAGCGGAAGAATGAAACTAGCTCGTCCTTTTGGTGAGAGTAATTTCTTGCTTTGGGATAAAAGATCACCAAATGATAAAGAGTCTGTGTGGCGGGCAAAAGAACGCTCTCCTTTTTTGGACTGCTCTCCATTATTGAAATAAGGCGGATTACAAATAATCGCGTCGTATTTTTTTTCAGGCAGATACGAAAGAATGTCCTGATGAAATAATTGAATTCGATCATGCCATGGGCTGCGGTCAATATTTTTTTGTGCGACTTTAGCGGCAGCAGGCATTAATTCAACAGCATCAATATGACTTAGAGCCTCTCTTTGAGCGCACATTAAGCTAAGTAGGCCTGTTCCACAGCCTATATCTATTATAGATAAGCTATTTGTAATACTGGCCCACGCCCCCAATAAGACGCCATCAGTACTGACGGGCATCCCACAATCACCAATATCGATATGGAACTGTTTGAAAGTGAAGCTTTTATTCATAGTTGCCCTTTAAATGGTAATGGTTGTTAATGTTGTAATTTTAATGTTAATTAGTGTGATGTTCTATTCTTGATCTTTTGTTGATTCTTTTAATGTTAATTGATCACTCTTTTATAAAAGCGATTAATAGATGATTACACTGCTTTTTGGACCTGTGGCAATTTGATTATGGTGTTTTTATCTAAGCTATTGCGAATTATTGATAATTTGTTCATTATTCTTACATAAATATCAAAAAAGATATAAAACACAACATTTAATACACACAACATTATACAAGGGTTTCTTATGAAACAATCATTAAAACTCACCGATATCATTGCCGTTGGCTTTATGCTTTTTGCCTTCTTTTTAGGCGCAGGTAATATCATCTTTCCACCAATCGCAGGTCAAATGGCGGGTGAGCACGTATACAGTGCAATGGGTGGCTTTCTAATTACAGCGGTCGGGTTACCATTATTAACAATCATTGCTATTGGTATTGCTGGCGGTTCTTGGCAGCAGCTTACTCGTGATTTACCACCAAAAGTCGCGATGATCATGGCAATCCTGATGTTTGTGATTATTGGCCCTGCATTTGCTGCACCACGTACAGGCTTGGTTGCTTATGAGATGGCTGCAAAACCATTTATGTCAGCAGAAGCTGGACAGTTATCATTAACTCTATTCTCAATTGCCTTCTTTTCAATCGCAATGTTTTTTGCATGGTCTCAAGGAAAGCTTATCGATACGATTGGTAAATTTCTAACACCTGCATTATTTGTCGGTTTAATCATTTTAGCGATTGCGGTATTTGTAAACCCACAAGGTGACATTGTGGCAGCAACAGGCAACTATATCGATCAACCTTTAACGACGGGCTTCTTTGAAGGTTACAACACCATGGATACGTTTGGTGCGTTAATGTTTGGTATTTTAATTATTGATGCATTAAAAAAGAAAGGCATTACAGAGCACAAAGCAACAACTAAGTATTTAACAATGGCGGGCTGTATTGCTGCTCTTGGTTTGGCGTTTGTATATATTTCTTTATTCTACTTAGGTGCGACATCAAGTACGGTTGCAGCCGGTGCTGAAAATGGTGGTGCAATTCTAACTGCTTATACTCATGCATTATTTGGGTCTTCTGGCCAAATCGTATTATCAGTTATCGTATTAATTGCATGTCTAACCACGGCTATTGGTCTTATCTCTGCATGTGCAGATTACTTTAGCTCTATCTGTAAAGTAACGTACAAAACATGGGTTATTGTGGTTGGTGTTGCGTGTGCAGTAGTTGCTAACGTAGGATTAACTCAATTGATTACACTGTCTGTTCCTGTGTTATTTTTACTTTACCCAGTGGCAATTGCATTAGTTGCGTTAGCATTTACTCGCAAATTTATGCCTAATCCTCGTCTTGCATACCGTGTTGTGATTTTAGTTGCGACCTGTTTTGCGGTATTAGATGCAGCGAAAGTGGCGGGTGCAGATATGTCAGCATTCTCTATGCTACCAATGTTTGAGCATGGTATGGCTTGGGTTATCCCAACGTTTGTGTCGATGATTGCTGTTCGTTTTGTTGGTAAGAAAGAAGACGAACTAGTAACTGAAAACGCATAATTCTAGAAACTAGAAATTATAAGAGCGAGTGTAACTGTTTAAGTTTACTCGCTCTTTTCTTTTATAGGAGCGAAGCGATCTAGTTAGCAAAGCGTATCGTTTCTAGTTTTAAAGTGAATCGTGATATTCCACTAACACTTGTTCACACCACTGCTCAATACGCTCATCACTTTTATCGTATTGGCTGTCTTCATCTAACGCCAAACCAACAAAGTGAGATTCATCTTCAGTCAACGCTTTTGATGCATCAAACTGATAACCTTCATTTTTCCAATAACCGATAAACTTAGCGTTTGTTGCTTTTAATTCATCGTGCAATAGACCCATTGCATCTAAGAACCATTCGCCATAGCCTTCTTGATCTCCTAGACCAAATAGAGCAATAGTTTTACCTTCTAGAGAAAGACCATCTAACTCTTCCCACACGGCTAACCAGTCTTCTTGAATTTCACCAAAATCCCACGTTGATATCCCAAGCAATAGCAGATCGTAATCATTCATTGTTGCTACTGATGTCTCTTTAATATTGTAGATATCAACCAGTTCTTCACCCATGATTGCTCTGATTTTTTCAGAAGCCATTTCGGTATAACAAGTGGAAGAGCCGTAAAACAGACCAATTTTCATTTTAACTACCATATTAATGAGGACGAAAGCCTAGTGTACCGCAAATGATTCTTAAAATTAAACTTGCAATGAAAGCAGTGATAATTGTTTAATACTGTAATTCTAACCAGTATTTTTTGGTTTTCAGTAAATGGTGATGGCAATGAACAATGATATGGCTTTAATTGAACGTTTTTTAGATACCATGTGGATGGAGCGTGGCTTATCAGAAAATACCTTGGCTTCGTATCGAAATGATTTGGTGAAATTACTGCAATGGCTAGAAGATAATCATTATAAATGTGCCTCTATTTCAGCAATGGGATTAAATGAATATCAAGCGTACTTGGTAGATAAAGAATACAAACAGACTTCACGAGCTCGTATGTTGTCAGCACTTCGTCGATTCTTTCAGTATTTACATCGTGAGAAAATTCGTGGTGATGATCCAACCGCATTATTGATGAGCCCTAAGCTACCGCAACGATTACCAAAAGATTTAAGTGAAGAGCAAGTAAACGATTTATTAGAAGCGCCAAATGTAGACGATCCATTAGAGCTTCGAGATCGCGCCATGTTAGAACTGCTTTATGCAACAGGCCTACGTGTAACTGAGTTAGTTAGCTTAACCATGGAAAATTTGAGCCTTCGCCAAGGTGTTGTTCGTGTTACTGGTAAGGGTGATAAAGAGCGTTTGGTTCCAATGGGGGAGAATGCGGTTGATTGGATTCAAACTTTTTTAGACCAAGGGCGCCCAGCCTTACTTGGTGAAAAGAGTTCAGATGTGGTATTCCCAAGCAAACGCGCAAGACAAATGACAAGACAAACCTTTTGGCATCGTATTAAACATTACGCAGTGATCGCCGGTATTGATACTGACAAATTATCGCCTCACGTTTTACGGCATGCGTTTGCGACACATTTACTAAACTATGGTGCAGATCTACGTGTCGTACAAATGTTGCTAGGACATAGTGATCTTTCGACAACACAAATATATACTCACGTAGCAACGGAACGTTTGAAACAGATCCATCAAGAACACCACCCTCGTTCATAAGTGAAAGGGAACTTCTTGTTGGTTTACTACTCTAAAATTTAAACCTTCTATTATTACTTTTTTTATAGGTACTTTTATGTCATTTATTCGCCGTACTAGCGCGATGTGTATTGCTTTATTAAGTGTTATTTCTTTTACCGCGTGTTCTGATGAGCAAGCAAAAGAAAAAGCAGCGTCACCATCAGTGGTTGAAGCTTCTCAGACTGATTCAGAGCAAGCGATTACTCAGCGTTTAACGACATTAGGCTTGCCTGTTGAAGCAATTCACGATTCTGAAGTGGATGGATTTAAACAAGTAGAAACGCCATTTGGTATTTTTTATGTATCAGGTGACGGTAAACATTTTATTCAAGGTCGTATTTTTGAGTTTGATGAAAATGGCAACATGAAAGATTTATTAGCGGCTCGTTTTGCTAAATTAGTTGATAGTCAAAGCGAAAACATGATCGTGTTCCCTGCGAAAAATGAAAAGCATGTCATTACAGTTTTCACTGATATTACTTGTGGCTACTGTACTAAGTTACATAAAGAGATGAAAGACTATAATGATGCTGGCATTACTGTACGTTATTTAGCATACCCTCGCCAAGGTTACCAAGGTTCTGTTGCTGATAAAATGGCTCAGATTTGGTGTGCTGATGATAAGCAACAGGCGATGGAAGATGCAAAATCAAACCGTGCAATTAATGGGTCAAAACCAGCAACCGCTCAGTGTAAGAACATCATTAAAGAACAATACTTATTAGGCCGTAAAATGGGTGTAAACGGTACACCTGCGATTGTACTGCCTAATGGTGATCTCGTTCCTGGTTACAAACCAGCACAAGAGCTTTTGAAAGACTTAGAAAAATAATTCTTTCTTAACCGAATTTAAATCCCCGCAATACTTATTTAAATTAAGTATGCTGCGGGGATTTTTTTATCTTTATAAATCTAACCTTGGGCCATTATCATGATTGAAGTGAAACGTCGTCTTATTCCAGAAATACCTGCACTTCCGAGTTCAATTCCTTCAATCTTACAACGGATTTATGCTGCTCGTGGCATAACATCAAACGCTCAGTTAGACCGTGGGGCGAGATCGCTGCTGTCATTTCAATCTATGCATGGCATTACTAAAGCCGTTGATATTTTAGTTGAAGCGATAGCAAAGCAAACTCGTATTATTGTCGTGGGTGATTTTGATGCCGATGGCGCGACGAGTTCGGCACTATCTGTAATGGCATTTCGAATGATGGGCAGCAGTAATGTCGATTACTTAGTGCCAAATCGCTTTGAAGATGGTTATGGATTAAGTCCTGATGTTGTCGATCAAGCGAAGGCGATGGGCGCTGAAATCATCATGACGGTGGATAACGGCGTTTCATCCATTGAAGGAGTAGCGGCAGCTAAAGCTTACGGAATGCAAGTGGTTGTAACCGATCACCATCTACCGGGGTCTTCTTTGCCTATTGCTGATTCGATTGTAAATCCAAACTTAGAAGAGTGTGCTTTTCCGTCTAAATCTTTAGCGGGTGTTGGCGTCGCGTTTTATTTGATGTTAGCGATTCGTGCACGTTTACGTGAAAACAATTGGTTTGAAACTCAAAATATTCCTATTCCTAACTTGGCCGATTTATTAGATTTAGTCGCACTTGGAACCGTCGCTGACTTGGTGGCATTGGATGAAAATAACCGCATTTTGGTGCATCAAGGTATTCAACGTATTCGTGCAGGAAAATGCCGTCCGGGTATTCAGGCGCTAATTGAAGTAGCGAATAAAGTTCCTTCTCGAATTGTTGCTTCTGATTTTGGTTTTGCGCTTGGGCCAAGAATTAATGCCGCTGGCCGATTGGATGATATGTCGTTTGGCGTTGAATTGCTGATGTCTAATAATATTCACGCTGCGCGCCGCATGGCTTCAGAGCTAGATGCTTTAAATCAAACTCGTAAAGAGATAGAGCAAGGCATGAAAGATGAAGCAATGGCGATTTGTGAGCGACTTGAATTTGGTGCACAGACAGAATTGCCTTTTGGATTGGTGTTATTCCAACGCGATTGGCATCAAGGTGTCATTGGCATTCTCGCTTCTCGCATTAAAGAAAAATATCACCGTCCAGTGATCGCTTTTGCTGATGGTGGCGATGGATTCATTAAAGGGTCATGCCGTTCTATCCCTGGTTTTCATATGCGTGATGCATTGGATTTGATTGATACTCGTAACCCAGGATTGATTTTAAAATTTGGTGGTCATGCAATGGCGGCAGGCTTAACCATTAAAGAGGTTGATTATAAGAAATTCAGCCAAGCTTTTGATGATGTGGTTCGAGAATCCGTAGAAGAAGAGGCGCTAAATGGGATTGTATTATCTGATGGAGAATTAACGCCAGAAGAGTTTACCTTAGGCACTGCTGAAATTATTCGAGCTGGTGGCCCGTGGGGACAAGCTTTCCCTGAGCCTATTTTTGATGGTGAATTTAAAGTATTGAATCAGCGTTTGGTTGGTGAAAAACATCTTAAATTAATGTTAGAGCCAATTCATAGAGATTTCCCTACCAATAAAATGGTTGATGCCATCGCCTTTAATATTGATATTCGTCGTTGGCCTGATGCGTCGGTACAAAAAGTGAAGTTGGCTTATCGCTTAGATATCAATGAATTTAGAGGCAATCAAACATTACAATTAATGGTTGAATACATAGAACCAATGTAAAGCGCCCCTTCTATAACGTGAAAAGGTTAATTTATACTAAACGAGCCGTTAAGAAATACCTAATGAGATGTTGCGTTCTTGTTTTGTATGAAAATAGAAAGGCTTGTATTCCGAGCAGAGGTTAAATAAAAAGAAATTTGGTGTGATTAAATTTACACCATTTTCTCAATCCTTATTGTTCTTGCTTTCAGAGGTTGAAATACCTCGATTTCTATCACACTTTTCGTTAAAATCTCTCGGTTATTTTTTATTCGGCGATGATAAAACACCATGTTCGAAATTAATCCTATTAAAAACCGTCTCCAGGATGTGTCTGAACGCACAAATATCCTGAGGGGGTACCTTTGACTATGATGCTAAGAAAGAGCGTCTAGAAGAAGTCAATGCAGAGTTAGAGCAACCAGAAGTATGGAATGAACCTGAGCGTGCACAAGCGCTAGGTAAAGAACGTGCTTCACTGGAAGCGATTGTTGAAACAATTGACCAATTAGATCTTGGCGGCGAAGACGTTGAAGGTTTACTTGAGTTAGCTGTGGAAGAACAAGATCAAGAAACATTTGATGAGATTGAACCTGAGCTTGCTGAGTTAGAAGCTAAACTAGCGACATTAGAATTCCGTCGTATGTTCTCAGGCGCACATGATGCATCTGATTGTTATATTGATTTGCAATCAGGCTCTGGCGGTACAGAAGCGCAAGATTGGACATCAATGATGTTGCGTATGTATTTGCGTTGGGCGGAAGCCAAAGGGTTTAAAACGGAAGTTATCGAAGTTTCTGACGGTGATGTTGCAGGCCTAAAAGGGGCAACTGTACGCATCTCTGGTGAATACGCTTATGGTTGGTTACGTACTGAAACTGGTGTACACCGTTTAGTTCGTAAGTCGCCATTTGACTCAAGTGGTCGTCGACATACCTCATTTGCTTCAGCGTTTATCTATCCTGAAATAGATGACAACATTGAAGTAGATATCAACCCTGCTGATTTACGTATTGATGTATACCGAGCTTCTGGCGCGGGTGGTCAGCACGTAAACACCACTGAATCTGCGGTACGTATTACTCACGTTCCGACAAATACAGTAGTGCAATGTCAAAATGATCGTTCTCAGCATAAAAACAAAGCACAAGCGATGAAGCAGTTGAAAGCAAAACTGTTTGAACTTGAGCTTCAGAAACAAAACGCAGAGAAACAAGTAAACGAAGATTCTAAATCCGACATTGGGTGGGGCAGTCAGATTCGCTCATACGTATTAGATGATTCGCGCATTAAAGATTTGCGTACCGGCATTGAAAATCGTAATACGCAAGCCGTATTAGACGGTGATTTAGATAAATTTATCGAAGCCAGCTTAAAATCTGGATTATAAGAAAGGGTTCATTATGACTGACCAAGTACAACTAGATGAAAACAAACTGATTGCTGAACGTCGTGGTAAATTAGACCATATCCGTCAAGCATGTAAGGCTAATGGCCACCCGAATGACTTCCGTCGTGACAGCCTTGCGAGTGACCTTCAAGCAGAGTTTGGTGAGAAGACCAAAGAAGAGCTAGAAGAATTAAACCATATCGTTGCTATCGCAGGCCGTATCATGGCTAAGCGCGGTCCTTTCTTATTGATCCAAGAAGTGTCTGGCAAGATCCAAGCTTATGCAGCAAAAGATGTGCAAAAAGAGCTTAAAGAACAATACCAAGGTTTAGATATCGGTGACATCATCGGTGTTAAAGGTGCACTACATAAATCAGGTAAAGGCGATCTTTACGTGAATATGGAAGAGTATGTATTGCTAACAAAAGCATTACGTCCATTGCCTGAAAAATTCCACGGTCTAACAGACCAAGAAATGCGTTACCGTCAACGTTATGTTGACCTTATCGTAAATGAAGATTCTCGTACTGCATTTATTATCCGCTCTAAAGTGGTTTCTGCAATTCGTAACTTCATGGTTGATAAAGGCTTCATGGAAGTAGAAACACCAATGATGCATGTTATTCCTGGTGGCGCTTCTGCTCGTCCATTCGTAACACACCATAATGCACTTGATGTTGATATGTACCTACGTATCGCCCCTGAACTTTACCTAAAACGTCTAGTTGTTGGTGGTTTTGAGCGTGTGTTCGAAATTAACCGTAACTTCCGTAATGAAGGTCTATCTCCTCGTCATAATCCAGAATTCACAATGATGGAATTCTACATGGCGTATGCTGATTACAACGATCTAATGGATCTAACAGAAGCAATGCTATCTCAAGTAGCTATCTCTGTTCTAGGCAGTGATAAAATGCCTTACGGTGAATATACCGTTGATTTTGGTGGCAAATACGCACGTATGAGCATGCTAGACGCGATTAAACTATACAACCCAGAGCATGCTGAGATTCAAGCGTTAACGTACGAAGGCGTTCAAGATCGTGACTTAATGGTTTCTATCGCGAAATCAGTTCATGTTGAAGTTGAAAGCTTCTGGACATGTGGTCAGCTTCTTGAGGAAATCTTTGGTGAAACAGCTGAACCTAAGTTAATGCAACCTACGTTCATCACTGAATACCCAGCAGATATCTCACCATTAGCGCGTCGTAACGACAACAATGATTTCATTACAGACCGTTTTGAGTTCTTTATTGGTGGTCGTGAAGTAGCAAATGGTTTCTCTGAGCTTAATGATGCTCAAGACCAAGACGAGCGTTTTAAAGCGCAAGTTAATGCAAAAGAGTCTGGCGATGATGAAGCAATGTTCTATGATGCTGATTATATTACAGCACTTGAGCATGGTTTACCGCCAACAGCTGGTCAAGGTATTGGTATTGACCGTTTAGTGATGCTATTTACTAACACTCACACAATTCGTGATGTTATTTTATTCCCTTCTATGCGTCCTCAAGCATAATTTAGAATAAAATTAGTATATTAATGAAAGAGCAGTGTTTAAAACTGCTCTTTTTTTTGACTAATTTCTGATAAAAAAGTAAATAATAAGAATCCAATAACACTTTTTAATCAATTGACTTAACTTTTACAATTCTATTGCGTCTCTTCTTATCTACTAAAAAGGAATATATTCCCTTTTTTTTATAACTAATTTACCGTTAAATCTCACTAATGAACCATTTTTTTATCTAATATGTTAACTGTCATTTGTTATTTATGGGTTTATTGTGGTCTTTTTGTTAAAAAGATGACGAGCATCTCACTTGTGAGACTGTGAGTGGTCTTAAAACCTGTATAGTTGGCTTATAACGATTTTTCAGTTGGTTAATTAAAGAATTTAGAGGTAAGGCTTATGGGTACTCAGTTTCGTATGGATTCTGTTCCAGGTTCATTAGTGGTTGTTGGCGGAAGTTATGAACCTTGGTTAGCAGTATTAGAACAGGTAGGTTGGCGTTGTCATCGCTGTTATGATCTTCGTGCAGCACAAACATTGTTTGACGAAATTGGGCCTTGTATTGGTATTGTTGATTTAAGCCAAGATGATTTCAGCCTTAATGGTATAGCAACGTTAGTAAATAATAATAAACAAGTTCGTTGGATGGCATTCATTCGTGAATCACAATTAAGCTCTGATACTATTTGCCAGTTTATAGTGAATTTCTGTATTGATTTCTTTACCGCTCCAATTCCTGATGCTCAGTTACTGAGTACGATTGGTCACCAACTTGGCATGCTTAAACTAGAGCGCAAAGTTTGGCCTAATATGGGTAAGAAATCGGATCTCGGTATTTTAGGCGAAGCACCTATCGTGAAGCGCTTACGTGATCAAATTCGTCGAGTGGCACCTACTGACGTTTCTATTTTAGTCTCTGGCGAAAGTGGTGTTGGTAAAGATGCAGTAGCAAAAGCAGTGCATGACTCTTCTGGCCGTAATAAAGGTCCATTTATCTCTTTGAATTGTGGTTCGCTATCTGAATCAAAAATAGAGCAAGAGCTATTTGGTTTACATATTTCTGAATTCGAAGATTCAAAGTTATACCAAGCCAATGGTGGAACTCTATTTTTAAATGATATAAATGACTTACCAGTAAGTCAGCAGCAGCATTTATTACGATTCCTACAAGAAGGTAATATCGAAACTTCTCAAGGTTTTGTTGATCTTGATGTTCGTGTCATTGTGGCAAGTCATATTGATTTAGAAAAAGCGATTGAAGAGGGAGACTTTAAAGAGGAGCTGTATTACCGTTTAAATGTTCTTCGAATTCATGTGCCTTCTTTAAAAGAGAGAAGTTCTGATATTTCGATCTTAGCGGATCACTTTCTTCAGCGCTACGCAAAAGAATATAATACTCAAGCACGCACTTTCTCTGAAGAAGCGATGCAGACTATGCTTCATTATCAATGGCCAGGAAATGTTCGTGAACTTGTGAATCAAGTAAAACGAGCGGTACTTCTTGCCGATAGTATGACGATTGATCTTGAGCATTTAGATCTTCCTCAACGCAGCGATACAAAACGTAGTTTACGTGTTATTCGTGAGAATTCTGAACGAGATGCACTACTGATGGTATTAGAATCCCATGATGGTCAGGTTTCTTCAGCAGCGAAAGAACTCGGCGTATCACGTGCAACCATGTATCGTTTGTTGAATAAGCATAATTTAATTTCTGAACCAAGAAGCTATAGTTAATAGAGACTACAGTTAACAAAAAACTTTATTTAACAAGATATTAGTTAAATGAAAAGTGACAGTAAAAGAGGCTTATCTCGTTTGAGGTAAGCCTCTTTTTTACTTAAAAAATGATGTCAAAATAGAATGAGTAAAATGGGTTTTTAAATAAAATCCTCTAGGTAAGGTTTTAATCGGTTGACCATTCTCTCCATAAGCCTCAGTAAGGGCTCGGCTATTTGCGGCTTTAGGTCTAAGCTGTAAGACTTCACCGTGCTTTGCGGTTATAGATTCCACTTTTCCCAGTACAATGAGATCCATTAACTCTTCCCAGTCCTGTTTAAGCTGCTGCTCTTCTTCTGGTGAAGGTTGCCATAAAACAGGATATCCAACGTGTCGATCTCCTACAGGGATCTCTCGTTCGCCTTCTACCGGGATCCACAACACATGGGCTAATTTATGGCGTACATGAGACTCTTCCCATTTTAAGCTATGCACCCCAGTTAAGGGAGCAACAGAGACAAAAGTCGTTTCGAGTGGTTTGCCACTATGGCTAATAGGGATCGTTTTGAGTTCAATATCAAGATCAACAAAATCAGGTAGAGGTTTACTGCCTGCTGATGCGCCTAAGTGTAATTCTAATAATTGCCCAACCCATCCTTTATCTCGCTTTAGGTTTTCAGGAACAGGAACACCTGCCATCTCAGCAAGCTCTGATAATGTATAGCCAGCAATGGCTTCAGCTCGTGTTAATAGCTCAGTAATTGATGTTGGAGGCAGTCGTTTCATAATGGCTCATGCATGGTATTGAGAGGGTAAGATTATCATAAAATAAACCTTTTTAAGTAGTCAGAACAAGATCCAAATAAGTTATCCACATTCATGGTTGTTTTTTATGCGTAGTTTGTTTTTATGGATCCATATACAGTGCTTTATTTATGAATAAGTTATTGACTTTTGGTGTTGTACCTCATATTTAGGGCTGTAATTGTGGGTAACCATCAAGTTGTTCGATCTTTAACCGATCTGTGTTTTTATTACTCACGCTTATTTTTTCAAAAAAGATCTCTGCAAGGATCTTGTTCTTAACTTTATGTTTAATATGATTTTTATGAAGATATGATTTTTTTGATAATTCTTAGCTCAAATAGATTTTTAACTCTCTTTTTGATTTGTTTTAATCTTCTTCACAAAGTTATACACAGAAAAGGTGAATAAATGTGGGGTAGCTCTCATTGTTATGTTGATAACTAGCCTTGTGATTAAAACTTATTCAAGAAAAGAGGTTATTTTAATAAAACGTGACAAGAAAGCGTGATCCTGTTTGCTCAAAGAGGCGATCTGTGAAAAAATCAAAGGTAATATAAGTTTAAGATGAGGTCATCCAGTGATAGATGGCGATGGTTTCCGCCCGAATGTCGGGATAGTGATATGTAATAGCCATGGTCAAGTATTCTGGGCGAAACGATATGGACAACATTCTTGGCAATTTCCCCAAGGTGGCATTGATGACGGCGAGACGCCAGAACAAGCAATGTACCGAGAATTGTATGAAGAAGTTGGTCTGACAAAAAATGATGTACGTATTTTAGCGAGTAGCCGACACTGGTTGCGATATAAACTACCGAAGCGTTTAGTTAGATGGGATTCAAAACCTGTCTGTATTGGGCAAAAACAGAAGTGGTTTTTGCTACGCTTGGAATGTGATGAATCCAAGGTGAATATGCAAAGAGATCGCACGCCAGAATTTGATGGTTGGCGATGGGTGAGTTATTGGTACCCAGTTAGACAAGTGGTTTCATTTAAGCGTGATGTTTATCGTCGAGCCCTCAAAGAGTTCGCGGTAATTGCTATGCCGTTTAAGGAACGAAAATTTAAAAGGAAAGGTAAAAAAGGTTAAGCGGTCGATACCTTATAACCTTAAGGATTACCTCTTATGCTTACTCAACTCAGGGATATAGTTGATCACGTCGCTAAAGCAGAGTCATTAGATGATGCTTTAGCGCTACTGGTTAAAAACACTCGAAATTCTATGCACACAGAGTGTTGTTCAGTTTACTTGATGAGCAATGATAATCTGCGGCTAGAACTAATGGCAACGGAAGGCTTAAAAGCCAAACCTAATACCGTGTCATTAGGCATTGATGAAGGACTAGTAGGTCTTGTTGCTCGCAGTTGTGAGCCACTAAACCTTGCTAACGCATCGGTGCACCCATCATATAAATACATTCCAAGTATTGCTGAATACAAATTTAACTCTTTTTTGGCGACTCCGATTATATATCGTCGTCAAAATTTAGGGGTGTTGGTTGTTCAGCAAAAAGAAAAGCGCCAATTTACAGAAGTCGAAGAATCCTTTTTAGTCACACTATCAGCTCAGCTTGCCGTGGTGTTAGCGCACGCAAAAGCGCATGAAAGTTGGTCGACTCATTTACAAACCTCCTCAACAGAGCAGAAGCAATTTAAAGGTATTTCAGCCTCTAATGGGGTTGGGATTGCACCGCTATGGTTTGATGACGCCCAACCTAAAATTGAAGCTATTTTACCAAGTTCATGCCTTGATTCTGAGACAGAAAAAGATCGCTTAGGCACAGCTATTGAACAAGCCTTAAAAGACTTTAGACGATCGAAAAAACGTTTTGAACAAGAGTTGAATACAGAAACACTCGCAATCTTTGATCTGTTTACTCACTTATTGAATGATCCAATGTTAAAAGCGGATCTGAAAAAACAGATCGATAAAGGGGATTCTGCTGAATGGGCACTACGCCAAGTCATTGAGTCTTATGCTGGACGCTTTGAACGAATGAGTGACTCTTATTTGAGTGAGAGGGCGAATGATGTCAGGGAGTTAGGGCAGAGGTTACTTTATTTTCTGAACTATGAAGATAATCTTGATATTGACCTTTCGCATCCGGTTATTTTGGTGACGGCTCAACTAACCGCATCAATGTTGGCGAGTATTCCAAAAGATAAGCTAAAAGGCGTTATCTCTCTAGAAGGGGCGGCGAACTCTCACGCGGCAATACTATCAAGAGCATTGGGTATTCCGGCGATTATGGGAGTAGAGTTTAACCCTGCTCATTATCATAAATCATTAGCCATTGTTGATGGTTATAGTGGTTTGCTTTATATCAAGCCAACTGATGCTTTAACTCAAGAATATATAGAACTACAGAATGAAGAGATCGCACTCTCTGAATTGATTACACAAGATCTTGATAAGCCAACATTAACGTTAGATGGTCATCTAATGAAGATCCACCTTAATGCCGGATTAAGTGCCGATTCAAGTATTGCGGTTAACCAAGGGGTTGATGGTGTTGGTTTGTATCGAACAGAAATACCGTTTTTATTGCATCAACGATTCCCTTCTGAAGAAGAGCAATATTTGCAATATAAGGCAATTTTAGAAACCTATCCTCAAAAACCAGTAATCATGAGAACCTTGGATATTGGTGGGGATAAGCCGTTACCTTATTTGCCAATCGAAGAAGATAATCCATTTTTAGGTTGGCGCGGTATTCGATTTACTTTAGATCATCCTGACATCTTTTTATTGCAACTAAAAGCCATGGTAAGAGCCAATATAGGCAATGAAAATTTGTCTATTATGCTACCCATGATTTCAGGGATCCCAGAATTAAAGCAAGCAAGAGTTTTTATCAATCAAGCTTATGAAGAAGTGCTGAGTGAGGCTGAAACACACTTTGCAAAACCTCGCATTGGTATGATGGTAGAAGTGCCTTCTATGCTTTATCTCTTACCAAGAGTCGCAGGGTTAGTTGATTTCATTTCTGTAGGAACGAACGATTTAACTCAGTATTTATTAGCCGTCGATAGGAATAACTCACGGGTTTCTCATGTCTATGAGTCTTATCACCCTGCGGTATTGTTAGCATTAAAGCAGATTATCGATACGGCAAATCAGCATAATTTACCCGTCAGTGTCTGTGGTGAATTAGCGGGTGATCCTATTGGTTGTTTATTATTGATGGGGCTTGGCTATCACAGTTTAAGTATGAATACTTCTAACGTTGCAAAAGTTAAGTACATTATTAGGCAAGTTACGCTGGCTGAAATGGAAGCGACAATAGAAAAACTTTTACACCATGATGATGCAGAGCAAATTTTAGCTGATATGATGACGTTTTTTGAAGCGAAAGAACTCTCCGGATTTATTCGAGCAGGTAAATAAATGTCAGTGGATTTTTGGTCTATTTTTGCACTATATCTTGCATTAGGTAGTGTTGTTGGTGTTATGGCTGGTCTACTAGGGATTGGTGGTGGTTTACTTGTTGTACCTGCACTGCTGTGGTTACTTCCACAAGCTGGTATTGATGCGAGTATAGCAATGCAAATGGCACTTGGGACATCACTCGCAACCATTATATTTACCTCAAGCTCATCGGCATTGAACCATTTACGCTTAGGTAATGTCGAAGTGGGGTTAATTAAAAGTTTAGCACCAGGCGTTGTCATTGGCGGCTTTATTGGTAGTTATCTTACTGAATTAATACCAACCCAATATTTACCTAAAGTCTTTGGTATTATCGTGCTTTTATTAGCTCTACAGATGTTATTAGCACTTAAATTTACAGCAACAAGAACAATGCCATCGCCTCTTAAAACAGCAGCCTCTGGTGGAGTTATTGGTGTTGTATCTAGTTTAGCGGGTATTGGCGGTGGTTCACTTACGGTACCTTATTTAAGTTTTCATGGTATTGAAATGAGAAAAGCCATTGGCAGTTCCTCATTATGTGGCACATTAATCGCGATAGCTGGCATGATAGGGTTTGTCATACATGGTGTGAATGTAGAAAGCTTGCCTGCGATGAGTTTAGGTTATGTTTATTTACCGGCGTTATGCGGCATAAGCGTCACTTCTATTTTAACCACTAGAATAGGGGCTAAGTTAGCATCGCATTTACCAACACAAACATTGAAAAAAATCTTTGCCGTATTTCTAGTATTTATTGGCAGTAAAATGTTCTTAGGATAAGAGAGTAGTCATGAGTCAGGGGTATTTAAACTTCCCACATATCGATCCGATATTATTTGAAATTGGTCCATTAGCAGTACGTTGGTACGGTTTAATGTATTTATTCGGTTTTATGTTTGCCTTATGGCTTGCAAATAAACGTGCTGATAAGCCGAACAGTGGCTGGACTAGAGATCAAGTGAGTGATCTTCTGTTTGCTGGCTTTTTAGGGGTAGTGATTGGTGGGCGAGTTGGTTATGTCTTGTTTTATAACTTTGGTTATTTCTTAGATAACCCACTGTATCTATTTGAAGTATGGACAGGCGGAATGTCTTTCCATGGTGGATTACTGGGCGTGATCACCGCAATGCTTTGGTACGGTTATAAGAATAATCGTAGCTTTTTTACCATTGCTGATTTTGTCGCACCATTAGTGCCATTTGGTTTAGGGGCTGGTCGTCTTGGTAACTTCATGAATGGTGAACTATGGGGCCGTGTTACTGACGTGCCGTGGGCGATGGTATTCCCAACAGGCGGACCTTTCCCTCGTCACCCATCGCAGCTGTATGAATTTGCACTTGAAGGCGTTGTTTTATTCTTAATTCTAAATTGGTTTATTCGTAAACCTCGTCCATTAGGCGCAGTCTCTGGCTTATTCCTATTTGGTTACGGTACATTCCGCTTCTTAGTTGAGTATGTTCGTCAACCGGATGCGCAATTAGGTTTATTTGGCGATTGGATCTCAATGGGGCAAATACTGTCATTACCGATGGTTATTGGTGGTCTATTAATGATGCTTTGGGCATTTAAGCGTAATCTTTTTGCGGCAGACTTACAGAAAAAACCAGCAAAAGAAAATAGCTCAAAACAGAAAGCAAAATAAGCTAGAATAGCGATAATAACGATTTATAGTAATGGCCTCTTCGTTTGAGGCCATTTTTTTAAACCAATTTTAGAGAGCATGACCGTGAAGCAGTATTTAGATTTATGCCAACGCATTGTTGATGAAGGTCACTGGATTGAAAACGAGCGCACTGGAAAGCGCTGTTTGACGGTGATTAATGCCGATTTAACCTATGATGTTGCCAATGGTGAATTTCCATTAGTAACGACACGTAAGAGTTTCTGGAAATCAGCCGTTGCTGAAATGATTGGTTATATTCGCGGTTATGATAACGCAGAAGATTTCCGCAAAATAGGTACTAAAACTTGGGATGCGAATGCGAACCTAAACGACGTTTGGCTTAATAGCGCTCACCGAAAAGGTGAAGATGACATGGGCCGAGTATATGGGGTTCAAGGGCGTTCGTGGGCAAAACCAAATGGTGAGTTTGTCGATCAACTGAAAAAGATCATTGATGATTTAAGCGCTGGTATTGATGACCGCGGTGAGATTTTAAATTTCTACAACCCAGGTGAGTTTGATATGGGCTGTTTACGTCCGTGCATGTACTCACACCATTTTTCATTATTAGGTGATACATTGTACTTAAATAGTACTCAACGCTCGTGTGATGTTCCGCTAGGCCTTAATTTCAATATGGTTCAAGTCTATTTTCTGTTGGCTATTGTGGCTCAAATTACAGGGCATAAAGCAGGTAAGGCCTATCATAAGATCGTTAATGGTCATATCTATGAAGATCAGCTTGAATTGATGAAAGAAGTTCAGTTAAAGCGTGAGCCATTGAAAGCCCCAATCTTTAAAATAAACCCTAAGATTAAATCATTAGAAGATTTAGAAACCTGGGTAACTATGGATGATTTTGAAGTGATTGGCTACGAAAGCCATGAAGCGATTAAGTATCCTTTTTCTGTGTAATACCTATTCCAGTAATAATATCTACTTAATTACATTTGTATAAGACATAAAAAAGCCCCAAAGCATTGACTTCGGGGCTTCCTTTATCTGTTTATCACTCTTAAACCGTTAGTGCTAATACACTGCCTGGTAGAATAATGAACACAAAGCTTAGGTAACCAGCAACAACACCTTTGTTACGGTTTGCCATCTCTGCAATCCACTCTGCGCCTTTCAATGGTAGTTCACGTAGGAATGGAGTACCAAAGATAACTAGAGTCGCAATCACATTGAAACATAAGTGAACCAGTGCAATTTGTAGAGCAAATACAGCGTATTCACCAGATACTGCTGTTGCTGCTAGCAATGCAGTCACACAAGTACCGATGTTAGCACCAAGAGTAAATGGATATACATCACGAACCTTAAGAACACCAGTACCAACTAATGGAACCATTAAGCTTGTTGTTGTTGAAGATGATTGTACTAATACAGTAACAATTGAGCCTGAAGCGATGCCATGAAGTGGACCGCGACCAATAGCACTCTTTAGAATGTCACGAGCACGACCAACCATTAGGCTCTTCATTAGTTTACCCATTAAGGTAATTGAAATTACAAGAATAACAATACCTAAAGCAATCATTAGTAGACCACCAGTCATGCTACCTAAATTAGATAGAGGCTCTTGGATTGCACCGATTACAGGCTTTGTAATTGGTTTAATGAAATCAAAGCCCTTGATGCTCATATCACCAGTGCTTAATAGTGGAGAGACTAACCAAAGTGATAGTTTTTGGAAAATGCCAAACATCATTTCTAATGGTAGGAAGATAGCTACCGCTAGAAGGTTAAAGAAGTCATGTACTGTCGCACAAGCAAATGCACGTCTAAATTCAGTTTTACAACGAGCGTGACCAAGACTTACAAGTGTATTGGTTACTGTTGTACCAATGTTTGCACCCATCACCATAGGAATTGCGGTTTCTACTGGTAAACCACCAGCTACTAATCCAACAATAATAGATGTTACTGTAGAAGATGATTGAATTAATGCTGTCGCAACTAGGCCGATCATTAAGCCTGCGATTGGATGAGAAGCAAATTCAAATAGAACTTTAGCTTCTTCACCTACAGACCATTTGAAGCCTGTTCCGACCATTGCAACAGCTAAAAGAAGAAGGTAAAGCATAAATGCTAAGTTTGCCCAACGCAGCATGCGAGAGGTATTGCTCATTGGTGCTGCAGAAATTGATTGGGTATTCATAGTAAAGCTCCGTACCGAAATAGTATGTTGTCGGTTTATTTAATCTGCAGCGATAGTAGATAACGAATATTTCAGAAATATTACAGTGAAGGCAAAAACTGTAATAAATTCGTCATATTTATTTTTAGTGTGATATTAGGTAATTGGGTTTTAGTTAAGCAATTGAATTAAAAGGATTTTTATTGGTTATTTTAAAATGGAATATAAAATATTTTTTGAAACGATTTTGTTCTATATTGCTATCGTATGACACTTTTAAGAACCTGAATGCGGAAAATTCGAGGTTTTAGTGAAAAAGTTATGGTTTTTACGAAGTGTTTGCTATTACTGTCATAAATGGCGTATCTTCTCTCTTTCTATCATTTTTAATTATTAACGTTCATCCGTGAATCGAAATTAACAAGGATTGCTATGTCTCATTTAAATTATAATCACTTGTACTATTTTTGGATGGTATGCAAACAAGGCTCAGTAACAAAAGCGGCAGAAGCTCTGTTTCTTACACCCCAAACGGTGACCGGTCAAATTAAAGCGCTAGAAGAGCGAGTTGATGGCAAACTAACTAAACGTAATGGACGCAACGTAGAGCCGACAGAACTAGGGCAGTTAATTTATAAGTATGCAGATCGTATGTTTGGTCTAAGTTATGAAATGCTAGATATCGTTAACTATAGTCAGCAATCTAATGTGCTATTTGACGTTGGGGTTGCTGATTCCTTATCTAAGCGCTTAGTTAGTAAAGTTCTTTCAACCACGGTGCCTGAAGATGCTTCTATTCACCTTCGTTGTTTTGAATCCACCCATGAATTGTTACTCGAACAATTATCTCAGCATAAATTAGATATGATCTTGTCTGATTGCCCTGTTGACTCAAGCCAAAACTCAGGCTTGTTTAGTAAGAAGCTAGGCGAGTGTAATATGAGTTTTTTTTGCTCTAAAGAGATGACGGATTTTCGTTTTCCTGAAGTATTAGAACAAAAGAAATTATTGATCCCTGGTAGTCGAACCTCAATGGGTAGAAAAGTGATTCAATGGTGTGATCAACAAGGTATTAAACCAAATATACTTGGAGAGTTTGATGATGTTGCGTTAATGAAGGCGTTTGCTCGCGAAAATAATGCAGTATTTTTAGCGCCAACGGTATATATGAATGAAGCGGATTCTGACCTTTCATTGCATAGAATTGCGGATGTAAACGACTTAAAAGAAGAGTATTACGTTATTTTTGCAGAGAGAATGATCCAACACCCAGCAGTAAAAAGCATCTGTACCGCTGATTTCTCACATTTATTTGATTTTCATTTGCAATAATAAAGCTGACTAAGCTAAATTAGAGGGAGCTAAATTAGAGGTCTAAAGTGATGAACTTACAAATGATGGAAGAAAATGCACCTCAAGCGGTAGCATTATTAAAAGCGATGGCGAATGAACGTCGCTTATTTATATTATGTTTGTTACTTGAAGGGGAGTTATCGGTAGGTCAAATTGCCGATAAATTAGAATTGAGTCAGTCAGCGCTATCGCAACATCTAGGTTGGCTGCGTAAAGATGAATTAGTGTCGACGAGAAAAGAATCTCAAACTGTTTTTTACTCTCTTAATAGTGAAGAAGTAAAATCAGTGATTCAATTATTGCATGATCTTTATTGTCCAAAGAATTAAAAGATAAAAGATAAAAGATAAAAGATAAAAGATAGATAGAGAGGTTAGTCCTTCTCTTTTATCAAATTTCAGATATAAAAAAACCGACCTAAGTCGGTTTTTTCTTATTTCTAACTGAGAATCAAATTTCTATTAAAGAGCTTTGATTGCAGCAGTGAAACGCGCTTTATGACGTGCAGCTTTATTCTTATGAATAAGGCCTTTAGTCGCCATGCGGTCTAGAAGAGGAACAGCTGTTGCTAATGCAGCAGTTGCAGCTTCTTTATCACCAGCTTCGATAGCTGTGATAGTTTTTTTCATGTAAGTGCGCATCATTGAACGACGGCTAGCGTTGTGCTGGCGACGTCTTTCAGATTGAGTTGCGCGCTTCTTAGCAGATTTACTATTTGCCAAGGGTCTAACTCCCAAAAACGTAGTTCGGTGACAATTTAAGGTCGGGAAATATGCACCCATTGAACCCAAATGTCAAATGATTTGTGTAAAAACCAAGCTGTCTCAAACAAAAGTTTGATGAGAATGGCAAAACACGGTTAAGATGGCGTGCATTCTAACAGCATTTTTTCCAGTTAGTAAGCTATTTATGGTCATCATTACCATCTTTGTGAGGTTTTTTTGTGAGTAAACGACTTTTACGTTCTGGCTTAATCGTCAGTATCATGACTTTAGTGTCTCGAGTACTCGGTTTAGTCCGTGATGTAGTAGTAGCAAATTTAATGGGCGCAGGGGCATCTGCGGATGTTTTTTTCTTTGCGAATAAAATTCCCAATTTTTTACGTCGCTTGTTTGCAGAAGGGGCTTTTTCGCAAGCCTTTGTGCCTGTACTGACGGAATATCATGCCAGCGGAGATGATAATAAAACCCGAGAATTAATAGCTAAAGCATCAGGCACGCTCGGGGTGCTAGTTACCATAGTGACTTTCTTTGGCATTATTGGTTCGGGGGTTGTGACTGCGCTGTTTGGAGCCGGTTGGTTTATGGACTGGCTTAATGATGGTCCTAATGCGCCTAAATTCGAGCTTGCTAGCTTTTTATTAAAAATTACCTTCCCTTATTTATGGTTTATCACCTTTGTTGCGCTCTCTGGTGCCATTTTAAATACATTAGGTAAGTTTGCTGTTTCTTCTTTTACACCTGTTTTTTTAAATATTGCCATTATTGCTTGTGCGTATTTTATTTCCCCAAATTTAGAACAACCTGAAATTGGCTTAGCGATTGGTGTATTCCTTGGCGGCTTAATTCAATTTTTATTTCAATTGCCATTTCTTTATAAAGCGAAAATGCTCGTTCGTCCTAAGTGGGGTTGGAATGATCCCGGCGTAACAAAAATCAGAACATTAATGATCCCAGCATTATTTGGTGTGTCGGTAAGTCAGATTAACCTATTATTTGATACTTTTATTGCAAGTTTCCTAGCGACAGGATCGATCAGTTGGCTCTACTACTCTGATCGTTTGTTGGAATTTCCCCTTGGTTTATTTGGGATTGCCATTGCGACCGTAATTTTACCTGCGCTTTCACGCCAACATGTCGATGCAAAAGGAACTGGTTTTTCACAAACAATGGATTGGGGGGTGAGAATGGTGATCTTACTTGGGATCCCGGCGATGCTTGGTTTGATGGTATTAGCAAAACCAATGTTGATGGTGCTATTCATGCGTGGTGAGTTTTCACCACACGACGTAAACCAAGCTTCTCTTTCTTTACTTGCATACGCATCTGGTTTACTTAACTTTATGTTAATCAAAGTATTAGCTCCAGGATATTACGCACGACAAGATACTAAAACACCGGTTCGTTACGGCATCATTGCTATGGTTACGAATATGGTTTTTAATGCTATTTTTGCGTCTTTCTATGGTTATGTAGGGCTAGCAATGGCGACCGCGCTATCTGCTTTGGTTAATATGGCGTTACTTTACCGTGGTCTTCACTTAGCCAATGTGTATAAGTTGTCAAAGGAAACACTGGTTTATATTGGAAAGTTAATCGTTTCTGGCGGCGTAATGGTCACCGTATTAATTTGGTTTATGCCATCAATTAGCGTATGGCTAGAGTGGGATCTGATGAAACGAATGATCATGCTGATTGGCTTCATCGGCCTAGGTGCACTGAGTTATTTGATAACAGCGGTACTCTTCGGTTTACGCCTTCGTCATTTACGAGTTTCAGTCTAAAGTAAGAATTACGTTGTTCAGTGGTTTGGTTGGACACATTAGTATATAATTCGTCAGTTTTTTTAATCAAATAACTTGATATTGAGATAATGGAATTAATCCGAGGCATTCATAATATTACGCCTGACCATAACGGTTGCGTAATGACTATTGGTAATTTTGACGGTGTGCATTTAGGACATCAACAAGTATTACAACAAGTTAAGGCTAAAGCTAAGCAATTAGGTTTGCCTTCTGTTGTGATGACATTTGATCCACAACCAATGGAATTTTTTGCTAAAGAGAAAGCACCTGCTCGATTGACTCGTTTACGAGATAAGTTTGTTCAGCTTGATAAATTGAATATAGAGCGTCTGCTTTGTATTAATTTTAATCATAAATTTGCACAGCAAACGGCAGATGAATTCGTTGAGCACTTGTTGGTTAAGCTATTGGGTGTTAAGTTTCTGGTTGTTGGTGATGATTTTTGTTTTGGACAACATCGCCAAGGTAACTTTGAAATGCTACAAAAAGCAGGTAAAAAATACGGCTTTGAAGTAGTAAATACACAAAGCTTTTGTCTGCAACAACAACGAGTCAGTAGTACTGCTATTCGTAATGCTCTTGCTGAAGACCGATTAAAAGATGTCGCCACGATGTTAGGGCGAAATTATAGTATTACAGGCCGTGTTTCACATGGTCGAAAATTAGGGAGAACGATAGGTTTTCCCACTGCGAATATCCCATTAAAACGTTGTGTTTCCCCTGTGTCTGGCGTTTATGTTGTTCAAGCCAAAGACAGTAATGGTAAACAATTAGGCGGTGTCGCCAATATAGGTAACCGTCCAACGGTAAATGGCGTTCGTCAACAACTGGAAGTTCACTTCTTCGATTACAAAGGCAATTTATATGGCCAGCAATTGGATGTGGAGTTACTTTGTAAGTTGCGTGATGAGCATAAATTTGAGTCATTTGACGCATTAAAACAACAAATAGAATTAGATTCTCAGGCAGCACGGGTGTGGCTGTCTGAAAACAGATAACATTTCATTTCGCCCAAGTAACGGAATTAAGAATCAATGAGTGACTATAAAGATACCTTGAACCTGCCAGAAACAGGATTCCCAATGCGTGGTAACCTGGCTAATCGTGAGCCAGAAATGCTGAAGCGTTGGTATGATGAAGATCTTTACGGTGAAATCCGTAAAGCAAAAAAAGGTAAGAAATCGTTCGTATTACACGACGGTCCTCCTTATGCAAATGGTGACATCCATATTGGTCACGCATTAAACAAGATTCTTAAAGACATTATTATTAAGTCAAAGACACTTTCTGGCTTTGATGCGCCGTACATTCCTGGTTGGGATTGTCACGGTCTACCAATTGAATTAATGGTAGAGAAGAAAAAAGGCAAACCAGGTCAAAAAATCTCTGCGGCTGAATTCCGTGAAGAGTGTCGTAAATACGCGGCAGGCCAAGTTGAAGGCCAAAAAGAAAGCTTTAAGCGTTTAGGTATCATGGGCGAGTGGGACAAACCATACCGCACTATGGATTTTGGTACTGAAGCAAACATTATCCGTTCACTGGGTAAAATTGCTGACCAAGGTCACCTACTTAAAGGTTTTAAACCTGTTCACTGGTGTACAGATTGTGGTTCAGCACTTGCTGAAGCAGAAGTTGAATACCAAGATAAAGTATCTCCATCTATTGATGTGCGTTTTATTGCGGCAGACGAAGCAGCAACATTAGCAAAATTCAGCACACCTGAAGGTCATCAAGGTGAAGGTGAAGTATCGGTTGTTATCTGGACAACGACACCTTGGACTCTTCCTGCTAACCGTGCAGTAGCATTACATGCTGATCTTGAATACGTATTAGTTCAAGTTGAAGCACATGGTGAGCAAAAAGCACAACGTCTAATCCTTGCATCTGAGCTAGCTAAATCTGTAATGGATCGTGCTGGTATCGAGCATTTCCATAACTTAGGTTTTGCAAAAGGGTCTGATTTAGAGCTTCTTCAATTCAATCACCCATTCTATGGCTTTACGGTTCCGGCTATTTTAGGCGAGCACGTAACGACAGATTCAGGTACAGGTATCGTTCATACTGCCCCTGGTCACGGTCAAGAAGATTTCGTGGTTGGTAAGAAATACGATCTAGAAATTGCAAACCCAGTAGGTTCAAACGGTGTATACCTTCCTGATACTGAACTGTTTGCTGGTCAACACGTATTCAAAGCGAACGATTCAGTTCTTGAAGTGTTAAAAGAGAAAGGTGCATTACTGCATCACCACGCGTACGAGCACAGCTACCCACATTGCTGGAGACACAAAACGCCAATTATCTTCCGTGCAACACCACAATGGTTCATCTCAATGGATCAAGCGGGTCTTCGTGCAAAAGCATTAGAAGAAGTGAAGAGTGTTGAGTGGATGCCAGAGTGGGGTCAAAACCGCATCGAAGGTATGATCGAAGGTCGTCCTGAGTGGTGTATTTCTCGTCAACGTACTTGGGGTGTGCCAATCGCTCTATTCGTTCACAAAGAAACCTCTGAACTACACCCTAATTCACTAGAGCTAATTGAAAAAGTAGCTAAGCTAGTTGAAGAGAAAGGCATTCAAGCGTGGTGGGATGTAGATGCCGCTGAGCTTATGGGTGAAGATGACGCTGCTAAATACGAAAAAGTATTAGATACATTAGACGTATGGTTTGACTCAGGTGTTACTCACTTCTCGGTTGTTGATTCTCGTGAAGAGTATGACTTCCCAGAAGAAAAAGAAGAAAGAACACACAGTGCTGACCTTTACTTAGAAGGTTCAGATCAACACCGTGGTTGGTTCCAATCATCACTGATCTCTTCTGTTGCAATGAAAGGTAAAGCACCTTACCGCCAAGTACTAACACACGGTTTCGTGGTAGATGGTAATGGTCGTAAGATGTCTAAATCTATCGGTAACGTAGTTGCACCAAAAGACGTAACGAACAAACTAGGCGCAGATATTCTTCGTTTATGGGTTGCTTCAACGGATTACACTAACGAAGTTGCGGTTTCTGATGAAATCCTAAAACGTTCAGCTGACGCATACCGTCGTATTCGTAACACAGCACGTTTCTTCTTAGCTAACCTAAACGGCTTTAACCCAGAAACAGACATCGTTCCTGCTGAAGAAATGGTTGCTCTGGATCGCTGGGCTGTTGGTCGTGCATTTGCTGCACAAGAAGAGATCATTAAGTCTTTTGAGGAATACAATCTTCATGAAGTAACTCAGCGTTTGATGCACTTCTGTTCAATCGAAATGGGTTCTTTCTACTTAGACGTAATTAAAGATCGCCAATACACAGCGAAGCAAAGTGGTCACGCTCAACGTAGCTGTCAAACTGCGCTTTACTACATTGTAGAAGCTCTTGTTCGTTGGATGGCACCAATCATGTCATTCACAGCAGATGAGATCTGGAATGAAATGCCAGGTGAGCGCGAGAAATTCGTATTCACAGGTGAGTGGTACCAAGGCCTGTTTGATCTTGCTGAAGGCGAAGAATTTAATAATGAATTCTGGACTGAAATCCAAGCGGTTCGTGCGTCAGTAAACAAACTGCTAGAAACTGCTCGTAGTGAGAAAGTTATCGGTGGTTCACTTCAAGCTGAAGTTACGCTATACGCAGACGATGCACTAGCGGCTAAAATTAATAAACTTGAAGATGAGTTACGTTTTGTTCTTCTGACATCAAGTGCGACAGTGAAACCACTAAGCGAAAAAACAGAATCAGCAAAAGCAACAGAACTTGAAGGTCTGTTTGTAGATGTTGCCGCTTCTGAAGCTGCGAAGTGTGAGCGTTGTTGGCACCATGTTGCTGATGTAGGTACTATCGAAGGTCACGAAGAAGTATGTGGTCGTTGTGTATCTAACGTTAGCGGCGAAGGCGAAGAGCGTAAATTTGCATAATGACTAGCGATAATAAGACATTACCGCTGCTTAAAGAATCAGGACTTCGCTGGCTATGGCTGGCGGGGATCATCTTTATGGCAGACATCAGCATCAAATTATTTGTGATGAAAGAGATGGGTTATGGTTGGGCAAACCGCATTGAGGTATTGCCATTCTTTAATTTTCTTTATGTTCATAACTATGGTGCTGCATTTAGCTTTTTAAGTGATCAAGCAGGTTGGCAGCGTTGGTTCTTTACTGGTATTGCTGTTGCTGTGTGTAGTTTATTAGGTTATTGGATGCGTAAAGCGCCGCAAACTGACAAACTGAATAACATGGCTTATGCACTGATCATTGGCGGTGCGATTGGTAATGTGTTTGATCGCTTGGTTCATGGCTTTGTCGTGGATTACCTTGATTTCTATTGGGGTAATTATCACTGGCCAGCTTTCAATTTAGCAGATGCTGCAATTTGTATTGGTGCGGGACTTATCATTCTAGATGGTTTTCGTACTAGTAAAAAAGCACAGTAAATAAAAAGAAAGTAAATTAACGCTGCCCGTGAACTCGAGGTGGCGTTTTTTTTAAGTACTAAATTAAGATATCTAGGGAAAGAAAATGTCAAAAATTGAAAGCAATAGCGAAGTCACTCTACATTTCACAATCAAACTAAAAGATGGTTCAGTTGCAGACAGTACGCATACTGGAGGAAAAGCGGCAAAATTCACCATGGGTGATGGCAGCATTAGTGATAACTTTGAGAAGTGTTTATTAGGTTTAGAAGCCGAGCAATCAAAAAGTATTGAGCTTGGCGCAGAAGATGCTTTTGGTTTGCCTAACCCTGATAATATTCATCATATGGACAAAAGTCGTTTTGTCGGAGATGCAGCCGCTGAGGTGGGTACCATTATGGCATTCAGTGGGCCTGATGGCGTAGATATTCCAGGGATTATTACCGAGATTGCTGGCGATTCAGTTACGGTTGATTTTAATCACCCATTAGCGGGTCAAGATGTTATCTTTGACGTAGAAATTGTAGCGGTTGGTTAAACCAACACTAAATAGAGATAAAAAATGAAAATAGTATTAGCTAACCCTCGTGGATTTTGTGCTGGCGTCGATCGTGCCATTAGTATTGTTGAGCGAGCTCTTGAATTGTATGAAGCCCCTATTTATGTACGTAATGAAGTGGTACATAACCGCTTTGTTGTTGAGGGTTTAAAACAGCGTGGTGCTATTTTTATTAAAGAGTTAGATGAAGTACCTGACGATAATATCGTTATTTTTTCAGCTCACGGTGTTTCTCAAGCGGTACGTAAAGAAGCAAAAGATCGTGCATTAACCGTGTTTGATGCAACTTGCCCATTAGTAACAAAAGTTCATATGGAAGTTGCTCGTGCTAGTAAGAAGAATATAGAAGTCGTATTGATTGGTCATGCAGGTCATCCTGAGGTTGAAGGTACGATGGGGCAATATACTAGCGAAGCGGGTGGAATGTATTTAGTTGAAACACCAGCGGATGTTGAAAAGCTGAGTGTTCGTGATGAAAGCAACCTACATTACGTAAGTCAAACAACACTGTCTGTTGATGAAACAGCAGACGTCATTGATGAACTTCGCCGTGTATTCCCTGAGATTCAAGGCCCACGCAAAGATGACATTTGTTATGCAACACAAAATCGTCAAGATGCGGTGCGAGATATGGCTAACCAAGTCGATATTATGATAGTCGTAGGCTCTAAAAATTCATCGAACTCAAATAGGCTTCGTGAATTATCAGAAAAATTAGGCACAACCAGTTATTTGATAGATTGCCCTGAAGATTTAAAAGAAGAATGGTTAACAGAGAAAGCTAAAATTGGCGTCACCGCGGGTGCATCTGCTCCTGAAGAGCTTGTTAATCAGATTATAGAGAAAGTAAAAGCACTTGGTGGCACGACGGTTGATGAATTAGCTGGACGTGAAGAAAATATGTTCTTTGAAGTACCAAAAGAATTACAAATAAAAACGGTGTCTTAGAACTTCATATAGTCGAACTAGAAGAATTAAGATAGAGTGCAAGGATAAGCATTTAAAGGAGCAAGAAAAATGGTAAGAGTAGCAATTGCTGGCGCAGCAGGAAGAATGGGCCGTAACCTAATTAAAGCAGTCAATGGCTCTCAGTTTGCTGTACTTGCAGCCGCAAGCGAGCATCCAGAATCAAGCTTAATCGGTGTTGATGTTGGTGAGATGGCTGGATTAGGAAAATCGGGCCTTACCATTGTTGATGATTTAGCAAAAGTCGTTGATGACTTTGATGTGATTATTGATTTTACTCTTCCTATTTCGACGCTTAAAAATATCGAATTGTGCCAAGAGCATAAAAAAGCGATTGTCATTGGTACAACAGGCTTTAGTGAACCAGGTAAAGCGCTTATCGATCAAGCTTCAAAAGATATTCCTATTGTTATGGCTCCTAACTACAGTGTTGGTGTTAACCTTGTCTTCAAGCTGTTAGAAAAGGCAGCAAAAGTGATGGGTGATTATTGTGATATTGAGATTGTAGAAGCGCATCACCGCTATAAAGTAGACGCGCCTTCAGGTACTGCTATTGGTATGGGAGAGGCGATAGCAGGTGCAATGGGTAATAAGCTTGATGATGTTGCCGTGTATAGTCGTGAGGGCATTACCGGTGAACGAACTAAAGATGAAATTGGTTTTGCTACCATTCGTGCGGGTGATATTGTCGGAGAGCATACTGCTATGTTTGCAGATATTGGTGAACGTGTCGAAATTACGCATAAAGCAACGGATAGAATGACGTTTGCTAATGGTGCAGTGAGAGCTTCCCACTGGCTTCATCAGAAATCCCCTGGTTTTTATACCATGCATGATGTATTAGAGTTGGATCAACTATAATATTTATATTAAGCCCGAATCGTTATTGATTCGGGCTTTTTTTTAACTATAAATACTGCAACGACCTGTTAATCATGCTTTATGCACGAATGGCGAACCGTATTAAACGGTTTGGCTATTTGATGTCGTTGCTTTTCTTTTATAGAACGACACATATTTATTAAGTTTATATCTTGTTTTGTTTGCTATGGCTGATTTTTTGTATAAAGCCTCTATTTTTTACTGTTAACTTGGTGTTTTAACGTTTGCTATATTTTGAACAGTAATTTCTTATGGTGAAAAAAGATTGAATATGCAGGAAATCATTTTAAGGGTAAATAATCATCATATTAGATGGTTAAAGTGATTGTTTTGCTATTGAAATGACTTTTTTGTAGTGAGTTGCCTAAAAAAATCATTTTAAGATGTGTTTTTTGTTGACAGGAATCTCATAGATCTCTAGAATTTCGCCAATTTGTCAAAATTCGTACTTGAAGTTAGAATTTTGGGTCTAAAAAAACAGTTTTGCATTAATATTTGTAAAAACTGAATGTTTATTATGTTTGGAGGTTGTCTTGAGTAAATCAGCGCTGTTAGTCCTAGAAGATGGGACAGTGTTCCGCGGTCAATCGATTGGAGCAGATGGCTCGGCCGTTGGTGAAGTCGTTTTTAATACCTCGATGACGGGGTACCAAGAAATTCTTACTGATCCTTCCTATTCTCAACAAATCGTTACTCTTACTTATCCTCACATTGGCAATACCGGAATCAATTCCGAAGATGAAGAATCTTCTTCTATCCACGCTCAAGGCCTTGTGATTCGCGATCTTCCTCTTCTAGCTTCAAACTTCCGCAGTGAACAAACTCTTTCTGAATATCTTAAATCTCAAAACATTGTCGGCATTGCTGATATCGATACGCGTAAGCTGACTCGAATTTTGCGTGAAAAAGGTGCTCAAAACGGTTGTATCTTAGCGGGTAACAATTTAGATGAAGCATTCGCACTTGCTCAAGCAAAAGAGTTCCCAGGTCTTAAGGGAATGGATTTAGCGAAAGAAGTAACAACTTCTGAAGCTTACCAATGGAAGCAAGGTTCTTGGACACTGACTGGCGGTCTGCCAGAAGAAAAAGCAGACAGTGAATTACCATTTCACGTTGTAGCTTACGATTTCGGTGCTAAACGTAACATCCTGCGTATGTTAGTAGACCGCGGTTGTCGCCTAACAGTAGTTCCTGCACAAACTTCAGCTGAAGAAGTGTTAGCAATGAATCCAGATGGCGTATTCCTATCAAATGGCCCTGGTGATCCAGCGCCGTGTACTTACGCAATTGAAGCAACGAAAGTGTTCTTAGAAAAAGGTCTACCAATCTTTGGTATCTGTCTTGGTCACCAAATTCTTGCTCTAGCATCAGGCGCTCAAACAGTAAAAATGAAGTTTGGTCACCACGGTGCAAACCACCCTGTTAAAGATTTGGATCGTGATGTAGTTATGATCACTGCACAGAACCACGGTTTTGCGGCAGATGAAGAAACACTTCCAGAAAATTTACGTGCAACACATAAATCATTGTTTGATGGCACTCTGCAAGGCATTCATCGTACAGATAAGCCAGCATTTAGCTTCCAAGGTCACCCTGAAGCAAGCCCAGGTCCACATGATGCAGCGCCATTATTTGACCATTTCATTGAATTGATTCAGCAGCATAAAGCTTAATTCGGAGTAGTAATAAGATGCCAAAACGTACTGATATTAAAAGCGTTCTAATTCTAGGTGCAGGCCCAATCGTAATCGGCCAAGCATGTGAATTTGACTACTCTGGTGCACAAGCGTGTAAAGCACTTCGTGAAGAAGGCTACCGCGTTATCCTTGTGAACTCTAACCCAGCAACAATCATGACTGACCCAGACATGGCTGATGCAACGTACATTGAACCTATCCATTGGGAAGTGGTTCGTAACATCATCGAAAAAGAGCGTCCAGATGCAGTTCTACCTACAATGGGTGGCCAAACAGCATTGAACTGTGCGCTTGATTTAGAAAAGCACGGTGTGCTTGCTGAATTCGGTGTTGAGATGATTGGTGCAACGGCTGATGCAATTGATAAAGCAGAAGACCGTTCACGTTTCGATAAAGCAATGAAGTCAATTGGTCTTGAGTGTCCAACGGCTGATACTGCAAAAACAATGGAAGAAGCTTACAGAGTTCTAGAGATGGTAGGCTTCCCTTGTATTATTCGTCCATCATTTACGATGGGTGGAACGGGCGGTGGTATCGCTTATAACAAGGAAGAGTTTGAAGAAATTTGTCGCCGTGGTTTGGACTTATCTCCAACCAACGAGCTTCTAATCGATGAATCATTAATCGGTTGGAAAGAGTATGAGATGGAAGTGGTTCGTGATAAGAACGACAACTGTATCATCGTATGTGCGATTGAAAACTTCGATGCAATGGGCATCCATACAGGTGACTCAATCACTGTAGCTCCAGCTCAAACGCTAACAGATAAAGAATACCAATTAATGCGTAATGCTTCTCTAGCAGTACTGCGTGAGATTGGTGTTGAAACGGGTGGTTCAAACGTACAGTTTGGTATTAACCCGAAAGATGGCCGTATGGTTATCATCGAGATGAACCCACGTGTATCACGTTCATCTGCGCTTGCATCTAAAGCTACGGGTTTCCCTATTGCTAAAATTGCAGCGAAACTTGCGATTGGTTATACACTTGATGAGTTAATGAATGATATTACAGGTGGCGCAACACCAGCATCATTCGAACCAACAATTGATTACGTTGTTACTAAGATCCCTCGTTTTAACTTCGAAAAATTCGCAGGGGCAAATGATCGTCTAACAACACAGATGAAATCAGTTGGTGAAGTTATGGCTATCGGCCGTAACCAACAAGAATCACTACAAAAAGCACTTCGTGGCCTAGAAGTTGGCGCGGATGGTTTTGATGAAATGGTTGATCTTGATGCTCCTGATGCATTAACTAAGATCCGTCACGAATTAAAAGACGCAGGTGCAGAGCGTATCTGGTATATCGCCGATGCATTCCGTGCTGGCATGTCAGTAGATGGCGTATTTAATTTAACAAACGTTGACCGTTGGTTCTTAGTTCAAATTGAAGATTTAGTAAAAGAAGAAGAAGCAGTTAAAGCGGGCGGTTTCGCTAGCTTAACAGCGGATAGCCTTCGTAAACTTAAGCGTAAAGGTTTTGCTGATGCGCGTTTATCTAAATTATTAGGTGTTGCAGAAAGCGAGATCCGTCGTCTTCGTGACCAACATGATATTCACCCTGTTTACAAGCGTGTAGATACCTGTGCGGCTGAGTTCTCTTCAGATACGGCTTACATGTACTCATCTTACGATGAAGAGTGTGAAGCAAACCCAACAGATAAAGATAAGATCATGATCTTAGGTGGCGGTCCAAACCGTATCGGCCAGGGTATTGAGTTTGATTACTGTTGTGTACACGCATCGTTAGCACTTCGTGAAGATGGCTACGAAACTATCATGGTTAACTGTAATCCTGAGACTGTTTCTACTGATTACGATACGTCTGACCGTCTATACTTTGAACCAGTAACTCTGGAAGATGTACTAGCTATTGCTCGTATTGAAAAACCAAAGGGCGTTATTGTTCAGTACGGTGGTCAAACACCACTTAAACTGGCTCGTGCTCTTGAAGCTGCTGGCGTTCCAATTATTGGTACAAGCCCAGACGCTATCGACCGTGCAGAAGACCGTGAGCGCTTCCAAGTTGCTGTAGACCGTCTAGGCCTTCTACAACCAGAAAACGCAACCGTAACGACAATGGAACAAGCTATTGAGAAATCTCGCGAAATAGGCTTCCCATTAGTTGTTCGTCCTTCTTATGTTCTTGGTGGTCGTGCGATGGAAATCGTATACGATGAGCAAGACTTACGTCGTTACTTCAACGAAGCAGTAAGCGTTTCAAATGAATCTCCAGTACTTCTTGATAGCTTCTTAGATGATGCAATCGAAGTTGATGTAGATGCAATCTGTGACGGTGAGCAAGTGGTTATCGCTGGTATCATGGAACACATCGAACAAGCGGGTGTTCACTCAGGTGACTCAGCGTGTTCTCTTCCTGCTTATACGTTAAGCGAAGAAATCCAAGATGTGATGCGTGATCAAGTACGTAAGCTAGCATTCGAGCTAGGTGTTCGTGGCTTAATGAATACACAGTTTGCCGTTAAAGATAACAAAGTTTACTTAATTGAAGTTAACCCTCGTGCTGCACGTACGGTTCCATTCGTATCTAAAGCGACAGGTGCGCCAGTTGCTAAGATTGCTGCACGTGTAATGGCGGGTCAGTCTCTTGAGTCTCAAGGCTTTACAAAAGAGATTATCCCACCTTACTTCTCTGTTAAAGAAGTCGTATTACCGTTCAACAAGTTCCCTGGTGTTGACCCACTGTTAGGCCCTGAAATGCGCTCAACAGGTGAAGTTATGGGTGTTGGTGCAACGTTTGCTGAAGCATTTGCAAAAGCAGAATTAGGTTGTAGCAAAGAGTACCCAGAAGGCGGTCGAGCATTACTTTCTGTTCGTGAAGGCGATAAGAAACGTGTTGTAGATTTAGCAAAACACCTTGTTAAATTGGGTTACCAACTAGATGCTACTCATGGTACAGCGGTTATTCTTGGCGAAGCGGGTATTAACCCTCGTCTAGTAAACAAGGTACACGAAGGTCGCCCTCACATTCTTGACCGTATCAAGAATGGTGAATACACCTACATCGTAAATACTGCAGCAGGTCGTCAAGCGATTGAAGATTCTAAAGTATTACGTCGTGGTGCATTGGCTGAAAAAGTGAACTACACAACAACGCTAAATGCAGCGTTTGCGAGTTGTTTAGCGCATGAAGCAGATGACCGTAACACGGTTAACTCTGTTCAAGAGCTACACGCTAAAGTAGCAGCTAAATACGCTTAATTACGAAACTGGCTAAGTAACAATATTAGTTAAGTAATAAAAATCCCGAAGAATGAGAGTTCTTCGGGATTTTTTCATTTATCTTTTCTAGTTAATCTAATGCAGTCAATTAGAGACATAAAGCCCTAATCTTTTGAGAGTTCAATTAACTCTTGGTAAAAGCTTTTCTCAAAGGTATCAATAGGGCGTTCAACCGGTGTCGATCCTTTCTTTGCTGCAACAGGGTGGTAATCTGCAACAAATTGAACAAACAGTAGAGGCTCCTTGTTTTCTAGGCCGACAAATCCTGCCATATTATAGCTACCAAACAACGAACCACTTTTAGATTTCATTCCGCCTTTAACTGGCTCTTTACGCATGCTGTTACGATATTTTAGTGTGCCATCAATACCTGATGTCGGTAATAGTTCGATCAAACCTAATTCATTATCGTATTTATAGAGATACTGCAGGATTGATTTCATTTGATTTGCGGTCATTCGGTTATTACGAGATAAACCAGAGCCATCAACCAGTACTGCATTGCTCAAATCAATATTCGCTTGTTTTAATAAGATATCTTTAATTGCTGCGGTGCCATTGGTGAAGCTACCTGCTTGTTGGTAATTCAAATGACCTAGCATCTTGGTTAAGTTATCAGCGTAGTGGTTATCTGATTTTTTAAGCATGTGATCCAACAATTCCATTAATGGCTTTGAGCTGTGCATTGCTAATTTATTATTAGTAATAAGTGGCGTATCTGGTTTTCCAAAACGCACCTCGCCATTAAGTTTAATATTGTGTTCATTTAAAATCTTAAGCACCGTTTGCTCGGTGAAATCTTGTGTGTCTTGCACTGCAAACTTTAGAGGAAGCGGTTTATTACGATTAACCAAGCAGCCATTTAGCTCATAATGGTTACCTTGAGTGGTTAGTTCTAGATCGCAGAAGGTCGATTTTTGTTCTTCTCTACTCACACTTTTAGCGTAGCTAGAAAAAGAGATAGGTTGATGAATAGGAACAAAGACTCTGGTACTTCCATCATCATGAGTTGTGATCGAAGCTTGCACACAGTTCTCATCAATACTTAATGCACTTGATGGGGCACTATAACACACGCCTAGAATATCCCATGGCCAACCAACAGCTCGCTCATAACCTGTGAAAATCGTGCCGTCGATCCATAAATCGCCTTGAATAGCTTTGATATCACTTTCATCAAATAGAGAAGAGAGCTGCTTACGTGATAGAGATGGATCACCAGTGAAAGTCAGCACTACATCTTTATCGGCTTTATATAGAGAGGTTGTAAAGGTGAACTCTTTTCCTAATGCGAGTCGAGCCGCTAATGCAGTGGCAACTTTTAAGGTACTCGCAGGGGGCAGAAGTTCATCTTGCTTTTGTTGATATTCAATATCCTGTGAAGATATTTCTTCAACCACAATGGCGGTTCGACTTCCTGCAGGGAGGGTATTAAGCGAGTGTTGAATGCTAGCAAAGCTTGAGCATGAGAATAGGGCAAGGCCCAATAGAGTAAAACGAGAAAAAGACATGATGCACTCAATATAAAGATAATTGAGAGTATCTTAGCGCTTGCAGCGTTTGATGTGTAATGAATAGGGAAAAATTAATGGAATGTCACAAATAAAAAACGCCCACCGAGGTGAGCGCTTTATTTAAGTAAGAGTTAGGACTGATTAGAAGTCGTAACGCATACCTAGAGCTAGAGAATCTTCAGTCATTGATTTAGTGATGCCTTTTTTGCCATCAGTATCAAGTAGGTTGAAGTTGTATGATGCGTAAGTACGGAAGTTAGCATTGAAGAAGTAAGTTGCATCAAATGCTAAGTTATCAGCGCTTAGGTTATTGTCTCCACGAGTAGCATTAGCTACAGAACCATCGTGGTCAGCGTTGTTATACGTTGATGTGAATACTGTCTTACCCATAGTGTATGCAGCTGCAACTTCGTAACCAGTGTAGTCTTCTTTAGATACTTCACCAGTAGTGAAAGTACCAGCGAAGTATAGGTCACCCATTACCATAGATGCTGCTAGCATTGCTTCGTTGCTATCAGCTTGGTCTGCGTAGCCGCCACCTAGTTTAAAGCCTGAATCGCCAAATGCGTAGATACCAGATAGTGCGTAACCATCGTTAGATTCAGTGTTTGCTGAATCATCAAAACGGTAGTTTACTTTAGCAGAGAAGTCACCAAATGTGCCTTTGTAGCCAAGGTTGTTATCTGTACGGTCAGCTACTGCAATTTTAGTTGCTGCTGAGTTACCGTGGTAAGCCATGATATCGGTAAAGTCAGTGATAACACCTAGTGCGCCGTCGTTTTTACCGTAAGTTACTTCACCGAAGTTACCGCCGATACCTGCGTATGTGTAACGGTTATCAAGATTTGAACCACCAGCAGTGTCAACACCACCTTGTTCGTTGTTAGTGAATTCACCTTCGTAGAAACCAACACCGTATAGGCCGTCAGAGATTTGAGTCGTGCCTTTAAAGTTTAGACGTACACGAGTGTTATCAGAAACGTCACCATCTTGAGCGAATAGACGAGCTTCAGCACGGCCGCCCATTTCTAGAGTTTGGTCTGCGCCTTTGTAGATTTCTGCTGCGTTTACTGCGCCAGCTGAAGTAATTGCTGCTACTGCTAGAGCTAGTACTTTTTTGTTCATCATTATTCTAATTCCTATAAGGGTGGAGGAGATTATGTCCATTTTAAATGAAGTACATGATGAATAACTTCTTATGTTTAAGAATAGTTATCATCCTGCTTCACTGTTTCAATAGCTATATTTTCAGGGGTATTGCGGCTAAAAGGTTAGTAAAACAATCTAAAAACTGCAATTGAACGCTGTTTTTAATTATTTTTTTGTGATCCTTATCATTAAAAATCAGATGTTTATAAATTTAGTGATAAGTTTGTATAGAATTTGAGCCAAAGCTTATTTTATGTTTTTTTTAGTTTTAGCTATAAAAATAATGTGATGAATCTCTCAATTTATATTTAATAATATCTTGTTTTAAGAGGTGTTTTTATTTTTGAGACGAACTTCTTACTTCTGTTGCGGTCCTTCTAGCAAACAAATATCAGAAACAAGCAACAGAATAGGTGATAAAAGCCATTTCTTTGTTTACACTAGAGCAAATTAAACTTAAACAGATACACTTAGGATTATGTTCTTATTCGCAAATTGTTGCAGTAAGTCAGCCTTGGTGGGATTTTTATTTGCTGAATTTGTAATTTCAGCTTTAGAGGTAGAAAATATGAATAAGGTACCAATGACGGTACGTGGCGAGAAGCTACTGCGTGATGAACTAGACGTATTATTAAAGCGTCGCCCTTTGATTTCAAAAGCAATTGGTGAAGCTCGTGAGCTTGGTGATTTGAAAGAAAACGCGGAGTATCATGCAGCTCGTGAAGAGCAAGGTATTTGTGAAGCACAGATCCGTGATATCGAATATAAGCTATCAATGGCGCAAGTTATTGATGTAACCAAAATGACCAATACTGGTAAGGTTATTTTTGGTGCGACAGTAATGCTGATCGATGTGAACACTGATGAAGAAGTAAAATATCAGATCGTTGCAGATGATGAAGCAAGTATTAAAGAAGGTCGTATTTCTGTAAATTCTCCGATTGCTCGTGGTTTAATTGGCAAAATGGAAGGAGATGAAGTGAACATTCAGACTCCTGGTGGCACTAAAGAGCTTGAAATAGAAAAAGTAGAGTACATTTAAGTGTTACTACGATAGAAAATATAAAGGCCGCGTAGTTATCTTTAAAAGAAGAAAACTAAGACGGCCTTTTTAATTTCTTACAGAATTAGTGTAGAAATTATTTTCTAGGGATCTCGATTTTACGAGCTTCACTAGCACGGAATAGAACAAGAGTCTTACCGATAACTTGTACTTTTTCAGCTTCTGTTTCACGAATGATTGCGTCAACAATCAATAGTTTAGTTTCACGATCTTCAGAAGCGATTTTAACTTTGATTAGCTCGTGGTGGTTAAGAGCAATCTCAATTTCAGCTACTACAGCTTCAGTAAGACCATTTGAGCCCATCATTACAACGGGTTTTAAATTGTGAGCAAGGCCTTTAAGGTGTTGCTTCTGTTTTGTGCTTAGGTTCATATATACCCGATTTTTTCTATATTAAGGGTTGAAAACAGCCTATTCTAACGCCATCTATCCCTGAAGACTATTTTTTGTTTCAGTCTTCTAATTTAAATTAAGTATTTTTAGGTAATGCATGAGTAAGAATAAACTTTCAGCAAGCTCTGGCCGCTGGTTAAAAGAACATTTTGATGATAAATACGTTCTTGAAGCGCAGAAAAGAGGCTATCGCTCTCGTGCTATTTTTAAGATTGAAGAAATTCAAAATAAAGACAAGTTATTAAAGCCTGGAATGACGGTGGTTGACCTTGGTGCTGCTCCTGGCGGGTGGTCACAATACGCGGTTGAACAAGTTGGTGATTCTGGACAAGTAATTGCTTGTGATATTTTAGCTATGGACTCAATCGCAGGTGTGAGCTTTTTGCAGGGGGACTTTAGGGAAGAAGCAGTACTAGACGCATTGCTTGAGCGCATTAAACCGAATATGGTTGATGTAGTAATGTCTGATATGGCTCCAAATATGGCGGGTAACCCAGCAGTAGATCAACCAAGAGCTATGTATCTTGTTGAGCTTGCGCTGGATATGTGCCGTCAAGTATTGGCGCCTAACGGCAGCTTCACAGTGAAAGTATTCCAAGGTGAAAGCTTTGATGCATACTTACAAGAAGTGCGTGCTATGTTCAAAGTTGTTAAGATTAGAAAACCAGATTCATCACGTGCACGTTCTCGTGAAGTGTATATTGTAGCCACTGGTTACAAAGGATAATTCGTACGTAGTAGCTACAGCTTATAAACTGTAGTACTCTATCTTTCATCTATTTAGTTAACGCGGGGTTAACACCTTGAGTGACATGGCAAAAAATCTAATATTATGGCTAGTTATTGCTGTCGTTTTAATGTCAGTATTCCAAAGCTTTGGACCGAGTGATAGCTCTGGTCGTTCGATTGACTACACCACCTTTGTAAAAGAAGTGGGTAATAGTCAGGTACAAGAAGCAACCTTTAATAATCGTGAAATAAAGGTAATGAAGCGTGACGGTACTCGTTATGTGACATACATGCCTGTATTCCAAGATCCTAAATTGCTTGATGACCTTATTAACCAAAACGTAATCGTTAAAGGAACACCGCCTGAAGAGCAGAGCTTACTTGAGTCTATCTTTATTTCGTGGTTCCCAATGATTCTTCTTATTGGTGTTTGGATCTTCTTTATGCGTCAAATGCAAGGCGGCGGTGGCAAAGGGGCAATGTCCTTTGGTAAAAGCAAAGCCAAGATGATGACTGAAGAGCAGATCAAAACAACGTTTGATGATGTTGCTGGTTGTGATGAAGCAAAAGAAGACGTTAAAGAGTTGGTTGATTACTTACGTGAACCAAGTCGTTTCCAAAAGTTGGGTGGTAAAATCCCAACAGGTGTTCTTTTAGTCGGACCTCCTGGTACGGGTAAAACACTGATTGCAAAAGCGATTGCTGGTGAAGCTAAAGTACCGTTCTTCTCAATTTCAGGTTCTGACTTCGTTGAAATGTTCGTTGGTGTTGGTGCATCTCGTGTGCGTGACATGTTTGAACAAGCGAAGAAATCATCTCCTTGTATTATCTTTATCGATGAAATCGATGCTGTAGGTCGTCAACGTGGCGCTGGTGTTGGTGGTGGTAATGATGAACGTGAACAAACACTAAACCAAATGTTGGTTGAGATGGATGGTTTTGAAGGTAACGAAGGTATTATCGTCGTTGCTGCAACTAACCGTCCTGATGTTCTGGATGCGGCGTTATTACGTCCAGGCCGTTTTGACCGTCAAGTTGTTGTAGGTTTACCGGATATTCGTGGTCGTGAACAAATTCTTCAAGTTCATATGCGTAAAGTGCCATTAGCGGGTGGTGTTGAACCATCGCTTATTGCTCGTGGTACACCGGGTTTCTCTGGTGCTGACTTAGCAAACTTAGTGAACGAGGCTGCGTTATTCGCTGCTCGAACTAATAAGCGTGTTGTATCAATGGTTGAGTTTGAGCTTGCGAAAGACAAAATCATGATGGGTGCAGAGCGTAAATCAATGGTAATGACAGAAGAGACGAAAGCCTCGACTGCGTATCATGAAGCGGGTCATGCTATTGTTGGTCGTTTAGTTCCTGAACACGATCCAGTGTATAAAGTATCAATCATTCCACGTGGCCGTGCGCTAGGTGTAACGATGTACTTACCTGAGCAAGACCGAGTAAGTATGAACCGTCAGCACTTAGAATCTATGATTTCAAGTCTATACGGTGGTCGATTGGCTGAAGAGCTTATCTACGGTGTTGATAAAGTATCAACTGGTGCATCAAATGACATTGAACGAGCAACTGATATTGCACGTAAAATGGTAACCCAGTGGGGTTTCTCGGATGCGCTAGGACCATTATTATACGCAGAAGACCAAGGTGACCCATTCTCAGGTCACGGCGGTTCTCACCAGTCAAAACATGTATCACCAGAAACATTGAAGCTTATTGATGCTGAAATCCGTACCATCATTGATCGTAACTATGCTCGCGCTAGACAGATCCTTGAAGATAATATGGATATCATGCATGCAATGAAAGATGCACTGATGACATTTGAAACGATTGATGCAGGTCAGATTGATGACTTGATGGACCGTAAAGCAGAAATTCGTGAACCACAAGGTTGGGGTGATGACAATCAACCTCAAGCGAAAGAAGAAAAACCTGCGCAAAAAGCGGAAGAAGAATCAAAAGTAGAAGAGAAGGTTGAGGAAGAAAAAACAACGCAACCAACTGAAGATACTAAGAGTGATTCAGATTCATCAGAAAAATAAGATGAATTAAGTTAAAAATAAACCCCGAGTTATGCTCGGGGTTTTTGTATTTAAAAAGGACTGATCATGAAATTGATAAGTAAAGATAAGACGCTAATACTGGATCGCTCTCATGTAATGGGGATCCTTAATGTTACGCCGGACTCTTTTTCTGATGGTGGTAAATTTACTCATTTAGATGCTGCGTTAAAACAAGCGGAAAAAATGGTAAATGCAGGTGTCAGCTTTATTGATATTGGTGGTGAGTCAACAAGGCCAGGTGCGCCTGAGGTAGATCTTCAACAAGAGTTAGATAGAGTTCTTCCAATTATTGAAGCAATACACCAACGATTTGATACGTGGATATCGATCGATACAAGTAAAGCCGTTGTGATGGAGGAAGGGGTTAAAGCCGGCGCTGATTTAATTAATGATGTACGCGCATTGCAAGAGCCAAACGCATTGGAAGTTGCAGCGAAAGCAAACGTACCTGTTTGTCTAATGCATATGCAAGGCCAACCACGCACAATGCAATCTAATCCTATCTATAACGATCTATTTACTGATGTATCTACGTTTTTAGAAGAGCGAATTGTTGCTTGCCAATCGGTTGGTATCGCAAAAGATAAGTTAATTCTTGATCCTGGGTTTGGATTTGGTAAAACCTTAGCGCATAATTACCAATTGCTTGCAAATTTAGAACGTTTCCATCAATTAGGTCTTCCTATCTTGGCGGGAATGTCGCGTAAATCAATGATTTTTAAACTACTGGATATCGAGCCTACGCAGGCAGTATCTGGAAGCTTGGCATGTGCAAGCATTGCTGCAATGAAAGGTGCTCAGATTATTCGTGTGCATGATTTTGAGCAGACAATGGATATCGTTAAAGTATGCCAAGCAACATTAGAACAAGTATCTTAACTAATACCTCTGGTATTATATTTAAATAAATTATTAGAATTAAAACATGGAGTACAGCATGGCTGAGCGTCAATATTTTGGAACCGATGGTGTTCGTGGGCTTGTAGGCCAAGCACCTATCACCCCTGATTTTATTATGAAACTGGGTTGGGCGGCTGGACAAGTTTTAGCTAAGCAAGGCACAAAAAAAGTCATTATTGGTAAAGATACGCGTATTTCAGGCTATATGTTGGAATCAGCCTTAGAGGCTGGTTTAGCTGCAGCTGGGTTACAAGCGAAATTTACGGGTCCAATGCCAACGCCAGCTGTGGCTTACCTTACTCAGACGTTTCGTGCTGAAGCCGGTATCGTTATTTCAGCATCTCATAACCCATATTACGACAACGGCATTAAATTTTTCTCATCAGAAGGAACTAAACTTCCTGATGATATCGAAATGGCGATTGAAGCTGAACTAGATAAACCTATGACGTGTGTAGAATCTGCATTATTAGGTAAAGCATCTCGCTTAAATGATGCTGCTGGGCGTTATATTGAATTTTGTAAAAGTACCTTCCCTAAAGAGCTGAGCTTAGCGGGAGTTAAAATGGTTGTCGATTGTGCTCATGGCGCAACGTACCATATTGCACCTAATGTATTTAAAGAGCTAGGCGCAGAGATCATTACTATTGGCTGTGAACCAAACGGCACCAACATTAACCATGAAGTAGGTGCTACAGATGTACGTGCTTTACAAGCTAAAGTGTTAGAAGAAAAAGCCGATTTCGGTGTTGCTTTTGATGGCGATGGCGACCGTATTATCATGGTTGATGAGTTTGGTGCAAAAGTTGATGGCGACCAAATTGCTTATATTATCGCACGTGACGCATTACGTCGTGGTGAGCTAAAAGGCGGTGTTGTTGGCACATTGATGACGAATATGGGAATGGAAGTGGCATTGCGTCATTTAGGTATCCCATTTGTTCGCTCTAATGTCGGTGACCGTTATGTGATGGAAAAACTATTAGAGAACAATTGGTTAATTGGCGCAGAGAACTCAGGCCATGTTATTCTATTGGATAAAGTAACTACGGGTGATGCCATTGTCGCGGCACTTCAAGTAATCGCTTCTATTGTCGGTAGTAAAATGTCATTACAAGAATTATGTAATGGTATGACTATGTTCCCTCAAGTGTTGGAGAACGTTCGCTTTACTGGCGATAATAATCCTCTTGATTCTGATGCAGTTAAAGCAGCTCAAGCTGATGTTGAATCAAAATTGGGTGACAATGGTCGTGTTTTATTACGTAAATCAGGAACTGAACCATTAATTCGCGTTATGGTAGAAGGCGAAAATGCTGAGCTTGTTCAGCAATATGCGCTTCAAATCGCGAATGCAGTAAAAGAAAGCTGTTAATTTAAGCAATTAAATGAAATTGAACGTTTTTTGTTAATTTTAACTTGTCATAGTAGCCTAGTTTAGTTAATATCCTCCGGCCTCTTAATTGAGAGGGCGCTGGTGTTGCCAATGGGCTACCGGTACATTAATTAGATACATAGGTGACGGAATGCATACGATTCTACTTGTGATTTATCTGATTGCCGCAGTCGGTGTAATTGGCCTAGTATTGGTACAACACGGTAAAGGCGCAGATATGGGAGCTTCATTTGGAGCTGGGGCATCAAATACAGTATTTGGCTCTGGTGGCTCTGGAAATTTTTTAACCCGAATGACCGCACTTTGTGCAACAGTATTTTTTATTATCAGTTTAGCACTAGGCAATATGTCTACGCATAAATCTGAAGGTTTTGATCTTAAATTAGATCAACAAGCTACAGAACAAGTAACTGATAATGTGAGTGACGTTCCTGCTACTGAAAACAGCGACGTACCTCTTTAAACGACTTTAGCCGAGATGGTGAAATTGGTAGACACGCTAGCATGAGGTGCTAGTGCTCTAGGGCATGAGGGTTCAAGTCCCTCTCTCGGCACCATATTCAGACAAGAATTTGATTCTTGTAATAAAAGGATAAAGAAACTATACTTTCTTTGTTCTTTTCGGACGCGGGATGGAGCAGCTTGGTAGCTCGTCGGGCTCATAACCCGAAGGTCGTCGGTTCAAATCCGGCTCCCGCAACCAATTATCTAATAAAAGTAATTGCTCTTATTAGATAAGCTACGCAAGTGGCATTCAGGGTCCAGCAGTACTAAACCCCGCAATTATCGGGGTTTTTTGCTATCTGAAACAGACTGTTTTTTAAAAAATTGGGCCTTTAGTGCCCTTTTTTTGTTTTCAGGGGATATCAATGACAGGATTAGAAAGACAACTAACAGAAATGCTTGAGGCTCCTGTTGGTGCTTTAGGTTATGAATTGGTCGGTTTAGAATTTATTCGTGCGGGTGAACACTCAACGTTACGTGTATTTATCGACCATGAAAATGGCATCTTTGTGGAGGACTGTGCAGAAGCCAGTCGTCAAATCAGTGCAGTAATGGATGTAGAAGATCCAATTACAGTAGCATATAACCTAGAGGTTTCGTCTCCAGGTCTTGAACGTCCACTGTTTAAAGCCGCACATTATCAACAATTTGTTGGTCACGAAGTCAGCCTTGTATTAAAAATGCCGATGAATAACCGTCGTAAATGGAAAGGAGATATCCTAGACATTAACGGTGAAATTGTTACGGTTACAGTTGATGGTAACAATGAAGAATTTGCGTTAAGCAACATTTCAAAGGCGAACTTAGTTCCTAAATTTTAAGGCTGAATAGAGGCTAAAATGAACAAAGAAATCTTAGCTGTTGTAGAAGCAGTATCAAATGAAAAAGCTGTTCCTCGTGAGCGAATTTTTGAAGCATTAGAAATCGCGCTAGCAACAGCAACAAAGAAAAAATCTGAATTAGAAATTGAAGTACGTGTAGCGATTGATCGCAAAACAGGTGCTGTTGAAACTTTCCGTCGTTGGGAAGCAGTTGCTCAAGTTGAGAATCCAACATTAGAAATTTCTATTGAAGCGGCACAATTTGAAGATGAAACGATCGAAATCGGTGGTTTTGTTGAAGATGATATCGAATCAGTAACGTTTGACCGTATTACTACACAAACAGCGAAGCAAGTTATCGTACAGAAAGTACGTGAAGCTGAACGTGCAATGATTGTTGAACAATTCATTGATAACGAAGGTGAGCTAATCACTGGTATCGTTAAAAAAGTAAACCGTGATGCTATTATTGTTGATCTTGGTAACAACGCTGAAGCGGTAATTTTACGTGAAGACCAACTTCCTCGTGAAAACTTCCGTCCAGGTGACCGTGTTCGTGGTCTTCTATACGCAGTGAAACCAGAAGCTAAAGGCTTCCAGTTATTCATGACTCGTTCAAAAGGCATCATGCTGACTGAATTGTTCCGCGTAGAAGTGCCAGAAATTGGTGAAGAGCTGATTGAACTTAAAGCGGCTGCTCGTGATCCAGGTTCTCGTGCTAAAATCGCAGTGAAAACTAACGATAAGCGTATTGACCCAGTTGGTGCGTGTGTTGGTATGCGTGGCGCACGTGTTCAAGCTGTATCAAACGATCTTGGCGGTGAGCGTATCGATATCGTGCTTTGGGATGATAACCCAGCGCAGTTCGTTATCAATGCAATGGCACCTGCTGAAGTAGCTTCTATTATTGTTGATGAAGACAACAATACTATGGATATTGCTGTTGAAGCTGATAACCTAGCACAAGCTATTGGCCGTAGTGGTCAAAACGTACGTCTAGCATCTCAACTAACTGGTTGGGAACTAAATGTAATGACAGTTGCTGATCTTAACAAGAAGCACCAAGAAGAAGCTCAAGGCTCTATTGATGCATTTGTTAAGCATTTAGACATTGATGAAGACTTCGCTCAACTACTTGTTGAAGAAGGTTTCACAACACTTGAAGAGATCGCTTACGTTCCTGTAAATGAATTACTTGAAGTTGAAGCGTTAAACGAAGAAACAGTAGATCTTCTTCGTACTCGCGCTAAAGAAGCATTAACAACACTTGCACTAGCGCAAGAAGAATCTTTAGATGGTATTGAACCAGCTGAAGACTTGCTTGCTCTTGAAGGTTTAGAACGTGAGCTAGCGTTCAAACTTGCAGCTAAAGGTGTAATTACACTGGAAGACCTTGCAGACCAAGGTGTTGATGAGCTGTCTGATATTGAAGACTTAACAGAAGAACGCGCTGGTGAATTAATCATGGCAGCACGTAACATTTGTTGGTTCAGCGACGAAGCATAATTATTTCAGCAAGGAGAAGCGGTATGACAAAGCTTACGGTAAAAGCACTTAGTGAAGAAATTGGAACTCCGGTTGACCGCTTACTTCAGCAATTTTCAGATGCTGGTATTAATAAAAAAGATGGAGACTCTGTTTCTGAAGGTGAAAAGCAATCATTGCTTGTTCATCTAAAGAAAGAGCATGGTAGTGCTGATGAAAGCGCTTCACCAACCCGTCTAACTCTTCAGCGTAAGACTCGCAGCACATTAAGTGTTGCTGGTTCAGGCGGAAAAAGTAAAGATGTGCAAATTGAAGTACGTAAAAAACGTACTTATGTAAAAGCAAGCACACTTGAAGAAGAGAAAAAGACTGAGCAACTGAAAGCGGAAGCTGAAGAACAAGCAAAACGTGATGCAGAGGATGCTGCAATTCGCGAACTTGAACAGAAAGCACAACGTGAAGCGGAAGAAAATGCTAAACGTGATGCTGAAGCAGAGGTTAAAGCAAAGCGTGACGCTGAACAAAAAGCGAAGCGTGCTGAGACTGAAAAGGCTAAAAAAGAAATGACTACTAAAAACGATCAAGCAAAAAAAGAAGCTGATGAACTAAAACTTCGTCAAGAACAAGAAGCGACTCGTAAAGCAGAAGCAGAAGCTGCAAAACTAGTTGAAGATGCTCGTAAACTAGCTGAAGAAAATGAAGCTCGTTGGAAAGAAGAAGAGCAGAAAAAATCAGCAGCTGAAAAAACTGCAGATTATCACGTAACAACTTCATCTCACGCTCGTGAAGCAGAAGATGCTGCAGACCGTAAAGATGAGCAACAGCCTCGTCGTCGTAAGAAAAAAGCAAAACCTGCTGAAGCATCTCGCGGTGGTCGTAACCAACGCGGCGGTCGCAACAAGAAGCCTCTAGTAAACAAACCTACTTCTATGCAACACGGCTTTGATAAATCAGCAACTGTTGCTAAGCAAGATGTTGCAATTGGTGAGACGATTGTTGTTTCTGAACTGGCAAGCAAAATGTCAGTAAAAGCAACTGAAGTAATTAAAGTTATGATGAAGATGGGCGCTATGGCGACTATCAACCAAGTTATTGACCAAGAAACAGCAGCTCTAGTTGCTGAAGAAATGGGCCATAAAGTGGTTCTTCGTAAAGAAAACGAATTAGAAGAAGCGGTACTGTCTGATCGTGATAACAATGCAGCGGTTGAAGGCCGTGCTCCTGTTGTTACTATCATGGGTCACGTTGACCACGGTAAAACTTCAACACTAGATTACATCCGTCGTGCACACGTTGCTGACGCGGAAGCTGGTGGTATTACACAACATATCGGTGCATACCACGTTGAAACTGACAACGGTATGATCACTTTCCTTGATACTCCTGGACACGCAGCGTTTACTGCTATGCGTGCTCGTGGTGCTCAAGCGACAGATATCGTTGTACTTGTTGTTGCTGCAGATGATGGTGTTATGCCACAAACAATCGAAGCTATCCAACACGCAAAAGCGGCTGGTGTACCTCTGATTGTAGCGGTAAACAAAATCGATAAAGAAGGCGCTAACCCAGATAACGTTAAAAATGAGCTTGCTCAATACGACGTTATTCCTGAGGAGTGGGGCGGCGAGAACATCTTTGTTCATATCTCTGCTAAGCAAGGTACAAACATCGAAGGTCTTCTTGAAGCAATCCTTCTTCAATCTGAAGTACTTGAATTAACTGCGGTTAAAGAAGGTATGGCATCAGGTGTTGTTGTTGAATCTCGTCTAGATAAAGGCCGTGGCCCAGTTGCTACTGTTCTTGTTCAGTCAGGTACACTAAACAAAGGCGATATCGTTCTTTGTGGTCAAGAGTACGGCCGTGTTCGTGCAATGCGCGATGAAAACGGTAAAGACATCGAATCAGCAGGTCCATCTATTCCTGTAGAAATTCTTGGTCTTTCTGGTGTTCCTGCATCAGGTGACGAAGCAACAGTTGTTCGTGATGAGCGTAAAGCGCGTGAAGTTGCTAACTACCGTCAAGGTAAATTCCGTGATGTTAAACTAGCTCGTCAACAAAAAGCGAAACTAGAAAACATGTTTGCAAACATGGAAGCTGGTGAAGTTGCTGAATGTAACGTTGTACTTAAAGCTGACGTTCAAGGTTCTGTTGAAGCAATCGCTGATTCACTACTGAAACTGTCTACTGATGAAGTAAAAGTTAACATCATTGGTTCTGGTGTTGGTGGTATTACTGAAACTGATGCAACACTTGCAGCAGCATCTAATGCAATCCTTCTAGGCTTCAACGTTCGTGCTGATGCGACAGCTCGCCGTACAATTGAAAACGAAAACTTAGACCTTCGTTACTACTCAATCATCTACCAGTTGATTGACGAAGTTAAACAAGCGATGGGCGGTATGCTTGCTCCTGAGTTCCGTCAAGAAATCATTGGTCTTGCACAAGTACGTGAAGTATTTAAGTCTCCTAAACTTGGCGCTATCGCTGGTTGTATGGTTACTGAAGGTACTATTAAGCGTAATAACCCAATTCGTGTTTTACGTGACAATATCGTAATTTACGAAGGCGAACTAGAATCACTACGTCGTTTCAAAGACGATGTTGCTGAAGTTAAAAATGGTTACGAGTGTGGTATCGGCGTTAAGAACTACAACGATGTTCGCGCTGGCGACCAAATCGAAGTATTCGAAATCATCGAGATTCAACGTACTCTTGATTAATTGACTATAATTACTTCTATTATTCAATGAAATAATGGAGTAATCGGTTGTTAAATACACCATGGGGGGCTGGTAATTACCACGCCCCCCATCTTTCTAAGTGAGAAATGATATGTCAAAAGAATTTAGCCGCGCACAACGTGTGTCGCAACAGTTACAAAAAGAATTAGCGGTAATCTTGCAACGTGAAGTTCGTGATTCACGTATCGGTATGGTTACTATTTCAGATGTTGAAGTATCTCGTGACCTTGCTTACGCAAAAGTGTTCGTTACTTTCTTCTGTGTTGGTGAGCAAACACCAGAAACATGCCTAGCTGCATTGAAAGAGCATGAAGTTCCAGTTCGAATGATGCTTGGTAAACGTATCCGTCACCGTCTAACTCCTGAAGTTCGTTTTACTTACGACAATACTCTTGTTGAAGGTATGCGTATGTCTAACTTGGTAACAGACGTGATGAATACCGATAAGCGTAAAATGGCTGAATCAGGCCGTACTGAATCAGACGAAGGGGAAGAGTAATGGCTCGTCGTCGTAAGGGTCGTCCTATTGATGGCGTTATCTTAATTGATAAACCGGCAGGAATTACGTCGAACGATACATTGCAAAAAGTAAAACGCATCTACTTTGCAGAGAAAGCGGGCCATACTGGTGCGCTTGATCCTCTAGCTACAGGTATGTTGCCTCTTTGTTTTGGTGAAGCGACGAAGTTTTCTCAGTTTTTATTAGACTCAGATAAACGCTATCGTGTGGTAGCGAAGCTTGGTGAACGTACTAATACGTCAGATTCTGATGGTGAAGTGGTTCAAACTCGTGAAGTGAAGGTTGATCGTGGTCAGCTTGAGCGTTGCATCGCTAAGTTTCGTGGTACAACAGATCAAATTCCATCAATGTTTTCAGCGTTAAAGCACGAAGGTCGCCCTTTGTATGAATACGCACGTGAAGGCATTGAAGTACCTCGTAAATCTCGTAAAATCACGGTTTATTCAATTGAATTAATTCGCTTTGAAGGTCATGAAGTTGAGATGGAAGTGCATTGTTCTAAAGGCACTTACATTCGCACAATTACAGATGATCTAGGTGAGATGTTAGGCTGTGGTGCTCATGTAACCTATTTACGTCGTACGGGTGTATCAAATTACCCATATGAGAATATGGTAACGATTGAGTATCTTGAAGCTTTACTAGAACAAGCTCATCGTGAAGATATTGCACCGCGTGAGTTACTTGATCCGTTACTAATGCCTATGGATTCAGCAGTTCAAGATTTACCTGAAGTAAACATGATCCCAGAATTGGCTGATCATGTTTTACATGGACAACCAGTTCAAGTGTTTGGGGCTCCTCAAGAGGGGATCGTACGAATGACTTCGGGTGAAGAGCGTTTATTTATTGGTATTGGACATATTGATAATGACGGTCGTGTTGCACCAAAGCGTTTAGTTGTTTTCCGAGATGAAGTCGAAGAAGATAAATAAACACTCTTGAGTGTCTTGATTAAGAAAGAGCAAAGGCCTTGTGGTTTTTGCTCTTTTTTTTATTGCTTTATTATTGTTCATCCGTATAATTCGCCCTTCGCGTAGTGGCTGAATCAGAGATTGGCTGCTACATATATTAAACAACTCTTATCAGGAGAGCATTATGTCTCTGAATGCAGAAACTAAAGCAGCAATCGTTGCAGAATACGCACAATCTGAAGGCGATACAGGTTCACCAGAAGTACAAGTAGCACTACTTACTGCTTCTATCAACCACCTTCAAGGTCACTTCGCTAATCACAAGCACGATCACCACAGCCGTCGTGGTCTATTACGTATGGTTTCTAGCCGTCGTAAGCTTCTTGATTACCTAAAAGGTAAAAACAGCGAGCGTTACCAAAATCTAATCAAACGTCTAGGCCTACGTCGCTAATTTGCGATGTCTGTAAAGACAGTTTGACAAAAAGGAGCGTTTATCGCTCCTTTTTTTGTATCTGCAATAAACACATAGCTTGGTATAACTCTCCTTTTTCATTTCTGAACCTCGCATATTGCCCTAATTGGGGTATACTATGGCCGTTGAAATCGCAGTGTGCGTTTTTAACTCTATAATTTTGTTCATCTATTACAGTCACCGAAGTCGGCCACTAGGTCGCGACTATTACAAGTTATCTTTTATTAAGTAAATTTGTACTAGTCGCGATTGGTAATAGATTGAATTATCACTTAAATTTTCTTAATTTCAGCCAGAAATGGTTTGAGCGTTAAGAATAAAGGAAAAATAATGTTCGCGAATCCAGTCGTAAAATCATTCCAGTACGGTAACCATACCGTAACTCTTGAGACGGGCGTAATGGCTCGTCAAGCAACTGCTGCTGTTATGGCAAGCATGGACGATACTTCAGTATTCGTTTCTGTTGTTGCTAAAAAAGACGCAGTACCAGGTCAAGATTTCTTCCCACTAACAGTAAACTACCAAGAGCGTACATACGCTGCTGGTAAAATCCCTGGTGGTTTCTTTAAGCGTGAAGGTCGTCCTTCAGAAGGCGAAACTCTAACGGCTCGTCTAATCGACCGTCCAATTCGTCCACTTTTCCCAAGTGCGTTTAAAAACGAAGTTCAAGTTATCGCTACGGTTGTTTCTATCAACCCTGACGTAAACCCAGATATGATCACTATGATCGCAACGTCTGCTGCACTTTCTATCGCTGGTGTACCATTCAATGGTCCTATCGGTGCTGCACGTGTTGGTCACATCAATGGTGAGCTAGTTCTTAACCCATCAAACACTGAGCTTGAAAATTCTAAACTAGACCTAGTTGTGTCTGGTACAGAAGGCGCAGTATTAATGGTTGAATCAGAAGCTGATAACCTATCTGAAGAAGAAATGCTTTCTGCTGTTGTATTTGGTCACGACCAACAACAAGTAGTAATTAAAGCTATCAACGAATTTGCTGCTGAAGTTGCTACTCCTGCTTGGGATTGGACTGCTCCAGAAGTAAACGCTGAGCTTAAAGCACAAGTTGCTGAGCTTGCAGAAACTCGTCTTTCTGAAGCGTACCAAATCACTGAGAAAATGGCGCGTTACGAGCAAGTTGGCGTAATTAAAAACGAAGCTGTTGAAGCACTTCTAGCTCAAAATGAAGAACTAGACGAGCGCGAAATCCGTGGCATGCTTGGTTCTCTAGAGAAAAACGTTGTACGTAGCCGCATCATTGCTGGTCACCCACGTATCGATGGCCGTGAAAAAGACATGGTTCGTGCGCTAGACGTACGTACTGGTGTTCTTCCACGTACACACGGTTCTTCTCTATTCACTCGTGGTGAAACTCAAGCACTTGTTACTGCAACGCTTGGTACACAACGTGATGCGCAAATCATCGATAGCCTAATGGGTGAGAAGAAAGATCACTTCCTTCTACACTACAACTTCCCTCCATACTGTGTAGGTGAAACTGGTTTTGTTGGTTCTCCTAAGCGTCGTGAAATTGGTCACGGTAAACTAGCTAAACGTGGTATCCAAGCGGTTATGCCTTCTGTTGAAGAATTTCCATACACAGTACGTGTAGTATCGGAAATCACTGAATCTAACGGTTCATCTTCAATGGCTTCTGTATGTGGTACTTCTCTAGCACTTATGGATGCTGGTGTTCCAATTAAAGCATCTGTTGCTGGTATCGCTATGGGTCTTGTTAAAGAAGGCGACGATTTCGTTGTTCTTTCTGACATCCTTGGCGACGAAGATCACCTAGGTGACATGGACTTTAAAGTAGCAGGTACTAATGCTGGTATCACTGCACTTCAAATGGACATCAAGATCGAAGGTATCACGAAAGAGATCATGCAGATCGCTCTAAACCAAGCACAAGGCGCGCGTAAGCACATCCTTACTGTTATGGATGAAGCAATCTCTGGTGCTCGTGAAGATATCTCTGAATTCGCTCCACGTATCCACACAATGAAAATCAGCTCTGATAAGATCAAAGATGTTATTGGTAAAGGCGGCGCGGTTATTCGTGCTCTTTGTGAAGAAACTGGTACAACTATCGAAATCGAAGACGACGGTACTATCAAAATCGCTGCGACTGAAGGTGCTGCTGCACAAGAAGCAATTCGTCGTATCGAAGAGATTACAGCTGAAGTTGAAGTAGGTAAGATCTACCCAGGTAAAGTAATGCGTATCGTTGATTTCGGTGCATTCGTTACAGTTCTTGGTCCTAAAGAAGGTCTAGTACACATTTCTCAAATTGCTGAAGAGCGTATCGAGAAAGTAGCTGACCACCTACAAGTTGGTCAAGAAGTACAAACTAAAGTACTAGAGATCGACCGTCAAGGCCGTATCCGTCTAAGTATCAAAGAAGCAAATGCTGAGCTAAACCCAGCAGCTGCTGCAGAAGTTAAAGACGCAGAATAATCTGATTGATTACAGTCTTTTGATTTAAAGCGTGTTATAAAGGGAGCAGAAATGCTCCCTTTTCTTTTAACTGTAGTTAGAAGAAGTCAGCTTATCATAGGAGAAAATGAGTGAATTGGATTCGAGTTGCGTTAGTAGGCGCAGTATTAGTTATATCAGGATGTGCATCAAACTCCTCTGGATGGGGCACTCCACCAATGGCGGTTCCTTTGCAGCCAAGTATTCAGCAAGAGATCCAGCTGTCTCGTTTGGACCAACTGTTATTACGACCAGATGTCGATAATATTACTCGTGCAAAAATGTTCTATGAACGTGGTTTAATTAATGACAGTTTAGGTCTACGTGATTTAGCTCGTGTAGACTTCACCCAATCTCTTAATTTAAAGCCAGATCAAAGTGATGTTTTTAATATTTTGGGTGTGTATTACACGCAAAATACTGACTTTGATGGTGCTTATGAAGCATTAGATTCTGCATTAGAACTCGACCCAACGAATCAATTTGCAGAGCGTAATTTAGCTATCGCCCTTTATTATGGCGAGCGTTACGATCAAGCTTATGAGATAGCAAAGAAACATTATAATGATGCACCAACAGACCCATATCGTGCGATTTGGCTCTATTGGATAGGTCTTGAAATTGATCCTATTGCAGCAACAGAAGAATTTAAAGTTCAGTATCAACAACGAACTGACGGTGATTTTGGTTGGGAGTTAGCTGGCGTTATTTTAAAAGAAACATCAGAAGATGAATTTTTAAAAACAATACTTAGTACTACCCGCAATAATGTTGCTTTAGCTGAAAAGTTGACAGAAGGTTACTTCTATCTTGCTAAGCGTTATCAACACGAAGGTGATTATCCAAATGCAATTGCTCTGTATAAATTAGCAATGGCGGGTAATGTCTATGAGTTTGTTGAACATCGTTATTCATTTGTTGAGCTTGGTAAAATTTACCAATCATTACGAGCGATACAAGAAGAGAAACTGAAACAGCAACAAGCGTTAGAAGTAAAATCAGCGCCAGAACAACCAGAAAAAGAAGTGTTAAAAGACGAAGCGACCGAATAATAGTCGTTCGACTCAGTTAAATAAAAAGCCCTTACTTATACTCTTAGTTTAAAGTGTATAAGTAAGGGCTTTTTGTTATCTTAATAACGCTATTTGGGCGATATTATAACTGTATATCAAGGCCAGCAATGTTATGCCAATAACCATTACAGTGACGAGCATCTTTTAAAGAGAATTTTTCTAAGCCTGTTTCATTGGCTTTAAATTTAGAAACTTCACTGAATGTTTCAACACTTAAAGGACTTAATCGCACAACATCAACCAGTTCATTCATACTTGGTAGATCGTTAATTAAGTTGTAGCAATAACCCGATTGAGTTTGAATGCCGTTTAAGGTGAAGACTTCTTGTCCCTCTTGGCTGTTTACCGTGATGCCATTTGGGTACTTAATACAGCAAGTCTCACATTCATCTTTGGGTTTATTTTCCGCTCTTGCGGTAAAGCAGCGAGCTGAATATGCTAATGGCAGATAACCATAGCTGAACACCTCAGTTTCAAACTTATCGCGGATCCCAAGGTCGTCACATTGAGTTAATACGTTCTGTAACCATTCACGTGATAGTTCAACAGGCATACACCAACGAGTCATACCTTGCTTCAAAAATAAGTTTAAGGTTTGAGCGTTATAACAGTTAACCGCTGGTCCAACGACGAAAGGAACTTTGCTTTCTGAAGCTAATTGAATCGCTGAAACGTCATTAGCCTCAATAATGAAATCACCATTATCAATGTACTTTTTCATGGCATTGACTTCACTTGGGGCTTCTAAGAGCGCCATAGTCGATAAAACGACTTGCTTGCCAGAGTCAGAAATATCTTTAGCAATAGCAAACCAATCTTTTGGTTTCATTTCACGACGTTTTGAACAAACACTCTCGCCCAAATAAATAATATCTGCTTCACTGCTTATCGATTTCAGATAAAAAGATTCAATATTCTCTTTAGACCAAAAGTATAAAAGTGGACCTAATGCATATTTCATAATGTTCTCCTATTGCCACTTCTTATGATAAGCACCAAGGGTTGTTTGAGTCCCCTCAGATACATTTGCCAGAGTTGCATCCCATTTAGGTTCAACAGAATAACCTTCAGGATTTGCTTTATAATGATCAATGGCTGCTCGCCAAGTTCGCGTTACTTGTTCGACATAAGCAGGACTACGTTGACGACCTTCAATTTTTACAGAGGCCACATTAGCAGCGAAAAGTTCAGGCACAAGAGATAAGGTATTTAAACTGGTAGGCTCTTCTAATGCATGGAATGTTTTTCCTTCTACATCAAAGCGGCCCTTACAAAGTGTTGGGTAACCTGCATTCTCACCTTCACCATAACGATCAATAAGAATATTATTCAATCGTGATTCAAGGCCATTTTCTGTTTCTTGCCAACGAACATATTTTGCTGGAGAGCAAGCACCAACGGTATTTGGTGATTCTCCTGTCATATAAGAAGATAAGTAACAACGACCTTCAGACATGATGCATAAGCTACCAAAGGCGAAAACTTCTAAATCCACATCAGAGGTTAGATTGCGTGATAGTTGTTTTACCTGATGGATTGAGAGAACTCGTGGCAAGACAACACGCTTGATATTGAAATTCTTTTTATAGAAATCAATCGCAGCAACGTTGGTTGCAGAAGCTTGAACTGATAAGTGTAGTTCTAAATCTGGATAAGTGTTCGCCGCGTATTCTAGAACCCCAATATCTGAGATAATTAATGCATCAATCCCCATAGCTGCCGCATTATCGACGGCTTTAGTCCAACGGCTAAATCCATCTGGGTGAGCAAATGTATTTAAAGCGACGTGAATGTGCTTATTATGGTCGTGAACGTATTGCACTGCTTTCTCAAGCTTTTTACCGGTGAAATTTAAACCTGCAAAATGGCGAGCATTAGTATCGTCTTTAAAACCGATATAAACCGCATCGGCACCGCAATCAATTGCGGTTTTTAGAGCAGGTAAATTACCAGCTGGGCAGAGGAGTTCCATAAGAATACCTAGTTACAAAAATCTGATGCTCTATGATAATGATAAGATAAATTTGAAACTTGATTTAAGGCAGGTTTTTTGTTCTTTTGTTGTCTTAATAAAGCCTTGGCATTAAATAGTATTAAAGATGACTTTTTTTGATTTAATTTTACATAATAGGTTGTAATACCTAGAAAGTGGCAGGCACTATCTAGGTGTTAAGTAGGCAAGTATTTGATTATCTTGAACGTTTATTTTGTACTAATAGCGCTTCAATCTCATGTTTTGGTTGAGGTTTGTGGAAGTGGAAGCCTTGAATGGAATCACAGTTTAAACTTGATAGCAGCATCGCTTGTTGTCTTGTTTCTACACCCTCAGCAACGATATCCATGTTCAAGTTTTTACCTAAATTAATCACATTTTCAATAATAGTAATTTGTTTGGGTAGTGTATCTATTTCATTAATGAAACCACGATCAATCTTTAATTCATCGAGTGGGAAGCGAGCAAGGTAAGCTAAAGAGGAATAACCAGTACCAAAGTCATCAATAGAAAGGGTAAACCCAAGTTTTTTAATCGCATCAAGCATTTGAATGGCATGCTCACCATCACTCATTACTGCGCTTTCTGTTAACTCGAGAGTGATGTCGTTTGGATCCACTTGAGTTGTTTTTAATAGTCGCTCCATATATTCAAGCAACAGAGGGTTGCCAAATTGTTCTGGTGACAGGTTGATGGCAATTCTTCCCGGTAAAATACCTTGGCTTCTCCATTCTTTAACTGTCTGGAATACTTCACGCATAACCACTTTGCCTAGCGTTTCAATCAAGCCTGAACGCTCAGCAACGGGAATAAATCGAGCAGGGCTGATATAACCTTCTACAGGGTGCTTCCAACGCACAAGAGCTTCAGCACCATTGATTCTGAAATCACGAGCACTTACTTTTGGCTGATACCATACTTCAAGGCCATTGTTTTGTAAGGCTTTTTGTAATTCAATTTCTAACCATAAACGCATTCTTGCTTCTTTGTTCATTTGGTCATGAAATTTGATTAATCGATTTCGGCCACGATCTTTGGCTTCGTACATTGCGGTATCTGCATTTTGTAGCAAGCTTCGAGCATCTGTCCCATCGGTTGGGTATTGAACGCTACCAATAGAACAAGCGAGTCGTTTAGAGAAATGAACCAGGTCAAAAGGTTGATTGATCAGCTTTATTATCTTTTCAGCCAGTTGTTCAAGGATTTGGTTGTGTTCAGGCTTTGGAAAAAGAATACCAAACTCATCTCCGGCTAGATGACCAACCACTGCGTGTTTTGGAAGTAATTTCTGTAAGCGAGTTGAAATTTCTTTTAATACTCTATCGCCAATGTGATGGCCTAAAGAGTCGTTAATGTTTTTAAAGTTATCGATGTCCAAATAGAGCATGAAAAAGGGAACATCTTCTTTAATCATTTTTTCAATAACGTGAGTAAAACCGTGTCGGTTATAGATCCCCGTTAATAAATCAATTTGGGATGCGGCAACTTGGCTTACAACTGCAGTCTGTTTTTTATTTTCTTTTACAATAACTAAATGAGCAGGGCTACCTAAAATGTGTGTTTCTTCAACGGTTAAGGTTAGCTCTATTCGCGTACCACAATTAACGGTCGTTCTCACAATTAATTGTTGTTCCGACGCTAGAGTGATAATGGCTTCTGATAATGATTGGTTTTTATTTGCAGGAGTTAACAGTTGCTCAATACTTTCACCGATAAATTCACTGGCTTTATTAAAACCAAGTACTTTAGCTGAGGCGGTATTTGCGGAGACAATAATGTCACCTTCAATTAAGAAGACCGCGTCATTAAGCAGTTCGGTGAGTTTATGATATTTTGATTCACTCTCTTTCAAAGAGCTAAGTAGTTGCTGCCGCTCAGAGGTATCGACAGCGTGAAAAACAATATAGGTATTATTATCTTGTTCAATAGGGAATAGACTGAAATGAAGACTGGTATCAAAGCGGTGGTCATCGAGAGTGATTTCAGCTTCAATTTTCTCTCCATTTAGCGCTCTATTATAATACGCTTTAAGTGACGAGTAGAAATGAGCTCCTAAAATATCGCTATCAGATCGACCGTATAACTCTTCTCTATTTAATCCACTGATTTCGCAGTAACGATTATTTACGGTCACATAGTTATGATCCGAGTCCAAAATAGCAAACAGAAATGGACTATTATCTGTCAGTAAAGGAAGCCAATGTTGTATTTGAGAAAGAGACATAGTGTTACCGCTTTTTAGTAAAAAGAAGACCAATAACTTCCAGAATTAATAATAATCATCAGTATTTATAAGTCGAACAATAAAATATACATTGAATGAATCCCTATTTTCTACCTTAAATTGTAATAAGTGCTTTTTTTGATAAGAAACAGGTTAGATATCGGGCAATCAATTTATACTTGCTTACAGTTATCGACCAAATGTAATGGAAATTAAGCGTGATTAATCAAATTCGTTCAAAAATAGTAAAAAATGCGGCATCGATCTTAAAAACACCGGCAAAGTTAGTTCCTGTTTCAATGCAACAGAAGGTATTGCTTGAAGGGTTAAAACAAGTATTTCATGAAGCGCTTGAAGATGGTGATTTTGAGTTTTTAGAAGATAAATGGTTAAAAGTTTCAATTACTGATCTCGAATTGCACTGGTTTATCAGTTATCAAGATGAAAAGCTGATAGTCTCAGGCAACATCGAGAGTGATGATGTGAGCTTTAGCGGACAGTTAAATGATTTAATCTTGATTGCTGGCCGTAAAGAAGATCCTGATACTCTATTTTTCCAACGTCGCTTGAAAATTGAAGGTGATACAGAGCTTGGGTTAGAAGTGAAAAACTTGATGGACAGTGTAGATCTTGATTCATTACCAAAGCCTTTAAATCAAGCATTAATGACGTTGGCTAATTTTGTCCAACAGGGCTTGCAGAAGCCTGAAGTAAAAGAGACGATAAATGCTTATTAGAACTGAAGCTCCAGCGGATATTTTAACGATTGATCGATTAGTTCGTACGACATTTGAAACAGAAGCAGAAGCTAGCTTGGTCATGTCCTTACGTGAAAATAGCCATTTAACTTTATCATTAGTGGCTTGTACGGATGAAGGTGAAGTGATTGGACACTGCTTGTTTAGCCCTGTAATGCTTAATGGTGAAGATCTTAATTGGCAAGGGCTCGCTCCTTTGTGCGTTAAAGAAGAATACCAAAAACAAGGCATAGCCCAGGACCTAATTAAAGAGGGGTTAGAAACACTGACCGAACTCGGTTACCCTGTTGTTGTTGTGTTAGGTGATCCTGCCTATTATCAACGCTTTGGTTTTGAAACGGCCAAAAATCATGATATGGAATGCAAATGGGAAGTGCCAGAAGAGGCATTTATGATTAAAGCGTGCTCACCCGAATTCATAGAAGGGAAAGCAGGCTTGATCGAATACTGCCCTGAGTTTGATTTACTATAATGAAGTCATGGAATGCTCATATTTACTAATGGGCATTCATTTTTATTTATCGTTTTAGTCCCCAGACCTCTATCTTTGCTTTTTTGACGACACCTGCGGTGTTTAAGGCTAAGCTTCCCCAGCTTTTATATTCTAACTCAAGAAAATCAAATTTCGCTTTTTCTGAACCTGGAAGCTTGTAAACTCTGGTCGACATGCCTTTGGTTAAGGTACCTAATGTACTTAATTTTTTAGTCGCCCCATCCGTCATAGTGACATTCATGCTTTTAATGTTTACCGTACCTTGGACACACTTTACTTTTATTTTTGAAAACTTTCTTTCGCTGACAAAAGCAAGAGGTTCAACGGTATCTGTTTCTTCTTCAAAGTTAACTACTTTATCGCTGATTAAAACCCATTCATTTTCATTGGCATAGGCAGTATTTACAGAGGCGACATTAATCAATATTACCAATAGTAAAAACGTGATTAATGAGCAAATACCAGCAGCGGTGAGTAATTGTTTTTTCATGAATATGGCCTTAAGTCAGTCGGGTCGCAGAGACTATAAAATGAAGATAATGCCAAAGTCAGGGGGAGGTCAAATCCATCAGATGTTTATTATTTAAGACACTTCAAGTGGCATCAATACTGGAATGTTGATAGTATTCTTCCCCTTAGATTGACAGGTGAATTGATATGCCACAGCAAGCGTTACAGTTTTTAAATGAAATGAATATTTCGGTTTGGCAAGTTCGTCAACCTGAATTCTTTCCTGCATTAGAAGCAAGCACAATATCGCTACCTGAAACTTGTCAGTTGTTATTTGTAGCTCCTGCTATTCCTACTGAACGTGATGCTTTTCTCTTTGGAAAGGTACTTGCGAGTATGAAACTATTACCAGAGCAGGCGTTATTTCTTCCTTCTGAGTCGTTAGAGTATTTAGCTGAGCATCATTTAACATGGTGTTGGTTCTCAGGTGTGCCTGTTACTGAATTGGAAGAAGTAAAAGCATTAAGTTCACCGCTTCTTTCTGAAATGCATGCTAATACCCAATCACGACGCGATTTATGGCGACAAATTTGTTCTTATGACCATTAATATTCAATGCATTTCTGATGCTCACCTAGATGATATTTGGCGAATTGAAAGAGCGGCACATTCACACCCTTGGGCTGAATCAATGATCCGTGATTTGAATAGTCGCTGCGCGCAACACCGAGTGATGCTAGAAAACGATCAAGTTGTTGGCTATTTCTATGCTCAAAATGTGGTGGGAGAAGTCACTTTACTTAATATAGCGATAGATCCTGCGTATCAAAGAAAAGGGTTTGGTCGTAAATTGACGGAGTTTTTTATTGATATGTGTATGGAACAAAGCGCTGAGTCTGCTTGGCTTGAGGTGCGTGAAAGTAATGTTAACGCGATTTCTTTATATGAATCTGAAGGGTTTAATGAAGTGACTCGACGCCACGATTACTACCCAACAGCTAATGGTAAGGAAGATGCCATTATCATGAGTTATATATTCTTTTAATTCGGCGCTTTAGATAATCAACGTCTTTGAGTATAATCTCGCCTAATTACATCCTTTCTGAAATCTTACAGGATTATCAACGCTTATGTCTTTTTTACAAGAAGTGGGTAAACGCAGAACGTTTGCCATCATTTCTCACCCGGATGCGGGTAAAACAACCATTACTGAAAAAGTATTATTATTCGGAAACGCGATTCAAAAAGCGGGTACGGTAAAAGGTCGTGGTTCAAACCAGCACGCAAAATCAGACTGGATGGAAATGGAAAAAGAACGTGGTATCTCGGTAACTACGTCGGTAATGCAATTTCCATTTAACGGTTGCCTAGTTAACCTTCTTGATACTCCTGGACACGAAGATTTCTCGGAAGATACCTACCGTACATTAACAGCGGTAGATTCATGTCTAATGGTTATCGATGCGGCGAAAGGTGTCGAAGACCGTACTCGTAAACTAATGGAAGTAACACGTTTACGTGACACACCAATCGTTACGTTTATGAACAAATTAGACCGTGAAGTACGTGATCCAATGGAAGTGCTTGATGAAGTAGAAAGCGAGCTAGGAATGGCTTGTGCACCTATTTCATGGCCTATCGGTTGTGGTAAAGAGTTTAAAGGTGTTTATCACATTCATCGTGATGAAACGATCTTGTATGAATCAGGCCATGGCCATGAGATCCAAGAAGTTCGCACCATTAAAGGCTTAGATAACCCTGAATTGGATGCTGCAGTAGGTGCTGAACTGGCTGCAAGTGTGCGTGAAGAGTTAGAGCTTGTTATTGGCGCATGTCCTGAGTTTGATCTTGAATTATTCTTAGCGGGCGAGCTAACACCGGTTTATTTTGGTACTGCACTAGGTAACTTTGGTGTTGACCATATGCTAGAAGGCTTAACTGAGTGGGCTCCAGCACCACAAACTCGTGAAGCGGTAGAGCGTTCAGTAGAAGCTACAGAAGAGAAGTTCTCAGGCTTTGTATTTAAGATCCAAGCAAACATGGATCCTAAACACCGTGACCGTATTGCTTTCATGCGTATCGTGTCTGGTACTTATACTCAAAGCATGAAAATGAATCACGTCCGTACAGGTAAGAACGTTAGTATTTCTGATGCAGTAACCTTTATGGCAGGGGATCGCTCTCGTGCTGAAACGGCTTATGCAGGTGACATTATTGGTTTACATAACCATGGTACGATCCAAATCGGTGATACGTTCACGCAAGGTGAAAACTTGAAGTTCTCAGGTATTCCAAACTTTGCCCCTGAACTATTCCGTCGTATTCGCCTAAAAGATCCACTAAAACAAAAGCAACTGCTAAAAGGCCTTGTTCAACTTTCAGAAGAAGGTGCTGTACAGGTTTTCCGTCCACTACAAAACAATGATTTGATTGTTGGTGCGGTTGGTGTACTTCAGTTTGATGTGGTTGTTTCTCGTTTGAAATCTGAATATAACGTTGAAGCTATTTATGAAGGTATCAGTGTCGCAACCGCTCGTTGGGTTGAATGTACCGATGGTAAAATCATGGACGACTTCCAACGTAAAAACCAAACTAACCTAGCGTTAGATGGTGGCAATAACTTAACGTATATTGCACCGACGATGGTTAATTTGAATTTAGCGTCTGAGCGTTTCCCTGAGGTTCAATTCAGAGCAACTCGCGAACACTAATTAGCTATTTATCAAATAAATGAAACGGAGTCTTAATGGACTCCGTTTTTGTATCTATAGTTTACTTAGTCGCTGTTTTTAGTTTTGAAGTTAGAGGTGAGTTATGTGGAAAATTATTAAACAATGGATTAAAAAATATGATGCATGGTGCGAGTCTCTTGGCTTAACACCTGAAAATAAGCGCAGCTGTGTACCATATAAAAAAGAAGGTGAATAATGTCATTTGAATTTATTGACTCTCATTGTCATTTGGATTTTTCTCCTTTTTCTGAAAATGAACCGTATTATCTTCAAAAAGCTCAAGCGAAAGGCGTCAGCAAATTTATTGTTCCTAGTGTTAATCAATCTAATTGGGCTAACGTTGTCTCCTTATCACGTCAGAATGCATCAATTTATTATGCTTTAGGCATTCATCCTCTCTTTATCTCAAATGATCATCAATCTGAATTGGCCTCATTAAAGCTATTTGTCAACGAACATAGAGATAAGTGTGTTGCTGTTGGTGAGTGCGGCTTAGATTTTTGGGATAAAGAAAGTAATCGAGATATTCAAATTGATGTCTTTAGAGAGCAGTGCCTATTAGCCAAAATCCACCAACTTCCTTTAATTGTTCACAGTCGAAAAAGCCACGATCATGTTTTTAAAATACTGCGAGAAATAAAACCAGAGAAAGGGGGCGTTATCCATGGCTTTAGTGGCAGCTTGCAACAAGCAGAACAATTCATTTCTTTGGGGTTCTTGATTGGTGTTAGCGGAGTGATCACTTATGAGCGTGCAAAAAAAACAAGAGAGGTGATTGCTCAAATACCACTTGAGATGATTTTATTAGAAACTGATTCTCCAGATATGCCAATTAATGGATTTCAAGGGGAGCCCAATTCGCCAGATAAAGTGCTAAGTATCTATGAATACTTGTGTTTGCTTAGAAAAGAATCAAAGCAAACGGTTGCAAAAGCTGTTTATAAAAATACCACCTCTTTGTTTGGGATTTGAGTTATTTGTCATTACTTTAGGTGTAATTGATGAATATTTAGATTTCAATTAGTGATAAGAGTCACAATTATGAGTGAATACATGATGTACGGACGACGAATGTGTGACAACAGCATTACTTTATTGGTGCTTCAGTGAGTATAATCGCCCCCGCTAATTTGAAACACGCCAACAATCAATTTTAGGGAAACTTTTAACTATGAGCCTGTTAATGAGCTTGGTTGGGATTGTAGCACTGCTTGCTTTTGCAGTACTTCTATCTGATAACCGCAAAGCAATCAATCTACGTACTGTCGGTGGCGCTTTTGCCATTCAATTTCTTTTAGGTGCATTCATACTTTATGTACCTGTGGGTCGTGATGTACTTTTAGGTGCATCTGAAGCGGTTGCTAATGTAATAAACTACGGTAACACAGGTATCGAATTCTTATTCGGTGGCCTAGTATCGGGTAAAATGTTTGAATTATTTGGCGGCGGCGGTTTCATCTTCGCACTGCGTGTTCTTCCTGTAATCGTATTCTTTGCATCATTAACTGCGGTACTTTATTACCTTGGTATTATGCAAGTCGTGATTAACTTCCTAGGTGGTGCTCTTCAAAAAGCACTAGGCACTTCTCGTGCGGAATCACTTTCTGCTACTGCGAACATTTTCGTTGGTCAAACAGAAGCACCTCTAGTAGTTCGTCCATTCATTCCAAAAATGACTCAATCTGAATTGTTTGCAGTAATGTGTGGTGGTCTTGCTTCTGTTGCTGGTGGTGTACTTGCTGGTTATGCTTCTATGGGCGTGCCTCTAGAATACCTAATCGCGGCATCATTCATGGCTGCACCTGGTGGTCTTCTATTTGCTAAAATTCTTAAACCAGAAACGGAAACTCCGGTTGATCAATTTGATGCTTTAGAACAAGAAGGCGCAGACAAACCTGCAAACGTAATTGATGCCGCAGCTGCTGGTGCAGCAACAGGTATGCAACTTGCGTTAAACGTAGGTGCAATGCTTCTTGCATTCATCGGTCTAATCGCTCTAATCAACGGTATCCTTGGTGGTGTTGGTGGTTGGTTCGGTATGCCAGACATTACTCTAGAGCTTATTCTTGGTTACATCTTTGCTCCAGTTGCATTCATTATCGGTGTGCCGTGGGAAGAAGCGACAATCGCAGGTTCATTCCTTGGTCAAAAACTGGTAGTTAACGAATTCGTTGCTTACCTAAACTTTGCACCGTACCTAGCTGAAGGCGCTGAAGTAGTTCTTTCTGAGAAAACAAAAGCAATCATTTCATTCGCATTATGTGGTTTTGCTAACCTTTCTTCTGTAGCGATTCTACTTGGTGGTTTAGGTAGCCTTGCTCCTGAACGTCGTCATGATATCGCTAAGATGGGTATGAAAGCTGTTGCTGCTGGTACATTATCAAACTTAATGTCTGCAACAATCGCAGGTCTATTCCTATCTCTATAATCATTATAGAGTAAGTTAGATACCTAAAAACCCGCATTCAATGCGGGTTTTTTTATATCTATAGAAAAGAAAAAATTGTGATGTCTGAATGAATCGTTTTCACACTTTTTAGGTAAAAAGTTTGAGATGCAAACCGATTGCGTTACTCGTTAGAAACATAAGCAGTAAATTAACTTGGTATAATGTGAGGCATAGTAAAGAGAAACACAGCTAGATTATCAAAAATAAACTATGTTTAATGCATACATATAATGAGAATCTAGAGAGTTAATTATGAATGAAGTTCTATTGTCTATATTTGCAGGTTTGATTGTTGGCGTTGTTTTTTCAGCAATTAAATTACCTATTCCAGCACCACCTGTTTTATCAGGAGTGATGGGGATTGTCGGTGTTTACGCCGGTGCAGTCGGTTATCAATGGATAATTGAACGTTTCTTTTCATAATCTCTGTGTCTTTATATGGAAACATGGTTTCACTAGTGACACTAGAGAAGTATTGGTAAAATGAACCATGTTTCAACGGCGTCTCATGATGAGATGTTAGAGCGGTACTCATTCATACTATTGAAGTAAGTACTGGCGGCAAAATGGATATTGATTGGGCGTTATGCGCTCAAGTCTTCAGGGAATCAAGTCCGCTCATTTGCTGTTGAACTTAATATATGAACAGCAAAACTATCAAAGAATTTATTCTATTTTGGAGATAACAATGAGCGATTTAAAAGCAGCGGCACTACGTGCATTAAAATTAATGGATCTAACGACGCTTAACGATAACGATACAGATGAAGCGGTAATCGCATTATGTAAGAATGCGAAAACAGCAGTAGGTAATACAGCAGCTGTTTGTATTTACCCGCGCTTCGTACCTATCGCTAAGAAAACGCTGCGCGAGCAAGGCACACCAGAAGTACGCATTGCAACGGTAACTAACTTCCCACACGGTAATGACGATATTGCTATCGCTGTTGCTGAAACTAAAGCCGCTGTTGCTTACGGTGCTGATGAAGTTGATGTGGTATTCCCATACCGTGCATTGATTGCTGGTGACGAAACAGTAGGTTTTGAACTGGTTAAACAGTGTAAAGAAGCGTGTGGTGATGTTCTGCTTAAAGTAATCATCGAAACGGGTGAGCTAAAAGAAGAAGCATTGATCAAAAAAGCGTCTCAAATCTGTATTGAAGCAGGCGCTAACTTCATTAAAACATCAACAGGTAAAGTGCCAGTTAACGCAACACCTGAATATGCACGCATGATGCTAGAAGTAATTCGTGATATGGGCGTAGCTAAAACAGTTGGCTTTAAGCCTGCTGGCGGCGTTCGTACTGCTGAAGATGCACAAGCATACCTAGCAATGGCTGATGATATTTTAGGTGGCGATTGGGCTGATAACATGCACTACCGTTTTGGTGCTTCAAGCCTACTGACTAATCTTTTAAATACATTAGAAGTAACAGAAGAAACAGCTGACCCATCAGCTTACTAGTTTCTCGTTACTTGATTTATAGCTAAAAAATAAATCGACTTAGGTGAGGCATTACCGTCTCACCTACCTCAACCCTACCTATATAAATTACCCAACCAAGATTGGGGAGGCACTAATGTATCTACCACAAGAGATTATTCGCAGAAAACGTGACAATAAAGTACTAACAACAGAAGAAATTAACTTCTTTATTCAAGGGGTTGCAAAGAATACCGTGTCTGAAGGTCAAATTGCAGCTTTTGCAATGGCGGTCTACTTTAATGAAATGACAATGCCAGAACGTATCGCATTAACGTGTGCAATGCGTGATTCAGGCATGGTGATTGATTGGAGTCACATGAACTTTGACGGACCTATTGTTGATAAACATTCAACAGGTGGCGTTGGTGACGTGACTTCATTGATGCTTGGCCCTATGGTGGCTGCGTGTGGTGGCTATGTTCCAATGATCTCTGGCCGTGGTTTAGGTCACACTGGCGGTACTCTGGATAAACTTGAATCTATTGCTGGTTACAACATTATGCCAAGCAATGAGATTTTTGGAAAAGTAACTAAAGAAGCTGGTGTGGCGATTATTGGCCAAACAGGTGATTTAGCTCCTGCTGATAAACGTGTGTATGCCACTCGTGATGTAACAGCAACTGTTGATAATATTTCATTGATCACGGCCTCTATCTTATCTAAGAAATTAGCGGCAGGTTTAGACTCGTTAGTAATGGATGTTAAAGTCGGTTCTGGTGCATTTATGCCAACTTACGAAGCATCTGAAGAGTTAGCAAAATCTATCGTAGCAGTAGCAAATGGAGCTGGAACTAAGACAACGGCACTGCTTACTGATATGAACCAAGTATTGGCCTCTACAGCCGGTAATGCATTAGAAGTACGTGAAGCGATTCGTTTCTTAACTGGTGAATATCGTAATCCTCGTTTATACGAAGTAACGATGGCACTATGTGCTGAGATGCTAGTAATTGCTAACTTAGCAAAAGATGAAAAAGAAGCTCGAGCTAAATTACAAACGGTATTAGATAATGGCAAAGCAGCAGAATGCTTTGGTAAAATGGTATTTGGTCTTGGTGGTCCAAGTGACATTATTGAAAATTACGATAACCACTTAGAAAGCGCACAAATTATTAAACCTGTATTTGCAGATAAAGCCGGTTTCGTTAATGCAATGGATACTCGTGATTTGGGTATGGCAGTTGTAGGTATGGGCGGTGGCCGTCGTGTTGCAACCGATACTATTGATTATGCGGTTGGTTTAAGTGATATGATCCGTCTTGGTCAAACAGCAGATACAGAACAACCACTAGCGATGATCCATGCTCGCAGTGAAGAACAATGGCAACAAGCCGCGGATGCTGTAAAAGCAGCAATCGTGATTAGTGATGAACAACCAGAAATGACTCCGGAAGTTTATCGCAAAATTCGCCCTGAAGATGTGTAAGGAAGAAAACATGAAACGTGCAATAATTTTAGTACTAGATTCATTTGGTATCGGTGCCGCAGGCGACGCTGAAAAATTTGGCGATGTAGGTTCAGATACTATGGGTCATATTGCTGAGCAGTGTGATAAAGGCCTAGCTGACAACAGTAATCGTCAAGGACCTTTAACTCTTCCAAACCTTTCTAAGCTTGGTTTAGCGATGGCGGGTAAAGAATCAACAGGTCAATTTGCAGCAGGTTTAGATGCGAACGCTGAGATCATTGGTGCTTACGGCCATGCGGCTGAATTGTCTTCAGGTAAAGATACGCCTTCAGGTCACTGGGAAATCGCCGGTGTTCCAGTATTGTTTGATTGGGGTTACTTTTCTGATAAAACAAACAGCTTCCCTAAAGAACTGACTGATCGGATTCTTGCTCGTGCAAATCTTTCTGGTTACCTAGGTAACTGCCATGCATCAGGAACTCAAGTACTTGATGATTTGGGCGAAGAGCACATGAAAACAGGCATGCCTATTTTCTATACCTCTGCCGATTCAGTATTCCAAATTGCCTGTCATGAAGAGACATTTGGTTTAGATAATTTGCTAACGCTTTGTCAGATTGCTCGTGAAGAACTTGCTGATTACAATATTGGCCGTGTAATTGCGCGTCCATTTGTTGGTGAAGGCAAAGGTAAATTTGAGCGTACAGGTAATCGTCGTGATTTATCACTAGAGCCACCGGCAACTACCGTGCTGCAAAAATTAGTTGAAGAGAAGAATGGCCACGTTCATTCAATTGGCAAGATCTCTGATATTTACGCAGGTTGCGGTATTACTCAAAAAACCAAAGCGACAGGTATCCCTGCATTGTTTGATGCGACTAAAGACGCGATTGAAACGGCAGGTGATAACACTATCGTATTTACTAACTTTGTCGATTTCGATTCAGCGTATGGTCATCGTCGCGATGTGGCAGGTTATGCCGCAGCATTAGAATATTTTGATGGTCGTCTTCCTGAGATCATGGATATGCTAAAAGAAGATGATATTCTTATTCTAACGGCAGATCACGGTTGTGATCCAACATGGCCAGGAACCGATCATACACGTGAACATATCCCAGTGATTGTTTATGGTCATAAAGTACCTGCTGGCTCATTAGGGCGTCGTGATACATTTGCAGATATTGGTCAAACCTTAGCAGAGTACTTTGAAACCTCTGATATGGAATATGGAAAATCTTTCCTATAAAAAATGATAAGCAGTAGGGCCCTCTCTACTGCTTTTTTCTATTTAACGTTAAATAAGCAAGGATATAAATTATGGCTACTCCACATATTAATGCTGAAATGGGTGATTTTGCAGACGTAGTACTGATGCCTGGTGACCCAATCCGCGCAAAATACATTGCTGAGACATTCCTTGATGATGTAGTTCAAGTATGTGACGTTCGTAATATGTATGGTTTTACGGGTACTTATAAAGGTCGTAAGATTTCTGTTATGGGCCACGGTATGGGTATTCCATCATGCTCAATCTACATGACAGAGTTAGTAAAAGATTTTGGCGTTAAAAAAGTGATCCGTGTAGGCAGCTGTGGTGCTGTGAATGATGGCATCAAACTACGTGATGTTGTTATCGGTATGGGCGCATGTACTGATTCAAAAGTGAACCGCATCCGTTTTAAAGATCATGACTTTGCAGCGATTGCTGATTATGAAATGGTTCGTAACGCAGAGTTAGCAGCTCAAGCACGTGGTATCGATGTAAAAGTAGGTAACCTTTTCTCTGCTGAGTTGTTCTATACGCCAGATCCAAGCATGTTTGATCTTATGGACAAATACGGCATTGTAGGCGTAGAGATGGAAGCCGCAGGTATGTACGGTGTGGCTGCTGAATACGGTGCAAAAGCATTAGCAATTTGTACAGTATCGGATCACATTAAGACCGGTGAGCAAACAACATCAGATGAGCGTGCAACGACGTTTGATGAAATGATGCTAATCGCACTAGATTCAGTATTACTTGGCGATAAATAATATCAATTGCTAAGTTAACGCTTAGATATAAAAAGGCGATGAGGGTGACTTCATCGCCTTTCTTTTTTATGATTTTCCACCAAATAAAGTAGTGATAGGTTTATTTGAGTTTTTACGTTTTCGAAGTAGAGCCATAATGAGCATTCCCGACACTAAACTTATCGCTAACATACCAAACATTAAGCGATCACTTTTACGGTAATGATGATTAGCAAATCCTGTCAGGGTTGATTTCTCAAAGGTAATCCTTAAAAAGCCCATTAGATGATTATCTTTTGTGATTGGCTCTATTAACTGTTGGCGGCCAATACCATCAATAGAAAGTGGGGTGTTTAATCCTGTAATTTGAGAGGCAGTAAGTGCATTGTCACTTTTAGCTAAAATGCCGCCTTCCGCATCATAAATCGTTGCATCGAATACTAGAGGCTCTTTGGCTAAATTGTTAGCCAGTTGCAGTAACCCTTCATGATTATCTTGTTTGATATTATCAACAGAAAAGAGGGCAGCTTGGCGAGTCATTGTTCGACTTAAATCTTGTAACTGTTTATTTTGAATGACTTGGTTGCTGTCACTGATAACGGTACTGTTGATTAAAATAAAATAACTGAATGCCAAAAGAGAAAGTAACATTATACTTTTGGTGACAAAATTTTGAGAAAGCATCGTTAGCACCACAAAAATAAGAATGACGGAATTATACCCAAATTTAAAAAAAATAGCAGTTTATGTCTTAACAGGCTTGCTCAATGTAGTTTCAATCGGTATTTTTGAGACAGGATGAGTAAGGAAATAAATCATGGATACGATAGCGCCATTTTCAATTAAGAAGCAAGCCACATTAGTTAGCCGCTTTAGAACATCAGTAACAGCCTCTCAGTTAGAGATAAAGAGTGTTGGATGGGTCATTTATGGGCCACACCTTTCACCTCTTCATTTTAAAGATATCGACTTTTTTGTTGGTATGACAACCACCATCGTTAGAACCTGGAAAGTTGGCAATTATGAAGTTGCTGCCATTGCTGGTGATATTACGCCTGAATATAAAATCATTGTTGATGAACTAGGCTTAGATTACGTCGAGATCAAAGATATTCCAGATCTTTCAACGCCAGGGATCATTCTTTTTGATATGGATTCGACAGCAATAGAGATCGAATGTATTGATGAAATTGCGAAACTAGCAGGTGTTGGTAAGCAAGTATCAGAAGTCACAGAACGAGCAATGCAGGGTGAACTCGATTTTAAAGAAAGTTTGCTTCAACGTGTAGGAAGCTTGGCAGGTGCAGATGAAGCGATCCTTGCTAAAGTTAAATCTGAACTTCCTTTTATGCCTGAAATTAGAGAACTGGTCGCAACGATGCAGAAGTATGGTTGGAAAGCGGCAATTGCTTCTGGCGGCTTTACTTATTTCTCGGATTATCTAAAAGAAGAATTAAATTTAGTACACGCACAATCTAATCAACTTGAAATCCTTAATGGAAAGCTGACAGGTAACGTTATTGGTGACATTGTTAGTGCTGAAACAAAAGCAGAGATCTTAGTTGAATTAGCTGATAAGTATGACATTGAGATCAGCAATACAGTCGCTGTCGGTGATGGTGCCAATGATCTGGTCATGATGGAGGCTGCAGGCCTTGGCATTGCTTATCATGCAAAACCTAAGGTTCAACAACAAGCTCAAGCAGCCATTCGTCATGCTGATTTAGGCGGAGTCGCTTGTATTCTTTCAGCTTCGTTGTTATTGAATAAGAAACTAAGTTGGTAAATCTCAGATAAGAATAGATAGGTAAATGGACTCTTCATTTTAAGTTGAGTCCATTTTTTGTATATGACCTAGATTATGAGGGATTCAATTGGTAAGTTTTTTCCTTTGAATTCATTACGTAATGTACTAACTTCCAAATTATTATGGTTAATAATATACTTAAATAGCCATCGATAGCATAGTGCCAGCCCAAGTGAACAGAACCAATCATAATGATTAAGCAATAAGGCCAGAAAATAAGACCCCACCATTTATTCTTTTTTGTCATACCAATAGCCATCAGTGTTGCCATTGATACATGCATACTAGGACACGCTGAAATCCCACTACCTAAATGAAACCCGCCTTTAAGATAGCTTTCCCACAACGTAACTTGGGTCTTTAATGCCCAAAGTGTAATGCCACTGCCATTATCGATTAATTGTTGATTTTGCTCATTAAGTAAATTCATTAATGGTTGAAAGTAATCATTACCACCATTAATTAAGTGATAGAAGCAAGGACCAACAGAGGATAAGCCAACGGCAATGAAACCACCATTGACAACCCAACACAATACAAAGCTGATTAGGTATTGTTGTCTGAGCTTCTCACTTTTTATTGAGATCAAAAAATAGAAGGCAACTACCCAAACGATGAAAAACCATAGGTTGTACATTAAGTTAATAAATGAAGACGCTTCAATAGAGCTAAATAACGTATGGGTTATTTCCCAAGGATCTCTACCGAAGTGAAGCCACCTATCAAGTTGCATTAATTCATTATCCAGCCCATTTGTATATGGGTGGATTAATGGGATCAAACTTTTTAACGTTGTATAGCTAGATAAGGATAGAGATAAAAAGAGCATCATCACAACAGCCCTGATGATCTGTTCAACGCTTACTTTTCTAACTTGGTTGATATATTGACTGATTGGTTTTGGGTGCAGTTGGCAGATCAAATAAATAAAATACCCGATAGAGTAGATAAATAAAGTTAACGCTGCAGCGATCAAAAATTTATTGTAATAAGCCAGAAGATCAATGTGGTTTGATTGTTCAAAAGAGTAAGCGATTATTGACACAGTTAAAGTTAACGCACTACAAAGTAAATAGATCCAACAGTCTCTATATAATAGTGTCTTTATTTGAGCTATTACTTTTTTCTTTAACATCTATATCACCAGAGTTACGTTAATTTTGTGCATTATTACCTCCCTTAAAGACTGATCTCAAGCATTTATGTGATATTTGTCACGTATCTGAATGGAAGCTGAATGAGAATTACATTAATGTCATGGAAATGTCATAGCGCCTGTCATTAAATTGACGGGTGTTGGCTGGTCGAATAATATTCAGCTTGTTCACTTCGAACAGATATTAATCAATTAAGGGTTTATTATGTTAACTAAATTATTCGTAAAATCTCAACTTGCTCTTCAATCTTTCAAAAACGATGAGCGCGGCGTTACAGCAATTGAATATGCAATTATTGGTGTGTGTATTTCAGCGATCGTTCTTGCAGTATTTAATGGCACATTACGTGACGCATTAGAAGGCGCAATGAGCACAATCTCTAGCAATATTGAATCTGCAAACTCGGCACCAAAAGTTTAATATATAAACTAATATGAAAATACAAACTTGGTTGTTTTGTTTTATTTTAATTACCAATGTCTATATTGTTTTTCATGATATTAAGAATAGAAAAATATCTAATAATGTCATTGCTTTAATCGTATTGTCTGGATTTTTTTCTATTTTTATTAAAGGTGATTTAAGTTTTTTAATTTCACCTTTAATAATATTAACTATCGGATTTATTTTATTCTATTTTAATGTAATAGCGGCGGGTGATATAAAATTATTCTCTGCATTGTCATTAATGATTAAGCAAGAGTATATGTTATTAGTTATTTGTATTGTTTTATTTATTGGAGGAATACAAGCGTATTGCCAATATAGTATGTACAAATTAACAAGTAATGAAAAATGGGTAAGTAGGGGCGTACCTTACGGTCTTGCTATCTGTGCTGGTAGTGTCTTTGGTATTCTCGCATCAATATAGGTGAATTATGAAATCAAAAGTAATATTAGTATTGGCAATAATTACAATGTCAATTGGCCTTTATGGAATACTTAATGCACCTAAAATAGCACCGATTCAAACGTTACCCAGTGAGATTCATAACGAAGAACCTATTCCAACAGTTGTTGTATGGGTAGCTAAAAGTGATTTGCCATTAGGTTCAAGATTAAAAAGAGAAGATCTTGAGATACAAAGAATTAGTCAAATTCAAGCCGATCGTATTGGGTTGCTAAACAATACAGAGTTTGATTTTAAAAATAAATTGCTTATTAATAAAGATATATTATCAGGTGACTTCGTGACGTCTGAAGATGCTTTGTCTTCTGGAGATGAAGGTTATTATAATCTTGTTGTTGAAGATGGTTACGTGCCATTTAATTTAACCATTGATCGCGCAGATATGCTTGGTGGGATTATTTCTACTGAAGATAATGTAGACGTGGTTTCTATATCATCGATAAAACAAAATCTAGCAGACAGCAGCGGAATTGATGATATAACAACATTAAGAATGAAACCACTTCTTACCAATGTTCGCGTTCTTGATATTATACAAGAAGAAAAAGTTATTAATTTAACGAGAAATAAATATAAGTCAGAAGTGAAAATTGTTCTTCAATTAACACATAGAGAATTAGCTAAAATAATTATTGCACAAAGAATATCAGAGATTGAAGTCTATAAATCAATTGGAGCTGAATATTCAAGTGAGTTACATGCTGACTCAAGTGATGTTATTTCAATTCCGTCCTCTAAAAGCCATCGTACTACGAAGGCAATACAAGAATTAAGAGGGTAATAAAGATGAGACGTTTAACTAAAATCCTGTTCGTATTAAGTGCATTATGTTCGAATCTTGCTTTTTCTCAAGAGGTTGAAAATTTATCAGAAGGCAATGCTAAAAGCATAACCATGAACTCTGATGTTTCTTCTGTGTTCATTTCTAATCCTAAAATTGCTGATTATAAAGTCATCGATAAACGAACCATTGTTTTATTTGGTCGTTCCGTTGGTGAATCAACGTTTATGGCCTTTGATAGCCAAGGTAAAGAATTAGCAAATAGAAAAATTGTGGTGAGTCGTAGTTATTCAGGTATTGAGCAACAAGTTAAATTACGATTTCCAACATCGAAGATTGATATTTACGCCATTGGAACCAACGCGGTGGTGAGTGGAACTGTCTTAAATGAAGAAGATCGCGATAAGATTTATGAGTTAGTTGGCACCTTACTATTTGATGACAGTGATCTTGACGATCAAGGTGTTCGTACTGAACTTACCTACATGGATAAGCTTAATTTTGAAGGTGTTGTGAATCAAATAGAAGTTGCACGCACTAAGCAGGTAAATGTGAAGCTTACGATTGCTGAAGTTTCTCATTCTTTTATGCAAGATTTCGGAATTAAAGTAGGTAGCAATGGTCAAGCGGGTATTTTTGTTGACCAGTTAGTTCATTTTAGTGCGAGCGATATAGTGTCAGTCATTACCGCTGTGGGTACTGATTCGGTCGGGCAAGTATTAGCTGAGCCTAACTTATCAGTGATTTCAGGTGAAGATGCAAGCTTTCTTGTTGGTGGTGAATTACCCGTAGTCACTGTGATTGATGGCGCTACCAATGTTCAATACAAAGAGTTTGGTGTGAAGTTAGACCTAACCGCTAAAGTGGAGCGAGACGATAAAATCAAATTGGCTTTAGCTCCAAGTGTGAGTTCATTAGACGCACAATATTCTAACGATGCTTATGATTTACCGTCATTAAAAACACGCAGTGCGAGAACAACGGTTGAACTTGGTGATGGACAAAGTTTTGTTCTCGGTGGGTTATTAAATAGCGAAGAGAGAGAGTCGTTAACCCGAATTCCATTTATTGGAGATATTCCAATTCTAGGCGCGTTATTTCGACATACAGGAACAGAGCGAAATCGAACAGAATTAATTATTGTGGCAACGGTAAATCTTGTTCAACCGGTTAAAGCAAATCAAATCCAACTACCAACGATGCAAAAGACGAGCACATTACGACGCTTCCTTGGTATGGGCAGTGATTACGATAGAGCTGAAGATAAGTGGGCTAGTGAAATATTAAATGCAGGTGGATTTAGAAAATGAAAAAAACACTAACAATTTTATTTCTGTTGCTCTTATCTGGCTGTGCTGATCATATAAATGAGAAGCAAGGAAGCCATATTAATGTGGTTCCAATTACTTATTCGATATCGATTAATAGCCAAGATTCTGCTGTTGTTCAGAGTGCTATTTATCAATTTATTGAAAAGCATGAGATTAACAATAAAAAAGGATATTGGGCCCTCTCTATCGAAAAAAGTGAAGTGGCGAGATTAGAGAGTATTTACCAAGGATATCTTAAAGAATTCGGTTATGACTTAAATCAGATGAAGACTGAGATTGTGAATAATAAAGCCCACTTTAAAGTGACGCTCTCTTTTTCAACTCAGCGAATAGAATATGAAGTTTGTAACTATGAACAAATTGATTATTACGGTTCAACAAATCTTGGCTGTTACACCGAAAATAACCGTTGGCATTCAATGGTTAACCCTGAAAAGGCAATGTAGAAACAACATTCATTTGATGTTATTGGAGCGGTTATGTTTGATTTAGTTGAACGTTTAAATGTAAAAAAAGAAGACAATAATCAGTCTAAAGATAATTTAAAGACAGTACTTTTTTATCAAACAGATGAATGTCGTTCATTAATTAATGAGTCTTTCCGTTTTGATGGTAATTCAGAGCCTCAAAATAATAAGAATAAAGATGATGAGATACGTCAGTTAGATTTATCTAACCCACCAAGTCTTATAATTTTAGAACTTAATACCAGTACGAATGTTGTTCAAGATGCACAACGAATTTCTCATTTATTACCTAATAATGTGTCGGTTGTTATTATTGGTTCTGAAGATGCAATTTCAACTATTCGTTTACTAAAAGAGATGGGCTTTTATTACTTATTTTGGCCTGTTAGCAAGCAAGAGTGCTCAGATTTTATGCGTCATGTTGCGAGTAATCATGAAGAGCATAAAGGTGTTGGTGAGAATAGAAGAGCAAAACGTGTTGCTATGGTTGGCGTTAAAGGAGGGATGGGGACGTCTCTATTGAGTAGTGAAGTTGCTCGCTCCCTCTCTTTTGACCGAGGTGTTTCAACCTTATTGGTTGATCATAATTACCATGGTGGAAATCTCGATATCTTCATGGGATTAAAGCAATTTCAAAAACGTCCTTTGCAAAAAGGAATGCTGTTCTCGGATATTGATGGGGCTTACGCTTCTGGTCTTATCAAGAAAATAACACCCATGCTATCTATTTTGGCCATTGAATCAGAGACCCTAACCACCCAAGAATTAACGGAATACACGCAAGCAGTGCAGAAGCAGGCATTATCTTACTCAAGTGTAATGATAGAAGATCATGCTCAACTAGTTCGTAACGCTACGGATATTAATAAGCTCGTTGATGACGTTGATGTCATCGTGTTTACTCTTGATTCTACGGTATCGGCGCTACGTGAATACAACCGCTTATACCAATTGGTAGTGAGTAAGAATATTGATAAAAAAGTAAGAGTTATTACGGTGATGAATGCGGTTCGTCCTCATAATTCAGGTTCGGTCTCTTTTGAGGAAGTTGAGAAATACACAGGGCATCGACCTCATATCGTCGTACCTTACGATAACAAGGCATCGCAGTATGTTTTGGAAGGCGCTCAAATTTTGAAGACAAAGTCAGTGATGGCTCATTCTATTTCAAATTTGATTTCATTGATTTTGGGTGAAGAGATGAAACAAGAGAAAAGGCCGTTATTTCGTTTCTTTTCTAAAGGGTAAATTCAATGAGTACGAAAGCATTATATATCCAATTAAGAACACAAATATTTAATGCGTTAGAACCAGAAGCATTAAATAAATTAACCAAGCAAGAGTTAACTCAGCAGCTTTTAAATGCGGTTGACTTACTAAGTGGTAGAGAGCAATTACCTATCACTCTTATCATGAAAAATGAATTTGTGGAGCGCTTGGTTAATGAGCTTATAGGGTTAGGGCCACTGCAAAATTTAATGGATGATGATTCGATTACAGACATCATGATTAATGGTCACGAAAATGTCTTTATCGAACGAAATGGATTCGTTGAAAAAGTCTCAGTAAATTTTATCGATGAGAAACAACTGCTTGATATCGCAAAACGTATAGCAAGCCGAGTTGGTCGTCGAGTTGATGAATCAACCCCTACTTGTGATGCTCGATTAGAAGATGGTAGCCGTGTAAATATTGTTATACCACCTGTTGCAATTGATGGGACATCGGTATCGATTCGTAAATTTAAAAAACAAAGTATTGGCTTTGCAGATTTAGTTGAATTTGGCGCCATGAGCAAAGAAATGGCTCAGTTATTAATGGTTGCTTCGCGTTGTCGTTTAAATATTTTGATTTCTGGTGGTACCGGCTCTGGCAAGACAACTATGTTGAATGCCTTGTCTCAGTTCATCTCAGAAGGTGAACGTATCGTAACAATAGAAGATGCCGCTGAATTACGACTGCAGCAGCCTCATGTTGTGAGATTAGAAACAAGAACGGCAGGCATTGAGGGGACAGGGGTTATTTCTCAAAGAGATTTGGTAATTAATTCATTACGTATGCGCCCTGATCGGATCATTGTTGGGGAGTGCCGTGGTGAAGAAGCGTTTGAAATGCTGCAAGCGATGAACACAGGACATGATGGGTCAATGTCTACACTTCATGCTAACTCTCCAAGAGATGCGTTAGCTCGTGTGGAAGCTATGGTAATGATGGCCACTAATAATTTGCCGTTACAAGCGATTAGACGAAGTATTGTGAGTGCGGTTGATATCGTAATTCAAATTAGCCGATTGCATGATGGAACTCGAAAAATAATGAGTATTTCTGAAGTGGTTGGGTTAGAAGGTGACAATGTGGTACTTGAAGAAATTTTTAAATTTCAACCAAGTAAAATTCAAAATGAAACTAATAAAGTTCAAGGCCATTTTTTAACGTCAGGTTTAATGCAACGATCTGTATTAATGGAAAAAGCGCGATTCTTTGGTATGGAAGATACTATACAGGCGGCATTTATTCCTTCTTATATTGAGGAGTAAGTATGTATTGGATAGCAGTTGGTATTGGTTTGTTATTGGTGTTTTTATTAATAGATAAAAGCCCAGTTAAAAAGAGTCAGTACTTAGAAATCAACAAGACAACAAATTTGGTTAGTAGCCTAAGTCATAACAATCAAGCGATTAACTTAAATTCATTAACAGATAAAAAATCACGACAAAAAATACAACAAAAATGGCATAAGGTAGAGCGTCAGTTAGGGCACTTTGCTTGGTTTAAGGTGTTGGCTTTACTCTGTGTATTAGCGATCTCAGGCTTTATTATTAATCAAAAAATGCTGAGAATATCCAATGTAGTCGCAATAATATTAACGGTTATTCTTGGACTTACCTGGGCCTATTTATGGTTACAGGAACGAGAGAAAAAACAGTTTAATGAGCAATTTCCTGATGCGCTAAATATGTTAGTCAGTGCAGTGACTTCGGGTGAAAGTATCACTCACGCTATTCGATATGTTGGCAATAAACTGGAAGGTAATATAGGAAAAGAATTTAAATTAATGGGAGAACGATTACAGCTTGGAGAGAATCCTGATGAGGTATTTAAAAAGTCATGTGCTCGATATCCTTACCCTTCATTTCAGTTCTTTGTTATTACGCTAAGAGCCAATATGAATCGTGGTGGCCAGCTTAAAGATGTTATTACCCGTTTAAATCGTTTAATTTTTGATGCAAGAGCCATTGAGAGAAAGAAATACGCATTAACCTCAGAAGCGCGTATATCAGCAAAAATAGTCTGTGCGACACCTTTTTTCTTTCTGTTTGTTTTGCAATTTTTAAGCCCTGAAAATTATGATTTTGTCATGTTTAACTCTGAAGGCCGACCTATCTTATATTACGTTGTTATCAGCGAACTTATAGGAATGTCGATAATTTGGGGCTTACTAAAAAAGGCTAAGTAATGTTTGATATTAATCGATTTATTTTTATTGCTTTGTTTTCTACTGGCTTCATGCTTGTTATTTATCTTGGGATTACTCGGGTATTTCGCTCGAAACAGTTAGCTCTTCTTACAAGGAGAAAGAGCAAGGGTAGAGAGAAAACATTTATTACTCAGTGGTTAAAAGAAAAAACAGTGATATTGAGTAGTAATGATGTTGATATAAAAAAGAAACTTCAACAAGCAGGGATTATAAATACTCAATATTCACACCTTGTTATGCCAATGAAATATGCGGTAGTTGGATTAGGGGAGTTAGTCGTCGGTGGGTTGTATTTTTATTCTTATATCAATGTAACGTATTGGGTGGTTCTTGCTGCATTATGGGGAATGTTGATTATTCTTTTTCCGGATATTTATCTGCAATCAAAGATAAAATCTCGTATTCAGCGGGTATCAAACCAAATGCCTTATTTAATTGACTTAATGGCTGTGTGCGTTCAAACCGGAATGACGATTGAAGCTTCTTTAAATTATCTTGCCAAAGAGATGGAAGGATTTGATAAAGACTTAACGCTTGTTCTTAACAAAATGAATGAGCGATCTAGAGTTATAGGGTTAGAAGCTAGTTTGGAAGAAATGTATCAACAAGTTCCTTCTAATGAAATGCGAAGTTTTGTGATGACCATAACACAGAGCATGCATTATGGTTCCTCGATTTATACTGTATTAACAACATTATCTTCTGATATTCGAGAGGTCCAAATGTTGGAGTTAGAAGAGCGAATAGGGAAGTTAGCCGCAAAAATGTCAGTGCCATTGATCGTCTTTATTATGGTCCCTATTGTTATTTTAATCGCAGCTCCAGGTGTGATGAGGTTGATGTTAAATGCTTAAAAAAATACTCCTAGTCTGTACTGTTCTTTTATTGTCTGCATGTAGCTCTCGACAATATAGCCAGAGCAGTTTGATTGATTCCAAAGTTGATATTTATCAGCAAACTCATAACTATGTTGCCTTGGTTGATTTATATAAAACTCAATTAAAAGAAAATGATAATCCTGAATTAAGGGAAGATTTAGCTGAGAATTTATTAAAACTGGAAGACCCAGATAACGCCTTGTTCTATTTAAAACCGAACCTAAAAGAGGATCCAAGTGGTAAAACACTTTTCTTACAAGCAAGTGCGTTAGGTGACTTAGGCCAGTACCAAGAGGCGATATCAACGGCGTTAAAAGCGCTAGATGAAGAACCTGAAAATGCCAAGACAGAAAATTTATTGGGCATCTTGTATGGGCATGAATATCAATATGAAAAAGCGCGTCGTTACTTTAATAAAGCAAAATTACATTTCTATGATAGTAATACCATCGCAAATAATTTAGCAGTATTAGATATTGCAGAAGGAAAATACAAACAGGCTGCTCGTCGTTTATTACCTATCTACCGTACAGGTCAAGCTGACGAACAGATTATAGCTAATTTAGTATTAAGCATGGCAAAAGAAGGGAATAAAGCGTTTATTGAATCGGTTCTTGCTGAATCACACAGCAAGCAAGAGATTGAACATATTTACCAGTCCTTACAAAAAGTAGATGGCTTCTCATATGAACAAGTTATTCAAGAGCAGTAATAGTATGAAGTCAAAGCAAAAAGGGGTGGCTTCTATTGAATTTGCGATGGGCTTTCTTGCGTTTTGGTTTATGTGTATGGCTTGGGTTGAAATGAGCTATATGTCATATATTTCTGCGATTAATGATGTGGCTATTTCAGAAGCATCTCGCAGTGCCAAAAAGGGAGAAGGGGAATATTTGAAAATTATAGATGGTGTTCTTCATCGAGAAAAAAGCATTTGGAACACAGTAACCTCTGCAGATAATTTTAGAATCGCCATTCATTATTTACCCTCTATGCCTGTATTAGAAGGGGTAGTTGATGGGTGCAAAATTCCTGATGGAAAAAGAACAAGAGAATGCGGAGAAGAAACGAATAATGCTCTGGCTATCTATCGAATTGATTATCAATTCACGCCTATTTTCTCTTATCTATTTAGTAAAAATGCAAACTTAAGTCGTGAAATGATAGTGGTGCAAGAGTATGAACGGTCTAAATTTGAAATCTAAACAGCGTGGTGTATTCAGTATTGAATTTGCCATCATTGGGGTTGTTTTTAGTTTGCTACTGGCTTTTAGTGGCGATGTGATTATGAAAATATCGATAAAAGGCAAACTGGACCGCCTCTCTTATTCTTTAGTTAACGTTTTAAAAGAAAGAACGCAATTATACGGCGCTGATTACCAACTCACGGCAGGCGAAGTGACATCATTAAATAATATCGCCAAGCACTCATTAGCAAGAACCTTTAATGTGTTTGATGAAGCTAATTATGGTTTTTTAGTTGAAGAGTTGAGTTTTGCAGATCTGGATACTCCTAATCCAATGATTAGTGAACACCGTGGAGCAATTCGTTGTCGAGTTGATCAATCTATTGATGAGCTTGAAAAATTAACGGTGTTAAGTGTTAGAGGGCGAAAGATGCCTCTATATCGAGTCGCTATTTGTTATGAAAGTAATAATTGGTTTGGTGGCCTAGTTGGAAAGAATTACACACGAGTCATGTCTGACTCTATTGTGATAGGAAGGTAAGCATGAAATCGATACAGAAACAATCAGGCCATGCTGCCATTTTATTTGTGATGTGTATTCCTATTTTATTTGGCGTATTTACCTTGGCTTCTGATGGTGCTAGAGCACTTCAATCAAAAGCCCGATTGGAAGATGCAGCCGAAGCGGCGGTACTTGCTGTATCTGCTTATGGTGAAGAAGATGCAGTATCGACCCAAACGGGTAAAGACTATATCGACCATTATCTTCATGATATGGATAACTTAGTTGATATTAACGTCGAAAAACTAGAGTGCTCTGAAATTGCAGAATGCACGGCAGATGATAATAAAAGGCCTTTTGTTGAGTATCGAGTAGCAGGACGAACACAGCATCTATCTTGGTTTCCAGGGAACGATATAACCATTGGGTTTGGTGATACTTTTGATGTCACAGGCTCTTCAAAAGCGCGTAAGTTTCAAAGTAGTCAGCCAATGGATATCACTTTCATTCTCGACTTTTCAGGCTCAATGAATTATGACTGGAAAGGGCATGCTCCACCTGATATGGCCGAAGAGGTTCCAAACGTTCCTGGTCGATTTTCACCACCATCGCGGTTGAGTGAGTTAAAAGATGTGGTGCAAATGGTGACCGATGAACTGCAAGTTTATAATGATTCAACATCAGGGCCAAAGCATCGAGTATCAATGACAGGCTACAATCGACGAACTGTCAATCAGGGTAATAATGGTAAGTTTATTGTAAGAGATCAACGTATTATCCAAAGTACAGGGCAATACGATAAAGATGATGTGGTCAATTTTTCTAAAACTATACAACAGCAATTTAAGCCAAAAGGTGAAGCTGGGAGAATACCTAATGGTGATGAACTTGCAGAGTTTAATGATATTAATTATACCAGTGATTTTGCGACGTTTAACAGTCAAGTAAAAGGCTTCAAAGCTTACGGGGGGACTGCATCATTACAGGGGCTAATTCGAGCAAGCCAAATTGTCTCTTATCATGTAACTAAAGATAAAGAGGAGGCAAATCCTAAGCAGTTAATTATTATTTTATCTGATGGTGTCGATCAACCTCATTACTTAACTCAAATACAGAAACTGGTAAATAAGGGGATATGTACCAATTTAATTAATGCTATTGAAGGTGGTCCCGTTACTGCGAATGATAATACGGCGGATAAAGTCGATTTTTCTGGTGGGTACAGTTCAGGACTGCCGACAAATACGGGAGAAGATCCTAGCGCAAGAATTGCCATGATTGGTTTTGGTAATGGTTATGATATTCATGATAACACTGGCTTACTAAACTGTGTTGGTGAAGAAAATGCATTTAGTGCTAATGATAAAGATGAAATTTTGAATTTGATTATGTCGTTGGTATCAGAAGAAGTCGGGCATTTAGCTCAATAACGTCGAGAGAAAATAATGAAAAAAGTAAGTTTATTGTTGGCGCTAATGTCGACGTTCAGTGTTGCCAGCCAAGAAGCCGTAGATACAACCGATATTAACCAGGCGTTAAATTATTATTGCGCAACAAACAGTTCTGAGTATCAAGAGCAGGTTGTGGTTGGCGAAGGAAAGCAGATTTTATTTCATCAAGGGCCTTTTATGCAAGTGAGTACAACTCTTGATTCTAAAACGATAAAAAAAGCGTTGGGCGAAGAGTTAAAAAATACCAGGGTAGATACTCAATGCAGTGAATACTTACTAACTTATGCAGAAGTGAAAGACGATAAAGTGAGTCAGAAGTATCTAGCAAGGGTATTGTTTAATTTTGATAAATACTCTTTAACTGAACGTTCAAAATATATTTTAAGTCAAATATCACAGCAGTTAACTCAGCAAGACGATGTGGTTCTTTTAGATGGTAATACTGATAACAAAGGTAAAGAAAGTTATAACATGACTCTTGGATTGGCTCGTTCTGAAAGTGTTAAGGCATATTTAGTAGAGTTGGGTGTCGATGAAGCATTGCTTAACGCAGATTCATCGGGAGAGATTAATGCAATTGAGGATAATGACACTGTTTCTGGACGTCATCATAATCGTCGCGTTGATATGACAAACGTAGATGAACCTGAAGAATAAACTGATTTGTTGAAAAAAGGAGAATACAGTATGTACTCTCCTTTTTTTAATTTTGATGTGGTAAGAATATTTCCAATCGTGTACCTATATCTTGGGCTTGGAACCAGATCTGCCCATGATAACTAGAGATTATTTCTTCACATACCGCAAGGCCAATACCTGTACCTGGGTTCTTTTCATCAGCTCTAACGCCACGCTGAAAAACGGAATTAATTTTATTTTCAGGTAATGCTTCTCCGTCATTTTCAATGTGTACACTAAAGCCTTCGCTACGCTCAACAATAGACAAAATAATGTAGTTATTTGCAAAGCGATAACTGTTTTCTAAAATATTGCCTAGTACTTCCATTAGGTCATTATAGTTAATGGGCAGCGTTTGGTCTTTTTCATAGTTATGGATAAATTCGATGGATTTCGCTTGGTGGATCTTGTTAAACATCTTGGTCAGTTTTTCTATAATAGGCGAAACTTGAGTATGGTGTTTACTAATGCCTCTAGAACCCATTAATGCGCGTTTTAATTGGTGTTGAATCACTGAATCCATATCATGAAGCTGTTCTATAATTTCAGAAATAGGCGGTTGCTTCTGATATAGCAGAGCATCACAAGTTGCTACTCGTGTTTTTAAGCTGTGTGCTAAATCATCCATCGCTTTTTTGTATTTCTCGGATTGTTGTTCTTGTTGATCTAATAATCGATTGATCGTGTTTGCTATTGGTTCTAATTCTGCAGGGTATGAATAAATTAACTTTTCTTGAGTATCATCTTTGATTGATTTTAATTCTCTATGAAGTTTATTTAAAGGGTGAAATGAGCGTTTGTATCCCCAAAGAACGCCAAAAATAGCGATTAAAATAATGATGGAATAAGCAATGATAAGCGTTAATTTTAGGCTTTTAAGTGATTCTATTTGAGTGTCCATTTTTTGGATGATCACTAAGAATCTTCCTGGTGCAATATTATCAGCTGGGAAGTAGGCTTTATAATATAAAAAACTTGAACCACTTGGTTTTGTCTCTAAGATCGGAGTATCTAACGTTGTTGGGAATTGAGCGCATAGGTTTTTTACGTGTTTTGGAGAGCCATTAGAAAAACTATGCCAAAGAATATTATCTTTTTCATCACATATAACCGTTGCTACATTTGCTGCTTCTGAGTGGTAGATCCCAGAGCTAGGTGTTATAGGAGGAATGAGTCCAGATACCATTACTTCATTAATTACTCCAGGAACGTCTTTGAATAATGCGGTAATACTTTTTTGTATGAATAGCTCTTTTTTTTGGTTATAGCGTAAATAACCGTTTAGTGCTAAAAAACAGATAACCACCGCTAAAAAGCTAAATAGAATCCGTCGTCTAAATTGGTTTTGAACTAAACGTTTCATATTATTTGGCCTTTATCTGAAATTGGTAGCCTTGTCCTCTAATTGTACTTATTAATTCTTTATGGCCCACGGCTGCAAATTTTTTTCTTAATCTTGAAATTAGTACTTCAATGTTGTTTAGTTGGGACTGATCGCCATCTTGGTACAAGGCATCTACAAATTGTTGTTTTGAAATTATTTGTAAACTATTTTTGATTAAGTAAGCGATAATATCGTATTCAAATGAGGTTAAGTTTAGTGGAGAATTATCGACAAGTATGATTTTTGCCTTCGTATCTAGAACAATATTATCAGCAACGATGTTTGATTGGCTAAATCCGGCAGAACGACGGGCAAGAGCATGAAGTCTCGCAACTAGCTCTTCTGATTGAAAGGGTTTAACAAGGTAGTCATCTGCGCCAACTTCTAAACCTTCTACTTTATCCTGCCAATTACCACGCGCGGTTAGTATTAAAATTGGTGTTGTGATTTCTTTTCGACGAATTTGTTTAATCAGCGTCATACCATCAAAATCTGGTAATCCAAGATCAACAATCATTACATCAAGTAGTTCTTTTTTTTGTGCAGTTTGAAGAAAAGCAGAAGCGGTTTTATCTGAATAGACAACGTGTCCAAGATCTTTTAAGTAACTGGTTAAATGATGATTGAGTATTTCATTGTCTTCAACAAGCGCTATTTGCATAATTTTATCGCCAAACTAATGATAGATAATAATTAATAGCATTTATCATTTTGTTTATAAAGAACAAAGCCGACTAATTGTCGGCTTTATTATAAATAAATCAGGCTAATTACCCTAATTCTAAGCGGATAAGAACTTCATCAGTGATGTCTGCAATTTCACCACAACCAACAATACTAGATAGCTCATCTTCTAAAGCTCTTGCGTAGTGTATTGCGTATTGAGCTAACTGACTTAACTCTATCTCTGAAGTTGTTGATAATGGATTCTTAACTGCAGTTGTAGTTACTCGTATCGCTAAAAATTCACCGTGTTCTTTCGCTTTTCTTATAAAAGTAATACGGTCATTATAAGAGGAGAACTCTTGCAGCATTCGAGTAAAGACCGATTTTATTTTCCCATCACGAATCACAACCGCAAGATAAATCTCGTGATGGTGAGAACGCTGATTCGCAGGTGTTCTCAATGGTTCAACGAGTAGTCTCTGCATTCTTGATTTAAAAATAGGCTCTAAATTTAAGTGCTGTTCATCGCCTAAATGCTGCCAAATTTTATTTAATCGATTAAGAGGGAAGTTAACCCCAATACAACGAGTTTTTAATTTATGGTCATCCTTCTCAATAAAGAACGGTGTTGTCGTTAATTTATTGAGTAATAACTGATGCATAATTCTTAGCATATCCATTGATGGAAGTTGTTCATAGTCCATCGGTAGCTTTTCTATATTATGTTGAATTAAGCGACCTAAGAAGGCTTTACTTTTTTGGGTCTGTAAGCTGTCTTCAATATGCAACTGAATGTTTAGACCATTAGAGGCCACTTTCAATACGTGATAACCAATACGACTCAATGGCGTATTTTTGTCTAAATTTTGTAAGTCATTGAATGTGATCTTTACATCTGATTTTTTTGTTAACAGCGCTGGCTTGTCTAAATGAATAGAGAGACCGTTGGTTGATATATCTAACGTTTTACCTGTGATTTCACCGAAATTCGGATGAGAAAGCGTAATTAAGGTTTGATAATTAAATCTTGGTTCTGTGCGACGTGGTGCTGAATCAAAATAGAGTGCATGCGCCTGACTGATTGGTGCAGTGGCATGACGATATGGGTTTAACTCTTTAGGCGCAAGACTTGGCTTATCTGTTAAAAGATAATCTTTTTGTGTTTCAGGTAAGCTGATCTCCGTTAAGATCCCCATATGGGTTAGCGTTTCAAGAACACCTTCCATTTCAGGAGCAACGGTTAATAACCTTTCTTTGTCACCTTGCTCTAATTCAAAAAGAGATAAGCGAATAACCTTCCAACTCTTTCTTTTTGCGCCAACATGCCAGAATAACTGACGTTCTTGCTGTGAGCCTTCTGATGACATCATTGAGTAAAACAGCTCTCTGTCTTCATGGTCGTGTTTAAAGCTGTAAAAATGCGTACGACTGGCTTTTAATCCAGGTTTGGTCAAAAACTGCATTCGATCTGCTTTAAAAAGATGATTAATAACCGGCTGGTTTTTTTCATCATGCCAATGCTTCCAAAGTGTTTCATTGTGATCGGTAATAATGGCGTACTTTAGGCTATCCCCAGAGAAAAATAGAGGGATATTGGTCGTGTGTTTTAAAAAACAGTGCTCATAGCCTTGAGTTCGGGCTCTCACAATTTGATCTTTTTGATCATGCTGAGTTCGACGTTTGTTTTTATTTAGTTTCTCATCGATAGCTGCCGCAATAACATCATGATCAGATTCCATTTTTAGGCGTAGCCAGCGATAGCTATCATTTTCTTCACTGTCGTGAATACCTAAAATACGATAAGGAAAATCACCATTAAGCTCTTTAATGCCGGTATCTTTAGCAAGGCTTGGAAAACTAACCTGAATAATTTGGCCTAATCCATATTCAAAAGCGGTAGGGACTTTGATCCTCGCTCCAGAAGAGGATAGATCACTGCTTGTTCCATGGATAAGATTGCCATTGGGTAAAAGAACCGTCACTTGTGTAGACATGCGTAAGCGGTTTTCACTTCGAGTGAGATAATGGCCAAAACGAACTAATTTTGCTTTAAAAGAACCACTTTCAATTTTCTCATCAGAAGGGCTGTCGATTTCTTTATTCTTATGCAAAACACGAAAATTATTACGGGTATTGGTCAACGCTTCCCAAACCCCTTCGGTATAGCTTCCGTAGCGTTCTATTGTTTTGTGATAGGTATTGATTGCGACATCATCTAACCAATGTGTATAGCCATCAAGTTCGTATTGATGGCACTCTCCTTTTACACGGCCACGTAAATCAATGCTCTTTATGCAAGGCGTCATAATACGCTTCAGTTCAATCTTAACGATTAAATGAACTGAAGGGTGTTCATGTGCCATTACTTGGCCGCACACCAGTTCAAAATCTGGTTCGCCAAAAATTGGGATAAGTTGATCTACGTAGCTTTGATATTCTTCTTGCTGCATGATTTCTGGTACAGTAATAACAATCTAATGGGTTTATCGGCAGATTTGCTAAAATATTTAACATTATACGTTAAATAATACCCATCACTTTAATAACATTTATGTCGGTGATATATGGCAAAAGCAAAACGAGCCTACGTTTGTAATGATTGTGGGGCAGACTTCCCTCGTTGGCAAGGACAGTGTAGTGCTTGTGGGGCGTGGAACACGATAACAGAAGTTCGCTTAGCGGCTTCGCCACAAGTCGCACGTAATGAGCGTTTGGTAGGATATGCTGGTTCATCAGCTGAATCTCAAGTTCAAGCCTTATCAAGTATTGATCTTCAAGAAGTTCCTAGATTTACCACTACGTTTAAAGAGTTTGATCGAGTGCTGGGTGGCGGCATTGTTCCTGGAGCGGCTATTTTGATTGGCGGTAATCCGGGGGCGGGTAAATCAACGCTATTATTACAAACTATGTGTCAGTTAGCGGCACATATGCCAACCTTGTATGTAACGGGTGAGGAATCTTTGCAACAAGTGGCAATGAGAGCGTCTCGCTTAGGATTGCCAAAAGATAATTTAAAAATGTTATCTGAAACCAGCATTGATAAAATTTGCCAGATTGCTGAAAAAGAAAAACCTAAAATAATGGTTATCGATTCAATTCAGGTAATGCATGTCGATGATGTACAGTCTTCTCCTGGTAGTGTTTCTCAAGTGAGGGAATCAGCAACGACATTAACGCGTTATGCAAAGCAAAATAATGTATCTATTTTCCTTGTTGGACACGTAACAAAAGACGGTACATTAGCAGGGCCAAAAGTTCTCGAACATATTATTGACTGTTCAGTATTGCTTGATGGTAGTGCTGATAGCCGTTTTAGGACATTACGCTGCAATAAAAACCGTTTTGGTGCAGTGAATGAGCTGGGTGTGTTTGCAATGACAGGGCAGGGGCTTAAAGAAGTTAATAACCCATCAGCTATTTTCTTGTCTCGTGGCGAGGAGGAAACTTCTGGCAGCTCTGTTATGGTGGTATGGGAAGGGACTCGACCTTTATTAGTAGAAATTCAAGCGTTAGTTGATTACTCCCAATTATCCAATCCGCGTCGAGTATCGGTTGGCTTGGATCAAAATAGATTATCTATGTTACTGGCTGTGCTGCATAAGCATGGTGGGTTACAAATGGCTGACCAAGATGTATTTGTAAACGTCGTTGGTGGTGTCAAAGTCGCTGAAACCAGTGCCGATTTAGCCTTAATTATGGCTTTACTGTCTAGCTTTAAAGATCGCCCATTACCAAAAGATGTGGTGGTATTTGGTGAAGTTGGGTTGGCTGGTGAAATCCGCCCTGTACCTAGCGGACAAGAACGATTGATGGAAGCCTATAAACATGGATTTAAACGTGCAATAGTACCTGCGGCAAATATGCCTAAAGGTGGTATTGAAGGTATGCAGATCCATGGTGTAAAGAAGCTCTCAGAAGCAATTGATGCCTTTGATGAGTTATAAACGACAATAATTATGGATTTACACTATTCTTTGCATTTGAAATTGTGTAAATTCGACTATAATTTGCAAAAGCAGAAAATAAGCAGGGGTTAATTGGGCTAAATTCTATCCAAAAATAGAACAAAGCATATACCAATTGACAGTTTGTGTTATACTCTGCGCGCATTTTCTATCCTATTAATAGAGTAAAACAATGACTGATTTATCAAAATACAGAAATATTGGTATTTTCGCGCACGTTGATGCGGGTAAAACTACCACAACTGAACGTATCCTAAAACTTACTGGTCAGATCCACAAAACTGGTGAAGTTCATGATGGCGAATCTACTACTGACTTCATGGAACAGGAAGCTGAGCGCGGAATTACTATCCAATCAGCAGCTGTAAGTTGTTTCTGGAAAGATCACCGTTTTAACGTTATCGATACTCCTGGACACGTTGACTTCACTGTTGAAGTTTATCGTTCTCTTAAAGTACTTGACGGTGGTATCGGTGTATTCTGTGGTTCTGGTGGTGTTGAACCTCAATCAGAAACTAACTGGCGTTACGCGAACGAATCAGAAGTTGCACGTATTATCTTCGTTAACAAACTAGACCGTATGGGTGCTGACTTCTTCCGTGTTGTTAAGCAAACTCAAGACGTACTAGGTGCTAACCCACTAGTTATGGTTCTTCCTATCGGTATCGAAGACGATTTCGTTGGTGTTGTAGACCTTCTAACTCGTAAAGCATACGTTTGGGATGACTCTGGTCTTCCTGAAAACTACGAAATCACTGATGTTCCTGCGGACATGGTTGATCAAGTAGAAGAATACCGTGAGATGCTAGTTGAAACTGCTGTAGAGCAAGACGACGATCTAATGGAAGCTTACATGGAAGGCGAAGAGCCAACTATTGAGCAACTAAAAGCATGTATCCGTAAGGGTACTCGCACAATGGATTTCTTCCCTGCATTCTGTGGTTCTGCGTTTAAGAACAAAGGTATGCAACTAATCCTTGATGCTGTTGTTGATTACCTACCTTCTCCAACAGAAGTAGATCCTCAACCGCTAATGAATGAAGAAGGCGAAGAAACTGGCGAACACGCTATCGTTTCTGTAGACGAAACATTCAAAGCGCTAGCATTCAAAATCATGGATGACCGTTTTGGTGCTCTAACTTTCGTTCGTATTTACTCTGGTAAACTGAACAAAGGCGACACAATTCTTAACTCATTCACAGGTAAAACTGAGCGTGTTGGCCGTATGGTTGAGATGCAAGCGAATGATCGTAATGAATTAACTTACGCACAAGCTGGTGATATCATCGCTATCGTAGGTATGAAAAACGTTCAAACTGGTCACACTCTTTGTGATCCTAAGCACTCAGTAACACTTGAGCCAATGGTTTTCCCAGTTCCAGTAATCTCAATCGCAGTAACGCCTAAAGATAAAGGCAGTACTGAGAAAATGGGTATTGCTATCGGTAAAATGGTTGCAGAAGATCCATCTTTCCAAGTTGAAACTGACGAAGAAACTGGCGAAACAATCCTTAAAGGTATGGGTGAGCTTCACCTAGACATTAAAGTTGATATCCTTCGTCGTACATACGGTGTAGACCTTACTGTTGGTCAACCTCAAGTTGCTTACCGTGAAACTATCACTCAACCTGTTGAAGATAGCTACACGCATAAGAAACAATCTGGTGGTTCTGGTCAGTTCGGTAAGATCGACTACATCATGAAACCAGGTGAAGTTGGTTCAGGCTTCTTATTCAAGTCTTCTGTAGTGGGCGGTAACGTTCCTAAAGAATTCTGGCCTGCAATCGAGAAAGGCTTCAAAGGCATGATGGATACTGGTGTTCTTGCTGGCTTCCCTGTTCTTGACGTTGAAATCGAACTTCTAGATGGTGGTTTCCACGCAGTCGATTCATCTGCAGTAGCATTTGAAATCGCAGCGAAAGGCGCATTCCGTCAATCTATGCCAAAAGCTGGTGCTCAACTTCTAGAACCAATCATGGCTGTAGACGTGTTTACTCCAGATGACCACGTTGGTGATGTAATCGGTGACCTTAACCGTCGTCGTGGCATGATCAAAGACCAAATGGCTGGCGTAACTGGTGTTCGTGTTAAAGCTGACATCCCTCTTTCAGAAATGTTTGGTTACATCGGTTCACTACGTACAATGACTTCTGGTCGTGGTCAGTTCTCTATGGAGTTCTCTCACTACGCACCTTGTCCAATGAACGTAGCAGAGCAAGTAATTGCTGACGTTAAAGAAGCTAACGCTAAGAAGTAATTCTGGCTAACGCTCTTTAATTAAAAAAGCCCCGTAAGTGCAAACTTACGGGGCTTTTTGTTTTTAATCGATTGAATATTTAAGTTACGATTTAAACCAGTAGAACGATTAGATAATTACTGGAATTGGTATTATTCAGATTAATTTATTTTTTCTGCTTTTTCTTTATGACGTTGAAGTTTCAAATAGATATTTTCTACTCGAACTCGAGCCCATTCGGTTTTTCGCAAAAATTTCAAACTTGATTTAATGGTTGGATCAGATTTAAAACAATTGATGTTAACCATGTAGCTTAATTCCTCCCAACCGTAATGTTCAACTAATTCTGTTAAGATTGCCTGCAGGGTCAAACCGTGAAGCGGGTTATTTTGCTGTGTCATAATATCGCCATTTATCTTGAATTAGGGTAAGTATAGCATTCACCCTTAAAGAATATTCATAAAAAATGGGAGCACAAAGGCTCCCATCTATATCTGATTATTGAGCGTCCAATTAACGCTTAAATGAAACCACTTCTGGTTTATTTAAAGTGATGGTCGTTGTTGCTGGTTGAGTTTCTGAAATCACATTACCTTGACGGATCGAGTAACGAACAGGAACTTGGCGACGAAGTGCATCAAAGCCATTTTCTGCAGGTAAAATAATTAAGTTACCTGGCTTACCTTCTTCAATACCATAGTTATCTTGAATATTTAGCGTTCTTGCTGATTTATAGCTAATTAGGTCAAGACCTTGGTTAATTTGCTCATAACCCATGATTTGACATACATGCAGCCCCATATGCAGTACTTGTAGCATATTTGCTGTACCTAATGGATACCATGGGTCAAATACATCATCATGACCAAAGCAGACGTTGATATCACTTGCAAGCATCTCTTTAACGCGGGTAATACCACGACGTTTAGGGTAGTCATCAAAGCGCCCTTGTAAGTGAATATTCACTAATGGGTTTGCAACAAAATTGATGCCTGACATTTTTAATAAACGGAATAAGCGAGAAGCGTAAGCACCGTTGTAAGAGTGCATTGCTGTGGTGTGGCTTGCTGTTACTTTTTCACCCATATTAAATTTATGAGCAAGTGCCGCTAGGGTTTCAACAAAACGTGATTGTTCATCATCAATTTCATCACAATGAACATCAATTAAACGATCGTATTTTTGTGCCAGTTCAAAAACGTAATGTAGAGATTCAATACCGTATTCACGAGTAAATTCAAAATGAGGAATTGCACCAATAACATCAGCACCAAGTTGAACCGCTTCTTCTAATAACTCTTTACCATTTGGGTAAGAAAGAATGCCTTCTTGAGGAAAAGCGACGATTTGGATATCAACCCATTCTTTCATCTCTTCTTTTACTTCAAGCATTGCTTTTAGTGCGATTAATGTTGGATCAGACACGTCTACATGGGTACGAACGTGTTGAATGCCATTCGCGATTTGCCATTTTAGTGTTTGTTTAGCACGGCTCTTAACATCTTCAATGGTTAGAAGTTTTTTACGCTCAGACCAACGTTCAATCCCTTCAAAAAGAGTTCCTGAGATATTCCAGCTTGGCTCACCTGCAGTTTGAGTCGTATCTAAGTGAACATGAGGCTCACAAAATGGTGCATTGGCAAGGCCGCCCTCAGCATCTAAGGTATCACCTGAAAAAGCAAGATCTTGCTCATTTGATACGATAGTTTTGAATTGACCATCTTGGATCAAGATTTGGAATAACCCTTCTTGATCTCGTAATGCCACATTTTTAATTAATAAATTAGTCATAAGAATTCTTCTATGCAGCTTCTGTTTTAGATGCTTTTTCTTTGTTTAAAAGAGGGTTAAGTACTAGATAACTTAGTGCGCCACCAAAAACGGCGTTTACAGGAACAACACCAGGTAAGAAATTACCAGCGGCAACCCCAATAGCAACAGCGATTATACCTGTCCAGTTAATCGTTTGAAATTTTGCGTTTTCAAAATCCATGTAACGCTTACGATTCATGAAGAAGTCAGCGATGATAACCCCTCCAATTGGTGGGATAGCTATTGATAGGAAAGTTAACCAGCCAACAAAGTTATTATATAACCATAATGCGCAAACAGTACCAATTAAACCATTAAGCATTGAAATATACTTACTTGGTAAGCCTGTGATATTTGAGAAGCCAAGGCCTGATGCATAAAGGGCGTTATCGTTAGTTGTCCAGATATTTAAACCTAATACGATGATTGCTGGGATCAGTAGACCTTGAGCTATCATTACTTCAGAAATATCAGACTGACCAGTTACCGCTGCACCAGCAGCACCAAAGATGAACATTAATGAGTTGCCGATAAAGAAGGCAATCATTGTGATAGCAACAGCGCCCATTGGCTTCTTACCAAATCGCACAAAATCAGCGGTTAATGTACCAGCACTAATGAATGAACCGACAACCATTGCAAGTGCAATAGAGAAGTTCATTGGTTCTTCAGGTTGAATTTTTTGTAATTCTGCAATACCACCAATACTGTCAACGGCGGTAAACACAGAGTAGCCACCTAAGACGGCAATGGCAGGAACCGCAATCATGGAAAGAACCATTAATGCTGAAATACCAAAATAAACAGTAACCGTCATTAATAGACCTGATATTACGATTAATGCGTTGGTATCAATGCCTGTCGCTTTATGGACGGGGATTGCGAACATTGCAACACCAACACCAAACCAGCCGATTTGAGTACCGCCAAGAAGTAAAGAGGGGATCCAAGAACCTTTAGAACCAAAAGAGAAACGAGCAAGGAGGTGGGTAGATAAGCCAGTTGAAGCGCCGATGTAACCAAGAAAAGAAGTATAAATGCCGAGAATTAAATTACCAATGAGAACAGCAAGGAAGAAATCATCAAAAGAGAGCCCCGTTCCTAACGATCCCCCTGTCCACATACTTGCAGAGAAAAAGGTGAGTCCAAGCATTACTAAAGTAAGTGAAACAACGCCTTTTCTTGCGGTCTTAGGTACTGGACCTAAGCTATAATCGTTATCGTGAGACATGTGTGAACCTCGTCTGTTTTGAATTTTTTGATCAGGATTTTGATAAACGGACAGGAGTCTAAAGGGATTATTAATAATGTCAATAAGGCTTATTTGCTGTTTTATAAGTAGATTATGGTTATCCTATTGATTTTAAATGCTTTGTCTGTTTTAAAATTAGCAATTATTTTTAATTACAAACGGTTGCCCTGTCTTTAAATATATAAAAACTAACCGTTGGTGGGGAAAACCTACTTTAGGTGAGGTATTTAAACTTACATGATTATCGCTAGGGTGTTTACTTGTTTTTATTGGTTAGAGCCCCACCCTGGGAATGCTATGTTATTTAATTTGTTTAAAAAAAGACCTTAAAGCTTTGTTTATATGGCTTTAAGGTCTTTATTGTAATTAGATTGCTATTTTAGTTGGTAAATTAGCTCTATTTAGGACTATTCCCAGATTATTTTTTTATCTGTTGGCCAAGAAGATGCAAATTCGTGGTATTTTTTCTCTAGAATATGACGTTTTATCTTTAATGTTGGAGTTAAAATTCCATTTTCGATACTCCATGGTTCTTTGATCATTAAGATGCCTTTTAGCTTCTCATGAGACTCGAGACCACTATTAATGGTCTCTAAGTTTTTTAGCGCGGTTCTTTCATACCGTTCTTGGTCAAAATTAGGATACGAGTGAGGGATAGCCAATAGAATTGGACCAGGAAGCCCTGAACCAATAAGGCACATCATTTCTAAATTACTAAGATCAAAAATTCGCTTTTCAATAGGTACAGGAGCAACGAATTTTCCTTTTGCTGTTTTAAATGTGTCTTTTTTACGACCTTGTATTGTTAAGAACCCTTCAGAATCAATGGAGCCAATATCTCCAGTATGTAGCCAACCTTCTTGATTAAACGTTTCTGCCGTGGCTTCATCATTTTTATAGTAGCCCGCAAAGAGTCCGTCACCTCGAACTAAAATCTCTTCATCTGCTGCTATTTTCAATTCAACGCCAGGACCTGCAGAGCCAACCGTTCCAACTTTATCTGAACGGTAAGGGTGGTTGAGGGTGCTATAAGCAAAAGTCTCTGTCATTCCCCACGCTTCAGTAATATTTAAACCAATGCTTTCATACCATTTTAATAATCCGGCAGAGACAGGGGCGGAACCACAACCTAGAACTCGAGCTTGATCTAAGCCTAAGCCATCAGCCAATTTACGTTTGATTAAGCCATTAACAAACGGGATTTTGAGTAATATATTGAGTTTTTTCTGAGGCAATTTATCTTGAATTCGTTGTTGGAAGACCGTCCATAATCGGGGAACTGATATAAATAAAGTAGGACGATGCATTTTTACATCATCAATGAAGGTATCTAAGGATTCAGGAAAGGCGGTTTGAATGCCTCCGAAAAATGCAGAGCCTAAGATGTATACACGCTCGGTTATATGAGCAAGAGGCAAGTAGGAAAATAAACGATCATCGGGTTGCATCCCAATATGATTAACGAGATGTTTGGACGAACGACTAAAGCCGCCAAAGGTTAACATTGCCCCTTTTGGTAACCCTGATGTTCCTGAAGTATATACAATAGACATTAACGTATTGTCGTTATGGTCAGGTCTGAATTCGGAAGGCTGATGTTCTTTAATTAGGTCTTCAAATTGATACTGAGATTGAGCCGCTGAGTCATAATCAAAAGCAATGGTAGAAAGGTGAGGAAGGTTTTTTATTGCTTGAGTGGTCGCTTCATTATTATCGAGTTTACCAACAATGAGCGCTTTACTATCACTGTGCGTTAAACAATGTTCAATGGTATCTAACCCTGCGGTTGGAAAGATAGGAACACTAACAAAATCCCCAAGCATTAGAGCTAAATCAGTAATAAACCATTCTGCACAATTTTTAGAAATTAAGGCAACGCGATCTTTTGGTTGTATCCCCATACTTTGTAATGCGGTCACTAAGCGTAGCGCCTTATCAACCACTTCAGAGAAGGTATAGTCAACAAAGTGCCTCTCCTTTATTTGACGAAGGAAAATTGAATTTGGTTTTTTCTCGGCCCATTTAAGCATCGCTTCATGAGGGAGTTGAGGGTTGGTATTGTGATCGAATAATGGCTGACTCATGGCGGCATCCTGCAGGTTGTTGTAATTATTATTGTTAATTTTATGTTAAGTTAAATGCCTTTTGAGTAAATAGTCAAATTTGGTTCGAAATAATGAGAGGTAATTTGTTTATTTTGTAGTTCTAGAATGAGTTTAAGGGATGACTTGTTTAGGGAGATTCAAAGAGGAGAAAAGAAGGCGAAGGAAAAGTAAGGCAGTAGAGCTACTGCCTTACTCAGTATGATTACAGTAACGCTTTTAGACGATACAGCTCTTCTAACGCTTGTCGTGGTGTTAGATCATCTGGGTTTACATTTGCTAGTGCTTCTTCAACTTCACTTGGCTCAGGAATAAGAGAGAGTTGATGCTCTTGTTTTACTTGAGTTGTCGCTAATGGTTGGTTTTTAGGCTGACCATTTTCAAGTTGTTGAAGTTTTTGTTTAGCTTTTTTGATTACCGTTTTTGGAACCCCCGCCAGAGAAGCAACTGCTAGACCGTAAGATTTATTGGCAGCACCATCTTGAACTGCATGCATAAAGGCAATTTCATCGCCATGCTCTACAGCGTCTAAATGTACATTCGCTAAACCATTAAATAGGTTTGGTAATTCAGTCAGTTCAAAGTAATGAGTTGCAAATAATGTCATTGCATTAATTTTTGTTGCTAACCATTCAGCACTTGCCCAAGCAAGAGAGAGTCCATCATAAGTACTTGTACCGCGACCAATTTCATCCATTAACACTAAGCTGTGTTTGGTGGCATTGTGCAGGATGTTTGCTGTCTCTGTCATTTCAACCATAAATGTTGAGCGTCCAGAAGCAAGATCATCTGATGCTCCAATACGGGTAAATATACGATCTAATAGGCCAATTTTTGCTGAATTAGCGGGAACATAACAACCAACATGAGCCATTAAAGCGATCAATGCAGTTTGGCGCATATAGGTTGATTTACCACCCATATTTGGTCCAGTAATGATCAACATTTTTCGGTTGTCGTTTAAATTGATTGGGTTGGCAATAAACGGATTACTCATCACTTGTTCAACAACAGGGTGACGGCCACCTTCAATTTGCATCCCTATCTCTGATGATAAGGTAGGGCGGCAATAATTTAAGCTATCAGCACGTTCAGCAAGGTTGCTTAATACGTCTAATTCAGAAATCGCATTGGCCATTAGTTGAAGTTGTTCTAAGTGAGGCAGAAGTTGATCAAACAATTCTTCCCACAGTTTTTTCTCTATCGCTAAGGCTTTTGATTTTGAGCTTAGCACTTTATCTTCATGCTCTTTCAGCTCAGGAATAATGTAACGCTCTGCATTTTTCAATGTTTGACGACGAACATAGTGAGCAGGTGCTTTGTGACTTTGACCTTTGCTGATCTGGATATAAAAACCATGAACGTTGTTATAGCCGACTTTTAGGGTATCAATATCATGACGTTCGCGTTCTTCTTGCTCAAGTTTCTCTAAAAATAACGTCGCACCATTAGCGAGATCTCGCCATTGATCGAGCTCTTCATTATAACCATCAGCTAATACGCCACCGTCACGAATAACAACAGGAGGGTTCTCTTTCACTGCGCGTTCTAATAGTTCGCAAATTGAGTCTATAGGCTGCGCAAGTGAAGCCAGTTCTAATAAATGAGTTTGTTCAAATTCTTTGGTGCTTTGTGCAAGCTCAGGCAGTTGTTGTAATGCGCTACGTAAACGAGCTAAATCTCTTGGACGAGCAGAGCGTAATGCTAAGCGAGCAAGAATTCGCTCTACATCACCAATTTGCTTTAGTTGGGGAGCTAGCTCTGTGAATAATCCGCTTTCTTTTAATTCTCCAATCGCATCAAGACGTTGATTTAAAACTTGATGAGTTCTAACTGGTTGATGTAACCAGCGCTTTAGAAGACGGCTGCCCATTGCGGTTGATGTGTGGTCGAGCACTTCTGATAGCGTATGATTAAAACCACCCGCTAGATTTTGGGTTATTTCTAAATTACGGCGTGTTGCTGCATCTAAGATCACTGAGTCATCTTGATGATCCATCACAATAGAACGAATGTGAGGTAAGGTTGTACGTTGTGTGTCTTTTACATACTGAATAAGACAGCCAGCCGCACATAAACCAAATTCCGCTTTTTCTACTCCAAAACCAATTAGGTCACGTGTGCCAAACTGTTGGTTCAATTGTTGTTTAGCGGTTTCTAGTTCAAATTCCCATACTGGGCGACGACGATTACCACTGCGTTTCTCTAATAAATGAACAGGTTCGAAATCTTCACTAAACAAAAGCTCTGTAGGGGAGGTTCGTTGCAACTCAGCCAACATTGCTTCTTCTGTGCCTGGTTCTGATACTTTAAATCGACCAGAAGTAATGTCTAATGTGGCATAACCAAAGTGACCTTTATGATGAAAAATAGCGGCAATAAGATTATCGAAACGCTCTGGAAGAAGAGCCTCATCGGTTACAGTCCCTGGAGTTACGATACGAACCACTTTACGCTCAACTGGACCTTTACTCGTAGCTGGATCTCCAATTTGCTCACAGATAGCAACAGACTCGCCCTGCTGAACTAATTTGGCTAAATAACCCTCAACGGCATGGTAAGGAAGACCTGCCATTGGTATTGGTTCACCTGCTGAGGAGCCTCGTTTAGTTAACGATATTTCAAGAAGCTGAGAGGCTCGTTTGGCATCATCATAGAAAAGCTCATAGAAGTCGCCCATACGATAGAACAGTAAGATATCCGGATTTTCAGATTTTAAACGCAAGTACTGTTGCATCATTGGGGTGTGTTTTTCAGTTGATTTTGTTGCCACAACGAGACCTAATGAGTGTTGAGAATATTTGTTGCTAAGAATACGTGAATCAAAGCGGCAATCAAAGATAGAATCAATAAAATTCGAATCAAGACAGGAAGAATTTAATGAATATGACAAAAAATGCTCAACTCGCGCAAGAAGTTGGCGAGCTATTAATGCAACAAGGCAAAACGATGGCTTGTGCAGAATCGTGTACTGGTGGTGGTGTTGCTTTTTGTGCGACAGAGAATGCAGGGAGTTCTGCTTGGTTTGAACGTGGTTTTGTGACCTACAGTAACGAAGCAAAGCAAGAGTCATTGGGTGTTAGTTTAGATATGTTAAGTGCTTTTGGTGCGGTAAGCGAAGCGGTAGTTAAAGAGATGGCAATAGGGACGTTACACAACAGTCATGCTGATATTAGTGTGTCTATTAGTGGCATTGCAGGCCCAGGAGGAGCAACAGAAGATAAGCCTGTTGGGACTGTGTGTTTTGGTTTTGCAGATAAAACTAATTGGCATCAAGAAACTACTGTATATTTTACTGGTGATCGTAGTGAAGTAAGGCAAAGTGCGATCGAATATGCATTTCTCACAATAAAGACTAGGTTGTTAGAGTTTAATTAATTCAATGGTTTATGGTTGTTTTTCTTAAGTCGCAATAGAAAATTTAATAAAAAAACTAGCAAGCCTATGGACACTGTATGAATAGACAGTATACTACTAATCATTAACTGATTTAGTGATCTAGAAATCTGGAGAATCAAATGGACGATAACAAGAAAAAAGCACTGGCCGCAGCATTAGGTCAAATTGAAAAACAATTTGGTAAAGGTTCAATTATGAAGTTGGGCGATAACCGCACAATGGATGTTGAAACTGTGTCTACTGGTTCTTTATCTCTTGATATTGCTCTAGGTGCTGGCGGTTTACCAATGGGACGTATCGTAGAAATCTACGGTCCTGAATCATCAGGTAAAACAACACTAACTTTGGAAGCGATTGCTCAAGCACAAAAAGCAGGCAAAACCTGTGCATTTATTGATGCAGAGCATGCTCTAGACCCAATCTACGCTCAAAAGCTGGGGGTTGATATTGACCAATTACTATGTTCTCAACCAGATACTGGTGAGCAAGCATTAGAAATCGTTGATGCATTAGCACGCTCTGGAGCGGTTGATGTAATCGTAGTCGATTCAGTTGCTGCACTAACGCCAAAAGCTGAGATTGAAGGTGAAATGGGCGACAGCCACATGGGTCTTCAAGCTCGTATGCTTTCTCAAGCAATGCGTAAGTTAACGGGTAACCTAAAACAATCAAATTGTATGTGTATCTTCATCAACCAAATTCGTATGAAAATTGGTGTGATGTTTGGTAACCCAGAAACGACAACCGGTGGTAATGCACTTAAGTTCTACGCATCTGTTCGTCTTGATATTCGTCGTACTGGCGCAGTAAAAGATGGTGATGAGGTTGTTGGTAACGAAACTCGAATCAAAGTAGTTAAAAACAAAATTGCAGCACCATTTAAGCAAGCGGAAACTCAAATTCTATATGGTAAAGGCTTTAACCGTGAAGGTGAGCTAATTGATTTAGGTGTTAAGCATAAATTAGTAGATAAAGCAGGTGCTTGGTATAGCTACAATGGCGACAAGATTGGCCAAGGTAAAGCAAATGCTTCTAAGTTCATGCGTGAGAACGTAGAAATTGCGACTGAATTAGACCATAAACTGCGTGAGATGTTATTAACACCAGCAGAAGAGCAACCTGAAATCGAAGAGAAAATTGAAGAAGAAAACGAAGAGTTTTAATTTATTCAATTTTTAGTGAAATAATAGAAAGCCAAACCATCGTGTTTGGCTTTTTTACGTCTATAAAAAGAGACTGCCCTAATCACAAATAGAATTATTTCTCTTTCCTTACTTGATCGCTCTACTCAATCTATATTTCGCTCTCATTTGCGTATACAATGTTCGAAATTCTGTCTAAAAAACACTGCTTGTCTTAACTGAGTACAAGAGTGAGTTAACCTACGATTCAATCAGGAATATCCACATGTATATGAGCACTGACGAGATCCGCCGTGCGTTTCTTGCTTTTTTTGAAAGCAAAGGACACCAAATTGTTGAGAGTTCTTCTCTAGTTCCAGCAAATGATCCAACTCTTCTATTTACCAATGCCGGTATGAACCAATTTAAGGATTGTTTCCTAGGTTCAGAGAAGCGTAACTATACTCGTGCAACTACCGCTCAACGTTGTGTTCGTGCTGGTGGTAAGCATAACGATTTAGAAAATGTAGGCTTTACTGCTCGTCACCATACTTTCTTTGAAATGCTAGGTAACTTTAGCTTTGGTGATTATTTCAAGCAAGACGCAATTAAATACGCATGGGAATTCCTAACAGAGCGTTTAGATCTTCCTGCAGATCGTCTATTAGTGACTATCTACGAAACAGATGACGAAGCATTCGAAATCTGGAATAAAGAAATGGGTATCCCTGCGGACCGTATCGTTCGTATTGGTGATAACAAAGGCGCACCTTATGCATCAGATAACTTCTGGCAAATGGGTGACACTGGTCCTTGTGGTCCTTGTACTGAAATTTTCTACGATCATGGTGAGCACATTTGGGGGGGCCGTCCAGGTACTCCTGAAGAAGATGGTGACCGTTTCATCGAAATTTGGAACAACGTTTTCATGCAGTTCAACCGTCAAGCGGATGGCACAATGGAACCACTTCCAAAGCCATCAGTAGATACAGGTATGGGCATTGAGCGTATTGCAGCAATCATGCAAGGCGTACACTCAAACTATGAAATTGATATTTTCCAAACACTAATTAAAGAAACAGCAAAAGTTGTTGGTTACGATGATCTTTCAAACCAATCTCTACGTGTTGTTGCTGACCACATCCGTTCTTGTTCTTATTTAATCGTTGATGGTGTTATGCCGTCAAACGAAGGCCGTGGTTACGTATTACGTCGTATTATCCGTCGTGCAGTACGTCACGGTAACAAGCTAGGTGCTAAAGGTTCTTACTTCTATAAATTAGTAGGGCCATTAGCTGAAATCATGGGTACGGCTGGCGAAGAGCTTAAAAAACAGCAAGCGCTAGTAGAAAAAGTACTTAAGATCGAAGAAGAAAACTTTGGTCGTACGCTTGAACGCGGCATGGTAATTCTGAACGAAGCGTTAGATAACCTAGAAGGCACCGTTCTTGACGGCGAAACTGTATTTAAACTTTACGATACTTACGGTTTCCCTGCAGATTTAACCAATGATGTTGCTCGTGAGCGTGAATTAACTATCGATGAAGATGGTTTTGAGAAGGCGATGGAAGAACAACGTCAACGTGCTCGTGAAGCTGGTCAATTTGGTACTGATTATAATGCAGTGATCAAAGTTGAATCTGAAACAGTATTCCATGGTTATGATTCGACTGAAGCAAAAGCAACGGTATTAGAAATCTTCCGTGAAGGTGAAGCAGTTGAGACTCTTTCTGCTGGTGATGATGCGATTCTAATTTTAGATGCAACGCCATTCTATGCTGAATCAGGCGGTCAATCTGGTGATGCGGGTATTATTACAGTAGAAGCGGGTAAGTTTGTTGTTACTGATACTCAAAAAGTAGGTAATGCGATTGGTCACTACGGTAAGTTAGTTGAAGGTGTGTTATCAACGACTGATAGTGCAATGGCTCAAGTTGATGAAGAGCGTCGTACTGCGATTACTTTAAATCACTCAGCAACCCACTTATTACACGCAGCACTTCGTGAAGTATTAGGTGAGCACGTAACTCAAAAAGGCTCATTAGTTAAAGCGGAAGGTTTACGTTTTGACTTCTCTAACCTTGAAGGCGTAAAAGCTGATGAATTACGTAAAGTTGAGCGTATTGTTAACCAACAAGTGCGTTTAAACCATGAGATTGAAACAAACCTAATGGACATTGATGCTGCTAAAGAAAAAGGCGCAATGGCTCTATTTGGTGAGAAATACGACGATGAAGTTCGTGTACTTTCTATGGGTGAATTTTCTACTGAGTTATGTGGTGGTATTCACGCATCAAGCACTGGTGATATTGGCCTATTTAAAATTACGTCAGAAAGTGGCATTGCAGCGGGTATCCGCCGTATTGAAGCCGTTACTGGTGAAGCAGCATTAGATGCGATTGAAGCACAACAAAAATCAGCAGATAAAAAGCTGAATGAAGCGGCATCAAAAGCAAAACAACTTGAGAAAGAGATCCAACAGCTTAAAGATAAGCTAGCGTCTCAAGAAGGTGCAAGCCTGATCAATCAAGTTCAAGACATTGCAGGAACAAAAGTACTTATTGCTCAGCTAGATGGTGCAGAGAGTAAAGCGCTTCGTGGCATGATAGATGAGCTTAAAAATCAAATCGGCAGCTGCGTTATCATGTTAGGTAATGTGAATGACGGTAAAGTTGGTTTAATTGCTGGCGTAACTAAAGATCTTATTGGCCAAGTGAAAGCGGGCGAATTAGTGAATATGGTTGCACAACAAGTTGGTGGCAAAGGCGGCGGTCGTCCTGATATGGCTCAAGCTGGCGGTACTGATGTGAATGCATTACCTGCGGCACTAGCTTCTGTTGAAGCTTGGCTAACTGAGCGTCTGTAATAGGTCGTATCAGTGGCATTAATCGTACAAAAGTATGGTGGTACATCAGTTGGGTCCGTTGAACGGATCCAATCTGTTTCTGAACGTATCATTTCAGCACAGCAACAAGGGCATGATGTCGTTGTTGCTGTTTCTGCTATGGCCGGAGAAACCAATCGCTTAATGAGCTTAGCAAATCAAATTAGTGAGGCCCCTGAGCCTCGTGAATTGGATATGCTCCTTTCTGCGGGAGAACAGGTTTCCATTGCGCTACTAGCCATGTCTTTAAATCAGAAAGGCGTTAAAGCCATTTCTCTAACGGCTGACCAAGCGGGTATTTATACTAACTGCACCTTTAATGATGCAACTATTGAGCATATTGAAACTGATTTAATTACTCAATGGGTTGATAAAGGGTATGTGGTAATTATTGCTGGCTTTCAAGGTCGTGATGTTCACGGTAATATCACCACATTAGGAAGAGGCGGCTCTGATACGACAGCTGTCGCGTTATCTGCTGCCTTAAATGCAGATGAATGCCAGATATTTACTGATGTTGATGGCGTTTATTCTTCTGATCCTCGCTACGTAGCTAACACTCGTCGTTTAAAGGAAGTGTCATTTTCTGATATGCACCTTTTAGCTAAATCGGGTGCTAAAGTATTGCAAGAGCATTCAGTTGCTCATGCTTGGAGAACGTCGGTGAAGTTACGAGTACTTTCTTCATTTGAAGAGGGGGAAGGGACTTTAATTTGTGAAGAACCTGAAGAGAGTCCATCGGTAACAGGGTTGGCTTTAAAGCAGGATTTACTTCTCGTTGAATGCACAGGACTCTCCATTACAGAACAAGCAGCACTGCTGAAACAGTATGAAGAGTTAACGGCTCAAAGTGGTTGTTTTAAAATTGTTGTGCCAAAAGCAACTTTTTTACAATTGAAACTGGCATTTAATACAAAAATACGCAATATTAGTAGCTTATCAATACTGACGTTAGTCGGTGATAAAGTTGAAGGGATGGCAGATCTTGCTTGCAATCAACTGAAGGCTAATGGTGTTGATATCTATCAACACAATAAAGAGCCAAAAAGTGTGTCGGTTATCGTTAATCAAGCTGATTTAGAACAAGCAGCCGAAATTTTACATAAAACGTTTGTTATTACAGAGCAATCACAAGATAATAACCTTATGATCGCTGTTTCTTGAGCAGAGACGTTTATGAAAATAGGCGATAACGGACAATACATACATTTATTATAAAACTGAGATTACTCAAGGAGCATTCGAATGCTAATTCTGACACGCCGCGTAGGTGAAACTTTAATGATTGGTGATGAAGTAACAGTTACTGTACTAGGCGTTAAAGGCAACCAAGTACGTATTGGTGTTAATGCACCTAAAGAAGTATCTGTACATCGTGAAGAGATTTACATGCGCATTCAAGCGGAAAAAGGTACACCTGCTGCTACGCAAGGTAACTTTTAATTCGTATGAATGAGGCTGGCATTGTCAGCCTTGTTTATTTTTGTCTAATTTAGTTAGGTGAAAATAAACAGAAACAAGGTACAAACAAAGGCACAAACCACGTATAACGTTCTATTTTTGCTCATTTTGGTTGTTTCATAGGCTGTTGAACAAAAAGCGTTATTTTTTACTTAAAAAGTCATTGACATATTTTTGGTAAACCGTAATATGTGCCTCCTCAACACGGTGAGGTGGCCGAGAGGCTGAAGGCGCTCCCCTGCTAAGGGAGTATGCGGCTTATACCCGCATCGAGGGTTCGAATCCCTCCTTCACCGCCATTATTTGTTTCTGTTGATTTCGGTCAGCAAGAACATAAAAGAATTATTGTGCGCTAGTAGCTCAGCTGGATAGAGTACCTGGCTACGAACCAGGCGGTCGGAGGTTCGAATCCTCCCTGGCGCACCATTCTTTTTATTGATGAATTTATTTGTCAATAACAGTGATTGTTTGCAGATAATCACAAATAAGCGAAATACAAAACGGTGAGGTGGCCGAGAGGCTGAAGGCGCTCCCCTGCTAAGGGAGTATGCGGCTTATACCCGCATCGAGGGTTCGAATCCCTCCTTCACCGCCATTATTTGTTTCTGTTGGTTTCGGTCAGCAAGAACATAAAAGAATTATTGTGCGCTAGTAGCTCAGCTGGATAGAGTACCTGGCTACGAACCAGGCGGTCGGAGGTTCGAATCCTCCCTGGCGCACCATTTTTTCTTTTTGTAACTGTTTATTAATTACAATATAGAGTTGCAAAGACAATTAGAATTATACTGTGCGCTAGTAGCTCAGCTGGATAGAGTACCTGGCTACGAACCAGGCGGTCGGAGGTTCGAATCCTCCCTGGCGCACCATATTTCTTTTTGTAACTGTTTATCGGTTACGATACATAGTTGCAAAGACAATCAGAATTAACTGTGCGCTAGTAGCTCAGCTGGATAGAGTACCTGGCTACGAACCAGGCGGTCGGAGGTTCGAATCCTCCCTGGCGCACCATTTTTTCTTTTTGTAACTGCTTATTGGTTACAATATAAAGTTACAAAGACAATTAGAATTATACTGTGCGCTAGTAGCTCAGCTGGATAGAGTACCTGGCTACGAACCAGGCGGTCGGAGGTTCGAATCCTCCCTGGCGCACCATATTTCTTTTTGTAACTGTTTATCGGTTACGATACATAGTTACAAAGACAATCAGAATTAACTGTGCGCTAGTAGCTCAGCTGGATAGAGTACCTGGCTACGAACCAGGCGGTCGGAGGTTCGAATCCTCCCTGGCGCACCATTTTTTCTTTTTGTAACTGTTTATTGGTTACAATACTATAGTTACAAAGACAATTAGAATTACTGTGCGCTAGTAGCTCAGCTGGATAGAGTACCTGGCTACGAACCAGGCGGTCGGAGGTTCGAATCCTCCCTGGCGCACCATTCTTTAAAAGAACCCGATCTTTATGGTCGGGTTTTTTTATGCCTATAAGAAATCAAGTTAATTAATTGATACTATTATTAAATGATTTGAAATTCAGGTTATTATTAGGTAGTTTGATTGTAATCAGTTTATATTAAAGATAAAGGTGGCAGTGTATGGATATATCTCGCCATTTTATTCTTTTTTGAATATATTTAGATTGTTTCGAGTTTGACAAAAACTTTGATGTCGAGATAATCACTCTTTCTTTTTAGAATAAAAGAACAAAATTCGTTAGTAAGTAACATACTAAATTGTACATTGTCACTATCATCATAAAAGGAATAAAAGATGACAGACATTGGAAGTCTACTATTGGAAGCTGCAACGCTAATGCTAACTGGCATGGGCGTCGTATTTGTATTCCTCACCATTCTAGTCTACCTAGTTCAACTCATGTCTAAGTTGTTGCCTGTGGAGTTACCTCCAAAACAGGTACTAGCTGTCCAAAAAAATCTAGATCCCGATCAAACAACAGTACAGCCTCAAGTTATTGCGGCAATTTCTGCTGCGGTTAAATTACACCGTCAAAAGCATAAATAATCTGTTTTAGGAAAATTATTACAAGGAGTTTGTAAGTATGTCTAAACCACTTTCTATCACTGATGTGGTACTTCGTGACGCCCATCAATCACTCTTCGCGACTCGTATGCGCGTTGAAGATATGCTGCCAATTGCTGAGCAGTTGGATAAGATAGGCTATTGGTCATTAGAAACATGGGGCGGTGCAACTTTCGATGCCTGCATTCGTTATCTAGGCGAAGATCCGTGGGAGCGTTTGCGTTTATTGAAAAAGGCGATGCCTAATACACCAATGCAAATGCTATTGCGTGGTCAAAACTTATTAGGTTACCGTCATTATGCGGATGATGTAGTAGAAAAGTTCGTTGAACGAGCTCATGCCAACGGTATGGACGTATTCCGTATATTTGATGCGATGAATGACGTAAGAAACTTTCAAACAGCAGTAAAAGCAGCGATTGATGTTGGTGCTCACGCACAAGGCACACTTTCTTATACCACTAGTCCTGTACATAATTTAGAGACATGGGTTGATTTAGCAAAACGTCTTGAAGATTTAGGCTGTCACTCTTTATGTATTAAAGACATGTCAGGCTTACTTAAGCCATATGAAGCAGAAGAGCTAATCACTCGAATCAAAGCATCGTGTGATGTTCCTCTGGCGTTACATAGCCATGCAACAACGGGTTTATCTACAGCTACAGCATTAAAGGCCGTTGAAGCGGGCATTGATATTCTAGATACGGCTATCTCTTCTATGAGCCAAACTTATGGACATACACCAACAGAAACTGTAGTGGCAATGCTAGAAGGTACTGGTCGTGATACTAATCTTAACCTTGAACAACTAGAACCGATTGCAACTTATTTCCGTGAAGTTCGTAAGAAATATGCGAAATTTGAAGGAAAAATGAAAGGTGTTGATTCACGAATCCTTATTGCTCAAGTTCCTGGTGGAATGCTAACGAATATGGAAAGCCAACTTAAAGAGCAGGGTGCTGCTGATAAGATGGATGAAGTATTGTTGGAGATCCCTAAAGTTCGTAAAGATCTTGGCTATATTCCATTAGTTACGCCGACCTCTCAAATAGTCGGTACTCAAGCGGTGATTAATGTTCTTACCGGTGAGCGCTATAAGAGCATCACAAAAGAAACCGCTGGTGTACTTAAAGGTGAGTATGGTGCTGCTCCTGCTGCCGTTGATGCAGAGTTACAAGCACGAGTATTGGATGGTGCAGAAGCGATTACTTGTCGACCTGCTGATCTATTGAAATCTGAGCTTCACACTTTAACTGATGAATTGATTGCAAAAGCTAAAGAAGACAACATTGAATTAGCAGAACAACAAGTTGATGACGTTCTTACTTATGCATTGTTTCCACAAGTGGGTCTTAAGTTTCTTAACAATCGTAATAACCCAGATGCTTTTGAACCAGCCCCTGGTACAGAAAAAGACGAAGACGAAGACACTGTAAAAGTAGTTCCGGGTAAAGGTGGTGTTGAATCTTACAGCGTTAAAGTTGATGGGCAGATTTATAATGTTGAAGTTGGCCCACAAGGCGTAATTTCTTCAGTTGCTCCAGTATCAGGACAGCCAGCTCCGGTTCAATCACCTCAGTTATCTGCCGTTGATGCAGAGTCAGTTGATGCACCATTAGCGGGTAATATTTTTAAAGTATTGGTTCAGCCAGGCGCAGAAGTGGTTGAAGGTGATGTACTACTTATTCTTGAAGCGATGAAGATGGAAACTGAAATCAGAGCATCACGTAATGGTACTGTGCAGGATATTTTAACTAAGGAAGGCGATGCGGTAGCTGTTGGTACACCGTTGCTTTCTCTAGCGTAAGGTAAGTTAAACATGGATGGTTTATTAATATTATGGAATGAAACCTCAATCGCTAATTTTAAGTTTGAACAACTTATTATGATTTTAGTGGGTTGTGGCCTTTTGTTCTTAGCGATAAAAAAAGGATTCGAGCCATTACTACTGTTACCAATTGGTTTTGGTGCAGTATTGGCTAATATTCCAAATGCAGGCTTTACTGAGCCTGGCGGCTTGCTTTACTACGTCTATTACGTCGGGATTGAAACCGGTATTTTCCCACTTCTGATCTTTATGGGAGTTGGGGCAATGACGGATTTTGGAGCGTTAATTGCGAATCCAAAAACGTTATGGCTTGGTGCCGCGGCGCAAGTAGGTATTTTTGCTACGTTATTTGGTGCAATCTTACTTAACTTTGTTCCTGGGATGGAGTTTACGCTAGCTGACGCTTCATCAATTGCAATTATTGGTGGTGCTGATGGGCCTACCGCTATTTTCTTAGCCAGTAAGCTATCGCCTGATTTATTAGGGGCAATTGCTGTTGCTGCATATAGTTATATGGCATTAGTTCCAATTATTCAGCCGCCGATCATGAAGGCACTAACAACACCAGAAGAGCGTCAAATTAAGATGGCTCAACTGCGTCATGTTGGCAAAGCAGAGAAGATCATTTTCCCTCTTGCGGTATTATTGATGACGATTCTATTTTTACCATCAGCAACACCACTGGTTGGAATGTTCTGTTTAGGTAATTTGATGAAAGAATCTGGTGTGGTTGATCGTTTATCGAATACTGCTCAAAATGAATTGATCAATGTCGTGACTATTTTCTTAGGGTTAGGTGTTGGATCAAAACTAGAAGCCGAGACATTTTTGAATGTTGAAACCTTAGGTATTCTACTACTGGGCGCGGTTGCCTTTAGTGTAGGCACTGCTGGTGGTTTAATTATGGCTAAGATCTTAAACAAATATTCGAAAGAAGATATTAACCCATTAATTGGTGCCGCTGGAGTATCTGCAGTACCAATGGCAGCTCGTGTTGTGAATAAAGTAGGACTAGAGGCAAACCCTCAAAACTTCTTATTGATGCATGCAATGGGGCCTAATGTCGCTGGTGTACTTGGTTCCGCGGTGGCTGCGGGTATCTTATTGGCACTCGTAGGTTAGTATTGAACAAAACTTAACAATAAAAAGGGTGCAGATGCGCCCTTTTTTATTTTATGCTTATTGCATATATTTTAGTTAATGGAATTAATGCAATCATGTTTGATTGGTTTAATGCAGATTCTGCATTATGGGTATTATTTAGTTCAGGATTTTTAAGTGCGACTTTATTACCTGGAGCATCAGAAGCCAGTTTAATTGCAGCGTTAAAATTAGACAGCTTTTCAATGTGGACAGTTATTGCTGTAGCAACATTGGGAAATACACTGGGTGGCATAACAAATTATTGGCTTGGTTTGTTACTTCCTGATAAAACTTCTTCACAGAAACATGGTCATAAAGCCATTCAATGGTTAAAAAAATATGGTTATTGGACATTATTGTTCAGTTGGTTACCGGTTATTGGTGATCCTCTCTGCCTCGCTGCAGGGTGGCTACGAATGAAATTTTGGCCATGCATAATTTTAATTGGAATAGGAAAGGCTGCACGATATCTTTTACTATCGCTCGCGGTAAACGGAATTTTATAGGAATTAAAATGAAAAAATTATTAGCTCTGTCGATAGTATTGGCTTTGTCTGGGTGCAGTAATTCAGAATTTGAAGCACCAAAAAAATCAGACTTACCTCAAGGTGTCACCTTAATTGAGCAAGTCTTACCGAAAGAAGGGTCAACGGTTATTCCATACCAAAAATACACATTAGAAAATGGATTAACGGTTATTTTAAGTCCTGATCATTCTGATCCGCTTGTGCATGTTGATGTTACTTATCATGTAGGATCTGCACGAGAAGAGATCGGGAAATCAGGATTTGCACACTTCTTTGAGCACATGATGTTCCAAGGCTCTGAAAATGTTGGTGATCAGCAACACTTTAAAATCATCACAGAAGCGGGTGGTACGCTAAATGGCACCACGAACCGTGACCGAACGAATTACTTTGAAACCGTACCTGCTAATCAATTAGAAAAAATGCTCTGGCTAGAGTCAGATCGTATGGGATTCTTGATTGACGCCGTTTCTCAAAAGAAATTTGAGATCCAACGTAGTACGGTGAAGAATGAACGTGGACAGAACTATGATAACCGTCCATACGGGCTGATTTATGAGCGTATGGGAGAAGCGTTATTTCCACAAGGTCATCCTTATTCATGGCAGACAATTGGCTATGTTGAAGATTTAGACCGTGTAGATGTCAATGATCTTAAAGCCTTTTTCTTACGTTGGTACGGCCCTAATAATGCAGTAATCACTATCGGTGGTGATTTAGACAGCAAACAAACACTAGAGTGGGTGAACAAATACTTTGGTTCAATCCCTCGTGGACCAGAAGTTGAAAATGCACCAAAGCAACCTGTGACGTTGACAGAAAATCGCTTTATTACCCTAGAAGATAGAATTCAACAGCCGATGGTCATGATTGGTTGGCCTACGACTTACCGAGGTGAGGAAACAGAAGCCAGTCTCGATATGTTAGCTACTTTGCTTGGTAATGGTAAAACAAGCTTACTTTATCAAGAACTAGTGAAGACAGGTAAAGTTGTCGATACTGGTGCATTTCATGATTGTGCTGAGCTGTCGTGTACCATGTATGTTTATGCCATGACAGACTCTGGTGACAATAATGGTTTAGCGTCTGCATACAGTGAGATTATGGATGTTTTGGAGAAGTTTGAAAAAGAAGGTGTATCAAAAGAAGATTTAGCTGAAGTGCAGGGTAGTGCAGAAGCTGGGGCGATATTTGGTCTACAATCTGTATCAGGAAAAGTATCTCAACTTGCGTCAAATGAGACATTCTATGGTCAGCCTAACCAGCTAGAAAAACAACTAGCAGAGTTAAAAGCCGTGACTCCTGAAAAAGTATCTCAAGCATTCGATACTTACATCGCGAACAAATATAAAGTGACGCTGAGTGTTGTGCCTAAAGGGAAAACACAACTTCAAGTTGAAAAGCCAAACTTTATTACGCCTAAGCGAGAGTTGCCTGAATATCAAAAACTCGATGAAAATGATTTAGAAGTACGTAAAGCGGTTGATGATTTTGATCGTTCTATTATGCCTCAACCATCAAAGGGCGTTACTGCAACAACACCTGATATCTATCGTGCAAAGTTGACGAACGATATTGAAATATTAGGAACTGAAGCCATTGAGACGCCAACCATTCAATTACAAATAGCGATACCTGCAGGTAATCGATATGTAGTAAGAGGAAAGGAAGGTTTAGCTGAGCTGACTGCGGCAATGATGGAAGAAGGAACAACAGAGCGTTCTGCAGAAGATATTCAAAAAGAGTTGGATAAATTAGGCAGTTCAATCTCATTTAATACAGGCACTTATACGACGACAATTTCAATAGCATCGCTTACGAAGAATATCGATCAAACTCTAGCGATCGTTAATGACATGCTATTTTCCCCTGCCTTTAAAGAGGCTGATTTTGAGCGCTTACAAAAACAAGCGGTTGAAGGGTTAGTGTATGAGCATCAGAAGCCATCGTGGTTAGCGTCCCAAGCGACTCGTGAGGTTTTATTTGACGGAACTATTTTTGATCGTGCCCCTGATGGGTCATTGGAATCAGTTAAGAGTTTAACGATTGATGATATAAAACAATTCTATAAAGAGAACTATACGCCAATTGGTACTCAAGTTGTTTCTGTTGGGGACATTACTAAATCAGATCTTGTATCTAAATTATCTTTCTTAGCTGCTTGGCAAGGAGAAGCGCCACGTTTATTAGCACCACAGAAACTACCGGTGTTGAATCAGCAAAAAATCTATCTGGTCAATAAACCGAATGCACCGCAGAGTGTGATCCGTTTTGTTCGTCAAGGTATGCAATATGATGCAACCGGAGAGCTATATAAAACTCAGCTAGCTAATTTTAATTTGGGCGGCAACTTCAATAGTCGAATTAACCAAAATCTTCGTGAAGATAAAGGCTATACCTATGGTGCTGGAGGCTCTTTATTTGGTAACAAAGAAATTGGGATGTCGATTTTCTATGCTCAAGTTCGTGCAGACGTCACTTTAGAATCAATCCAAGAATTTATTTCTGAAATGAAAAAGTTTGAAACTGATGGTATGACGATGGATGAATTAAATTTCATGCGTTTAGCCGTAGGCCAACAAGATGCGCTAAAGTATGAAACGCCGAGTCAGAAAGCGAGTTTATTAGGTAAGATCTTAACTTACTCGTTAGATGAAGATTTTATCGATGAGCAAAATGAGTTGATAGCAACATTGGGCCGCAGTGATCTCAATACATTGGCTTCAAAATGGTTTGACCCGACACAATATCAAATTATTGTTGTTGGTGATGAAAAATCATTAATGCCAAAATTGAAAACACTAGGGTTACCAATAGAGTTACTAACCCCTAAGAAGTAAATTTTATTAGAAAGACGGCAATATCAAGCATATATTGCCGTTTTTTCGTATCCAACTCTCATTAAAATTTGTTAGTATCTCAGGATATAAATCAACATTGTGATGTTGAACTTACCTCAATAGCGAGATTGTATTTTGACCGAATTTATCAACCGATTACAGAAAGTCGCTTCCAATCCTAAGGCATTTAAAAAAATAGGCCGAGGAATTGAAAGAGAGACCCTAAGATTTACTCTAGGTGCATCGCTTTCTTCTAAGCCACATCCAGTAGGCGTAGGTTCAGCATTAACGCATAAATACATAACGACAGATTTTGCAGAATCTTTATTAGAGTTTATTACGCCTGTATCAAACGATGTGGATACAGTAATACAACAACTTGAAGATGTGCATCACTATACAGTTTCACACATGGGTGAAGAGAAGCTATGGCCACTTTCGATGCCATGTTTTGTTACTCATGATGATGATATTACGCTGGCCCAATATGGCTCATCAAATGTTGGTCAACTTAAAACAACCTACCGTGAAGGCTTAAAGCGTCGATATGGTAGTGTGATGCAAGTGATCTCTGGTGTGCATTTTAATTTCTCTTTCTCAACTGAATTCTGGGATGAGTTATTTGGCGCGCAATCAGAAGAAGAAAGAAAAGCCTCTGTCTCTGACGCTTACTTTGGTTTAATCCGAAATTACTACCGTTTTGGCTGGTTAATTCCGTACTTCTTTGGTGCGTCTCCTGCGCTATGTAGTTCATTTATTCAAGGTCGTGAAACGGCAATGGAATTTGAATCACTGGGTAAAACATTGTATTTACCTTATGCAACCTCATTACGTCTAAGTGATCTTGGATACACTAATGATTCTCAAAGTGACTTAAAAATTAGTTTAAACAGCGTTAATGAATATGTTGATGGTTTAAATAAAGCCATACGAATGCCTTCAGATGAATTTGCAAAAATTGGACTAAAAGAAGGTGATAAACAGATTCAATTGAATGCGAATGTATTGCAAATTGAAAACGAACTTTACGCTCCAATTCGCCCTAAGCGTGTAGCAAAAAATGGTGAAAGACCATCTGTTGCTCTAGAGAATGATGGCGTTGAGTACATTGAAGTTCGTTCTTTAGATGTGAATCCATTTAGCCCTGTTGGGGTTGATAAAGACCAAGTTCGATTCTTAGACTTATTCCTAACATGGGCAGTATTAACTGACTCAGCACCGATGAATGACAGTGAAATGGCGTGCTGGAAAGATAATTGGAATAAGATCGTTGAAAAAGGTCGCAAGCCAGGTTTAGAGCTGCAAATTGGCTGCCAAGGTGAGCGATTAACTCAAAAAGCATGGGCTGAACGAGTATTTGCTGATTTACTTATTATCGCTAAAGAGATGGATGCGATTAATGGCGATGATGAATACCAACAAACCCATCAACGTTTAACGGCAATGATCAATGATCCTGAACTAACGATATCAGGTCGATTATTAGCTGAAACGAAGAAAGGTGGCGGTATTGGAACGGTTGGTTGTGAACTGGCGGTAAAACATCGTGAAACTCACTTAAATCACCAATACAATTTTTATAGTAAAGAAGAGTTGGATGCAGAAGTTGAGCGTTCTATTCTTGCCCAGAAAGAAATAGAAAATGCAGATACACAATCATTTTCTGATTATTTAGAAGATTACTTTAGTTACTTGAAGTAATTGAGGTTAGATTAAACAAAGCACTGTTATTTGATGAGTAACAGTGCTTTTTTATTGAGTGATAATAATGAATTATAAACTGATAATTGTTGCAGTAACATTTTCGATATTAACAGGGTGTGCGACCGCTCCTCCAACGAAACAAGATAATTTGTGTGATATTTTTCGTGAAAAAAGTGGTTGGTATGATGATGCCAAAGACATGACTGAAGAGTATGGAACCCCTATCAATGTTGCTATGGCGATTATGAAGCAAGAGAGTAGCTTTCGTTCTGATGTGCGTCCTCCAAGAACAAAACTGCTTGGCTTTATTCCTTGGAGTCGTCCAAGCTCTGCTTATGGCTACGCTCAGGCGCAAGATCCAGTATGGGGTGAATATGAAGATGCAACCGGTGGTGGGTCACGCAGTAGTTTTGATGATGCGATAATGTTTATAGGTTGGTATACTGACGGTACGCAAAAGCGTTTAGGTATTTCTAAATGGGATCCTTACAACCAGTACCTTGCTTATCATGAAGGTAGAGGTGGATACAAACGCAAAAGCTACCAAAGTAAACCACAATTGATTAAGATAGCTCGTAAGGTTGAATCTCAAGCGAAGACATATGGCTGGCAATTAAAGCAATGTAAAGCTGAGCTTGAACGACAAAGTAGTTGGTGGTGGTAAGCCATCATTCATAAATTAAAGGATTAGAATATGCCACTATTAGATAGCTTCACTGTAGATCATACTCGTATGGAAGCGCCTGCTGTTCGTGTTGCAAAGACAATGCAAACCCCTAAGGGTGATACGATCACGGTATTTGATTTACGTTTTACTGCACCAAATAAAGACATCTTATCTGAGAAAGGCATTCATACGTTAGAGCATTTATATGCTGGCTTTATGCGAAATCATCTTAATGGTTCTTCTGTTGAAATCATCGATATTTCACCTATGGGCTGCCGCACTGGTTTTTACATGAGCTTAATTGGTACGCCAGTAGAGCAAACTGTTGCTGACGCTTGGATTGCTTCAATGGAAGATGTGTTAAAAGTAGAAGCTCAGAACAAGATCCCTGAACTTAATGAATATCAGTGCGGTACTTACGCAATGCATTCGTTAGAAGAAGCAAAAGCAATCGCGACGGCTATTCTAGCTTCAGGTATTCGAGTAAATAAAAACGATGAGCTTGCATTACCTGATTCAATGCTAAAAGAGCTGTCTGTTGATTAATTTTATAATTCATTGATATAAAAAAGCCCGTATAAAAACGGGCTTTTTTTATGCTGTTATTTTGTATCTTCGGGACTAGGAAATACTTTAACTAAATTGATTTTATTCTCTTCAACCGCAATAATTTTCATATTATGCTGTTCGATCTCAAGGCTAATTTCAGTCTCTGGGATCTCTTCTAAATGTTCGAGGATTAAACCATTTAATGTTCTTGGCCCATCGGTAGGCAAGTCCCACTTTAGTCCTTTGTTAATATCTCGAATATTAGCGCTGCCTTCAATCATGAAGCTGCCATCAGGTTGAGGCGTGATCTCTTCGGCTAAGCTTGGTGCCATAGACGTTGTAAACTCTCCGACAATTTCTTCTAAAATATCTTCAAGTGTAATTAACCCTTGGATGTCACCATATTCATCAACAACCAATCCAATACGTTCTTTGTTTCGTTGAAACTTAAGTAGTTGGCTATTTAATGGCGTTGCTTCAGGAATAAAGTAAATCTCATCTGCCGCTCTTAAAAGCGTTTCTTTAGTAAATTCATTCTTCTCAAGCATTAAACGATATGATTCACGTAAGCGTAGCATACCAACGACTTCGTCAATTTGGTCACGGTACAGAACAATACGACCATGAGGTGAGTGTGCTAGTTGGCGTGAAATAGATTTCCAATCATCATTGATATCAATGCCCGTGATTTCACTACGAGGAACCATGATGTCGTTCACAGTTACGTGTTCAAGATCGAGAATAGAGATTAGCATGTCTTGGTGACGACGAGGGATTAGGCCACCCGCTTCATGAACAACGGTTCTAAGTTCTTCTGAGCTTAGGTTATCTTTATCACTATGGTTTGCGCCAAGCCCAAGAAGTTTAAGAAAACCATTGGTAATAAAGTTCACTAAGATAACTAATGGAGAAAGTATCTTCATTAGCACGTTCAATACGATACTACTACTGTAAGAAACACGCTCTGGGTACATAGCCGCAAGGGTTTTTGGTGTTACTTCCGCAAAGACAAGGATAACAAGTGTTAGTATACCAGTGGCAATAGCTACACCATAATCACCATAAAGACGCATACCAAGAATGGTGGCAATCGCTGAGGCTAGGATATTTACGAGGTTATTACCAATAAGGATAAGACCGATAAGACGATCAGGACGGCTTAGTAATTTTTCTACGCGCTTCGCCCCTTTGTGCCCTTGATTAGAAAGGTGCTTTAGGCGATAGCGGTTTAACGACATCATGCCCGTTTCAGAGCTTGAGAAGTAACCTGACATAACAATGAGTATAGCTAGTAAAGTAAATAGGGCGCCTGTTGATATGTCGTCCAAGTGTCTTGATCCTCATTTTAAAAATATAGTATATCGTATTTACAGCATTAACAGAAAGTGTGTCAACTTTGATCATGAAAAGTGAGTTAGCTATCGTTAAATTAAGTTAAAATTATCTCTTGAACGAAACGACTACCAAAATAAGCCAGTGTTAATATAAATGCACCAATAAGGCTAAACCATAAAGCTTTTTGTCCACGCCAACCTTGGCGGTAATGTCCCCAAGTTAATACGGCGTAAATTACCCATGCGATAAAAGAAAGAACCGCTTTATGCATCTTGCCTTGAGCGACCATATCCTGAATGAATGTGAAGCCGGTCAATAATGTGAGAGTTAATAATCCTAAACCGACCAGAATGATCTTGAAAAGTTGGCGTTCTACCATCATTAATGGTGGAAGGTTTGGATTAATGGTCAAAGATTTTTTCGTTTTTAATTTATGATCTAACCAAGCCAGTTGTAGTGCATATAGTGTGGCTATCATTAAGGTAGAATAAGCAAACAGTGCCAGAGAAATATGAATTAATAAACTTGGATGAGTTTCTAAGTGAGTAATAAAGGCGCCAGGGAGAAACGTTGCAGCTAATAAGTTAATCGCTGAAAAGCTATAAACAACAGGCAGAATAAACCACACTCTAAATTTGAGCATAGAGACACTCATAACTAAAGAGATAATGAAGCTAATGAGAGAAGCGACATTTAAAATACTTAAGTTTTGTCCAAAGCTATTTAGAATGAGCTCTTTCAACTGCCAGGCGTGCAAAACCAGTGCAAGAAATGCACAAATAAAGACAATGTTTGCTTGGATTTTATTTTGGCTAGCTAAGCCTGAAATAACAAAACCTAACGCAAGAAAGTAAAAAAGAGCAGCACTAATTGCTGTAATCGTATCCATAATTCACTGATCATTTAGTTTATCAACATTTTGATTATACCCTTTAGAGGTCAATCTCGGTAGGTGTGATTCAGTTAGGATAAAAAATTTTCATTATAACGTCTCAGATTTAGGTATAATCGAGAAATGGTCGCAAAGTAGGCGCAAGAATATGTTTGATAATTTAACGGATAGACTATCCAAGACCCTGAAAAATATCAGTGGTAAAGGTCGATTAACAGAAGAAAACATTAAAGAAACACTGCGTGAAGTTCGTATGGCTCTATTAGAGGCAGACGTTGCTTTACCTGTGGTTCGTGATTTTGTTAAGCGAGTAAAAGAAGGCGCTGTTGGGGTTGAAGTATCAAAAAGCCTAACTCCAGGCCAAGAGTTTATTAAGATCGTTCAGTCTGAACTAGAAGCGGTAATGGGGGATTCTAATGAAGCCCTTAATTTAGCTTGTCAGCCTCCTGCGGTTATTTTAATGGCAGGTTTACAAGGTGCGGGTAAAACAACCAGTACAGCTAAACTAGCAAAGCTATTAAAAGAAAGAGATAAAAAGAGTGTATTAGTTGTATCTGCCGATGTTTATCGTCCAGCTGCAATCAAACAGCTAGAAACATTAGCTGGAGAAGTTGAAGTAGATTTCTTCCCATCAACCGCAGATCAAAAACCAATTGATATTGTTGATGGTGCAATCAGCCATGCAAAATTAAAATTCTTTGATGTTGTCATTGTCGATACAGCAGGTCGTTTAGCTGTTGATGCTGAGATGATGGATGAAATTAAGCAACTTCATGCACATGTAAACCCAATTGAAACCCTGTTTGTTGTTGATGCAATGACAGGTCAAGATGCGGCGAATACGGCAAAAGCATTTGGTGATACGTTACCATTAACCGGTGTTATCTTAACGAAAGTTGATGGTGATGCTCGTGGTGGTGCTGCACTTTCTGTTCGTCACATTACAGGTAAGCCAGTTAAATTCTTAGGTGTTGGTGAAAAAACTGATGCACTAGAACCTTTTCACCCTGAGCGTATTGCATCACGTATCTTAGGCATGGGTGATGTTCTTTCTTTGATTGAAGATCTTGAAAAGAATGTAGATAAAGAAAAAGCTGAGAAGTTAGCGAAAAAATTCAAAGAGAAAAAAGGTTTTGATCTTGAAGACTTCCGTGAACAGCTTGGTCAAATGAAGAACATGGGTGGCATGATGGGCATGATGGATAAACTTCCAGGAATGTCTCAGCTACCAGATAATGTAAAAGATAAAGTTGATGACAAGATGTTTAATCAAATGGAAGCTATTATTAATTCCATGACGATGAAAGAACGTCAACGCCCTGAACTTATCAAAGGTTCTCGCAAAAAACGTATTGCAGCTGGTTCTGGTACTCAAGTACAAGATGTAAACCGTATGCTTAAACAATTTACTCAAATGCAGAAAATGATGAAAAAAATGCAGAAGGGTGGAATGAAAGGCATGATGCGTAATATGCAAGGCATGATGGGTGGAATGGGCGGAGGTATGGGTGGCTTTGGTCGCTAAGTACCGTTTGAAATTGTTAAAATCTATTAATTAGATAACAAGGTGCGACAAGTTAATTTATTGATAAATTTAACCTAGCGCACCTTTTTTACCCAATTTTTTCACTAATTACAGAAATAATTGGTGAAAAAGTAACTAAAGCCCTTGCATTGAAAGCTCATAAGAGTAAAATTCCGGGGCTTTATTTTGGCACGAGGGCTCAAGAAAAGATTATTTTTTTGGGCCAATTTAATTTTTGTACGAAGCAAATAGAGGACGATATGGTTACCATTCGTTTGGCACGTCACGGCGCTAAGAAGCGTCCATTTTATCAAATCGTAGTAGCGGACAGCCGTTTTAAATCAACTGGTCGTTACATTGAGAAAGTAGGTTTCTTTAACCCTACAGCACAAGGTCAAGAAGAAGGTCTTCGTTTAGATCTTGATCGCGTTAACCATTGGGTTGGTTTAGGCGCTGGTCTTTCTGATCGTGTAGCTAAGCTAGTTAAAGACGCTAACAAAGCGGCTTAATTTAGTTGGTTAAAGGTAAAGATTTTATGAGTAAGCAAGACGAAGTAATTGTTGTAGGTAAGTTCGGTGCTTCCTATGGTATTCGTGGATGGTTGAAAGTAGTTTCTTTTACTGATCAACCTGAAAGCATTTTCGATTACAAACCATTACTTGTAAAAGTAAAAGGCGAGTGGGTCGAGTTTTCAGTCGAAAGCTGGAAACGTCATAAAGGTTTGGTGTGCAAACTGGAAGGGTTAGAAGTTAGAGAAGAAGCTCAAACTTATACTAACCTAGAAATTGCAGTTAAAGCAGATGCACTACCTGAGCTGTCAGAAGATGAATTCTACTGGCGTGAATTGTTTGGTATGGAAGTCGTTACAAGCCAAGGTTACGGCCTAGGTATTGTTGACGATATCTTTGAAACCGGATCAAACGATGTTCTTGTAGTCAAAGCAAACCTGAAAGATGCTTTTGGTAAAAAGGAACGTTTGATTCCTTTTATTGATGAGCAAGTGATCAAGTTAATTGATCGTGAGGCTCAACGGATCGAAGTTGACTGGGATCCTGGGTTCTAAACCCTAGGTAAAGCGAGGGCACATGTGGGTTGGGGTTATAAGCCTATTTCCTGAAATGTTCCGTTCGGTTACCGATTTTGGGGTAACTAGCCAAGCAATTAAAAAAGGTCTTTTATCTATAGAGACATGGAATCCTAGAGATTTCACTCAAGATAAACATCGCACTGTTGATGACCGACCTTATGGTGGTGGTCCTGGTATGTTAATGATGGTTCAGCCTTTGCGCGACGCCATTACTGCAGCCAGAGAAGCAGCACCAGGCAAGACGAAAGTGATTTACCTTTCACCTCAAGGCCGTACGCTGAATCAAGCTGGTGTTGAGGAGTTGGCAACAAGTGAGAATATAATTCTGATTTGTGGCCGATACGAAGGAGTAGATGAGCGCATAATACAATCCGAAGTTGACGAAGAATGGTCAATTGGTGATTTTGTGCTTACAGGTGGGGAACTCCCTGCTATGACGCTAATTGATTCTGTCTCTCGGTTTGTTCCGGGGGTGTTAGGAGATTTTGCGTCCGCTGAAGAAGATTCTTTTGCAGACGGTTTGTTAGATTGTCCGCACTATACAAGACCTGAGGTTTTGGATGGTAAGGAAGTACCTAGTGTGCTTAAATCTGGGAATCATAAAGATATCGCTCGTTGGCGAATGAAACAATCGTTAGGCCGTACTTGGTTAAGAAGACCAGAGCTCCTGGGAAATCTAGCTCTGACTGACGAACAGGAATTATTACTAGCTGAATTTGTTCGTGAAGAACATCAGCAAAGTAAGTAATTAAGAAATTTAGTATCAGTTTATTCTAGGATATACAAAAAATGAGCAACATCATTAAAGCAATTGAAGATGCGCAACTAAAGCAAGATCTACCTAAGTTTTCACCAGGTGATACTGTTGTAGTTCAAGTTAAAGTTAAAGAAGGTGAGCGTGAGCGTCTACAGGCATTCGAAGGCGTTGTAATCGCTATTCGTAACCGTGGTCTACACTCAGCGTTTACTGTACGTAAAATTTCTAACGGTGAAGGTGTTGAGCGTACGTTCCAAACTCACTCTCCAATCGTTAACAGCATTGAAGTTAAACGTCGCGGTGCAGTACGTCGTGCCAAGTTGTACTACCTGCGTGAGCGTTCTGGTAAATCAGCTCGTATTAAAGAGAAGCTGACTAAAAAGTAACGCACACGAGAATGTTTCTCAAATGTGCTATGAAGGTGTGCTGTTATCAGCGCACCTTTTTTTATAAGCAAATCAAACTGTAAATATAAGTTTACAAAGTTAATTATCGTATTTATTTTATTACAGTTAGTTGATTTTTATCTTATACCTGTTACATTATTTCTACTTGTCTAAAAAGACTGTTAATGGAAATAAAAGTTTACAGGTGTAGGAATGAAAAAAAGCGAACTAAGTAATATCAATATCAGCGATGAACAAGTGCTGATCACGCCACAAGAATTAAAAAATAAAATTCCACTAAGCGATAATGCTCGCCAATTTATTCAGCAATCTCGCCAAACTATTTCCAATATTATCCATAAAGCCGATCACCGCTTATTAATAGTATGTGGTCCATGCTCAATTCATGATATTGATGCAGCAAAAGAATACGCTAAGCGATTGAAAGTGATCTCTGAAGATCTTAAAGATCAATTGTATATTGTAATGCGTGTTTACTTTGAAAAACCAAGAACAACAGTCGGTTGGAAAGGTTTGATTAATGACCCTCATCTTGATGGCTCTTTTGATATAGAAGGTGGTCTGCATACAGCAAGACAGCTTTTAGTTGATTTAGCAGAGATGGAGATACCATTAGCGACTGAAGCTCTAGACCCAATTAGCCCACAATATATTGGTGATACATTTAGCTGGGCGGCTATTGGTGCTCGTACAACAGAATCACAAACACACCGTGAAATGGCGAGTGGCCTTTCTGTTCCTGTTGGTTTTAAAAACGGTACTGATGGTAGTTTATCGACTTCAATTAATGCGATGCAGGCTGCTGCTTCTAGTCACCGCTTTATGGGGATCAATAATGAAGGTCAAGTTGCATTACTAACAACGCAAGGTAATCCAAATGGCCATGTGATTCTACGTGGTGGTAAGCAAACAAACTATGATTCAGTCTCTGTCACTGAATGCGAAGAAGAGTTAGCGAAATCAGAGCTGGATGCTGCCTTGATGGTTGATTGCAGCCATGCTAATTCACGTAAAGATTACCGACGTCAGCCATTGGTCGCAGAAGACGTAATTCATCAAATTCGTGAAGGTAATAAATCGATTATTGGCTTAATGATTGAAAGCCATTTGAATGAAGGCAACCAACCTTCAGATATCCCATTATCAGAGATGAAATATGGGGTGTCTATCACGGATGCGTGTATCAATTGGGAATCAACTGAGGCACTATTACGCCATACTCATAAAGAATTAACTCCAGTATTGGAAGAGCGTTTAAAAGGATAAAACGAGATGGCGGTAGAACTGAATCACTTACGCGATCAAATAGATACAGTGGATAAGCAAATGCTGGATCTTTTGGCTCAACGACTGCATTTAGTTGAGCAAGTAGGTGAAGTAAAAAGTGCTCATGGATTACCTATTTACGATCCAAGTCGAGAAGCTGCAATGTTGGCATCAAGACGATTAGAAGCTGAGAAAAAAGGGGTGCCGCCCTCGTTAATTGAAGATATCCTGCGTCGCACAATGCGTGAATCTTACAGTAGTGAAAATGATTCAGGATTTAAGTGTTTAAAACCTGAATTAAGACCTATTGTTATTATTGGTGGTAATGGTCAACTTGGTGGCTTATTTGCCAAAATGTTTAAGTTATCTGGTTATGAAGTTCGTATTTTAGGCAGCCAGGATTGGAATAATGCAGAGACCATCTTAGATGGGGCTGGAATGGTTGTCGTTACCGTCCCAATTAATTTAACTGTTGATGTCATTAATAAATTATCTGGCTTAGCTGAAGATTGTATTCTATGTGATTTAACCTCGATAAAGAAAAAACCACTTCAAGCGATGATGGATATTCATAAAGGGCCTGTCGTTGGCTTGCACCCTATGTTTGGTCCAGATGTGCCTAGTTTAGCGAAACAAGTAATTGTTATGTGTGATGGGCGCAATAAAGAAAGTTACGCTTGGCTTAAACAGCAGTTTGAAATATGGGGTGCTATTGTTCGTGATATTTCAGCATCAGAACATGATCATGGTATGACTCTGATCCAAGCTTTACGTCATTTTACCTCTTTTGCATACGGTCAACATCTTGCGAAAGAAAACCCAGATATTGAACAGTTACTTAATCTAAGTTCACCAATCTATCGTTTAGAGCTATTAATGGTTGGTCGATTGTTTGCACAAGATCCTAATCTATATGCTGATATTATTCTTTCATCAGAAGAAAATATTGAAATGATAAAGCGCTTCCATCAACGATTTGGTGATGCAATTGCATTATTAGAAAATCATAATCGCGAAGGTTTTATTGATAACTTTAAAGAAGTTGAGCATTGGTTTGGTGATTATGCAGAGCAGTTTTTAATTGAAAGTAAGAGCTTACTTAGACAAGCGAATGATTCAATTCATAGAGAGCGAAGCTAGTTATACCATGCATTAATTTACGATTAACAAAAAAGGTGAGCATTTGCTCACCTTTTTTGTTTTAGTTAATTTATAGCATTATTGAGTTAACTTCGTCATTGATTGTTGTTCAGCTTTTACGGTATTAATTGCTTCTATTTGCTCAACGGTTGGTTTTTGAGTTAACTTTAATTGCAGTTTTACCATGTTATTCATGATTTCAACTAGCGGAGTCCATTTAACACTTCGTTCTTTTTCAAATAAGCTCTCAAAGCTCTCTGGGGTCCAGTCGATAAAAGATTGAGGGTTTAATACTCGACCTAAGAAGCGTACTTCATAATGAAGGTGTGGTCCTGTTGAATTACCGGTATTACCACAGGTCGCGATTAGGTCCCCTTTTTTTACAAATTGCCCTGAACGCACTTTAAATTTTTGTAAATGAGCGTACATGGTCATAAACCCAAAAGAGTGCTGAACCTTAAGTAAATTACCATAACCTTTCTTACTTGGTCGGGCGAGTTCAATAACGCCATCAGCTGGTGCATAAATTTCTGTACCACGCTTACAGGTAAGGTCTTGCCCTAAATGACGTTGTCTTTTGCCTGAAATAGGGTTTGTTCTTTTCCCAAAACTGGATGAATTTCGAATAAAATCAATAGGGGTATCGTTGGGTATTAAGCGAAACATGGTCGCTCTAACTGCAGAATCAATGGCTGCGACATCCAGTCGTTGTTCTAATGTCTTTTCAGATAATAGCGTATCTTCTTCAGAGATATCTTGTAATCCAAGTACTGATTCAACATCTTCAATTCGTTGGCTGATTACGATAAATTCATTTTCTTTGGCTTCAAGCTGTTGAGTTAATTCGTAGTTACTATCATTATTTTCAATAATGAGGTTGTTGAGTTCCCCGTTTTGTACTTGAAGTTGAGCGATTGCCAATTCAGATGCTTGCTGCTTTTGATAAAAATAATGCAGACCAAAAGCACTTAGTGTAAATGAGCCAAGTCCCAATAAAAGAGATAAAATAACAAGGTTTTTCCGTTTTGGAGAAAGAGCGAAGAAGCGCGTTCCTTTGTTATGAGAAACGGAAATACGAATTTTATCTGGCATAGAATGGCAACTTATTACTTTAGGTTAATGTGGTTAACTCTGATAGTTGGCGTAACAACATATCACTGTTGCCGACATTGAGTTCAATTAGGCGTTTAAGGTGGCTAATACTATCAATATCTATGTGGCTTATACAGAGTCTTAGCGTGTTATCTGTTCTATTTATCAGTTTGCATTCAGCACTGATATCAATATCACTATCATTTAGCGTAAATCGCACGTTAAATTCAGAGTTTTCTTTAATCCCTTCGTCATCTGCTAAATTGATAAGTAATCCATGCAGAGATAAATCAACCAAAGAGCCTTTCCATTGCTTATCATCTTGCTGAAGAGTGATGTTTGCTTGATACACTACGCGTGAGAATTTGCGTCGTTCAATCATAATATGTTCCTTATATTATAAGTTTAATCTCTAAGTATGATATCTGGTTTGTTGTAAGTCTAATAAAAAGGCCGCTTTAATGCGGCCCTTATGATGAGTATCAAATAATCGTTATTACTATTTAGTCATACGCTTGTATTTAATACGATGTGGTTCAGCAGCCTGAGCGCCTAATGTTTTCTTAATCCAATCACTGTACTCCGTATAGTTACCTTCAAAGAAGTTCACTTTACCTTCATCGCGGTAATCAAGAATGTGAGTAGCGATACGGTCCAAGAACCAACGGTCATGCGAGATAACCATGGCACAACCAGGGAATTCTAGAAGAGCTTCTTCTAGTGCTCGTAATGTTTCAACATCCAAGTCATTGGTTGGCTCATCGAGTAACAGTACGTTGCCGCCTGTTTTCAATAATTTAGCTAAATGAACACGGTTACGTTCACCACCAGAGAGATCACCAATGATTTTCTGTTGGTCATTTCCACGGAAGTTAAAGCGAGAACAGTACGCACGAGCTGGAATTTCGTAATTATTGATCTTGATGATCTCAGCGCCTTCAGAGATCTCTTGGTAAACCGTTTTTGTATTGTCCATACTGTCACGGAATTGATCAACAGAAGCAAGTTTAACTGTCTCACCCAAAACAATTGAGCCTGAATCCGCTTCTTCTGCGCCACTTAACATTTTGAATAGCGTTGATTTACCAGCACCATTGGCACCGATAATACCAACGATAGCGCCTTTTGGCATACTGAATGATAAGTCGTCAATCAGTACACGATCGCCAAATGATTTCGTTAAGTTAGTTACTTCAAGAACTTTATCACCTAAACGCTCGCCTGGCGGAATGAACAATTCGTTTGTTTCATTACGTTTTTGGTGATCGGTGTTTTGCAGTTCTTCAAATCGAGCCATACGAGCTTTTGATTTCGCTTGACGACCTTTAGGATTTTGACGAACCCACTCAAGCTCTTTTTCTATCGTTTTTTGACGAGCATTTTCTTTCGAAGATTCTTGTTTTAGACGGTCATCTTTTTGCTCTAGCCAAGACGTATAGTTACCTTCCCATGGAATACCTTCACCACGGTCAAGCTCTAAGATCCAACCAGCAGCATTATCTAGGAAATAACGGTCATGGGTAATTGCCACAACAGTCCCTGAATAATCTACTAAGAAGTGCTCAAGCCACGCGACTGATTCTGCATCAAGGTGGTTGGTTGGTTCATCAAGAAGTAACATATCTGGTTTTTCAAGAAGAAGGCGACAGATAGCAACACGACGACGTTCACCACCAGATAGGAATTCAATTTTTGCATCCCACTCTGGAAGACGTAGTGCATCAGCAGCACGTTCTAAAGCGTTCTCTAGGTTGTGACCATCTTTTGCTTGGATAATCGCTTCAAGTTCACCTTGCTCTTTAGCAAGAGCATCAAAATCAGCATCTTCTTCAGCATAAGCAGCATAAACAGCATCTAATCGAGATAGTGCTCCAGCTACGTCAGAAACCGCTTCTTCAACGATTTCACGAACTGTTTTTGATTCATCGAGAACAGGTTCTTGTGGTAGATAGCCAATGTTCAATCCACTTTGTGGACGAGCTTCACCATCAATATCAGTATCTAGACCCGCCATAATGCGAAGTAGTGTTGATTTACCTGAGCCATTTAGGCCAAGAACACCGATTTTTGCACCAGGGAAGAAGCTAAGAGAAATGTCTTTCAGGATTTGTCTTTTAGGAGGAACAATTTTGCTCACTCGTGACATTGTATATACGTATTCAGCCATAATCACTTATTAGAGTAGGTTAACGGAAATATCATTTTACTATTTATGATACATAGTTTAACACTCATTCTTGTAGTTACTAGGGTAATATAAGTAAACTCAAAGAAGAATCAGATGGTAGTTTAACTCTGTCTTATATCAGTGCGCAGCTACAAAAAGGTTGGAAAGCTAGGTGTTTAAAAAATCAATGAAATATACACGACATAAATTAGGGATGATGGTGGCGTTGTGCGTTGGAATGAGTGTACATACAGCAGAAGCATTATCGATAGATGAATCACGAGCTCAATATCAAGAAGCAAAGGAGTTGCTAAAAGGTAAGGATTTAGAGCAATACAAAAAAGTAAGAGAGAAGTTAGATGAGTATCCATTAGCTCCTTACTTAGATTATCGTGAATTACGAATGGATTTAAGCTCTAAAACTCCGGATGATATTCGTTTGTTCCGTCATGATAATCGCACGTTATCTATTGGTAACTCTCTTGATTATCAATACTTGGTTATTTTGGGGCTGAATGAACGCTGGGCTGATTTTATTGACTATTTTCCAAAGGAGCCGAGCAGTAAAAACCTACAGTGCTATTACTATCAAGCAAAAAATGAACTTGGTGATAAAAACCTAGCTTGGAAAGGTGCTGAAAAGTTATGGCTAACTGGAAGCTCTGTTACTTATGAGTGTGATGATTTATTTAAAGCATGGTCTGATGCGGGTAAATTGACCGATGACTTAATTATAGATCGAATGCTATTGGTTTATAAGGCTCGTAATAACAGTCTATTTTCTTATTTAGAAAAAATGCTTTCTTCTGAAAAAGCGAAAAAACAGGCAAAAGATATTGTTGAATTATTTAATGATCCTGATTTATTAGCTGAGTTCTCAAAGACAAATAAAGCCACAGATTTCACTAAACAGTTGACGCTGATTTCTATTGAGCGAGAAGCAAGAAAAAATCCTGAAAAAGCGATTGAGATGTTGCCTCAATTAGTAAAAAAACAGAAATTTAGTTCAATTGAACAGATTGCGATTAAGAAAAGAATTGTCAGTACTATTATGTCTACTAACTCTGAAAGCTTAGCGACTTGGAGAGATGGTGAACTTGAACTAAATCCAGAAGACTCATTTGTTGAGCGTCGAATTCGTGTTGCTATCCGTGCTGCTGATTGGAATGATGTAGATAAGTGGATTGGTTATTTAAGCCCTGAAAGTAAAGCCTCATTACGTTGGCAGTTTTGGAAGGCTCGAATTGAAAGTGAAAATGGTGAGCAGGATAAAGCAGACGCTAGATTACAAAAATTGCTTGGCCAACGTAATTTTTATAGTGTGGCAGCAGCAAGTATCTTAGGTGAACCCATTCAATACCCAATGGATATCGCACCTAAAAATATTAAACCGGTAAAGGTGAAATATAAGGTTGAACTTGCTCGTATTAAAGAGTTGATTGCAATCGATGAGATCCCGACAGCGAAAAGTGAGTGGGAATACTTACTTAACCGAGCCTCTAAAAAAGAAGTGAAAGAGCTTGCTAGTTATGCCGCTCAACATCGTTGGCATCACTTTACTGTATTAGCAACGATTGAAGGAAGAATGTGGGGCTATTTAAGTCTACGTTTCCCTATTGCTCATCAGTGGTGGTTTGGCCATTACAGTAAAGAACTAGGGTTAGATAAAATAACCTTAATGTCTCTTTCTAGACAAGAGAGCGGCTTATATGCAGAAGCTCAATCTCCTGTTGGTGCTCGTGGTTTAATGCAAATTATGCCAGCAACGGCAAAATATACGGCTAAGAAAATTGATTACGACAGATATGAAGGGGTAAGTAGCCTAAATGATGTAGATGTAAATATTCATATTGGTTCAAACTATCTTAAAGGATTGATGGATGATTATGATGGAAACCGTATTTTTGCGTTAGCGGGTTACAATGCAGGCCCTCATCGAGTTAAGCGATGGAGAGCGGTTTCAAATGAAAAGTTAGATGCTTATGCCTTTATAGAAGCAATCCCATTTAAAGAAACGCGAGGTTACGTACAAAACATTTTGATGTTTGAAACTTACTACCGCAGTCTATTAGGGGAAAAAGGAAGTTTCTTATCGAAGAAAGAGCAGAATTTAGAGTATTAATTATTTCTGAATGATCATAAAGTAGGGGACTTAAGTGTCCCCTTTTTTATTAGTGTAATGAGGAATTTATGTCAGGATCAGCAAAATATTCAGATTGGTCACAAGTGATGGCATTAATAGCGAATGCCGCAGAGCAAGATAAGCATCAATCTTTATTAACCATGTTGATGACGCCTGATGAGCGTGAAGCATTGATTGCACGAGTTAATATTTGTCATGAATTATTACAAGGGGATTTAAGTCAAAGACAGATTAGTCAATTATTAGGGGTGGGCATTGCAACCATCACTCGAGGCTCAAATGAATTAAAAAGCCATACTCATGATGAAAAGGCATGGCTTATGGAGTTACTTCAAAAGAGTGCTAAAAGCGTTCAGGATGAAGAAAAGGAATAAGAGCAAGAATTAACGCTTGTTGATAAACAGAGCTTCTCGTTAATAGGTTATTGGTTAATAAGCCAATAGCCCCACCTTTTTGTTTAATATTATCGGTATTAAATTGTTCATCCATCACATCCCCAAGCTCTTTTCCTTGGTTAACTGCTGTAATTACCGCTGGAGGAAGGGGTAAACTTGATGATCGTGATTCCCCCACTTTTTCTCCATTATCAATAATCATCCAAGCAAAAGTTGAATTCTTTTCGATCCCTGCTTCTAATCCAACATAGAAACTGGCATCTGGAGATTGTGCTTTGGCGTTATTTACTCTGTTGATCGCCCCTTGTTTTGTTTCGATACAGCTCATTGGTTGATCTGGCACACCACTGTCGACAGATATTCCAGTAAAGTTAAACATTGTATTTGGAAACGCTTGATTAAACGCAGTCTTCACCGCGTTAATTTTTGCAGGGTTTAATGAAGCAATAATAACATTCATACAATAGCCTGTTATTGAGTTAAAGGTATCGTTGTCGGCGTCACATTTTCAATAGGGTAGCAACCAAGAACCTTAAGATATTGAGTAATCGAAGTTAGTTCTTCAATAGCTGCACTCATCGCTTCTGATTTTAAATGTGCTTGTAAATCAATATAGAACATCTCTTCCCAAGGGTTTCCCATAATAGGGCGAGATTCTAATTTCGTCATATTAATACCGTATTTACGTAATACTAATAACGATTCTACTAATGAACCTGCATCTTGAGAGGTTGATACTATTAGGGTGGTCTTTGCTGGTATTTGTTCTGACACATCAACAGGCTTTCTTGCCACAACAATAAAGCGAGTTTGATTCTCTGTTTGGTTTGAGATGTTAGTAATTAAGGATTGAAGTCCATACAGTTTACCACTGTCAGAGTTTCCGATTGCTGCTACTTCTGGTGAGTTTAGTTCTTTTACCGTAATCATGGCATCAGCAGTGCTTGCGCAAGAGATAAGCTCTACATTATCTAAACGGTTCAAAAACTCACTGCATTGTTCATGTGGCTGTGGATGAGAATATAAGGTTTTAATTGATTCAAGAGACGTTTCTGTGGTGGTTAGTAAGCAGTGATCAATCTGCTGAGTTAGTTCTCCCACAATGTATAAGCTTGTGTGCTGTAGTAAATCGTAAACTTGGTTGATAGAGCCTGAACTTGTATTTTCAATTGGTAACACACCGTAATCAGCGTGGCCAGACTCTACCGTTTTAATCACTTCTCTAAAGTTTTCACAACCTAGCTCAGCCAACTCAATATTTTTCTTACTGAAATAGCGACGGCTTGCTAAGTTTGAGTAAGAGCCTTTTGAGCCAAGATAAGCCACTCTTGCGATGGGTTTTCGACTTAATTCAGGGTTAGCGAGGTTTTGAAAGTATTCTTGTTGTAATAAAACAGAATCTTCAATAATGGTGTGAAATAACTGAGTAATGTAATAAGCATCAAGGTCGAATGCTTTGCCATTTTCAATTAATTTTACAAGTAATTGTTGTTCACGTTTTGGATCTCGAACTGGTTTCGCGGTTTGGACTTTGCTTTTAGCAACTTCAAGACTGAGTTTACGACGTTCAGAAAAAAGCGTTAATAGTTCATTATCAAGTTCATTAAGGCGTAAACGGATCTCATCCAGAGAATAGCGGGTATCAGTCATGAATATGCAAACCTAGTAAATTAAGAGTTAATTCACAATAAGGAATCGATAAGTTTGCGTCAAGAAAAAACAGCGCTCAAATGAGCGCTGTTTCAGAAAACGTTTGAGTTGACGATTTAATTACTGTTCGTATTCCTCTTCTAGGTCAACTTCTGGCTCTTCGACTACAGGTGCTTGAGCATGTGTTGCTCGACGAGCTTCGCCTTTATGTTGTAGCTTATCTAGTTGGCGTTCTAGTTTTTGGTACATCTCTCTAATTGCACCAAATAGGTCTTCTTGCTCTGCTGATGCTGCAACTTTACCACCAGCGATAGTCGCCTGTGCTTCTACCTTGTGTTTACCATTTGCGCGTTTCGTAACGCTAGCGTGACGGCCAATAATGTCTAGATTTCTTTTTTCTTCTAGTTTTTTAAATTTCCCTTCAATACGTTCACGGATGCCTGGAGTGATGTCGATGTTGTTACCAGTGATTTCTACTTTCATATGATTTTCCTCTCTCTTGCCCCGTTTGGCATGTATTCAGATTACGGATCCAGCAGTAAAATAAAGTGATCTAGATCACTATTTTTAATAGTGTCCGTAATTAGATATGTTGATGTGATCTCAAACAAAGCCTGAGAATTTTTTTTGAAAAAAAACTTGATGAATTGTCTAAAATAGGTAGATTGGAAGGGTTGATTACTGAAAACATTCGTTTTTAGGGACTGAGTTCAACCTACTGTTTTTTAATGGTTATTTTTTAATCTTCCATATTTTGTGAGTTTGAACAGCCTTTATATAAATATCAGATATAAAAAAGCCGTGCCTTAATGATAAGGCACGGCTTTTATTGTTTTGACTGAAAATTTATTCTGGATTCAATGCAATAAGTTCTTCTGTTCGAGCGATAGCATCTTCTAATTTCAATTCTTTATATGCAGCTAACATAATCGTTAGTGATTTTCTTGCGGCTTCAGTATCTGGATACGTTCGTTGTAATTCTTGGCTACGATTGATCGCTGAAATCCACGCTTCACGGCGCAGATAAAAATCAGCCGTTGCTAATTCATAATCAGCTAAGCGATTTTTTAAAGCAAACATGCGAGTTTGAGCATCTTCGGCATATAAACTATCTGGGTAACGATCTAGTAAGCGTTTAAAGTCTTTAAATGCTGAACGTGCAGGTTCAGGATCTCGATCTGAGCGATCGACTCTAAATAGATCGTGCATAAAGCTACGGTCTTGAGCCATATGTGTTAGGCCACGCATATATAAAACCCAATCTGCTTTTGGGTGCGTTGGGTTTAAGCGATTAAAACGTTCAATGGTCGCTAAGCCCAATGCAAGATCGTCATTTTTGTAATATACGTAAATTAGATCAAGTTGAACCTGCTCTGAGTAAGCACCAAAAGGGTAACGAGAATCGAGTGCTTCAAGGCGTTCAATTGCACTTGTCCAATTACCAGCCTGTAAAGATACTTGAGCCTGAGAATATAATTCTGATGGTGGGATATCAGGGATAACATCATCACTGCTTGAGCAACCAACCAGCAAAGATACGGCTAATAATGAAGAAAGGGTTAAGCGTTTCATGCTTGAAAATGATCCTTGACTAAAAAAACTGAAGTTATCCATTACGAAATGCGTCGTTAACAGATACAATGGTCGATAGTTTATTTCACTTACAGTGTTGATGATACCAAATATGATGTATTTGTTTGGTATTAGTACCACTAATTTAAAAAAAGTTCGATATGGCACAACAAATAGAGTTAACAAGTACAGTAAAAGAAAGTCAACTAGGTCAGCGTTTAGATCAAGCTGCAGCCGAGTTGTTTTCAGATTTCTCTCGTTCACGCATCAAAGAGTGGGTGTTAGCGGGTCAGATTTCTGTTAATGGTGAAGTTATTACTAAAGCACGTCTGAAAATGATGGGCGGTGAAGTAATTTCAGTTAAAGCTGAATTGGAAGATGAGCAGCGTTGGTTAGCTCAAGATATTCCTCTTGATATTGTTTATGAAGATGACGATTTATTGGTAATTAATAAGCCTCGTGACTTCGTAGTACATCCTGGTGCTGGTACACCGGATAAAACGGTACTAAATGCATTATTATTCCATTACCCAAGTATTGCAGAAGTGCCTCGTGCAGGTATCGTGCACCGTCTAGATAAAGACACTACAGGTTTAATGGTAGTAGCGAAAACAGTACCAGCTCAAACACGTTTAGTTCGTGCGCTTCAAAAGCGTAAGATCACTCGTGAATATGAAGCGGTAGTATTAGGTCGTATGACGGCTGGCGGCATGATTGAAAAACCAATTGGACGTCACCCTCAAAAACGTACACTAATGGCTGTACATGAATTAGGTAAAGATGCCGTAACACACTATCGTGTTGCTGAGCATTTCCGCATTCATACGCGCCTACGTTTACGCCTTGAAACTGGTCGTACTCACCAAATCCGTGTTCATATGTCATTCCTTCAACATCCATTAGTAGGTGATACTGCTTACGGTGGTCGTGCTCGTATCCCTAAAGGTGCGTCACAAGAATTGATTGATATGATCCGTGGTTTTGATCGTCAGGCTCTTCATGCTGCGATGTTACGTTTTGATCATCCAATTACAGGTGAAGTCATGGAATTCCATGCCCCAATCCCTGATGACATGGTTGCTCTATCTCAAGCTTTACGTGACGATGAACGTCTATTGCATGAGGACGAGTATTAAAAATGTCACTATTGTTACCAGAGTGGTCTGCTCCTAAAAATATTAACGTAGTTAGTACGACTCGATTAGATGGTGTTTCTAAATCCCCATTTTCGAGTTTAAATTTAGGTGATCATGTTGGTGACAATCACAATGATGTTGTGCTCAATCGTGAAAAACTGAGTACGTTGGCGCAGTTACCTACTGCACCAACGTGGTTAAATCAAATACATTCAACCATAGTTCTCACTCTTCCTTATACTGATTCAGAAAGTATTCCGTCTGCCGATGCCGCTTATACAAATCAAGCGAATCAAGTCTGTTGTGTTATGACTGCTGATTGTTTACCTGTTGTGATTTGTAATAAAGAAGGGACTGAAGTCGCAGCTGCTCATGCCGGTTGGCGTGGTCTTCTTGATGGTGTGCTTGAAAGTACGATTCAACATTTTACTTCAAATGAGCTTATTGCATGGTGTGGTCCAGCGATTGGCCCTGATGCGTTTGAAGTTGGTGAGGAAGTAAAAGCTTTATTTTGTGAAAAAGATCCTGAAGCGTCAAAGGCATTTAAACCGAGCCAAAATTCAGGGAAATGGCTAGCGAATTTAGCATTACTAGCTACGCAGCGTTTATACAATGCTGGGGTTAAAGAGATTCATTACTCGAACCTTTGCACTTACTCAAATACAGAACAATTTTTTTCTTATCGAAAAGAGGGAGATACAGGGCGTCAAGCTACCCTTATTTGGTTTGAATAATCCGCTTTAATTCAGTTCACCTCAGTTGATTTCTAAAACAATAAACCCCATCTAAGATGTAATAGTTAGTTACTTTTCTTCTGTAGGAGAGGGTTATGCGTTTAGACCGGTTTACCAGTAAATTTCAAATCGCTATTTCAGATGCTCAATCATTAGCATTAGGTCAAGATCATCAATATATCGAGCCAACTCATCTTATGGTTGCGCTGTTAAATCAAGATGGCAGTACAATTAGGCCATTATTAACACTTCTCAATATTGATGTAGCCCAACTTCGTTCAAAGCTTTCTGAAATTTTAGATAAAGCACCGAAAGTCACCGGTATTGGTGGTGATGTTCAACTCTCATCGAATATGGGCGTTATTTTTAATTTGTGTGACAAAATTGCACAAAAACGAAAAGATGCTTATATCTCTTCTGAAATATTTCTTCTTGCTGCTATCGAAGATAAAGGGCCATTAGGCAACTTATTGAGAGAGTTAGGCTTAACGGAACAAAAAATCGCGAAATCTATCGATGAGATCCGTGGTGGCGAAAAAGTTAATGATCAAAATGCAGAAGAAAAACGCCAAGCACTAGAAAAATTCACGGTAGATCTTACTGAGAAAGCTGAACAGGGGAAATTAGATCCTGTTATTGGTCGTGATGATGAAATTCGCCGTACTATTCAAGTGCTTCAAAGACGTACTAAAAATAATCCCGTGATTATTGGCCAACCTGGTGTGGGTAAAACGGCAATAGTTGAAGGTTTAGCCCAGCGTATAATTAATGGGGAAGTACCTGAAGGCTTGAAAAATAAACGCGTATTGTCTCTAGATATTGGTGCGTTAGTTGCTGGTGCTAAATTTCGAGGTGAGTTTGAAGAGCGATTGAAAGCGGTCTTAAATGAACTATCTAAAGAAGAAGGCAGCGTCATCCTTTTCATTGATGAAGTTCATACGATGGTTGGTGCCGGTAAAGGTGAAGGCTCGATGGATGCAGGAAATATGCTTAAGCCTGCGCTTGCTCGTGGCGAATTGCATTGCGTCGGTGCGACAACGTTGGATGAATACAGAAAATACATAGAGAAAGATCCCGCGTTAGAGAGACGATTCCAAAAGGTATTGGTTGATGAACCAACCGTAGAAGATACGATTGCTATTTTGCGTGGCTTGAAAGAGCGTTATGAGATCCATCATCATGTTGAAATAACCGATCCTGCGATAGTGGCTGCAGCGACACTCTCTCATCGTTATATTTCTGATAGACAGCTGCCTGATAAAGCCATTGATTTAATTGATGAAGCAGCATCAAGTATCAGAATGGAAATCGACTCAAAGCCAGAATCACTGGATAAATTGGATCGTAAAATTATCCAATTAAAAATAGAGCAGCAAGCTTTAGTTAAAGAAAGCGATGATGCAAGTTTAAAACGCTTAGACTCTTTAAATCTTGAATTAAGAGAAAAAGAGCGTGATTACGCTGAGCTAGAAGAAGTCTGGAAAGCTGAAAAAGCGGCATTGTCAGGGACACAGCATATAAAAACAGAGTTAGAAACGGCTCGAAGTAATATGGATATTGCGCGACGTGCTGGTGATTTAAACCGTATGTCAGAACTGCAATATGGCCGAATTCCAGAATTAGAAAAACAATTAGATCTTGCTGCACAAGCTGAAATGCAAGAAATGAGTTTATTAAAGAATAAAGTTACCGACAGTGAAATCGCTGAAGTTCTTTCTCGTCAAACAGGTATTCCTGTGAATAAAATGCTTGAGGGAGAAAGAGATAAACTGTTGAAGATGGAAAATGAATTACATAAACGAGTGATAGGACAAGCAGAAGCGGTTGAAGCAGTATCGAATGCCATTCGACGTAGTAGAGCAGGGCTGTCTGATCCTAATCGCCCAATTGGTTCTTTTTTATTCTTGGGGCCAACAGGTGTTGGTAAAACGGAATTATGTAAATCTTTAGCAAACTTTATGTTTGACAGTGAAGATGCGATGGTTCGAATTGATATGTCTGAGTTTATGGAGAAACATTCAGTTGCTAGGTTAGTCGGTGCGCCTCCTGGTTACGTTGGTTATGAAGAGGGCGGTTACTTAACTGAAGCAGTTAGACGTAAGCCTTATTCTGTTCTATTGCTTGATGAAGTTGAAAAAGCACATCCAGATGTATTTAATATTCTTCTTCAGGTATTAGATGACGGCAGGCTTACCGATGGTCAGGGAAGAACGGTAGATTTTAAAAATACCGTTATCATTATGACGTCGAATTTAGGCTCAGAAAAAATTCAGCAACATTTTGGTGAATTAGATTATAACGGTATAAAAGATCTGGTGATGGAAGTGGTGGGTCAGAACTTTAGACCAGAGTTTTTAAACCGAGTCGATGAAACCGTTGTTTTCCACCCGTTAGGCCAAGAGCATATTAAGAACATTGCATCTATTCAGCTGCAACGTTTGGAAAAACGATTAAATGAAAAAGACTATCAATTAGAGATATCAACTGAAGCTCTAGATTTAATCGCAGAAGCAGGGTTTGATCCTGTTTATGGCGCAAGACCATTAAAACGCGCGATTCAGACTTATATAGAGAATCCGTTAGCCCAAGATATTTTAAGTGGCAAATTAAGAACAGGTGAAGTGATTAAGCTAAAGGTGAAAGATAATCAGCTAATTACCACTCAAAACGACGACTTTTGATGGGTAAACAAGCGAGTTGAGTTAATTTTAATCACTTAAACTGTTTTTTGGTTATTTTACTAAAAAACAGTTGCATGAAACTAAAGACTCTCTATAATGCCGCCTCACTGACACGGAACAGATGAGTCAAATCGAAGTTCAATGTTTAGTGAGGTTGTTTTAATTATTTATTAAGTTAAGTGCTTGACACTTAATATTAAGTGAGTATTATAACCGTCCGCTTCAAGGGAAAGCCGAAAGGCTTCAAAACTTGAAGTTTGCTCTTTAAAAATTTGAAACCTATTAATCTGTGTGGGCACTTGTGAGTTGATAATCACTAGTTTGCTTTTACTTTTCGAAGTGAATTCAAACAAAATAATCAATGAACTGAGTGACTACACAAAATTACTTTTATGTAACAATCAGTATTAATCATTGAGTCGATATCCTTTCTGCTGAAAGGTATCAAAAAACTTTAATTGAAGAGTTTGATCATGGCTCAGATTGAACGCTGGCGGCAGGCCTAACACATGCAAGTCGAGCGGTAACAGAAATTAGCTTGCTAATTTGCTGACGAGCGGCGGACGGGTGAGTAATGCCTGGGAATATGCCTTGATGTGGGGGATAACTATTGGAAACGATAGCTAATACCGCATAATGTCTTCGGACCAAAGAGGGGGATCTTCGGACCTCTCGCGTCAAGATTAGCCCAGGTGAGATTAGCTAGTTGGTGGGGTAAGAGCTCACCAAGGCGACGATCTCTAGCTGGTCTGAGAGGATGATCAGCCACACTGGAACTGAGACACGGTCCAGACTCCTACGGGAGGCAGCAGTGGGGAATATTGCACAATGGGCGAAAGCCTGATGCAGCCATGCCGCGTGTATGAAGAAGGCCTTCGGGTTGTAAAGTACTTTCAGTCGTGAGGAAGGGTGTGTAGTTAATAGCTGCACATCTTGACGTTAGCGACAGAAGAAGCACCGGCTAACTCCGTGCCAGCAGCCGCGGTAATACGGAGGGTGCGAGCGTTAATCGGAATTACTGGGCGTAAAGCGCATGCAGGTGGTTCATTAAGTCAGATGTGAAAGCCCGGGGCTCAACCTCGGAACCGCATTTGAAACTGGTGAACTAGAGTGCTGTAGAGGGGGGTAGAATTTCAGGTGTAGCGGTGAAATGCGTAGAGATCTGAAGGAATACCAGTGGCGAAGGCGGCCCCCTGGACAGACACTGACACTCAGATGCGAAAGCGTGGGGAGCAAACAGGATTAGATACCCTGGTAGTCCACGCCGTAAACGATGTCTACTTGGAGGTTGTGGCCTTGAGCCGTGGCTTTCGGAGCTAACGCGTTAAGTAGACCGCCTGGGGAGTACGGTCGCAAGATTAAAACTCAAATGAATTGACGGGGGCCCGCACAAGCGGTGGAGCATGTGGTTTAATTCGATGCAACGCGAAGAACCTTACCTACTCTTGACATCCAGAGAATTCGCTAGAGATAGCTTAGTGCCTTCGGGAACTCTGAGACAGGTGCTGCATGGCTGTCGTCAGCTCGTGTTGTGAAATGTTGGGTTAAGTCCCGCAACGAGCGCAACCCTTATCCTTGTTTGCCAGCACGTAATGGTGGGAACTCCAGGGAGACTGCCGGTGATAAACCGGAGGAAGGTGGGGACGACGTCAAGTCATCATGGCCCTTACGAGTAGGGCTACACACGTGCTACAATGGCGCATACAGAGGGCTGCAAGCTAGCGATAGTGAGCGAATCCCAAAAAGTGCGTCGTAGTCCGGATCGGAGTCTGCAACTCGACTCCGTGAAGTCGGAATCGCTAGTAATCGTGAATCAGAATGTCACGGTGAATACGTTCCCGGGCCTTGTACACACCGCCCGTCACACCATGGGAGTGGGCTGCAAAAGAAGTGGGTAGTTTAACCTTCGGGAGGACGCTCACCACTTTGTGGTTCATGACTGGGGTGAAGTCGTAACAAGGTAGCCCTAGGGGAACCTGGGGCTGGATCACCTCCTTAAACGATAGATTGCAATTTATGAGTGTTCACACAGATTAATTAGGTTTTAATTTAGAGTATCCAGTGTCCCGTTCGTCTAGAGGCCTAGGACACCGCCCTTTCACGGCGGTAACAGGGGTTCGACTCCCCTACGGGATACCATCTTTAAACGTTCTTTTAGGTAACACCTTTAAGAGTCTTTAAAAATGGTTACGCGCATTAGCGTGAAATCGCTCTTTAACAATTTGGAAAGCTGACTGATTTAACTAACTTACGAGTTAGATAAATCAAAATTTAAAAGTTCTTAATACCTTTTGTTTATCTTTTAGATAAACAAACTAAAAACACATTCAAGTGTTCTTGTATTTTGAATCCGGCGAAAAACCAGAACTCTCAATGAAGAGTTCAACCTTGGTTGCTGTTTTGTCTTCACTTTGAAAAGTGAAAGCAAACGGTCCATACGAAACCTCTTGGGGTTGTATGGTTAAGTGACTAAGCGTACACGGTGGATGCCTTGGCAGTCAGAGGCGATGAAAGACGTATTAACTTGCGATAAGCGTAGATTAGGTAGTAAAAACCATTTGAGTCTACGATTTCTGAATGGGGAAACCCACTAGCATAAGCTAGTATCGCTGCGTGAATACATAGCGCAGCGAGGCAAACCGGGAGAACTGAAACATCTAAGTACCCCGAGGAAGAGAAATCAACCGAGATCCCGAAAGTAGCGGCGAGCGAAATTGGGTTAGCCCTTAAGCTTTTAATGAGACAGGTGAAGGCTCTGGAAAGTGCCGCGATACAAGGTGATAGCCCTGTAACCGACATCTCATCATCAGTGAAAACGAGTAAGGCGGGACACGTGATATCCTGTCTGAATATGGGGGGACCATCCTCCAAGGCTAAATACTACTGACTGACCGATAGTGAACCAGTACCGTGAGGGAAAGGCGAAAAGAACCCCTGTGAGGGGAGTGAAATAGAACCTGAAACCGTGTACGTACAAGCAGTAGGAGCATACTTGTTATGTGACTGCGTACCTTTTGTATAATGGGTCAGCGACTTATATTCAGTGGCAAGGTTAACCGTTTAGGGGAGCCGTAGGGAAACCGAGTCTTAACTGGGCGTTCAGTCTCTGGATATAGACCCGAAACCAAGTGATCTAGCCATGGGCAGGTTGAAGGTTGAGTAACATCAACTGGAGGACCGAACCGACTAATGTTGAAAAATTAGCGGATGACTTGTGGCTAGGGGTGAAAGGCCAATCAAACTTGGAGATAGCTGGTTCTCCCCGAAATCTATTTAGGTAGAGCCTCGGACGAATACTACTGGGGGTAGAGCACTGTTAAGGCTAGGGGGTCATCCCGACTTACCAACCCTTTGCAAACTCCGAATACCAGTAAGTACTATCCGGGAGACACACGGCGGGTGCTAACGTCCGTCGTGGAGAGGGAAACAACCCAGACCGCCAGCTAAGGTCCCAAAGTTATAGCTAAGTGGGAAACGATGTGGGAAGGCTCAGACAGCCAGGATGTTGGCTTAGAAGCAGCCATCATTTAAAGAAAGCGTAATAGCTCACTGGTCGAGTCGGCCTGCGCGGAAGATGTAACGGGGCTAAGCTATACACCGAAGCTGCGGCAGTGCAATTTATTGTGCTGGGTAGGGGAGCGTTCTGTAAGCCGTTGAAGGTGGTCTGTAAGGGCTGCTGGAGGTATCAGAAGTGCGAATGCTGACATGAGTAACGATAAAGGGGGTGAAAAACCCCCTCGCCGGAAGACCAAGGGTTCCTGTCCAACGTTAATCGGGGCAGGGTAAGTCGACCCCTAAGGCGAGGCTGAAAAGCGTAGTCGATGGGAAACGGGTTAATATTCCCGTACTTCTTATAATTGCGATGGGGGGACGGAGAAGGCTAGGTAGGCTTGGCGACGGTCGTCCAAGTTCAAGTGCGTAGGCTAAGAGTTTAGGTAAATCCGGACTCTTGTTAGGCTGAGACACGATGTCGAGCATCTACGGATGTGAAGCTATTGATGCCATACTTCCAGGAAAAGCCTCTAAGCTTCAGATTATAAGGAATCGTACCCCAAACCGACACAGGTGGTCGAGTAGAGAATACTAAGGCGCTTGAGAGAACTCGGGTGAAGGAACTAGGCAAAATGGTACCGTAACTTCGGGAGAAGGTACGCTCCTAGCGGTGATGAGACTTGCTCTCTAAGCTGCCGGGAGTCGCAGATACCAGGTGGCTGCAACTGTTTATTAAAAACATAGCACTGTGCTAAATCGTAAGATGACGTATACGGTGTGACGCCTGCCCGGTGCTTGAAGGTTAATTGATGGGGTTAGACTTCGGTCGAAGCTCTTGATCGAAGCCCAAGTAAACGGCGGCCGTAACTATAACGGTCCTAAGGTAGCGAAATTCCTTGTCGGGTAAGTTCCGACCTGCACGAATGGCGTAATGATGGCCACGCTGTCTCCACCCGAGACTCAGTGAAATTGAAATCGCTGTGAAGATGCAGTGTACCCGCGGCTAGACGGAAAGACCCCGTGAACCTTTACTACAGCTTGGCACTGAACATTGACCCTACATGTGTAGGATAGGTGGGAGCCTTTGAAACCAGTACGCTAGTATTGGTGGAGGCAATCTTGAAATACCACCCTTGTATGCTTGATGTTCTAACGTTGGTCCCTTATCGGGATTGCGGACAGTGCCTGGTGGGTAGTTTGACTGGGGCGGTCTCCTCCCAAAGAGTAACGGAGGAGCACGAAGGTGGGCTAAACACGGTTGGACATCGTGTGGTTAGTGCAATGGCATAAGCCCGCTTGACTGCGAGAATGACAATTCGAGCAGGTGCGAAAGCAGGTCATAGTGATCCGGTGGTTCTGAATGGAAGGGCCATCGCTCAACGGATAAAAGGTACTCCGGGGATAACAGGCTGATACCGCCCAAGAGTTCATATCGACGGCGGTGTTTGGCACCTCGATGTCGGCTCATCACATCCTGGGGCTGAAGTCGGTCCCAAGGGTATGGCTGTTCGCCATTTAAAGTGGTACGCGAGCTGGGTTTAGAACGTCGTGAGACAGTTCGGTCCCTATCTGCCGTGGGCGTTGGATGATTGAAAGGGGCTGCTCCTAGTACGAGAGGACCGGAGTGGACGAACCTCTGGTGTTCGGGTTGTTACGCCAGTAGCATTGCCCGGTAGCTAAGTTCGGGATCGATAAACGCTGAAAGCATCTAAGCGTGAAGCGAGCCTTGAGATGAGTCATCCCTGATACTTTAAGTATCCTAAAGGGTTGTTGAAGACTACGACGTTGATAGGCAGGGTGTGTAAGTGCTGTGAGGCATTGAGCTAACCTGTACTAATTGCCCGTGAGGCTTAACCATACAACACCCAAGGGGTTTTGAACGGATTTGAAATTGCAAGAACGATATTGAATGTGAATAAGAACTTAACTAGCTTTCCGAATTAAAGAATTTGCTTGGCGACCATAGCGTTATGGACCCACCTGATCCCATGCCGAACTCAGAAGTGAAACGTAATAGCGCCGATGGTAGTGTGGGGTTTCCCCATGTGAGAGTAGGACATCGCCAGGCTTGAATTTAGTTTTTATCTTTTTAAAGATAAAAGCAAAATAAAACATAATATGTTTTATTTAAGTAATAGCATTATGCTGAATAGACACTGCGGAGTGGTAGTTCAGTTGGTTAGAATACCGGCCTGTCACGCCGGGGGTCGCGGGTTCGAGTCCCGTCCACTCCGCCACTTATTTACAGACAGAGTTAAGTCTTTAAAATTACTACAGGGGTGTAGCTCCAACTGGCAGAGCAGCGGATTCCAAATCCGCGTGTTGGGAGTTCGAATCTCTCCACCCCTGCCATATTTAGAAGGCTCATATCGAAAGATATGAGCCTTTTTGCTGTTTGGAATTTGAGAAAAGAGCTGCTTATTCCCCTACAATAAGAATATATACTTTCTACTACCAACAGTTTGTATTTTCTCCTGAACCAATTCCTGCTGCATTAAGGCTCAATATCCCACAAGCGTCTTTATTTTGGCCTAAATCACGTTGTGGAGTCGCTGATAGGATGTAGGTGTTGATCCCTGAACCTGTGAGATCATAAGATAAATGGTATCTTTTATTATCAATGTCACACACATTATCGATTAAACAAGAACCTATTTCTTTATTGATAACTAATTCTAGCAAAGCTTTATATCGATCTTTTGCCGTTGCTTCTGCTCTTGTTGGATATAAACTTTCAATATGAAGTTGGGTCTTGGTTAATGCGGACATAGCTTCCATTCGATGACTTTTTAATACGTGTACCATGTAACTAGGATAAGCAACCGTTGCCAAAATAGAAATTATTGCAACAACGATAAGTAATTCGATCAATGTCACGCCATGATGAAACTTGAGTGCTTTTGATATACTGAAAATTCGAATCATTCCGATAACTCATTGAAAGATAATATAACTAGTTTTAAACAGTGCTACTCTTCCTAGCAAGATGAAAATTCCAAATCGGAATGTTGCAAAGGAAATTGCGAAATGCCTCGCGGCTTTACTTTACTTGAATTACTTATCACTATTATTGTACTTGCCACTTTGTTGATGTCAGCGGTGCCGAGTTTTTCTTATCTTCTTGAACAGCAAAAAATAAAACGCCTATTAGGTGACCTAGAAGGTTTTTTAATTCAAGCAAAGTCAGAATCAGTACTGCAAAATAAAGCGCTTAAGATTTTTTACATAAAGGAAACGAATGATTGGATACTCTCTCTTAACCCTGAGGACAGTTCATTAACAACGATTTCTGAAGCTCAAATTTCTTCTATTACTTATTTACATTCAACAAATTACCCTCAGTTAGTACTCTCCTCAAACATGTCATCGCTTGTATTAAACCCTGTTAGAGCCACTCCCCATATGCCAGCCAGTTTTTTGCTTTATAAAGATAGAAGTAAAAAATTGAAACTATTAATTCACCATATTACGGGGCGGATCAGAATATGTTCTGAAGGGGAGGATCACTATGGTTATAAGAAGTGCTAGACAAAAACAATGTGGCATTTCTTTGATTGAATTGCTTGTTGCTTCTACTATCGGGATTATAGTGCTAACGCTTATTGGGAGTATCTATTTAAAGGGACAAAAGTTATATGCAGATAGAAGTCAGAACCTTCTATTAATTCAAGAGCTTAATGATGCATTACGCTTTATAAAAGAAGAGAGCCATCGAGCTGGCTTCAATGGAAGTAGTCACTATTCAGCGGTGCTTTCTGGAGCAAGTAACGTCATACACGTTTCAGGTGAGCAATTAAGTTACGTTTATAAAACGTCAGAATTACCTGAGCAATGGCGAGGTATTAGCATAAAATATGCGTCTGACACATTAAAAATATGTACGAAATCTAACTTGTCATCGATACCCGATATTAATTTTTGTACTCGTTTTTATTCTTTATTAGATACAGATATTATGACGATGACGGATTTTACACTTGTTCAAACCTCTCTTAATCGCTCGGTGAGTTCTGCTTATTTATCTATATCTGCAACCGTAAAGCTTAAAAATACCTCTCATCAACACTCCTCTAAAATTCAGCTTACGCAGAGGAACTGGCAATGATAATCAAACAACAAGGTGCAATTACCTTACTTGTATCGAGTGTTATTTTAATGGCTTCTTTAATACTTTCCTTAGCAAGTTATAAGCATATTTTTTATCAAATAAAACGAGCTCAAAATGAAATTGAAGCGAGAAAGGGCTATTGGGCGGCAGAAGGAGGGATTGAATGTGTATATGCAAAAGTAACGGCATTAGGGATGCTTCCTCATGGGGATATTGAAGAGTGCAAAGCGTTATCTTTAAGTTCACTAACTATCGTTAAAGAGACTAACTATCAAATTGAATCAGTGAAGAATGCTCAGAGAGTAAGAAAGACCTTTATCATAGGAGGAACTGGTGGTGATGGTGTCATTAAATCATCATCGAATTTGTATTTTCATAGCAGTATTTCAATAGATGTTCCCGATCCTGTTCGTTTAGGTAACGATGGTTGGGAGTGTATCGCAGTGAGATATAAAAATTTGATCGACGCCAATGGCAGTGTTGTAAACCAAGGTGTGAAAACAAGTATTACATCTAGTCGAGACTTTAATCACCAAGGTAAAGATTGTAACACTGGCTATAAAACGAATACCTCAATGGGAAGTCTAGGGCTTAAATCAGATTTCAAACAAGATGTCTCGATCTCTCCATTTAAAGATATTTTTGGTATAGACCCCAGTCAGCATAATACTATCAGAGATAATGGTAAATTTACTGTGTTATATGGAGGAGAAACACCTGCAGGAAAACGCTTATCCAATTGTGGTACGCAATTAATAAATAAACTAAATGCCAACAATAAGTTTATTTGGGTTGAAGGAAGTTGTGAGATCACTTCAGTGGAATACCAAGGTTTTTCTGAGGCGATGAATAAGCATACGGATGGCAGTTTTATTATGATTCATGATGGATCGTTTTCTATTATGGGGGCTCCAAATGGTGTTATTGCAAAAGAGATGAAAGGGGTTCTCTTCCATTTTAACTATGATTATAAAGTACCTAAAGATGGTTCAAATTGGATAGGTACGGATACTTACAACTTCTTATACCCACATGGAGGAGTTATAAATTCTATTTTCCCATCGTCTTTTTTATCTAGCGCTTCGTTTTATCAACATGGCGCCTTTACATTAAATGGCGGACAATTTTTTGATACGCAAGATCAGTCAGCCATTTTTTATACTAGTGCTAGTTTTAAATATAATAGCGATATTATCCAAAACCTTATTTCTGAACTAGTTCAACCGCGCTGGAAAGAGGGATCGTGGCATGATTTTTAAGCAGCAAGGTTTTAGTTTACTAGAAGTTCTTATTTCGTTTGTTTTACTTACTGTCGGTGTCATTGGCTTAATTAAGCTACAAGTATTTATTGATAAAAAGTCAGAATACGCCGCAGCCAGTATTGGTGCATTATATGCTGCAGAATCAAAGTTAGAGTATTTTAGAATCCGATCAATAGATGGTGAAGGCGGGACGATTTCATTTAGCTCTATTGCAACAGAAGAGTCAGCAGAATTAATTAATGGGTATCATGTCACTTGGTCTGTTTTTGATAGTCTGCCAACAATTATTTCAGGGGTAAGTATCGTTAGTTTAAAAGAGATACAAGTAAAAGCGCAGTGGGAGAATAGGTGGGGTGAAACTCAAGAGGTGGTCTTACAAACGATGCTATCACGGTACAGTGAGTTTGATTAGACCCAGAGTATTCTGAGTCTAATCAAGTAATTAAGCAATAAATGGCAGTGCAGCACCAATCGCAATAAAGAAACTCACCAAACCTACAATCGGTAGTTTAAGTACCTTCAATAATGCAAAACCAATAATTACTAATGCTATATCTAGCCCCGAGCCTACAGCACTTGTAAATACAGGGTCATACAATGCAGCGATTAGCAAACCGACTACAGCAGCATTAATTCCTGTAATTGCCCCTGCTAATGCTGGTTTTTGGGCAAGAACTTGCCAATGACTAAATACCCCAAGTACTAATAAAAATCCCGGTAAGAAAATAGCTACCGTTGCAATTAAAGCACCAAGAACAGGTTGCTCACTCCATAGCTCGTAGCCTAAGAAAGTAGCAAAGGTAAACATTGGGCCAGGAACCGCCTGTGCAGCAGCATAGCCAGTTAAAAAGCTATCAGTGCTAATTTGGTCACCAACAATATTTTGCAGTAATGGAAGTACTACGTGACCACCGCCAAAGACTAAACTACCAGCTTGGAAAAAATCAGAAAAAAGCACCAACAAAGGTGAATGATTAACAATAGCTGGTAAAGCAAAGAAGCAAAGCCCAAAGACAACTAGCGGTATCCAATTAATACCTTTGGATTCTTTTTTAACTTCAGTAGGTTGCTCTGATTTTAGATAAACTCGCCCAACGATAGCGGCAATTAATAAGGCAATTAATTGAGTGCTTATAGAAGGGAGAATTAATAACAAGCTCGCCGTCATAATACATAAAAGTACGGTGATTTTGTCCTTACAAAAACTCTTATACATTCCCATAATTGCATCAGCAACGACAACAACGGCTAATAATTTTAATCCATGAATGATGCCTTCAAAGATGTCATTACCAAAGAATGAATGGCTTATATTTGCTAATAAGACCATGATAAGAATGGAAGGCAATGTAAAACCAATTGATGCGAGTAGAGCACCAAAGAGTCCTTTTCTGTGGTAACCCAAAGCAAAACCCACTTGGCTTGAACCTGGCCCTGGTAAGAACTGACTTAAGGCGATCAGTTGAGCGTATTCCTCTTCAGTTATCCAACCACGCTTTTGAACAAATTCATTTCTGAAATAGCCAATATGAGCAGCTGGCCCACCGAAGCTAACCCAACCTAAAAGAAAAAATCGTTTAAATATTTCAAACATAATGTACTCAGCTTTTTGATGTGTCATCCAAATTTGGATATTCAGTTTTGATGGAAGTAAGATTACGAGTTACTATCCAATTATTCAAATCGATTAAATTACTACTAACTATGAATGAAATTAATTGGAAAGCAGTGGATCTTAATTTATTGGTCGTGTTTAGCGCATTAATGGAAACAAAAAGTGTTTCATTAGCGGCGAATAAATTATTTGTTGGGCAATCGGCGATGAGCCACAGCCTCTCTCGCTTGCGTGAGTTGTTGCGTGATCCTTTGTTTGAACGACAAGGGCATAAAATGATCCCAACAGCTAAAGCTAATCAGCTCTATCCAATGATCACTCAGGTATTACAGACAATTTCAGGGGATATTTTAAAAGTAGATAGATTTGAAGTGAGTGAATTTACTGGTACGTTTAAAATCGGAATGACGGATTACGCAGAGCTTCTTTTTGCCGCTGATATATTTGATGCAATTCATCAATTAGCACCAAATGCACAGCTCTGTTTCACCACGGTAGATAAAGCTAATTACCAAGATAGATTTGATTCAGAGCCGCTTGATTTAATCATTGGTAGCATGAAACCAGAACAAAAAGAGTTTCAATACCAAACGTTATATACCGAAAAACACGTATGTATGTGGGATGGCATGAGGCATCAATTTAAAGCACCAATTAGTCTGGCTGATTACATTTCTTTACCCCATGCGCTAGTGAGTCCTGATGGCGCATTAAAAACTGGTGTAGATAAAGAGTTAAAAGCGTTAGGGGTGAATCGTGCAGTTAGCGTTGCATCTAAACATTTTTTAACTATTAGACACTTAATGAAAAAAAGAGATTTAATTTGTGTAGTACCTGAGTTAATGGCTCAGCTCGATCTTTTTTCAGAAAAATTAGTGCATTCAGAGCCACCAATTAATGTAGGTAAGTTTGATATTCAATTAATTTGGCAGACAAGAAATAAAGAAAATAAACGCTATCAATGGCTCAAAGAGCTACTCATTCAAACCATTGAAAAAAGCGTTAATACTTATCGAACTTAATGTTCGATTACTATTTGGGTTTAATGTCTATCGCCCAAAAGCGTCTTTAATTTTTTCATCTGTTCTATATTGGCTTAGCGCATAAACCGACCAAATAGCAGCAGGGATCCAACCAATTAAGGTTATTTGTAAGATAAGACAAATGATGCCGCTAAATGGACGACCTATAGTAAAAAACTGTAACCAAGGCAGTAATAAAGCAAGTAATAGTCTCATTGAGTTTCCTATATAAATAAAAAATGGCCAGTAACTATTTAGTTACTGGCCATAATATTATCTTGGTCTTCATGAATGGAGAATGAATATACTCAAATCATGCAACGAAAAATTAGTTATTGCTGTGTAATTCGCTGTTTAGTTCAACTGCAGATTTATTAGTTAAACATTCGATTTGACCAGTGATAGAGTTGCGACGGAACAGAAGGTCTGTTTTGCCAGCAAGATCACGAGCTTTCGCTACTTCAACTTCTTTACCTTGGTTGTCTAGCATGCTTACTTTTGTGCCAGCAGTAACATATAGGCCAGATTCAATCGTACAACGATCACCCATTGGGAAACCAAGACCAGCATTTGCGCCAAGTAGACAGTTCTCACCAATAGAGATAACCATCTTACCGCCACCAGAAAGTGTACCCATGATAGAAGCACCACCGCCAATATCAGAGCCATTACCGACAACAACACCCGCAGAAATACGACCTTCAACCATGCTCACGCCAGTAGTACCAGCGTTAAAGTTGATGAAGCCTTCATGCATAACTGTAGTGCCTTCACCTACATGTGCGCCTAAACGAACACGTGAAGTATCAGCAATGCGGATACCAGTAGGAACAACGTAATCCACCATTTTAGGGAATTTATCAACACAATCTACAGTCAGAGTTTCGCCTGCTAGACGAGCTTCGATTTGACGGTCTGCAAGTTCAGGAAGATCGATAGGACCTTGGTTCGTCCACGCAATATTGTGAAGAAGGCCAAAGATGCCGTCTAATACTGTGCCATGTGGTTTAACTAAACGGTTAGAGATAAGTTGAAGCTTTAAGAAACCTTCAGCAACAGATTGAGATTGCTCATCAGTCGCTAGAACAACAAGAACAAGAGGTTGTTTAGATTGAACTGCTTTTTCTGCGAACGCAGCATTAGCCACATCACCGTTTGCTGCAAATGCATTAGCAAGTTCAGTACAAACTTCAGAAGAAATTTCGATAGCCTGGTTGCCTTCAGCATAACCACTTGCTTGAGCAATAGAATTAACTAGCGCTTCAGAAGGGTTTAATACTGGGTGTGGGAAAAATGCTTCAATGATTTTATTGTCGCGGTTTTTTGTCGCTGTACCAAAGGCAAGAGCAAAATGAGCCATGTAATAATTCTCCATTTCCATATAAATATTAGTATTTAAAAATAAATCTTACTTCACATCATAAAGAGAGTTGCTGTGATATAGAAGGGCGAAAGTAATAAATATTTACTAAGAATGAAGAAAATGTGTAAGAAAGGGGAAATAGATAGGTAGAAGTTAAAAAACAAAATAGCAGCTCATTAGGCTGCTATTAGTATTTGAAGTGGTATTCTTTTTTGAATTAAGCGGCGTCAGACTCTTCGTCTTTTACTGCTTCAATCTTTGTCTTTTTAGGCGCAGGTTTACGTTTTGCTCCTAATGCAACTAATACATCTTCTTTATGTTTTGCTAGGTAAAGAGACAACTCTTCTTGCTTCTCTTCATCTTCAATTAAATTACTTTCATTTAGCAGAGTAAAAAGTTCATCTGCAACATCCAGCATTTTGTCATAAGCATCGGCTTCAGTCTTAGAGGTAAAAGTCATCTTCTCTTCTCCGTTGCGCTCAACTACATATTTGACGATAACAGCCATGGTCGTCTCTCCTTTAAAATTAACTGGTGTTTTATACAGTAAATAGTTTTTTTTGTCCACTTTAGCGGGGTAAAGTCAGATAGAGTTAACGTTTAATAAATAGAATTTATTTTTTTAGCTTAAAAAATAGTTGAGTAATTAAATTTAAAGCTGTATTTTAAATGCAACTTTAAAATAAAGGTCTCCATCTATGTCAGGTTTTGAATTGAAACATAAAGCGACGACAAAAACTTCAGAACGGATTGCTTATAAAATCACACAATGTTTAAAATTTCTTTTAAATATTTTTTATGGTGCACAGTACGCGAAGAGAGCAGTAATTTTAGAAACAATAGCCGCTGTTCCGGGTATGGTTGCGGGTATGTTCAATCATTTAAAAGCGTTACGTCGAATGAAAGATGATGAAGGATGGATCCGAGAGTTATTAAGTGAAGCTGAAAATGAAAGAATGCACTTAATGATCTTTTTAGATATAGCTAAACCACGTTGGATAGAACGAACGTTAGTTTTATTAGGGCAAGGTGTTTTTATGGTGGTTTATAGCTTTATTTATCTGCTTTCATCAAAAATAGCACACCGAGTCGTTGGGTATTTTGAAGAAGAGGCATGTAAAAGTTATACCGAATACTTAGCGAAGATTGATGAAGGTGTGGTTGAAAATGAAGCTGCGCCACAAATAGCAATTGATTATTACCATTTACCAAGTGATGCATTATTGCGTGATGTGATTCTGAAAATTCGTGATGACGAAGCAAAGCATCGAGATCGTAACCATTCATTTGCAGATGCTTACGAAACTCACGATCTTCCAGCTCACCAACGCTAAATACTATTTACAAATGAGGCAGTTTTGCCTCATTTTTGTTGGATGAAATTCATAAAATATTGCAGTAACGGTGTTTGGTATTTTTCTTTGTGTACAAGTAACCAGTATTGTCTGGCCAGCGTTTTGTTATAAGGGAGTTTAACCAAGCGACCATCATTTATCGCATTTTGAGCAGCAAGTTGAGATAAACACGCTAACCCCATATTTTGTGAGCAACAGTTAATTATCGCTTCAGTGGTATGTAGTTGTAATGATTCATTCCAATCGCTCAAATTAGCGGCGATATGGTTAATAAAATATTCTCGGCTACCAGAGCCTTCTTCTCGTAATAACCAAGTTGAATGCTCTAAATCATCGAGGTTAACTCTATTCTTAGTTGCTAACGGATGAGAAGGGGCGCACACTAAATACATATCGTCAGATTGCCATTCAATCATATTTAATTTTGGATGATGCGCTTTACCTTCAACTAAGCCTATATCTAATTGAAATTCCAATAATCTATTTATAATTTGTGCAGTATTAGAAATAAACAATTGTTGGATATCGCAAGGGTGTTGTTGCTGAAACTTATTTAATAATACAGGTGCAATGTGATTACCAATCGTGTCACTAGCGCCAATGTTTAATGAACCCGTCAATTGACTATCCGCCGTAAATTGGTGCTCGATAGCCTCTGCTCGTTCTAGTAATTCATCCGCCAAAGGAAGGAGTTGGCGGCCTTCACTATTTAATACTAACCGATTATTTACTCGATCAAAGACCTTGTAGCCAAGGTTTTTTTCTAATTCAGAGAGCGAAAGGCTTACCGCAGGCTTAGTGATAAAAAGTCGCTCTGCTGCTTTAGTCATTGTTTTTTCTTGGGCGATAGCAGTAAATACATTCAGTTGTTTTAGTGAAATTCTCATGACAGGAAGTCCTAATAAATAAAATTTCAATCGTTTAATTTATCTTAACCTAAGTTTAAATTTATTCAAATTTTATTAATGATAAACAAGAAGTAAAATAGCTTCATCGTTAAATAGCAAAGAGAACAATGTCATGCTTAATTACACAAAACAAAAAGTAGCAGGTGCACCAACGCCAATGGCAGGGTTAGCTCTTGGGATTGCCAGTTTAGGTTGGTGTTGGGAGAATGCATTGCCTCTAAATGGTTATGCGCAATGGATCTCAGCAGCAATCGCTTCAGTATTATTACTGGTATTAGCGATTAAATTTTTATTACATCCATCGGTATTATGGAGTGAACTTGCTCACCCTGTTGTCGGCAGCGTAGCTCCAACATTTGCGATGGGTGTAATGGTAGTTTCAAGCAGTATCGGTCATTTTTACCCAGCAGCGGGTAATGCATTGTGGCTTGCGGCCGTTGCTATCCATATTATCTTTTTAATCTCTTTTATTTATCATCGAGCAAAAGATTTTGAATTACACCATATGGTACCAAGTTGGTTTGTTCCGCCGATTGGCATTGTGGTAGCAGACGTCTCTTTCTCTGGCGCACCAACCCTTGCTCCTGTGGCTCACTGGATACTGATGTTTGGCTTAATTAGCTATGCAATCATGCTACCAATAATGATCTATCGTTTGATTTTTTGTCATGAAGTGCCTGATGCTGCAAAACCAACAATTGCCGTTATGGCTGCACCAGCAAGTTTATCGCTAGCCGGTTACCTAACTGTAACTGCTTCGCCATCCCCTGTAATTATTGCGCTTTTATTTGGTATTGCAGTGTTGATGACCAGTGTGATTTACATGGCTTTTATCAAACTAATGAGATTACCATTTAGCCCTGGCTATGCAGCATTCACCTTCCCAATTGTTATTAGTGCAACAGCCTTATTTAAAACGGCTAATTGGATGTTATCTCAAGGTATTGCAGCAGATTATATTTATCAAGTTAGAACTCTTGCTGTTGTAGAGTTAGTTGGTGCAACCTGTGTGGTGAGTTATGTAGCTGCACACTATCTAGCGCATTATCGCCCAATTACACGCATTACAAATCGTTTAATAAACCCTAAACATGCGCACTAATTAATACGCTTTTTTTCTCTTAAAACACATCCAGTTACGTTAAGCTATAGAGACTTTCATTTCTTTATAAGCGAGCTGGGTGTGTTTACTGTTTATCATTCAAATCAACTTGATGTTCTTAAATCACTTGTCGTTGAATTAATTCGTCTTAATCCTCTAGATAACCCATTTGAGCATGAGCAAATCCTCGTTCAAAGTCCGGGCATGTCACAATGGCTTAAAATCGAACTCGCAAAAGAGTTAGGCATTGCTGCTAATCTTACTTTTCCACTTCCTGCTACTTTTATTTGGGATCTGTTTACTCAGGTTCTTGATGATGTGCCAAAGCGCAGTGCTTTCCATAAAGAAGCCATGACTTGGAAGATAGTGACACTATTACCTGAGTTATTAAAACAAGATGAATTTGCACCTCTACAGCGCTATTTAGAAAATGATGAAAACCAACTTAAGTGCTACCAATTGGCTGCAAAAATTGCCGATATCTTTGACCAATATTTAGTATTTCGCCCTGAATGGATCCAAAAGTGGGAAGCGGGTGAAGAGGTCGCTGAATTAGAAGGTGAACACCCTTGGCAACCTATTTTATGGCAAGCCTTATATGATCAAACCTTAGCCTTGGGACATTCTCCTTACCATCGTGCCAATATGTTTGAGCATTTTATCGAAACGTTAGATAACTACCTACAAACGGGAACCTTGCCAAAAGGGATGCCTAAGCGTTTGTTTGTGGTGGGCATTACTTCGCTTCCTCCTCGTTATTTAGATGCGCTTGCGGCGTTAGGTCAGCATATTGATGTGCACTTAATGTTTACTAATCCGTGTCGCTATTACTGGGGCGAAATTCGAGACAGAAAGTATCTTGCCCGCCTAGAAGCGCGTAATCGTCTGCAAGTTAAGTGGCTAGATGATCATAGTGAGCAAATTGGTGATACCGAACAATTAAAAGGTTCGGTTGATGCGAATTTTGAAGATGAACTACACACTTCAGAAGTGGGTAATTCACTGCTTGCATCATGGGGTAAATTAGGTCGAGATAATCTATGTCTATTATCTGAAATGGAAGCACAAGAGATTGATGCTTTTGTTGATGTTGGTAGTGATAATCTGTTGCACTCCATTCAGTCGGATATTTTAAATCTGGAAGAGCGCAGTCGTGATGATGTGCTTGATAACAGTCAGCATAAACAATTAATCGATCCTAATGATCGCTCGATTCTTTTGCATTCATGCCATAGCCCAATGCGAGAAGTTGAAGTATTACATGACCAACTCTTGGATATGTTTGCTAATGACCCAGACTTAAAACCACGCGATATTATCGTTATGGTGGCAGACATAAATGTCTACAGTGCAGCGATTCAAGCGGTATTTGGTAATGCGGCTTTTGAGCGTTATATTCCTTTTGCGATTTCAGACCAAAGTGCTGAGCAAGAAAACCCAGTGTTATTGGCTTTCATGAGCTTAATGGCTTTACCTGAGAACCGCTGTGGCCTTTCTGAGCTATTAAGTTTGCTTGAAGTGCCTGCGGTAATGTCTCGTTTTAAATTCACAGCTGAGCAATTTGAGATAGTAAGACGTTGGGCAGAAGAGACAGGCATTCGTTGGGGATTAGACAACAGTACCTCTGTCCATTTTGATCTTCCAGAACACAATCAAAATTCATGGCTATTTGGTATCCAGAGGATGTTACTGGGTTATGCCATGGAGCAAGATGCTGGTTTATTTGAGGGCATGGCGAGTTACGAACAAGTACAAGGTATGAATGCCGAAATCGCTGGCAACTTGGCGCACTTTATTGATCAGCTTTTGACTTATCAGATCACCCTAGGCCAAGCGCAAACCATTAGTGCATGGCGAACCATTATTAACCAATTAATGGATGACTTTTTAAACGTAGAGTTAGAAGGGGAGTTGGTCGTTAAAAACATTCGAGATCAACTGCAAAAGCTAGAAGATAACCTAGAAGACGCGGGTTTTGATGCACCAATCTCTGCGCCAATTATTAATAACTACCTAAAAAATAATTTATCAGGTGGCAAAGCAAGTCAACGGTTCTTAGCCGGACAAGTGAATTTCTGTACCTTGATGCCAATGCGTTCAATTCCATTCGATGTGGTGTGTTTACTTGGAATGACAGATGGTTCTTATCCACGAACCATGCCTGTTGAAGGTTTTGATTTAATGCAGAAACGCATGAAACCGGGTGACCGATCACGTCGAGATGATGATAGATATCTGTTTTTAGAAGCGCTGCAATCGGCAAATAAAGCCTTCTATTTAAGTTATATTGGTCGTTCAATACGAGATAACACAGAGAAAGCACCATCAGTATTAATCAGTGAATTACTTGAGTATTGTCAGCAAAGTTACTGCTTAGAAGGTGATGAATCATTAAACCCTGAAGAGTCAGCAAAACGGTTAGTTACACAATTAATCATAGAGCATCCTTTGGTTCCTTACAGCCAACAGAGTTTTATTGGTAATAACACCAGTTATGCCAGTGAATGGTTACCTACCGCAAAATTAGAAGGCCAAGCAGCGCCACAATTTCAGACAGAACCATTGATATACGCCCCTGAAACAAAAGAGCTAGAGCTTACTGAACTGCAACGTTTTTGGCGTTTACCTGTCGCTTATTTCTTTAACCGTGGATTGAAGGTATTTTTTGAAACGGTAGAGAGTCAAGTCGAAGATGATGAACCATTTTCTATTGATGGTCGTACAGGTTATGGCATGAAATCAGAGTTGCTAGAAGCGTTATTGGCCTATGATGATCCTAACCAAGTTTCTCAAATAAGTCGTGAGTTTTATCAGCAACAAAAAGCCCAAGGTAAACTTCCTATTGGTAGCTTTGGTGAGATAGCGGCAGAGAAAGAAGTGAACACGGTAAAAGACTTAGTCACCCATATTCAGCCATTAACGACATTACCTTTAGACGATCAAGAAGTGCGTTTACGCTTTACTTTCCCTCATGGTGAAATGGAACTGCAAGGTTGGTTGAAGCAACGCTACCAAGCCGGAATGCTACGTTATCGTGGCGGTAAAATTCGCTCTCATGAAATTTTAGCAACCTGGATTGATCATCTGTGTTTATGTGCTATGGGCCAGCAGCAATTTACTCACCTATTTGGTACGGATGCGATTTATCACTTTGAAGCTATTGATGCAGAAAAAGCGTATCAACATTTAGAAAATATATTAACTCTTTATATCTCAGGTAACTGTGCCCCGTTAATTTACTTACCAAAAGCCGCATTAGCAGGACTTGAAGCGCACGTTGATAAAAAAGGGGTATGGAATGATGACGAAGAAACGCATCAAAAAGCACTGAAAAAAATGGCTGATGAATACAATGGTACTCGCTTTGCCGGCGAGAACAGTAATGACTACGTAATGCGTATGTGGCCGGAATGGAATGATGAGTTTGGTCAGGCAATTTTTGATAATGCAAAAACGGTATTACACGATGCGTTATTGCATAGCGAAAAAGAAAAGTTATAAGTGATGATAATTGGTAATCAGTCAGAAGTAGGGTGGCCGCCAGTAAATCATTTTTAGTGTAGGGCGTTCGCTGTACGGCCACAGGTCAGAGGTTGACCGAATCCTGATTACAAGTGCACGTTTAATGAGCTCTTTGTAAGTGGCGCTGAGTGTAACAAAGCATAAAAAGTGAACCGTGAGAAAGATCTCACATTGATAGCTTTATTAATTTTATTATCGTTGTTCCTAATGAATTACGATATGGATCACACAGATATCTTGTAAAAACAGGATGTTGATGTTTAAAACGGTGATGTTTGATGACGACAATCGCAGCTCCAAATCAATTGAATGCAATGACGTTTCCTTTACATGGAACACGTTTAATTGAAGCTTCAGCCGGTACCGGTAAAACCTTTACTATTGCCAGTTTATATTTACGTTTATTACTTGGCCATGGCGAAGAAAATAGCCGTCATAGTGAAGAGTTAACCGTAGATAGAATACTGGTAGTTACCTTTACTGAAGCAGCAACGGCTGAGTTGAGAGAGCGTATTCGAGCAAAAATTCATGATGCTCGTTTAGCCTTTGCTCGTGCTGTGCATAACAATGGTTATAAGAGTGGTGATCCGGTTATTGATCCACTGTTGGCATCTATTGGTGATCATAAGTCAGCAGCGCAGATCCTTTTGAATGCTGAACGCAGCATGGATGAAGCCTCAATCTTCACCATTCATGGCTTTTGTCAGCGAATGCTAACCCAGAATGCCTTTGAATCTGGTGCGCAATTTGAGAGTGAGTTTGTTACCGACCAAGCCAAATTAATGCATCAAGTGGCTGCGGATTTTTGGCGTCGCAGTTTTTATCATCTACCAAAAATGGTGGCTGAAAGTGTTTATGATTGTTGGTCAAGTCCATCTGCTTTATTAGGTGATATGGGCAATAGTCTTACTGGTGTCCCAAAGCATTTAACCGTTGAGCCACTTGAGAGTTCATTAGAAGAATTTTGCCAGCAAGGCATTGCTCGTATTGATGAATTAAAAAAACAGTGGTCAGAACATAGTGTCGATTTTGAAGCGCTAATTTCAGGTTCAGGTGTAGATAAACGCAGCTACACTAAAAAGAATTTACCAAATTGGTTAGAGCAAGTGTCATCGTGGGCCAATAACCCAACAACCTCATTGCAAGTACACGATAAGTTAGAAAAGTTTTCTCAAGAATTATTAATTGAAAAAACCAAAAAAGGTGAAGCGCCAGAGCATGCAGTATTTAAACTCATTGATGATTTTCTGGCTCAGCCATTAGAAATCAAACAGCCGCTGTTATCACTGGCTATCCATCAATGCCGTAAAACCTTACAGCAGGCGAAAGAGCAAAAAAATTGGTTATCGTTTGATGATCTGTTAAGTCAGTTATCTGAAGCTGCAGAAAATAAAGAAAACGCCTTATTGTTAGAAAAAATCCGCGAGCAATATCCAGTCGCTTTGATCGATGAATTCCAAGATACCGATCCTCTGCAATATTCGATTTTTAGTACACTTTATCAAGATCAGCCACAGTGTGGTTTATTTATGATCGGCGATCCTAAACAAGCGATTTATGCTTTCCGTGGTGCGGATATTTTTACCTATATTCAAGCTCGCCGCCAAGTTGCTGATCATTACACCTTGGATACTAACTGGCGCTCAACCGCAGATATGGTGTCGTCAGTGAACCGTATTTTTGAACATGGCAAACAGCCTTTTTTGTACGATGACGATATTCCATTTTATCCGGTTAAATATAACCCTGTTAATGCCGAGCAAAAATCATGGGCGTTAGAGAATCAAACTCAGCCCGCGATGACTTTTTGGTTGCAAGAGAGTAAAGATGGTAATCCGGTAAATAAAACCAGTTATCAGCGTGTTATGGCAGAATCAACCGCAGCACAAATTCAAACCATTTTGACTGGAGCGCAACAGGGTTCGGCATATTTACAAAACGGAGAGAAAAAGCAAGCCATCAAAGCGGGTGATATTGCGGTTCTGGTTCGTACAGGTAAAGAAGGTAAATTAGTTCGTGAAGCCTTATCAAAACAAGGTATTGCGAGTGTCTATTTATCTAACCGTGATAGCGTATTTTCTTCTCCATTAGCTAAAGATGTATTGCGTTTATTGCAAGCGGCAATGATTCCGACTGATGCACGAGCAGTGCGTTCAGCATTAGCATCGTCATTATTTGCTTATACCGCCGATCAACTGCATCAATTTAATGTCGATGAAATGCAGTGGGAGCAAGCAGTTAATGAGTTTCGCGCCTATCGTAAGCATTGGCTACAGCGCGGTATCATGCCGATGTTGCATCAAATCATTACCCAGCAAGGGATCTCTGAGCGCTTATTGGCTGAAAATGGCGGTGAACGTCAACTGACCGATTTACTACATATCGGCGAGTTGCTGCAACAAACCAGTCAAACCTTAGACAGTGATTATGGTTTATTGCGTTGGTTATCTGAGGCTATTTCAGAGCCTAATGGTGATTCAGAAGAGCAGACGGTACGCTTAGAATCAGAGCGTAACCTGGTGCAAATTGTTACGATCCATAAATCAAAAGGGTTGGAATATGACTTGGTATTTTTACCGTTTGTTTGTTCTTATCGTGCGATAGATAAAAAAGGTGAAGTCAGTTTTTATGATGAAGATAACCGTTACTCAGTATTGGATTTATTAAAAGAAGATGAGTCGGTAGAAAAGGCAGAGAAAGAACGCTTAGCCGAAGATTTACGTTTGATCTATGTAGCACTGACTCGTGCGGTTTATGCCTGTTATATCGGCATGGCGCCAATCACGAAAGGCATCTCGAAAAAGCCACCAACAGGTGTTCATCTATCGGGCTTAGGGTATCTAATTCAACAGGCGGATGAATGTAATGTTGAAGAGCTACAAGCGTGTCTTGAAAAGCTGATTGCAGGCAATTCGCCTATGGTGATCCAATCACCTCAAACGGTAACCGACGAGTTATACCAAGAAACTCAGGATGATCATAGTGAGTTACATGCCAGTAAATTAATTGAACCCGTTAAGAGTAATTGGTGGATGACCAGTTATTCAGGCTTGGTAAAACAAGGTAATCATCATAATGATGCCTCGTTAGAACTCATTAATTTGGATATCGATTCAGCTGAAGATAAAGACGAGAAAGAGTTAGATTTAGAGCCAGAGCGCACCATCTTTACTTTCCCTCGCGGTGCCAGAGCGGGTACGTTTTTACACTCATTATTTGAAGAGGTTGAATTTACTCAACCCATTAACAGCGAAGAAAATACACAAATAATTATTAAGCTTCTAGAGAAAGAAAATTACGATGTTGAATGGTTAGAGGTCGTTCAAACCATGATGCAGCGAGTGTTAGATTGCCCGTTGGATGGCCAAGATTTATGTTTATCAAATAAAGGCCCAACTCAACGCTTGGTCGAAATGGAGTTTTTACTTCCTATCACGTTATTGAACTCAAGCTTGGTTAATAAAACTATCGCGAAACATGATGAAGTTTCAGCACGAGCAGGGGATCTTGGTTTCTCTACGGTTAGCGGCATGCTAAAAGGTTTTATCGATTTAGTGTTTGAGCATGAAGGTAAATATTACGTTCTCGATTGGAAATCAAATCATCTGGGAGACTCCCCAGAATGTTACGGTGGAGAAGCCTTAGTTGAGGCGATGCGAGATCACCGTTATGACTTCCAATACCAATTATATGCTTTAGCGCTTCATCGATTCTTGAAAAGTCGCATTGCCGATTATGACTACGATACGCATTTTGGTGGTGCGTATTATATTTTCTTGCGCGGTGTTGAAGAGACTCACGAGGGGTATGATGCCAACGCTAATGGCGTATTTTATTCAAAACCGAGCAAAGTATTGTTAGAAGAGTTAGAGACATTGGTAGATGGAGAAACAATCGATGCTTAAGCAATTACAACACTTAATGGCTCATGGTGTACTTCGCCCATTGGATCTTCAATTTGCTAAATTTATCGCTCAACAAGAAAAAAATAGCGATAAAAATCTCATTATGCTGTTGTCTGCGATTACAAGTCATGAGTTAGGAAAAGGTCACGTCTGTATTGATATTGAGCAGATAGAACAGGGCGACCTTTTTACCTTACCTGCGAAATATCGTGATGCGCTATTAGAATTAGTTCCAGAAAAAAGTAGCTGGATTTCTGAGTTAACCAATGCTTCTACAGTATCAAATGGTACAGAAGCAAAGCCTTTAGCCTTTGATGGTGCTCGTTTGTATTTACAACGTTACTGGGCATTTGAACAACGAGTATCTAATCGTATTACTAAAGCGGCGCAAAGTGTTGCGGTAAACCTTCAGTTATCGAATACGTTGGATGAGCTATTTGCCCGTCAGTATCATTTCTTATTTTCAGCATTGAAAAAGTTAGAGAATAATAACCAAGTTTCTCGCCAACAATTAGTGTGCGATATGCTTGATGTTGTTCAGTCTGATGATCTGGATTGGCAGGCAATTGATGCAATTCTGTTAGCGGCGACTAAATCTTCTGAATTAGAAACGTTAGATCAATTAATTCCAAATAACCACTGTGTTAATTGGCAAAAAGTAGCAGCAGCTGTGGCGTTAACTCGTCGATTCTCTGTTATTTCTGGTGGTCCAGGAACGGGTAAAACAACCACAGTAACCAAGCTTTTGGCCTCCTTAGTGACACAAGCTCAGCAGGATAATAAAAGCATAGCGATTAAACTGGTTGCTCCAACCGGTAAAGCCGCGGCGCGTTTGACCGAGTCCATTGGTCAGGCGGTACAATCCATTGGTTTAGCACCTGAAGTGAAAGAAGCGATCCCAACTGATGCGAGTACACTGCATCGCTTACTTGGCTATATTCCCAATCAAGTGGATTTTCGTCATAACAAAGCCAATCCATTACACCTTGATGTATTGGTGGTGGATGAAGCGTCTATGGTCGATTTGCCTATGATGGCACGACTACTCGATGCGGTACCAGAGCATGCTCGCGTCATTTTATTGGGCGATAAAGATCAGCTTGCTTCGGTTGAAGCGGGAGCGGTGTTAGGTGATATCTGTCAGTTTACCAAAATGGGTTACAGTCAGAATCAAGCCCAACAATTATCTCAATTAACAGGCTTTAATCTACCGGCACAGTCGCATAATAACGCGGTTGCAGATAGCCTATGTATGCTGCAAAAGAGCTACCGTTTTGATGCGCGTTCAGGTATTGGGCAACTTGCCAAAGCCATTAATGAAGGCAGTAAATTTAAAGTAGAAGCTGTATGGGCCAAAGGGTTCTCAGACATTCGTTTTCATGATTTAAGTAATGATAGCTATAACGCAATGATCACCATGATGGTTAATGGTTACCGTAGTTATTTAGGTCATATTCACGCAGGTGATAAACCAGAAGTTGCATTGAAAGCCTTTAACCAAATTCAATTATTATGTGCAATGCGAGAAGGGGATTTCGGCGTTGTTGGTTTAAATCAACGTATTGAGAAAGCGCTGAAGAAATCCGATTTAATTCCTCATGGTGATGAAATTTGGTATTCAGGTCGTCCTGTCATGGTCACACAAAATGATTATGGCGTTGGTTTGTATAACGGTGATATTGGTATCGCAATGCCAGACCCTGTTGATCAACGTTTACGTGTTTATTTTGATATGCCAGACGGTTCAATTCGTGGTGTGTTACCAAGCCAGTTACCTGAGCATGAAACCGTTTATGCCATGACGATCCATAAATCTCAGGGCTCTGAATTTGAACATACTGTCTTGGCATTACCTGCTGAGTTCAGCCCAATTTTAACCCGAGAGTTAATTTATACTGGTGTGACTCGAGCAAAGAAAAAACTCGATCTGTTCGCAACAGAAAAAGTGGTGGCTCGAGGGGTGATGATTAAAACTCAGAGGAATAGTGGCTTAACGTCGTTGATGAGTTAGAGCAATAACAGTGGCTAGTAAAGGAAATAGTAGTCACTGTATTATTTCATATACGTAATAGTGATTTTCGTCAGCACCTCTAGTAAATCTTGAATAAATGCCTATAATTGCGCCTCTAAAATTCGGAAGGAATGCCGGATATTCTGTTTTTATTCCAATGTTATAAATTAGATGATTGATTACATTGGGTCTAAGGCGTTCACTTATATGTTTAAGTTACTTGTTTCAATGCCGCCTGCGATGGCGCTTATCATTGCGATTATTTCAGAAGTAATAGCAACCTCTTATATTCCTAAAACAGAGCAATTTACTAAGCTATCTCCAAGTATAATTGTCGCTGTGGGTTATGCGATTGCTTTCTTTTTACTTTCAGTAACAGTAAAAACCATGCCTGTAGGAATTGTTTACGCAATATGGAGTGGTGCTGGAATTGTCTTAGTGGCGGGTATTGGATACTTTGCATATGGGCAAAAACTAGATTTACCTGCAGTAGCGGGAATCGCCCTTATTCTATCTGGTGTACTCGTTGTTAATTTATTTTCTAACACTGCTGGTCACTAGAGTTTAAGCTTACTCGTTTTATAATAAAGGCCGCAACTGAATCACTCTATTGCGGCCTTTATTTATTATTGAGTCTTTAATACTAAAATTTTCGATTTACGCTGAAAGTTGTACAGTTTCTGCTTTGTCATTGGTAAGTGTGAAACATCAACTTCAACGAAGCCTTGCTCTCTAAACCAGTGGAGACTGCGAGTGGTCAGAACAAATAGTTGTGATAATTTGAACTGTTTTGCTTTAGTGCGTAAACGGGTAAGTAAGGTAACTCCGCGGTCACCATCTCTATAATCTGGATGAACGGCAACGCAACCCATCTCTGCCATTCCGTCTTCAGGAAAAGGATATAAAGCAGCGCAAGCAATCACTAACCCATCTTTTTCTATAATCGTAAATTGGGCAATCTCTTGCTCTAATTGTTCTCGAGATCGACGAACTAAAATACCTTCTTCTTCTAATGGATGGATTAAATCCATAATGCCACCGATATCATCAATCTCAGCATCACGAATTTGCTCTGAGCTCGCCATAACAACTTGAGTTCCAATACCATCAAAAGAAAATAGCTCTTGGATTAATGCGCCATCTTCTTTGTAACTGATCAAATGGCTACGAGGAACACCCGCTTTACATGCAGTGATTGAGCCTTTTAAAAATCGAATGGTTCCGGTTGAATTACCATCATTTAGATCTATGTTCTCTTCTAATCGTTTAAGAATAACTTCTGCTTCACTTGGAAATAGCTCTGCTAAAATTTGCCCATTTTCATTCAAAACGCCTTGCTCAGAACAAAATCCAATGAGTTTGTCTGCGTTCAGACGAATAGCAAGTTGTGTTGCGACATCTTCTGAAAGTAAGTTAAAACACTCACCAGTAACGGAGCTAGCAACAGGGCCAAGTAGAACGATAGATTGTTGGTCGAGCATTCTATTTATACCGTTAGTATCGATACGACGTACACGACCGCTGTGACAGTAATCGACACCATCATCAACACCAAGAGGTTGAGCAATAATAAAGTTGCCACTAATGACATTAATTTGTGCACCAGCCATCGGTGTATTGTTTAAACTCATCGATAAGCGGGCGGTAATATCGAGCTGAAGCTGACCTGCTACTTGTTTGACGAGCTCTAAGGTTTGCTCATCAGTAATTCTTATTCCTTTGTGGAAAGGCGCATGATGAGCAGTTGACTTAAGTTGTTCACGCATTTGAGGGCGAGTACCGTAAACAATGACAATACGTAAACCGAGTGAATTTAAAAGCGCGATATCATTAACGATGTTAGCAAAGTTAGGATTAGCAATGGCTTCGCCACCAAGCATAATCACAACGGTTTTATCGCGGTGAGCATTTACATAAGGAGCTGATTGACGAAAGCCTTTAACTAGCGCTGTGCTACGAAATTTCACTATACTTCATCCATGAGTGATTTTTTATGTTGTTATAATGACTATTTATTTACTTATCTACAAGTGTTTAGTACAAGGTCACATAAGTTTTTCTTAATATTTCTATTATTTGCCGATATGCTTATATATCTGTTGGTTTTATTAGGCATTACAATGAGTCAAGCTCAAGAAAAAGAGTTGAGAAAAAGAAAAATCCGATTAATGCTATTAATTGGTTTTGTTGCTGTGGGTTTAGTTGCTTCGATATTTGCGGCAATGTTTAGAGCGGGTGTTTTTGCACAAATGCCTGCGTCTCAATTGTATGGTAACTGGGTTGAGCAAGGAGTCCCAAGTTATGCTCGAGACAGTTTTACTATCAGTGCTGGTGGAATTTATACTCATGGGCGTCTAATTAGTACTAAGTTTGATTTTGATGGTAGTCAATTAAGCTATAAGCATGGTGGAACAACATACATCTATATGGTTGAAGATAATGATGGTGCGCAATTGCTTCGAACTAAACCTACGCATTATAAATCCAGCTTCCGTAAACAATAATCGTTATACCTTCCAAGTAAGTACTTTGTAGTGGCTTACTTGGATAATTCCCCACAGGTTTGTGTCAAGTTTTGTTAAAATTCTCCTTTTCTTACATTTATTGCAGTGTAAGGAATTGCTCTCCCTCTATTTGTTTGTCATTCTTCTCGCACTATTTATCAATAAGGCTTCATTGTGTTTCGTAAATTTTCTCTTGTATGTGTTCTTCTTGCTCTAGGTGGTTGTGCTGATCGTCCTACGGATCGCGCTCAGCAATATCTTGATGGTGGATTCAGTAATAACTTAAACGAAGTTAATGAGATTGAATCGGATAAGCCTTCTGATTTTAGTGCCTTTAAAAAACAAAGTGCAGAAGTTATTAAGCGTTCTGAGTCGATGTCATTACGTTATGAAGAACTGTACGTTCAATTGCAAAAATGGATCGATGAGAGCTCTAATCCAGCAGAGCTTTCAACCTATGGTATTCAATTTGCTCAAATGGGCGGCGGTGACAAGCAGGGGAATGTAATGTTCACTGGTTACTTTTCTCCTGTGATTGAAATGCGCCACACGCCAAATGAAACGTTTAAATATCCAGTTTATGATAAACCTGATTGTGGTTCAGATTGCCCAACACGAGCAGAAATTAATGCAGGTGCATTATCTGGTTTAGGTTTAGAGCTTGGTTACTCTGACAATATGATTGACCCGTTTATTATGGAAGTTCAGGGTAGTGGCTTTATTCATTTTGGTGATGATGACAAGCTTCAGTATTTTGCCTACGGTGGTAAAAATAATCACCCTTACGTAAGTATTGGTAAGGTATTGATTGAGCGTGGCGAAGTTGAACGTAAAGATATGTCACTTAAAGCAATTAAAGAGTGGGTTGCTAAAAATGATGAAGCGACGGTTCGTGAGCTGTTAGAAACCAACCCATCTTATGTGTTTTTCTCTCCACGAGACGCTCACCATGTACTAGGTACGGCTGGGATCCCTTTACTTGCTGGCGCGGCGGTTGCGGCGGATCGTACTTTATTGCCTATGGGAACCCCTATACTTGCAGAGGTACCTCAATTAGATAAAGACGGTAAGTGGACAGGTAAGCATGTGTTGAAAGTATTATTGGCATTAGACACCGGTGGAGCAGTAAAAGAAAATCATTTAGATCAGTATTATGGAATGGGATCTGAGGCGGGTATTGCTGCGGGTCACTTTAAACATTTTGGTCGTGTTTGGAAATTAGGCTTAATCGATACGGAAACAGAAAACCCGTGGGTAATGCCGAAAAAGAAATAATCGACATTGAACCTTGATCTTCTAAAAAAGAGTGCGTATAAATCGTGCTCTTTTTTGTTTTTGAGTAAGGTAACCCCATGCGCGAATTAACCACTCCTGCTTCTGAAAGTTATGACCAACGTTTTGGTGGCACTCGCCGTTTGTATGGTAATAGTGAAGTAGAAATTATGCGTGCTGCACATGTATGTGTTGTAGGTATTGGTGGTGTAGGCTCTTGGGCTGTTGAAGCGTTAGTTCGTACTGGCCTTGGTGAGATTACCTTGATTGATATGGATGATGTATGCGTCACTAATATTAATCGTCAAATTCATGCAATGACAGGTACTATTGGTCAAAGTAAAATTGAAGTAATGGCTGAACGTATTAAATTAATCAATCCTGAATGTAAGATTAACTTAATTGATGACTTTATTACGCCTGAAAACCAAGCTGAATACATTTCTAAAGAGTTTGATTACGTGCTTGATGCTATCGATAGCATGAAACCTAAAGCGGCATTACTGGCGTATTGTAAGAGTAATAAGATTAAAGTGATCACGACGGGTGGGGCGGGTGGTCAAACCGATCCGACTCAAATTCAAATCACTGATTTAACCAAAACAATTCAAGACCCATTAGCGAAAAAATTGCGTGACACTTTGCGTCGTCATCATAATTTTACGAAAAATCCAAAGCGTAAATTTGGCATTGATTGTGTTTACTCAACAGAGCATTTGAAATACCCACAAGCGGATGGCTCTGTATGTGCGACTAAAGCAACTGCTGACGGCCCAAAACGTATGGATTGTGCGAGTGGTTTTGGTGCAGCTACGGTGGTAACTGCGACCTTTGGTTTTGTTGCGGTGTCGAGAATTGTAGAGAAGTTGATTGAAAAGCACGGTAAATAGGGACTAGGATTCAGGACGGTCGCAAGCTCCCTCAAGGTTTCAGGTATAAGCGCTATTATTCCAACGCTCTCCCTGAATCCTTCAAGCGAAGCGGCCTTAAGCCTGCTCTATTAGTTCATTTATCGTTTCAATGATAGCTTTAAGTCCATTACCACGTGATGGGCTTAAATGTTCAATTAGCCCTAATTGAGCAAAATACCCATCCATATCAAACGTGCTAATCTCTTGTGCCGTTTTATTATTAACCGCAGCCATTACTAACGCGATAAGTCCGCGAACAATTCTTGCATCAGAATCAGCACAGAAAAAATAAACCCCATCGATTACTTCATGCTGTAGCCACACTTTGCTTTCACAGCCTGAAATCGTCACATTATCTTGTTGCAGTTCTTCAGGCATTTTAGGCAGTTTTTTACCTAATTGAATCACGTTACGGTAACGATCTTCCCACCCTTTTGCTTCACTCATTAAATTGAGAACAGTTGTGTGAGTAATATCAAAACCAAAAGGTGACGATGGGAATGTAGACATAAATAAAATACCTTAAATTTGAGCTTATAGCATATCTGCGGCTTTATTTAGCGCGTCGATAAAACGTTGAACATCTAGCTTCGTATTATACAAGGCAAATGAAACGCGTACAGTACCCGTTAGCCCTAATGCATCTAGCATAGGATGAGCGCAATGATTACCAGAGCGAACGGCAATGCCTTGTTGATCAAGTAGAGTCGCTATATCTTGGTGGTGGACGCCATCAATAACAAAAGAAAATAGGCTCGCGTTATCTTGTAAACCGATGAATCGTAAATCTTCAATACCTTTGATGCCATCAATAGCCATCTGGCGAAGTTCATTAATATGAGCATTAAGATCATCATGGGCGAATTGCTTAACCCAGTTAATCGCTGTAGCAAAAGCAATCGCACCAGCAACGTTTGGTGTACCAGCTTCAAATTTCCCTGGAAGCTCTGCAAAAGTGGTTTTCTCAAATGAGACTTTCTCAACCATTTTACCGCCACCATGCCACACTGGCATAGATTCTAATAAATGCTGTTTGCCATAGAGAGCACCAATGCCAGCTGGAGCAAATAATTTATGGCCAGAGAACACATAAAAATCGGCATCCATTGCTTGAACATCAATATCATGATGAACAATCCCTTGAGCACCATCAATAACAACAATAGCACCTATCTGATGTGCAGTTTTAATGATGTCATCAACGGGGTTTAATGTACCCGTTACATTAGTTACTTGAGCCACGGCAACAATTTTGGTGCGCTTGGTTACCAATGACTCAAATGCATCCATATCTAATGTGCAATCGGTTTTCATTGGAATTTTTACAACGGTTGCTCCCGTTTGCTCTGCGACAATTTGCCAAGGCACAATATTCGCGTGATGTTCTAATTCACTTACTAAGATCTCATCGCCTGCTTGCAGTGTGCTTCGCGCATAAGTTTGAGCAATTAAATTAATCGCTTCGGTTGCACCGCGAGTCCAAATGATTTCTTTACTGCTGTTGGCATTGATGAAGTGTTGAACGGTTTCACGAGCTTGTTCAAATTGCAGTGTTGCTGAGGCGGTTAAGCTATGACTGCCACGATGTACATTAGCATTACTTTTTTGGTAGTAATCTTGAATCGCATTTAATACCGATAATGGTTTTTGCGTAGTCGCTGCGCTATCAAAATAGGCAATCGGCTGACCATTAACATCTTGGGTTAAAGCGGGGAATTGAGAGCGAACAGCGTCAATAGTAAATGCAGTCATAGTGATTTCTTTAATAAGGGTAAGCAAACAGAGAGAATGATGCGGATTTCTGTCTCGTAAGTCAAAATTACAGACAAAAAAAAGCACCGTATTAAACGATGCTAATAATCTTTCTAACCAAAAGGTCAAAAATACAGGAAATAATTGGGTACTGTTTACAAATAGTTGTAATCAATACTCGGGCTCTAACAGTCGAGCCAATATGCAAACACAACATTGCAGTTTAGAGGGATAAAAAATACTCAGGGAGGAATATATGTCTTTCCTCTAAACTACGGGGGCAATATTAGGTTTTATCTGGTAGTTCGGCAATGGACAATTTATAATACTAGGTATTAAAAAAACTAATGGTTCAGAATGTGAGTTCTTATGTCTCGAAGATTACCACCTTTAAATTCTTTGCGTGTGTTTGAAGCGGCAGCTAGACACTTAAGCTTTACTCGTGCTGCGGAAGAATTGTTTGTTACTCAAGCTGCAGTTAGCCACCAAATCAAAGCGTTAGAAGAATTTCTTGGTTTGAAATTATTTCGACGTCGTAATCGTTCTTTACTGCTTACTGAAGAGGGGCAAAGTTACTTTTTAGATATTAAAGAAATTTTCTCTTCGTTGTCAGAAGCAACAGATAAAGTATTGGAAAGAAGTGCGAAGGGTGCACTAACCATTAGTTTACCGCCAAGTTTTGCTATTCAATGGCTTGTTCCACGTTTGTCGGATTTTAATAATAAAGAACCTGACATTGATGTTCGAATTAAAGCGGTTGATATGGATGAAGGCTCTTTGACTGAAGATGTGGATGTTGCTATCTATTATGGTCGTGGTAATTGGCCTGGTTTACGTGTTGATTTGTTATATCAAGAGCAACTATTACCATTATGTTCACCGCAAGTGTTGTTAAATGAAAAACCGTTAGCAACGATTGACGATCTACGTTTTCATACGTTATTGCATGATACATCACGTAAAGATTGGAAGTCGTTTGTAAAACAATACAATTTAGAAGGCATGAACGTTAATCATGGGCCTATTTTTAGTCATTCAACCATGGTGTTACAAGCGGCAGCTCATGGACAGGGAATCGCATTAGGAAATAATGTCCTTGCTCAACCAGAGTTAGACGCGGGTCGTTTGGTTGCTCCTTTTGAAGAAGTATTAGTAAGTAAAAATGCCTTTTATTTAGTATGTAGTGAAAAACAGGCTGACACTGGAAGAATTGCGACCTTTAGAGAGTGGATCTTAAGTAAAGCTCGCAGTGAACAAGAGATCATCGACGATGAATAGTCGCTTATGTCTACTTATTGCTAGCTTTAGTGGTGCAATAAGTGTTGGTTTAGGCGCTTTTGGTGCTCATGGTCTAAAGTCGGTTTTATCGCCATATCTACTTGATGTGTATGAGACTGCAGTGCAATATCAAATGTGGCATACGCTTGCTCTGTTTGGATGTGGAATTTTGTTGAGAAATTCATTTTCAAAAGGGGTATCATACGCCGCCTTGCTATTTACCATTGGAATATTACTTTTCAGTGGTAGTTTATATGCATTAGTGTTCACCGGAATAAAATGGTTTGGGCCAATTACTCCATTAGGTGGACTCTGTTTTATTATCGGTTGGCTAACGCTGGCTGTTTCAACTTATCGTTTGACTGAGGTTTCAAAGTGAAACAAGTAATGTTCTATTGTCGCTCTGGTTTTGAGAAAGAGTGTGCAGGTGAGATCCAAGATAAAGCCACTCAACTTGAAGTGTTTGGTTTTCCTCGCCTAAAAAATAATACAGGCTATGTGCTATTTGAATGCTACCAGGAAGGCGATGCAGATAAATTGATCCGTGAGATTAAATTTAATGAGCTGATTTTTGCTCGTCAAATGTTTGCGGTAGCAACTGAATTAAGTGATTTACCTTCAGAAGATCGTATCTCACCAATTTTGAATGCATTAGTTGATGTTGAAAATTTACCATGTTGTGGTGATATTCGTATTGAAACACCTGATACGAATGAAGCAAAAGAATTATTGAAATTCTGTCGTAAATTTACAGTACCAATGCGTATCGCATTACGTGGTAAAGAGATGCTAACACCAAGAGATTCAGACCGAATCCCTGTCATGCATATTTGTTTTATTGCACCGGGTCAGTGTTACGTTGGTTACTCTTATACCAACAATAACTCAAAATTCTTCATGGGTATTCCTCGTCTGAAGTTCCCGTCTGATGCGCCAAGCCGTTCAACACTTAAGTTGGAAGAAGCGTTTCACGTATTCATTCCACGAGATGAGTGGGATACTCGCTTAGCTTCTGGCATGTGGGGCGTTGATTTAGGTGCCTGTCCAGGTGGTTGGACTTACCAACTTGTTAAGCGTTCTATGTTTGTTCATGCAATTGATAACGGCATGATGGCACAGAGCTTAATGGATACAGGCCAAGTAAAACACCACATGGTTGATGGTTTTAAATTTGAACCAGCAAGAAAGAACGTAACGTGGATCGTGTGTGACATGATTGAAAAGCCTGCACGAGTTGCGCACCTTATGGGTGAATGGTTAATTAAAGGTTGGGCTAAAGAAGCACTATTTAACCTTAAATTGCCAATGAAAGGCCGTTACGATGAAGTACTTCAAGATATTGAAAACTTAAAAGAGTTTTTGAAGAAGAATAACTTCCAATACAAGCTTCAAGCGAAGCACTTGTATCATGACCGTGAAGAAATTACGGTTCATATCCAAGCGATTTCTAATATTTCTCCTCACTAATATTGATGTAATACCAATTATTGAGAGATAAAAATAAACGCCCGCAGGTCATTTGATCTGCGGGCGTTTTTATTTAAGATAAACTATGCACATAGAAGCTAATATGCTTTTCCTCAAAAGAAGGATGGCTATATTTGGTGCTGATGGCTCAGCAATGACAAACAGCTTTTTTGCTCCAAAGCACATTAGCTTCTATATATTGTGGGATTTATAATTCTAGTCCCTAGTCCCTAAATCAGGCTTTACATAGCGAATATCTTGCAAATTAAACCCAAGTTCAATATCGGTTCTTAACCCTGCAACCTTACGGCACAGAATAGCTGTGTCATAATGCTCATCAAACTTCTTACGATATTTTTTCGGTAACTCTTCAGATTCGTTTGCCGCTTCAATCGTTGGGAATTGAGTTAAAATTTCTAAGGCAGCTTTAGGACCTACACCTGGGATCCCCGTAATTTTACTTGAGCTAATTCCAGCCAGTCCCCAATAATCAGCTAATTGCTCAGGCTTTAGACCAAACTCTTTTTCAACAAAAGGGGCATCCAACCAACGATGTTGAAAGTAATCACGAATTCGCAGCGTTGGAGACAGTAATTGGCAATACCCTTTATCTGTCGAAATAATAGTGACTTGTTCATTATGGGAGGCAACTTTATTAGCAAGAGTTGCGACTAAATCATCGGCTTCATCACCATCAGATAACAAGGAATCAATGCCGAGTTTCCACCATGCATCTTGAATATCATCCATGCCTTTTTGTAGAGCTTCAGGCATTGGTTTTCTGTCTTCTTTATATTTCGGTAACACTTCTGCTCGCCAACCTCGATCTTGTAAGTGGTGGTCAAATACAGCGATGATATGGGTTGGTTCAGTTTCTTTTAAAATACGATTTATTGTGCGGCTCGTTGTGGTGATTACCGCTTGAATGTCATCTTGGTTTGGTTGAGCTGAGTGAACACGACGAATAAGATTTAATGCGTCAATAATAACCAGATGAATTGCCATAACGTATTCATTCCTATCTAGAAAAAAAGAAAAAGCCTATGCGTTTAGCATAGGCTTTATATTGTACGTTACAGAAGGGGAGATATTCCAGCCTTAATCTACAACGATTTCATAGCAAGGTTCGTATTTGGAACCTGGTAGTTTCATGCGACCCTGTTCAACAAAGTCTTGAAGAAGACGATCCATCTTTTTCATTAATATAGGATCACCGTGTAATTTAAACACGCCATGCTCTTCTATTTCAGCGATACCTTCAGCTTTGACATTACCAGCCACAATCCCTGAAAACGCTTGGCGTAGGTTGGCAGCAAGATTCTCTGTGGGCTGATCTAAATGTAAATCAAGTGAAGACATTGCTTCATGAGTCGGTTCGAACGGGTGTTGGAACTCAGATTCAATTTTTAGTGCCCAGTTAAAGCTATAAGAATCATCAGTCGCTTTACGATACTCTTTCACTTTCTTGATACCATGATTGATAATTATGGCTGCTTTTTCTGGATCACCAACCACAATCTCATAATAATGAGTTGCCTCTTCTCCAAGCGTTTCACGAATAAAGGTATCAATAGAAAGGAAGTAAGCTTCACTCTCTTCTGGCCCAGTTAACACAATTGGCATCGGTTGCTGGCGGTTAGCTGGATTCATCATGATACCTAAGATATACAACAATTCTTCTGCTGTACCAGGGCCGCCAGGAAAGATCACAATACCATGAGCCATACGAACGAAGGCTTCTAATCGTTTCTCAATGTCTGGCATGATGATCAGTTCATTTACGATAGGATTTGGTGGCTCAGCAGCGATGATTGAAGGTTCAGTTAATCCGACAAAACGACTGCTTGAATAACGTTGTTTCGCATGACCAATCGCAGCCCCTTTCATCGGTCCTTCCATTGCGCCAGGGCCACAGCCTGTGCAAATATTTAATTCACGTAACCCTAATTCATGGCCTACTTCTCGAGTGTATTGGTATTCAATTGGATTAATTGAATGACCGCCCCAGCAGACCACTAAATTTGGTTCTATTCCAGTATGTAGGGCTTTAGCATTGCGCAGAATACTGAAGACGAGATTAGTTAAATGGGTATCTTTGGTGAGATTTAGACGGTTATGATCCGCGATTTGCATATTAACGTAAATCATATCGCGTAAAACAGAAAAGAGATGTTCCTGTATTCCTTTAATAATATTTCCATCAACAAAGGCGTGTTCAGGTGGGTTACTTAGCTCAAGTTTAATACCTCGGTCACGACGAGTTACAGATACGTCAAAAGACTTGTATTTATTAAGGAGTTCTTTTGAACTGTCAGTATGACTGCCTGAGTTCAATACGGCTAATGTACAATTTCGGTACATTCGATATAAATCACTAGAAGCGGTTTTTTTTAATTGGTCGACTTCTAATTGTGATAGCAAATCCATGCTACCTGCCGGACTAATATGAGTGATCATATAGTGCCTCCCTAGCTGTTTTTATTATTGTTTAATTACTAAACTTACACAGCAATGGGAGGATTTGCGAGAAAAAGACAACAAAAATGAGAGGTTTACAAATATATGAGTTGCTCAGTACCTTTGGATTTCTGTTTGTACAGAGCATCAATAGCGCGCTTGATTACTTTTTCAGGAATATCACTGTTAGTAAATTCAGAGCTGCAAATAGAGACTGTTATCTGAACGTGGTCGTTTTTAAACTTGAAGGGAAGTTTTGAAATAGCCAATTGAATCGCTTTAAGTACTTTATTCCTTTCTTCTTTTTCGGTTTCTGTAAATAAGATTAAGAACTCTTCGCCACTAAAACGAGCAACAAAGTCAGTATCAGCGACTTGATTTTCAATAGTCTTGGCAATAATTGATAGCGCTTTATCACCAGCGAGATGACCAAAACGTTCATTAATACGTTTGAATTGATCAATATCTATCATCGTTAAAACAAGTGAGTGTTGATGACGAACCCAACGTTTGTACTCTAAGTCTAAACGTTCATGCATAGCTGCACGGTTGTATACTTTGGTTAGTGGGTCTTTAAATACGCGTTGCTGTTGATCATCTAACTGACGACGATATTCAAGTGTTTCTTCATACAAGTGGTTTAATTTTTTTGTTGTATATTCATGGCGCTCAATTAATGCAGACTCACGCTCTTGCATGGCATTATTTCGCTCTGATAAGTCTCGCATTTCACTTAACAGCATCGCCATTTTTTCTTTATGCTCTCGCTCGCTCGCTTTACTTTCTAATAGGCCTTCAGCTTGCTTAATTAAGAGCGAATACTCTTCATTAAGTAATGAGCGTTGTTCTAAGTAAGATTGTCCCTGAGCTTGGTTCTGCTCGCTGGTTTTTATAATCTGAGCGACTTGAGTATTAACATCACCAACGAAGACTTGTGATGCCTTACGTTCATTGTTCGTGCCTTCTAAAACTAATTGCAGCGTTTGCAATGCTAAATCAATAAGAGAGATTGCATCTGTGCCGGTTAATAGTTTATTGCGGATCTCAAGTAACTTATTACCTGATGAACTATTGAAATCAAGCTCTGAGATAAGATGCTGTAATTCGTTACTTAACTGCTCTTGAGTATCAACATCAATAATTTCATTGTTGTTGATTTCAGAAGAGAGTTTACCAACAGAAATGAATTTAATCGCACGTTCATATAATTCAACTAAGCGGACAATACGCTGAACATGCTTACAGCCATCTTGAGAAGGGTGTTGCAGAAGAATTCGCAAATCACGTTTAAGGCCAGCAGGAAGACCAACGACACGTTGAAGAGTTTCACCGCAGTATGAAATATGGTCATTCATAACTGCGTGCTCTCTTTGTACCGTCATTTTATAGCGGTTAATAAGGCGCTCAAAGGTGGCGATTTGTACCGTAAGATCGGACGTATTTTCTACTTGTTCGATACTTGATGCAAGTTCTACAATCTCTTTATCTAGCTCGCTATCATGATGTTTACACGCAGCACAAAAGCGCAAGATAATGCGTTTTAATAGCAATATTTCACGACGTGACTTCAAGGTAGAATCACGGTGTGATAAACGTGTTTGATCTAGCTGTTGCTTTAATTGACTTAATTCTGAGGCAACGATGGATACTTCAATCATAATAACCTAGGAGGCAATCCCTGTATTTATAAAAACTGTTAAACTATTGATAGGATCAATTTATTTATAATAACAAAATTATAAGTAACAGGTTTGAAAAAATGTAACATTTGTTTAATTGATAATCATTTAGTAATGAATATTATTAAATTTGTGATGTGTTAGCCAAATCATTAATTAATGCCTTGGCTTGTCACTTTAATCAAACCTTGATTAATCGCTTGCTCACACGCAGAGAGTATATTATTACTAGCAAAACTTGCCGCTGGAGCGTTATCTATTGCTCGGTAGTGAACCCATTGGCTTTCAGTACCTTCTTTATTATTGTTACACGCGTTGTTTGTTGCCATAAGAAGAATATCGATCAGTTCTCGATCATTAATAGCAGTATACGCTCGTGGTAAAAAAGGATACTCAACCATTCCTATATTTACGATTCTGTTTGTCATGGCTTTAGAGTCAAAATTATTAATCCAACGTTGAATTGTTTCAGCCATTTCTTGAGTACTACATGTTGAATCGGATTTATGCTCAATGTAAAGAAAACTTGCATCTGAGAAGTGATAAATGCGACTAGGTAAAGTAACTACGGTTGATAGATAATCGCCAAACTCTTTTTCAATGGCTAAGCCACCTTGGTAACCATGAGTAAAATACAGCTCTTGTAGCATGGGTACATGAAAGAGAGTAAAGCGAAGACGATCACTTAACGGTTCATTGATTAACTCACCTAAATGCCACTGTTCTATATTCGTACTACTTTGTTGTAAAGATGATGGTAATCTTTCGGTTAATAAACGGAAGTTACGTAATCCACTTCTTGGGTGTGTGTAGTACTTATTTAATAGCAGGTGTAAACGCTTTTTCAAAAAACGGTTTACTTGCTGTTTTCTGAAAGCATAGATAGAAATTACCGTTAATAATACAAGAAGAAAGCCGGCAATTTTTTGGATTTTTCGTGTTTGTAAGTGATTATCTTTTAATTGTAATTCTAAGCCTTGATAGTGCAAAAATTGTTCAACGATGCTTTTTTGTTGGCGAAATACTTCTTCATTAATTTCATTTTGAACCGCTTGAATCGATGAGTTTAATGTCTCATATTCTCTTTGGGACTTTAGCGCGAGTTCATATAGCCCCATTTTCTCATAGGTTGTAGAAAGCAATTTTTGAGATTGTAATTTTAACGAAACATCATTATCTCGTTTACTGTATTTAATGGCTTTTTGTATTTGTTCAATAGCAAGTTCTGCTTTATTTTTTACTAGATAAAGCTTGGCTTGCAAGAGCGCTGCATTGGCTTTTTGTTTTGGTAACTCGACATACTCATTAAGATTATTTGCTTGCTTAAGGTAGTGCTCACTTAACGCATAGTTATAAAGTGAAAAGTAGGTATTAGCGATATCTAAGCGTAGTGAAATGAGTTTGTTAACGTTGTTTTTTTCTTTTTCCTGATCCAGTGCATTAAAATATTGAACTAGTGCTAAGTTAAATCGACCTTGTTTTAAATGGATCTGAGCAATTAAAATTAAGACATTTGAGAGTTGCTCACTCTTATTATAACGACCATAAAATTCAGCAGATTGAGAGGCATGCTCTAATGCTTTATCTAGCACTTGTCTTTGGAAAAATAGTTGGCCAAGCAAAAAATTCGCACTGGCTAATTGACCACTTTGGTCGGCTTCAATCGATTGCCAATACGCGCTCAATAATTCAGTCAACGCTTGATCAAATTGTTTGTTTTTTAAAAAATGTTTACCATAAGACAGGTGATAATAAATCATGCTACTAGGGTCGTTAAGTGAACTTCCGTGAGATAGGGCCTGTTTATAATACTGTTGGGCTTTGCTGTTATTATCTTGTTTAGATTCAACTTCTGCATGGATTAATGCCAACCCAAAATAGAGCTTTTGATGAATCGCAATTTGCTTATCAAATTCATTTAACTCACGACTAATATCATCCAAAATAACATTCGTTTCATCGACGTCATTGGTTAAATTCCACCAAAGCCCCGCATAGATTAATTTTGACTCTAAGTAGCCAGCCTGTAAGTGAAACTCTTGAGCAAGTGATATTGCTTGTTTGATCGCTTTTATTGATTCGCGATTACGACCAAGGCGTTTATTTGCAAGTGCTTTAATTTGGAATGCTTCTACGGTGCTAATCGGAGTTCGAATAGTTCGTTCTGAATCATTATTAACCTGTATGCGATTAGGGTCTTGTTCTGGAGTGATCTGACGTTGCTCTAAATATTGTTCAGCAATAGTTCGGGATTGTTCAGGGTTTGTATCGAGCAATTGATAAGCGTCATTTAAAATAGGCGCAGAAAAAAATTTAGCCCAAGCTGAAAGCGGTAGAAAGAGAAAAATAAGAAGAAAGCATTGGCGCAAAGACATGTAAATAATCCATTAGAAAGCAACCGTTACATACTAGCGATGTGGTGAGATTTGTCTACTAAGATCTATTCTTAGTAGACAAAATAGAGCGTTTTTTACTGGCGAGCTAAACGAAGGTTGTGAGTTGGTTTCTCTATATGTGAACTGCGGAATGGATTAATATCTAAGCCGCCACGACGGGTATAACGAGCAAATACGGTTAACGAATTTGGCTTACAGAATTTCATAATATCAGTATAGATACGCTCAACACATTGTTCATGAAATTCATTGTGTTGGCGGAATGAGATTAAGTAGCGCAGTAGCTTCTCACGATCAATTTTATTGCCTATATAACTAATCTCAACACTGCCCCAATCTGGTTGGTTTGTAATTAAGCAGTTAGATTTCAATAAATGACTGTGTAAGGTTTCTTCAACTAACTCTTCAGACGTGCTTGATTGTAAGTATTCAGCATCAAACTCATAATTATCAATAATGATATCTTGGTTATCGATACATTCACCAGTCATATCAACAATAGGCTGTTGAGAGTAAGTTTGAACTGGGTGGATCTCAACCTTTACATCACCGCCTGCACAGGCACTTAAATCTTTAATTAAGGTGCGAGTAACGTCATCCCATGATGCAAATTTAGTTTGGTTAAAGCTGTTCAAATATAATTTAAATGACTTTGATTCAACAAGGTTTGGGCTGGTTGCAGGCAGAGTGACATCGCCAACGGCTACTTGAGGTAAACCGTTTTGGTTTAGCCAAGATAGTTCATAAAGCGTCCATACATCACAACCAACAAATGGCAGTTCATCACCTAAATTAAGATCGTCTCGGTTTAAACTACGAGGAACGGCTTGCAGCAATTCTGGTTCATAGCTGTGTTTATATTCGGTTTTTTGGCCAAGAGTCAGAGATTTTAGCTCATCAGCATTGGTGTATTTAGTCATATTGAAAATGCCAAAAGTAGATTAGAATAAGAATAACGGAGTAAACAGTCGTTATTCATTTAATGTAACCTAGTTTACTTGAATTTTTGCCTTATTAGGAGAATCGAATGCCACTTTCGGTAGAGCAAGCGCTTGCTAACTTTAGTCAACGTTATGTTGAAGCATGGAAAACAAAACATAATAGCCTTCCGATAAATGAAGAATTAGTGGGATTAGCTTCTCCTTGTATTGATGAAACTCGTGATTTAGAAATTTCATGGCAACCCGTTAATCGTGATGAAAGCATTCGCTTAGTTAATATTGAGCAAGGTATTGAGCTTGATTTACATGACGATTTCCATGCCTTTTATGGCGCACAATTCAGTGCTGATATGATGGCAAAATTTGGTGATATGAATGTAGAGTTGCTTCAAGTATGGAGTGATGAAGATTTAGAACGCTTACAAGGTAATATGTTAGGTCATCTTGTGATGCAACGCCGATTAAAATTAGTCCCAACATTATTTATTGCCGTCACCGATGATGAAATGGAAGTGATCTCTATTTGCAATCAAACAGGTGAAATTATTTTAGATACGGTTGGCACCAAGAAAAGAACTGTATTGGCTAAAACAATGACTGAGTTTTTAGAAAAGCTTGAACCTGTTGTTGAATAAGCTCGGTTATTAAGATAGATAAAGTGCCATGATTTAATAGATTCCGATAAACGTATTTGTCGGAATTTTTATTGTAAAGATGTTAGGAAAGAAGCGGTAATGTTTGTAACTGAATTAGATTTTGAAGTGTATTGTGATACCTCAATGGCAGCAGTAGAGAAAGCCATCAATTATTGTTTAGATTGTCTACGTTATAACGGACAAGTAATTGGGCGCGAGCTACCAGTGGTTATGAAAGGAACCAACTTTGTTGCTCGAGTGGTTTGTCCTGAAGAAGATTCACTTCACCCAGATAATCATAGTCCGCAAGTAAAACTAGCATTTAAACAATTAAGTGAATTTGGATTACTACAACCTAAAGTTAAGATTGTTGGTCAAGACATGAACTCTGATCCAAGTGATGAGAGTGAAAAGATAAGTTGGCAAATTCTTTATACTAGCCACTTACATACTTGTTCTCCGATCCGTCATGGTGAGACATTTCAGCCAATCCCACTCTATCGTTTACCTGCTGTTGCTAATGGCGATCAAAAACAGTTTATTAAATGGCAAGAAGATTGGAGTGCTTGTGATCAATTACAAATGAATGGTTCTGTTGTTGAGCATCCGTCTTTGCATGAAATTAGCTCAAGTAAAAGTCATTTATTTAAGCGTGGTTGGGATTTATGCCGCCGTATGGCTGTAGTTAGTGGTATTCCAACGTATTTATATATTTATCGTGTTGCTGGTGAAAGCAAAGAAAAAGAACTCGCTCGTAAATGTCCAGTATGTGACGGTGAGTGGGCGTTAGAAGAGCCAGTTCACGAAGTGTTTGATTTTAAATGTGATGAGTGTCGATTGGTCAGTAATCTGTCTTGGGATTTTAAAGACTGATATTAATAAAATACTTATTCCGATAAAAAAATGGGAGCTCATTGTGAGCTCCCATTTTTTATTTTTAACGTTCTATTTTTTAGCTATTTATTTTTTAAATTTAGCAAGAATACGATCTAGTTGATTGGCAAATTCACGTCGGTCAGTTTGTGACAGCGCTGCAGGGCCACCAGTTTGAATACCACTGGCGCGCATTGTCTCCATAAAATCACGGATGTTCAGTCGTGCTTTAATGGTTGCTTCTGTATATAGTTCACCACGAGGGTTTAATACTTGAACTTTCTTTGCGATTAACTCTGCTGCCAAAGGTATATCACCACTGATCACTAAATCACCCGCTTCTGAGCGTCTTACGATTTCATCATCTGCAACATCAAAGCCAGATTCAACCTGTATTGATTTAATGTTGAAAGCGGTTGGTACCGGAATATAGTGGTTTGCAACAAAAGTAAGTTGAATACCAGTACGTGTAGCGGCACGACAAAGTACTTCTTTGACGACTTTTGGACATGCATCAGCATCTACCCAAATTTGCATTATTTGTTCTCCAGAGCAGCTAAACGTTGTGACAACTCTTTTACTTGAAGTTCAAGTTGAGCAATACGTTCATCTGCTGTTAATGGGGTCTCTTTGACTTCAATTTTTGGAATGTTTGAAGTGGACTTAAAGGATTTAACCGCAGTAATAATGGCTGGCATTGGTACTTGAGTTGTTAATCGTGAGCGAACAAGAGCCGTTGTTGGTTTTTTTCCTTCATCGGTCAAGTCTTGCAATATTTTTTGCAGTTCATCCGTTACGTTTTTCATTATGACGTCCTATGTTTCATATGAACTCATGATAACTAAAGATCAACATTTCTACTATAAGAATAAATACGTGATCTAGATCTCTCTATTTTAGACGGAATAGTTAAAGAAAAATGGAAAAATAGGAATTAGTCTGTGCGAGATCTCTCACACAAAAGGTGAGAAATATCGTTTCTTTTATCATAAATAAACACCATTTGTTTGTTAAGTTACTGTTTTGTAAGGTTGGTTTCTTTTTGATTTGATATATTGAAACGAGAAGTAAATAAAAAAGTGTCGCTATACCATTGTTCAAAAAAGTCAAAAGCGTAATCTTATTGGTGTCGGAAGGATGCTGACACGGAACAGGAATTGACCAAGGATTTGGTACGCTTCAGGATGAGGCACTCGGTTACTTAGGATGAGTAATCGGCATGGAAAGCAAAATCGGACATTGAATGGATTCAATAGTAACTAGGATGGTTACTACTAAGGAAAGACAATGGACACCTCTAGGATAGAGGAAGGATTAAACATCAGGATGATGTAAAGGACACCGCTTAAGGATTAAGTGAAGAGAGTTAGCGAAGGATTGTTAACGGATCAGGATTAGATCATGGACACCGCTAGGACAGCGATGAAAGGAATACGCTGACGGATTTCAGCATACTATCAAGGATTTGATGTACGGAGCACCATAAGTAGCCGGATCGCTGCGAGTAGAGTTATGACCCCATTAGGCAAAAGCTTAATGGGGTTTTTCTTTTTAAATCACCTTAAACACTCCCTCCCAAAATAATCTAAGTAATAAATTTAAATTACGTAGATCACATTTTTATTATTCGTTTAATTAATAAGCGTGAGTTGAATCAAATTTGCTCAATCACGCAATGTAACCGGTTACTGAAACCGGTTACATTGGTTTCAAGTTAATTTAATTCGCATGTTTAAAATTCAATTCAGGGGTGAAAAATGAGTACGCAAGCGGCAACGATGCAAAGCACAATAATGGAGAAGGTAAATAAAATCCTTCCTAAACTCTTAAAGGTCGTTAATTCAAAACCAATTGTCGCCATTAAAGAAGGCTTCATGTTGACCATGCCACTGACCATTATTGGCTCAGTATTTTTATTACTTGCGTTCGTTCCTATTGATGGCTACGGCGAATTCATGGCTGGCATTTTCGGTGCTAATTGGTCAACACCACTATTCCAAGTTGTAGGCGCAACATTCGATATTTTGGCGCTAATTGGTGCTTTTGGTATCGCTTACACTTACGTTAAATATGAAGGGCACAATGGCGTAAATGCGGGGGTATTAGCTATTGTGTCTCTTCTTATTGTGATGAATGCGTTTGTTGTTGCTCCTGATGGCGTGACGCATATAGGTGGTGTTATACCAAAAGCTTTCCTTGGTGGTAAGGGCATGATTGCAGCTATTGTTATTGGCTTAGTTGTTGGCATGATTTACTCAATGGCCTTTAACCGTAACTGGGTTATTAAATTGCCAGACAGCGTACCTGAAGGGGTATCTAATGCCTTTAAATCTCTTATTCCTGGTTTTCTAATTATCACTCTTGCTTTCTTAACCTACATATTCTTTGAAGTCGTTTTTGAAAAAACCTTTATTGAAACCATTTATCACATCATCCAAACACCATTACAAAGTATGTCTGATTCATTCTTTGGGGCTGTCGGTATTGCTCTACTTATTTCTCTACTTTGGTGGTGTGGCGTTCATGGTCCAGTCATTGTTATGGGCATTATGGGACCAATCGTAACGGCGAATGCACTTCATAACCAATCAATAGTAAATGCAGGTGAAGTACTGATTGCTGGTGAGAATGGAAAGATAGTGACTAACCAATTTGTTGACCAATTTATTACCGTTGGTGGTTCAGGTCTAACGTTTGGTTTGGTGTGTTGTATGGTGCTATTTGCCCGTTCTATTCAGTTTAAACAACTAGGTCGTCTCTCTTTTATTCCAGGTATTTTCAATATCAATGAGCCTGTAATTTTTGCAACACCAATTATCTTTAACCCAATTATGTTTATTCCATTCGTAACGGCTCCTGTACTGTCTGCAATCATGGTTTATACCTCAATTAATATGGGGTTTGTTGGACCATTCACCGCAGTTCAAGTGCCATGGACAACACCAATAGTATTGAGTGGATTTATTGTTGGGGGGTGGAGTGCCGCAGTATTACAGGTTGCAGTTTTCTGTATGACGCTATGTGTGTACTTCCCATTCTTTAAGTATCTAGACAAATTAACGGCGCAAGAAGAAACGAAATCAGCAGCGCCAGAAACAGAATCTGTAACAACGACAGCAACAGCTTAATTGAAATTTATTGGATTATTATCGAGGTTATTATGAAAAAGATTTTACTACTATGCGCAGCGGGAATGTCAACATCTATGGTTGTAAAAAAAATGCGTGAATCAGCGGCACAACAGGGATTAGAGATTTATATCGAAGCCCATGGTGTTGAGACAATTCAAGACTATTTAGCTGAATATGATTTATTTCTATTAGGGCCACAAATCCGCTTTAAAAAAGATGAGCTGCAGAAATTAGCTGATGAAGTAAATAAGAAGGTCGAAGTTATCGACATGATGGATTACGGCATGATGAAAGGTGACAAAATCCTTAAAGATGCATTGGTACTTTTAGGTTAATAACATTCTAGGCCTAGGATGACTTAGGTTAAAACAAACATCAGTTGGCTATCGATTCGTTAGCAGCAGTAAAGCAGGAATTCGAGATGAAATTTGCAAATGATTTTTTATTAGGCGCAGCAACCGCTTCTTACCAAATAGAAGGTGCATGGGATCAAGATGGAAAAGGTCCAACAAACTGGGATGAGTTTACTAAAATCCCAGGAAAAACGTTCGAAGGTACTAATGGTGATGTCGCTATTGACCATTATAATCGTTATAAAGAAGACATTGCATTAATGGCTGAAATGGGGCTGGAGTCCTACCGTTTCTCAATATCTTGGGCTCGTATTTTCCCTAATGGTACTGGTGAGATTAATCAAAAAGGTATCGACTTTTATAACAACATAATTGATGAATGCTTAAAGTATGGCATCGTTCCTTTTGTTACTTTATATCACTGGGATTTACCACTAACACTAGAAAAAGAAGGTTCATGGTTAAATAAAGCAACTTGTGATGCGTATGTTGAGTTTGCAAAACTATGTTTTAATGAATTTGGAGATCGTGTTAAACATTTCATTACCTTTAATGAAACCGTAGTTTTCTGTGCGCTAGGTTACATGGCAGGCGCACATCCACCGGGGATCCAAAATGATCCTAAGAAATATTTCCAAGCTACACACAACGTATTTTATGCTCATGCTAAAGCGGTTATTGAATACAAAAAATTAAATCAATTTGGTGAAATTGGTTTGAGTCATGTATTTAGCCCTGCGTTTGGAGTAGATGATTCAGAGACGAGTCATTTTGCTGCAATGCATGCAAATCAATTTAGTATGAACTGGTTCTATGATCCTATTCTGCTTGGTAAATACCCAGAATACGTAGTTAAACAACTACAAGAAGAAGGGAACTTACCTGATTGGACAGATGAAGAGTTGCAAACTATTTTTGAAGCAGCGCCTTTGAATGACTTTATGGGGCTGAATTACTATCAACCACAGCGTGTTGAAAAAATTGAAGGTGGTGTAGCGTCTCGCACGATTACTCGTGAAAACTCAACAGGATCACCAGGCAATCCAAGTTACGATAATGTGTATCGCACAGTAAAAATGGACGATAAAAAATACACTAAATGGGATTGGGAAATTTCACCAGAAGGCTTTGTTGCTGGGCTTGAAATGATAAAAGAGCATTATGGTCAGATCAAGCTTTACATTACAGAAAATGGTTTGGGAGATGAAGACCCGATTATTGATGGTGAAGTGTGTGATATTCCACGAATTAACTTTATTAAAGATCATCTAGGCGCAGTTAAAGAAGCGGTTCGTCGAGGCGTTCATATTAAAGGGTATTACGCTTGGTCTGCGATTGATTTATTGAGCTGGTTAAATGGCTATAAAAAACAATATGGTTTTATTTATGTCGATCATCAAAATGGATTAGCACGTAAGAAAAAAGCGTCGTTCCATTGGTTTAAAGACGTTATCGCTACCCGTGGTGAAAACATTTAACGAAAATAAAGGGAGAGGCTCGTATTATGGCAACGTATATTTCATTTGATATTGGTGGTACAGACATAAAGTTTGGCGTGTTAAATGAGCAAGGACAAGTTCTTGAGCAAGGTAAGGTAAAAACCGAAGCTTGTGGTCAACAAATCATAGCCACGCTTGTCGATATAAAAGATCAGTGGTCAAAAAAGTATACGTTTGATGGTGCAGCTTTCTCTCTTCCTGGATTTGTTGATGTAAATACAGGGTATTTAAAAACCGGTGGAGCAATAGATGACTTTTATGGTTTTCAGTTTAAAGATGAGCTGACCAAAAGATTATCTTTACCTGTTGAGTTAGAGAATGATGTTAATTGCGTAGCCCTTGCTGAAAAATGGCGCGGCAAAGCACAAAATGTTGAGAATTTTATCTGTATTACGATAGGCACTGGAATTGGTGGCGCTATTTATATCAATAACCAAATGGTTCGAGGTCATTCTTTTATGGCTGGAGAATTTGGTTATATGTTTACCAAAAATATATTTGATATTGAAGATAAAGCAACAGCTAGTATGAGCTTTACTGCCTCCGTTAGAGAAGGGTTGAGACGTCGTTATTCGGATTTAAAAAATATTAATAGTATTGATGATTTATCAGGAAAAGATATTTTTAATCTCGCATCAACTGGTGATGACATTGCAATAAAAGTAATTGATGATTTTTATAATAATATTGCTATTGGATTATATAATCTTACTTTTATTTTAAATCCAGAAAAAATAATCATTGGTGGAGCAATAAGTAGTAGAGAAGACTTAATTTTTAACATTGAAGAAAAATTTAATCATATTATTAAAAGCCAAGGTTCAATTAATAAATTTAGTGTTAAAGAGTTAGTTTCGATTGAAAAAAGCACTTTCAATAATGACAGTGGATTAATCGGGGCGGTATATCACTTTTTAACGATGAAAAACAAATTTAAATAGGAATAAATAACATGTTAGTTGGTGAAGAATTAGAAACTACAGTAATGGAATTAATTATTAATGCAGGTGAATCAAAATCATGTGCAATGGAAGCATTGCGAGCGGCAAAATCTGGAGAGTGGGATAAAGTTGATGAGCTTTTAAAGCAATCTGCAGAAGCTTCAAAAAGAGCGCATGATGTACAAACACAACTCATTGGTATGGATGAAGGAGAAGGTAAAGTACCCGTTAATTTAATTATGGTGCATGCCCAAGATCATATTATGACCTCAATGCTTGCGAAAGAGATGATTCAAGAGTTAATTGAGATCCATCGCGCATTGCAGAATAAATAATAAAGTGTATTTAGCGTAATAACTTAGATATTATTACGCTAATTTCATATACATATTTTTGAGGGCTTCAATGGCAACAATCAATGACGTATGTAAGCTTGCTGGTGTCTCTAAAGCAACCGTTTCTCGAGTAATGAATGGGAAAGGACCAGTAAAAGAAGAAACAAAAAAACTGATTTTTGATGCAATGGAAACATTGAACTATAAACCGAGCCTCGTAGCTCAAGCATTGGCAACAAATAGTTCGAATAGTATTGGCCTTATTGTGTCTTTCTTTGATGGTTATTATTTTGGTATTTTACTCAAAGAGGCGACAAGAATTGCAGAAGAATCAGGAAAACAGTTAATTGTTACTGATGGTCATAACCAACTTGAAACTGAAATTGAAGCCATCAATTCATTAGTAGCAAGAAAGTGCGATGCTATTTTAATTTATAGTCGTACTATGACGGCTGATGATTATTGTGATATTCAAAAGAAATTGCTTATCCCACTTGTTGTTATTAACCGAACGTTACCTGATGGGCTAGGGCATGCAGTGGCTTTTGATCAATATGATGCAAGCCAAATGGCCATTGAGCATCTTATTGAATTAGGCCATAAAAAAATAGCAATGATTACCCTTAATCAGGGTTCAAGTACTGGGCAAATTCGCTTAAAAGGAGCGAAAGAAACGCTTACAAAACATGGTATTAATGATGATGAGAACTTAATTATTATAAAAAATGGTAAGTTAGAAGATGGATACCAAGCATGTAAGGAATTGCTTAAGCGTTCACGAGATATTACCGCTATTTTTTGTTTTAATGATCATTTAGCACTAGGGGCGATTAAAGCATTAAAAGAGATGAATATCCGCATTCCTGAAGATATTTCTATTGTGGGTATTGATAATGATGAGATTTCTGCTTTTTTATCTCCCGCATTAACAACAATTAATGTACCAATTCAAGAGATAACTCAATTAGCAATGAACAAAGCTTTAAAATTAATATCAGATAAAGAAGTTAAACCAACAACTGAAATATTAAAAGGTAAGTTAATTGTTCGAGATTCTAGTTGTAAACTTAAGTAAATATAAAAGGGTTATTTTAAATGTAACCCTTTTATATGTCGAATACTTGTTTTTAATATTGAAAATAAATCTAAAAATAAAATATATATAAATATAAAACATGCGTGATCAGGTTAATGTTTGAAATTAATTGTAGTTGAATAATATTTGTTTGAAAGTGAATAATTAAAATAGTTCATTAATGAGTCGGTATTTATAAATCGATAATATTATGAAAATTTGAAACTATTATTTAAATAGATTAAAGGAATTACAATGAAATTATTACCTATCGCTTTTGCTGTTGCGGCAACATTTACATCACCTTATATTTTGGCCGAAAAAGATCCATTAGATAATATTCAAGTAGATGATCAGCAACCGTTAGTTATTTCACCAGCAACAGACATTCCTGATGGAATCATTTTTTCTGGGTATGCTCGTTATGGTTTCCATTTCTCAGATGATGTAGAAAAGTACGTTTCTGCTGATGGGCAATTAATTGGAAATGCTACTGGGCGTTTGGGGAATGAAGGTAATGGTGGTGAGTTTCAATTTGCCAAAGGGTTTGTATCAGATAATGGTACGATTTGGGATGTTGTATTAATGCTAGAGCATTGGGGTGATGACGTTGGTTTGAAGAAATTCTATGCGGGGGCTACGAATGTTTTTGAATCACAACCTAATGCTTATATTTGGGCTGGCCGAGATTTCCACAACCGACCTCAAACAGGGTTGAACGATTATTTCTGGATGCAGAATGATGCTCAAGGTGCAGGTATTAAAAATCTTGAATTTGGAAGTGTAAAATTCGATATGGCTGCGGTAGCACAAGTTGATGAGAATGGCGGTACAGGCGATAGCGGAAACTATGCGATTACTTCTAAATTGCATGATATTAATTTAACAGGTGCTCTAGACCTTTCTTTTTACGCAAACTATGGCTTTTCCTCTAAAAATACTGAAACCGACAAGGATACCGAAACTTGTTCGGGTACGGGGGTAGCTAAACAGTGTTATGTGGATGATATTGATTCCTATCAACTAGCAATTGAATTAAATCATAGTGTTGGAATGTTAAGTAACAAATTTGTGACTCGCTATGGCAATAATGTCGATAATAATATCTTTAATAAAACAGAAGACCTTTCTACTTTACTAATGCAATTAGAAGGTAAGCTAGTGATGAGTAATCAAACTAATATTGAATATTTAGTTGGCTACCAGTCACTAGAAGATAAAAATGCCAGTCAAGATGATCGTGCGAACTACAGTGCAATTGTGCGCCCAACCTATGCATGGAACAGTATTCACTCAACTTGGTTAGAAGCGGGATATTCATTAGTTGATTTTGATAATCAAAGCGGAAAAAACGATGCATGGAAAGTAACGCTATCTCAAAATATTAGCTTTGATATGGATTCAGGTGCACGCCCAATGCTGAGACTTTATGCAACGGTGGGTGATTCAAATACAGAGGTTGATTTAACTCGTGGAGAAACGGGTAAACAAGATACCTTTGCTGTTGGTGCTATGTGGGAAGCTTGGTGGTAAGAGAAAGAGTATAAAATAAGGGGGGAATTGAGCAGGCTGCAACATTATGGGCCTGCTCAATTTTCATTAAAGCACTTAATATTCTTCTGCCATACGATATGGAGGTAAATTAAACTTTGCCGCTTTAAAGCCTACCATGATCAATTTGCCCGTATAGTGATCATCACCAACAGAAGAAAATTCAAATTCATACGTGGTATATAAGCGTTTCTTGCCACTTGGTAAGCGAAAACCATATGATCCTCTTGCGACACTTAATAGCTGTAGTTCCATTTTTTTACAGTATTGCTGGATAGCTTGATGTGCGTATTCTGATTGTCTTCTTTGTTGCCAAAAAAGAAAACAGAAAAAGGTTAAGCCAAGTATCGCAAAAAGATTATCCATATCATTAGCTCTTGGTGGTTTGCTGTAAAGTTAATAGTGCGTCTGCTAGTTTAGGATCCGCTTCACCATGAAGGATCTGTAGCATGCACATACGTAATTTAGGTTGCATTACTAAATCGGAAAACAGCTGGTTGAACAGTTGTTGATCGCCCGTTTGAGCTAAACGAAGTAAAAATAAATTCGCAGTCGCTATATCTTCTAATCCTGTCCAGCAACGACCAGCAATCGCTACCAATACTTCAGGGTGACTTAAACGTTCACTCGATAAAATTTGAGTTAATGCTTGAGATAAGATTTTTGTTTCCGCACCAGAAAGAGCACGAATATGTGCAGATAGTAAAAATAGATCAGTACCATCATCACTACAAAGATCGCTAATGATTTCTTGCTGCTTTAGCGCTAACTTCTCTGGCAGCTCAATGTGCTCTAAGCAGCCAAGAGTTGCATATAAAACCGTAGTGGGTAAATGCGGTAATGCTTTACGTAATGCAACGCCATTATTTTCTTTATCAAGATTTGCACAGACATCCGCTAAGCCCTGCACCCCAACAAACTGCCAGTTATCCCAACCATTATTACCAGAGAGGTAAGTTTGAGCATGCTCGTAATACTGACTCATAGGCTGTTTCAGCGTGGTACGTAATACACTGTGAAACATGGCCATCTTGTCATCTTTAGGCTTAAACGTGTATGGGTTACTTGAAAGCTTTTGTTGTTGCTCTTCGTTTAGATCGCCATTTAATGATACGCCAATAGCTTCAACAACATATTTAATAAAGTTACCGATATCACCTTGTTGTAATAAACCGCGTTCATCTAAAGGAAGTTTTAAAAACCAAATCCAAGGTTGTTTACTTTTATTCCAATATGCAATTGCTAAATGAGCATGACGTTGAAGAGGATAAGGATAAGGTTGCTGAGCCGCTTCTATGGATTCAAATTGTTTATTTGAAATAGGTTGTACACGACGACCTAAATCATAAATTGTGTATTCACAGTCTGATTGTTGTATCAGTTGGCTAAGCGTATAAATCTGGTCCATGATATGTCTTATTCTATGGTTAATATCGTGATTATACCCAAGCCTTGATAAGATGGTATCCTTTGTCATTAAAAGTATCAGAGAGTGCGAGTTCAATCGGTTATGACAGCATCGTTAGTATTATCAGAGTTACTAGAGCAGTTAGCTCAACAATTGGACTATCATGGGCACTGGCAAATTACAGCACCATCGATAGCTGATTTATCAAGTACAGAACCTTTTTCAATCGATACCTTATCTGCTACGGAATGGTTACAGTGGATTTTCATTCCAAAAATGAATCAGCTAATTTCTCATGGTCAACCGACGCCAAAAGGGTTTTCGATTGCGCCTTATATTGAAGAAGCATTAAAAGATGTTGATGGCTACATTGACATTGTTCGTTTATGTCACGCCATTGATGCATTAGGTAAATAAAGTGAATACAGAAGAAAACGCAGTGACTCACGATGAGTTATTAGAAGAGCAGGTTGAGCCAATTGAGCTTGAGATTGTTTATCGTGACGAGCACTTAATTGCGATTAACAAACCTGCGGGAATGCTAGTACACCGCTCGTGGCTTGATAAACATGAAACCGTATTTGCCATGCAGACATTGCGAGATCAAATTGGTCAACATGTCTTTCCATTACACCGTTTAGACAGACCAACGTCAGGCATACTTTTCTTTGCATTATCAAGTGAGATTGCCGCTCAAGTTTCGCCGCTATTTGCGAGTCGAGAAATTAAGAAAACGTATCATGCGATAGTTCGTGGTTGGATAGAAGAAGCGGATACGTTGGATTATCCTCTTAAAAAAGAGTTGGATAAAATAGCCGATAAAAAGGCCTCAAAAGAAGTTGAAGCAAAAGAGGCTATAACGGAATATAAGCCATTAGCTAAGGTGGAGTTACCTTATTCAACCGGTAAATTTCCAACCAGTCGTTATTGCTTAATGGAGCTTAAACCTCATACGGGTAGAAAGCATCAGCTTCGTCGTCATATGGCACACTTACGTCATCCAATCGTTGGGGACACGAGTCATGGTGATGGTAAGCATAATCGATTATTTAAAGAGAACTTGGATAGCCACCGTTTATTATTACATGCATCAGAACTAAGTTTTACTCATCCAATTACGAATGAAAACATAGTAATAAAAGCAAACGTTGATGAAACATGGCAGAGATTAATGGCAGAGTTTGGTTGGGATGTTGAGTTATAGAGCATCGGATTAAAGACAATAAAAAAGGGAAGTGAGATAAACTCACTTCCCTTTTTTTTAATTAAGATTTTTAATTCAAATCTTGATAATCAATTAAGATTATTTAGCCATTGCTTCGCTGCCGTTTTCACGGATTTTCTTAAGCATAGACTTAACGATACGTGGGCTACCAGCTACTAGGCTACCAGTTTTCATGTAGTCAGTGTTGCCAGTGAAGTCAGTACAGATAACGCCAGATTCACGAGCGATTAGGTCTGCTGCTGCCATTTCCCAAGGCTTAAGGCCAAGAGCGAAGAAACCATCGATGCGAGCTGCAGCTAGGTAACATAAATCTAGAGAAGGACAACCAGAGCTACGGATATCAGAACATTCAACAAACATTGCGCTCAATACTTTTGAGTAGCTTGCTGCGTGTTGTTTTTGACGGTATGGAAGACCAGTCGCAAGAATTGTTTCGTTCATGTCTTTTAATTCTTGAACACGAACACGTTGGTTGTTGCGTTGAGCACCAGCACCACGTTGAGCTGTGAATAATTCATTACGGATTGGATCGTATACACAAGCCACTTCTGTACGGCCTTTAATGCGAACCGCAATAGAGATAGAGAAGTGTGGGATACCTTTAACGAAGTTAGTCGTGCCATCTAATGGGTCAATGATCCATTGAACGTCAGCGTCTTTGCCTTCGATTAGGCCAGACTCTTCAGAAATGATGCTGTGATCAGGGTAAGATTTCTTGATCATGTCAACAAGCATGTATTGAGCATCGTTTTCGATGTTCGTAATAAACTCGTTATTGCCTTTTTTTGTTGTTTCAATTTTGTCAGTTTGCTCAAAAGATTTAGCAACAAAGTCACCGGCTTTACGCGCAGTACGTATAGCAATATTTAGCATTGGATGCATAGTTATATCCCAAAAGATGTTAAAGAACAGAAATCGCGGCGAGTATACACAAAGTAGTTATCAAAAGGAAGCGTTTATTTTTTGTTCAGTTGGTAGGTTTATTATAAAAAAATCGAGGCAAGGTTAAAATCTCGGGTATATAAAGAGGAAAGGGTAATTGCTTTATGATAGTATCCGGCGGCTCTTTTCATCAGATGGAAAAATAACATGTTAGATAGAATTCGTATTGTCCTTGTTGGTACCAGTCACTCAGGAAACATTGGTTCAGCAGCTCGCGCAATGAAAGTAATGGGGTTAACTAATATGGTATTAGTAGCACCAGAATGTGAAGTTGATGGCCAAGCCATTGCATTAGCAGCAGGCGCAAGTGATATTGCGAATCGAGCTCGTATTGTTGATACATTAGATGAAGCTATTTCAGACTGTGGTTTGGTTATTGGCTCTAGTGCTCGCTCAAGAACGCTTGAATGGCCAATGCTTGAACCACGTGAAGCAGGCGTTAAAGCGATTGAAGAAGCGCCAACGCACCCTATCGCATTTATTTTTGGTAGAGAAAGAGTTGGATTGACTAATGAAGAATTACAGAAATGTCATTTTCATGTGTGTATCCCAGCAAATCCTGAGTACAGCTCACTAAACTTAGCGATGGCTGTACAAACAATCAGTTATGAAGCTCGAGTTGCTTGGTTAGATAGTCAAGCATATAAAGGGGAATCAAAAGAAGTAGAATACCCTTTAAATTTTGAGTTAGAGCTATTCTATGAGCATCTTGAAAAAGTGATGACAGAGACTGACTTTATTAATAAGGCTCACCCTGGCCAAGTAATGAATAAAATGCGTCGTATGTTTAACCGTGCTCGTCCAGAAACGCATGAATTACGTACGTTACGTGGGATCTTGACTGCTGTAGAAAGAAGCATGAAAGACGAAAATATAAGCAAGTAATAATACCTGACTAAAATACTAGGTTAAATACTTGACCAAAACAGTCAGGTATGGGAAGATTCATTCCATACGAATAGTGTGGATATGAGGTAACTTATGAAATTAACTTCAAAGGGAAGATATGCAGTAACAGCAATGCTTGATGTTGCACTGCATGCCAAAGAAGGTCCTGTACCGCTTGCTGATATATCTGAGCGACAAGGGATTTCATTATCTTATCTTGAGCAATTATTCTCTAAATTACGTAAAGCTGGCTTGGTTGCAAGTGTCAGAGGTCCTGGTGGTGGTTATCGCTTAGGATTAAGTGCTGATAATATTGCGGTAGGAATGGTTATTTCTGCTGTTGATGAATCGGTTGATGCAACCAAATGCCATGGTAAAGAAGGCTGCCAAGGTGGAACTCGTTGTTTAACGCATACCTTGTGGCGTGATTTAAGTTCACGTATTAGTAGCTTTTTAGATGGAATTACACTTGGTGAACTGATGGTCGACAATGAAGTTCAACAAGTATCAGATAGACAAAATATCGATGCAGCCTTAAATAATGGGTTAGCAACGGGTTCTAAAATAATAAATTCTGTGGGTGTTAATGTCCGCCTTTGACGGTCAAACGTCTGTATTCTCGGAGATGAAAATGAAACTGCCAATTTACTTTGATTATTCGGCGACTTGTCCTGTTGATGAGCGTGTAGCGAATAAAATGGTTCAACATATGACAATGGATGGATGCTTTGGTAACCCAGCATCACGTTCGCACCGTTACGGCTGGCAGGCTGAAGAAGCGGTTGATACAGCTCGTGACAACATCGCTAGCCTACTAAATGCTGATCCTCGTGAGATCGTATTTACATCAGGCGCTACAGAATCAGATAACCTTGCAATTAAAGGTGCTGCGCATTTCTACCATAAGAAAGGCAAGCACGTAATTACTTGTAAAACTGAGCATAAAGCAGTTCTTGATCCGTGCCGTCAGCTTGAGCGTGAAGGGTATGAAGTTACTTACCTAGATCCAGAATCTAATGGTTTAGTTGACCTAGCTAAATTAGAAGCAGCGATGCGTGAAGACACCGTGCTTGTTTCTATTATGCATGTAAACAACGAAATTGGTGTGATTCAAGACATCACTGCAATTGGTGAGCTTTGTCGTTCACGTAAAATTATTTTCCATGTTGATGCAGCACAATCAGCAGGTAAAATCCCTCTTGATGTACAAGAAATGAAAGTGGACTTAATTTCTCTTTCTGCTCATAAAATGTATGGTCCTAAAGGGATTGGCGCATTGTACGTTCGTCGTAAACCGCGTATTCGTTTAGAAGCACAAATGCACGGTGGTGGTCATGAGCGTGGTTTCCGTTCTGGTACATTAGCAACTCATCAAATCGTTGGCATGGGTGAAGCGTGTCGTATCGCAAAAGAAGAGATGCAAAAAGATTATGACCATTGTTTAGCAATGCGCGATCGTCTTCTTGATGGTGTTAAAGATATGGAAGCTGTACATATTAATGGTGATTTAGACCAACGTGTACCACATAACTTAAACATCAGCTTCGAATTTGTTGAAGGTGAATCACTGCTAATGGCATTGAAAGATCTTGCGGTTTCTTCGGGTTCAGCATGTACGTCAGCAAGTCTTGAACCATCGTATGTATTACGTGCGTTAGGTCTAAATGATGAGCTAGCACACAGTTCAATTCGTTTCTCATTTGGTCGTTATACGACGGAAGAAGAGATTGATCATGCAATCACACAAATTAGCCAAGCAGTAAATAAACTGCGTGATATGTCTCCATTATGGGATATGTATAAAGAAGGCATCGACTTAAACACGGTTGAGTGGGCACACCACTAACACGGACGTTCCAGAATTTAGAGGTATTTATCATGGCTTATAGCGAAAAAGTAATCGATCACTACGAAAATCCACGTAACGTTGGTTCATTTGAAAAAGATGATCCATCAGTTGGTAGCGGTATGGTTGGTGCACCAGCGTGTGGTGATGTTATGAAATTGCAAATCAAAGTATCTCCAGAAGGTATTATTGAAGACGCAAAATTTAAAACATACGGTTGTGGTTCAGCAATCGCATCAAGCTCACTAGTTACTGAGTGGGTTAAAGGTAAAACATTAGACGAAGCAGCAGCGCTTAAAAATGCTGAAATCGCTGAAGAGCTAGAATTACCACCAGTGAAAGTTCACTGTTCAATCTTAGCGGAAGATGCGATTAAAGCAGCGGTATCTGATTACCGTAATAAACACTAAGATTAAGTAACGTTATAAAGCGTCTGTTTACGTGATATCGTGTAAATACGGCGCTTTATTGTCTAATATAGGTCGTTATTGATTAACGACACCCATGACCACAAACAAATATAGTAAAGGTTGTAGTATGGCCATTTCAGTAACTGAAGCAGCAGCAAGCCGTGTTCAAACATTTCTTGAAAACCGAGGAAAAGGCATTGGTCTACGTTTAGGCGTAAGAACCTCTGGTTGCTCTGGTATGGCGTATATTCTTGAATTTGTTGATGAACTAAACGAAGAAGACCAAGTATTTGAAGAGTTTGGGGTTAAGATTATCATCGATCCAAAAAGCTTAGCTTACATGGATGGAACTGAATTAGACTTTGCTAAAGAAGGTCTAAATGAAGGTTTCCAATTCAACAATCCAAACGTAAAAAGTGAATGTGGGTGTGGTGAAAGCTTCAACGTATAGAGCATAACGTTAACTATGAATCATTTTGAATTATTTGGGCTGCCAAACCAGTTTGAACTGGATGGTGGCCTTCTTTCTGCTCAATTCCGTGAATTGCAGAAACGATTCCACCCTGATAACTTCGCGACTTCGTCAGAACGTGACCGTTTACTTTCCGTTCAAAAAGCGGCGCAAATTAACGACGCTTATCAAACGCTAAAAAATCCAGTCTCCCGTGCAGAATACTTACTTTCAGAACAAGGTCATGACATTCGTGGTGAACAAACGACGATGCAAGATCCAATGTTTTTAATGCAACAAATGGAACTGCGAGAAGATCTAGAAGATATCTCATCAAGTTCAGATCCTGAAAGTGCGTTATTTGATTTTTCTGAAAATGTTTCCGCAATGCGTAAATCACAATTGTCTGAATTAAAAAAACAATTAGACGCGGATGCATGGCAAGAAGCGGCACAAAGCGTACGTAAATTGAAGTTTATTGATAAGCTCAATCAAGAAGTCGAAAAGTTAGAAGATAAATTATTAAATTAATCTTTGTTAGATTAATTAAGTGAAGGATATTACCCATGGCATTTCTACAAATTTCTGAGCCTGGACAAAGTGCTGCACCACATCAACATAAACTAGCAGTCGGCATCGATTTAGGCACAACTAACTCACTAGTCGCTTCGGTTCGAAGTGGTGAAGCAAAGACATTACCGGATACAAAAGGCAATGTAATTCTTCCGTCCGTAGTGCAATATCAAAACGATAAAATTTGTGTGGGTGCCAACGCTTACCAGTCTGCGGCTTTAGAGCCTCAAAATACCATTATTTCGGTAAAACGTTTAATGGGCCGTTCGCTGAAAGACATTCAAACACGTTACCCTGATTTACCTTACCAATTTAAAGAAAGTGATAATGGGTTACCTGTTATTAATACACCTCAAGGTGATGTGAACCCAGTTCAAGTATCAGCAGAGATCCTTAAATCATTATCTAACCGAGCTCAAGCAACGTTAGGTGGCGATCTTGAAGGCGTTGTCATTACAGTACCGGCTTATTTTGATGATGCTCAGCGCGCAGGAACCAAAGATGCAGCAACATTAGCTGGCTTAAATGTGCTTCGTCTATTAAATGAACCAACAGCCGCTGCGATTGCTTATGGCTTAGATTCAGGTCAAGAAGGCGTTATTGCAGTTTATGATCTTGGTGGTGGTACGTTTGATATTTCAATCCTACGTTTATCGAAAGGCGTATTTGAAGTATTAGCAACAGGTGGTGATTCTGCACTGGGGGGTGATGACTTTGATCATGCATTAGCGCAATGGATTAAAGACCAAGCAGGTATTACATCAGCACTTTCTAATCAAGAACAGCGTGAGCTTTTGACATTAGCAACAGAAACTAAAGTGGCATTGTCAGATGCAGACTCAGTGACTGTTTCTTTTAAAGAATGGTCAGGCAATATTACAGTTGATATTTTTAATCAATTAATTCAATCGTTAGTGAAGAAAACACTAATGGCTTGTCGCCGTGCATTAAAAGATGCAGATATTACCGCAGAAGAAGTAATGGAAGTGGTTATGGTTGGCGGTTCAACAAGAACACCTATCGTACGTAGCTCTGTTGGTGACTATTTTGGTAAAACGCCGTTAACCAGTATCGACCCTGATCAAGTAGTTGCTATTGGCGCTGCCATTCAAGCGGATATTTTAGTAGGTAATAAACCTGATGCTGAAATGTTATTGCTTGATGTTATTCCATTGTCTCTAGGTATAGAAACCATGGGCGGGTTGGTTGAAAAAATCATTCCGCGTAATACCACGATCCCTGTAGCGAAAGCACAAGAATTTACCACTTTTAAAGATGGTCAAACAGGCATGATGGTTCATGTCGTTCAAGGTGAGCGTGAAATGGTGGAAGATGGGCGCTCTCTTGCTCGCTTCTCATTGAAAGGTATTCCACCGATGACGGCGGGTGCTGCACATATCCGAGTGACTTACCAAGTGGATGCTGATGGTCTTTTATCTGTAACTGCAATGGAAAAAAGTACCGGTGTTCAATCTCATATTCAAGTTAAGCCTTCTTATGGTTTAAGTGATAATGAAGTAGCTAGCATGCTGAAAGATTCAATGACGTTTGCTAAAGAAGATATGCAAGCTCGTGCATTAGCAGAGCAGCAAGTTGAAGCTGACCGTGTTATCGAAGGATTAGTTGTCGCGCTTAATAATGATGGCGATGCATTACTATCCAAAGAAGAACAAGCAGAAGTTTTACAAGCAGTTGAAGCGTTGATCACAGTACGTCAAGGTACAGATACGCAAGCAATTGAAGATGGAATTAAACACGCTGATGAAGCAAGCCAAGAGTTTGCTGCGCGTCGAATGGATGCATCTATTCGCGCCGCATTAGCCGGTCAATCTATTGATGAGGTATAGAAATGCCAAAGATTATTGTTCTACCACACAATGAGTTATGCCCAGAAGGTGCAGTACTTGAAGCAAATGAAGGCGAAACGGTTTTAGATGTAGCCCTTAAAAATGGTATTGCGATTGAGCATGCGTGTGAGAAATCATGTGCATGTACAACGTGTCATATTGTTATCCGTGAAGGGTTTGATTCACTTGAAGAAAGTGATGAGCTTGAAGATGACATGCTAGATAAAGCATGGGGTCTAGAACCAGAATCTCGCCTTGGTTGCCAAGCGAGAATGGCAAAACAAGATTTAGTGGTAGAAATTCCAAAATATACACTAAACTTAGCATCAGAAGATCATTAATCTTCAAAACCTAAGATGTTAAATAAGAGGGCAAGTTTTGAGAAGTAAGTGATTACTCGCCTCAAGCTTGCCTTTTTTATTAGCTATAAAATGACCAATTTAAAAGGAGTTTACAATGAGTTTGAAATGGATAGATTCTAGAGAAATAGCGATTGAATTGTCAGATAAGTATCCGGATACGGATCCAAAAACAGTGCGGTTTACTGATTTGTGCCAATGGGTTTTAGAGTTAGATGACTTCGATGATGATCCTAAACATTCTGGAGAAAAAGTATTGGAAGCGATAGTGCTTTGTTGGATGGATGAATGGGATTAGTTCACTAAAATTAATCAATTCAGTTATAACGTCTAAATTCCCACCAACTGCTTAGATCAATCTCTTAGATTTTGCTGAAATTCCTTGTATCGCCAAGGTAAAGTAGGCAAATTATATTAAAAGAACATTCTGTTCGCTTATTACCGGTTTGTATTAACGCAATATAAATAATTGGCAGAGCTAATCTGTATGATTGTATGGAGTTATTGCGTGCTTAAAGGAGATTCACCATGTCACAAAAGTTGACTGTACAACTTTCATCAATTGCTGCACCTACTCATTGGGGTGACAACGCACCGCTTTCATTTACGGCTGAAGGTGCTGTTATCCACTGTACTGACAGCGACGTTTATAGTGCAATTCAGCGTGCAGCTCGAAAGTTAACAGGTCAAGGTATTGTTGCTGTTGAACTAGAAGGTTCAGAGTGGGATTTAGAGTCTATTTGGTCTTTTGTTCAAGGCTTCCGTGATTCGAAAAGCAATAATGACGTGACTTGGACTGGGCTTGCAGCGGCAGATGAAAAAGAGTTGAATGATCGTATTTTGACGACTAATTGGACTCGTGAAGTTATCAATAAAACGGCAGAAGAAGTAGCCCCTCGTCAGTTAACGACAATGGCTGCTGAGTTTATTAAGTCGGTGGCGCCTGCTGGTACCGTTACGGCGAAGATTGTTAAAGATAAAGATTTACTTACTGAAGGTTGGACGGGTATTTATGCGGTAGGTCGTGGCTCAGAACGTACTTCAGCGATGCTACAGTTAGATTACAACCCGACGGGCGACGAAAATGCACCAGTATTTGCATGTTTGGTTGGTAAAGGCATTACGTTCGATTCAGGTGGTTACAGTATTAAACCGTCTGGCGGCATGGCATCAATGAAAGCGGACATGGGCGGCTCTGCATTAGCGACGGCTGGCCTTGCAATGTCGATTCTTCGTGGTTTAGACAAACGTGTTAAATTGATTTTATGTTGTGCTGAAAACATGATTTCTGGTCGAGCATTAAAGCTAGGCGATATCATTACCTACAAAAATGGTAAAACAGTAGAGATCTTAAATACCGATGCAGAAGGTCGTTTAGTATTAGCTGATGGTCTTCAATTTGCTTCAGCACAAAACCCAGAGCTTATTATCGACTGTGCAACACTAACCGGTGCAGCTAAAATGGCAGTAGGTAATGATTTCCATTCATTATTAAGCTTTGATGATGAGTTAAGTCAAAAAGCACTTGCTTCTGCTCAGGAAGAAAATGAAGGGCTATGGCGCTTACCGTTAATGGAATTCCACCGAACTATGTTGCCATCAAGTTTTGCTGATTTAGCAAACATTGGATCTGGTCCATATTCACCAGGTGCAAGTACAGCTGCAGGTTTTCTTTCTTACTTTGTTGATGATTATAAGAAAGGATGGTTGCATATGGATTGTTCAGCAACTTACCGTACTGCCCCGTCAGATAAATGGTCAGCAGGAGCTACAGGGGTTGGTGTAAGAACATTAGCAAACCTTTTAACGAAATAAATAGAATGAAGATCGAGTCATGCTCGGTCTTCTTTTTTCTTTTAGATAATTCCCATCAGTATTTTTATTGTCGATTTAAGAGAATAGAGAGTACTGTTTAGAATTAATATAAGATCTAAAAAGACACTTTAAAGGAAAGTAAAATGACAATAGAACGTACTTTTTCAATTGTAAAACCAGACGCTGTTAAACGTAATTTAATTGGCGCTATTTATCGTCGTATTGAAAAAACAGGTATGCAAGTTGTAGCCGCGAAGATGCTTCTTTTAACCAAAGAGCAGGCGCAAGGTTTTTATGCTGAACATGAAGGTAAAGAGTTCTTTAATGCCTTAGTTGAATACATGACATCAGGACCTGTAATGGTTCAAGTACTTGAAGGTGAAGATGTAATTGTTCGTTACCGTGAGTTAATGGGAAAAACAAACCCAGAGCAAGCTGCATGCGGAACTATTCGTTCTGACTATGCAATAAGCATGCGTTACAACTCAGTTCATGGTTCAGATAGCCCAGAATCAGCGGCTCGTGAAATTGCGTATTTCTTCGCTGATGATGAAATTTGTTCTCGTCCAGCAGAATAAAGTCACGCTAAAAAGTGAGCTAAGCTTTCTATATTAACTAGAAACTAATCGCTTCACTTCCTATAAGAGCAGTGTAGCTTACGCTGTCTGCCTATCTGCTCTTATAGTATCCAGGCACGAAGTGCATATAGTTTCTATTCTTTGATTTTTCCTCATACCTCTACCTCTAGTAATATTCTCTCAAAACTTGTACAATTCTGCGCCCGATATTCGCGGTGATGTTATTTATCAGAGAGGCAACATGACTACAGCTAAAATCAATCTACTGGACTTTGATCGTAAAGGACTTCGAGCATTTTTTTCTGAGGAATTAGGAGAGAAAGCATTCAGAGCCGATCAAATTATGAAGTGGATGTATCACTTTGGTTGTGATGACTTCGATCAAATGAATAACATCAACAAAAAACTTCGTGAAAAACTAAAACATAAGTGTGAGATCCGTGCACCTTACGTATCTGAAGCTCAACATTCTGCTGATGGTACGATTAAGTGGGCAATGAAAGTTGGTGATCAAGACGTTGAAACGGTATATATCCCAGATGGAGACCGTGCAACATTATGTGTTTCTTCTCAAGTGGGTTGTGCACTAGCCTGTACATTCTGTTCAACGGCACAACAAGGTTTTAACCGTAACCTTAAAGTATCTGAAATTGTAGGCCAAATTTGGCGTGCAGCTCGTGAGATTGGTTTAGAGAAAGAAACAGGTCGCCGCCCAATTACCAATGTTGTAATGATGGGCATGGGTGAGCCACTACTAAACATGAAAAACTTGATCCCATCACTAGACATCATGCTTGATGATCTTGGTTTTGGTCTGTCTAAACGTCGTGTAACAGTATCTACATCAGGTGTTGTTTCAGGTTTAGAGCAAATGATTGGTAAAGTTGATGTTGCTTTAGCTATCTCTCTTCATGCACCAACGGATGAATTGCGCAGTGAAATCATGCCGATTAATGACCGTTGGAATATTGAAGCGTTTTTAGCGTGTGTACGTGAGTACATTGCTTCATCAAATGCTAACCGTGGTCGCGTGACCGTTGAGTATGTTCTGTTAGATCATGTTAATGATGATATGAACCATGCAAGACAACTCGCAGAACTATTAAAAGAAACGCCTGCGAAGATTAATTTGATTCCATTTAACCCATACCCTGGGTCACCATACAAGAAACCAAGTAATTCACGAATTGATCGATTCATGAAAACACTAATGGAATATGATTTTACGGTAACCGTTCGTAAAACACGTGGTGACGATATCGATGCTGCTTGTGGCCAGTTGGTTGGCGATGTAATCGATAGAACTAAACGTACTCAAGTTAAACAGCAAGGCGAAGGGATCCCTGTTAAAACTGTTTAATCTTGGTGTATAACAGCAAGGGAAGGCAGAATGAAAAAATGGCGAGCAGCACTAATAACGTTTGGATTATTGATTAGTGCTGGTTGTGTCACTGTTAATAAAATAGATGACATGAGTAAAGAAGAGGAAATTCGAGCAGCAGAAGCTCGAATTGCCCTTGGATTAAGCTATTTGAATGCGGGGGATATGATCAAAGCCCGTGAAAATTTGGAATTGGCTGCACAGTACGCCCCTAACTATTACCGTTCTCAAACCTCCCTCGCTTATTATTACCAACAAGTCCAAGAAACCGCTTTAGCTGAAAAGGCTTACAAACGAGCATTACGTTCTTCGTCAAAAAATGGTAATGTATTAAATAACTACGGCGTTTTTCTTTGTAAAAATGGCGAATATGAGAAAGCCCAGCAAAATTTTTCTCAAGCAATCGAATTACCTGACTACTATCTTGTTTCTACAAGTTATGAAAATGCCGCAATGTGTGCATTGAGTAGTGGGGATAAAGTGACAGCTAAAACGTATTTTGAGCGCTCGCTGGCTCATGATCCAAATCGTGTTCGTTCTACCCTTCAATTGGCAAAATTGAATATTGATGAAGGCAACTATTCAGAACCGAGAGTTTTACTGTTTAAATTTAATAAGAAGTACGGATATAAACCCATTAGCCTAAGCTTACTCATAGAATTAGAAAAAAAAGCAGGCAATATGCACTTAGTTAACAAGTACGCAAATATACTTGGGACAGAGTATCCGGACTCCATCGAATATCAGAACTATATAAATTATGACTACTGAAAATATTGAAACAACAAGTGAAGTAAAAGAGACTCTTATTGCTCCTGGGCAATTATTGAAAGAAGCCCGTGAAGAGCTAGGACTAACACTTGAGGAAGTCTCATCTCGCTTGCGTTTACGTGTCGAAGTTTTACAACAAATTGAAGCTGACGAATTTGACATGGGGAAATTAGCCACGTTTACTCGGGGTTATTATCGATCTTACGCCAAAGTGGTCAACGTACCAGAAGTTAAAGTATTAAATGCCTTAGATCAGCTTGGTAAAACCTTAATAGAAGAGCATGACATGCAAAGTTTTTCTCGTAAGACAAAAAGAGAAAAACATGACAATCGTATTATGAAACTAACATGGGTTATTTTTGCTCTGATCTTAAGTATGTCTGTTTTGTGGTGGTGGCAAGAGCAAGCTCAACTAGAAAGCACACAGGATGTTACGTTGATAAGTGATGTAGCAACGGCAGAAGCAATTGAACCAACAGAAAATGATGCTACTGCGACAGAGCTGGAACCAACATTAACAGAAGCTGAAATGCTTGAGTTAGATACTAAGGTTTCTGATCTAGAAACAGATCCTGCTGAACTTGAAAAGCAAATTGAAGCAGAGCCTAAGGCTGTTACTCCGGTTGAAGCAAAAGCTGAGAAAATTGTTGAGACAAAAATTATCGTGACTGAAGATGTGACGATGACCTTTAATAGCGATTGCTGGCTACAAGTTCAAGACGCTTCAAACAATCGTTTGTATTCTGGCGTAAAAAAAGCAAATCAAACATTAAAACTAACAGGTAAAGCCCCTTATAAATTAATTATTGGCGCACCAAGTGCCGTGACACTAACTTATAAAGGCAAACCTGTTGATTTATCTGCTTATCCAGCAGGTAAAGTTGCACGATTAACCTTACCTCAATAATGAGTTGATTCCATGCATATAGAGTCCCCAATTAAACGTCGCCAATCTACTCGCATTTATGTGGGTAATGTTCCTATTGGTGATGGAGCGCCTATCGCTGTTCAGTCAATGACAAATACATTAACGACTGATGTTGCTGCGACGGTAGCCCAAATTAAAGCACTTGAAAAAGTAGGCGCTGATATTGTTCGAGTTTCAGTGCCAACAATGGATGCTGCAGAAGCGTTTAAGATCATTAAACAGCAAGTATCTGTGCCATTAGTCGCTGATATTCATTTTGATTATCGTATCGCATTAAAAGTTGCAGAATATGGCGTGGATTGCTTACGTATTAATCCAGGCAATATTGGTAATGAACAACGAATTCGTTCTGTTGTTGATTGCGCAAGAGATAAAAATATTCCAATTCGTATTGGGGTGAATGGCGGCTCATTAGAAAAAGACATTCAAGTAAAATACAAAGAGCCAACAGCAGAAGCGTTACTTGAATCAGCAATGCGCCATGTAGATATCTTGGATCGAATGAACTTCGACCAATTTAAAGTCAGCGTAAAAGCATCAGATGTCTTTTTAGCGGTAGATTCTTATCGACTATTGGCTAAGCAAATATCTCAACCATTGCATTTAGGTATAACTGAAGCGGGCGGTGCACGTGCAGGCTCTGTGAAATCGGCAGTAGGCTTAGGTATACTTCTATCTGAAGGTATCGGTGACACATTGCGTATATCATTAGCTGCTGATCCAATTGAAGAGATCAAAGTTGGTTTTGATATTCTAAAATCATTACGTATTCGTTCTCGCGGTATTAACTTTATTGCGTGTCCAACGTGCTCTCGTCAAGAGTTTGATGTTATTAGTACGGTTAATGAGTTAGAACAGCGTCTAGAAGATTTAATCACACCAATGGATGTTTCTTTGATTGGTTGTGTGGTTAATGGCCCAGGTGAAGCAGAAGTGTCTCATTTAGGCATTGCCGGTAGTAATCGAAAAAGTGCATTCTATGAAGATGGCATTCGTCAAAAAGAACGCTTTGATAATGACAATATTGTGGACAAGCTAGAAGCGAAGATCCGTGCGAAAGCAGCAATGCTATCTAAAGAAAACCAAATTGATGTTAATCAGATCGACTGATTAGCAAACCAGATATAAATGAAATCCATCGGGAAGTGAACGTGGCTAAAGCAATCCAAGCAATTCGAGGCATGAATGACTGCCTTCCAACACAATCTCCATTGTGGCACAAAGTTGAAGATAGCGTAAAACGCGTAATTAGTGCATATGGTTACAACGAAGTACGTATGCCGATTGTTGAACAAACAAACTTATTCAAACGTGCTATTGGTGAAGTAACAGACGTTGTTGAAAAAGAGATGTACACGTTTGAAGACCGTAATGGCGACAGCCTAACGCTACGTCCAGAAGGGACTGCGGGTTGTGTACGTGCAGGAATTGAAAATGGTTTACTTTACAACCAAGAACAGCGTTTATGGTACATGGGTCCTATGTTCCGTCATGAGCGCCCTCAGAAAGGTCGTTACCGTCAATTCCATCAAGTAGGTGTTGAAGTCTTTGGCTTAAATGGCCCAGATGTTGATGCTGAACTTATCATGATGACTGCTCGTTTATGGCGTGAACTAGGTATTGATAAGCACGTACGTTTAGAACTTAACTCTATTGGTTCATTAGAGTCACGTGCTAACTACCGTATCGCATTAGTTGAATTTTTAGAACAGCATTTAGATGTGTTAGATGACGATTGTAAACGTCGTATGCATACAAACCCAATGCGTGTTCTTGATACGAAGAATCCAGATGTACAAGCTATTTTAGGTGATGCACCTAAGTTATCTGAGTACTTAGATGATGATTCAAAAGCACATTTTTCTGGATTATGTGAACTACTTGACGCTGCTGGCATCCAATATCAAGTTAATGAACGTTTAGTTCGTGGATTAGATTATTATAACCGTACTGTTTTTGAGTGGATCACTGAAAGTCTAGGTGCTCAAGGAACAGTATGTGGTGGCGGTCGTTACGATGGTCTTGTTGAACAACTAGGTGGTAAAGCAACTCCAGCTGTTGGTTTTGCAATGGGCCTAGAGCGTTTAGTGTTATTAATGGAAACATTAGAATTAACCAATGTACGTCGCTCAGTAGACGTGTACATGGTGACTTCTGGTGAAGGTACATTGATGGCTGGTATGAAGCTAGCTGAATCACTACGTGAACAAGTTCCAGGCTTACGCGTTATGTGCCACTTCGGTGGTGGTAATTTTAAAAAGCAATTTAAACGTGCAGATAATGCTGGTGCTGCGGTTGTTCTTATCTTAGGTGAGAGTGAAGTGGCTGAGCAAACGGTAAACGTTAAAAACTTACTTACTGGTGAGCAAGAAACTTTAGCTCAAGCAGATGTGTTCGCAAAATTAGCTGATTTGATTTAAGAGGATAGGACGTGGAAGCCTACGAAACTGAAGAACAACAAGTTGAAGCCATTAAAAGTTGGTGGAAAGAAAATGGCAAGGCAGTCGTTGTTGGTGGCGTTGTTGGTATAGGAGCTATTTTAGGCTGGAAATATTACCAATCAGCACAAGTTGAAGCGAAAGATATCGCTTCAATGTCTTATGAGAAAACACTAACGGCTTTACAAGCGTCTGGTGCAGAAGCGGCTGAATCGACTCAGGCGTTTATTAGCGCAAATGCAAGCAGTGAGTATGCAGTTCTTGCTGCCCTTCAGTTAGCAAAAGTACAAGTAGAAGCAGGCCAACTGGATGCGGCTCTTGAGCAATTAAACTGGATTGCAAGCAACAGCAAAGACGAGTCATTAATTGCTACGGCTCAAGTGCGTGCTGCTCGAATTCAAGCAGAACAAGCACAGTTTGATCTAGCATTAGCGACATTAGAGGGTGTTAAGCCTGCGAGCTGGGCTGCTCGTGTTGCTGAGTTAAAAGGTGATATTGCTCTTCGTCAAGGTGATGTAGCAACGGCTCGTTCTGCTTATACAGAAGCACTACAAGCTGGTATGAACCAAGCAGTTCAAATGAAACTGGATGACTTAGCAGAGTAAGGACAACTGAATGCGTAAGGTGTTAAAAAAAGCGGCATTATGTACCTTTGGTTTCTCCATGCTTTTTGGCTGTGCGAGCGAAGAAGATACAATCGTAATGGCACCGGTTCCTGTGGTTCAAAATCAATTTGAACCAACAACGGAATGGACAAGTTCAATTGGCGATGGTGTTGGGCATTATTTTTCTCGCTTAACGCCAGTGTATGCTTATCAAAAAGTTTATGTTGCAAGTCGAGATGGTCTTGTTAAAGCGCTTGATCCTGAAAATGGAAAAACCATTTGGGAAAAAGATTTAGAGCAAGATGATACCGCTCGTTTATCTGGCGGTTTAACTCTGACTTATGGCAAAGTCTTCATCGGTTCAGAAAATGGTGAGATAATCACTCTTGATGCTGAAACTGGGGAAGAGTTATGGCGTAAAAATGTAGATGGTGAAGTACTTGCTAAACCATTAGCAGACGAAGGTTATGTCATTATTCATACGAGTCGCGGTGCATTAATTGCTTTTGATGCTGAGACAGGCGATGAGAAATGGCAGATCAACAGTGAAGTGCCTAACTTAACCCTACGTGGTGATAGTGCGCCAGTTAGTATTTCTGGTGGTGTGTTCTGGGGTATGTCTAACGGTCGTTTAGCCGCTGCATTGATCTCTAAAGGTCAACTGTTATGGCAGCAACCAGTAGGTACACCAAAAGGCGCAACTGAAATTGATCGTTTAGTTGATGTTGATGCGTCTCCGCTTATTTTAGGTGGGCGATTATATACCATTGGTTATAATGGTCAGCTAATTGCATTGGAACTTCGTACTGGGCAACCAGCATGGAAGCGCAATTACTCATCAGCGATAAATATGTCATCAGATGGTAAACGTCTTTTCTTAGTAACAGAGAAAGATCACGTTGTGGCAGTAGATGCTCGAAGTGGTACTGAGCTTTGGAACAATGAAGAGCTTGAATACCGTCAGCTGACATCACCGATGATTATTGATAATTATATCGTTTTAGCTGACAGTGAAGGTTATCTACATTGGTTAGATAGAGATACTGGACTGTTCGTTTCTCAACAAGAGATCGACAGTGATGGTATCGCTGTATCCCCAATTATTGTTGAAGATGGCTTTTTAATTGTCACTCGCGAAGGCGATATCAAAAAAATGCGAATTAAATAAGTTTTATTTGCTATAATTGTGAATTGGCTCCAAGTCCTTTTGACTTTGGGGCCTTTTATTGTTTTTAGATAGTGAAAGATAATCCAATTTGGTGATGGTTTTTATCCGTTCATATTAAAAAAACTATTATCAAATTGGTATTAGCTCGCGCTATGCCTATGATTAAATTAAGAGGTATATATGATTCCTGTTGTTGCTCTGGTAGGGCGTCCAAATGTTGGTAAATCGACGCTGTTTAACCGTGTTACGCGTACAAGGGATGCATTAGTTGCTGACTTTCCAGGCTTAACTCGTGACCGTAAATACGGCCGTGCTAAGTTAGAAGAGCTTGAATTCATTTTGATCGATACCGGCGGTATTGATGGAACTGAAGAAGGTGTAGAAACTAAAATGGCAGAACAGTCATTAGCTGCGATTGAAGAAGCTGATGTTGTGCTATTTATGGTTGATGGCCGTGCTGGTTTAACATCATCTGATGAAGCGATTGCAAAACACTTACGTTCACGTGAAAAGCCAACGTTCTTAGTAGTAAATAAGATCGATGGTATTGATGCTGATGCGGCAAGTGCTGAATTTTGGCAATTAGGGATGAACAAAGTTTATCAAATTGCCGCTTCACATGGCCGTGGTGTAACGTCTCTACTTGAATTAGCGCTTGCTCCTTTCATGGAAGAGCTAATTGAAGAATCTTTGAAAGATGAAAATGGTGAGATCATGGATCTTACTGAATTTGAAGATTTCGAAGAAGAAGAAAAAGAACGCACAGAAGAAGACGCAGAAAATGATTTCTCACGTCTTCAAGATCAACCAATCAAACTTGCGATTATCGGTCGTCCTAACGTAGGTAAATCAACGCTAATTAACCGTATTTTAGGTGAAGAGCGTGTGGTTGTTTACGATATGCCTGGTACAACTCGTGACTCTATTTACATTCCAATGGAACGTGAAGGTCAAGAATACGTACTTATTGATACTGCAGGTGTTCGTCGCCGCGGTCGTATCAATGAAACGGTTGAGAAATTCTCTGTAATCAAAACATTGAAAGCGGTTGAAGATGCGAACGTAGTATTACTTGTTATCGATGCTCGTGAAAACATCTCAGATCAAGATCTAAGCTTATTAGGCTTTGCATTGAACGCGGGTCGTTCATTAGTTATTGCTGTGAATAAGTGGGATGGTCTTGATAATGAAGTTAAAGAGAAAGTGAAATCTGAGCTAGATCGTCGTCTAGGCTTTGTTGACTTTGCTCGTCTTCACTTCATCTCAGCTCTACATGGCACAGGTGTTGGTCATTTATATGAATCAGTACAAGAAGCTTATGTATCAGCGACTAAGCGTGTAGGTACATCTGTTCTTACTCGTATCATGAAGATGGCTCAAGATGATCACCAACCACCAATGGTTCGTGGCCGTCGTGTGAAACTGAAATATGCTCACGCAGGTGGTTATAACCCACCGCTTATCGTTATTCACGGTAACCAAGTAAAAGAACTGCCTTCTTCTTACAAACGTTTCTTAATGAACTACTTCCGTAAATCATTAGAAATTATGGGTACACCTATTCGTATTCAATTCCAGAATAGTGAAAACCCATTTGAAGATCGCGGTGGCAAGTTGACTCTATCTCAAGAGCGTCAACGTAAGCGTCTAGTTGGCGCAGTGAAAAACCGTCATAAAAAGTAATCGTAATTACTTTATTTATACATATTGAATAATAAAACGCCCATCTTGTTGGGCGTTTTTTTTAGGTAAAAATCATGAACGTATTATCTGCAACAGAGATTCTTTTTTGCCATAACACATGGCACCACACGTCACTTGTTCAACTGATTAAAGAAACAGAACAAGGTAAGTGGTTTGTAACCAAAGAAACGCCTTTTCATCCAGTTAGTCATATTTGGCCAGATCATCCAGAAGATAAAGGGGCTGTGCAAATCGGCGACAATGAATATTCAATCCTTGCCTGTCAAACGGGTGCGATTGAACTGGCAACCGGCGAATTATATATAGATAAAGACATTCCAATTAAACGTGGTGAAGCGGGATGGGTGTTTGTGGTTGCACATTTAATATCTGAAAATGTCGATTTATCAGTAGAAAATATTGTTACCTTACGGGTTGATAAAGAATATCAAGATGCGTTAAGTCGTGGCCATAGCGCGGGGCATATTGCTTATTTAGCTTTAAATAAAGTGCTTCATGCTAATTATTGGCGTAAAGATGCAGATAGAAAAGATGAGCTAGGCCACTACAACTTTAATAGTTACGCTCAAGAGACCAGTTTTGTCACAGAAGACCATTGTGAAGATGTTTATCGTTTAGGTAAAACACTGCGTAAGCGTGGGCTAAATAGTGCAGAAATGATGTCAGCGCTTGATTCAATTGAAGAGCAAGTAAATCAACAGATTAGTGTATGGTTAGCCTTAGAAAATGAGGTTTCTATCGAGTGTGAGGGTAAAGCGTTAACTGATTCACGTTACTGGATTGCAGATTTTGGTATAGATGGAATAGCTAAACTACCTTGTGGTGGAACTCACGTCTCTTCGTTTAAAGATTATCAAGAGATTAACGTTCAACTTAAAGCGCGAGGTGAACAAGAGCTATTGATGTTAACTCGCTCAACTAAACGAGTTTAAAATTGAAATTACATCAGATGTAACTCTTATTCTGTATATTATGTAATTTCCATTTTTTTGACAGAAATGGATATGTAAAATACTGATTGATGTGCTGGATCTTCTATTTTAAATGGTATTAATTGAAATTTAATATCGTTTAAAATTGAAAAACAGGATATGTAACTAATGCTTTCGGGGTGTGGTTATATAAATGTTCTTAAAGGGCATGATCGCTGATCAGATCCCTATAAGCATGAAGATCTGCACTTTTTGATGCATACAGAGACACAGTCTTTATTTGAAATAGATTAAGAAGGAAAAGACGATGCAAATAAACGAATGTCCTAAATGTCAGTCTGAATTACGCTGGCAGAGAGAAGGATATCATTGTGATTTTTGTCAGGTCGATTTTAAAAAAGTGGCTTATTGCCCAGATTGCAGTAAAGAGATGGAAAAGCTTAATGCGTGTGGTGCACCAAGCTATTTTTGTCATGATTGTAATGAGTTGAAATCAAAATCTCGTGCCAAAACAGAATTTGTAGAAACAAGTCTTAGTTAATTACGGTAGATGTAATTTCACCATCGACAAAGCGAGTGGTTATGTTCTCACCAGCTTCGACTTGCTTTGTTGATGTGACAACAGCCCCTTTCTTATTACGAGTAATGGAGTAGCCACGCTGTAATGTCGCTAATGGGCTGACGGTATCTAGTTTCTCAGCGGCCAATGCTAATTGATGACGTTGCATGAGTAGGTTTCTATCCATTGAATCTAATAAGCGACGTTTTAACTCTTCAATACGTAACTTATCTTGAGAGACTTTTTTTGCAGGTGATAGGTTGCTTAAACGTAAAGTCAGATTTTCAATTTTATGCTGATGACGCTGCAGGCGTTGCTGCATATACGTCATTAAACGTTGATTTAGGTCATCTAGCTTCTGGCTTTGACTGTTTAACTGCATTTGTGGATGCTGTTTTTCAAGACGATGTTGAAGTGCTGATAATTGACGTTGTTGCCCTGCTAAATAGCGATCCATTGCACTATTTAAACGGCGTTTCTGATGCGTTACGATTTGCAGTTGAGAAGATAAATCTCGGCTCACTAATTCGGCAGCAGCAGAAGGCGTTGGTGCTCTTACATCAGCAACAAAATCGGCAATAGTAATATCGATCTCATGACCAACAGCACTGACGATAGGGATCTCACTTGCCGCAATCGTTCTTGCAACGATCTCTTCATTAAAACACCAAAGATCTTCTAATGAACCGCCGCCACGTCCAACGATTAAAATATCACATTCATTACGACTGTTTGCTCGACCAATGGCTTGCGCTATTTGGATTGCAGCGTTGGCACCTTGCACTAAGGTTGGGTAGATAACCACTGGGAGGTTAGGATCGCGTCGTTTTAATACATTTAAGATATCAAATAGGGCTGCGCCTGTTTGTGAGGTAATGATACCGACACGTTTTGGTTGTTCCGGTAATGCTTTTTTTGCGGTTTGAGCGAATAGGCCTTCAGCAGCCAGTGACATTTTTAGTTGATCAAATTCTTGTTGAAGCCGACCGTCACCTTCTGGTTGCATACTCTCAATAATTATTTGATAGTCACCACGAGGTTCATAGAGAGAAAGGCGAGCTTTAACAAGAACTTGTTTACCGTTTTGTGGCTTAAAAGTAACGCGGCGGTTATTGCCCTTAAACATGGCACATTTAACTTGGGCGCGACTGTCTTTTAGGGTGAGATACCAGTGTCCAGAGACTGGAACGGTTAGATTTGATATTTCGCCAACAAGCCAAACAATACCCATCTCATTTTCTAATAATAAGCGGACTTCAGAGTTAAGACGAGAGACTGTAAAGATGCGAGGATTAGAATCGAGAGACATGTAAATGCCTTAGACATGAGTATAGGAATTAGCGGCAATATAATACATATCAAGGGGGGTAATGCAAATTAAAAATAAAAAAATGTGTAGCCAAGCGATTGCGCTGTGCGTATAATCCGTCTGCAATATCAAATCCAAAACACTTTATTATGCGAAACGATAAAGTGGGATTTATTCCTTTAAACACTTATGTTGTGAGATATTGCAAATGCTACGAATCGCAAAAGAAGCTTTAACCTTCGATGACGTTTTACTCGTCCCAGCACACTCCACAGTTCTTCCTAACACCGCTGATCTTCGCACTCAGTTAACGAAGACTATCTCTCTAAATATCCCAATGATTTCAGCATCAATGGATACAGTGACAGAAGCGCGCCTTGCTATTGCATTAGCGCAAGAGGGTGGCATCGGTTTTATCCACAAGAACATGTCTATTGAACAGCAAGCTGAACAAGTTCGCTTAGTAAAAATCTTTGAAGCAGGCGTTGTCTCTGCTCCAGTAACCGTTCGTCCTGACGCAACTATCCAAGATGTGAAAGAACTGACTGAAAAACACGGTTTTGCTGGCTTCCCTGTAGTAACTGAAACTAACGAACTTGTTGGTATAATTACTGGTCGTGATGTTCGTTTTGTAACAGACTTATCTAAGAAAGTTGACGTTGTAATGACGCCAAAAGCACGCCTAGCTTCTGTTAAAGAAGGTGCAACTCGTGAAGAAGTTCAAGAGAAAATGCATGAAGCGCGTGTAGAGAAAGTATTGGTAGTGAACGATGAGTTCCAACTAACCGGTATGATCACAGCAAAAGACTTCCATAAAGCAGAACGTAAACCAAATGCATGTAAAGATGAACGTGGTCGTCTACGTGTAGGTGCTGCGGTAGGCGCTGGTGCTGGTAACGAAGAGCGTGTTGCTGCTCTTGTTGAAGCAGGCGTTGATGTTTTACTTATCGATTCATCTCACGGTCATTCAGAAGGCGTTTTACAACGTATTCGTGAAACTCGTGCTTCATTCCCTGATCTACAAATCATTGGCGGTAACGTAGCTACTGGTGCAGGCGCTAAAGCATTAATCGATGCTGGTGTAAGTGCAGTTAAAGTAGGTATCGGCCCAGGTTCAATCTGTACTACTCGTATCGTTACGGGTGTTGGTGTTCCTCAAATTACCGCTATTTCAGACGCAGCAGAAGTTGCAACTGCTCATGGTATTCCTGTAATCGCTGATGGCGGTATCCGTTATTCTGGCGATATCTGTAAAGCAATTGCCGCTGGCGCATCATGTGTCATGGTTGGCTCAATGTTTGCTGGTACAGAAGAAGCACCTGGTGAAGTTATTCTTTATCAAGGTCGTTCATACAAATCTTACCGTGGCATGGGCTCTCTTGGCGCTATGTCTCAAGGTTCTTCAGACCGTTACTTCCAATCTGATAATGCAGCGGACAAACTTGTTCCTGAAGGTATCGAAGGTCGTATCGCTTATAAAGGTCGTTTAAAAGAGATCGTTCACCAACAAATGGGTGGTTTACGTTCAAGCATGGGCCTAACAGGTTCAGCAACGATTGAAGACATGCGTACTAAAGCTGAATTTGTTCGTATCTCTGGTGCGGGCATGAAAGAATCACACGTACATGATGTTCAGATCACGAAAGAAGCACCAAACTATCGTTTAGGTTAAGAGAAGCGCCTAGGCTAATTTTTCTTTGCAGAATTTTCCGGTTCGTTGTCAAAGGTACTCATTTACATTTGTAAACTCCGTACCTTTTCCTAGAGCTCGAATGATTCTGCTTTGAAATATAAAGAAAAAGACTTTGTACCAAATTCAATTTTAAGCGTGTGGTTTTATAGTGAAGCCACACTAAATAAATGACTTTTTGAGAAAGACTAATGACGACTAATATCCACGATCAACGCATTCTTATTTTAGATTTTGGTTCTCAATACACGCAGCTTGTTGCGCGTCGTATCCGTGAGATTGGTGTTTACTGTGAACTTTGGAGCTGGGATGTAGAAGAATCTGACATCCGTGATTTCAATCCAGATGGCATCATCTTATCTGGCGGTCCAGAAAGTGTGACTGAAGAAAATTCTCCTCGTGCTCCTCAATATGTATTTGATTCTGGTGTTCCTGTATTTGGTGTGTGTTACGGCATGCAAACAATGGCAGAGCAACTTGGCGGTAAAGTAGCAACATCTACTGAGCGTGAATTTGGTTATGCAGCAGTACAAGTAACAGGTGAATCTGCGCTATTTAAAGATCTTGAAGCAACTCAAGATGTTTGGATGAGCCACGGTGATAAAGTTGTTGAAATTCCAGCTGATTTCGTGAAAATTGCAGAGACAGAAACTTGTCCTTACGCTGCAATGGCGAATGAAGAGAAAAAATATTACGGTGTTCAATTCCACCCAGAAGTAACACACACTAAAAACGGCCTTAAAATGCTTGAGAACTTTGTTCTTAATGTATGTGGTTGTGAAGGTCTGTGGACTTCAGCATCGATTATTGAAGATGCTGTTGCTCGTATTAAAGAGCAAGTCGGTGATGATGAAGTCATTCTAGGTCTTTCTGGTGGTGTTGATTCATCAGTCGTTGCTATGCTTGCTCACCGTGCAATTGGCGATAAGCTAACATGTGTATTTGTTGATAACGGTTTACTTCGTTTAAATGAAGCTGAACAAGTTATGGAAATGTTTAGTGAAGGTTTTGGTCTTAAGATCATTCATGTTGAAGCTGAAGAACGTTTCTTAGCGGCGCTTGGTGGTGAATCAGATCCTGAAGCGAAACGTAAGATCATTGGTCACGTATTTGTAGATATTTTTGATGAAGAGTCGAAGAAACTATCAAATGCTAAGTGGCTAGCTCAAGGTACTATCTACCCAGATGTTATCGAGTCAGCAGCATCTAAAACCGGTAAAGCGCACGTTATCAAGTCTCATCACAACGTTGGTGGTCTTCCTGATGACATGGAAATGGGTCTTGTTGAGCCATTACGTGAACTGTTTAAAGATGAAGTACGTAAGATCGGTTTAGAATTAGGTCTTCCATACAATATGCTTTATCGCCACCCGTTCCCTGGACCTGGTTTAGGTGTTCGTGTTCTTGGTGAGATTAAAAAAGAGTACTGTGACTTATTACGTCGTGCTGATGCGATCTTCATTGAAGAGCTGCACAATGCGGATCTTTACCACAAAGTATCTCAAGCATTCACTGTATTCTTACCTGTACGTTCAGTTGGTGTTATGGGCGATGGTCGTAAATATGATTGGGTTGTCTCTCTACGTGCAGTAGAAACGATTGACTTTATGACGGCGCATTGGGCACATTTACCATACGATTTCCTAGGTAAAGTATCTAACCGTATTATTAATGAAGTTAGTGGCATTTCTCGTGTTGTTTATGACATTTCTGGTAAGCCACCAGCAACAATCGAATGGGAATAATCCCTGATTCAATGAATCTGGTTTAATTTAAGAAAGCGCCGAAAGGCGCTTTTTTTGTTTCAGTTGTAAAGTATAATGAACTATATTGTTGGCTATTTGTTTCGGTGAAAACTTATCTTACAAAATATATGTTTGCACTTCTAAATTATTCAACTAAATGCTCTATTTATTCTTTAAGTGGTTTACACTGTTTCAGCAAAAGAAAAGTTAAGAGAAGTCACATAATTTCCAAATTCTTTTCTGAAAATACAACATTAATAATAGATGGAGTTACGGATGAGTAGCCAAGCAGCAGAGAAAGCATCTAAGCCAAGTGGTATGGATCGTTTTCTAAATACAATCGAACGAGTAGGTAACAAGATCCCAGATCCTGCACTACTGTTTTTCTGGGGCCTTTTAATTGTTTGGGGTCTTTCAGCGCTATTATCACAAGTACAATTTGACTTGATTCATCCTGTTACTCAAGATGCAGTTCAAGTGAAAAACCTTTTAACTGGTGATTCTTTAGCAAACTTTTTAGCAACTATGGTAACTAACTTTACCGGTTTTGCTCCACTAGGTATCGTATTAGTGGCAATGCTAGGTGTTGGTGTTGCTGACTCTTCAGGCTTTATTCAAACTGGCCTAAAGAAAATGCTGAACTTCACTCCAGCTAAATTACTAACACCAATGCTTATTCTTGTTGCTATCGTGTCACACACAGCAGCAGATGCAGGTTATGTATTAGTTATTCCACTAGGTGGTATCATTTTCCACGCGGCGGGTCGTCATCCGTTAGCGGGTATTGCAGCAGCATTTGCCGGTGTATCAGGTGGTTTCTCTGCTAACTTTATCCCATCGGGTATTGATCCATTACTTGCTGGCTTTACACAAACAGCAGCACAAGTATTAGATACTTCTTACATCGTTAATCCATTAGCAAACATCTACTTTACTGGTCTTTCTTCAATTTTAATTGTTGTGATTGGTTGGTATGTAACCGAGAAAATCATTGAGCCTCGTTTAGCTAAAACACCAGTAGATAAAGATGCAGAAACAGCGCCAGATTTAGGTTCATTTACTGAGATTGAATCAAGAGCATTTAAATTTGCTGGTTGGGCAATGGTTGCAGGTATCGCGCTACTTATCGTGCTTATTTACCCTGAAGATTCAGCACTTCGTTCTCCTGATGGTGAAATTACCTCATTCTCTGCACCACTAATGAAGTCTATTGTTCCACTTATCTTCATTCTATTTATCATCCCTGGTATCGTTTTTGGACGTGTTTCTGGTACGTTTAAAAGCAGTAATGATGTAATTAAAGCAATGTCAGAAACAATGGGCACAATGGGTGCCTACATGGTTATGTCATTCTTCTGTGCGCAGTTCTTAGTTGCTTTTAGCCAATCAAATATCGGCACAATCTTAGCAATGTACGGTGCTGATGTACTTAAAGCAATGGAGCTTCCTGGTCAGCTAACCATTATTGGTATGATTTTGCTTACTGCGTTTGTAAATCTACTAATTGGTTCTGCATCAGCTAAATGGGCATTAATTGGTCCTGTACTAGTTCCAATGCTAATGGGTGTTGGTATCTCTCCTGAGCTATCTCAAGCGGCATACCGTGTAGGTGATTCTGTTTCAAATATCATCTCACCACTAATGGTGTTCTTCCCATTAGTTGTGGTTTACTGCCAACGTTACGTTAAATCAACGGGTATCGGTACACTGGCTTCTCTAATGATGCCTTTCTCTATCGCAATGCTAATTGGTTGGACAATCTTCTTACTAGCGTACTGGGCTCTAGGTATTCCACTAGGTATCCAAGCGCCATATACATATAACCTGCCGGGTTAATTTGTATTAGTAAAAATAAAAGCCCTGAGAATGATAAGTTCTCAGGGCTTTTTTGCATTTCAATGTTCGGTATTACTTAAATTTTCTTAGATAACGATAAACAGAGTCTTTAGATACATTTAGAATATTGGCGGTTATTTGAGTCGCATCTTTTATATTAAACGCCCCTTGATGATGTAAGCGCTCAACAATGGTTCTTACTCTTCGAGACACCGCAATACTTTCGTCTTCCAATACTTCGCTTTGTATTCTAGCTATCGAGTCTGTCAGCATTTCAATACTGTCTTTGGCAAAGGTTTCAGGTGACGCTGCTAATTGATTTGTTTGTGGGAATAGGTCCATAAAGAAGCTATTCATCGGCACATCAAGATTAGAATTAATACAAAGTAAAGCGATAGGAGTACCTGCCTCATTTCGAATCATCGAAGTAACAGAACGCATTAATTCACCTTTCTCTGTTCGGGTGAAATAAGGCGTTGATACATCGGATCCGGCTTTCAATTTTTCGAGTGCAAGATTGGTAATGGGCGCACCAATACCGCGACCAGTGACATGGCCATTAGCAATTTTAATGATTGATGGATTGTCAGAATCAAGAGAGTGCAGTACCACTTCAACATGTTTTCCAAACATAGCAGCAATGCCATCAACAATACTATAAGTTGATTTCAGTATGAGTTTATCGGCAGTAGAGAGTTTATGTAGCATATGTTTTCTTTATGTTGGTAAAAAGATGATGTCACTTAGCGTGTAAGTGACATCTTTTCATTATGACGCCATTATTTCAATGATTTCATGATCTATATTTGGCATTCCTGTGGTTATCATTCTACCGATGTTCTTAATGGTTTTTTCTACATCTTCAGCAATAACGCCCTGTTTTGTTACGCAATGATTATTCAAAGCGAGTAGGGATGACTTCATTGCTGATTGAGCACTGCTGCCTACTTTCATTGCACAGGTTGATTTCGCACCATCACAGATCATTCCGCTGGTATCACTAATGGTATTTTGAATTGCAGAGCAAGATTGTTCGAATGTACCACCAGCCAAATATACCATCGCCATTGCAGCAGCAGCAGAGGTTACGGCATTACCACAAAATGCTGATAGTGGTGGATAATGAGATTTAATATAAATAGCCCCAAGGTGACTCATAATAAATGCTCTTGCTAATGCTTCTTCATCTGCATTATAAAAGTCAGCCATTTTAACGACAGGAATTGTTGCTGCTATACCTTGATTACCGCTACCATAATTAGACATCGCCGGTAAGGTTGCACCGCCCATTCGAGCGTCAGATGCTGCAGAGGTATAGATTAAAATATCACTGTCTAAGCTTTTTGAAAGCAGCCCAGTATCTATGTTCTTTTGATAAGTTCGGCCCACTTCTAAGCCGTATGGGTTATCCAATCCTTCTTGAGCAAGAGCAATATTGAGTTCTTTAGCTTCAAGGATAAATTTAATGTCATCAAATTTGGCTTGAGTAGCGAAATCATAAATCGAGGAAATAGTGATATCGACGCCATCACAAATAGAAGCGGTAGAGGCTTTTGGTAATGAAGAATCAAGTGTATAGGTGACATTACCATCAAGTCGTTTTTCTACAATGAGAGTATGCCCCCCACAGATGGTAACCTCTGCGTGATGTTGTAAGCCTTTAACGATAACGCGACAATAGATAAATTCATCAGTGGCCTCTCGTTTTACTTGAACTCGACCTGCATCAATAAGCTGTTGTGCTTCATTTACTTGAGATTCTGTCAGTTTTGCAAGTACTTCTAATCCAGCATCTGGGTTTCCACCAGTGGCGCCAGTAGCTGCGGCAATAGCAAGACCAACTCTACCTGTTCTTGGAACAAAAACACCCATACTATTTTTATACAAATTATCAGAGACAAAAACATCAATAGTTTCTGGTTTTTCTCCAAGCATCTGTGTTGCTACGCTTGTCGCATAGGCTGCACAAATAGGTTCAGTACACCCAAGGGCTGGTTTCACAACATTTTTTAAAATAGTAATGTATTGCTTCCAGGTAGAGTTCATTTTGTTCACCTTTTTAGTTATACCGTTGTTTTCTTATGAGCAATTGCTTCGACTTCAACTAATACGCCAAGCGGAAGATCTTTTACCGCAAAGCAAGAGCGTGCAGGGCAGTCGGTATGAAAAACGGTTTTATATACTTCATTAAATGCAGCGAAATCAGTGATGTTAGCAAGGTAGCAGGTTGTTTTTAAAACCGTATTTACATCGCCGTCAGCAGCTTCGATTACTGAAATTAAGTTTTTAAGAGACATTTCAGATTGAGCGGTAATCCCTCCTTCTACAACAGTTCCTGTTGAACCATCTACCGGTAATTGACCTGATGTAAAGATAAGACCATTAAATGCGGTGCCGTGAGAGTAAGGACCGATTGCTTCTGGTGCTGATTTTGCCACGATAATTTGCTTCATATGTATTGTCCTTTTTTGCAACTATTTTTGATTTTAAGTTTCAACTCTAAATATGCAAAAATAATTGCATTTAGTTTGTGTGAGTTGAATTTATGCTTATTTGTAAGGGATTGCAATTACTTTGTAGCAATTTTTTGTTTATTTTACGAACTGAGATCTCGCTATCATTTCAAATAAATTTGCATTGTTATTTTTAAATTAGAGAGTAGATTCTTCAAAAGTTGCAAGTTGGCGGCGATTTGTCGCTTTAAAATTATAAAAATAGTGATCCCTACAAAGATGGAGTTTTATATGAACACAGCTACATTAGCAGGACTTGGTCGTGGTCAAAGTGATATGACTGATTCTGAATGGAAAAAGGCCACCAAATTCGATAGCGTTGATATTGGTTGGATTGTTATCAGTATTGGTATGGCTATAGGGGCTGGGATTGTCTTCTTGCCTGTTCAAGTTGGGATTATGGGGATTTGGGTTTTCCTTCTGTCTTCAATTATTGGCTACCCAGCAATGTATTTGTTTCAAAAACTTTTTATCAACACCCTTGCCGAAGCAAAAACATGTACAGATTACCCAGGTGTGATTACTGGATATTTAGGTAAAAACTGGGGTGTGGCTTTAGGTGCTCTTTATTTCATTATGTTGGTTATTTGGGTATTGGTTTATTCATTAGCGGTAACCAATGATAGTTCTTCATACTTACACTCGTTTGGCGTTACTGAAGGGCACTTAAATGAGAATGTTTTCTATGGTTTAGGGCTGATCTGTGTTCTTGCTTTTATTGGCTCTAAAGGTGAGAAATTACTATTTAAACTATCTGGCTTTATGGCTGTAACGGTACTTTCATTAGTTGCTGTTATGGGCTTATTACTGGTTTCTCGTTGGGATTTTGCTAACGTTCCTGCTATTGGTTCGTTTGGCCCAATGTTAAAAGATGCGATTATCACGCTTCCATTCACATTAACGTCTATTCTTTTTATTCAATCTCTTAGCCCTATGGTTATCTCATATCGCTCACGTGAGACATCAATTGAAGTTGCGCGTTACAAATCACTAAGAGCAATGAATATTGCTTTTTCAATCTTATTTGTTGTTGTTTTCTTCTTTGCGGTATCGTTTACTTTTGCTATCAGCCAAGAGCAAGCCGCTGAAGCGATGAATAAAAATATCTCCGCTCTAGCCATTATTGCTCATTACTTCCCAGGAAGCTGGGCAACAGTTACAGGTATCGTGATTAATATTTTTGCTGTAGTAACGTCATTCTTCGGTGTATTTATGGCATTCCAAGAAGCGTGTCGTGGTTTAGCGATGAATGTTTTACTAAGACGTATGGATGAGTCTGCAATTAACAAAGAGTTAGTTAATAAACTTATCACAGTATTTATTGTTTTACTGGCTTGGTCAGCAGTCGCATTAAATGCACCTATCTTATCTTTCACATCAATTTGTAGCCCTGTATTTGGTTTGGTTGGTTGTTTAATTCCGGCTTACCTTGTTCATAAGGTACCAACACTTCATAAGTACAAAGGCTTATCAACTAACCTAATTATTGTTACAGGTATTCTTCTTTGTATCTCTCCAGTGTTAGCGTTTATCTAATTATAGAAAATTAATATATAGACATAAAAAATCCCAGAGAAGGAGAACTTACTCTGGGATTTTGCTATTTATGCTTTTGCTTATCTTAAATCAGTATTATTTATTTAAATAAGCAGCATGAAACTCTAGATGTTCATCAATAAACGTCGAAATAAAGAAGTAGCTGTGGTCGTAACCTGGTTGCATTCTTACTTCTACATCGGCACCAGATTGCTCTGCAGAAGAAAGCAGATATTCAGGTTTTAATTGTTCTTCTAAGAAACCATCAGCTTCACCTTGGTCTACTAAAATTGGCAATTTAGAGCCTTTTTTAAGTAGTTCTGAGCTATCGTATTCTTTCCAAGTCTCTTTATTATCACCAAGATATAGGCCTAATGCTTTTTGACCCCAAGGACAATTGATTGGGCTAGAAATAGGGCTAAACGCAGAGATAGACTGATATGCATCTTGGTTTTTCAAGCCAATGGTAATTGCACCATGACCACCCATACTATGCCCTGAAATCGATTTTTTATTTGAAACAGGGAAGTGATCTTCAATTAAAGATGGCAGCTCTTTTGTTACGTAATCATACATATGGTAATGACGATTCCATGGCGCTTGAGTTGCATTTAAGTAGAACCCTGCACCCAGACCAAAATCGTAAGCTGCTTCTGCATCATCAGCAGCATCTTCACCACGAGGGCTCGTATCCATAGCAACAATAGCAATGCCTAAGTCAGCGGCTTTTTTGAATGCCCCTGCTTTTTGCATGAAGTTTTCATCAGTACAAGTTAAGCCTGATAACCAGTATAAAACAGGAACAGGATTACTTTCAGAAGCGTTCGCTGGTAGAAAGATAGCAAAGCGCATATCACAATTTAGTGTAGATGATGTATGTGTATATTGTTTGTGCCAACCACCGGCAACTTTTGCTTGGCTGATATTTTCGATTGTCATGATGAGCCCTTTTATATTTTGATTCATATCAGCGAGATCACTGTATTGAATAGAGATCTACTGGTTGATTTTGAAGTGCTTTAAAATGAAGAATGAAACCTTCGCAAGATTATCTATAAATTGCGCCACCCACGCAGATAAACATACTTTCTTGATATAAAGCACTTAAAGATCAAAAGTAGAATAGGGGCTAGAGTATCTAACCCCTCACTTTTACTTATTTATCCATATGTAGAACAGTACGGATAGATTTACCTTCGTGCATTAAGTCGAACGCTGCGTTTACATCAGCAAGACCCATAGTGTGAGTGATGAAGTCATCAAGAGCGAACTCACCTTGCATGTAACGGTCAACGATACCTGGAAGCTCAGTACGGCCTTTAACACCACCGAATGCAGAGCCACGCCATACACGACCAGTCACAAGTTGGAAAGGACGAGTTGAGATCTCTTGACCAGCACCAGCAACACCGATGATGATTGATTCACCCCAGCCTTTGTGACAACACTCAAGTGCAGCACGCATTACGTTTACGTTACCGATACACTCAAAAGAGTAATCCACGCCGCCATCAGTCATTTCAACAATTACTTCTTGAATTGGCTTATCGAAGTTTGTTGGGTTAATGCAATCAGTTGCACCTAATTTTTTAGCTAGCTCGTATTTGCTTTCGTTCAAGTCAACACCGATGATGCGGCTTGCACCCGCCATTTTAGCGCCGATGATAGCTGAAAGACCGATACCACCAAGACCGAATACAGCAACCGTGTCGCCTTTTTCAACTTTAGCCGTGTTAAGAACCGCACCCATACCAGTCGTTACGCCACAACCTAGAAGACAAACTTCTTCAAGTGGTGCTTCTTTAGAAACTTTCGCTAGAGAGATTTCAGGAAGTACTGTGAATTCAGAGAACGTAGAGCAACCCATGTAATGGAAGATAGTTTCACCGTTGATAGAGAAACGACTTGTTCCATCAGGCATAAGGCCTTGACCTTGAGTTTCACGAACCGCCTGACAAAGGTTAGTTTTGCCAGATTTACAGAATTTACACTCACCACACTCAGCAGTGTAAAGAGGGATAACGTGGTCACCAACTTCAACGCTTGTTACGCCTTCGCCGATCATTTCAACAATACCGCCGCCTTCATGGCCTAGGATTGAAGGGAAGATACCTTCTGGATCATCACCAGAAAGAGTAAATAAATCAGTGTGACATACGCCAGTTGCAACGATGCGAACTAAAACTTCACCAGCTTTAGGAAGTTGAACATCCACTTCTTCCATTTTAAGAGGTTCGCCAGCAGCCCAAGCTACCATTGCTTTAGATTTAATTGATGTTTGACCTGGTTTAATATCAAGAGCCATTGGTTTTTCCTTATTAATATATTCGGATGAGCAGTCAACTAAAGCGTAGTTGAGTTTTGTATTTCTGCCCTCTCGTTTTGATGTGGCTAGTATAGGTGTTTCTAAAGAATTGATAATCCCCCTAAAATGAAAATGATTTTTACGAAAATGTAATAATACTTAGACTTTTAGTTGATCACGGAGTCTTTATGATTAGAAAGGTAAATAATAAAGGGAGGTATGCGCTAATATCGAATAAAAAGTGTGAAGCATAAAACAGCCCGCTAGAGGTTATCCAACGGGCTTTCATAGAGGTTATGCGGAGTAAGATGTTTGAGATAATGATTGCTTTTCAGTTAGTGGCTTTTGTTTCTTCTGCCATTTATCAATGACTAAAGCGGCAATCATATCCCCCTCAACGTTAACCGCAGTACGGAAAGTATCAAGTGGACGTTCAATGATTAACAGGATTGCGATAGCTTCTAATGGGATCCCTGCAGCCAAAAGAACTAATTGCATGCCTGACATAGATCCTGATGGCATTCCGGGTGCACCAACAGAAGATACCATTGCCATAATAAAAATCATGACTAATCCTGAAGTTGTTAAATCAACCCCAAAAAGTTGAGCTAAGAATATAGCAGCAACACCTTCAAATAATGCAGTTCCATCCATATTCATTACCGCACCAAGGGGTAATACCATACTGCTTGTACTTTGTGATACACCAAGTTTTTCTTGGGCACTTTGCATTGCTAATGGCAAAGTTGCAGAGCTAGAAGAGGTAGCAAAAGCCATCGCCATAGGAGCGGATATTGCTTTAAATAAGGTTGTATATTTAATGCCTGTTGCTAGTTTTGCAATCGTTGGTAAAACAATAGCGCCATGAATTAAAGTAAGAATAAAAACCAGTAGAGCAAATAGAGCTAACTGTTCAAATAAAGACTCACCACCACGGATACTAAAATCAAAAATAATGGCAAATACTGCGAGTGGAGATAATTTAATTATCCAACCTACTATCGTATTAATACTTTTATTTAAGCCATTGAGTAGATCAAAAATAGGGTGTTTTTCTGGTAATGAGGAGAGTAAAGCTAATCCCAACATGAATGAAAACACAACGATAGCGAGCAAATTTCCCTGAGATAATGCAGCAACTGGATTTACAAAAGCCATATTTAGCAGTTTACCTGCAATGGCAGCGCCACCAGCGGACTCTTCGCTAATGAGCTGAACGTTGTCACCAACAGGTGCAAACTCCGTCAGAGGTTGCCATGCAGGTAATAGTAATGAGGCACCTAAACCAAGAGAAATGGCCAACAGTGTAGTAAAGCTATAGAACAGTAGGGTATTACGACCGACTTGCTTTAGGCGAGTGATAGAACCAATACTTGTTATGCCTTGAAGTAAAGAAAACATAACGACCAGACCAACTACCATTTTAAGCAAACCGATATAAGTGACTTTACCTAGCATCACTAATTGATACCAAGAAGCTTGTGTTACGTCAGTTGTCGGAGAAATAAATAGGGTAAAAAGCCATGCAAGTAATGCAGCTAGTAGCAATTGCAAAGGCAAAGATTGACGAAGGTTAGTCAACATAATCATGGTTTCCAGTGGTTTGGATAGGAGGCTTTATACGTTTATTGAAGGACTTTTCCTTTAATAAACATATGTACCTTTAAAAAATAAAGCCCGTTTGAAATGAATCTAACGGGCTTTACGTTTAGTTAATGATGGTTAAATTTTAAATGTTAGAGCTTATTTATCCATATGTAGAACAGTACGGATAGATTTACCTTCGTGCATTAGATCGAACGCTGCGTTTACATCAGCAAGACCCATAGTGTGAGTGATGAAATCATCAAGAGCGAATTCACCTTGCATGTAACGGTCAACGATACCTGGAAGCTCAGTACGGCCTTTAACACCACCGAATGCAGAGCCACGCCATACACGACCAGTCACAAGTTGGAATGGACGAGTTGAGATCTCTTGACCCGCACCAGCAACACCGATGATGATTGATTCACCCCAACCTTTGTGACAACACTCAAGTGCAGCACGCATTACGTTTACGTTACCGATACACTCAAAAGAGTAATCCACGCCGCCATCAGTCATTTCAACAATTACTTCTTGAATTGGCTTATCGAAGTTTGTTGGGTTGATGCAATCAGTTGCACCTAATTTTTTAGCCAGTTCATATTTGCTTTCGTTCAAGTCAACACCGATGATGCGGCTTGCACCCGCCATTTTCGCACCGATGATAGCGGAAAGACCGATACCACCAAGACCGAATACAGCAACCGTGTCGCCTTTTTCAACTTTAGCTGTGTTAAGAACCGCACCCATACCAGTCGTTACGCCACAACCTAGAAGACAAACTTCTTCAAGTGGTGCTTCTTTAGAAACTTTCGCTAAAGAGATTTCAGGAAGTACTGTGAATTCAGAGAACGTAGAGCAACCCATGTAATGGAAGATAGTTTCACCGTTGATAGAAAAACGACTTGTTCCATCAGGCATAAGGCCTTGACCTTGAGTTTCACGAACCGCCTGACAAAGGTTAGTTTTGCCAGATTTACAGAATTTACACTCACCACACTCAGCAGTGTAAAGAGGGATAACGTGGTCGCCAACTTCAACGCTTGTTACGCCTTCGCCGATCATTTCAACAATACCGCCGCCTTCATGGCCTAGGATTGATGGGAAGATACCTTCAGGATCATCACCAGAAAGAGTGAATAAGTCAGTGTGGCATACGCCAGTAGCAATGATGCGAACTAAAACTTCACCAGCTTTAGGAAGTTGAACATCTACTTCTTCCATTTTAAGAGGTTCGCCAGCAGCCCAAGCTACCATTGCTTTAGATTTGATGTGAGTTTGATTAGGTTTAATATCAAGAGCCATTGGTTTTTCCTTATTGGGATAATTTAATCGACGACATAAATAACAGTTTTATTTTAAGTGTAATGCAATTTTTTGTTTGTGCTCGTCGTCTTGTTGGGTGCCATTATAAGTATTTCCCACCAATTGATAATACGGTAGAATAGTAAATAATTTTTACGAATATGTAATAATACTAGTGGAGAACAGCCAGTGATTGATTGGGAAGGGGTAACTGAATTTGTTGCCGTTGCTGAAGCGCAAAGCTTTACAGGAGCAGCCAGAGCTCTTGATACATCGGTGGCTCAAATTAGTCGTAAAGTAGCAGCGTTAGAAGATCGTTTATCCATTAAGTTATTGATCCGAACAACGAGAAAAGTATCTGTAACTGAAGCAGGGCAAACCTATTATCAGCATTGTCGCCATTTAGTTGAGGGGTTAAAGCAAGCAGATAGAGCGATCACTGAGCTTAACGCAACGCCTCAGGGCCGCTTAAAGATCACGTCGTCAGTAACTTATGGTGAGCAGCTAATTGCACCACTGCTTAGCGATTTTATGCTGATGTACCCACAGCTTGAGCTTGAATTAATTTTATCAAATCAAACATTAGACTTGGTTGAACAGGATTTTGATCTAGCGATTCGATTAGGCCGATTAACCGATTCAACCATGATGGCAAAGCGTCTATCTAGCAGACAAGTTCGAGTGTGTGCCTCTCCTGGTTATATTGAGAAACATGGTGAGCCTCATACCTTATCTGAATTATCGCAACACAATTGCTTGGTTGGTAGCTTACCTATCTGGCGCTTTATCGAAAATAAAAAAGAAAAAAGCGTAAGAGTAAAAGGATCTGTTCACTGTAATAGCGGGGCCGCTTTAACGAATGCGGCATTAAAAGGTTTAGGCATTGTTCAGTTGCCTGATTTTTATGTTCAAGAGTCGATGGATAAAGGTGAGCTTGTAGAGATACTAGTACCTTATCGTGAGCCAAAAGAAGGGATCTGGGCGGTATATCCAAATAATCGACATCTTTCCACTAAGATTCGTTTATTGGTTGAGTTCCTAGCAAAAGAATTAGCAGAGTAACTATGACGGTTGAAATAGAAACTAAAGACGCACACCGCTATATGCAACGCGCTATGGAACTTGCCACGATAGCTGAAAAAGAGGGCGAAGTGCCAGTCGGAGCTGTGATTGTTTTAGATGGTAAGATCATTGGGGAAGGGTGGAACCGTTCAATTGGTACTCATGATGCCACTGCTCATGCTGAGATGATGGCGATTAAAGAGGCAGGTAAAACCATCGAAAATTATCGGCTAGTCGATGCGACTTTATATGTCACATTAGAACCATGCCCTATGTGTGCAGGTGCTATTGTTCACAGCCGCATTAAGGATGTGGTTTTTGGTGCGACAGATATGAAAACAGGCGCATCTGGCAGTGTGATTAATCTATTTACTTCTGCAACCGCATTTCATTTTGTGGAGTGTGAATCTGGAGTGATGGAAGAAGAGTGTAGAGCACAGCTACAAGCTTTTTTTAAACGTAGACGTAAAGAGAAAAAAGAAGAACGTAAGTTACAGCGGGAAGCTGAATTGAAAAATCAGATGATGGATTAATCGAGAAGATAAAGAAAATATAGTAGAGAAGGCAAATTGAATTATCGCAATTTGCCTTTTTACTGCGTGCGAATAAAAAATTGTCGCCTAAAGATTAGCGACAAGAGAATGCTTCGCCTTCATCAAACAGTGACATAGCATAAGTACGTTGACGATGAAGTACTTTCTTATGGTTATTTAACAGCTTACGTCGACGTTGAGTGCTGCCTTTTAGCGAGGTACTTGGTTTAAGTTTTCTTCTATTAGAGAGCATGGGCTCCCCCTTAATTTAACGAATAAAAATTAAAGTACGTTTAACTTTAATTGGCATGATCTTGAGAACAAGTTAATTCAGAGTATGTGTTAATTGTTACCGTAACATGAACATGCCATTTAGTAAGTTTTTTTAACAATTTTTATTACCAGCAAATAGAGACTTATTTGCTAGATGTGGCATTACTAATCGTCGCAGCTGCAGAAGAAAGTGGAACATCAATTACGGTTAAACCTTCAACCGTAATTTCTTCTTGGATCAACTTGTTTGCTTGTTCTTGTTCATAGCCAATAATACTTTGGTAATAACGGCGAATGTTCTCTACATAATTTTGAGCTTCATCGCCACGAGCAAAACCATAACGAAGATATTTGTAATAACGCTTCTGACGTAATAGCGGTAAGTTATCTTTTACATCAGTCCAAGAGTCTGGATCTCCACCTAAGCGCTTAGTTAATCGACGCGCATCCATCATGTGTCCAAAGCCAATATTGTAAGAGGCAAGGGCAAACCAAATCTTTTCATGTTCTGTTATTGAATCCGGTACTCGTTTTACTATACGACGTAAATATTCAGCTCCGCCGCGAATACTTTGCTCTGGGCTCAAGCGATTTTTAACGCCAACAGATTGAGCTGTTGGAAGCGTTAACATCATCATGCCTCGTACGCCTGTTGGTGATTTTGCTAACGGGTTCCAATGTGATTCTTGGTATGACAAAGCAGCTAAGAAACGCCAATCAAAGTCACCTGCGTACTTTTTAAATAGAGGTTCCCATTTAGGAAGTTTGCTCTCTAATGCACGAATGAAAGCGCGTGTATCAACATAATCAAACGATTCAACATGACCAAAATATTTTTCTTCTAAAAGAGCCAGTTTACCACTTTCTTTTAGCTCACCAAAAAATTCAATGACCAGAGCTTGTAAACTATCGTCCTCTGTTTTTTGTAAGAACCAAGCGACAGGCTGATCCTCGGTTAGCTCAAAAGCAACCGCTAACTCAGGGTGAATACGTTGTGTGAGTGATAATTCAACCGAGTCAGCTAGCGTGTAGTGAATTTCTCCATTAGCGACTTTTTTCAATAATTCACTAACATCGGTATCGGCTTCGGTATGCCACTCAAGTTTAGGGTGCTTCTCTTTTAACTTGGTTAACGTGCCTTCAAAACTTGAATCTTTAACGATAGTTACGTTTTCATCAAGTTGAGTTAAGTTCTTAATGTTACGCGGACGCCAACTGCCTTTTTTATAAACGACTTGTTGGCTGACATAGTAATAGACAGGCCCTGGATTATATTCAGCTAAGCGTTCAGGAGTAATAGTCATATTAGCTGCAATAATATCAACTTCATTACGATTGAGAGCAGGGAATAAGCCTGAGTAAGTATATGCAGGAGTGATCTCGAGTTTAACTTCCAATTTTTCAGCAAAGGCTTTTGCAAGATCGTAATCCAATCCTGTTGGGCCATTAGAACCAATATAATAAGAAAGCTGATTATTTAATGTACTGACTCGTAAAACACCGCGTTCTCTGACCTGCTCTAGCTTTGTTTTTGGCTCTGATTCTACTTGGCACCCTGTGAGGGTAAAAACCAGTGTAGAAATAACAAGGCAAGATTTTAGAAGACGATGATAAGGGATGCGGCTCAAGTCAGAATGCTCTTTTAAATAAGTAGGGCGTAGTTATATCAAATGGGATATCAAGAGGCAAAAGCACGGTAACAAATTACAACAATTATTAGAGATTGAGACAGTTTATTTTTATGGTTGTTTGTTTTTCATTCAAATTTATCTAATTAAGAGGACATTTACACTTTTTTTTAAAAAAATACGCAAACGGTTGCTTTTGGTGTTACTTCACAAAACAAAATCCTTTATAATGCGTTCGCAATAGCAGAGGTAACATCGGCATAGCCACATGAGTTATGAATATTTAATTGAGTTAAGTATTTATAACAGCATGAAACTATTCCAATATTACCTTTAATTCATTGCCAAAGAGACCTAAGTACATGAGAATTTTGCGTGGTTCACCTGCTCTATCTGAATTTCGTGTTAACAAGCTACTTGAGCTTTGTTGCGAGCTAAATTTACCTGTTACTGGTATTTATGCTGAATTTACCCATTTTGCTGATGTAACGGCAGACCTTGATGCGTCTGAGGTTGCTAAGTTAGAAAAATTACTGACTTACGGTCCAACGATTGAAGAACATGAGCCTGAAGGTTTATTGCTTCTTTCTACTCCTCGCCCGGGCACTATTTCTCCTTGGTCTTCAAAATCTACTGATATTGCTCGTAACTGTGGTTTAGTTAACATCGCACGTTTAGAGCGCGGCACAGCTTATTACGTAGAAACGTCTGAAACACTTTCTGAACTTCAATTAGTCGAACTAAAAGCCATTCTTCATGATCGCATGATGGAAGTGGTCTTTACTGATTTTGAATCAGCAGCGGCATTATTTACGGTAGCGGAGCCTGCACCATACGCAGAAGTTGATCTACTTGTTGGTGGCCGTAAAGCGCTAGAAAACGCAAACGTTACCCTTGGTCTTGCACTGGCTGAAGATGAAATAGATTACCTATTAGAAAGCTTTACTGAAAAGCTAGGTCGTAACCCAACTGACATCGAATTAATGATGTTTGCACAAGCGAACTCAGAGCATTGTCGTCACAAGATCTTCAATGCGGATTGGACTATCGATGGGGTTAAGCAAGATAAATCATTATTCAAAATGATCAAAAACACCTTCGAAGTAACCCCTGAAAACGTACTGTCTGCTTATAAAGATAACGCAGCTGTAATGACGGGTTCTACTGTCGGTCGCTTTTTCCCAGATCCAGAAACTCGTGGCTATGGTTACCATCAAGAGAAAACACACATCTTGATGAAAGTAGAAACGCATAACCACCCAACAGCAATCTCTCCTTGGCCGGGTGCGTCAACAGGTTCTGGCGGTGAAATCCGTGATGAAGGCGCAACAGGTATCGGTGGTAAACCAAAAGCAGGTTTAGTCGGTTTCTCTGTATCTAACTTAAAAATCCCTAATTTTGTTCAACCGTGGGAAACGGATTTTGGTAAGCCAAGCCGTATCGTTACTGCGCTTGATATTATGCTTGAAGGCCCTCTAGGTGGCGCGGCATTTAACAATGAATTTGGTCGTCCAAACCTATTAGGTTACTTCCGTACTTATGAAGAAAAAGTAAACTCTCATAATGGTGAGGAAGTACGTGGTTACCACAAACCAATCATGCTTGCGGGTGGTTTAGGTAATATTCGTGATGATCATGTTCAGAAGAAAGAGATCCCAGTAGGCGCAAGCTTAATCGTACTTGGTGGTCCTGCGATGAACATCGGCCTTGGCGGCGGTGCAGCATCTTCAATGGACTCAGGCTCTTCTTCTGAAGATCTAGATTTCGCTTCAGTACAACGTGAAAACCCAGAAATGGAACGTCGTTGTCAGGAAGTTATCGACCGTTGTTGGCAACTTGGTGATGCAAACCCAATCGCATTTATCCACGATGTGGGTGCGGGTGGTATTTCAAACGCATTACCTGAACTTGTTGATGATGGTGAGCGTGGCGGTATCTTTAACTTACGTGATGTTCCGAATGATGAGCCGGGCATGAGCCCACTTGAAATTTGGTGTAATGAATCTCAAGAGCGTTACGTAATGGCCGTTGCTGATAAAGACTTAGCGACATTTGAAGCGATTTGTAAGCGTGAACGTGCACCATATGCGGTAGTTGGTAAAGCAACTGAAGAGCGTGAGCTGAAATTAGAAGATTCACATTTCGACAATACACCAATTGATATGCCAATGGACATCCTTCTAGGCAAAACGCCTAAGATGCACCGTGATGCGAAAACACTAAAAGCGAATAACCCAGCCATTGATCGTTCAGGCATTGAAATGAATGATGCTATTGAGCGTGTTCTTCGTTTACCAACAGTGGCTGAGAAAACATTCTTAATCACGATTGGTGACCGTTCGGTGACAGGTCTTGTGGCTCGTGATCAAATGGTTGGCCCATGGCAGGTTCCTGTTGCTAACTGTGCGGTAACTGCGGCAAGTTATGATACTTACCACGGTGAAGCGATGTCTCTTGGTGAGCGTACACCCGTTGCTCTTCTAGACTTTGGAGCATCAGCTCGTTTAGCGGTTGGTGAAGCAATTACCAACATTGCAGCGACAAATATTGGCGATATTAAGAATATTAAATTATCTGCAAACTGGATGTCTCCAGCGGGTCACCCTGGTGAAGATGCAGGTCTTTACGAAGCCGTTAAAGCGGTAGGTGAAGAGCTTTGTCCGGCACTTGGTCTAACTATTCCAGTGGGCAAAGATTCAATGTCGATGAAGACTAAGTGGGAAGAGAATGGTGAGCAGAAAGAAGTTACTTCTCCTCTTTCTCTTGTTATTACTGCATTTGCTCGAATTGAAGATGTGCGTAAAACAATTACTCCTCAGCTTCGCACTGACAAAGGCAATACAAGCCTAGTTCTTATCGATTTAGGTAATGGTAAAAACCGTATGGGTGCGACAGCACTAGCGCAGGTTTACAAACAACTTGGTGATAAGCCAGCAGACGTAGACAACGCAGTACAGCTAAAAGGCTTCTACGAAGGCATTCAGACCTTAATCGCAAATGATCAAGTAGTGGCTTACCACGATAAAGGCGATGGCGGTTTATTTGTAACGCTTGCAGAAATGGCATTTGCTGGTCACTGTGGTGTGAGTGCGAACATTGAAGCATTAGGCGAAGATACATTAGCTGCATTATTTAACGAAGAGTTAGGTGCGGTAATCCAAGTTCGTAATGACGATTTAGATTCGGTGTTGTCAACATTAGCAGCAAATGAGCTAGGTGAATGTTCACACGTTATTGGTTCTGTTGAAGCGTCTGACGAAGTGGTTATTAAGTCTGGTGAGCAGGTTATAGTAGAACGTAACCGTACTGAATTACGTACTATCTGGGCAGAAACTACGCATAAAATGCAAGGTTTACGTGATAATCCTGTATGTGCAGACCAAGAACATGAAGCGAAGAAAGACAACTCAGACCCAGGTCTAAACGTTAGCCTAAGCTTTGATGTAAACGAAGATATTGCAGCGCCTTATATCAACCTAGGTGCTAAACCTAAGATGGCAATTCTACGTGAGCAAGGTGTTAACTCTCACGTTGAAATGGCAGCAGCGTTTGACCGCGCAGGCTTCGAAGCAACTGACATTCACATGAGTGATATCCTAACGGGTCAAGCGGTACTAGAAGAGTACAACGGTCTTGTGGCGTGTGGTGGCTTCTCTTACGGTGATGTACTAGGCGCTGGTGAAGGTTGGGCTAAATCAGTTCTGTTTAACGACTCTACGCGTGACCAATTTGAAAACTTCTTCAAGCGTGAAGATACGTTCTCTCTAGGTGTATGTAATGGTTGTCAGATGTTATCTAACCTACGTGAACTTATCCCTGGTGCAGAGTATTGGCCACGTTTCGTTCGTAACGAATCAGAGCGTTTTGAAGCGCGTTTCAGCCTAGTTGAAGTTCAGAAGTCTGATTCTGTATTTTTCAATGGGATGGAAGGTTCTCGTATGCCAATCGCTGTTTCTCACGGTGAAGGCCGCGTAGAAGTTCGTGATAACGACCACCTAAACGCGATTGAAAACTCAGGAACTGTTGCTCTACGTTATGTTGATAACAACGGTAATCAAACGCAGCAATATCCAAATAACCCGAACGGTTCACCAAACGCTATCACAGGTTTAACAACAACGGACGGTCGTGTAACGATCATGATGCCTCACCCAGAGCGTGTATTCCGTACTGTTGCTAACTCTTGGGCTCCTGAGACTTGGGGCGAGAATGGTGCTTGGATGCGTATGTTCCAAAACGCTCGTAAGAATATCGGTTAATTAGGTTCATACCTGACAAGTATTTATTAGGATGAATAAAAATTTGTGATAAATATTAAAATTTTTATGAATGCAATGTCCTATAATGAATAAAAGAGTTGGGTAAAGACGGCTCTTTTTAAAAAAAACCGCTGAGGCTTAGGCTTCAGCGGTTTTTTTGTTAGAATAACGCTTTATTTTTATCTGTTGGAAGAAACAATGAAAGATACGCACGTTACGATTGGTTTGAGTAACCCAAAAAGCCCAACGAATGTCGGCGCAGTGATGCGTGCTGCTGGTTGTTATCAAGTTGATGATGTTCGTTATACGGGTGAGAGATATGATCGTGCGGCAAAGTTTCAAACGGATACTAAAAAAGTAGCCAACAAGATCCCGCTAACCAGTGTTGAGTGTTTATTGGATGAATTACCAGCAGACATGAAAGTGGTGTGTGTTGAACTTGCTGAGGGAGCGATATCTCTTCCTGAGTTTCAACATCCAGACAAAGCAATTTATGTTTTTGGCCCTGAAGATGGTTCAATTACCCAACAGGTTGCAGATAGAGCAGATCATGTCGTTTATGTTCCAACCGTTGGTTGCATGAATTTAGCTGCGACTGTCAATGTACTTCTATATGATCGATTAGCAAAATCTGTTGATATTGTGAAAGGTGATGAGTTGATCCGCAGTAGTCGAGACAACCGCAATCATTTAGTTGTAAAAAAATAAGATCAACTTCTCCTTTAAAGCGCTTATAGATTGACATCTTTTTGATGCATTTTTGGCTAGATGTGTTCTAATAGCGGGCATTAAAGGGAATGCAGATATTGTACTGCAGTTATAGATGGATTTTTTAACAATGATCTATCCCTTAACTATCGAATTCTAGGAAAAAAAAATGGCAAAATTTGATTACCGTATTGTAGAAAAACGTAACGCTTGGGCTGCTGAAATTACGCGCCAAGTAACTTCTCGCAGAACGGTTGTATCTAAGCGTCAGCTTGGTTTTGAAAGCGAAGCAGAAGCAGTTGAATGGGCAGAGAAAGAGCTTGTTGAATTTGCAAAAACGCAAGCAGTTCGTAATGATCGTAAAGCGGAACAACGCAGCGAAAAAGAAGAAATGATCGCGCGTAAGAAAGAAAAATCAGCAGCACAAAAAGCGGAATATGAAGCCGCTCGTGATGCAGCAAACGATGAAGACGAATACGATTACGACGAAGAGTAATTTGTCATCACAGTAATGTGATAGAAAAATAGATATCATGAAATGGCAGTTATTCGTAACTGCCATTTTTTATATTTCCAATAAAGTAATTTCACTTATGATAGAAAAAGAAGCGTTATTAAGCTCCATCATTCAGGAGCTGCGTCAAATTCATCAAATGGCAGTAGAAGCCACGCAACGAGCCATTGATCAAGCGACAGATAAAGAAGCGATTGCACGCAGTAAGTATGAAACCTTTGGCTTAGAAGCCTCTTATTTAGCTCATGGGCAAGCACTACGAGTTGCTGAGTGTGAAGCTGATATTCTAGCGTATCGTAAATTACCGCGTTTAGAATATAGTGAAGAGAGTGCAATTAACCAATGCGCTTTAGTGACGCTTGTAAATCAAGATGATGTCGAGAGTATGTTTTTTATCGGTCCGTCAGCGGGTGGAGTAAAAGTAACTCATAATACAATGATATTTTCACTAATAACGCCGTCAGCTCCGCTTGGGAAAGCCATGATAGGGCAGCAACTTGGTGATGAGTTTGAATTGAATTTAGCTGGCAAGAAGCAGCAATATGAAATTATAGATGTGCAGTAATAACAGATAGTTCATTATAAAATAAGAGAGGTGAGCCTCTCTTATTAATAAGTAACGCTAGTAAAAAATACTAAAGTGTAGATGTCGTGATTTGACCGTTAGTTAATTGGTCAGTATCCGCTTCGATAATTTCATCGATATACGTTTCAACTGTTTGACCAACCATTTCATCGTCTTCAGTAAAGTAAGCAAGATGGAAAACAGCATCACCTTCATTAACTAAAGGTAAGGTTTGTTGACCAATAACGATGCCGCCTTTATGAGCTCGAAGTTCGATTTCACTGTGGCCTAATGGTGCGCTGATATAAGCCAAAACTTGACCTTTCTCAACTTGCTCACCCAGAGTTACAACCGTACGTAAGATACCGTCGCTTTCTGCGCGTAACCAACTTGTTGATTTAGCAATGATGGCTTCTGGTAAGCGTTTTCTGCTTGCTTTTAGCATACCAATAGCTTGCATCACACGTTGTACACCTACATAACCCGCATTAATAGCGATAGGCTCAAAGCGTAATGCTTCACCTGCCTCATACGTTAATACTGGGATCTCACATTTTTCAGCTTCACTACGAAGAGAACCATCTCGAAGAGGTGAATCTACAATCACTGGCGTGCCGAAAGCGTGTGCAATTCGTAACGTTTCAGGGTTGCTTAGATCCGCTCTAAGTTGAGGTAAATTCGTTCTGTGAATAGCACCAGTGTGTAAATCAACAATATAATCACAACGTTTTGCTATTTGGGTGAAGAAGGTATGTGCCATGCGAGATGCCAACGAACCTTTCTCTGAACCAGGGAAGCAACGGTTTAAATCACGGCGATCCGGAAGATAGCGTGATTTATGGATGAAACCAAAGACATTAACAATAGGTACTGCAATAAGCGTTCCTTTTAATGTCTTAGGATCAACGTTGTTAATTAACTGTCGAACAATTTCAACACCATTAAGTTCATCACCATGAATGGCAGCATTTACCATCAGGATTGGGCCAGCATGCTGGCCGTTAATGATCTCAACAGGGATCGATAGAGGTGAGTGTGTATAAAGCTTAGCGGCTTCAATCTCAATTACCTTTCTTTCACCAGGTGCAACCGAGTGCGTTAGTATTTCAAACGCTTGATTTTTTTTAGCCTTTGCCACGAGTTTTAGTCCTTTTAGTCGCTGCAGTTTTCTCAATAAAATCAATAATTAGGCCAGCAACATCTTTGCCTGTTGCTTTTTCAATGCCTTCTAAGCCCGGAGATGAGTTCACTTCCATAACTAGTGGACCACGCTCAGAGCGAAGTAAATCTACACCTGCTACATTTAGCCCCATGATATTTGCTGCAGCTACTGCTGTCTTACGCTCTTCTGGAGTTAATTTTACCAGTGACGCTGAACCACCACGGTGTAAGTTAGAGCGGAATTCGCCTTCTGCACCTTGACGCTTCATTGCTGCGATCACTTTGCCACCAATAACGAAACAACGGATATCTGCACCGCCAGCTTCCTTGATGAACTCTTGAACCATGATGTTCGCTTTTAAGCCCATGAATGCTTCAACAACACTTTCTGCTGCTTTACGCGTTTCTGCAAGAACAACACCTATTCCTTGAGTGCCTTCTAAGAGCTTGATCACAACTGGCGCACCGCCAACCATGTCTAATAGGTCTTTAACGTCATCAGGCTTACTTGCGAAGCCTGTAATAGGCATACCAATACCTTTGCGAGAAAGCAATTGCATTGAGCGTAGTTTGTCACGAGAACGAGTGATCGCAACTGATTCATTTACAGGGTATACACCCATCATTTCAAATTGACGTAATACTGCTGTTCCGTAGAACGTTACAGATGCGCCAATACGAGGAATGATTGCATCGTAATCAATAAGCTCTTCACCTTTAAAGTGGATCTGAGGTTTTTCTGAATTGATATTCATATAGCAACGTAATGCATCAATTACTTTTACTTCGTGTCCACGACTCTCAGCAGCTTCAATTAAGCGGCTAGTAGAGTAAAGAGATTGGTTGCGCGATAAAATACCGATTTTCATTATACAGTTTCCTCAAAATCAACAAGGTAAGATGACGATGGATCTACAACAATACGATCTTGCATTGCTGTTCTTCCTAGTAACATACGAAACACCATTGTTTCTCGGTTACTTAATGTAATTTCAACTGGCCATTCTTGGCCTGAGATTCGGATCATTGTTTTAATAACGTAGCGTAGTTCTTCTTGACCGCTTGAGCTTTTTACTTTTCGGCGGTCAACAATTGGTGCTTCACAAATTTGCACAAAATCGTTATTACGTTTTTCTGGATGAATCCAAAAACGGACCCAGTCTTCACCATCCTTTGTGAAGGGCTCTACTTTAAAAGCATGCAAGCAAGAAGTTTTGGCGCCAGTATCAACTTTTGCCTTAATTAATTTAATACCAAGTTCTGGAAGGCTTAATGATTCGCGCCATCCGACAATGATTTTATCTGTCATTAATTTGTCTCAAATAGAAAAAACCCACCCTAAGTATAGTTAATACTTGGTGGATATCTAACCCATTTGGCTACCATCTAGTTGTCTGAGTGTATAACTCAGTAGTCTGGAGTTTGGTGGAGTAAGTAGAGAGGTGTTATAGGATGTGTACACCGTGACTCAATGACGGCGAATTTATCAGTAGTTTTTAATTTCGTCAAATAAAAAATAGATTATAATTTTGACGCTTTTGTCATTACTTTTTCTAATGTACTTTTGTTGTTAATAGATTATGTGAAATTATTCGTATTGTTTAAAAAAAGAGCACTTAAATACCATTTTTTTTGATAAATAATGAACAGATATAATATTACTTATTCGTATTAACGAAGTAGGAAGCTCTGGACTTTTATTAGTGACGTAAATAAATGAGTTAATTAGAGATTTAAAACTGGTGTTTCATTATTAGTGAAGTTATCATGCCTGCATTGTACTAGTGTGGTGATACAGAGAATGACCAGTAACAGAGAAAGTTTTAGTTCACGTATAGGTTTTATATTAGCGGCGGCAGGCGCGGCTGTTGGGTTAGGTAACATTTGGGGATTCCCAACTCAAGCTGCTAGTAATGGTGGTGGGGCTTTCTTATTGGTTTATCTTATCATGATCCTTGTGGTGGCCTTTCCTATGCTTGTTGTTGAAATGGCGATTGGTCGTCATGGCCAAGCGAACCCAGTCGATAGTATGCGTTCATTGACTTCTAACCCAATAGGTAAGCGTGTCGGTGCTTTTGTTGGTTGGATTGGCTTGAGTGTCCCGAGTGCAGTGTTGATGTTCTATAGCATTGTTGGCGGATGGTTAATTTGTTTCTTGTTTGGTGCTATGGCGAACGTTGTTGGATTACATGATCTTGCTGAATGGTTTAAAGGTTTTAGTATTGAACGTAATTTACTGGGTACGATAATCTTTTATGTATTAACTATTCTAATCGTACAAGGTGGAATTAAAGACGGTATTGAGAAATGGTCAACGCGTTTAATGCCTGCTTTGTTTGTTTTATTTGGCTTATTGTTTGTTTATATCATGATGCAACAAGGTGCGATTGAAGGATTGAAGCATTATCTTATCCCTGATTTTGAAAAGGTAATGGATAAAAAATTGATCTTAGCAGCGATGGGACAAGGCTTTTTCTCGTTAACCATTGGTGGCTGTTCAATGCTTATCTATGGCTCATATTTAAGTAAGAAAGAAAACCTTCCTAAGATGGCAATGAACGTGACTTTAGTGGATACGGCTGTGGCATTTATTGCTGGATTAGTGGTAATGCCTGCAATGTTTGTTGCAATGGAGAAGGGCGTTCAAATCTATGCAGAAGATGGTTCATTAATCAGTTCTGATACCTTAGTATTTACTGTATTACCAATGATGTTTGATAGCTTAGGATTGTTTGGTGATCTGTTTGCGATTGTTTTCTTCTTACTATTAACGATTGCAGCATTAACCTCTTCAATTTCAATGCTTGAGTGTTCAGTCTCTTTAGTGAGTGAGCGATTCAAAACCAAAAGAACGCCAACAAGTTGGTTTTTAGGTGCTCTAATTGCTGTGTTCAGTGTGATAATTGTATTTAATTTTGGTGAGTTATTTGGTTTGGTTGCAATGGTTGCGACTCAGTACTTGCAACCTGTCGCAGCATTATTATTCTGTGTATTTGGTGGTTGGGTATGGAGCCGACATTCTAAAATCAAAGAACTTGAGCAAGGTTATCCAGAATTCCAACAGGGTTTCTTCGGTAAGATTTGGCCTCTGTATGTGAAATTTGTTTGTCCTATCTTAGTAATTACCGTTCTTTGGGCATCGTTCTAATATTAGTTAGGGCATTAATAAAATGAGTTAAATATAAAAAGCCAGCATTGATATGCTGGCTTTTTTCTATGTGTTACTTTTAAATACGTTTGTATATTTTAGCGCTTTTATTTATACCTTATCCCAAGCGTCAGCCCAGTATTGACTTTCTGCTGGAGCATAAGATGCACTTGAACACCATGGTGTGTATGGCCAAGGCTTACACTGATAAATGTTTCCATCAGAACCTAGAACTTGTTCGCCATCTGCGTATGTTTTACCTACTTCATATGCAGGAATATCGGTTGGTGGTGGTGTTGGCGTATCTTCAGAAACTAGATTAAAGCTGTAACGTTCTTCTACCGAGTCATCAGCGTTCGATGCTAATAAACGCATTGAGTAATAACCGGATTCAACGTTGTTTAACGTTAAAGAAACAGCTTGAATACCAGTTATTGAGGTTGATTCCGATGCAATGCTGTTGCCCATACGGTCAATGATATCAACCGTTACAGAAGCGGTATCATTTGTTGTAATAGAAAACGTTACGTTAGCAGTTGAGTTTACAATTGAATATTCATTGCTGAGATTTGTGATTTTTGCCGTTAACTCAATACCGGGTTCTGGAGTTACACCACCACAATCATTATCACCAATTTGTTTCCAAACTCCCCATTCTCCGGTTGTGCCGGGTTCATCCCCTTGTGTCCACCAGCCAGCTTGCCATGTTTTTCCGTTATGGCTTACTGTTTCGTCAGTTAAATAAACTTGATCGGCTTTCCATGGGTTAACACAAACTTGTGAACCATCATTTACCGTAATTGTACGCTGTGCTGTTGTAGTTTGGTTCGCACTGTCTGTTACTGAATAAGTTAATGTGTACTTACCTGCAAGAGAAGTATTTACTGTTCCTTCAATAGAGATCTGAGACGTTAAGTCTCCATCTTCAGCATCAGTTGCTTTTACGTTAGTTCGAGGGTTGAAATCTGAGCCTATTTTAATGGTTGTGTTTGCAACGCCTGTTAACTCAGGAAGCGCACTATAAACTTCAATATTACGAGCTTGTTTCGTTTCGTTACCATCAGAGTCAGTTACGCTATAAGCAAGTACATTGTCACCAAGAACCTGTGTGTTCACTGAGCCCTCAACCGTAATTGATGATGTTAGGTTACCGTCTTCTTTATCCATTGCGGTAACTCCCGCTAATGAATCAAATACACTACCGTGTGGAACTCGTGTATCAGTTAACCCTGTAAACACAGGTTTACCAACCACTGGTGGTGGTGGCGTTTGACTGTGAATATATGGGCCGTAAGCATTAATAAAGCTGCTGTTATATGGAGTACCAGCAGAATCAGTACCAATATCCCAGTTAATAGACCAAGTCATTACACCACGTAAAGGTTGTCCCTGCTGCTTTAGAGCATCAAATGCGTTGTAAAGATCTTGGGGTTCTTTAACAAATCCTGTTGCTGCAGCATCATTATTTGTTGGGATACCAAAAACAAGTTTGTCGTGAGGGATTTTGTGAAAACCACGAGTACCGTTGATCAATGAGTCAGAGATGTAGTAGATAAACTTCTCTTTCATTGCATCACTGTTTTGAGTAATCCATGCGTTCTCTTCATCAACCCAAATGCCATCGCCACCTTGGTTATAGAATTGTGGGTTAATCCAATCATAATACCCTTCTAAACGCTCAAGATAAGGAACGTATTTGTCACCAGCTTTTAGGTAAGGGAATTCTGGAGCCATCGTAATAAGGAAATTCTTCCCTTGCGATCTATAATGATCTTTTACTATTTTTAGTGCTTCTGGAATTACCCATTGGTTATCGGCAGCAGTTACAGCTGCTTGCTCTAAATCGATATCTAAGCCATCAAAACCATATAGTTCAACTAAGCGGATAACTTCGTCTGCAAATGGTATTTCATCCCCACGTTTTAATTCGATATGAGCGTCTGCACCGCCAAGTGCGATTAATACAGAGCGACCTTGAGTATTCAACTCTTGAATTTGTTCAATAAACTCAGCTTCACTCAAACCAACTGTTGGGTCAAGGCGAAAGGTCGGAATACGACCTTCGGAAGTGTCATAGACTTTCATAAATGAAATATCAACGACATTATACATAGGATTTGTTTCTTTTAATGTCATACAAGGAGCGTTACCACCTTGATAACCACGACCGTCGCACCAGTTATGCCAATAGCCAACAACAATACCGCCATCTGGGTTTATCATGTCATTTGCGTGTGATTGAACAGAGAAACCTGCTCCCAATAATGCTAATGCAATAGTGTTTAGCTTCATTTTTTTTGTTAGTAATGCCATACATAATTCACTTTTAATTGGTGGGTAATCTATTAACTAAATACTTAATTAACGATAAATATAAAGAAAAATAAAATTATCATGGATATTTGAAAGTTCTGATTTTATAAGTGTAACAAAATGTTTTTATCTTATTTTTGTTATATTAAATAGAAGTTAAATGGATGTTTAATTGTGATTAAAATGCAATTTATTAACTTAAGTTTTTGATTTTAATTGTTTTGTTTTTTGTTTCATTCTTATTTTTAAAGTGGAATAAATATCACTATTCCGATGTATTTAAATAAGATTAATAGCATTTTTGTATCATAATGATATGGGACCAATATCTCTTTTTATATTATTTTTTTATTGGTTAATAATAAGAATGTGCGTTCAAAGTTTCATGGCAATGGAAGGGGTATTGGAAATGTTTATATAGAAAAATAAGAGGGAAATATATACCCCTCTTATTTTATATTTATCTAAATTGTTTTGCTTCTTCTAAATATTCGAAGCCTGCTTCAGATAATCGTTTAACTAATACATTCTGATCTAGTTCATAGAACTTAACTAAGCAATAAAGATCTCCAAACTCATCTCGAATTTTCATGTTAACAATGCTCATCAACATAATTGGATCCATTGTAGCTACTTTTTCAGGTGTCATTACTCATCCTCAAAATCAGAAATTAATAAGTTTGCAGCGGCAAATGCGGCTTTTTCACGAGTTGCTTTTGGAAGCGTTTCGTCAGCAGCAATATCATTTAATGATTTAACTGCACACGTAATCGCTTGAGGGATGTAACCCTGATCGCCACTACCAATTAATGAATACAACTCACGAACCATCTCACAACAATCATATACTTTCATTAGACTTTCCATTTTAAAATGATAACTATCATGAAGTTTACACGTTGAAAAAGGGAAAACCTAGATCAAAAAAAGCTGAAAAACCTAGGGGGAAGTTTTTCAGCTCTAGAGCAAGAAGGTTTACTATATTATTGAATGAAGCCTGCAGCTCTCATTCTTTCTACAACGGTTGTTTTTTGTTCTGCACTTAATGGCATTAACGGTAAGCGAGGATCTCCTGCGTTGATATCGTGAAGCTCCATAGCAACTTTACCTGCAGCGACACCACCGAAATCTACTAAGACACGAATAAGCTCAATAACATTTGTCATCTTATTAAATACAGCTTCTTGATCACCACGATTAAACGCATCGATGATTGAATTGAAGTGAGGAGCGGCGTAGTTATAAGTACTGCCTACTGCGCTTTTAGCGCCAACCGCTAATGCACCTGGTAGATGCTCATCAACACCAAATGGCACATCAAACTTACCATCGCAAGCGCGAAGGCAACGTTGGTATTCGTATAGGTCACCGCTGTTAAATTTAAGTCCTGATAAATTAGGAATGCGCTTATCGGCTTGAATTAAAAACTCTTCCATATTTAAATTCACACCAGACATGCCTGAATGGTAATAGTAGAAGCCTTTTGATGGTGCTGCGGCAGCGATAGTTGCACAATATTCAACGAGATCAGCGACACTACCCGGCTTGAAGAAACATGGGCCAATTGCTGATGTTGCTAGAATATCGAGTGTATCTGCATGGCGTGTAAGCTCTAAAGTATCAACAATACTTAATGCACCAGTGTGAACGATAATATCTAATTGATTATCAGAAGCGCTTACCCAACGTTCAGCAATTGCTTTACGCTCTTCAACACTACAGTGAATGCCTTCACCCGTTGTACCACATACATAAATGCCTTTTACGCCATCTTTGATTAAATGCTTGGCGATTTTATCAATCTCTTCAAAATTTACGTTGTTTGAAGAATCAAAAGGTGTATGTGGAGCAGCAATTAAACCGGTTAACTTTTTCATTTAAGCCTCGTTAGTTTATCTATTTGAAGTTATTCTTCATTTAAATATCAATATTGGAGTTAAACTAATCTTATGGAGTAAAGTTTCATTTAGCAATATGAAAATCATACTTCGATGCCGTAAATGTGATCTGTAAGGGGAAAATAAGATCGAAATATTTTTATATTCTTCGATTTTATCCATTTTTAGTGTGGAAAAGAGGAATAATAATTATGGAGTTACACTTCACAAAATAGGAGTGGCGTGACAGAATGGAATGAGTAGGGTGTTTTATTCAAGGATTATTAACTGATGTCCAACCACAATATTCAAATAAAAGCGGGCAACATCATCGATACGATAGGCAGCCTTTATAATAGCCTAACCCCGTCTTCAAAACGTATTGCTGATTATGTTATGTCTAATGCGACTCAAGTGAGTAAGCATTCAATTGCGGAATTATCACAGATCGTTAATGCCGGTGATGCGACAATTATTCGCTTCTGTCGTACATTAGGTTTTAAAGGCTATCAAGATTTTAAAATGGAACTGGCGATAGAGGTCTCTAACCTTCAGGGGAGAGAGAAGGAGATTTTTGATACTGATGTAACCGCAGAAGATAATGCAGAAGTGATAGGGCATAAGCTGCAGTCAACCATTGAAAGCGTGTTGTCTGAAACCATGAACCTTCTTAATTTTCAATCTTTGGAATCGGTGTCTGAAGCGCTAAAAGATGCGAAAGCGATTTACTTTTTTGGTGTAGGCTCATCTGGCTTAACAGCCGAAAGTGCAAAACATAAATTTATGCGAATTGGCTTGAATGTGGATGCATTTACCAATAACCATTTTATGTATATTAAGTCATCGTTAATGCAACCGGGAGATTTTGCGGTAGGTCTTAGCCACTCGGGTAATTCTGTGGAAACAACCAAAGCTTTACGCTTAGCAAAAGAGAACGGTGCGACGACGATTGCTATTACGCATAATCCACGTTCGGATATCACTAAATATTCTGATTATGTATTAGTTAATGGTAATAGGCAGGGGCAACTTCAAGGTGACTCGATTGGTACTAAGATCTCGCAGTTGTTCGTATTGGATTTAATTTATACATTATTAGTCAAACGCGACATTAGTGGAGCAAAAGCCAATAAATTGAAAACGACAGAAGCGCTTTCAAATCAGTCATAAGTTTCTGGTAATATAAAATAATTAGGCCGTGAATATTAAGATATTTTCACGGCCTATTTTTTATTTCTGATAAACAAGCTTACCCATCTGAATCGTCGTCGTGATGTCATTATTACTGTCGATCAGGGTAATGTTTGCTTTGTAGTTTTCTTTTAACTGTCCGTATTCATCATCTATTTTTAATGCTTGAGCTGGGTATAAACTCGCCATTCTTAACGCTTCTTCTTTTGATAAACCCACATGATTAATTAAATTTCTAACCCCATCAATCATGGTAATTGCTGCACCCGCAATAGTTCCATCTTCATAATGACATTTTCCATCTGTCACATAGGCTTGAGTTCCTGCCATATCAAATTCAGTTAAATCCGTTCCTGCAGGCGTTACGGCATCGGTAACTAAAAAGAGTTTTTCTTTTAGTTGTTGGTGGGCAATTCGAACCGATGGGTAAGAAGCATGAATACCATCTACAATAATGCCAGCATGAGGCTTTTTATCGAAAATATAACCAACTACACCAGGTTCTCTTGAGCCAAGAGGTGTCATTGCATTATATAAATGCGTTGCCATACTAAAACCAGAACGTGAATTGACTTGATCGTACGTTGCGTTGGTATGTCCAATAGATACAGTGATCCCAGCATCAGTTAAACAATCTAAAACGTCTTGTTTGATATGCTCAGGGGCAAGCGTTAATACTTTTATGTGAGAGCTATGTTCTGCAAGTCGTTGAGCTGTTGTTAAGTCTAGCTCTCGAATGTATCGCGCTTGGTGAGCCCCTTTTTTTTCTATACTAATGAAAGGCCCTTCAAGGTGAAGTCCTAATACACCTTCTTGTTCTGCATTATCAAAACTAGTCATTAACGATAAAGTGTCATTGAGATCGACTTCAGTACTGGTGATCAATGTTGGCAAGTACTGAGTGGTTCCGTATTTCACATTGGTCTTATTCATCGTATCTAATGTAGACAAATTAATATCTGTATTTAGTAATACGCCGCCACAGCCATTAAGTTGAATATCAATAAAGCCAGCAGTAGCTAGTGCGCCATGGCCATCAATGCTTTCCATCGCTAAAGAGTGCGCTTTTTCCATTGTGATGATGGATGAAATGGAGTCATTATTGATAATAATAGCTTGTTTTTCTTCTATTTTTTGACCATTAAATACATCAATATTGGTAATCATATACTGATTATTTTGAGCATTTTTACTGTTCATTTATCTGCCTTATCAATCAAATATTTACTTTTATTGGAGTAATACTCCAAGTGTGATGTAATCAAAAATACAGTAATGTCACATTTCAATCAATTAAAATCCTTATAAATAAGGGTGTTTGTTCTTTTTTATTCTATGGTCTTTATTTTTTAGGAGATCTAGATCTCCATTTTTACATCTCGTTATTGAAGTATAACTCCATAAATATATATTGGAGCAATACTATTGTACTGTTATGAGATTTGGAGTTTGGCTTTATGGGAAGCAATATCAACAAAACACTGAATGCATTATCACAAGGTTTCGTTTCATCATGCCAGCCTGTTGATGATGGACCTATGGATAAACCTGAAATTGTCGCTGCTATGGCAATGGCAAGCATTGAAGGTGGTGCGGTTGGTCTAAGAATAGAAGGCATTGATAATCTAAAAGCAGTAAGACCTCATGTATCGGTTCCAATTATAGGCATTATTAAGCGTGACCTTGATGATTCAGAGGTACGAATTACTCCCTATATTGAGGATGTAATTGCATTAAAAGAGGCAGGAGCTGACATCATCGCCATTGATGCAACGCATCGATCTCGCCCTGTATCTGTTGAAGAGTTAGTGAAAAAGATTCAAAGCTTAGGTTGTGTAGTTATGGCAGATTCTTCGACTTATGAAGAAGGAATGTTCTGTCATGATCTTGGTGTTGAAATTATTGGCACGACATTGTCAGGTTATACGACCCCAATTACGCCAAAAGATCCAGATTTTAGATTTATTGAGCAACTTGCAAAACAAGGGTGTTTTGTAATGGCGGAAGGTCGATTTAATTCTCCTTTATTGGCTCGTCAGGCAATAGAAGCAGGGGCGTCATGTGTAACGGTAGGTTCTGCAATAACGCGGATTGAACATATTTGTGGTTGGTTTAAATCAGAAGTCGATCTAGGTAAAAAAAGTACTATTAAGGACATCGCATGAAGTCTTGCTTAACGGTAGATATTGGTGGAACTAAAATTGCGGCGGCAATAATTGAGTCAGGAAAAGTGATTCGCCGTCAGCAAACACCAACGCCTTCTTCTAGTAACCCTAAAGATATGGATAAGGCATTAGAGAGGTTATTAACGCCATTGATTAGCGAAGTTTCAACGGTTGCCGTTGCTTCAACGGGAATCATTAAAGACGGGATACTAACGGCGTTAAATCCTTTAAACCTTGGTGGATTAAATAATTATCCATTAAGAAAGGTTATTGAAAATATTACGAAAAAACCAACAGTCGCGATCAATGATGCACAAGCTGCTGCATGGGCAGAGTACCAGACTCTTGAGCTAAATAGAGTCAATATGGCTTTTATTACCGTATCTACGGGGGTTGGGGCAGGTGTTGTGATTAATAATGATTTGCTTATTGGGACTAATGGTATCGCAGGTCATGCTGGGCATACACTTGCTGATCCTAATGGACCGATATGTGGTTGTGGTCGTCGGGGCTGTGTCGAAAGCATTGCTTCAGGAACGGCGATAGGACAAGCCGGAAAAGCATTTTTTGGAGATGACTGTACAGGTGAAATAGTCTTTAAATATTTCTCTCAAAATGATCCGAATGCAATAGATATCGTTAATCGCTCCGCAAGGGCTATCGCTCATTTAATTGCCGATTTAAAAATGGTCCTAGACATTGAATTGGTTACTTTAGGTGGCAGTGTTGGTCTTGCTCCTCATTATTTAGATCGCGTACAGCACTACCTAGCACAACAACCTTCACCATACCAAACCAAGGTTCAGCATGCTCGTTGCGGTGGGGATGCAGGATTGATTGGTGCTGCTCATTGGGCTAGCACAACAGTTTAAATAAGAATTTATAAGAAATAGAAATTTAACCCTACAAAAATTATACAAGGTATATTCGAATGGAAGCACAATCATTTGGTACATTAAATTACATCGCTCTTTTTGCCTATCTAGCGGCAATTATGGCGGTGGGTGTTTACTTTGCTCGTCGTCAAAAATCAGCGGATGATTACTTTAAAGCAGGAGGAAGAATCCCCGGCTGGGCCGCAGGTTTCAGCGTTTTTGCTACTACTCTAAGTTCTATCACATTTATGTCTATTCCGGCAAAAGCGTACACCAGTGACTGGACATTTTTGATTGGACAATATGTTGCTATTGCTATTCTTCCTATTGTCTTTTGGTTCTACATTCCTTTTTTTAGAAAGTTGAATCTTACTTCTGTTTATGAATATTTAGAAAGACGTTTTGACGTAAGAATGCGTTTGTTTGGCAGCATTTCTTTTATGTTGTTTCATATTGGTCGTATTGCAATTGTTACTTATTTAACGGCGTTAGCACTAATGCCATTTATCGATATTAGCCCGCTAATGATTGTCTTCTTAATTGGTGTTCTTTGTATTATCTACACCTTCTTAGGTGGTATTGAAGGGGTTATCTGGACCGATGTAATCCAAGGTATTATGCTTTCTATTGCGGCTATTCTTATCTTTGTTGTTGTTTGTTTTAACGTAGATGGCGGTATTGTTGAAGTGTTTAGCATGTCAAATCAAGCAAACAAATACTTCCCAGCTGAGCAATTTAGTTGGAGTTGGACTGAAAGTACGATTCCGGTATTAATGATTGGTTTCTTCTTTGCTTCTCTACAACAATTCACAGCAAGCCAAGATGTGGTTCAACGTTATATCGTTACCGACAATATTGATGAAACTAAAAAAGCACTGATCACGAATGCAAAATTAGTCGCTTGTGTTCCTGTGTTCTTCTTTGCGGTTGGCTCTGCACTATTTGCTTACTACACTCAAAATCCAGAGCTGCTTCCTGCTGATTTCAATACTGGTGGTATTTTACCTTTCTATATTATTTCGCAAATGCCTGTCGGCGTTGCAGGCCTGATTATTGCCGCTATTTTTGCTGCATCACAATCAAGTATTTCAAGTAGCTTGAATAGTATTGCCGCGTGCTTCACCTCTGATATTTATGAGAAAGTAAGTAAAAACCCAACCTCTGAACAGAAATTAAGAGTGGGTAGAACCTTAACTGTTGTGGCAGGTATCCTGGGTGTTGTTGCCTCTACTTATTTGATTATGTCGAATGAAAGTGAAATCTGGGATGCGTTTAACAGCTTACTTGGTTTGATGGGTGGCCCAATGACAGGATTGTTTATGCTAGGCATCTTTATCCGCCGAGCAAATGCAAACAGTGCGTTACTAGGTGTGGTTGCAAGTATCGCTACTGTGCTGTGGGTTCGTTCTGCTACCGATTTAAACTTCTTCTTCTATGGTGTTATCGGGACGTTGATGGTGGTTATTGTTGGTTACTTAACGGCACCGATGTTTAAAAATAATTTAAATAGCGACGAAATTGATGAGTTAAGTGCAACGAAAGACAAGAACTCAAAATCAGCAGCAAAAGCATAATTGATAATTTACTTTGAGCCTTTGCATTTACCTAAAGGCTCTTTTAAGGACAGTTTATGATTTACGGTCATATTGAACATCAAAAAACAAACCAGTATTTACCAAGTGTGATTCAACAATGTTTAGCGTATTTAAATGAAACAGATTTAGAAGCGCTGCCAACAGGAAAGCACATTATTGATGGTGAGAGAATATTTGCTAATGTAATGGAGTTTGAAACAGGTGAAGCAAGTAGTAAGCAAGCTGAGGTTCACAAAGAGTATATCGATGTACAATGTTTAATTCGTGGGGAAGAACGTATTCAATATTCATTGGAAGATGCGGCAAATCCAATCGCTAAATCTTATGATGAAGAAAACGATTTTTACTTAGTTGAAAGTATGAATCAGTGTAATGAAGTCATTATGCATTCTAAAATGTTTGCTGTTTTTTTGCCTGAAGAGCCGCATAAACCGGGATGTGTAGTATCTCAATCTGGATTGATTAAAAAGATAGTGATTAAAGTTCACCGTAGTTTACTAACATAATTTACGAAGAGTTAAATAAACAAAGCCTCAAAACAAGCCTGTTATGGCAATACTTGTTATTGAGGCTTTCAATTATCTAGGAAGAGTTCTTTTTATTTAAATTCTCATCAGAAGAGTAATTTATTAATGTTTTATCAGAGGCGTCCCTTCAGCATTAGAAACAACGGCCTCTATTTGTATTAGTGAATTCATAGGTATAGCTGAAACTCCAATAACCGTTCTTGCTGGACGATCATTATTAAAGAACTGAACATAAACATCATCTACAATATCGATATCTGCAACATTTGTAAGTTGAATGTTTATTTTAACGATATCATCCATCGTGTGATTAATACTTTCTACGATCGCTTTAATGTTTTGTAAACACTGTTTTGCTTGTTCTTCTATATTGCCAATACTAATCTCAGAATTTGTTGGATTGATTGGTAATTGAGCTGAAATATGATTGTAATGAGAAAAAGCAACAGTTTGTGTAGACATTGAATTCTGAGGTGCATTGTCTGTATTGCTAGCTCTTATTACAATACCATGTCTATCTTCAACCGCTTGCGGAGGAGTACCGTCGCCATGTGACACGACAGCATCAATTTGTATCAATGCATTCATAGGCAATGCCGACGCAATAGTTACTGTTTGAGCTGGAACATAGGCAACAGATCTTGCAATAGCAGAGTCAGGGAAAAATGTAGAATATGCTTCATTTACAGCATCAATATCTTTAAGGTTTTTAAGATGAATGTTTATTTTAACAATATCATCAAGAGGGACATTAATACTTTCTAAAATAGCTTTAATATTGTTAAGGCACTGCTCTGTTTGTTCACTGATATTGTCAGAGATGATTAGGCCTGTTTTGGGATTTATAGGTAACTGTGCTGTGATGTTATTGTAATGAGAGAAAGCAACCGTTTGGGTGGATAAGGCATTTTTAGGGGCGCTATCTGTGTTTCTTGCCATTTTTATTAGTTGGCAAGGTTGTTGTGGATGCGTTCCTTCACCATTTGAAATTACAGCATCAATTTGCACTAAAGCCCCATCGATAGGTAAGGCTTCGACAGCAATAACCATACGCGTAGGATAATAATCTTGAAAGAAGTCGGCGTAAATATCATCGATAGCATCAATATCTAAAATATTAGTAAGGAAAATATTTATTTTTATAATATCCTCCTTTGCATGACCAATACTTTTTATAATTGACTCAAGGTTACTTAAACATTGATTTATTTGCTCTTTTATATCAGTACTAACAATTTTATTGGTTGTTGGAGCTATAGGTAACTGCGCTGAAATATTATTATAATGAGAAAAAGCAACGGTTTGTGAGTGTATAGTGTTTTGGGGTGCATTATGTGTATTTCTTGAAAGCTTAATAATTTTATGATTCATGATATTTCCTAAATTAATTTTTTAAATGTTGTTCGTAACTATGCCTATAATTTAAAGGCATCATTCTCTAGTTATTAAAGAAAACTATTTTTCATTTAACATGCCGCGCTCAATGATAAATTCGATAATTTTTTCTAGGCCGACGCCTTTTTTCAGGTTGGCAAACACGTATGGACGAGTAGGGCGCATACGAGCGGTATCTGATTCCATCACTTCAAGTGAAGCACCAACATACGGCGCTAAGTCGATTTTATTGATGATTAAAAGATCAGATTTAGTGATACCTGGACCACCTTTACGTGGGATCTTTTCGCCTTCAGCAACATCAATGACATAAATAGTTAAGTCGGCTAATTCAGGACTGAATGTCGCACTTAGGTTGTCACCGCCACTTTCTACAAATACGACGTCTAAGTTTTTATGGCGTTGGGCTAGCTCTTCAACGGCAGCTAAGTTCATTGATGCGTCTTCACGAATGGCGGTATGCGGGCAACCTCCCGTTTCAACTCCAATGATTCGATCTGCCGCTAGAGCTTCTGCTTGAGTTAGGATCTTTGCATCTTCTTGAGTGTAAATATCGTTAGTAACGACTGCGATTTGGTAAGTATCACGCAGTGTTTTACATAGGATTTCTAGGAGTGCTGTTTTACCTGAACCTACAGGACCACCAACGCCGATGCGTAAAGGTTGTTTATAATCTTGCATTTTCTTATCCTCATGATCTAAAAAGTCGAGCGTATTGACTCTCGTGTCGAGAACTTGCCAATACTTGCGCAGGGGTGAAACTACCAATTAAGTGTTCAGGCCAGTGCTGTGATTTTTCTACTGCTTCTAGAATAACGTCTGCCATTTCGAGCAGCAGTTGTTGCCCGGCACTTTGTCCTAATGGAACGAGCTTAATTCCTACAATAACGGCATTTTCAAGCCATCCCCAGGCATACGCGACTGCGAGTTTTTTAGGTGTTAATTGCCAGTGAGTCGCGACTAGTGCAAAGGCGGCGATTTGTGTTTGCTTTACCATCGGTAGGGTGGTTTTATTTAATTCAATCCCTATTTTTGGTAATAACATTGAGAAAGCTAACCCTCTCTGCCTTTCTTCAAGACGTAGCTCTTTGGTTTCTCGATTGGCAATAATGAAATCGCACCACTCTTGGGCGTCTTGCCACTTTTCTTCTTTTATTAATAGGGTCATTTTTGCTAAAATTGGCAACTCTAATGTGGCGATGCTGTCCATTAATTGATTGCTTAACCAATGCTTTAGTTCGGTAACATTGCTAACCCAACCTTTTTCAATTGCCCACTCTAATCCTTGTGAATAAGTAAATGATCCTACTGGAAGAGAGGGACTAATTAATTGATAGAGCCTTAAATCCTCTAGCATAATGGCCTCGCTTAGTGGTGATGACCATCGTGTGAACCCGCACTTGAACCACCATAGGCACCTGGCTCTGGTTGATATTTAGCTTGTTCAACTTTTACTATTAATCCTAAACGTTGCACCATGTCATCAAGTACATGATCGTGTAAGTAGCGACACCATCCTGCTTCAACTTGAAGAGGTACATGGCGATTACCTAGGTGGTAACACGCTTTAGCAAGTAATAGTAAATCATCGCTATGCACGGTAGATACAGTCTCTTCTACAGCGGTGATTTTGGCTTGAATACCATTATCACTTTCAACGATGTCGTGTTCTTTTAATACGGTGCCGCGAGGTAGAAATAGACCCGCATCAGATCCATCATTTAAAGTGATTTTTAAACGGCTTTTTGTACGCTCTAACATGGTTAAGCACAGAGTTAGTGTTACTGTGTTTTCGGTGTTCATCTGATCATGATTATCTGCGTCATGATGATGAACAAGATGAGTAAATTTAATCATGATTGTTCACTGTAAAAGGTGCCCCACCAGCAATAGGCAAACTGGCAGAGCGAGGTTTTTTGGTTAGTTATTTAAAATAAGAAATAACGTTGTGCCATCGGTAATTCTGTAGCTGGTTCACAGACAAGAGGAACACCGTCGGCTTTTACTACATAGGTTTGGCTATCTAATTCAATGTGTGGTGTATAGCTATTATGGATCATCGATTTTTTCGAGATATTACGACAACCTTTCACCTCACCAATTTGGCTTTGTAAATTCAGTTTTTCAGGTACACCTGCGTTAATACTGGCTTGTGACATAAATATCATTGATGACTTGTACATTGCTTTACCGTAGCACGCATACATTGGACGATAATGTACTGGTTGTGGTGTTGGTATTGCGCCATTGATGTCTCCCATTGGCGCATAAGCCACTAAACCACTTTTCATTATTAGTGATGGCTTAACCCCAAAGAAAGCAGGGTTCCATACAACAAGATCCGCTAATTTCCCTACTTCAACTGAACCGACTTCATGAGAGATCCCGTGAGCAATAGCCGGGTTGATGGTGTATTTAGCTATGTATCGCTTAATTCGATTGTTATCACTATTTTCATTATCGCCTTCTAAAGCACCACGTTGTAATTTCATTTTGTTCGCACATTGCCAAGTACGAATAATCACTTCACCAACACGGCCCATTGCTTGTGAGTCCGATGACATTACTGAAATAGCACCAAGATCATGAAGAATATCTTCAGCAGCAATGGTTTCACGGCGGATACGAGACTCTGCAAAGGCCACATCTTCAGGAATTGAAGGATCTAAGTGGTGGCATACCATTAACATATCTAAATGCTCATCGACGGTATTAATCGTATACGGCATAGTTGGATTAGTTGATGCCGGTAATATATTAGCTTCGCCAACAGATTTAATAACATCAGGAGCGTGGCCGCCACCTGCACCTTCAGTGTGGAAAACGTGAATAACACGATCCCCAATCGCTTTTACTGTTTCTTCGTAAAAACCACCTTCATTCAAGGTATCTGAATGAATGGCAATTTGAATATCCATCTCATCGGCAACAGTAAGGCAGGTATCAATAGCAGCAGGCGTTGCGCCCCAATCTTCATGAAGCTTTAATCCCATTGCGCCTGCTTCAATTTGTTCACGTAATGCTTCTGGTTTACTTGCGCAACCTTTACCAAAGAGACCAACGTTGATGGGTAGTTCGTCTACCGCCTCGAGCATACGGTGCATATTCCAAATACCGGGTGTTACTGTTGTTGCATTCGATCCTGCAACAGGACCTGTACCGCCACCAATAAAGGTCGTTAAGCCTGATGATAGTCCTTCTTCTGCTTGTTGAGGACAGATAAAGTGAATATGGGTATCAATACCACCTGCTGTAATTATTTTTCCTTCGCCTGCAACGACTTCTGTTGCAGGACCTACAACGATATCAATATTAGGCTGAACATCAGGATTCCCCGCTTTACCAATGCCTGAGATGCGACCATCTTTAATGCCGATATCTGCTTTTACGATCCCCCAATGGTCGACAATTAATGCATTGGTAATTAGGACATCGACGCAATCTTTATTTAGAACTTGGCTTTGACCCATACCATCACGGATCACTTTACCACCGCCAAATTTTACTTCTTCGCCGTAGGTGGTGAAATCTTTTTCTACTTCTAGAAATAGTTCAGTATCTGCCAAGCGTAGTCGGTCGCCTGTTGTCGGCCCAAACATATTTGCATAAGCTGTGCGAGAAATATGAGCCATTAGTTAACCTCTTTATTTTCTGTTTGTTCTGCAACGATAGGATCTAAAGGCCCCATGATTGCACCTTGGAATCCATAGATTTCACGCTTGCCTGCAAATGCAACTAATTCAATTGTTCTACGTTGGCCAGGCTCAAAGCGAATTGCCATACCTGCAGGAATATTTAAACGAAAGCCTCTAGTTGGTTCACGGTCAAAATGCAGCGACTCATTAACTTCGTAAAAATGATAATGGGAACCAACTTGAATAGGACGGTCGCCATAATTAGCAACAGAAAGAGTGGTTGTTGTTCGCCCTACATTTAACTCTATATGGCCAAGTTCATTATTAATTTTCACTTCACCAGGGATCATTGGTAACTCCTTAAATGATGGGTTCGTGGATAGACACAAGTTTAGTGCCATCAGGGAAAGTACATTCCACTTGAACATCTGGGATCATCTCAGGAATACCTTCCATTACATCGTCAGCGGTTAAGATGGTTCTGCCATAATTCATTAAATCAGCCACGGTACGCCCATCTCGAGCACCTTCCATTATTTCAAAACAGATCAAAGCAATCGCTTCTGGGTAATTTAATTTTAATCCGCGAGCTTTGCGTCTTTCTGCAATCATTCCAGCAGAAGCAAGGAGCAGCTTATCTTTTTCTCTTGGTGTTAATTCCATGATGATTCCAACTAATTATGTAGCCCAGATGCGCGGGACTTCGGGTAATGTTCCTAACCAATGTTGACGAGTGTGTTGCCATAAAGTACTGAAACAGGCCATCATCGGCTCTGTTTGATAACCTAAATAACGGATAACCAATAAGCCATCAATTTCAGTAATTCCACAAATAGGATCGCTATTGCCAAATAACCCAGTTTGTTCATGGAAATGTTCATTAATTAGTGTTCTTAATTTATCTTCTAATACATCAGAAGCGGGGTAGATATAAAGATTGCCAAACATTGGGTAATTTCGCATTCCCGCTGCGTGTTTAGTTTCATTTATTGAATCAATATAAATCGATTCAGAAAGTAATAATTTACCGTCAATCTGAATATTGGTTCGTCCTGTGATTAATCCTTGTGTAAATATTTCATTTAAAACAGGACGACCGAAGCAATTCATTTCCCAGCCAATAAAATGTGCGTTCTTATGAATATTTACTTGTGTCTTTATATGCGCTTGGCTATTTGGGAAAAATATATTTTCCTGTGGTAACCACTCCAAGAACCCATCGGAATCTACACTTAATCGTTGGGTTTGAGTTGATGTTGCTCCTGAGCTTCGATAAAACTTAGTTGCCCCAGGTGTTGTTATTAATGAATGTGCTTCAGAGGCAACGTGAATGTTGATGTTTAGTTGGTCGCCACCTACCACCCCACCTGGTGGGTGAAGTAGATAAGTATGAGCTATCCCTATTTCCGGATAAAAAGGGCGTTGAACCATTAGTGGACCAATTTGTTCACGATGAACCAGTTTGGTGTTAGAGCCTCTTTTTTCATAGAAAAGGGATATATCAGCCAGCCAACCAGAAGACGATGTATTTATTTTTAGCATAATTATCCCTGCCGATATGGCATATTTTCTTGAGAAAAGAAATAATGAAAACAAATAGCAAACACCTCCAGTTAAAAACTAGAGAAATAAGAATTTTAAATAAATTGTAATTACCTAAGTCTAGGCAGTGTTGAGTAAATTACTCATTTTACAGTAAAGGTAATTTATTTTATGTATACATGAATATGTGAAAATAAATTATCTTTAGAGATGATTGTTTGAACGACTTACAAAATAGATAGTAGTCCTATATTTTGTACTTGGCAATGATAAAATAAGTAAAAAACACGTTTTTTTTATCATTTTTTTTATTATGTTAATAAGTGAAAAACTATTCTTTTAAATACCATTTATGTCTGAATAAAAGTTCTTAATTTAGTGTAATTACTTTTTTGCAAATCGAACTTAATAATGAGGATTCGTGAGATATAACTAATAATCCAATATTTTGTCGAGTCGAAAAGTTAAGTAAGCTTTTCCAAATTGATATTTGAGTTAGTGGATCTAATTGAGCAGTGATTTCATCACACAACAAGTAACGAGTTGTTGGTAGTAAAGCACGAAATAGAGCTAGGCGTTGGAGTTGCCCTCCCGAGAGTTGTTTTGGGTAACAAGTAAGCCATTCTTTTTGAATATTAAAGTCGATAAGACGAGATTCAAATTCTGTATCTCGATAACTTTCCTTTAATGAACGTAAAATCGTCCATTTAGGATTAAAAGAAAGCTCAGGGTGTTGCCCAACCCATTGCACAGGATTGGCAGTATGTTTGTCATAGCAAGGGGTACAAACATGCCCCGTTTTTGGTAGAAGAAAACCAGAAAATAACATCGCAATAGTTGATTTTCCCGAGCCACTCTCTCCACTTAAGCCGATAATATCGCCTTGGTCAATCGCGATGTTAGGTAGACTAAGTATGGTTGATTGATATTGGACGGTGACATTAGTTAAGTGAATCATGATGACTCCAGTGTTCAGGTAGAGCTTGCCATAAAGCTTGGCTATAGCATTGACTGCTTCCTTGTTTGATTTCATTTGGTGTTGTGTGTTCTATTATGGATAAAGCATCGCTGTTATCTGTGCTTTGTAAAACAAGAATGCGATCAGCAATATCAATGACATGCTTTAAATCATGGCTCACCATAATAATGGCCTTTTTTTTAGGGCCATGAGCGAGCGATGCATAATGTTGGAACAAGGGGTGAGCGAACTCATCATTTACGCCACAACTGGGTTCATCAGCAATGATAATGTCGGTATTTTGAATGAAGGCCAATGCCGACATTACTCGTTTTGCCATTCCTCCAGATAATTGATAAGGGTACCGCTCTGCAACAACTGACGGCAACTGAGCTTGTGATAGTGCTGAGTTTATAAGCATTTTATTTTTTGAACGATACCACTTTTTATGTGGGTCGAATTGCGAGAGCTGATCTCCTATTTTAGTGGTTGGGTTCAGCGCTTCAACACTTTGCGGTACTAATGATATTCGAGTTTCTTCATCGTATTTGATTGAGCCAGATAATTCGAAAGTAGGAGGTAATACCCCCATTAATGCGTTAATCAAGACGCTTTTTCCACTACCACTGGTGCCTATAATACCCAGGACTTCTCCTTTTTTAATGGTTAAAGAGAGCCCAGAAAGTAAGGGTTTTATCTGCGAGCATTGCTTTATAGTAAGATTTGTTATTTGTAGGGCTATCACGCTATTCTCTTTTTAGTTTTTGCCCAATGGACATTAATAATAGTGAGCTAATGACTAATACGATGCCAGGGAACAGGGCTAACCACCATTGACCACTTAATAGATACTTGCTTGCTTCAGAAAGCATTCCACCCATAGAGGGAGTGGATGGTTCTATGCCTAATCCTAAAAAAGTCAAACCAGCCCCATGGACAAGTGCTTGGGGGTATAAAATTAAGGTTCCTGTCAATATCTGTGGCAAGACATGGGGTGTCAGGTGTGTAATGTAGCTTTTTGTCTTTGAATGTCCGAACGCTAATGCGTGTAAAATATAAGGCTTATTACGTAACTGCTCGATTTCTATTTTTAGTAGACGAGTTAATTTAGGCCAATGACTAAACGTAATCGCAATCACAAGTCCTTCAAATCCGCCGCCAGCTAAAACGGACAAGACAATCATAACTAGTAAGTGTGGAAGCGCACTCCAAGCATCAACTAACGTATTGACGGCATAGCTAAATGAACTATTTATATTGCCAATTAAAGCCAAACCCATGGATAAAAAAGCGCAGCATAATGACGATAGCCCCCCCATTGCTAAACTAAACAGTAAGGCTTTTAATGTTCGACTAAAAACATCTCTTCCAAGCCAATCAGTCCCAAACCAGTACTGCCAATTTGGTTGAAGGTTTTTGCTGAATAAATCGAGTGTTTCCCCATTATTTTGCCATGCAACAGCGATCACTAATAAAAGAGAAAACAGCAATAAAGGAAGATGCGTTGGTCGCATAAATCGATCCTTTAAATCATAAAGAAGTTGATAAAGAAAGCTGTCTACTTAACAACGATGCAATAGCATTACCAGTAAAAACAAACAGTGCAGAGCACAAAGTAATACCAAACAAGAGTGGCGTGTCACCACTTAATCCAGCCTTTACTAAGGTTTGCCCAATTCCTGGAAAGTTAAATACAGTTTCAACAATAACAGAGCCACTAAGAAGCTCTGAAAAGCCAGCCAGTTGAATAACAAGAGCGGGCACAATAGTATTTCTGATTAAATGAAACCGTATAATTGAGAAGGTCGATAAGCCATGAATACGAGCATAATGTACGTGTTGGCTATTATTAACTTCAATTACTTTCTCTTTGGTATGTAGAATAATAGGAGCAATTAAACTTAGGCATAGCGTCATTAAAGGCAGAATAAAATAAGTGGCTTGCTCTCTAACATTGAGTTCATCAGAAGATACTCCGATAGGAGCGATCCCTCCGGCTGGCATCCAGGATAACTTAATTGCAAACAGCGAAATTAATAATAAGCCAATCCAAAAGCTTGGTAATGAGTTCATCACCAATGCCAACTGAGACATCATTTTACTGAAAGGATTATTTGGGCTAATGCCAAGAACTAACCCAATGCTATAACCGAGTATCAAAGATAGTAAAGCGGCCCACCCCATTAAATAAATAGAGTGCTGGCTGCGTTGCCAAATAATGTCACTGACGGCTTGTTGATAATGAAGAGAGTATCCAAGCTCTCCATTTAATAACGCTTTGCCAAATGTTAGTACACGCTCTATTAGTGTTTGGTCTAACCCTAATTGTTGTATTAATTGCTCTTTTCTATCACCAAAGACAGCAAGAGCATTACCATCAAAATAAGCACTGATAGGATCTATCGGTGATAATGATAAGAGTAATGTCATTACTAATAACGCTAAACACAATTGCAGAGCAAGACGAACTAGACCAATACAGAAACCGTTAGAGTTAATGTGAATTACTGACATTGCCAACGCCACTCCTCAATATTAGCGGTTAATGGCCAGCCGTGATTGTGAGGCTCTGTCATTGGCGTTCCTAAATCTAAGCAATCGTTAGCAAGGTATAAATGATTTATATTTACCAGCCATGTCCAAGGACGATCTTTTTGAATTTGCTGTTGTGCTTGCTGCCAAAATGGGATGGATGTATTCCAAGAATCGGCTTTTAACGCATTATCAATGGCAGTATCTACGATGGTGTTTTTATATCCTCCTGAATTATAAAAATCAGTATTAGCAAAATCAGAATGATACACATACCTTACTTCACTAGCAGAGTGACTGCCAAATCCCATAAGGACGGGTGTTGTCGTCATCTGTTGAGCGATTACATTCCATTCAAGGCCTTTGACATCGACATGTATACCAACTTTTTTTGCCATTGAGCTTATTGCTAGTGCAAGTTGTTCTCTAACGCTGTCTCCCGCCTTATAGAGTAAAGTGAATGACGCTTCATAACCTTGCTTATCAATCGTACCGTTGTTATTACTGTCGTACCAGCCAGCTTGGTTCAATACGTTGCGTATATTTGTCGCATCGATAGTGGCTGGTTTGAGCTTTGTGGTATTTAGACCCCACGGCATATTGTCGGCAAGTGAATAAGCAGGTGTTGCATAACCATCTAATAATTTGTCTACGATTAGCTGTTTATCAATTAGGGATTCAAACGCTTTACGTATTGCAGGGTCTGAACTAACAAAAGTCATATCAGCACCTTTTTGATAAGACATTGGCCAAACAATACCGCGATTATCTAGGGTTGGCACTGCCCAGAGTTTGTATCCATCAATATGCTGAGTAGCATAACGTTGAGGTATGACGCTTAACTGCAATTGATGGGTCTTTAATTGCATAAAGCGTGACTCTTCACTACCAAAAACCGCAATAAGTTTTTTAAACTTTGGCTTTTTAGCGTAGTAAAGTGGATTAAATTTCATACTTACAAATTGATTCCTTTCCCATTGAGTCAATATGTAAGGGCCTGAACCGATGGGATGTTGGCCGTAACGAAAGCCATTATGATTTTGTTTTTCGTAGACGTGTTTAGGTACGATTCCAATTGAGGATAATCGGTCTAAAAAAGTAATGTCGGGTCTTTTTAAATGAAAAGCGACGGAGTAAGGTGTTAAAGGTTCAGCTACTTTTAATGCACTGAGATCGTGAGTACTGCTTTGAGTCAGAATTTGATTGTATGTGAAGGCGACATCTTCAGCGGTGAGTGGTTTACCATCACTAAATAGGACATCATCTCTAAGTGTGACGATCCAAGTTAGGTTCTCGTTAGTCAAACGCCACTTTGTAGCTAAATCACCCACAAAATTTAATTTATTGTCTCTTTTCAATAATGTAGATTGAAATAATGGATTACCATATTTCCCCCAACCTAAAATAGGATCAAATCCGGTTGTTGGTTCACCACCTAATGCGACTTTTAAGGTATCAGGCTGATTACTATCTGCAAAGGCTTGAGATGCAAAACCGACGGAAAGAAATAAAGGTAATATAAATAGAAAGCGGGGTAGTATTAATTTTCTATTTATTAAATTAGATAATATATTCACAACTTGTTTCCAATATAAAGAAAGTGAGTGCAGGTAAATGAAAGAGCGCATTTACGATCTGCATTAGAAATAAAGTAGTGATCTAGTTGAATTACACAGAAAGGGTTATTTAGGCTATTAAGTTCTACTCAACATAGTAATAAGCATTGTTAATAAAGAAGCAATGATATTTATAACGAGAATAGGACAACTATGTATAGACTTAACTGGTAAGAAAAAATAGATCGCATCTGGTGAATTTACAAAGATAGGTAAGGTACACCAAAGAGCTACAAGACTATAAAACTGTAAGATATATAAAGCCATAAAACCGTAGAACAACGGTAATAAAAGAGTATGGCTTTGTTGAGATAAATTCTATCAGTAGATTAAGTCATAACAAGGGGTAAATAATAAAATGGAAATTTATTTCATAGATATAAAAAAGGCTAAGTAAATTTACTTAGCCTTTGGTATTTAAAAGGTGATGAAATTAGCTTAATTGAGCTTTAATGTGCTCAACGATGTTTGCAATTTCTACGACTTCTTTTGTGTTTGCACGACGGTTCTTATATTCAAAGTTACCTTCGTCCATGCTGCGATCACCGATCACTACAGTATGTGGAATACCGATAAGTTCGATATCCTTGAACATAACACCTGGGCGCTCTTTACGGTCATCAAATAGAACGTCGATACCCATCGCTGTTAATTCTGCATACAGTTTTTCTGCTGCTTCTTTAACGCGGTCAGATTTGTACATGTTCATTGGAACGATAGCAACCGTAAATGGTGCAAGCGCTTCTGGCCATACAATGCCGTATTCGTCATTGTTTTGCTCGATAGCTGATGCAACAACACGTGAAACACCGATACCGTAACAACCCATCTCAAGGATAGAGTTTTTACCGTTAGCATCAAGTACGCCACAGTTCATTGCTTCTGAGTAGGCTGTACCTAATTGGAAGATGTGACCGACTTCGATACCGCGTTTCAGTTGTAGAGTACCTTGACCACATGGGCTTAGATCGCCTTCAACAACGTTACGTAGGTCTTCAACTTGACCAAGCTGTACATCACGCTCCCAGTTCACACCAAAGAAGTGCTTACCATCGATATTTGCGCCTGTACCAAAGTCACTCATTACTGCAACAGAGCGGTCAACGATGAATGGCAGTTCTAGGCCAACAGGACCAAGAGAACCAGCACCAGCACCGATTAGATCACGAAGTTGTGCTTCGTCAGCCATCTCTAGTGGAGATAACACTTGTGGAAGGTTTTCAGCTTTAACTTCGTTAAGCTCGTGATCACCACGGATGATAAGAGCAATGATATCAGCGTCAACTTCATCAGATGCTTTAACAAATAATGTTTTCACTGTTTTTTCAATTGCGATGCCGTGTTGCTCAACCAATTCTGCAATTGTTTTTGCGTTTGGTGTATCAACCGTTGTCATCTCTTGAGTAGGAGCAGCACGTTCAGTAGTTGGTGCTAGAGCTTCTGCTTTTTCGATGTTAGCTGCGTAATCAGATTCTGTTGAGAATGCGATCAAATCTTCGCCGCTTTCTGCAAGTACGTGGAACTCTTGAGAACCACTGCCGCCGATAGCGCCTGAGTCAGCCAATACTGGACGGTACTCAAGACCCATACGGTCAAATGCTTTACAGTAAGCATCGTGCATTGCATCGTAAGACTTTTGCAAGCCTTCTTTGTCGATATCAAAGCTGTACGCATCCATCATGCAGAATTCACGTGCACGCATTACGCCAAAGCGTGGACGACGTTCATCACGGAATTTAGTCTGAATTTGGTATAGGTTTAGCGGAAGTTGTTTGTAAGAGTTAACTTCGTTACGAACAAGGCTAGTGATAACCTCTTCTGCTGTTGGGCTAAGTACAAACGGACGAACATGACGGTCAGTAAAGCGAAGTAGTTCAGGACCCATCTTTTCAGAACGGCCTGTCTCTTCCCAAAGCTCAAACGGTTGAACTACGGGCATCAAAGTTTCGATTGCACCTGCATTGTCGATCTCTTGACGAACGATATTTTCGACTTTACGCAATACACGTAGACCTGTCGGTAGCCAAGTATATAAACCTGAAGCTAGACGACGGATCATACCTGCACGTAGCATGAGCTGGTGGCTCACTACTTCTGCGTCGTTTGGAGTCTCCTTCAGTGTTGAAAGAAGGTATTTGCTAGTGCGCATGTTTTCATCCATTTGTTAGTTATGAATATTGGAATACCTCGATTTAAACAGTTAAATCGAGAGGTCAATTTTAGCTTGGGCCAATTCTTTAATCAGAATGGAGTCAAATCTAAAATTAAGCCCTCTATGATATCAGCCTAAAAGCGATCTCAAAAGCGATCAATTGCAGTTACCGTGATGGAATTGCTATCTACAGTGAATTTTACGTTCAAATCAAACAAATTTACCGCGTATTCCTTAGTATCTGCTTTTCCTTTTTTATAAGCAGGACGAGGATCTTGCCCAAGTACTTCTTTTATCACCGCTTCAATATGTGTTCTTTGTGGGTGTGAGCTAAGTGATTTTTGGGCCTCTATCGATAAATACACATTAAGAACATTGGGTTCATTTTCGGCAAAACCACCTAAAGCATCAGGGATAGAATCGGAATAAGGGATGTAAGGTTTAATGTCTATGATTGGCGTGTTATCCACTAAATCAACGCTGCCCAATTCTAAATAGGTTTGATTGCCTTCTTGAACAACGCCTTTTAATTCAACCGCAGACATACCAATGCCATTTGGGCGAAAGGTCGCTCGTGAAGCAAATACGCCAATACGTTCGTTTCCACCTAAACGTGGTGGACGAACCGTTGGTCTCCATCCCGCATCGAGATTTTGGTCAAATAAGAAAAGAAGCCATAAATGAGAGAACTGCTCAATTCCACGAACGGCTTCTGGTGAATTAGCATCGCCTACCAGTTTTAGGCGAGATGTGGCACTAGGCGCTAAGCGAGGTTGACGAGGAACCGCAAACTTTTCTTTGTAAGGTGATTGGATAAAACCAACAGGATCGATGTGATAAGTCATTTATGTAAGCTCAACGGTGAATATGACTGAATTTTATCATAAGTAATGAAAAGGCACTTTTTTACTTTAGATGATAATAGTTCTCAAATGATAATTGTTATGTTATAACATAACAATTGGTGCGTAATTTGATATGGAGAAAAAGATGAAAGAAGGTATTCACCCAGAATACAGAAAGGTTATTTTCCACGATACGAGTGTGAATAAATACTTCCTTATTGGATCTACATTGCAGACAGATAGAAAAATGACATGGGAAGATGGTAAGGAATACCCTTATATGACATTAGATATCTCTTCTGAATCACACCCGTTTTATACCGGTGAGCAAAGAGTGGTATCCACTGAAGGTCGAGTTGCAAACTTCAATCGTCGATTTGGTGCATTAAAAGGGAAAGTATAATGAAAGTATTAAACTCATTGAAAAGTGCTAAATCTAGACATAAAGATTGTCAAATCGTAAAGCGAAAAGGGCGAATTTTTGTTATTTGTAAAACTAATCCTCGATTTAAAGCGGTTCAAGGGAAGAAGAAAAAGTAAGATATAAAAAAAGGTTGGCATCACTGCCAACCTTTTTAGGTTTGATTAAGTCAAAAGAGGAATTACCAACCTTTAACTACGCCGCCTTTAAATGTTTTTAGAGCAGCTTGGTAAACTTCGTCTGATTGGTACGCTTTAACAAACGTCTTTACGTTTTCAGTATTTACGTTATCAGTACGGCCAACAATTAGGTTTACGTATGGAGATTCTTTATCTTCAACAAAGATGCCATCTTTCTCTGGTGTAAGGTTCAGGCTACTTGCGTAAGTTGTGTTGATTACAGATAGAGCAACGTCATCAAGAGAACGAGGAAGTTGTGCAGCATCTAGTTCAACAATTGTGATGTTTTTAGGGTTAGCCGTAATATCACGAACCGTTGCAGCAAGACCTGAACCATCACGTAATGTGATTAGACCTTGTTCTTGAAGCAGAAGAAGAGAGCGACCAAGGTTAGTTGGATCGTTTGGTACAGCAATACGTGCACCATCTTCAATTTGGTCAACCGACGTTACTTGCTTAGAGTAACCTGCAATTGGGTAAACAAATGAATTACCAGCAACTTCAATTTTGTAGCCGCGGTCAGCCACTTGTTGATCAAGGTATGGCTTGTGTTGGAATGCATTTAGGTCGATAGAACCATCATCCAACGCAGCGTTTGGTGTTACGTAATCGGTAAATGTCACTAGCTCAACATCAAGACCGTATTGTTCTTTTGCAACTTTAGCGGCTACTTCTGCAACTTGCGCTTCAGCACCTGCCATTACACCTACTTTAATTAGGTTTGTGTTTGCTTCTTCTTGGCCACAGCCAGTTAGAATTAGTGTTGATGCTAGGCCAGCAGCTGCTGCCAGTGTTTTTAGGTTCAATTTCATTATTTACTCCTTAAAAATGAATTCCATATATAAAAATTAGATTAACGATGATCAACTTTCTTAACTAAAGCATCACCTACAGATTGAATGATTTGCACCAAAACAATCAGCATTACAACAGTCACAGCCATGATAGTTAAATCATAACGGTGGAAACCATATCGAATAGCAACATCACCTAAACCACCACCGCCAACCGTACCTGCCATTGCAGAGTAGCTAACTAGCGTTACTAGAGTGATAGTCACCGCATTTAAGATTGTTGGTAGTGCTTCAGGAAGCAATACTTTAGTAATAATTTGTAGCGGTGTTGCGCCCATAGATTGTGCTGCTTCAACTAAGCCACTTGGTACTTCAATTAATGCGCCTTCAATCAGACGAGCCACAAATGGGATAGCACCAATAGTCAGTGGAACGATTGCCGCTGTCGTACCAATAAAGCTACCAACAATCAATTTTGTTACTGGAATAATGGCAACCATTAGAACCAAGAAAGGCACTGAACGACCTACGTTTACAATAGCGCCAAGCACACTGTTAAATGCAGTGTTTTCCATTAAGCCGCCTTTTTTGGTGATATGTAAAACAACACCAAGAGGGATACCAATAGCAAAACCTACAATACCAGCAACCGCAACCATATAAAGCGTTTCGCCTGTTGCGTTTAATAACAGCTTGCTGTTTAAATCAAGCCATGCAGAAATCACATCAAATGACATAACCTAATACCTCTACTTTTACGTGATGATTGCGTAAGAATGCAATTGCTTGCTCTGTTGATTCTGGGTTACCGAAAAATTCCGCTAGCATAAGGCCGAATTTAACGCCGCCTGCATAATCAATATCTGCGTTTAATATACTGATATCAATATCAAATTCGCGAGATATTTGACTAATCACAGGAGCATCAACACTCGCACCAGTAAATTCCAAACGAATAAGAGGGTAACTGCCTTCTACATAGGTTTCTTGAAGACGAGATTTGAAATCATCAGGAATCGATAAATCTAATGTGGCACGGATAAACTCTTGTGCAAGCTTGGTCTTAGGGTGAGCAAAAATATCGCTTACAATGCCTTTTTCAACCAATTCACCACCACCGATAATCGCCACTTGATGACAGATGCTTTTTACAACTTCCATTTCATGCGTGATGATTAAAATCGTGATGTTTAATTTACGGTTTAGATCTTTAATCAGCTCTAAAATCGATTTTGTTGTCGCAGGATCAAGCGCACTGGTTGCCTCGTCGCAAAGCAATACTTTTGGATCCGTTGAAAGTGCACGAGCAATCGCTACACGTTGTTTTTGCCCACCACTTAAATTCGCAGGGTAGGTGTTGTGTTTGTCAGACAAACCAACAAGATCGAGCAGCTCATTTACTTTCTTTTGAATGTCTTGTTTTGATTTACCCGCTAACTCTAAAGGTAGAGCTACGTTTTCAAATACAGTTCGTGAAGCAAGAAGGTTAAAGTGTTGGAAGATCATCCCAATATTACGACGAGCTTTACTTAATTCGCTTGAAGACAGCTTAGTTAAATCAACACCATCAACAATAACTTCACCATTTGTTGGCTTCTCTAGCATGTTTACACAGCGTATCAGTGTACTTTTCCCTGCACCTGATGAGCCAATTACACCAAAAATGGTGCCTTGGGCAATATGTAGGTTAATATCTTTAAGGGCATTAATTTCCTTTGCACCTTGATAAAACACCTTATTAACGCGGTTTATTTCAATCATGATTCGCCTTGAACTGCATTTTTTGTAAAATAGAGAGCTAATGTAAATAGAAAGATGGCAAAGGTTAAAAAATCTGAGCAATCTCTCATTTTTTATATCCTACTGATGCTATTTCGGATATTGATTTAAGTCAATAGATATTTTTACGTCTAGACGGCTAAACGTATAAATAAGATGCTAAGAAATGAAAAGCGTGCGATAATTTTTTATTAACCGATTTGATTATAATAGAGGGTTTCACCTTGTCTAAACCAGCAGTATTTCTTGATAGAGACGGCGTGATTAACGTTGATCGTGGCTATGTTCATAAACGTGATGACTTTGAATACATTGATGGTGTATTTAATGCTGTTAAAAAATGCAAAGACATGGGTTACCTACTGGTATTGGTAACAAACCAATCAGGCATTGCTCGTGGCATGTTTACAGAAGAGCAATTTGAAACACTGACAGAGTGGATGGATTGGAATTTTGCTGAAAACGACATCGACTTTGATGGTATCTATTACTGCCCACACCACCCTGAAGCAACGGTAGAGCAATACAAAGAAGTGTGTGATTGCCGTAAACCAAACCCAGGCATGTTTATTTCTGCTCAAACTTTCTTAGATATCGACATGGAAAACTCTGTGATGATTGGTGATAAGAAAGAAGACATGATGGCAGCACAGGCGGCGGGTGTTGGTACTCGTATTCTTGTTCGCACAGGTAAGCCAGTAACTGAAGAAGGTGAAGCGTTAGCAACAACGGTTCTTGATAGCATTGCGGATGTGCCTAAGTTTTTGTTTGCTTAATTAAATAAAGCATACGACGGTAATTTTAGAAAGCCTACAGACTTTTTGTTTGTAGGCTTTTTTATTGGTTATTCTTTTTGATAATTTAAGTACTCAACGCACAGTTCATAGAATTGCTGAGCTTGTGGTGAGATGGTTCTGCCTGCTAACTGAAATATTCCAATTTGTCGTTCTAGTGGTGGATCAATCAAAGGGATCCAGACTAAACGGGTTTCATTGGTTGGGAAGGCTAATTTGGGTAAGGTCGTAATTCCAATACCGAGTTCTAATATTGAAAACAATGAGGTGATATTCTCTACAGAGTAGAGGGCTTGTTGGCTAAGTACGTGAGCAGGAGTGGAATTAAGTAAAGAGCAAGTCCCGTTCTTAATAAAAGGGTATGGGAGTAATGCCTGCCATTCAACACCGTCGAGGTTATTGGCAATCGGATGATCTTTTAAGCACACCACCCCAATAGGATCGGCGATAAGCGGAGTAAAGTGAATCGCTTCCTCTTCTAATTGCGAGTAATTCCCTAACGCTAAATCGACCTCGCCAGATAATAACCTTGCTTCAACAGCGGCGGCATTATCATCAATTAAACTGACTTCCACATTTGGGTACTTCTCACTAAACGCCCCCAGTACACTCGGGATTAATTTTGCAGCAACAGAAGGAACACTTGCGATACGGACCCGTCCTTGTTGGCCTGCCGCATCGGCACGTAAATCGTTGGTTAGCTGTTCATAAACCCCTAAGAACTGTTTTATTTTAGGAAAGCAGATCTCTCCAAAAGGCGTTAATTTCGATTTATTACCAGCTTCAAATAAAGGTTGTTCTAAAATACGTTCAAGTTCTTTAATTGAGGTTGATAACGCCGCTTGAGAACGATTTGCACGATTTGATGCAGCACGAAAGCCTCCTTCTTCTACGACTAAAGTAAAGTGTTTCAATTGTTGTAGCTTGATACTCATTTATCCTCCTTCCTTGTCAGCCCTTTATTTATCGAACTCTTACCAAAGTGATTAGTTTTTCTTATCGAATGTAAAAAATTTACCGTTAGATTTATCATCTGTCAATGTGCATTATTTAACTATATTGAAACATTGTTATTACATGGTAATTAAGAGAGTGACGACTAAAATGAAAAAGCATGCAGTAAAAACCGAGCTATTTGCATCAAAAGCACCTCTTGAGTGGGCAGTTGTAAATAATGGCACTTTATATACGGCTCAGATTCCGATTGATCAATCAGGAATGGTGGTCGAAGGAGGGATTGAAGCACAAACTCGTCAAACTCTAGATAACTTAGTTCACACATTAGAGTGTGCGGGAGAGTCGTTAGATTCCGTTCTGCAAGTATTGATTTATGTCACTGACAGAGAGTATCTCGCCACCGTAAATAAAGTGTATGCAGAATACTTTAACGCCCCTTATCCAAACCGTGCAGCAATGATTGTCGCAGGGTTAGCTCGTGAAGAAATGTTAGTTGAGTTGGTTGTTTATGCAGCTGTTCAATCAGAATAACGTTAAATTCACCCTCATTTAATATTAACGAATTAGATTATTTATTGTTTATTTTTGAAAGCAATAAATCTTAGAACAAGGAAGATAGCATGACAGTTCAAGCGCAAATTATCCAAGCGGAAAAATCATTATACATTGGTGGTGAGTGGCAATCTGGTATCAGTACGATAGCAAACATTAACCCATCAGATATCACGCAGAACTTAGGCCATTTTGCTCAAGCAAGTGAGCGCCAAGTTCAAGATGCGATTTCTGCAGCAAAAAAAGCACAACCAGAATGGGAGAAGACCCCACTAGAGCGTAAACAAGCAGTATTGCAGGCGATTGGTGATGAGTTAATTGCACGTTGTGATGAATTAGGGCGTTTGCTTTCAAGTGAAGAAGGCAAACCTTTTATGGAAGGGCGTGGTGAAATTTATCGTGCTGGTCAGTTTTTCCAATATTTTGCAGCCGAAGTATTACGTCAAATTGGTGATAGCGCAGATTCTGTCAGACCGGGTGTTTCTGTTGAAGTGACGCGTGAAGCCGTTGGGGTGATTGCGGTGATTTCTCCTTGGAATTTCCCGACAGCAACCGCAGCTTGGAAAATTGCCCCTGCATTGGCATTTGGCAACAGTGTGATCTGGAAGCCTGCGAATTTAACACCTGCAAGTGCGGTTGCCCTAACTGAAATTATTCATCGTCAAGGCCTACCTGAAGGTACTTTTAATCTGGTATTAGGTAATGGCTCTCAGGTGGGTAATGCGCTTATTAATTCAAAAGAGATCAATGGCGTGAGCTTTACGGGATCAGTTGATACGGGACGTAAAGTAGCAACGGCTACCGCGCCAAACTTTGTACGTTGCCAATTAGAAATGGGCAGTAAAAATGCGCTGGTTATTGCTGATGATGCGGATATTCAAACCGCGGTGGAAGCGACAATTGCTGGTTCTTTTTCTGGCGCAGGTCAGAAGTGTACCGCGTCGTCTCGTTTGGTTGTTATGGATGGCATTCACGATGCTTACGTAGACGCGCTAATCAAGCGTATGAGTGAATTAAAAGTCGGGCACGCACTGGAAGATGGCGTATTTATGGGGCCTGTGGTTGACGGTAATCAGTTGGATGCGAATTTTGGATGGATTGAAAATGCACGTCAAAGCGGCGCTGAATTAGCATTTGGTGGTGAGCGTTTAAATCTTGCTCATGATGGGTACTACATGTCGCCAACTCTGTTTATTAATACGGACAATAAATGGGAAGTAAACCAAGAAGAAGTATTTGCACCCATGGCAAGTGTGATCCGCGTGTCTGATTTAGAGGAAGCAATTGCAACGACCAATGACACTCGTTTTGGCTTAACAGGCGGCATCATTACGCAAAGTTTACGTACCAGTGCTTTATTCAAGCAACAAGCGCAAACGGGCTGTGTAATGGTCAATTTACCAACAGCGGGTACGGACTACCATGTGCCATTTGGTGGTCGTAAAGAATCAAGTTTTGGTCCACGAGAGCAAGGTCAATACGCAAAAGAATTTTATACGGTAGTGAAAACGGCTTATCAACGTCCTTATTAAAATGGATGGAAAATCTACTCAACTAGATGAAACTGAAATGAAATAAGGAGCGTGTTATGTATCAACAACGGATTGTTATCGATGGTTTGCAATACTGCAATTGGGATAGAGAGTATTTTCAGACTCTAAAAGCCAGTGGCATTACAGCGGTTCACGCCACCATGGTGTACCACGAAAACGCACGAGAAACGTTGAGTCGTTTTGCTGAGTGGAACTTACGCTTTGAGCAAAATGCAGATCTTATAATGCCAGTCTATTCAATGGCAGATATTGAAGAAGCAAAAGCGAAAGGAAAAGTAGGTATTTTCTTTGGCGCACAAAATTGCTCTCCCATTGAAGATGAAATTGGTTTAGTTGAAGTTATGCGTCAACAAGGGTTGTTGATCATGCAATTGACCTATAACAACCAAAGTCTACTCGCGACAGGATGTTATGAAAAAAATGATACTGGCATTACTCGTTTTGGTCAGCAAGTGATTGAAGAGATGAACCGTGTAGGGATGATCGTCGATATGTCTCACAGTGCGGAGCGTTCAACCCTTGAAGCGATTGATTTATCGTCACGGCCTATTTGTATTAGTCATGCCAATCCTTCTTTTGCTCATGATGCATTACGTAATAAATCAGACACGGTAATTAAAGCATTAGCAGAACGTGGTGGATTACTTGGTTTTAGTTTGTACCCATTTCATTTACCAAATGGCAGTCAATGTAGCCTAGATGATTTTTGCCAAATGGTAGCAACAACTGCCGATATGGTCGGAATAGAACACTTAGGTATTGGCAGTGATTTATGCTTAAACCAACCACAAGAAGTGTTGGAGTGGATGCGTAATGGTCGTTGGTCAAAAGCGATGAATTATGGTGAAGGGTCAGCGAGTAATTCAGGTTGGCCAGATGCGCTGCCGTGGTTTTGCGGTAGTGCTGGCATGGAAAATATTTACAATGGATTAATGCGTCACGGATTCAGTGAACCGGAAGCTGGGAAAGTTCTGGGTGAAAATTGGTTTAACTTTTTACAACAAGGACTAGAGCCTATTTCGTAAAGCGAGACCCATACATGGAGCAGCCGATTCAATATAAAAATAATAGAGTCGGTGGTAAATACACCTTTGCAGCTGCAAAGAATACCCTGGAGTCAGAGTATGTCTGATTTAATGAATAGCGTGAAAGAGTCAAGCAAGAGTACAGAGCAAAAAGGAACGAGAAAAGCACAATATAGTGAAACAACCGCGGAAAAATTAGGGCTTAATAACCCTGCCTTATGGTATAGCGGTGGTTTTATTGCCGCATTTGTTTTAATCGCTTTAGTTGATAGTGAACTGCTGTCTACCATTGTAAACACAGGTTTTGCTTGGGCAGTAAAAGTCTTTGGTCCTTACTGGCAATTACTATTGTTACTTACCTTTCTTATTGGTATTGGGCTTGCTGCGGGGCGTACTGGGCGAGTGATCTTAGGAGGGATTGATAAGCCAGAGATGGATGGTTTTCGTTGGATGGCGATTATCTTTTGTACCTTATTAGCTGGGGGCGGTGTTTTTTGGGCTGCTGCAGAACCGATTGCTCACTTTGTTAATCCTCCACCATTGTATGGTGCGCAAGTCGATGCCCAACAAGGTGCGGTGAACGCCTTATCACAATCTTTTATGCACTGGGGGTTCTTAGCATGGTCTATTGTGGGAAGTCTAACTTCTATCGTTGTTATGCACCTTCATTATGATAAGGGGCTACCACTAAAGCCAAGGATCTTACTTTATCCTGTTTTTGGAGAGCGAGTACTCAAAGGGCATACCGGAGCTCTGATTGATGCATGCTGTATTGTTGCGGTTGCAGCAGGAACCATTGGTCCTATTGGCTTTTTAGGTTTACAAGTGAGCTACGCGTTAAACGCTCTGTTTGATATTCCAGATGGCTTTACTACGCAATTTATTATCATCTTATTTGCTATCGCTTTATATACCATATCGGCACTGAGTGGCTTGAATCGTGGTATGCAAATGCTGAGTCGATATAACGTTATTTTAGCATCTGCATTAATGTTTTATATCCTTATCTTTGGACCTACAAACTTCATTGTAAACGGTTATATCCAAGGTGTGGGAAGCATGATTAATAACTTCATTCCAATGGCGACATACCGAGGTGATGAAGGTTGGTTAAGCTGGTGGACGGTTTTCTTCTGGGGATGGTTCTTAGGGTACGGTCCGATGATGGCCATATTTATTGCTCGTATCTCAAGAGGGCGCAGCATTCGCCAGTTGGTTACGACAATCAGTATTGTGGCGCCACTTGTTACGTGTTTTTGGTTCACGATTGTAGGTGGTTCTGGGTTGGCTTTTGAAATTGCTGAACCAGGTAGTGTCAGTAAAGCCTTTGAAGGGTTTAACTTACCAGGAGCATTACTTGCCGTAACTTCACAGCTACCGATGCCAATGGTTATGTCTATTTTGTTTTTAATCTTAACCACTATTTTTATTGTGACAACTGGGGATTCAATGACCTACACCATCAGTGTCGTTGTTAGTGGTGAGACCGAGCCTAATGCCATTATCAGAACCTTCTGGGGTGTGATGATGGGGGTGACGGCGATCATCTTAATCTCCCTTGGATCTGGTGGCATTTCAGCATTGCAGTCTTTTATTGTTATTACCGCCGTCCCCGTATCTTTAATTTTGCTCCCTTCATTGTGGAACGCACCACAAATAGCAATGAAGATGGCAAAGGAACAGGGCCTCTAAACTCCCTCAATAACGTGAAGCAAGAGCGGTAAATACGCCGCTCAAGTCGGCTCTAATAAAGACTCTAAGATAATAAAGAGCCTATCAATATACTTATAACTAGAAATGGTGGTGAGCAACATGGATGCACATCGTTCAACGTACGCTGAAACTCATCTGCGTAAACCTGAAATTGTCATGGCGCCGGAAAGATTGGGTGCTATGCATCAAAATAGGATCAGTTTTGTTCGTAGCTTAATACGAAAAATGGCACAACAAAATTGGCAGGTAACTAAACATGAATGGCAATTATCACCCCAAGGTTTTGGTCATGTTATTTATAAATTAGTTACGGGCAATCACACTTATCACCTCGTTGTATTTTGTGATGAGATAGCAGATGAAGAACGTAATGATCGTGTTATTGCTGAAAAGTGGGACGTGACCTTTGCATTAGTTCTTGGAGATGTGGATGTTGAGTTATTAAGTCGCTTAAAAGCTAATGTCCCATTGCAAGAAGCAGGAAGAAATCCGAATAATGTATTGGTGTTAGCCAGAGCAAATAAAAGTGTACGAGTGTTTGAACATCTTGTTTCTTATTTAGCTAAAGGGGAACAACCTGCCCAAAAAGTGCTTGCGGAGGTGGGTTATATCCTTCGAACGACCGCTGTTTATGGTAATGGTAAATTTGGCATTGCAGATTTTAAATTGCTGGAAAATAACCCTGATTTTAATCAGTCGTTTAGTGCTCAAATGTGTGCGGTTTATATGTTGCGCCAATTTAGTTTAGATTGGGTTCACTATTTAGCAACCGAGCAAGGTGGAGAAAAAGCCGTTAATTTAGATCGTCAACTGCAGCGCTACCTTGGGGTAGGCAACGCGACTGGCTTAGGGATGGCTCCTTATTTGATTAACCACCCTTGTATTGTTGATCAGTGGATGTTTGCTCGAGAGATGGCACTGGCTGAAGTTCTACATCATAGAGTTACATTAAATAAGAAAGCGCCTCTTAGTTACTTGTTGAAAAAATCAGTACAGCACTTAGAGCAGGTTATTACGATTAATGAGCTTCAGGATAACTTGAATCACATTGCAGCATCAGAATTAACGTCTTTAATTAATGCATTAGATGCTCTTCTTGCACAGAGCCGCACTTGGCAAGATGTGATGATGAACTCAAGTGACATGAGTCTAGAAGCACAAGAGATAGTACTGTCTTGTTTAATGGAAGTTCACCCAGAATTAGTGGATAGCTTTGAAGAGCAAATGAATTGCAGTGAGACCTTGTCCTTACCAAGTGGCAAGAAGGTCCAAGACTTAATTGCTATCTTAGAAAATAGTTATCAATGGGCCATTACTACCGATTTTACTCAAGCAGAAAATAATTATTGGTTTTGGTATCGCTCACAAGATAAAGAAGAGCCACGATTAGGTGTTCGAGGAGAAGAGAAGGGAGAGGACAGAGAGTTACCATTGGATATCGGTCGTCAAGTGTATCGCCTTTATCATGAACTAATGAAGTGTGAAACGAGTATGTCTCTGGCTGAATTTCTAGTAGAACACCCTCAGTATCGCGCCATTGCGCGTCGAGTGTGGACGTTAGGACATAAGGCGATGGGTGATATTCAAATGAATGTACTGCATAAGTCGTCTTTACCAATGCATTTATTACGCTGTAAATTGGCCGTCTTTGGGGCAACTAAGTTTGATCCTCGATCTGAACGTTGGGTTCGAGTCACGTTTTTTCAGGGAGCGCCATTATTAGATGAAATCCATGATGGGGAGTGGTTATTCCCATTACTGCCAAGTAAAGGAGAAGGCCAATGATCGTTTCACATAATGAACTTGTCGCGGTGACGAACAAAGCATTTTTAGGTATGCGACGTACGTGTGGAGAGGCGGACGTGATTGCGAATATGGTGGCAGATCTACAAATGATTGGTTTGAATGGGGTGAAACATTTTAATAATGCGACTCAATTTTTAACCGTAGAAGAAGATTGCCCAGCCGATATAAAGAGCATGGATTCAAGCCACCTTGTTGTTGATTTACATGGCGGTAGTGTTGCTTGTCATTTACCTGTGATAATTGATTATGCCGTTGAAAACATGGTGGGAGAAAAACAGTTAACCATCACGCTTAAAAAATGTCATAACCGTTGGTTGGCGTACAGTGAGCTTGTAAAGCTAGCGGCGAAAGGAATTGCGTGTAAGGCGTTTTGGGATAATGGAACCAGCCCTAAGAGAACGCTGTATATACTTAATCGAGGTTGTGTTTCTCCTGAGTTATTCCTATCGGATAGAGTTGATTTAAATAGTATAAATCTCAATGATATGACGATTGAATTATCGATAAGAGATTTTGATGTGGTGGCATTATCGGAAGGCTATAGCATTCACATTGATTCAACCGAATTACATGCTACACAAGAAAATGCATGGCGCAATGGCATTGCCGTTGATGACGTTGATTGGGAAAGTTTAAAAAAAACCGCGACCGCTATTTTAGTTGAGAACAGTGAGCAGTCTTTAAAAGGGGCAGGAGAGTTGGTTTAATTATTACTGATACTCAGTGGAGTGCTTAGCTCTGAATACAAAACGTTCATCATGAAAGTGATGGGCGTTTTTGTTTTGTCTCAAAATTAAAACAGAGATGGTGTTTTTTATAACGCAGAATCACTTACACTTAATGAATAAGTACTAAGGATTGGGTGAACTATTATGAATAAATTAGACAATACTAGCCAAGCAGTTTCAGGAGTAGAAACAACAAAAGCATTAAGTGAGCAAGACACTCAGACGGATAATACCGTAAATACATGGGATCTACTTACCGATGAGCAACAACAAGATATATTAGCTCACTTAACCGCGATGCCATTTCAATAAACTATTGGCTTAGTGTAGGCCTTTATTTTTCCTTGTGGATAATCTAATCCAATGAGGTTTATTTTGTGATACTTTTTTAACCACTGAGCCCAAAACTCGTCTTTCCCTTTCTAATTTTCTCACTATTCTGCAAACTGTTAACTCGCTTACACTCTCAATAGCTCTGATTGTAGTTGAAATGCTATTGAGCTAAGTTAATAAAACTATTATAAAAAACAAATGCAGCGGAGTCTGCAGATTAGATTTGGAGCAATAGTCACGGATGATATCTTACCTACTTAGACGACTTTTATTGGTTGTCCCAACCTTCATTGGAATTACCTTACTTATCTTTGCGCTAACGCGTTTTGTTCCTGGTGGTCCTGTAGAGCGTATGCTTTTAAGTTTACAAATGCAGGGGGCGTCTGAAACGGGAGGAACCAGCAGCGTTACCGATGGCAATAACGCATTATCTGAAGACCAGATCGCAGAACTTAATGCATTTTATGGTTTAGATAAGCCAGTTTTTGAAGCTTATTATGATTGGTTAACAAAATTAGTGGTTCTCGATCTTGGTGAGTCTACCCGCTACTATGAACCTGTTTGGGATATGATTGCAGAGCGTTTACCTGTCTCCTTATTTTATGGGGGAATGACCTTCTTATTAAGCTATTTAATTTCAATTCCTCTTGGTTACCTTAAAGCCTTAAAACACGGTTCCATTCTTGATTCTACCTCCTCTATTGCTATTTTTGTCGGCTTTGCACTACCTGGTTATGTCATTGGTGTTTTCTTAATTAGTTTGTTTAGCTATCAATTGGAATGGTTTCCAATGGGTGGTTTTGTTGGCGATGATTTTGATGACTTCGGAGTATTTGAGCAAATAAAAGACATTATGTGGCATGCCGTATTACCTCTATTTTGTTATCTCATCGGTGATTTTGCATTGCTTACCATGACCATGAAAAATAACTTAATGGAAAACTTAGCGGCAGACTATGTTCGTACCGCCATTGCTAAAGGCTTGCCATTTAGAAAAGCCGTTCGTCGACACGCATTAAGAAACAGCCTAATTCCTGTTGCGAGTCACTTTGGTAATTCACTGATGTTTTTTATGACGGGTTCATTTCTCATCGAGGTTATTTTCAATATTGATGGTATTGGCCTACTTGGTTATGAAGCCATTATAGAGAGAGATTACCCTGTTGTTATGGGACTTTTTGCAATCAATGCAATGATGCTAATGATTGGCAATATAGTATCGGATGTGTGTGTTGCAGCGGTTGATCCGCGTGTGAAATTTGGAGCTTAATGTATGTCATCTATTTTAAATTTAAGTCCACTAACACAAAAGAAGATCCAGAGATTTAAAGGGATTAAACGCAGTTATTGGTCATTGCTCATGTTATCGCTATTACTCGTGCTTTCTATTTTTGCAGAGGTATTGGTTAATAGCCGAGCATTGCTTGTGAGTTATCAAGGTGAATGGCATTTTCCAACGTATGGTGATGTGAAATCAGGAGAGACGTTTGGTTTAGATTATGTCCATGAAACTAACTATAGAGATCTACAGACCCATTTTGAGCAAGAAGATAAAGGGAACTTTGTCATTATGCCAATCGTACCTTGGAATCCTTATGAACAAGATTTTTCAGGGGACTTCCCTCCGACAGAGCCAAGTGCCAAAGAAAAACACTACTTAGGAACCGATACTATTGGTCGAGATATTGTATCGCGTTTGTTTTATGGTTTTCGAATTGCTATGGGCTTTGCTTTAATTACGTTAGTCATCTCTTATGCGATTGGCGTTTCAGTCGGTTGTGCGATGGGATTCTTTGGTGGCAAGTTTGATCTGTTTTTCCAACGCTTTATTGAAGTTTGGTCCATGGTACCTTTTTTATACGTCATCATGATTTTGGTGTCGATAATGAAACCGAGCTTTATGCTATTCACTCTAATTAATGTCATGTTTGGCTGGATGGGGATGACTTGGTACATGCGAACCATGACCTATAAAGAGAAAGCCCGAGAATATGTGATGGCAGCCAAAGCACTAGGGGCATCTAATTCTCGAATTTTATTCCATCATATTTTACCTAATACCATGGTGATGATTGTGACTTTAGCTCCATTTACTATAGTAGCAAATATTACCGCTCTTACGGCTTTGGATTATTTAGGCCTTGGCTTAATGCCTCCAACACCAAGTTGGGGAGAGTTATTGCAGCAAGGAAAATCCAATTTAGATTCACCTTGGATAGCGAGCTCGGTGGTGACGGCGATTGTGACGGTATTAATCATGGTGACCTTCATTGGCGAAGGGATCCGAGAAGCGTTTGATCCTAAAAAACACACTAGATACGTATAGCGTAACTTGATTATAAATAATAAGAATAGGAAGGAATCTATGACAATAAAAAGCAGACTTACGTTATTAACGGCATCAACCAGTGCTTTGTTGAGCTTTACTGCTTTTGCAGCCGATCTACCCACTAATTTAGAATGGCAGACTAACGATTCAGCCCCAACGTTTTCTTCACCTAAAGCGACTTTTGGTGGAACCTATCGAACCTATACATTGAGCTTTCCACAAACATTTCGCTCTGTTGGTCCAGATTCAAATGGCGCTTTTAGGGCGTGGGTACTAGAGGCAAACTTACCCCCATTAATCAAACATCCGAATACGGGTGAATGGCTGCCAGGTTTGGCACAGTCATGGGCGTTTGGAGATGATAATAAAACGGTTTATTTTAAATTAAACCCTAATGCGACGTGGAGTGATGGTAAACCGGTGACTGCAAAAGATTACCAATTTATGCTTAAACTAATGCGCTCAACAGACATTGTTGCGCCTTGGTATAATGACTTTTTCACCAATGAAATTTCGAACATTATTACCTTTGATAAGCATACCGTGGCAATCGTCTCTGCAAAACCAAGAAATCGTGATGAGTTAATTGAATACACCAACCTAATGCCTCGCCCTGAGCATTTTTATGGCAAACCTAAATTAGATGAAAACAATGACGGTATCGACGACAAATTCGTTCGTAAATATAACTTCAAACCTGAGCCAACAACAGGGGCTTACTACATCGATAAAATTAAAAAGGGTAAGAATATCACCTTGAAACATGTGGGTGAGGATTGGTGGGGTTATGAGAATAAATACAATCAAAATCGCTTTAACGTTGAGAAAATAAACATCAAGGTGATCCGTGATGCAGATATCGCCTTAAAACATTTTGAAAAAGGAAATCTAGATTCATTTGGATTAGTGCGCCCTGATCTGTGGCATGAAAAATCTAACGGTAAAAACTACCAAAGTGGCTATATTCAAAAAGCGTGGGTATACAACCAAGCTGCGGTAGGAGCCGGAGGATTATGGCTGAACACGGCAAAACCAATGCTGAACGATATTAATGTTCGCAAAGGCATTATGCATGCAACGGATTTTGACATGATGATCGAAAAAGTCCTTCGTGGAGACTATTCTCGTAAACCTAACGGGATGGGATTTGGTCATATTGGCTATGATAATACAGAGATTAAAGCTCCTAAATTTGATGCAAAAAAAGCCATCGAATATTTTGAAAAAGCAGGATTTACTAACATAGGGTCTGATGGTATTCGTCTTAATGATAAAGGCGAGCGTTTGAGCTTTGCAGTGACTTACTCTCAACAGACATTCACTCCTCGTGTTGCTGTTTTAAAAGAACGAGCAAAACTGGCCGGTTTAGATTTTGAACTGAACCTGATTGATGGCTCAAGTATGTTCAAATATGTGCTTGAGAAAAAGCATGACATCTCTTTTCATAATATGGGAACCGCTGATATCCCTGCTTATTGGGAATACTTTCATTCAGACAATGCCAATAAACCACAAACAAACCACTTTACCAATTTTACCTCTCAAGAGTTAGATAGCTTGATTGATTCATTTAAGAATGAATTTGATATTGAGAAAAAACGCGCCCTTTCTCGTAAGATCCAACAAGTGATTGCGGATGCTAACGTCATTGTTCCTGGTTACATGGTTCCTTATGCTCGCGCAGGTTACTGGCGTTGGATGAAATTGCCAGAAAATATGGCAACCAAACAAACGGGGTATTTATTCCATGGTTGGGGATTCTCTCAAACCTTCAGTACATTCTGGATTGATGACGCAATGAAAAAAGAGACGAAGGCCGCAATGAAATCAGGAAAAACGTTTGAGCCTGTCAGCATTATTGATGAGACCTATAAGCTCTAAGTTAGTATTTAAAAGCTAGGAGAGGGATCTCCTAGCGGTAAATGGATAAAAATAATAAAACAGTGAAGAAGCATATGGATAGAAAAATTGTTTTATCGGTAGAAAATTTAGTAACTGAATTTGAAACTGATGATGGAACCGTAACCGTACTTGATGGCGTCAGTTTTCAAGTGCCGAAAGGAAAAACCATTGGTATTGTTGGTGAATCCGGCTGCGGAAAAAGTGTCACAGCAATGTCGATTATGGGTCTATTACCAAAACCTTATGGCAATGTGGTGGGAGGACGAATTTTATATGGAGAGACAGATTTAGTTCAGTTAAGTCCTGATAAGTTGTATGAGATGCGTGGAAACCGTATTTCGATGATTTTTCAAGATCCAATGACCGCACTAAACCCAGTGCACACCATAGGAAAGCAGATAAATGAAGTGCTAGAACTTCATCGTCCAGATTTAGATAAAAAGCAGCGCCTTCGTTATTCTTTAGAAATGCTAGAAAAAGTAGGGATACCGTCACCCGATTCTCGTCTTCATGAATATCCTCACAATTTATCTGGTGGTATGCGTCAGCGTGTCATGATAGCCATTGCTTTGGCATGTGAACCTGACATTTTAATTTGTGATGAGCCGACAACAGCATTAGATGTCACGATCCAAGCTCAGATCTTAGAGTTAATGAATAAACTGCAAGATGAAACAGGTATGTCGATCATTTTTATTACGCATGATTTAGGTGTCGTTGCTGAAGTGTGTGATGAAGTCGTTGTGATGTATGCAGGGCGAGTGGCAGAACAAGCAGGGATTTTTGAGTTGTTTGATAACCCCAAGCATCCATACACACAAGGCTTAATGTCTTCAATGCCAAGTTTAAGCTTACAACCTAAAACAGAACTAGAGACTATTCAAGGAACCGTCCCTTCACTTAATGAGATGCCAAGTGGCTGTCGTTTCTCTACTCGTTGTAAATACAAGCAGGAGAGATGTGACACTGAAATTCCAATGATGAATGAAGTTGGGTTATTACACCATGTAAGCTGCCATTTTAGTAACGCATTAGTGCTTAATAATGAGGTGATAAAATGAATGAATTATTAAGAGTGGATGAGCTTAAACAGCATTTTTATTCAGGTAAAGGGATCTTTAATAAGGGATATGTGGTTCATGCCGTTGATGGGGTTTCGCTGAGTGTTAATAAAGGCGAAACCCTCGGGCTCGTCGGTGAGTCTGGCTGTGGTAAAAGTACACTAGGTCGTAGCCTTCTTAAATTATTTGAACCAACTGCAGGGCGTATATTTTTTGAAGGTCAGGATATTACTCATCTAAGCAATAAAGAGATGCGATCACTTCGCCAAGAAATGCAGATTATCTTTCAAGATCCAACCGAGTCATTAAATCCAAGACATACCGTTGAAATGATCTTGGAAGAACCGTTTGTTATTCATGGCGTCGGTTCAAAAGAAGAGCGTAAACAGTGGGTAGAAGAATTATTAATTAAAGTCGGTTTACCAGTAAGCGCTGTGACTCGTTATCCTCATGAGTTTTCAGGTGGCCAAAAACAACGAATTGGCATTGCAAGAGCGATAGCATTAAAGCCAAAATTGATAGTGTGTGATGAATCGGTGTCAGCCTTAGATGTGTCTGTTCAAGCTCAGATAGTGAATTTGTTATTAGACTTACAAAAAGAGATGAACTTAGCGTTGATTTTTATTGCTCATGATTTATCGGTAGTGAAGCATATCTCAGACAAAGTGGCTGTCATGTACTTAGGTAAAATTGTCGAATACGGTGATTCAGAAAGCTTATATCATTCGCCAAAGCACCCTTATACCGAAGCCTTACTTTCTGCAATACCTGTTACTCATCCTAGGTTTAGAGGAAAGGAGAGGATCATTTTAAAAGGAGATGTTCCTTCTCCCATTAATCCTCCCAAAGGATGTCGTTTTTCAACTCGTTGCCCAAAAGCAGAAAGTCAGTGCTTTACTAAAGAGCCGCTAAGACACATTATTTCCCAAGATGGGCATGAAGTAGCTTGCCATTTATATAAATAAATATCTTTTTTGAAACATCTGTATTTGCTTGTTTTATCCTATAGTTAATAAAAAAGTATGAGAGAAAATCATGAAGAAATTATTTGCTTTTACGGCTCTAGGGTTACTCGCTGGCTGTTCATCGTCAATGCCAGAGATGGGAACGGCACAACCTGTTCATTACGCATGTGACGCTGGGCGAAATTTTCAAATCACGTTTAATGAAGATAAAGCATTACTGCAACTGCCTAAAGAAGATTATGCTTTAAAGCGTGCCGTATCAGCATCAGGAATGAAGTACATTTCGGATGATGGAATGCCAGACATTAGTGCGGCGATAGTGTTTTTTGGAAAAGGCGATGAAGCACGATTAGAACTGGGACGAGTTGTTTTAGATCACTGTAAAGTAATCAAGTAATTATTGACTTGAGAAATAAAGAAAAGGCGAAGCATTTGATAATGTTTCGCCTTTTTAGTATTAAATGTTTACTGCTTTAATTTAGCTTCCATAAGTTACAATATAACGATTTGGTTTGTGATTCATAGCAAGGACGATATTCAGTACCACAGCACCAAGAACAGAGACGGCTAATAGCCAAGGTGTGATAAAGAAGAAAGAGGCACTTAGGATACAGAAATCGATCGCCATCTGAACTTTACCAACAGAGATACCAAATTTTTCCTGAATGAAAAGACATAGGACATTAAAGCCACCTAAGCTTGAGCGGTGTCTAAATAAAATTAGCATCCCTAATCCCATCAACAGACCTCCTGCAATAGCGCAGTAAATATCATTGATATGATCCACCGAGATCATCATATTTAAATGATCAGTCATGATAGAAACAAGGCCACCTGAAATTAGGCTAGTTAGTGCAAATCGTTTTCCAAATCGCTGCCAAGCCAGAGCATAAAATGGCAAGTTACAAATGAAGTATAAAATACCGAAACTGATCCCACTCATTTGGCTAATTAACAGTGCAAGTCCTGTCGTTCCGCCAGTTAAGAGATCGGCTGCTTGTAAAAAGAAAATGCCTTGAGAGACGAGAAAAGTGCCTGTAAGAATAGCAATGACATCTTCCTTGTGTGTGTGTTTTACTTTTTCCATAACGATAAGTCTATTTAATACCAACAAAATAATGGACGCCAGAATAGTAGGATTCTGAATTTATGCAATTATTTAAGCGTAAATATAAGCCTGTTTTTGTAGTAAACCCTTTACATAGTGTAAAGCTAAGAATTGACAGGTTACACCAACATGAGTGGATATTATGAGTCTCGTTCATGTTGATAATGAGTAATCCGCAACAAAAATAACAAAGAAACATACAAATTAGGGTATCTGATCCAGATCAAATTATGTAGAATACATCGCAGTTAAGACTAGTGACGTAATCGTTTGCGTCGCTGGGCTATTTTTGGGTTTTATATTTATCTGAGTCAGGAGATACAGATGCTTAAGCGTGATATGAACATTGCAGATTACGATGCAGACTTGTTTGCAGCAATCCAGGAAGAAACAGTACGTCAAGAAGAGCATATCGAGCTGATTGCTTCTGAAAACTACACTAGCCCACGAGTGATGGAAGCTCAAGGTTCACAATTAACAAATAAGTACGCAGAAGGTTATCCTGGCAAGCGTTACTACGGTGGTTGTGAGTTTGTTGATAAAGTTGAAACATTAGCTATCAACCGTGCATGTGAATTATTTGGTGCAGAGTACGCAAACGTACAACCACACTCTGGTTCTCAAGCGAACAACGCTGTTTACATGGCACTACTAAATGCTGGTGATACAGTACTAGGTATGAGCCTTGCTCACGGTGGCCACTTAACTCACGGTTCTCCAGTAAACTTCTCTGGTAAGCTTTACAACATTATTCCTTACGGTATTGATGAAGCTGGTCAGATTAACTATGAAGAAATGGAAGCACTAGCAGTAGAGCATAAGCCTAAAATGATCATTGGTGGTTTCTCTGCTTATTCTCAAGTATGTGATTGGGCGCGTATGCGTGAAATCGCAGACAAAGTTGGCGCTTACTTCTTCGTAGATATGGCTCACGTAGCGGGTCTTATTGCTGCTGGTGTTTACCCTAACCCAGTACCACACGCTCACGTAGTTACAACAACGACTCATAAAACACTTGCTGGTCCTCGTGGTGGTCTTATCCTTTCTAATGAAGGTGAAGATCTTTACAAGAAGCTGAACTCAGCAGTATTCCCTGGTGGTCAAGGTGGTCCTCTAATGCACGTTATCGCTGGTAAAGCGGTTGCATTTAAAGAAGCACTAGAGCCAGAGTTTAAAGAATACCAAACACGTGTTGTTGCTAACGCAAAAGCGATGGTTGCAGAGTTTCTTGCTCGCGGTTACAACATCGTTTCAGGCTCTACTGAAAACCACTTGTTCCTAGTTGATTTAATCGATAAAGACATCACTGGTAAAGAAGCAGATGCGGCACTAGGTTCAGCTAACATTACCGTTAACAAGAACTCTGTACCAAACGATCCACGTAGCCCGTTTGTTACTTCTGGTATCCGTGTTGGTTCTCCTTCTATCACTCGTCGTGGTTTCTCTGAAGCTGATGCGAAAGAACTTGCTGGCTGGATGTGTGACATTCTAGACAACATGGGTGATGAGTCTGTTATCGAAGCAACAAAAGCAAAAGTATTAGAAATCTGTAAGCGTCTACCTGTATACGCTTAATACTTTCGCGACACTAAATTTAAAAGGCTAGCCTGTGATGGGCTAGCCTTTTTTATTGGTTATTTATATGATTTTTTAGGTTAATAATTGTGAACTAAAGTACAGATAATTCATGATAAGCATGAGAAAGAATTTCTGATTCATGATTTTTATTCTATTTCTGTATTATTTGTGAGAATAAGTAAAAATAAATGTGGTATGTTTCGATCTCAGTGAACTGAACGTTTAGTTTCAGCACTTTTAAAAGGTTGAATCATGAGTAAAAAATTATTGTTAGCATCGTTGATATCAATGTTGCTTGCTGGCTGTAATCAGGAAAGTATAGAGCTTGGTGGTGGTAACCCGACTAAGCCTGAAATTATTCCGCCGACAGATATTATCCCACCGGAGCCTGAGCCTATTCCTCCTACGGATATTATTCCGCCAGCTACTTATGTTGGAACATTAGCAGCATCTGGAATACCAGTTATAGGTGATGTTGAATGTAATGGCATTGAGTTAGGTACAAGTTCGGGGACATTTACTGTTAAACAAGGAGTTGAATTCTCTTGTTTATTGGATGATGTGGTTTTAGGGACATTTAAAGCCCCTTTCCCATCAAAAGGAAAAACTTCAGTAGAAGATTTAGTTCCTCATAGTTTCGATGTAATTGGCATTTATGGTAAAAATGCAACCAGTGTTCTTATATCAATTAGTGATTGTAAAAACACCGATAATATTTGTCTTTCTCGTGTTAGTAGTGATGAAATTAGAAATATTTATAATGAAACTAGTTTAAAAGACGAGGAAGTAGTTAAGATATTTGTGTCTGGTAAAGCTACGGATGAAATAGGTAAAGCTCCGTCATCTCATGTTGATAGTTTAATCGTTCCTGAAGTTACACCGGGTACAAGTAATGATTTAAATAGTGGCTTTGTTTCTGCTAGTGCAGAAAATAGCTATGTCTATAAACCAAGTGCTGAAGCGAAAGTATTAACTAAAAGTAAGTTAACAGATAATACTGGTACCGTATTGGCAGGAATTAATTTCTTTTCAGCCAATACGGTAGGTATTACGGACGAAAATGGTGAATTCGAATATTTGTGGGGCGATAAGCTTACTTTTGGTATTGATACTTTTGAATTTGGTAGTGTTGCAGGTAATCAAGTTAGTTATAAGCTCACAGACGTTAGTGATAATGCAATCGTTAAAGCGAATATCCAATCGTTAATTATACGCTATGCAGAGAATAACAATAATGGGTTAGTTATTTCTAAAAAAGTTCAAGAGACATTTTCCCTTTACCCAAATGTAATCAACGAGCTGATTAATTTAAGTTTACCTAATGGTGGTAAAATTGAAGGAACAGAGTTTTTATTACCTAATGAATTTGATTCACAATTCCAAAATGGGTTAACTGCTGCTATTGATGCCGAGTTACAACAGCAACCAGTCTCATTTTATTCTTCAGATATCTCACATGTATTCTCACTAGATAGTGGTACTTATGTAACCGATTCTCTAACTAAAATATTTAGTGGGGTAACTAGCTTTCATGTCTTCAATGACAACGGCAGCTTTTATGGTGCTACGGGTTATACTCGAGGAATGCGAGCGTTAAATTTATCTAACCGAGCATTTCCTATTATGATGCCTCGTGCGGATATCAATAAGGATATTCCTTTTGGAGAGCAGCAAGCATGGACTCGTGAAGGCCGTCCTTATATTGCAACTTATCCTGGTACAGAAATGCCGCCGATCCCTCTTGTATCAAAAGATAACGCTACTTTTGGTTTTCCTTTTGTTACCGCTGGCGAAATTGGTTCTGGTAAAGTGGTATTTATGGGTAATAGCATGTACCCAAGCATTATTTCATGCCCTGATAACTATTGGGCTCATGAACTTGTGCGTATTGATAGTGAGGCACAACAATGTACATCATCATTTTATTTATTAAATGATGTGCGTAATGATCAAGGAAGTATGGGGATTTTTTTCTCTAATCTATTTACTTGGTTAAATGGTGGTAACTCGATCAAAGATATTAATGTTGCTACAAATATTACTAAAGCAACACTACTTAAACCTGGCACATCACACGGTACAGAATATGACTTCTTTGTAAACCGATCTTTTGGTTTCTCACCATTTGTCAAAATGTTAACTAAGGATGGATTCTCTGGACATTTATCAGTAAGTGAAACGCCGTTATTAATTCTTCAGGCTTATCCGCCTAAGCCTCAAGGTGATGGTATGAGCCATCGTTTTATTGCTGATTTAGAAAATCCCAATCTAAGCCAAGATGATATTACTGCTTTAATTACTTACATTAATGAAGGCGGCAGTGTTGTATTTATGGATGCAATTGATAAAGTGACTAACCCTGAACCAATTGGACGTTTAGCTGATTCAGCTGGTGTTTCATTAGGTGGGAGTAATGTTACCCCAACATCACAAGCATTTTGTGGTTCGTCATATTACTGTCAAGCGCCATCTCCCAATCTTCATGTGAAGAGTCAATATGAAATGGTGGTTCTTGAACGCTTCCAAGATGTCGATGGACAACAACCGTATACAGTAAATCAAGATGGTTCGGTTGAATGGACTAAAGATGAAACTAAGATTAAGTTTGAAATTCCAACTTATGAAATGATCAAACGTGATGATAAAGGTGCCCCTTTATTAGATAAAGATGGCGTTCCTATAGTAGAGACTAAGTTCGCTCGCATTTTTGTTAAGAATGGTGAAGAAAGAGCAGCTGCTATATCTGAATTACAAGAAGCATTTGAAGGAACACCTTTATGTACTCATTCTTATGAGTATGAATTTAATTGTATAGAAACTCGTCAAGGTGATGGTGTACAAGTTCGTGGTGCGTATGGGCGTGCTGATTTTGATCGCTATCAAATGAACCAAGATATTGTAGAAAGCATGGTTAAAGCTGCAAACCTTGGTGACAATTTTAATGCTTTAATGGAGCATGAAATGTATTACCGTACTAAAGGTAAGGAGGGTGCACGTTTATCTACCGTTGAGCTAAATCAGACGTACGATAATCTTTCAATTTGGATGTGGAACGATAACCCATACGCTTATGATCCTAATGTTCAAGATGAATTAGGATTTAAAACTGCGGTTAACTTCTTAAATTGTTATACAGATAACCAACATCAAACTGATGCTCAAGAAGCTGCTTGTCCGGTCGATCTAAAAGCAACATTAATCGCGAATGGTATGATTCATGGTGAAGGTGAATTAGCGGGACAAATGAACCCTAGTTACCCACTAAATTACATGGAAAAACCGTTAACTCGCATTATGTTAGGTCGTTCTTTCTGGGATCATGAAATAACGGTTGATACGACTAAATACCCTGGTCGAACCGTTGGCGCTACAACATCTGAAGTCGTTAATATTGAAACAGCTGGCAAAGCGGTAAGTTATTCAGCAGGAAATAACCAATCAACGGGCTTATGGGCACCTCAATTAAGTGAGGTGACGGTTAGTGATGGTGTAACTGCAATGATTACCGTTATGATGGCGGATGATTTAACAGGTAAGCCACAACACGAGACAAGTTTAAACCGTCCTCCTAGAATGCAGATGAGCTTTGCTCACGATGGTAATACAACAACATTTAAAGTTCCTTATGGTGGTTTAATTTATATTAAACCGACAGAAACATTAAGTGGTGCTTCAACAGTCGCTGAATTTAATTTGGACGGTGTTGAAAAAGCGGCATGGTGGAAAAAAGATCCTGCGAGTAACCTTGGTGAGTGGGTAAATACACCTGATTCTTCAACTGCGCCAATCGCAGAAATTGATACGGGTTCATTTATTTACACTACAGCTCTTAATAACGTTAAGACAGCTGATCTTAATGAATTCAGTAAAAATATGAACCGCTTTGCTGATGCAGCAAGTGATTTTTACGGTCGTGATGAAGTGAGTCTAGATGGTAAACATCGTCGCTTTACTTATCCAGAACTAAAAGAGTTCCGTCATCGTTTTGTGAATGATGTACAGATTTCGATTGGTGCGGCGCATTCAGGTTACCCTGTGATGAGTAGTTCATTTAATGTTGACTCAAATAAAATACCAACAAATGCAATTGATGATTGGTTGGTATGGCACGAAGTTGGTCATAACCTTGCTTCAGCACCATTCTCGGCGCCGGGTAGTACTGAAGTAACAAATAACCTCCTAGCTCTGTATATGCAAGAGTTGGAAGGCCGTAATGCTAACCCAGAAATGGATCGTATTAGAACGAGTATTCAAAAAGCGCCAACTTGGTTAAGCTCTAATAATGGTCACGCATGGAGTCATGGTGATGCTGGACTTCGTTTAGTGATGTTTGGTCAACTGAAGATTTGGGCTGAAAATCATTTCGACATTGATCGTTGGTATGCTGATGGCGAAACGAAACCAACTATCTACAACCAAGATCAAGGCTGGAATATGATCAAGCTGATGCACCGTTTAGCTCGTGATGGTAAAGAAACGGATGGCGGTAAGAATTACTGTAGTTCAACTCAAACTGGTTTATCTGGTGGTGATCTATTGATGGTGTGTAGCTCTTATGTGTCTGGTTATGACTTAAGTGAATTCTTCCAAACATGGAACGTTGGTGAAACATCAAGTACCAATACTGATGGCTCGAAGACATATTCTGGTGGTGTCACAGGTACAGTTAACCTGTTGTCTGGTTTAACATTACCTAAACCAAAGGTAAGTCCACTAACTATCAACACGCTACCTAATTAATAGGAAGTCATAACAAAAAAAGCCCCCGAACCATAAAGTTCGGGGGCTTTTTACAATAAGTAAGTAAATAAAAACTTACTTATTAATATTAATCAACGCGCCAGATTTACATTGGAAAGTGTAGTAACGGCTTGTTTCATTAAACTTACCTAGACCTTCACCTGTACAGTAATCAACGTTAATATCACGCATGATATCTAGCGTTTTCTCATTGTTTAATTGGAATTTAGAACCGTCGCTACAAATGATGCGAACACGGCCATCATCACTAACTGAATATACTTTCACTTCAGTATTACATAGCTCAAAAGAGGCATCTTGATAATTGTCTTGTTGTTTTGGTGCGCTGCTACAGCCAGCTAAAACTAGTGCAAACACACACGTTAAACTGATTTTTTTCATTATGATAATTCCCTTAAGCTACATTATCTTATAAATATATCGTGTATATCTACTGAATGCGAGTTTCAATCAAATAAATCAGAGCTAAACCTTAATGGTGTTAATTTGAGAGGTTAGCTCAGCCATTGTTTGTTCTATATGCTGCATTTCCGTTTCAAGATGATGAATAAGCTCGTTGGTTCCATTTGCTAGCGATGCTAAATCATCAATATCCGCATTTACCGCATTTGCTGTTTCAGATTGTTCTAATGTAGCCGCTGAGATACTGGTATTAAAATTGTCGATTTCAGAAACAGCAGAGTGCAATGAATCAATAAAGGCTGTTGAAGAATTTACACTATCTTGAGTTTTTGCACTTAGTGTTTTGCTCTCTTCCATTGAAGCAAATGAGTGTTTAGCACTATGACCAATTGTATCCAATAATTGACGGATATCACTGGTAGCTTCCTGGCTTCGTTGAGCTAACTTTCTTACTTCATCGGCAACGACTGCAAACCCTCGACCTTGTTCTCCTGCTCGAGCCGCTTCAATAGCCGCGTTTAGAGCAAGTAAATTAGTTTGCTCAGATACCGCAGTAATCGTATCTAAAATGTCAGAAACATTAAGAGTCTGTTGCCCTAAGTGTTCAACGTGCTCGTGGGTATTAATAATACTGCGATGTAAATCATTCACTATATCAGCGGTATTAATCGTGTGACTTTTACATTCTGTCGCATTGTTTGTTGCTTCGGTTGTTGTCTCATTCGCGCTGTTTGTTACGCCTGCAATTTCAGAGCTTGTTTGAGCCATTTCAGTCATGGCGGTAGCAATGCTATCGCAGTGAGTTAAAGTCGCTTGGCTTGATTTAGTTGCTTTTTGGAGGTGTTGGCTCAATAAATTAAGCTCATTTTGAGTTTGAGAGGCTACAGTATGAGCCGTTCGAAGTGGTAATGAAATACTTTCAATTAATGAATTAATATCTTTGGCAATATGATCAAATTCGTTTTCATTGTTATCTTCAAGCGTTAGCGTTAAATTCTTAGTTGCTGAAATCTCATTGATTCGACGACTAAAAGAGGCCATTCTCTGGCTGATTGAACGTGCGGTGGTGAAACTGATAAGGGTAATTGGAAGAATCAACAGCAGGGCAATCGCAATATAAATAGTACGATTAAGTTTTGCTTGGCTCATGTTCTCATTTGCTGCGGTATTCAGATCTTGAGATATGCTATCTGTGATCCCCTTAATAAGCCCAATTCGTTGTGTGGCAAGAGCAAACCACTCATTCGCATTTGGACCATCTAACGAGACTAAATTTTGTTTTTGAGATAGGTATCTCTGCTGAATATCAGAAACCTGTTTCCATGTATTTGAACGAGTTGCTGAGGCTAGTAATTCAATAAAATGAGAAGAGAGCACAGAGTTGGCTTTACGAATAGCAAGTGATTCTGTTGAAAGGTAATTATTGATGTCTGCATACTTATCTAAGCTAGATTTCTTACCTGCGAATGCACCATTTAACGCTCCTCGTGTTTTACCTGCTTCTTCTTTTACTTGTAAAAGTGCAGATAACCCTAACATTTCATTACGTAAATCTTGAGAATCGATACTTCCTATAATTACAGAGATAGAGTCGAGAGATAATTGATTCAATGTAGAGTAATAAACGAAAGGAGAGTCTGTAATTGATAGACTATCAACTTGAGAGCGAATGTTATTTTTATTGTTTAACTGCTTAATAATGTCTGACAGTACGAGGTTCACCATCTCTTTATCTAAAAACTCAGCGTTAAAACTACGGAGTGCTTGTTCGGCATCATCTGATTTTTTACGCTGGGCAATTAACTTATCTTTACCTGAAGTACCTTTAGAGGCAATAAACCCTGCAGTTAAACCTCGTTCAACGGCAAAGCTATGAGCAACATCATCAAGAGAATTAAAAAGGGTTACCGCTTCTAGTGAAAAGTTCGCATTATGGACATTACTGTTTTCCTGATTAAATAATTGAATTAAAAATGCAGAAATGATTAATGTAGGTAATAACGATATGACTAATAATCGGTATTTGATGCTTTTTAAAATAGATAACGTCATAGATAGCCTTAGAATAAAAATAGGTGTGTTTAATAACATCGGCAATATATATTGACACTTTAGTTACTTAGTGTTTTTTTATTGACATAACACTAACATATATCGTTGCTTAATCACTTGAGCATAGGCACAGTTCTGCTTTTCTTGTACACTAAATAAAAAAATATAGGAGGCAACTATGCATTGTCCATTTTGTAGCGCAACAGATACGAAAGTCATTGACTCGCGATTGGTTTCTGATGGCCATCAAGTACGTCGTCGTCGTCAATGTTTAGCGTGCAATGAACGTTTTACTACCTTTGAATCCGCCGAGTTAGTGATGCCAAAAGTGATAAAATCAAATGGCAATCGTGAACCGTTTAATGAAGATAAACTGTCAGGTGGGTTATATCGTTCATTAGAGAAGCGCCCTGTTAGTGCAGATTTAGTTGAGTTAGCATTAAATACCATTAAATCTCAATTACGAGCAACAGGTGAACGAGAAGTACCATCAGATATGATTGGTAATCTGGTTATGGACCAATTGAAAGAACTCGATAAAGTGGCATATATTCGTTTTGCTTCGGTTTATCGTAGTTTTGAAGATATCAAAGAGTTCGGTGAAGAAATCGCAAAATTAGAGAAATAACATGAAATTTACCTCCCAAGATCACCAAATGATGCAAAAGGCCATTTTACTGGCAAAGCAAGGTATTTATACCACCGCCCCAAACCCAAACGTTGGTTGTGTGCTGGTTAAAGATGGACAGATTATTGGAGAGGGAGCGCATTTAAAAGCGGGCGAACCGCATGCGGAAGTTCATGCATTACGTCAAGCAGGTGAAAATGCCAAAGGTTCTACTGCGTATGTTACGTTAGAACCTTGTTCTCATTACGGAAGAACTCCGCCTTGTGCTGAAGGGTTAATTAACGCTGGAGTAAGTAAAGTTATTTGTGCCATGGTTGATCCAAATCCTCAAGTCGCAGGACGAGGTTTAGCTATGTTAAATGCTGCTGGTATTGAGACCGCCTCAGGTTTATTAGAAGCAGATTCTAGAGCCCTAAACCCTTCATTTTTACAACGAATGGAAACAAAGAAACCATTTGTTCAATTAAAAATGGCTGCCAGCCTTGATGGAAAAACGGCTTTGGAAAATGGGGTGAGTCAATGGATAACCTCAAAAGAAGCGAGACAAGATGTTCAGCGTTATCGCGCTCAATCAGGGGCTATTTTATCTACATCGAAAACGGTGATTGAAGATAATGCCTCATTGAATGTGCGTTGGGAAGATCTTCCTGTATCGATACAAAAATCCTACCCAAAAGAAGCATTAAGACAGCCTTTACGTATTATCTTAGATCGCCAACACCAGCTAACTCCTGAACTTAAGTTATTTATGACAGAGGGAGAGGTTGCGACCGTTTCTTCTCAGCTTTCTCACTCCGTAGCTGCTCAAGAAAGTCATCTTCATTGCAATGTAGGCGATGACGAACAGCTGATATTATCTGAAGTCATAGATAAAATAGCACAAGAATATAACGTTAATCATATCTGGGTCGAAGCAGGTGCGACATTAGCGGCAAGCATGATAAAAGCAAATTTAGTTGATGAGTTGATCATTTATCTTGCGCCTAAGCTTATGGGTGCTGATGGACGCAGCTTATTGAATCTAGTTGGATTAAAAGCCATGTCTGAAGCAATAGACTTAGACATTACGGATGTTCGAATGGTCGGAAAAGACATTCGTATTACAGCAAAAATAGTAAGGTAACAGATGTTTACAGGAATTATTGAGTCAATAGGAACACTTCAGGCTATCACTCCAAAAGGTGAAGACATTAGTGTTACCGTCAATGTTGGTAAATTAGACATGGGCGATGTAAAGCTTGGAGATAGCATTGCCACCAACGGTGTGTGCTTAACGGTCGTTGCAATGACTGGGCATACCTATACTGCTGATTTATCGTTAGAGACTTTAAAACGTACCGGTTTTGTTGATTACAAAGCGGGCGATAAAGTGAATCTTGAAAAAGCCATGTTACCAACCACTCGCTTTGGTGGTCATATTGTCTCTGGTCATGTTGATGCGGTTGGTGAAATCATTGAACGCCATCAAACAGGTCGAGCGGTTGAGTTCTGGATCCAATTACCACAAAGTTTAGCCAAGTACGTGGTAGAAAAAGGATCTATAACGGTTGATGGCATAAGTCTAACGGTTAATGATTTACGTAAAAATGCATTTAAGTTGACGATTGTCCCTCATACGGCAGCTGAAACAACAATGGACAATTTCTCTGTAGGTCAAAAAGTGAACCTAGAAGTGGATGTCATTGCTCGATATTTAGAAAGACTTGTGATCGGACAGAAAGAAGAGCAACCTGAGTCTTCTGTTACGATGGATCTTTTGGCAAAATCAGGTTTCTTAAAATAACCACTTAACCTAACTTAATATATTAAAGGTATTTCACATGGCAATTAGCTCAGCAAAAGACATTATTGAAGATATTCGTTTAGGTAAGATGGTTATCCTAATGGATGATGAAGATCGTGAAAATGAAGGCGATTTGATCATTGCAGCAGAAAAAATAACACCAGAAGCAATCAATTTCATGGCAACACATGGTCGTGGTTTGATTTGTTTAACTCTGACGAAAGATCGTTGTGAAAATCTAGGTCTTCCACCAATGGTGCAAGATAATAACGCACAGTTTACGACTAACTTTACGGTTTCTATTGAAGCCGCTGAAGGCGTAACTACAGGCATTTCAGCAGCTGATCGTTCTCGTACGGTTGAAGCGGCAGTGGCAAAAAATGCAGTGGCAGCAGATTTAGTTCAACCTGGTCATATCTTCCCTCTTGCAGCACAAGAAGGTGGTGTACTAACTCGTGCAGGACATACTGAAGCAGGTTGTGATTTAGCGCGTTTAGCAGGTTTTGAACCAGCCGGTGTTATTGTTGAGATCTTAAATGATGACGGCACAATGGCTCGTCGCCCTGATTTAGAAGTATTTGCTGAAAAGCATGATATTAAGTTAGGCACAATTGCAGACTTAATTGAATACCGTAACGACAATGAAACAACGATTGAGCGTGTTGCTGAGTGTAAATTACCAACAGAATTTGGTGATTTTGATTTAGTTACTTACCGTGACACGATTGATAATCAACTTCATTATGCAATGAAGAAAGAAAATACGTCAGGTACTGCACCATTAGTTCGTGTGCATCTTCAGGATACGTTTACTGATATTCTTCATTCTGATCGCTGTGCTGAACGCAGCTGGACACTACCAACGGCAATGCAACGTATTGCAGATGAGGGTGGCGTACTTGTGATTTTAGGCAATGAAGAATCAACTGATAGCATTGTGCATAAAATTAAGGTACTAGAGCGTCAAGATAGCGGTGAAGCGCCGACGATGGCTAAGAAGCAAGGTACGTCACGCCGCGTTGGTGTCGGATCTCAAATCTTAGCTGATATGGGTATTTCTGATATGCGCCTGTTATCATCGTCTTCAAAGCGTTACCATTCATTATCAGGCTTTGGCCTTAATGTGGTTGAATACGTTTCAAAATAGCGTATTGATGGGCTCTATTGTGTAAATAGAGCCCAAATAATTAGATATTTGTCACAAAGCTGTGATAGAATCCGGCGATTCTCACTATGAATACGTAGTTGAAAATAGTTACCCAGTTTAATTGGAATAATATAGATACAGGAAGGCTTATGAACGTAATTGAAGGCGGCGTTGCTGCTCCTAATGCGAAAATTGCAATTGTCATTTCTCGCTTTAATAGCTTTATTAATGAAAGTCTACTTTCAGGCGCTATCGATACATTAACGCGTTTTGGTCAAGTATCTGAAGAAAACATCACAGTTGTTCGCTGCCCTGGCGCCGTAGAATTACCGTTAGTTGCTCAACGAGTAGCTAAAACAGCAAAATATGATGCAATTGTTTCATTGGGTTCTGTTATTCGTGGTGGTACACCACATTTTGACTATGTATGTAGTGAATGTAATAAGGGTCTAGCACAAGTATCTCTGGAATATAGCATTCCAGTGGCATTTGGTGTTCTGACTGTAGATACTATCGATCAAGCAATCGAGCGCGCCGGTACCAAGGCTGGTAATAAAGGGGCAGAGGCTGCACTAAGCGCACTCGAAATGATTAATGTTCTGTCTCAAATCGAATCCTAATGGGGGTTAGTGTGAAACCAGCCGCACGTCGTAATGCACGTCAATTTGCGCTTCAAGCAATTTATTCATGGCAATTAAGCAAAGAAAATGTTGCTGATATTGAAGAGCAGTTTTTAACTGCAGATAAGTATGATGAAGAAGAGCATCATGCAAAAGAGCCTAAGCTACAAGCTCCAGATACAGATGTAGCGTATTTTCGCGATCTTTTCTCTGGTGTTGCTCTTAACCACATTAAGTTAGACGGTAAAATGCGTCCATACTTATCTCGTCCACTTCAAGATCTTGATCAGATGGAACTTGCGTTATTACGTATGTCTATCTATGAAATGATGAATCGTGACGATGTACCTTACAAAGTTGTTATCAATGAAGCGATTGAACTTGCAAAAGTATTCGCAGCAGAAGATAGCCACAAATTTGTAAATGGTGTATTAGATAAAGCGGCTCCAACATTACGTAAAAAGTAAGTTGGATTTAGCATACTAATTAATAGTAAAGGTCAGCCTAATCGCTGGCCTTTTTTATAACTAAAAAACAGCATTTTATATACTATGAGTAGTGAATTTAATTTAATTGATAAGTTCTTTGTGCATGGGAACCTCACCAGAGAAGATGTAGATCTTGGTATTGGTGATGACTGTGCATTAGTGACCGTTCCTGAAAATCATCAAGTGGCTATTACAACAGATACGTTAGCTGCAGGAACCCACTTCTTAGCGACAGCGAACCCGATAAGTGTTGGTTATAAAGCATTAGCATCAAATCTTAGTGATATCGCCGCTATGGGGGCTAAGCCGACATGGGTTTCTCTCGCACTAACGCTGCCAGAGCCTGATGAAGAATGGCTTAATGGTTTTTGCGAAGGCTTCTTTGGTTTGGCCAAGCAACATCATGTCCAATTGATTGGTGGTGATACAACAAAAGGCCCGTTGAGTATTACAATAACGGTGCAAGGCATCCTTCCAAGAGGAGAAGCGTTAACTCGTAAAGGGGCAAAAGCAGGGGATGATATCTATGTTACTGGGCTTCTTGGTGATAGCGCTGCTGGTCTTGAGGTGCTATTAAATACATCTAAGCAGATAAAAACCGAGCTTGAACTAGAATTAGAACGCAGACATTATTACTCGACCCCAAGAGTTGAATTAGCTCAACGTTTACGTCACTTATGTCATTCAGCGCTTGATATATCTGATGGGCTAATCTCAGATCTTGCTCATATACTGAAACAATCGAATGTGAGAGCATATATTGATGTGGATCAGTTACCTATTTCTGATGAGTTAATGCAGTATTTCGCTGGAAGTAGAGAGCAATGCCAGAAAACAGCATTAACTAGTGGGGAAGAGTATGAGCTTTGTTTTACTGCTCCTAAAGAGAATAGAGAAGCAATTAAACAAATAACTACCCTTTTAAATCAAAACGTTAGTATAATTGGTGAAATAGTTGATCAGCCATTTACCAATATACGGGATAGTGTACAATTGCATAGGCAAATAAGTAAACTAGACTGGACGCTACATGGCTATGACCATTTTAGGAGTAATGTATGACAAACCCACTAGCATTAATTAGCTTAAAAAACCCGTGGCACTTGCTGGCAACTGGTTTTGGTAGTGGTTTAGCGCCCATAATTCCAGGAACAATGGGGACATTAGCGGCAATACCATTTTACTTATTGCTTGCTCAATTGCCTTTTTATCTTTTTGTTGTTGCTGTGATTATCTCAGCAATTGTGGGAATTAAAATCTGTGATGTAACCTCATCTGATATGAAAGTTCATGACCATGGCTCTATTGTTTGGGATGAATTCGTTGGGTTATGGATCACAATGAGTATTGTTCCTTATTTAAACTTATCAGTAACTGATTGGAAATGGTTACTTACAGGGTTTATCTTGTTTCGATTTTTCGACATGGTAAAACCTTGGCCAATTGGATGGCTAGATAACAAAGTTCATGGCGGCTTTGGCATTATGCTTGATGATATTGTCGCTGGATTTATGGCTCTAATTAGCCTTTGGGCTGTTGGAAAATATTCTGGTTGGTTATAAACAATGTGTAAAGTCAGGGCAAAAATTTGTTCTTTATTCTTAGTGTTGGTCACTTTTCTTAGTTATTCAAAAGCGGTACTTTCAGATCCTGTTCTAGTCGGTTATTGGGGCTATAATCAATATTTGGATAAATACCCAGAAGAAAAAAAAGTCATTGACTCTCTAAAGAGCATGGTGAAAGAAACTCCGGTTCCTTTAGCATTAAAGCAAGAAAAACCAGTGAAAATTTCATTTGTTTACCCTGGCGAGCAAGCCTCTGATTATTGGAAACGTAATTTAATTGCCTTTGAATCTCGTTTGAAGGCATTGAATATAAACTATGAACTAACGCCTGTTTCAACTCGACTTAATGTTGATTTTAAACAGCAAAGCCGTTCATTGTATGATGCTATTGAGAAAAAAGCAGACTATTTAATTTTTACATTAAATACCACTCGCCATCGCAAGTTTATCGAACACGTGATTCAAAGTCCTGATACGAAAATCATTTTGCAGAATATTACAACACCAGTGAAAGCATGGCGTGATAACCAGCCTTTATTATATGTTGGTTTTGACCATGTGCTAGGCACTAAATTACTGGCTAAATATTATCAGGAAAAATTCCCCCAAGGTGCTAAATATGCAATGTTGTATTATTCGTATGGCTATCTAAGTACAGCGAGAGGAGATGTATTTGTTCAATCAATGGATAATAAGAAATATACATTAACTTCCTCTTTCTATACTGAATCTACTGAAGAGAGTGCTTTTGACGCAACGAAGAGCATTATAAATAACAATAGCGATATTGATTTTATTTATGCCTCTTCGACCGATATTGCTTTAGGTACAGTAAAAGCACTAGAGAAAAGCTCAAAAACCAAACCTATTGTTAATGGTTGGGGAGGAGGTTCTCTAGAGTTAGCCGCGATAGAAAATGGCGAGCTAGGTGCTACAGTCATGCGAATGAATGATGACACTGGAGTGGCGATGGCTGAAGCTATAAAGCTGGATCTCGAAGGAAGAAGAGTACCTACCGTATTCTCTGGTGACTTTGAAATGGTAACATCAGAAACTTCACCTGAAGAACTTCAACGATTAAAAGAAAAAGCCTTTCGCTATTCTGGTGTAGATTTAAAACATGAGTAAAGGAAATATTTTAAAAAAAGCATCATTAGCGGATCTTATTTTCCGTGCTATTTTTATTATATTTTCTATCTTGACGGTAGGTATTACAATACATACTTACCAGTTAAGCATTAATACCATTAATGAAGAAGTAAAAAGAAACTTACAGCAAACATCGAACTTAATTATAAATCATCTAAACCATAGACTCTCTATTTTACAAATAAGGCAAGATACAGATGCCGGTAGTTTAGGTCTTCAAGATGATGAAAAACAAGATAAAATATTAAGTCTCGAACGTTACTTTTCAGATATTGAATCTAAATCCCCTTATAATTCACCTGATTTTAGATTTATTGAAATAGATAATTCTCTTTATTGGGATGATGGGAATAATTTATTTCTTGGCCTGATAGAAGATAATCTTCAAGATATTATTGATGAAAATATTCATATAAATACTTGGTATTATATGATGGTAGATAAATCCGCACCACAGGCTCACCTTTTAATAAGAAAGACCCCGATAGTATTTTCAAAAACAGGAAAAGTGAGAGGGTATTTATATAATGCTGCCATATTAAATAATAATATTTCCTTCATGCATGATTTAAAAACAATCAGTAACAGTCAAGGGATTCTTATTGTTAATGATAATAAGCCTATTGCATCAAGTATAAATAAAGGTTCTAAAGAATATGCTAATATAAAAAAAGCAATATTAAATCCTTCTTTAAGACTTCCAAATAAAATATTAAATATAACTGAAATAAATATAAAGTCGCTCAATGGAACATTATCTATAGTCTCTCTTAAAAATAGGGACAACATAGAGGCATTGGAGCAAAGATTTATATATAGTGTTGTATTGTCATTCTTTGTTCTTATTGCGCTTGCTGTTTTAATTAGAGGGTTGTTTGAGCATAAAATATTACTCGCCTTAAACTCGTTACTTAAGTATACCAATGAAGTGTCTAAAACTAATGCCAGTACTAAATATCAAGGCAGTGGCATTATGGAGTTTGATAACATAGGAAGTAAGCTTGAACAAACGTTTATAGAACTGATTAAAGCAAAAGAAGAAAGCTATAAAGCTCAAGCCGCTGCGGAAAAATCGACTCAAGTTAAGTCTGATTTTTTAGCAAGAATGAGTCATGAAATCCGTACGCCATTAAATGGAATATTGGGTATTTCTAGTCTATTAAAGCAAAGTAATTTAACTCTTGAGCAAGAGAAACAAATTAAAATATTACATCAGGGAGGGGAGCACCTTCTGGCTGTATTGAATGATGTTCTCGACTTCTCTCAAATAGAACAAGATAAACTCAATATTAATTGTGAGCCTTTTGTTTTAAATGAAGTATTAGAAACTATTAATGCTATTTATACGCCTATTTGTAGTGAAAAAGGAATTGAATTCGTTATTAATAATAGGATTGATAGTAAAGCTCTGATTAACTCAGATCAGGTTAGACTAACTCAAATATTGTTTAACTTATTGAGTAATGCAGTTAAGTTCACCGAGAAAGGTCAAGTAAAACTGACATTGACGTTAAAGAGTGACGAGTCAAAAACAAACTTGTGTCTTGTTGTAGAAGATACAGGGATAGGGATCAATGTTGATGAACAAGCTCGTATGTTTGAACCTTTTATCCAAGTCGAGTCAACTGAAATAAGAAAAGTTGGTGGGAGCGGGTTAGGTTTAGCCATAGTTAAACAATTATTAGATCTGCTTAACGGGGATATCTATGTTCAAAGTAGTATTAACGTAGGTTCTTCATTTTATGTGAACGTTCCGGTTTCAATGATAGAAACAGAGGAAAGGTCTCAAGAGTTAAGCCCAAACAATTATCAATCGCAGTTACCCTCTGATCTTAAAGTGTTACTTATTGAAGATAATAAATCAAACGCCTATATCGCTAAAGCTTACTGCCAAAAATATAATTTGAATGTTGAATGGGCAACCTCTGCAAAAGCAGGTATTGAAAGAATATCACAAAAGTCATTTGATTTAATTTTGATGGATAATCAAATGCCTGGAATGAGTGGTATTGAAGCGACTAAATACATACGCGAAGAACTTAAACTCACAATACCTATTTATGCTTATACCGCAGATGTTCTACAGGAAGCAAGAGATGAATTTTTATTAGCAGGAGCGAATTACATTATAACCAAGCCGATTAGAGAAAAGTCTATTCTTGATGCGTTGGTTTTTTATAAGTCGCAGAGTAATGATTAACTGCGTTTAATTCGCACAACTTTCATTACTTCTATATCAAATCCTGCAATTTTTTCAGAGAAAGGATAGTAAGTTAGATTTACTTTTGCCCCTTTGAGACTTTGGTAAGCTTTTGTTCTATTAAACTTAAATGGAACATTACAGTTTTCGATCATAATGGTATGCTGTATCCAATCACCAACGTCACGTTGGGTGTGGGACGTCACTTTTACATCAACACTATGCGTAAGTTGTTGATGTTTATTTAGCATTTTATCTACGTCTGATTTCATTAAAAGGCTCAATTAAGTTAGAAATAGTGTGTTTGATAATGAAAGATAAACGGATGTTAGTCAATTATTACAAGGGATCTCAAATGTCTAAGAAAGTATATTGTATTGCACAGTTTCTACCAAAAGAAGGTAAATTGGATGCATTATTTACGGTATTGCAAAATCTAGAACCAAATACAATGCGTGAAGATGGTTGTTTGCAATATACCGTGACTCGTCAGCTACAAAGTCCTTTTGCAGAAGGTGAAAGCTTTCCTATTGCATTTAATGAGATTTGGGCTGATAACGCAGCATTTGAGGCGCATTGCCAACGTGAAGAGATTAAGCAGTTTTTTGAGCAACAATGCATTGCAGAAGATGGCTTAGTTGATAAGTGGAACGTGTGTATTTATACCGATGAACCAACTAATTTCGATGCTCCAAAATTAGGCTAAATATAGCTAGATATCAAAAGAAAAAATGCCACAGAGTTGTGGCATTTTTTATGTCTCACCAAAAATCAGATAGGATGTGTTTAAAGATCAAGATAGTCTCTGATCTGTTTTTCAATACCTTGCGCATCTAATCCAAGTTCAGCGTGCATTTCTTCTTGTGTACCTTGAGCAATGAACTCATCAGGCAAACCTAATTGTAGAACAGGCTTAATTAAGCGATTCTTCATCAAGAATTCAATTACACCTGAACCAGCACCACCAGAAATCGCATTTTCTTCAATGGTAACTAACACATCGTGACTTGTGACTAGCTCACATAAAAGTGCTTCATCAAGAGGCTTGGCAAAGCGCATATCAGCAACGGTTGCATCGAGTTTTTCAGCCGCTTCTAAGCTACTTGCTAAGAAAGTACCGAAGTTTAAAATAGCAACACGTTCACCTTTTTCGCTAATCTTAGTTTCACGAACCAAACGACCTTTACCAATTTCTAATGGTTGCATATCTTTATCAACAGCAATGCCAGTAGCGCTACCTCTTGGGTAACGAACGGCACTTGGACCCGTATGTTTATGGCCAGTGTAGAGCATCTGACGACATTCGTTTTCATCACTTGGTGTCATGATCACCATATTTGGAATGCAACGCATAAAGCTGATATCAAACGCACCTTGGTGTGTTTGGCCATCAGCGCCAACTAAACCTGCACGATCAATGGCAAACATAACAGGAAGATTCATGATAGCGACATCATGGATCAGCTGATCATAACCACGTTGTAAAAATGTTGAGTAGATAGCAACGATAGGGTTATAGCCTGCGATAGCCATACCACTGGCTAGTGTCACTGCATGTTGTTCAGCAATCGCAGCATCAAAGTATTGGCTTGGGTATTCTTTTGAAAAACGAACCATACCAGAACCTTCACGCATTGCGGGAGTTATGGCCATTAGTTTATCGTCTTCTTTTGCCATATCACAAAGGAAATCACCAAACACATTTGAGAATGTTGGTTTACCACCTGATGCTTTTGGTAGAGAGTTATTACTTGGGTCGAATTTAGGTACACCATGATAGCTGATTGGATCTTTCTCAGCGGGCTCATAGCCTTTACCTTTTTTCGTCATGATGTGTAAAAACTGCGGCCCTTTAAGGTTACGCATATTTTTAAGGGTACGAACTAGCTCGTTCACATCATGTCCGTCGACAGGACCAATATAATTGAAACCGAGCTCTTCAAACATAGTACCAGGAACGACCATGCCTTTTAGGTGCTCTTCAGTACGTTTAAGCAGTTCTTTAATCGTAGGTGTGCCAGAAAGAACCTTTTTACCGCCTTCACGAATTGAGGTATATAAGCTGCCTGATAACACACGAGCAAGTTGATTATTTAGTGCACCGACATTTTCTGAAATTGACATCTCATTGTCATTTAAAACAACTAACATATCTGGGTGAATATCACCTGCGTGGTTTAAGGCTTCAAATGCCATACCAGCGGTAATTGCACCATCACCGATAACACTAACCACTTTGCGATTTGCTTGTTCTTTTTCAGCACAGATCGCTAAACCTAACGCGGCACTGATTGATGTAGATGAGTGACCGACAGAGAGAACGTCATATTCACTTTCATCTCGCCACGGGAATGGATGTAATCCATCTTTTTGGCGTATTGTCGATAGCTTTTCACGGCGACCTGTCAGTATTTTATGTGGGTAAGCCTGATGGCCAACATCCCAAATTAACTGATCAAAAGGTGTATTATAGACATAGTGCAAAGCAACGGTAAGTTCAACGACACCAAGCCCTGATGCTAAATGACCGCTAGATTTACTTACGGAATTTAAGAGATAAGTACGTAACTCATCACACAAAGTAGGTAGACTTTCTTTTGGCAAAGAACGTAATTCATCAGGCGTATTTGCCAAAGCCAGAATCGGGTATTTTGAAATATCTAGTGACATAGTATTAGCGCTTATCTGTTTTAGTTTTTACGCGCAATGACGTATTGGGCGAACGCTTGCATTGCATCCGTGTTATAAGGGATATCATTCAATGCATCAATTGCTGTTTGGTATAATTGTTCAGCTTTTTGTTGAGCACCTTCGAGTCCTAATAGGGCTGGATAAGTACTCTTCTCTAATTCTAGATCAGAACCTTGAGGTTTTCCGAGAGTCTCGGTATCGCTAGTAATGTCTAAAATATCATCTTGAACTTGAAAAGCTAGACCAATAGCGTCGGCGTATGTTTCAAGTTGAGGAAGAATTGCTTTGCCTTTTTCTCCAGCACATAAAGCGCCTAACTGAATAGCACTCTTTATTAATGCCCCTGTTTTATGGGCATGAATTTGTTCTAAAGAGGCAAGTTCAACTCGTTTTCCTTCCGCTTGTAAATCAAGAGATTGACCCATACACATACCAGAAGCACCAGAGGCTTTTGATAACACACGGATCATATCAATTCGAGATGACTCAGCTTCTGTTGCGAGATCACCATTAGCAAGGATTTCAAAAGCTAATGTTTGTAATGCATCACCAGCAAGAATAGCCGTCGCTTCATCAAATTTAATATGGCATGTCGCATGACCACGGCGTAGTTCATCATTATCCATTGCCGGCAAGTCATCATGAATTAATGAGTACGAGTGAATACACTCTACAGCGGCAGCGGCAGCATCAGCGTGTTCGGCATTGATACCTAACATTTTTGCCGTAATATAGACAAGATAAGGACGCGCACGCTTACCACCTAGTAATAACGCATATTTCATCGCTTCAGTAAGTGGCTGTTGTTGGATCGCAATTTTTTCAAGCCATTGATTCAGATGTTCAATGTTACGTTGTTGAAAAATTGGTAATTGTTGTTTAAGTGAATCAGTCATCATTGGTATCAAAAGGGGTTAGTTCCGCATTATCATCAGCTTGCAAAAGAATATCGACACGTTGCTCGGCATGAGTAAGTTTTTCTTGGCCAGCTCTTGCCAGTGAAATACCACGCTCAAATTTCTTTAGGGCATCTTCAAGAGGCAGATCGCCGCTTTCTAATTGGTTTACGACAGAATCCAGTTCTTCTATTGCCGCTTCAAATGATAAATTTTCCGGTTTTTTTACAGCCATAATGATTCACTCTTAAAATGATCCAAGAAAGGTAACTCAGAGAAGGTAACGGGTCAATTGAAGTGGTGAGAAAGTGATACATAAAAGTAAAATTTACTTAATAGGGGTTAATTTTCAAACAATCTATTGGTGAAGATGTTTTTTTTAATAAAAAAATTAAACCATTGATGTCTTTGGTCGATAAGAAAGAAGCGGCAAAAAAGTGATGATATTTATGGCTTAGTTTTTGCTTAGCTCATTATCAATAAACACAAGAAGCAAGATAGGGGAGCGCTCTGTGGATTTAGCAACATTAATAGGCTTAGTTGGTAGTTTTGCATTTATTATAATGGCAATGGTACTAGCAGGTGGCCTCGCCATTTTTATGGACACAACATCAGTACTTATCGTAGTGGGTGGCTCAGTATTTGTTGTATTGATGCAATTTACGGTAGGTCAGTTTTTTGGCGCAAGTAAAATTGCAGTAAAAGCATTTATGTTCAAAACCGACGAGCCCGTTGATTTGATCGTAACCATTGTTGAAATGGCAGATGCAGCACGTAAAGGTGGCTTTTTGGCATTAGAAGAAAAAGAAATCAGTAATTCATTTATGCAGAAAGGCATTGATTTACTGGTTGATGGCCATGATGCGGAAGTGGTTAAGGCAACACTACAAAAAGACATCGCATTGACTAATGAACGTCATGAAAAAGGTGTTGGCGTATTTACTGCTTTTGGTGATGTAGCTCCTGCAATGGGTATGATTGGTACGCTTATTGGTTTGGTTGGTATGCTTTCAAACATGGATGATCCTAAATCGATTGGTCCAGCAATGGCGGTTGCACTCTTAACCACATTATATGGTTCTGTTATTTCAAACATGATTGCATTCCCTATTGCATATAAATTGGAATTACGTAAGGAACAAGAGAAGCTAAATCGTCGCTTAATTCTAGATGGTATTCTAGCTATTCAAGATGGTCAGAATCCTCGAGTTATTGATAGTTATTTACGTAACTATTTAAACGAGAAGAAGCGTGTTGTTGATACTGGCGAAGAATAAGAGTAGGAGCTAACAATGGAAGGTGAAGATGATTGCAAATGTCCTCCTACTGGTGCCCCTAAATGGATGGCAACATTTGCTGATTTAGCAACATTACTTATGTGTTTCTTCGTACTATTACTTTCTTTCTCTGAAATGGATGTATTGAAGTTTAAACAAATTGCTGGCTCGATGAAGTTTGCTTTTGGTGTTCAAAATGTACTTGAAGTAAAAGACATACCAAAAGGTACTAGTGTTATTGCACAAGAATTTCGACCGGGCCGCCCTGAGCCGACCCCAATTGAAGTTATTATGCAACAAACCATCGATATTCCTCAGAAAACGTTAGATTTTCATGATGGAGAATCGGATCGCGCGGGTGGTACTAAGCGTGATGCAGGTAAACAAACGGGTGGCGAGTCATCTTCAACTTCGACTCAGACTAATTCTCAAAGTGAGTCAGAGTCAGAAAGTCAAAGCCAGACGCAGCAAGAATTAGAAGAAACGATTAAGAAAGCATTAGAGCGTGAAATTGATGATGGTGCTTTAGAAGTCGAGAATTTAGGTCAACAGCTAGTGATTAGAATTCGTGAAAAGGGTGCATTCCCTGCGGGCTCAGCTTTCTTACAACCTAAATTTCGCCCACTTATTCGTCAGATTGCCGAGTTAGTAAAAGACGTTCCAGGTATTATTCGAGTTTCTGGTCATACTGATAACCAACCATTAGATTCGGAATTATATCGTTCAAATTGGGATTTATCTGCTCAACGTGCTGTTTCTGTTGGTCATGAAATGATACGTGTTAAGGGGTTTGATAGTGACCGCTTACGAGTTAGAGGTATGGCATCAACAGAGCCATTAGGCCCGAATAAAACATCGGCTCAACGAGCTCGTAACCGTCGAGTTGAGATCAGTATCATGCAAGGTAAAGCGCATGAAAGTGATGAAGTGCCCAGTGCGCAGAAATAAGAGATAGTTTAAGTAAATGATGAAAGGAGAGTTGAATTAGCAACTCTCCTTTTTTTTCGGTATAATCTTGCGCCTTAGATTAGGTCTTAAATCCATTTAGTCTAACCTTTTGATTGTTATTCCACACCAGTGAAGCCTATATATGAAGTTTATCGTTAAGCCACATCCAGAAGTTTTTGTTAAAAGTGATTCAGTACGTAAGCGTTTTATTCGTATTCTTGAAACGAATCTACGCAGTATCATTAAACGCGAAACAAAAGGCGTTGAAGTGATTAACCGTCGTGATTACATTGAAGTTTCAGGTCTTGATGGTACATACCGTAATGAAGTACTTACGGCTGTTACTCATACACCAGGCATTCACCATGTACTAGAAGTTAAGCAGAGTGCTTTTGCGGATATGCATGATATCTATGAACAATGTTTAGAGATGAATCGTGAGATCATTGAAGGTAAAACGTTCTGTGTGCGAGTTAAACGTCGTGGTACACATGAATTTACTTCTATTGAATTAGAGCGTTATGTTGGTGGCGGTTTAAACCAAGCGGTTGAATCAGCAAAAGTACGATTAAAGAATCCAGAAGTCACTGTTAAGTTTGAAGTTGAGAATGAAAAACTGAACTTAGTGATTGCTCGTCATAAAGGACTTGGTGGTTTTCCTCTAGGTACTCAAGAAGATGTATTAAGCTTGATCTCTGGTGGCTTTGACTCGGGCGTTTCAAGTTACTTGCATATCAAACGTGGTTCAAAAGTACATTACATGTTCTTTAACCTAGGTGGCCCAGCTCACGAAATTGGTGTTAAACAAGTTTCTCATTTCTTATGGAAAAAATATGGTTCATCAGCAAAAGTAAAATTCATTGCTGTTGATTTTGAACCTGTTGTTGCTGAGATCCTTGAGAAAGTAGATGATGGCCAAATGGGCGTTATCCTGAAGCGTATGTTTATGCGTGCAGGTGGCATGGTTGCTGAGAAATTAGGTATCCAAGGTTTGGTGACTGGTGAAGCGCTAGGTCAAGTATCAAGCCAAACACTGACTAACTTACGCCATATTGATAATGTAACAGATACCTTGATCCTTCGTCCGCTAATCAACTGGGATAAAGAAGATATCATTAACGTAGCTCGTGAAATTGGCACAGAAGATTTTGCTAAAACGATGCCTGAGTATTGTGGTGTTATTTCTAAAAAACCAACGATCAAAGCTGAAAAATTCAAGTTAGAGAAAGAAGAAGCTAAGTTTGATTTCTCTATTCTTGAGCAAGTGGTTTATGATGCTCGCGTAATGGATATTCGTGCAATTGAAACTGAAAGCCAAGAACAAGCGCCTGAAGTTGAAATGGTCTCTGAGTTAGGTTCAAATGTTGTTGTTTTAGATATTCGTAGTGCGGAAGAAGAAGACGAAAATCCATTAGAAATTGATGGTGTAGAAGTTAAGCATTTGCCTTTCTTTAAGATTGCTACCCAATTTGGTGATTTAGACCAATCTAAAGAATACCTTTTATACTGTGATCGCGGTGTAATGAGCCGTCTTCAAGCATTATTGCTAATCGACAATGGCTATAAGAATGTAAAAGTTTACCGTCCATAACCTATGGTACTTTAACATTATAGAATGAAATGAAGAGAGCTGAGTAATTAGCTCTCTTTTTTTATTCTTATAGTTTCAAATTGTTGAGCCATGAAATCAATGAATACTCTTAATCGATTAGGCATATGCTTACTTCTTAAAAACTGCATCATAATATCACCGTGATAATTGCCTTGTACTTCCCAGTGAGATAGAACCTCGAGTAATAACCCTTGTTTTAGTTTTTCTTGAACAACAAAGCTAGGAAAAACACCAATCCCAAGATTGTGCATGACCGCGTCCAATCGCATTTCAGTATGATTAACCACAAAGCGTCCATCAACTTTGATTTGATAATACTCTGAACCTTGTTTAAATCCCCACTCGTTATCGTGTTGCGTTTCTCCAAGGGGTAAGCATTGATGTTTATCTAATTCTGAAGGGTGTTGAGGGATACCATTTGTTTGTAAGTATGTAGGTGTTGCACAAAGAACAAGGTCAATCTTAGCTAATGGCTTAGCGATTAAATTTTCTTGTGGCTGATTGGTTAAATTAAATATCACATCCAAATTATCATTGATGGGATCACAAGACTGATCGGTCACTTTTATTTTCAGTTTTATGTTTGGATATAGCTCAAGAAACTGTAGAAAAATAGGTTGTAATACTTGGTTTCCAAGTGCTTTTGGTGTTGAAACCCTTAATAATCCCTCTATGCTATTGCTGCTTTTATCTGAAATGTTAACCACTTCTTGAGCATTATCAACGATGCTCTTACAGTAATTATACGTTTCTTGTCCTGCGATAGTTAAGGTCTGTTTTCTTGTTGTTCTTTCTAATAATGTGAGTTGTAGAGCCTTTTCAAGCCGAGAAACCTGGCGGCTTACTCCTGATGGGGTCATATCAAGAACTTGTGCTGCTTTACTAAAGCTTTCTGACTCAACCACGGTTACAAAGGCGGCCATGTCTGGTAATAGGGTTACGAGTTTATTTATGTCCATGAGTCACAGAAGATTTGATTTATGTAGGGATTATTTAACTTATCAGCTTGCGGTATCTTGGTGCAAATAAGGATGTGATTTATGTTATCTCACAGGGAAGAAGAGAAGAGTGATGGAAAGGCGTATAGAAAGAGGGCGAGAGCTACCAGTTAATCAATACCTACCTTCAGTGATTCTACTACTTGTCGCGTTTTTTTGGGGAACAAGCTATGGAGTGGCAAAAGAAGCATTACTATTTACTAGTGTATTCGTTTTTTTAGTCATTCGGTTTGTAATGACAACTCTTGTCTTATTGCCAATTGTTATTTATCGAAAAAATATAGCGCATTGGAAATCCGTTATCCCAACAGGGGGTATTTTATTTTTGATCTTTGTTTGTGAAACCTATGGTATAAAAAATACGACAGCGTCTAATGCGGCTTTTCTTATTAGTTTATTTGTTGTATTTACGCCATTTATTGAATGGCTAGTAAATAAGAAGAAACCGACAAATAGATTGTTCTTTTTATCTATTATCTCTGTCGTTGGGGTACTTTTATTAACAAACATGACTACCCACGAACTTATTATAAATATGGGCGATATTCTAATGTTAATGGCGGCCTTATTGAGGGGAGTTATGGTTGTGTTTACTAAAAAAGTGATGGTCGATAAAGACGTTGACCCGATTATGGTGACAAGTATTCAATCAAGTGTAGTGTCGATTTTTTCTATAATATTGCTTTTATCCATCCATGGGTTTGAATGGATTAATTTGATACCACTTGATTTATCTTTCTGGCTATTAGCTATTTATCTTGTTTTATTTTGTACTGTTTTTGCTTTTTATGCTCAAAATTACAGTGTGAAAAAGATGTCGCCAACAAAAGTGTCGATCTTAATGGGCAGTGAACCGATATTTGGATCTCTGTTTGCTTTTTTATGGTTAAGTGAAAGTTTTACTATCGTGCAAATTATAGGGGCGAGTCTTATTTTTATCGCAACCTTTATAGCTACGAGGCAAGAAGTAAAGGCATAGTTTTTAGGGGCGAAAATACCAATGCCAATGTGATTTGGCATTGGGTCATTAAGATAGTTTTACTAGATTTGATGGTAATTTAAGTTTGGTAGAGTCACTAAATCTGCCGCTAGTTTTGCAGTGAGTTCTTTGCCACCCAGTAATGTGACGATTTCCATTGCAAATTCAAGAGCAGAGCCTGGACCTTGGCTTGTAATTAAATGATTTAACACGTCAGTAAATACACGTTTAATTCGCAAGTTATCTTTTGGGATGGTATTCATAAAACTTGGATAACAAGTCATTCGTGCATCAGGGTATAAATTGTGATGCTGAAGTACCACTGCTGGTGCTGCACAGATAGCCGCAACCCATTTCTCATCGTATTTTTGTTGTTTTAACATTTCGATAAGAAGAGTGCTATCTCTGAAGTTTTCTGCACCTTTAAGACCGCCGGGAAGCACGATACAATCAAATTCTTCATCCGCAACTTCAACCAATTTGACATCAGCAGTAAGAGTGACACGTTGTGCTGCTTTCATGGTTAATGCACCATCAAAAGCGGTGCTAGCAATTGTTACATCAAATTTAGCGCGCTCTAGAATATCTATCACGGTAATCGCTTCTAGCTCTTCTGTTCCAGGAGCAAGGCATACGAGAATTTTTGCTGTCATAGTGTGTTCTCTTCTAATTGTTTTATTTGATTATATAACGTTTGGTTGAGTGGCGCTGAAATACCATGTTGCTCTGCTCTTTGTAATAGATAACCAGTAATATTATCTATTTCAGTTTTTCGTTGATAAAAGCAATCACGATTCATTGAGGAGTAGTTTTCAGAGGTCGCTGATATTACTTGGTTTACGATTGAAACTAGCTCTGTCTCTGTCCACTCGACATCTTCTTGTTGTAATACTTGTTGTACTTCACTGCAAATACGAACGACATCTTTATGAATATCAGAGTGTGCTAAGTGCCCATTTTGACATTGATGAATTGCAGTTAGTGGATTAATCGCACAGTTAATGGCAAGCTTTTTCCATAATGCGACCTTAATTTCAGGGTTCCACTCAATACTTGGTAAGCTATGAGTAAGCACCTCTTGGATAAATTGGCATTGATTACCCAATGAGTTGAATGGACCAATAACGGTATGACCCAAGCCTGTGTGTTTTACGGTGTGATTGTTCTCTTTTAATGCACCATGTGTGGTGGTGGCTTGCAATACTGGATGGTGATTAATGTGCTCTTTTATTGCATCAATCGCCCCCATGCCATTATGCATAAAGAGTAATATGGTTTCTTGTGATAATAATGAAAGTAAAGGGAGTAGTGCGTGTTCTACCTGCCATGCTTTAACGGTAATAAAAAGCAGATCACAATGAATGAGTGATTCTTTGTCGTTACAAGAAAAAGAGTGGGATGAATTGTCTTTTGCATTTAAAGAAAGAGAATGTTCAGAAGGCGTTGAGCTTCTTGTCCATAACGAGACATTATGCCCTGCTTTTTGTAGGTAACACGCCCATAAAGAACCAACGGCTCCAGGGCCAAGAATGGTGATATTCACACGACTATCCATTAAGTATCAATAATAAAAGTAGTGTAATGGGTTTGCTAGAAAAAACAAAGGCGCTCATGATGAGCGCCTTAGTAAATAGGTATTCTAACTTAAATTAGAAGTTGTATTTAACTGTGTAAATTACCGCTTGGTCAAGTTCAGTTTGGCCTAGTTTGTTATCAGCGTAACGGTATTGAATACCAGTAGTGATAGCATCAGTAGCGTTCCACCAAAGAGCAACAGCACCATTTAGTGTTAGATCATCTGATTCACCAGAAGCTGCAAGGTAATCATCTTTACGACCAAATTCAGTTTCATGCCAGTTTGATAATGTGAATTTCTGCTCACCTAGGTTAAAGTTATAACCTAAAGCCCAACCAAACATACCACCATTCATACCACTGAATGATTTAGCTGCCAATTGGTTACCACTATTATCAAATTGGAATGAGTTAGTTGTAATTGTGTGGTGGAAACCAACCCAAGGATTGAAGTACCAGTTATCACCGCTGAAATTATATGAAACACCTGTAACTGTATTTTGAGCAGTGAAACCTGCAGAGTTTGTATTATAAAGTTGACCGTATAAACGTAGTTCTTCGATACCAGTTTTCCATGCAACACTACCTTTAATTGAAGTACGTGTTTCATCAAAACCATTTTCTAGGTTTTCAATATCAGCAAAACCGTATAGTTCACCCCAGCTATAACCTGAGCCACCTTCAAGCTCTAGGTAAGTAAAGTCTTCTTTACCAGAGCGGTCTGTTGTGTCGCTTGACCAATCTAGGTAGTTCACGCTCATATTTGCAAAGCCATATAGGTATTCAGCTTGAGCAGGGATAGCAACAGTGGTAGCAAGAACAGATAGAGCTAAAAGGGATTTACGCATAATGGTATCTCTATAGTTAGTATTACTAAAAAATAGGTCAGTAGGTTGAGTACTGATTTTAATATGCGCACATAATATCGATAAAGTTCACCCTTTTAAATGCAACTAATGTAAGGGTTATGTTGTATGTAGATCTTGATCGCGTTTATAAAGTTAACTGTAAAAGTAAGGTGATCTATATCACTTACTTGACATTTCTCTGACAGTAAATTGTGAACACAAACAGAAAAGCCTCCGAAATACGGAGGCTTTGGTTGCACAATTGTTATTTACATAGAGCGTTTAAGAACCTTGAGCTTTATCAAGTAGGGCTTTGAAATGCCCTTTAAGCATAAGTAACATAATTAAGCTTGGAATAACCATTACCGCTGTCAATATGAAGAATAATGGCCAACTATTTAGGTAGTCAACTAACTCACCACTAAATGAGGCTAGGGTAGTTCGCCCTAAGTTACCTAATGAAGCAAGCAATGCATATTGTGTTGCTGAAAATGCTTCGCCAGTTAATATAGTTAAGAAAGAAACAAAGGCAACAGTAGAGAAGGCCGTTGTAAAGTTATCTACAATAATAGTTGCTAAGAATAAATGCTCATTAGGACCAACATTAGCAATGAGTGCAAACATTAAATTACTTGCAGCCATGGCGATACCGCCGATCATCAGACCTTTAATGACACCAAAACGAACATTGATCAAACTGCCTAATAAAGTAAAGAAGACCGTTGCTCCCCAACCGATTAATTTTGAGTAATAACCAATCTGTTCATTACTGAATCCAATTTCTTTATAGAAGGTGATCGACATTCTACCCAGGAAAGCTTCACCAATTTTAAAGAGAAAAACAAACAACAATAGTGTACAAGCTGTTTTGACGCCATTGCGATTAAAGAAATCATAAAATGGTTCAATAACGGTTACAGTAAGCCAAGCAGCAACTTTAGAACCGACGACTTTATTATGACGCTCTTCTGCTTCATGTTGTAGCTCATCTCGTTTGGTTTTTGGCTCGCCAACAAGTAAGGTAAAGACCATGAGTAAGCCTACAATACCAGCCATGCCATAATAAACGCCATTCCAACCAATACTATCCGCATTAACAAACGCTAAATAACCTGGCAATGAATAGCCAGTCCACCAACCGATAACTGCCATTGCAGAAGCTTGTGGCATTTTGCTTGATTCTGACTTAGGGAAAGTGTCGATACGGAAGGCATCAATCGCAATGTCTTGTGTTGCTGATGCGGTTGCCACAGCAAGGGCGAACATCGAGGTTAGTGCTAAATTATTCGATGGATCTAAGCCTGCAATTTGTAAGGTACAAAATAGAACGATAGCTTGGCAAAGAAAAATCCAACTACGACGTTGACCTAATTTATTTCCCAAAAATGGGAGTTTTACTCGGTCTACGAGCGGTGCCCACATAAAGTTGATCGCATATACCGCGAATACAGAACCAAAGTAACCAATTGCAGCACGAGTTAAGCCTGCGTCTTTCAGCCAACCAGACATATTAGAACCAATCAGTACCCACGGGAAACCACTAGAGCAACCAAGCATGAAAACCCAAAGTAGACGTTTATCCATGTAGCTTTTAATCGCTGATTTCCATTGCATGGATTGAGACATGAAACGCTCCTTGTTTTTTATATTTATATGAGAAAAAACAAAGCAGCTCGTAAGCTGCTTTGATAATGAACCAGAATCAATAGTAACTAAATTATTTAATCAATGTTGCTTTAGTTATGATAATTGGCTCTACAGGGATATCACGCATCCCATTAGGTAATGCTTTCGTTGGTTTTGTTGCCATCTCTTGAATGACATCGAAGCCTTGGGTTACTTTACCAAAAACCGCATAACCTGATGGGCGTTGGCTCGCGTTTAAGAAACCATTGTTATTAAGGTTGATATAAAACTGACGAGTTGCAGAATCAGGATTATTGGTACGGGCCATAGCAACAGTAGCAGTGTCATTGTTTAAGCCATTATTGCCTTCATTTTTAATTGGGCCGTAACTTGATTTTTTTAGCATATCTTTATCAAAACCACCCCCTTGAGCCATAAAGCCAGGGATTACACGGTGGAATTGAGTGCCAACATAGCTACCATCTTCAACATAACGAATAAAGTTAGCAACAGAAAGCGGAGCTTTTTCTGAATTAAGTTCAATTGTGAAGTTACCTAATGTGGTTTCAAATTGTACTGATTCAGCCAGTGCTGCTTGAGTAAAACCAAGCGTTGCAATCAATAATGCAGCTTTAGAAGTCCATTTCATCATTAAAAGTTACCTTTAATGTAAGTTTGTAATTCTTCGTCAACGGCAATTTTATCTAACACTGCATTTAGAAGATCGTTAAGTACGCCTTCAATTGCTTCATTGTCAGCACTCATAGAGCCTGTTTTATCAGATACGCCATTGTATGTTTTTACAAATTTACCTTGTGGTGTTTCTGCAGTAATTTGTAGTTTTACTTGGGTTTTCATTTCATTGCTCATTAATGAATGTTGCACACTCACTAATGCTTCAATGATGTCTAAACGTAGTGTGTTATCGCTATCAACGGTAATGATGAAACCTTGTTCTTCTAATTGTGTTGATAGTGCATCTTCAAGCGTTACTCGTAAATTTTGTTTCGCATGAATAGGTTGAACGTTTTGGCGTCCATTATCAATAACAGCAACGTATTGTGCCGTACGTAAATCACTGCTATCTAACGTTAACTTTACACCATCAACGATTTGATGAGCACTGGAAGAAGCAACAGGTTGGATATCCAACTGTGGATCAGAAGGAGCACTACATGCAGCTAAAAATAGAGCAGAAAGGGCAATAATGGCCTTTTTCATTGGGATATCCTTTTTTATTTTGATTTCTCAGCTTTAACAGCTTCTAAAATAACGAATTTTGAATTACTAGCAACTGTGGTGACGTTTTCTTCACCGAACAAGCGACATAATTTATCATCATAATCAAGATGACGGTTTCCAATAACTAATAATTTCCCTTCTTTACATAAGATGTGCTTAGCATCACAAAACATTTGCCATGCAATATGGTCGGTAATAGCTTGGCCTTGATGAAAAGGAGGGTTACATAGTACTAAGTAACTACTGTGTTTTTTAAATCCATCTAAACAGTTGTTGGCGATGAATTGGAATTGACGCTCTTTCCCTAAGTTCACTTCTAAGTTACGACGAGCAGACTCGACAGCCATGAAACTCTCATCAACACAAGTAATGCGCGCTTCTGGGTTTAGTTGAGCAGCTTTAACACTAAGAACGCCATTTCCGCAGCCTAAATCAATAATATGACGTAGTTCAGGATCGACTGGAATATGCTCAAGCATAAAACGAGCACCTTGATCTAAACGTTCACCTGAGTAGACATTAGGGTAGTTTAGTAGGTCGATATCTTCATTATCGACACTCCAACATACGGCTTCTGCAATCGTTGCTGGGTTAGTCGCATTGGCATTAGAGAAAACTAAACGATGCTTTTTCCAAGCTAAAGACGTTTTTGTTTCGCCTAAGAAATCTTCAAAAAGCTCTAGTGTTGAACTGTGAATTTCTTTGGCTTTATTAACCCCAATAATCGGGCATTCAGCGGCCATTGATTGACGAAGTTGCTGTAATTGCCAAGTTAACATGCGATTGTTTTTTGGGATTTGCATTAAGACAAGATCGAAACCTTGCGGCATCTCTTCTGTTGCTGTAATTAACTGTACACGGTTGCAGTGATTACGTTGTAGATTTTTTAAGGTGCCACGCTGAGCAACAAAAGAATCGGTCATCATTGTTACGTTATGTTTTTCAGAGAACCAACAAGATAAAGCACCAAAATTATCGTTTAGGATAAGGATGTTTTTGCCATCTTCTAAGTTTAGTTCTTCTACATGCTTAATAATGTATTCATCACCAGCATCCCAAGCTTGTAATAATTCTTGAGCACGTTTTGGGTAACGCTGTAAATTTAAGCTTCGGTCAAACAAAGATAATTCGGTTTTCATAATTTAGATTCTTCAATAGGGAACGCTTCTGGCTATTGTCGCAAATGGTGTATAAAGTGGAAACAGAAGAATTGAAATAAAGAAGGGATTTATATGATTCAGCATCAAATTGAACAAAAATTACGCACAGAGTTGTCACCGTCATACTTAAAAGTGCTTAATGAGAGTTATATGCACAATGTACCTGAGGGGTCAGAAAGCCACTTTAAAGTGATTGTGGTCAGTGATGATTTTGAAGGGAAGCGCTTACTTGCTCGTCATCGTACGATTAATAGTATCTTAGCTGATGAGTTAGCTAACCACATTCATGCGCTTGCTATACATACCTATTCAGAAGCGGAATGGCAAGCGTTAGACTCTGAGCAGGTACCTAACTCTCCAGATTGCATGGGAGTTAACAAAGGTTAACAATGAAAGCGATATGTTTAATTTTTAACATAAAATAAATACCTATTGCTGCCAATTGTTAAGATTTAGGTGAAAGTTGGTGTCGTTGCTACTAAGGTGGTATTTTTTGATTTTGGACAATAAATGTGCACTGGATCTAAAATGCTTAAACCATTTCAATGATTTCTAACAATGAAGCGCAAAAATTTATGGGAATCTGGTCATTGAACATGGCATGTACACCATAAAAAATGCTAGAATCTTTCGCCTTAAAATAGCTTTTTCGTCTTTATGTAAAAAGCATATTGCTAAGTTGTTGCAGTCTTGAGGGTAAAATCTTAAGGTTGTGTGCATTAGCAATGTCGTGTCTTATATAGAATCCTTTTTCCCAATTAAATTAGTGCAAGTGCGTATGATTACAATAAAAAAGGGTTTGGATCTTCCTATTGCAGGAGTTCCAACTCAGGTGATTAATGATGGTAAATCCATCACTAAAGTCGCCTTGCTTGGCGAAGAGTACATTGGTATGCGTCCAACGATGCATGTCCGTGTGGAAGATGTAGTAAAAAAAGGTCAGATTCTTTTTGCTGATAAAAAGAATCCTGGTGTTATTTTTACTGCTCCAGTAAGTGGTAAAGTTGTTGAAATTAACCGTGGTGCAAAGCGTGTACTTCAATCTGTAGTTATTGCAGTTGAAGGCGAAGAGCAGGTTACTTTTAATAGCTATGCAGCGAATCAATTAGCTTCTCTTGACCGTGATACGGTTAAGCAACAGCTTATTGACTCTGGTGCATGGACTGCATTACGTACTCGTCCGTTCAGCAAGGTTCCAGCGATCGATTCTGAAACAAAGGCTATCTTTGTTACTGCTATGGATACTAATCCTCTAGCAGCTGATGCAGAAGTGATCATTAACCAACAAGAAGATGCTTTTGTTGCAGGCTTAGATCTATTATCTGTTTTAACAGGTGAGAAGGTTTATGTATGTAAGAAAGGAGGTAGCTTACCTCGTTCTTCTCAAAATAATGTTGAAGAACATGTGTTTGATGGACCTCATCCAGCAGGATTAGCAGGTACTCACATGCATTACTTGTATCCTGTAGATACAAATAATGTCGCATGGAGCATCGGCTACCAAGACGTTATTGCGTTTGGTCAACTATTCTTAACGGGTGAAATTTACTCGGATAGAATCGTTTCTCTCGCTGGACCTGCTGTAAATAATCCTCGTTTAGTTCGTACTATTAATGGTGCTAGCTTACTAGAATTAACTGACAGCGAAGTCATGCCTGGTGAAGTACGAATCATCTCTGGTTCTGTATTAAACGGTACTCAAGCGTCTGGTCCTCATGCCTACCTTGGTCGTTACCATCAGCAAGTATGTGTGCTTCGTGAAGGTCGTGAGAAAGAGTTATTTGGTTGGGCTGTCCCAGGCAAAAATAAATTCTCAGTTACTCGTTCATTCTTGAGTCACTTATTCTCAGGTCAATTGTTCAACATGACGACAACTACTAATGGTAGTGATCGTGCAATGGTGCCAATCGGTAATTACGAGCGTGTAATGCCATTAGACATGGAACCTACCATGTTATTGCGTGACCTTTGTGCTGGTGATGTTGACAGTGCAGCACGTTTAGGTGCATTAGAATTAGATGAAGATGATCTAGGTCTATGTACGTATGTGTGCCCTGGTAAATATGAGTATGGTCCAATGCTTCGTGAGATCTTGGATACCATCGAGAAGGAAGGGTAATCAATGAGCCTGTTAAAGATTATTGAAAAAATTGAACCTCATTTCGAACCTGGTGGAAAATATGAAAAATGGTTTGCTCTGTATGAAGCAGCGGCAACTCTTTTTTATACGCCTGGTTTAGTTACTAAAGGTGGTTCACATGTACGTGATAGCGTTGATTTAAAACGTATCATGATCATGGTGTGGTTTGCTGTATTCCCTGCAACATTCTGGGGTATGTACAACTCAGGTCATCAAGCAATTGTTGCTCTGGATCATATGTACCAAGGTGCTGAATTGGCAGCTGTTGTTGCTGGTGACTGGCACTACTGGTTAACCGAGATGCTTGGCGGCACGATAAGTGCTGATGCTGGCTGGGGCAGTAGCATGCTACTGGGGGCAACCTACTTCTTACCTATCTACGCAACAGTATTTATTGTTGGTGGCTTCTGGGAAGTATTGTTCTGTATGGTGCGTAAGCATGAAGTAAATGAAGGTTTCTTTGTTACTTCTATTCTTTTCGCATTGATCGTTCCACCAACGCTTCCTTTATGGCAAGCAGCACTAGGTATTACCTTTGGTGTTGTTGTTGCAAAAGAAATCTTCGGTGGTACAGGTCGTAACTTCCTAAACCCAGCGCTTGCGGGCCGTGCATTCTTATTCTTTGCATACCCAGCTCAAATTTCAGGTGATACAGTTTGGACTGCTGCTGATGGCTTCTCTGGTGCAACAGCACTTAGCCAATGGGCACAAGGCGGTCAAGGTGGCTTAGTTAATACAGTTACTGGCAACACTATCTCTTGGATGGACGCATTCATTGGTAATATCCCAGGTTCAATTGGTGAGGTTTCGACTCTTGCTCTGATCCTTGGTGGCCTAATGATCGTTTACATGCGTATTGCATCTTGGCGTATTATTGCGGGTGTTATGGTTGGTATGGTTGCAGTTTCAACACTGTTTAACTTAATCGGCTCTGATACAAACGCAATGTTTAGCATGCCTTGGCATTGGCACCTAGTTCTTGGTGGTTTTGCGTTTGGTATGATCTTTATGGCTACAGACCCAGTATCAGCGTCATTTACCAGCAAAGGTAAGTGGTGGTACGGTATTTTAATTGGTGCAATGGCTGTAATGATCCGTGTAGTTAACCCTGCATACCCTGAAGGTATGATGTTAGCTATTCTGTTTGCAAACTTATTTGCTCCACTGTTTGATAACCTTGTAGTTGAAGGTAACGTGAAACGGAGACTAAAACGCTATGGCAAGTAATAACGATAGCATTAAAAAAACACTCGGTGTTGTTATTGGTTTGAGCTTAGTGTGTTCAATCATCGTATCAACAGCTGCGGTTGTTCTTAAGCCGAAGCAACAAGCAAATGCCGTTCTAGATAAGCAAAGCAAAATCGTTGAAGTCGCAGGTATTACTGGCTCAGGTACTATTCCTGAACTATTTGCTGCGAACATCGAACCTCGTCTTGTTGATTTTAAAACAGGTGAGTTTGTTGATGGTGATGCTGCAACTTACGATCAACGTAAAGCAGCAAAAGATCCAAAACAATCTATCAAGCTAACTGCTGAGCAAGATAAAGCTAAGATCATTCGTCGTGCTAATTTAGGTGTTGTTTACCTAGTTAAGAGCGGTGATGAAGTATCTAAAGTTATCATTCCTGTTCACGGTACTGGCTTATGGTCAATGATGTATGCGTTTGTTGCTGTTGAGACTGATGGTAACACTGTTGCTGGTATCACTTACTACGAGCAAGGTGAAACTCCTGGGCTTGGTGGTGAAGTTGAAAACCCAACATGGCGTGCACAGTTTGTAGGTAAAACTCTGTTTGATGCAGATCATAACCCTGCAATTAAGATCGTTAAAGGCGGTGCTCCAGCTGGTTCTGAGCACGGTGTAGATGGTCTTTCTGGTGCAACGCTAACAGGCAACGGTGTTCAAAACACATTTGACTTCTGGTTAGGTAATGATGGTTTCGGCCCATTCTTAGCGAAAGTTCGTGATGGAGGTCTGAACTAATGGCGAGCGTAAAAGACATTAAAAAGAGCGTTTTAGCACCGGTATTGGATAACAACCCAATCGCGCTACAAGTTCTTGGTGTATGTTCAGCTTTAGCTGTAACAACTAAGCTTGAAACGGCTTTTGTTATGACAATTGCAGTAATGTTTGTTACTGCATTATCTAACTTATTCGTTTCGCTAATTCGTAACCACATGCCAAACAGTGTTCGTATCATCGTTCAGATGGCGATCATTGCCTCTTTGGTAATCGTTGTTGACCAAGTATTGAAAGCATATCTTTACGATATCTCTAAACAGCTTTCTGTATTTGTTAGTTTGATCATTACAAACTGTATTGTAATGGGTCGTGCTGAAGCGTTCGCAATGAAGTCTGCACCTCTTCCATCATTCATCGATGGTATTGGTAACGGTCTTGGTTACGGTTTTGTATTGATGACAGTTGCATTTTTCCGTGAACTTCTAGGTTCAGGTAAACTGTTTGGTGTTGAGGTTCTTCCACTTGTTTCTAACGGTGGCTGGTACCAACCAAATGGTCTAATGCTTCTAGCACCATCTGCATTCTTCTTAATTGGTTTTATGATTTGGGCTATCCGTATCATCAAGCCAGAACAAGTAGAAGCGAAGGAGTAAGGTCGAAATGGAACATTATATTAGTTTACTTGTTAAATCGATCTTCATTGAGAACATGGCGCTTTCGTTCTTCTTGGGTATGTGTACTTTCTTAGCCGTGTCTAAGAAAGTAAAAACATCGTTTGGTCTTGGTGTTGCTGTAGTTGTTGTATTAACAATCGCAGTACCATTGAACAACCTTGTTTACACTTACTTGTTGAAAGAAAATGCGATTGTTGCTGGTGTAGATTTAACATTCCTTAGCTTTATTACCTTTATTGGTGTTATCGCGGCACTTGTACAAATACTAGAAATGATCTTAGACCGTTTCTTCCCGCCTTTGTACAATGCGTTAGGTATTTTCCTTCCGTTAATCACAGTTAACTGTGCAATTTTCGGTGGTGTATCTTTCATGGTTCAACGTGACTATAACTTTGCTGAATCTGTAGTTTATGGATTTGGTTCTGGTGTTGGTTGGATGTTGGCTATTGTCGCACTTGCTGGTATTCGTGAGAAAATGAAGTATTCAGATGTACCTCCAGGTCTTCGTGGCTTAGGTATTACTTTCATTACAGTAGGTTTGATGGCGTTAGGCTTTATGTCTTTCTCTGGTGTTCAACTGTAGGGTAAGCACCCAGTAATAAGGAATAACAAATGCAAAGCATTATTCTTGGTGTAGCGATGTTTACCATAATTGTACTGGTTTTAGTTTTAGTGATTTTATTCGCTAAATCTAAACTAGTGCCATCAGGTGACATTACTATCTCTGTAAATGGTGATCCTGAAAAAGCGATCATTACACAGCCTGGTAGCAAATTACTTAACGCTCTTGGTAGCGCAGGTATCTTTGTATCATCAGCTTGTGGTGGCGGTGGCTCTTGTGGTCAGTGTCGTGTGAAAGTGAAATCTGGCGGTGGTGATATTCTACCTACAGAGCTTGATCACATTTCTAAAGGTGAGGCTCGCGAAGGTGAGCGTCTAGCATGTCAAGTTGCAATGAAAACTGACATGGAAATTGAACTTCCAGAAGAAATCTTTGGTGTTAAAAAGTGGGAATGTACGGTTATCTCTAATGATAACGAAGCTACTTTCATCAAAGAACTTGCTCTTGCTATCCCAGATGGTGAAGAAGTTCCATTCCGTGCTGGTGGTTACATTCAAATTGAAGCTGAACCACATCATGTGAAATACTCAGATTATGATATTCCTGAAGAATATCGTGGCGATTGGGATAAGTTTAACTTATTCCGTTACGAGTCAATCGTTAAAGAGCATTCGATTCGTGCATACTCTATGGCTTCATACCCAGAAGAGAAAGGCATCATCAAGCTTAACGTACGTATTGCAACTCCGCCGCCAAATAATCCTGATGTAGCTCCAGGTGTTATGTCATCTTATATCTGGTCTTTAAAAGAAGGCGACAAATGTACTATTTCTGGTCCATTTGGTGAGTTCTTTGCAAAAGATACTGATAATGAAATGGTATTCATCGGTGGTGGTGCAGGTATGGCGCCAATGCGTTCTCATATCTTTGACCAACTTTTACGTCTTAAATCAACACGTAAAATGTCTTACTGGTATGGTGCACGTTCTAAGCGTGAAATGTTCTACGTTGAAGACTTTGACGGCCTAGCGGCTAACAATGAAAACTTCGTATGGCATTGTGCTCTGTCTGATCCTATGCCAGAAGATAACTGGGATGGTTACACAGGCTTCATTCACAACGTACTTTATGAAAACTACTTGAAAGATCATGAAGCACCTGAAGATTGTGAATACTACATGTGTGGTCCACCAATGATGAACGCAGCTGTTATCGGCATGCTTAAAGATCTTGGTGTTGAAGATGAAAACATCTTACTAGATGACTTCGGTGGTTAATCTATTGAAGTAAGAAATATTGGCTGACTCATCACTGAGTCAGCCTTTTTTCGTATTAATGAGCGGTATTTAACCTGACAAAGTACAGGGTTATAGGTTTTGTAAATCTATATTCCTGTGTATTGTTTACGTTATTTTAATGTATTTAAATTAAGGAGTTGGCAGTGACTGTCAGTGTTACTCATTTAGTAAATAAAGCTAAAATTGTTTTATTGTCTTGCCTAGCGTTAGTGTTACTTTCTGGTTGTGGTGATCAACGTGAGCAAGTGTATATAAATGGCCCTACAATGGGGACAAGCTATAATATTAAATATATTGGTAAAGATGGATTACCTAAATCTGAAGTCGTTCATGCTGAGATAGATAAACGCTTAGAGTTAGTTAATGATCAAATGTCAACGTATCGAAAAGATTCAGAGTTAAGTCAATTTAATACAAGTGAAGAGTTAACTCCGTTTACCGTATCGAAAGACACAGCAACAGTGATTAAAGAAGCGATGCGTTTAAATGAAGTGACATTAGGGGCATTAGACGTAACGGTTGGACCTTTAGTCAATCTATGGGGATTTGGCCCAGAAGCTCGCCCTGAAGTAGTTCCAACAGAAGATGAATTAAATACTCGTCGTGCTATTGTTGGTATACAACACTTAAACGTAACAGAAACGACAGTAACAAAAGATATTCCAGAGCTGTATGTTGATTTATCAACCATAGCAAAAGGCTGGGGTGTCGATGTTGTTGCCAATTACCTAGAAGAGTTAGGCATTACTGATTACATGGTGGAAGTCGGCGGTGAAATGCGTGTTAAAGGCAATAATAAAGAGAACGTTGCTTGGCGTATCGCGATTGAAAAACCATCTGTCGATGAGCGTTCAATCCAAGAGATCATTGAACCTGGCCATCATGCTGTAGCGACATCTGGTGATTACCGTATTTATTTTGAAAAAGAGGGCGTTCGTTACTCTCATATTATCAATCCGATTACCGGTAAACCAATTGCGAATAAAGTTGTCTCAGTAACAGTACTTGATAAATCGTCGATGACAGCAGATGGACTAGCAACTGGCTTAATGGTATTAGGCGAAGAAAAAGGCATGGAAGTCGCAGAACAACATAATATTCCTGTTTTCATGATAGTGAAAACCCAAGATGGCTTTAAAGAAATCGCTTCCGAAGCCTTTAAGCCTTTTTTGAAATAAGTGAGTAAATAATGAATACATTTCTAATCACATTTTTTGTTTTCTTAGCGGTTATTTGTGCAATGGCAATTGGCTATATTGTGCAACGTAAAGTCGTGAAAGGTAGCTGTGGTGGTCTTGGTGCTGTTGGTATCGATAAAGTATGTAACTGCCCAGAGCCTTGTGATGCACGTAAAAAGCGTGAAGCAAAAGAAGCTATTCGAGCTGAGAAGTTGGCAGCTTGGGAGAAAGATCGTATCGCATAACTGCCGACAGTGAGTTATAGATAAATAAAAACAGCATCAGTAATGGTGCTGTTTTTTTTATTTGATGATTAATTATTTGAATAAAAAATAGTTCAGCGTTATTATTTGGCTGTGTATTTATACAGTTGTCTTATATGAACGTAAACATGGAAATCTCGCAACTAGAAGCTGAAAAAAAAGGGCGAAAAATAATTCATATTGATATGGATTGCTTTTACGCAGCAGTAGAAATGCGAGACAACCCAGCACTACGTAATGTTCCTTTAGCCGTTGGTGGTCATGAGAGGCAGCGTGGGGTTCTGAGTACTTGTAATTACGCCGCAAGAAAGTTTGGTATTCATTCAGCCATGCCGACAGGAAAAGCGCTAAAATTGTGTCCAAATCTCGTTGTTGTCCCAGGAAGGATGCAGGTATACAAAGAGGTATCCCATCATATCCACCGTATTTTTCGACGTTATACCGATAAAATAGAACCTCTCTCATTAGATGAAGCTTATTTAGATGTTAGTGATTGCTTACTTCTTCATGGTTCCGCAACTCTTATCGCAGAGCAGATCCGTAAAGATATTTTTAATGAGCTACAACTAACCGCTTCTGCAGGAATTGCACCACTTAAGTTTTTAGCAAAAATAGCCTCAGATCTGAATAAACCAAATGGGCAATACGTGATCACTCCAGATACTGTAATGGAGGAGATAAACAAGCTGCCATTAGAGAAAATTCCAGGTGTAGGAAAGGTGAGTTTAGAGCGCTTACATCAGTTTGGGTTATATACGTGTAGTGATGTTAAAAAAAGTGAGCAGAGAGATTTATTACTAAGGTTTGGAAAAATGGGGGCTTCACTATGGAAACGATCTCATGGGATTGATGAGCGTGAAGTGATTACAGAGAGGAATAGAAAGTCAGTGGGAGTAGAGAGGACCTTTACCCATAACATAAGCTCTTTCGATGAGTGTTGGTCTGTTATCCAGACTCGGCTATACCCTGAGTTAGAGAAGCGACTGCTTAAAGCTAATGGTTCATCTAGCATCGCGAAGCAAGGAATTAAAATTAAATTTGCCGATTTTCAGCAAACGACGATAGAGCATGTACATGCTAGCCTTACATTGCCTTTTTTTGAAGAGCTTCTGATTGAAGTGTTAGAGAGACAAAAAGGACGAGAAATCCGATTAATAGGGGTTAGTGTCATGCTAAAAGAAAAAGAAGCTTTTCAGCAGTTAAGTTTAATTTAGAAGCAGAATAACGGGTAATGCTGTAGCGTTAATGATACTTATGTTTATAAAATGAGATTCAAGTGTGGGCGATCCGTTTGGTAATGATCTTATGTTGTTAGCTGTAATTTATATACTTGTAATATAAATATTTTTTTCTAGAGCTTATAAAATCAGCACTATATAATTCTATTTCAAAATTTATAAGATAATAATTATATAAAAACGGTTGTTTATGAAATTTACAAAATGTGCGTTGGCGTTAAGTTTAGTTTTCCCTTCAGTGGCTATTTCTGCGCCTCTACTTTCTTTAGATACTTTGACAAATCAAGAGAAAATTCAACAAACCAATGCATGGTTAGAAATTGATACTAAAGCTTTTCAACATAATATCGATACCTTAAAACAAACATTATCAGAAAACACAAAAGTATGTGCAATCATGAAAGCAGATGCTTATGGTAATGGGATTGAAGGCTTAATGGCTTCAGTGATTGATCGCAATGTCGAGTGCATTGGTATTACGAGTAATGAAGAAGCGCGTATTGTTCGAGCTAAAGGTTTCGAAGGCGAAATCATGCGTGTACGCGCAGCAACACCTAATGAAATTCAATCAGGTTTAGAGTACCAAATTGAAGAGTTAATTGGTTCAAGTGAACAAGCTAATACCATTGCAAAGTTAGCTAAAAAAAATAATACGATCATTCCTGTTCATTTAGCAATTAATGCAGGTGGCATGGGACGTAATGGGCTGGATTTAACTCAGTTGCAAGGTAAAAAAGAGGCGCTAAATATTGCCTTTAATGGTCATGTTAATATCGTTGGGATCATGACACATTTTCCTAATGAATCAGTTGAAGAGATCCGCACAAAGCTGAACTTATTCAAACAAGAAAGCCAATGGCTGATTGATGAAGCTCAGCTAAATCGTGAAAATATTACTCTTCATGTTGCCAACTCTTACACCACCATTAATCTACCAGAAGCTCATTTAGATATGGTTCGCCCTGGTGGCCTACTGTATGGTGATATGCCAAGTAACCCTGAATACAAACGTATCGTTCGCTTTAAAACCTCTGTTGCCTCTTTAAATTACTTACCAAAAGGCAGCACTATTGGCTACAGCAGCACTTACGTACTAGGCCGAGATTCAATTCTAGCCAATTTACCATTAGGTTATTCTGATGGTTATGTACGCTCAATTGGTAATAACGGCTATGTATTAATTAATGGCCAGAAAGCAAATGTAGTGGGTGTGACGTCTATGAATACCACCATGGTTGATGTTACCGATATTGCAGATGTTCAACCGGGTGATGAAGTGGTTCTTTTTGGTTCTCAAAATGAAGAGACGATTGAAACTAAAGAAATGGAAGCATTTAGCAGTCGCAGTATGCCTGAACTATACGTTATCTGGGGCGCAACTAATCCAAAAGTTTATTTTTAATACCAATCCCAGTAATTAGCTAATTACTGGGATTGGTTCATTAATTGTATTAATATAAATAAAAACGGTCAGCATATGCTGACCGTTTTTTATTAACAAGTAATGGATTATTTCTTAGGAATGTTCTCTAAGATAGCTACCATTTGCTCCCAATAAAGAGCAACCGTATCAATTTTCACTTTCTCATCTGGAGAGTGAGGGAATTTGATTGTTGGACCGAATGAAATCATATCCATTTCTGGATAAGGCTTCTTAAATAGACCACACTCAAGACCTGCGTGAATAACCATAATATTTGGTTTATTTCCGTAGATACCTTCATAAACATCACGGAAAACATGCATGATTTCAGAATCAGCATCAGGCTTCCAGCCAGGGTAAGTACCAGAGAAGGTGACTTGTGCGCCTGCTAATTCAGCAACAGAAGAAAGCATACCTTCAACCATACTACGACCCGAGTCCATTAATGAACGGATAAGACAAAGAATAGTAATAGAATCTTCATCTGTCGTAATAACACCAACGTTCAAAGATGTTTCAACCACACCTTCAATATCATCACTCATACGGATCACACCGTTTGGACACGCATTCAATGTTGCAATAAAGCGTGCTTGAGTCGATGAAGTTAGACTTTTATCTGCAGAAACAGCTTCATTAAAGGTCACGATACCTGTTTCTACTCGGCCTAGTTCCGCTTTTAGCAAATCAGTATAAAACGTGAATAGCTCGGCAAGTTTTGCTTCGTTCTCAGCAGGAACGGCAACGGTTGCAAATGCTTCACGAGGAATCGCGTTACGTAAACTACCACCACGGAACTCAACAAGACGTAAATCAAGTTCAACAGCGTGACCAGCAAGGAAGCGTCCTAAGAGTTTGTTTGCGTTACCACGACCAGTGTGAATATCACAACCAGAGTGGCCGCCTTTTAGGCCTTTCAATGTAATTTGACGAGTCACATAACCTGTTGGTAGTGCTTCACGTTCGATATTCAGTTTGATAGCACCATCAGCACCACCAGCACAACCCATATAGATCTCACCTTCTTGCTCAGAATCTGTATTTAAAAGGATATCACCTTCTAACCAACCTGCTTCTAAACCGAAAGCACCCGTCATGCCCGCTTCTTCATCGATAGTAAGTAAAACTTCAAGAGGACCATGCTTGATCTCATTTGAAGCTAATACAGTTAGACAAGAAGCCATACCCATACCGTTGTCAGCGCCAAGTGTCGTTCCTTTCGCTGTTACCCACTCGCCATCAATGTAAGGCTGAATAGGATCTTTTGTGAAGTCATGATCAGTGTCTTCATTCTTTTGTGGAACCATGTCGATATGAGCTTGAAGAACAACCCCTTTACGATCTTCCATGCCTGCGGTTGCTGGCTTTTTAATGAATACATTGCCGGTTGGATCACGGCGAACATCTAGTCCTTCACTTGTTGCCCATTCAATGATGTATTGAGCTAATGCTTCTTCATGTTTAGAAGGGTGAGGGATAGAGCAAATTTTATCGAAAAACTGCCAAAGAGGTTGAGGGGTAAGTTGACTGATCTCAGACACAAGAATCTCCTTTTGAGAACATTATTTATTTAGGAATGCTCTATTTATTTGAGTTATTGGGTATTAATTAAAACAAGTATACCTATGAATCTAGCGAATTACTCTGTTTGATATCGTAAATCCATATACTGATTTTATGAACTTAAAGGTAAATAGTTTAAATTTTTAAATAGCAAACGGTTACGTAATAAAACTACACAATATGATGGTTTAGTGGGCGGTAATTGATATTTTTTGTGAGCTGGGTCATGTTTTTGTTGTAATTTTATTCCATAGTGATATAGTTGTCTTCTCTGCTGATACAGCAGATGTAAATGCTCAAAGGATGAGTCCGATTTATCGCCTCCAAGGAACCGAGATCAATTATTTTGTTTTTAACTGTCAATTGATAAGGTGATGTTATGTCTTTTTTAAGCTCTTCAAGTTTCTGGAACCAACGCTCTGTTTATACAAGTCAATTCGTATACCCAGCTTGCTTTGGTTACTAATAAAACCTCGGTTTTATACAGTAAAGTAATACCCCTATAATTGGAATTCAATTAAACCCATCTTGGGTGACTTAATTCTCCGCCAGCCAAATTTTTTGGGTGGCGTTTTTTTTGCTTTTAAATTATTACCGCACCGCATTCCATTTCTTTAATTTCTCATAACTTGTTGATTTACATTATTTAGTAGTATTAATTCTAAATAGTGCTTTCACTTTATTTATCATTAACTCATTAAAAGGGTAACTATCGCTAGAAATTCATATAATTCCTCTTTATAATCCTCAGCCAATCGATTACGCAAACGTTTAAATTGCATAAAATAGACTAGGACACCCCCAATGCTTGAGAAACTGTTTCAACTAAAAGAAAACGGTACGGATTTTCGTACTGAGGTTATTGCAGGATTAACTACCTTTTTAACCATGGCTTATGTCATTTTCGTTAATCCCGCAATTCTAGCTGATGCGGGAATGGATAAAGGCGCTGTATTTGTTGCAACCTGTATTGCTGCTGCAATTGGTTGTTTCATTATGGGGTTTGTTGCTAACTTTCCAATAGCTCAAGCACCTGGTATGGGGTTAAATGCCTTCTTCACCTATACCGTTGTTTTAGGTATGGGCCATACATGGCAGGTTGCACTAGCTGCTGTATTTATGTCTGGTGTCTTATTTATACTATTAAGTCTTTTTAAAATTAGAGAATTAATAATTAACTCTATCCCTCTTTCTTTACGAACGGGTATCTCTGCGGGTATTGGTTTATTTCTTGCTTTTATTGCATTGAAGAATTCAGGTATCGTGATTGATAACCCTGCAACATTAGTTTCAATGGGTAGTATTAATAGTTTTCCAGCAGCAATGGGCGCTTTAGCTTTCTTTTTGACTATTGCACTGGTTCATCGTGGCTATAAAGCAGCTGTTATGATTGCTATCTTAGCAGTAACCGCTATTTCATTACTTTTTGGTGATGTTCAATATGCCGGTATTATGTCAATGCCACCAAGCATCGCACCTACTTTTTTACAATTAGACTTTTCTAGTGCGTTTGAATTGAGCATGTTAACGGTTGTGTTTGCTTTCTTATTTGTTGATTTGTTTGATACCGCAGGAACTTTAGTCGGTGTTTCTCAAAAAGCAGGAATTATGGATAAAGACGGTAATATCCCTCGTCTAAATAAAGCATTATTAGCGGACTCAACGGCAACGTCAGTAGGTGCTTTATTAGGTACATCAAATACTACGTCATACATTGAAAGTGTTGCTGGTGTTGCAGCTGGTGGCCGTACTGGTTTAACAGCAGTTGTAGTTGGTATCCTATTTCTTTTAGCTCTATTTTTTGCACCACTTGCAGGAATGGTCCCTGCTTATGCAACCGCTGGCGCACTGTTCTATGTTGCAATTCTAATGATGTCTGGTCTTGTGAGCATTGATTGGCGAGATCTTACTGAAGCAGCCCCTGTTGTTGTGGTATGCTTACTTATGCCTTTAACCTTCTCTATTGCTGATGGAATTTCGCTAGGCTTTATCTCTTATGCTGCGATTAAGTTGCTAAGTGGTAAAGGTCGTGATGTTCATATCAGTGTTTGGGTTCTTGCTGCACTATTCACGCTGAAATTTATTTTTACGGCGTAGTCGCTACCGGCTATGCTTTTTAGAGGTTTTGTCTATTATGGCTAACAAATTTGTAATCACTTGGGATAACATGCAGATGTATACTCGTCAGCTTGCTGAACAGTTACTTCCTGCCGAGCAATGGAAAGGTATTTTGGCTGTGAGCCGTGGCGGTTTAGTGCCTGCTGCGATTTTAGCTCGTGAGTTGAATATTCGTTATGTTGATACAGTTTGTATTTCAAGCTACGATCATGATCACCAGCGTGATATGACGGTTGTTAAAGCAATGGAAGGTGATGGTGAAGGTTTTATCATCATTGATGACCTTGTTGATAGCGGTGATACAGCGGTTAAACTACGTGAAATGTACCCTAAAGGTAAATTAGTGACAGTATGTGCTAAACCAGCAGGCATTCATTTAGTTGATGCTTATGTTGTTGATATCCCACAAGATACATGGATTGAACAACCATGGGATATGGCGGTAACATACGTAGATCCTATTTGTAAAAAATAATTCAAATCAAATTGATAAAAATGACTCTCTTAGTAGGGTCATTTTTTTTGCCTTGAATTTGATTTTATTGCGCTCTGCGTATTTCTTATTTGTCTTTCAGTATATAGTAATAGCCATCAACCTTTGTATTACTGGTGTTTGGAATGACTCAACCTGAAAGTGAAAACCTCTCTGTTAAATTATTTAAAAATCAAAAGCAAGCCCTAGAGACGTCAGGTCTTGTTCCTTATCTTCCAAGTAGTGTGGAGCAAATGTCTTCCAATGATGATGATCGACGTTGGTATCGTGAACTTCGCCGTCCTCAATGGATTTGGCAAGGTGTCGAACCAATCGAATTAGAATCAGTTCTTGCTCGTATCGCCAACAGTGATAAAAATCGTACTCGTGATGAATGGCTCGATACCGTCAGTGGCTATCACTCTGGAAACTGGGCCTATGAGTGGATCCATGCAGGAATGGATCACCAAAAAAAAGCATCAGAATTAGAGGGCGATGAAGCTGCTGAGTCTTTATTTAAAGCAAGTTTATATTTTAGTATTGCTGGCTACCCACACATTAAAGGGGATAACCTAGCGACTCAAGCACAGGTTCTTGCAAATCAAGCTTATGATATGGCAGCGAAAGAAACTTCTCATCGAATAGAGAAGATCCAAGTGCCTTATGAAGGAAAGAAAATTACTTGTTATTTGCATTTACCAAATACAGAAAAGCCGTTACCAGTTGTCATTGTCAGTGGTGGAATGGATTCATTACAAACCGATATGTGGCGACTTTATCGTGATTTTCTTGCACCAAATAATATGGCGATGTTGACTCTTGATATGCCATCAATTGGCCACAGTTCTCATTGGCCATTAACGGAAGACTCTAGTTGTTTACATCAAGCCGTATTGAACCATTTACCAAATATTCCATGGGTTGACCGTTTTCATACCGCTGTGATGGGTTTTCGTTTCGGTGGTAACGCCGCGTTACGTCTCTCGTTTTTAGAACCAAGCAGATTAAAAGCGTGTGTGGCATTGGGTGCTCCTATCCATAATATATTGTCAGACTCTAGACTATTGAAAAAAATGCCGAAGATGTATTTAGATGTATTAGCGTCTCGACTGGCAAAGAAAGTCGTTGATATCAATAGTCTCACTAGCCAGATGCAAGCATGGTCTTTGAAGAACCAAGGCTTTCTTTCTGGAGGACGAAAAACATCAGTATCTATTCTTTCCATAGGTTTAAAAGGGGATCCGGTATCCCCTAAATCAGATAACAAATTGGCCGCTTTATTTAGTCAATATGGTAAAGGCATTGAGCTACAAAGTAAGACCTTGCATAGTGGCTATGAAGAGGCGTTAAATCAGATGATTGAGTGGATAAAAGAGGAGATGAAGCAATAATCTGACTTTAAATTCATCTTATTAAAGTGAAATGTTATTAAATGCTATTTTAAGCTTGTACTGTTCTGATTTGCTTGCTAAAAATAGGGCAGTTTTTCCATTATTATTACGATGAACAAAAATCGTAATTTAAAACATTATTAGTTAATAAATAGGTAGTAGGGAATTGAATACACAATCTCAAACCATAGTCGTTAAACTTGGTACAAGTGTACTCACCGGTGGCACATTAAAACTTGATAGAGCCCATATGGTTGAACTTGTTCGCCAGTGTGTGCATCTGAAAAAGTTAGGTCACCAAGTTATTGTTGTTACATCTGGAGCGATTGCTGCTGGTCGTGAACATCTTAACTACCCCGAACTACCCAAAACCATGGCCAATAAGCAGTTACTGGCTGCTGTTGGTCAAAGTTGCTTAATTCAAGCATGGCAGAGTTTATTTGGTATCTATGGTGTTGATGTCGGGCAAATGTTACTGACACGCGCAGATTTAGACGATCGTGAACGCTACTTAAATGCGCGAGATATGCTAACGGCTTTGCTCAAAAATAACATTGTGCCTATTGTTAATGAGAATGATGCGGTAGCAACTAATGAAATTAAAGTGGGCGATAATGATAATTTATCAGCATTAGTCGGAATTCTTGCTGGAGCAGATAAGCTGTTATTATTGACCGATCAGTCGGGACTATTTACGGCGGATCCACGAAAAGATCCTAAAGCTGAGTTGATCAAAGAAGTTCATACGATTGATGAAACATTACGAAAAATTGCCGGTGGTAGCGGAACGACGCTAGGTACTGGTGGTATGGCAACGAAACTGCAAGCGGCAGATATTGCTCGCCGTGCAGGTATCGAAGTTGTGATCGCAGCGGGTAGTGCAGAAAATGTGATCAGTGATGTTATACATTCAAAACCACAAGGAACGAAGTTCTTACCTGTTGAATGTGCACTTGAAAGTCGTAAGCGTTGGATTTTAGCTGGGCCTGCGTCTAACGGTCATATTGTGATTGATGATGGTGCTGTTAACGCTGTTCAACAAAAAGGCAGTAGCTTATTAAGTAAGGGTATTACTGAAGTTGCGGGTCATTTTGTTCGTGGTGGTGTTGCTAAGATTGTAAATACAAACGGCGAATTGATTGCTCGTGGTATTTCACGCTATTCAAGTGAAGATTTAAGTAAGATTTTAGGTAAGCACAGTCTGGATATTTACGCAGTATTGGGCTACGAATATGGGCCTGTAGCTATCCATCGTGATGATTTAGTACTGATTTAGTAATAAGGATATATTGTGAATTTAACAACTATGGGTCAGGCAGCAAAAGCCGCTGCATTTGACTTGGCTGTTGCTCCAACAGCACAAAAGAACAGAGCGCTTGCTATTATTGCTGACGAGCTTGAAGCAAATAAAGAAGCGATTCTTGCTGCAAATGCAAAAGATATTAAAGCCGCAGTAGAAGCGGGTATTTCAGCAGCGATGCAAGACAGATTATTACTGACAGAAGAGCGTTTAGTTGGCATTGCTAATGATGTTCGTAATGTGATTAATTTAAATGATCCTGTTGGTAGTGAAATCGATAGTAAAGTATTAGAAAATGGGATGTCTTTATCTCGTCGTCGCGTGCCAATTGGTGTGATTGGCGTTATTTACGAAGCTCGTCCAAACGTGACTATTGATATTGCTTCATTATGTTTAAAAACAGGCAATGCGAGCATTTTACGTGGTGGTAAAGAAACCTTCTTCTCTAACATGGAGTTGGTTAAGGTTATTCAAGTTGCGCTTGAAAAAGCAGGATTACCAGCGGCGTCTGTGCAATATATCGAAAAGCCTGATCGTGAGTTAGTTTCTCAACTGCTTACTCTTGATGATTATGTCGATATGATCATTCCACGTGGTGGTGCTGGTTTACATAAAATGTGTAAAGAAAACAGCTCCATTCCAGTCATCATTGGTGGCTTTGGTATTAGCCATGCGTTCGTTGATGATAGTGCTGACTTAGAAAGAGCATTAGCGGTTGTAGATAATTCAAAAGCACAACGTCCATCAGCATGTAATGCGTTAGATACGTTACTTGTTCATGAAGCAGTAGCTCCACAATTCTTAGCATTACTTGCTGATAACATGGCAGGCCGTGTTGAATTAGTTGCTGAGCCTAAAGCTTATGCACTATTAAAAGAGTTTGAAGGTGTATCGCTACGTGAAGCTCAAGAGGGCGATTTTGACACTGAATGGCTAAGTTACACATTAGGTGTAAAAGTCGTTGCTGATGTAAACGAAGCAGCGGCTCATATGCAAAAACACAACGCGAGCCATTCTGATACGATCTTAACGAATAATATTGAATCTGCTGAGAAGTTCATTAATACGGCGGGATCGGCTGCTGTCTATGTGAATGCTTCAACTCGCTTTACGGATGGCGCTCAGTTTGGTTTAGGCGCAGAAGTTGCGGTGTCTACTCAAAAGCTTCATGCTCGCGGTCCAATGGGCTTAGAAGAGCTAACAAGTTATAAATGGGTAGGTAAAGCAGATTATCTAATCCGTAGTTAATCGTTCTTCAGTTAGCTTATAGCAAATAAATAAAAAGGTTGGCGCCAAAACGTCAACCTTTTTTCATTTCTTGAATCCTGAACTATTTAACTTCTTCGCCTTTCGCTTGAAGATCGGCATGGTAAGAAGAACGAACAAATGGACCACAAGCAGCATGAGTAAACCCAAGCTCAAGTGCAATCTCTTTTAGCTCATCAAACTCAGCAGGTGGAACGTAACGTTCAACAGGAAGGTGATGACGACTTGGAGCTAAATATTGACCTAGAGTCAGCATTGTCACACCGTGAGCACGCAAGTCTTTTAATACTTGAACGATCTCTTCTTTAGTTTCACCTAACCCCATCATTACACCAGACTTAGTTGGTACAGTAGGGTGCTGTTCTTTAAATTTCTTTAATAAGTCCAGAGACCATTGGTAGTTAGCACCAGGACGAACCTTACGGTAGAGGCGAGGAGCTGTCTCTAAGTTATGGTTAAATACATCCGGTGGATTGCCATGCATTGCATCTAATGCGCGGTCCATACGACCACGGAAATCAGGGACTAACGTTTCAATACGGATGTCTGGATTTAATTCACGAATTTCGCGGTTACAATCAGCAAAGTGTTGTGCGCCACCATCACGCAAATCATCACGATCGACAGAGGTGATCACGACGTATTTTAGTTTCATATCTTGAATCGTTTTTGCCAGTTTTTTCGGCTCTTCAGATTCAGGAGTAACAGGACGGCCATGAGCAACGTCACAGAAAGGGCAACGACGAGTACAAATGGCACCTAAGATCATAAAGGTAGCAGTACCGTGATTAAAACATTCTGCTAAGTTCGGGCAAGAGGCTTCTTCACATACAGAGTTAAGCTTGTTTTTACGTAGTGCTGATTTGATTTCATCAATACGCTTACTGCTTGATGGAAGTTTTATTTTCATCCACTCAGGCTTACGTAATACTTCTTTTTTTTCTGTTGGCATATTTTTAACTGGAATTAGAGCCATTTTATCGGCATCGCGGTATTTCACGCCTTTTTCCATTTGAATTGGCTTACTCATGATCGCTGCTTTCCATTATGTACTCGATATCAGTGTAATCAAGTAATGTTGTTAATTCTTTAATGAGTAGAGAATGAACATCTTCAACGTGTTCTGCTTTGTTCTCTACGTTATCGTTTTCTTTGACTAAATCGTGCAGTTGTATCATTTCCATCCCAGCATAACCGCAAGGGTTAATACGAAGAAAAGGAGATAGATCCATATTTACATTTAGTGCTAGTCCGTGGAATGAGCATCCTTTTCGGATACGTAAACCAAGAGAGCAGATTTTCTTATTATCGACATACACACCCGGAGCATCAGGTCGTGCCGCTGATTCAATACCAAATTGATGTAAAGTATTAACCACTGTATTTTCAATGTGAGTGACTAATTCACGAACGCCCGTATTCTTACGGCGTAAATTGATTAACACATAAGCAACTAGTTGACCTGGTCCATGGTAGGTAACTTGCCCACCGCGATCACTTTTTACTATAGGGATATCACCAGCAGCAAGAACGTGTTCTTCTTTACCTGCCTGTCCTTGAGTAAATACAGGGTTATGTTCTACCAACCATACTTCATCGCATGTATTTTCATCACGCTCATCAGTAAAAGTATGCATTGCTTTCCATACCGGCTCATAATCTTGTCGGCCAAGGTTTTTAACAACGAGACGCTTGTTCAATAGAATCACACTTGATTTGAAAATTTGCGGTAATGATAGCAAGGATAGAAAGGAAGGAATAGATAAGAAATGTAGGGGTATATCAAAATTTTTAGAAGCTGAGTACTATTTATCTCTAAATAGCACTCAATATCTGATTATAAAACCATGCGAACCATTTCGATTTCTGCTAGTTCTTTATATAGCGTTTCTACTTGTTCAATCGATGTAGCTGTAATACTTACAGATACAGAATTGTAGTTACCTTTGCCACTTGCTTTTACTTGTGGAGTGTAATCACCAGGAGCATGACGTTGAATTACTTCAAGTACAAGTACTGGAAGGTCTTCGTGAGCAAGGCCAACGGCTTTATAAGTAAATTTACATGGGAATTCTAGAAGATCTTTTAGCTTTGGTTGCTCTTGCATAACCGTCTCCAATCGAGAGTGGATAAATAGTAAGAAGGGAATTTTACTGTGACCTAAGTCAGATAACAAGGGAAATAAAAAAAGGTGACCGAAGCCACCTTTTTTTAATTCGTTAGCTATTAGCTTAACCAACCTTTAAACATTAATACGATGTAATCGATTAGACGACTGAAAATGCCACCTTCTTCAACATCATTTAGTGCAAGCAGTGGGTATTCAGCAATGTCTTCACCGTCGACTTGGTAGAAAAGCTTACCAACAACATCACCTTTATAGATCGGCGCTTCAAGTGTTTTTTCTAGAACAAAACTTGCTGTCATCTTCTTAGCTTGACCACGAGGAAGAGTAACATAAGTATCTTCAGCAACGCCTAGAGCAACTTCATCAGTGCTACCCATCCATACTTTTTCAGTTACGAAGGTTTCGTTTGCTTTGTGTGGAGAAACTGTTTCGAAGAATCGGAAGCCGTAGTTAAGTAATTTTTTACTTTCAGCTTTACGTGCATTACCAGATTTAGTGCCCATAACTACAGCAACTAAACGCATTTTACCTTCAGTTGCAGAACTTACTAAGTTGTAACCGGCACCATCAGTATGACCCGTTTTAATACCATCAACATTCATGCTTTTATCCCACAATAAACCATTACGGTTATATTGAGTGATACCGTTGTAAGTATATGATTTTTGAGCATATACGCGGTATTCTTCTGGAACATCACGGATTAAAGCTTGTCCGATTAATGCCATATCATAAGGCGTAGAGTATAAATCATCGCTATCTAGGCCGTGAACATTGCCAAAATGAGTATTTTCAAGCTTTAGAGTTCTACCCCATGCATTCATTAGATCGACAAATGCATCTTCAGAGCCAGCAACGTGTTCAGCCATTGCAACACAAGCATCATTGCCAGATTGAACAATAATGCCTTGGTTTAAGTCGCGTACTTTAATTGTACTACCAACTTCGATGAACATCTTAGATGAACCAGGGAAGTTTTTAGCCCATGCATTTTTACTGATAACAACATCGTCATCCATCGAAATATTGCCACTTTCGATTTCTTGACCAATAACATAGCTTGTCATCATTTTAGTTAAACTTGCAGGGTTCATTCGGACGTTCATGTCTTTTTCAGCAAGAACTTTGCCTGAATGATAGTCCATTAGCACGTAGCCCTTTGCCGCAATTTGAGGTGCGTTAGGGATAACTGCTGGGGCAGCTACTGCAACAGTAGAGCCAAGAATGAAGCTCGATAAAATAATTCGTTTTAACTGTTTTGCTGATTTCTTCATAATAATAACTTTTGCACTTTGAGGTAGTGAACTGCGTACATAATAGCAGATTTGGATATCATGACCAGATGTGTAATTAAATAACTGATTTCTTATGAAAAGATAGCTAATAATAATTCATAACATGAGAATTGTTATTATGGCTATCTTATTGTTATGTAAAGACAATCATATTTTCAATTAGTTCAACTAATGTTTGTCTTATAAGTGAGTGCTGATATCTAGTTACAATATTCACTCAACGTTGACATTAAAAAGCCTATTTTTTTGCTTCTTGGATAATAAATGCCGATGAGTAATTAGTATTCTTCACTTTTAATAATTTTTTATCGGCAACATCACGATCAAGAAATGGACCTAAACGAACTCGAAATCCGTAATTTGATTTTATTATGTTCGTAGAGGTGTTGAATTTTTCTTGTAGTAGCAAAGCGGCTTTCTCTGCACTGTCTTTATTTTTCACTGCAACCATTTGGATATAGTATTGATTTGGATCTATCGCATGCCAATCTTGAATGTTGGTCGGCTTATCAATGGCAATATATTCAATCTTCACATTAGCTGTACCTGTTTTTATCACATCTAATTTCGTTGCTGCTGCAAAACTTAAATCAATAATGCGTCCCTCATGGAAAGGACCACGGTCATTAACACGAACAATCGCTGTTTTTCCATTGTCTTTATTGGTCACTTTAACATAGCTAGGGATTGGTAATGTTTTATGAGCAGCACTCATTGAGTACATATCATATACCTCACCATTAGAGGTTTTATGCCCATGGAACTTATTACCATACCAAGAGCTTTTTCCTTCTTGAGTAAAGCCTTTTGGTTCTTTAACTATTGGATAGTCTTGACCTAATAAAGTGTAATCTTTGTTGCCGTATAAACTTTTTGGCTCATAGCGTGGATGAGCATCCTCAATATGTTCAACTGATATAGGAGTCTGCGGAGCAACATCACTGTCTATTTGATAACGACCTGCATTAGGTTCGTCTTTATTTACTGTTGGTTCAGAAGCACAGCCTGCTAATACAAGAGAGAGTGCGAGTAAAAAAATGCGCATTAATTAGCCTTTGAGTGAACTTTTCTATGTGTATGAATTGACATGAGAATACCAAAACCAGCCATAAGGGTTACCATTGAGGTACCGCCGTAACTGACTAATGGAAGTGGAACGCCAACAACAGGAAGAATGCCGCTTACCATGCCTATATTTACGAAAATATAAACAAAGAAACTGAGAACAACACTTCCTCCCATCATTCGACCAAAAGCCGTTTGAGCTTGGCTTGCTAAGAATAAACCACGACCAATGATGAACAAATAAATAGAGAGCAGAGCCATGACGCCAATTAAGCCCCATTCTTCTGCTATAACAGCAAAAATGAAATCGGTATGGCGCTCAGGGATGAACTCTAATTGAGATTGTGTCCCATGTAACCATCCTTTACCACCTAGCCCACCAGAGCCAATTGCGATTTTTGATTGAATAATATGGTAGCCAGCACCAAGTGGGTCTGATTCTGGATTAAATAATGTTTGTACCCTTACTTTTTGATAGGGGCGCATTAAGAAGAACCATAAAATGGGGATAAAACCACCAACGGCTACCGCTGCCGCGCAGATTATTTTCCAACTGATCCCTGCTAGAAAAATCACAAAGATACCAGAAGCTGCAATTAAGATTGAGGTGCCTAAATCGGGCTGTTTGGCGATCATGATTGTTGGAATAAATACCATCAATAATGCACAGAAAAGTGTTTTTATTGTTGGAGGCAGTGCTTTATTACCAATATAACGAGCTACCATTAAAGGGACGGCGAGCTTTATTAATTCGGAAGGTTGAAAACGAACAAAGCCAAGATTAAGCCATCGTTGAGCGCCTTTAGAGGCCTCACCAAAAAAGAGAACGCCTAATAATAAAACGAGGCCAACTGTAAATAAATAAGGGGCGGCTGCTTCATAGGCTCTAGGAGATATTTGAGCTAATACAAACATGACGCCTAATGAGAGAAGCATACGCATCGCTTGCTTATCCATCATCAATAGGCTTTTGCCACTGGCACTGTACATAATGACAAGAGCGCAAGCCATTAATAACAAAATCCCTAATAGCAGTGGTAGGTCGATGTGGATACGGTGAAAAAAATCTCTATTTTTTCCTGATGCAATATCTACTCTCATTATTTCTTAGTTACCTCTTTTGGAGTTGGGAGCAGTACATGATCAAATACACTACGCGCAATAGGTCCACCTTGAGTTGAACCACCGCCACCATTTTCAAGAACCAATGAAATAATGACTTTTGGATCTTTTGCTGGAGCAAAGCCGGTAAATAAAGCGTGATCACGTAAACGTTCCGCAATTTCATCCGCATTATATTCTTGGCCATTTAAACCAAAGACTTGAGATGAGCCTGATTTACCTGCACTGACATAAGGCGTTCCAGCGAAAATACGTCTTGCTGTTCCTTTAGGGCCATTATTAACTAAAATCATGCCATCAACGGCCAGTTGCCAATAACTATCTTTAATCCCTTCAATGGGGGGGTATGGCTCTGGTTCAAAAGGCACTTCCGCTTTTTCATCAACAATCGCTTTGAGTAAATGGGGCGCCTGTACTTTGCCATGATTAACCAAGACTGACGTTGCTTTGGCTATTTGCATTGGGGTTGCGGTCCAATAACCTTGTCCAATACCTACAGGAATTGTATCGCCTTGATACCAAGGTGTGCGGAAGCGGGCTACTTTCCAGTCTCGAGTCGGCATATTTGCTTTACTTTCTTCGTGGATATCGATGCCGGTGTAATCACCAAAACCAAATTTCATCATCCAGGTAGATAAGCGATCAATACCCATATCAAAAGCGATTTGATAGAAAAAGGTATCAACCGATTCTTCAATGGCTTGTTTTAGATTAACGGTGCCATGGCCCCAGCGTTTCCAATCTCGAAAAGGCCTAGTTTTTGAATTAGGTATGCGCCAGTAACCAGGATCGTTACGTGTCGTATATGGCGTTACGATTTTATCTTCTAAAGCAGAAACGGCAATAAACGGCTTAACCGTAGATGCTGGAGGATAAATTCCTAAGGTTGCACGGTTAACTAGTGGGCGGTCAGGATCATTCAATAACGCGTTATAATTTTTACTTGAAATACCGTGAACAAATAAATTTGGGTCGTAACTAGGACTAGAGACCATAGCTAAAACAGCGCTGGTTTTAGGCTCAAGTACAATAGCGGCCCCTCGTCTACCATCTAATTGTTTTTCAACAAATTGTTGTAGTTCTATATCAAGGTTTAATACGATATCTTTTCCTGGGATAGGCGGGACGTATTTTAGAGTACGTACAACACGGCCGCGGCTATTAACCTCAACTTCTTGATAGCCAGCCGTTCCATGAAGCGTATCTTCGTAATAGCGCTCAATGCCTAATTTACCTATATCACGCGTTGCTTGGTAATTTGCGTCTTTTTCTTCTCGAGCTAAACGTGCAAGATCTCGATCATTAATTTTTGCGACATAACCCAGTACATGAGTAAACGTTTTCCCATAAGGATAAAAGCGTTTTAAATACGCTTTCACTTCAACACCGGAGAACTTGTGTTGGTTTACTGCAAAGACAGCAACTTGTTTCTGGGTTAACTGGGATAAAATCGGAATAGATTTAAAGCGACGAGTACGACGTCGTTCTTTTTTAAAGCTATCAATATCACTTTGAGTGATAGGTAAAATTGTTTGTAGTTCACTAAACAACAGTGACAAGTCTTTTACTTTATCTGGTGTGATTTCTAGATTAAATACAGGGCGGTTTTCCGCTAAAGGCTTATGATTACGGTCGTAAATAAGGCCACGATTTGGAGCGATAGGAACGACTTTGATACGGTTGTCGTTCGAACGTGTTTTATAATCTTGAAACTCATTAATTTGAATATTGTACAAATTGCTCAATAGCAGACCAATAAGCACAATGATCCCCGCAAACGAGACGATTGCGCGGGAAGCAAATAGTCTCGTTTCAGCGTGGTAATCACGAATTTGTGTGCGTTTGCGCTTAATCAACTCTTATTCTCTGTGGTAAGGGTGATTGGCTGTAATACTCCATGCTCGGTATAGGCTTTCTGCCATAACAACACGAACAAGAGGGTGTGGAAGAGTGAGTGGAGATAAAGACCAGCTTTGCTCTGCCGCGGCTTTACAAGCAGGAGATAGACCTTCAGGACCACCAATAAGAATAGATACGTCACGAGCATCTAATTTCCATACTTCTAACTGCTCTGCCAGTTGCTCTGTATCCCAACGCTTTCCTGGAATATCAAGAGTCACAATGCGATTGCCTTTTGGTACAGCAGCCAGCATTGCCTCTCCTTCTTTTTGAAGAATTCGTGCGATATCGGCATTTTTGCCACGTTTACCAGCGGTGATCTCTATAAGTTCAAGAGGCATATCTTTAGGGAAGCGACGGCTATATTCTTTGTAGCCTTCTTCTACCCATTTAGGCATTTTTGTCCCAACGGCAATTAACTGAAGCTTCATTAAATTAGCTCCACAGTTTTTCTAGTTGGTACAGATCACGGTGTTCTTCTTGCAAGATATGAATCATGACGTCACCCATATCAACAACAACCCATTCACCTTCTGCTTCACCGTCAACACCATAGGGAGTTAAGCCGACTTCTCTTGCTTTATTTGATACGTTCAAGGCAATAGAGCTAACATGGCGTTTTGAGGTACCAGTACAGACGATCATAAAATCTGTGATGCTTGATTTGTCACGAACATCAAGAGTAATGATGTTTTCAGCTTTCATATCATCAACATTGTTGAATAGAAAATCATGGAGTTCTTTATCTTGCAAAGTAATCACCTAGAAGAAATGGATTATTTATAATGGAGTATATCAGTGATACTCGATTAATGAGATAAGTTGGGTGTCACTGAAATGTGAATATTACACATATCTAAAGTCAATTGACTAAGTTGTGGCCAACAATTGGTATCGAAGTCTGTTTTTGTCGCGACTTCCATGCATGCCAGTGAGCGAATAAGCTGCTGTATTTGCATCATTGGTAATCGTTGTAATGCGGATTGATACAAAGGACGTCGGTTTTGCCATACCTTATAGCGATCAAAGACAGTAAACATAGCTTCGCCTTGAGTAATCGCTTGTTGGAAGGTTTGTAATAGAAATAGCTCTTTTTGTAGCGTTCTTAATAGAATCACAACTTCCATTCCTTCGCTCTCCAATTGACGAAGAATACGCTGTGCACGCTTCGCTTGGCCTGATAACAAGGTATCGAGCAATTGAAATGGAGTGAAATGGTTATTTCTATTTAAGGCTTCTTCTATGCGAATTAAAGTCAGTAAACCATCAGGATATAGCAGAGCTAATTTGTCTAAACTTTGAGCAAGAGCCAATAGGTTACCTTCATGCCACTGAGCTAGCATTTGTATTGCTTCTGCATCCGGTTTTAACTTGAGCTTTTTACAACGCTGTTGAATAAAGCGAGGAAGCTGTTGGTTGTCGGGTGTATTACAAGGTACAAATAAACCAAGTTGAACTAAGGCTTTAAACCACTGGCTATTTTCTTGAGCTTTATTAACTCTTGGCCCTTGAACGACCAACAAAATATCATCGTGAAGAGCAGGTACAAGCTCTTTAATCTTATTGGTATGTGCTGTTGTGATCCCTGTTTCAGGGATAGTCAGTTCAAGTATTTGTCGAGATGAAAATAAGCTTAAGGCTTGAGTGCAATCAAAGATCAATTCCCAATCGAGTTGCTTATCGAGTGTGAATTGATGCTTTTCTTCAAATCCATGTGCGAATGCCGTTTGGCGAACGATATCTAAGCTTTCTTGCTTTAATAGTGGTTCATTACCAAATAAAAGGTAGCACTGACGTAAACCACGTTCTAAATTTTGCGCTAATTGTTCTGGAAATACTCTCATTATTATTGATTATTTTCAGTTGATGGACTCATTGTTTTTATTACTTCTTGTGTCGAAACTTTGGTTTCGCTCTCATCGTTATTAGTAATCGTATCAGTGGATTCGGCTGGTTGATCATCTGCTTTTAATCGAGCCATTTGACGTAAGATCTGTTCTGCGGCTTGTGCGCGCATTTCATCTTCAATCATGTCTCGTTCAACCGATTTAGCCAGTGCCGTTAGTGGGTTATCAAGATAATTACGATTAACTGTAGTCGTGTAAGTTTTAATGTCATGTTCTGGGATAAGAACGCTATATCTAACGGTATAGGTCAGTTCTTTTTCTGCTGCTCGGCTATTTTGATAAAGAGATAAAGTACGCTCACCAAGGCTTTCGCTAATTAAATCTAAGCTAGGCGTTACAGTTGTTGGTGCCACTTGGCGGATCCCATTCATTCTTAACTGTTTTTGCACATTACGAGTTAAATCACTGTATTGGTCAAAGCTTGTTAAAGAAATATCATGCAATTCTTCAGGAAGAAGATAATTTCCACGTAGATGAAAGCCACACGCAGAGACCATAAGTGATAGCGTCAATACGATTGTCGTACGAAGAGAAAATAGAGATAAAAGTCGTTTCACCGAGTAACTCCTCAAGTGGTGATTAAATGCTTACTTAACTATTCTATCGACAATTTAATTTATTGCATAAGATAAAACAGTTAAATAAGCATAAGCAGATAAACTGCTTATGCTTTAAATAGAAAAGTAATAAGAAAAAAGGTTCAAATTACTTTTTAGCTAATAACGTAACTTTAACTAGTAAATCAGTTAATAGTTAAATTAGTTAGCTACGATGTTTAAAAGCTTGCCTGGTACATAGATAACTTTACGGATAGTTAGGCCATCTAGGAACTTAAGTGCGTTTTCATCTTTTAGACCAAGCTCTTTCACTTGTTCTTCTGTTGCATCAGCTGCAACAATCAGTTTTGCACGCAATTTACCGTTGATCATAACTACGATAGTTTTCTCATCTTCAACAAGTGCTTTTTCATCAAATGTTGGCCATGCAGCGGTATCGATGTTTGATTCACCTAGAGCATCCCACATTGCAAAGCTTGCGTGTGGAGTCATAGGGTAAAGCATAACAACAACCGCTTTTAATGCTTCATCAAGAAGAGCGCGATCTTGTGCTGAACCTTGAGGTGCTTTATTTAGTTTGTTCATCAATTCCATGATTGCAGCAATCGCAGTGTTGAATGTTTGGCGACGGCCAATATCATCACTTACTTTTGCAATCGTTTTATGAACATCACGGCGCAGTGCTTTTTGGTCACCAGATAGAGCGGCAACATCTAACGCTTCAGTTGCGCCTTTTGTTGTGTGCTCGTGAACTAATTTCCATACACGCTTAAGGAAACGACTTGCGCCTTCAACGCCTGATTCTTGCCATTCTAGAGTCATATCAGCAGGTGCTGCAAACATCATGAATAGACGTACTGTATCAGCGCCAAACTTATCAACCATTTCTTGAGGGTCGATACCGTTGTTTTTAGACTTAGACATTTTGATCATGCCAGAGTGGTCAACGTTACGGCCCTGGTTATCGACTGCTTTCTCAATGCGACCTTTTGCGTCACGCTCAATTGTTACATCTGTTGGTGCGATCCACTCTTTTGTGCCTTTTTCGTTTGTGTGGCTAAATGCATCAGCAAGTACCATACCTTGACATAAAAGTTGCTTGAATGGTTCGTCTGAATTTACATAACCCGCATCACGTAGAAGCTTATGGAAGAAGCGAGAGTAAAGAAGGTGCATACATGCGTGCTCAATACCACCAACGTATTGGTCTACTGGTAACCAGTAGTTTGCTTTTTCTGGGTCTAGAATATCGTCAGCTTGTGGTGAACAGTAACGTGCGTAGTACCAAGATGATTCCATGAAGGTATCAAAGGTGTCTGTTTCACGCAGTGCTGGTTCACCGTTGAATGTCGTTTTTGCCCATTCTTTGTCAGCTTTGATTGGGCTAGTTACGCCATCCATTACCACATCTTCAGGAAGAATTACTGGTAGTTGATCTGCTGGTACTGGGTGAACTTCACCATCTTCAGTTGTTACCATTGGGATTGGAGCACCCCAGTAACGTTGACGAGAAACACCCCAGTCACGTAGACGGAAGTTTACTGTTTTCTTGCCTTTACCGTCTGCTTCTAGTTTTGCCGCGATAGCATCAAATGCCTCTTGGAAAGCAAGGCCGTCGAATTCACCAGAATCAAACAGAACGCCTTTTTCAGTGTAAGCCGCTTCAGATACGTCTACATCAGAACCATCTTCAGGTTTGATTACTGGGATGATGTCTAAGTTGTATTTAGTTGCAAATTCATAGTCACGTTGATCGTGAGCAGGAACCGCCATTACCGCACCTGTGCCGTAATCCATTAATACGAAGTTTGCGACAAAAATTGGCACTTCACGACCGTTAAGAGGGTGGATAGCACGTAGGCCAGTATCCATACCTTTCTTTTCCATCGTTGCTAATTCAGCTTCAGCAACTTTAGTATTGCGACACTCTTCTGTGAATGCGAATAGCTCAGGGTTTGTTGCCGCTGCTTTCTCTGCAAGAGGGTGACCTGCTGCGATACCAACGTAAGTAACACCCATTAGCGTATCTGGACGTGTGGTATATACTTCTAAAGGAGCTTCTTCGCCGTTAACAGCAAAAGATAGCTCTACGCCTTCAGAACGACCAATCCAGTTGCGTTGCATGGTTTTAACCATTTCTGGCCAACCATCAAGGTTATCTAGATCATCAAGAAGTTCTTGTGCGTATTCAGTAATTTTAATGAACCACTGTGGAATCTTCTTTTGTTCAACAGGGGTATCACAACGCCAACAACAACCGTCTTCAACTTGTTCGTTTGCAAGAACAGTTTGGTCATTTGGACACCAGTTTACAGAAGAGGTTTTCTTATAAACTAAGCCTTTGTTGTACAGTTTTGTGAAGAACTCTTGTTCCCAACGGTAGTACTCAGGCGTACAAGTTGCGAACTCACGATTCCAATCGTAACCAAAGCCTAATAGCTTAAGTTGGTTTTTCATGTATTCGATGTTTTCGTATGTCCAAGGCGCTGGTGCTGTATTGTTTTTAACAGCTGCATTCTCAGCAGGAAGACCAAACGCATCCCAACCGATAGGTTGCATTACGTTTTTGCCTTGTAGACGTTGGTAACGAGAAACCACATCACCAATAGTGTAGTTACGAACGTGACCCATGTGTAGACGACCACTTGGGTATGGGAACATTGAGAGGCAGTAGAATTTTTCTTTGCTTGCGTCTTCAGTCACAACAAACGTTTTGTTGTCGTCCCAATGTTTTTGGATCTTCTGTTCTAGATCCTGTGGATTATATTGTTCTTGCATCGATTTACCCAGTTATGTCAGTGGATCACAAAAAATGTGAGATCGGTTTGATCAGATAATACTTGATCGGCATAGAATAACTAATGGAGCGCTTATACTCAAGCGACCTGATAACCTTTAACTCACTCTTCGCTATATAAATCTAGCGAATTCTTGGAGGTGACTTATGTCTAAGCAAAAAACAGGTTATAACGCCGTCTTAGAGCGTGTAATGAATGTATTGGAAAGAAGTCCTGAAGAATTTGAACATTGGGCTAAATCATCAGAAGAAGTGGTGGATGCGGCGTCTGATATGACCAAAGATGAACTCGCTTTAATTTCCAATTACGTGAAACGAGATATGAAAGAGTTTGCTCAAAATTATGAAGAGAGTAAAACCACCTTTCCTGACTCGCCATTTTATCGATTGATCTCTGACTCTATGTGGCATGCTTTACTTGAAATTACCGATAAAACACAAGTTGAATGGAAAGAAGTGTTTGATGATTTAGAACATCAAGGGGTTTATCAGGCGGGTGAAGTTGTGGGTTTGGGGATTTTAGTGTGTGAAAAATGCGGTCACCGTGAGCAATTTAACCATGCTCAAATTATTCAACCTTGCACGCACTGTGATAATAAAGAATTTACCCGAGTGTCTCTGAAGCCATAGTGTTTGCCGCTCTCATAAAGTAGCTGGTCTGTAGTTCAATTAAGAAATACAGACCAATAGCAATGTAATTAGGTTCGTTTTCGCCAAGCAATAACTAAAGATAAAAATACTAGCAGATACAAAGGTATTGAACCCCAATAACGATAAGGCGTTGTTCCTGTCGTAGGAATAACTTCACCTCGTAATACTGCAGTGGTGAACTGTGGGATTTGTTGAGTAATGTTGCCTCGATAATCAGTAATCGCAGTTACGCCATTGTTTGTTGAGCGAATAACCGGTTTTCCTGTTTCTAGTGCACGCATTTGTGCCATTTCCATATGTTGTAGTGGCCCAATCGAAGTACCAAACCAAGCATCATTAGAAAGCGTTAAAATATAATCGGTTTGCTCAGTAATGTTCTCTCTAACTTGTTCACCGTAGACTATTTCATAGCATAGCGCTGGAGCTAAGTGTGTACCACTGGCTTCGATATTAGGTTGGATGTAATCCCCACGACTAAATGATGACATTGGTAGATTAAAAATAGGGGCTATCGGGCGTAATATATTTTCAAAAGGAACAAATTCACCAAATGGCAGTAGGTGATGTTTACTGTATCTCGGTTGATCTTGATAGTTGTATCCTTTGGTACCATTTACACCAAGTGAAATAATATTGTTATAGAAGTTCCCGGTTGGACTTTGGCCAACAATACCAGTAATAACTGTGCTGTTATTCATGGTGGCTGCGCTATCAAGGTTGCGTAAAAAGCTTGGAATTTCAATCTCTAACGCAGGGATTGCCGCTTCTGGCCACACAATTAAATCTGCATCCCAATTCTTGCGCGTCAAATCCATGTATTTCATGATGGTTGGCCAACGCTCTCTTGGCAGCCATTTAATTGCTTGATTAACATTTCCTTGGATTAGAGCGACTTTGGTTGCTTTGTCTGGTTGCGGTGTAACCCAATCAAATGGCTTGATAGCAAAAGAAGTGGCAATAATGACCGCTGGGATCAGAAGTAAACTCCATTTTTTCTCCAGAAGGCTGTATATCATTGCCCCCACAGAAATCAGGATCATTAGCGTAATGCCTTCTACGCCGAATATGGCTCCCCAAGGAGAAAGAGGGCTATCAATTTGACTGTATCCTAGCCATAACCATGGGAACCCAGTAAATACCCAGCCACGTAGCCAATCAGTGACAAGCCAAAGTGCAGGAGCTGCTAATAAGTATTTAGTCAGTTTATGCTTGCTAAAAAATCGCTGTAAAAGAAATGAAAATAGCATCGGATATAACGCAAGATAACTGATTAGTCCGATCATTAAAAAGAGACTAGCAGCGACTGGCATACCACCAAAGTTGTCAATACTTACATGAACCCAACTCACTCCGGCGCCAAAGTAACCTAAGCCCCAAGAGAAGCCTAGCCACGTTGCTTTTTTTGTTGTCTGTTTATGCAATAGTAACAAAAGAAGCAAAGGAGCGATGAAAGCAAAAGGCCATAAAGAGTAGGGAGCAAAAGCAAGGATAGCACTTGCGCCTGAAAGTAGGGCAATAAGAAGTCGGATGAAGTAATGAGAAAGTAAAGGCATTGGCTATAACTCAAATAGATGTAAGTAGCGAAAAAGAGTTAGTCTTTGTAAGTTAGATAAAGTTCAGCCACTAGAGAGATCTAGTGGCTGTATTTTTTATTCTTCTTCAGCTTCTTTTTTTACCGATTCTTTATCTGGAATCGTAACTTGAAGTTGAATAATGCGACGATTGTCTGCTGCGGTTACTTTAAAAGTAAAACCAGAGATTTCAATAGTTTCGCCACTTTCAGGTAAATGCCCAAAACTGGTTAATACTAAACCTCCAACCGTATCAATTTCTTCATCACTAAAGTTTGTTGAGAAGATCTCGTTAAAGTCATCAATCTCAGTCAGCGCTTTCACAGCAAAAGTGTGCTTGCTTAACTGGCGGATGTCTTTTTCTTCTTCGTCATCAAACTCATCTTCAATATCCCCAACGATTTCTTCAAGGATATCTTCGATAGTAACTAAACCAGAAACCCCACCAAACTCATCGACTACGATGGCCATGTGGTAGCGCTCTTGTCTAAACTCTTTTAAAAGTTTATCAACACGTTTACTTTCAGGTACTACAACAGCAGGTCGAATAACTTGTTCGATCTCAAAGGCTTCACAATCGGAGCCTAGGTATCTAAGTAAGTCCTTCGCAAGGAGTATTCCTTCAACATGGTCTTTATCTTCACTGATCACAGGGTAGCGTGAGTGTGACGCTTCTATGATAGTTGCTATCAGTGATTCTAGATCTTGAGTTTTTTCAACTGTGACCATTTGAGAGCGCGGTAACATGATGTCTCGAACTCTCATTTCAGAAATTTCCATAACACCTTCGAGCATGTCTCGAGTGTCGTGGTCAATAACTTCATTCTCTTCAGAGTCTCTAAATACATCTACCAGTTCTTGGCGATCTTTAGGTTCCCCTTGGAATAGTTGAGAAAGGCGTCCTAAGAAGGACTTTCTACTCGGACCTTCTGTATTCTGTGAATTTTCGTCGTTCATGGCTTCTTTAAAAGTAGTTGCTATCAATGTGGATAGCTCACATAAGTAACTATTGGATTATTCCAACAATTATTTCTCAGCAAGATACGGGTCTTCAAATCCCATTTCTTGCATTAATTCGGTTTCGAGTGATTCCATTTCTTCAGCTTCTTCATCCTCGATATGGTCATAACCTAGCAGATGAAGACTGCCATGTACAACCATATGCGCCCAATGTGCTAATAAAGGCTTGTTTTGTTCAATAGCTTCTTTTTCAACAACTTGACGACAGATGATTAAATCACCTAACAAATCGATCTCAATTTCAGGAGGTGCTTCAAACGGAAACGATAATACATTGGTTGGTTTATCCATACCACGGTATTGATGGTTTAACTCATGACTTTCTTTTTCATCTACAATTCGGATTGTTAGCTCTGCTTGTGGTTGAAATTGAGGAAGTACTGCATTTAGCCAAGACATAATGTCTTTTTCTGAAGGCAGGTCTTTTTCATTTTCACATGCAATTTGTAGATCGAGTTCAATGCTCATGGTTCACCTAAATTTATTACTTATTACTTATTACTTATTACTTATTATTATCAGCGTCAGCTAAACGAGCATCACGCTCTTGCTTTCTGCGTATTTCTTCTAGTTTACGCTCTTTTTGATCTTTTGCTTCCCATTTTTCATAAGCATTTACGATACGAGCAACCACTGGATGACGGACGACATCATCGGCGATAAAGAAATTGAAACTGATTTCATCAACTTCTGATAATACTTCAGTCGCATGACGTAAACCGGACTTAGCCCCGCGAGGCAAATCTATTTGGGTAATATCGCCCGTAATCACTGCTCGAGAATTAAAGCCAATACGAGTTAAGAACATTTTCATTTGTTCTACAGTAGTGTTTTGGCTTTCATCTAAAATGATAAAGGCATCATTTAGAGTTCGCCCACGCATATAAGCCAGTGGAGCAACTTCGATAACACTTCGTTCAATTAACTTTTCAACACGCTCAAAGCCAAGCATTTCAAAAAGAGCATCGTAGAGAGGGCGAAGATAAGGATCGACCTTTTGACTTAAATCACCAGGTAAGAAGCCCAGTTTTTCACCGGCCTCTACTGCTGGTCGAGTTAAAAGAATACGACGAACTTCTTGGCGCTCTAATGCATCAACTGCGGCAGCAACAGCAAGGTACGTTTTACCTGTACCTGCAGGACCAATCCCAAAAGTGATATCGTGAGTCACTATATTAGTAACATATTGGGCTTGGTTTTCTGTTCTTGGTTTAATTAGGCCTTTTTTCGTTTTAATGAAGATCTCTTTACCATGAGGAATGGTAGAAACCTCACTTTTTTCTTGTTCAAGTATGCCTGATTCTTTTACGGCTAAGTGGATCTGTTCAGGCTCAATATCTGGGTACTGATTCTTAACGGGGGCCGTTTCTACGTAAAGATCTTTTAAGATATCAATTGCAGCTGAAACCGTATGAGGTTTACCCACGACAGTAAAAAGATTACCGCGATAGTTTACTTCGACACCTAAACGACGCTCAAGATGCTTTATGTTGTCATCAAATGGCCCACAAAGGTTGGATAAGCGTTGGTTATCTGCTGGCTCTAAGGTCAACTCTAATTTGGTTGTTTTAATGCTCAATGTCGCCTCTCAGAATATGAATAACTATGGGATACATCTATTATTTATTGGGCAAAGATGGAATTATCTCAAGGCTAAATAAGAAAAAAGATGATCAAGAAACCTTAATCATCTTTTTTTGTCTTTGGTTTTACTGATAATGTCACATTATGGTGTAAAAGTTCCAACACCTAGATCGTCTTCACGACGAGTCTTTTCCATCATTTCTGAAGGAGAGACAGCAACACGTAATCCCATGTCTTTTTCTGTACGAACTAGATCACCACGTAAAGAGTTCGTAAATGACTCTGTGATATGAATATCAACAAATTGGCCAATTAACTCAGGGCTACCAGTAAAGTTAACAACACGGTTGTTTTCAGTACGAGCACGTAATTCCATTGGGTTACGCTTTGATGGACCTTCAACTAATGCACGAACTTCTGTATCCAGCATTTGACGAGAGAAACGTGCTGATTGGAAGTTAATTTGCTGTTGAAGCTCAGCTAAACGGTCTTTTTTCGTTTGCTCTGGAATATCACATGGATAATCAGCAGCAGGCGTACCAGGACGAGGAGAAAAGACAAAGCTGTAGCTCATATCAAAATCAACGTCTTTAATTAGCTTCATTGTGTCTTGGAAGTCTTTTTCTGACTCACCAGGGAAAGCAACGATAAAGTCTGAGCTGATTAAAATATCAGGACGAGCTTTACGTAGCTTACGAATGATTGATTTGTACTCAATAGCAGTATGAGGACGTTTCATCATCGTTAGAATGCGATCTGAACCACTTTGAACTGGTAAATGTAAGAAGCTTACTAATTCTGGCGTGTCTTCATAAACTTCTACGATATCATCACCAAATTCTAGAGGGTGACTTGTCGTAAAGCGTAAGCGGTCGATACCATCAATTGAAGCAACCATGCGAAGTAATTCTGCAAAAGTACAGATATCACCATCGTACATTGGACCACGGTAAGCGTTTACGTTTTGACCTAGCAGGTTAACTTCACGTACACCTTGCTCGGCTAACTGTGCAATTTCAAATAACACATCATCTAACGGACGGCTAACTTCTTCGCCACGAGTATAAGGAACTACGCAGTAAGTACAGTATTTTGAACAGCCTTCCATGATAGAAACGAATGCAGATACGCCATCCGCTTTTGGTTCAGGAAGGTTATCGAATTTTTCGATCTCTGGAAATGAAATATCCATGACGGTTTTTTCATTAGAAAGTGATTGTCGGATCATTTCAGGCAAACGGTGAAGTGTTTGAGGGCCAAAAATAACGTCAACGTAAGGCGCTCGTTGGCGAATATGATCACCTTCTTGAGTCGCAACACAACCACCAACACCAATAACTAAGTCTGGTTTTTTATCTTTTAAATGTTTCCAGCGGCCCAGTTGGTGAAAAACTTTCTCTTGGGCTTTTTCACGAATTGAACAGGTATTTAATAACAGAACATCCGCTTCTTTTGGATCTTCAGTTAATTCATAACCATTTGCGGCACCTAAAAGATCGGCCATTTTAGATGAATCGTATTCGTTCATCTGGCAGCCCCAGGTTTTGATTAGCAGTTTCTTAGTCATGTAACTTTTTCACTCGTATTTTATTACTAGAATTCGGTACAGTTTTGAGAGACAGGCTCAATCAAAACGGATAGGGCGCGTATTGTACTGCTTTCCACGCTTAATGACTAGATGTAGACACCCTTGAATATTTTAAGGGTATTATTTGAATGATTTAGATTAAGAGTGAATCACGGTAGAATAAGGGAAATTATTGACTCATATAAGGTCTATGGATGATGAAAGAATATGATTATACGATCGTTGGTGGTGGAATGGTGGGGGCAGCTACAGCCATCGGTTTATCAAAATTAGGGTATCAAGTTGCTGTCATTGAGCATAAAGCGCCAGCTTCTTTTGATGATAGCCAACCAATGGATATTCGTGTTTCTGCTATTTCTCAATCTTCCGTTGATCTGCTTGAAGATTTAGGTGCTTGGCAATACATCAAAGAAATGCGTGTATGCCCTTATAAGCGCTTGGAAACATGGGAGCACCCTGAATGTCGAACTCGTTTTCATTCTGATGCATTAGAGATGGAGCAGCTTGGCTTTATTGTTGAAAACCGCCTTATTCAATTAGGGTTATGGCAGATGTTTTCTACTTATGAAAACCTGTCAGTTATTACTCCTGCAAAAATTGCTGAGCTTGAATTTTTTACTGACCACAATGTACTGACATTGGAAAATGGCGATAAAATTAAAACAAAATGGGTTATCGGTGCTGATGGCGCTAATTCTTATGTTCGTCAGAAAGCAAAAATAGGGATCACGGCTTGGGATTATCGCCAACATTGTATGTTAATCAATATAGATACTGCTGAAGCTCAACAAGACATAACTTGGCAGTGGTTTACTCCTTCTGGCCCTCGATCATTTCTTCCTTTGCATGGAAATAAAGGTTCTTTAGTTTGGTATGACTCACCCTCTCGTATTAAACAGCTTTCTGCTATGAGCTCTATTCAGTTAGAAAAAGAAATTAAAGCGTATTTTCCACAAGAATTGGGAGAATTCACCGTCGAGCAATCAGGCTCATTTCCTTTAACTCGTCGACATGCTAAAAAATACGTCGATCATCGTTGTGTTTTATTAGGGGATGCGGCCCATACGATTAACCCTTTAGCAGGACAAGGTGTGAATTTGGGTTTTAAAGACGTCAAAGTGCTGTTAGAAGAAATTGAAACGAAAGGAGCTGAGACAGATAAAGCCTTATTGTCTTATCAATCTAAACGAAAAATAGATAACTTAGCCATGCAAAGTAGTATGGATCTGTTTTACACCTTATTTAGTAACTCATTACCACCGGTTAAATTCCTGCGTAATGTTGGTTTAAAATTAGCCGACTCTTCAGGTGTATTAAAAACGCAAGCGTTGAAGTATGCGTTGGGGTTATAGAAATAATATTTAGGGACTAGAGCTTAGGGACGAGTAAAAGCTAGTCTACAGAAAGTAAGGTGATCATTAGGTCACCTTTTTTATTGCGTTAAAAACCATTTAATTCGTTTATTAATACTATTTAGATTGGTTTTATAGAGTAAGGATAAAAGGAATATTTATGAAGGTTGTCCAGACGAAAAAAAAAGCCCATCAAATTAATGATGAGCTTTCTTAAAAGTGGTTGGGATACCTGGATTTGAACCAGGGAATGCCGGCATCAAAAGCCGGTGCCTTACCGCTTGGCGATATCCCAACAGAGAAGATTACATTAGTAATTAAACCAAGATAATACATCTTTAAATATGGTGCGGACGGAGAGACTTGAACTCTCACACCTTACGGCGCCAGAACCTAAATCTGGTGCGTCTACCAATTCCGCCACGTCCGCGTTCTTCTAGTTGTTAATTAAAACAAAGAGTAGAAATTTTTGTAGTTAGAAGACGAATTGGAGAGTCTTTCTAACGTTGTCATAATTAATCAGGTTGCATCAATTATGTAAATAGTGGTTGGGATACCTGGATTTGAACCAGGGAATGCCGGCATCAAAAGCCGGTGCCTTACCGCTTGGCGATATCCCAACAGAGAAGATTACGTTAGTAATTAAACCAAGATAATACATCTTTAAATATGGTGCGGACGGAGAGACTTGAACTCTCACACCTTACGGCGCCAGAACCTAAATCTGGTGCGTCTACCAATTCCGCCACGTCCGCGTTCTTCTAGTTGTTAATAAAACAAAGAGTAGAAATTTTTGTAGTTAGAAGACGAATTGGAGAGTCTTTCTAACGTTGTCATAATTAATCAGGTTGCATCAATTATGTAAATAGTGGTTGGGATACCTGGATTTGAACCAGGGAATGCCGGCATCAAAAGCCGGTGCCTTACCGCTTGGCGATATCCCAACAGAGAAGATTATATTAGTAATTAAACCAAGATAATACATCTTTAAATATGGTGCGGACGGAGAGACTTGAACTCTCACACCTTGCGGCGCCAGAACCTAAATCTGGTGCGTCTACCAATTCCGCCACGTCCGCGTTCTGCTATTTGTTTATAAGAGCTAGGTCTTAAAACAAAAGTAGAAATCTTTTTTATAGTTAGAAGACGAATTGGAGAGTCTTTCTAGCGTTGTCATAATTAATCAGGTTGCATCAATTATGTAAATAGTGGTTGGGATACCTGGATTTGAACCAGGGAATGCCGGCATCAAAAGCCGGTGCCTTACCGCTTGGCGATATCCCAACAGAGAAGATTACATTAGTAATTAAACTAAGATAATACATCTTTAAATATGGTGCGGACGGAGAGACTTGAACTCTCACACCTTACGGCGCCAGAACCTAAATCTGGTGCGTCTACCAATTCCGCCACGTCCGCGTTCTATAGCTTACAATAGTAAGTAATAGATATTCTGTATTTTAATCGGTGAATGGTAAACCAATTAAAAGTTGTATGGTGGCTACTACGGGATTTGAACCTGTGACCCCATCATTATGAGTGATGTGCTCTAACCAGCTGAGCTAAGTAGCCAATGAATGTTTTTAATAAAACATTCAAAAATATGGTGCGGACGGAGAGACTTGAACTCTCACACCTTACGGCGCCAGAACCTAAATCTGGTGCGTCTACCAATTCCGCCACGTCCGCGTTCTATAGCTTACAGTAGTAAGTAATAGATATTCTGTATTTTAATCGGTGAATGGTAAACCAATTAAAAGTTGTATGGTGGCTACTACGGGATTTGAACCTGTGACCCCATCATTATGAGTGATGTGCTCTAACCAGCTGAGCTAAGTAGCCAATGAATGTTTTTAATAAAACATTCAAAAATATGGTGCGGACGGAGAGACTTGAACTCTCACACCTTACGGCGCCAGAACCTAAATCTGGTGCGTCTACCAATTCCGCCACGTCCGCGTTCTTCTAGTTGTTAATTAAAACAAAAAGTAGAAATTTTTGTAGTTAGAAGACGAATTGGAGAGTCTTTCTAACGTTGTCATAATTAATCAGGTTGCATCAATTATGTAAATAGTGGTTGGGATACCTGGATTTGAACCAGGGAATGCCGGCATCAAAAGCCGGTGCCTTACCGCTTGGCGATATCCCAACAGAGAAGATTACGTTAGTAATTAAACCAAGATAATACATCTTTAAATATGGTGCGGACGGAGAGACTTGAACTCTCACACCTTACGGCGCCAGAACCTAAATCTGGTGCGTCTACCAATTCCGCCACGTCCGCGTTCTACTGCTTGATTATTAAGAACAATAGTCACTTAATCTACAAAGAGTAGTTATTCTATATTTTAATCGGTGAATGGTAAACTAATTAAAAGTTGTATGGTGGCTACTACGGGATTTGAACCTGTGACCCCATCATTATGAGTGATGTGCTCTAACCAGCTGAGCTAAGTAGCCAAATTGTTTCTTTCTTTCTAACTCGTCTCTCTTCCGTCTTATCGGTGAGGACGGAGCGCATTATGCTTACCAGAGGCTTATGCGTCAACACTTTTTTGAAAAAAATATGAATTCTTTGTTTGTTCGAACGGATTTTAATCAAAGCGTACTTTTTCTATGCAAAATAGAGTGAATTAGAGCAAAAGAATAAGAATAAGAGTTGAAAACAAGATGTAGTGAATTGGGGTGGGTAGAATAATAATGGGTTTAACTGATTGAATTATAGACAAGTAATAAAAAGGCCAGCAAATATGCTGGCCTTTTTTATTATACGTTGAAGCGGAAATGTACTACATCGCCATCTTTAACGATGTAATCCTTTCCTTCAAGACGCCATTTACCCGCTTCTTTAGCACCGCTCTCGCCACTAAATTCAATAAAGTTGTCGTAACCTACAACTTCTGCACGGATGAAGCCTTTTTCAAAGTCCGTATGGATCTTACCTGCCGCTTGAGGAGCAGTTGCACCTACAGGGATAGTCCAAGCACGTACTTCTTTAACACCAGCGGTGAAATACGTCTGTAGAGTAAGTAACTCATAACCAGAACGGATAACACGGTTTAGACCTGGTTCTTCAATGCCCATATCAGCAAAGAATTCTTCACGATCTTCATCGTCAAGCTCAGAAAGCTCTGATTCAATAGAAGCACACACAGCAACAACAACGTTGTTTTCTTTTTCTGCGTACTCACGAACCATGTCTAAGAATGGATTATCTTCAAAACCATCTTCAGCAACGTTAGCAATATACATTGTTGGTTTTAGCGTTAGGAAGTTAAGGTAAGAAACCGATGCGATTTCTTCTTTTGAAAGCTCAACCGTACGAGCCATTCCACCTTCAGTGAAAACTGGAAGTAGTTTTTCAAGAACTGAGATCTCAAACTTAGCGTCTTGATCTCCGCCTTTTGCTTTCTTCGTTTGACGGAAAATAGCACGCTCACAAGAATCTAGATCCGCAAGAGCAAGCTCAAGGTTGATGATCTCGATATCTTCAATTGGAGAGATCTTACCTGCAACGTGAATGATGTTTTCATTTTCAAAACAACGAACAACATGGCCGATAGCATCAGTTTCACGGATGTTAGCAAGGAATTTATTACCTAGACCTTCACCTTTAGATGCGCCAGCAACTAGGCCTGCGATATCAACAAATTCCATTGTTGTAGGAAGAATACGCTCTGGATTTACGATTTTAGCTAATGCGTCTAAACGTAGATCAGGAACCGGAACCACACCCGTGTTTGGTTCAATTGTACAGAAAGGGAAGTTTGCCGCTTCGATTCCTGCTTTAGTTAGTGCGTTAAACAGTGTTGATTTACCAACGTTTGGAAGACCAACGATTCCGCATTTAAAACCCATGATGTAAACCTTATCTTTGTTATTCAGCTTTGAATGTATGTAAACGATTTTGTGCTTTACTTAATCCGTCTTTAAGCAAGATATCTAAGCAACGTGTAGATTCATCTACAGCAGCATCGATTAACTCTTGCTCTTTGGTAGGCGCTTTTCCTAAAACAAAACCGGCAACTTTATCTTTATGGCCTGGATGACCAATACCAATACGAAGTCGATAAAATTCTTTCGTATTGGCTAATTTACTAATCGTGTCACGCAAGCCATTATGGCCACCGTGTCCACCACCTTTTTTAAATTTCGCAACACCAGGAGGAAGATCTAACTCATCGTGAGCCACAAGGATCTCTTCTGGCTTTATTTGGTAAAACTTAGCTACAGCAGCAATAGCCTTACCAGATAAATTCATAAATGTTGTTGGGATCAACAAACGAAGATCCTGACCATTTGTTTGAATACGACCAGTTAAACCGAAGAATTTAGATTCTTCTCGCAGGGATACATTGTGTACACGAGCGAGTTCTTCAACAACCCAAGCGCCCGCATTATGACGAGTTCTTTTGTATTCAAGACCAGGGTTTGCTAGTCCAACAAGAAGTTTGATTTGATTGCTCAAAGACTTATCTCTCTATTTGGATACTAATATCATTAATACACTTATTTAGTGCCAATAGAACTAAAGACAATTAATGGTATTAGTATGTGCCATTAAAAAGGCGCGCCATATTACCACAAGAATCCCAAATACAAAAACGCCCCGCATAAGCAGGGCGTTTTATATAGTATTTGGTTTGATTAGTGATCAAACATTGCAGAGATAGACTCTTCATTGCTGATACGACGGATCGCTTCAGCTAGCATGCGAGAAAGGCTAAGTTCAGTCACTTTGCCTGTTGCTGCCATTTCTTTAGATAGAGTAATCGAGTCAGTAACAACTACTTGGTCTAATACTGAGTTTGCAATGTTTTCTGCTGCAGAACCAGAGAAAACAGCGTGAGTTGCGTAAGCAAATACACGTTTAGCACCACGTTCTTTCAGTGCTTCAGCTGCTTTACAAAGTGTGCCGCCTGTATCGATCATGTCATCAACGATAACACAGTCACGACCTTTAACATCACCAATTAGGTTCATTACTTCTGAAACGTTAGCACGTGGACGGCGCTTATCAACGATAGCGATATCAACATCACCTAATGCTTTAGCTGTTGCGCGAGCACGAACAACACCGCCTAAATCTGGAGATACAACAACAGGGTTTTCTAAACCACGAGTACGCATATCATCAAGCAGTACAGGAGTACCGAAAATGTTGTCTACAGGTACGTCGAAGAAACCTTGAATTTGTTCAGCATGTAGGTCGATAGTTAAAACGCGGTCAACACCAACGTTTGAAAGCATATCGGCAATTACTTTAGCTGTGATTGGTACACGAGCAGAACGTACACGACGGTCTTGACGAGCGTAACCAAAATAAGGGATAACCGCAGTAATACGACCTGCAGAAGCACGGCGAAGTGCATCGATCATCACTACTAATTCCATAATGTTGTCATTAGTAGGAGCACACGTAGATTGAATGATGAAAACATCACTACCACGTACGTTCTCGTTAATTTGAACAGCTACTTCGCCGTCAGAAAAACGATCTACAGTAGCGTCACCTAGTGAAATGTATAGTCGATCAGCGATACGTTGCGCTAGTTCAGGAGTTGCATTACCAGCAAATAGCTTCATGTCAGGCACGGTGGAAACCTCAGGGTTGCGTCCAAATTGTGAGAATTTTATATTTTGCATAATGATTTATACTCTTCCAATTGGCGGTTGAGTGGCGAGGTATTCATACCTCGGGCGATAAATCCTGTTGCATTATCAGGGATTAACGAGTAAACGGCTTGTGCATCTTCTTTACTGTTAAATTCAGCAAAAACACATGCGCCGGTTCCAGTCAATCTTGATGGTGCATATTCTAACAGCCATGAAAGTTGGTAATCAACCTCTGGATACACTCTTCTGACAATTTTTTCGCAATCGTTTTCGTAAGAGGCGTCTAAAAGTACACTAAGTGACTGTTTTGGTGTATTTCTAATCAAATCAGGATGAGTGAAAACATCAACCGTAGCGATACTTACTTCTGGCTTAATTAATACGTACCATAACTCTTTAGGAGTGGCTGGCTGTAATTTCTCTCCGATACCTTCAGCAAAAGCCGAAAAACCATGTACAAAAATCGGTACATCAGCACCTAGTTTTACACCTAAACCAGCTAATTCGTCATTACTAAGATTAAGTTGCCAAAGAAAATTTAATGCAACTAAGACGGTAGCTGCATTTGAAGAGCCTCCACCAATCCCACCACCCATCGGTAATATCTTTTCAATCTCAATATGAGCACCGAACATAGATTGGGTGTGCTGTTGAAGAAGCGTTGCGGCTTTCCAAATTAAATTATCTTCCGTTTTTACTCCGGGGATATCTGGAGCTAAGGTAATTTCCCCTGATTGATTTGGAGTGATTGTAAGGTAGTCGCATAAATCGATGAACTGAAACAGGGTTTGCAGCTCATGGTAACCATTCTCTTGTTGACCATTAATGTAGAGAAATAAGTTTAGTTTTGCTGGGGAGGGCCAGCGAGTCGATGTTTTTATCATTGAGAAACAGTCCAATTTGAGGCAATGATTTTAATGGTGGTGTTCAATTGAGTGAGCTTCATTGAATTAGGTAATAGCATGTTGTCTTTTTCAATATAGCTATTGTAGCGTAGGTGCCAGTTCGTTTGACCTATTTGCTTTGCGAGATGCTCAACGGTGTTAAGTTCGTTGAGTTGGAAATTATCAGCAGCGGTCGGCAAGCCTTTGATCCAGTCATTTAAATAGCCAATAGGAAGGTTAAGACCCGTTAGACTATACATGAGCCGGCCTGGGTCACTGCCTTCGAAGGTTTGGCCATCACCGGTTTCAATAAGGGTATGCGCATTATCTATAGTGACTTTTATAACAGTTTGCCCTAAAAATGTGGTGAGTAATAGCTGACTATTGTCTGATTTTTGGGTCCATTGAAAATTTAAACTATGGCGTTGTTCTGGGGATTGATAGCCAATTTTTCCCGTCACCTTATACTCTGTGATTGCTTCTAATTGGGCTTGATGTTTATCCCAATGAGTCGATTGTTGTGGGGTTAATGGAACACTAGAACAAGCGCTAAGAAAAAGCGAGAAGATGAGAATCACAAACGGAAGGCGGATAAAATGAGGAAACATTATTGATAATCTCATGTTTAATCTGAAATAGATTTTAGGATTGTAGCAAATTGTTCGTACATTTGGCGTTAAATAGTGTTTATTCACCACTAATTTTCGGACAGAGTGACCTGATGCCTTTTAAAATTCGGTCGTATCAAGTAAAATTCGCCCTTGTTATTTTTTTACTGGTCAGTTTGCCGAATGTCATTGCTTGTTATTGGAATCAATCATACGTCAGCCTCTGTTGATTTGCGCGAGAAAGTTGCTTTTTCTCCTGACAAATTAACTAAGGCACTAGACGAATTAAAAAACAGTGATGCAATTCAAAGTGGCGTGATCTTATCTACGTGTAACCGAACTGAAATTTACTGTGAAGTAAAAATTGGGATCAGCAGTGGTTACGTTATTAACTGGCTGGCTGAGTTTCACCTAGTCTCTTTAGATATATTGATGCCAAGTATCTATGTTTATGAAGAGCAAGCGGCTGTTAAACATCTTATGCGCGTTTCTTGTGGTTTAGATTCGTTGGTATTGGGTGAGCCGCAAATTTTAGGCCAAGTAAAAAAAGCGTTTTCAGATGCTCGCGAGCGAAATGCAGTTGAAGGAACCGTTGAAAAACTATTCCAAAGTGACTTTTCGGTAGCAAAGCGAGTTCGTACCGAAACCAATATTGGTGGTAATGCCGTTTCAGTGGCTTATGCCGCGTGTATTCTGGCTCGTCAAATATTTGAGTCTCTTGCTGATTCTACCGTACTTCTTGTTGGTGCTGGTGAAACAATTGAACTAGTAGCGAAACATTTAGATGCAGCAGGTTGTAAACAACTTATCGTTGCTAACCGTACTCGCGAGAGAGCGATGGGGCTTGCTGAGCAATTTAATGCAGACGTTATTAGCCTTCCTGAAATTCCAGAATATCTACCAAAAGCCGATATCATTATCAGTTCTACTGCCAGCCCATTACCGATTATTGGTAAAGGAATGGTTGAAAGCGCATTAAAACAACGTAGACATCAACCGATGTTATTTGTTGATATTGCCGTCCCTAGAGATATAGAAGGGGAAGTCGCTGAATTGAGTGATGCATATTTGTATTCGGTAGATGATCTTAAATCGATTATTGATCACAATATTGAGCAACGAAAAATAGAAGCGATTCAAGCGGAAGCTATCGTCAGTGAAGAGAGCGCTAGCTTTATGACGTGGATCCGTTCGCGTCAAGCAGTGAATAGCATTCGCCAATATCGAAATAACTCAGAAGCAATCAGAACTGAATTATTACAAAAAAGCATTCAAGCGTTAGCTTCTGGCCAAAATGTAGAAAAAGTATTGGCAGAGCTAAGTAACAAATTAACTAATAAACTCATTCATGCACCGACACTTGCGATGCAGCAGGCCGCCAAAAATGGTGAGCCGGAGAAACTTGCTGTGATCCGCTCAAGTATTGGTCTAGACAACTAAGTGTAGCGTTCGCTACCAACATAAAGAATAAATATTATATGAAAGCATCAATTCGAGTAAAACTGGAGACGCTGGTTGAGCGTTATGAAGAAGTTCAGCATTTATTAGGTGACCCTGGCGTTATTGGTGACCAAAATAAATTTCGAGCTTTATCTCGTGAATACTCTCAATTGGAAGAAGTAACACAGTGTTTCCAAGCGTATGAGCAAGCTCAAGAAGACTTAGTTGCCGCTGAAGAAATGGCGCAAGAAGACGATGCTGAAATGCGTGAAATGGCGCAAGATGAGATTAAAGAAGCAAAAGAAGCGATTGAGCGTCTTACTGATGAACTACAAGTTTTGCTTATTCCAAAAGATCCAAATGATGAGCGTAACTGTTTCTTAGAGATCCGTGCGGGTGCGGGTGGTGATGAAGCTGGTATCTTTGCTGGTAACCTTTTCCGTATGTATTCTCGTTTTGCAGAGAAAAAGGGCTGGCGTATCGAAGTCATGAGCTCGAATGTTTCTGAGCAAGGTGGCTTTAAAGAAATGATTGCAAAAGTAAGCGGCGATGGCGCTTATGGTGTCCTGAAATTTGAATCAGGCGGCCACCGTGTACAACGTGTTCCTGAGACTGAATCACAAGGTCGTGTACATACGTCTGCGTGTACTGTTGCAGTAATGGCTGAGATCCCAGAAGCGGATCTTCCTGAAATTAAAGCGGCAGATTTAAAAATTGATACCTTCCGTGCATCAGGCGCGGGTGGACAGCACGTTAACACCACCGATTCAGCAATCCGTATTACTCACTTACCAACAGGTACTGTTGTTGAGTGTCAAGATGAGCGTTCACAGCATAAAAACAAAGCAAAAGCGATGTCGGTTCTTGCTGCTCGAATTATTCAAGCTGAACAAGCTCGCCGTGCAGAAGCGGTATCAGATACACGTCGTAACTTATTAGGTTCTGGTGACCGTTCTGACCGTATTCGTACTTACAACTACCCACAAGGTCGTGTTTCTGATCACCGTATTAACCTAACAATTTACCGCTTAAATGAAGTATTAGAAGGTGATTTAGCGGCGTTGATTGAACCTGTAGTATTAGAATACCAAGCAGACCAATTAGCCGCATTAGCTGAAAATAACTAATGAGCCAATCTATTGATGCGCTATTAAAGCGTTCAATTCAATTGCTACAACTTGAGGGGAGTGATTCTCCTCAAGTTGATGCGTCTGTTCTGCTGTGTCATGTTTTAGATAAACCAAGAAGTTATCTACTAACTTGGCCTGAAAAAGAGTTAACAGACGCAGAGCTTGCTGCATTTGAATCATTACTATCTCGTCGTCTCTCAGGTGAACCTATTGCTTACATTGTAGGTTATCGAGAATTTTGGTCACTACCGTTAAAAGTATCACCAACCACGTTAATTCCTCGCCCTGATACAGAGCGTCTTGTTGAGATAGCTCTTGACCATCTTGATGCATCATCAACAAAAGTATTGGATTTAGGAACAGGGACTGGCGCTATAGCTCTAGCTATTGCTTCTGAAATGCCAAATCTTCATGTTATTGGCGTTGATTATCAGCAAGATGCGGTTGAATTAGCGCAAGGTAATGCCAAAAGTAACCATATTATGAATACTGAATTTCGTCAGGGAAGTTGGTTTACTCCAATTAAATCTGATGAACAGTTTTCTATTATTGTGAGTAATCCCCCTTATATTGATGGAAATGATCCTCATTTATCTCAAGGTGATGTACGGTTCGAACCTCAAACGGCATTAGTTGCAGAGCAAGAAGGCTTTGCCGATTTAATTCATATTATGGAACATAGCCGTACTTATTTAGTTGAGAATGGTTGGTTGCTAATGGAGCATGGCTTTGAGCAAGGTAAGCAATTACGTACTTATTTTGAAGCGCATGGCTTTGTTAATGTTAAAACAGAACAAGATTATGCTGGCAATGACCGAGTTACCTTAGGTCAATGGACAGTAAACACAGAGAATAAAGGATAATTCATGTATACCGCTGTTAAACATATTCACCTATTTATGATCGCTTGTAGCGTACTATTATTTGTCGTTCGCTATGTATTAATGATGGTTGATTCAGATCTTCGTAATAAAGCGTTTTTAAAGCGAGTGCCACACGTTGTTGACTCTGCGATGCTGCTCAGTGGTATTGTACTTATCTTTATTACTGGTTTTATTCCATTTACAGGTGCAGCTCCTTGGTTAACAGAGAAGCTGACGTGTGTGATGGTATACATCGCTTTGGCTTTTGTAACGTTGAATAACGGTAAGAATAAAGTATTTAAAACCTTTGCTTTCCTTGGTGCGTTAGGATGGTTAATGGTTGCAGCTAAGATTGCTGTTACTAAAGTACCGACATTTTTGGGGTAACTATGTTTCAATTGCTTGATGAAAATTTAGAAGACCTTAGTCTTGTTGAAGGTGCGCTTGCACTTAATTCAGCGATTGATTCTGAGACACAAAGAGAACAAATTACTGCTAAGTTACAAGAGATGTGTATTGCAGCAGAGCAAGTGCTAGCGGGTGAGATTAATGATGAAAAACGCTTGGAGCGATTGATCCAGCTTTTTTACGTTGAATGGGGTTATCAAGGTGATATTTACACCTATTTTAATTCTGAAAATGCATTTATTAGCCATGTACTTGAAAGTAAAAAAGGCATTCCTGTTACGTTAGGCGCTATTTTTCTATATCTGTGTGAATACGCAAAATTACCTGTGAGTGCGATTAATTTTCCGACGCAGTTAGTATTAAAAGTTGAATGGGAAGGAAAAGAAGACCTCTATTTAAACCCTTTTGATGGGCAGTATATTAATGCGCACTTAATGACCGCATGGCTTATTGGCTACGGTGGTCCATTAGCGAAAATATTACCGATCCACTTAGAGAAAATAGATAATCCAACTCTAATAGGTCGTTTACTTGCGGTAATTAAAACCGCGTGTATTAGAGAAAAGAAATTCTCTTTCGCTTTAACGTGCAGCGATCTCGCATTAACGATGGTTCCTGATGACCCATTTGAGATCCGTGATAGAGGTTTAATCTATCAACAGCTACACTGTAATGATGCAGCAAAAAATGATTTAACGTACTTTATTGAGCAGTGTCCTAATGATCCCTCAGCGATGCTGATGAAGCAGCAGGTCCAACTGTTACTAGAACAACACCCTACCGTTCTCCATTAAGAGTGAAGATAATGCAAAATCAAAAAACAGTAAAAATTGGCAATATCGATGTAGCAAATGATAAGCCGTTTACCTTATTTGCAGGTATGAACGTATTAGAATCTCGTGATCTAGCTATGCGTATGTGTGAAACATATGTTGAGATCACTGATCGTCTAGGAATTCCATACGTATTTAAAGCGTCTTTTGATAAAGCAAACCGTTCATCAGTGCATTCATACCGCGGTCCTGGTATGGAAGAAGGTTTGAAAATTTTCCAAGAATTGAAAGACACTTTTGGCGTTAAGATTATTACTGATGTTCATACTGAAGCACAAGCGCAACCAGTAGCTGATGTGGTGGATGTAATTCAACTTCCTGCTTTCCTTGCTCGTCAAACTGATTTAGTTGAGACTATGGCAAAAACAGGCGCTGTAATCAATGTGAAGAAACCTCAATTCATGAGCCCTGATCAAGTGGGTAATATCGTTGATAAGTTTGCAGAATGTGGTAACGAAAATATCATTCTTTGTGAGCGTGGTTCATGCATGGGTTACGACAACCTAGTGGTTGATATGCTTGGTTTTGGTGTAATGAAAAAAGCATCAAATGGTAGCCCAATCATCTTTGATGTGACGCATTCTCTACAGAACCGTGATCCAAGCGGTAAAGCGTCTGGTGGACGTCGTTCACAAACGGTTGAACTTGCTAAAGCTGGCCTAGCAACAGGTATTGCTGGTCTGTTTATTGAAGCGCACCCAAACCCAGATAAAGCACTGTGTGATGGACCTTCTGCATTACCATTAGATCAACTAGAACCTTTCTTGAAACAAATGAAAGCACTAGATGACTTAATTAAAGGTTTTGAGTACATCGATATTAAATAATATTGAGAGTAGCTAGATAAACTAAAGCCCAAGAGAGATAACTTTCTTGGGCTTTTTTTATTTAATGTCTTGTTCAGAAATGTACTTACTCATCGTTTGAATTAGGAGTAAACCAATCTAGTTTGTGGTGTAGTGTTGTTACACTGCCGATAACAATTAATGATGGGCTAATGGCTTTTTCTGCCATGTTAGCTAACTCAGCAATCGTTCCTGTAAATACTTTCTGCTTTTGTGTTGTGCCACGTTCAATAATGGCACAAGGGGTATCAGCAGCTAAACCATGTTTAATCAATTGAGTTGAGATATGCGGCGATTGTTTCAGTCCCATATAGAAGACCAAGGTATTGTTTGAACGAACTAAGGCATCCCACTCAATTTCAGCGCCATCTTTTTGAACATGAGCCGTAATAAACTGAACACTTTGTGCGTGATCTCGATGGGTGAGGGGAATACCCGCATAAGAGGTTGCCCCTGCCGCTGCAGTAATGCCTGGTACCACTTCAAATTTAACGCCATTCTCAGCTAGAGTTTCTAACTCTTCGCCACCACGACCAAAGATAAATGAATCACCACCTTTAAGGCGAACAACGTGTTTACCTTCTTGTGCTTTATCTACCAGTATTTGGTTTATTTTATCTTGTGGGACGAAATGAAAATCCAGTTTCTTACCAACATAAATCATTTCTGCACTGTCATTGGCAAGCGCTAAGATTTCTTTAGAAACAAGACGGTCATAAACCACAACATCAGCTTGCTGTATAAGGCGATGGCCTTTGACTGTTAATAGATCCGCATCACCAGGACCTGCGCCAACAAGAGAAACAAGTCCGTTTTGTTTTTTCTGCTCAGACTGAGCTTGAATACTTGGCATAATCGATTCCTGCATTATGTTTTTTATTTCACTCTAGTATGTAAGAGTCGATAAAAAAAATCACTCTTAATACTTGATTAAGAGTGATTTAATTTGAATGAGTTATAACTAACTTTATTCGTTACTGCTTATTTAACATCCAGTGATGGTGCTGTTTTTGCGTGAGTAAGATAAAGAGGGATACAAGTAAATAGTAGGCCGCCAACAACGTTGCCCAAAATAGTAGGAATAAGGTTGAAGTTTAACCATGTAGCAATACCAAAATCAGCACCTAGCATCATACCAAGTGGGAATAGGAACATGTTTACAACGGTGTGTTCAAATACTAGGGCAAAGAAGATGAAAATCGGGAACCACATCATAGCAACACGGCCAGCTACTGTGCGTGCCGTCATGTTACCAATTACACCTAGACATACCATTAGGTTACAGAAAATAGCGCGGACAAAACACGTGATCCAACCGTCCATTCCCATATTTTCAAAACCTAAGCTACGACCTGTTGATACAGCGATAAACTTTTTTGCTACTGCATTTAGTTCTAGAGAGAAGTTACCCGTAAGAGAAACCGCAACAAGATAAGCGACAATTAATGAACCAATAAGGTTACCTAGACCAACAAGACCCCAACAGCGGAAAATACGGCCCCAGGTAATACCTGGACGGTTATCAAATTTTGCTAACGGCGCAAGTCCAAATACACCAGTTACTAGGTCATAGCCCATTACGCTCAAAATAACAAAACCAACAGGGAAGACAAGCGCACCGACGATACCAATACCGGTCTGTACAATTGTCGTGATAGCCACAACAACCGCTAGAGATAAGATGATACCAGCCATTGTGCTTCGTATTAGAAGATCACGTGTACTTGTTTTTATTTTTGCTTCACCAACGTTAATCATTGTTTGTACAAATTCTGCTGGTTTAAAGTCATTAGTAGACATGAATGTGCCCTTATAAAAGTTAAAATTAAATAGTGAAAAACTCGCTGCTTTTATATGTTCTCATAGAGAAACAGCAAGCCTTTAAGCTATTGAATCTTATGCTGCGATTTCTACTTGACCTTTAGTAATGCGAGTTTTATACGCTTTTACGTTAAATTGTTTATCTTCCATACAAGCACCTGTAGTAAGGTTAAAGCGCTGTTTCTTAAGTGGACTTGCCACCCAAAGCTCACCTTGATGCTCAACAATTAAGCCACGCGATAATACGTTTGCTTGAAAGTAAGGGTCAGTGTTGCTGATTGCGAGTACTTCTTCGTCTTTTGATGGACGAAATACTGCAACTTGCTCACCATTCACTAGAGCACAAACACCAGTACCAGGAGCAATATCTTCTAGTTGACAGATTTTTACGAATTTAGAAGCCATAATTAATTCTCTCGCTCTTATTCAGTTGCTGCTACGTGTAGGATGTCACCCTTTGCTTCTGGGTGTTTTTCTGTAAAGGTTGCTGGACGGTGTTGTTCACGACCATCAGTAACGAATACCACATTGTCATCGCGATCATCAGCATTAATGAAGTGAGCAAAACGTTTTAGTTGAGCTTCATCATTGATGGTGTCTGTCCACTCACAAGCGAAGTTATTAACAAGGCTTGCAATATCTGCTTCAAGTTGGTCATTAAGATCAAGCTTGTTATCAACAATCACTTCACGTAGGTAGTCAACACCACCTTCAAGATTGTCCATCCATACAGAGGTACGTTGTAGTGGTGCAGCAGTACGAATGTAGAACATCATGAAACGGTCGATGTATTTGATTAAGGTTTCTTGGTCTAGATCGCTTGCTAGTAAGTCTGCGTGACGAGGTTTCATACCACCGTTACCACATACATACATGTTCCAGCCAGCGTCTGTTGCGATAATACCTAAGTCTTTACCTTGTGCTTCAGCACACTCACGAGTACAGCCAGAAACACCGAACTTCATTTTATGAGGAGTACGAATGCCTTTGTAGCGGTTTTCAATCATTACACCTAAGCCAACAGAATCTTGAACACCGTAACGACACCAAGTAGAGCCGACACAGGTTTTCGCCATACGCAGTGCTTTAGCATACGCTTGGCCTGTTTCGTAACCGGCAGCGATGAGTTTTTTCCAGATTGCAGGTAAGTCATCTTTTTGAGCACCGAATAGACCGATACGTTGAGCGCCAGTAATCTTGGTATAAAGATTATATTCAGCCGCAACGTCAGCTAATACACTTAATGCTTGAGGAGTGACTTCGCCACCCGCCATACGAGGAATAACAGAGTAAGTACCATCTTTTTGCATGTTACCTAGGAAGTTATCATTGGTATCGTGCAGTTTAACTAGTTCAGGTTTAAGGATGTGCTCACCCCAACAAGAAGCAAGAATAGAACCAGCAAGAGGTTTACATACTTCACAGCCGTAGCCTTTACCGTATTTCTCTAACAACTCTTCGAAGGTTTTGATCTCTTCGATACGGATAAGATGGAATAGTTCTTGGCGAGAGTAAGCAAAATGCTCACATACGTCGTTTTTTACTTCAATGCCCGATTTAGCTAATTCAGCATTAAGGACGGAAGTTACCAGAGGGATACAACCCCCACAGCCCGTACCCGCTCCAGTAACTGCCTTAATGTCTGCCATTGTGTGATGACCATCAGCAACCGCTTGAGCAATTTTTCCCTTGGTTACATCGAAACATGAACAAATAACCGCTGTTTCTGGTAATGAATCAGCACCTAATGATGGCTTTTCAGCACCAGCATGCGCCGGAAGAATTAATAGATCAGGGTGTTCTGGTAGATCAATATCATTAAGTTTTAATTGCAATAAATCGCCATAATCAGATGTATCGCCAACCATTACCGCACCAAGCAGTTTTTTACCGTCTTCAGAAACAATGATGCGTTTATATACTTCTTGTTCTTCATTTTGGTAAACGTAGCTCTTACAGCCAGGAGTTCGACCATTTGCATCACCAATTGAACCTACTTTTACACCTAGTAGTTTCAATTTGGCACTCATGTCTGCGCCTTCAAATGTGCTGTCGTTACCCAGTAAATGGTCAACGGCAACCGTAGCCATTTTATAGCCAGGAGCAACTAAACCGTAGAAAGTACGATTCCAAGAAGCACATTCGCCAATAGCGTATACATTACTATCTGTTGTTTGGCAGTTGTTATTGATTTCAACACCACCACGAGGAGCTACGCCTAAGCCCATTTGACGAGCTAATTTATCTTGAGGGCGAATACCTGCTGAGAATACGATGAAGTCAGTTTCAAGCTCTGTACCATCAGCAAAACGCATAACATTACGGGCGTCTTTGCCTTCTGGTGCAATTTCTAATGTATTTTTGCTGGTATGAACTTGAACACCCATGCGTTCAATCTTATTGCGTAGCTGTAAACCGCCTTGTTGATCAAGTTGTTCAGCCATTAGCACTGGTGCAAACTCAACAACGTGAGTAGTTACGCCTAATGCTTTAAGTGCACCAGCCGCTTCAAGACCAAGTAGACCACCACCAATAACTACACCGCTTTTACTGTTTTTAGCCGTAGCTTCGATAGATTTAAGATCTTCAATTGTGCGGTACACAAAGCAGTCTTTACTTTCATTGCCTTTAATCGGTGGAACAAATGGGAAAGAGCCAGTAGCAAGGACTAGCTTGTCGTATTGAATTTCACGACCAGTACTTGAATAAACAACTTGTTTTTCACGGTTGATATTAATAGCGCGTTCGCCAAGTAATACATTAATACCGTGTTTTTCGTAGAAACCTTCTTTTACAAGAGAGAGTTCATCAGCAGTATGATGAGAGAAGTATGAAGAAAGGTGAACACGGTCATAAGCGATACGTGGCTCTTCACAAAATACTGTAACATCCATATTTTGAACATCAGTTTTATCGACTAAATCTTCGATATAGCGATGACCAACCATGCCATTACCGATGATGACTAACTTCATCTTGCTCATAAGAGTTCCTATTATCATTGATATGCATATATGATGAATTATGAATGAATATGTCGACATGATGTGGATCAATTACGAAATAAAACTACCCCAAAGTGGTAGCTATAAGGTGGTAATGGTATTTGTTGTTTTAAAATCAATCAATTAACTGTAGCACGTGGCTTTTGCTTGTTGTTTTTTTACAATAAACAGTGGAATACTCTGAATTTAACTGGCATGTAGGTGGATTTTCTGAAAGAAAAAGACAGAATATGTCATTCATATTCTGTCTTAATTTATACGATTGTTGTAATTATAGTTTAAAGCGATCGATTTCTTGTTTTAATTCACTCGATAGTTCAGATAATTCTGACGCTTGAATAACCGATTGCTTTGTTTCTTCTGTTAACTCATTGGATACATCACGAACGGCTTCAGTATTTCGAGTTATCTCTTCAGTTACTGATGACTGTTCTTCTGCTGCCGCTGCAATTTGAGCTGCCATATCGCTGATCTGAGTTACTGAGTTAGTGATTTGTAATAAACTCGCTGAGGCAGATTGAGCATCTTCAACACTAGTATTAGCTAACGTTTGACTATCTTGCATGATCCCAACGGCTTTTTGAGTGGTTCCTTGTAGCGTTTCAATCATTTGTTGAATTTCTTGAGTCGATGCATGAGTACGTTGACTCAAAATACGAACTTCATCAGCTACCACAGCAAAACCACGACCTTGTTCGCCTGCTCGAGCTGCTTCAATGGCCGCATTCAATGCAAGCAAGTTAGTTTGTTCTGCAATATTTTGGATAGTTGAAAGAATCGTATTGATATTTTGAGCGTTGTGATGAAGCTCTTCAATCACGCCAGTCGCTGTTTCAACTTCTTTTGCTAAGTTATCAATTGAGTGTTGGCTTTGGCTTACTTGCTCCGCACCATGGCTTGATGCTGTAACCGTTTCTTCTGCTGTTTGAGCGGTATTATCAGCATTGCCTGCAATCTCTTGCGTTGCTGCAGCCATTTCATTGATTGCTGTTGCGACCATATTAATCTCATCCATCTGGTGTTGAATGCGAACATTACGTTCTTCAGCACTTTCTGCGGTTGAGTTTGCTTGGCTAGCTAAGGTTGTAGATATGTCACGTAGGCGACAGACCATTGAGTGCATATTTCCGACAAAGATATTGAAATTAATCGCTAGTTGACCAACTTCATCATTACTATTTGGCTCTAGGCGTTGTGTTAAATCACCTTCACCTGAAGATATTTCAGCAAGTGCATCAGAAACTCGAAGTAAATCTCTGAATAGAATATTTACTAATATTGTTACACCAATAGCAACAATAACGGTTAGAACAATACTAAGTAGAATAATTTCACGAAGTAGGGCTGTATGAGCAGCTTCTTCTGTTGCTTGTGTCATCTCAACAGCAAATGTCCAATTGGTGTTGGGTACTTTTGCAAAATACACTAATTTAGTGTCGCCATTGATTTCGGCAACATCGATACGCTTTAGAGAAATAGACTCTTGGATGCTTTGTGGAGTCATATCAGAGAAGTAGCGGTTTACTTCTTTTTTGATTAGAGATTTATTTGGATGAGCTAAGAAAGTCCCATCACTGTCAATCAGCATTGTAATAGTATCTTTACCTGCATCAAGGCTGATTACATCATCAATCAGTTGATCGATAAGTACATCAGCACCAATGACACCTAAGAAAGTACCATTCTTGTATGTTGGTTCCGCGATAGTTACTAGAAGGGATTGAGTAATTGCATCTTGATATGAAGAGGTAATGATTTGTTTGTTTTCTCGTTGTGCTTCTTGATACCAAGGACGCTGACGAGGGTCATAATCGGCACGGTTTCTTTCTGGATGAGAGCGGTACATATCACCTTGAGGAGTACCAAAGAAGATGTCATCGAACCCACCCGCTTTACGACTTAACTGTAAAAACGAAACAATATCATCTTCTTGGGTGTAGTCATTAGTTGCATGAGCAATTTCAGCTTTGATAGAAATCCAATTTGAGATCCCTGTAGTTGCCGCAGAAGTAACACTTTCTGCACGAGAGTATACCCCGTTACGAGTCTGTTCGAATAACTGACTTGAAGCAAGCCAAGTTAATGCTGATGCAGTAATTACGACAGCGAGTACACTTGCACCTATTAGTTTATGTTTTAGTTTCATTATACTACCTAAATCCATGGGTTAATTTTGCTAAAAAATAGTGCCTACTATTAATTTTTTTATAAGGCCTAATTTGTTATCGGAAAACATATGTAAAACTTAACCCATTTCATCTAAAACATATGAAAATATTTATTATATTAACCATAAATATTTTTTTGCCTCGTAACTTATTGACAAAGTAAACGTTTGCCTTGTGCGTTTAGTATTCTGCTACTTTTAGTTTTATTATTTCTTAGTAATTTATGAGCTATTTTTAGTGATCTAACAGACATATTTATGAAATCAATGTGAGAGTAAAACGTAATTCTTTTAAACTTGGTCAGGTTATTGGATTGAAGCACTCATAATTGATTGATTTGGTCTAGTTTATCCCCCTTAAATGAATGGTGAAACATGATGGAACGTCTTTCTCTAAAAACAGCGATTGCTGCTGCATTAGTTACAACGCTAGCAGGCTGTGCAACAACAACTGAGCATGCATGGCAAGAAGATACTACGTATAAGCTAACGGTGTTACATACAAACGATAACCACGGTCGTTTTTGGCAGAATAAATACGGTGAGTACGGCATGGCAGCGCGTAAAACGCTGATTGATGAGTTGCGTGCAGATGTTCAAGCTGAAGGCGGCAGTGTGCTTCTTCTTTCTGGTGGTGATATTAATACGGGTGTTCCAGAATCAGATCTTCAAGATGCTGAACCAGATTTTAAAGGTATGAATAAAATTGGTTATGATGCGATTGCATTAGGCAACCATGAGTTTGATAACCCATTAGATGTTCTTCAAAAGCAAATCAACTGGGCTGACTTCCCAATGTTGTCTGCAAATATTTATGATAAAGAAACCGGTGAGCGCAAATACCAAGCTTATGAAATCTTTGAAAAACAAGGTATTAAAATTGCCGTTGTTGGCTTTACTACCGAAGATACAGCTAAAATTGGTAACCCTGAATATATTGGTGAATTAGAATTCCGCGATCCTAAAGTTGAAGCGAAAAAGATCATTGCAGAATTAGAAGAAAATGAAAAACCGGATCTTATCTTTGCAGTAACGCATATGGGGCACTATGAGAATGGTCAACGCGGTATCAACGCCCCTGGCGATGTTGCACTAGCGCGTTCACTTGATTTAGGTGAACTAGACATGATTGTGGGTGGTCACTCACAAGAGCCTGTTTGTATGGAAGGCCCAAATGTGGCTAAAAAGAACTTTACGCCAGGTGATGAGTGTAAACCAGACCAACAAAATGGTACTTGGATTGTTCAGGCTCACGAATGGGGCAAATACGTAGGTAAAGCTGATTTTGAATTCCGTAATGGTGAATTAGAAATGGTTAGCTACAATCTAATTCCTGTTAACTTGAAGAAGAAAGTGAAGATCGACGGTAAAAAACAACGCGTCTTTATTCAAGAAGAAATTGCTCAAGATCCAGAATTACTTGCATTCTTAACTCCTTACCAAGAAAAAGGTCAAGGCCAGTTAAATGTAAAAATTGCATCAACTAACGGTAAGTTAGAAGGTGATCGTAATGTGGTTCGTTTCCAACAAACAAACCTAGGCCGTCTAATTGCAACTTCTCACATGACTCGTGCAAAAGCTGATTTCGCAGTAATGAACTCTGGCGGTGTACGTGATTCAATTGAAGCGGGTGATGTAACGTATAAAGACGTATTAACGGTTCAACCATTTGGCAACATTGTTACTTATGCAGATATGACAGGCCAAGAAGTGTTGGATTATTTGAATGTCGTGGCAACAAAACCTATTGATTCTGGTGCTTATGCTCAATTTGCGGGCATTAAGATGACAGTTGAGAATGGTAAAGTATCAAATGTATTTATCGGTGGTAAGCAATTACGTCTAGATAATACATACCGCTTTACTATCCCAAGCTATAATGCAGCGGGTGGTGATGGTTACCCTAAAATTTCAGATCACCCAGGCTATGTAAATACTGGTTTTGTGGATGCTGAAGTACTTAAAGAGTTCTTAGAAACAAACAGCCCAATTGATGTAAATAAGTTTGCCCCACGTGGTGAGATTACTTATAAATAATCAATAAAAGAAGATAAGCCTCTAATTCGTTATTGTTTTAGAGGCTTTTGTTTATGAATTCAACAGTTTGTCGGTTTTATAAGCGAACGAAAAGAAAAAACAAAATAATGCTTGTCAAAAAACTCACAGGCAGTATTATAGCCCTCGTTGACACAGACAAGGTATTTAAACCGACATCTAGTTAACATTTCGGTGAATAGCGCAGCTTGGTAGCGCATCTGGTTTGGGACCAGAGGGTCGGGGGTTCGAATCCCTCTTCACCGACCACTTTTAAAAAAGCCGCATCAGAAATGATGCGGCTTTTTTGCGTCTGTAATATAAATTCTAACCACTTTATTTGAGAAATTAATAGGTATTGATAGCTATCAACACCTATTATTCTTTAAAGACCCTAGTTATGAGTATTAAATAACGCTAATTTTCCATTCTCTTTAAATGCAACAACTTGGTATTTATCTTTCTTGTCACCATATTCCATTCCTGGTGAACCCATTGGCATTCCAGGGACAGCTAGGCCTTTAAAGTCTTTAGGGTTAGCTAAGAAATTTTTAATGTCTGCGGCTGGTATATGCCCCTCAAATACGTAGCCATCGATAACTGCTGTATGACAAGAAGCCAGACGCGGCTCTACGCCAAGTTTTTGTTTTATCGGATTCATGTCTTCATGATCTTCAATCTTCACATTAAATCCGTTATCTTCCATATGTTCGACCCACTCAGTACAGCAGCCACAATAAGGTGATTTGTAGGTCATAACTTCAGTAGCAGCAAAGGCCGAAGTGCTAAATAGAACAAATGGAAGTAAAGCTAATTTAAAGTTTTTCATAGTGGGTTTTCCAAAGGTTATTTTGAATTAGGTGATAGCCAAAACCAGTAAATAATGGCAATAATCAGAGCAATACCGAATAAATTAATCATGTGACGCTCCTTTGTTATTTAATGAAGATCTCGTTGAGAACGAGGGGTAAATAGTCGTAATCGATTTGCATTGGTTACGACGGTAATTGAAGATAATGCCATTGCAGCACCTGCAACCACTGGGCTTAGTAGCATGCCGGTGAATGGAAATAAAATGCCCGCAGCAATAGGAATGCCGACGGTGTTATAAACAAAAGCACCAAATAAATTCTGTTTCATGTTTTTCATTGTGGCTTTAGATAATTCAATGGCGCTTACAGCGGTGAGTAATGAGTGATTCATTAGCGTAAGATGAGCGCTTTCAATCGCAACATCACTGCCATTACCCATGGCGATACCAACCTCTGCTTGTGCGAGAGCTGGTGCATCATTAATACCATCACCAATCATGGCGACTTTTTTACCTTGGGCTTGTAGGGTTTGAATTGCCTGAGCTTTTCCATCAGGAAGTACACCTGCAATGACGTGTTTAATCCCTAATTCTTTTGCAACGTGTTGCGCTGTTTCTTGGCGATCTCCAGTCAACATAACCACATTGATACCAAGCTGGGTGAATTGATTAATCGCTAACGCAGAGTCTGCTCGAATTGAGTCACTGACTTCAATAACACCAATACACTCATTTTGAATGGCTACATACAGTGGTGTTGCTGATACAGAGACAGTGACGCCTGGAATATCAATGTTGTTATTTGCTAAATAAGTACGATTACCAATGTAAACCGTATTAGCATTAACAGTGGCTGAGGCTCCTAATCCTAATTGAGCGATAAAGTCGGTACTGTTGATATTATCCCAAGAATTTTTCTTTAAATAATTTATAACCGCTTGAGCTAATGGGTGCTCAGAGTGACTTTCTACCGCAGCGGCTAATGAGATAATATCAGCCTCTGTATGGCCATTAAAACCAGTGACTTTGGTTACTGTAGGTTTTCCTTCGGTTAATGTTCCTGTTTTATCAACAACAACAGTATCTATTGTACTTGCCGTTTGAAGTACATCTGCATCTTTGATCAGCGCACCAAATTCGGCGGCTTTACCTATGCCAACGGTGACTGACATTGGGGTTGCAAGACCAAGTGCACAAGGACAAGCAATAATAAGTACCGTTGTAGCAACAACTAGCATATAACTAGAAGTTGGCTCTGGTCCAAAGTTATACCAAATTAATGCCGATACAATAGCAATGATCATCACGCTTGGGACGAATACCGATGAAATTTGGTCAGCTAACTTCGCTAACTTTGGTTTGCTACTTTGTGCATTTCGGACCATTGAAATGATGCGTGCTAGCATGGTGTTTTCACCAACGTTTGTTGCAATAAACGTAAAGCTGCCTTGTTGATTAATCGTTCCAGCATGAACAGTGTCATCTTTGGATTTTAAACAAGGTAAAGGCTCACCAGTAAGCATGGCTTCATCTAGATAACTCTCACCACTAACAATAGAGCCATCAACAGGTATTTTTTCACCAGGTTTGATTTTAATTATCATGCCTTGAGTGACCTGAACTATTGGTAATACCAGCTCTTGACCATTTTGTATCACTGTTGCTGTCTGTGGTTGCAGATCCAACAGTTTTTCAATCGCGGTAGACGTGCGGTTTCGGGCTTTAGTTTCTATCAAGTTACCAAGTGTAATTAAGCCTAAAATCATCGCGGTGGCTTCAAAATAGACATGACGAGCTTGCAGTGGAAAAAACTCAGGTGAGATAACCAACGCCATAGAATAAAGCCAAGCAGAGCCTGTCCCTAATGCGACTAAAGTGTCCATGGTTGCTCTGTGATGAGTAAAGGCTTTCCATGCATTTACATAAAAGTGTTTACCCGCAGTAAGCAGTAAACCTAAACAAATCAGGCCAATAACTGCCCATGCTAATTGATCATTAACGGTGGTGATTTGCATATTGCCACCCAAAACACCCCACAACATTAGTGGTGCGCCAATGGCGAGTGAGATAATAGTGTTCTTTTTATGTGTACTGGTTGTTTTTAAAAATAATTCTTTTTGTCTTGCGCGACGTTGGTCTTCACTGAGACTTAGTTCTGCCCCATAGCCTCCAGCTTCTATCGCTTGAATGAGCTCTGTGACATTCACATCACCGTGGATGAGTGCGGTACGTTCAGCCAAGTTAACCGTTGCTGATTCAACATGATCAACATGTGTAATAATGCTCTCTACTGAGGCGACACAGCTGGCACAAGTCATGCCTGTTAATATCAATTGCGTTGTTTTTTTATCGATAGATTGCAGCGATTCTACAGAATTATTTATGCTTGGTTTTGATGGTGATTCATTGTTTGAATCGAGTGCGTTACCAACGTTAAATGGGGTAGTACTTGCTTGAAATCCGATTGATTCAATCAGCTCGATGATCAACTCTTGTGGTTGTGTAGTATTAAAGACAAGCTCTGTTGTTGAGATGACTTCAATGCTTGAATGGGAGAGTGTACTCAAGGCTTCTTTGGTTTTATTTATGCATTTATTGCAATTCAATCCTGCGAGATACAGTGACACTCGTTTTGGTTCAGGAATAGAATAACCGAGTTGCTCAATAATTTCAGCGATGTCTTGGTAAGTCAGTGTTGTCGTTAGTGCAAGTTCCGACTTGGTTACTGAGTATTGAGATATATTTGGGGTGTTAGCAAGCTCTTGTTCAACCTTTGCTACGCAACGACCACAGTTTAATCCTGATAATGGAAGAGTAAATTCCTGACTCATAATAACCTCGTTAACTATTCTTGATATTGCTAATAATAAACCTTACAGTAAATGGAAGGTCAAGAGATTAAATGAGTTTAAAATGAATATTAGTGAAGTAGCGAAGTTAACCGGATTAACAGCGAAAGCAATTCGATTTTATGAAAGTAAAGGTGTGATCAAAGAGGCGAGTCGAAGTGCTAATGGCTATCGTCAATATACAGCCGCTCAAGTGGAAGAATTACAGTTGATTAGGCGTTCAAGATTGGTGGGTTTTAGTCTAGAAGAGTGCCAAGAACTATTAAGTTTATCAAGTAATCCTAATCGTCGCAGCGCTGACGTAAAGAAAAAAACGTTAGAGAAAGTGGCAGAGATTGAAGCGAAGATCCAAGAACTTGAGGGAATGAAGCAAACATTATTAGAGTTAGCAAATGCGTGCCCTGGTGATGAAGGGCATGATTGTCCTATTATTAAAGGATTAACCTGCTGCCACGATAAAAAGTAGCAACAGGCTTATTGTTCGATAAATTAATAAATTAATAAAGTAATGAGTAAAGCTGGCGACGGTACTGACCTGCAATAGGGTTACCTTGACCAAGAGCGGATAAAATATCCATCATGGCTTTTTTCATTTGACCATCTTGGGCATTCAGATCTTTCAATAAAGCAGTCATTAGGATCTCTAATGCTTCTTCTTGACGGTTTACTTGGCTGTATTGGATCGCAAGCTCTAAAGCGACTTCATTATTGGTTGGATCTGCGCTGTAGGTATCTTCTAATGCTTGGATCTCTGGTGTATTTCCGGCTTGTTTATGTAACTCAAGTTTAGCGATTAATTCTTTGTATTTGCTGTCTTGATCTTGCATTAAAATTTCAGAAAGAATTGTTTCTGCTTGATCGTAAGCTTGAGTCTCAATATAACATTGCGCAATGTGCAGCTTAATTTGTCCATTACCACCAAAGTGCTCAAGTAATGCAAGAAGAGTAGGAAGAGCTGCTTGATATTCGCCTTCTTCAACCAGTTTAAAGGCTTGGCCTAATTGAAGTTCTTCTTGGCTTGGTAGGTGTTTGTTTAGCATCCCCTGAATAGCTTCGATGGTTTGAGGTCCACCCATACCATCGATGGCTTGGCTATTTTTAAATAAAGCTATCGTCGGTAAAGTTTGAACGCCAAATTGCTGAGCAAGACCTTGTTGTTCTTCGCAGTTAAGCATAACAAGAGTAACAGCATCACCGTATTGCTGGGAAAGTTGTTGTAAGCCTGGAATAACGGCAATACTTTCTTGGCTCATTGGCGCCCAGAAGTGGATTAGCACAGGGGTTTGCATTGAGCTTTCTAAAATTTGTTGGAAGTTTTGTTCGTTTAGTTCAACGCTATGTTCTGGTTGCATGATCTTTCCCTAAAAACAGTATTTATTCTTTATATAGATATATGGGAAGTTATATTGTTTTTCAAGGAAATAGAAAGAAGAAAGCCACTATAAAAGAAATTATAGTGGCTATTCAAAGTACAAGCGAAGACAATTGTTAGATCAGTATGAATACCGCAACAGCAACACTCACACAGATCCAGTTGATTTTACCTAGTGTCATATTCCCCCCGAAAAAACACCATCTACCGGATAGGAATGAATATACGTTTTCAATATGACACTAATATTACATTTTCACTCTTTTCTCATATTTATTAAATATTACACACTGATGACAGTATAAAGTTAGGTTAATCACTCTTATTTAAGATCATATCTAAGTACTTTGTTGGTAATAATCGTTTTAGAACCGCAAACAAATGAGTGGGGAAAGTGACGCGATAGCGGTTTTTTGGTCTTGATGAATTAAGTGCGTGGAGCAGGGGAGGAATAATAGAATCTGCCGGAAGGACAAAAGCACTACCGGACTGTTCTTTTTCAAGTCGTTGTTGTTGAATAAGGTACTTTTCTTTATGGTAACTATTATCTACATTTACCCATTTTTTAAATGCTTTCAGTGCATTAGAGCGGAATTCGGTTTCAATTGGACCTGGTTCAATTAAGCTAACCTTGATATTTGTCTCTGAGAGTTCTAGGCGTAATGTGTCAGTCCATCCTTCAATTGCGAACTTTGATGAGTTATAAGCCCCACGATATTTCATCGCAACAATACCTAATACAGAGCTGTTTTGAATGATACGGCCTTCACCTTGCTTTCTCATTACCGGAAGTAGTTCTGTGACTAATTGATGCCAACCAAAGAAGTTTGCCTCGAACTGCTCCTTTAATGCATCCCTTGGTAGATCTTCAAGGGCTCCAGCTTGACCATATGCGCCATTATTGAACAATCCGTATAATTTACCATCAGTAAGTCTAATTATATCCGCAACCGCGTTAGTAATACTTTGTGAGTCGCTATAGTCTAAATAAAGGCAGGTTAACCCTTCGCTTTGCAATCGTGCGACGTCTTCTTGTTTTCGGCACGAGGCTATAACGTTAAAGCCATGCTGCTGTAATTGATGGGCAGCGGTATAGCCAATACCTGTTGAACAGCCTGTAATAAATATGGTTCGCGTCATGAATTTTATCTCTAATGAGTAACGTTAAGATGAGTATAAAGCAGAGTTGAGTAGTCGTTCATTGATTTTTTAAATATAAAAAAGACCAATAGCAGATGCCATTGGTCTTTTTAGTGTTTTCAAATAATAAGGCTATTAATGTTAACTAGGTAAGTTAGATCGCTGCTTTTTTCGCTTCAGCTAACCAAGAGTTGAATAAAGGTCGATTTGCTTTTATCCAGCCATTAACGTGAGATTCAATATCAGCTGAGCTGTTTTTACCTTTACTCATCATCATGTTTTGTGCACTAACGTCATTAATGTTTAGTTTGATGATTTCAAATAATTTAGCTGCTGCAGGGTTTTGTGCCGCAAACTCTTTATTAGCAATGATGCGCATAGAGTTCATTTCAAAACCGTAGTTTTTACCATTAGATAGAGTAGTATCAACATCTTTACGATCCCCTGGAAGAGCAGAGAACGGTACTTCTAGCCATACTACATCTTTATTAGGAACAAGAACGCCACTTACCCAATAAGGTGTCCAAGTATAATAGATAACAGGCTCACCATTTTTGTAACGTGAAATGGTATCAGCAATGATTGCGGCATAGTTACCTTGGTTATGGCTGACGGTGTCTTCAAGTTGATAAGCACCAATTTGGTGTTCGATTACCATTTCACAACCCCAGCCAGGGTTACAGCCGGTAAGGTCTGCTTTACCATCACCATTTGCATCAAACAATTTTGCAATTTTTGGGTCTTTTAATTGACCAATATTAGTGATGCCGTATTTTTCAGCCGTTTTTTTATCAATTAAGTAACCTTGCGCTGCACCACTAACATATTGACCTTGGCGGTAAAATTTATCATCACCACCAGACATTTTGTATTTGTCAGCATGAAGAGGGAACCAACCTACCGCAAGAAAAGTCGCATCGCCTTTTGCGATTGAGGTATAAGCAACGTTGTAATCAACTTCTTTTGTTGGTTGAACATCGTAGCCTAGCTCTTCAAGTGCGCGGTTTACAATTGATGTTTGAAACGTCTCTTCAGCAACGGTTGATTGAAGAGCTTGAACAGTAACGCCTTCACCAGGTAGTTTTTCTGCCCATACATTTGACGATAAAGCCAAAGTGGAAACGATACTTACCGTTAGTGCTTTCTTCCATGAATTAATCATTCTTATTTCTCCTTAAGTTTTAATTCTGTTTTTAGTTCTTTTTTCTGAGCAAACATATTTAGTAAGATGGACACCGGTCCCATGTTGTACCAACGTAATTTAGTGTTACCTGCGTTTACCCCTAATACTTGGGTGATTCGGTCGAGTAAAATAGCAAGAATAACAATACCCAAACCACCAACAGCAGCCAGACCCATATCTAAGCGTCCGATACCTCTTAATACCATTTGACCTAATCCACCGACCGCGATCATTGACGCAATAACCACCATAGATAGTGATAGCATCAAGGTTTGGTTAACTCCTGCCATAATGGTAGGTAGTGCTAGTGGCAGTTGAATGCGATACAGCATTTGTTTTTTACTGGCACCAAATGAATGGCCAGCTTCGATTAACTCTTCTGGTACTTGTTGAATACCTAGGATAGTTAAACGTACAACGGGAGGTAATGCGAAAATGATAGTTACGACAACACCAGGAACATTACCGATACCAAATAGCATTACAATTGGTACTAAATAAACAAAAGCGGGTGTGGTTTGCATTGCATCTAAAACAGGTCGAACAAATTTGGCTGCCGTCTTGCTTCTTGCCAGCCAGATCCCCATAGGTAATCCGATAAGCAGACAGAAAAAGACTGAGGTCATTACGAGTGATAGTGTTGTCATCGCTTCAGACCAAGCACCGATAAGCCCAATTACGAGTAACGAAGCTGCTGTTGAGATACCTAACTTAAGGTTAGAAAATTGCCACGCGAGCAAAAATAGAATCATGAGCATAAAGGGCGCAGGCGTGGAGACTAGTGCCGTTTCAAAAGAGCCCAAGATGAAATCGATAGGAACACGAATAGCTTGAAATAATGGACGGCCATGTTCAACTAACCAGTTCAAGCCTGATTCTACCCAAACATCAACAGGAAGTACGGCTTCTTCAAATGGGTTTAATGGGTCAAAGGCTTTGGTTTCAACCACTTCGCTGCTTAACCAATCTGCTGACGCTGATGTATCGCTTGCTTGCCCCCATGGATCATCATTTGCTTGTGTTGTTGTTTGTGACCATGGGTCATTGTTTGTTTGATCTGATGACATCGTTCTACCCCTTATCTAACGTCTGAAGTAGTCGTGATTTCGTCACAACACCAAAATACTTACCATTTTCGTCAACCACAGGCACCGAGTAAGGTACATTCGCAACTAAACCTAAAATATCATTGATAGCTTGGTTTGGTTTGAGCGTTATACCATCAGCCAATTGTGCGCTGACTAACGATCTATTGTCGTTATGTGCTTCGCGAAGAGAATCTACAGAAACGATGCCAGAATAGAGACTGCTCTTATCGACAACGATGCCATATTCTCTGTCGTTATCCATTAGATACTGAAGAGCTGAGGCTGGACCATCGTGTTCTGATTTCTTAAACATAGCGGCAGGTTTTTTACGAGCAATGTCTTTGGCTGTTAAGACGTTTGCGACATTAACACCACGAAAGAAAGCTTCAACATAATCATTTGCAGGGTTGTTGAGGATGTCATCAGGAGTACCAACTTGAACTACTTCACCATTTTGCATGATGGCAATTCTGTCCCCAATACGCATCGCTTCATCTAAATCATGAGAAATAAAGACGATGGTACGTTTATCATCATTTTGTAGGCGAATCAGCTCATCTTGCATTTCCGTTCTAATCAACGGATCAAGAGCAGAAAATGCTTCGTCCATTAAAAGAATATCAGGATCACAAGCGAGTGCTCTTGCAAGACCGACACGCTGTTTCATACCGCCAGATAATTCATCAGGGTAAGATTCTGCATAAACATCAAGACCAACTCGTTCTAGTGCACTTAGAGCACATTTTTTGCGCTGTTCAACGTCAACACCCGCTAGCTCTAAACCAAAGGCTGCATTTTCAATGACAGTCATGTGTGGCATTAGGGCAAAATTTTGAAAAACCATTGAGATATTATTGCGGCGAACTTCGCGGAGTTCTTCTTCAGAGATGTGTGCAATGTCTTTTCCTCTGAGGAGTACATTGCCTTGAGTCGGTTCGATAAGTCGATTGAGAAGGCGAACTAGGGTGGATTTACCTGAACCAGAAAGGCCCATAATAACGAAAATCTCACCTTCATGAATACTGAGAGAGACGTCATTAACACCAATAGTTAATCCTGTTTTCTCAAACACGTCGTCTTTATTTGCGCCTTTCTTAATCATTGTGAAGGCGCGATCAGTGTCCTCTCCAAACACTTTGTACAGTCCCTTAACTTCCAGTATGGGATTCATTTTTAAGTCCTTTGTAAGCTATGCTTATTGAAAATTCGTTAGTACTATAATTAAATTTCCGTGACTTATCAATGATTGCCATGTTGTAAAATGGCTTGTTATTTATTTTTCTTTGGTTTTCTTATTAAAATAAAATAACTAAATCTACAGTATATCATTGTTTTTAATGGATTGATTGTGGGTGTGTCTTTGTGTGGTAACGTGTTTTGTTATATTTAAGATAAGAGGATATATCTGAATGGTTTTAATAGATTAACAGGGTATTTTTATAATTAATTTGAGTACGAATTAAATTTACTGAGTGATTTATTGTTCAATCACTCAGTAAATGATGTGGGGTTGTAACGTGGGTATGCGTAGAGGCTTGGTTATTGGCTTGCTAAGGCGATTTAACTTAGCTCAATAAGTGTTTCAACGCAGATTCAATTCGAGAGTAACGAAACTTAAATCCTTCATGTACGATTCGCTTTGGACGAACTCTTTGGCTGTCGGTTAATAAAACAGATGCTTCACCAAGAATTGATTTAATTACTATATTCGGTGTATACAGAAAGTGAGGGCGTTTTAGAGTTTTGGCGAGTGTTTGACTAAAGGTTTTATTAGTTACTGGGTGTGGTGCTGTTAAGTTATAAATTCCATTACTGTCATCTTGCTCTATTAAATGCAGTATTCCATGAACCATGTCATCAATATGTATCCAAGACATATATTGTTTGCCATTGCCAATAGGACCACCTAATCCGCATTGGTAGGGAAGTCGCATTTTTTTTAGTGCTCCACCAGATAGAGAGAGAACGACACCCGTCCGTAAGATACAAACACGAGTTAACTCATTTTGAGCTTGTAGTGCTTTATTCTCCCATTGTTGACAGACTTGATGAGCGAAATCGGTTGAGATAGTTTTTGTCGTTTCATCAACATCTTGCGATCCGTTATCACCATAATACCCAATCGCAGAGCCTGATATAAAACAACGTGGTGGCGTTGTAGAATTAAGGCAAAGCTTGGCTAATTTATCGGTTAGATCACATCGACTATCTGTAATGATTTTTTTTTGTTTTCGAGTCCATTTTTTATCAGCAATCGGCTCACCAGCTAGATTGATAATAATATCAATGTCGTTAACGTTAGAAAATGAAGAGAGATCTGAAATGAAATCGACATGGGGTAAAGCAAGATGACTTAACGTCGATTCTGCTTTTTCCATATCACGAGTTAAAAGCACTAGGTGATGGCCTTTAAGGTGGTCTAATAGCTGTTTCCCTATTAATCCAGTACTGCCTGTAATGAGTATTTTCATCTCGTCTCCTGCAAGATATTTATAATAGTAAACTATATTAAGTATAAATAGAGTTCACTGATTGGCAACTTTCATCTTGTTTTCCTTTATACTTTGGGTTTGAACTGTTTCTTAAGTATTTGTAAGGACTCTCGTGAAATTATTTTTTGCTTCTGATCTCCATGGCTCTTTAACTGCGACTCAACGAATGATTGATACGTTTGTGGCCTCTAAAGCGGATCATTTAATTCTTCTTGGTGATCTGATTAATTTCGGACCAAGAAATCCAATTCCTGAAGGCCATGATCCAATCGCGGTTGCTGAATTATTAAATCAATACGCAGAGTCTATCATTGCTGTAAGAGGGAATTGTGACAGTGAAGTCGATCAAATGCTGTTATCTTTTCCGATCATGGCTGATTACAATATTGTTTTGTTACCGACAGGGCAGAAGTTATTTTTAACGCATGGTCATGTTTATAATGCAGATAAACGTCCTTTATTAAAAAAAGGAGACATTATTGCTCATGGTCATACGCATATAACGGTAGCAGAATGGCAAGGGGAGCAAATTATCTTTAATCCAGGTTCAACGACGTTCCCACGTGGTGAGGAAAGTAAACCAAGCTACGGCCTACTTCATGACTCTAGATTATCGGTATTAGACTTTGATGGAAACGTTTTAAATACGATTACACTTTAATCTTAAGATATAAAAAAAGAAGCCACTGGCTTCTTTTTTTATATCTGACATTTATATTAATGGTGTTTCTATCATCAATGCGAGAATAAAATACCAGAACCGTAATTTAAGCTTGTTAATAGCAATGTTTTATCATTAATTACGTCAACACGTTTACTTTGTTGAGCATCCATTCTGAATACGCGCATAATGAGTTTTTTCTGTGGGCCAGAGAAATCTTTATTATCACTTGCAGTAACGTCTTTAAACTCAATCGGATCTATTAATAAATAATCACCACTGTAGTCCCAGTTGCCGGTTTCCATTACGTTAATCGTTAATGGATCGACATTCTCAGAAAGCGCACTAAAAATCGTTAAGGTTGATGATTTTGAGTACGTTTTATTAGGGAGATAAACGACATTTGATTTAATATCGGCACGCTTTAACGGACCCATATCACCATAATCAGTATCAATACGAACCGTACTCATACTTTGCCATTCTTTCGATGTTAATAGTTGTTCTACTTTACTGTCACTTTCCCAATAAAACCATCCACTGCCTATCATTGAAATAAGAAGAAGAGCGACAGGGAAAAAGCGCTTTGTAAATGGAAGTTGTTCGCTATTTAGCCACATACGTTATCTACCTCTTTTTGATCAATCAATAATCGGACACTAATGCTTTGATCGCTGTGTTCTTCATGATGAATATAATTCAATGTGATTTGATTTGGTTGACCACTCGTCGCAATAACTTCTATTGGTTTTAGCGTATCAACATGGTTTGAATTATAAAAGACAGTACATTGCTCAATCAGAGGTTGCCATTTATCGATATTAGGGTGGTTAACAGGGACGAAAATAGGTACTTCGTCATAATTTGCCACTTGTACAAATGCATCAGATTTTGGTGTGTGATTCACATAGGCAATAATAGGTAAAATAAATGCGATGATCAGTGTTAACGTACCAAGTAAAGACAAGTGAGCTTGAGGCTTGTGCGAATGTTTAGTAGTTACTGTTGATGTTTTAATGTCGTTATTATTATCGCTGCTACTTGCGACTGTTTCTTGCGATGTCTTTTCTTGATGTTCAGTTTCTGGAGCATCAATATCATTAACTACTACCGTATCTACTTCAACGCTAGATAATGATTCTTCACCCATTTGTGGAACGGCTGTTGAAATAAACTGATAGCCACGTTTAGGCACCGTTTTTACATAGACGGGTAGCTTTGTTGGGTCTTGTAGCATTTTTCGTAGTGTCGAAATAGCTTGTGTTAAACTAGAATCATCGACTTCAAATCCTTGATCTCGCCATACATATTCATGTAGTTCATGACGACTAACAACCTTCCCTGGTTCTTGAATAAGCAGGCTTAAAACGCGGCTCTCATTACCACCGATGCGGATAATTTCGTCATCATTTAATGTATCAATGAGGCTATTATCGTTTGGATCGAATAGAAACCGGTTGCCAATAATAATTTTGTTATTTTCTATATTCATTGGTTGTTAACTCAGTAATGGTGATTCTTATGAATGATATCTAAGTATCATTTTTAGAATGTCTATTTAATGTCAAAACTTATCATTGCGCATTTTATAGTATAAAAAAAGCAAAAAAACAGTGTTTTTTACATTCCTTTACCTTGAATTACGGTTTATAAGTCCATATTACACTTGTAAGTTAAATACATATTGTCCTATTTCGGAGTTTTATAGATGAGCGATCAAACGATTAATAACAAAGAAACACGCGGCTTTCAGTCAGAAGTTAAGCAACTACTTCATCTAATGATTCACTCTTTGTATTCAAATAAAGAGATTTTTTTACGTGAATTAATCTCAAATGCATCAGACGCATCGGATAAATTACGCTTCAAAGCACTATCAAATGGTGATTTATATGAAGGTAATGCAGAGCTTGGTGTAAAACTGTCTTTTAATGAAGCAGCCAACACATTAACTATTTCAGATAACGGCATTGGCATGAGTCGTGAAGATGTTATTGAGCATCTTGGAACAATTGCAAAATCAGGTACAGCTGATTTCTTTTCAAAATTATCAGACGATCAAAGTAAAGACTCTCAATTGATTGGTCAATTTGGTGTTGGTTTTTATTCTGCATTTATTGTAGCTGATGCAGTAACAGTACGCACGCGTGAAGCTGGTGTGTCAAAAGATCAAGCGGTTCAATGGCATTCAGAAGGTGAAGGCGACTACACTATTGAGGACATCACAAAAGAGACTCGTGGTACTGATATCATTCTTCATATGCGTGATGAAGGTAAAGAGTTTTTAAGTGAGTGGCGTCTAAAAGAAGTGATTGGTAAGTACTCTGATCACATCGGTATTCCTGTTTCTATCTGGACCGTTGAAAAAGACGAAGAAGGAAAAGATAAAGAGGGTAAGTGGGAGCAAGTAAACAAGGCGCAAGCACTTTGGACTCGCAGTAAATCAGAAATTGAAGATGCTGAGTACCAAGAGTTTTATAAGCACGTATCTCATGATTTTGCAGATCCACTTACTTGGAGCCACAACAAAGTAGAAGGTAAGAACGATTACACCAGTCTTCTATATATCCCTGCAAAAGCCCCATTTGATATGATGAATCGTGATCATAAAAGTGGTTTAAAACTGTATGTTCAACGCGTATTCATTATGGATGACGCAGAACAGTTTATGCCTAGCTACTTACGTTTTGTTAAGGGTTTGATTGACTCAAATGACCTACCACTAAACGTTTCTCGTGAAATTCTTCAAGATAATAAAGTGACTCAGTCATTACGTAGTGCATGTACTAAACGTGTACTAGGTATGCTTGAGAAAACGGCGAAGAAAGACGATGAAAAATACCTAACTTTCTGGAAAGAGTTTGGCCAAGTACTAAAAGAAGGCTTGGCTGAAGATTTTGCTAATAAAGATAAAATCGCTGGCCTTCTGCGTTTTGCTACGACAGAAAAAGACAGTGCAGAACAAGCAATAAGCCTAGCGGGTTATGTTGAGCGTATGAAAGAAGAGCAAGATAAGATCTTCTATCTAACGGCTGATAGTTATGCAGCAGCGAAAAACAGCCCACACCTAGAGCAATTTAAAGCTAAAGGCATTGAAGTTGTTCTAATGTACGATCGTATTGATGAGTGGCTGATGAGCTACTTAACTGAATTCGATGGTAAACAATTCCAATCAATTACCAAAGCAGGATTAGACTTAAGTAAGTTTGAGGATGATGCTGAAAAAGAGAAACAAAAAGAGACAGTAGAAGAGTTTAAATCTGTTGTTGAGCGCACTAAATCTTATTTAGGCGATCGAGTTAAAGAAGTTCGTACTACGTTTAAATTAGCAACAACACCTGCTGTTGTCGTTACTGATGACTTTGAAATGGGTACACAAATGGCGAAACTTTTAGAAGCTGCTGGCCAAGCGGCTCCTGAAGTGAAATACATTTTTGAAATTAACCCTGAGCATGCACTTATTAAGCAAATGGCTGATGAAGCAGATGAAGAAGCATTTGGTCGTTGGGTTGAAATGTTACTTGGTCAAGCAATGTTAGCAGAACGTGGCTCTTTAGATGATCCATCACAATTCTTAAGTGCGATGAATCAGTTATTATCAAAGTAATAGAGCAATCGCTGTAAAAATAAAATGAATGAGATCTTGAGTGGCAATAATGCACTAAGGTCTCATTGTTTTTTATTGAGAGCCGTTACATTCTAGAATCGTTAGAGTTCGCTATTTTCATCTCAAACTTGATAGCGTTCTCAGTTCCGTGTATCTTTCACGGCTTATTTTTAGAAATAAAACTTATACCTAAGTTTATAGATAGTAATTCATTCTATTTGTAAGGTTTGGTATAAATTCCAAGATTAAATTTTAAGGGGAAAACAATGCGTATCATCCTTTTAGGTGCACCTGGTGCGGGTAAAGGTACTCAAGCTCAGTTCATCATGGATAAATATGGTATTCCACAAATCTCTACAGGTGACATGTTACGTGCTGCGATTAAAGCGGGTACTGAGCTAGGCAAACAAGCTAAGTCTGTAATTGATGCTGGTCAACTTGTATCTGATGAGATCATTCTTGGTCTTGTTAAAGAGCGTATTGCTCAAGAAGATTGCGCTAAAGGTTTCCTACTAGATGGTTTCCCTCGTACGATCCCTCAAGCAGATGGCTTAAAAGAGAATGGTGTATCTATCGATTACGTTCTTGAATTTGATGTTGCTGACGAAGTAATCGTTGAGCGTATGTCTGGTCGTCGTGCTCACTTGCCTTCTGGTCGTACTTACCACGTTACATTTAACCCTTCTAAAGTTGAAGGTCAAGATGACGTAACTGGCGAGCCTCTTGTTATTCGTGAAGATGATAAACCAGAGACTGTTCTTGCTCGTCTTGGTATCTACCATGAGCAAACAGCACCACTTATTGCTTACTACAATAAAGAAGCTGAAGCAGGTAAAACTCAGTACCTTAAATTCGATGGTACTAAGTTAGTTGCAGAAGTTAGTGCTGAGATCGAAAAAGCACTTTCGTAATCTTACCTAACGAACAATTTATTGTTATATTGAAGGCGGCCTTATTGGTCGCCTTTTTTTTATAAAAATAATGGATAATGATTGTGAATAATAAGAAAGCAGGAGTGCTGTTAGTTAACCTTGGGACACCAACAGCGCCAACGGCATCGGCAGTAAAAACGTTCTTGTCTGAATTTTTACATGATAAGCGTGTTGTTGATATGACTCGTTTTCTTTGGTGTCCGTTGCTTCATGGTGTCATTCTTCCGATCAGAGCCCCTAAAGTAGCTAAGTTATATGAAAGTGTGTGGATGGATGAAGGCTCGCCTTTAATGGTTTATTCACAACGTCAAATGAGAGCGTTGCAAGAACATCTTTCTATACCTGTTGCTTTAGGTATGACTTATGGTCAACCGACAATTAAATCAGGGATTGAACAATTAGAAGAGCAAGGGTGCGAAGAAATCGTAATTTTACCTTTGTACCCCCAGTATTCTCGAACAACAACAGCGGCAGTATTTGATCAAATTGCTAAGCAATATAAAACCACCCCGGTGTTGCCTAATTTCTCGCTGGTTCATAACTATCATGATCACCCACTTTACATAAAAGCCTTGGCTGATTCGATTAAACGATCATGGGAAGAAAATGGCAAAGGGGACTACGTTTTATGTTCATATCATGGGATCCCACAACGCTTTGTTGATAATGGCGATGTGTATGCAAAGCACTGTGAACGCACAACTGAATTACTAGCAAAAGAGCTGAATCTGACGTCAGAACATATTGGTATGAGCTACCAATCTCGCTTTGGACGAGAAGCTTGGCTGCAGCCATATACGTCAGAAACATTAACTGAATTGGCACCAAAAGGGGTTACCTCTTTAGATATCATTAGCCCTGCTTTTTCTTCTGATTGTTTAGAGACATTAGAAGAGTTAGCGGAAGAGTGTAAAGAGATATTTATGGAAGCAGGCGGTCAAAAATACACCTTTATTCCTTGCTTGAATGATGACCAATTACATATTGAAATGATGGCCGATATCGTCAATAAGAAATTTTCTCAATAATTAGGTCTGTTTTTTAGAAAAAAAGCATTTATAAGGGTTGAAAAGTACAACTCATTGCCCAATTTCTTATTAAAGATTATCTACGTGAGTAGTGAGCCTCGACATAGATGGGTCAGATCGCTACAATATCGCGTCTTATTTTGCCACTTGGCTAAATGCCGTGTTTTATTTAATAAAATGCGCGATCTACTTATTATTCAAATAAGCAGATAAAAGAAGATACCCAATTTGGTATCACGAATCATAGGGGTTACGGTTTCTATTTTACTAGGCCTGTAACACAAGGATGCGGCACGTATTTTTTGTCGCAAACTCAGAGAACCTGAGTCGATTTTGAGGTTTATATAAACATGCAAGTTACTGTTGAAACTAAAGAAGGCCTAGAGCGCGTTCTAACTATTACTGTTCCTGCTGCAAACATTGAAGATGCTGTAAATGCAGAACTTCGTAACATCGCTAAAAATCGTCGCTTCGATGGCTTCCGTAAAGGTAAAGTGCCAATGAAGATGGTTGCTAAAATGTACGGCAGCGCTGTTCGTCACGACAAAATGGGTGAAGTTATGCAACGTCACTTCATTGAAGCGATCGTTAAAGACAAAATCAACCCAGCAGGCGCACCAACATTTGCACCAGTAGAATTTGCTGAAGGCCAAGATTTAGTATTCACTGCAACATTTGAAATCTACCCAGAAGTTACACTTCAAGGCCTAGACAAAGTTGTTGTTGAAAAACCACAAGTTGAAGTTAAAGACGAAGACGTAGCAGAAATGCTAGAAACGCTACGTAAGCAACAAGCAACTTGGGCTGACGCTGACGTTGCTGCTGAAGATGGTACTCGCGCTACAATCAACTTTGTTGGTTCTATCGATGGTGAACTATTTGAAGGCGGAAAAGCAGATAACTTCCCTCTAGAAATGGGTCAAGGTCGTATGATCCCTGGCTTCGAAGACGGTATCAAAGGTAAGAAAGCTGGCGACGAACTTACTATCGATGTTAACTTCCCAGAAGATTACCACGCTGAAAACCTAAAAGGTAAAGCGGCGCAATTCGCTATTACAGTAGTTAAAGTTGAAGCTCGTGAACTTCCAGAAATGAACGATGAGTTCGTAACTAAGTTCGGCGCTGAAGGCGGTGTTGAAGGTCTTAAAGCTGAAGTTCGTAAGAACATGGAGCGTGAATTAGCTCAAGCTGTTAAAAACAAGATCAAAGAACAAGCAATCAACGGTCTAGTTGAGCAAAACAACATTGATGTTCCTTCTGCTCTTATCGATCAAGAAGTTGAAGTTCTACGTCAACAAGCTGTTCAACGTTTTGGCGGCAACGCTGATACTGCACCAGAACTTCCACGTGAATTGTTCGAAGAACAAGCTAAACGTCGCGTAGTTGTGGGTCTTCTTCTTGGTGAAGTAATCAAGTCTGAAGAACTAAAAGCTGACGATGAGAAAGTAAAAGCACTTATCAACGAAATGGCTTCTGCTTACGAAGATCCAACTGAAGTTGTTGCTTACTACGAAGGTAACGAGCAAATGATGAACAACATGCGTAATGTTGCTCTAGAAGAACAAGCAGTTGAAGCAATTCTTGCTAAAGCACAAGTTTCTGATAAAGAAGTGCGCTTTAACGAACTAATGAATCAACAACCTGCTTAATTTCTTAATTAATTAAGTAGTTAGTTGACTTAGTTTCACAAGATCTGCTAATAATGGTTCGAATGAAGTGTCATTCGGACCATTTATTTTATAAGGGATACGGTTATGAGCTATCAAGAAAACAATGCAATGCCTTCTATTATGGATGCACTTGTTCCTATGGTTGTTGAACAAACTTCACGTGGTGAGCGTTCGTATGATATTTATTCCCGTCTGTTAAAAGAGCGCGTTATCTTTTTAACAGGTCAAGTTGAAGACCACATGGCCAACTTAGTTGTGGCACAGTTGCTTTTCCTTGAGTCTGAAAACCCTGATAAGGATATCTTCCTATACATTAACTCTCCAGGTGGTTCTGTTACTGCAGGTATGTCTATTTATGACACAATGCAGTTCATTAAACCAAATGTGAGCACAGTATGTATGGGTCAAGCATGTTCAATGGGTGCTTTCTTACTTGCAGGTGGTGCGCCAGGTAAACGTTATGTATTGCCTAACTCACGCGTAATGATCCACCAACCACTAGGTGGTTTCCAAGGCCAAGCATCTGATATTCAAATTCATGCTCAAGAAATCTTAACAATTAAGAAGAAATTGAATACGCTACTTGCTGAACATACTGGTCAGCCGTTAGAAGTGATCGAAAAAGATACCGATCGTGATAATTTCATGGCGGCTGATGATGCTGTGAAATATGGTCTTGTAGATGCTGTGTTAAATAAGCGTGACTAATTAATAAAAAAGCAGTAACGTTTACAGCAAAGAAGGTAAGTTAGTATAAACTTACAGCATAAAGACAACGTTTAAGAGGTTAGCAAATGACAGACAAGCGTAAAGACGAAAATAGTGGAAAGTTACTATATTGCTCTTTTTGCGGAAAAAGCCAGCATGAAGTTCGTAAACTAATTGCAGGTCCTTCTGTTTATGTTTGTGATGAGTGCGTTGATTTATGTAACGACATTATTCGCGAAGAGCTAAAAGATAATACTCTGTCTCCAAAAGAGACTAGTGAAGCATTGCCAACACCGCAAAACATTCGTGAGCATCTAGATGATTATGTTATCGGTCAAGAGCATGCGAAAAAAGTACTAGCGGTAGCGGTATATAATCACTACAAGCGTTTACGTAATGGCGATACTACAAAAGATGGCGTTGAATTAGGTAAGAGTAATATTCTTCTTATCGGTCCAACAGGTAGTGGTAAAACATTACTTGCTGAAACGCTAGCTCGCTTTTTGGATGTTCCGTTTACTATGGCGGATGCAACCACGTTAACAGAAGCTGGTTATGTAGGTGAAGATGTAGAAAACATCATTCAGAAGCTACTACAAAAATGCGACTACGACCCTGCGAAAGCGGAGCGTGGCATTGTATATATCGATGAAATAGATAAAATTTCTCGTAAGTCTGAAAACCCATCAATTACCCGTGATGTATCTGGTGAAGGTGTTCAGCAAGCGCTATTGAAATTGATTGAAGGTACAATTGCATCAGTACCACCTCAAGGTGGTCGTAAACACCCACAACAAGAGTTTTTACAAGTTGATACTTCTAAAATCTTATTTATCTGTGGTGGTGCGTTTGCAGGTTTAGATAAAGTAATTGAACAACGTGTTGCAACAGGAACTGGAATTGGCTTTGCTGCTGATGTTCGTTCTCAAGATGATAAAGCAACCGTTGGTGATTTACTGAAGCAAATTGAACCAGAAGATTTAGTTAAATTTGGTCTGATCCCAGAGTTTATTGGTCGTCTTCCAGTAACAACCACATTAACTGAATTAGACGAAGAAGCATTAATTCAAATTCTAAGTAAGCCAAAAAATGCATTAACTAAGCAATATGCTGCATTATTTGATTTAGAAGGCGCAGAACTTGAATTCCGTGAAGATGCTTTGAGAGCGATTGCTAAAAAAGCAATGAACCGTAAAACGGGTGCTCGTGGACTTCGCTCAATTTTAGAAGCAATATTACTAGATACTATGTATGAACTACCGTCAAAAGAAGGTGTTTCTAAAGTAGTTATCGATGAATCTGTAATCAATGGTGAATCAGAACCGCTGTTGATGTTTGAAAATACAGAGACAAAAGCAATATCTGCAGAATAGCGTATTTAGCTAATAAACAGACAAAAAGGAGGCATTGGCCTCCTTTTTTATTTTTAATTGAAAATAATGTTGATTCTTAGCGACTTGCCCCCATATTATTTCTAAAGATACTGACGGAAAGAGAGAAGAATATGAACCTGGAGCGTTCCGAGCGCATTGAGATACCAGTTCTACCACTACGTGATGTGGTGGTGTATCCGCATATGGTTATTCCACTATTTGTGGGCCGTGAGAAATCCATTCGTTGCTTAGAAGCGGCAATGGAACAGAACAAACAAGTCCTCCTTGTAGCACAAAAAGAAGCTGCAAAAGAAGAACCACAACTAGATGACTTGCACGGCGTTGGTACAATCGCAACTATTTTACAGTTATTAAAATTACCAGATGGCACTGTTAAAGTTCTAGTTGAAGGCCAGCAGCGTGCCAAAATCCACCAGTTTTTAGAAGCTGACTTCTTTACGGCGGATGCAGAGTTTTTACTAACACCTATTATTGATGATGCTGAACAAGAAGTGGTTATGCGTTCTGCAATTAACCAGTTTGAAGGTTTCATTAAGCTTAATAAAAAAATCCCACCAGAAGTACTTACGTCACTGAATGGGATTGAAGATGCCGCACGTCTTGCCGACACCATTGCCGCTCACATGCCTCTTAAATTAGTTGATAAACAAGAAGTTCTTGAATTGACTGATGTCATTGCACGTTTAGAGTTTCTAATGGGCATGATGGAATCGGAAATCGATTTATTACAAATCGAAAAACGTATCCGTGGCCGTGTTAAAAAGCAAATGGAAAAGAGCCAGCGTGAATACTATTTGAATGAGCAAATGAAGGCTATTCAAAAAGAGCTTGGCGACTTAGACGATGCACCTGATGAATTTGAAGCACTGCAGAAAAAAATTGCAGACGCTAAAATGCCAAAAGAAGCCCAAGACAAAGCAGAGCAAGAGCTACAGAAGCTGAAGATGATGTCACCGATGTCAGCAGAAGCAACAGTAGTACGTAGCTACATTGATTGCATGGTTGCTGTGCCTTGGTTTAAACGCTCTAAGGTGAAGAAAGACTTAGCTAAAGCTGAAGAGATATTAAACTCAGACCATTATGGCTTAGAACGCGTTAAAGAACGTATTCTTGAGTATTTAGCGGTTCAGAGTCGAGTCACTAAACTTAAAGGTCCAATTCTATGTTTGGTTGGTCCTCCTGGTGTAGGTAAAACGTCACTTGGTCAATCTATTGCTAAAGCGACGGGTCGTAAGTACACGCGTATGGCATTAGGTGGTGTTCGTGACGAGGCGGAGATCCGTGGTCACAGACGTACTTATATTGGTTCTTTACCGGGTAAACTAATTCAAAAACTATCAAAAGTTGAAGTGAAAAACCCACTTTTTCTATTAGATGAAATTGATAAGATGTCATCTGATATGCGTGGCGATCCAGCATCAGCGCTTCTTGAAGTTTTAGACCCTGAGCAAAACAATAAATTTAGCGATCATTACTTAGAGGTTGATTACGATCTTTCTGATGTTATGTTCGTTGCAACGTCAAACTCAATGAATATTCCTGGCCCATTATTGGACCGTATGGAAGTCATTCGTCTGTCGGGTTATACCGAAGATGAAAAGCTAAACATTGCCAAAAGCCATTTGTTGGATAAACAAATTAAACGTAATGGCTTAAAAGCAAATGAGATTGAAATTGATGATTCAGCCATTATGGGTATCATTCGTTACTACACTCGTGAAGCTGGTGTGCGTAGTTTAGAGCGTGAAATTTCTAAACTTTGCCGTAAAGCGGTAAAACAAATCTTATTGGATAAAACCATTAAGAAAGTCACAATAAATCAAGAGAATTTAAAAGATTTCTTAGGTGTTCAACGTTGTGATTATGGCAAAGCGGATGATGAAGATCGTATCGGTCAAGTTGTTGGTTTAGCTTGGACTGAAGTGGGCGGTGATCTACTGACAATTGAAGCTGAATCTATGATTGGCAAAGGCAAGTTAACTTACACAGGTTCACTTGGCGATGTAATGAAAGAATCGATTCAAGCTGCGATGACCGTAGTTCGTACTCGTGCTGATAAATTAGGTATTAACCCTGATTTTTATGAAAAGCGTGATATTCATGTTCACGTACCAGAAGGTGCAACACCTAAAGATGGCCCAAGTGCCGGTATTGGTATGTGTACAGCACTTGTTTCAAGCTTAACGGGTAATCCAGTACGTTCTGATGTTGCAATGACAGGTGAGATCACTCTTCGCGGTGAAGTACTTCCTATCGGTGGCTTGAAAGAAAAATTACTTGCAGCACATCGTGGTGGTATTAAAACTGTCATCATTCCAAAAGATAATGAACGTGATTTAGAAGAGATCCCAGCGAATGTCATTGCTGATTTAGCCGTGCATCCAGTGAAGTGGATTGATGAAGTATTAACCTTAGCGCTTAAGAATAATCCACAAGGCTTTAGTACAGAAGCTTCTAAATAGTGATGTATAGCAAAAAACACTGATATAACAGGGCTGGCAAGTCGAAATGACTTGTCAGTTTATATTGATATCGCTAAGTTAAACTTTATTGTGTGATGATAATTTCACTCATCAAATATTAAAATATGGACTCGTTCATTAATCATTGAATGAATAATTTAAAGGGGAATACCGTGAATAAATCTCAATTAGTTGATCAAATTGCTGACAATGCAGACATTTCTAAAGCAGCAGCTGCACGTGCTCTTGATGCATTAGTAGAAACAGTAACTGAGACACTAAAAGGTGGCGATCAAGTAACGCTTGTTGGTTTTGGTTCATTTGTTGTTCGTGAGCGAGCTGCTCGTACAGGTCGTAACCCAAAAACGGGCGAAGCGATTGAGATTTCTGCTGCTAAAGTTCCTGCATTCAAAGCAGGCAAAGCACTTAAAGATGCGTGTAACTAATCGAAATACCGATAAAACTCTACACATGCTAGCGCAAGGCTAGTAAACTAGAGATAGAGTCATAGGCGCATCCATGATGCGCTTTTTTATTGTTAAATGTTTCTTTTGTTGAACTATTTTAAATTATCACTATCAATAGACATGAACGTTATTCTTAAGAATAGAGTTATTCCATTCAGTGATTAGGAGTTAAGACATATTATGATGGATCGAATTCGCGAAGGTTCAACTGGCCTCGTAGTTAAGATCATTCTCGGTCTAATTATTTTCTCATTTGTATTTGCAGGTGTAGGTAGTTATTTAGTCGGTGGAAGCCAACCATTAGCAGCTAAAGTCGGTGAGAGAGAAATTACTCGAAATGACTTTGAGCAAGTTTACCAAAATGAACGTAATCGCATGCAGTCGCAGTTGGGAGAATATTTTTCAACGCTACTAGGTGATCCTGCTTATGTTGAGCAATTCCGTAAATCAGTATTAGACCGTATGGTTAATGATGCATTACTGGATAATCAAGCTCAAAACTTAGGTCTTCGAGTAAGTGATGAGCAAATTCGTCAAGCGATCATTTCGATGCCGCAATTCCAGAAAGATGGCAAATTTGATGAAGAAATCTATAATATTTCACTTCGTCGTGCCGGTTTTAGTTCTGATAGCTTTGCAGAATACCTGCGTCAAGATTTAGTTCGAAATCAATTAATTCTAGCTCTAGAGTCAACTGAATTTACGTTAGATAACGAAGTTCAAGCGCAAGGAGCATTAGAAGCTCAACAGCGTGAAATTCGTACAGTTACACTGGATACTGCTGAGTTTGCTAAAAAAGCAACAGTAACAGATGAAGAAATTCAAACCTACTATGATGAAAACAAACAACAGTTTGTACGTCCTGAACAAGTTAAAGTTTCTTACATTGAATTATCTGGTAATGCGTTAAAAGAACAAGCTCCAATTACCGATGAAGAAATTCAAACTTATTACAACCAGAATAAAGATAAATATTCAACGCAAGAAAAGCGTGAAGTAAGTCATATCTTAATTAATGGTGATGAAGCAGACGCTAACGCTGTACTTGCTCGTTTAGATGCAGGTGAAGATTTTGCAACAGTAGCAAAAGAAGAGTCACAAGATATCCCAACAGCTAAAGAAGGTGGTTCTTTAGGTTGGATTGAACGCGGCGTGATTGATCCTGAATTTGAAGATGCAGCTTTCCAATTAGTTAATATTGGTGATCATTCTGGTGTTGTTAAATCAGCGTTTGGTTACCACATCATTCAACTTGATGGTATTGAAGCACCGAAAACTAAAGCGCTTGCTGAAGTGAGTGCTGAAATCAAAACGTTCCTTGTTGATGAGCATGCAGCTGATGCGTTCTACAGTCTTCAAAGTGAATTAGCAGAAAAAGCATTTGAGTCTCCTGATTCATTAGATGATGCAGCAGAAGCCGTTAACGCTAAAATCGTTACTTCTGATTTCTTCTCTCAAGCTGATGCACCAGAAGTACTTTCTAATTCGTCTGTATTACAGGCTATCTATAGCCCTGAAGTGAAGGAAGATGGCTTGAACTCTGATGTTATTGAAATTGCACCAGAGCATATTGTTGTCGTTCGAGTTGAAGATGTACGCGAAGAAATGGTTTTACCTTTGGATGAAGTTAAGGCAGCGGTTGTTGCTCGTTTATCTCAATCAAAAGGTGAACAAAAAGCGCTAGAGCTTGCTCAGGGTGTTATTTCAGCTCTAGATAAAGGTGAAGTAAATTACCTTTCGGATAATGGTTTAAGTTTCACTAAAGCAAGAATGATTACCCGAGCGGATGAGTTGGCAAATGATGTATACCGTTTGCAGAAACCAGAACAAGGCCAATCTACTTACGCACAAGTAATGGATCGCCAAGGCAATCATGTTATTGTCGCTCTTGATGGTGTTTTAGAGTTGAGTAATGATGCAATGGCTGAGCAAGTCTCAACCCGTTTACTTAGAACTCAAACTCAACAAGATCTAACTGCAACGTTAGATACGCTTAAGGCAAGTTCTGATATCAGTTATCCATTATTAGAACAATAATCAATTTATTTGTAATTGATAAATATGACAGACGGGCCCCTTAATGGGGCCCGTCGTGTTTTTAGAGAAGCAGTTAATGTAGCAATAGGATTTATTGTTCAGTTTATTTATTCTTTTTTGATGATAGATAGAAGTCATATTTCTGAAGTATCTGTCATTACTATTTAAATAAATTAACAAGGAATTGTAATGAACCGTATAGTTAGCTTAATAAATTCTTTTCTTCTTGCTGTCATTTTATTATCGAGCAATGCCGCTCTGGCTAAAGATGAAAGTACCACTAAGCATGAAGGTATAGATATTGTTATTAATATCAATGAGGCGGGGGCAGAAGAGCTTAAAACACTGCTCATTGGTGTTGGTGACTCAAAGGCAAAAGCTATTATTGATTATCGAAAAATGAATGGGAAGTTTGTTGCTGTTGATGACTTATCAAACGTCAAAGGAATTGGAGATAAGTTAATAGAAAAGAATCGCAGTAGAATTGTGCTGTAATACCAATCACGGTAAGTAAGTGAACAGAAATAGCGAAGAAAAAAGGCTACCTTCTTAATTTTAGGTAGCCTTTAATTTTTAAGTTACACGTTGTCTTTATGTATTAATGTGCTTTTTCTGCACCATGCATCCAACGAATAAGTGTTCCTGAAATGATCAATAGTAGAACACCAGAGATAGCAGAGGTAATTGCGATACCCGCAAAGATATCTAATGCGCCAAGACTTTCAACATGAGAGCCGACTAAGCCAGCAATGTAATTAGAGATTGCATTGAAGCCAAACCATGTACCCATCATCAGTGAAGCTAAACGCAGTGGAGCTAATTTAGTCACCAATGAAAGCCCAATTGGAGATAAGCATAATTCCCCTAGTGTATGGAAGAAATAAGCACCTACCAACCAATACATAGATGTCTTAATAGTTAAATCGCCACCTTGCTCCATGACTGCACCGACCATACAAAGAAAACCAATGGCTAGGAAAAACAGCGCTAAAGCAAATTTCACTGGAGAGCTCGGCTCTTTTGGCCCTAGTTTTACCCATAACATCGCAATAAATGGAGCAAGAGTAATAATAAAGAAAGGATTTAAAGATTGGAACCATGCCGCAGGTATTTCAAATGAACCTAGCATACGATCAGTATATTGCTGAGAGTAGATGTTCATTAATCCACCAGCTTGTTCAAACCCAGCCCAGAATACAATAACAAACAATCCCATCACCATAATTACTTTAAGGCGATCGATCTCAATTTTACTTAGTACATGATGTGATGTACCTGCTGCCTCAGCATTTTCTTTTGCAATGTGAGCTGCAGGGCGGATACCTATGTCGCCAAGAAAACGTTGAGCAAATAGAGTCTGAATAATTAAGCTGATTACCATACCAATACCAGCTGCGGCGAATCCTGCTTTCCAGCCCCAGATCCCAGTAACAGAGCCTGATACCACACCAGCAAGCAATGAGCCTAGGTTAATACCCATATAGAAGATAGTGAAGGCACCGTCACGTCGATTATCTCCATCTTGGTATAAATCACCAACCATGGTGGATACATTTGGTTTAAATAAACCATTACCCGCAATTAGAAAACCAAGACCAGTATAAAATAGAGTTTCGATAGAAAGCGGAAGCATGTCATGAGGTAAGGCTAAGGTAAACTGACCAATAACCATTAGAAAGCCACCGATAAGTAATGATTTACGTTGACCTAAGTAATTATCAGCTAACCAACCACCAATGAGAGGAGTAATGTACATTAAAGCGGTATAAGTGCCGTATAAGCTTAAAGCGTCTTTAACGGTCCAGCCTAAGCCACCATTAATGGTTCTGTCTGTTAAATATAAAACAAGAATGGCTCTCATTGCATAATAAGAGAAGCGCTCCCATAATTCAGTACCAAAAAGTAAGAACAGTCCTTTTGGGTGTCCCATAATTAATTTGTTGTTATCCTGCATAGTGCTCTCTTCTATAATGAAATTTTATTCTTTTTATAATTAGTATAAATTTATACCCCTCGAATGTATCAACTGCAATGTTGTACAAAAAAATGTGACTTGGTTAACATATTAACTTGTTGAAATATTTAGAAACAAATATTTTTTGTTACATTTCAGCTCTCTAAATTATTGTGCTTTATCGATTTAATGTGCTGCTTTTTATTTTCTTTTCGATACTTTAATCTTATTTTAGGTTGATTATTAGTTGTAAGTGTTTATTTGATGCCTTTTTGTAAGTTTAACAATTTAAACAACGATTTAAGCATAAATGTACTCATCAATTGATTTTTTTGTAAGCGATGGCGTGCTATGCTCTTTAGTAGGCTAGCTAGGTATAAAAATAATGAAAGAATGGTATTTACTCTACTGCAAACGTGGTGAGCAGCAGAGAGCAAAACAACATTTAGAAAACCAACAAGTAGAATGCTTTTATCCTGAAATAGAAGTGGAGAAGATAACAAGAGGAAAGACAACAACGAAAAAAGAACCGTTGTTTCCTTGTTATATGTTTGTTCGATTTGATTTTAATGAAGGGCCTTCTTTCACGACGGTTCGTTCTACTCGTGGGGTGAGTGATTTTATTCGCTTTGGCGGGAAGCCAAAAGTATTGCAGGGCGATCTTATCTATTCATTAAAACAGTTAGATAAGCATGAAGATTCGGAAGTCGTTGAATTTTCACCTGAAGCAGGACAAAAGGTCGGGATCAAAGAAGGACCTTTTGTTGGGGTCGATGCTATATATAAAGAGTCAGATGGCGAAAAACGCTCAATTCTACTGATTACCTTAATTAATAAGAAAGTAGAAATTAAGGTTGATAATAGTAATTTAGACTATTAGTTATAAAAAAAGCGCCGTAGGGCGCTTTTTTTATGAGAGTTAACTTACTTAACTATAAGCTTCATTATGGACTGCTTGTACTGCTCGACCTGATGGGTCAACGCAGTTTTGGAATGATTCATCCCACTCAATTGCTTTTGCTGAAGAACAGGCTACTGATGGGCCACCAGGGACACATTTAGCCGCATCTTCAAGAGGGAATAGCTCTTCAAAGATTTCACGATACACATAGCCTTCCTTGGTGACTGGTGTATTGTAAGGGAAGCGGAATTTAGCTGATTCCATTTGTTGATCTGTCACTTTCGCTTCAGCTGTTTCTCGTAACGTATCAATCCAGCTATAACCTACGCCATCAGAGAATTGCTCTTTTTGTCTCCATGCAATAGCGGCTGGTAAATCATCTTCAAAACATTCACGAAGAATATGTTTTTCCATTTTACCGTTACCACACATTTTATCTTGTGGGTTTAGGCGCATAGCAATATCGATAAATTCTTTATCTAGGAAAGGAACACGACCTTCAACACCCCAAGCGGCAAGTGATTTGTTAGCTCGAGCACAATCAAACATGTTTAGAGCAAGCAGTTTACGAACCGTTTCTTCATGGAATTCTTGTTTGTTTGGTGCTTTATGGAAGTATAGGTAACCGCCAAATATTTCATCAGCGCCTTCACCAGAAAGGACCATCTTAATACCCATCGCTTTGATCTTACGACCCAATAAGTACATTGGTGTGGAAGCACGTATAGTCGTAACGTCATAAGTCTCAATGTGATAAATAACATCACGGATGGCATCAAGACCTTCTTGAATCGTATAAGTCATTTCGTGGTGGACTGTACCGATTTGATCAGCGACTTCTCGAGCTGCTTTTAAATCAGGAGCACCTTCTAGTCCTACCGCAAATGAATGAAGTTGAGGCCACCATGCTTGAGATTCTTCGTTGTCTTCAATACGCATTGCTGCAAATTTTTTGGCAACGGCTGATGTAATTGATGAATCAAGTCCACCAGATAAAAGTACACCGTAAGGAACATCTGTCATTAGTTGGCGTTTAACCGCATCTTCTAATGCTTTTTTAAGATCTTCTTTACTTGTCGGGTTGTCTTTAACTGCATCATATTCCATCCAATCACGTACATAATAACGTGTTGGTTCTGCATCTTTTGATGAGTAGAAGTGGCCAGGAGGAAACTCACTGATAGATTTACACACTGGAACCAAAGCTTTCATTTCAGAGGCAACGTAATAGTTACCATGCTCGTCATAGCCGTGATACATAGGAATAATACCGATATGGTCACGACCTACTAAATATTCGTCTTTTTCTTCATCATAAAGAATAAAAGCAAAAATACCGTTTAAGTCTTCTAGTAAGTCAGCCCCTTTTTCACGATATAGAGCTAAAATAACTTCACAATCAGAGTCTGTTTGAAATGCATAGTCATCTGCGTATTTGTCGCGTAATTCTTTATGGTTATAAATTTCGCCATTAACCGCTAAGATGTGCTTTTTATCTTCACTATAAAGAGGTTGAGCGCCACTGTTAACACCTACAATAGCCAGACGTTCATGCGCTAAAATTGCTTTATCTGATGAGTAAATACCAGACCAGTCAGGACCGCGATGACGAAGTTTCTTTGACATTTCAAGTGCGCTTGTACGAAGCGGCGCTGGATCAGTCTTTATATCTAGTATTCCAAAAATTGAGCACATAAGTTCCCTCTATCTCTTCTTAATTTTTATCATAAATTATTGTCTTGAATACAATTTGCCATCATCACTAAAAAAATCAACCCAGAAATACAAATAAAATCACAAATAGATAACCTGAGTGGAATATATTTAATATTTATGCTGTTTTGGTATGGGATCGTTAATTGTGAGCTGTTTTTTGTGCAATATATAGGGGCGGTTAAGAGGGGGGATGCAGATTAACGTTAAAATGACGTTAATCTGCATGTTAGTAGATAAATGGATTTTTAGTAATAATAGCCTGTCAGCTTAGTGTTTCATGTAGCTTTTTTGTTGATTAAACTCAGGTTTTAATTGTTCAGTTACATGACGAGCAAAACCACTGCCTGCTTCGTGATAGATATTAAAGGCAGCATCAACCCCTTGTTCAATTAATCCTTCAATTTGGTCATTATAAGCGGCAATTGCTGCTGTTTGGCCTTGGTAGTTTCGTGATTGTAATTGTTCTAGGGCAAATTGATTACCTTGATGATTTGGCATCGCTAACAAAACCAATTTTACGTGCGAGGTAGATAAAATGCGTTCCCAAAAATCAGGGTCGGTTGCATCACCAGATATCACATTACGGCCAAGATCTTGATGCTGTTTCGCTGATTCCTCACGAAGTTCAATACCTAAAATAATGTCACCGTATTTTTCTTTTAGTTCATCATACGCACCGCTACCAATGCGGCCCATACCAAGAATTAAGATCTGAGCTCGTCCTGGATTGATCAATTTATCCATTGGATTTAAACGTTCGGCAGTATGTTCTTTTAACCAATGGCGAGAACGTTGATAAATCGTATGACCAAAGTTATTTAAAGGGGCTGAAATAATAAAAGAGATAGAAACGGCAATGGCAATAGCAACAAGGCTGTCAGCAGGTAACCATCCCATTTTGAAGGCTAAACCACCGACAATAAGACCAAACTCACTGTAGTTGAATAATGTGAGAGAAGTAAGAAGGGAGGTTCTTACTCGGAACTTAAATTTATTAATGATAATAAAGTATAAGAAGCCTTTTACTGGCAGCAATAAAATAAGGAAAATAGCGAGTGTTAAGCCTGCTAATGTTGGTGCTGCAGATAAACCGATATTTAAGAAGAAACAGATAAGAAGTATCTCTTTTAAATTAAATAGTGATTTGGATAATTCAGAGGCTTTAGAGTGGCCTGCCAGTAACATGCCTAAAATAAGAGCACCAAGATCAGGTTTCATCCCAACCAGTTCAAAAGTTCCTGCTCCTGCAACAAGGGCTAAGAAAATACCGTAAAGTACCAGCATTTCACCATGACCAGCCCAATCTAACAACTTAAAGAATAAAGGTCTTAGAAGAGGGAGTGCAAATAAAGCGAGTGCGGTGATTTCTGGGATCTTTCCTGTTGAAGCGGTTAAAAATACAACCGCGAAGATATCTTGCATAACAAGAATACCAATGGCTAGAGTTCCGTAAGTTGCATTCATTTCACCTTTTTCTTGGAGAGCTTTAACGGCAAATACGGTACTAGAGAAAGACAGTGCAAAACCAAAGAGAACTAGCTGTGCAGTATCAATGTCTGCAAGCATAGTAATGCCAAGTAATTTAAGACCAAGAAGGGCAAAAGTAAAAAAGAGTGTAGAGAATACATTATGAAGTGTTGCACCTAACCAAATTTCTTTAGCGAGTAAGGTTTTTATATCTAACTTTAAGCCAATTGAGAAGAGAAGTAGGGTGACGCCAAGATCAGCAAAGGTAGATAGGGCATCGTTAGATTGAAAGCCAAGAGCATGTAATCCGAATCCAGCCAATAGAAAACCAACTAATGGAGGTAAATTAATTTTTAATGCTATAAACCCCATTACAAATGCTGCAATGATAAAAAGTAACTCCATATACTATTGTTCCTAAAAGTGGTCGAAAAAAAAGGGCCGCAAAAAGCAGCCCTAGAATAACATGTTAAAAATTATTTATGATTACTCATCTAATAATTTTTGTAACAATACGCCATTAAGCATTGCACGCTTCACCATTGAAAAAGCACCAATGGTTGGTTGCTCATGAAGCTCTGATGCAACGATAGGTAAATCTTTATGGAAAGCCGTTAATGATTGGTTTTTAATACAATTACGGATCGCAGCAAAAAGAATCTTATCTGATTGGGTGATTGCACCGGAAATGACAATTTTTTGTGGATTAAACAAGTTAATCGTCATTGCTATTGCTTTACCAAGTTGATTACCCACTCGTAGCAATGTTTGTGTTGCCAGTTCATCACCATGATTTGCGGCATGACAAATATCTGCCATTGTGATGTTGTCTAGCTGTGAAAGGCTTGAAGGGTAACCTTGTTCAAGTAAAGATTTGATGCGTGCGATAATTGCAGGGTTTGCCGCTACGGTTTCTAAACAACCGAAATTACCACATTGGCACTTATCGCCAATCGGATCGATCTGGATATGACCAATTTCACCGACATTGCGATTATGCCCAAGGAACACTTTACCGTTAACAATAATGCCCGCACCAGTGCCGCGATGAACACTGACTAATATTGAGTCATGGCAATCTTGCGAAGCCCCAAAATAATGCTCAGCTAGAGCTAAACCACGTACATCATTACCAACAAAACATTGTGTGTTGAAAGTATCTCTAATGACATCAGCCAATGCGAGTTTATCAATATCAGTGTTTGGCATGTACTCAACAACCCCAGTTTCAGGGTTAACCAGTCCAGGTAGAGTAATACCGATAGCGATTAATTGTTTAATCGTATCTTGATTGCGAGTGATAAAAATTTGGACTAATTGACTCAAACCCTCAAGTAGTTCTTGTTGGTGTGAGTAATTAAATTCATGATATTCAGAAGCCAATTCTTTTGTTGAAAGGTCAAAAAGGCTCAGCTGAATGTAATCTCGGCCTAAACGCACCGCGATAGAGTGAAAAGGTTCAGTTTCGGTAGTCAAAGAAATAGCTCTTCGGCCACCAGTTGACGCTTGTTGCGCGACTTCTTTAATTAAGCCGCGCTCCAATAATTGACGGGTTATTTTGGTAACACTTGCTGGAGCAAGCTGACTAACATCAGCGATTTGAATTCGAGATATCGGTCCTTTTTGGTCGATTAAACGATAAACAGCCGCACTGTTTAATTGTTTTACTAGATCTACATTACCAATTTGTCCGTCAGTCATAATTAACTTTGCTCGTATTGTCCGTTCACAACAGTCGCTTTTACATTGAAGTCACGATCAAAAATTGCAAGGTTTGCAACCATGTTCTTTTTGATTCGGCCAAGTTTATTATCTACACCCATTGCTTGAGCAGGATATAGAGTAGCCATACGTAGAGCTTCGTCTAAAGCGATACCAACGTGCTCAACTGTATTCTGAACTGCTTCAATCATAGTCAGAGCTGAGCCGCCTAATGTGCCATTTTCATCAACACATTTACCATCCTTGTAATATACTTTCTTACCCACAAAAATAAAGTATTCCATGTCAGCACCTGCAGGAGCTGTGGCATCCGTCACTAATACTAGTTTTTCTTTCTTTATTTTGTGTGCAATACGGATGTTTGCATAGTCAACATGGAAGCCATCCGCAATGATGCCAGCATAAACATCTGGTGTATCGTAGATAGCACCAACAACACCAGGTTCACGACCAACCATTGGCGTCATTGCATTGAATAAATGCGTAGCGAAAGTGATGCCTGATTCAAACCCTTGGCGAGCTTCAGCATAAGTTGCGTTAGTGTGACCAATAGAAACTACAATGCCAGCTTTATGAAGACGTTCAATGTGCTCAGGATCGTTTTGTTCAGGTGCCAGTGTTACTTTTGCAATTAAATCTGCGTTATCACAGATTAATTGGATCATATCAGAATCAGATGGACGGATATGGTCGACGCTATGAATGCCTTTTTTCATTACGTTTAAGTAAGGACCTTCAAGGTGTAAACCTAAAGATTGGTTTTGATACTTAGCGTGATATTCACGAGCTGCGGTAATTGAAGCGCGCATATCTTCATCTGAAGAGGTAATCAAAGTAGGTAAGAAGCTAGTACAACCAGATTTAAGGTTTGCTTCATGCATGATCTGCATTGTTTCTGCTGTGATTTCATCATTTAGCATCACACCGCCACAGCCATTTAATTGCAGGTCAATAAAACCAGGGCTAAGGTTGGCACCATTTAAATCTACTAATTCAATGCCTTGTGGTAGTTCTGAAGTGAGGCAGATGGCTTCGATTTCTGTTCCGTTAATGATAACAGAATGATCAACAAGAACATCGTTACCAGTATAAACCTTACAGTTAGTTAGCGCATACATAGCTTGAATCCTTAAGTTATAATTTAGAGTACGAAAAAATATGAACTTTTTTCGTTGAAATTTTTAAGCAAGTGAAAATAGAACTGCTTACTGAGCGGTACACTCAAATTGTCTAAATGTTACGTTCAGTAATGACAAAGTTTGACTCTATATAAGCCAAATATTATTCCTGATGCTCTATTCTTTCGAATGATAAAATAAGTTTTATGATCTCGCTAGCAAAAACCCCTAAATATTCGCTCTACAGGTGATAATGATCACAATTAGCTCGCTTTTAATTTGCGGGGCGAAATTAATCACTTACACTGACCCTGTTAATAACGAGTAACGAAATAAGTTTATAGTGAATTTATTACGCTATTCAAAAAAATCTAAAATCCTTATAGGGGGAATCTAAAGGTGAATATTTTAGGATATTTTCAAAAAGTAGGTAAAGCACTGATGGTACCAGTTGCTACACTACCTGCAGCAGCTATTTTAATGGGTATTGGTTACTGGATTGATCCAGTGGCTTGGGGCGGCAACAGTGCACTAGCAGCGTTTTTAATTAAAGCTGGTGCGGCTATCATCGACAACATGTCAGTACTGTTCGCAGTTGGTGTTGCTTATGGTATGTCTAAAGATAAAGATGGTGCAGCAGCACTTTCTGGTTTTGTTGGTTTCCTTGTTGTAACAACACTTCTTGCACCTGGTGCAGTAGCTCAAATTCAAGGTATTGACCCTTCTGCAGTTCCTGCTGCATTTGGTAAAATCAATAACCAATTTGTTGGTATCCTAGTTGGTATCGTATCTGCTGAGATCTACAACCGTTTCTCTGCTGTTGAACTGCATAAAGCACTTGCATTCTTCTCAGGTAAGCGTCTTGTACCTATCTTAACTTCTTTTGCAGGTATCTTAATCGCATTCGTACTAATGTACGTATGGCCTGCAATCTACGGTGGCCTTGTACACTTTGGTGAATCAATCCAAGGTATGGGTTCTGCAGGTGCTGGTATTTACGCATTCTTCAACCGTCTACTTATCCCTGTAGGTCTTCACCATGCACTTAACTCAGTGTTCTGGTTCGACGTTGCTGGTATTAACGACATCCCTAACTTCCTAGGTGGCGCTAAGTCTATCGCTGAAGGTACTGCAACTGTAGGTGTTACAGGTATGTACCAAGCTGGTTTCTTCCCAATCATGATGTTTGGTCTACCAGGTGCAGCACTAGCTATTTACCACACAGCTAAAGTTGAGAACAAAGAAAAAGTAGCATCAATCATGATTGCTGCAGGTTTCGCATCGTTCTTCACTGGTGTTACTGAACCACTTGAATTCTCATTCATGTTCCTTGCTCCTGCGCTATACGTAGTTCACGCAGCATTAACAGGTATCTCAGTATTCATCGCAGCTTCTATGCAGTGGATTGCAGGTTTCGGTTTCTCAGCAGGTCTAGTAGATATGGTTCTTTCTACTCGTAACCCACTAGCTGTTAACTGGTACATGCTAATTATCCAAGGTATCGTATTCTTCGCAATCTACTACTTCGTATTCCGCGCTGTAATCGTTAAGTTCAACCTTAAGACTCCAGGCCGTGAAGACGACGACGAAGAAGAAAGCTCAATCCGTGGTTCTAAAGAAACGGGTGAACTAGCTAAGCAATACCTTAAAGCTCTAGGTGGTCACGAGAATCTAGAAAACATCGATGCTTGTATCACACGTCTACGTCTAACTCTTAAAGACACTAGCGTAATCAGTGAGAAGCAACTTAAAGGTCTTGGTGCAATGGGTGTAGTGAAACTTGGTTCAAACAATGTTCAAGTTATCCTAGGTCCTCTTGCTGAAATCGTTGCTGGCGAAATGAAAAAAATCCCAGCTTCTGAAGACTTAAGTGCAGTAGCATTACCATAATTATTGAGTAAATAAACTCAAATAACGAAGCCGCTCTAGCTAGAGCGGCTTTTTTTATGCAAATAAAGAAACTATTTGATTCTATATATTGAGTATTGGCGCATAATTGTGGATCATAGGGCTATATGAACAATCTGTTCTTTTTGCAATTACTAATACCAATGAGGTGCTTTAGATGAGTGAAACTGAAACTCGTCCTACCAACTTTATCCGTCAAATTATTGATGAAGACCTAAAGTCAGGTAAACATTCCAGTGTCCATACTCGTTTCCCGCCAGAGCCAAATGGCTATCTGCATATCGGACACGCAAAATCTATCTGTTTGAATTTTGGTATTGCTCAAGATTACCAGGGACAGTGTAATCTACGTTTTGATGATACTAACCCTGAAAAAGAAGATATTGAATACGTTGAATCAATCAAAAATGACGTTAAATGGTTAGGTTTTGATTGGAGCGGTGATATTCATTACTCTTCAAACTATTTCGATAAACTGTATGGCTACGCGGTTGAATTGATTGAGAAAGGCTTAGCTTATGTTGATGAGTTAACGTCAGATCAAATCCGTGAGTACCGTGGTTCTCTGAAAGAGCCAGGTAAAAATAGCCCATACCGTGATCGTAGCGTAGAAGATAACCTTGCGCTATTTGAACAAATGCGTGATGGTAAATTTAAAGAAGGAACGATCTGCCTACGTGCAAAAATCGACATGGCTTCTTCTTTTATCGTAATGCGTGATCCTGTAATTTATCGTATTCGTTTCGCTTCTCATCACCAAACTGGTGATAAGTGGTGTATCTACCCAATGTACGATTTTACTCACTGTATTTCTGATGCGCTTGAAGGCATTACACATTCAATCTGTACGTTAGAATTCCAAGATAACCGTCGTTTATACGATTGGGTATTAGAAAATATTACAATTGATTGTCAACCACATCAGTATGAGTTTAGTCGTCTAAACTTAGAATACACAATCATGTCTAAGCGTAAGCTGAATGAACTTGTGACTGAAAAATTAGTAAACGGTTGGGATGATCCACGTATGCCTACCGTTTCAGGCTTACGTCGTCGTGGTTTTACTGCTGCATCTATTCGTGAGTTCTGTAAGCGTATTGGTGTGACTAAGCAAGAAAACATGATCGAATTTGGCTCATTAGAATCTTGTATTCGTGATGATTTGAATGAAAATGCACCTCGTGCAATGGCTGTTCTTGAACCTGTTAAAATCGTAATTGAAAACTACGAAGAAGGTAAAGTTGAGACACTTAGCGTAGCTAATCATCCTAACAAACCTGAAATGGGTAAACGCGATGTACCATTCACTCGTGAAGTGTACATAGAACAAGATGACTTCCGTGAAGAAGCAAACAAAAAATATAAGCGTTTGGTTCTTGGTAAAGAAGTTCGTCTACGTGGCGCTTATGTTATTCAAGCTGATCGTATTGAAAAAGACGAAGCAGGTAACATTACCACTATCTTCTGTAGCTATGATGCAGAAACGCTAGGTAAAAATCCAGCAGATGGCCGCAAAGTGAAGGGCGTAATTCATTGGGTATCAGCAGAGAAAGCAATTCCTGCAGAGATCCGTTTATACGATCGTTTATTCAACGTGCCAAATCCTGCCGCTTTAGAAGATTTCTCAGAGAGTATTAATCCTGAGTCATTGATTACTAAGAATGGTTTTGTAGAACCAAGCTTAGCAACAGCAGAAGCAGAAGCGGGCTATCAGTTTGAGCGTACTGGTTACTTCTGTATTGATAACAAAGATTCTACATCAGAGGCTCTTGTTTTCAACCGTACAGTAGGCTTACGTGATACTTGGGAAGGTTAATCTTCACTAAGTAATAAATAATAAAAAACCAGCAGAAATGCTGGTTTTTTTATGACTAGTATTTGTTACATTGAGCGATTAACAGTTATGAGCTTCATTATTTTCAATGCAGTCACCAGTAATACAGTGGCCGTATAGATATAAACTGTGGTTCGTTAGTCGTACATTATATTTTTGTGCTATTTCTTTTTGACGCTCTTCAATCATTTCATCAGAGAATTCGATCACTTTACCGCAATCTAGGCAAACTAAATGATCATGATGATGTTGAGTTGCTAATTCAAATACAGATTTACCACCTTCAAAGTGGTGACGAGTAACGATACCTGCATCATCAAATTGGTTTAATACGCGGTATACAGTAGCAAGGCCAATTTCTTCGCCAATATCTATTAATTTTTTATATAAATCTTCTGCACTGATGTGTTGGCAATCTGGTTGTTGAAGTACTTCTAAAATCTTCAGGCGTGGAAGAGTAACCTTTAAACCGGCTTTTTTTAGTGCTTGGTTGTTATCTGACATCGACTTTTCCTGTATTGACATTCTGCATCGATTTTTTGTGCAGTTTTAATAAGTTAATTATAGGGAACATTCAATCCAGTTGATACCTTATCTGCACGATCTCTTACAAAAAAATAGATGTTGATCTTTTGTGAATAAAACTATTATGATGAGGTCAGACCAGAATTAAGGATAATAAATATGTATAAGTACTTTACCCCAAAAATCGTTAGAAGGGCATTGAATATTTGGCCCCCATTTTGGGGGGCTGGGATCTCTATTCAAACTATAGCTCCTGATTTTCAAGAAGTGCGAGTCATATTAAAAGATCGCTTTTGGAATCGTAATGCAAATAGAAGCCAGTATGGAGGGAGTATTTTTTCTATGACAGATCCCGTATTTTCATTAATGTTAATGGGGATACTAAGAGAGGAGTATTTTGTTTGGGATAAGCAGTCTGAAATAGATTTTATTTCACCAGGTACTAGTGATTTGAATGCACACTTTGTAATCTCAAATGAGAAAATTAAAGAAATTAAGCAGCTTACTGAAGCTGGAGAGAAATGCTTTCCGAAATTTGAAGTGTATATATATGATAAAAAAGGAAAAGTGGTCGCGCGGGTGAATAGAACTTTGTATGTAAGAAAAAAACCAGAGTTTAGATGATGCTCTCTAATTTCTTATTATAAAAAATAAGATAGAGAGCATCATTAATGAGAATTAGTCTTCTAATTCTGCAAGACACATTTCTTCATGGATTTGGGTAACCCATGCAGTTACACGTGTGTCAGTTAGCTCAGGTTGACGATCTTCATCAATACATAAACCAACGAAATTATTTTCGTCTACTAATGCTTTAGATGCTTCAAATTCATAACCTTCAGTCGGCCAATGACCAATGATAGTCCCGCCTTTAGCTTCAACGATATCACGGATATTACCCATAGCATCACAGAAGTACTCTGCGTAATCTTCTTGATCACCACAACCAAAGATAGCAACAAGTTTAGTTGAGAAATCAATACCTTCTAATTCAGGAAAGAAATCATCCCAATCACATTGAGCTTCACCGTAGTACCATGTAGGGATACCTAAAAGAAGAAGATCGAAATTATCAATGTCTTCTTTGCTGCTTTTTGCAATGTCTTGAACATGAACCAGCTTTTTACCAAGCTGTTTTTGAATCATCTTGCCAATAGCTTCAGTGTTACCTGTATCGCTACCAAAGAAGAGTCCTACACTTGCCATATGATGAATACCTGTATTGTCTGTGTTAATTAAAAATAGTTAGTATTTGATCTGGATATCAACCAAGACCGGAACCTTCCCAGCTTAGTTGAATAAGTCCTTTTGCTATAAAGCCTGCACAACCTAAGAATAGAACAAGCCAAACAATTTTTCGGCCAAAAGGAGGAACATTTGCTTGTTTAAGGACATCTTTAATCGCCATGCCGATAAAGAAGAATATCGAGGCAAACAGTAAATCTAAGCCAATAGATTCAATGAGATCAAAATGTTCATACAGCATGAATCACCCTTATCTAAGTTAGCGACCTTAATTTGATCGAATAATTTGGCAAAACTATATCATAGCTTTGACTTTGTTGGTATGGATTATCGTAGAGCCACTTTTTCTATAAAACGATTTATGACTCGATAAATGGTGTCTGGTTTTTCTGCATGTAGCCAGTGGCCAGTGCCATTAACGACATGCGCTTTTGCATTTGGAAATTGCGCGATAATGTCTTGTTGGTAGTCGGCGATGATGTAATCGGAGTTCTGACCTTTTACAAACAGAACATTTCCACCGAACGGAGTTATTTTATCCCAACCAATAATATGAGAATAATTATCGAATAAGGCGCTTACATTAAAACGAAGCGCGAGGTGCTCGCCGTTTTTATACAGTGATTTACTTAAAAACTGACGCACACCCGGCTCAACAATAGAGCGAGCAAGTATCGTGTCTGCTTCTTTACGGCTGGCAGGTGGAGTCTCTATTAATTGCTGAAGACCAGAAAAGACAGCATCGTGCTTTCGCTCTGGATAAGCGATAGGAGCCATATCTAATACAACGAGTGAAGCCAGCAATGATGGTTTGATGTCAGCAATAGCCATAGCAACTTTACCGCCCATAGAGTGGCCAATAAGGTGCGCGGATGAAATGGACAAGTGTTCAAGTAATTGAATCACATCAGCGGCAAGCGCGTGGTAATTATGCTCGTCAGATTGAAATGAGTGTCCATGGTTTCGAAGATCAACACTGATCACTCGATAATCATTTTCAAATTGTCTCGCAAGTAACCCGAGATTATCTAAATTACCAAATAGGCCATGAATAAGGATCAAAGGATCCCCATTTCCTTGTTCTTTATAGTTAAGTAGCTTCATTTTTCTGCGTAGTGTTAGGTTTGTCGTAGAGTATCACGATTATACAATGTATAATCGTGCCTTCATAAATAGATTATAGAATACGAACCATATAATGAAGACAATTGAAGTAGACGAAGAACTATACCGCTTTATTGCGAGCCAAACTCAACACATCGGTGAAAGTGCCTCTGATATTTTACGTCGTCTCTTAATGCAGACATCACCTTTAGACTCTGCTATTTCTGTTTCTACTCCTGTTGAAGTTCAGAAAAAAGGCATTGTAGTCAGCAAAGATGCAGGTAAAGAGATATCAGTAGATCGTGTTAAAGCGGTACGTACCTTATTAATCTCTGATGAATTCTCAGCATTAGATAAAGCAATCGATCGTTTTTTAACGGTACTTTCAGAATTATATAAAATTGACTCAAAAGCATTCTCTGAAGCGACAGAAGTGAAGGGAAGAACTCGAGTTTATTTTGCAGACAATCAAGACACATTGATTGCAAGTGGTAAAACAACCAAGCCAAGAGAAATCAATGGCACTCCATTTTGGGTTATCACGAATACAAATACTAATCGCAAGCGCCACATGGTTGAATTGTTGATGGAGCGTATGGGTTTCCATCATGATTTGACAGAAAAAGTGTGCGCGGCGATTTAAATTTTTGAGTTACAGCTCAAAACATAATTTGTCACAAGGAATCGTCAAATGGCTATACATCCTCGCGCTGGGCAGAAAGCTCAGCAAGAAGATTTACACAACATCCCCGCATTAGTTGCTAATTACTTTTTATTAGAACCTGATGCAACTAACCCAGATCAAAAAGTTCAGTTTGGTACCTCTGGTCACCGAGGGACTTCTGATAAAGCAACGTTTAATCAGCACCATATTTGGGCGATTGCTCAAGCTGTTGCTGATGTTCGTAAAGAAACAGGGGTAACAGGCCCACTTTTCTTAGGTAAAGACACACACGCTTTATCTGAACCTGCATTTACTTCTACCATTGAAGTGCTTGTGGCTAATGGTGTTGAAGTGATTATCCAAGAAGATAATGGCTATACTCCAACACCTGGCATATCTCATGCAATTCTAACTCATAATGTTAAATGTGATCATAAAGCAGATGGTCTCGTTATTACCCCTTCGCATAATCCTCCTCAAGATGGTGGGATCAAATATAACCCGACACACGGTGGTCCAGCGGAAGGTGAGTTAACTACGGCGATTGAAAACCAAGCCAATGCCTATATCGCGAATGAGTTAAGTGGTGTGAAGCGCATTGCGATCAATGAAGCAATGAAATCTGATCTGGTTAAGCAAGTGGATTTAGTGAAGCCATATATTGATGATCTTAAAAACGTTATTAATATTGATGCGATTCAAAAAGCAAATCTTAAATTAGGTGTAGATCCACTTGGTGGTTCTGGTATTGAATACTGGCGTCAAATTGGTCAAGCATTTGATCTGGATTTAACTCTAGTAAGTGAAGCAATTGATCCTTCATTCCAATTTATGTCGTTAGATAAAGACGGCGTAGTACGTATGGATTGTTCTTCACCTTACGCAATGGCTGGTTTGTTGTCTTTAAAAGATGATTACGATTTAGCGTTTGGTAATGATCCTGATTATGATCGTCATGGTATCGTTACGCCATCAGGCTTAATGAATCCAAATCATTATCTAGCAGTATGTATTGATTACTTATATCGTAATCGTCCGGACTGGAAGCCAGAGGTTGCCGTAGGTAAAACTCTAGTGTCTTCAGCGATTATTGATAAAGTTGTTGCTGATTTGGGCCGTGATCTATGCGAAGTACCTGTTGGCTTTAAATGGTTTGTTGATGGACTGTACAATGGCAGTTTAGGCTTTGGTGGTGAAGAGAGTGCTGGTGCTTCTTTCTTGCGCTTTGATGGTACACCTTGGTCAACTGATAAAGATGGTATTCTTTTGTGTCTTCTTGCGGCTGAAATTACAGCGGTAACAGGTATGAACCCTCAAGAGTACTATAATAAACTTGCAGCTCAGCATGGCGAATCTAGCTATAACCGCATTCAAGCGGTTGCTAATAAAGCACAAAAATCAGTATTAAGTAAATTGTCTCCTGAAATGGTCTCAGCAACAACACTTGCTGGTGATGAGATCACGGCTCGTTTAACGCATGCTCCAGGTAATGGTGCAGCGATTGGCGGCCTCAAAGTCACGACAGCGAATGGTTGGTTTGCTGCTCGCCCATCGGGAACAGAAGAGATCTACAAGATTTACTGTGAAAGCTTTAAAGGTGCTGAACATTTAGCATTGATTGAACAAGAAGCTCAAGAGATTGTAAGTAACGTATTTAAAGACGCTGGCTTATAATTAAAACCAGTAAAGAATTAATAAAAAGCAGCGCATGTCGCTGCTTTTTTATTATTAAAAACGGACGATAATGATGAACAATTTTCAGCTAGAACAGCTATTAAATAAAGAGCTTAAACCTCAATTAATTAAAGACTATTGCCCAAACGGATTACAAGTCGAAGGCAAATCTGAAGTCAAAAAAATCATTACAGGTGTAACCGCTTCACAAGCATTAATTGATGCCGCTATTGAACAAAATGCAGATGCTTTGCTCGTTCACCATGGTTACTTTTGGAAAGGTGAAAGTGAGTCAATTAAAGGAATGAAGGGTAATCGTATTCGTTCTTTAATTAAACATGATATCAATTTACTTGCGTACCATCTTCCTTTAGATATTCACCCAACATTAGGTAACAATGCAGAATTAGCACGTTTATTCGCTATTTCAAATGTGGAAGGGCTAGAAGCAACTCCTCAATCTATCGCAATGAAAGGGGAGTTTGACGTTGCGTTATCTGGCGAAGAATTAGGCGCACGAATTGATCAAGTATTGAACAGAGCCCCTCTGCATATAACACCTGATGTTGATAAAGAGATAAAAACGGTAGCTTGGTGTTCTGGTGGTGGACAAGATTACATTGAGTTAGCTGCACAGCAAGGGATTGATGCGTTTATTTCTGGCGAGGTATCTGAAAGAACGACGTATATCGCGCGTGAATTAGGTATTCACTATTTTGCCGCTGGTCATCATGCGACCGAGCGCTATGGTGTTAAGGCTCTGGGTGAATGGTTAGCGAAAGAGTATGGTTTTGATGTGAAATTTATTGATATTGATAATCCAGTATAGTTTCTATTCTTGAACAATAAAAAAGGTTGATGCTAATACATCAACCTTTTTTGTTTATAAGTCTAACGATTTAAATCCGATTCTGAATTTAAGTTCTAACTTATTCACGCTCATGAAGTGGTTTAAACTCACGAAGCTCTTCACCTGTGTAAAGTTGACGCGGACGACCGATACGGTTATTTGGATCACTGTGCATTTCGCTCCAGTGTGCAATCCAGCCAACAGTACGAGACAGTGCGAAAATAACAGTAAACATAGACACAGGAATACCAATCGCTTTTAAGATAATACCTGAGTAAAAATCTACGTTTGGATATAGCTTCTTAGAAACAAAGTATTCATCAGAAAGCGCAATACGTTCAAGTTCCATTGCAACATCTAGCAGTGGATCTTTAATGTTTAGTTCTTTTAGTACTTCGTGACATGCTTCACGCATTACTGTTGCACGTGGGTCATAGTTTTTATAAACACGGTGACCAAAGCCCATTAAGCGGAAAGGGTCATCTTTGTCTTTTGCTTTTGCAACGTACTCATCGATATTGTCAAGAGAACCAATTTCTTCAAGCATGCGTAAACACGCTTCGTTTGCACCACCATGAGCAGGTCCCCATAGAGAAGCAATACCTGCAGCAATACAAGCAAATGGGTTAGCGCCAGAAGAGCCCGCTAAACGTACCGTTGATGTTGAAGCATTTTGTTCGTGGTCAGCATGTAGCGTAAAGATTTTATCCATAGCACGAGCGACAACAGGGTTCACTTCGTATTCTTCACATGGATTGGCAAACATCATGTGTAAGAAGTTTTCAGCGTACGTTAAGTCATTACGCGGATAGATAAACGGCTGACCAATAGAGTATTTATAACACATTGCAGAAAGTGTCGGCATCTTAGAAAGCAATCTAAATGCTGCAATTTCGCGGTGCTCATCATTACTAACATCTAATGAGTCATGGTAGAAAGCAGCTAATGCACCAACTACACCACACATAACGGCCATTGGGTGGGCATCACGACGGAAACCATGGAAGAAACTTGAAATTTGCTCATGTACCATTGTATGGCGAGTGACAATTTCTTTAAACGTTTCGTACTCATCACGGCTTGGCGCTTGTCCGTTAAGTAGTATGTAACAGACTTCTAAGTAATCTGCATTATTGGCTAATTCATCGATAGGGTAACCACGGTGCAGCAATACACCTTTGTCGCCATCGATATAAGTTATTTGAGACTCACAAGATGCAGTGGCAAGAAAACCTGGGTCAAATGTGAAGTAACCACTTGCTCCTAGTTTACGCACATCGATCACTTCAGGACCGATAGTTCCATCCATGATTGGCATGTCGATTGGGGCTTGTCCTTCAATGTGAAGAGTTGCCTTTTTATCTGCCATAACATTCTCCTTTTGTTATATTTTTATTTTATCCCGGATATGAGAGTGAGAACTTTGTACCCATTACACAACCTAATGTCAATTTTTGTGCGCTTATGTGTGCACTTGTTTATATTTTTAATGAAAAAAAAGTTAATTTTCTGTGGTGTGATGTAGGTATTATTTATAGGTTTGTAATCAGATGTTTCACATCGTATACTGCGGCTGAGTTTCTGGTCTGTCCCTTATGTAATATAGGGTTAACGTGATTTTCATCTCCTTAATAATAGAGTTTGATTTACAAAAAAGCTTATAAAAAGAGATGTCGCTCACAATGAAAGTTACGAAAATGTTAAATTTAACTAGCTTTTGATAGATCAGAGGTATCTATAACAATAATATGCTCAATGGAGCTGAGTGAGCCCCTTGTGAAAGTTAAAAAGTCAAGACCTGTCAATCTAGATCTACAAACGATCCGTTTTCCATTAACGGCTATCGCTTCAATTTTACATCGCGTAAGTGGTGTGATTACTTTTGTTTCTGTTGGAATACTGCTTTGGTTGTTAAACCTGTCGCTTTCTTCGCCTATTGGATTCACACAAGCCGCCGATCATATTGATGGTTTTTTTGTGACATTCATTATGTGGGGAATTCTGACCGCCCTTGCTTATCATATTGTGGTAGGTGTTCGTCATTTAATGATGGACATGGGTTACTTTGAAGAGCTTGAGTCTGGGACTCATAGTGCAAAGGTTGCATTTGCAATTACAGCGGTATTATCACTTTTAGCAGGAGTATTGGTATGGTAGCTAACGTATCTTCCTTCGGTCGTAATGGTGTACACGATTTTATCTTAATTCGTGCTAGCGCGATCATTCTTACCCTATACACAGTATATATCGTCGGTTTCTGCGCATTTGGCCCAGAGCTTACCTATCTATCATGGACAAATTTCTTCGGTGGCTTGTTCACAAAAGTATTTACTATGCTAGCGCTTCTTTCCATTCTTATCCATGCATGGATTGGCTTATGGCAAGTACTTACTGATTATATTAAACCTGTGATGTTGCGTGCTCTGCTTCAGCTTGGTTTAGTGTCAGTTCTTTTGGGATATTTCTTCTCTGGTTTAGTTATTGTGTGGGGTGTGTAGTGAGTATTGCTGTTAGAGAATTTGATGCCGTTGTAATCGGTGCTGGTGGTGCAGGTATGCGAGCTGCACTACAAATTTCAGAACAAGGTCTATCATGTGCCTTGTTATCAAAAGTATTTCCAACTCGTTCTCATACCGTATCTGCTCAAGGAGGTATTACTGTTGCTCTAGGTAATGCACACGAAGATCATTGGGAACAACATATGTATGATACGGTTAAAGGTTCTGATTATATCGGTGACCAAGACGCTATCGAATACATGTGTAAAAACGGCCCTGAGTCTGTTATTGAATTAGAAAAAATGGGATTGCCTTTTTCTCGTTTTGAAAACGGTACAATTTATCAGCGTCCGTTTGGTGGCCAATCTAAAAACTTTGGTGGTGAGCAAGCAGCACGAACCGCTGCAGCAGCAGACCGTACAGGTCATGCTTTGCTTCATACCTTATACCAACAAAATATTAAGCATAAAACGACCATCTTTTCTGAGTGGTATGCGCTTGATTTAGTTAAAAACGAAGATGGTGCCATCTTAGGTACAACTGCACTTTGTATGGAAACAGGTGAAGTATGCTACTTCAAAGCTAAGGCAACGATCTTAGCAACTGGTGGTGCGGGTCGTATTTACGCTTCTACAACTAATGCGCACATCAATACTGGTGATGGTGTTGGTATGGCTATTCGTGCTGGCGTTCCAATGCAAGATATTGAAATGTGGCAATTTCACCCAACGGGTATCGCAGGTGCAGGGGTTCTTGTAACTGAAGGTTGTCGTGGTGAAGGTGGTTACCTACTGAATAAAGATGGTGAACGCTTCATGGAGCGTTATGCTCCAAACGCGAAAGACCTAGCAGGCCGTGACGTTGTTGCTCGTTCAATGATGGTCGAAATCCGTGAAGGCCGTGGTTGTGATGGTCCTTGGGGTCCTCATATTAAGCTTAAATTGGATCACCTAGGTAAAGAAACGCTTGAGTCTCGTTTACCTGGTGTGTGTGAGTTGTCTCGTACCTTTGCTCACGTAGATCCAGTAAAAGAACCAATCCCAGTTATTCCTACTTGTCATTACATGATGGGTGGCGTACCAACACAAGTATCAGGTCAGGCGATTAAACAAGATGCCGCTGGTGCTGATGTTGAAATTCAAGGTCTATTTGCATGTGGTGAGATTGCCTCAGTATCAGTACATGGTGCTAACCGCTTAGGTGGTAACTCTCTGCTTGATTTAGTGGTATTTGGCCGTGCAACAGGGCTTCATTTAGGTGAAACACTGAAGAAGCAAGCTGAAGCTAAACCTGCGACTGATGCCGATATTGAAGCTTCTCTTGAGCGTTACAATCGTTGGGAAAACAGTACGGGTGGTGAAGATCCAGTTCAAATCCGTAAAGATTTACAACAATGTATGCAAAACAACTTCTCTGTATTCCGTGAAGGTGATGCAATGGCAAAAGGCCTTGAAGAGCTTAAAGTGATTCGTGAACGCCTTAAAAATGCTTACCTAGCTGATAAATCAACAGAATTTAACACGCAACGAATTGAGTGTTTAGAGTTAGAAAATTTGATGGAAACGGCATTTGCGACGGCAGTTGCAGCAAACTACCGTACAGAAAGTCGTGGAGCGCATGCTCGTTTTGACTTCCCTGAGCGTGATGATGCGAATTGGTTATGTCATTCAGTGTATAACCCTGAGACAGAATCGATGACTAAGCGTGGTGTGAACATGGAGCCTATCCATCGTGAAGCATTCCCACCTAAAGCACGTACGTACTAAGAGGGCAGAAAGATGAAATTAAATTTTTCAATCTACCGTTACAATCCGGATGTAGATAATGCTCCTCACATGAAGGCGTATACGTTAGAAGTGGAAGAAGGCTCTGACATGATGGTGCTTGATGCACTTATCCTACTTAAAGAGCAAGATCCTACTTTGTCATTCCGTCGTTCATGCCGAGAAGGTGTGTGTGGTTCTGATGGATTGAACATGAATGGTAAGAATGGTCTAGCTTGTGTTACGCCATTATCTGAGTTGATTGGTAAAGGGGATCTTGTTATTCGCCCATTACCAGGATTACCAGTTGTTCGTGACCTGATTGTTGATATGGGCCAGTTCTATGAAAACTATGAGAAGGTAAAACCTTTCTTAATTGATGATGGAGCAACACCGCCTTCAAGAGAAAACCTACAGTCTCCTGAAGAACGTGAGCACTTAGATGGGTTATATGAATGTATTATGTGTGCATGTTGTACAACATCATGCCCATCATTCTGGTGGAACCCTGATAAATTCATCGGACCTGCAGGGCTTCTTGCAGCTTATCGTTGGTTAATTGATAGCCGCGATACGGCGACAAATGAACGTTTGTCTAATTTAGACGATGCTTTCAGTGTTTTTCGTTGCCATGGCATAATGAATTGTGTAAGTGTATGTCCTAAAGGGTTAAACCCAACAAAAGCAATTGGTCATATTAAGACAATGCTATTGAAAAAAGCGGTATAACCATACTCCCTCAACTTACTTATTGATTTAGTAAATATTATTAGGCAGTAAGTAAGTTGAAGTTTATAAGCCCGGCACAGAAGACCGGGATAGACGTGAAACTACTGGATTAAGGGAAAATAATGCAGAATAGCGTGATGAAGGCATGGTTTGAGTCTTCACATTTAGCTGGCGCTAATGCAACGTACGTAGAAGACCTCTATGAACTCTATCTCAGTGACCCGGAAATCGTTAGCGATGAATGGAGAGAAGTTTTTGATACGCTTCCAGTCGAAAATACTGGCGCATCAGAGCAAGCTCATTCCCCTGTACGAGATTATTTCCGTCGTCTTGCGAAAGAAACAAAGCAAGTTAGTGCTCAAGTTAATGATCCAGATGTAGATGCTAAGCAAGTAAGAGTATTGCAGTTAATTAATGCATACCGTTTTCGTGGTCACCAAAATGCAAATTTAGACCCATTAGCACTACAACAACATGAATATGTTGCTGAATTAGAACCTTCTTTTCATAATTTGAATGACGAAGATTTCTCAGAAACATTTAACGTTGGTTCTTTTGCTTCAGGGCAAGAGACAATGAAACTTTCTGATCTGTATAACGCATTACGTGGCACTTATTGTGGCTCTGTTGGTGCGGAATACATGCATATTACTAATACAGAAGAAAAGCGTTGGATCCAACAGCGTTTAGAATCTGTAGCGGGTAATCCTGTTTTTACAGCACAAGAAAAATTAACGTTCCTTGAAGAGCTAACGGCTGCCGAAGGCTTAGAGCGTTATTTAGGCGCTAAATTCCCAGGTGCGAAGCGATTCTCATTGGAAGGTGGCGATGCCATGGTTCCTATGGTAAAAGAAATCATTCGCCGTGCTGGTGAAAATGGTGGTCGCGAAGTTGTTATCGGGATGGCTCACCGTGGTCGCTTGAACATGCTGATTAATGTTCTAGGTAAAAAACCACAAGACTTATTCGATGAATTTGCAGGTAAGCATGGCGAATCATGGGGTACTGGTGATGTTAAATACCACCAAGGCTTCTCTTCAGATTTTGCTACCCCTGGTGGTAATGTTCATTTAGCCCTTGCATTCAACCCATCTCACCTTGAAATTGTTAACCCTGTTGTTATTGGTTCTGTTCGTGCGCGACAAGACCGTTTAAATGACTCAGCTGGTGATAAAGTTATTCCAATTACTATTCATGGTGATTCTGCAATCGCGGGTCAAGGTGTGGTAGCTGAAACATTCAATATGTCTCAGGCTCGTGCATTCCAAGTGGGTGGTACGATTCGTATTGTTATTAATAACCAAGTTGGTTTTACAACATCGAATCCAAAAGATACACGTTCAACGCAATATTGTACTGATATCGCTAAAATGGTTCAGGCTCCAATTTTCCATGTAAATGCGGATGATCCAGAAGCGGTTGCCTTCGTTACTCGTATTGCTTTGGATTACCGCAATGAATTCAAACGTGATGTAGTGATTGATTTAGTATGTTATCGCCGCCATGGTCACAATGAAGCTGATGAACCAAATGCTACGCAGCCTTTGATGTATCAAAAAATCAAAAAGCACCCAACACCTCGTAAAATTTATGCGGATATGTTGGTTGCACGTCAAGAGCTTGAGCTGGAAATAACGACACAATTGATCAATGAGTACCGTGATGCGCTTGATCATGGTGAAGTTGTAGTGAAAGAGTGGCGACCAATGCAGCTACATAATGTGGATTGGACTCCTTTTATTGGTCATGACTGGAACATGGAATGGGCAAATGAATTTGATAAAGCGCGTCTAGTCGAGCTTGGCCAACGTGTTTGCCAGTATCCAGAAAGTCACAAGTTGCACAGTCGCGTAAATAAAATGTGTAATGACCGAACTTCGATGGTTGCTGGTGAAAAAGCCATTGATTGGGGTATGGCTGAAACATTAGCGTATGCAACGTTGGTTGATGAAGGTAAGCGTATTCGTATTACTGGCCAAGATTCTGGTCGTGGTACATTCTTCCATCGTCATGCTGTTCTTCATAATCAATCTGATGCAAGTACTTACGTACCATTAGCGAATATTCATGATAAACAAGGCCCATTTGAAGTGCATGATTCTGTACTTTCTGAAGCGGCAGTACTTGCTTTTGAATACGGCTATGCAACAGCAGAACCTGGCGGTTTAACTATTTGGGAAGCACAATTCGGTGATTTTGCTAACTGTGCACAAGTAGTTATTGACCAATTTATCTCATCAGGAGAACAAAAGTGGGGCCGTATGTGTGGTCTAACTATGTTGCTACCTCATGGTTATGAAGGTCAAGGTCCTGAGCATTCGTCAGCAAGGCTTGAACGATTTTTACAAATGTGTGCAGAACAAAACATGCAAGTGGTGGTTCCATCGACGCCTGCACAGGTGTACCACATGTTACGTCGTCAAGTTGTACGTCCAATGCGTCGTCCGCTGATTGTTATGTCACCTAAATCATTATTACGTCACCCACTGTGTACTTCATCATTAGAAGAATTAGCGGAAGGAAACTTCCAACCAGCAATTCCTGAAATTGATGCTTTAGACCCAGCACAAGTGAAACGTGTCGTATTTTGTTCTGGTAAAGTTTATTTTGATCTATTAGAGCAACGCCGCACTAATGAGCAAAGTGATGTTGCGATTGTTCGTATTGAACAGCTCTACCCATTCCCGAAAGAAGATGTAGAAGCTGCAATTGCACAATACACGAATGTTGAAGATTACGTTTGGTGTCAAGAAGAGCCTCAAAACCAAGGCGCTTGGTACTCGAGCCAACATAACTTCCGTTCAGCATTACCAGATAATGCAATCTTACATTATGCAGGACGTCCAGCGTCTGCCTCTCCGGCAGTTGGCTATATGTCAGTGCACGTGAAACAACAAAAAGCGTTAGTTGAAGACGCTCTGACCCTAAATAAGAACTAGAAAGTATAGGAAAACGGATATGACAATCGAAATTCTGGTTCCAGATTTACCTGAATCTGTAGCAGACGCTACTGTAGCAACATGGCATAAAAAACCTGGTGATGCAGTTGAGCGTGACGAAATACTTGTAGACATTGAAACGGATAAAGTGGTTCTAGAAGTACCAGCGCCTGAAGCTGGTGTACTAGAGGCTATTTTAGAAGAAGATGGTGCAACGGTTCTTTCTAAGCAATTACTTGCACGTCTTAAGCCAGGTGCAGTTGTTGGCGAACCAACAAAAGATGTAACAAATGATACTCAACCATCTCCAGATAAGCGCCATACAGCGTCTTTATCTGAAGAGAGTAATGATGCGTTAAGTCCTGCTGTTCGTCGCCTATTGGGTGAGCATGACATTGCTTCTTCTGATGTGAAAGGTACTGGTGTTGGTGGTCGTATTACTCGTGAAGATGTTGATGCTCACATTGCAGCATTAAAAGCGGCACCAAAAGCAGAAAAAGCAGCGGAAGTGCCAGCAGAAGCATTAGCACATCGCAGTCAAAAGCGCGTACCAATGACGCGTCTTCGTAAAACAGTAGCAAGACGTCTGTTAGAAGCGAAAAACAACACAGCAATGCTAACAACGTTTAATGAAGTAAACATGAAGCCAATCATGGAACTTCGTAAACAGTATCAAGAGCAGTTTGAAAAGCGTCACGGTACACGTTTAGGCTTCATGTCTTTCTATGTGAAAGCAGTAACTGAAGCACTTAAACGTTACCCTGAGGTTAACGCATCAATTGATGGTGATGATATTGTTTATCATAACTATTTTGATATCAGCATGGCGGTCTCTACACCGCGTGGTTTGGTAACTCCAGTACTAAAAGACTGTGATGCACTTGGCTTTGCTGATATTGAGAAAGGCATCAAAGAGCTTGCAATCAAAGGTCGTGACGGAAAGTTAGCGGTTGAAGATTTGATTGGTGGTAACTTTACTATCACAAATGGTGGTGTATTTGGTTCGCTTATGTCGACCCCAATTATTAACCCACCACAAGCAGCAATTCTAGGTATGCATAAAATTCAAGATCGCCCAATGGCGGTTGACGGAAAGGTAGAAATTCTACCAATGATGTACCTTGCATTATCTTACGATCACCGTCTTATTGATGGTCGTGAGTCGGTAGGTTTCCTTGTAACGATTAAAGAGTTGCTTGAAGATCCTGCTCGTTTACTGCTAGACGTTTAATAGTAAACTTTTAGTTATAAACAAAGGCTGCCATGCTCACGGCAGCCTCTTATTCAACTTCATTATTGGATAAAAATAGAAAGATGCCTTAGAGCGTCTTAGGACATTAAAAATTCCCATTAAAGGGAATAACATAAAATGGATAGAACATAATGAACTTACATGAATATCAAGCAAAGCAACTGTTTGCTGAATATGGCCTTCCTGTACCTGAAGGTTACGCATGCGATACAGCACAAGAAGCTTTTGAAGCAGCAGGACGAATCAGCACTGCTAAGAAAGTAGTAAAATGTCAAGTACACGCCGGTGGCCGTGGTAAAGCGGGTGGTGTTGAACTGCATGATACAAAAGAAGGCGTTAAAGAGTTCGCTCAAAAGTGGCTAGGTAAAAATCTAGTGACTTTCCAAACGGATGCTAACGGACAACCAGTAACTAAAGTTTTGGTTGAAGAAGCATCAAATATTGCAAACGAATTATATTTAGGTGCGGTTGTTGACCGTGCTACGCGTCGTATCGTTTTCATGGCATCTACTGAAGGTGGTGTGGATATCGAGAAGATTGCTGAAGAAACGCCAGAGTTAATTCACCAAGCAGCGATTGACCCACTAGTAGGTCCTCAAGCTTTCCAAGGTCGTGAATTAGCATTTAAGCTTGGTCTTGAAGGCGATCAAATTAAGCAATTTGTTAAGATCTTTTTAGGTCTTGGCAATATGTTTGCTGAGTACGACTTAGCTCTACTGGAAATTAACCCTCTTGTTGTGACAGCAGAAGGTAATCTTCTATGTCTAGATGGTAAAATTAACATTGATTCAAACGCAATGTACCGTCAACCAAAACTGCGTGAAATGCATGATCCATCTCAAGAAGATGAGCGCGAAGCGCATGCTGCACAGTGGGAACTAAACTACGTTGCTCTTGATGGTAGCATTGGTTGTATGGTTAACGGCGCTGGTCTTGCTATGGGCACAATGGACATCGTAAATCTACACGGTGGCCAACCTGCTAACTTCCTTGATGTTGGCGGCGGTGCGACAAAAGAGCGAGTAACTGAAGCGTTCAAAATTATTCTATCAGACAGCAATGTTAAAGCCGTTCTAGTAAACATCTTTGGTGGTATTGTACGTTGTGACCTAATTGCAGATGGCATCATTGGTGCTGTTGAAGAAGTGGGTGTAGAAGTTCCTGTTGTTGTTCGCCTTGAAGGTAACAACGCACCTCTTGGTTCACAAAAACTGGCTGAAAGTGGCCTAAATATCATTGCTGCTACTTCATTAACTGAAGCGGCTGAAAAAGTTGTTGCTGCTGCGGAGGGCAAATAATGTCTGTACTAATTAATAAAGATACAAAAGTTATCTGCCAAGGTTTCACTGGTGGTCAAGGTACTTTCCATTCTGAACAAGCTCTTGATTACGGTACAAAAATGGTTGGTGGAGTATCACCAGGCAAAGGCGGTCAAGTTCACCTTGGTCTTCCTGTATTTAACACGGTTCGTGATGCTGTTGAAGCAACTGGCGCAACGGCTTCTGTTATTTATGTACCGGCTCCTTTCTGTAAAGATGCAATCCTTGAAGCAATCGATGCGGGCATTAAGCTTATCGTAACGATTACAGAAGGTATTCCAACACTTGATCTTCTTGACGTTAAAGTTCGTCTAGATGCTGAAGGCGTAGTAATGATTGGTCCTAACTGTCCGGGTGTTATCACTCCTGATGAATGTAAGATTGGTATCATGCCTGGTCACATTCATAAGAAAGGTAAAGTTGGTATCGTATCTCGTTCAGGTACGCTGACTTATGAAGCAGTTAAGCAAACAACAGATGAAGGCTTTGGCCAATCAACGTGTGTTGGTATCGGTGGTGATCCAATTCCTGGTTCAAACTTCATTGATATCTTAAAACTGTTCCAAGAGGATCCAGAAACAGAAGCAATTGTAATGATTGGCGAGATCGGCGGAACTGCGGAAGAAGAAGCAGCTGAGTTTATTAAGCACAATGTTACAAAACCAGTTGTATCTTACATTGCTGGTGTTACTGCTCCTCCTGGTAAGCGCATGGGCCATGCCGGTGCGATTATTTCTGGTGGTAAAGGTACGGCTGAAGATAAGTTTGCAGCACTTGAAGAAGCAGGCGTTAAAACAGTAAAAAGCCTTGCTGATATCGGTAAAGCACTTCGTGAAGTGACTGGTTGGTAATCATTTAAACCAAGACATGAATGAAGCAAAAGCCATTTATAGAAATATGAATGGCTTTTTTGTATCTGTTACCTTATGAAATATTTGCTTACAAATGTGGTGAGAGAAAAAAGTATAAACAATAATCAATCCTTTGATAAGATTCGGCGCTTTTCTTTCTCAGGATACGCCTCATACCTATCTAAGTAAGTATATGATTTATTAAATTAATCAGAGCACTTGCTCAGTCCGTATAACAAAACTCAAGAATGAATAGCACTTAATGCCAATTTTAATATTGGTATAAATTATTAATAGTTATTTTATTTGAGAAGACACATGCAACTTAATACTACAACTAAGTATGTCATTATTTATCTGATTTTTTCTGCTGCAATGTTTGGGTCTATTATTATGGGCGCATACAACGTTAGGTATACGTTAGAAACAAACAATGTAACAAGGCTAGAAAACTTACTCACAAACGCTAAAAATACGATTGCGACTCTAGAGCAAAAAGTGGTTTCAGGTGAGTTGGATGAAGATAAAGCAAAGAAATTAGCTAGTGAGTTAATGCAAAGTTACGCATACTCGGATAATGAATATATTTGGATGACAGATGAAAATTTAGTCTTCTTAGCGGCACCTTTAGATCCTCAAATTATCGGCCAGTCATTTGAAAGCATTGTTAGTCTTGAAGCAAAAAGTCATATTATCAGTAACCTTACTGTAGCAGGGCAAGTTATTACCTACTCTTGGTTTACAACTCGCGAGAACATAACAACAGAAGTAAAATCTATAGCAGTTAAAACCAAGCATTGGAATTGGTACTTAGGCAGTGGTGTTCAAGAGAAAAAAGTAAATGACACTTTTAAAGCTTTTCTTCTTGAGGGGTTAGCCATTGGTTTTATTGTTAATGTATTTATTGGGCTTGTTATGTTTTTTGCGGTTCGAAAATATAACAAAACACTAGGCAATGATCCTGAGATTATTTTAAATGTTATTGATCGTATTTCTCGTGGTGACTTAACACATATAAATGCCACAAACAGTCGTCATATTGGTATTTATGGGCGTGTTCTTGAAATGGCGCAAAACATTAAAGAATTAGTGACAGATATTAATAAGTTAACCCTTGAATTAAGTGAATCGTCTCATCATTTATCTTCGTCAGCTCATACAATGAATATCAGTATGAAAGCTCAAATGGATCAATTAGGGCAAGCGGCTGTAGCGACAGATCAAATTGTGGTTAGTGTTGATGAAGTAACTAAAAGTGCCATTCAGGCTTCTGATTCGGCTTTAGAAGTTAATCATACTTCAAGTCATTGCATCAATACTATTGGGAATATGAATAGTGATATGCAGGCATTAGCAGTTAATATTAAAGATGTTTCATTAGTCATTGCGAATCTACAAGTCAAAACCGAGAACATAGGCAGCATATTAGATGTGATCCGTAGCATTGCAGACCAAACTAATTTGTTGGCCTTAAACGCGGCGATTGAAGCAGCAAGAGCGGGAGAGAGTGGAAGAGGTTTTGCTGTTGTTGCTGATGAGGTGAGATTGCTTGCAAGTAGAACCCAAGACAGTACCGCGCAAATATCGACTATGATTGCAGAGTTGCAAGATGAAGCCGTAAAATCAGTAACCTTGATGCAAAGTAATTCGGATGATGCGCATCAAATTGCGGAAAAAACGGTAGATACTCAACATACAGTAAGTTCTATTTTTGAGTCTGTTGCAATCATTCAAACAATGAATAGCCAAATTTCAGCATCTGCAGAAGAGCAATTAACTGCAACATCGAGCGTTAACCAATTAATTGCAGAAATTAATATTTTTGCGAAAGGAAATGCATCAGATGTAGATGCAACTGAACAGCAGTCGGAGAGATTAGGTTTGATGGCTGATAACTTAACAGTGATCGTAAGTCGATTTAAGCTTTAGATGCTATAGATAAAGCAATACTGCAATAGGCAGTATTGCTTTGTTTTATAGAATTAGGTACGTGCTTTTTTTAGTTGAGATAGCATAAATATAGCAGCACCAGAAACAACTACAGAAGGCCCTGCTGGAGTATCGTAATGCCATGACAGAGTTAAACCTGCAATAACAGCAATACAACCAAAAATAGAAGAAAGCAAAACCATTTGCTCTGGCGATCGAGAAAAACGTCTCGCGGTTGCCGCAGGAATGATCAGTAATGACGTAATGATCAACGCGCCTACAAATTTCATCGAAATAGCAATGACTAATCCAACCATCAGCATCAAGACTAAACGCATTAAATCTACATTTACTCCCTCAACTTGAGCCAACTCTTCACTAATTGTTGATGACAGTAGTGGTCGCCATACGATGTATATCAAGCCTAAAACAATGATGACGCCAGTATAGATATACATTAAGTCGTCATAAGTAACGGCAAGTAAATCACCAAACAAATAAGACATTAAATCAACTCGAACATTATCTAGAAAGCTAACTGCCACTAAACCTAACGATAGGGAGCTATGGGCTAAAATTCCAAGCAAGGTATCAGTTGCGACTAACCGTTGTTTTTGTAATGTCACTAATAATAATGCGATGGCAACACAACAGACAATCAAGGCTAAATTTAAATTGATATCGAATAAAAAACCAAGCGATAGGCCAAGTAGAGAAGCATGAGCAAGGGTATCACCAAAATACGCCATCTTTCGCCATACGACGAAAGAGCCCAATGGACCTGCAAGTAATGCAATACCTAATCCAGCTAAAAGAGCTGGAAGTAAAAACTCAATCATGATGACGCCTTTTTATTTTTATTGCAGCATGAGCCATCACTTGGCTCACCAGATAAATCATGGTCATGGCGATGGTCATGATGATAAAACGCGAGTTGTTGATCTCGTTGCTGACCAAATAATGCAATATATTTAGGATGTTTAGAGATAGAAGAAGGTGCACCAGAACAACAAATATGGTGCTGAAGACAAATTACTTCATCTGTTTTTGCCATTACAAGGTGTAGGTCATGTGAAACCATAAACACAGCACAATTAAAACGATGGCGAATAGATTCAATTAACGCATATAAGCTAATTTGTCCTTGAATATCGACACCTTGAGCTGGTTCATCAAGAACAAGTAAATCAGGGCGTTGCAATAAAGCTCTAGCAAGTAGTACACGTTGTGACTCTCCACCAGATAATTTATGCATATTAGAGTGAAGTAAGTGTTCAGCCTCGACTAGCTTTAATGCATCAAGGTGCTCTTGCTGGCTGTATTTTCCTGCTAGTTTTAAAAAACCTTGAACAGTAAGAGGAAGAGAATCATTTAAGTGCAGTTTTTGAGGTACATAACCAATACGTAATTTTTTTTCTCTTTTAATTAGGCCGCTAGTAGGTTTTTGTAAACCGAGAATAGCCTTCACTAATGTTGATTTTCCCGCGCCGTTAGGGCCGATCAGGGTAATGATCTTATTTGGTTCGATAGATAATGAGATATTATCAAGAACATGGCGGCCATCAAAGACAACGCAGACATCTTGTAAAGTAAGTAATGCAGTCATTTTTTAATAAGAGTCATTTGCAATTAGTAAGTGTTATAATGTAACATTTTAGAAATCCAATCGCCATCACATTTTTTAAGAGAAGCTCATGAGTAAAAAAATTCAATTTATAGCCTTGTGTTTATGCACTTTATTAGGGGCTCAAGCCCAAGCGATGACAGTGTTGTCTTCAGTGAAGCCTATTCACTTAATTGTGCAAGAATTAACACGTGGTGTATCAGATTCTTCTTATCTTGTACCTCAAAGTGCTTCTCCTCATGATTATGCATTACGCCCTTCAGATATAAAGAAAGTCAAAAAAGCAGATATGATCATTTGGTATGGAAATGATTTAGAACCTTTTTTAAGTAAAATATTAGAAGATCAAAAAAATGTAGTGACGATTAGCCAGTTTAGTTCGGTTGATTTTTTCCATTTTGATCAACATGCTCATGGTGAAGACGATGGTCATCATCACAATACCGACCCGCACTTTTGGTTAGGTCCAAAGGAATCATTAGGTGTCGCAAAAGAGATAACCGTACAGCTGATTAAAAAGGATCCATTGAATAAAGAACAATATCAGTCTAACCTTGCTGTGTTTGAAAATAAGTTAACACAGGCAGTGAAGACAATTTCAGACCAACTTAAGCCAGTGCAAGATAAAGGATACTTTGTATTTCATGATGCATATGGCTATTTTGAACGTTATTTTGGAATGAATAACTTGGGGCACTTTACGGTGAGTCCGGATAGAAAACCGGGTGCAAAAACTTTGATTAAGATAAAAAAATCACTTTTAAATCAGCAAGCAGTATGTGTCTTTGCAGAACCTCAGTTTGAACCAGCAATTGTAACAACAATTACCAGAGGTACTGAGGTGCATAAAGGTGAACTAGATCCTTTAGCGATACAGCAAGCAGATGAAGAGGGTGCTTATTTTATATTTTTATCAACCATCAGTAATGAGTTATCACGTTGTCTAAGTCAATAAAATATAAAGAAGTTATAGCAACTAGATTGGGTACGCTATCTAAAAGGCATAAGTTTGTTCTATTGTCTTTATTCCTATTTACTTGCGCTATTTTTATCTGGAAACCAACACATAGCTTACAGAGTACCTCTTCTGTTTCAAATAGAAATGAGGTTTCTTTATCAAGCGAAAATCTTCAAACATTAGCAGATCAAAACAGTGAACCAGTAGGTACGATTTTTGAACCTAATGATCCTGAATTTAATGCGCCTAAAGATGAACTAGATGAACAACTAGCCGCAAAAGATATCTTACACTCTCATACTGTAGCTTCAGGTGAGACATTAGGTGCTATTTTTAATCAATATGCATTGCCAATGTCTGATATGTATTCACTGCTTGAAGTGAATAAATCAGCGGCAAATATGCGTGTCGGTGTTGATTTAGAATGGCAACAGGATGAAGATGGAAAATTAACTGAGTTAAAAATTCATCGTAATATTAAAAACACTGATGTTTACGCTTGGAATGGAAACCAGTACACCTTTGATCAAGTAGAAGAGAAAGGTGAAATTAAACCGGTATTTCTAACAGGTAGAGTGACCAGTAATTTTTATAATTCAGCACGAGCAGCAGGTCTAACACCTGGTCAAATTCAGATACTAGCGAAGCAATTACAGTGGAAATTTGATTTTGGCAAAGAAGCGCGTAAAGGTGATAAATTTGCGGTAGAAATCAATAGAGAGTTTATTGATGGTAAAGCCGTGTCATCTGGTGATGTAGAAGCGGTATTGTATAAAAATGGTAATAGAGAAATCACATTACTTAAACATACCGATGGACATTATTATGATGTTCAAGGACGCAGTTTGAACCGAGCATTAGAACGTTACCCAACACATCAACGTTTTAGAGTTAGTTCGCCGTTTAATCCGTACCGTAAACACCCAATAACAGGGCGTATTTCACCACATAACGGAACCGATTTTGCCGCTCCTGTAGGAACTGCTGTTTACGCCACTGGTGATGGTGTTGTTGTGAGAGCTTTACATCACCCTCTTGCGGGTAACTATGTGATTATCAAACATGGGCGTGAGTACATGACGCGTTATCTTCATTTAAGTAAGATTTTAGTGAAGAAAGGGCAGAAAGTATCAATGGGAGATAAGATTGCCTTAAGTGGTAATACTGGTCGCTCAACTGGCCCTCACTTGCATTATGAGCTAATTAAAAATGGCCGTGCAGTAAATGCATTGAAAGTCCCATTACCTCAGGCGTCCCCCGTTGCTAAAGCGGAAAGAGCGCACTTTAAACAGCAAGCTCAATTAACGATTGATGCGTTACGCGATCAAGTTTAAGAATAGTTAATTAACTTCAATTAAAGCCCTTTTTATTTATTAAATAAAAAGGGCTTTTGTTTTTTCCTCTCACCAACATTGATAATCGAATTTCCTTCATTGCTATATAGGTAGACTTTTTCTATCATATTGAACCCTTTATTTTTTATCTCAAGGCGAGTAGATGTCTTTATTCAGAATACTTACGCTAAGTATTTTTCTCTCTTTCTCTACTTTTACTTCTTCTTTTGCAAGCAATACGATTTTCTATCCAATGCCAATTCATACTGATGGTCAGTATATAACGGCTCAGCAGCTTTTCTTACGCGATGATGGTGCAGTTTGGATGTACGACGTGTATGGACAAATTCATTTATTTGATGGACAAAATATTTTCACGCTAGGTGACAAATCAGGTACACAACGTCCCAAAGAAATTTCATATTTTGATGATAAATTTTGGTTTATTAAAGAGAATAAAATTCAGAGTTGGTCTGATCAGGCTGGTTTTAACATTGAATTCAAACTACCGCTGGACAGTAAACAACGCAGTTTACACCAAAGCAATGGTGTATTTTGGGGGCATGATGGAGAGCAATTTTTCATTTACGAACCTGAAGATAAATCATTCATTAGTGCGAATATTATAGGTTCGAATACTAGTTCTATTATCAATGAAATAGAAATAACGGATGCTATTTATATTGATAAACGCTGGCTAGTGGCAACTTCAGAAGGGTTATTTGAATTTGATCAGGAAACAAAAACGTATACCCCGCTATATTTGGGGCAGTACATTGATGCTATTTTTTATTCAGAAGAAAAAGGCCAAATCATTCTTGGCACACATGACAGTATTTGGTTAACAGAGTTAGTAGAAGAGCAGATAACGATCGCTCGCAAGATACCAATCAAAAAATCGTTATTGTCATTTGCTGAGACAAATCAATCGTTTTGGTTTGGAACCGATAATGGTTTATATAAATGGAATTTTTCAAGCCAACAACTTGAATACTTTCAATCGATTGTTCGAGATGATTACTCACTGGAAGGCAATAAAATTTATGCCTTACTCGAAGATAAGAATAATGGGGTTTGGGTTGCCACCGATAATGGTGTTAGCTATTACTCTGATGGCAGTCGATTATTTTCTCGTATTCGCTATAAAGAAGCGAATGGGAGACTAGATATGAATGAAATAACCGCTATTTTGCAGACCCCAGATGACAATGCCTGGTTTAGTTCTACGACGGGATTATTTTGGATAAATTCGTTGGACTTACAATCACCTATTCATGAAGTAATGTCACATCATGTAAATGATCTTAGCTATGGGCAAGGTTTTGTATGGGCTGGGACGACAACTGGTGTTTATCAAGTTGATAGAAAGACAAAAGAAATTAACCTGCCAAAGGGGCTTGAGGGAATTAAGAGTAAGAATATCGATAACTTGCTAATGGATTCTTCCGGTATTTTATGGTTTTCCAGTAATGATGGTTTATACAAATATAATACCAAGACCACTCAGTTGATGGACTTGGGTTTTTCTTGGGTTTTAGAGAAGAAATATTCTAGTAAAATTACTCATTTATATGAAAATAAAAATGGCCAACTATCTATTGGTACAAATATGGGTATGTATAGATACGAAAACGGCGCCCTGACATTTGATTACGTCTATGTTAGTGCTGGTAGCATTCTTGATATGGTCGATACTGAATATGGAAATTCATGGATAGTAAGTAACTATGGTTTGCAGATCAGTGAGCAAAATAAAGGGAGAAGAGACATCCCATTATCTGCAAAATATACGACGCCTCATTGTGTATTATCTACCAGTAATGGAGTCTGGTTGTCATCAAGTAAAGGTCTTTCTTTATATACTCACCAAGGTCGTTTAACCAAGCACTTTGGTAGTCAAAGAGGGCTCATTAATAATGAACTATTAACTGGGCTATGTTCTATTTCATCTAATGGAACAATGATGTTTGTGAGTAAAGATGGTCTTTTTTTAGCGAATGAACAAGAATTACTTGAGTATCAAATCACGAAACCACACGTTGTTTTTAGTCAGATTAATATCGATCATTCTACCGTAAGTTATGGATCTGATAAAAAGCGCTTAGAACCTATCCCGTATGGCGCAAGTATCTCTTTTTTATTCGGTGTTTTACCTGAGTTTCAAAACACGGCTCTCTCCTACCAGTTAGTTGGTGCTAGTGATGCAACATGGCAAAATATTGATGGCAACTCACTTATTTTTGATTCTTTAAAACCTGGAAAATATACCTTAAGAATTAAGCCTCGTAATATTGGTCAACGAACCAGTCAAGTCACCGAGTTTTTATTCTATGTAGAAGTCCCTTGGTTTTTCGCACCTTGGTTCATATTTGCAGTGTTTAGTTTTCTTCTACTTAGTGTGGTTGGTATTTATTTTTGGCGATCAAAAGAGATTAAAAAAAGTAATGAACAATTGAAAAAACGAGTAGAGCGGAAAACGCTTCAGTTGAGTAATCAAGGTAAGGCATTAATATCAAGCAATCGACAATTACAGAAGTTACTTACAGTAAGGCAGCATGTAATATCTGAAATGGCAGAACAAGCAGAGCAACCAATCAGAGAAATTCAAAGTAACTTACAAAAGAAAGGGTCATTAACTAATTTGCTTTTGGCGAATCAGTGTGAATACAGCTTAACGTTATTGAAGCAGTTAACGAATATTGAACCTTTTGTGATGCTACAAAAAAATAATCGAACCAATCAGGTATTTATGCCGTTACTAAGGGCTGCAGTTAAGAGCTGGAAAGATGAGTATCATACAAAAGGCATTGAGCTCTATTTAGATGATCATTCAACGAGTTGCTCTGTCTTTGTTCAGCCATTATTGATTGATGCGATTTTTAATAATTTACTTTTCAATTTATTAAAAAGAAGCCAGTTTGGTGAGCAAGTGACAATACGTATTGATTGTCATGATCAGAGAGTAATCGCTTACTTCTTGAGTGAAGGAGATAGCATTAGTGTCGATGAATTAGAAGAGTTGAAGCGAGTAGATTTAACCGAGGTTATAGAAGTACTCAACCAAGCTTTAGGGCTTTCTTCTGTTAAGCAATTAACAGTACAAAATGGAGGCCACTTTGAAATCACAAAAAACACACTTGGTGAAAATGAACTGGCACTCTCTTGGCCTATTGCCAGCGATATATTGAGTGATAAAACTCAATGTATAAAATCAGAAGGCAGTACTGCCGCTGAGAAAGACATACAACAGGAGTGGCTAATAGATGTCTATCAAATAGTTGAGGATAATTATCATGACTCTGCGTTTGGTACTCGTGCTGTAGCCAAAACATTATTTATCTCTGAGCGAAACTTTCAGCGTAAATTTAAGACGATAACTCAACGCTCATTTATGGAGTACTTGATTGAAGTGAAGTTAGAAAAAGCATGTGAGTTATTGATCTCAGGAAGTAAAGTCTCTGATGCGGCATTTGATTCGGGGTTTAATGATCCATCTTATTTTAGTAAACGATTTAAGCGTCATTATGGATTATCTCCAACGCAATTTGTCACTGAAAATGAAGAGTAATTGGATTGAAATTAGAAAAGTAGCTAAGAAAAAAAAGATCGCGACGTAGCCGGGGGGACTACGTCGCGGGCATCAAAGATACCTTCGCTTGCTGCCGAGGTAATAAGAGAAATCCTATTACCTCTATTAGAATAAAAAAGTTAAGAGGTTTCCCTCTCGATGTAAATAACTATACGTCGCCACGCTTATTTTACATATCAAAATAACGACAACTCTCTAGTACAAAAGCGACAAATTACCAAATTAAGTCATAAGGTGTTGATTTTAAATTGTTATTAACATGGTGTCGCTTTTGTCTTATTTCTAATTTATTTTAACGTCATTTGGTTTTTAAGTATTTTTAACGTAATTGACGTTAATTGATAGTGGAAATCCGAAAACTTATTTTTCTTTAAAATAGAACATTTATAGGATTTTTGTCAATTTACTGACAAAAATTGATTTAGCGCAAGAAAAATGTAAGCGTAAGTTATAGAATGAAACGAAATAATAATGATTCTCACTATCGTGGAGCTTGAGATGAAACTAACGCAATTAGATAGCGGAAAAAAAGCCGTAGTAACAGATATGTCTTTATTACCAACAGATACAAGAAAGAAACTAATGGTAATGGGAATGCTACCGCATACGGAAATCTCTATTTTGCGTAAAGCTCCAATGGGTGACCCATTACAAATTAGCGTAAGAGGTACTTCTCTCGCTATTCGTAAAAATTTAGCAGAACAGATCACAGTTAAGGAATTATAAGATGCAGTATCAAGTACTAACTGTAGGTAACCCAAACAGTGGTAAAACAACCTTATTTAATGGCCTAACTGGTGCAAAGCAACAAGTTGGTAACTGGGCTGGTGTAACAGTCGAAAAGAAAACAGGTAAATATACGTGTTCTGGTGATGAGTTTTTATTAACGGATTTACCTGGCATTTATGCACTAGACAGTGGTAATGATGTAAATAGCCTTGATGAAACGATCGCTTCGAGAGCGGTTCTAACACATGATGCCGACGTTATTATTAATGTGGTGGATGCCTCTTGTTTAGAACGTAGTTTATACATGACATTACAGCTGCGAGAATTGGGTCGCCCAATGATCGTTGTGCTGAATAAAATGGATGTATTAAAGCGCCAACGACAAGTTCTTGATATTAAAGGTTTAGAGAAAAAACTAGGTTGTCCAGTACTTGCACTTTCTGCAAACAACAATGGTCAAGTTCATAAGTTTAAAGAAAAACTTCATAAATCTATTGCCCAAGGCATCAAAATGGCTCCGCTTGAGTTGACGTATGGTGAGCAAGTTGAGGCGGCAATAGAGGAAGCGTCATCATTATTTACAAGTGATTATGCATCAAGTCGTTCACTGGCTATTCGTGCATTAGAAAATGACGCATTAGTATTGAATGCATTAGAAGCAGAAAAAAGAAATGCAGTGGTTAATATCGCTAATGTATTAACGACGCAAGTCGAAGCTGATTTTCATATTGCGGATTGTCGATACACATTTTTACATCAATTATGTCAGCAATTACGTCGCCAAGAAGGTGGTTTAAGCCACAGTGTTAGTGAGAAAATTGACCGTGTAATTTTGAATAAATGGATCGGTATTCCTTTCTTTTTCTTTGTCATGTACCTGATGTTTATGTTCTCTATTAACATTGGTAGTGCATTTATTGATTTCTTTGATATTGGTGTTGGTGCATTACTGGTTGATGGTAGCCATTATTTATTAGATGGTCATTTGCCTGTTTGGTTAGTTACACTTATCGCTGATGGTGTTGGTGGTGGTATTCAAACCGTTGCGACATTTATTCCTGTGATCGGTTGTTTATACTTATTCCTATCTTTACTTGAAAGCTCTGGTTATATGGCTCGTGCCGCTTTTGTGCTTGATAAAGTAATGCAGAAGATTGGTTTGCCAGGTAAAGCGTTTGTTCCTTTGGTTCTAGGCTTTGGTTGTAATGTTCCCGCTATCATGGCGACTCGTACGCTAGAGCAAGAGCGTGAACGTAAACTGGCAGCATCAATGGCTCCATTTATGTCATGTGGTGCACGTCTTCCTGTTTATGCTCTATTTGCTGCGGCTTTCTTTCCAGAAAATGGTCAGAACGTAGTCTTTGGTTTGTACTTCCTTGGTATTTTAGCTGCGGTATTTACAGGCTTATTGCTAAAACACACTATTTATCCGGGTCGTAGTGATACGTTTATCATGGAAATTCCAGATTATGAATTTCCAACAATGCGTAACATCATGATTAAAACATGGCAAAAACTGAAGCGCTTTGTTCTTGGTGCAGGTAAAACGATTGTTGTTGTTGTAACTATTTTAAGCTTCTTTAACTCATTGGGTATGGATGGTTCATTTGGTAACGAAGACAGTGAAAACTCTGTGTTATCAAAAGCAGCTCAAATTGTAACTCCAGTATTAGCACCTATTGGTATTCAAGAAGATAACTGGCCAGCAACGGTGGGTATTATTACCGGTATTTTTGCAAAAGAAGCGGTAGTCGGTACATTAAACAGTTTATATTCAGATCCTGCAGATGAAGGTGCTGAGTTTGATTTAATGGCAAGTCTTGAAGAAGCAGTGATGTCTATTCCTGACAACCTATCTGGCCTAAGTTATTCAGATCCTCTAGGTGTTGAAGTGGGTGACTTAACAGACTCTAATGCTGTTGCTGAAGATCAGGGTGTTGCTGATTCAATCTTTGGTAATCTACAATCTCACTTTGTGACAAGCGCAAGTGCGATGGCTTACTTAATCTTTATTCTGCTTTACACTCCATGTGTGGCTGCAATGGGTGCATATATGCGAGAGTTTGGTCGTCAGTACTCTTACTTTATTGCGGGTTGGACGATGTTATTAGCGTACGTATCATCAACGCTGTATTACCAAATTGCGAATTTTTCTAATGCACCAATGACAAGTAGCATGTGGATTGCAATTTCGCTAATCGCAATGGCAGTGACTTATCTTGCCTTGAAACACAAGAGCAAAGAAGTAGAGCAACAAGAGGCAGCCTTAGTATGATTTTAACAGAGCTTAAACAGTACATTGATGAACAAGGTCGAGTTGAACGTATTACTTTAGCTAAGAAGTTCAGTATGAGTGAAGATGGTGTCGATGCAATGCTTGAGCTCTGGGTGAAAAAAGGGAAGTTAACTCGTGAGCTTATTGGGTGTGAGAAGACTCAGTGCTGCCAAGAAGCAGAACGTGTCTGGTATCGGCCTGTATACAAAGATGAGTTAATGACAACTTACATACGATAGTCGCTTAACTTAGATTAAAGTGATAAATAAAAGCGAGAGCCAATTGGTTCTCGTTTTTTTATGGGCGAAAGGGGGGCTAGGGACGAGAATTTAGGGACTAGATAAGATCAAAAGAAAAGGTGGTTATTAATTTATTTATTCACTTACAATATTCTAGTTTCTAGTTTCTAGTTTCTAGTTTCTAGTTGCGAGGAGCTAGAGCTTGAGAGTTCTGCTCGCTTTTACCTAATTACTCGTACCTAGTCCCTGCTTTATAAGCACAAAAAAAGACACGCAATTTGCATCGCGTGTCTTTCTATTTTCGTTAACTAAACTCTATTGCTAGAGCATAAAATTAGTTAATTACTTTTTCTTCAGCTTGCTCAGCTTGAGAAGCTTGGATAGCCGTTAGAGCTACTGTGTAAACGATATCGTCTACTAGAGCGCCACGAGACAAGTCATTTACTGGCTTGCGCATACCTTGAAGCATTGGACCGATAGATACTAGGTCAGCAGAACGTTGAACGGCTTTGTATGTTGTGTTACCAGTGTTTAGGTCTGGGAATACAAATACAGTCGCTTTACCCGCAACAGGAGAGTTAGGTGCTTTAGAAGCAGCTACGTTTTCCATGATTGCAGCATCGTACTGAAGAGGACCATCGATCATTAGATCAGGACGTTTTGCTTGAGCAAGTTTTGTTGCTTCACGTACTTTATCAACGTCTGCGCCTTTACCAGATTCACCAGTAGAGTAAGAGATCATTGCAACGCGAGGGTCGATACCAAATGCCGCTGCAGAGTCAGCAGATTGGATAGCGATTTCAGCAAGTTGCTCAGCTGTTGGATCAGGGTTGATCGCACAGTCACCGTATACAAGAACTTGATCAGGCAGAAGCATGAAGAAGATTGAAGATACGATAGAAGCATCAGGTGCTGTTTTGATGATTTGGAATGGAGGAACGATAGTGTTTGCTGTGGTATGAACCGCACCAGATACAAGACCGTCAACTTCACCCGCTTCAAGCATCATAGTACCAAGGAATACTGAATCTTGTAGTTTCTCACGAGCCACAACTTCAGTCATGCCTTTCGCGCCACGTAGTTCAACTAAACGAGCAACGTAGTTTTCACGTACAGCTTCAGAATCGATGATTTCAACGCCAGCACCAAGTTCAACACCTTGTTGAGCAGCAACACGACGGATTTCTTCTGGGTTACCAAGAAGAACACAAGTCGCGATACCACGCTCAGCACAGATAGCCGCAGCTTTAACTGTACGAGGTTCATCACCTTCAGGAAGAACGATACGCTTAGCCGCTTTACGAGCAAATTCAGTTAACTGGTAACGGAATGCTGGTGGGCTTAGACGACGGATACCTTCAGTACCTTCAGATAGAGAGTCAATCCAAGGGCCATCAATGTGGCTAGCAACGTGTTCGTTAACAAACTCAATACGCTCTTTATCATCTGCAGGAACTTCAAGGCTGAAGCTTTGTAGATTTAGAGAAGTCTGCCAAGTGTTACCTTGCGCTGTGAAGATTGGAAGACCAGCATCTAGTGCAGGCTTACAAAGTTCAGCGATTGATTTAGGGATCTCGTAACCGCCAGTTAGTAAGATAGCACCGATTTCAACGCCGTTCATTGCAGCAAGACATGCAGCAACAATAACGTCAGGACGGTCAGCAGAAGTTACTAAAAGAGAACCTGGTTTGAAGTGCTCAATCATGTGCGGAAGAGAACGTGCACAGAAAGTGATGCTCTTAATACGACGAGTCGCGATTTCACCTTCGTTAATGATTTCAGCATTAAGGTGCTTAGCCATATCGATAGCACGCGTAGCGATTAGATCGATTTTCCAAGGCACACAACCAAGAACACGAATAGGGCTAGAGTTGAAGATTTGCATTACTTCAAGATTAGTCTTAGTCGTAGCATCTGCATCATCAAAGATTTCAGATAGGTCAGGGCGAGTACGGCCCGCTTCATCAACAGGTGCATTTAGTTTGTTGATGATAACGCCAGCGATTTGTTTGTTCTTAGTACCGCCGAAGTTAGAACATGCTACTTCGATACGCTCTTTAAGTTGAGAAGGATTATCTGTACCAGGAGTAGCTACAAACACAATCTCAGCGCCCAGAGTTTTTGCGATTTCACCATTTAATTGGTTAGCAAATGGGTGCTTACGAGTAGGAACAAGACCTTCGATAAGCGTCACATCAGTATCTTCACTGATAGACTTATAACGAGCAACGATTTCTTCTAAAAGAACATCAGTTTGATCGTTACGTAGAAGTTCTTCTGCACGAGAAACTGTTGTAGGTTCTGCTGCTTTAATATCGCTACTGCTAGTCACAATTGAAGTAGTTAGATCAGGTTGATCACCACCGTGACGAGGTTGAGAGATAGGTTTGTAAAAAGAAACGCTTACGCCTTTACGTTCCATAGAACGTAAAACACCCAAACTTGCGCTAGTTAGACCAACACCAGCACTGATTGGAACAAGCATAATAGTACGAGACATGGAAGATTCCTCTACACTATTGGGGCAAGAGACCTTATTGAAAAAATAAAGCCATAGAAAGAAAAAAGGCTAACCTAATGGCTAGCCTTTTAGGAGATATATTATAGACCAGTTAATTTAGCTGTGTCTTCTGCGATTACTAGCTCTTCGTTAGTAGAGATAACCATTGCAGGGATGCGGCTGTTTGCTGTAGTGATAGTACCTTCACCACCGAAACGTGCTTTAAGGTTAGCTTCGCTATCAACTTCGATACCGAAGATACCTAGACGGTTAAGAACCATTTCACGGATTGGAGCAGAGTTTTCACCGATGCCGCCAGTGAAAGTGATTGCGTCTAGACGACCTTCTAGAGTTGCTGTGTAACCTGCAACGTATTTAGCTAGACGGTGACAGAATACATCCATCGCACGAGTTGCTTCTTCTTTCTCACCGTAGTTGTCTTCAACGAAACGACAGTCAGAAGTCACTTGAGTTAGACCTTGTAGGCCAGACTCTTTAGTTAGCATCGTGTTGATTTGCTCAACAGAGTAACCTAGTGCGTCATGTAGGTGGAAAACGATCGCAGGATCGATATCGCCACAACGTGTACCCATTACTAGACCTTCAAGAGGAGTAAGACCCATAGAAGTGTCTACAGATTCGCCGTTCTTGATAGCACATACAGATGCGCCGTTACCTAGGTGACAGTTGATGATGTTAACTTCTTCAACTGGCTTGTTTAGTAGACCAGCAACTTCACGAGTGATGAACAGGTGAGAAGTACCGTGCATGCCGTAACGACGGATACCGTGATCTGTGTATAGGTTGTACGGTAGAGCGTATAGGTAAGACTCTGCAGGCATAGTTTGGTGGAAAGCAGTGTCAAATACAGCAACGTTTTGAAGTTCTGGGAAGTTATGCTTCGCAGCTTCGATACCGATGATGTGAGCAGGGTTATGAAGAGGTGCAAAAGTTGCAGCGTCTTGAATACCTTTAAGTACTTCGTCAGTGATTAGTGCTGACTTAGTGAATTGCTCACCACCGTGTACGATACGGTGACCGATAGCGCCTAGGTTAGCTTTAAGCTCTGGCTTAGAAGCAAGGATAGTTTCTACCATAAATGCTAGTGCTTCTTCGTGTGCTGCACCTTCACCTAGTTGAGCTTCATGCTTGCCATCAAGTTTCCACTTCATACGAGCTTCAGGAAGACCAAGACACTCAGCAAGACCAGTTAAGTGCTCAGCACCAGATTCTGCGTCAACAACCGCAAATTTAAGAGAAGAACTACCGCAGTTTAAAACTAAAACCAGCTTAGACATGTATAAATACCTATTTATTCATCAGTAATTAAAGTTATGTCGTAAATGACATAACAATGACAAATGCAGTTAATTTAAAAATTATTACCGCATTTGCATAAAAAAGTTGGCTATCCTTAGAAAGAGCATTACAGCAGTCCTTGCCGATTTATCCTATTTTAGCTTATAGTAGAACTACAGCTAAAAAATAAATCAGCGCATAGGATAACGATTGTGCGCTAAGATAACAAAAATATTTTAAGATAATATTAATTCTAATCAAGTTTATTCTCTGTTTTTTTGAATAATTAAACTTTTGTTTAGAAATTAAGGGGGCAATATGAGTGAAAACGGTTTTCTATTCCGATTTCGAGACGGCCAGACTTATATGGATGTTTGGCCTGAGCGAAAAGAGTTAGCTCCAATGTTCCCAGAGCAACGAGTGATTAAAGCCACTAAGTTTGCAGTAAAGGTGATGCCAGCCGTTGCTGTTATCAGTGTGCTGACTCAAATGGCTTTCAATAATACAGCAGGCTTGCCGCAAGCGATTATTATTGCTTTATTCGCACTAAGTATGCCACTACAAGGATTTTGGTGGTTAGGTAATCGAGCAAATACAGTATTACCACCAGCATTAGCAAGTTGGTATCGTGAGTTGTATCAAAAAATTATTGAATCAGGGGCTGCATTAGAGCCAATGAAGAGCCAACCTCGATACAAAGAGTTAGCGAACATTTTGAATAAAGCGTTTAAGCAGTTGGATAAATCTGCACTAGAACGCTGGTTTTAATAGTTTGTAACACTAAATCGACATAATAAAAAAGGAGCTAATATTAGCTCCTTTTTTGATCTTCGTTTATCACTACTCTGAATAAATAAGTATCCAGAGTAGTGAAATAGGAATTACATACGCTCTAGCGTTTCAATACCTAATAGGTCTAGACCTTGTTTGATTGTTTTAGCTGTTAGTGCAGCTAGTTTCAGGCGGCTTTGCTTAACAGCTTCGTCTTCATTGTTAAGAATTGGGCACGCTTCGTAGAAACTAGAGAATTGACCAGCAAGTTCAAATAGGTAAGCACACATTAAGTGAGGTTGACCTTCACTTGCTACTGCTTGAACTGCTTCTTCAAATTGCATTAACTTAGAAACAAGTGCTTTTTCTTTCTCGTCAGTGATCTTAACTTCACCAGTTAACTCATCCATAGACAAGCCAGCTTTGCTGAAGATAGAAGCAACACGAGTGTAAGCATATTGCATGTAAGGCGCTGTGTTGCCCTCAAATGCAAGCATGTTGTCCCAATCGAAGATGTAATCTGTCGTGCGGTGCTTAGAAAGATCAGAGTACTTAACCGCAGCCATTGCAACAGTCGTTGCAATCTTCGCTTTTTCTTCAGCAGATAGATCTTTGTTTTTCTCTTCGATTAGTGCTGTTGCGCGTTGCTCTGCTTCATCAAGAAGATCAGCAAGACGAACCGTACCACCTGCACGAGTTTTAAATGGACGCCCATCTTTACCTAGCATCATACCAAACGCGTGGTGCTCTAAAGATACGCTTTCAGGAACATAGCCTGCTTTACGAACAATAGTCCACGCTTGCATTAGATGCTGGTGTTGACGTGAATCGATGAAGTAAAGAACACGATCAGCATTCAGTTCTTCGAAACGGTATTTAGCACAAGCGATGTCAGTAGTTGTGTAAAGGAAGCCACCATCACGTTTTTGAACGATAACGCCCATAGGCTCGCCATCTTTGTTCTTATATTCGTCAAGGTAAACCACTTGAGCACCATCACTTTCAACCGCTAGGCCTTGTTTTTGAAGGTCAGCAACGATTGGAGCAAGCATGCTGTTGTACATGCTTTCGCCCATTACGTTCTCACGAGTCAGTGACACGTTTAGGCGATCGTAGTTACGTTGGTTTTGAACCATAGTAACGTCAACAAGTTTCTTCCACATCTCTGCGCAGAACTCATCACCGCCTTGAAGTTTAACAACGTAACCACGTGCAGTTACTGCAAACTCTTCGTCTTCGTCATACAGTTTTTTAGATTCACGGTAGAAACCTTCAAGATCAGACAGTTCCATAGAAACTTCGCCTTTCTCTTTTTGGATGCGCTCAAGGTTTGCGATAAGCATACCAAATTGAGTACCCCAGTCACCGATGTGGTTAGCACGAGTCACGTTGTGACCTAAAAACTCAAGAGTACGAACAACAGCATCACCAATGATAGTTGAGCGTAAGTGACCAACGTGCATCTCTTTTGCAACGTTTGGCGCAGAGTAATCGGCAACGATGTTTTGTTGTTTTTCTTTAGCAACACCTAAGCGCTCATCAGCTAATGCTGCTTCTGCTTGTTTTGCTAGAAATTCTTCAGACAAGAAAATATTGATAAAGCCAGGGCCTGCAATTTCAGTTTTGCTAGCGATGCCATCAAGATCTAAAACATCCAGTACTTTCTGAGCAAATTCTCGTGGGTTAGTACCTAGTCGTTTAGCTACGCCCATAACGCCGTTAGCTTGGTAGTCACCAAATTGAGCTTTTGCAGATTGACGAACTGCGGCAGGGCTGCCTGCTGGCGCGCCGGCTGCTTCTAAGGCTTGAGATACTTTGTCGTTAATAAGTGATTGAATATTCAAAGAGTTATCCTTCATATCGCTGTTAAACAGGAATGCTGTTGCATGGAAAGCAAAATAGTCGCTAATAATAGCAATAAAACAGGGGATATTTAATAGTTTCTGCTATTTTTTCTTAAGACTCTAAACATCAAGTAAAGAGGTTGATACAATTCGGTTTCTCTTTTTTACCGTTAGGTTGCCTTCATGTCATCGTTATTATTAAAACAACAACAATTAGAGCCTCAGCAGTTAATTAATGCGTTACCTGTGTTTATCGATAGAATTCAAAGTTTACTTGATGTGTTGGGATTAGATCTTACTGACTATCAAGCGGATCATATTGCATTACGAATTAATGATCGCGGTGTCGCTGAAGCCGCTCATCAAGCGTGGTTACAACAAGCTGAAGAATGGTCAAATAATGAGATTAATGGCCGCCCAATTATTGCTCTAGGCTTTAATCAACCTATCGAGGTGAGTGGTTGGTCTATTGAATGTTTAGAGTTGCCATATCCTGGTGAAAAAAGTTATCCGCAGCAAGGTTGGGAACATGTAGAGTGGGTCATCCCATGCGATGTTAATTCTCAAGAAGCGTTTCTGGAATATGTATTTAAAACGTTTCCAATGTTGGAAGAGAAGTGGGAGAGCTTGGCGTCTTTAGGCGTTAAAGTAAAACAGAGTTGTCCATCGGGTGATGCAGAGCGAATTGCAAATTATACCGTTGCTTTTAAATATCAAGGGGTATGTATTAAATTGCATCCACATAGCTTAAAAGCGGTTATCGAGAGTGAGCAGGCATAAGGCTTGATATCTCAATAATATAAAAGGCACCCAATGTAGAATTTGGATGCCTTTTTTAGGTATTTATCTATATGAAGATTTACTTCGTTAATGGATTACATAATTCAGCAATTACTCTTAAGCGTCGTTCAGGCTCTGCCACAAAAGGATTCTCTTCATCCCACGCATAACCGGCCAAAATAGCACTGATCATTTGTTTGATTTTAGGGTTTGAATCTTCATGGAAGATAACATCTTGGAATGAACCTTCGTACCAGCCTTCTACATAGCAGCGGAACGTATTTACGCCCTTCATTAGTTTATCTGAGTAATCAACCTGCCAATTAACCTCTTCTTGGTTAAATTGTTTAATCAACGACTCAGCAGCCAACTCTGCCGATTTCATCGCAATGGTTACACCAGAAGAAAATACAGGGTCAAGAAATTCACCAGCATTACCTAAAAGTGCAAAGTTACGATCAAACAGCTTGGTGACATTGGCTGAATAACCCATGATCTCACCACATGGATTTGGGTACTCGGCATTGATAAGTAATTGCTTGAGGTTGTTATCCTCAGTTGCCAACTGCTTTAATGCCTCGAGATTATCACTAGGGTAATCTGCAAAAAACTCAGGCTCGCCAACCACACCAAAAGAACAGGTTCCATTACTGAATGGGATTAGCCAGTACCACACTTGCGTGTTGATTGGATGGACAGAAATAAGGATTTTATCTCTGTCATAACCTTCGTTATCAATGTTGTCCGTAAGGTGAGTAAAAATGGCTTTTCGTGGTGGTAAACAAGAAGGTTCTTCTAGGTTTAACAATCTTGGTAAGACACGACCGAATCCACTCGCGTCCAAGATAAAATCTGCTTCAACTTGATAAGGGTTGCCTTGAGTATCTAATACAGAAAGGAGCGTTTTAGGTTGAGAAACATCAACATCAGTAATTTCATGTTGGTAACGAATTTCGACCCCTTGCTCTTGAGCGCTGTCAGCAAGTACTTTATCAAAGTTGCCACGCTGAACTTGGTAAGTTGTCCCTGCACCCTCTGAAAACTTATTCGTAAAATCAAATGAAGTAAACGTACCATCAAAATGAAAAGCAGCCCCGTTCTTATACTGAAAGCTGGCTTTTTCTACTGCCTCAAGCATTCCTGCTTTTTTAATTGATTCCATACAGGCAGGAAGCAAACTCTCACCAATTGAAAAGCGAGGAAATGTCGATTTCTCTAAGATGATGCAATCAATATTGTGTTTTTTTAATAACGCAGCAGCAATCGAACCCGACGGACCGGCACCAATAATAGCAACCTGAGTTGATTCTACGTTGATTGATTGTTTTGATAGCACAGGTGGCTCCTATTTAGTTCTAAGCTCAAGTAGCGTATGACCTAAACCAATATTATTAGTTTGTTCAACAACCGCAAAGCCAGCTTCTTCAATAATTTCTAAGAAATCGCTGCAACGATAGAAACGACTGTTACCGTTAGCTAAACACGTGAAGTATAGAGAGGTCGCATTTAGGCTGTATGACGCGGCATCGTATTTTTGCTCATCCCAAAATAGTTCAAGAATATAAACTTTTGCATCAGCAGACATTGCAGCACGAACACGCTTTAGAATACTTAAGATCTCCATAGGGGAGAAACAATCTAAAAATTGGCTCATCCACCAGACATCAGCGCCTTGAGGTAAAGGCAGTGTTTTATCTAGCATGTTGGTTGGATGACCATTAATACGATCAGCAAAGCCTTGTTGCTCTGCATTTTTTAGTGCCATTTCGATCTGTTGTGGCAAATCAATAATCGTGACATTCACATCTTGATCGTAGTTACAGCATTGCAGTGCCCATTTACCAGTGTTACCACCAATATCAAAAAGCCGCTTAGGTTTTTTGCTTAATACTTTTTCTAATAAAATAGGGAATGAACGGTCAGAATAGAAATGATCAAACTTAAACCAGCTCTCTTTTGCTTTTTCTGGCAATCGAGATAAACCTTCATAAATAGTTGGCCAATCACCAAGTTCTTTCAAACCTGCAGGTGTGCCTTCTTGAATTGCTTCTGTTAGGTGCATCATTGCGGCGTAACAAACATCAGCAGTGAAGTCTAAATTCGCATTAGTCATGCCATCGTGTAATAAAAAGTGTCCAAGATTAGCAAGTACGTAATTTGGCTCATTCCATGTCACAATATGTGCGCTAAGTGCCATATCTAGAAGAACTTTAACGCCATATTCAGAAACGCCAGTCTCTTGAGATAATTGCACAGCGTTTAATCCTTGATCGTTTGCTTTATCTAGCGCTGCAAGAATACCAAGATCTCTGAGAGTACGAGCGGTTTGAAAAACGATAGGGGCAAAAGAGAGTTTCTGTGCTTCTGTTTTTGCTTCTAGTGCATTAAAAGGGTCATTTTTATATTGAGTCACGAAATTAGCCATATTATTAGAAGATGAAAATGATCATATCAGTGGTTGCGAGTGAAACTTTGTTCAAAAGCAAGAAACCACTGATATTTACTAAAGATCAATAGATTAGTCTATGATATTAGAAACGGTATTATCTTTGAATTCGACTCTAAAAGTATTAAATCTATTCTTCCAATATAGCCATTCACTATTATTTAAGTCAGGTGTCTTATGCTCTGGTGGGAAGCCGATCGCATATTTAACGCCTTCCTTAGTCATACCTACTTTTACAACACCGTCTTTAATTCCTTGCTGATCTAACGTACTGAGTTTTTTAATTTTTGAACTATTACATTCAGTGCCAAAATAATTACTTAGATATTTTGAAAAATCAGGAGAAGACTTATGCTTTGCCAAAGTATATTGCTTATCTGTACTGCTAATCTTAAAGGTCAAATTTTTATTTGTTACATCAACAATATTAACTTGAGTACAAACAGGGATTAGACCATCTTGTTGAAAGTTAACAGAATAAAGTTTCATTCTTTTTTCATCAGGGTGGAGGTTAACCAAGGTATAAACGGGTTTATTGGTTTGAAATAAATCTTCACCTGTTACTTTATCGGTAAGGGGCATTACACTTGCACAGCCGGATAATATAAGAGCGCCAGCGGAGAGTAAGAGAGGTTTGTAAAATGACATGTTTAGTCCCTTATTATCTATTTTTATATTTATTTACCGTATGACTTGTCGCATTTGTATTTGCGCCAAGTCACTGAATTCATATATCCTATACGAGTAGGGTAACAAATTGTAATATTTTTACGACTAGATGGATATCATGGCATACGCAAATTTTAATATTATCGATTGGCACGCAATTTCTGCTGGGATAGAGACCAAAGCGGCCTGGCTGCAGTGGCAAGAAACTAATTTCACTTGGCCTGAGGGAGAAAAAGCCCCTGTCGATAAAATTCCCGCGATGGCTCGAAGAAGAATGAGCGCATTAAGTAAGCTTGCTGTTCAAACTGCGCTTACTTTAGTTCAAGAACAAGAGGTTGATTATTTAATCTTTGCTAGTCGTCATGGTGAATTAACCAGAACGTGTGCTTTATTAGAAGACATTTTAAAAGGCGAAGATGCCTCTCCAATGGCGTTCTCTCAGTCGGTTCATAACACCGCCGCAGGGTTATTTACTATTACAGCTAAAAAAGCGATTCCAGTGACTTCTATTGCGGCGGGCGAAAATACATTTCACTCAGCATTAATAGAAGCGGCTGCATATTTGAGTGATAACTCGAATCATAAAGTTCTCGTTATTGACTTTGATGAGCCACTTCCTTCACATTATCAAGAATTTGAACAACAAGAATATCAAGGCTATGCATTCGGACTTATATTGAGTGCTGGTAGTGATTATTCTCTACAATGGAACAATAAACCTGCAAACAAACATTATGAGATGCCTCATGGGTTGCAATGTATTTCTAAGTTAGTAGGATCACACTCTCAATGGATGATAGAGAGCTCATTAACGCAATGGACATGGACGCATAAATAACAAATGACTTTGATTTTACGTATTGACAAATGTTGGCGAATCGCAGCTACTGGACTCTGTTTTTCTTTATTTGGAATTGGTGCGCTTTGCTTAACGTTTATTATTTTTCCGCTATTAACGTTTACAGCAAAAAATACCAAACAACGTGAAATCAGAGTTCAAGCTATAATACAAAGAAGCTTTCTTCTCTTTTGTAAGACAATGCATTATAGCCGAGCTATCCGATATCAATTTGATGGTGCAGACTTATTAAAGAATGATAAAAATTGTTTGATAATCGCAAACCATCCCAGTTTGATTGATTATGTTTTAATTGCTTCACAATTGAAGCAGTGTGATTGTATTGTCAAAGCGGCGTTATGGCATAATCCGTTTATTCGAGGGATTGTGAGGGCGGCAGGTTATATTCCAAATCGAGAGCCTGAAGCGTTTTTAGAAGAGTGCTCAGAAAAATTAAATTCTGGAAATGTATTATTGGTTTTTCCAGAAGGTACTCGAACGACACCGGGTATCACATCGAAGCTTCAGCGTGGTGCTGCTCAAATAGCAGTGCGTAGTGAAAGTGATTTACGTATTGTTCATGTGTCAGTGACACCCAGCTTCTTAACCAAAGAAGCAAAATGGTATCAAGTACCAGATGTTCGTCCTTTTTTTCATATTGAAGTGAAAGAAAAGGTCGCCATTGCCCCTTTTATTGAAGACGCTGATTCATCATCCTCAGCGGCTCGAAACGTAAATCGATTTTTAGATACAGCCTTGTATCCACAAAATGAATTTAATACATCAAAAGAGAATAAGTAGGTCATTGATGGAAGCATTACACAACGAAATTAAACTATTAATTATTGAAGCGCTTAATTTAGAAGATATCTCAGTAGATGATATTGAAACAGATGCACCATTGTTTGGTGATGGCTTAGGGTTAGATTCTATCGATGCTCTAGAGTTAGGCTTAGCAATTAAGAAAAAATACAGCTTAGTATTAGATGCTGACGATACTCAAACTCGTGAACATTTTGCGTCAGTAGCAAACTTAGCTGCATATATTACTGCAAATAAAGCGTAAGAGAGTAAGTCATGACAGATGTAAATAGAGAGCAAGTATTAGAGCAAGTGACTGCGGCATTAGTTGAATTATTTGAAATCGATGAAGCAGATATTACGCCAGAAGCTCAGTTATACACTGATCTAGATTTAGACAGTATTGATGCTGTTGATTTAGTGGTTCACTTACAAAAAGTAACAGGAAAAAAAATCAAGCCAGAAGAGTTTAAAGAAGTTCGCACCGTTGATGATGTGGTTAACTCTGTAGCAGCGCTTCTAAAATAATGCGTTGGCTGACGGTATTGTCAGCCATTGCACTGCTTGCTTACCCGCTAGCGGTTTACTACGGTCTTCACTTTGGTGGAATTACGACAGTAGCAGGCGTGCTAGCGGTGTTGTTTCTGGTGCGAATGGTTGGTGGAAAACAAGTTCCAATAAAAGAGCTTAAATACATCGCAATGGTCAGTGGTGGAGCAGGGATTATTCTTGCTGGCTTAGGCTGGTTATTTCGATCAGAAGGGTGGTTTACGTTTTACCCTGTGATCGTTAACGTAGTGATGTTTACTGTCTTTTTTTGGACACTATCTCAACCTCAAAGCATGATTGAACGCTTTGCTCGCCTTCAAGAACCTGATCTTCCACCGAGTGGCGTTGCCTACACTAGAACCGTAACCAAAGTGTGGTGTGTTTTTTTTGTAATTAACGGTTCTATTTCACTCTCTACTTGTTTTTTAGATATGAAAGTATGGATGTTGTACAACGGTTTTATTAGCTATTTATTGATAGGGACTTTATTTGTCACTGAATGGCTAGTGCGTCAATGGATAAAGAGAAAAGAAGCATGACCTACACAGCACTTTCCCATCTTACCAATCAAGAAAATCTAACTCATAATGTGTGCTTTGATGAGCAGCACAGTTACGTGAGTTATGAGCAATTTCAGCATGATGTGCAACGGGTGTGTGGTTATTTATCTCATCAACCAGAAAAAAGATGGGCATTATGTTTTGACGACAGCTACCAGTTTGCTGTCTCTTTTCTTGCTTTAGCTCATGCTGGAAAACACATTATTTTACCAGGTAATCATCAACCTGCGGCACTAACCGAATTATCTGAACATTTTGATGCCTTGTTGCATGATGACATAATTCAAGTCATGCCATGCGAACATCATTGTCATTATCAAACCATTAGCGATAATGTCATAAGCGTATTATCCCCATTAGTGTTAGGTAACATCTGCCTTACTTTATTCACTTCTGGTTCTACTGATACTCCAAAACCAATCGAAAAAACATTGCAGTTATTGAGTAATGAAATTCAGCAGTTAGAGCAATTATGGGGTGACAAGCTAGACGCGACTGAGATTTATAGCACCGTTTCTCATCAACATATTTATGGTTTGTTATTTCGAGTGTTATGGCCATTGTGTGCTAGACGCGCTTTCTGTCGAACAAATTTCATTTACCCTGAGCAAATTTTATCCCATCAACCTGATCATAAGAAAACACTCATTTGCAGTCCTGCATTATTAAAACGTCTTGCTGATCATGAAGGTTACAATCGCTACCAAATGGTTTTTTCTTCAGGTGGTCCTTTAGCTATTGAAGGGGCAGAGCAGAGTGAAATAAAACTCTCTTTACGTCCATTTGAAGTCTACGGCAGTACCGAAACCGGCGGAATCGGTTATCGCCAACAAATAGAACCAACATCGCTTTGGACATTCTTTCCATCTCATCAAACTCGCTTAAATATTGAGCATTGCCTAGAATTGTTATCTCCTTTTATTGGTGAATCATTATGGTATCCGACCAGTGATTACTGTGATTTGTTGGATAATGGACAATTCATACTAAAAGGGCGAATTGATAGAGTCATCAAAATTGAAGAAAAACGATTATCACTTACTGAAGTTGAAAAGCGTTTAATGCAACTAGAATGGATTGATGAAGCGGTCGTGATCCCTATGGAAGAAGCCAAACGTACTGTATTAGGTGCGGTTATTGTTCTTTCAGATACTGGGAACAAATTAATGCGACAGGGCTCTAAAGGTAAGTTTTGGTTAAAATTACGCTCTGAATTAAGAGAGTGGCTAGAGCCTGTAGGTATTCCACGTCGTTTTAGAGCGGTTGAAGAGATCCCATTAAATAGTCAAGGTAAACGTCAAATGCACGATCTACAGCAGCTATTTAATGATGTTAATGATTAAAAGAAGTACTCATGACAAAACGTAAACCGACCATTATTTCTACGGAAATAGACACAGAAGATCAAAATCAGCCAAGTGTTGTTATTACAATGCGTGTGGATGATGACATTTTGGATTTTACAGGGCATTTTCTTGGCCATCCATTATTACCAGGAGTTACTCAGGTAGATTGGGCGATTTATTATGGTCAGATGCATCTACAAGCAAATTCTATTTTTCAAGGCATGGAAGTTTTAAAATTTCAAGAGCCAATTTTACCTAATACAGAAGTTGAACTAGAGCTTCGTTGGGTAAAAGACAAAGAAAAACTGTATTTTGCTTTTAGTTCTAAACAAGGCGAGAGTGTGAGTAAACATTCCTCTGGCCGAATTTTATTAGGACAATAACATGACAACCTTCCGTCCTTGTTTTCTTATTCCTTGTTATAACCACGGCAAAACAGTTCCAGCAGTGGTGAAATCATTACTCAGTTTTGGTTATCCAATGTTGATTGTTGATGATGGCAGCAATAGAGAAACAAAACAGATATTAATGGATGTAGCGGCAAGTAATAAAGGAGTAACCTTAATTACATTAGCTGAGAATCAAGGCAAAGGCGGAGCTGTAATTGCAGGGATAGAAGCTGCGTATCAGCAAAGCTTCAGCCATGCGATTCAAATTGATGCTGACGGTCAACATGATTTAGAAGCATTACCTAAGCTGATTCAAGAATCACAAGCTCATCCCACAGCGTTGATCTCTGGCCAACCAATCTATGATGAAAGCGTGCCTAAATCTCGCTTGTATGGGCGCTATGTTACTCATGTTTGGGTATGGATAGAGACGCTCTCTTTTGCGATTAAAGACAGTATGTGTGGTTTTCGTTCTTATCCAATAGGGCCAACTATTAGCGTTCTTGAGCGTGCTGTTTTGGGGCAAAGAATGGATTTCGATACTGAGATCATGGTTCGTATGTATTGGAATGATACGGATATCCGTTTTATTAATACTCGCGTGATTTATCCTGAAGATGGTATTTCTCATTTTGATGCTTTATGGGATAACGTCAAAATCAGTTGGATGCACACAAAGTTATTTTTTGGCATGTTGCCGCGGATCCCATCATTACTAAAACGAAAACCAATACAGGATGATCATTGGTCGTCTCATGCAGAGCGTGGCACTATTCTTGGAATGCAAGTGTTGTTGTGGGTTTACTCTACTTTTGGTCGTCATGTTTTCTCGTTATTGCTAAAACCCGTTATGGCGTATTACTACTTACGTGGTGGCCCTGTAAAACAAGCATCTGATGATTTTATTCAACAAGTAAATGCTTATGCACGAGTAAAAAATATTACGTTGGCTGAAAAATTATCTCCATATCGTCACCTAGTTTCATTTGGTGAAACCATGTTAGATAAATTGGCAGCATGGCGTGGCGATTTTTCTGAGAAGAATTTAGTTGTGCATGGCACTGAGCATTATGAAGCGTTATCCAAACGAGAAAAAGGCATTGTAATGCTAGGTTCTCATTTGGGTAATTTAGAGTTATGTCGTGCTCTGAGTCGTCGACATAAAGATCTTAAAATTAATGCTTTGGTGTTTACTGAGCACGCAGAGCGTTTTAATGCAGTAATGAAAGCGGTTAATCCTCAATCTGAAGTTAATGTGATTCAAGTCAGTAAAATGGGCCCTGATACCGCTATTTTATTACAACAAAAAATAGATGCAGGTGAGTGGATTGTTATTGTGGGTGACCGCACCTCCGTTACTAAAGAAGATCGTGTTATTTGGGCGGACTTCTTAGGTAAACCAGCACCGTTTCCACAGGGGCCATTTATGTTGGCGTCTATTTTAAAGCAACCGGTTTATTTGATGTTTGGATTACGTGACGATACACAAAAAGATCCACGTTTTGATGTGTATTTTGAACCGTTTTCAGAACAAATTATTTTACCTCGTGGACAGCGAGAAGAGGCTTTGCAAGAAGTCGTACAAAATTATGCCCAACGCTTGGAGCATTTCACATTAAAGGCACCATCACAGTGGTATAACTTTTTTAATTTTTGGCAGTTAACTGGAAAGAAAGATGACAACTAATTCAATTACATTTGGTAAGGGACGTCTGACGATTGAAGACGTTGTTGAGATTGCAAATGGTGCAGATGCACAATTAAATAACGCTGACGAATTCACTGCTAAAATTGATCGTGGTGTTGAGTTCCTTGAGCGACTTCTAAAAGAAGAAGGCGTTATCTATGGCGTAACAACGGGTTATGGTGATTCTTGTACGGTTGCGATCCCTATGGATTTAGTGGATGAGCTGCCATTACATTTAACTCGTTTTCATGGCTGTGGTTTAGGCGAAAACCTAGATGAACAACAATCTCGTGCGGTATTAGCTACTCGTTTGTGTTCTTTATCTCAAGGTGTCTCAGGCGTCACTCACGATTTGTTAAATCAAATTGTTACCCTAATTAATCACGGAATTTCACCGCGTATTCCTCAAGAAGGCTCCGTGGGCGCAAGTGGTGATTTAACCCCACTTTCTTACCTTGCTGCAGCATTAATAGGTGAACGTGAAGTTATCTATAAAGGTGAAATTCGCGCAACTGCCGATGTGTTTAAAGAGCTAAACATCACACCGATTAAGCTAAAACCAAAAGAAGGTTTAGCATTAATGAACGGTACATCAGTAATGACGGCATTGGCGTGTTTAGCGTATAAACGTGCAGAATACTTAGCGCAAATGGCAACGAAGATCACCGCAATGGTATCTGTTGGCATGCAGGGTAACGACTTCCATTTTGATGAGGCTTTATTTGCTGTAAAACCGCATCCGGGCCAACAACAAATTGCGTCATGGTTACGTTCTGATTTACACAATGAAACGCCACCAAGAAACAGTGATCGTCTACAAGACCGTTATTCTCTACGTTGTGCGCCACACGTGATTGGTGTTCTTCAAGATAGCCTACCGTTCTTACGTCAAATGATTGAGAACGAACTGAACAGCGCTAACGATAACCCAATTATTGATGGTGATAATGAGCGTGTTCTTCATGGCGGTCATTTCTACGGTGGTCACATTGCGATGGCGATGGACATGCTAAAAACAGCGGTTGCTAACATTGCTGATCTACTGGATCGTCAAATGGCACAGTTAATGGATTACAAGTTTAATAACGGCTTACCATTCAACCTGACTGGCGCAACTGGCGCTCGCAAACCAATTAACCATGGTTTTAAAGCGGTACAAATTGGTATCTCAGCATGGACGGCAGAAGCGCTAAAAGGCACGATGCCAGCAAGTGTATTCTCGCGTTCAACAGAGTGTCATAACCAAGATAAAGTAAGCATGGGAACTATTGCTTCACGTGATTGTTTACGTGTACTTCAACTGACAGAGCAAGTTACCTCTGCTTCTCTACTAGCGGCGACTCAAGCGTTAGTACTACGCGAGAGACAAGGCGAGTTAAGTGATGATGAGCTAAGTGTTGAGCTGAAAACCATGCGTGATGCCGTGTTGTCAGAGTTTACCTTTGTAGATGAAGATCGTCCGTTAGAGCAAGACTTACGTAACTTCATTGATAAAATCCAACAACAACATTGGACGCTATACTAATGTCAAACTCTGTAGTTAATGCTGAAGGTGCTGAAGGGAATACTCACGTATTAAGTGCAGAAGTGTTGATCACCACCGCCTTTCAGGATGCAGATCCTATGGGCGTGGTGTATCACGGTAATTATTTTCGTTTCTTCGAAAAAGCACGCCATGAAATGCTTGAGAAGATAGGGTATAGCTACCGAGATATGATGGCGTCAGGCTATGTTTGGCCCATCATTGACACTCGTGTGAAATATGTAAAATCCATTCCTTATGATCACACCATTCGCGTGGTGGCAACATTAACAGAATGGGAAAATCGTATGCGTGTAGATTACGTCATTTATGATGCCGACTCAGGCGTTAGAATGACAAAAGCTCATACGATGCAAGTCGCTGTTTCAATTGAAACTGAAGAGATGTGTTTTGTATCACCTCGTATATTTACGGATAAAGTAGAGGCTTACCAACATGGTTAATCGTCAACATCGCTGTGCATTATGGATTGCTTCGATCTTTTTATTATTTAGCGTGAATAGTTTTGCTTTTGGCATTAGTGATTTACAACAGCAATTAGCGCAATCGACACTGGTTCGTGGTGAGTTTCAGCAAGTTCGAACCATGCAGATGTTTAATCAGCCTTTATCGACATCAGGCACTTTTTTGTTGGATCATGAAAAAGGGCTGTTGTGGCAACAAACCAAGCCATTTCCAATTAATCTAACATTAACTCAGAACAAACTTCGCCAGTCTATTAATGGTGAAGCTCAAGTAATGAATGATTCTGAGAACCCGATGGCTTTCTATTTTACGCGTCTATTCTTGTCTCTGTTTAAAGGCGATACCGATGCGATAAAAGAGAATTTTACATTGCAACTCTCAGGTGAGAAAGACGTTTGGACATTGTTACTTATACCAAAAACTTCACCAATCGATAGTGTATTTAAATCGATTAAAATTGAAGGTGGGCAGTATCTGAACCGAGTCGTATTAAGCGAAGTTCGTGGTGATGTTACTGAAATGGTATTTACTCAACAATCCACTCAACCAAACACCTTAACTGAAAAAGAGTTAGCTGCATTTGCCTTCTAACGGTATTAAATAGATGATAATGAAACCGCGTTTGCTGGCGTTAATTTGGTCATTGGTATTGCTGATAATCTTGGGTGTGTTTGGCTATCAAGCCAGCACCAAAGGCGCATTACCGATTGAAACTAATATTCTAGCGCTACTGCCAGATAATCAACAAGATCCGGTCGCTCAACAAGCCTTTGATAATATTGCCAACACTATGAGTGATAAAGTGGTGTTTGTCGTGCATCAAACGCAGGGCCAAGATAAAACACTGATTACAGCGGTTGATAATTTTAGCCAAGCCTTAACTGAATTGCCGATGTTTGATTCAGTGACGGCAACGGTGAGCGAAAATCAGCAGCAGGCGTGGGGTCAATACTACTTTCCTGCACGAGCGCAATTGCTAAGCGAGAAACAGAAACAGCAGTTAACGGATAAACCAGAGCAGCAAATACAGCAAGTGTTGCATGCGTTATACAATCCTTTTTCTGGTGTCACTGGCGCTGAGTTAGAAAGTGATCCCTTTTTACTGTTTCGAGATTATTTATCTGGCTTGGTTCAAAGCTCAGGTAATATCCAAATTGAGAATGGCTACTTAACAGCCACGGTGGATCAACAGAAATACATCGTGATCACCGCCGATCTTGCCGGATCATCCTATCAGCTCTCTTTACAGCAGCAATTACCTGATTTACTGACAGTAGAGCAGAAGATAGAAACCCAGTTTGACGTTGATATTCAACATACTGGCGTTATCTTTTATGCAGCTCATGGAACAGAGAGTGCAAAAGGCGAGATCAGTACCATAGGTTTGGGCTCATTAATTGGTATTTTTGTACTGGTTTTAGTGGTCTATCGCAGTACGCTGCCATTAGCGTTAGCCCTGTTATCCATAACCACTGGCTTATTCTGTGCCTATGTATTAACTATTAGCTTATTTGGTTCTATTCATTTATTTAGTTTGGTATTTGGCGCCAGTTTAATCGGTGTCTCGATTGATTATGCGTTTCATTTTTTAACTGATCGTTTAAATGCCGGAGCTAAGTGGAACTCTGTCGAAGGCATTAAACAGCTTTTACCTGCAATCACACTGGGCTTAATTACCAGTTTAATTGGCTATCTTGGCATGTTGATTGCGCCGTTCCCTGGCTTACAGCAATTATCCCTCTTTTCTGCGATTGGCTTAACCGCCGCTTATTTTACCGTTGTCTGTTGGTATCCGGTATTAGCCAGTAAGCCGAGTAAGCACCATGTTATTCCTGCTCAACGAGCGTTAAGTCAATGGCTATTGGTATGGCAACAACCGCTTATCCGCTTAGTACTGCCATTTAGCCTTTTAATCGCTTCAGTATTTGGAGTAACACAGGCGAAATACGATGATGATATTCGCCAACTTCAAGCACTGCCTCAAGCATTACAGCAGCAAGAAAGAGAGATAAAAGCCATTACCGGTGTTGGCGGATCTCAACAATTATTGTTGGTTAGAGCAAAGACAGAAGAAGCGTTATTACAAAAGTTAGAGCGAGTATCAGATAAGCTTGAGCAGAGTGGTGACTTTGGTGGTTTCCAATCTATCAGCCGTTATGTACCATCACAAAAAACACAGCAAGAGAACTATCAACTCGTTACTGATTTATATAAACAGCAAGCAGATGCTTATCAAAAAGTGATACAGCAAAAGCAAGCACTGTCAGCATTACAGCCGTATCAAGCGCTAACGATTGAAGGGTTTTTAGCATCACCAATATCTGAAACTGTAGGCTTTTTGTGGCTTGGTCATATTGATGATGTGTTCGCTTCGGTGATCACCTTTAATCAAGAAGTAGATAGTGCAACATTGAATGAGTTTGCTAAAAATAATGACGCGACCTATCTCAATAAAGCCGAAGAGATTTCTACCTTATTTGCTCAATACCGCCAACGAATTACCGAACTGTTATTAATGGCCTATGGAGCAATATTTTTACTGCTATTGCCTCGCTATAAAGTCAAACAAGCGTTCTTAATTGTACTGCCTCCGTTTATCGCAGGTTGTGCAGGCCTTGCGGTGACAGTATTAACGGGTGTGCCATTAAACCTGTTTAATCTATTAGCGTTAATGCTAATTTTAGGAATAGGGATAGATTACACTCTCTTTTTTGCTGAGCAGAACAAGCAAGCAGATAACTCTCATAAAGAAAGTACCTTATTGGCGATTTCCTTATCGGCACTAACGACCATTCTTTCTTTTGGATTATTGGCATTAAGTGAAACCCAAGCGATCCACAGTTTTGGTATCACCGTATTAACAGGTATCATTGTCGCTTGGTTACTTGCACCACTCAGTCAATTAACACCCTCTCATACTCACAGTAAAAGGGATAAATAATGAAGAGTAAGCCGTTAACACTCCGTTATTTTAGTGTCTTTATTTTGTCGTTTATCCTTATGGGGTGTGCATCAAAACCGATCAAACAGCCTAATCAAGTTGAAGTGGCTCAAGGAACCTTTGTTACGCTACCTCAGCCAGAGCAATATGGCAGTGATTTATCGTTGAGTCAGCTTATCTCGGTTGAGTTTCAAGGTTCTAAACAACAACTTCCAGTGCAATTACAGTTAACTGGTAATGATCTTGTTCTTGCCGGTTTTGCTTCATGGGGCTCTCGTCTATTGAGTTTAGATTATGACGGTCTAACCTTAGAGACCTATGTGATGGCAGGGCTTGCGGATACGCTTCCGCCTCCAGAGCAAGTGTTGTTTAATGTGATGATTACCTTGTGGCCGCTGGATGCGTGGCAGCCATCATTGGATAGTATTAATTGGCAGTTAAGTGAGAATGGAAACCATCGCATACTGCGTGATGAGTCGGGTAATATTATCCTTGATGCTCGTTATGATTCAATCCAAGACAAGCTGAGTGGTGATATCACGCTAAGCAGCCCTCACTTGGGCTATATTATTACCATAAAAACGTTTTCACATTCGCAAGAAGCACAAACTCAAAAGAATAATGGATAAATAAAATGAGCGAATTTCCTGTATATATTCATGCCTGTGGTTCGCATTCCGCATTAGGCAAAGAGATAGCTGATATCCATCAGACTCTTCAAGGCACCAAAGCGCCATCAATGAGAGCAGAAGATGGTTGGCTAAATGATGGAAAATCGACCGTTGTTGGAAAAGCGGAAGGTGAGCTGCCTACCGTTCCATCACGTTTAGCCGCATTTGATACTCGGAATAATCAATTAGTGCTCTCAGCATTACAGCAAATCGAAGATCAAATTCAGCAAGCAAAAGAAAAGTACGGCGCTGATCGTATTGCGGTGGTAGTAGGAACAAGTACTTCTGGGATCTCTGATGGTGAAGTCGCACTTAGCGCAAAGCTAAATTCTGGTGAGTTTTCTGATGGCTATCATTACCATAAGCAAGAGTTGGGTAATCCTGCGGAATTTATTGCAGAGTATTTAGAACTTACAGGCCCAACGTATGCAATTTCGACGGCGTGTTCTTCTAGCGGTCGTGTTTTTTTATCGGCAAAGCGATTATTAAAATCAGGCTTTGTGGATGCGGTTATCGTTGGTGGCACAGATACGTTATGTAAGTTAACGCTAAACGGTTTTAATAGCCTTGAAGCGTTATCAAATACACCTTGTTTACCATTTAGTCCGAATAGAAAAGGAATTAACATCGGTGAAGCAAGTGCGTATATGCTATTGAGCGCAGAGCAAAAAGACTCCGATGATCCCATTGCTCTATTAGGCGCAGGTGATAGCTCAGATGCACATCATATCTCAGCCCCTCATCCAGAAGGAAAAGGCGCGATAGAAGCGATGGAAAAAGCCTTAAAAGATGCAGGGCTTAATGCTACGGACATTGGTTATATTAATGCTCACGGTACAGCGACACCATTGAACGATGCAATGGAATCGAAAGCTGCGCATGCTGTTTTTGGTTCTCAAACGCCAATCAGTTCAACCAAGCCATTAACTGGGCATACGCTAGGGGCGGCTGGTATTATTGAGGCTTCAATTTGTTGGCATATACTAAAATTCAATTTAGCATTACCTGCGCAAATCAACGATGGTGAGATTGATCCTGAATTAGCCGAGATTAACTTAGTTCAAAGCCAGAGTTTAGAAAAGAAAGCGATCATCAGTAACTCTTTTGCTTTTGGTGGCAACAATATTAGTTTAATTTTTGGGTATCATTCATGAGCCATATTCCAGATTTAATCGACCTTTTGCCTCATGATATGCCATTAGCTTTAGTTGATGAGTTGATTGATGTACAAGAGTTGTCTATTCACTGCAGAGTGACCATTAGCGATCAGAATATTTTCTTTAATCATGAAACAAAAACCATTCCTGCGTGGGTTGGTATTGAGTTCATGGCACAAAGTGTTGCAGGGTGGTCTGGTTACCACGCATGGAAAAAAGGTAATAAGTCACCGATAGGCTTTTTGCTTGGCAGCCGAAAATATAAAGCAGAGTGCAGTGAATTTCAACAAGGCGACACACTCGACATTTTTGCAGAGCAAGTACTTGAGAATAATGGCATGGCGGTATTCAGTTGCTATATTGAATCAAATGGTCAGCAAGTGGCTTCGAGCCAGCTTAATGTATTTGTACCAACAGAAGAAAAATTAGAAGAGCTTCTCGCTCCTAAGCAAGATAAGCAGTAGAGGGAACCATGACAAGACAAGTATTAGTGACCGGAGCCAGTAAAGGTATTGGTCGCGCTATCTCAGAGCAGCTAGCAAAAGATGGGTTTTATGTAGTTGTTCACTATATGAGTGATCAAGCAGGCGCAGAACAAACATTGGCGACGATTGAAGAAAACGGCGGTTCAGGCCGTTTAATTCAATTTGATATTAGTAATCGCGCACAGTGTAAAGAGAGATTAGAAAACGATATTGAAACTCATGGTGCGTATTATGGCGTTGTGAGTAATGCAGGTATTACTCGTGATACAGCATTCCCAGCAATGACAGAAGAAGAGTGGGATGGGGTAATTCATACCAATTTAGACAGCTTCTATAATGTACTTCATCCTTGCGTAATGCCTATGGTTCAACTGCGTAAAGGTGGCCGTATTGTGACACTAGCGTCAGTCTCGGGCATTGTAGGTAACCGTGGACAAACCAACTACAGCGCCGCTAAAGCGGGTGTGATTGGGGCGACTAAATCGTTAGCGTTAGAATTAGCGAAACGAAAAATTACCGTAAACTGTGTCGCTCCAGGTTTGATAGATACCGGTATGGTTGATGAACATGTAAAAGAACATGCCTTGCCACAAGTGCCACTGCGTCGTATGGGTGATCCAGAAGAAGTCGCAGGTCTTGTCAGCTACCTAATGTCAGATGTTGCGGGTTATGTGACTCGCCAAGTTATTTCAATCAATGGTGGTTTAGTATGAGTCGTCGTGTAGTTGTTACAGGCATGTCTGGCGTGACAGCCCTAGGCAGTGATTGGAACACCGTAGGCGAAAACCTTCGTAAGTGTGAAAATGCCACTCAATATATGCCAAGCTTTGAGGTTTATGATGGCCTAAATACAAAGCTTGCTGCACCGATTGATGACTTTACGTTACCAAAGCATTACACCCGTAAGAAGATTCGTTCAATGGGCCGAGTGTCACTACTATCTACAGTTGCTTCTGAGCAGGCACTAGAGCAGAGTGGTTTGATTGGTAATGACGTTTTAACCAATGGACAAACCGGTATTGCTTTTGGTTCATCGACAGGTTCAACAGACGCTGTTGGTGCATTTGGTGTCATGCTGAGTGAGAAAAGTACCAAAGCGATTACAGCAACGACTTACGTAAAAATGATGCCTCACACAGCTGCGGTAAACGTTGGTTTATTCTTTGGTTTACGTGGTCGTGTTATCCCAACCAGCAGTGCGTGTACGTCAGGTAGCCAAGCGATTGGTTATGCGTATGAAGCCATTAAACACGGTTACCAAACCGCAATGGTTGCTGGTGGTGCTGAAGAGTTATGCCCAACGGAATCTGCGGTATTTGATACTCTGTTTGCAACAAGCTTAAAAAATGATGAACCTAAAACCTCACCAAGCCCATATGATCAAGACCGAGATGGTCTAGTGATTGGCGAAGGGGCAGGCGCATTAGTATTAGAAGAATATGAACACGCCAAAGCTCGTGGAGCAACCATCTATGCTGAATTAGTTGGCTTTGCGAGCAACTGTGATGCAGCCCATGTAACACAACCTCAAATGGAAACCATGCAACTGTGTATGGAAATGTCATTAAAAGACGCAAACTTGTCGCCAGAGAGTATTGGCTATGTATCAGCCCACGGTACAGCGACTGAGCGTGGTGATATAGCAGAAAGTACAGCAACAGAAAACGTATTTGGTTCATCGATGCCAATCAGTTCACTGAAGTCTTACTTTGGTCATACATTAGGGGCTTGTGGTGCAATTGAAGCGTGGTTATCGATAGAGATGATGCGTAACAATTGGTTTAGCCCAACCTTAAACTTGAACAATATTGATGAGCGTTGTGGAAAGCTTGATTACATCACTGGCGCAGGTCGCGAGATTGATTGCAATTACATCATGAGCAATAACTTTGCTTTTGGTGGGATTAACACATCACTTATTTTTAAGCGTTGGATTGAAGCGTAGTTTTTCTTTTTAAGTGATAAATTTGAAATAACAGATAAGAAAAAACCGGTGAGGGGAATTCACCGGTTTTTTTGTATCTTCAGATTGGTTAGATCGAAGATAGAATAAGTTACACGATCTGATTGATTAGTTTACCCAATCACGCAGTGTGAATGTTAATTCGTGTTCTTGACCTTTAAGGATCAAGTTTTCTTTAGTAAGCGTAATGTCGCTCCATGTAGATAGAGTGCTAGACATAACTTGTTCAGTTGTCATCACATCACCCATACACATTTTCATTGTCATTCCCATTTTTTCAATGCGGAATTGACCTTCTTCATTTAGCTCACCTTGGCCAAAGAAGTTGTTACAGCCAGCGTTACCATTAGCTGTCATTTTCTCGCCAATCTCAAGACGTGGTGCTTCCATTTTTTCAGGAGTAGCAACGTCTTTACCGTCAACTTGAGTTAACTGCCAGTTGTGGTGTTGAAGCATATCTGCTGAAACTTGAGTGTCAGCCATTAGGTTGTCGCCATTGCTTGCACATGCAGCCATTAATACAGGTAAAGATACAGCCACTAATAATTTTTTCATTTTAACTCCTAACTGGTTTATGAAGTTTTGCTTTTTTTAATATACAGAAGTATAGAAGAGAATAACCCAATATTGTCAGTAAAAAGTAAAAAACACTGTCCAATAACAATTGTCTTATAAATTAGAATGCTAAATGGGAAGAAGATCTTAGTTTTTATATAAGAAGAAAATAGAGGGGCTCTGTGATTCTATACGCTAGATAGATTAAAGCCCCGATACTGGTAATATCAGGGCTTTAAAGGGGTTGTTATTTCAATTGGTAAGAAAGAAATAACATAATGCAAAAGAGTAAAAAAGACTCGAATTAGATGCGGATGAAGTCCATGTGCTCAACTTTAGGCTTAAACGCGTGACGTTGAACGTCTTGCGGCTTAACCTTAACAGTAGCGCCATCGATTACTAGCTCAATTGCTTCGTAAAATTCAGGCTTATCCATTTGGTTGATGATATCACTGTGGATTAGTTCGATTGATACTGGAGCTTCTGTGCCACCGTAAACGATTGCAGGGAATTTACCAGCGTGACGAAGGCGGCGGCTCGCACCCTTACCTTGTTCAGTACGTACTACTGCTTCAAATTTCATAGTCTTTACTCTCAAAATAGTAAAATAAAAAAATGCCATTAAGCTTAGCGACCTAACTTAACAGACTTTTCGTTTCGAAAAACGAGCGCGAATAGTACCATTCGATTATTTATCTAACAACCTATTTTCGTGTGTTTTTGCTAGGTTTTTGTTAATGTGAAAAAACTATCGTAAAATTAAAACGATGAATGCATAAACAATAAAATAACTGCATGGAGGCAAGTATGAAAAAAATAGGGATAGTCGCGTTATTTTCTTTTTCCGTGATAGCTGCGGATCACGCTCAAGAGATAGAGGCTCGACAGGATAATTTTCAACATCTTGATGCGACCGCTGATTTGTTAGATGATGAATTTGATAAAGACGTATTAAATTGGGATCGTATTATGCCGTTAGCCCAAAGTGCGCATTTAACAGTAGAAGAGCAGAAAACCCTGTTTCCAGAAGGCAGTGCAGACAACAGCCGAGCACGGACTAAAATTTGGGTTCAAAAAGCCGAATTTGAAGGCAAGTTTGATACGTTATCGCAGCAATTTATGTTAATCAGCGAAGCTGCAGTAGAACAAGATGAAGTTGCAGCACGAGCCGCCCTTGATAAAGCGTTCGCTCAGTGCCGCTCGTGTCATATGAATTATCGTTCACTGTGGTAATCGTGTTTTAAAAGCGGATGACTGTTATAAACAGATTACTCTTCAAAGATCTTATCGCGAATAGACCAAAACTTACCTTGTTTACGCGCAATCACAAAACTCGGTGGACGAAAACGGTGTTGGTTATTCGCGATTTTAATTGCGGTTGTTTCTTCAAATGGACGGTGTCTATCAACCAAATGAGGGCGAACAAAGTTATTCAAAAATAATTGCTTTTGTTTTTTAGTCGTCATTTGCCAGACTTCATGCAGCTCAGAATCATCATCACCTAAATAGGTCACTTTGATTTGTGGTTTATCGAACTGATTTTTCCCCGCGGTAAGGGTTAAGTCGATGCAGTTGAGGATCCTAGCATCTTTTAATTTTAGTGCTTCTTTTAGCTTTTTATCGGGATCAACTAAGATCGCATCACATTCATGACAAATACGTGCAGCAATATCATTATCTGCACCGCATTCATTGCAATATTTGGCTCTAAAGCGATAACCGCACTCTTCACGAGTCCCTTCATCATCTTCAAAATAGCCTTGGCAGCGACGTCCAAAGTGTTCAAGTAAAAAGCCATTACTGTCTAATTTACCCCAGAAGTTATTATTAAAACCACAGGCAGGGCAGGGAATAGTGATGATCTCACTGTTGCTGTCAGGTTTAGGGTCACCCACTTCAGGTTGGTAGAGATCGTAGCAATTACCCGCGTAATCTAAGATCGTACACTCTGTTTTTCCTTCCGCTAAACGTAATCCACGACCAATGATTTGTTGGTATAAACTGACCGATTCTGTTGGACGTAAAATAGCAATTAAATCAACATGAGGGGCATCAAAGCCCGTGGTTAATACCGAGACATTAACTAAAAATTTGGTTTGTTGTTTTTTGAAGCGTTGAATAATGGCATCACGTTCGACAACTTTAGTATCGCCAATTACCAGTTCAGATTGCTCTGGTGGTAGTAGTGACAATATTTCTTGAGCATGGCGAACCGTGGCAGCAAAGATCATCACACCTTTTCTGTCTTTGGCGTATTCCACTATTTGCTGAACAATTTGTGGGGTGGCGCGTTTGGATTCTTCAATCACCAAATCCAATTCTGATTCTTTGTATTTATCGGTAGAGGCTGGCTTTAATTGCGAGAAGTCATAACTTAATACTGGGGCATCTAAGAGTTTTGCCGGCGTTAAAAAGCCTTCATCCAATAGATATTGAATAGGCAATTCAAAAATACAATCACGGAAAAAACGAGGCGTGTCAGTTTTGACTTGGCCGCGAGTGTGATATTGGTAAATCCAACCAATCCCTAAACGATAAGGTGTCGCGGTTAAGCCAAGTACTTTAATACCCGCATTTTGGGTTTGTAAGTGCTCAATCACTTTACGGTAACTGGTGTCTTTGTTATCTGGCACGCGGTGGCACTCATCAATAACCAATAATGAAAATTGATCTTTAAATGAATCAAGATTACGCACCACAGATTGCACCGAGGCAAACACCACTTTCTTATCGGTTTCTTTACGACCTAACCCTGCAGAGAAAATAGAGGCTTCTTCACCATAGCCTTCGTACTTTTCATGGTTTTGTTCGACAAGCTCTTTAACGTGAGCAAGTACCAACACACGACCTTTTGCTATTCGTGCTAATTCAGCTATCACCAAGCTTTTTCCAGCACCCGTAGGCAGCACTAACACCGCAGGCGTTGTGTGTTTTCGGAAATAATGGATAACGGCTTTAACAGAATCTTGTTGGTAAGGTCGTAATGTATACATGGATATAAATACAGTGGTAAAGACAAGTTCGCATCATATCAGAATATAAAAAATTACTCTCTTTGTTTTCTTGCTAGTATTAAAACAGGTTGTTAATTTAAGGATGAGTACGACAGTGAGATCTCTATGTATTTTGTTATTACTGAGCTCAGTATTATCTGGTTGCAGTAATTTTAAAAACTTATCCCGTGAGATGAAGACGCTTGATTCATTGACCAATGAGTATACGCTTACCTTGAGTGAATCTGTTTCTGGGTCAGCAGTTGTGATCGAGCAAATTAAAGACATTAATAAGAGTGAGATTGATGGCTACGATGCCATTATTGGTAGCGAGAGTATTAATTTACAAATGTCGAATGACATCCATTATTTATTACTTTTTGAAGATAAAAATAAAGATTTAACACTGCAAGCTGACGAAGCATTTAGCCTTATTAATCTGCACGATTATAAAGAGAAAACGGAAATGCTTGTCACCCTAAATGTGAATGAAAAAACGATCCCTAAAGCATTTGTTGGACGCTCTTTATCGTCATTACTTAACATTGAATTAGATTTAGTAAATATTGGTAAAGTAGTCAATTTAAATGATCCACCGTTCGATAAAGAAAATGCAGAACTAGGCATGTGGCAGCCACTCACTTTTTTGCTTGAAAACAATACTGGGCTCTATTTTTTATCTGAATATGATCCAAATAAGATCCCAATTTTATTTGTTCATGGGATCAACTCAACGGCGTTAGAGCTCGCGCCGTTAATTGAAAAAGTAGATAAATCCAAATACCAAGTGTGGGTATTTAATTATCCTTCAGGCCTATCGTTGTCTTTAACCTCAAAAGGTCTTGCTAATGTGTTGTATACCGTGGCGAGTGAATACAATATCCAACAAATGCACATTGTCGCGCACAGCATGGGTGGCCTCGTCGTTGAAAACTATATGCGCCAATGTAATCTTGGAACACTGTGTGATTTCGTTAATAGTATTTCAACCATCTCTTCACCATTTGGTGGCGTCGAGTCAGCAAAACAGGGCGTAGAATACTCACCAGTCGTCATGCCGGTATGGGTTGATTTAAATCCAGATGGTGAGTTTATTGAAGAGCTATTCAAAGATAGAAATAAAGCCAACACTCCTCACTTTTTGTTGTTTGGTTATAACTCGGGTAATTTCATTAATACAGACAGCAATGATGGTGTGATTGATTTATCAAGTCAGTTAAACCGCCAAGCACAGTTACATGCGGAACAGATCCGCGGCTATGATGAAAACCATTTAAGTATTTTAAATAATGACGAGTTATTTGATGATTTATCGAATTTTTGGATAGAGACAGAGCGTGAGTGATGAGTCTGATATACTCTCTTTTTATAGAGAAATCGTCATCAATTTCAGACCTTTCAGGGTTAGTTATTCAATATTAAAAAAGGAAGTTTAATAAATGTCTGTGCTTAAACGCATTAATATCACCTTATTTTTCGTCGCTATTCTTTCAGGGTGTGGATCGCTTCCTGATGAGGTTCAGCATCCTAATGAGCCCATCGTTACTTCATTACCAAGTGCATTAACGGAATTGAGTAAGGTATATCAGCCTAAACCAGCGACAAAAGAAACCAGTGCAGTTTTATTACAAGATAAGGGTTGGGATGCATTAGCTCAACGCTTAGCATTAATAGAGACAGCAGAGCACAGCATTGATATTCAATATTATATTTGGAACTCAGATGCATCAGGTCATTACCTTGCAAGCCGTTTACTTGCAGCGGCTGATCGCGGTGTAAAAGTTCGCGTTATGCTCGATGACATCAACTTAAACGAGCGTGAAGATCTCTTGATTGCGCTTAACTCACATCCTCAAGTCGATATCCGTATATTCAACCCTATTCCAACTCGTCGTGGTGTTACCAAGTGGGTGAACTTCTTAGGGGATTTCTCTCGTCTAAATCGTCGTATGCATAATAAATCGTTTACCGTTGATGGGGCTTTCTCTGTGGTGGGTGGGCGTAATATTGGTGATGAATATTTTGATTTGTCTGAAGAGATTAATTTTCGTGATCGCGATGTATTGGTGATGGGCTCAGTGGTCGGTGATATTCAAACCAATTTTGCAGAATATTGGGACAGTACTTGGTCTTATCCTGTTGATTTGTTGGGTGAGGCAACATCACCAGATCAACCCGTATTGGATGAGATAGCAGCGCCAATTTACACAAATTATCCAGCGTTACCTGAGGGCAATAAAACCGCCTATCAGTTCTTAGAAGAGTTAACAGCAAAGATGACTTGGGTGAATGCACATTTTGTGTCTGACCGACCTGTTCCTTTAGATAAAGATAACACCAGTGAGCCAAAAGCAACGGCGAAAGCGCTTGCGAAATTAGCCAGTGAATCAGATAAAGAAATCTTATTAGAATCGGCGTATTTAATTTTTGATGATGCCCAATTAGAAGGATGGCAAGAATTGGTTAGTAAGGGCGTTGAGATAAAAGCGCTAACTAACTCAATGGCATCGAACGATTTAACCACCAATCATTCAGGTTATGCAGGCCGCCGTAAAGATATGCTTGAACATGGTATTCAGCTATATGAATTAAAACCAGAAGCTGGGTTATGTGAAGAATCGACCCGTGACATTACCAAATGTGCGCCAATATTACCTTATGGACTTCACGCTAAGTCTGCTGTTTTTGATGATCGTATCGCGAGTATCGGCTCTTTTAACTTCAATTTACGCTCAACTTATCTTAATACCGAATCCATTCTTATCATTGAAGATCAACAAATAGCAAAAAGCCTGGCGAGCGATATAGAACACGCAATGGATGATGAAAACAGCTGGCATCTAAAACTACAAAAAGGTGATGTTCGTTGGTATTCAGGCGATAAAAGCTGGGAGAAAGAACCAGAAACAGGGCGATGGGAGCGTTTTGAATCTCAGTTTTTGCAGCTGCTGCCAATAGAAAAGTATCTATGATGCGAATAATCTTAATGTACTACGTTGTGATTTAGTACTTACTACAAATTAAGCTATAGCAGGCTTATTAAACATTTTATTGTTTACATAGAAAAAGGATTGGTATCTCTACCAATCCTTTTTTAATGCAATTTTACGGAGAATGATTACTCGTAATCAGTCGCGTATGTATCTTCGTATGAGTGAGAGTAGAACTCGAACAGATTGCCAAATGGGTCTTCTAGGTAAACCATTTGTGCTTGTTTTAGTTCGTCTTCTGGGTGGTAACGCATGATGTCCATACGAACCTTGCCACCATATTCTTCAACACGCTTGATTGCAGTATCAAACTGCTCTTTTGGCACTTGTAGACAGAAGTGGAAGATGCCTAGACGAGAAAAGTCTACATCATGACGCTCTTGGCGCTCTTTCATTTCGAACAGCTCAATACCGATACCATCAGATGTCACTAGGTGCGCAATATTGAAGCCTTTAAAGCCTTCACCAAATACGGCGATACACATACGACCAATCGCCGATTCGCGCTCTTCGATTACTTTCGTGTTGTTCATTACGATTCTAAGACCTAAAGCCTGAGTGTAGAACTCAACAGCTTTGTCCATGTCACCAACCATGATACCAACGTGATTCATTTTCATAATGTACTCCAAATAAGTTTTAATAATTCGTTATGCTGTTTCGATGTAAGAGAGTATAGGCAAGGATGTGGATTACGTGAAATTATCAAATTTTATTGAAATAATAATATTTTGTTATTGAAATAAGGAAAGGTAATAATAATTTTTATGGTTAACTTTTGATTTAAGAATTCATCGCTTACTTAGCGATTAAACAATACCGTCTTTTTATAAAGCTTAAGAGGTTCCTATTTTTTAAACGCTTGCCAACGTTATTCTTCTAATATAATATTTCGCCATAATTACCGACCGGATAGTCGGTTTGTGAATTGAAGGGGTATTGTCATGGACAAAAAACAACAAACAATAAAAGCAGCAATTGAGCTGTTTGCAGTGCAAGGTTATGAGAAAACCTCTATTGCACAGATTTGTGAATCTGCAAACGTATCAAAAGGTTTAGTATTTCATCACTTTAAAAATAAAGAGGATTTACTGAAAGCCGTTTTTGTTCGTATGGCAGAGATCATTAGTAACGTTAGTGAAAATGCGAACTTGCTTAATGAAGAGGCGTCGGTAAAAGAGAAGTTTATTACTCTGTTAGAACACATCTTTTTATCAATGACAAACCCAGAGCAAAAATTATTTTATCAGTTTGACTATCAGGTGAAATGTCAGCCATCAATGAGGTTGATTCTGAAAGATTTATTAGACGAGCGTTATAAATTAATGATGGCATCTTTTGATGGGATTTTGTGCGATATACCTAACGCTAATCACTTTGTTGATAGTCATATGCTCATTGCAGAAATAGACGGTATTGCACTTAACTATTTGTTTTCAGATGAAGACTACCCACTACTGAAAATTAAAGAACGCTTTATCAAAAAATATCAGTTATTACTCGATTTATAACTGTTTTTAGCAAATTAACCATCGCTTTGGTGTTTCTGGTTAACGAATAATATTAGCAATACTCTATCTTAATAAAGATACAATTAAGGATTTATAAAAATGAAAACCCCTTACCAAATTCAATACGACACTTTCGCAGCAGCAGGTGGTATTTATGATGAAAGACACGCAAAACTGTATGCTGAATTTGCAGATAACCTAATTGCAGACGATAGCTTCTCTATCGTTTATGAAGGCGTCGCACATGCGTGTTATACACCTATTACTATAGATGCGGCACCACATTTAAAATGTTATGTAGTGGCTCCTTTAGCCGTATTACCAGGTTACCAACGTCAAGGCTACGCAACGAGATTAATGGAAGAGGCTGAAAAGCAGTTAGCACCAGATGTAGTGTTTATTATGGGTGAAATCCATCATTACGCGAAACGTTACAATACACCTCATAAAGTAGGACTTCCTGTGGAATCGTTAGCACCATTAGAGAATTGGTTTGCGTTAGCGTTGACTGAAGGTGCATTAGACGGTGTAGGTGAGTCGACATCAAGTATTACTGGTCCTTATTCTGAACCACAAATATGGAGTCATCCTTCCGAGCAAGTATAATTAATTGGGATGCTAAGCGTTCCAATTTTTCATTTATCTTAATATCCCTAACCTAATCACATTTTGATTTGAATAGGGTATCGATAGTATCATGGGATATTCTTTAAGATGAGCGCATTAACGCTCATCTTAGTCGAGATATAAACCTTATTAAGCTTGCTCAAGCAGTGATGGATTATCAAACATCGCTTGTAATGTCTGTATGAATTGCCCTACGTGTAAACCATCCATTAAACCATGATGCACTTCAACAGACAGTGGCATACGCCATTGTTCACCGTGTTGAACCAATTTCCCAAATGCCATTTTTGGCACGCTATCTGGGAAATTAACGTCTCTAGCATGAGTCATACTAGTGAAATCTACCCACGGCAATACCGTTAAATGAATCGTATTCTGCTTCATTTCTTGACCAATAAACTGCTCTACGATAAAAGGCATGTTCTTAATTCGGGTCTCGGCTTTCGTTGCGCTTATTGTAAAGTCAGCAAACGTAGGCTCATGGTCTAAATCGCAAAAACGCACCGTATTATCATCCGCTAGCAGCGCCACACTGACACACATAGGCGAGTAAATGCGAACTTCTTCACCCATAAGGCGATAGCTCATCGGTTCACATTTATTTAGCGCTTGCTGAGTTAGGTAAAGATAAGCGTGGAAGAAACGGTGATTGTGTTGCTTACAATATTGGTGCAGCGCCGTTACGTCGATATTGGAACAAATGTTATACCAAGGGTGACTAAAACCTTGATAAAATTTCAAGTGTTGAGCTCGTGCCCATTGACTGACATCTAGCACTTCATACGCCATTTGATTTCCCTATAGAGTTCACTGATTTTCGTTGGGCTGATTCTATATACCTAATCGACTTTAAGATATATTTGAATGTAGAAAAGCATTAAGAAACGGTACAATGCCTAAGTTGCGAGATCGCAGCATAGAGACTCATTCACATAAAACAGTAAAGTAGCCCTATATGTCTAAAGATTTTAGTGTCACCACAGAATACACTCTCGACAAGACTTTCTTTGCCGAGTGTTATGATCAAACAAGTCACCCTGTTAAATTTCCAAAAGCCTATTTAAAAGGAATTCTTTTTCTTCTTTTTGGTGTGGTTTTACTAAAACTTGAACTATTACCTAATGGATATGTTGGTTGGTTCTTTATTGTTTTGAGTATTATTGAGGGGCTTAGTATCTACTTTAAGAGAACGTGGTGGTTATGGCGACAAAAAATCAGCTCGCTCTCTGGGACTAAAGTGGTGTTTCAAACTGACGCTAAAGGAGTGAGTTATAAAAGCGCTAAAATCACTCGTAGCATCTCATGGGGTGAAATTGATCAACTTGAACAAAGCGATTTAGGGTTTATCTTGCATATGGGTAAACAGCGCCAATATGTCAGTAAATCGTGCTTAAATGATAAAGAGATCGCTTTCATTGCAGAGCAGCACGCAATAGCAAAAGCAAAGTAATACCAACTCCCCCGAACAACATAATGTGACTAACTCAAATAGTGCGACACTGTCGCACTATTTCGATTTACAACAAAAATTGACTCAGCCTAAACCAGATCTCCTAATATTCATCCGTATTCAAACTGAACGACTCAAGCAAATTTATCTCACTATTTTTCAATAATATGCACTTGTGATGCGAATAATACCTCTAATCAAATCACGTTTTGATGTGAATAGGTGGGTTAATCGTATCATGAAATGATTTGAATAAGTGAGCTATTCGCATCATACTGTGATTAGATTAAGAGAAATTGGATCAGAGGAAGGCATTATGTGGATATGGCAGCAAGATAAATGGCCTCACTTTTATTGGGATGAACGCGTTATTGAACCGTTATTAAGGTCGGTTAGATTTAATCAAGGGCTTTTATTAGGGAAGATGACGAGTCAAGACCAAGAAAAAACCATGCTTGATACGTTACTTGCCAATATTGTTCACTCAAGCGCGATTGAAGGTGAAACGTTAAATGCGTTTTCGGTGCGTTCTTCATTAGCTAATAAATTAGGGTTAAGTGAAGAAAGGCCTTTTCCAACCACAGAGCAGACCGATGGCCTTGCCGAGATCATGCTTGATGCGGTAGAAAACTTAGACACCTTTTTAACGCTAGATCGTATTTTACACTGGCATAATCGCTTATTTCCTCAAGGCTACACCATGTTTAACCCTGTGGTGGGTGGGCAATTACGAGGCGATGCACCTATGCAAGTTGTATCTGGTCGCATTGATCGTCCTGTTGTCCATTTTGAAGCGCCAAGCCGAGATATTCTTGATGCTGAATTGAATCAGTTTATTGATTGGTTCAATACATCAAAAAGCGATGCCTCATTAGATCCGCTATTAAGAGCAGCAATAACCCATCTGTGGTTTGTAACGCTTCATCCACTTGATGATGGTAATGGAAGAATTACTCGTCTACTTACGGATCTCGCATTAGCGCAAGCAGAGCAGCAATCGGTCCGATTCTATGCCATGTCCGTTGGTATCTTGGCGAACCGAAAAAGTTATTATGAGATTTTAGAGCAAACCCAAAAAGGGGACTTAGATATTACCGCTTGGCTACAATGGTTTTTTGAAACTCTTGATAGTACGTTTGCAGAAGTCTTTAACGAAATAGACAGAACCATTTTTAAAACCAACTTTTGGCGCAAGGTTGATCAAACCAAGCTGACAGAAGAGCAAGTAAAAGTGCTTAATCGAATGTTAGATGGCGATTTTGAAGAGGGCATTAACACCTCTCAATACCATAAAGTTGCAAAGGTAAGTAAGCCCACAGCATCTCGGCATTTAGCAACATTAGTTGAGCTTGGCTGTTTGGTTAAAACTGGGGCAGGTGGTCGAAGTACTCGTTATGTTTTGGGGGAGTAGAGAGTTTTCGGTAAATTTTCTTATATCAATTCGTAAGGTATGTAGAAATACTTCCTTTTATTTTATTCTGCTTACTCGTCTTTTAAATACCTTTGATGTTATTTTAATAAAAACATATGTTTGCAGTGATTTTTCTTTTGATGGTTGACTTGAAGAGTATTCAATCTCGATGCTTAGAATCTATACTTGGATTAATTAGATTTTCGCGACAGAATGTGTGGGATGTAACAATAAAAATCAAATATACATGTATCTGAATTAATGAAATATATTCCCGATTGACTAAGAGTTAGTCTCAAATATGCAGTAATCTTTTGCTATATATTTGACAATGAAGTATGTTTTTTTGTCTTAGAGTCTCATTATAAGAAAAGGAGATCTTAATCGTGACAGCTAAAGTGCAAAGCCTTTCCCCATTAGCTAATAAGATAGTTGATAAGTCCATCGATAATATTACTAGAAAATTAGTTGTGGGTGTTCGTAATAGAAAAAACTTACGTCCTGACGCTAAATCTTTAGATGTCAAATCCGAGCTAACCGATATTCTAAATGCATCCAATACTTCCAGCGCTATCGACATTGCGGGTCGAACATCGGATTGGAAGGAAGTTATTACCAAATCCTTTAGTCATGGTGTTAGCTCTCTTTCAACAATTACTTTTGACAGTGAGTTCACAGTGTCTGGCGGTGTGGCATCAGGTTTAGAGTCAGCGCATGATGGGCCTGGTGTTTACGTTGTCTATGATAAAAACGGTTCGCCAGTCTATGTTGGTGATGCTAAAGACGTGAAGAAACGCTGGACTGCTGGACATATCAATGAAAATAGACAAAAAACTCAAAGAGGTAAACAGTATAAGCTTTCAACTGAATTTGATGAAGGCTGCACGGTTAGAGTGCTTCATACTGATTCAGTAGAAACAGCTGCGGCGATTGAGGCTAATTTAATTTCCAATCATAAAGACGAGCTAATCAATAGCAAAGAAGAGTTAAAAAACAACCAAGGTACCCGCTCCAATATTGAAGCGAAAAAGATAAAGGATCGACTCAACTCTGCTGGTTCACTGGTCGCTGGTGCAACTAAAGAAGTTGGTGAGCAAGCTGTAGCCTCTGCCGTTGAAGCGCTCGTCGCATCAGCAATTAAGCACCTAAAAGTCGAATTAGTTGATCTTTTTAAGGGTGGTAAAACTAAAATAATTGACCGTGTGAAGCGCTTTTTATTAGCGGTATTTAATGATATTAAGAACTTGAAAAGCAACTTGAAGCAAATGCTAAAAGGTGTCTTGGACGCAATTATTGGATTGGTTAGCCAAACTCTTTCCCAAGTTTACAACCTTGCGCGTAATATTTTCGATTTGGCAGCAAACGCATACAGCATCTATAAAGGAAAAGGTTCGATGAGCACCGAACAGGTGCTTAATCGAATTATAGAAACTATTGTTATCTCGAGTTCTTTAGTTTTGTGGGACTCTCTAGATGTTATTATTGAAGGGCTGATATTTCCATATGTGGGACCTTTCACTGGAATCATTGCAGGTATTATATCAGCTATTGGCTTTGGCATGACTAGTCACATGCTATCCAAAATTGTTCCCTCATTGGTTCAGTTTATTTTGGGATTTGGTATGTCTCACCAAATGGCTTTTGAAGAGCGACGAGCTTCCTATTTATTGCTTGTTGATGGCTACAACCTAAACGAAGAATTATATGCATCCGCTGGGAAGCTATTGCAATCTGAGTTTCGATTGATGGAAAAAATGAATACAATGACAGCCAGTTTCAAAGTTCCAGTAAATGAGTTTAACTCAATAGAAAAAAGAGATTTTTTAAGTCAGTTAAAAGGATTTGATAATGAATGAAGTAGCGGTTAAACAAGAAAAAAAATCAGGTGAACTTGTTGAAAAAAGAGTAGGAGACTTGCTAGAACAACTGGACCAAATTGAAGAGTCTCTGAAAAATACACAAGATTTGACCAATAGAGCATTGGTTGTTGAAGAACAAGGGCGGTTCAAATCAATATGGTCTGGTATCTCTGGAAAATCTGACAAGGAACTTGCCAGTATTGTACGAGGCCTTGGTGCTAACGTAAAAGTTACGCAGCAGGTGGTCAAATTCCTGATTGAACTCGCACAGCATAAAAGTGTAATTCAGGAAGGCTTTTTGGGTGCCTTAGATAAGAAAATTAAAGATCAGCAAAATAAACTTCAACAGCTGGATCTGAATGATGGTTCTTTAGATGAGAATTCAAAACAAGTAGAGACGGCAGTACTAATACTTTACAAGCAAGTGCATGCTCAGGTTGAAAGTGAAGTAGAGCTTCGAAAAAATGTCGATAGAAATATGGAGAATATTGACGCTTTGTATGAAGCACTTAATTCAAAAGGCCAAACCGATGTGGAGCAATCAGAGCAAATTTCTCAGCTAATTAAGGCGATGCGCGAAAAAACACAAAAGCTAGAAAGTCTTCACTTTTCACTCGAAGCGAAAGAAAAGTATCTAGATGAGGTTGCACAAGATGTTCAAGAACAGAGTAAAAAACTTCAAGAACTAGAGCTCGGGTTAGAGTTAAAAGCAATAAAGCTTGGGCAAATTATTGACGATATTAAAGACAATACGACTGCTGATAGGTTAAGAGAAAAACGGATCGAAAAACTTGAAACCGATCTTGTAACTTTATCTAAACGCAAGATGCCACAAACCCCAGCTTACATTGCGACAGCGTTAGCTATTGTTGCTATAGGCAGTTCGATATATTTAAATTTTCTTTAAACCACCCAAAACAAAAGTAACTTGGTGGACTAGATCAATAGTTAACAACTAGCTTTCCCCAAAGCCACGTTATCTGAATTTGTTGGATTAGAGCAAAAAATATAAGTCATAGTTGTCTAATAATGAGTTAAGCCTAAAAAACAAACAGCATAAGCTCCACCCACACAAAAAAGGGATCCAGCCTAAACCAGATCCCCTCAACATCAGCCGCATTCCCTGCGGCTTTTTATCGTCTATTATCTAAACCCAATCTTACGGCTCTTCAGAAATAGGCTTCGGCTTATAGTGATCCGAATTCAAACCAAAGTACTCAGGTAGACTTGTACCTACCGAGATAGAAGACCAAGTCCCCGTCACGATACCGATGAACATCGCAATCGCAAAGCCTTCTAGTGGACCGCCACCTAATAACCATAAAGAACCAACCGTGATTAGGGTTGTTCCTGATGTCACCATAGTACGAGAGAAGGTTGCAGCAACCGCTTCGTTATTTACCTCTTGGATAGATAACTCAGGTTTGGCAATTAATAGCTCACGAATTCGGTCTGCAATGATGATCGAGTCATTTAACGAGTAACCTAAAATCGCCAAAATAGCGGCTAGGGTGGTTAAGTTAAACTCCATTTGAGTCGCAGCAAAGAAACCAAGTACAAACACGATATCGTGGGTTAGGGCAAACAGAGAACCAGATGCCAAACGCCATTCAAAGCGGTAACTCAAGTACGCTAAGATAACCAAAACTGACACTAATAGCGCCATGCCGCCTTGCTCAGTTAGCTCTTGGCCGACTTGTGGACCAACGATACTGGTATTTAATACTTGAACCTCTGAATGCAGCGGAGCAAGAACCTCAGTCAGTGGTGGAAGCTCAACGCCTTTTGGTGGAATCGCATAACGCAATACCCAACGACCCGGCTCACCAGAGGCAATAACCGCCACATCTTGTTTAAAGCTAGCATCTAATAACGGCGCAATTTCACTGCTTGTGATTTTGCTATCAATTTGAACTTCACTCACGATACCGCCAGTGAAATCCAAGCCCCAGTTAAGGCCTTTGGTTGCTATCATCGATAATGCAAAAATCATCAAACCGATAGAAACCACACTCGTCATGTGACGCCATTTTGTTGCATTTTTCATATTTATAAACATAACTTAAATCCTAACATCATGACGAGAATCACGACCCCAAACTAAATTGATAATGGCACGTGACGCGAAGATGCCTGTGAACATACTGGTTAATAGACCTAAGCCCAGAGTTAATGCGAAGCCTTGGATAGGGCCGTTACCGATAGTGTATAGAACCACCGCGGTAATCATTGTGGTGAAGTTGGCATCGAAAATGGTACCAAATGCACTACTAAAGCCTCTATCAATCGCTTGTGCTAATGTTCGACCTTCTTTCTGTTTATCTTTAATACGTTCAAAAATAAGTACGTTAGTATCAACCGCCATACCAACCGTCAGTACTAAACCTGCAATACCGGGAAGGGTAAGAACCGCCCCCGGAATAAGCGCAAGTAGACCAAATAGCATTACCATGTTGCCAACAAGGGCAATGTTAGCCACCCAACCTAAACGACGATACCAAAACGCCATAAACAGTAGAGTTAGACCAAGACCAAGACCTAAAGCAGCAAAACCATTTTGAATATTCTCAGCACCCAGTGTCGGGCCAATAGTACGCTCTTCAACGATAGTCACAGGCGCAGTTAGTGAGCCAGCACGAAGAAGTAGAGCAAGCTCTTGAGATTCTTGAAGTGAGCCAGAACCTGTGATTCTAAAGCGGCTACCAAGTTGACTTTGGATAGTTGCTACACTGATGATTTTGTTACTTTGAGTGGTTTCGCCTTTGCTGTTACGACCGTACTCGTTGTACGACGTTGCCATTGGTTTACCAACATTGTGACGAGAGAACTCAGACATGATTTTGCCGCCTGAACTATCAAGAACAATGTTTACTTCCGCCATGCCCATTTCGCCTAAGCTTGCACGAGCATCAACAATATGGTCACCACTTAGTACTGGTTTTCTACCTACACGTACAGGGCGGCCATTCTCATCAGGAACTTCCATTGTGCTGCCAGTGCCTTGTTCTTTTACTGCATAGAAAGCAAGACTCGCGGTAGCACCGATAACATTTTTTGCAGCAGCAGGATCTTGAACACCCGGAAGCTCGATACGAATTCGGTTTTCACCTTGACGTTGAACTAAGGCTTCAGTGATACCTAGCTCTTCAATACGGCTACGCATGGTTTGTAAGTTTTGTTGAACCGTAAGGTTACGAACCGCAATTTTTTCTTCTTCTTTTAGTGTTAGCTTAAGATCAAAGCCGTCACCGTTTGAGATTTGCCAAGTAGGGTAGTTTTTATGGATAAACTCACGAGCAGCGTGGCTTGCTTCTTCAGATGGAAGGCGAACCACTAAGCTATCAGTGCCTTCTTTTTGCATACGAACAGAACGAATGCGCTCTTCACGTAACTCTTGTTTTAAAGAATCTGAAAGCTCATTACGTTGTGCTTGGAAAACTTGGTTTACATCAACATCGAGTAAGAATTGCACACCGCCACGTAAATCCAAACCAAGTTTGATTGGTTCAAATCCCATGTTTTGTAACCAAGCAGGAGCTGCTGGCGCTAAAGATAACGCAATCGTTGTGCCTTTTTGGTCTTCGTCAATGACGCTACCAAGTACACTTTTTGCTTTTGCTTGCTGTGCTTCATCTTGCAAAATAACGATGGTTTTATCGCCTTTTTGTTCGATGCGTTTAACGGTAATTCCTTGGTCGGTTAACGTATTTTGTAATTGAACAATAGAAGGGATTTGTCCGTCTTTATTGGTGATTTGAACGGCAGCATCTTCACCATACCAAGTAGGGATAGCGCTTAATAATAAAATAATAAGGGTCGTAATAAGAACGATGTATTTCCATTTTGAATAATGGTTTAGTCGTTGTATCGGTTGTTTTCTTTGCATAATAATTTCACCTCACATACGAAGTTGCGTATGCGAAAAAGTCACAAATCTAGTTAGTTCGCAATAAACGAATAATAACTAAGTGATAAATCAATGGATTTTGAGTGTGAAATTAAGAGTGTGGGTATAACCGCTGGCTGTAGAGAAGGTTACTTTCCTTCCAAGCCGAAATTCGAGAAGTAGATGAATAGGTATTTAATGCCCAATTGACCGTTGGTTTTGGTTTTTCTTGATAACCAATGGTTAATTGTTCAGAGGGAATTGCTGGGATCTCTAACGCCAGTTCATAAACCGGAAAGACTTCTTCTGGCTCATGACGGGCCAAGTTCGCCATACGAGAAGCGTAGGCGATGCCTAAATTTACATCGTGGCTTTGAGAAGCGCTTTTAGAATGTAATGTCGTCGAGTCTGTTTGAGCACTATTGATGTTGCAAGTAACAAAATCAATAGATTGGATATGAGAGTTATCAACGGAAATCGTTACTGGAACCGTAGAGTGCTGTTCAATCGTCAGCTCTACAAAGTGGCTGTCGTCGTTTTGATGATATGCAGATGCCTGAGCAAGCGAACTTACCCCAAAGCAAAGACAAATTATCAATAATCGAAACAGTTGAACCACGAAAAATCCAATGATGATGTTAATAGACCATCGCATCGTATTCGATGTATGACCTTACTGGCAAGTGAAATTAATAAATTCAGAAAAATTGATGTAATTTTTGTTTATTAATCAGCGTTATTTTTCGGAGTGTTTTTTGATTCAAAGCGTTCAAGCACATGATCAATAAAGGCTCTTAATCGTTTCGGTAGTAACTTGTTCTGAGGGAAAACCAAACTGATAGCCACTCGAGGTAAATCCCAATCAGGTAATATTCGAATTAACTCGCCATTGTTTATGTGTTCTCGACATATGAACTCAGGTAAAGAGGCAATGCCTAAGCCACTTAAACAGGCTGATTTACAGGCCGTTACTGTATTGACCTTTAAGCGATAAGGTAGATTAACGCGAATAGCCTTATCTACCTGATTAAAATAAAGATTAGGGACTTTAACTGCGTTAACGACTTTAATTTGATGGTGAGGAGCTTGGAGATCTTCTGGTGTTTCAATATAGCCGTAATTGCTTAAATACTCAGGGCTTGCCGCAATAATACGTTCAGAAAAGTCGATGGTTCGTGCGACTAACGAAGAGTCGTTGATCTCACCAATTTGCACATAAAGATCGATACTGTCGCCAATGATATCGACTTCTCTATTGGTCATTTCAAGGTTAATAGAAACTTCAGGGTAGCGTTTAAGAAAGCTGTTGATGTAATCAGACATAACGTTGTGGCCGATCTCTACGGGCATGGCTAAATTAAGGTGACCACGAATTAAATTTTGATTTGCGGTCAGCTCTAATTCAGTTTGTTGCATGATATCAAGCACTTTGACGCTGGCTTGATAAAAAATCTCACCTTCTTGGGTTAACCCTAATTTTCTGGTTGAGCGAGTGATCAGCTTCACACCTAAATGCTCCTCAAGCTCAGCAAGCTTTCTACTTACTGTTGATTTTGTCATACCAAGGTTAGTAGCAGCTTGAGTAAAACTTCCAGAATCAATGACTTGATTTAATATAGTTATGTTATTCAAATCCATCATTAGGTTGTTCCTTATTGATTGGTAAGATTTATGCAACAGTGTTTCCTTTTTTTCCTATCTAATCAATAAATCATTTTCGTTTTATACTGTCGTTCTCTTATTTATTACATTCATGTTTATTGCAAACGTGAATGGCTTCATTTTCAAGTGGGTACGCGTAGTGGCAGAACAACAAAAGAAAAAAAATAAAGCACCTTTGATTGCGACAATCGTTATTATTTTATGTGGTCTTGCCGGTGGTGGTTATTGGTATGGTTATGGTCAATATTTCCAATCAACAGACAATGCGTATTTGCAAGGTGACATCACAACGATCAGCCCTAAAGTCGGTGGTTATATTGCCAAGACATTGGTTGAAGATAACCAAGTGGTAAAAGCGGGCGATTTATTGGCAACCATAGACAGTCGTGATTTTGAGGCTGAAAAAGAGAAAGCAGAAGCCAATGTATTAGTCAGTGAAGCGGCGATTAAAAATTTAGCGGCAGAGCGTAAGCTGCAAGACATTCGTATTCGTCAAGCGGCGAGTGAGATTGAATCAGCCAATGCTGAACATGAGCGTGCTCAGCAACAAGTTAAACGTACTAAAGCGTTAATCAAAAAGAATTATTCGTCACAAGATGAGTTAGATAATAACGTTTCCCACCTTAAAGTATCACTGGCAAATGTGGATGCGGCGAAGGCTAATTATCAAGCATCAAAAGAGCAAATCAATGTGATTGAAAGCGAGATTGCTCAAGCGGAGGCTGGATTAGCTCAAGCAAAAGCGGCGTTAGAACAAACTGAAATTAATCTCTCTTATACTAATATTTATGCGCCGATTGATGGTGTGGTTGGTAAACGTAGTTTGCGCAGCGGCTTATTGGTTCAAGCGGGTATGCCTTTACTTAGTCTAGTTCCAACAACAGAGGTGTGGATTGAAGCGAACTTTAAAGAAACACAGCTTGGTGATATTCATAAAGGCCAAAAAGTGTTTGTCGATTTAGATGCGTATCCAGATCTACACCTAAAAGGGATTGTAGATAGTTTCTCTCCTGCAACGGGCGCTAAATTTGCCTTACTGCCACCAGAGAATGCGACGGGTAACTTCACTAAAATTGTGCAACGTGTGCCGGTTAAAATCAGTATTTTAAATGCAGACTTATTAGAAGGTAAGTTGATCCCAGGTCTTTCAGTGGTTGCAACGGTTGATACTCGAGGTTAGTCATGACTCAAGAATTAACGGTGACAAATCAAAATGAATCTGTAGATGTACCGATAGAACCAGAAATACCAAGACGCCATTGGATAGCACTATTTGGTGGTTTGCTTGGTGCGTTTATGGCGATTCTGGATATTCAGATCACCAACTCGTCTCTAAAAGATATTCAAGGCGCGTTATCGGCAACCATGGATGAAAGTTCGTGGATATCGACTTCTTATCTTGTGGCTGAAATGATTGCGATCCCATTGAGTGGTTGGTTGTCAGTTGCCATTGGTAAGCGTCGTTATTTAACTTGGACCACGATCATTTTTGCTGTGGCGTCTGTGCTGTGTTCTGTGTCTTGGAACATGGGCTCAATGATTGTCTTTCGTGCTATTCAGGGTTTTAGTGGTGGGGCGTTAATCCCACTGGCTTTCTCTCTGGTTGTTCAGTTATTACCGTTAAATAAACGTGCGGTTGGGATGGCGTTATTTGGGGTAACAGCGACGTTTGCGCCGTCAATTGGTCCTACATTAGGTGGCTGGTTAACTGAAAATTTCTCGTGGCACTATATTTTCTATATCAATATTCCACCAGCCATCGCGCTTATCTGTATGGTCAATTATGGTCTTGATGATGAGCCGTTAAAATTAGACAGTTTATTAAAAGCCGATTGGTTTGGTATTACGACAATGGCGATTGGTCTTGGTTGCTTAGAAGTGGTACTAGAAGAGGGGAACCGTGAAGAGTGGTTTAGCTCTAGCTTCATTGTTACGTTATCGATTATTTCAGCCATCAGTCTTATCTATTTTGTGATTAATGAACTGCAGCATAAGAACCCCTTGGTGAATTTGCGGCTACTTAAACAAAGTCAGTTTGCAATGTCATGCATGGCCTATTTGATCTTAGGGATGGCGCTATTGGGATCTATCTACGTGCTGCCAATGTATATGATCCAAATTCAGGGGTATAACGCGCTAGAAATTGGTGAAGTATTAATGTGGATGGGGTTCCCTCAGCTGTTGATTTTCCCATTAGTACCGAAATTAACGCAGATCATTAAAGCGAAATATTTGGTGTTCTTTGGCTTCTCAATGTTTGGCATTAGCTGTTTTGTAAATACGCACATGAGCTATAACTTTGGTGGTGATCAGTTGATTTTCTCTATGTTATTACGTGCTATTGGCAGTCCATTTATTATGGTGCCTTTGTCACTGGTAGCGATGGAAGAGATCCAAAAACATCAAGTAGCAGATGCCTCAACCATTACCAATGTATTACGTAATTTGGGTGGTGCATTCAGTATTGCGATTATCGCGACCATGCTGGATAACAAAACCCGTGAACACTTAGGGCATATTAAAGAGACATTAACCAGTGTCAGTACGGATGGTTGGTATCAACTACAACAAAGCGCAGCAATGTTTGTCTCAAAGGGGAGCGATCCTGCAACTGCAATGCTGCAAGCTAAAGCCTCATTAACCATGACGATGCAGCGAGATGCCGCCATTATGGCGTACAACGATGTTTTCTTAATGATGACGTTCTTCTTAGGTTTTGCTGCTTTTATGATGTTTTTTGTTAAATCGAATTCGAATCCGGGCTCAATGGAAGGTGGAGCGCATTAATTTTTTATGTGTACTCGCATCTTTAAGTGGTTTGGGTATAATGCGGCAGAATATTGAAATGAGGTTCTCATGCGTTTAGATAAATTTTTGTGCGAAACAACAGGTGCCACTCGTAAAGAAGCAACTCGTATTATTAAAAGTGGTACGGTTACCGTTGATGGTGTGAAAACAAAAGTTACTTCAGTAAAAGTAACCGATGATTCAACCGTTGAGTGGGATGGTCGTGAACTTAAATTCCATGGTCCTCGTTATATTATGCTATTTAAGCCAGATGGCTACGTGTGTTCTCATGAAGACAATACGCACCCATCGGCATTAACCTTGTTAGATGAAGTTAACCTTGAGAAACTGCACTTTGCGGGTCGCCTTGATGTTGATACCACAGGTTTAGTGTTAATTACTGATGACGGTCAATGGTCACATAAGATCACATCACCAAAACGTAAGTGTTCAAAAACTTACCGTGTATGGTTAGCTGAATCTATTGGTGCTGATTACGCTGAGCAATTGGCTGAAGGCATTCAATTGAAGAGTGAAACAGGCTTAACAATGCCAGCGACAATGGAAATTGTTAATGAAGACGAAAATGAGCTTCTATTAACGATCCAAGAAGGCAAATATCATCAAGTTAAGCGTATGTTTGCAGCGCTTGGTAATAAAGTTGAAGGCTTACACCGTTCTCAAATCGGTCAGTTAGGACTTGATTATTCACTAGAGCCTGGTGAGTATCGTTACTTAACTGAAGAGGAAGTGATTGCCGTTCTTGGTTAATCAATTCTTAAGTTATTAAGCGACTTTCCTGCGTAATAAATAGATCATCTAATTAATTACATTGGTATAAAAACGGTATGATGTAATGTCATGCCGTTTTTTATTGTAAATTAATGAAAAGAGTTAGGATTAAGTAAGCGTACTTTTTGTTCTCATGATAAAATTTTAATTCTCATCGCTCTTTATCTTTTGTAGGTTATTTATGTCGACTTCTAGCTCTGCACCATCTGAAAGCCCACCTCTCAGTTTACTTTTAATTGTTATTTTAGGTGCAATTGCGGCATTAACTCCACTTGCGATTGATATGTATTTACCTGCTATGCCGAGTATTGCGGCTGATCTTGGAGTATCTGCAGGGTCGGTTCAAATGACATTAACGGCTTATACCGCAGGTTTTGCCATTGCTCAATTAATTCATGGGCCTTTAGCTGATAGCTATGGTCGCAGACCAGTCTTAATCATTGGTACAATTTTATTTGCTGTATGTGCGGTAATTGGTGCCTTGGTTGATAGCATTGAATCGTTAATGTATATCCGAGTATTACAAGGCGTTGCAGGCGCGGCATCCTCTGTGGTTATTCAAGCTATTGTTCGTGATATGTTTGATAAAGAAGACTTTGCTAGAACCATGGCCTTTATTACCTTGGTAATGACTGTTGCTCCTTTAGCGGCCCCTATGATTGGTGGTCACTTGGCGGTGTGGTTTGGTTGGCGTTCGATTTTTTGGTTGTTAGCGGTTTTCTCTGTATTAATCATTTTCGCTATTCTTTGGAAAATCCCTGAAACGTTAAAAGAAGAGAATCGAGAACCCTTTAAATTAAGTACCTCTTTTCGCAATTATCTTTCGTTATTTAAAAACCCAGTATCACTTGGGCTCATCTTTTCAGGGGCTTTTTCGTTTGCGGGTATGTTTGCGTTCTTAACGGCGGGATCGTTCGTATATATCGATTTATACCATGTAAGCGTATCTAGTTTTGGCTATTTATTTGGTTTAAATATTGTTTTTCTAATTGTAATGACAACTCTAAATGGGCGTCTTGTGAAGAAGATGGGCTCACACAATATGCTTAAGTTTGGGTTATCAATTCAATTGTTTGCTGGTTTATTAATGGTTCTTGGTCAGTGGTTACAATGGGGCTTGTGGGGAACGGTTGTTCCTGTTGTTCTGTTTGTTGGCTGTATTTCTACTATCGGTAGTAATAGTATGGCGCTATTGTTAAGTCATTATCCTAAAATGGCGGGGACAGCCTCTTCGCTTGCTGGTACATTACGTTTTGGTACTGGCTCATTAATAGGGGTTAGTATTGCGATGTTGCCGTCAGATTCGGCATGGCCTATGGTTGGCGCAATGACGGCGTGTTCTATTTTATCTTTTGGTTGTTATTTTGTTTTTGGGCGAAAAGCGTAAATGAGTGAAAAAAAATTAGTGCATTATTATCAAGAAGTTCAACATGTTATTAATGCGGCATTGGGTGATTTGCAAGAATCGAAAGACAGTGGTCGTTTACCTAAAAACCCAGTAAGTGCGAATCATTTTCTTATTCGTTGGGTAACAACAGCGATTAAATCACAGCGTTTTAACCGTTGTGTGGCTAAAGAGTTAATGACTTGGCAAAAAGAAGGACGCACTAAAGGAACAGGTACAGAGCTACCAATCCGTTTTGAGCATTACTCTCGTCTTTATGGTGAGCTTGCGCCTGTTGAAACGGTTAAGGCGATTACTAAAGATGCAGTTCTAGCATGGAGCGAATTTTTAGAAGAAGATAAAGAGTGGTGTGTAACGACTGAGTATGAAGTGCTAGAAAAAGCCTCTTTATTCTCGGATGGTGATCACTCGTTGATTATCTGTTCAACGCAGTTAGAGTCTTGTTTTGACGGTGAAGAAGGCTCTGCTGAGTTAGTGAAACCGCTGACGTGTTATGTTCGTGGTAATCACCATGAATTTATTGAATCGGCGTATGAGCATGGTTTAATTGTTCATAAACGTTCTGATTACAAATCAAAAGTGAAATATCACGGTGAATACCTGATTTTTCCTAATAACCATGGTTTGCAATTGGGTGAGATCCCATTCTCATTTAATGTGAAAAAATAGAGCTTTCAATTTATTTAAAAAAGCGCAGATCTTCTGCGCTTTTTTTATACCTACTGCTTCGAAGTTTTTCTTATTCTTTATAGCTCTTCGGCTTCTGCTTTTTTACAAATCGCTTTCACCATGCCTTTAAAGATAAATAGATGGGCAGGGAACATAGCGAACCAATACATTAATCCCCAAAAGCCTTTAGGATGCCACCATGCTCGAACATCTAATTGGCGATACCCCTCATCAATTTCTTTAATTGAAAACTCTAATCGTCCTAGTCCTGGAGCCGTCATTCCAAAAAGTAATGATAAGAATTTGTTCTCTTCGCAGCGGATCACTTTCCATGAGTCAATATGATCGCCTAGCTGAACTTTACCTGACTCAGGTCTTCTTCTGATTGGAAATGAACCACCAAGTAAAGGATCTAACCATTCTCTGGTTCGCCATAATGCGTTAGCGAAGAAATATCCCTCTTTACTGCCGAGACGTTCAATGACGGTCCATAATTGTTGAGGTGAGGCGGTGGTTGTAAAGCTTGCACCCGCTTGTTTTGGGTAATAACCGTAATCTGATTTCCACCGCTTTAATGCACTTGGGTCAAAGCCCCAAATTTCTGTTTTTATTGTTTCGTCATTGGTTTCTTGAGCTCGGTTTATTGCGTCAGATAAAGAGAGCAATGGTTGTGGGAATGCGTGTTCTATAACAGAATTATCAGCAATTAAATCATGATCAATTCCGGCTAATAATGCTCTTCCTAAATCAGACGGGACAGAGGTCACAACACCAAGCCATAAGCCAGCAAAAGAAGGGCTAATAAAGCGTGTTGGAATGATCTTTATAGAGCGATGATTCCGTTTAGCAATAAGGTAAAATAGGGTTTGGTAGCTTACGGTTTCAGGCCCACCCGCTTCAAAAGTGATGGATTCGGTCAGAGGATAATTAATGCATTGGATTAAGTAATAATTGAGGTTTTCTATCGCAATTGGGTTTGCTTGCGAGTTAATCCAAACAGGGCAGATCAATACAGGGAAATGATTAACAAAATCGGTCATGATTTCAAAAGCGGCTGATCCTGTACCAATGATTATTCCTGAGTTGATCTCTATGGTAGGAATGCCCGTTGAACGAAGTAATTCACCTGTTTTTTTACGAGCCAGTAAATGCTGAGATTGATAACCCTCAGGCTGTAGAGCACTTAAATAAATGATTTTTGATAGAGATGATTGTTTTGCTGCAGTTTTGAAGTTTTCAGCAAGAGAGACTTCATAATCAAGAAAGTCATGACCATGAGACATACCGTGAACTAAAAAATAGGCAATATCACAGTCTTTCATCAATGGAAGAATAGAATCTGAATCTTCTAAATCAAGGAAATTACATTGTAGGTTGGGATGCTCAGTCACCCTATCAAGTAGGTAATCAATATTACGAGCGCAAGCAATAACGCTATGTCCTTGCTGTAATAATTGTGGGATCAATTGAGAGCCAACATACCCTGATGCGCCAACAATGAGAATGGTACTTTTTTTATTCAAGACAGCTCCTTTACCTTGTGAATATAAATATTAATTACGTTTTGATTCTAGTACAATTTGTAGGCATATACCTAATGGATCTTGTGTAGTGCAAATGGTTAATTTGTTGTTTATTTGAGGTTCTTCATGTCTGTTTTTCTTTCTAATGTTATTGGTCATACTCGCGGCGAATTTCTCAAGCGATTATTGATGATTGCCATTCCCATTGCACTGCAAAATATTATGTTTTCTAGCCGTGGCTTAGTGGATGTTCTCATGCTTGGCCAATTAGGTGAAGCTGAGATTGCCGCTGTTGGTGTTGCGAGCCGAGCGACGTTTGTAACGACCATTATGTTAGTGGGCGTGACTACGGGTGGGGCGTTATTAACGGCGCAATATTGGGGGGCCCAGAACAAAGAAGGCGTGCGTCAAAGTACCGCGTTAACTTGGATGGTGAGTATGTCTATTGCGACGATTGCAGTAGCATTATTTTTACTTGTTCCTCATCAAATTATGTCATTAGCCACAGACTCTCAAGAAGTGATTGATCTTGGTGCTGAGTATCTATTTATTACCGCGCTAACTATGTATGTCGTTTCTTGTGGCAGTAGCATGGCCGTTGGTTTACGCTCTATTCATCAACCCGGTGTAAGTACCTTTTTTAGTGGCATTGGTATTGTCGCGAACGTCTTTTTTAACTGGGTATTAATCTTTGGTAATTTAGGCGCGCCTGCCATGGGAATTAAAGGGGCGGCGTTGGCTACTTTAATTAGTGGCGTTATAGAAATTGTCTTTTTATATGGTTATCTCTACAGCCGTTCGCATTTATTAAGTTTTGGGTTGGAAGAGATAAAAGCCGTATTAAATTGGCCTAAAATTTCTAAGTTTCTTTCTCTTTCCTTACCAACAACGTTCAATTTTTTAGTGTGGGCAGCAGGTATTTTTACCTACCACGCCATTATGGGGCAATCAGGGGTGCAAGGATTAGCGGCGTTATCGGTTATTTCTCCGATTGAATCTATAGCGCTGAGTTTTCTTATTGGTGCAGCGGGTGCGGCGTCAGTGCTTATAGGTAATCAACTGGGCGCGAAAAAATATGAAGCGGTTTATTATCAAAGTTGGGGCGTGTTAGCACTGAGTGTTATGACGAGTATTGTCATTGCTCTGTTTGTGATGATTTTCCAGCATCAAATTTTAGATATGTTCCCGGCGTTAACAGAAGAAACGAGAGCGATTGCTGAGAAGTTTATGGCTATTTTAGCCATTATTATCGTGATAAGAAGTGTTCCTCTTACTGCTATTGTTGGTGTATTGCGTGCGGGTGGTGATGTAAAATTCTGTTTGTATCAAGATATTGTCTCGCAGTGGTTTATTGGTATTCCAGTTGCGGCGCTTGGAGCATTAGTCTTAGGTTTTCCACCAGAGTACGTTTATGCACTGTTTGTGGTGGAAGAAATAGTGAAATGGTTTGGTTCAATCTATAGAATGAAATCTAAAAAATGGATTAAAAATCTGGTAGATGCGTAAGGAAAGTTTGTTTTTTAGTTGGTATTAGTAACAAGACAGCCCTATGACTATAAAAAGCTTTATGCTAGAAGGGTTATAGTGTAAATTCTGTTACCGATATCACATAAAAGCGTTGAGAGGGTACATGTTAAAACTGACAAACCTGAATAAGGGATATTTGGATGGTGGCGAGTTTCATCCTATTCTTCAAGGGGCAGAATTAACAATAGAGCAAGGTGCTCAAATTGCATTAATGGGTGAAAGTGGCTCAGGCAAAAGTACCCTTTTAAATCTTATTGCAGGGCTCGATAGTGTAGATGGTGGTGAAATTGATATCGCTGGTTTTTCTATGCACTCTCCAAAACAAAGTTCTCGCACTTCTTATCGCCGAAATAATATTGGTCTTGTTTTTCAACAGTTTAATCTCCTTCCTACGTTAACCATTGCTGATAATATCCGTTTTTGCCGTCAATTGAAGGGCTTACGTGATGATGATGCATTATGGCGTCAAATTATCTCAGCGTTAGATCTTATGCCATTATTGGGGCGCTATCCTGAGGAAGTCTCTGGTGGACAGCAGCAACGTGCTGCGATTGCACGCGCCTTGTATATGGAACCTAAATTGTTATTAGCCGATGAGCCAACGGGTAGTTTAGATGAAAAGAACGCTGAAGCGGTAATGCGGTTGCTGACTCGTTTGTCTCGTGATCTCCATTGTACATTGTTACTAGTAACTCACAGTGAAAAAGTGGCGGGTCATATGGATGGTTTGGTAAAACTTCAGGGAGGCACCTTGAATGTTATTTCCGGTAGCTAAGGCGCTTCTTGGACATTACCGCAGGCATCCATTACAAATATTTTTAGTATGGCTTGGTTTAACGCTTGGTGTTTCACTGCTTGTTGGTGTACTTGCGATTAATCACCACGCAAAAAACAGCTATAGTGAAGGGGAGAAATTATTTTCAAATCCATTCCCTAATCGTATTCGCTCAATTCAAGAAAATATTCCTATTCCCCAAGCGTTTTATATTAATTTGCGTCGTGCAGGTTATATCGATTGCATGCCTGTGCAAACGTTGCATTTAGAAACGACAGACGATATTGATATCTCATTAGTTGGTATTGATCCTGTTGCTTTGATGCAAATATCAGCTAAAAATTTAACGGGCAACAATGATATGTTGCCCTTAATGCGCCCACCATTTCCTGTCCTTGTTAGTCAACCTCTCGCTTCTTATTTTGGTATTACAGATGGCGATTATATTGAGTTGCAAAACCAATCGAATATTGGCCCAGTTATTGTCGATAAAAGTCAGCGTTTATCGGGATCTCGTCTTTTTTCAGATATCGCACTGACAAAAATGCTAGGTCATAAAGCCGGCTTTGATATTTTGCTTTGTGGCGAAATGTCAGACAATAAAAAAGAGCGTTTAGAGCGAATGCTACCACGAGGTTTGCAGCTTGAAACGCACAAAGAGTCTGGATTAACGGCATTAACAAAAGCCTTTCATACCAATTTATTTGCGATGGGAATGCTCTCTTTTGTGGTGGGTTTGTTTATTTTCTACCAAGCAATGTCTCTCTCTTTTATACAGCGACAGCCGCTAGTTGGAACGTTAAGACAAATCGGTGTGTCCACAAAAGAGCTAATTCTTGCTATGGGCATTGAAGTTAGCTTGTGGGCGATTATTGGTTGGATAAGCGGTAACTTTTTTGGTTTGTTATTAGCTAATCAGTTAATGCCAACGGTATCAAACAGTTTGTATTCTTTATATAACGCCGATGTTGATTTGCTTATTACGTGGAGTTGGAACTGGAGCTATCAAAGCTTATGGATGGCTATTTTAGGTTGTATTTTAGCTTGTGGTTGGCCGCTATATCGTTTGCTGAGTATTGAGCCTATTCGCTTAACTGCTCGCTTGTCATTAGCTCGATTTGCCGGTAAAGAGTTTGAAGTTCAAGCCATTGTTGCTGGTGTATTCTGTGCCGCTGCCTATTTAATTAATTTATTACCACACAGTCATGAGAATGGATTTATCTTGATTGGCTTTTTAATGATAAGTGTTGGCTTATTTACCCCTTTCATTATTTGGAAGTTTTTTGATTGGTTATCTTATAGATTACCGTCTGCTAAAGCGCGTTGGTTTTTCTCTGATTCTTCAGCAAGTTTGAGCTACCGTGGTGTAGCTGCAATGGCCTTTATGCTTGCGTTAGCATCTAATATTGGTGTTGAAACCATGGTGGGTAGCTTTAGAGCTACAACCAATAATTGGCTAGAGCAACGTCTTGCTGCCGATATTTATATTGAACCAAGTAAAGCATCGGCTAGCCGCATTAGTTATTGGCTTAAAAAACAGCCTGAGGTTGAATCGGTATGGCGACAATGGAAAATCGATTATCAAACCGAATACGGAAATTTAGAAATTTTAAGTTCAGGGACAACCTTGGGTGAAAAGAATGCGTTAACGATGAAAGTCGCGATCCCTGAATATTGGTATTCATTACACCATAAACGTAGCCTGCTGATTAGTGAGTCGATGGCTCTAAAGTGGGATTTGAAACCGGGTGATTATCTTGATTTACCCGCGCCTATGGGGGATAACTGGCAGATATCCGGTGTGTATTACGATTATGGTAATCCTTATAACCAGTTATTACTTTCCCATCAGGCTTGGCTAAAAGCATTTGGTGGTCAAGGTAAAACTGGGATTGGTGTTGTATTAAGGGACAAAGATAAACGTACGGAGTTAATTGGGCGGGTGTTAAAACAGTATCGATTATCGGCAGATCAAGTTAATGATAATCATAATATACAGGTCCAAGCCATGAAGGTATTTGATAGAACCTTTATCGTTACCGGAACATTAGGGAATCTAACGTTAGTTATTGCGGTGTTTGGTTTGTTCTTTGCTACCTTGGTAGGAGAGATCTCACGCCAGAAGCAAACGGCACTATTACGCTGTTTAGGATTGTCAGGAAAAGAGCTGATATTGCTGGGCGGCCTTCAATTATTGGCCATTGGCTTATTTACTATTTTGATAGCTCTACCTCTTGGCCTTGTTCTTTCACAGCTATTGATTGATATCGTGATGAAATACTCATTTGGTTGGACAATGGAAGTTAATTATTTCCCGATGGAATATATGATGACTTTTGCGTGGACATTGTTGGCATTAACGGTTGCAGGCGCTGCTACGGTTTGGCGAATCACTAGACGACAAGCGATTGTTTCACTGCGGGAGTCGTTATAATGAAAAAAAATAATATGCGTAAAAGTAACTTAAAAATATCGCTGACTATTTTTATTCTAATTCTTGGGTTTGCTGTTGCTTATTATGTTAATTGGAAAGACGTAGATACGGAAGGAGATAATGAGATTAACTCTATTTTTTCCCAATCTCCTGATGCGTATTTTGATCCTGTACTACCCAATAATCCATTACATTTCCCTGATGATTTTAACAGTCATCTAACCTTTCAACATGAAAAATGGATGATGACAGTTAATGCTATTAACCAAGAAGGGGACAGTGTTGGGATCCAATGGACAATGTTTCGTATTTCCAGTGATGACAGAGAAACAAAAGGTTGGTTAGATCCTCGTTTGTATGTAGCTAAAGTAGTTATCACTACGAAAGATGGTAAATGGGTTGGAGAACGTTTAGCGAGAGGTGGTATTGGTCAGGCGGGTGTTATGTCTCGTCCATATCGTATCTGGATCGATGATTGGCAATGGAGAAGCTTAGGAAGAACCCCTTTCCCTGGATTATTTTCAGCCGCTTCAGAGAGTTTTTCACTCAAATTATCGATTAATTCGAATAATAATCCAACCCAATTGGGTGAGTTTGGTTATTCAAAAAAACATGAATTGATACCTGTCGCATCCTATGAATATATTTTTCCTTTTCTTACTGTGCGTGGCAACATCACTCTAAATAATAAAGCCTATACTATTGCAGGCACGGCAATCTTAGAGCATGAGTGGGCCAGTGGTTTTTTAGATGAAAATCAGCAAGGATGGGATTGGTTTATTATTAATTTGAGTGATAGTAGAAAATTGCTTGTGACTCAATATAGACATAAAGATCAAACACCGTACCGATATGGTGCGCTTTTAGATAATCATGGAGGATTTATCTCATTAGGTGAAGATGATTTTACTCTACAGACACTTCCCGCTCGCCAGTTAAAAAATGGTCGGAAATTGCCTCTCCAGTGGATCATTAATGTACCTAAGTATAATATAAATTTAACAACACAAGTTGTCCGTAATGAACAATGGTTGGATACTCTCATTCCATATTGGCAAGGTCCAATAACGACGACTGGCTCCCATCAAGTAACAGGTTTTATGCAATTAACGGGATACTAGTATTAAATAGTTATTCCGATGCGAATAAAGCAGAGAGTAAGAGCTAACACTTCGGTTTTTCCGATGCTTTAGCTCTGAACAAGCGATTATTCTTGATCTAGAACAACGGGTAGACTTTTCTTATTCGTTTTTCTGTAAATTATTATAATAAATAAAGGGCATCTAATGAGTGATGTTATTAAGAATTTTTTTAAACTAGAGTCTGCCGGTGGGATTCTACTCGTGATTGCAGCAGCAATCGCAATGATGGTTGCTAACTCTTCTTTAGCGCCAATGTACGATACATTTTTACATACTTATATTGGTGGTATGTCTGTGTCTCATTGGATTAATGATGGGTTAATGGCTGTCTTTTTCTTCCTAATTGGTTTGGAAGTAAAAAGAGAGTTACTTGAAGGTGCGTTAAAGTCTAAAGAAACCGCAATTTTCCCAGCAATTGCTGCGGTCGGCGGTATGCTTGCTCCTGCACTTGTTTATGTTGCATTTAACCTGGGCGACCCAGAAGCGTTATCTGGTTGGGCCATTCCTGCTGCTACCGATATTGCTTTTGCTCTAGGTATCATGGCATTACTTGGTAACCGTGTTCCTGTGAGCTTAAAAGTATTCCTACTTGCTCTAGCAATTATTGATGACCTTGGCGTTGTTGTAATCATTGCCTTCTTCTACACGAGTGATTTATCAATCTTAGCGCTTGTGATTGGCTTTATTATGACAGGGGTTCTGTTCTTACTAAATGCGAAGCACGTCTCTAAGATCCGTTGGTACTTATTAGTTGGCTTTATCTTATGGGTAAGTGTTCTTCAATCTGGTGTTCACGCTACATTAGCAGGTGTTGTACTTGGCTTTGCGATCCCACTGAAGGGTAATAAAGGTGAGCGTTCTCCACTGAAACATATGGAACATGCGCTTCATCCTTATGTGGCGTTCTTGATTTTACCAATATTTGCTTTCGCTAATGCGGGTATTTCATTAGATGGCGTATCATTAGATAGCTTAACAACAACGTTACCACTAGGTGTTGCATTTGGCCTGTTTATTGGTAAACCACTAGGTATCTTTAGCTTCAGTTATATTGCAGTTAAATCAGGTGTAGCTAAATTACCGAAGGGTGTAAATATGATGCATATCTTCGCTGTATCGGTGTTATGTGGTATTGGTTTTACCATGTCAATTTTCATCTCATCACTTGCGTTTGGTAGTGTATATCCTGAATTTGATAAGTTAGCTCGCCTTGGTATTTTGATGGGCTCGACATTGGCGGCTGTGATTGGTTACTTGCTATTGAGTATATCTCTTCCAAAGAAAGCGAATGCCAATACTAATGCTGAAGCTTAAATAAAACATTGAGTTAAATATAAAACACCTCGTTTGATACGGGGTGTTTTTTTATCTGATGAGTAAGCTTAATTCCAGACAAAAAAAAGCCCAAACAAAGACTGAATGGGCAAAGGAATATAAGGAATTATGAAAAAGCAATGCAGTTGAATAAGATAAAATTTGGCGGCCTGCTAAATTTTAGTCGCTCTTTATCAACGGGTACTAATTCAGACTAGCCATATTTCATTTAGTTCAAAAAAGATTCATTTTTTATTATTTTTTTTTGAATGCTAGTTTTTGGGTAGGAAGCTAAGATAAATAACAGGCAAAGAAAAACCCACTATCGATAAAAGCCAAGAGGCTAGATAGTGGGTTACTTGAATTAATCAAGAAAAAGCAGTGGAATTATGAACATAACATCAGACTTCGTATTTTTCAGTTAGTTCAAAAAAAGTGAAGATAATTCCATTTTTTTAGAAAAAAGACGTTTCACACCTCCAACCACTCACTATTTTGACAAAAATTGTCATAAATGGGATGCGAACTGGATAAGAACCTTTTATCCTAGAAGGTAATTATTAAAAGGAAAGTTGAACATGATCATCAAACCTAGAATTCGTGGATTCATTTGTACAACCACTCACCCAGTTGGTTGTGAGCACAACGTTAAAGAACAAATTGCTCTGACTAAAGCACAAGGTCCAATTGTTAATGCACCAAAACGTGTATTGGTTGTTGGTTCTTCAAGTGGCTACGGTCTTTCTTCTCGTATTACTGCAGCATTCGGTGGCGGAGCGTCAACGATTGGTGTTTTCTTTGAAAAAGCAGCGACTGAGAAAAAACCAGGTACAGCAGGTTGGTACAATTCAGCAGCTTTTGATAAATTTGCTAAAGAAGAAGGCCTATACTCTAAGAGTTTAAATGGTGATGCTTTCTCTAATGAAGCAAAACAAAAAACAATTGATCTAATCAAAGAAGATTTAGGTCAGATTGATATGGTTGTTTACTCTCTGGCTTCTCCAGTGCGTAAAATGCCTGAAACAGGTGAAGTGATCCGTTCTTCATTAAAACCAATTGGTGATACATACACAGCAACCGCTGTTGATACCAATAAAGATGCAATCATTGAAGCATCGGTTGAACCTGCAACAGAACAAGAGATCCAAGACACGGTTACTGTAATGGGTGGCGAAGATTGGGAACTTTGGATGAATGCATTATCTGATGCTGGCGTTCTAGCTGATGGTTGTAAAACTGTTGCTTATAGCTACATCGGTACTGAGCTAACTTGGCCTATCTATTGGGATGGCGCGCTAGGTAAAGCGAAGATGGATTTAGATCGTGCAGCGACAGCGCTAAACGAGAAACTGTCAGCGACAGGCGGCACTGCAAACGTAGCGGTTCTTAAATCTGTTGTGACTCAAGCAAGTTCTGCAATTCCGGTTATGCCTCTTTATATCGCAATGGTATTTAAGAAAATGCGTGAAGAAGGCGTACACGAAGGTTGCCAAGAGCAAATCCTACGTATGTTTAGCCAACGTCTATATAAAGAAGATGGCTCAGCACCTGAAGTAGACGAGAACAACCGCCTACGTCTAGATGACTGGGAACTACGTGAAGACATTCAAAAACATTGTCGTGAGCTATGGCCACAAGTAACGACTGAGAACCTAAAAGATTTAACTGATTACGTTGAATACAAAGAAGAGTTCTTAAAACTGTTCGGTTTTGGCGTTGATGGTGTTGATTACGACGCTGACGTGAACCCATTAGTTGAGTTCGATGTTGCCGATATTTAATTAATTCTTTTGAGGATTAATAGCAGATAAAATAAAACCCCAGAGTGTTTAATCATTCTGGGGTTTTTTATTGCCTCTCATTTAATTACATTGGTGTAAATATGCAATCAATCAATTTAAGCAAGCAGGATCATAATAGTACCAGCAACGGTCATTAAGATATTTGCAATAGCATAAGTACCGGCATAGCCTAATGCTGGAATGGTACTACGTGCATGTTCGTTCACAACATCCATTGCAGGACCACAAGTACGAGCACCAATAATGGCACCAATCAATAAGGCACGGTTCATATTTAGAATATACGCACCAACAAGGTACGCCAAAATAACAGGAACAACGCTGACAATAAGTGCTGCGGCAAGTACTTTTAAGCCGTCTTCAGAGAAGTAATCTCCAATATTGCCACCAGCACTTAGACCTATGCCCACCATAAAGACTAATAAACCAAGGTTTTTCGCCATATTGAGTGCGCCTTGAGGTACATAGCCAAAGGTTGGGTGATTTGCTCTTAAGAAGCCTAATGTAATACCTGAGATCAATAGGCCAACGGCATTACCAAGCCCAAAGGTAACCTGACCAAAGCTCATAGTGATCATGCCGAACATGATACCTAGAATAAAGAAACTACAGAAAGCCAATAGATCCGATACCTGACTATGGATCGAGATAAAACCAATCTTGTCGGCAATGTGGTGAACTTTACTTTTCTCACCACTTACCTGAAGGATATCACCTTTCGCAAGGACGATATCATGCTCAATTGGCATTTCAATCTGTGCACGAACGACTCGGTTTAAGAAACAGCCATATTCAGACAGGTTTAATTCAGATAAGCGTTTTCCTGAAATATTGTCATTCTTTACAACGATCTCTTCTTCTGCAATACGTAGATCTAATAGATTACGGTCAAATACTTCTTTACCGTTTCTGAAGCTAGGATCTAGACGAGCATGGCTATCAGGGTAGCCTACTAACGCTATTTCATCACTTTGTTGTAGGATATAGTCGCCATCAGGGTTCGCAAGAATACCATTACGACGAATGCGTTCAATGTGGCAACCTGTTTGGCGGTGAATACCTAATTCACGTAAGTTCTTTCCATCAGTCCAATCGATAAGCTCTTGACCAACACGATAAGCTCGAATGATAGGAAGGTAAACTTTACGTTGGCCAGCACTGCCAATACCACGTTCTTGAGCGATTTGCATCGCACTGTCTTGTAGGTTTTGCTTTTGTAATTTTGGCAGTAAACGAGCTAATAATATTAAGCTGGTTAAACCGATCAAATAAGAGAAAGCATAACCAACACTTAGGTTATCAATTACTTTGCTAAATTCCACACCATCAGGAAGAACGGCTAAGCCAGAGTTAAGGGCATCTTTAGCACCAACAAGAACGGGGGTTGCTGTTAGAGCACCTGCCATCATACCTGTAGATAAGCCATAGCTGAGATTAAAGTAATGCCCAGTTAAAAAGCTTAATGAGATAGCAGAGATGAGAACGACAAGTACCAGTAATAGGTAGTGTTTACCATCACGTAGGAAGATACCAAAAAAGTTTGGACCGGCTTCAATACCAACACAGAAAATGAAGAGCATGAAACCTATGTTGAGAGAATCGGCACTAAAAGTATAACCAATACTTCCCATAAAGAGGGCGGTGATAAGCACACCAATAGAGCTACCCAATTGGAAACTGCCAATTCTAATTTTGGCTATGAATAAGCCAAGAGCGAGAACAACGAATATAAGTAAGATATCGTTTTGCGCTAACAAAGTAGCAACATCAATGTTCACTGTATTTTGCCTGAAATATGGAATAAGAAAGTGTGATGCAAGTCTAACTTAAAAATGGCGATTGTATAACCATATTTATAAAGAAAACAAAAAAAAATCACCGCTCAAGAGCAGTGATTTAAAATACATTGGTGCAGGCTATAGATTAATCAAAAAGACCTAGGTTCTCTTTAGCATATGCTTCAAATTCTGTGCAGCCGCCAATGTGCTCTTGGTCTACAAAAATTTGAGGAACAGTATCTACAGGCTTACCGACTGTTTTTTCTAGATCTGCTTTTGAGATCCCTTCTGCATGAATATCAACATAACGATAGTTAAAATCTTCACGTTTTTCTTTTAGCGTATCAGCGTGTTCTTTTGCACGAACACAAAATGGGCAACCAGGGCGACCAAAAATAACTACAAACATAGTGTTAACTCCAAATAGTAAGGGATGCGTGTTACTGCAATCAATAGGAATACTATGCCTACTGTTATCTGCAAAGTAAAGGTGATTTCACCTCTCTATCTAATAGGTAAAACCTATGAATTGAAAAATAATAAAAAGAAGAGATCTTAAATAGAATCAATGAGATTTATAAAAAAGAACCCACTTAATTAAAGTGGGTTCTTAAATGTTTTTTGAAATGAAAAAGTTAGAGAGTGTTGTCTTTTTCATAACGAGAGTCTTTTAACGCATCTTTTACACGCTTTAAATTGTCTCTAAAGCCAGCGCCACGACGTAAGGTAAAGCCTGTTGCTAATACATCGATAACTGTCATTTGTACAACACGGCTCGCCATTGGCATATAAACGTCAGTATCTTCTGGAACGTCTAAGCAAATAGCTAAAGAAGACATCTTTTCTAGTGGAGAGTCTTTCGCTGTAATAGCAATAACTGTCGCACCATTTGATTTAGCAAGTTCTGCAATCTCAACCAAACTCTTTGTGCGGCCAGTATGAGAGATTAATACTACAACGTCGTTTTCAGTACAGTTGATGCAACTCATACGCTGCATTACGATATCATCAAAACACGTAATTGGAATATTAAAGCGGAAGAACTTATTCATGGCATCGTGTGCAACAGAAGCTGATGCGCCAAGACCAAAAAATGAGATCTTTTTCGCTTGAGTTAATAAGTCGACAGCACGATTAACTTGCATTGGATCAAGACTATTCTTAGCAACATCTAAGCATGCCATTGTTGATTCGAAAATTTTGTGTGTATAGGCGTCTGGGCCATCATTTTCTTCAACGTTACGGTTCACATAAGGTGTGCCGTTCGCTAAACTTTGTGCTAAGTGAAGTTTAAAATCAGGAAAGCCTTTAGTGTCTAAACGACGACAAAAACGGTTAACAGTTGGCTCACTTACATCAGCCATTTTTGCTAATGTAGCGATACTAGAGTGAATGGCCGTTTGTGGTGAGGCCATGATTACTTCAGCAACTTTACGTTCTGATTTACTGAAGTTATCTAAATTATTTTGTATTCTTTCAATCGTATTCATATGCACTCTTCTACATTCTGCTCTTAGTATAACCCTAGCCAGAATAACCTACCTTGGTTTACTCTGGTTAACGCTATAAATATTTGATGAGATTAAGTATATACGTTTGTAGAGTGTGCCTCTAACAAATGACGGTCTTGAGTGTATTTTTATAACAATAATATGACAGAACTCTAAAAACACTTTCAATTTAGAAAGTGTTTTTATTTATAAATCGAGTTTTATTGTAAATATTGGCGTGATCTTGTGATTAAATTTCAGACTTTCAGGAAAATAATTACAAAATCCAGGTTACTTTATATGAGATAAAATAACCTGGATGAGGAGTTGTTGCTAAGCTAATTTAAGATTGAGTCGGTAAGAGTGAGTAATTGTGGAAGAGAAATCTCACTACTTTTTGCAATGCATCTTTGCTCGATTAGGACATTTTTTAAGATATCTTTTGTCGTTAAAGGATTGGCAAGTACTACTCGGAAAACAATCGTCGGTTGTGACTGGTAACTTTCCGGCGTTAAGCGTGTTCGAGAAACGAATGATTTACCCGTTTCACGTTGAGTTTTTTGGATATATTTAGTGAGATTATCCAAGTGCTCATAGATTTCAATTCTTTGCTCTGGTGTTGCCAATAATAAGGCTTCTTTTACTCGTTTTGGCACATAGCGATAAGTAAGTAGACAAAGCTCTGGTGCTGATATTAATTCAAAGTCATCTTGTTGTTGGATTAATTCAGAAAAATACTTAGCTTTCTCAATGCTTTGATTGATCAGTAGTTCATAACCTGGACGACTAATAACATTAAAGCAAGAGTACAATAGCATTGCCATGCCACTACGAGACCCTTCAAGTGTATGTCGGCCTAGATCTTTTGACCCTTTGCGTAAAATATATTCAGCGTGATGCTGAATAGATGACATAAGTTCAGGATCTTTAAATATCACCATGCCAGCTCCCATAGGGACATAAAGCTGCTTATGTGCATCAATGGTGACAGAATCGGCTAAATCAATACCATCTAAAAGGTGACGATAAGTGTTAGACATTAAAGTCGCACCGCCCCAAGCTGCATCGACATGAAAATGACAGTTTTCACGTTGAGCGACTTCTGCCAGTTGGCGTAATGGGTCAATGGTTCCTGTTTCAGTCGTACCAGCAACACCAATAATGGCTAATGGCTTAATATTATTTTCTTTAGCGGCTGCGATTTTTAATTCTAGATCAGCCAAACAGATTCGGTTGTTGTTGTCTGTTTTTACAGCAACGACACCATCTTGACCGATACCTAATACATCAGCGGCTTTTTTTACTGAATAGTGGCCACGCTCAGAAACAAATATAGCAAGTCCGCTGCATTTATAATGAGTTAAAGCAGCAAATAGACCTTGTTTAGCAATGCCTTCAAAATTACCTTCAGGTTTTAATAAACGGTTCCTTGCAACCCATAACGCGGTAATATTAGCGACAGTACCACCAGAGCAAAAAGCCCCCAGTGAGTGATCGGCGCTGTGCATCCAGTGATGGTAAAAACCGTCTTGCTCACCATAAATAAGGCGATGCAAAATACCCAAAACTTGTCGTTCTAATGGGGTAAATGCTTTTGATGTTTCAATTTTGACTAGATTTTGATTCAAGGCGATCATGATCTTAGACAGCGGCATTAAAAAGTAAGGCAATGCAGATGTCATGTGACCAATAAAGCTTGGAGCTGAAGTATGAACAGATTGAGAAACTAACGTATTCAATAAATGCTCAGTATGTTCAGAAACATACGTCGGCGATTCAGGCATTGAGGAATCCGTAAAATCTTTCTCTATTTCAGTCAGAGGTTTTTCCTCTGCAACAATATGCTCTCGTAAGAACTTATTTAGATTTTGAGAAAGTTCTTGCTCAATTTTACCAAGAGTAGAATCGGGCGCTTCCGGAACAGTAAAAATTCGCAGCATGCTTTCTAAGTTGGCATCCGCTGTTTTGTTGTCTGTTACCATGGTATCTGTTCTATTTGTTGATGATTGAAAAGTAAAGATGGGTTCTCTTTACTGGCTCTGAGAGCACAATTTAGATCAAAATGAGTAAAAAGTCTTGTCCAAATGTGCAACTCAGGCCTCTGAGGGAGATAAATCGATTCTCTTGATTAAATAACCAACAACTTATTGGCAGCTGATTTTGCTAATCTCTGTTATTTTTTGGTTGTAAGCATTTAATGGTGTTTCAATGTCTTTTGGGTGACTTAAAATATCAGCAAAAGCAGAACGCAATTCATAGTTTTGTTTATGAGGCTGAGATTGACGATCATCAAAAGTTACTTTTGCTATTTTGCCAAGTTCATCTTTATTGGCTGCTAATGCTTTAATTTCTTTTTGTTCTAACTGTAACCAAGATTCAATCGATTGGTTAGTTTTGACTTTTGATGGATCATTTTTTAGATAAAAATCAACCGCTGCACGATTTAATTCAAAGTGATGTTCACGACCTTCAAGAAACCATTCACCCACGCTATCTAATTTCGGATTTTTTTGAACTGTAATCGCAATGAGATCTTTATACCAAGTTAGCGATGCATCAACGTATTGGCTGTATTTGTTGCTTAAGCATTCAGTATCAGCAGCCTGAGCAGACGTTGTTAATAAAGCAAATGGTAAAATAAGAGCAGCAAGTTTCATTACAAATCCTTAGAAATGAATCATTATTATTGGCTGTGATTGTAGGCATCGTATTACTAAATGCAATTTAAACAACTCACAGTGTGATGCTTCCCTCTTAATTTATAATTGAAAAATTAATATTAGAGGGAAACAAAAAATAGCATTAAGAAAGGTACGGACAAACTTAGGATAAAGCCACTAACAATGGCAATTGGAACACAACGAATACCGCCACAGTTTTGAATAACAGGTAGGGTAAAGTCCATTGCTGTTGCGCCTGCGTAACCAATTGAAGTCACAGGGTAGCGATGGATGAGTGTTGGAATTAATAAGAGAGCGACCAGTTCACGCATGAGTTCGTTTAAGAAAGCTGCACCACCATAAACAGGCCCAAGAGCATCGCCCATTAAGATCCCTGCAAGCGAATACCAACCAAAGCCAGAGGCCATTGCTAGACCGTGCTGTAAAGGAATATCTAAAAATAGAGCTGCGATTAGGCCACCGATAAGTGACGTTGACATGATAACGGCAGCAATAATGATTCCATGTTTGTTAAGTAAAATTTGACGAAGAGATAAGCCACTATTTCTTAGCTGAATACCGATAAGAAAAAGTAAAAGCAATAAAATTAATTCACTGGCTTCTTCAACCCATGAAAGGTCAATGCCACTTAATAAACCCACTAATAAACCACCAGCCACAGCAAGTAGCAATTTCGCGGACTCAAGGATCATTTTGAATAATGGAAGTGTGTTTTTATTCCCTTCAGAATTAAGAGGGAAAATTTTATCCATAATAGGGAGGATAGCTAAATTACACACGCTGATAGAGACAAAAAACACAGCGGTAATTGTTACTATTTGATTTAGGTTTTGAGCTAAATTATCAAGCGCGGCGAGACTTAGCCCCATCAATGCAAGTATGACAGTAACTAAATGACTGGTTGCGGCGTTTATGTGCTGAAGAGGCTTCTTTTTATGAAGAGGTATTAGATAACCAAATAGCAGGGGTAAAAAAACGAATAGCATTCCAGAAAGCATAGTTTTGATCTCATCCATGAAGAAGCCTTGAGAATATCAAGGCTTATTAATGACATCAATATAAGTTATCTATTTTTAGTAATTAAATTACAAACCACTGCTTTTTAAGGTTTCTTTAATGCGATCGTTAAATTGACTGTTTGTAAGATTGCTTAGCGTATAGAGAGCTTCAGCTCCTTCTAGCGTAATTTCAATTTCATGTTCATCAAGGCTGTCATCTTTACTTCTAAACAATAATATATGATTAGCAATACGAGCAATATTTAAATAACTAACTTGTTCATCTGGCTTTAATTGCTGTTGAGTATTGGTTGCAACAGCTAAGAAATCGCTATCAAATTGCCAGTGATTTAGTACGTGATAACTAGTGTCGTTACACTCTTTATCAAAGATATAAAGCGCTAAGTCCAACTCTAAATAATTGCCTTTCTCAAGATAATCATAATACTCGTTAACGAGGCAAAATAGCCCAATATCCGCAAGTAACCCAGTAAGTAATGCTTTTTCTGGCTCCAAATAAGCGAGAGAATTATCATCAGATGCCGCTATCATTTCCTGACAAACCATGGTCATAACTGCAGAAAATTCACGAGAGCGAGCGGCACTTTTACGAAGTAGTGCATTACATTCTTTATTTAAATCACAAGAATGCTTTAGTTGCTCAATAGCTTGAGCTGTAACGATGTCTCGAACACGGAAAATACCAAGGCGTGAAACGGCGGTTAATACATCAGTACAAGTAATATTTCGACGATTGAAAACAACAGAATTAGCCATACGAATGACGATAGCTGTGAGACTTGGGTCCTCTAATAAAGTATCGGAGACATCTTTAATTAATGTGCCCTCAAGAGTACATAGCTTTTGAATTTTAAGTACAACATCAGGGATAGGAGGCAATTGAATGTTACCTGATGAGATACTCTGAGCAGCTAAGTCGCTAAACTCACTTCTTAATGCAGCTAGTACTTTTTCTTTATCGTGAGGTAACCAAAAAAACGATAAATGATCCATTCTTAATTCATACCTTTAAATGATGAATGAATCATACAGTATTTTTATGATATCGAAAAAGAAACTCAAGAAAATGAGACTACTTACTAAAAAAGAGCGTTATTTAAGTACACAACGCGTTGAAAAGTTATTACGCAGGAATAAATAAGGGGCTGGTTATTGATGGTGTAAATGTATTCTTGTGAAGTACATCAACGAATTAATAGGCACTCCTATGAGACTATAATGAGAGCTAAGTCGGTGAAACTACTTACTTGCCGACACGAATTAACATAGAGGATTGTGATCGCAGTTAGATAATTAACTGTAGATTCAATGCTTAATATAAAAATAATAGAAAATATAAAATTGTACGTTTATTATTCAATTGCTTGATGTCAAATTTATGACAGGGACGGGGGTCACTGAGTTTAAGATCAAGGAGATCGAAATGAGTCATCTAGAGGAACGCTTTTTTAATTTTGTAAAAAAACTGGGTCGATTTAATAAACGCTCGATGTTTGGTGGTGTTGGATTATTTACTGAAGACGCTATGTTTTCGCTCGTAACTGAAGGACGACTGTATGTTCGAGGTGGTGGGTTAGTTGATGAGCAATTTGAAAAGCTAGGCTGTGAACGTTTTAAGCACGTAAAGAAAACAACAATAGCGACAGTTAATTATTTTGATATCAGTGAGTTATTTGATAAAAAACCAGCGTTGCTTTTGAATATAATTAAAGAAGCGATGGAAAACTCACGAGCAGAAAGAGAGTTCAAGAAATCAAAAGAGAATCGTCGATTACGTGATTTGCCGAATATGCAATTAACATTAGAAAGAATGGTAAAGAAAGCAGGAATTCCAGATGTTAATGCTTTTTTGAACACTGGAGCTGTCGATGTATTTAGGAAAGTAAATACAACGTATGGTGGTGATGTTGATGTGAAATTGCTTTGGAAGTTTGCCGGTGCAGAGTCAGGTGTGCATTGGACATTATTGCAAGAACCAACAAAAAGAGCCTTATTACAACAAGTTTGAGTATACCAATAAAAAAACCTCGTTATTCCTTTTGATTTATAGGTATAACGAGGTTTTTTTTGCTCTAAACTTTAATAAGTAAGCTTAGTGCTTAGAAACTTAGTTCTTAAAAAATTAGCTCTTAAAAACTTAGTATTTAAAGCGTGCAGTTAGTAGTAACTGGTCGCCATAGATGCCATTGAATCGACCTTCAGCACCAATAGAGAATAGCTCTGTTGAGTGGAATCGACCATATACAGAGAATAACGTATCGTCATTATCATCAATTGATAGGTAACCTACTTTACCACCGACTTCTAGTTGAGGACCTAACCATTGGCGAACGCCTAAGTTAAGCTCCATACCTGTATCGTTTTTGTAGTGCTTGTTATCATCAACAACGCGAAGCAACATTTCACCAGTAATATCAGCCCAGTTATTTACTGGAGCATGAAAACCAAGACCTGTTGCTAAGTCGTAATCACCATCTAGTTCAGAATCAACTGAAACGATAGCGTGTGCGTTAGGGTGAATTGATTTACTAAAACCAGCACCAAATGTTGAAGGGCTAAATCCAATACGAGCTTCAACATAGTCATAGCTGAAGTTGCTCATGATTGCATTGTTTGGGTCATTATCTGCAGCCATTGACGTTGCTGAAATGAACATTAGGCTTGAAGCTAAAAGTGTCTTACGGATCATGATATTTGAAACCTATCAAATTGAGTGCTGTAATAAAAAATATGCTCTAGATACTAACAGAAATGGGTATTTTTGCTAGAAGGTAGTCTATAAATTTTAGAGTTACAGCAATTAGTCAAAAAATTAACGTGTATTCGTTTTGTTTTAAATAAGCAAAATATAAGCCAAGACAAGTTATTTTGCTGATTAGAAAGCAAGTTTATCTTATAAATAGAGTTGTATTGCAGTGAGTGACTTAGGTAAACTGACAAAAATGGATAAAATTGGATAACAATATGAACGAATTAAGAAAGTACGCTGCAATTGGTGGCGCGATTGCAATTATCGCTTGCTGGCCATTTGCCACAGGGAAGATTGGTGAAGCTATTTTTAAAGATGGGATAGCTTCTTATCATAATTCGATCATTGAGGTTGAATCTGTTTCTTATGATCGCGGTTATTTAAGCTCAACAGCGCAGAGCCGAATTCATGTGATTGATAAGGGATTGAGTGAAGAGTTAGAACATGCGGGTTACCCAACAGAAGTGATTATTAATCATGATATTTCTCATGGGCTATTCTCAGTATCTTCAGTGTCAACGTTTGATACAACGAGTGACACATCAGAGTTTATTAAAGGGCTAACATTAACCACTGAGAGCCAACTGACAGGAACGACAGAATTACTGCTATCAAGTAAAGACACGAATTTCATGACTGAAGACCTTCAAGCTCAAGGGGTTGAAAAGCTTTTCTTAGCGGCAAGTCAAGTTTCTGCTGTTATTGAAAAAGACGGTCAGTTCAATGTGTCATATCAATTGCCTAAAACTGAAATACGCTTAAATAACCAGTCTGAAATGATTATTGATAATGTTGCGGGTCAAAGCGCTGGTCATTATGTTGGTGATATTTTTATTGGTGAGGCGAATGTTAGCATTGAGAAAATGTTATTAAATGATATTGAAAGCCAAATTAATAATGAAGTGAAAGGACTTAAATACACAAGCAGTAATCACTTAACTGAAGTAAAAGATAAGGCTGAAGACAATACCTTTACCTCTCAAAATGTACTGACGTTAGCAGAAGTGAATACTGACGCTGGAGTGCTTAAAGAAGGTACTTTTGATATTAGTTTTGAAGACCTAAATTACGACGCATTAATTAAATTGGTTCCGCTACTTCAAGACCAAGAGCTAGACAATGATAAAATTCAGCAACTTATGTTGTCATTTGATTTGTTAGCAGCCAAAGGTTTTAAAGTTAATATCAATCAATTCAGTGCTGAAGTACTTGGTAGTAAAGTTGATAGCAGCATTAGATTAGCGCTACCAGCTGGTACGGCAAGAGCTTCTCAAAATGCAGATAAATTAGTTCAAACCCTAGAAGGGAAAACGGAATTAGTTATTGCAAAGAAATTAGTTGATGAGACGCCAGAGTTGCGTATGCAAATGGATGAATTATTGATTAATGAGTTTGCCGTAGAAGAGGGTGATAATTACCGTTTATCTGCAACGATTGCAAATGGTCAAATTGAGTTGCTTAACGGACAAAAAATGCCGTTGTTTATGCTATTAGGCTTTTTAAGCTATTTACGTTAATCGTCTTTTATTGAATCAAAATAGCTCACTAGGTGGGCTATTTTTTTATCTATAGATAATATTTGAGTGATTTAGTGAATTAGATCACTTTCTGATTTCCTTGTGAGAGAAAAGGTGGTATTAATTTCTATACATTATTTTATGTAAACATCTTTTATAAAATAGCAGGAGCCTTTGAGAAACATGGAAAAAGTATTTAACTTTTGTGCTGGTCCAGCAATGCTGCCAGTAGACGTTCTAGCCCAAGCTCAAAAGGAATTGGTGAATTGGAACGGTTTAGGCACTTCAGTTATGGAGATTAGCCACCGTAGTAAAGAGTTCATTAAAGTTGCGGAAGACTCTGAGCAAGATCTGCGTGATTTATTATCAATTCCTGAGAATTATAAGGTATTGTTTTGCCAAGGCGGCGCACGAGCACAATTTGCAGCGGTTCCATTGAATCTACTTGGTGGAAACACTAAAGCGGATTATGTGGATGCGGGGTATTGGGCTCAAAGTGCAGTGACTGAAGCAAAAAAATATTGTACGCCGAATGTCATTGAAACCATTATTACTGTCGATGGCAAAAAAGCCGTTCAGCCTGCTGCTGAATGGGCATTAAGTGATGATGCGGCTTATGTGCATTTTTGTCCAAATGAAACCATTGACGGTATCGAAATTAATGATTTACCGGTCACTGATAAACCAATTGTCGCTGATATGTCGTCTACGATCTTATCGCGTCAAATTGATGTATCAAAATATGGTGTCATTTATGCTGGTGCGCAAAAGAATATTGGACCAGCAGGCTTAACCATTGTAATTGTACGCGATGATTTACTTGAACTAGCAGCAGATGCACTTCCTAGCGTATTAAGCTATGGCGTATTGGCTGATAAAGAGTCAATGTTCAATACACCACCAACATACGCTTGGTATCTTTCGGGTTTAGTTTTCAAATGGCTAAAAGCTCATGGCGGCATTGAGGCTATGGAAGCGCATAACCGTAAGAAAGCAGCGGTACTATACGATTATATTGATCACTCTGATTTCTATCGTAACGATGTTCATGCAGATAACCGTTCGTTAATGAATGTTCCATTTCAGTTAGCTAATCCAGAGCTGGATGAGACATTCTTATCATTAGCAGATGATTCTGGTCTAAAAGCCTTAAAAGGACATAGAGCGGTGGGTGGTATGCGTGCATCTATTTATAACGCAATGCCATTAGAAGGTGTTCAAGCGTTAGTTGAATTTATGAAAGAATTTGAAACTAAATACGCATAGGTGTTGGTTTTATCTAATTAGTAGATGAGCTAAATACAGAGTAAATAAAAAGCCGATACTGAATAAACAGTATCGGCTTTTTTATGGTTTCAGAATAAGCAGGTGGTTAACGAGCTAATGCTTTATTTAAAAACGTTGCCATAGCTGATGGTAAGCCCCATTGAGTGCAAGTAAGCTCTCATGTGTGCCTTGTTCCGTTATTTCACCGTGATCCATAAGACAGATATGGTCCATGTTTTCTAAATTAACCAATCGGTGGGTAATAAATACCACGGTTTTATCTTTAATATGATCATTTAATACAGACATTATTTGTTGCTCTGTTTTTTGATCTAAGCCTTCGGTTGGTTCATCAAGTAACACGATAGGAGCGTTGTGTAATAAAGCTCGTGCAATACCAATACGGCGGCGTTCACCACCAGAAAGTTGACGTCCGCCATCTCCTAGCCAGGTATTTAAGCCCTCATCAGCAGTAAGATCGCCTAGGCCTACCTTATTTAGCGTTTGGGTTAATAACTCGTCATTTGCTTCATCGTTTGCGAGTAAGAGGTTATCTCTTAATGAGCCATTAAGAATATCAACACGCTGACTAACAACCGACATAGCGCTGCGTAGGCTTGATTCTTTCCATTTAGGCAGTTGGACACCATCAATGGCAATAGAGCCTGATTTAGGATCCCATTGACGAGTTAGTAACTGCAATAAGGTTGATTTACCTGAGCCTGTTTGACCCACGATCGCCATTTTTTGACCTGCAAGTAGATCGAGTGAGACGTGTGTGATCGCATCGGTATCCGCATCAAGATATTGGTAACTCACATCAGAGATCGTTAAGTTACCTTTTATCTCTTGAGTTACGCCATTTTCATCAAAGACAGTATCTGGTTCCGCGGTGATGATTTCATTTAAGCGACGAGCAGAACTTAATGTCTGGCCTAAATATTGGAAAGCGCCTGCAATTGGCATTAATAATTCAAAACTTGCCATTGTCGCAAAGGCAACCATAGCCACCATTGGATCTGGCGTCATACCAGCAATACCATCTGCAGAGATCCACAGCATTAATAGCAGTGTCCAGCCGTTAGCTAAAAGCAGCAGCCCATTAGCTAAGCCAGTCAATGTTGCCATGTGACGTTGATTAGATAACAGTGCGACTTGAGCATCAAGAATACGTTGGTGATATTGCTCTTCTGCACCAAAGATACGCAGTTCAGCATTACCTTGAAGCCAATCTAAGGTTTTAATTCTCAATGTGGCTTTATTTTGAGTAAGATCTGCACCATTTTGTTTGCCTAACTTATAGAAAAGGGTAGGCCAGATAAGCAGTAGAGAAAATAGAATCGCGCCAAGAGTCAGGCCTATAGTGACATCAAACCACGCAAGAAAAGCGGTTAGTCCGATAATGCCTAATGTACCAACAATAATTGGACTAATAAGACGCAGATAGACATGGTCCATCGCATCGACATCAGCAACAAGACGGTTTAATAAATCGGCGTCACGCAGCTTTGAAAAACGACCTGGAATTAACGGTATTAATTTTTTAAAGAAGAAAATACGTAATTCAGTTAGTAATTTAAAGGTAGCATTGTGACTAACGACTCGTTCTCCCCAACGACCAGCGGTTCGGCCGATAGAGAAACCACGTACCGCTCCCGCAGGAAGCATGTAGTTAAATGTTTCACGAGCAATGGTTAAACCAGCAAGAGCTGAAGCTGAAATAAACCAGCCTGAAATCGTTAATAAGCCGATAGATGCAAATAAGGTTGCAAAGCTAAGTAACATACCTAGTGTTAGGCCAAACCAATGTTTTTTGTATAATTTAATGTAAGGCAGTAAATCACGCATCAAGATCACCTTGCTTTGGTTGTTTTGCGGCAAGCATGGTTGCAAATAAGCCGGAGTCTTTAATTTCATCAAATGAACCAGATTGAACCACTTGACCTTTATCCATAACTAAAATGGTGTTCATCGCATGAAGTTGATCTAAACGATGGCTGATCATTAAGGTGGTTAGCCCTTGAGTCGCTTCATTTAAGCTCTTCATTACCAGACGTTCACTTTTAGCATCAAGGCTAGCGGTTGGCTCATCTAAAATCCATAAACGACCTTGCTGTAACAGTGCACGAGCTAACGCTAAACGTTGAGCCTGTCCAACAGATAAACCACCTGAGCGATCTGAAATAGCGTGCTGATAACCAAGATCATCAATAAATTCATTAGCAAAGGCTTGTTTGCTTGCTGAATCAAGTTGGTCTTTTGTGATCTCTTGTTTACCTAAGGTGATGTTTTCTTCGATGGTGCCATGAACTAGGGTAGGGTTTTGTCCAACCCAATTAATGTCTTGATACCACTGTTTCTTATCTAACTCAGACAGCTCTATGCCATTAATCTTAATGCTGCCTTGATAAGGTAAGAAACCTAATATGGCATTAATTAAGCTAGTTTTACCCGCGCCACTTGGACCGACTAACGCAGTTTGAGAACCTTCAAAAAGGTGAAAGCTAATAGGGCCTAATAACGTTTTGTCATCATGCGTAGTCACAATCAGATCGGTAACTTGAATATCAAGCGTGGTTGAATCAGACACTTTTTTAGTGCCATTAGTTTGAGCATTAGTGTCAGTATTTAAAAACTCAACAAGAGATTCAGCAGCGCCGACAGCTTGTGCTTTTGCGTGGTAAAAAGTACCTAAATCTCGCAGTGGTTGATAAAACTCTGGGGCAAGAATAAGAATAAATAAACCAGTAAATAGCGTAACTGTGGTTCCGTAATGGCCAAAGTCTAATTCACCTATAAAGGTAAAACCAAAGTAGACCGCTACGATAGCAATTGAAATTGAAGTGAAAAACTCTAATACCGCAGAGGATAAGAAAGCCAGTCTTAGTACTTCCATAGTGCGTTTACGAAAGATTTCAGAAGCACCATGTAAATGCTCGGTTTCTTGAGCGGTTTTATTGAATAAACGGATAGTCGTCATCGATTGCAGGCGGTCATAAAAATGGCCTGACAAACGTTGTAGCGCTTTAAAGTTACGGCGGTTAGCATCAGCAGCACCCATACCAACCAGAGCCATAAATAGTGGAACCAACGGCGCGGTTAATAGGAATACTAAACCTGCAGCCCAGTTTTGTGGGAAGACGACAATCAAAATGGCAAAAGGAATTAATACGGACAAAGACATCTGTGGCAGATAGCGAGAGAAGAAATCTTGCATGTCTTCTACTTGTTCGAGTAATAAGGTTGCCCATGTACCAGCTGGCTTGCCCTTTATATAGGCAGGGCCTAACTCTTGAAGTTTATTCATCACCAATTGGCGAATATGAACACGGACATACTCACCACATCGATAGCCAGCAATTTCACGACCCCAACTACAAGCTGCTCGAATAGCAACAATTGCGAGAATAGCGACAAAGTGGGAAATGAGTTCGTACTTATCTACTTGTTCAATAATCAGTTGGTGCAAGATATCGGCAAGTAATGCAGCTTGTGCTATAAGAAAAAGGCTAGAAAGAAAGCCAAGCCCGATAGAGAGGGTTAGCCATTTTTTTGCAAGTTTACTCTGACCTTTAAGCCATTGTCCTAACTCGCGCTGTTGATTTTTATCCATAATATGAAGGCTTACGTTTTGTATTATTTTACATACGTACAGTATCTATTTTAATAATTAGAATATAAGAAACCATATGTACATCAGTAAAATAAGATGAGCAAAAGAAACCCGAAGTATTCGCTTCGGGTTTAACGTTAACGGCAGACAGTTTAACTTTCTTTTGCTTCTAACGCATCTAAAAAGCGCTCTGCATCTAATGCAGCCATACAACCTGTACCAGCAGAGGTAATTGCTTGACGATAATTATGGTCCATAACGTCTCCCGCAGCGAAGATACCTTCAATACTCGTTTGAGTTGCATTGCCTTCAAGGCCTGATTTCACCTTAATGTAGCCATTTTCCATATTAAGTTGACCATTGAAAATAGCGGTATTTGGTTGATGACCAATAGCAATGAATGCGCCCATGACTTCTAAATCTTCAGTCGCATCAGATTTTGTGTCTTTTAATCGAACACCGGTAACACCCATTTCATCACCTAGTACTTCATCTAGCGTACGGTCGGTATGTAAGATGATATTGCCGTTTTCAACTTTATCCATTAAGCGGTCAATTAGGATTTTTTCAGAACGGAAGGTATCGCGACGATGGATCAAATGCACTTCAGCGGCGATGTTTGATAAGTACAATGCTTCTTCAACAGCAGTATTACCACCGCCAACAACCGCTACTTTTTGATTACGGTAGAAGAAACCGTCACACGTAGCACAAGCTGAAACGCCACGGCCTTTAAATGCTTCTTCAGATTCTAAGCCTAGATATTTAGCTGAAGCGCCAGTTGAGATGATTAAAGCATCACAGGTATATTCAGCAGAATCGCCTTTTAGGCGGAAAGGACGCTGGCTGAAATCAGTTTCGTTAATATGATCAAAAATCATTTCAGTATTGAAACGTTCCGCGTGTGCTTTCATCTCTTCCATTAAACCTGGGCCCGTCATATCTGCAGCGCCACCAGGCCAATTTTCAACTTCTGTCGTTGTGGTTAATTGTCCACCTTGCTGCATACCTGTGATCATTACAGGGTTTAGGTTTGCTCGTGCAGCATATACAGCAGCAGTATAACCAGCAGGGCCAGAGCCAAGGATCAATAATTTAGAATGCTTAACGTTGCTCATAGGATCTCCGAGCTAAAATCAAAAAACGAGAAATAAGGTGGGAACGACAAGGGTGTGTTCATCATCCTTAGTGATTAAGGTGATTGTATGGAATTTATTGCAGTAAAGAAAGGGCACCACAGCGGGTGCCCTCAAATGATTTTGTTATAGGATATGTTTTTACGCAGTTAGTGCTGCTTCTGGAGAGACATATTCTAAATCAAAGCTTTCTGCTACTTCTTTGCAAGTCACTTTACCGTGGATAACGTTTAGGCCATCTAGGAAGCCTTTATCTTCAAGAAGTGCTGCTTTATAGCCTTTATCTGCTAATTTAATAATATATGGAAGGGTTGCATTATTAAGCGCAAAAGTAGATGTGCGAGCAACGGCACCTGGCATGTTGGCAACACAGTAGTGAACCACTTCATCTACGATGTAAGTAGGGTCTGCGTGTGTAGTTGCATGAGACGTTTCAAAACAACCGCCTTGGTCAATAGCAACATCAACAACCGCCGCGCCTGGTTTCATACGTTTAATGTGATCAGCCGTAACCAGTTTAGGTGCAGCAGCACCAGGAATAAGTACAGCACCAATAACAAGGTCAGCTTCTAGTACGTGCTTCTCAATAGCATCAACGGTTGAGTAAACTACTTTAGCGCGCCCTTGGAACTCTTCATCTAGAGCTCGAAGTGTATCGATGTTACGATCTAAAATAGTTACGTCAGCACGCATACCAACAGCCATTCGTGCCGCATTTGCACCAACAACACCGCCGCCTACAACGACTACTTTTGCAGGTTCAACACCAGGTACACCACCAAGAAGTAGACCGCGACCACCGTTTGATTTTTCAAGAGTTTGAGCACCTGCTTGAATAGACATACGTCCTGCAACTTCAGACATTGGTGCTAATAGTGGCAGTCTACCCATATAATCTGTTACAGTCTCATATGCGATGCAGACAGCTTTACTCTTAATTAAGTCTTCTGTTTGTGGAAAATCTGGTGCAAGATGTAAATACGTGAATAAAATTTGCCCTTCACGTAGCATTGCACGTTCAATAGCTTGTGGCTCTTTAACTTTAACAATCATGTCAGCTTGAGCAAAAACGTCTTCGGCTGTAGGAAGAATGGATGCGCCTACCGCGATGTAATCATCGTCGGTAAAACCAATGCCAGAACCGGCTTTTGTTTCGACAAAAACGTCATGGCCATGGGATATTAATTCTCGAACACTCGCTGGGATCATGCCAACGCGGTATTCATGATTTTTTATTTCCTTAGGTACGCCAATGATCATCCTGATTTCCTTTTATGTTATGGTTATTATGACTGCTTGTAGGGTTTTTGTTTCGAATTTTTAACTAGTATAGTTTGTAATTAGCAAAATTTGATGCTAAATATTAAAAAGTTGTAGTATATTTTTTTGCAAGGAAGTAATAAGGTGGAATAAAAAATGGTAGATAATAAGAAACCGTCCAAGGAACTGGATCGTATCGATCGCAATATTTTAAATGAACTCCAAAAAGATGGACGAATTTCAAATGTTGAATTATCTAAGAGAGTGGGCTTATCACCAACTCCGTGTTTAGAGCGTGTTCGTCGTTTAGAGCGTCAAGGGTACATCAATGGCTATACTGCCTTGTTGAATCCACAATATTTAGATGCATCATTATTAGTATTTGTTGAGATCACACTGAACCGTGGTGCACCCGATGTGTTTGAACAATTTAATACAGCGGTACAGTTATTAGACGATATTCAAGAGTGTCACCTTGTTTCAGGTGATTTTGATTATCTTTTAAAGACTCGAGTATCAGATATGAGTGCTTATCGCCGATTGCTTGGTGATACACTGTTGCGTCTTCCTGGAGTAAACGACACACGTACTTACGTAGTCATGGAAGAGGTAAAACAGACTAACCATTTAGTGATTAAAACTCGCTAATGGTATCAAGGTTCTAAATTTTAGAGATTTTTTTGTTCTTTAATTTACAAAACCTTGAAGAGCTTAAAGGCTATTAGGTATATTCTACCTAAGATGCCTTTGAGTAATGACGAGCGGCGTTATGCCGCTCGACTTGTTTTTAATTTCTACAGATTTAGTGATCCTTGCTTTTTTCTCTTCGAATGCATTTATACATTAAAGAGGGATGACTAAATCTAAGCACAGTAACATTGGATAGTATTTTGTTTACAAAGATTAAAGAAAAGATTTCTGAGAGAAAAATTCAGCTGACAACGTTAAAAGTTGAAACCGTAGCTGAACCAGAAAAAGAACGATTAAATGGCAATCAACGTTTGCAAGAAGCACTATTTATTGTAGGTCTACTTGCGACTATCTTTATTGTCATCTCCTTATTTAGTTTTAATCCTGCGGATCCTTCATGGTCTCAGACTGCCTGGGATGGCAGTGTTGAGAATGCTGGTGGTTCCTTTGGAGCATGGATCGCTGATACGCTTTTCTTTGCCTTTGGTTCTTTAGCTTATCTATTACCGGTCATTCTTTTAGGCTGTACTTGGGTCGTTTTTCGTAAAAAAAACCAAGACCAAGAAGAGCGTGAGTTGGATCTAATGATGATCGGAACTCGCATCTTAGGTCTTTTAATTCTATTTTTAACCAGCTGTGCTTTAGCCGATACCAGTTTTGATGATTTATGGTATTTCTCATCTGGCGGTGTGGTTGGTGACGTACTTACTAGCCTAACAACCCCTATTTTGAATTTGCTTGGTTCAACGCTTATTTTCATGTTCTTATGGGGAGCGGGCTTAACATTATTTACAGGTGTTTCTTGGTTAACTATTGTTGACAACCTTGGTGGCATGGCGCTGGAAGGCGTTAGAACTATTGTAAATAAAATGAGAAAGACGGAAGACGAAACGTATGAAGTTGAAAGTGAGAATGATTACAAGCAAGAAGCAGTAGATACAGATCTGTCTCATTCATTTACTTCTGCACCATCTATTTCTTCTGCTGTCGAAAATACAGAGGTTGACCCATTTGAAACGCCTAAAATTTCGGCTCGTGAAGCCTCAATGTTTGCAGGTGAAAATACGTATTCAGATGACCCTCTATTCTCGACACCAAGCGATTATGCTTCTGAGCCAGTAGTTCATCAAGCAGAGACTTCATTAATAGAAATAGAGCAGGTTGAAGATAACGTTACTGAGAATAGTGTTCTTGAAAATAGCGTTGTCGCACCATCATTGTATGCCACAGAACAAAATGAACCGACGTCTCCGGAAATTTTAGAAGATGGATTGAATTTATCCATGCGTAGCAACGCGACAATTGCTGAATTAGATAATGAAGCATTAGTTCAAGATCCTCTATTAAGAAAAGTTGATGCAGAGAAGGCCTTTAATCCTAATCCTATTGTTAGTGCGGCAGTATTAAGCTCGACAGCAATGGCTGTTGGTGCAGAAGAAGTTGCTATTATTGATGAGCCTTTACTAATTGAAGATGAATTGACTCCTTTTGTTGATATCACGACTGAAAGCAACCACCTTGATTCATTAAATACTCAAGATAATGAACAAGCTGAATATCAAGAGATCAGTTCTTTTTCTAGTGCTACTGATGAATTTGTTGAACCGAGTGTGGTAGAGAATCAAGAAAGCGCTGAAACATTAAATGAATGGCAGAATGAATATCAAGAGACTTCTGCTAATCATGAAGATACGTTTACGGCTAATCTAGAGCAAGATGAAACCATTGAAGACAATATTCATTTCTCAGCACATGAAGAGCCTCAAGCAATAGAAGAAGAGTCATTTTCTTCATTTAGCGCGGTCGAGCAACAGACTCAAGAAACAGAGATTGAAGAAGTTGTTGAGCAAACGGTTGAAGAGACACTTCATGATGTTGTCATTGAAGAAGTACTTCCTGAAGAAAAACCAGAGCATTCAGATGCTGATATAGCGGCATTCCAAGCGTTAGTGGCAAAAGAGAAAGCGACACAAGCGGCATTACAAAATCCGTTCTTGGTTAACTCTGAACCTAATTTACCAAAACCAACGTCTCCAATGCCGACTCTGGAGCTATTGTACTCTCCTGACACTCGCGCAGAAATGGAGTCTCGTGAATCACTAGAGCATACGGCTCGTTTGGTTGAAGCAAAACTGGCTGATTACAAAATTAAAGCGCGAGTGGTGGATATCTTCCCAGGGCCTGTTATTACACGTTTTGAATTAGATTTAGCACCTGGTGTTAAGGTAAGCCGTATCTCAGGCCTTGCAACCGATTTAGCGCGTTCTTTATCTGCGATGGCGGTACGTGTTGTTGAAGTTATTCCGGGTAAACCTTACGTAGGTTTAGAGCTTCCTAACTTTAATCGTCAAACCGTGTTTTTCTCTGATGTGGTTGGTAGTGATACATTTAAAAATGCAAAATCACCAACAACCGTCGTTATGGGGCTTGATATTGCTGGTGAAGCGGTTATTGCTGATTTAGCAAAAATGCCTCACGTACTGGTTGCTGGTACTACGGGTTCTGGTAAATCGGTTGGTGTAAACGTCATGATTTTGAGTGTGTTGTATAAAGCGACCCCAGAAGATGTACGTTTTATCATGATTGATCCAAAAATGTTGGAACTTTCTATCTATGAAGGAATCCCACACCTATTGACTGAAGTTGTTACTGACATGAAAGACGCGGGTAATGCATTGCGTTGGTGTGTTGGTGAAATGGAACGTCGTTATAAATTAATGTCAGCGTTAGGGGTCCGTAACCTACAAGGCTTTAATGATAAATTGAAAATGGCAGCAGCAGCAGGGCACCCAATCCATGATCCATTATGGAAACCGGGTGATAGCATGGATGAGATGCCACCATTGTTAGAAAAACTGCCGTCTATTATTGTTATCGTCGATGAATTTGCTGATTTGATGATGGTTGTTGGTAAGAAAGTAGAAGAATTGATTGCTCGTTTGGCTCAAAAAGCGCGTGCAGCAGGTATTCACCTAATCTTGGCAACCCAACGTCCATCGGTAGATGTTATTACTGGTTTGATTAAAGCAAACATTCCAACACGTGTTGCGTTTACGGTATCAACTAAAACCGATTCAAGAACTATTCTTGACCAAGGTGGTGCTGAATCTCTACTTGGTATGGGTGATATGCTTTACTTAGCACCGGGTTCTAACCATACCGTTCGTGTTCACGGTGCGTTTGCATCAGATGATGATGTACATGCCGTCGTAAATGATTGGAAAGCGCGTGGTCGTCCAAATTACATTGAAGCGATTACTAAGAGTGAGCAAGGCGCAGAATCTTTACTGCCTGGTGAAAAGTCAGACAATGAAGAAGAGCTTGATCAATTGTTCGATCAAGTGGTTGAGTTTGTAACGACATCTCGAAGAGGCTCTGTATCTGGGGTTCAACGTCAATTTAGAATTGGGTATAACCGTGCTGCTCGTATTGTTGAGCAATTAGAGGCGCATGGGATCGTAAGTACTCCGGGCCATAATGGTAACCGTGAAGTGATAGCGCCACCGCCAGTAGGTAGCGGCGATTAATCGAATTGGCATTATTTCTATTTAGATAAGTGAAAATTATTGATGAAAAAGTTTTTAGTTTCTCTGTGTTTGTTAAGTTCTGGCGTATTTAGCGCTGCAGCGTTGGCGTCTCCTCAAAGTGAATTGACTGAGCGTTTAAATCAAAATGCTGGCTTTGAAGCGGTATTTACTCAAAAAGTAGTGAGCCCTGAAGGGGATGTATTAATGCAAGGCGAAGGGGATGTGAAAATTCTACGTCCTAATTTGTTTCGTTGGCATACACAGACTCCCGATGAGAATTTGTTGGTCACTGATGGCGAAACACTATGGTATTACAATCCATTTGTTGAACAAGTTACCTTAATGGGACTTGAAAAAGCCACAACACAGACCCCATTTGTATTATTAACACGTAATAAGTCTTCTGATTGGGATAATTATTCTGTGACGCAAAATGGTGATGCGTTCACCGTGTCTCCAAAATCTGATTCAGCAGTAAAAAGCGACTTTATTGTCAATATACAGCCATCAGGTAATGTCACTGGATTCTCTGTTGTAGAGCAAGATGGACAACGTAGTGACTTTAGCTTTACGAAATTTGAAGCGAAAAAACCAGCGCAAAGTAATTTCAGTTTTACTGTGCCAGCAGGTGTTGATATCGATGATCAACGCTAATGAAAGATAAAGGATAAACGTGAGTAACTTCAGTTTAGATTTTTCAGCAGGGGACGATTTTCGTCCCCTTGCTGCTAGAATGCGCCCTCAAAATATTGAGCAATACATTGGTCAGCAACATCTACTAGGTGTTGGTAAGCCGCTGCGTCGTGCGCTAGAAGCCGGACAGATCCACTCAATGATTTTATGGGGGCCTCCTGGCACCGGTAAAACAACATTAGCGGAAGTGGCTGCTAATTACACCAACGCAGAAGTGGAACGAGTATCGGCGGTCACTTCTGGCGTAAAAGACATTCGTGCTGCAATAGAAAAAGCGAAAGAGAATCAAACCACAGGCCGCAGAACGATTATGTTTGTGGATGAGGTCCATCGCTTTAATAAAAGCCAGCAAGATGCTTTTCTGCCGCACATAGAAGATGGCACGATTACTTTTATTGGTGCGACAACGGAAAATCCTTCTTTTGAGCTCAATAATGCATTGTTATCGCGAGCGCGAGTATACAAATTAAAATCATTAGAAAAACAAGATATCGTTCAGGTAATAGACCAAGCGCTTTTAGATAAAGATCGTGGTTTAAATGATGATAATTTTATACTTCCTGATGAGGTGAAATTACAACTGGCTGATTTGGTGTCGGGCGATGCTCGTATGTCACTCAATTACCTTGAGCTTCTGCACGATATGGCAGAAGAAGATCATGAAGGTAAGAAAGTGGTGGACTTGCCTTTATTAGCGGAAGTGGCGGGTGAAAAACTGGCACGTTTCGATAATAAAGGGGATATGTGGTACGACTTAATCTCAGCTGTTCATAAATCAATTCGTGGCTCTAATCCTGATGCGGCATTGTATTGGACTGCGCGTATTATTGCAGCAGGTGGTGATCCTTTGTATGTTGCGCGTCGTTTATTAGCGATTGCTTCTGAAGATATTGGTAATGCCGATCCTCGTGCGATGGAAATTGCGATGAATGCGTGGGATTGTTTTACACGAATTGGTCCCGCAGAAGGGGAAAGGGCTATAGCTCAAGCAGTGGTTTATTTGGCGTGTGCTCCTAAAAGTAATGCCGTTTATACCGCGTGGAAACAAGCGCAAATGGATGCGATTAACTCACCAGATTATGATGTTCCAAATCATTTACGTAATGCACCTACGTCATTAATGAAAGATATGGGGTATGGAGCTGACTATCGTTATGCTCATGATGAGCCAAATGCGTATGCTTCTGGTGAGAATTATTTTCCGCCTGAAATGCAGGATCGTAAGTACTACTTTCCAACAAAACGTGGTCTAGAAACCAAAATTAGCGAAAAGCTAGAGTATTTAGCTAAATTAGATCAAAACAGTCCCTTAAAACGCTACCAATAAAAGGGCATTTTCGGTATCTTATTCGAATCGCAATTTAGAAAAGAAAATTGCACAAAATTTTATTATTAAGTGGGTTCTGTTTACTTTGAACGCACAATGACCATAAGGCATAGGATTACAAATGCTTGATTCAAAATTACTTCGTACAGAGCTGGATGAAACAGCAGAGAAACTGGCACGTCGTGGCTTTAAGCTAGACGTAGAGACACTTCGCGATCTTGAAGAACAACGTAAGTCCCTTCAGATAAAAACTGAAGAGCTTCAAGCGCAGCGTAATTCCCGTTCGAAGTCCATTGGTCAAGCAAAAGCGAAGGGTGATCATGAAGAAGCGGCTCGCATTATGGCTGACGTTGCAACACTAGGTTCTGATCTAGATGAAGCAAAAGTAGCGCTTGCTGATCTTCAACAACAAATCGAAACTATCGCTTTGTCTGTACCAAACCTTCCTGATGATTCTGTACCTTATGGTAAAGATGAAGAAGAAAACGTTGAAGTATTACGTTGGGGCAACCCTCTAGCGTATGACTTTGAAGTGAAAGATCACGTTGAACTGGGTGAAATGGCTGATGGTCTTGATTTTGCAAGCGCAGTTAAAATTTCAGGCTCTCGTTTTATCGTAATGAAAGGTCAATTTGCACGTCTTCACCGTGCACTAGCACAATTTATGCTTGATCTTCATACTGAAGAGCACGGTTACATGGAAATGTATGTACCGTACTTAGTAAACCACGATAGCTTATATGGTACAGGTCAATTACCAAAGTTTGGTGAAGACCTATTCCACACAAGCCCATTAACAGAGCAAGTAAGTGATGTTCCTCTTAAGATGCTATCACTTATCCCAACAGCTGAAGTTCCAGTAACAAACATGGTGCGCGATACCATTACTGAAGAAGCTGATTTGCCTCTGAAAATGACAGCTCACACACCATGTTTCCGTTCTGAAGCAGGTTCTTACGGTCGTGATACTCGTGGTCTTATTCGTATGCACCAATTCGACAAAGTTGAATTAGTTCAAATTACGAAACCAGAAGATTCAATGGCTGCGCTTGAAGAACTAACAGGTCATGCTGAGAAAGTACTTCAACTACTAGAACTTCCATACCGTAAAGTTGTTCTTTGTACTGGCGACATGGGCTTCGGCTCTCGTAAAACTTACGATTTAGAAGTGTGGGTTCCAGCACAAGAAACGTACCGTGAAATTTCTTCTTGTTCAAACATGTGGGATTTCCAAGCTCGTCGTATGCAAGCGCGTTTCCGTCGTCAAGGCGAGAAGAAACCAGAATTGGTTCACACATTGAACGGTTCAGGTCTTGCTGTAGGTCGTACAATGGTTGCTATCCTAGAGAACTTCCAACAAGCTGATGGTAAGATTGCTATCCCTGAAGTACTACGTAAGTACATGAACGGTGTAGAATTCATCGGTTAATCTGTTCTATAACATAGACTAGATAAACACTAAAAAGCCGCTTTATGTTAAGTCATAAAGCGGCTTTTGTTTGTCTGCTATTTACATTATACCAATCTACATAAGTATTTGATCATTCTTGCTTGTTAAAATCGATTATATCTGTGTTATACCTTTCTATTGCAAAAATTAGGTGTAATTAGAACCACTAGTTACTGTAATTTATGCCTTGCTCTAATCGATTTTTCCTACGCAATTATCTGAACAACTGCTTATCCAGAATGGTATTATTTAAGCAGTGCTTGATTTAGCCACTGATCAAATTGACCTTTTGGTAATGCACCATTAATCATATCTACACGCTGGCCGTTCTTAAAGACCATAATCGTAGGGATAGAGCGGATCTGATATTGTGCAGCAATTTGTTGTTGAGCTTCCGTATTTACTTTTACACAACGAACTTGGCCATTGCGTTCAGCTGCAACGTCTTCAAATACCGGAGAGAATCCAACACATGGATTACACCACGGGGCCCAGAAGTCGATAACAACAGGTTTATCACTATTCATTAAAGCAGCAAGATTATCAGACGTACCCTCTAATGGTTTTCCATCTAATAGTTGTTCTTTACAACGACCACACGTAGCTGTGTCATTAATACGTTCAATAGGAAGGCGATTGAGTCCATTACACGATGGGCATCGAGATTGAAATTGAGACATGGTATTCCTTTATTATTTTCTGCTATCAGCAGTTTGTGAGCATAAAGAAATAATGGGGGTGCTAAGTGAGATATTCAATTAGAAAGAGTAATAAAAAAGGAGCAAATAGATGCTCCTTAGTATGAAATGGGAAGGTTGGTGAAATTAATCACGCTTCCATAGCATGTGGCAGAACTTGTGTTCAGGATCACGACTTACTAGCATGCGAGCAAAGACATCATCTAAAACATCAGATTCTTCATTAACTAAGCCAATTAAAACTTCAGCGTAGATTTCGCCATCGACATCAAAGCCAACTTGTTCAGACCAGTCATCACCAGTATCTACGACTTCAGCGGCGCCGCGGTCATCAAATTGCAGAGTGAATAATGCAACATCAGCAGGTTCAAGATTGTCTTGAGCCATTTCAAGGAAAATATCGTAAGCGACTTCGATTACGTCATCATAGCTAATTAGTTCAGTTGTCATGGTGGTTACCTTTAAAAAATACGCTCATAAATTATCACGAATGTCCTCTATAAGGCTAGAGCTATCAACAAATAGAAAGAGCAAACGTTTGCCTTTCGTTGAGGGTAATATCAGTAGTTGCGGCAGAGTTATTCAGCGGCTAAACTTCGCACTTCTTCCATTAGCCAGTTGAATGATTATTTTATGAAATTTCCAGGTCAGCGTAAATCCAAGCATTATTTTCCAGTTCACGCTCGTGATCCATTAGTTAGCCAAGCTCAAGAAACCAAAAAAATGTCGCGTACGCACATTATCGGTATTGATCAAACGTTAGTGGATATTGAAGCTCGAATTGATGATGCTTTTATTGAAAAGTATGGCTTGAGTAAAGGGCACTCACTGGTTATCGATAATGATAAAGCGGAAATGCTTTATAACGAGCTTAAAGATAACAACATGATCACCAACGAATTTGCTGGTGGTACAATTGGTAACACACTTCATAACTACTCAGTATTAGCAGATGATAAATCTACATTGCTAGGTGTGATGAGTGAAGACATTCATATTGGTAGCTACTCATACCGCTACTTATGTAATACGTCTAGCCGAATGGATTTGAACTACCTTCAACCGGTTCCTGGTGCAATTGGTCGCTGTTTTGCGCTTATTAGCCAAGACGGTGAGCGTACGTTTGCGATCAGCGAAGGTGACATGAACCAACTTCGTGCAGAAAGCATTCCAGAGAAAATCTTTAAAAATGCATCTGCATTAGTACTGACTGCTTATTTAGTTCGTTGTAAAGATGGCGACCCAATGCCAGCTGCTACGATGCAAGCTATTGAGTACGCGAAAAAGCATGACGTACCAGTAGTATTGACTATGGGTACTAAGTTTGTTGTTCAAGATGACCCACAATACTGGCGTGACTTCCTAAACGATCATGTGTCAGTGGTTGCTATGAACGAAGAGGAAGGAGAGGCGCTTACTGGTGCTTCAGATCCTCTAGAAGCAGCTGATAAGGCTCTTGAATGGGTTGATCTTGTATTGTGTACTGCGGGCCCTGTAGGGCTTTATATGGCGGGTTATACTGAAGACGAAGCGAAGCGTGAAACTTCTTTGCCATTGCTTCCTGGTACGATTGCGGAATTCAACCAATATGAATTTAGCCGTCCTGCTATTAAAGACAGCTGTGAAAACCCAATGAAGGTGTATTCTCATATTTCACCATACATGGGTGGCCCAGAAAAAATCAAGAATACCAATGGGGCAGGTGATGGAGCATTGTCGGCTTTATTACACGATATGGCAGCAAATCATTATCACCGTAATAATGTGCCTAACTCAAGTAAGCATCAGCACTCATACCTAACATACTCTTCGTTTTCTCAAGTATGTAAGTACTCAAACCGTGTAAGCTTTGAAGTATTAGCGCAACATTCACCACGTTTATCTCGTGGTTTACCAGAGCGTGAAGATTCGTTAGAAGAGTCGTACTGGGAAAGATAATTTCAGCATCTATTTAATATAGAAGTAGATGATATAAAAAACGGAAGCCTTAGAGCTTCCGTTTTTGTTTCTGGTTTTAAGATTAAGCGCTAATTTTTGTACTTAATACAAATGATTCATTAGGTTGAATTACTTTAGCTGTTTCTAGACTTGCTGCATGATAGGTTGATTCAACACACACCATAGTTTGATAACCATCATTGTTCATGTCACCCATAGATTCAGCGCCTTCAACCCACGGATTCCAGATAACCGCTGCATTGTGTCCTGAATTAGTAACAGACAATGTACGTTGTGTATCAGAGACTAGGACGGTGTTTTCTGGCTGAGTGTAAACACGATCAACAGCCGCATCAATCGATAATGTATCACCGCCCGAACATACTTTCCCTTCCAGTAAGCCATCAATATAGCTTGATCCCATACCGGTAATTGTTGTCGCGTTAATATCAGCAACATTTAGGTATGTGTGTAATGCTCCTGAGCAGTTCCACGCTTTATCATCTGTGTTTTTTGCATCAAGAGTAATCGTTAGCTGATCGCCAATTTCTACAGTTAAGCGCGCTTCAAATTCAAATGGCCAAATAGCTTTGGTTTCTTCAGACGTTTTTAACCCAAGAACCACCATAACGCCATTTTCGTTTTCACGATGCTCTACTAATGTCCAAGGGCTATTACGAGCAAAACCGTGTGCAGGGTTTGCGATACGACCAAACCAAGGCCAACATACAGGCACGCCCCCACGAATTGCTTTATCAGGGTTAAAAATAGCGTCGTTGCTCATCCAAATCAGGTCGTCTTGCCCTTTTGGAGTGAAAGATAATACATGACCACCGTGTAATGAAATTGCGGCTTCTGCTTTCTCATGAAGTACACGAACCACTTTTACATCGTCTAATTGAGCAATGGTAACGCAATCAGATAACACACTGATGGTTGGAAGGTGAGTAAGATTCATAGGTGACTCCTAAAATAGTAAATACGTATTCTTTTTTAGATACTTTCTACCAAGCTAATTGCAAAGGCCAGTGGTAGTCGATTATCGAAAAGGAATAGATACTTATATTAATGTAATAATCTACAGGCAATTCTCTAATTTGGCATTAAATTACAGATACAAAAAAGGCGACAATTAAGTCGCCTTTCATTCTTAAAAGATACTAAAACCTTTTAAGTTAGCTTTCAAAGAAAGTCTAAACTAATGCTTACTTAGAAACGTGAGCGATTAGGTCAAGAACTTTGTTTGAGTAACCGATTTCGTTGTCGTACCAAGATACAAGCTTAACGAATTTGTCAGTTAGAGCAACACCAGCTGCAGCATCAAATACTGAAGTTTGTGTTTCGCCGATGAAGTCTTGAGAAACAACAGCTTCGTCTGTGTAACCTAGAACGCCAGCGTATTCGTTTTCAGAAGCACGCTTCATTTCAGCACAGATTTCTTCGTAAGTTGCAGCAGTTTTTAGGTTAACTGTAAGGTCAACAACAGAAACGTTTGCAGTTGGTACGCGGAAAGCCATACCAGTTAGAAGGCCGTTAAGCTCAGGAATTACTTTACCTACTGCTTTAGCTGCACCAGTTGAAGATGGGATGATGTTTTGAGAAGCACCACGGCCACCACGCCAGTCTTTCGCAGAAGGACCATCTACAGTTTTTTGAGTTGCTGTAGTTGCGTGAACTGTAGTCATAAGACCAGATTCAATGCCCCACTTGTCGTTAAGTACTTTAGCGATAGGTGCAAGACAGTTAGTAGTACAAGAAGCGTTAGAAACGATATCTTGACCAGCGTAATCTGCAGCGTTAACGCCCATAACGAACATTGGTACGTCACCAGAAGGACCAGTAAGAACTACTTTCTTAGCGCCAGCTGTGATGTGTTTACGAGCAGTTTCGTCAGTAAGGAAAAGACCAGTAGCTTCAGCAACAACGTCAACGTTGATTGCATCCCACTTAAGTTCTTCTGGGTTACGTTCAGCTGTAACACGTACAGTTTTGCCGTTAACTACTAGGTTACCGTCAACTACTTCAACAGTACCGTTGAAACGGCCGTGAGTTGAATCGTACTTAAGCATGTAAGCCATGTATTCAACGTCGATAAGATCGTTAATACCAACAACTTCGATGTCATTGCGCTCTACAGATGCACGGAAAACAAAACGTCCAATACGGCCAAAACCGTTAATACCTACTTTGATAGTCATTATATGTTGCTCCACAACGTAAATTTGATTTTCAGGTTTAAATTAACTGGTAGTAAAATTACAAAATCCTGAGCCAACCTGCAAGCGAAAATGCCATTTATCTTGTTTAAAATCAAAAAAAAGACCATATTCTGTTAACATAAAGAAAAATTCTTACGTAATTTATAGAAAGTCTGGTTATTTAATAACCTTAGTGACATGTTATGAAAAATAGTGACATAACTGTTAATGTCATTTTGCTAGGTTGCTGTAAAATTACTTCAGCAAATTATGTGCTACAAAGGTGATTATAAGCAAGGTTTAATTTAAATAAGTATTAAGGGGTAGATAGAGATATGGACAAATCAAAATCGTTTTCAGATCTGACAGAAGCAGATTGGCGAGGTAAATTGACTCAAGAAGAGTTTGATATTTGCAGAAAACAAGGCACAGAAGCCCCTTTTTCTGGCAAGCTATTGCATAATAAAGCGACAGGTACTTATGCATGTACCTGTTGTCAGGCTGTGTTATTTTCTTCTGAAAACAAATATGACTCAGGGTGTGGTTGGCCAAGTTTTGATGCACCAGTAAATGATCAGGCTATTTTATATATAGAAGATAATAGTCATGGTATGCAAAGAACAGAGATCCGTTGTCGTCAGTGCGACAGTCATTTAGGTCATGTATTTAATGATGGGCCGAAAACGACAGGCGAGCGTTTTTGTGTAAACTCAGTTTCTTTGTTTTTCGGTGAGAAAGAGTAATCAATTAGTTTCTATTGTTTAATTTAAATGTAACTAGATCTAATTGAAGATAAAAAAAGGAGCAATGTGCTCCTTTTTTAGTTCTTAAACTGTTATTTATTTTCAGTAGGTAATAAAGAGGCCTTAAAAGCTAAGTTATCTATGCTCTCTTTTATTAGCTCACTTGCTTGTTTGAGTCTTTCTTTTTCAACGTCAGTAAATTGATATAACAAATCAAGTTGTTGTTCAGAGGCAACTTGTAATTCATACCCTTTTCCAACAAGCGCCCAAACATAAGCGTGCTCTTTGTTCTTTTCTTTATGATTAATACTGGCGAGTGATTTAATTACCGTCGTATGCTGATTGTTGTCATAATCTTGCTCAGTAAGTAGTTCTAGCGCATGGTTAAGTATAAGGATGGTCTTATTACCATCTCGCTGGGTATAAAAGGTTGCGAGTGCATATTGTAGCTCTGTTGTTTCAAGTGCACTGGTACCTTCTAACTGCAAGAAAGCGCGTAAGGCATTTTTATCACCAGTTGCCCAACGATAAAAAAGTACTTTTGGTTCCTTTGAGTCTTTTAGTTCTAAAGTAAGTGCATCAATTGCATCATACGTATCTAGCAAGGCTTCGGTTCGTTTTGATTTTATTTCTTTTGCAGTAATAGGTTCTATTTGCGCTGCTGATGTCAAGCAAGTCTGATATTGATGAGTTGCTTTGATCGTTTTTAATTTATCTAAGTCACTATTACTTTTTAATACATCAAATCGATTAAGGATAAGAGCATCACGTTGTGAGCGACATTGACCGTCATTCATATTCAGTTGAGCACATTGTAAAGCTTCATGATCTTCACACAGTTGTTCAGTTGTCGGCTTAGAATCAAAGCAAGCTGATAATAAAAATGCAGTGGGAATAAGTAGAGCGAGTCGTCGAATAGTTAAAAACATGGTAATCCTGTAGAAATAAAAAAGGAAACGTGATCCATTACACCAATTTATCGGCAGCTTATTGACTAACATTAATCAAAAGATATGGTTTGCTTGCTGTTCATATTAGAGAGTACATAATGGATATTAGTAAATTATTAGAGTCGATGACACCGGAAGTATTTCAAAATCTACAATATGCGGTAGAGACTGGAAAGTGGCACAATGGAACTGCATTATCGGCAGAGCAAAGAAGTACTTGTATGCAGGCGATGATGTTGTATCAATCAAAACATAATAAAGAAGCGCAACACATGACGGTAGCTAAAGGTGGCGAAATCAGTCTTAAATCCAAAGCAGAATTAAAAAAGCAATTTTCAAAAGGACAAGAAGATATTGTTCGGGTTAATGTATCGTCATAATGATTTTTTGGCTTAATATCTCATCGTTAAGAATATTAATGCAACATTGATCCCAAAAAGAATCTATAAAATTGTCGATAAGAGTTTACTCGCGTAAGTTGTCGGCAATATCATAAAACTGAAGAACAAGTACGATGAAAAAAACAAAAGGACAGGTTTTAACTAAATTTGCTGCCATTACTGCAGTGTTCATATTACTTGCTGTTATTGCTGCGCCAAAATTCTTAGGTAATGAGCCAGTAAGCAATACTGCTCAAGGCTCATTAACGCTTTACACTGAATAAAATAGTTTCAGTGAGTTAGAAAATTAACGCGAGTTTGTATTTACGACTCTTTCATGAGGTTCTGGAAGCTCGCTACCACAGTGCTTACAATGCATTGCATCAGATTCATGCCCTCCCTTTACACAGTTCGGACACCGAACTAGATCTCTATGAGTGTTCATCTCTTGATTTAATTCAGCGGTAATTATCCCTGTAGGTACTGCTAGAATTGAGTAACCAAGTAACATTGTTATCGACGCAATAGCTTTACCTAATGCGGTATGAGGCACTAGATCGCCATAGCCGACCGTTGTGATCGTCACAATTGCCCAATAAATGCTTTGTGGAATACTGGTAAATCCATTTTCAGGCCCTTCTATCACAAACATTAGCGATCCAAATACAGAAACTAAAATAGCGACGGTACTAAAGAAAATAAATATTTTTCGCTTTGCCATTAGTAGTGAGCGTAGAAGTATATTTGAGTCTTGTAAGTAGCGAACCAGTTTTAATACTCTGAAGATCCTCATTACTCGCAATAGTCGAATGATTGCAATGTAGCTAGCACTTGGGAAGAAGAGGGCTAGATACGTAGGTAAAATAGCGAGTAAATCAATTACCCCATAAAAGCTTTTCGCATATGAACTTGGTTTTGGTGAGCAATATAATCGTAAAATATATTCGAGTGTGAATATTGCGGTAAAAATATATTCTAAACGCCACAGTAGTTCTCCATAGACAGCGTTGACTGAACTAATAGAGTCTAAGATTAGTGTTGCTTGAGAAGTCAGGATCAACACAATTAAGGCGATATCAAATCTTTTCCCTCCTTTCGTATGAGTACCAAAAATGATGGTATATAAATAGTGCTTCATTCGTTTCGTTTTCATAAATGTTGTTAGCGTCCAAGTCATTGCTCTTGAATAAGAATAATGAAAAAAATAGTGACTCTCCACCTTAACTTTATGGGGATTCGTGCGTTATCCCTCTTAAGTAGTAAGAATATTAATAATATAGTGATCTAGCTCAAGTTATTAAGTGGATAAAAGATGTGAATTTAATACGAGTTATGCCACTCTTTAGTGGCACGGAGATTTCACCACAATTTGTCTTTTTTGGTCGTTATTGTGTAACTTTATTACAACTTAATTTTTTCGTATTAATATAATTATTATTAATACCTGTTGTGACTTAGATCTTAAGTGAATGTAAGTTTGTGATATAAATCACTTTTATTGTGAGGTATCCGTAAGGGGTAAGACGAAAGTGGTAAATAAATTCTCATAACTGATCTGAATCAATACTTTTCAAATTGTGAAAGAATATAATCAGTTTTGAAAGCAATTTACTAAGAAAGCAAAGCAAGGTAACTAAGATAAATGGTTAAGCTGAGCTGCAAAAAAGGATAAAAAGCAGAATCCTTACTAAATAGTTTTTAATGAATTTTATAGTTTTTATTTTTAGGAGAAACAATATGCCTGTAACTAATTTAGCTGAACTTGATGCTCTGGTAGCACGCGTTAAAGCGGCGCAAAAAGAATTTGCTAACTTTCCTCAAGAGAAAGTTGATGCAATCTTCCGTGCAGCATCTCTAGCAGCTTCAACAGCTCGTATTGAACTAGCAAAAATGGCAGCAACTGAATCTGGCATGGGTATCATGGAAGATAAAGTTATCAAAAACCACTTTGCTTCTGAGTTTATTTACAATAAATACAAAGATGAACTAACGTGTGGCATCATCGATCGTAACGATGAAGGTGGCACGATCACTATTGCTGAACCTCTAGGTATTGTTTGTGCAATCGTTCCAACAACAAACCCTACTTCAACAGCAATCTTTAAAGCGTTAATCTGTCTTAAAACTCGTAATGGTTGTATCTTCTCACCACACCCACGCGCTAAAAATGCAACTAACTACGCTGCTAAAGTAGTATTAGATGCAGCAATTAAAGCGGGTGCACCAAAAGACATCATTGGTTGGATTGACCAACCATCTGTTGAATTATCAAACGGCCTAATGAAGCATGACGATATCAACATGATCCTTGCTACTGGTGGTCCAGGCATGGTTAAAGCGGCTTACTCTTCAGGTAAACCTGCAATCGGTGTTGGCGCGGGTAACACACCTGTAGTTATCGACGAAACTGCTGATATCAAACGTGCTGTTTCTTCTATCCTAATGTCTAAAACATTCGATAACGGTGTTATCTGTGCTTCTGAGCAAGCGGCAATCGTTGTTGAATCTATTTACGACGAAGTTAAAGCTCGTTTCGCTAAATACGGCGCGGTTGTTCTAAGCAAAGAAGACGCAAATAAAGTACGTAAAGTACTGCTTATTGATGGCGCACTTAACGCTAACATCGTTGGCCAACCAGCATACAAAATTGCTGAGCTAGCAAATGTTAAAGTCCCTACTTCTACTAAAATTCTTATCGGTGAAGGCCTAGAAGCTTCATGGGATGACGAATTTGCTCATGAAAAACTATCTCCAACGCTAGGTCTATTCAAAGCGAAAGACTTTGAAGATGCAGTACGTCAAGCGGGCATCGTATTAGACATAGGTGGTGTTGGTCATACTTCAGTACTTTACACAGACCAAGATAATAACGAAGAGCGTATTACGTACTTCGGTGACAAAATGAAAACTGCTCGTATTCTTGTGAATACACCAGCATCTCAAGGTGGTATCGGTGACCTTTACAACTTTGAATTAGCACCTTCACTAACGTTAGGTTGTGGTTCTTGGGGTGGTAACGCTATCTCTGAAAACGTAGGTCCTAAGCACCTTATCAACAAGAAAATTGTAGCTAAGCGAGCAGAAAATATGTTGTGGCATAAACTACCAAAATCTATCTACTTCCGTCGCGGTTGTTTACCAATTGCAATGACAGACCTTGAAGGTAAAAAACGTGCATTAATCGTTACTGACCGTTTCTTATTCAACAACGGTTACATCGATGACCTACGCTCAATCTTAAAAGAGAAAGGCATGGAAGTTGAAGTATTCCATGAAGTAGAAGCGGATCCAACATTAGCTGTAGTTAAAGCTGGTGCTGAAGCATGTGCAAGCTACCAACCTGATGTTATCTTAGCGGTTGGTGGTGGTTCACCGATGGATGCTGCGAAAATCATGTGGGTTATGTACGAGCACCCAGAAACTGATTTCGAAGACCTATCTATGCGCTTTATGGATATCCGTAAACGTATTTACAAGTTCCCTAAAATGGGTCAAAAAGCTGAACTAGTATGTATCACAACTACTTCTGGTACAGGTTCTGAAGTTACACCATTTGCTGTTGTAACAGATGAAAAAACAGGTCAAAAATACCCATTAGCAGATTACGAGCTAACGCCAAACATGGCTGTTGTTGATGCTAACCTTGTAATGGATATGCCTAAGTCTTTATGTGCATTCGGTGGTTACGATGCAGTAACTCACGCATTAGAAGCTTACGTTTCTGTTCTTGCAAACGAATACTCAGACGGTCACGCTCTGCAATCACTTAAGATGCTTAAAGAGTACTTACCAAGCTCTTACGCTAACGGTAAGAAAGATCCAATCGCTCGTGAGAAAGTACACAATGCAGCAACAATCGCTGGTATGTCTTTTGCGCAGTCTTTCCTAGGTGTGTGTCACTCAATGGCGCATAAATTAGGTGCAGAATTCCACATTCCACACGGTCTTGCTAACGCGTTATTAATTGCTAACACAGTACGTTTTAATGCAACTAACAACCCAACTAAACAAGCTGCGTTCTCTCAGTACGACCGTCCTAAAGCACGTGCTCGTTACGCTGAAATCGCAGAGCATTTAGGTTACCGTGAAGGTAATACTGAAACGAAAGTTAATGCATTACTTGGTTGGTTAGAAGAGCTTAAAATTGCACTGGATATTCCAATGTCAATTCAAGCGGCTGGCGTTAACGAAGCTGAATTCATGGCAAAAGTGGATTCAATTGCTGAAGATGCGTTTGATGACCAATGTACTGGTGCTAACCCACGTTACCCATTGATCAAAGAGCTTAAAGAAGTATTAATCGCTTCTTACTACGGTACGGCTTACGCTGACGTAATGGATGCACCAGAAGTGAAAGCAGAAGTTAAAGCGAAAAAAGCAAAGAAATAATTCGATGCTAAATAAGCTAAGATGTTTTCATTAATAATTTGAAAATATTGAAATGAAAAAAACCACCTTACTTTATAAGGTGGTTTTTTTATGTCTGTAATTTAGGCTTAAGCTATTAGAAGGAGGTATCGCTCTGATGGTGGTTTAATTGGTAAAGAAGCGGTGTTCGTTAAGCGGTTGCTTCAATAATCCGACCATTAAAGTAATCATTTTCAAGAATATATTCTGTGTTTTTTATAAGTTCTTGGTTAATTAAATTGAAGTTAAGTTCTGAAGATGTAGAAGAGAAGCGAGGAGCTACGCCACCAATGCGGATATTGAAGGGATTTAATTCTTTAGCCCAACTTTTTGTTAATCCTGCGAGTAATGCGGTCGAGCTTTCAACCGTTTTATCTTGCTGTGAATGCTCGTGATACCCTAAATTTATGATAACGCCTTCTTTGTTATGATCGCGCATATGTTGAGCGGCAAATTGACCATAAGTAAATAGAGTTGTCGCTAATTCAGTTAATTGAAAAGAGCCATGATTTTGGTGAGGCGTGAATAAACTTGGAAGGGCAACGTCAGTGTAGTTATTAATTAATACATCGATACCATGAGAACACTTATCATCAATAGCATGAAATAAATGGCAGATACTCTCTGAAGATTGATCCTTTAACTCAAAACTGATCACATTTTTATTAAGCTGACTACAGAGGCGATCTGTTTCAGCAAGTGCATCGCTATTGGAGTCTGCAATAATAAGAAGAGCACCAAGTGAGGCAAAATGGCAAGCAACTGCTCGACCCATAAAATTGCCAGCTGATGTGATCAGAATGGTTGAATGTTCAATTTTCATAGCATCCTTCCTTAGAAGAGCAGAATTAACTGAAATAGGTGCTATTAATATGGGATAGAAATGGGATATCTGCTGTGAGGTTTGTTGAAAATGAGGTTTAAATTGCATTCAATGATAGGATTTATGCACTAACTCACATAATTTCTATGAATAGGTTGTAAGGGTAATGCAGTAAACAGTGATGAATAGAGTAGAGACTTAACAAAGAAGATTAAGTGAGAGTTAAACGTATAGATTCATTTCTGAATGACGCTTAGCAGTAACTAGTTCATTGTAAAGATCTTGAGGGATAGCATTAAAAATCTCGTTACCTGATTCTAATTGACGGCGTTGGTGTCCAGATAAATTGTGGTAAACATCTTCTGGTAAATCACACGTGTCTTGAGGCATATAAGCCATTGCATCTGGTGCTAGACCATATTGCAACTTAGCACTAGCTAAACCGCCATTATGAAACTGGTTCGCTTGAGAAGCGGCACGAGAATAGCTCTCTTCATTGCTACGTAATATTTGAGCATCTGCAAGTTGAAAGCGTTGACGAAGCAGATCTTCGGTTACTTTCTTTTCATCTATTTTTTCAACAGGTGTATTTTCACGTAAGTCATTAGACAGTAAAGACATCATTAGGGCGAAATCTGCACGGCGACCTGCTTCCATAGCATGGTTTAGGTTTGAACCGTATTGAATTTCACTGATTAACTCGGCTTTATCTAAAGTATGTACTTTCATGAATCAATTCCTCTTGATGATAAATACTTATCGGAAAAGGATTCAAAAACTTTAGTCTTTTTAGGAAAATAATTGCCGTTTTTTTAATTTATTTTATAGGTAGGGCAAAGTGTTACCGTAAAATAAGGAAAATAAAAAAGGCCAGTATAAATACTGACCTCTTTGAGGCGATAATAACCATGAACGAGTCTGGTTATTATGCAATAAATTATTTAGCTAGGTTTTCTTCTACGAAAGACCAGTTTACTAGAGACCAGAACGCACCCATGTAGTCAGGACGTACGTTACGGAAATCGATGTAGTAAGCGTGTTCCCATAGGTCAACAGTAAGAAGTGGTGTAACGCCTTCTTCTGTTAGTGGAGTGCCAGCGTTTGATGTGTTAACGATAGCTAGAGAACCGTCAGCGTTCTTAACAAGCCAAGTCCAAGAAGAACCAAAGTTGTTGATCGCAGAATCTGTGAATTGTGCTTTGAACTCTTCGAAAGAACCAAATGCAGCATCGATTGCAGCAGCAACAGCGCCAGTTGGTTGGCCGCCAGCGTTTGGAGCTAGACAGTTCCAGTAGAACGTGTGGTTCCAGATTTGAGCTGCGTTATTGAAAACACCACCAGTAGAAGTTTTGATGATCTCTTCTAGTGTTTTGCCTTCAAATTCAGTACCAGGGATAAGACCATTAAGTTTAACCACGTAAGTGTTGTGGTGTTTACCGTGGTGGTAATCTAAAGTCTCAGCTGAGATATGTGGTTCTAATGCGTCTTTTGCGAATGGTAGAGCTGGTAATTCAAATGACATTGCTCATGTCTCCATGTTGTAAGAGGTCTACGCCTCACTAAATTCCAAAAATATACACTCAACTGAGTGTAGAATTTATTCTGACTTCGATCTGATTCTAGCAAGTTTTGATTTTATTAAAAGAAAAAGTGGTGAATTTTCAATAAATAATACCACCACAAATATTAGGTATTTTTTTCTGGCTGCATAACAAGTAGAATGGATACAACTTAGTGTCGACCCATTAGAGGATACAATGGAAACTATCGATAAGATCAAGCAACAAATTGCTGAAAACCACATCATTCTATACATGAAAGGCTCACCTAAGCTTCCAAGCTGTGGTTTTTCATCTCAAGCTTCTCAAGCGCTAATGAATTGCGGCGAGAAATTTGCTTATGTAGATATCCTACAAAACCCAGACATTCGTGCTGAACTTCCAGCATACGCACAATGGCCTACCTTCCCACAACTTTGGGTTGAAGGTGAACTAATTGGCGGTTGTGATATCATTCTTGAAATGTTCCAAAAAGGCGAATTAAAGCCGTTAGTTCAAGAAGCTGCACAACGTAATGCTCCTGAAGCTGAGTAATAAGTTAGAACGGTCATAATTATTTATGATTTGTTTAAAAAAAGCCCCGTAAATGAATACGGGGCTTTTTTATTATCTAGAGATTAGTAACTAACCGCTTCAGAACTAAATTGTTCATTTACTTAAGGACATTAGTATTGGCATTACCTAATCAAGATCATGTAGATGCTTTGGCTTTTTCAAAAGCAAGAGTCTGTAATTTTGCTAAGGTAGAGGTACCTTTTTGCAATCTAGCAAGCCACTTCGTTTCAACATACTCTTTCTCATCATCAAGCTTCATCTCGCAATACACTAAATAAACAATATAAGCGGTTTCATAATCGGTAATATCAGTATGTTGAATATCTGAGATCAAGCGATTAGCCTCGCCATATCGGTTCATCTTTAATTGCCATAATGCCGAAAGTGCTCTTTGTGCAGAAGTGCAAGGGATCCCACGTAAGCGACCTTTTAATTTTGCACTAACACGTTGCCAAGCGCTTTCTGGAGACCATTCTTGTAGGATCTCTTCTGGCGCTAGAAATAGATCACCCCAGGCAGCCATAGCTCGCTTTCCTGCTGAATCAAAGGCCGAATGTGGTAATAAATAGGCGTATTTTGTCAGTAAGTCGAACGCATCATATCGTTCGCCTTTTGCTAGAAGCGCCCACGTTAAGTGACTAAATCGTAAGTAGGAATAGGGAGCAAGCTCGAATCCTTTTTTCCAATAGCGAATGGCAATAGATAAATTATCACGTTTAAAGGCAATTTGTGCTTTTAAGTCTAATAGGTGAAGACTGCTGGTTTCATTTTTTTGGAGTAATGAGTCAACTAATTGATTAGCAGAGTCAAAGTCATTTTGTGCTATGTAGATTTCTGCTTGCTGAATCTCAACATCAACAGACTCTTTAATGATAGATAACAAGGCTTTATTGACGCTTAAGGCTTCAGATAATCGGTTTACTTTAATTAAGCGAGAAGTAAGTTTACGCATTGAGTCTTTGAGAATTATCTTATTTGGTGCTTTAAAAATAAGGGGCTTAACTCCTGAAAGCCCGTCCTTTGTGTAAGCGGCGATCATCCCCATAGCGAATTGACGTTTAATTAAGTCATGGTTAATGACCTTGATGATCTCTTCTGGGCGGATTGGCTTTTGAATGTATTTTTCTGGGATGTAATCCGTGTAGGCTAACTCAATTTGTGGGTCTTCATTACCCGTCACTATATAAACAAGTGTGTTGTCAGTAATTAACTTTAGCAAACGCAGTTGTTCTAGCATTTGAAGGCCTGTACTTCCATGACCTAAATTGTGGTCGACGAAAAGGACATCAAATTTTTGTTGTTTACAGTTGCCAACGGCAGCACCAGCAGTTGGGCAACAAACAATATTATTTGTTGGAACGCCTATGCGACTAAGCAATGCTCTAATAGCATTTTGAATAACGGTACTGTCATCAATGATGAGAAAAGAGGAGAGCTTAATTAATTTCATGCAAGATAATAGGCCGTGATTAAGGAGAGCGAGAGTATAACAACTGTCTCTGTGAAATATAGATAAAGCAGAGGTATAGTGTGAAAAATATTTGATCTTAATGCAAAAAGCAGTAGGATTAACTGCTGCTTTTATGTGGTTTTCTGTTTATTCATCAATATGATAAATAAGCATTATATTGATTCATATAAATGAACTATAAAACCATTGCTGCAATCCAACCAAATGCGATTAGTGGTAGATTGTAGTGCAAGAAAGTTGGGACAACAGTTTCCCATACGTGCTCATGTTGCCCATCTGCATTTAGGCCAGACGTTGGACCTAAGGTTGAATCTGAAGCAGGAGAGCCAGCATCACCTAACGCAGCAGCGGTACCAACCAAGGCGATAGTTGCCATTGGAGAGAAACCAAATGCCACCGCAAGAGGTACATAAATAGTTGCAATAATTGGGATGGTAGAGAAAGAAGAACCAATCCCCATCGTTACCAATAAACCGACAATTAGCATAAGTAATGCAGCTAATGGTTTATTATCACCAATTGATGTTGATAACGCTTGTACAAGAGTTTCAACTCCGCCTGTCGCTTTCATTACCGCCGCAAAGCCTGCCGCAGAAATCATAATGAAACCAATCATAGCCATCATATGAACACCACGAGTAAAGACGTCTTGAGTCTCTTTCCAAGCAATGACACCACCAAAAGTGAATACCATGAAACCAGCTAGTGCACCAACAATCATTGAGCCTGTTGCTAATTGAACAGATAGCGCGGCAATAATAGCGACAATTGAGATTTGGATATGACGTTTATTAAACGTTGGCGTCGCATTTGTTGCTTGCATCTCTGCATTATCAATATCAGCATAAGTACGTGGCTTACGGTAAGAGATAAATACAGCAATAAGAAGGCCGGTTACCATTCCTAGAGCAGGCAGAGCCATCGCTAGGGGAACTTGGCTTGCAACGACATCTAGATTGTTGTCATGCAGATTCTTTAACAAAATATTGTTTAAAAAGATGCCACCAAAGCCAACAGGAAGGATCATGTATGGGGTTACTAGACCAAATGTTAGAACACAAGCAATTAAACGACGATCAAGTTTTAGCTTATTAAACACTTGGATTAGTGGTGGGATCAAGATTGGAATAAACGCGATGTGAACAGGTACCACGTTTTGAGATGAGATTGTAATTAATAAAATTAGGCAAAGTAAAAGATACTTAACACCCGTCGCGGCATGTAGATTGTCTTTGCCATTAATACGTTTAATTACGTTATGCGCTAATAAATCAGTAACACCTGATTTTGAAATAGCAACAGCAAACGCACCGAGCATAGCATAGCTTAATGCAATCGTTGCACCGCCACCTAAGCCACCTTCAAACGCTGAAATAGTATCAGATAATGATAAACCACCCACTAATCCACCGATTAGTGCACTGAACGTTAAGGCAACGACAACGTTAACTCTAAGTAAAGCGAGAATAAGCATTACTGAAACAGAAAGAATGATTGGATTCATTTTGTTTAGTTTCCCTGTAAATGTTGTGTAGTCATATTAACCAGTAAACAAGCACGATAACGGTGCTTGCTTCTGGTTGATATCAGCAAATAGCCAATTAATTATTATTAGTATTTTCTTCTTCAGTTTCTGGCAATAGAGGCCAGCCACCAAGGTCTTTCCACTTGTTCACAATATGACAGAATAATTCTGCTGTTTTTTCTGTATCGTAAAGTGCTGAGTGGGCTTCTTTTCCATCAAAATCAATCTTTGCGGTTTTACACGCTTTTGCCAATACTGTTTGACCAAGGGCTAAGCCACTGATTGCAGCAGTATCAAAGGTGCAGAAAGGATGGAAAGGAATGCGTTTTAATTTAGCTCGTTCAGAGGCTTCCATCACAAAGCTGTGATCGAAATTTGCATTATGAGCGACCATGATCGCGCGGCGACAATCATGCTGTTTTTGTTCTTTTCGGATCAGTTTGTAAATTTCTTTTAAAGCAACATCTTCGGTTACTGCGCCACGCAAAGGACTGAATGGGTCGCGGATACCATTAAATTCTAATGCTTCTTTTTCAAGATTCGCGCCTTCAAATGGAGCTACATGGTAATGAATAGTACTAGCCGGTTTTAAATAACCTTCTGCATCCATTGCAAGTGTGACTGCACAAATTTCAAGTAAAGCGTCAGTTTTTGAATTAAAACCAGCGGTCTCAACGTCAATAACTACAGGGAAATAACCACGAAATCGGTTTTTTAATAAATTATGTTGCTCTACTTCAGTCATCATTCGGTACGTAAGAAAATGTTGGCGCTATTATTACAGATTATCGTTAGCATAAAAACTGTAAATAAGGTGTGATGAGGATATATTTTTTGAAGATAGCGAAAGGATAAATCAAATGAAGAGTCGATGTGAGTATTGTTGGTCTAATTTTTGCTTGAGTTAAGCTATCGTCAACGGCATGACCCATAGATTTAGGTATTATGAAAAAAACACTATTAACTTCAGCTTTGTTAGTAAGCTCACTGATTGCTACGCCAGTATTAGCAAATAAGAATTATGTAGCTAAGCCTGAGCAATCAAAATGGTCGATGTTAGAAAACTCGCCATTGGAGTGTCGTTTATCTCACAATATTCCTAATTACGGAAATGCAGAATTCTCTTCGTTTGCTAATAAAAAGATGAATTTGGATTTTGAACTGAAAATGAATCGCCCAATGGGAGAGACTCGTTCAGTTAATTTAGTGTCTATGCCACCACGTTGGACCCCAGGTGAAAGCGCAGATTCAATGACAAATTTGAAATTCTTTAAACAATTTGATGGTTATGTTGGTGGAACGACGGCATGGTCAATGCTAGCTGAATTAGAAAATGGACGTTTTCCTACTTTTACTTATGCAGATTGGCAGAGTCCTAAGCAATTGATTGAAGTTGCTCTTTCTCCAGTCGTTTTTCAGAAAACCTACAACGTATTTAGCATGTGCATTGCTAACTTATTACCGTACAGCTTTGAAGATATCTCATTTACGATTCTACACTTTGATAAGAACAGTGATGAATTAAATAAAGCATCGAAAAAGCGCTTATCTCAAATTGCTGATTTCATTAAATACACCAAAGATGTGGATTTAGTTTTGGTTGCTACCTATACCGATTCGAGTGGTAGTAAAAACGTGAACCAACAAGTATCTGAACGACGAGCGGTGAAACTTCAAAATTATTTTGAATCGATTGGCTTACCTGCTGACCGTATTCGAGTTCAATCTTATGGTGAACGTCGTCCTATTGCTGATAACGCAACACCAATCGGTAAGAATAAAAACCGACGCGTGGTTATCTCTTTAGGTAGAACGATTATTTAATGGCTTTAAGTCATAGTGACTCTAAAAATTATAATGTTTAAAGAAAGGTGTCTATTGATAGGCACCTTTTTTATTGCAGCTTGAAACTGGCAATCAACTCACATTGTACTGTGGTATCTATGTGTTGGATGTGCTTTGCAATCGCTGGATTTGGGTGTCGTTTCATAAAGTCTAAAAGCGCATTTTTACAACAACCTAGGTTAGAAACAAACGATTCGCAATCACTTCTTGGGCACTGAGGTACAAGAGTAAGCACTTTTTCTGAGGCTATTTCTAAATATTTTAGTTCGAATCGATTGTCATTTTGACTTCGCCAGAACTGCGCTAGATTATGGCAAGAAATAACTGAGATTGTTATTTGATCAATAAGACTGACTTCATCGCGTTTTGTTAACTCTTCTGAAATAGCAAAGGCCTGTTGATAATGAAGAATGGTACGCCAGAAGTCTTTATTCTTAAAAGATTGTTCCGCTAATATAGTGTGTTTTTCCCATAGTTCTATCATGATATTCCCTCAATTGGTCTTCTTTCAATTATGGAAATACTCTAATTGAGAATAGTTGTCATTTAAATGATTGGATATAAAAAAACCTGCCTAGATCGCAGGTTTTATTCAATTGAGTGTTTATTATCCGATCAGGCTAAGAAATTAGCCCTCTAGACCAGCTGAAGCACTCTTATTTTGGATAAGTTCAATCATGTAGCCATCAGGATCTTTTACAAACGCAATATGTGTTGAGCCACCTTTTACTGGGCCTGCTTCACGAGTGACATTACCACCAACAGCTTTAATTGCATCACACGTTTGATATACATCATCAACACCAATGGCAATATGACCAAAAGCCGTACCCATATCATATGTTTCTGTGCCCCAGTTATACGTTAATTCGATAACTGCACCTTGAGACTCATCACCGTAACCAAGAAAGGCAAGAGTGTATTTGTATTCTTCATTCGTGTTTTGGCGAAGAAGATCCATACCCATTACTTTTGTGTAAAATTCGATTGATTTATCTAAATCACCGACACGGATCATTGTGTGTAAAATACGTCCATTAGCCATTGTTTTGCTCCAGTTTTTAGTCTTATTTTAAAATATCTGTTTTTTTAGATGTCTGTTTTTTCTTTGAATTCACAGAGATCTTCAATCATGCAACTGCCACAACGAGGTTTACGAGCGATGCAGGTATAGCGTCCATGTAAGATCAACCAGTGATGAACATCTAGTTTGAATTCTTTTGGGACTACTTTTAGTAATTTCTTCTCTACATCGTTAACGGTTTTACCCATTGCCAGTTTGGTTCGATTAGATACTCGATATATATGAGTATCAACCGCAATGGTTGGCCAACCAAATGCAGTGTTAAGCACTACATTTGCTGTTTTATGACCGACCCCCGGTAGCGCTTCTAATGCATCTTGATCTTCTGGGATCTCACTATCATGAAGATCAATCAACATCTGGCAGGTTTTGATGACATTTACAGCCTTAGTATTGAATAAACCAATGGTCTTAATATACGTTTTTAGGCCATCAACCCCTAAGTCTAAAATAGTTTGAGGCGTGTTTGCTACAGGATAAAGTTTACGAGTGGCTTTATTCACACTGACATCAGTTGCCTGCGCTGATAATAAAACTGCGATCAATAATTCAAACGGCGTAGACCATTCAAGCTCAGTTTGAGGATGTGGGTTATCGGCTCGTAAGCGTTCTAATATTTCTCGACGTTTTACATTATTCATTCCGCTTAATGTCCTTAATTATGATACTCGTGCTCGTTCGATTTTTTCTTTTTCTTGCTTAGGTTGGCGATCCGCTAACTTTTTATCAATGACATTTTTCAGAGCAATAAGAAAACCAACCCCTAAAAAAGCACCTGGTGGAAGCATGGCTAATAGGAAGTGGCTATCGACATGAAATAGCTCAATACGTAATATCGTTGCCCAATCGCCTAATAATAAATCAGCACCATCAAATAACGTACCGTTACCAAGCACTTCACGCATCGCACCTAATAGGACAAGCACCGCTGTCATACCAAGTCCCATCCATAATCCGTCAAGAGCTGCAGGTATAGGGTCATTTTTAGATGCGAACGCTTCTGCACGGCCTATGATGATACAGTTGGTTACAATAAGAGGAATAAATATGCCCAGTGATAGATATAAACCATAAGCATACGCATTCATTAATAATTGAACGCAGGTTACGAGTGATGCAATGATCATTACAAAGACAGGAATACGGACTTCTTGTGGGATCCACTGACGAACTAATGAAACGATCACGTTTGAGCCAACAAGAACTAAAGTTGTAGCTATGCCTAACCCTAGTGCATTGGTCACTGTTGCTGAAACGGCAAGTAAAGGACAGAGCCCTAATAATTGTACAAGGGCAGGGTTGTTATCCCATAAGCCATTTTTAATTAATTCTTTATGAAGTGCCATTAGTTAGCCTCGCAATTAAGGGGAAGAGTTTGTAACTCCTCTTGATGCGTTTTATAGAACCATACCGCTCTTTTTACCGCTTTTACAACAGCGCGTGGTGTGATAGTTGCCCCTGTGAATTGATCAAATTGGCCGCCATCTTTTTGAACAGCCCAGTTTTTATCTTCAAGGTTATCAACCGTTTTACCTAAGAATGCATCAACCCATCGAGTAATTCGTATATCAATCTTATCACCTAAACCAGGGGTTTCTTGATGAGATAATACTCGAACACCTGTCACCATCGCTTCAGAATCGACACCAACAATGATCTTAATTGCACCGCTGTAACCATCTGGCGCAATCGCTTCTATAGCTGCGCCTGAGTGCTTACCATCTAATGAAGCTAAATAAATAGGCATTGGTTGTTCAGAACCTAAAGCTTCTTGGTTTGTCACTAAGATGCACGCTTTATAGAGTTCATTGTCATGCTGTGCTTTTGGCACAACTTGGTTAAGTGTAGACAGCAATTGTTGTTGTTGCTGGTAAGCAATTTGATCTTTTGTCAGTGCGAAAGTAATCGTTACTAAAGCCGTTGACGCAATGGCGAAAAGCACCAGAACAAGGCTGCTTTTTTTCATGGTTTTTAGCATTGTCTTATCCTTTTGTATGACCGTATGTTCTTGGCTTTGTGTAGTAATCAATTAAAGGAACACACATGTTGGCTAAGAGAACCGCGAAAGCAACCCCATCAGGGAAACCACCCCAAGTACGGATGATATATACTAAGGCACCAATAAGAGCACCATAATATAGGCGACCTTTCGGTGTTGTTGCAGCAGAAACCGGATCGGTCGCAATAAAGAAAGCACCAAGCATGGTGGCGCCAGAGAATAAATTAAACAGCGGTGATGTTGCTGTATCGGGTGAAAATAGAGCAAATAAGCTACTAATCGCAAATAGGCTGACTAAAAAACTCACCGGAATATGCCAATGAATAATACGTTGTTGTAGAAGGAATAGCCCACCAAGTAAGAAACCAATATTAACCCAAAGCCAGCCTAGGCCTGCAAAGCCGTTAAAGATAGGAGAAGACAGTACTTCTGTTGTGGTTAGTCCTGACTTTAGTCCCGTTTTTATTGTGTCTAATGGGGTGGCCATTGTCATGCCATCGACATTCATCGTTAGCTGATGGACAGAGAAACCTTCTTGACTTAATCCATTGAGGATCAACCATATTGAATCTGAGAAGCTAATGGTTTCTGTCAGTAGCTCTTTCACTGGCAACCAAGTGGTCATTTGAACAGGGAAGGAGATAAGCAGAACAACATAAGCAGCCATTGCCGGATTAAATAGGTTTTGACCTAATCCGCCATATAAATGCTTAGCAATAACAATCGCAAAAACGACACCAATAACGGTTATCCACCAAGGGGCAAGTGGTGGAATAGCAAGAGCCAATAGCAGGCCTGTTAATAAGGCACTATTGTCACTTAAATAAGGCGCTAATGGGCGTTTTCGACATTTTAAAACCAGAGCTTCTGCCAAAACAGCAGTGATGATGGCAATCAAGACTTGTAAGAATGTACCCCAACCAAAAAAGTAGGTTTGAGCGAGTAATCCTGGGATAGTCGCTAATGCCACCATTTTCATTAGTGTTTTAGTGCTCTTTTTACTGTGAGCATGTGGTGAGCTAGTGATAAAAAAGGCCACTGTTACTCTTCCTTATTGTTTTTAATTTGTTGAGCAGCTTTACGCGCTTTAGCACGAGCAATGGCAGCAGCGACAGCGGCTTTTTTCGGGTCAACCGTTTCTGCGTTGTCATTGATTTCTTCTGCTTTGGTCTCGACAGGTTCAGACGTTGTTTCGTCTTTTTCTGCTTGAGCCGCTTTGCGCGCTTTAGCACGAGCAATGGCAGCAGCGACGGCGGCTTTTTTCGGATCAACGGGTTCTGCGTTGTCATCCGTTTCTGCTATTTTGGTCTCGACAGATTCAGACGTTGTTTCGTCTTTTTCTGCTTGAGCCGCTTTGCGCGCTTTAGCACGAGCAATGGCTGCGGCGACGGCGGCTTTTTTCGGATCAACGGGTTCTTCGTTGTCATCAGCTTCTGCTGCTTTAATCTCGACAGGTTCAGACGTTGTTTCGTCTTTTTCTGCTTGAGCTGCTTTGCGCGCTTTAGCACGAGCAATGGCAGCAGCGACAGCGGCCTTTTTCGGGTTAACGGGTTCTGCGTTGTCATCCGTTTCTGCTATTTTGGTCTCGACAGATTCAGAAGTTGTTTCGTCTTTTTCTGCTTGAGCCGCTTTGCGCGCTTTAGCACGAGCAATGGCTGCGGCGACGGCGGCTTTTTTCGGATCAACCGATTCTGCGTTGTCATCCGTTTCTGCTACTTTGGTCTCGACAGGTTCAGATGTTGTGTCTTCTTTTTCAGCTTGAGCTGCTTTACGTGCTTTAGCTCGAGCAATCGCTGCAGCAACGGCATCTTTCTTATCCGAAGAACCTGCAGGTGTTACTTCTGAATCGCCTGTTTCAGCAGCTAGCTTGGCCTTTTTTTCTCTTGCTTGCTGTTTACGTTCCTCACGCAACTTCATCATCTCAGTGTTATCTGGTTCATCTGAGTTTGATTTAGTTGCTTCTGCTTGTTTAGCTTTAGCACGAGCAATGGCAGCTGCAACAGCCGGTCTTGGAGCTGCAGTGCCTGATTCTTCTGCTGCTTTTTGAGCTTTTACTCTTGCAATAGCGGCCGCGATAGCATCATTACCTGAACCATTAGGCTTTTCTGCTTTCATCTCTTTACGACGATTCTCTGCGGCAAGTTTGAATTTGTTTTCACGCTCTAATTTATCTCGCTCCATTCGAGCATTTTTTTCTTCAAATCGTACTTTTGCACGATCAGCTGCCAATGAATCTTGTTTACGAGCGTATATCTCTGATTTCGCTTGGCGATAATACTGAACTAATGGGATTTCACTTGGACATACATAAGCGCAAGCACCACATTCGATACAATCAGATAAATTATATTCCTCACATTTATCAAACTCTTCTGATTTGGAGTACCAGTAAAGTTGTTGTGGTAGCAGTGATGCGGGGCAAGCATCAGCACAACTACTGCATCGAATACACGCCATTTCATGGTTATAAAGAGGAAGCTCTTTTCTATCTGGCGTAATAATACAGTTAGTGATTTTAGTGATTGGGATTTGCTGATGAGGAAGAGTAAAGCCCATTAATGACCCCCCCATAATAATACGAGGGTGTTTTTTATCCGCTTTATAACCGACAAGATCCATTAGGAATTGCACACTGCTTCCTAAGCGAACCCAATAGTTACCAGGTACATCAATGCTGTTACCTGTAAGAGTAACAACACGTTCAATTAGAGGCTCTGCATTACAGATAGCGCGTTTAACCGCAAAGACAGTTCCGATATTTTGCATAATAACGCCAATATCGGTTGAACGTCCGTTAGCTGGAACTTCTTTACCGGTTAAAATCTTAACCAATTGGCGAGAGCTACCTGATGGGTATTTTGTAGGAATAACGCGGATCAGAATATTATCGTGCTCTGAAATGACAGAGTTTAATGCTTTTACCGCTTCTGGCTTATTGTCTTCGATAGCAATAATAGCCAGTTTAGGCGTTAAAATATGCTGTAAGATCTTAATGCCAGTAACGATTTCACTTGCATAATCTTGCATTAAACGATCATCGGCGGTGATGTAAGGTTCACATTCAGCCGCATTGATAATTAAAATATCAGCTTTGCCTACACCACTTTGTAATTTACGGCTAGTAGGGAAACCAGCGCCCCCCATACCTGAAATACCCGATTGACGAATACGCTCAATAAGATCGATAGGATCTTCATTTAAGAAGTCACCGATTGGTTCACGATGTTCAATCCACTGATCATTGCCATCGGTTTCAATAACAATACAGAGATCGGTTAGGCCTGATGGATGAGCGACAGTTCGTGGTTCTATCGCGACAATTTTGCCAGAGGTTGGTGCATGAATAGGCACACACATGGCAATATTACCTTGTGTAAGTGGCTGACCTTTTAATACGGTTTGGCCTACTGTGACAAGGATATCGCCTTTACCACCAATATGCTGTTTTAATGGCAGGATCAACTCAGAAGGAATACCAGCGTGCTGAATGGCATTACGTGTAGAGATAACTTTATTTTCTGCAGGATGGATACCGCCATGAAAATCCCAAAGTTGACCTTGTTTAATTTGCTCGATAATGGACAACATGGGTTACTGCTCCGATGCTTGAGAAGGCTTATCTGCCGGAAGGTTAACAACAGGGATACTTTGTAAGTCCCATTTCCAGTTATCAGGGGTCGTGCTGACTGGTATCATTTCAATACAATCGGTAGGGCAGGGTGCAACGCATAAATCACAGCCGGTACATTCCGCTTGAATAACAGTATGTAACGCTTTTGTACCACCGACGATAGCATCAACAGGACACGCTTGAATGCATTTAGTACAACCAATACACATATCTTCGTGAATAAAGGCAATTGTTTTTACGTTGACTACATCATCATCTGCACTTGGAACATCAACGCCCATAAGATCCGCTAATTTTTCAATGGTGGCTTGGCCGCCAGGTGGGCATTTATTTATCACATCCCCATTAGCAATGGCTTCGGCATAAGGCTTACAGCCAGGATAGCCACATTGACCACATTGAGTTTGCGGAAGAATCGCATCGATTTGCTCAACAATAGGATCGGATTCAACTTTAAACTTAATTGACGCGAACCCCAGTATTAAACCAAATACTAAGGCAAGAACGGCAATGGCAATAACAGCAATAAGAATTGAACTCATGTTTATAATTTCACTAAACCAGTAAAGCCCATAAAGGCTAAAGACATTAAACCTGCGGTGATCATTGCAATAGAAGCACCTTTAAAAGGCAAAGGAACATCGGCTGCTGCAATTCGTTCACGCATAGCAGAAAAAAGAATGAGAACCAATGAAAAACCAACAGCAGCACCGAAGCCATAAATAATAGATTCGATGAAATTATGATTTTCCGTGACGTTAAGCAATGCAACACCAAGAACGGCACAGTTAGTCGTAATTAGGGGTAAGAAAATACCAAGAACACGGTACAACGTTGGGCTTGTTTTGTGCACGACCATTTCAGTGAATTGAACCACAACCGCGATCACAAGGATGAAACTCATGGTGCGTAAATACTCAATGCCAAGAGGCGCTAAAATGTAGGTTTCAATAAGGTATGAACATACTGAAGCAAGCGTTAGGACAAAAGTTGTCGCAAGGCCCATTCCAATTGCACTTTCTAGTTTTTTAGATACGCCCATAAATGGACAAAGACCTAAAAACTTAACCAATACAAAGTTGTTTACTAAAACAGTACCAACAAGTAGTAATAGATACTCAGTCATGCCAATGATTTTTATGATAATAGATGATCTGGTTATTATCGGACTTTAAGCGCGTGATAACAACCTTAGAAAGAATAGGTTTTTAAATTTTAAGCAAATAATAGGCAAAAAAAAGCCTCGTCATTAAGACAAGGCTCTAGAATTTGGCTCCCTTTGCTGGACTTGAACCAGCGACATACGGATTAACAGTCCGGCGTTCTACCAACTGAACTAAAAGGGAATCATTTGAACGGGTGCGATGATACCGACTCTAAATTGAGCTGTCAATAGTCAGACTAGCATAAAATACGAGCACTAATTTTGCATCTAAACAGAACAAAATTAGAGAAAAATTCGTTGACATCACCCTGAGAGTATATGTAGCAATGCTTGTGGGTAGTTATCCACTAAAACTGTGGATAAGTATGTTAATGAAACTAGATTAACTCTCTTAAGGCCAATAGTAGCAATGCTTTTAGTATCAGAGAAGGCTTCGTTTGAGTGTTTAGTAGACAGTAAATCAATGCGTTATAGATTTAGTGCTGTTTGAACGTTCGATCTGTATATTATTCGTTCATAAATAAGAAAGAAAAGCAATCTTGGCTGATATTTAACCGTTTGTGGGGAAAACTATCAATAACTGTTTCTATAAATGCAGGTTGTGATTTGATAGGGTATATTCATTTAAACGAATGAGCCCATGTGGAGTGCTTAAAATGGCCAATGCGTATGAATTAATATCGAGTTATCAGCCCGCGGGCGATCAGCCTGAGGCAATTAAGACGTTGAGTGAAGGTTTGGATAATGGCTTAGCGCATCAAACGTTATTAGGGGTAACTGGATCAGGAAAAACGTTTACATTAGCGAATGTGATTGCTAAATCTGGTCGTCCGACGGTTATCATGGCTCATAACAAGACATTAGCAGCTCAGTTATACGGCGAAATGAAGGCTTTTTTCCCAAATAATGCCGTTGAATATTTTGTGTCGTACTTTGATTATTATCAGCCAGAAGCTTATGTACCTACCACTGATACCTTTATTGAAAAAGATTCCTCAGTAAATGAACATATTGAACAAATGCGTTTATCAGCAACCAAGGCCTTATTAGAGCGTAAAGATGCCATTATTATTGCGTCAGTATCTGCTATTTATGGCTTAGGCGATCCTAAAGCCTATTTGAGTATGATGCTGCATTTACGACGTGGAGATGTTGTTAACCAAAGAGATCTTTTACGTCGTTTAGCTGAATTACAATATAAACGTAATGACATGGCTTTTGAGCGTGGGACTTTTCGAGTTCGTGGAGAGGTATTAGACGTTTTTCCTGCTGAGTCCGAGTATGAAGCGATTCGAATTGAACTGTTTGATGATGAAGTCGAGCGCATTAGTAAATTTGACCCATTAACGGGCTCTATTATTACTAAAGATATGCCTCGCTGTACTATTTATCCTAAAACGCATTACGTAACACCAAGAGAGAAGGTGCTAGAAGCGATTGATCAAATAAAGATTGATCTTGCTGCACGCCAGAAAGAATTATTATCCAATAATAAATTAGTTGAAGAGCAACGAATTACTCAACGAACGCAATTTGATATTGAAATGATGAATGAACTGGGCTTTTGTTCAGGTATTGAAAACTACTCTCGTTATTTAAGTGGTCGCCCCCAAGGCGAAGCGCCACCGACCTTATTTGATTATCTTCCAGATGATGGCCTATTAATTATCGATGAGTCGCATATTACCGTTTCTCAAATTGGAGCTATGTATAAAGGCGATCGCTCACGTAAAGAGAATCTGGTTGAGTATGGCTTTCGATTACCTTCAGCTTTAGACAATCGCCCAATGCGTTTTGATGAATTTGAAGCGCTTGCCCCACAAACCATTTACGTATCAGCAACGCCTGGTAATTATGAGATTGAAAAGTCAGATGGTGATATTGCAGAGCAAGTTGTTCGACCGACAGGATTACTGGATCCAATTATTGAAGTTCGCCCAGTGGATACACAAGTAGATGACTTGTTATCAGAGATCCGAATTCGCTCAAAAGTAGGTGAGCGTGTTTTAGTTACCACACTGACTAAGCGAATGGCGGAAGATCTGACTGAATATCTCGATGAGCATGGTGTTAAGGTACGTTATTTACATTCCGACATTGATACGGTTGAACGTGTTGAGATTATTCGTGATTTACGCCTAGGTAAGTTTGATGTGTTAGTCGGTATTAACTTACTCCGTGAAGGTTTGGATATGCCTGAAGTGTCTCTTGTGGCGATTTTAGACGCAGATAAAGAGGGCTTTTTACGTTCAGAGCGATCGTTAATTCAAACAATAGGTCGCGCAGCCCGTAACTTAGAAGGCAAAGCGATTTTATATGCAAATAGAATTACAGGGTCAATGGAAAAAGCGATTGGCGAAACAGAAAGAAGACGTGAAAAACAGATCTTACACAATAAAGCGTTAGGGATTGTGCCTACAGCATTGAAAAAAGATGTAGCCGATATTCTTGAGCTTGGTGATATGACCAAGAACAAACGTAAAGTAGTAGCACCTAAAATTAAACTGTCTGAGGTTGCAGAAGAAGGAGCTAATTATCGTTCTATGACACCACAGCAATTAGATAAAGAAGTTAAAAAATTAGAAACAAAAATGTATCAGCATGCAAAAGATTTAGAGTTTGAATTGGCTGCGCAGGTGAGAGATGAAATTGAGGCCTTAAGAGGACAATTCATAACCAATAGTTAATGATAGTTTTGTAAATTAAGGATTTTAGGAAAAAAAGAAGCCAACCGCAATATCCCGGTTGGCTTTATTGTTCATGTGAAAGTAAATTTCACTAACAACGTCAGTTGGCTAGGTGACCCTTTGGCTTAAAGGGTCACTATACATATAGCAGGTAGCGTGCCAACTTTTGCTTTTAAGAAAATAGCCATTTGAAGTCTAAAAAATAGACAAAATAGCTAAATTTTTGCATTTTGCGAATTGCGTTTTGCGTTTTGCAATTGCATAATGAAAATGTCTTGTTTTTATTACACGTGGTCATTCATGCAAAAGAAATATTTATTAATGGTCGAAGATACCGCCTCTGTCGCTGCTTTATATCGTTCATACTTAAATCCATTGGGTTTTGATATTGATGTAGTTGCTAAAGGTGTTGATGCTATCGAGAAAATTAAGCAACGAAGGCCAAATCTCGTTTTACTTGATTTACGTTTGCCTGATATGACTGGTTTTGAAGTATTAACAGAAATTCGAAAGATGAGTATAGATATTCCTGTCATCTTAATGACCGCTCATGGTTCAATAGATGCTGCTGTTGAAGCTATGCAATTAGGTGCTCAAGACTTTTTAATTAAGCCATGTGAAGCTGATCGATTAAGAGTTACAGTAAATAATGCACTACGTCAGGCCCAAAAAAGCTTAGATGATACAAAAGATAATACGAATAAACCAAACAAGCAGTATCAAGGTTTTATTGGTAGTAGCTCTCAAATGCATCAGGTATATCGAACCATTGATTCTGCTGCACCAAGTAAGGCAACTGTCTTTATCACGGGCGAGTCAGGGACAGGTAAAGAGGTGTGTGCAGAGGCAGTTCATGCAGCAAGTAAGCGCTATGATGGTGCTTTTATCGCGATAAACTGTGCAGCGATACCGAAAGATCTGATTGAGAGTGAGCTGTTTGGTCATGTTAAAGGTGCATTTACCGGCGCTTCTGTCGATCGAAAAGGTGCGGCAGAGCAAGCTGATGGAGGAACACTTTTTTTAGATGAATTGTGTGAAATGGATTTGGATTTACAAACTAAGCTATTACGATTTATTCAAACTGGTACTTTTCAAAAGGTAGGTTCTTCTAAAATGAGTCGGGTCGATGTGCGCTTTGTTTGTGCGACAAATAGAGACCCATGGCTTGAGGTTAAAGCAGGGCGTTTTCGTGAAGACCTCTATTATAGATTGCATGTTATTCCTTTAACATTACCACCGTTACGTGAGCGTGGGAATGATATTATCGAAATAGCACACTCAATTCTTGGTCATTTTTCAAACGAAGAAGGGCGTGAGTTTATTACGTTTAGCCCTCAAGTAACTGACAGATTTTTACATTACGATTGGCCTGGAAATGTCCGTGAACTGCAAAATGTGATCCGCAATGTCGTAGTATTAAATCGAGGAAAAGAAGTACTTATGTCTATGCTTCCGCTTCCATTGTCGATAGATAATAATCATGGTTCAAATATTGCATCTTCAGAAGTAATGAGTCGTTCTTTCAAATTAGAAAATGAAAGATCTGATGTCGTAGTTTCTAGCCTTGAAAAGGCAACGATTATGCCATTATGGAAGTCTGAGAAAATGCTCATTGAGGCAGCGATTGCATTATGTGATGGAAATATTCCACAAGCCGCTAAGCAACTAGAGGTGAGTCCATCTACACTGTATAGAAAACTACAATCATGGAACGATAAATAGCAGAGGGCATTACCGTGAGTCAGTACATAAATCAAATAGCAGTGAATCAATTAATGCAAGAAGTCGGGGATGAGAATGTTCCTTTTCTTTTTGGTATTTTTTGTGACGAGTTAGATGACTTCATTAGTACGCTTACTACTCATCCTGAAATTGAGAAAGTAAGAGAGATAAGTCATTGTTTAAAAAGTAGTGCGGGTAGCTTTGGTGCTGATAAATTAGCTAATATGGCTATTCATATTGAAGAAAAAGCAAAGCATAAACAGAAGGATTGGGTGGAGCGCAATATTTCTGAGTTTGTCAATATTGCGCGTGGTACAGAGCTCGCGTATCGTCAAATGATCAATTAAGTAATTCTACAATAGCTTGTTTCAATTTATCTCTATCATGTCTCCAATCGTGATTTAATGAAGCAAGATCAGTGGTTTTACAATGGTACTCCTGTTGTAGAGCCACTAACTCTTTATCTGTTAAGATCACATCTACTTTTCTTCCTGAGCATGCACGCTCACACCAATCTAGCATCATTTTGTGATCCATTTTTCCAGCAGGGCCAAACTCTTTTGATAGGTTATCAATAAAGACGACTTTAGCTTTTTTATTTGCCCCAATCGCCTTACCTAATCCAGGCAGAAGTAGTGGTGGCATGATACTAGTTAAGAAGCTTCCCGGGCCTAATAAAATTAGATCTGCATGGTTAACGGCATCAATCGCTTCAAGGGTTGCAGGGACTTCAGGGTCTAAAAAGAGTCGTAAAGGCAGTTCATCCATATCATCGACATTTGTCTCACCTGAAATCTTACGTAAATCAGTCGTTAGCGCCCCTAAATCAGATGGATGCTCTGACATTGGAATGATATGGGTCTCTACTTTTAGCATGTTACGAATGAGATTAATCGCATCGAGCGGACGTACACTAAGGTTATCTAATGCCGTTAACATCAAATTACCAAGGTTATGACCGTGAAGTTCACCTTGGCCTTTGAAGCGGTATTCGAACATCATTGAGCTAATTGATGGGTCGGTAATAAGTTGATTAATACAGTTACGAGTGTCTCCCCAAGCGATACCGCCTTGGCACTCTCGAATTCGCCCTGTAGAGCCACCATTATCTGTTGTGGCGACAATACCGGTCGCATTACTGCCAAAATCACTTAATGCTGCAAGAACACGTCCTAGGCCATGTCCGCCACCGATAGCAACAATCTTATGGTTACTCATAATATTTCTTATTGTGTATTTGAATTAATAGCAGTGTGGTTGATCTGGAAAGTGACAACAAGTAGTGATTAGTGAAATGTTGAATTAATCACAGTTTGTAGGTTGAATAACAGCATAAAAATAACATCTAGCAAACAAAATGGAGAAATATCGACTAATTAGGAAAAAAATTGGAAAACCATAGAAATATTGAGTATTTTAATAAGAGCACCAATTTGATCATTAGCTGTTGATAAAAAATAGTGGATTAGGTTTGGTTGCCATAACTCCGAGCTCAAGCGACTAAGTTGTTTTTAAGAAACACTCAATATGTAGCGTGAGCCAGTGACAATTCGGTCACAAGGGTTTGTTTGGAAATGAACAAGCCTCCCGTGTTTGGAAAGGTGTTCCGTGGCGAAACAATTTGAAGATAACTTTAATCGTAAGTTTTATTACTTACGGTTGTCGATTACAGACGTCTGTAATTTTAAATGTACTTATTGCTTACCTGATGGTTATAGACCTGAAAATGGTAAACGAGAGTCCTTCCTAGAGCTTGATGAAATCAAACGTACAGTTAGTGCGTTTGCGCGTTGTGGTACGTCAAAAGTACGTATTACGGGTGGTGAACCAAGTCTGCGTAAAGATTTTACTGAGATCATCCGCACTGTAGCCTCTCAACCTGGCATTACTAAAGTCGCGACGACGACGAATGGTTATCGTATGGAGAAGCATGTCGCTGAATGGCGAGAAGCGGGTCTTACGGATATTAATGTGAGTGTTGATAGTTTAAACCCTAATATGTTTTATCAGATCACAGGTGAAAATAAATTCGCCGAAGTTATGGCTGGTATTGATAAAGCAATTGAAGTGGGGTTTAAGCAGGTAAAAGTTAATACCGTTCTACTAAAAGATCTCAATAGCACCGAATTACCTCTATTTTTAAAATGGATTCAAACTCGTCCAATTCAATTACGTTTTATTGAATTAATGCAAACGGGTGAAATGAATGATCTGTTTAAAAATCATCATCAGTCTGGTGTGTCTATTCGTAATCACTTAATTGCTAATAGCTGGATATTAAAACCACGCGGTGAAAGTGATGGCCCAGCTCAAGTATTTACTCATCCCGATTATATGGGCGAGATTGGTTTAATCATGCCGTATGAAAAAGATTTCTGTCAGAGCTGTAATCGACTTCGTGTATCAGCAAAAGGCAAATTGCATATGTGCTTGTTTGGTGATTATGGGGTTGATTTACGAGAACTGTTGCAAGAAGACACACAGCAAGATGAATTAATTCAGCGCATTCAAACTCAGTTAGATAATAAAGCTGAAGGCCACTTTCTACATGATGGCCATGCAGGTATGACCCCACATTTAGCCTCTATTGGCGGATAATAAAGAAGAATTATGTCAAATTTTACTCATATTAATGCCTCTGGTGAGGCGAACATGGTTGATGTATCAGCTAAACAAGAAACGGTTCGTGAAGCGCGTGCAGAAGCATTTGTTCACATGGCTCCAGAAACCTTGAACCTAATTGTGTCTGGTTCTCACCATAAAGGTGATGTGTTTGCGACCGCACGTATTGCCGGTATTCAAGCGGCAAAAAAAACGTGGGATCTTATTCCACTATGCCACCCATTATTGCTAACTAAAGTTGAAGTACAATTAGAAGCGATTGAAGCTGAAAATATGGTTCGTATCGAATCTGTATGTAAACTAGCGGGTAAAACGGGTGTGGAAATGGAAGCATTAACTGCTGCGTCTGTTGCTGCATTAACTATTTATGACATGTGTAAAGCCGTTCAAAAAGACATGGTTATTGGTCAAGTTCGTTTATTAGAAAAAACGGGCGGTAAATCTGGACACTTTAAGGCAGACGCATGATCACAGTATTATTTTTCGCTCAAACTAAAGAGTTAGTAGGCACTGGAAAACTGGAACTTACTGGCGATTACGCAACTGCTGAAGCGATTCGTGAAGAGTTAAGTAAAAAAGAAGGTAAGTGGGATTTAGCCCTAGAGAAAGGCAAATTACTGGTTGCTATTAACCAAACGATTTCTAGCTTAGATTCAGCGGTTTCTGATGGTGATGAAGTCGCATTTTTTCCGCCAGTGACAGGTGGTTAATATGATTTCTGTTCAAGAGCATGATTTTAATGTTGGCGATGAATATCAATTATTAGCAGAAGGAACAGCAGCAGGAGCAGTTGTTACTTTTATTGGTAAAGTTCGAGATATGAATCTTGGTGATGATGTTACAGGGCTTTCTCTAGAACATTACCCAGGAATGACGGAAAAGTCTCTGAATAATATCGTTGCTCAAGCAAAATCGCGTTGGCCACTGCTTAAAGTGAAAGTGATTCATCGAGTCGGTGATTTAGAGCTTGGCGATCAAATTGTGTTTGTTGGTGTATCAAGTGCGCATCGTGGTGCGGCGTTTGACTCTTGTGAGTTCATAATGGATTACCTAAAAACCAATGCACCGTTCTGGAAAAAAGAGCGAACAACCAAAGAAGTTCGTTGGGTTGAATCAAGAGATACGGATAAATCAGCGGCGCAACGCTGGGAAAAGTAATTATTTGATTTAGGTATTTCTGTTGGTATTTCGCTTCGGAATTATTGATAGAAGATAAATAAAAAGGGAAGAGAGCATATGCTTTCTTCCCTTTTTTTATTTAGATTAAGCTAGTGACAATTTGTTATTTATTATAAATACCAAATTGCTCCATTGCATAAGCAACACGTGCTTCAGGAGTAGGGTATGGAACCGTCTCCTCTAAGCTTTCTATATGCTTTAAGCGAGGCAATAAACCAGTACCGTTAGCAATTTGAATCGCTAAACCAGGACGAGCATTAAGCTCAAGAACCATAGGGCCATATTTCTTATCTAGAACCATGTCCGTTCCCATGTAACCTAAGCCTGTCATTTCCCAAGCACTTGATGCAAGGGTTAACAGTTTATGCCAATGTGGAACTTCTAAGGTACTTAATAATTTGCCTGTATCAGGGTGTTTCTCAACAGGTAAGTCAAACTGTACTGCACGTACTGCTTTTCCTGTACCAATATCAATACCAACCCCAACAGCACCTTGGTGTAAGTTAGCCTTACCATCTGAATCCGTAGTTGATAAACGCATCATTGCCATTACAGGGTAGCCCTTAAATACAATAATACGTACATCAGGCACGCCTTCATAACTGAAGCCGTCAAACACATCATCAAACTCGATTAAGTTCTCAATCATTGCAACGTCATTTTTTCCACCAAGGGAGAAAAGACCCGCTAATGTATTGGTAATATGGCGTTCAACGTCTTGTTTGTTTGCTTCTGCTCCAGATGGCTTGTAATACACGCCATCTTTATGAGAAGTAACAACTAAAATACCTTTACCGCCACTGCCTTGGGCTGGCTTGATAACAAAACCAGGCCAGTCTTTAACGATGTTGTGAATGTTTTTTACTTCAGCTTGGCTATCAATCACGCCGATAAGCTTAGGCACAGTTGCCCCAGCTTTTTCAGCAATGATCTTTGTTTTTAATTTATCATCAACCAATGGGTACTTGCTTCGATCATTGTAACGGCCAATATAGCCACCGTTACGCTGGTTCATTCCCATGATCCCTTTCGCTTTTAGTTTTGCAGGAGACGTAAATCGACTAAACATAGGCTAGTCCTCCGCTAAAGGCTTAAAGCGACGAAGCTCACTTAAACGGTAACCCGTGTAATTACCTAGCATTAGAATTACCGCTAAGATAATTAATTGAACACCAATAAAGTTAAACGTTAAGTGCTGTACAAATGGGTTTGTCATTGCGATGTAGATTAATACTGCAGTTAGCAATGAACCACCACCTTGAGTTGCGACTTCTTTCCAACCTTCTTCTTCCCATAGGATAGACATACGTTCTACCGTCCAAGAAAGGATGATCATAGGGAAGAAAGTAATACTTAACCCTGCAGTTAGACCAATCTTAAAGGCAACAATCGTGAAGATCGAAATGATCATGATTACGGTAATGATTACCGCGGATATCCTGGCTACCAGAAGTAAGTTGAGTTTGGATAGATAGCTACGAATAACTAAACCTGTACCCACAATCAGTAAGAAACCTACAATACCTGTAACTAGTTGAGTCTGCACAAAAGCAACCGCAATAAGTACTGGCATGAAAGTACCAGAGGTTTTTAAACCAATGATAACTCGTAAGAACACAACCATTAGTGCGCCAATTGGAATAAGCATGATGGTTTTAAACATCGACTGCTCTTCAAGAGGCAAGCTATGGATAGAGAAGTTTAGTAGGTTATCGGCTTCTACTTTTTTCTCAGTTGCAGCAGTTGGAGAGATCTCTTGTGCAATCATTGAGAAGTTAATTTGGCTGTTCTTACCACCAACAACATCTAATAGAGAGACATTTGTTTCATCCCAAAGTAACAAGTTGTCTGGTTGACCTTGCTCACCTGTTGCAGGATTAAACAGTTGCCATTTCTCACCGTTCCATACTTCAACCATATGCTGAACAGATTGACGACGACGACCATCTTCTAACCAAAGAGCACCAACAACTTTATTATGAATTGCTTCATAACTTAATAATTTAGAGATAGCTTGAACTTTGGTTAAGTCATTAAGAAGCAATGATGCATTTTGATTATCAGGATCATTAAATTGCTTAATTAACTCACGAGTTAAGGTAATGTCATCAGAAGAACGAGCTCTTGCTTGATCTAATAATGAAATTGCAGCAGCTTCATGTGGTCCTTCAAATGTTACCGCCTCTGGTTTATCAGATTTTGGCGGCTCAATTATCGCTTCAGCGTATGGGTCAACTAAAATTTGAGTTTTATAGTAAAGAGTTTGTGGTCCGTCTGCTTGGCGGATAGTCCATTCCGCGCGACGTCCGTGCTCTGTTGTTAAATAAGCAATACCGTAGCCAGGAGAAGATGCACTCTCATCGACAATAGTAAAACCTGTTTGGTTTTGTGGTGCAGCCATAGATACCTTTACAGGTTTATTGACGGCATCAAATTGAATTCGGGCTTCTACATCCCAAACTTGGCTTCTCTCACCCGGCGTCCATGGCACTCCATATGAGTCATGGCGTAACCAGCTCAATGTAAGTCCTGCGACAATTAATAGTGAGATCAGAAAATAAAAAGGCACTCTTGATGGCATAACGTCCTCATTGTAATAGCGTATCGAAAAGATAATTATAATTGTAATTCAAGCGATAATTTATGCTACTAACATATTGAATAAATTACCGCTTATTTGAGGTCGGAGCTATTTTTTGCTTTGGACGAACTCTTTACTGACGTCAATAACAGCAATATCTTGAATAAACTCACGACCAAGTAAAACAGAATGGGTCATGTGAGAGCGATCGGCAAGGGTAAATTGAACTTTTTCATGGATTGCTCCAAGTTTGATCCATAATTCAACTACTGGACGGCGTTCTGCTTCTTCTGTGGTTGATTGGCGTATCTTCACATTACGAATAACAGGGGCGGTAATCCACTCCAATTTGCCATCTTCTTGTGCGTCTTGATTGATTAGATGGAAGCGTACCCATTGAGTACCATTTCGCTCAAATTCTTGAAGGTCGACGGCATTGAGAGAAGAGGTTGTTGCTCCCGTATCAATGCGAGCACTAAATTGCTGCTTAATATCAGCAATCTCAACATTTTCAATCGCACCTAAAATTAAGGTGTCTGTCAATGATTGAGTTTGCATAGAAACAGGGACCGGTGCTAGGCGAGTTTTTTTAGAGGTAGCTTGCTTTATACTTGCTTGAATTTTGTTTTGTTCAGTCCGAACCATTGATAGCTCTTCTGATACATTTGACAATTCTTTTTCTAATGTTGAAATATAGTCATTTTGAGTCTCAATTTTTGTTTCCATACCATCTAAACGAGTATTTAGATTAGTTTCCATAGACTTAATGGCTGCAACTGTTTCCGTATTATCTGAAGCGACTGGTGTTGCTTGTTGAGTCAGTGCGCAACCTGAAAGGCTTAAAATAGCAACCAATGGTAGAATTCGTTGGATCATTTTATGTTCCGTTGAGTTAAATTAACATGTGCATAGTAACGATAATAAATAGGGACGAATAGCCCCTAAATGTTAGCGTTTAGTCAGGTTTTCTTGCAATTAAGATCGCACGCTTAGGAGCAGGGTGGCCTTCAATTGTTTTTGTTGAGTCATTAGGGTCTAAATATTCAGGCAATGAATTGTGTTTCATCCATTCTGTTGAACGTTGTTCACCGATTGTAGTCACGCATTCATCAACAATTTTAACGTCTACAAATCCCACACTTTCAAGCCATACTTTTAATGCTCGTGCAGATGGGAAGAAGAAAACATTACGCATTTGAGCATAACGGTCAACAGGCATTAATACTGCGTTTTCATCACCATCAATAACCAGTGTTTCTAATACTAATTCACCACCAGCAACTAATTGGTTTTTTAATTGAATTAGGTGATCTAATGGAGAACGACGGTGATAAAGAACCCCCATGCTAAATACGGTATCAAACGCATTTAACTCAGGAAGCTGCTCAATACCTAATGGTAATAAATGTGCGCGTTGATCATCGCCCATTAATTTACGAATAGCTTCAAATTGAATTAAGAATAAATGTGATGGGTCAATACCAACACATAAACGAGCTTCTTCGCCTAGCATACGCCACATGTGGTAGCCATTACCGCAACCTACATCTAAAACTGAGCGGTTTTTAAGTGGAGTAATGTGAGGCAGTAGACGATCCCATTTCCAATCTGAGCGCCACTCTGTATCAATATGAATATCATGAACCGTAAAAGGCCCTTTACGCCAAGGATGAAAGGTTTGTAATAAGTTTTCTAATTTTTTACGCTGTCCATCCACTAAAGGCTCATTATTTGATAACGTCACCGATGTTTTTAAGTCAATGTTATCAGCGCATCCTTCAGGGATTTTTTTTAGCGCTTTCGTCCAGCGCTCAATATCACCATGCTCTGCGTTCTGCCAATCAGTGAGTTGCTGAGGAAGCACATTCAACCACGGCTGAAGAATAGTATCTTGAGAAATAAGAGTGTAAAAATTAGCAAAATTAATCATTGAGGTATCTTAAATTAATAAATTAGAAAAAATAAATGGCGATATTTCGATTATTTAATGGCAAACATAGAGCCGAAATTGAAGCACTGGAACCATACTTCAGCACTTTTAAAGCCAATTTCATTAAAGCGCTGTTTATGAGTTTCAATAGTGTCAGGTAGCATCACATGTTCGATAGCACTGCGCTTTTGGCTGATCTCTAGCTCACTGTAGCCATTTGCACGTTTGAAATCATGGTGCAGGTCGATAAGTAACTCGTTCGCGCTTTCATCTTCAAAGATATATTTCTCAGATAAAATAAGAATACCGCCAGGACGTAAACCGGCGTAAATCTTTTCAAGTAAAGCTCGACGATCGGCAGGAACTAAAAACTGTAAAGTAAAGTTAAGCACTACTACCGAGGCATCTTGAATATCGACATCTCGGATATCCGCTTCAATAATGGAGACTGGTGTATCAGAGCGATAAGCATTGATAAGTAGACGGCATCGCTCAACCATTGCTGATGAATTATCGACACCTATGATTTGGCAGCCTTCTTGATCAATATGACGACGCATAGAAAGTGTTGCAGCGCCTAATGAACAGCCTAAATCATAAACCGTTGAATGAGGTTTAGCATAACGTTCAGCCAGCATTCCAATTGCGGAAATAATATTACTGTAGCCTGGGATTGAACGTTGGATCATATCTGGAAAGACTTCAGCAACACGTTCATCAAACGTAAAATCACCAATTTTATCAATCGGTGCTGAAAATATTGTGTCTGGGTTAGCCATGGGGTTCTCACAAAGGCAGTTTTTATATCCATACGACATCATACAATTCTAGGTAAATATTGGTGTACTACTTACCTAGAATGGCATTTTCTTGTGCTCTCCTGCACATTAGGTCGCTATTGTAGTTAATTCTTATCTTAATGTCTTTAGGGCTATGAAAATTGAAAGTGAACTTTTTTTTCTCCTTGCTATGTCGTTAAAGGGATTTTCCTTTATAATGTCGCTATATTTTTGCGTTTAGCTTATTAATTCAGCAAGGTAGCTGTTTTATTCGTCATTTTAGCAAGCGTAAATCGGTTTATGAAAAGTGCAGTAACTCTTTTTACTGCATTTACTATTGATATGTATATTAGATTGGGAAAATCATCATGCGCACCCATTACTGTGGTAACCTGAACAAGTCCCTTGCAGGGCAAACTGTAGAACTTTGCGGCTGGGTAAACCGTCGCCGTGACTTAGGCGGTCTTATCTTTATTGATATGCGAGATCGTGAAGGTATCGTTCAGGTAGTTGTTGATCCAGATATGAAAGATATCTTTTCAATCGCTAACCAACTGCGCAATGAATTCTGTATCAAATTTACTGGTGAAGTACGTGTTCGTCCTGACAGCCAAGTAAATAAAGATATGGCTACAGGTGAAGTTGAACTTTACGCGACAGGTCTTGAGATCATCAACCGCTCAGAAGCGCTTCCACTGGATTTCAACCAAACAAACTCAGAAGAACAACGCCTGAAGTACCGTTACATTGATCTACGTCGTCCAGAAATGAGTGACCGCATCAAGTTACGTGCTCGCGCATCTAGCTTCGTTCGTCGTTTCTTAGATGAGAACTTGTTCTTAGATATTGAAACACCAGTACTAACTAAAGCAACACCAGAAGGTGCTCGTGATTACCTAGTACCAAGCCGTGTTCATAAAGGCAGTTTCTACGCACTTCCACAATCACCACAGCTGTTTAAGCAACTTCTGATGATGTCTGGTTTTGACCGTTACTACCAAATCGTTAAATGTTTCCGTGATGAAGATTTACGTGCTGACCGTCAACCTGAATTCACTCAAATCGATATCGAAACGTCTTTCTTATCATCGACTCAAGTTCGTGAAATCACAGAGCGTCTAGTTCATGATATGTGGAAAGAGCTATTAGATGTTGAACTTGGTCAATTCCCAATCATGCCATTCTCTGAAGCGATCCGTCGTTTTGGTTCTGATAAGCCAGATCTACGTAACCCACTAGAATTAGTTGACGTTGCTGATCTTCTTAAAGAAGTTGAATTCCAAGTATTCGCTGGTCCTGCTAACGATGAAAAAGGCCGTGTAGCGGTTATTCGCGTTCCTGGTGGCGCATCGCTTTCTCGTAAGCAAATTGATGAATACGGCAAGTTCGTAGGTATCTACGGCGCGAAAGGTCTAGCTTGGATGAAAGTGAACGATCGTGCTGCAGGATTTGAAGGTGTTCAATCTCCTGTTGCTAAGTTCCTAAGCGAAGATATCGTAAACAGCATTTTAGAGCGTACTGAAGCTGAAACTGGCGACATCATTCTATTTGGTGCCGATAAAGCTGGTATCGTTGCAGAAGCAATGGGCGCTTTACGTATTAAACTAGGTGATGATCTTGAGCTTACAGATAAGAAAGCGTGGGCTCCACTTTGGGTTATTGATTTCCCAATGTTTGAAGAAGATGGCGAAGGTAACTTGCACGCAATGCACCACCCATTCACTTCTCCATTAGGTATGACAGCGGAAGAGCTTAAAGCAAATCCAGCAGCAGCAAACTCTGATGCATACGACATGGTTATCAATGGCTATGAAGTTGGTGGTGGTTCAGTTCGTATCCACAATGCTGAAATGCAAACGGCAGTATTCAGTATTTTAGGTATTGAAGAAAAAGAGCAACAAGAGAAATTCGGTTTCTTACTTGAAGCGCTTAAATACGGTACGCCGCCACACGCAGGTCTTGCATTCGGTCTTGACCGTTTAGCTATGCTTCTTTGTGGAACTGAAAACATTCGTGATGTTATCGCATTCCCGAAAACAACAGCAGCAGCGTGTCTATTAACGAACGCACCAAGTCTTGCAAATCCTGAGTCTCTTACTGAGCTATCGATTGCAGTAAAACTTGCTGAGAAAAAAGACGCTTAATTAAGTTTTCTTTATTTTTAAAAATGCCCGCATTATGCGGGCATTTTTGTATCTGCTATATCTAAAATGAGAAAGTAGCACATGACTAATACCTTGAGTTTAGAAGGATACCTCGCTAATATACATGTATAAATAATCAGTGGTTTTACTATGTCTATCATTTTAGGGATCGATCCCGGCTCTCGCATTACCGGTTACGGCGTTATTCGTCAAAATGGCCGACACCTACAATATTTAGGTAGCGGTTGTATCCGTATGTCAGAAAAAGAACTTCCTGGTCGTTTAAAACAAATATACGCAGGTGTTTCTGAAATTATTACTCAGTTTCAACCTGATGTATTCGCTATAGAACAAGTTTTTATGTCTAAAAATGCAGATTCAGCATTAAAGTTAGGACAAGCACGAGGCAGTGCAATAGTGGCTGCTGTCAATGCGGATCTCCCTGTTTATGAATATGCAGCACGTTTAATTAAGCAAGCAGTAACAGGAACGGGTGGGGCAGATAAAGCACAAGTTCAACATATGGTGATGAGTATGTTGAAACTTCCAGCAAAACCACAAGCCGATGCCGCCGATGGGCTAGGGGTTGCGATTTGTCATGCCAATACCAATAAAACCTTAATAGCCTTGGCAGGCAAAGCAACGAGTGCCCGACGTGGGAGATATCGCTAGACACTGCCAAATTCTCATTTCTTTTACTGGATATCTATCCAGTTCTTTATTACTATTCGATATAGTTAATTTATTTTAAAGAGTATCTATTGTGATCGGACGCCTTCGTGGAAATCTATTAGAAAAACAACCACCAGAATTATTAATAGAAGTGAGTGGTATTGGCTATGAAGTCCAAATGCCAATGAGTTGTTTTTATGAGTTGCCAGAAATTGGCACTGAAGCGATTGTATACATCCACTATGTAGTTCGTGAAGATGCTCAACTGCTATATGGCTTTAATACTAAAAAAGAGCGTGCATTATTTAGAGAAGTCATTAAAGCAAATGGTGTGGGTCCTAAACTTGGCCTTGCTATTTTATCTGGAATGACAGCATCTCAATTTGTACAAAGCGTAGAGCGCGAAGATATTTCTACATTAGTAAAATTACCTGGTGTAGGAAAGAAAACAGCAGAGCGTTTAGTGGTTGAAATGAAAGACCGTCTTAAAGGATGGGGCGCTGGTGATTTATTTACTCCTGCGACTGATGCTGCGCCAATGGATGATGGCTCTGATTTGATTTCTTCTCCTCAAAGCGCACAAGATGAAGCCGTAAGTGCACTGATATCTCTTGGTTATAAGCCAGTACAAGCGTCTAAAATTGTTTCTCAAGTAGCTAAACCGGATATGACAAGCGAAGCTTTAATTCGTGAATCATTGAAATCGATGATCTAATCTTCGTCATTACTCGCTATGAATTGTTTTTTATTTACTACTATTTATTTATTGAATCGCTGAGTGCCATTTTATGATTGAAGCTGATCGCCTTATTGCTGCTGATAACCCTGTTTTTCGTGAAGAAGAAGTCATTGATCGAGCGATACGACCTAAGAAATTAGAAGACTATCGAGGTCAAGACCATGTCCGCAGCCAGATGGAGATTTTCATTAAAGCAGCACAAATGCGTAATGAACCCCTCGATCATCTATTAATTTTTGGTCCTCCTGGTTTAGGTAAGACAACACTCGCGAATATTGTGGCTAATGAAATGGAAGTCAATATTCGTACAACGTCGGGACCTGTTCTTGAAAAAGCAGGGGACCTAGCTGCACTTCTAACAAACTTAGAAGAAAACGACATTTTATTTATTGATGAGATCCATCGATTAAGCCCAGTTGTTGAAGAAATACTGTACCCAGCAATGGAAGATTATCAGTTAGATATTATGATTGGTGAAGGTCCTGCAGCTCGTTCGATTAAAATCGATTTGCCCCCTTTTACTCTTATCGGTGCAACGACGAGGGCGGGCTCACTAACGTCTCCATTGCGTGATCGTTTTGGTATTGTGCAACGATTAGAGTATTACAAAGTCGATGATCTTCAATATATTGTTCAACGTAGTGCAGATTGCCTGAATTTATCAATGGAATCAGAAGGCGCGCTTGAAGTTGCTCGTCGTGCTCGTGGCACTCCGCGAATTGCTAACCGATTATTACGTCGAGTACGAGATTATGCGGATGTAATGAGCGATAGTCATATATCTTCTGAGATTGCAGACAAAGCGTTGAACATGCTTGATGTTGATGTCCGTGGTTTTGATTACATGGATAGAAAGCTTTTATTAGCGATCATGGAAAAATTTGATGGTGGGCCTGTTGGTCTTGATAATGTTGCAGCAGCGATTGGTGAAGAAAGGGATACGATTGAAGATGTCATTGAACCCTATTTAATTCAACAAGGTTACCTTCAACGGACTCCCAGAGGGCGTATTGTCTCAGATCGAGCTTATCTCCACTTTGGAATTGATAGGCCTGATAAATAGACTGCTACTAGATATTCATATTTTGTAATATTCTATTAATAACTGTATCAATAAATTGAAAGCGGATGATCAAAATCATCCGTTTTTTTGTATCAAAAATGTGTAAAGTGTGAAAAGTGGTCGTTTATACAATTTTTATTGTAATTAACTTACAAAAAATGGACAAACCTTTTGAAAGAAACTGCTTTTACTATTAATATTAGCGTGTTCTATATTAGGTTAAGCTTAACATTAAGCTAACGTTTTTTATACAAGTATGTAACACTTTATGGTTATTAATACGGTTATAAATATTAAAACCAATGCATAAAGTATTACGCTCACCCAAAAGTGTGGAAGCACTGTGTCATTCAGCCTGACACAAAGGAGTTCTCATGATCTTTGATGTAGTGGAGTTATCGCGATTGCAGTTTGCAATGACAGCGATGTATCACTTCCTATTCGTTCCCCTGACTTTAGGTATGGCCTTCTTACTGGCTATCATGGAGTCTTTATATGTAATGACAGACAAGCAAATTTACAAGGACATGACAAAGTTCTGGGGTAAATTGTTTGGTATTAACTTCGCATTAGGCGTAGCTACAGGTCTAACGATGGAGTTCCAGTTTGGTACAAACTGGTCTTACTATTCTCACTATGTTGGTGATATTTTCGGGGCTCCTCTTGCCATCGAAGCACTAATGGCCTTCTTCTTAGAATCTACTTTTGTTGGTTTATTCTTCTTTGGTTGGGATCGTTTATCAAAACGTCAGCACCTTACTGTAACTTGGTTAGTGGCGTTAGGTTCAAACTTCTCAGCACTTTGGATTCTAGTAGCAAATGGCTGGATGCAAAACCCAGTTGGTGCAGAATTTAACTTTGAAACCATGCGTATGGAAATGGTGAGCTTTGCTGATGTGGTATTAAACCCAGTAGCTCAAGTTAAGTTCGTACATACAGTAGCATCAGGCTACACTTGTGGTGCAATGTTCGTGCTTGGTATCAGTTCTTACTACCTATTAAAAGGTCGTGATGTTGCGTTTGCTCGCCGCTCATTTGCTATTGCTGCCTCATTTGGTATGGCATCAATTCTATCTGTAATGGTACTTGGTGATGAATCTGGCTATGAGCTAGGTGAAGTTCAACAAGTTAAGCTAGCAGCAATTGAAGCTGAATGGCATACAGAAGAAGCACCTGCTGCATTTACCGTGTTTGGTTTACCAAATCAAGAATCAATGGAAACGGATTACGCAATTAAGATCCCATATGTAATGGGTATTATTGCTACGCGTTCATTGGATAAGCAAGTAACAGGTCTACGTGATTTAAAAGAACAGCACGAAGTACGTATCCGTAATGGTATGGTTGCTTATGAATTGCTAGAAAAATTACGTAATGGTGATAAAACACCTGAAAACATCGCTGCGTTTGATGATGTTAAACATGACTTAGGTTATGGCTTATTGCTTAAGCGTTATACTGACAAAGTTGTAGATGCAACAGAAGAGCAAATTAAAGCCGCTGCGGATGATTCAATCCCAACAGTTTGGCCGCTATTCTTTTCGTTCCGTATCATGGTTGCTTGTGGTGTAGCAATGCTACTTATCTTCGGTTTTGCCTTTGTTCAGACGTGTCGTCAAAAGATTGGTCAAAAATCATGGTTACTTAAAGCGGCCTTATTTGGTATGCCACTACCATGGATCGCAATTGAAGCCGGTTGGTTTGTCGCAGAATATGGCCGTCAACCATGGGCTGTTGGTGAAATATTACCAGTAAATGTTGCAGCGTCTGCATTGACGGTATCTGAGATTTTAATCTCGATGGCAATGATCATCGGTCTGTACACGATATTCTTGATTGCTGAAGTTTACCTAATGGTGAAATTCGCACGTAAAGGTCCTAGCAGCTTGAAAACTGGCCGTTATCACTTTGAGCAAGATGGTCAAGATTCAGAAGCGAAATTATCTCGCCAAGTAGAAGCATAACAACGGAGATTTGAGTAATGTTTGATTACGAAGTATTGCGATTTGTTTGGTGGGCATTGATCGGTGTATTACTGATTGGTTTCGCTGTAACAGATGGCTTTGATATGGGTGTAGGTGCATTAGTACCTATCATCGGTAAAACAGATACAGAACGTCGAGTGATGATTAATTCCATCGCTCCTCACTGGGAAGGTAACCAGGTTTGGTTAGTAACTGCTGGTGGTGCACTGTTTGCTGCATGGCCTTTAGTATACGCAGCATCATTCTCTGGCTTCTATTTAGCGATGATGCTGACGTTAGCTGCATTATGGTTTCGTCCAGTAGGTTTCGATTACCGTTCTAAAATTGAAGATAAGCGCTGGCGTTCTGCATGGGATGCTGCGATCTTCATTGGTAGCTTTGTTCCACCAATTATTTTTGGTGTTGCATTTGGTAACCTCCTTCAAGGGGTTCCATTTGAATTGAATAACCTAATGATGCTTAAATATCATGGTGGATTCTTTGACTTACTAAATCCGTTTGCATTAATTTGTGGTTTGGTGAGCTCAGCAATGTTTGTATTGCAGGGTGCTACTTGGTTACAAATGAAAACAACTGATCAAATTCATGCACGAGCAAGCAAAGTTTCAATGATTTGTTCAGCGCTGATTATCGTACTGTTTACGGTTGCAGGATTTTGGGCTCAAAGTATTGAAGGCTTTGTGATTACAAGTGTAATGGATCATAACGCACCATCTGACCCATTAAATAAAGATGTTATCCGTCAAGTAGGCGCTTTATTCTTAAACTTTAAAGAATACCCACTACTATGGATTGCACCAGCTCTTGCGGTTGTTATGCCTGTAATTGCTATGATTGCGACGAAGCTGAAAAAAGCATGGGTTGCGTTCATTGCATCAAGCCTAACCAATGCAGGTGTTATTTTAACATCTGGCTTTGCACTGTTCCCATTTGTAATGCCATCAAGCTTAAACCCAGATCATAGTTTGACTATGTGGGATTCAACATCAAGTGAGCTAACATTGAATATTATGACAGTAGTTGCAGTAGTAATGGTTCCGACTATTCTTGCTTACACTGCATGGACTTATTACAAAATGTTTGGCCGTATCGACACTAAGTTTGTTGAAGAAAACAAAAATTCGCTTTATTAAGGAGCATAACAATGTGGTATTTTGCATGGATCCTAGGCGTGCTACTAGCATGTTCATTTGCAATCATTAATGCTCTTTGGCTAGAGCATTCAGAAATGATGGACAAAGACAGTGAGTAATCTCGCTGACAAAATAGATAATGTTCAACGCCCAATTAATCATATTATCGTACGATTATTGTTAGTTGGGGCGGCTATCTTTCACATGGCAATGCTTATGTGGGAGCCAACAGTATATTCTGAACAAATTGGTGGCTTTGGTGGGTTATTAGCACCTAGTTTGATTTATTCGGTATGTACGGCGTTCATTTTTGCGGTTGGGTTTGTTCCGCAAAAATGGATTTGGAAATTGTTATTTAGTCCGTATTTTTCAATAATAATCTTAAGCTACTTTAGTTATCTCTATTTTATATAGGGCGTAACATGCAATAAGATTTGTATATTGGGACATCATACTTAGCGGTTTGTTACTTTTTTAGTAACAAACCGCTTTTTTTTTGACGATTTTGTCCATAAAAATAGATTTCATATGGTGACCAAATTCAATTTTAAGTTATAGTTAACGTCTGATTTTTCAATAAAAAGAGAAAACGCCATGGATAAAAGCGCATTTAAATGGCCTATTACCATTTATTATGAAGATACTGATGCAGGTGGCGTTGTTTATCATTCAAATTATCTGAAGTTTTTTGAACGTGCTCGAACAGAACTATTACGTCATCACGGTGTCTCTCAACACGTGCTGTTAGAAAAATCAGTTGGATTTGTAGTTAAAAACGTAAATATTGATTTTATGCAAGGTGCTCGTTTAGATGAGCAACTTATTGTAGAAACATTAATAACAGAAATCAAAAAGGTGTCATTAACCTTTTGTCAGTTATTGGTTAATTCTGAAGGTAAGGTATTGTGCAAAGCTACAGTTAAGGTAGCCTGTATTGATAACGCTAAGATGAAGCCAACAGCGATACCACTATTTATATTATCGGAGATATCTTGTGACAGGTGAACTATCAATTCTCGATCTATTTTTGCAAGCTAGTTTATTAGTTAAGGTCGTGATGCTTATCCTATTAAGCTTGTCTGTAATGTCATGGGCGATGATTTTTAAACGCTCAAAAGTCTTATCAGTAGCACGCACTGATTCTGAACGTTTTGAAAATAAATTTTGGTCAGGTATGGATCTGTCTCAATTATTTAATGAAGTAAAGGTTCGTAAAGACCGAATTAGTGGTACAGAGAAAATCTTTTACTCTGGTTTTAATGAATTTGCACGTCTGTCTCGAGTTAGTAACTCATCAGACGCTGTGATGGACGGAACATCTCGAGCTATGCGTGTAACCGTTTCTCGCGAAGTCGATCACCTAGAAACAAATCTACCATTTTTAGCAACCGTCGGTTCAATCACACCTTACATTGGTCTGTTTGGTACCGTTTGGGGCATCATGCACTCATTTATTGCTTTAGGTTCAGTAAAGCAAGCCACTCTTTCTATGGTTGCTCCTGGTATTGCCGAAGCATTAGTTGCAACAGCGATGGGCTTATTTGCTGCAATCCCAGCGGTTATTGCTTATAACCGCCTTAGCGTAAAAGTGGGTAAGTTAGAGCATAATTACGCTGCATTTATGGATGAATTCTCGAGTATCTTACATCGTCAAGCAATGGCAAGTCAGGAGAAGTAATGTCTGGCTACCAACCTAAAAAAAGAAAATTAACCGCAGAGATCAACGTTGTTCCTTATATTGATGTGATGTTGGTGTTATTGATTATCTTCATGGTAACCGCTCCGTTTGTCACTCAAGGAGTTGATGTTGAATTGCCAGAAATGACAAATACCAAATCAGCACAAGCGATGGCAGGGGAAGATCCAAATGCAACGTTTATTATTGTAGAGATCGATAAAGACGGTAATTTAGGATTAAGCGTTGATAATAAAGATGTTCGACGACCAATGTCGATGCAGGAAATGATCACTAACGTTAAAGCTGAATTAAGTATTAAACCTAACTCACCCGTTGCGGTTGGTGGTGATGCAAGTACGCCATATTCAGAGATAGTGCTCGTTCTTGACGAATTAAGTCGAGCAGGAGTGAGTAAAGTCGGGTTACTTACTGATCTTAAGGAATAGAAGTGAATCATAGACGATGAAGTCGGATAATAATTACACCTTTGCTATTGGTATTTCTGTTGGATTGCATTTACTGCTTGTCGTAGTACTTATTTTCAGCAGCGGCTTCGCTATGGATGAAAAACCAAAAACTAATACAATTCAAGCGGTAGTGATAGATCAAAACACCATTGCAAAACAAGCGTCTCAAATTCGTCAAGACAGAGAAAGAGCAGAACGCGTTGAAAATGAGCGTTTAAAAAGATTGAAACAGCAGGCGGATCAATTAGAAAAGAACCGTAAAGCTGAAGAAGAGCGTATTCGTGATCTTAAAGCTCAGCAAGTTAAAGAGAAAAAAGCGGCTCGCCAAGCAGAAGAGGCTCGTAAAAAGGCCGTAGCTGATGCAAAAAGAGAAAAAGAACGAGCGGTTGCAGCCGAAGCTGAGAGAAAGCGTAACGTTGAGACGGCAGCTAAAGTTGAAGCAGCAAGAGTTGCAAAGGTTAAAGCAGATCAAGAGAAAGCAGCGAAAGCCTCTGCAGAGAAAAAACGTGTAGAGAAAGAGAAAGCTGCAAAGGCCGAATCAGAGCGTTTGGCAAAAGAAAAATTAGCGAAAGAAAAAGCGGCGAAAGCTGAAGCTGAAGCTGAAGCTGAAAGAAAGGCCAAGGCTGAAGCTGATCGTGTGGCGAAAGCTAAAGTTGCCGCTGAAAAAGCACGTAAAGAAAAGGCTAGAGCAGCTAAAGCTGAAGCCGACCGTAAGCAAAAAGAAGCCGCATTGAATGACATTTTTGCTGGTTTAGAAGATGAAACAGTTCAAAATGGCTCGGCAAAACAGCAGCATATCGATGATGAAGTTCAACGATTTGGTGCCGTGTATAAGCAAATGATCCAACAAAATTTATTAATTGATGAAAGTTTTGTTGGTAAAAGTTGTCGAGTGAAAATGAAGTTAACCTCATCAGGATTACTGCTTTCTGTAACAACATTAAGTGGTGATGCACAAGTTTGTCGAGCGGCAAAAACAGCTGTAACAAAAGTAAATGTATTCCCGATGCCAAAAGATGCTGATATTGCAGCTAAACTTACAAATATAAACCTTACCGTTCAACCAGAATAAGGAAGAGCAAGTGCTTAAACGATGGATGTTAACTCTTTTTATCGCCTGTTTAGGATTTACTCAGGTAGCAAGAGCAGAATTAGAACTTGTCATTACTGAAGGTGTTGATTCAGCAAGACCAATAGGTATTGTGCCTTTCAAATGGCATGGTGAAGGCAAGTTACCGCAAGATATTTCAGCTATCATTTCGTCTGATTTACAGCGCAGTGGTAAATTTAGCCCTTTAGCTACCAATAAAATGCCACAAACACCGTATAAAGATTCGGATATTAATTACGAAGCTTGGACTAAAATGGGTGTAGATGCGATTGTTACTGGTGAAGTAAAGCTAAATGCTCAAGGCAAGTATGAAGTAACTTATAAGTTAATTGACGTTGTTCGAGGCCAATTAACTAAAGGAAACTCTAAAGCGTTAAATAGCGAAGGTAAGTTAGTATCAACTCAAGACCATGTTTTAGTAAACAAAGTTGCTACTTTATCTAAAAAACAGTTACGTAAATATGCACACCGTATTTCTGATGTTGTTTATGAAAAGCTGACGGGTGAAAGAGGTGCTTTTTTAACTCGTATCGCTTATGTTGTCGTGAACGATAAAGTGCAGTATCCATATCAGTTACGAATTGCTGATTATGATGGTTATAACGAACGTTTGGTACTGAAATCAAAACAACCAATCATGTCACCAGCATGGTCTCCTGATGGTAGAAAATTAGCTTATGTAAGTTTTGAAAATAGAAAATCACAAGTTTTTATTATGAATATCTATACGGGTAAGAGAGAATTAATCGCTTCTTATCCTCGTCATAATGGAGCACCTCGTTTTTCACATGATGGTAAAGAACTAGCGATAGTATTATCAAAAACGGGTAGCTTGAATGTTTATATCGTCAATTTGCAGACGAAGAAAATGCGTCAAATTACTCGTGGAAGATCGAATAATACGGAACCTTTTTGGGCTCCTGATAACAAGTCTTTAATATTTACTTCAGATCGGGGTGGTAAACCTCAGATTTATAGAGTAAATTTACAAGACGGTTCAACAAAACGTTTAACCTGGCAAGGCAGTCAAAATCTTGGTGGGCAGATTACTCCAGACGGTAAATTTATCGTTATGGTTAATCGCTCAGAGACTGGATTCAATCTAGCGAAACAAGATTTAGAAACTGGTGCCGTCCAGGTCTTAACCAAGACACTACTGGATGAGTCACCGAGTATTGCGCCAAATGGCGGCATGGTGATTTACAGTTCCATGTATAGAAAACAGAATGTACTTTCAATGGTTTCTATAGATGGCCGTTTTAAAGCTCGCTTACCAGCGACAAACGGACGTGTAAGGGCACCAGCGTGGTCGCCATTTTTATAGCTACTAAATATTTAGGAAAATAAGGAAAATATAATGCAACTAAATAAACTTCTTAAGAGTCTTTTAATCGCACTGCCTGTGGTTGCTCTTTCTGCTTGTAGTTCTAGCGACAGCGCAACTGACAGTACTGCTGGCCAAGAATCAACAAACGGCGTAGAAACTCAAACAACTGGCGCTGAAGGTCAAACAGATACTACTGTTGTAACTTCTGTTGAAGTTGATGAAGTAATGACTGAAGCTGAAGTTCGTGCTCAAGCTGAGCAAGAGCTTCGTAAAGTTCAAACAGTTTACTTCGCATTTGATAACTCAACTATCTCTTCTGAGTACCAAGACATGCTTGCTGCACACGCTGCTTTCTTAAGCGCGGATCCAGCAATCAAAGTAACGGTTGAAGGTCACGCGGATGAGCGTGGTACTCCTGAGTACAACATCGCACTAGGCGAGCGTCGTGCTAAAGCAGTTTCTAAATACCTACAAGCTCTAGGTGTTTCTGCTGACCAAATCTCTATCGTAAGCTACGGTGAAGAGAAGCCACTAGTACTAGGTCAAACTGCTGAAGATTATGCTAAAAACCGTCGCGCTGTATTAGTATACTAATCGACAGTTTATAAGGCAGACTTATATGAAATACAGTAACCTTAAGCGAATTATTCCGCTTACGTTGCTGGCGAGTGCGGCGACCCTTGTGGTCGCCGCTCCTGCTCCAGTCACTGATTTAAATGCAACAGCCACCTCTTCTGCTCCAGCATCTTCTACAAGCATTGAGCGCCTAGAACGCTTAATTAAAAGCCGTAATCAAATTCAACTGCAGTTACAACAACAACTTGATGGCTTATCGGAAGAATTGTCAGAAATGCGCGGTATGGTTGAACGTAATAGCTACGAGCTTGATCAAATGCTAGAGCGTCAGCGCCAGCTGTACATTGAAATCGATACACTGAGAACAGCAAAGCCAGTTCCAGTCGTTACACCAACAGAAGGCGCGGGTGACACTGGTGCTTCAGGTTCTTATGCGGCTGATACTAACGAAAATGAAGCTTACCAAAATGCGGTAGATCTTATTTTAAAGAAAAAAGACTACGCTGGAGCAACAAAGGCATTCCAAGAGTTTGTCGTTGCTTATCCTGATTCGGTATATAGCTCAAATGCCCATTACTGGTTAGGTCAACTTTACTTCGCACAAAAGAATGATATCGAAGCGGCAAAAAGTTTTGCTAAAGTCGTTAGTTATTCTGATTCAAATAAACGTGCAGATGCATTATTAAAGTTAGGCGAGCTTGCTAAACGTAACAATAACAAAGCAGCAGCAGAAAAATACTATCAGAAAGTATTAACAGAATACCCAGATAGTACGACAGCTAAAACAGCAGATAAGCAGCTAAAATCGTTATAGTCTAATAGAAAAAAGGAGCTAATTAGCTCCTTTTTTATTGCCTCAAACTTGCCGCCTATATCATAAGGGGTATAATGCCGAGATTATTTGAAGAATTAATGAGCTGAGCAATGGGCCATATTTTAGATCACGTCGATACTGTATATCCTTTTCCACCAAAACCTATCAAGCTATCTGCCGATGAAAAAACGCAGTACATCGCAAAAATCAAGCAGCTCCTGAAAGATAAAAATGCGGTATTGATTGCTCATTACTATACGGATCCAGAAATCCAAGCATTAGCTGAAGAGACGGGCGGTTTTGTTGGTGATTCACTTGAAATGGCTAAATTTGGTAATCGTCATGACGCGAAGACATTAGTTATTGCCGGTGTTCGTTTTATGGGTGAATCAGCAAAGATTTTAACGCCTGAAAAAACCATCTTAATGCCAACATTAGATGCGGAATGTTCACTTGATCTTGGTTGCCCTGCTGACAAGTTTACTGAGTTCTGTGATGCTCACCCTGATCACACCGTTGTTGTTTATGCCAATACATCAGCAGCAGTAAAAGCACGTGCTGATTGGGTAGTAACCTCAAGTATTGCTCTTGAAATTGTTGAACATCTTGATGATGAAGATAAGAAAATCATCTGGGGACCAGATCGTCATTTAGGTTCATACATTGCAAATAAAACTGGCGCGGACATGCTGCTATGGCAAGGTGAATGTATTGTCCATGATGAGTTTTCAGCAAAAGCATTAAAAGATGCAAAAGCACTTCATCCTGATGCAGCCGTATTGGTTCACCCTGAGTCTCCAGCAAGCGTGGTTGAATTAGCAGACGCTGTTGGTTCTACAAGCCAGTTAATAAAATCGGCAAAAGAGCTGCCACAACAAAAAATGATTGTAGCAACCGATAAAGGTATCTTCTTTAAAATGCAGCAAATGGTTCCAGAAAAAGAACTGTTAGAGGCTCCAACAGCCGGTGCTGGTGCAACGTGCCGTAGCTGTGCTCACTGTCCGTGGATGGCGATGAACGGTCTTGTAGCGATAGAGAAGGCGCTTAATGAAGGTGGTGCAGACCATGAAATCTTTGTTGATGAAGAGATCCGCGTAAAATCACTTATCCCATTGAATCGCATGTTAGATTTTGCAGAGCAATTAAACGCAAATAAGTAATTGAATAAACGATTTGATAAAAAATGGCGACCTATGTGGTCGCCATTTTTATTTATGAAGCATTCTTATTTTATAAAGGTCTTAATTATTTTTCTTTCTCACTTAGAGCAAAGTAAATTTTTGATACAGTGACTTCTGCAATTAGGATAGTAAATACCACTGCAAAGAAAGCGACGACACCGTTTAATGGCCCATCAAATGATACTTTGTCACCAAATAAAATATTAATGGCTTCTAGCATAATAAATTTACTACCAACCAAAATCGTATAGCTACTTAACCCACGATATATTTTTGGTGCTGTTCCTGGTTTAGATTTAAAATAATCTGCAATTCGGTGTTCTGCATTGATCGATAACTTTAATAATAACTGCAATAAAATCGCAGCAGCGAATGATATGGTAAATGATTCAATGTTTACAAAATCCCAATATTCATCAAAAAAATTCAATACTGTTAAATCAACAAGAACTGCTAGTGTATAGCCGACAAATAAACGTTGAGGAGTGTTAAAACCATATTCTTTAGTTGTTGAACTCATATTATATTCCTAATTATTTGTTAATTCATGTCATTCGTTTTCTGCTTATTATAGTGCCTAATTATTTATCATATTAAAAGTGCACTAAAATCTATTGGCGCGAAATGGTAAAAATATATATTAAATTACAGACTCAAGTCTAAATATAGTGATAATTGATTCATTAAACAAAATAAATGCTCTATATTATTTATGTGGTTGTAATTAATGGAATTATGTATGAAATATGGATTGTTTCTTTTTGTGATTTTTAGTACATCAGTTTTTGCAAAAGAGCAGGAGGAGTGGGACTTCCTGCTTGTTTTCCCAATGATGTGGGCACCTAGTATCGAAGGCAGTGTATCTTCTGGTGAGGATATTGTTCGTGTTGATGTTCCATTTGAAAATATATGGGACGGACTCGCTTTTGGTTTAATGGGGGATTTTTATGCTAGAAAAGGGAAGTGGTTAGTTGGTGCTCGTGCAAATTACCTATATATGAAAGACTCGGTGCAAACAGAAGGTTTAGATGGTCCTATAACGGGTACCGTTATCTCTCCTGGGCACGATATAACAACAAGAATGCATTTGTCGGTTAATGATTTATTTTTTGGGTATGAAGTCTATCCTAATCTAGAAATACTCACTGGTGTTCGCCATACATACAGTCAAGTTGAACTGGATATTAATGCATTATCAAATGATGGTTTTATTAATGTAAATGGGTCGGCTTTGTTGGCGAAAGAGCATCTATTTGATTGGCTTGTTGGTATTAAATACAACAAATATTTTGATGATCGCTGGGGTATATCAGTAAGTGCTGATTTTAATGTTATAGGCGATAACGACGTTAATCATGGCTTTAATATTATGGGAATTTATCAGTTTACAGAAGCTCACAACCTATGGTTTGGCTACCGTTATCTGAATATTGCCAATGAGATGAAAGCAGAAGGTGTGAATATAGAAATCGACCTAGTAGAAAAAGGGCCCCAACTGGGATACGCCTATCGATTCTAGTTCGCTTTCATCTCAAGTCATCGATAGTAATTAAGATTACAACGGTTGATTAATAGAGACATCAACAATAGCTCTATTTTCTAGAATATTTCGCCCAATAAGAACTGGGTATGTCATGTGACTTCTGTCTTTTAATGTAAATTCAGCAAAGATAGGTTCGCCTTGGATTACTACATTTAGATTAACAACCGGACGAGTCTTGATAGTATTACTGCTAGCCTGACGGATTTTTGCTACTCGTACTACCTTCTTTTTCATTTTGATTATCTCTCCATTAGGCAGGGGAAAGTCAAATGTAACCATTTCTTTCTCACTCTCAAAATGGGTTTTGATATTGATTGCATGAACAGAAGAGATCGTTGCTCCTGAGTCAATACGGCTTGGCAGTTGAGTTGATACATCTTCAATTTGCGTTTGCTCTATTTGTCCAAAGACTTGTAATCCTGATGTTTGAGCGGATAGAGCTGAAGATAAAAAAGCGGATGATATTGCAATAATAGCGATGTGTTTTTTCATTTTATAACCTCTTAAAGTATCGGTTAACTTTAAGATGGTGAGTACATTTTTACTTATCATTTTACGCCAACTATTATCTCTCTTAATTTAAGGCGATTTATTTCGGTATGGCGCGAAAGGTAATTTTAATATTGTTTTTCCATTATGGTAATTATTTTTAATAGAGAACGTCGATGATTATTTTATGTAAAATAAAAGACATTAATGAATTAGATTTTGAGATTGATTTGGCAGGCTTACTCCAAGAGTACTTGTTGATTCAGAGAAAGGAAGTCAGTTATGAATGATAGCAGTGATCCGCTTCAGCTAGTGACAAAAGAAAGCGTTAGATTTTTTTCATCCATAATTCAAGAATTAGACAGTAAGAGTTATTTATTGCTTAGAGAATCCATGATCCCAATCGATATTATGGAGGATGAGCGAGAATATACTTATCTACCAGAGTCATGCCTTAAGAATTTAATGGAAGTGCTTAGTCGTAATGTAGGAAATGATCGGCTTGGCGTTTTATTTTGGCGATTGTGTAAGGATAAGTATATTCCATCATTTCTTAAACGCTTGAACTATAGAGATGATTTGAAATCGACTTTAGATGGATTTTCAGATTTATTATCAAAAGAATCAACAGGCGCAAAAGTTTATGTGCAAGAAAGCGTCGGTTCTTGGTGGCTAGTTCGTGAGAAATCAGGGGTTGATGAACCTTGGTTTAAGTACGCTGAAATGTTTTCAGTGATATTCATGTCTGAATTATTAAGATCTTTAACTAAAAGTGAGTGGAGTCCAACACGGATCGGGATTCGCAGTAAGGATGACCATGATTTTTTGAATCTTCCTACGCTTAATAAAACACAGTTTTTTACAGAAAGACCAGTTACGGCATTAGAAATTCCAGCCTCTATTTTATTCTCTAAGGTAGCTGCTTATGAGAAAGAAAAGATCAATGTAAAACAAGATGTTGATCTTCAGAATATGACTTTTACCGATCAATTTAAAATAGCTATTTTCCCATATCTACCAGTAGGGAAATTACCAATTAAACTGGCTTCTGAAATTTTACGCATGAATGTGAGAACACTTCAACGTAAGTTAAAAAATGATGGCACAATCTATAAAACCCTAATTGAAGAAATGTGTTTTGAACAAATAGTCGCTGAGCTTGTTGAAACAAATAAGCCAATTACTGGCATAGCGACTAAATATGGCTACTCTGATGCTGGGCATTTTTCTCGTGCATTTAAGCGGATCTATGGGGTATCTCCGTCTCAATATCGTAAAGTTAATACTTTAATCGGATGACAGCTAAATAATCAATGTCGTCAAATGGCAAGTAAATAGCATTGAATTCCTTTATGTTACCAACTAATCTCTATTATGTTTTTGTTATGTTTCATTTTGCTGCTGTATATTTTTATTTAGTAGCATGATGAGCGAACAGAAGTTTTAGGGAATAATTTATATATTAAGGAATCTTTTATGAAAAATGTTCTAAGGCTTACCGCTCTTGCATTATCGTGTGGTGCTGTTTTTTCCGCATCAGCGTCATCAACTCTTTTTACTAATGTCGATATTTTTAATGGCACAGAAAACAAATTATATGAAGACCATTATGTTTTAGTTGAAAATAATCTAATTAAAGCGATTTCTGCTAAATCGATAGAAGCAGGTGATGCCGTGGTAATTAACGGTGAAGGTAAAACATTAATGCCAGGTTTGATTGAAGGTCATGGGCACCTTTTATTAAATGGTGGCACCTTGAATGACCATGAAAATAACAGAACCATTGAAGAGTTGGCATCTAGAGCAACCGTCAATGCCAATGCGGTATTTCAGTCAGGGTTTACAACGTGGCGTGATGCTGGTGGTTTAAATACAGGCTTACGCAAAACCATTGACTCTGGCATGCTTGAGGGACCTCGTTTATATACCTCTGGTGCGTTTATTGGACCAACAGGCTCTCACGCTGATTTTAGTAATTTAACCACGTTAAACCAACACCTTAATGGCCCGCAAACATCAATGAGTCGAAGCAACGTGAGTGTTAATACGGATACCGTGGGTGAGATCAAAGCCGCTGCTCGTCAAAACTTCAAACAAGGTAACTCTCAACTTAAAATCATGTCCTCTGGTGGTGTTGCATCGTCATTTGACCCGTGGCAACTAAATGCAATGTCAGCAGAAGAAATTGGTGCTGCTGTAGAAGTTGCAGATGCGTATGGATCTTATGTAATGTCGCATGCCTACAGTAAAAAAGCGATTTTACGAAATCTAGATGCTGGCGTTAAAACTATTGAACACGGTTTTATGTTCGATGGCGAAGTTAATAAAAAAATGAAAGAAAAGGGTGCTTATATTACAACGAATATGACGGCTTTCTCTCCTTATTTGAGCCAAATTGAAGCGATTAATAGTAACCCAGCGTCAAAACGCAAAGCTGAAACGGCGACTAAAGCATTTAAAAACTACATTTCTAATGTGAATAAATACCAACCTAAGTGGGGCTTCCACACTGACTGTGTTGGTGATGTAACTTCATGTATTAAACAAACGGACCATACTATTTACCTTGCAGGAAAAGAGTTAGGAAACTTCTATACCCTTAAAGGCATGACATCAGTAAATGGTGAGATTGTAAAACTTTCAGGAATCATGGACCCGTATCCAGAAGCTAAGCTAGGTGTGGTTGCAGTTGGTGCGTATGCCGATTTATTGGTGGTAGATGGAAATCCGCTTGAAGATTTATCCGTGATTGGTGCAAATGAAAAGTGGTTTGATGCAAAAGAGCGAGAGCCAGCACTTGATACAATTAAAGTCATCATGAAAGATGGAAAAATTTACAAGAATACGCTGTAGTCTGTTGGTATACCTTTCTCTATAGCCTACTTTGGTAGGCTATTTCTAAGGATCTGTAATGAAGAAAATTATTCTCCTGTTAATATTATCTCTTCCATTTTATGCAATGAGTGATGATTTTATTGAATTGAAATGGCAAGAGTTAGTCACTAAAAATAATGATGTAGATGTCAGTTTACCTGAATTGACTGACCAACAAAAATTAGCCCTTAAACAAATTTTGATTTTACAAAATGACGCTTCTAAACAAGCAGAAGAGCAGCGCTTACAATTAGCTGAGCAACTCAAAATCGAAGGCGTTGATGCAGGTGAGGCGATTGCCGCTAGACAGGCATATATGACGGCAAAACAAAATAATGCAGAAGCGATAACTCAAGAATACGATGGTAAAAAAGTACGTATGCCTGGTTTTATTGTTCCTATTGAATTTGATGGTTTAAAAACAACAGAGTTTTTATTAGTTCCAGTAGCGGGGGCTTGCATACATATGCCACCACCACCTGCTAACCAAATTGTTCGAGTTTCTTATCCTGAAGGTTTCACGGTTCAAAATGTGCAATACCCAGTATGGATTGAAGGCGATTTTCATTCAAAAAAAGTAACGGAAGAAGTTTTTTTAGTGGACGGAAAAAGCAATATCACCATGGGTTATGAAATGAACGCATCGTTAATTGAAGATTACTATGAGCCTGAAAGTTAATAAGCTAGGAGGTTACATTGAATCAGAATAATATAATTAAAAGTGTTTTGTTACTTACTGGGTTGGCTAACTAACAAGAAATTTCATATAAATAGAAAGGCGTCTAATAACTTAAATAAGCATACATTTTAATGGCTTATTTAAGTTGCTAGACGCCTTTTTTGGGTTGCCGTGTATCTAAAGATTAAATCAATAATACAAACTTCCACTTGTCGTCAAATGGCAATTCTCTGCGTTAAATTTAACCTATTATCTCTCTGTCCCCACAAAATTAAAGAGAGAAAAATATGACTACAGTAATTACTAACGCTAACGTATTTAACGGTGTAGATAATCAGTTACAAGAAAATGTATCTTTATTAATTGAAAATAACGTGATCACTCAAATCGGTGATGTTGACTTATCTCTAGCCAATGAAATTATTGATGCTAAAGGCGGTACAGTCATGCCAGGTCTGATGGATGCTCACGTACATATAACAATGTCAGCGCCTTTTCATGAGTTAGATAAGATGACCAGAGAAGAAGTCGCAATTCGCTCTGCAAAAGTGGCTGAAGGCATGTTAATGCGTGGTTTTACTACCGTTCGCGATGTTGCAGGTAATACACTTGGTCTTAAAAACTGTATCGATAATGGTTATGCGACCGGTCCAAGAATTTTGCCCTCTCAAGCGGCTATTTCGCAAACCTGTGGTCATTCTGATTATCGTCAAAACCAAGCACAAGAACGTACTGGTAGTCATGAAGATTCTCCAATAATGAAAACTGGCGCATTTAAAGTAGCAGATGGACGCTCAGAAGTGCTTAGAGCGGTACGTGAACAGTTATTTATGGGCGCATCTCAAATTAAAATGATGGCCGGTGGTGGTGCTTCATCGTCGTTTGATCCACTCGATACGATTCAATACACATTAGATGAAATGAAAGCAGCAGTTGAAGCTGCATCAGATTACGGTACATACGTGGCTGCGCATATTCATACTGCGGATGCCATGAGAAGAGCTGCTGAAGCGGGTGTTATGTCTTTTGAACATGCAACGATTATGGATGATGACATTGCTAAAACGATCAAAGATAAAGGGATCTTTGTGATTCCATCGTATTTCACCTCATCACTTATTGCTGAACGAAAAATCCCACTTGGTAATGAAACCTTGTACCAAAAAACAGAAAGAGTGGGTAAAGCGATGTTTAAATCGGCGGATCTCATTAAAAAATACGATATCCAAAATATTTGTTTTGGTACTGACTGTGTAGGCACACTTGATGTTCATAAAACACAATCAGAAGAGCTACAAGCGATTGAAACGGTATTTGATTCATTAACCGCTCTTAAAATGGTGACTTCGAACTGTGGTCGTTTGTTTGAGATGTCTACATACAAGCACCCATACCAAGAAGGAAAACTAGGCCAAATCACTGAAGGTGCTTACGCAGATTTACTTATTATTGAAGGAAATCCTTTAAATGGTGTTGAATGTGTAACAAACCCTAAAACGCAAAAATTAATCATGAAAGACGGTGTTGTGTATAAGAACGCTTTATAACCTCATAAAATGATTAAATATGGAAAACGACTAGGTTCGTAAACCAAGAATCGTTTTCTTATATAACTTAGGGGTTAACCCGCTGATCCGTTTAAATGCTCGAGAAAAGTGCGAGATATTATTGTAACCAAGTTGGTTTGATATATGGGTCAGCGAGTAACCCTCTTCCATTAATTCACATGAGACAGATAGCATAAGGCTCTCTTTTATCTGTCTAAATGAGGTTCGCTCTTCCTTTAAGCGTCGTTGGAGTGTCCTTGAGGTCATATTAAGAAGCTTTGCTGCTTGATCAACCGTTAACGAATGCTCTCTCACATAAGGAAGTAAAGCCGTAAAAACACTGTCACTAAAACTAGAATGCCATTCAATGAGTGGTTGTTTCTTTTCTGTGTCAGAACTTGATATGTGAATTTCTTTATTAAGTATGTCATCGTCAATTAATACTGCTGTTGTATTTTGACCTATAAACAACTGTGTTTTATTGTTTAACGAAGACAGTAAAGCATCGGCATCATTATGCTGAATTCGTACTTGTTCAGGGAACCAATCGGTCTTAGTTAAGGCCTGAATGAGCTCGATAATGTATAAGACAGCAAAAACCTCTCCCCACAAAAAGTAAACACTGTCCTCATAAGGTGCAGAGCGACAAAACCAATATTTACCATACTCTTGTTCAAATGAAATTGAACTGCCAGGAGAATCACTATTGAATATTTCAGTGGCTTTTCCAAGCGCGTCTTTAATGGTGATGGCACTATCAAACTGTGTTAATACTTGAGGAATAATTCGTTGTCGAAAGGCCAGTCTTAATAGGTCACTAAAATTATTAACTCCAACTTGAGATGACAGTAAATAGATTAAGCGTTTAACGGGCTCAGTAGGTAAAAATTCTTTGTCTGTATGAAAAAGATCTGGAGGTAAGCCCGAGTCTCGCAATACCTCTTGAATATGAATGCCGTGCTTTGAAAAAACATCAATTAAAATTTTTGTATAACCAGTACGAATCATTGGTAATGGTGCTGTTTTTTTATTCAACATTGTTTATATCTACCTACTTTTAAATATTAGGAGCCTTTTATAATTATTGGCGCAAAATGGTAAGTTTTCATTTGGTATTTGTTGATATATTTGTCTTTTATGTGAATTTGCGACAGACAACACAAAGTGGTGAGGTGCTTGTATATTGGAATCTATTAAGTCGCTATAAATAAACAACTAAATAATAAGTATTTTTTATGTAAATCCCTCGATTTTTTCCAAATAACAGCTATACATATAGTTGAGGAATGGATTCCATTAGCAGTAGGTAAAAATATGACTGAAGAAATAAAAACGCCAAAAGAAGAGAGTGAAAACACATCCGCAGATAATGCCGCTCAGAAAACAAATAAAGTTCGTAAAATAACTAACTACTTATTATTTACAGTTGCCGCTTTATTATTGTTTAGCATCGTATCTGATCGCATTATCCCTTTAACAGACAATGCGAGAGTAAAAGGTTACGTCGTTCCTATTAAACCTCAAGTCTCTGGTCAAGTATTAGATATTTTAGTCCAACCTAACCAATTAATTAAACAAGGTGACGTCCTTGCTAAATTAAACCCTGTTGATTATGAAATTGCATTACAGCAAGCCGAGCAAAGTTTAGAACTTGCAGGTCAAAATGTTGGGGCTCAAACGGCGGTTATTGCTTCATCACAAGCTAGGTTGACCAGTGCAAATGTTGAACTAGAAAATACCCGACTGCAATCTCATCGTATTCTTGAAATGGCTGAACGTGGTGTTGTATCGAAAGCCGATGCGGATAAAGCACGAGCATCATTAGCGACAGCGAAAGCAAATGTCGTCAATGCTCAAGCAGATCTAGAGAAGTCAAAGAAACAACTAGGCACTGATGGCGAAGACAATAGCCAAATTAAAGCGGCATTACTGGCACTAGAGCAAGCGCAAATTAATTTATCTCGAACAGAAATCAAAGCACCTACTGATGGAGGCGTATCAAACTTCAGTTTGTCTGAAGGTTTTTATGCTTCTGCTGGGCAACCTATAATGACGTTCGTATCAACCGAAAGTATTTGGATTGAAGCTTATTTTCGTGAGAACAGTTTAGGTAATGTGGAAGTTGGCGATAAGGTTGAAATGGCACTCGATTTTGCACCAGGTAAAGTGATCCAAGGAACGGTAACAAGTGTTGATTGGGGTGTTGATTGGGGACAAAACAATCAGGCGGGTAAGCTAGCCCAAGCAAATAATCAAACTGGCTGGCTACGACAAACACAGATGCTGCCAATTGCGATCGAGTTTGATCACTCACAAACTACAGGCCAATTACGTATCGGTGGGCAAGCGGATGTGATTGTATATAGTGGTGATAACGTTATTTTTAACTCGATAGGTAAGTTGTGGATCCGCTTTGTGAGTTTGATGTCTTATGTCAGATAACTTAATCGATGATCCTCAAATTCAAACGAAGATACTTAGATATACGGTAGGCGTTGGTCTTGCCGTATTCTTAGCCGCATTGATTAATTGGCCATTAGCGTTCGTCGCGCCTGTTTTTGTTGCGAAGTTTTTGATTGATAAACCGGAATTAAACAAAGAAACACTATATGAACTAACCGTTGCAATGGTAGCGACTATGGGGCTTGGCTTATTACTATCAAATGGCATTACTCAATATCCAATACCACTACTTATTTTAGTTGGATTGATGATGCTATGGGGGTATTACTTATTTACCGATCCTAAATGGAATCTGTTTGCTACGATATTGATTATTGCAATACTAATGCTTCCTTTTATGGCGATATCAAACCCAGGTATGTCGGTATTCCTTGCCACTGGGCTAGCAAGTTCAGGTGTTGTTGCGGTGATTATTTTTGCACTGGTTCATATTTACTTCCCTGAAGATGAATCGTCATTTGCAGGGTATCAACCTTCGCCTTTATCTAAGCAACAAAGATGGTATGCCGCTTTTAGAGCGATGATCGTCTCATTTCCTGTTGTGTGCTTTTTCTTTATTTTTCAAATATCAGAAGCATTGCTGACAATGATGTTTATTGCGTTATTGTCTTTGATGATAACCGGAGAGAAATCAATCAAATTAAGTGCGTTTTTAATTATTACTAACAGTATTGGTGGCGCTCTAGCTATTGGTGTTTTCTCTGTATTAAGTCTTGCTCCTAATGTCCTATTCTATACGCTATTTATCTCATTCATTGCTCTAATCATAGCAACTCAAATTTACACAAAACCTGCAAAAGCACCTATTTATGCGACAGCATTTAGTACCGTACTTGTACTCTTAGGAAGTACATTAATGAGTTCGGGAGATATTGATAGCAATATGATAATACGTATATTTCAATTATTTATGATTGGCGTTTATATGATTGCTGTTTCTTTTTTCTTAGAAACTCGGCAATGGGCGTTTCTAAAAATGCAGCCATAATTATTACTACGAACAAGGATTGTTTATGAAATTAGAAAGTGATTTTTCGAATAAGGCGATAGATGCATTTATTAAGATAGCAGCACTCGCTATTCTCGTATTTTGGTGTTTTTCTATCCTCAAGCCATTTATGTTACTTGTTGTATGGGGAGGGATAATCGCAACGGCGTTGTACCCAATTGTTACCTGGGGACATGATAAATTTGGCATTGGGAAAGGGAAGGTCAGTGCTGGTTTGGCTTTTATAGGGGTAGTGTTGTTAGTTATTCCCTTAATCGCGCTTTCAACGGGTCTATACACAAGCGGCTCTGAATTAGTGGTGGGTTATCAAAATGGCACCATCTCTATACCTAAACCGAGTTTATCCGTTAAAGATTGGCCGTTAGTGGGTGATAAAGCATATGCTTTTGGTATTCAAGCTTCTTCAAATTTAGAAAGTGTCCTATTAAAATATGGCGATGAAGTTAAAGCCATCGTGAGTAAATTAGCTTCTCTTGTCGGCTCTCTTGGTGGTGGATTCATTCAGTTTATTATTTCTACCATCATTGCGGGTGCTTTTATGGCGAATGCAGATAAGTGTGAGCGCGCTTTTGTATTAGTGGCCAATCGTTTAACGGGAGAGCATGGCGAAGCGTTAACAACCTTATCTAAAACAACAGTAAGAAGTGTTGTTCAAGGGGTTATTGGTGTCGCTGTTATTCAATCGGTGATGGCTGGGGTAGGGATGGCATTTGCTGGTGTCCCTGCTATTGGTTTATGGATGTTGCTTGTTATGCTTATTGCGATTATCCAACTTCCTCCTATTCTTGCGTTATTACCTGTCATTCTTTATGTCTTTAGTGTTGATACCACGACAACCGCTGTTCTTTTTCTAATATGGTGTATTGTTGTGAGTGGTAGTGATGCGGTATTAAAACCTATGTTGCTTAGTCGTGGCTCTGACACCCCTATGTTGGTTATTTTACTGGGTGCATTAGGGGGCATGGCAATGTCTGGCATTGTTGGTTTATTTGTTGGTGCAGTGATTTTAAGTTTAACTTATCAATTGTTTGTTGTTTGGTTAGATCATGAATCATCAGGTAAATAGCAATGAAAAAAGTGTCAGGTGATGATAATTTTTACTTTCTGCTTTTTGCACTACTAGGCTTGCTCTTTATGAGCGCTGTCATGCAGCAGCTCTTTAGTGGCGGCCAGAAAATGGTATTAGCATTAATTATTCTTTGTTTAGCCATCTCTATTGTCGGCGTGAATCGAAAGCAGGCATTGTATAGAACTTGGTATGGCTTTTTGTTGAGCATTGCTTCGATATCTGGAGGGATCTCTTTTCTAGAAGGGTATGATCTTTCTTTAATTACATTGGGAGCATTGTTGTTCTTTTTGTTATCTCATACTTACACCGCTTTAAAGCAAGTTATGTTGCCTGATAACGTGAGTCGAAACCAAATTGTTGGTTCTGTGTGTGTGTATTTATTGTTGGGTGTTTCTTGGGCCATTATTTATCTTATTCAAATAGAGCTTTTTCCGCATTCATTTAATGGAATAGAAGCTAAACCTTGGATTGATAATCTGTTTGATGCGATATATTTCAGCTTTATCACATTAACAACGGTGGGTTATGGGGATATTTCTCCGATATTGCCAATACCACGATTTTTTGTTTTTATTGAATCTATATTAGGTGGTTTTTATTTAGCGATAATGGTAGCGAGTTTGGTGAGTAGTCATCTAAACCAATCACGTTAAATTGAAAAAAATCCCCGTATTTAATAATGTAAATACGGGGATTAGTTATTAATTAAACACTTTCTTCTTGCAGTGCTTCTAATTGAGCTATGGTAGTCTGTGATATCAGCTCGTCATCAATATAGTAATTCACATTTTCATCATCACGGATCCCCGTTAATATACCAGTATCTCCATTGTTATATACGATATCCATTTGGATAGTGTTTTCATCAATGGCTTTCATTTCACCTGTTTTAATCATTCGATTATTCGTGATCGGTGCGATAGGCGCATCTCTTAACGATGGGTCTAGTTCATCATTCACTTTAAATTTAGTATCTACCTTTGAATCAAAGATGTGTGAATTACCACTAAGAGGGTTCTTACCTGTCCAGAACTCTAATGAGTTAAATAATGTATAATCAACGGCGGTCGTAATACCGTAGACAGGCGCAAGAAGTAGGTTAACTCCAGCTCTAGCGTAGCGGTTATCTACCACCTCTACATTAAACTTCATTACTTTCCCTGTAACGGCATTACTACCAATACAGCCTGTTAGTGTTGATGCAAGAATAATTATGCCAGCAGTTTTTACAAAGATATTTTTCATTTTAAATTCCAATAATTAATGTGCGATATAAGGTGTTTATTCCAGTTCTTCTATTTCATAACGTAGTTATAAGTCGATACTAATATCCAAGTGGAAAACTTTAGTATTGATAAACTTACTTTTATTGTGAAGTTAGTGACTGAAATTATTAATTCTTTAGAGACTTTTAAAATTTGAAATATATCAGTGTGTTTAAAATCGCTTAATGTCATTGTATTTCCCAACAGTTAGTGGCATCCGTTTCCTGATTAATGTTATTTGATGAAATGAATGATACGTTGAAATAAAAATGATATTTACCATTTTACGCCACAATGAAGATTATCTAGAAAAGGTACTTTATTCATGAAAGGGGGTATAGCTCTATATTGCAGATAAAAAAATGGCGACCAATTTGGTCGCCATTTTTATTTAATCGATGTTAAAGCAAGATTACGCTTCTTTTTCGGCATCAGCTTCAGCAAGTTCATAGCCACGCATTGTTAAGCCACAAAGCATCATAGGAACTGCTTTGTAAATTTCTACAAACTCATCTAAACCTTCAATACCTTGTTCTTTAAGCGTAGACAGGGCAGTTTCAGGATCAAAAAGCATGCTGATAGAAAGTAATACGCCGCCCAATAGAGCATTGTTTTCGCTCTCTTCTGGCATTAGCGTTTCCCAATCGTCACGCGTTAACTGCCAGCCTTGCAATAAACCTTCAGAAAACTGACGAGTTTGAGCAGTTACAATTTCTTCATCATCAAGCTGACAGGCTTCAGGCCATTGCCACTGACCAGAAAGAAAGGCTTCGCGGTATTCATTCCATAAGTTAACCACAGCATTAGCATAAGCTTCTAGCTCTTCAGCAGTAGTGAACGGTGAGGTTTCTTCACCACCCCACAAAAACGCTAGCCATTCATTAGGGCTAATCAGGTTTGGTGCTGCAGCCATTGCTGCAACAAAACCTTGAGTTTGCGCTTCAGTTAGCAGTTTATTTTCTAGTTCAGGATTTGAAAGAATCGCCGTAAGTGATAAAGACATAATATTCTCATTTCATTCAAGTTTTCTTTATTGTATCAAGAACTTTTCTCCTTGTCTGAAATGAAATATGTTTCAATTTTGTTGGTAATTTACTTACGAAAAAAGGCGGTAGCGGAAAAATCTGAATTCCAGAGCGAAAGTAGTTGTAAGTTTACTACATTAACTCAACTTCGAGATCTAATTCTAATAACATTGTGGTTTAATAGCGATAATTACTAGTGAGGTATTCCTGCCTAGTTCTATCGACTGCTAAATTATCAATCTAGCAGTTCATTAATCTAATTTATTGTGGTTGGAGAGAGAAAGTTAATGTCTAAGAAAGGGCCATTTTGTATCCGAAATGCAGCGGCGGATACATTTGCAATGGTGGTTTTTTGTTTTATTACGGGCATGTTTATTGAAATTTTAGTTTCAGGAATGACATTTGAGCAATCACTCGCTTCTCGAATGCTTTCTATTCCTGTTAATATCGCCATCGCATGGCCTTATGGTGTATTCCGTGACTTTATGCTTCGTCAAGGTTCACGTTTATCATCATCGTCATACATGAAGAATATGGCTGACTTAACTGCTTATGTACTGTTTCAATCGCCAGTATATGCTGGGATATTATTTGCCGTTGGTGCAAGTACTGATCAGATCATTACAGCAGTATCAAGTAATGCCGCAGTTTCATGCGTTATGGGGGTTTTCTACGGTTACTTTTTGGATGCGTGTCGTAAAGCATTCAAAGTTCCTGGACACACACCACAACCACATTAATGAAGATATTATTTCAATATTTAGAGCCAGCAGTTAACTGCTGGCTTTTTTGTATCTGAATACTCAAATGTTTTGAGCAAAAGTGCTATTCTTTGCCTAGCGTATTTATAAAGATTAACGGACTAATGAAAAAACATTTTTTAGCAATGCTGGCGCTTAGCGTCATTGGTTTTATTGGCATATCGACGGTTTCAGCGAATCCACTGACTCAAGCTCAGGCAATAGAAGCTAAAACTAACCACTCCTCTTTGAAAACTCAGCAGCATATTGATAAAGAAGCTCAGCAAATTTTAGATCTTCAAAATCAGATAGAGCAGGCAAACGAGACGTTATCCAACTTAAGTATTTATCGCGACCATTTAACTCAACTGGTGCATTCTCAAGAAAGTGAAAAACAACAGTTGAATACTCAAATTACACAAATAGAAGCGACGCGTCAGGGGATTATCCCTTTGATGTACCAAATGCTAAATGAATTAGAGCGTATTTTGCATTCCGATTTACCTATTCGCTTTAATGCAAGATCAGATCGTCTTAATCAACTCAATGAATTAATGATCCGAGCGGATATTAGCGATGCTGAAAAATTTCGTAGGTTATTAGAAGCATTTCAAATAGAGATGGATTACGGCTATAAAATGGGAACTTATCAACAAGAGATTACCCTTAATGATGGCAGTAAAAGAGTCGTTGAACAGTTGAATATTGGGCGAGTTATATTGATTGCTCGAAGCATTGATAACAAACAAGCTTGGCTTTGGTCACAAGAGTCACATACGTGGCAGGTGATGGCGACGGATGAACTCAATGACGTTAATCTGGCGTTTGATATAGCCAACAAACACAAAACACCTCAACTATTACGCTTACCACTTTCGATTTCATCTAACACTAAGTCTTTAAATAAGGAGAATAACTGATGCGTATTTCTTTAGTTATGGCCTTATTTTTTACTATTTCAGGCGCACTATTATCGGTTCAGGCTAATGATCTTTCGCAATTAGATAACAAAGCAAAAACCAGCCAGAAAGAGCAACAGCAACAAGATAGAACTCGAACTCAAAAGATAAAACAGACTCGTTTAGAGTTAGAGCGCCAGCTTACGACATTAAAGCGTTCAATCAAAAAGGTAGAAAAAGAAACCGATAAATTAAGTTCTACTTTTAGCCATAATGAAAAAACGCTGGTTGAGCTAGAAAAACAGCTACAGATAGAAACAGGCAGTCTCGGAGAAGTCTTTGGTGTTGTTCGTCAAGGGGCGGCAACGACCAAAAATACGATAATGGCTTCCTTTATTCAACCAAGTGAAGGGGTAAATGTAACGCCAATTGAAAGCGTTATTAATACTGATGCATTACCGTCTATCACCGTATTATCGCAATACGTGAATAGCATGCTTGCTTACATTGAGCAGAGTAAACACATCGAATTGGTTAATGTCCAACGACTGCAAGGGGATGGAATTGTCGTTGAAGAGCCGATGCTTCGTATTGGTGATATGGGGTTGCTTTCTGAACAAGGCTATATGAAATGGGATCGTACACAACCTCAAGCTGAGTCGTATTCTCGTTATCCAGAAGATGCCCCGACACTATCTAATGTTAATGCCTCTTCATTATTAATCGACGTCACTAGAGGAGGGTTGTTAACTCAATACGCTGAGCAACCAACGCTTATCCAGCGCATTGAGCAAGCCGGTATCGTTGGCCAAATTATCTTAGGCTTATTAGCGATTGGTTTAGTGATTTCGTTCTATCGTGGGATCGTTTTATTACGAATTCAAATGCAAATTACTAAGCAAATACGTAAGCCGAATGAACCAGATAACAATCCATTAGGACGTATTTTATCGGTTTATGACAAAGAAAAACGTCAAACGTTAGAGTCTTTAGAATTGCGCTTACTTGAAACGATTATGGATGAGCAACAGGGGTTAGAAAAAGGTCTATCCATGCTAAAGCTTTTAGCGGCATTAGCACCTATGTTGGGCTTATTAGGCACAGTAACTGGCATGATTGAGACTTTTCAAGTAATCACGCAATTTGGTAATGGCGATCCAAAAGTGATGGCTGGTGGGATATCTATGGCACTAACCACAACAGTATTAGGGCTAGTGGCGGCAATGCCATTATTGTTGGCTCATAATTTACTTTCTAGTCGCGCAGACAGTATTAATGCCGTTTTAGAAAAACAAGGGGTAAGTCTAGTCGCTGCAAAAGCTGAGAGCGACAATGCTTGAGTTATTTAGCCACTACTTTCCTGCCATTAGTGACTTTATGTCACAGGGTGGGGTGGTACTGTGGTGGTTGATGGCTATCGTGCTTATGGGATGGTTCTTAGTGATTGAGCGAATATTATTTCTACTATTTACGTTTCCAAAACATAAAAAGCAATGGCTAGAACAGTGGGAAAACCGCAAGGATAGAACCTCTTGGTATGCGATTGCTAACAAAGAAGGCATATTGCAATTAGCGAATGCTCAACTTTATCGCCACCTAAGTTTACTTAAAGTACTGGTCAGCTTGTGCCCCATGATTGGATTGCTAGGAACGGTGACTGGGATGATCTCCGTATTTGATATTATGGCGCAACAAGGCAGTAGCGATCCTAAGCTTATGGCATCAGGCATATCAATGGCGACACTACCCACAATGGCGGGAATGGTCGCGGCACTGGTGGGTTTATTTGCACACGCAAGATTATTAAAAGTCATCACTCGATACGAATATCGATTAGAACAAGCATTAAGGAGTGACGAATGCGCATAATTCGTCGAATAAAAGCCAAAGAAGAAGCGAGTATCGATCTTACACCAATGTTAGATATCGTCTTTATTATGTTGATCTTTTTCATAGTAACTAGCTCTTTTGTGCGAGAATCAGGAGTGGAAGTTAATCGCCCTCAAGCCGCTCATTCTATCGCTCAAAAAGAGGTGGGGATTTTTGTAGCGATTACCGCGAACAATCAAATTTTCATTGATAAACGCCGTGTGGATATTGAGCGAGTAGAAGCGATGTTATCTTCTCTTCATCTTGATAATCCACAAGCTAGTTTGGTGATCCAAGCGGATAAACATGCTTATAATGGCACCGTAGTTTCGGTGATGGATGCAGCAAAAGGTGTTGGTATAGAAAGCATCGCTTTGGCTACGGAGTCAAAATAATGCTTCGTAGTTTGCTTGCTCTTATTCTTGCTATCGTAATGACACTTGCTTTGTTTAGTTTTATGGCTTGGATGACCACTCAGCCTAAAAATAGTACAGCAACGAGCGCGACCTTACAGTTCGATGTGATAATGACTGAGCCAGACTCACAAAGCCAACGTCGTATTCGTCAATTACCTGAGCCACCCAAAACACCCAGCGCACCTCAATCTCAATCAAAACTATCATCACAAGTATCAAATGTGAATATAGAAAAAGAGACAACAATGCCTTCTGTTGAATTAGGAGAGATAGGGCTAAATGTCGCAGTGTCACTACCATCGTTTGAAGGGCTAGGCCAAAACCAGCAAGCGATGCCGTTATATCGAGTTGAGCCTAAATACCCATCGAGAGCCTTAAAACGAAAAATGGAAGGGTATGTTATTTTGCGTTTCACTATTGATGAATTAGGAAAGCCTACGGATATTGAAAGCATTGAAGCGGAGCCAAGTCGAGTGTTTGTTCGGCCTGCTATTCAGGCTTTAAAGCAATGGAAATATCAACCTAAGCTGGTAAAAGGAAAAGCAATCATTCAGCCAGGTCAGACGGTTAGGTTGGAGTATCGATTAAATCCATGAAAAAACATATCGTATCATTATTTCGTTTTGTGAGTTATGGGCTAGCCGTAAGCTTTTTGCTTACCGTAGGGCAAATACAAGCGGCGGATCTGAGCCGTTATCATGCCAAGAAAATTCAGTATGCCAGTCAGCTTCAGCAAGAAGGTAAATTGGCGGAAGCGATTGATGTATTAGCCTCATTAACACCAACTGCAAAGTTTGACCAAGCGTATATAGCAAGAGTCTTAGGGGTTTTCTATTGGCAAAATGAGCAAGAAAAAAAAGCGATTTCAGAGTTAGCTAAATCTGTATCTTTGGCGGCACTTGATAAACAATCGCAGTGGCAAACAGAAAAGATGCTGGCGGATATTTATTATTCTGACCATCAATTCTCACCAGCGATAACGCATTATCAACACTTACTAATAACTGAGTACCCAACAAAATCAGATAAGCAACGTGCTGAATTAGCATCAAATAAAAACGAAGTCTATTTACGATTGGCTAATGGCTACTATCAAAAACAAGCGTGGAAAAATTGCTTAACGCATATACGACACTTTGTGCCTAAAAATAGAGTTGAGAAAATACAAAAATACAAAATTCAATTAGTCAGTGAGTTGCAATTAGCGTACTGGTCCTCTGCTGAAAATACGGCTCAAGTATTAATTCAACTCGAACCAAATAATAAGATGTGGTGGCATCAACTCATCGCAGCGCAATTACAGCAGCAAAAATCAGATAAGGCACTGGTGAATTATTCTTTGGCAAAACAGCAAGGCATTCAATTTGAAGCCCAAGATTATAAAACTTTGTCTCAACTCTATAGCCAAAATAAATTACCAGATCGAGCTGCTCAAATAATGGGGGAGATGTTTATTCACTACCCAAGAACAAAGAGTGAATCAGCCATCGTTAGGCAAGCAACTTACTGGCAAATGGCAAAAGAGTGGGATAAAGCAGAGAAAGTGTGGCAACAAGCAGCAAAAATAAACAAAAAGCATTATTGGCCATTAGCTAAGCTACAGTCACAGCAAAAAGCGTATAAACGAGCTCTAGTAAGTACTGAGAGTGCTAAGTCAGTCATAGTAGAGTCAGAGTATCGATTAATGAAAGTTCGCCTTTATTATAAATTAGCACGCTTTAATGATGCTTTAGCACAAGCAAAAAAGCTGGATGAAATAGAGCCATCAGAAGAAGCTAAAGATTGGATCCGATATTTAAAGCATAAGGCATAGCACTTTATGCTTATAAGATGGGCAAACAGGGCAAAAATAAAGCAAACAATTGAGGTTATTAAAGAAACTCCTTGACCATGTCTACGTAAATCATTAAATTAGCGCTCGTTGTCTCGAAAAGAGCAATGATTTGGTGAGTTGTCCGAGTGGCTGAAGGAGCACGCCTGGAAAGTGTGTGTATGGCAACGTACCGAGAGTTCGAATCTCTCACTCACCACCACATTCGAAACCCTAGCAGAAATGCTGGGGTTTTTTCGTTTTAAGCCTCTAAAAACCCTCAGCTTATTCTTCCTCGCAATAAATACTTTTCAAGCAGTAATCTATTATTTTGATCTAAAAAGCAGCGAATAACGTAGAATTCAGTAATATTCAAAAATAGAGAATAGTATGTATCAGTTAACGATTTTTTATGATGGAACTTGCCCATTGTGTGTCAAAGAGATGAATGCACTTATTACGCAAGATAAGAAACAAAAGATTAAAATAATTGATATCTATAGCGAAGAATTTTCTGCTTATCCGCAAATTGACGCTAACGCTGCAAACACTGTATTGCATGGATTAAATGCAAATGGTGAGCTATTTCTTGGGTTAGATGTAACGTATAAAGCGTGGAGTTTAGTTGGAAAAGGTTGGCTCTACGCTCCATTACGTTGGCCTGCTATTAAGCCTGTTGCGGATTGGTGTTATCTTCGTTTTGCAAAAAATCGTTATCGCGTTTCATACTGGCTAACGGGAACCTCAAGTTGTAATGAAAATAGTTGCTTAAAATAGTACTGTTGATTGCCATACTCATAATGAGGTACAGCGATGAAAATATTGATTGTTGGGGGAAATGGAGGGATTGGATTCGCGATGCTGAAAGAGAGTCTTACAAGGTTTTCTGATGCTCAGATCCATGCTACTTACCGACAAACTAAGCCACAGTGGCACCATGAACGAGTGGTTTGGCACAAAATTGATGCGAGTAATGATGAAGAGGTTAAATCCTTGAGTGAGCAATTCAATGATATTGACTGGGTTATTAATTGTGTTGGTATGCTACATACTCCAGAGAAAGGACCAGAGAAAAATTTGGCTGCATTAGATAGTGTGTATTTTCAGCAAATGATTACTACCAACACACAACCAACATTATTATTAGCAAAATATTTTACACCAAAACTAAAAAAGGCAGATAAACCTAAATTTTCCGTCATCTCAGCCAAGGTTGGTAGTATTTCAGATAATCAATTGGGCGGATGGTACAGTTACAGAGTATCAAAAGCTGCTTTAAACATGTTCATCAAAACCATGTCAATTGAATGGCAGAGAGTGATAAAGAAGGGCGTGGTATTAGCACTTCATCCTGGAACGACAGATACCGGATTATCTAAACCTTTTCAAGGGAATGTCTCTAAAGGAAAGTTGTTTACTCCAGAGAGGGTCGCACATGATCTGATCGGGTTGATAGAATCAAGTACACCGCAAGAGAGTGGTTTATTTTTGGCTTATAACGGAGAACGATTACCTTGGTAGCGTTAAATTTTTGAAAAGGTGGTTTTCATTGCAGTGAGATACCAATGATTTATCACTAATTAAAGTAATATATGTATTTAGTTTTCTATTTCGCTATAAAGCTTATCCATAACAGCGTAGGATCAAGGTAACTTTAGATAAAAATCAGGTTTGCACTTAGGTGCACTAAGATAGAAATCATGAAATTAACAGAAAAACCATCACTTAATCACGCACTACTTATTTCCATTTGTACACCACAGTTTAAAGGTGCTGAAGCAAAAGACTCTCTTGCAGAGCTTGGTCGTTTAGTGACAACCCTAGGATTTAAAGTCGTAGGCACACAATCACAAAAACAAAGCTCTACTCAACGAGTCAATGTATTGGGCGCAGGCAAACTGGCTGAAATCGCGCACATTACGGGTAATCAAGGCGAGAATGATGACGCTGATACCGAAGATTTTTTTGATGAAACAGACTTTGACGATATTCCATCAGAAAACCTTCCATTTGGCAGTGCTGATGTGGTGGTTTTTGACTGTGATTTAAGTCCATCACAACTGCGTAATGTAGAAAACCAACTAGGTGTGAGAGTTTATGATCGCACCGGTATCATCATTGAGATCTTTAGTCGTCATGCTCGTACTCGTACTGCTCGATTACAAGTTGAAATGGCTCGTCTTAATTATGTTGCGCCGCGATTAAGAGAATCAACCGTTGGTGATAATGAACGCCAAATGGGTAAAGGTGCGGGTGAAACAGATTTAGAACTGGATCGCCGTAAAGTACGAGATCAATTAGCTGAATTAAGACGTGAGCTAGAAAGTGTTCAAGATGAGTTAAAAGGTCGCCGTAAACAACGTTCAGAGCTGTTCTGTGTTGCTTTAGTTGGTTATACCAATGCGGGTAAATCATCAATGATGCGAGCATTAACAGGCAGTGAAGTTCTTGTTGAAGATAAGCTGTTCGCAACGCTTGATACGACGGTACGTGCACTGTACCCAGTGACTCAGCCTCGAATTTTAGTATCAGATACCGTTGGCTTTATCAAAAAGCTACCGCACGATCTTGTCGCTTCATTCCATTCAACGTTAGCAGAAGCACATGATGCGTCATTACTTTTGTATGTAGTTGATGCATCAGATGCGACATTTAGAACGCAACTTGATGTGGTACATGAAGTGCTTGGTGAGGTTGGTGTTGATGGGATTGATAAATTATTAGTCTTAAACAAATCAGATCAACTGACTCCTGAAGAGCAAGAAGCATTGATGGAAGAATTTCCAGATGCGATGATGACATCCACTCGAAATCCGCTTGATGTAGCAAAATTGCATAAATACATTGTTAGGGCTTCTGAGCAAGGGATGATCGAAGAAGAGATCATTGTTCCTTATACCGCTAAAGGCATCATGGGTGAAATCCGCTCAAGTATGAGTGTTGTTACTGAAGAATATGAATATGATCATATCAAGCTAACAGTACGTTCAAGTGCGATTGATTTAGCAAGATTGAAAAAGCTGATGTCTAAAGTAGAAGACGATGGTGATGAGTTGCTATAACCATATTAGTTGGAGTTGGTAGCTTTACTTGTTCTACATAAAAAGACGCTTTAGAGCGTCTTTTTTTATATCTTTATATTCATATATTTGGCGGTGAAGTTGATGCTTATTTATCAACAATGGATACGCCATCTCAACAACCAGATGCGGATTGGGAAGCTGATGATGCATCTACCGTTGTTGCGGGTGTTTACTACAGCTTCTAAGTTGAAGATCTAATCTAACCAAATAGCAATAATCCACTGCACCTTGGTTTAAATGCCACACTTATTATTGAGTGTGGCATTTTTTTATTTGTTTTATTGCAAAATAAAGAGAGGGGTTAAGTAATGGTATTGGTAAAGATTATTTTGGGTTCGATCTTGAGTAAGGTAATATCAACAAAGAAGTAAATATATTGAGAGTACGAAGATGTTTGAGGTTAAAAACGTAAATTATACTGGTGAGAATGAACAAGCGATCCGCGAAGTGCGTGATACTGTGTTTATTCAAGAGCAAAGCATAGATCCTGATATTGAGTTTGACGGATTAGATGAATCAGCAGTACACGCAATTGTTTATAGTAATGCTCAGCCAGTTGGCACAGGCCGTATTTTAGACGATGGGCATATTGGACGTATTGCTATTTTGAAAGCATTTCGAGGACAGGGCCTAGGCTCTAAAATTGTTTTATCATTGATTGATGAAGCAACAAATAAAGGCTATCCACGAGTGTATTTAGGATCGCAAAAGCACGCGATAGATTTTTATACTAAATTGGGTTTTGAACCATTTGGTGACGAATTTATGGAAGCGGGGATCCCACATTTATCAATGGAAAAGCTGTTTAATAAATAATTGAGATACAGTTAAAGTGTAGGTAAATAGAGTGCGTTTTATTCTGCACTCTATCATTCTTTTGTGACTTAATAGCGGCTGTTATAAAGAGCGAGACCTTAAAAAGAAATCAGTATTTTCCCATTATTATTTACTGTTCTATTTTGTATTTCTTCAATAGCAGAGTGGAGAGATGTGATAGGTACTATTTTATCTATTTTTGTTTCTGCAATCCCTTCATGAACCAATCTCATTACCTCATTCAGTTTATGCTGAATATCCTTTTTTGAGGCAGAATGAACCCATTGTCTTAAATGAAAATATGAGAAATCAATATCAGGTCTTTCTTGCCAAAAATGTGTAGAGATAGGCACACCAGAGAGCAATCCATAGTTAATAAACTGTCCATTTTTCTTTAATAGCATTGCTTGTTCTAACGCTTGGTCCCCTCCAATACAATCCAAAATCGCATCAACGCCGCCGTGATCTTTGAGAGACTGAAATTGCTGATAAGCCATACTGTTTTGAGTATTTATAATAGCGCTTAGTTGGCAATTTTCAAAGAGAGCTTCAGTATTATCACGACGAACCAACGCAATAGGCACAACTCCTAAATGATTAAGCATACGTATTATCATTAGGCCAATAGCAGAGGTCGCGGCATTAATAACGAGAGACATTCCTTTTTTGATATTTAATTGTTCAGTCAACATTAACCAAGCTGTCATCGGATTTATGTAAGACGTTGCCGCTTGCTCGTCACTAAGATACTCAGGAATTGAGAAGCACCATTTCTCATCAATATTTCGATAGGTTTGCCATGATCCTGCACTGCCAATGGGTAATACACGGTCCCCAATAGAAAATGGTGATTTAGTATCATAACAATTATTGATGATCCCTATGCCTTCAAAGCCTGGAATAAAAGGCAATTGAATACGAGAGCGATATGCGCCAGAAATAGTAATAAGATCAGAGGGATTAATAGAGCTGTATTTCATTTTTAATTGAAGTTGATGAGGAGAAAGAGACTCAGGAGTGCTGTTTTCTAATTGAATGGACTCTAGTGGTGGACCAAATTTATTTACAATCGCTCTCATCAAGTATTACCTGCATACATTCTTAAAGTAGAAATCAGTATGTAATATATCAATAGCGATAAATAAATACAAAAAAGGCGCTGTGTAATTAAACACTGCGCCTTTCATTAAATCTCTTTGATTACTTAGTAATCGCCGTCGCTTGGCTCGATAAAGAACTCACCATCAACAGTTTCTGTTATTTCTAGGATTTTTACGATTTCGCCATTAATAGTGATATTGGCTAAACGAACAGGATCTTCATCATACGGGTGAAAAGGTGCCATTTGTAGTTCGATACGGTACTCTTCATCATCAGCGCCTTGGAACCAGCCTTCACCAAATTCTAGCTCTATCTCGTCACCTTCTTCAGGGCAAGTATGATAAGCCGAAACAAGTAGGGCACCTTCAAAATTAAGGGTCATCGTATCACCCCATTCTACAACGTATTGAGCATCTTCCATTGTTTATTACCTTTAGCGATTGTGGTGCGCATTGTAACGCGCACCCTTCGTAAATCCTACTGCTTATTCACCAGCTACCATTGGGCGGTGTTGGCGCATACTTGCTAATAACATATAAATAGCTGTCGCTAATAAAATTGCAAATAAGTAACTCATTAAACCTTCAGCCGTATTCATTAAGGTATTCGCAAGTACTGGACCGCATACTGAGCCAATGCTGTAGCTAAATAGCATTACTTGTGTTGCTGATACGATATAAGATTCATCTAGGGTATCGCACCCTAAAGAAATCGCGATAGGGTAAATAGCAAACGCTGCCATACCAAGCAGAACCAGTGCCGTAGCAAGAACCGCAGTGTTGTCGCTCAATGTCGTTAAACCAATCGAGAAAACGCCTAAAATACAAAATAGAGCCATTAGCAGTGTTTTTCCTAAGTGCTTAGATAAGTAAGACACAAGAGGTTGAACCGCCATTCCACCAAGAACAATTAATGCCATTAAGCTACCAATTTGTGTGGTGTTAATGTTTCGATGTTTCAGTTCTAAAGGCATTAAGCCATATACTGCACCAAGCAATAAACCAGAAACTACACAGCCCATGATTGATGCTTTGTTTAGTTTTAAAATTTGCTTCAGGTTTAACACATTGTGATGCTGTACTTGTGGTTGTGCACCTTTGCCAAACAATAAACAAGCAATAGCCACCATGATTAAACCAATGATCATGTAGTAAGGCAGTAAACCTTCAATACCGATAAAGCCGATACCAAGTTGACCTAAAGACGAGCCACCATAAAGCGCACCCATGTATAAACCAAGGCGTTTTGGACGGCTTTCTGCATCACCAATTAATAGCCAAGATTCAACAACAACAAATACGCCTGCAACCGCAATACCAGCAACAAAACGTGCAGTCATCCATACCCATTCAACAGGCATAGCAGGAAGGATCACAATTGTTGCAGCAAGTAATGCTAAGAATAATACAAACGCGTTCTTATGCCCAAGACGAGCAACAAACGGTTCAATAAGACCGGCACCAACAAGAAGGCCTGCATAAAATGCACTGGCTAACCAACTGGCGTATTTCGCCTCAATCCCATACTGGCTTAGCATCAATGGAATAAGGCTCATTAAATAGCCAGATGCGACAGCAAATAAAGAAAGTGCAATCACAGGGATAAGTAGAGCTGGTTGTGATTGAGTTGATGTTGTTGTGTTCACCGCAGTGCCTCAATAAAAGTAATAGAAGTAAGTAGATTTTCCGCGACTATGAGGCTAATAAGTATCCAAGTAAAACGAGTAATTTTATTGGTAAAGATAAATTTTTTTAATCAATAAACGGCGTTATAGAAAATAATTGATTGTATAAAAATGTGATAAAACCCATCGATAAAAACCCATAAATAACGGGGGGATTTCACTCGGATAATAGAGAGGGGAGAGTGCACTTATACCAGCATTTCAGAGGTTTTTACGATGATGTTTTTAAGTCTTTGATTAATGGAAGTTGAATAACCTTACTTTCTTGAATGTCTTATATGTCAGACATGCTACTCATTGCTATTTCATATACATAGGTAGATGATCACTGTCCGTAATCACCCTAGAGGCCTTATTTTGATTCAATTAATTCAACAAATTTTTCAACCAAGAAAAATACTATTTTATGTCGCCATTGTTTTTGTTCCTGCCGTTGCATTTTATGCCCTTTCTTTAATTGGATTAAATCAAGCGTTAGGGTTTACCCCAATGGAAGTCCTTCGAGATCTTGCACAGCAAACTGAAGTTCATAGCTTTCGTGGATTTTTATCAAACATAGGGGTTTGGTTTTGGGTGTCAGCATTATCAGTGGCTTACTTTAGTGCAATCTTTTTGCATCGTGGTAAGAAGCAACGATTACTTATACTAATGGGATTACTGGCATCTATCTTAGCAACTGACGACTTTTTCTTGATCCATGATCGCTATGTGAATCAATATATTTGTTACTTCTTCTACGTTGTCGTGGCGTTGGCTATATTGATACTTCATTTTAAAGACATTATCGAAATTGATGGTTTTTCATTCTTACTAGCGGGTGGTTTACTTGCAGGATCGATTGCGACTGATGTTATTCAGGGTTACTTACCGTTTGGTTATGAGACGACTCAGATCTTTGAAGAAGGTTGTAAATTTGTTGGCGCGGCTTCTTGGTTATACTTTACCTGCCGTGTTGCTTCATTTGGATGTAAACCAATTCAAAGTTAAGTTTGAAATTACACGATAAAGAAATGGGCATCATTTTAGATAAATGATGCCCATTTTTGTTTTTATTCAAAGCGTATTATTGATGGCGTAATCGTAAGCACTCATAAAGTTCTCAATGCTTTTGAGAAACGGTTATTTAGCAGGCATCATTTGTACTTTTAATAATTAACATACAATAGACTTTAGTTTGAATTTCTTCCATAAAGCGACAATATGTCGTAGATCATGAGTAACCTCACTAATGTGTATGATTTATTACATTGAATTTCAAATGACTTTACAACAGAATGGTATCTTTAATAGATCTATGAATAAATATTATAGGGGTACTATAAGACATTTTGTCGTAGATAAAGCGTTATGCATAGAAGGTAGGAGAAAAATTGAACAGTAATATAGTCGCTATAATTAGTGTAATAGTAACCGCGTTAGCCTCTGGATATGCAACTTATTCACAATCTGAAGCTAACAAAATACAGCAAGAAAATATTCTTTCTCTTGAGAAATACAAGCAAGAAACTCAACTGGAAGTAATTAATGCTAATGCAAAGGTTAGTCGATTCAAAGAGCATTGCGTGAAAATAGAAGCCGCTGTCAAAGATATCAATGCTATGCAAATTGAGCATACTTTGATTAAAGATGATGCTGAAAAGTCTTATAAAGTAGTAATGAGGGCAATGGGCTACTTATACTTACTTCCGTTAGATATACAGAATAACGTGATGGAATTTATTGATGACGGTAAGAGTGAAATCCGTTCCATCTACCTATGGACTCATGCCGAATATCAAAAGTGTATTGAGATAGATTGATTGATGAACAACGAAATATGCATAACAAATAAGGATTAAGCGCTGCGCAGCCAGCGTTAAATCCCGGGTGTTGAACAAGCCCGTAGCCACTTCTTTATAATAAATTGTACGATCTAGCTTGGTAGGTGCATCACCTTGAGTCTTTATTCAAGGCGAGTGAGGCCAAGATAGGATTACGATAGTAATTTTATCAATGGGTTAGCTATTTTTAAAATTGTCTTATTTGTTGTTTCTCCTCTGGTTTAACTTTAACCATTATCCTTATTATGTTTGCCTTTCGGCTATCTCGGTCGTGTTATTCCCACGCACTCCATGTCATTCTGACAGTGTGGGCAGGTTCGTATTGCTTTGGCTCGGATGGGTATAATGCTTGGCGGAGTTTGATAAAAAATACCAAGCATGAGTAATTGAATACGAACTCGCAGGGCTCTCGCTTGGCCACGTAAAAAACCGTAGTCACGTACTCGTTGTAAGCCTTTAGGCAGTACATGCTGTAAGATGAGCAGCAAGAACTCAAGGGTGGGTAAGCTACGGGTCTTTATTGCATTGGTTTTGCTTTCTTTGTAACGGAAGGTGACGTTATGATCATCACTGTGGATGATGTCGTTGTCTGGTAGTACGCCTCGGTAGAGGTAGCGCGAAAGGTATTCTAACGCAGGCTGACCATAACCTACGCTTTGACAGTCAACGACCCATTGTTTATTTAGAGTGTGGCGATAGAAAAAATGTAAGCCATTGCGGTCGAGTTTAACGGTGCTCCACGGGTGAGTGCTAATTAAACTGGCGAAGAAGCTTTTTAAATCAGTCGTGCTTAATGTATCGGGACAACGGTCAAAGAACTCGCTAATCCGGCGGACCGCTCGAGAATAGGCATCAATGGTAGCAGGTCGTTTACCTTGCAGAGTTAAGTTGGTAAGGTGTAATTCATAAAGGCGATGATATCGCTTTAGTTCAGTTGGGCTCATGGTGTTCACTCCTGTTATCTGCCATCGAAATGATGGAGGTACAGAGAGTATGGACGATGCAGGCTTTACTCTGCCGCGAAGCGGCTTCGTTCAACAAAGCATTTAAGAGTGATTCGCCACGCTTGGCATTTTCGGTTTGGGTTAAGTTCATTGATTACGGTGTCTAAATTGAGTTCTGTGATAGCGTGGCTCACACCTTAATGCGGCGTTAGTTGCTCATAATCAACATGACATCTGGTAGCTAATGTATAATACCGCGTATTATTAGTGAGGTGGTTATGCCAGAAGAAAATGTATCCAGAAATACAATCAAAAATATAGTGATAGGTGTTGTAATTGCGCTTATATCCTCTGTGGGTGGTTATTATGTGAACGAATTCTTAACTAGAGAACGTGTTTCCGTTGCCCATATCGGAATAAAGCCTAAGACAGTTGCGATAGCAGCTTCTAATGAATTTAAACAAAAAGTTAACCGATTAACTAATACTCTCTATATACACACCGTGTTTGATATAGAAAGCCAAACCCATTACAGTGCAGATCATATCAAGGGAATTTTAGAAAATCTCAGTACTGAGCTTTTTAATCTGAATGAGGGTAACGCTGTTTATTCTACCGAATTGGACCAGATTAAATCCATGCAAAATGGTGTGATTAACCCTGACGGTTTTTATAAAATAGGTTCAAAGTATCTTGATAGTTTTAATGTAGATAACCGCTCAGATCTTGGCGTGATCCAAGGAAATATTGAGATGCAAAGGGCTAGTAATGAAGAGCGTATAATTAAGGTAACTGAAGCAATAATGGTTATTGTAAATGAAGCGCTGAACTCCAACACTGAAAAAGAATTTCAAATTAATGTCATTGTACTTAATTCGGGTAAAACTCAAGCTTTGGTTAGAAATTCGGGCTATTTAAAGTTTGATGAGGATATTGTTTACTTAAAAAATAATGATGTTGATACTGATGTTGCGTATATCAAATTTTTAAGGCCTGCAATGTTATCAAATGGCGACTTCATTATTGTAAGAGAAAACGCATTCGACAGCCTCAATTTGGTAGTAGATAAGTATAATAATCGTCAACGAATGCTTGATCTTGTCAAGCGTGAATACTTGAACAGTAGCCGAATTGCGACTTTAGTTCTGACCGATGCTCAAGGAAATGAAATTTCATCAGAACCATTTATTTTTAGGAATGATTTAGAAGAAGATAGAAAAATTGGGCTATCAGAGTTTCTTGAAAATAACTACCGCCTATATATTGATCCAAATTATAGTAGTCGCAACTAACAAATAAGGATTAAGCGCTGCGCAGCCAGCGTTAAATCCCGGGTGTTGAACAAGCCCGTAGCCACTTCTTTATAGTAAATTGTACGATCTAGCTTGGTAGGTGCATCGCCTTGAGTCTTTATTCAAGGCGAGTGAGGCCAAGATAAGATTACGATAGTAATTTTATCAATGGGTTAGCTATTTTTTAAATCGTCTTATTTGTTGTTTCTCCTCTGGTTTAATTTTAGCCATTATCCTTATTATGTTTGCCTTTCGGCTATCTCGGTCGTGTTATTCCCACGCACTCCATGTCATGCAGACAGTGTGGGCAGATTCGTATTGCTTGCTGGTGGTTTGCTTGCAGGATCGATTGCGACTGATCTTATTCAGGGTTACTTACCGTTTGGTTATGAAACGACTCAGATCTTTGAAGAAGGGTGTAAATTTGTTGGCGCGGCTTCTTGGTTATACTTTACCTGCCGTGTTGCTTCATTTGGATTAAAACCAGTTAACCATTAATTCATCAGCACAAAAAGTCGTAAGTAAAAATGGGCATCACCTAATAAGTGATGCCCATTTTCATTTATTCATTGAATTAGTTAATGTTTAAATATACAAGGTTGACCGAATATTACCCACAACCATCAGGACGAAAAACCTTATTTAGCTGATAATAATTTTCACACACATTGCAAAGATTGGAGGATTCATGAAAGGTAAAGGGAAGTGTTTGTGTTTATGGAGCTATGGTTTAGTTCAGTGGCAGTGTTACTCACACCTTAATCTGGCGTTAAATGCCAGTGATTAAAAAATCGATTGCAGCAATTATTTCATTTCTGAAAGTCGATAATTCATTTACTGGATCGCTTAGGATCTTAACCGGAACGCTTGTCATTTGTTGAGTTAGCATGACAAAGTCACCTTCATCAATATGAATTGTAGGGCAAAGGTGACTTGGGATTTTTTTATCAAGTAATTCAATTGGCGTTAATGGAATGACTAAGCGAGTATTTAGGTTATCCAATAAATCATTTTGAACATTTACAAAATAAGGGTAGGTTTTAGCTGAGCTTTTGTCTTTGTTTTTATATAGCGTAAATTGTGACATTTAAAATACTCGGTATGAATCAGAAAAAAGACCGTGTTTCTCTGTTAGTTCGTTGCAAGTATTAATAGCTTCAGAGTTTTGCTCTAACCATTCTTGTCTTTTTAATTTACTCACTTCTTGTGAAAGTGCTTTTTCCATTGTTGCTGAAAGGTTTATTTTCAAACGTTTTGCTTCAGCTAGCAGGTCACTATTTAAAGTTAAATTGGTCGCTTTCTTTACCGCTTTTGTATTGTATTGGCTTTTCATAATGTTACCACCTATGCGCATAAAGTATGTGGATTTAGTATATGGTGTAAAAATGAATTTAACAAATACATCTATACAGTTTGCTACATTCGGCATTTTTGGTTTGAATCAAGTTTAGTGATTACGGCACAGTGGTTTAAGTAAGGAGGTTGCGTGACTCACACCTTAACAGGACGCTAGTTTTCTGGAGGGTATTGCTCTTGGGCGGTTAGCTCAGGCTAGACCGCCAAGATAGGGAATATAGCTAAGGGTGATGCAAATTGGCCAACTTTATTAGCACAATAAAGTCACTATTACTGGTTACTTTTGTAAAAGTCCCATGCATTAACCACTTCACCTGTTTTGAGTGTGCAATCACTGTTCTCTAAATTGTAAGAACCTGCTTGTTCAATGCAGTATTTTGCTGCAGGGTTTGGTTTCCCTACTGGTTTTGTCATTTCTTGTTTATGACTGCGGTAGTATTCCCATGCATTAATCACATCCCCATTACCTAATGTACAGTTGCCAGAGTCGAGATCATAAATGCCACGCTCTGCACAAAATTCAGCGGCAGGGTTCGCCATATCTGCTTTCGCTGGTTGTTCTTTTGTTTCTGAAGAGCTACAAGCTGCAAGAGAAAGCAGTAAGCTAAGAGTAATTACTATTTTTTTAAACATAAGAGCTCCGGAATTGAAAAATAAAAAGAGTTATTGGCAATCTTGAGTCATGCTGCCTTGTTGGGCAGGTTGAGTCATTGTAAATTTGCCGTTTAAATTTCTAAATACACGCGTATTCCAAATTTGGCCATCATCTAATTTAAAGTCAATTGCATAGTTTGTACCAGCGACAACTTGTGTTTTTACCGCTACTATTTCTTCAAGTTTGGCTGATGTATTCATCATACTCAGTACATAATTTGTGGCTTTTTCTACTTCAGGAGTCACGATAGAAGTATTCCAGCCACCAGCCATACCATTATCAACATTACATAATGGATTGATATTGTCAGAAGTCAGTGTTGTTTCTTGTTCTGTTTGTTGGGCACAACCCGCAGTGAACAGTAGAATGGAAGAGCAAGCCAAGATGGTCAATCGTTTCATTATGAACCTCGAGATAATCACAATTAAATGTATAAAAGTAATTTAGTCCTATCCAGAAGAAGAATCCAACCTATTTAACGCTATTTTATAATCATTCTTAATTTCAATTCATTTTCTTATGTGTATTCCCAATAGCAATATAAATAATACTCTTCTTGCTTTATTTTTGGCAGACTTCACAGCATACGTCACTACTATTGATTTATTTATAAATACTACTGTTATTAAGTTGTGAAATTATTAATAATAGCGCGTTTGTTTGCCTTCAGTAAAAAAGAGAGTGTATGTCGCGTCGTTCGGATAAAAAATTACTGACATTGATTTCTGTTATTCCTGTTATTTTGATAGGGATTTTTACGTTTATATTGAACACCGTCGTAATCCATGAGAACAGAACAAAAGTTGAAACCTTGATCAACGCTTTACACAGTGAATCAATAGAGAAAGAAAAGGCACAGATTAAGCATCAGGTTGAGACTATTTATCAACAAATTAGCTATCAAAGAAATCTAACAGAAAAGACATTAAAGCAGTCAATCAAATCACGGGTTGATGATGCCTTTAATACGCTAAGTTTTATCTATGAACAAAATAAAGAAAAGCCAAAGAATGAAATTATAGCGCTAATCTCAGATGCATTAAGAACTTCTCGCTTTAATGAGGGCCGTGGGTACTTTTTTATTTATGGTATGGATGGAACAAATTTAATGCATCCTATATTCCCTAGTTTGGAAGGTAGAAACCTACTAGACGTTCAAGATATTAGAGGGAAAAGAACTGTGCTAGATCATATTGCAATGATGAATGAAACTGGTGAGGGATTTAGTCATTGGTGGTATCCAAAGCCAGATGCAAAAAAAGAAGATTTTGAAAAGATTGGTTATGCAAAATTATTTTCGCCATTAGATATTTATATAGGTACGGGTGAATACATTGTTGATGTCGAAGAGGACATTAAAACTAAATTATTGCAGTGGATTACTGAAGTTCGATTTGATGAACATGGTTATATTTTCTTATTAGACCAATATGGCAATACGCTTGCTCATTATAATAAAGGTAAAATAGACCCAACAAAATACAGTAAAGAAAAACCAAACCAAGGCCCTATCACTCAAGAGATGCTATCTCTCTCTCAGAATGGTGGTGGCTTTATGCAATATATAAGCGCATTTAAACCCAGTTCAGCTGAAAATGCAGAAAAATTGAGCTTTATTAAAGGATATAGAGATTGGGGGTGGGCAATTGGGGCTGGTGTGTATATTGATGACAATAAATGGCTATTAGAAGAAAAAGAAGCCGTATTGTTGGAGCAAAATAAACTTGAATTAACTAAAATTCTTTTATTAACCTTAAGCCTTGCTCTGTTATTAACGGCATTATCACTAGGACTAAGCTGGTATGTTGGGATGCGTTTTGATAAGTTTAAAAAACAGATACACAATGACTTTACGTTATTAGAAAAAACAAAAAATGAGATGCAGCACATGGCTTTGCATGATGCTTTAACTCAGTTACCGAACCGATTAATGTTAGAATCAAAAATAGAATTAGGGATCCAGTACGCCCGTGAAAAAGGACAATCACTAGCGGTGATGTTTGTTGATTTAGACGATTTTAAAAAGATTAATGATCGGTTTGGCCATGAAGTCGGTGACATTTTATTGCAATCGATTAGTCATAAATTCAGTAATTTACTAAAACCTAATGACATAGTGTCACGTTTTGGTGGGGATGAATTTGTATTTTGTTTTCCATCATTAAGTTCGAAATTAGAAGCTGAATATAGGCTTAAAGAGATCCAATCTGTATTTAATGAAAACTTTGATATTAATGGGAAGTCAATTTCAACGAGTTGCAGTGTTGGGATAGCAATGTTCCCTGATAACGCAGATAACTCCCTCGATCTAATTTCGAAAGCTGACATTGTTTTATATAAATCAAAAGAAAAACATAAAGGTGGCGCTCTCTTTTTCGATCAAAGTATTGATGAGCAAGTAAGTTATGAATTTAGCTTAGAAGAAGAGCTTAGAACAGCATTAGATAACAATGAGATTTCTGTGGTTTATCAACCTCAAATAGATATTGAAACAGGCCTTTTATGTGGTGTTGAAGCTTTATCGCGGTGGCATAATAAAACATTAGGGTTTGTATCTCCTGTTGATTTTATTGCTGTAGCAGAAGAGATTGAAGTCATACATAGTATTGGTGATTTTGTTTTGCAGAAAGCGTGTGAAGACATGCTAAGGTTTATGCCTAATGGACCTGATGCAGCTTTGGTTTCGGTTAACTTATCCCCTAAACAGATTATTCAACCTGGTTTTGTAGACAGGGTTGAGGAGATAGTAAATAAAACCGGCATTGATATATCTAGAGTTACTTTAGAGATCACTGAAAATATTTTGATCAGTGATTTAGCAAATGTTTCGCCTATTCTGAAAAAATTACAACAAACTGGTTTTGGCATTTCATTGGATGATTTTGGGACTGGTTACTCATCGCTGAGTTACTTAAACATTTTACCGATTACAGAGATCAAAATTGATCGCAGCTTTATTAATGGATTATTCATTAATGAACAGAGCGAAACCTTAGTTAAAGCGATTATTGCCATCGGCGCTTCATGCCAGATGACGGTGGTGGCTGAAGGGGTAGAGAATAAAGCACAGCTTGATAAGCTTATCGAATACCAATGTGATTTAGTTCAAGGGTATTATTTTGATAAACCACTTCCGATTAAAGAATTATGTGAAAAGTATCGTGAAAAACACAACCACACTGCTGCCTTAGGTTAAAAGAGGGGAGATGCTATTAATACATCTCCCTTTTTTGATTTAACAACACTCACTGTGTTTCCAATCGGTTAAGGCTTGTATATGTGCAGGACCAATACCACAGCAACCACCAATGGTCGTTGCACCCAGTGAATACCAGTGTTTTGCATAAGCGAGGTACTCTTTTGGGGTAAGCTCTCGCATAGACTGCAATGTATCATTAGCTTCATGCTCCGCTTTAATTGGCATAAAGTTATTGGCATATACCCCGATCTCTAAATTGGAATTATATTCTTCAATAATTGCTTTAGCATCAATAATAGCTTGTTCCATTACTTCTGGAATAGAGCAGTTAAAGAAGATCCCTTTAGCTTTAGTAAAACAACATAGGGCGGTAACTAATTTTACCGATTGGCCTGAACGAATGGTGGCTTCGGTTGTACGATTGTCTTCTAAACTAAAGGCGTAATATGCCTCTTTTTTTGAGTTTTTTAGAACAGAATGAATAACCTCGAACTCTTGCACGCTTGAGATCGTTTCCGCTATCCATAAATCAATGTGAGGCTCTTGAGCATGAAAAAGGGTAGTGTAAATATCCTTTGCTTCTTTTGCTTTAAAAAGATCGGGACGGTAGCTACCAAAGGCTGGAGGAATAACACCCGCTACACGTGATTGCTTGCCTTGGCTAGAGTAGTTTTTGGATGCGATCTGCTGGGCGATAGCTGCTGCTTTTGTTGCGAGTTTTGCACCATCGGAATAGTAGCGTTCTTCTCCGAGATGGAAAGGAACACAAGCGTAGCTGTTTGCGGTGATGATCTCAGAACCAGCATCAATAAAGTGTTGATGTGCTTGGCTCACATATTCTGGCGATTCAATGAGAGCTTGAGCGCTCCAAAGCGGCTGCGAGAATGGGGCTCCCATTTCTTGAAGCTCTCGTCCCATTCCGCCATCGAGTATAGTTAAATTTTTCATAATAGGGCTAAACGCTCGTTTTTGATTTTAATGAATACCAGACTATTAAGTCGGGTGGGCGATATTTATGAGTCTTCTAAACACTAACAGAGAAAAGCAAAGCGCACTGTACTTTTAAGAAGGCTTATACTTTCGTAAAAGTGACCATGGGATATGACAAAGTGAGTGATTTTCAGGGTAGTGAGATAGATGATGTTGGTGAATTGCCTCACTAGGTACATAGTTAGTTAAAGGCAGTACTTCAAGCGCAATTTTTTCAGCATCGTCACGAGAAGCAATATAGTGCTTAGCTATATCCAAATGATGAGTATGTTGGCTATAAATTCCCGTTCTGTATTTTATTCCCGTATCATTACCCTGTTTGTTGAGGCTATAGGGATCGATTATTTCAAATAAATGGTCAATAAGTTTTTGTACAGAAATAATAGAAGGGTCAAAAGTGACTTTTACGCACTCAGCATAACCATCATATTCTCCATGTATTGTCGCTGTTAATCCGTTAGAGCGCCCCGCTTCAGTCTGATAGACTCCGGGAACATACTTAATGAATTCTTGAACACCCCATAAGCACCCACCAGCGAGATAAATATCTTCCATTTAGTTTTACCTTTTATGACATTATTGCGGGGCTTATTATTGTATAAATAACCCCCGTAGCGATGGACATATTATTGTGGACGACGTTTTTCTAATTGCTGGTTTACCAATAGAGCAATAAGGATTAAACCTCCACCTAAGCTTAAGCGTAGAAGATCTGCATCACGGTTCCAGATTAATAGATTAACCAGAATACCAGCAGGAATAAGCAAATTATTCATCACCGCTAAAACGCCCACGTTAACAATCGTAGCCCCTTTATTCCACATAAAATAACCAAAGCCAGAAGCAATCGTACCTAGATAAATGAGAACTCCCCATTGAGTTGATGTGGTTGGTAGTTTTTCGCTGTTACCAAAAATGGCATAACAAACAGCGGCAACAATTAAGGCTCCGATAAAGAAGAAACCAAAGACCGTTTTCTGTTCAATTGATTGTTCTTTCATTAATCGCTTATAGCAAACTTGCCCAATAGCAAAACATAAATTAGCGCCTTGAACCATCGCAAAGCCTAATAAGAAGCCAGAGTCTATCCCGTTATAACGTATAGCAACGGCACCTAGTGTGGCAATGACGGCACTAATCATAAAATGAGGATGAAACTTACCTTCAAATGCGTCATTTAATAGAGTGATATAAATGGGTGTCATTACGGTAAATAAAAGTACTTCTGGTACGGTAAGATAAAGGAATGATTGGTAATAAAAAACGTACATTAAGCCGAGTTGTATAGCGCCAATCAACATAAGCTTTATCGCAACAGGCACAGGAACTTGCTTTGGACGAAGAAAAGGGAGAAAGACTAATGTGGCTAAGCCAATACGCATTAATACTGAGAACCAAGCATCAACTTGTCCTGCTAAATAAACGCCAATTAAGCTAAAAGAGAATGCCCAAAGCAGGGTAATAGGAAGTAAATATGACATGAATGTTCCATTTCTGTAAATAATGGGTGCATTCTAAATAAGATTCACTCCCAGTAAAGAAAAAGTAACTAAAAAAGCTGATTTTTTCTCAGCCTAACGCTATTCACGATTACCTAATGTATCACTTTTACTTCTTTTGATTCTTAAATCAAAAACCGAACAACGGATTAACGTTGTTCGGTTTTTATTTAGGGTGTAAAGCTATGTGGATTAATCGCTAAAGGTTACACACCTTAGCCCAACTACCATCACTGCCTGGCGTTGCTGCTGTCCACCAATTTGCTTGATAGATAACGTTGTTATGAATCACTTGATCGCCAGTGTTTGCGTGGCTTGGATTACCGGCCCAATCTGTTTGTGGAAGATTAGGATAAGTCACTAAGCCCGTTGCATCACAATTTGCATCAGGTACGCCGCCATTATCACCACCGCCTGTATTTCCACCAGAAGACAAATCAGCTAATGGTAGATCTGGCTGCTCAAACTTAAAGGCATAATCAACATTGTTGATCGTCACTGTATAGTTTGCAGGGCCTGAGATCGGTAGGTAATACACCATGTCTAGTTCATATACACCACCGGCAGGGAGAGCTTCCCATGCTGGAAGAGTAAAGGCTACTCGGTGCATGGTGCCATCAAAACCACCGATGTTATCTGCACGAGTATGACCAGAGGCAATCACCTGTAAACCACCTCCTGATTGATCTTTGGCATTATCAGGAGCAGACACGGGGATATCAAATTGGAACTCAGTTCCTCCAGGGATATCTTGGTCTGTGTTATTGGTAAAGTTAATTTTTGGATTAATAGGGTAGTTCTGATCACCCACTTTAAATCCACCCACACTTACTGCAATATCTACGGTTTCAGTTGGAATCGCTCCAGTTGCTACCGTATTACCATATGGCGTTGCTGATTTAAATTTCTCATAAATCGCTTTTGTCATGGTGTTACCCATGTGGTATTCACCATTGCCGGTTTGACAAGCTGCTTCTGTTGCATCAACAGACGTTCGGTTACCATTCGCATCTAGAACATAACAGCTGTAATCGCCTGCAAGTTCCCAGAACATGATGCCACCAATTTCGTGGTCAATAACGTAGTCAGCTTTCACGTTAATAGAGTCTTTATCTTCGGTAGATAAGAATACTTTTTTCTCTGCATTCCATAACCATGGTGCTACAGCGACATTATCGTAATGACGAGTGTAAGTACCTACTAATTGGTCTGCTGGATCATTCGCTGGGTCTAAGCCATAGATATTTGCGTAAGAACCAAAGATACCTTCTTGAAGGTTTTTAGCATGCCACATAGGGTTAGAACCCGCGCCCATTTCTTGGCCGTATGAGTTCTTATCGTGCCACATGTTATCGATACCTAATGCACCGTAACCACAGTTGTTTTTCTCACCTTCACCAGTTCCCGCATCACATTGGGCTTGGTCTGGTAATGGAGCGCGACCCCATAGGCCATTCTCGCCACCAGTAACACCTTGCCAACCGCGAGTATAATAAGGTACGCCAATATTGATACGACCTGCAGGCATTGAACCGCGGAAGTAGTGATAAGCCCAGTCAGTATTTAAGTAACCAATACCACCGTAAGCTTCAGTATCATAAACGTTCCACTGAGCTAATTCTGAATCTTTACCTGTATCATATAATGCCGCATTGTGACCTACGTGATCATTCCAAGCACCGTGTAAGTCATAAGACATGATGTTGACGTAATCTAAGTATTGAGTCACATCAAAGGTTTCCATACCACGTAATAAATAACCTGAAGATGGCGCTGCGATAGTGAGCATATAATGCTGGCCATCTTGTGCAGAGATAACATCCAGCTTTTCACGAAGTGTTTTCATTAATACTTGATATGATGCCCATAAATATTGACGACGAGGCTCCATGAATGCTTTATCGTCAGGATTACCAGCACCGGCCATTGACGTTGGGTATTCGTAATCAATATCTAAACCATCAAACTTGTATTTACGCATCATTTCAACAGCTGATGCGGCAAACTTCTCAATACCTGCATGGTTGATGCTGCCATCGGCGTTGGTTGTCATGCTATAGAAACCACCATCAGCCACTCGATTACCATCAGTGCCAAAGTGACCGCCAGTTTCAGCCCAACCACCAATAGAGATAAGTGTTTTAACTCCGTGTTTTTCTTTAGCGGTTGCAAGTGCCCCAAAATGACCTTTAAAGCCAAGTGTTGGGTCAACCTCAACCCCTGACCATTCTTTGCCTGTTGCCGCGTTATTTGGATCGGTAACATCACCAACATTGACTTTGCCATCAGAGCCAATACTCACAAATGCATAGTTGATGTGTGTTAGTTGCTCCCAAGGAATGTCTTTTACTAGGTAGCTATTTTGCTCGTCGCCGCCATCTCGCCAACTAGTAAAGTAACCAATAACACGACGAGGGTGATCAGCCCCCATTAGTTCACGGCCTTCTTTGTCATAAGTCGTACAGTAAGGAACGCTAACCCCTTCTGTTTGATACAAACCATCAGGACGGCAATTATCAGCAATAGGTAATGAACTCGTTACGGTTAATGTAGAGCTCGTTGAATTGGTTGAGGCGCCTAAATCATCTGTGGCTTTGGCGTAAATCGATAGAGAGCCTGCAGAAGTTGTTGTGTAATCAAGAGTATAAGGGGCGGTGGCTACAGTACCAACAAGAGCACTGTCGATATAAAAATCAACTTTATCTATAGAGCCATCTGAATCGGTGGCATCAGCAGTTAGAGTGACTACAGCGCCAAGCTCAATACTGGTTGCTGACAAACTTAATGTTGCAGTGGGTGCGATATTATCAACAGGGCTGTTGGTTACGTTTACCGACACTGAACTGACAGTACTTACGGCTCCTTTATCATCATAAGACTGGGTACTGAAAGTATGAGCCCCTTCAAGAGCTGTCCAAGCCGCGCTATAAGGTGAGGTAGTTGATGAAGATATAACTAAACCATCAACCAAAAAGTCAACGCGCGCAATGGTTCCATCGCTGTCTGATGCTGAGGCTGTTAAGGTAACAACATCACCGGTGGTTATTTTATCGGTGGCGCTAGGAGAGGTTAAATCAACGGTTGGTGCGGCATTAGCTACTTCACCAGAACAAACACCCAAGTCTTGCCATGCTCCCCATTCACCGGCGGTCGCAGGATCATTATTTTGAGTCCAGTATTTTGCTTTATAGGCATTAGCCCCTTGCTTTACTTCTTCTCCGCCATTGTAAGCCTTATTTGCATCCCAAGTTGCTAGAGGATCACAATCGACCGCTGCTTGAGCATTAAATGCCATTAAACAAGAGAGGGTTAGGGTTGAGAGAGTAAATTTATTATTGGATTTTTTTCTTAAAGTTGAAAGTTCCATTTCATATCCTTAAAGGTAATTCAAAACATCAATCTACTTTTTAATTGATGTGAAATAAGATTAGGATAGAAATTGATATGTGCGAGAGTGGATTTATAAATTACAGGACAGATCGCAATAAAACTAATGTTAGTTAACAAGGTTACATTAATTTTTGTATGAGTATTGTGTGTTTATTATGCGCCTATGCGATTAACAGTCTGTATTGATAATTTGAAAAATAGGTAGTGCATTTTTGGCTTTATTATTGGAATACTAGTCTGCTGTATCTATATGGATCTTTTTATCGTTTGCAAAATAATTTATTTTTCGACTTAAGATAATAATATAATTGAGCCCTTAACTTCTTCGGCATAGAGGTAATAATTAATTTTATTAGTGTATTCCTTTATAACTTATAGTGCACTTCGTAATAAATAATATTTATTATGTCATTTTAATGGAGGTTTTAAATAACGCTTTCGCGGTTTTATATAAAGTTGTGTATTTATATATATTTATAATTAAATTTAACCTGGTGTAACTTATTGATATTTAGTTTGATTTTGTGTGTTTGTCTTTTTGTGTTTTTCATGAGTTGCTTGGTTAGTGTATTTCTTGTGTTTATTTTCATTATTTTCATTATTTTCATTATTCATTATTTATATTTGTTGGGGATTTGTTTTCCTCTATGCTCATCTTTATAAGTAGAAGTATAATAAGGTTCATTCCTTGTTATGCTTTTTGTTGTTAAATGTAAATAAGTAACTTGTAGGATGCTTAGCTAGGGATAGATCACGTTATTAATATTTTTCAAATTTAAATATCTATTTATTATATTATAAGGTTCAAAAATGAGTGCATTAATACGATATTACCGTGACTCGCTGAAATTACGCTTTCAGCTTATGGTTCCCTTTGTTGGAACGTTTATTATCTTTTTCTGCAGCGCCACCTTTTTACATTCTAATCTTGTGCTAACAGAAGAAAATATAGAATCGTCCATTATGAGTAATGAGGTTTCAGAGGCCTATACTGAACTTGACGCTTTATTTTCCAGATTGAGAACCACAGCGATACGTAGTGAAATGTTTAATCCTGAGCTCGGATTAACAGAGTTTAATCAAGCCTATCCAAAAATTTTGGCTGATAAAGATCGTGTAATTTCTGAATTAAAAACTATGGATGCGCTATCAAGCCAAGATGTGGCTGAGTTAGATCTCATTTCAAAAGCGTTTAATGACTTCTATCAAGTCTCTCAAAAAATGATGGACGAAAGAATGGAAGGTTATACTATCTTTTTGGAAGTATTACCTTGGCTTGCTCCCTATCTTGAAAATTTAGATGTAAATCATCATCCTTCAAATGCAGAAGAATGGCCTAATATACGTAATAAATTATCAGTCATATCAGAAGGTATTGGTTATAAATCATCTGGTGTGTTTTATGCTCGTTTGCAAGAAGATGGTAAAGAACTTCATGCATTACTAAATGACATGGAGGCATTAATTGAACCGATGTACAAAGGCCCAGCTCTTAAAAAATTACAATCAGAGTTTATTGATGTATGGCGCAAAGAATTAAGCACGTTAGAAAATATTACCAATCGCTGGGTTGTGTACCAAAAAGAGAGAGCGCGAATTAGGCAAAGTGCGGTAAGTTTGATTAATGGAGCCGTTGCAGAAAGCCAAGAGTATTTAGATACGAACCTTATAAATACAATAAATAATGCGGAAGACAGTATTACTGTAAACATCGTAGGATTATTAGTTGGTGCACTACTTGCCTCTATTTTAGTCACTGTATTAACGCGTATTATTATCTCTCAATTAGCATCAGTGCAAACCGTGATCAGTGGTTTAGCCGATCGTAATTTAACTGCTAATACTTACTTGAAAGGTGATAATGAAGTCTCTCAATTGGGTGAAAACACCGATATTACGATTAATACATTGCAATGTACGATTAAAGAATTAAGTGCTCACGGTCAAGAGTTAGCATCTGCGTCACTGCAGTTACGTTCAGTTATGGAATTAAGTGCAGAAAATAGTACAACACAAAATGATCAAGTTAGTATGATTGCCGCAGCAATTACGGAATTATCGGCTTCAGCAAATGAAGTTGAAGTGTCTGCTAAATCGGCAGAAACACGCATGAGCGGAGTGCAAGACCTTTGTCGATTAGAAATGCGTTCATCTAATGAAAATGGTGATCGTGCAAGTGCATTGCAAAGTCAACTGAATGAAACATCATCAGTGGTTGAACACTTAAATAAAGAGTGTGAGCAAATTGGTAATGTGATTGCTGTGATCCAAAATATTTCTGAACAAACCAATTTATTGGCATTAAATGCGGCGATTGAAGCAGCACGTGCTGGTGAAATGGGGCGTGGTTTTGCAGTGGTTGCAGATGAAGTGCGTGTGTTAGCAACAAGAACACAAGATTCAACAGAAACCATCCAGCGTATTATCGAGCAACTACAAAATAAATCAGCTAATGCACAACAGAACATGCAACGTTGTTTGGTGATGATTGATGAAACGGCCGTCTCCGTATTAAAGTCACGTGACCAACTGTCCTCAATGAATGAAGCAATGGATGAGCTATCACAATCCAATACAGAAGTAGTGACAGCAATTTCAGAGCAATCTCGTACCATGGTTGAGATAAGTGAAAACATTACCATGATCCGTGATATTACTAATCAAAATGTTGCGGGAATTGAAGAAGCGACAGTAACAAGCACGCATTTGTCTGAGTTAGCAGAGAGACAACAACAACAATTAGCGACATTTAAAATCGGTTAATATCAACGATTATTAGAGTGTTATGAATGGGTAAGAAATTATTGTTTTCTTACCCATTTTTTATATACAGAGTTTGAGTTTATGGACACCAGATTAATTTTATAAACATCATGCGTTTGTATAATTAACAGCCAGTATTAACAAACTCAAAAGTAGGTGGAGTATTTTCGTCTGCCGCTTCCGTATATTTGATATGGCACTCATCGCCACTGTATTTTTTACTTTTATGCATAAAGGTAATAAAAGGTTTACTCGTATCATTATGGAAATACCAGTCAGATGGAGTGGTGTCGTGATATTGCGAATCAATAAAAACCTGATTCATTAAGTGATTCCATGCTTTGGCTGCGTCTGCTTTTGGATATCCATAAACAATATGAATTTTATCACCTTCAATGGTGATAGCGGCACTCACTTGACTATCCATGCCAGCAAGAATTGTTTTAGGGTGAAGTTGATTTGCTGCACCTGTCATCTCTGCTTTTAGCCCTTGAAGAGCCGACATACGAGCATCGCGTTGCAGGTTAATAAACTTAGTTGCTGCTGTTACTGATAAAATGCCAAGGATGACAATAACAATAACCAATTCGATAAGAGTAAAACCTTTTTGCTTCATGGTGTGCTGTCCTTAAACTATGAAGCCATATTGTAAATATAGAATAGCCAACAGTAAAGTTATGATTTCTGGGATTGATCAATGATGAGAGTTAGAGCAAGAGATTGATTTTAAAAGTATTAGATAGCAAAACGCCGCTAATAAAAGCGGCGTTTTAAATAGGTGGAAGCCCCAGCCACATCCCGGCACACACGTCACTCGCTGCGGCTGCTTCCTTCCGGATCTGACCGAGTTCACAAGTTAGTGTTGCGAGAGGACCAGGGCCTCCATAGATTCTGTTGTTCCTGAGAACGAGAGGGATTATTGTACATACGTATTGATAATGCAAGAAGAAATCATAAAAAAGTAGTTAAGTGATTAATAAATAAGCGAATGGAAAGGTTGCCTTTGGTGATAGGTGAAGAATATATTCATCATTAGTGTTGTTGCTACAAGTAAGAGCATGATGAAATCTATAGAACAACCAGTTTAAATTACGATCTCTAATATTTTATTTTTATTATGGCGTTAAGAAAGATAACTAAGTATGTCATTTTTCTTGCGTCACATAAATGGCGTCAATAATAAATTAATTAAAATCAACATATTCATAATAACTATTAGAGCATGATCACTAATATTTTTTATTTATTTGATAGAATAACTAAAAAAGTTGGCTGTTTTGAACAATTGTATGATTTACAAACAAATTAAATATTTCATTATTACTATTTTATTGATAGGGATTACTCCTATCTTTTATTTATGGGGCCAATACAAGGCTGAGTTGAACGTAATTCAATTCGAAAGAGAAAGTGCAGCTAAACATCAGCTCAACTTTAGTCAAAAAGAGGTGTACTCTATTGCTTCAGAGTTGGGTACTTCTTTAAAGCTACTGTCGGATAATCGGGTATTATTAGAGTTTATACAGGATCCGTCATCAAAAAATAGATCATTGCTTGAATCCCTTTTAGCGCTTACTGCGACCAACTATTCTTACATTTCTCAGGTGCGCTTTATTAGCGTTGATGGAAAAGAGATTTCTCGTATAAATGAAGATAATGACAAACTTATCATTGTTCCAATAAATGAACTTCAAGATAAATCCAATCGAGATTATTTTATTTATGCACAGACGCTTAAGGCTGATGCGTTGGGTTTCTTTGGTATTGATTTGGAAGTAGAGCATGGAAAAGTTGTGATTCCGCTACAGCCATCCTTACGTATTTTCACCCCAGTTGAAATTGATAATGAACGTAAAGGGTATCTCTTTTTTAACTTAGATATATATGAAATTGTAGCTCAAGTCGAAGCATCATTAGAGACTGGCTATCAATTAGAGTTTATTAATGAAGAAGGGTATTACCTTGCATCTCAAGATAAACATAAAACACTAGGACACCTGATTTCAGAGCGAGACAGTTATAATATTCTTATAGAAACGCCCGAGTTATGGAATAAAATGAAAGCTCAAGATGTAGGGGAGTTTTTTGATAATCAATTCTTTTATTCATTTTCTAAGATCACGCTTGGTGGTCATTTTGATAGCAGTTCACTTTATTTAATTTTAAGAAGTGACAGCAGTTTAGAGGCGACAAACTTAGATCATAAACTGACGTTCATTATTTATGAAGGCATTCTAGCAATACTGTTTATTATTTTTATTTCAATTTTAATTGCTCGATATATAGCTAAGCACAGGACGACGAGTCTTGAAAGTCAGTTAGCGTTAGCTGCATTAAATGGAATGTCTGCGATTGTGATTACAGATAAAAATAATCGTATTATCAAAGTAAATGAAGAGTTTACTCGCTTAAGTGGTTGGAGAGAGGATGAAGTTCTTGGGCAACCTCCATCGATGTTTCAATCAGGAAATCACAAAAAAGACTTTTATTCAACAATGTGGAAGACCATTAAATCAGAAGGTTTATGGGAAGGCGAAGTTACCAATAAGCGAAAAGATGGCAGCTTATTAACTGAGATTTTACGTATTCAAGCGATTTGTAATAATGATGGGAAAATGGAATATTTTATTGCGTCATTTGTAGATATTACCGCAAGAAAAGAGTTAGAGAATCGCCTTAGAGATCTCAGTGAAAAGGATTCATTAACTCAATGCTGGAATCGCCGTAAGTTTGAACATGAGTTTTCAAATATTATTGGTAACGGTTCGTTCACCAAAGAAATGGGCCCTTCATGTTTAGCGATAGTAGACATTGACCATTTTAAACGTATTAATGATAAATATGGTCATGATGTTGGTGATAAAGTAATTACAGAAGTCGGTAGGATTTTAGGCTCTGAAAGCCGTCGCAGTGATTTTGTCGCCCGCATTGGTGGCGAAGAGTTTGCAATTATCTTACCTAATACGCAATTACAAGAAGCTGAAATTATTTTAAATAGATTGAGAGTGGCTGTTTATCTATATGACGATATTAAAGTGACCATCAGTGGTGGCGTGACTGATATCAGCAACAGCAGTGAAGCCAGTTATAAACGTGCCGATCTTGCGTTATACGAATCAAAAACGGCAGGACGAAATCAGATTTCTTGTTTTAGTTCAGACGAAATGGCCCAAATAGCCTAGCGAGAATATGAACTTTATTTGTTCTTATAATCATTAAGCACAATTTCTAACGCTTTAATTGCTGTTTCTTTTTTTACTTCGTTATTTTCTAGTAGATAAATCAAATCAACAGCAAGTTTAATTTCATCCGGAGCGTTATCTAAAGGACTAGGGTTGGCATTTTGTTCTACTTCAATGCTGGTTTCTATTTCTTGGTTATCAGTGTCATTGTTAGTCATGTTGCTCTCGATAAGTAATTTGTTGTTCTAAACGTTTCATCGCTTCTTTACAGCGCTGTAGGCGTTTTTCTGTTGTTAGCAGCGTTCTTTGTAATTCTTGTTGTTGTGAGAAAGAGTGGCAATTATTTACGGCGCTTTCTTGTTCTCGTACCATTTGACTTAGTCGGCGCTCCCACTCTTGATGTTGGGCTAAATCTTGGTACATATCACTAATTGGTTTTCTATAACTGCCTTTAGGTCGTGGTTCATTAGAACGAATACGCTGAGTTGCAACTTCACGCTGAATCGCTTCTATCTGGGAAACTAACATCTTTGTTAGATATTCTGCACGCTGAGCCGTGAGGATATTGGCCTTTTCCTCACGTTGAATAGAGGCGAGGGTTGATTTAGTTTCGTTAATGCAAGGAATAAGATATCGGCTTCGACAGCCAAAGAGTCTCTCATCAAAAAGAGGCAAGCGTTGTTCGCCTCGACGATGATCGATCTCTGCTGCTGTTTTACTTAATTGTTCAAGCATTATTTCAATGGAACTGAAGTTTGTCATATTACTCTCTCAATCTAGAACCATGCATCTAGCGCGAGTTTAGCCGCTAAAATACAAACAACAGTTACAAACACTGGACGAATAAATTTAGAACCAAATCGGATAGCAGAGTGTGCTCCAATAAAAGCACCAACCATTAAGCATACTCCCATGGTTAATCCAAGAGCCCAGTTAATATGACCAAGAGTGGCAAAAGTAACTAGTGAGGTGAAATTACTGGTGAAGTTCATCGCTTTTGCTAAGCCTGAAGCCAATAATATATTAAGACGGTACATCGCCATGCTACTTACTGTCCAAAACGCCCCAGTACCAGGACCAGCAACACCATCATAAAACCCAAGCGTTAACCCTTGAATAATTTGCTGTTTCTTTAGTTTAGGTGTTTTTTCTGGTAAATGATTTTGTTCAGAGGTCACACTTTTTGGCCAAATGGTATATAAAGCAGCACCTAGGATAATAAGAGGTAGCCCTTTTTCTAACCATTCGGTCGAAATGTAGTTAACTAATAAAGTTCCGAAAGTTGCACCAATAAGTGTTGATATAAAAGAGGCTTTCCAAAAGCTAGGATCGAATAACTTCTTTTTAAAATAGGTAAGTGCTGCGGTTGATGAGGCGAATGTCGCTGCTAATTTATTTGTCCCTAGAGCAATATGGGGTGGTAGTCCAATAGACAATAAAGCGGGTACAGTTAACATTCCGCCGCCGCCAGCAACAGCATCGATAAATCCAGCAATAAAAGCAACCAACCCTAAAACGATTAAGGTACTTGGTTCAAGAAATTCCATATAGGCTCTTAGTTATTATTAGTATAGGTAGAATCGCACTCTGAATGTGCGACAGTTAGTAGAAACAACATGTAAATATAATGCTTTTTAGCAAATAAGAACGTTTACTCTATCACTCTCTTGAAAGGAGGTAATGCATCTAAAAGCGCTTTGCCATACCGTTTAGTTATAACGCGGCGATCAAACAGCACAACTCTACCAGAATCTTCTTCTTTACGCAGTAATCGTCCAACAGATTGGATTAATTTTTTACTCGCTTCTGGAACGCTGATCTGCATAAATGGATTGCCACCTCGGCTTTCAATATATTCAGAATGCGCTTCTTCTACCGGTGAGGTCGGAACACCAAATGGGATCTTGGTGATGATTAAATTGGTTAATAGATTTCCGGGTAAATCCAAACCTTCTGAAAAGCTACCGGTGCCAAATAAAATGCTGATTTTATTAGCTTCACAAAGCTTCTTATGCTTTTTCAGGATCTCTTGACGAGACTCTTGTCCTTGAATTAATAAACTCCAGCCATGTTTCTTTGCTATTTTTTCAATGCCTTCTGCGACTTTATTCATTTGCCAATAAGAAGAGAACAGAACCAAGCTTGAGGTTTGATCAGCAAGATAAAAAGGTAACTCTTCGATTAACAGGTCAGTAAAGCCGGGTGCTGATGGCTCCATTGGTAGTTTTGGAATAACCAATTGTGCATTTTCTTGATAATTAAACGGAGAAGCCAAAGAGAGAAAACGAACGCCATCCTCAGGTTTCTCTGATATACCTGCTTGTCTACAGAAGAATGAGTAACTATTTAGGGCACGCATGGTTGCAGACACAATGACAGCACCAGCAGCACGACTCCAAAGATTTTGATCTAACTGCCAGCCTACTTCGAGTGGAGAGACATTAATGACAACGTCACTTTCTCTGTCTTTGCTTTTTTCTAGCCAACGAGCGAGTGGGGCCCCTTTATCGCTGTTTGGTTTTGCCATTAAGAACCAGACTTGCGCTAAGTTTTCTAATCGTTGCAGATAGAAGCCTGTTTCTGCCAATACGGGCTCGGCCATTCTTGGAGCGAGTTCGCCGTCCTTCATTCGTTCAGAGATTAAATCACTGATTTTAGCTAAGGCTTGATTAGCTTTAGTTGAGAGATCTTTTAAATCTTTAGCTTGATCGGCAAGCCAAGTCGGGATTTCACCATGCTCAAAACGGTAAATACCATCGTCATTAAATAACGTTGGGTCAAATTGCTTACTTAGTTGATTTAAAGAGGGGATAAGCTCTTGTAGATTCTCGTGGAGTGTATTTTGAAAGCGATTCACACGTTTTTGATCGGCAAGATTACAGAATTTACTGACCGATTTGTTTAACGATTCCAACCAAGAAGCGGTTCCTTTTAAACTTGCTGCTGCAGAAGAGTGCTCACGCGCCACATTAGGTAAGTGATGTGCTTCATCGAATATATAGATGGTTTGCTCAGGTTCAGAGAGAACCACGCCACCACCTAAATCAATATCAGCCATAACAAGGCTATGATTTGCGATTACCACATCGGCTTTGTCCAGATGTTCACGCGCTTTTTGGAATGGGCAGTCACGGTGCATTGGTAATCCGTTATGACAGCTGTATTTATCTGAGATAATAGTTTGCCATATAGAAGACGGAATGGTTGTTGGCCAGCTATCGCTATCTCCATCCCATTTCCCTTCAGAAAGCGCTTTATGCATTCTTCTCAAAAGTTCTAAATCTTTCTTTTTAGGTTTTTCTGTAAACAAAGCGGCTTGTTTATCTTCTTCGTGATTGGTTTCTACTAAAAGTGCAAGTTTATGGCTACAACAATAACGTTGCCTTCCTTTTGCAATAATAAAAGAGAAAGGAAGTGGTGAAATTCGACGATAAAAAGGCAAGTCTTTATGACCCAGTTGCTCTTGCAGCGCGACTGTTGCCGTAGAAATAATCACTTTCTTATTATTCAGTTTGGCAAAAGGAATAACACTTAGTAGATAAGCTAAGGATTTTCCAATGCCTGTACCTGCTTCTGCCACAATCATGCGATGCGTATCACTGTATTCACCCGCAAGTGATTTAGCGATTTCTGCTACTAAATAGTTCTGTGCACGGCGAGGTATAAAGCCTGGCAATTGATCTTGTAGTGTTTTATAGCTTTCGCGAATGCAATCAGTAACCGCTTTGTTCAGCATGATGAGCTCTAGTGAAGATAAAAAACCATTGTAGCACGCGCTATCTAATGTGATCTCCTGCAAAGAATAGATTCTTATGTATTTAAATCGAGATATACGTCACGAAAATAAGATGAACCAATATAAAAGACCTAAATGTTAATTTTTAGAACGAGTGAAACCTAGTTTATTTCAAAAATTAAGGTTAATTATGCTGGCGTGAGTGTTTAAAGGTGTTTTTTTTAGTGCTTTATTCTTTTGTGTCGAGAAATAAATATTTACATTAGGTTTCATTTTGATGTGTGCGGCGAGTCGAAAAAGAACATTAAATTAGATAACTTCATGTATTTAAAGGGTTTATGTTTTTTTATGTATATTTTAGTTGACCGTTGACATGTGGGCCAAGATTTTGCAAAGTAGCTCTCGAATTCAGAAGTACTGATTAATCACACAGTTAGATGTGTTGGTCGATACGGAATAAAAATACATAAATACATGGAACCGGAAATCGGATTTCCAAATCTTTTAAGAAAAGGCAGTGGATTATTATGAAAAAGACTCTAGTAGCATTATCAGTATTAGCGGCATCAGCTGGTTCAGCACAAGCATTTGAAATTTATAACCAAGATGGCGTAACAGTAAATATGGGTGGCGACATTGAAGTTGTGTACCTACAAAAAACTGAAAAAGATCACGATTTCCAACAAGAAATTCAAGATGCTGATGTTAAATTTGATGTGCGTTATGCAATGAATGATGATCTACAGTTCGGTGGTTTCTTCGAGCTACAAGATACAGGCATGAACGAAGGTGATGCATATGTAGCACTTTACTCTGATACTATTGGTTCTATTAAAGTTGGTCGTACTTGTACTGCTCTTGATGATGCGGGTATTGGTTCGGATTACCAATTTGGTATTACTACATTCTTCAATGGTGCTGATATGTACTGTGGTGATGAAGTTGTTCGTTGGGATCTTGATAAAGAAAACTTTTATGCAACAGTTGCTTTTGCTCAAGATAAGAATGGTTCAACGTATGTAAGTGAAGATGGTACTTATTTTGATGCTCGTGTTGGTTACCGTGTGGCGTCTTTTGACTTTACTCTTCTTGGTGGTACTGGTGAAGCAGAAGATAAATCAGGTACTCCAGCTGTTATCACAGGTACACATGATGAAACACTTCTAGGTGCTGAAGCGCGTTTTAATGGTGTTGAAAACTTAGGCTTAGCAGCTGCGGTTTATACTTTAGATAATGAAACTATTAAGACTACTACATTTGGTCTTGCTGCTACTTACCAACTTGATGTTGTTGCTTTAGCCGCTGGTTATAGCTTATCTTCTGATGATGTTGATGCAAATGATGATATTAATACTTGGTATGTAAATGCGGGTTACCCAATTGCTCCAAACACAACAGCATATGTTGAGGTTGGTGGTAATGATGTTACTGATAGCCAAACAGGTTTCGCAATGGGTGTTAAAGCTGCATTCTAATCTTAGTTAATTAAGATATACTTGAAACCACCCTTATAGGGTGGTTTTTTTTTAGGGATGAAATATTTGGAGTTAATATGAAATTTAAATTAGGACTTTTAAGCTTAATGCTTGCGTCTTCAACTCAGGCTGCAACATTGACTCCTAAAAAAGGGGTAGAGATCTTATTTGTTAATGGCATTAAAACAGAAGAAAAACGAGATACGATAGAAGTTGATGCAATTAATACGCAGTTAGTACTTCGTTATAGTCAAAAAGTAGGGAATGGAAATTCAGCTAAAATTTTTGATTCGGCACCATTTATATTATCACTCGATATCCCTGAATCAGATTTAGTTATTAAAGGTCCAAAAGTTCATAGTTATGAGCAAGGGAAAAAGAAATTTAAGACTCAGCCTGCATGGGAAATTATTAACTCTAATGATGATGAAATTCCGTATCAACAAGAGAAGCTGAAACCTGAAGATGGTTTTATGCCATATTACGATCTTGAAACTATGTTGAAAAAACACAATCAAGAAAATGGACTTGTTTTTGGTTCTGCAGCAACGTTATCTGCGAGTGCATTAACTGTAGAAAACTACAATAGTACCGCAGATAATAAGGTTTCTAACCTTGAGCAACTTCAAGCTTGGTACACTAAAGCCTCAAAGGAAGAGCGTAAGGCCTTCCAAAAGTGGATCATAGATCACAATTAATTTTTAGCCTTTCTTACAAAATCTGTATTGTCATTCTGAAAATTGGAAAATATTTACTCAGAATGACAATTATTTTTAGACCACATTTCCTCTCAATTTCTATTTATAAACATTAATGGCACTCGCTGGTCAAATCGCGGCCATTTAGAACTATTTATGTTTTTACTTCTTTTTTATCTGTGGTTTAGCGCTAATGCCCCTCTTCTTACTGTTGTGCGTATTTACCTAAATTTATATTTTGCAGCTTGATCTGTGTCACAAATTTAAATGTATTACTCTAAGCCTCTGTATTTGATGTCTTTATTATTTTTTACTTTCCTTGACTTTGCGCGTTGACACGATGAGAAATCTTTAGCAAAGTAGCGTCCAGAAACAGAGACGCTAACAAGTCGCACATTAGATGCAACTGTAGCGCTCTTAAAATAAGGGAACCGGAAATCGGATTTCCAATCTTTCTAAGAAAAGGCAGTGGACTTATTATGAAAAAGACTCTTTTAGCGCTATCTGTATTTGCAGCAGCTACTTCAGCTCAAGCATTTGAATTATACAACCAAGACGGTGTAACTGTAGGCATGGGTGGCGACATCGAAGTTGTTTACATGCAAGGTCTAGAAAAAGATAGCGAATTCCAACAAGAAATCCAAGATGCAGACGTTAACTTTGATGTTCGTTACGCAATGAATGATAGTGTTCAATTTGGTGCATTTTTCCAAATCGAAGATACAGGCCAGAACGTAGGTGATACATACGTAGCTTTATACACAGAAACTATGGGTTCTATTAAAGTTGGTAAATTATGTACATCTCTTGATGATGCAGGTATCGGTGCCGATTACCAATATGGTATCACTACATTCTTTAAAGGCGCGAGCGATGGTAATTTCTGTGTACCAGAAGCAGTTCGTTACGATATCGACACTGGTAGCTTCTACGCAACAGTAGCAATGGCTCAAGATAAAGCAGACACTAATGCTGCGATTGGTACGAATTCTGTTTTCATCGATACTCGTATGGGTTACCGTGTAGCTGATTTTGATTTCACCGTTCTTGGTGGAACAACAGAAACTGATGCTAAAGAGACTGAAACATTGTTAGGTGCAGAAGTACGTTTTGCAGGTATTGAAAATCTAAACCTAGCAGCTGCTTACTACTCAATGGATTTCGACAACGAAACTTCTGATACAGTAGCTCTTGCTGCTGAATACCAATTAGATGTTGTTGCTCTAGCAGCAGGTTACAGCTTCTCATCTTCAGATGTTAAAACTACTGAAGATTTAAATACTTGGTATGTAAATGCTGGTTACCCGATTGCACCAAACACAACTGCTTATGTTGAAGTTGGTGGCAACGATGAGAAAGACAGCAATACAGGTCTTGCTATCGGTGTTAAAGCTGAATTCTAATCTTAATTAGTTAAGATATAATGAAACCACTCTATTTTGTAGGGTGGTTTTTTTTTAGATGAACAAATAGAAAGGTCTATAGAAATGAAAATAAAAATGATAATTGCGAGTATTTTTTTTGTATCGTCAGTACAGGCAGCAACATTAATTCCAGCAACGGGTGTTGAGATTCTATTTGTTAATGGCGTTAAAAATGAGGAAAAGCGAGAGGCTGTTAATGTAGATGCTTCAAAAGTACAATTACTATTAAGATATAATAAACAAGTTGGCTCAGGTAATAGTAAAAAGGTATTTGATTCAGCCCCTTATATTATGGGTCTAGACATGGAAGAATCTAATCTTACCATTACAGCGCCTAAAGTTTACAGTTATGAACAAGCAAAACTAGAGTTTAAAAACACACCTAAGTGGATAATTACTGATTCAAAAGGTACTGCTGTTTCTTATACGCAAATTAAATTGCCACCAGAAGAAGGTTTTATGCCTTATTATGATCTGGAGACAATGCTAACAAAGTACAATAAAGCTCAAAATGTATCTTTTACAGCAAGTGAAGGTAGTTTAAATCAAATTAATTCTACAAATCCTAGAGATGGCCAAACCATACCGAGTTTAGAGCAATTAAAAAAAGATTACTTACTCATAAATAAAACAGATCGTAAAGCTTTCCAGAAATGGATTATTGATCAAGACTAGATTTAATCACGTCGATTGATCTGTACAAGCAGTATTTTAACAGAATCTAACTTTCTTTAAAAAATATGATCTTTTTTGTTGAAATAAAACCACAGTTTGATAATGTGTTTACAAGGTTAAAAACAAAATCAATTTGTTACTAAAGGTTTATAATTATGCGTATTCAAGGTCTGAACATTCATCATCACCATCATCCTGAGTAGTCTTTCGGGAGGATATGCATATCCGGAAGGCAATTAGAATTTCCTTCCGATGAATACAATTTCAAACCCTCGGAAGGTAAAACTTCTGAGGGTTTTTTCGTTTTATGACCAAATAATTGAGCAATTGATAGTTAACAACAAATTTAGAATTACATTTTTACAAGGAAGAAATTATGTCAGCACAACGTTTACGCATCGCGATTCAAAAGAAAGGCCGTTTATCTAAAGAGTGCCAAGAGTTATTTAAGCGCTGCGGCATGAAATTTAATATCTCGGGTGAGCGCCTAGTGGTTCATTCTGAAAACATGCCAATTGATTTATTGTTAGTTCGTGATGACGATATTCCAAGTCTAATCATGGATGGCGTGGTTGATTTAGGTGTGATTGGTGAAAATGAATTAGAAGAAGTACGTCTAGAGCGTAAAGCGCTTGGTGAGCCTTCAGCATTTACTACTCTACGTCGTTTAGATTTTGGTGGCTGTCGTCTATCTATCGCTATTGATAAAGATGAAACGTACAACGGCCCACAAGATCTTGCAGGTAAACGTATTGCAACGACTTACCCACAACTGCTTAAAAGCTTTATGGACGAGCAAGGTATTCCATTTTCTACCTGTATTCTAAACGGTTCTGTTGAAGTCGCTCCACGTGCAGGCCTTTCTGATGCAATTGCCGATTTAGTATCAACAGGCGCAACGCTTGAAGCAAATGGCTTAAAAGAAGCTGAAGTGATTTTCCGCTCTAAAGCAACGCTAATTCAACGTGAAGGCGAGTTCGATGCAGATAAAGCAGCACTAATTGAAAAACTACTGACACGCATGCAAGGCTGTATTCAAGCCAAAGAATCTAAATACATCATGCTACACGCGCCAACAGATAAGCTAGAAGCGATTAAATCACTACTGCCGGGAGCAGAAGATCCAACGGTACTTCCTCTATCAAGTGATGGTGCAAAAGTAGCGGTTCACCTAGTAAGTACTGAAAATCTATTCTGGGAAACAATGGAACAGCTAAAAGCACTGGGTGCGAGCTCTATTCTTGTTCTTCCAATTGAGAAGATGATGGAGTAACCATTATGAAAACCCTAGTTTGGCAATCACTTAGTGACTCACAGCAAGATACTGTCTTACAACGTCCTGCTATTACCGAAGGTGCAAATATTACCGCTGCGGTAACTAGCGTGATTAATACCGTAAAGCAAGACGGCGATGCTGGTGTGTTAGCGTTGACTGAAAAGTTTGATGGTGTGAAACCTGAATCAATTCGAGTTTCTAATTCTGAGATTGAAGCGGCAAGTGAACGTTTATCTGAAGAGATGAAAGCGGCGCTACAACAAGCGTACAGTAATATCTCAAAGTTTCACAAAGCACAAAAACCACAGCCGTTAAAAGTGGAGACGCAACCGGGTGTGGTGTGTGAACAAATCACGATGCCGATCAACAAAGTTGGTTTGTATATTCCAGGTGGCAGTGCACCATTGCCTTCAACGGTATTAATGTTAGGTATTCCTGCTCAAATCGCTGGTTGTCATAAAGTGGTTCTATGTTCACCACCACCAATTGCAGATGAAATTTTATACGTTGCAAAACTATGTAAAATTGATGAAGTGTATAACATTGGTGGCGCTCAAGCGGTTGCGGCTATGGCTTACGGCACAAAATCAGTGTCTAAAGTCGATAAGATCTTTGGCCCTGGTAATGCGTACGTAACGGAAGCAAAGCGCCAAGTATCTAATGATTTCCGTGGTGCGGCGATCGACATGCCTGCTGGCCCATCTGAAGTGTTAGTTATTGCTGATGAAACGGCAGATCCAGACTTTATTGCTGCGGATCTTTTAAGCCAAGCAGAGCATGGTCCTGATTCACAAGTGGTTCTTGTTACTCCATCTCCGATCATCGCTGATCAAGTGGCTGATGCAGTAGAGAAACAGCTAAAAGAGCTGACTCGTGCTGACATTGCACGCCAAGCGCTAGGTTCAAGTTTATTGATTATTGCAGAGTCTCTAACTCAGTGTGTTTCAATATCAAACTTTTATGGCCCTGAGCACTTAATTGTTCAAACCAAAAATCCACGTGAATTACTGCCGCTTCTTGATAATGCAGGTTCAATCTTTTTAGGGGATTACTCACCAGAATCAGCAGGGGATTACGCTTCTGGCACCAATCATGTACTACCAACCTATGGTTATACAAAAACTTACTCAAGCTTAGGTTTGGCTGATTTTTCTAAACGAATGACAGTACAAGAACTCACTGCGGATGGTTTAAAAGGATTAGCGCCTACAGTGGTAACAATGGCGGATGCAGAAGGACTTGATGCACACAAACGAGCGGTTACAATCAGAATTGAAAAAGTAGCTAAGTTAGAAGCTAATCAGCTAGATACGAAACAATAGGAATTCATGATGGAAAAGTTAGCCAGAAAACAAGTGCAAGCATTAACGCCTTATCTCTCAGCCCGTCGCATTGGCGGCACAGGGGATGTGTGGTTAAACGCCAATGAATCTCCATTTGATAATGAATACAAATTCAATTTTGCACGCCTTAACCGTTACAGTGAATGTCAGCCACCAGAGTTGCTCAATGCTTATGCCGCTTATGCAAAAGTAAAACCAGAGCAAGTGCTAACGTCACGCGGTGCTGATGAAGGTATTGAGTTATTAGTTCGTGCGTTCTGTGAGCCAAATGAAGACGCAATTCTATATTGTCCACCAACTTATGGTATGTACTCAATCAGCGCAGAAACCATTGGTGTAGAGACTAAAACGGTTCCACTTACTTCTGATTGGCAGCTAGATCTTCCTGCAATAGAAGCAAGCTTAGAAAACGTCAAAGTTGTGTTTGTGTGCAGTCCAAATAACCCAACAGGCAACATCGTTAATCGTAAAGACATTCTTTCATTGCTTGAGATGACAAAAGATCGTGCCATTGTCGTAATGGATGAAGCTTATATCGATTTTTGTATGGAGAAGTCTACGGTCGATTTACTGGCTGATTATCCACACCTCGCTATTTTGCGTACGTTGTCAAAAGCCTTTGCATTGGCTGGCTTACGTTGTGGTTTTACATTAGCAAATGAAGAACTGATTAATGTATTACTTAAAGTGATTGCGCCGTATCCAGTGCCAGTTCCTGTGGCTGAAATTGCGACTCAAGCCTTATCAGAAGCTGGGTTAGCTCGCATGAAATACCAAATGCTTGATTTAAGTGCTAACCGTGCTTATTTACACGCAGGGTTAATGGTATTGAATGGTGTCACTGTTCATGAGGGTTGGGGTAACTATTTATTAGTTCAGTTCTCTGATGGCGATGCAATATTTAAAGCAGCGTGGGATCACGGCATTATTTTACGTAATTCACCAATTAAAGATTGTGTGCGTATTAGTGTGGGTAACCGCGAAGAGTGTGAGAAAACACTTGGATTTATTCGTAATCAATTAATGTAATTTTATCCCCAAGCTTAGGAATAAGGCTTGGGGGTTATCAAGAATAAAAATTAAAAGGACGTTCCTGTGAGCAAACAACAAAAGATTTTATTTATCGACCGCGATGGCACCTTAATTGTTGAGCCACCTGTCGATTTTCAAGTAGACCGTTTAGATAAGCTAAAATTTGAACCTTTGGTTATCCCATCTCTACTTTCTCTACAAGACGCTGGTTATCGTTTAGTGATGGTGACGAACCAAGATGGTTTAGGAACAGATAGCTACCCACAAGATGAGTTCGATGCGCCACACAATATGATGATGGAGTTTTTTGAATCTCAAGGTGTGAAGTTTGACGATGTTCTGATCTGTCCTCACTTTGAAGAAGACAACTGCTCATGCCGTAAACCTAAACTGGGTATGGTTAAAGAGTATCTTCAAGGCGGAAAAGTCGATTTTCAACACTCGGTAGTCATTGGTGATCGCCAAACGGATCTTCAACTGGCTGAGAACATGGCGATCCGTGGTATTCAATATAACCCTGAGACAATGAACTGGCCTGCGATCTTAAAAGATCTGACCGTAAATGCACGTACTGCAGAAGTGATCCGCACAACTAAAGAAACGGACATTAAAGTGTTTGTGAATTTGGATGAGCAGGGTGGAAATGAGATCACTACGGGTCTTGGTTTCTTTGATCACATGCTTGATCAAATTGCTACGCACGGCGGATTCCAAATGAAGATCAATGTCGAGGGCGACTTACACATTGATGATCACCACACCATTGAAGATACGGCTCTTGCACTAGGCGAAGCGTTAAAAGTAGCTTTGGGTGATAAACGCGGTATTGGTCGTTTTGGTTTTAGCTTACCAATGGATGAGTGTTTAGCGCAGTGTGCACTGGATTTATCTGGCCGTCCATATCTGAAATTTGATGCGGAATTTAGCCGTGATCAAGTAGGTGATTTATCCACAGAAATGGTGGTTCACTTTTTCCGCTCATTAACAGATACCCTTGCTTGTACATTACACCTTTCTTCTGCCGGTCATAATGATCACCACATTATTGAAAGCCTATTTAAAGCGTTTGGTCGTACATTACGCCAAACGATTAAAGTTGAAGGTAATGAACTGCCAAGCTCAAAAGGCGTATTGTAGGAGTGACTATGACAAAGCAAAATGTCGTTATTATTGATACAGGCTGCTCTAACGTATCGTCAGTGAGATTTGCGATTGAGCGTTTGGGTTATGACGTTACGATAAGCCGAGATCCTCAAGTGGTTCTGGCTGCAGATAAGCTGTTTTTACCGGGCGTTGGCACAGCAAGCGAAGCGATGAAGAACTTAGCTGAACGTGATCTTATTGAGTTGGTTAAGCAAGTTGAAAAACCGCTATTGGGTATCTGTTTAGGTATGCAACTTTTGGGTAAGCTTTCTGAAGAGAAAGGCCAAAAAGCAGATCAAATTGTGGATTGTTTAGGCTTATGTGACGGTGAAGTTCGTAAGCTTCAAACGGGTGATTTACCACTGCCTCACATGGGGTGGAACACTATTAAACCCGTTGAAGGTCATCCGCTGTTTAAAGATATTCCAGAGAACAGTTACTTTTACTTCGTACACAGCTTTGGCATGCAAGTGGGTGATTATACGATTGCCTCTTGTGAATATGGACAATCCTTTACCGCTGCACTACAAGCGGGTAATTACTACGGTGTTCAGTTTCACCCAGAGCGCTCAAGTAAAGTGGGTTCAAAGCTTATTCAGAACTTTTTGGAGCTATAAAAGGCAGGGTTCAGATCGGTCGCAAGCTCCCTCAAAGGGTTCAGGGGTGGGTAGGGGTTAATCCTAATATCACAACAACTACCCTGAAACCTGCAAGCGAAGCGCCCTGAATCCTAAATCTTTTAGTAGCGATAGAGTTAAAAAAGAAATAGGACTCTCCACGAGTGAGAGCTAAAAGGAATTAGAATGATCATTCCAGCATTAGATTTAATTGAAGGCCAAGTAGTTCGCCTATTTCAAGGCGACTACGGGCAAGTAACAGAATACAAAGTTGATCCGGCTGAACAGTTCAATTTGTATCACCAAGCAGGCGCTAATTGGCTGCACCTTGTTGATTTAACTGGCGCAAAAGACACAACAGCGCGTCAATTGGGTTTGATCGCACGTTTGTTAGCAAGTACCCCAGCCAATATCCAAATTGGTGGTGGCGTACGTAATGAAGCAGACGTTCAAGATTTATTAAACGCCGGTGCACAACGTGTGGTTGTGGGTTCTACCGCGGTAAAGCAGCCAGAATTAGTTAAAGGTTGGATGGAAAAATACGGCGCAGAAAAAATCGTATTGGCGCTAGATATTAACATTGATGAAAACGGCACACGTAATGTAGCTATTTCAGGCTGGCAAGAAGATTCTGGTGTGACTATTGAAGCGCTGCTTGAAGATTATCTAACGGTTGGTCTTAAGCACGTATTATGTACTGATATTTCACGCGATGGCACGTTGCAAGGCTCGAATGTAGAACTCTACGTAGACCTATGTAAACAGTACCCACAAGTGCAATTTCAATCATCAGGTGGTATAGGGTCACTGGATGATATCGCCGCGCTGAAAGGCTCTGGTGTTGCTGGTGTCATTGTGGGTCGAGCACTGCTTGATGGCAAGTTCACCGCAGAGGAGGCATTCCAATGTTGGCAAAGCGAATAGTTCCTTGTCTTGATGTTAAAGATGGACAAGTGGTCAAAGGCGTTCAATTCCGTAATCATGAAATCATTGGTGATATCGTTCCGTTAGCACAGCGTTACGCTGAAGAGGGGGCCGATGAATTGGTATTTTATGACATTACCGCATCAAGTGATGGCCGCGTAGTAGACAAAAGCTGGGTCGCACGCGTCGCTGAGGTGATTGATATTCCATTCTGTGTGGCAGGTGGAATTAAAACTGCAGAAGATGCTGCGAAGATTTTAGAATTTGGTGCTGACAAAGTATCAATTAACTCTCCTGCATTAGCGAACCCAGAACTTATCACAGAACTTGCCGATAAATTTGGTGTTCAGTGCATCGTCGTGGGTATTGATTCTTACTTTGATAAAGATACGGGTAAATACCAAGTTTATCAATTTACTGGTGATGAAGAGCGTACCAAAGCAACCAAATGGGAAACCAAAGATTGGGTGCAAGAAGTTCAAAAACGTGGAGCAGGCGAAATCGTATTAAACATGATGAACCAAGATGGCGTTCGTAATGGTTACGATTTAGAACAATTAAAAATGGTACGAGAAGTGTGCCATGTTCCATTAATTGCGTCAGGTGGTGCTGGTGAAATGGTTCACTTTGCGGATGCTTATAAAAAAACCAATGTTGATGGTGCGTTAGCAGCGTCAGTATTTCACAAACAAATCATCAATATTGGTGAATTGAAAGAATATTTAGCCGAACAGGATGTAGAGGTACGCCGATGAGCCAACAAGAATTAGCAACACGAATTGATTGGGAAAAAGTGGATGGTTTAGTACCTGCTATTATTCAAGATTTTGGTTCAAGCCAAGTATTGATGATGGGGTACATGAACCAAGAAGCCTTGGCGAAAACGCTAGAGACAGAAAAAGTGACGTTTTTCTCTCGTACTAAAAATCGTTTATGGACCAAAGGTGAAGAGTCGGGGAACAGTTTAAATCTGGTGAATATTTCTCTAGATTGCGATAACGATACTCTGCTTATTAAAGTAAACCCTGTTGGTCCAACGTGCCATACAGGAGCAACTACCTGTTGGGATAGCGATAAAACTGAAGAAACGCAATTGGTGTGGCTTCATCAGTTGGAACAACTACTTGCCGAGCGTAAGAATGCTGATCCTGACTCATCTTATACAGCAAGTCTCTATGCCCGTGGCACCAAACGTATTTCGCAGAAAGTTGGTGAAGAAGGCGTTGAAGTCGCGCTTGCAGCGACGTCGGGTGACAAGGCGGAGTTAGTGTGTGAATCAGCAGATTTAATGTATCACTTGTTTGTTCTGCTTCAAGATCAAGGCCTATCGTTCGATGATGTTATTAATAAACTGAAAGAACGTCATAAGTGAAAATATAATTCAAAGTAATGAAATGCTGGCAAATATGTCAGCATTTTTTTTATTTTAAGAATATATATAAAATGAGACATCGTTCATTTGTAAAATTAGTTTTTAACCTGTAAGTGTACGTAAATTTATAATTAGTCAGAGACGGGTATGCAAAAAAAATCTGGTTTTACATTAATTGAATTAGTCGTTGTCATTGTTATATTAGGCATTCTTGCCGTTGTTGCTGCACCTAAGTTTTTAAATCTACAGAATGATGCAAAAGCTGCAGCGATTAATGGATTAAAAGGTGAGATGGAAGGGGCGATAAGTCTTACATATTCTAAAGCTGCCATATTAGGTATTGAGAAAGAAAATTCAGCTATTCAGGATGGAATTACTTATTCTTACGGATACCCAGTTTACGATCAGTGGACTAAGTATATGGAAATTGATTATGAGCCGTATACCGTGGATAAAGAATGGACTGGTGGTTCAATAAATGATAACGATGGTGTTGCTGAGTATATTTCATTATCTAGGATTGTAGGTACTTATGACCAAATGGATTCAGTAAAAAAGACAAATTGTTATGTTAAGTATGTTGAGGCTAAATCTGTTGATGAACCTTATCAGCTATCGACGGTAACAACAGGCTGCTAGCTCTTCATTCGTTATTTACGATGTTAAGTGAGAGTTCTTAAGGTTTTAATGATAAATATCTATAGGCTCTCGCATAATCCCTTCGCTTCGGTATATACTCTGCGCTCAATTTTAGGAGCGCCAATGTTCGATATCCTTTATCAAAATTCAGATTTTCTTGTTATAAATAAGCACCCAAACATCAGTGTTCATAAAGACGATGGTGAAACCTCATTATTGATTGAGTTAGCTAAAGTTACTGGTGATAAGCAGCTTTATTTAATTCATCGTTTAGACAAGATGACGTCAGGGCTATTGCTGATTGGTCGTAATCAGTCTGCTGCAAGTGAATTATCACAATTGTTCGCAAAGCGTTTGGTTGAAAAATATTACCTCGCTATTGGTGATAAAAAGCCTAAGAAAAAACAAGGTCTGGTTATTGGCGATATGGAACGTTCACGTAGAGCGTCATGGAAGCTGATCAACAGTAAAGACAACCCTGCAATTACTCAGTTTTTCTCAACGGCTGCACATAATAGCAATCGTCTATTTTTATGTAAGCCTCATACTGGTAAAACTCATCAAATTCGAGTCGCATTAAAGAGTGTCGGTTCGGGGATTTTGGGTGATTCAATTTATAGCTCATCTAAAGCAGATCGCGGTTATCTTCATGCATATGCTTTACGCTTTACTTATCAAGAGCAAGCGTTTGAATTTGTTGAAACACCAAAGCAAGGTGAAGAGTGGCAAGATGACACTATTCAAGCAGGATTAGCGCAGTGGCAAACTCCGTGGACATTAACTTGGCCAGAGATTAAGAAGAAATCATGAAGATAGAAGCATTAGATACGTTATTTACTCACTTAGAAGCACAGCTAGTAACCCCACAGAATGAGCTTCGTCGTTTATTTCATGGCCGTGGTCAGTGCTTTGAAGGCTTAGAACAGCTCACTGTTGATTGGCTTCAAGGTCAGGGTTCTCAAAGTCAGAGCTCTCAAGGTCAACTAGTGGTGGCGTTATTTAAAGAGCAAGAGCCTACTTTTGTTGAAGCTTTAGAATCAAAGCTGAACGCATTTGCTGGATCTGATACATGGAAAAATGCTAAAGGCCAAGCCATTTTATTGCAACATCGTTATCAAGAGTTAGCACCAACTCAAGTCGTGTGGGGCAGTGAAGAGACTTTCCCTGTTGCTGTAGAAAATGGTTTGAAATATCAGCTAGAGCTTAAAAAGAACCAGAACATGGGGCTATTTTTAGATATGCGCTATGGTCGAAAATGGGTTCAAGCACACAGTGAAGGCAAATCAGTGTTAAACCTGTTTGCATATACGTGTGGCTTTTCTGTTGCTGCAATTGCGGGTGGCGCGACTCAAGTGGTTAATTTAGATATGGCGAAAGGGCCGTTGAGTCGTGGTCGTGATAATCATCGTTTAAATGATCATGATCTGTCTAAAGTTAAGTTCTTAGGTCATGATATTTTTAAATCGTGGGGTAAGATTAAGAAGTTAGGTTTGTATGATCTGATCATTATTGATCCACCTAGTTTCCAAAAAGGCAGCTTTGCACTGACCAAAGATTACCAAAAGATCTTACGTCGTTTACCAAGTTTATTGAGTGAAACGGGTGAAGTGTTAGCTTGTGTGAATTCGCCAGCGGTATCTACTGATTTCTTAATTGATGGTATGGCTGAAGAAGCGCCAGAGCTGAAGTTTGTAGAGCGTTTAGATAACCCGCCAGAGTTTGCAGATATTAATCCTGAAAGCGGCTTAAAAGTGATGCGTTTTACGCGTTAGTTTGCAAGGTAGCAGTATAGATTTAGAAAAGCCCTCTCATTATGATTAGTGAGAGGGCTTTTATTATTTATCGGTATTGAACTCTATTTTTCTTCGTTCATCTGTTCACGATCTAAACAAGATTGTTCTGTGACTAAGATATCGTTTTGTTTTTGACCGCGAGAATTACGAATCAAATAACGATAAGAAACGCCTTTTTCTAGTACAGGGCGGATTTCTTTATCATTACAGTAGGTGGCGATACTGTTTTCAATAATTTGATTAGTACTCATTTCACCAGAGCCACCATCTAAAAATACCATTTCAACCACACCTTGTTTCTCTTTTACTTGAATTAAGGTGAGTGGCCCCATTTCTAGAGGGACGGTACTTGAAAGAATACTGGCGCGATAATCAGCCAACATTTCTATTTCTTGTTGTTGTTCGTTAGAGGCACAACCTGAAAGCAGGATTGCGCTTAACGCGATAAGAATGATTTTTTTCATTAGGTTTCTTTTTAATAAAATTGCTTTTAGTAAATGGCTTTAGTAATTAGCTTTTAGCGTAATAAAGGCTATTAGTTGTTAAGCAGGAAGCACTGTTTTAAATGGTTTTACGATGACATTCGCATAAACCCCAGCATCAATATATGGGTCGTTATTTGCCCATTCTTTGGCTGCATCTAGTGAATCAAATTCTGCAATCACGGTGGAACCAGTAAAGCCTGCTTCACCAGGGTTTTCTGAATCGATTGCTGGCATTGGACCTGCTACTAATAAACGACCTTCATTTTGTAGTAGAGTAAGGCGCTCTAGATGTTTATCACGAACACTTAAGCGACGTTCTAAACTGTTTTCAACATCTTGAGAAAAGATTACATACCACATAGTTGAGTCCTTTTATTCTGTATCATCATTGATATAACCATCATAAAAAAAGCTCCGGCTATAAACCAGAGCTTTTTACTAATTAATCAGAAAAATTCTAATAACTACGCAGTTTTAGGGATTGGACGCGGTTTTCCTTTCGCATCAATCGCAACATAGTTAAATGTGGCGTCACATACCATAAAGCGGTCACCAATACCGTGCTCTTTAATTGGCTTAACCCACACCTCAAGATTAATCGACATTGAAGTACGGCCAATTTTTACACATTCGCCATAGCAACAAACAACATCACCTACTTTTACTGGCTTTTTAAAAGTAATACTAGAAACAGACACTGTAACAATACGACCACCAGAAATTTCTTTGGCTAAAATACCACCAGCTAAATCCAGTTGTGACATGATCCATCCGCCAAAGATATCACCATTGGCATTGGTGTCTGCTGGCATTGAAAGAGTACGTAGAAGGAGTTGGCCTTTAGGCGCTTGTCCAAGAGATGATGGAGTTGTCAAATTGATTTCCAATACAACTAAAATGAAATTATGCAGAGTTTATCATAAAAAAACAGATATAAAAAAGCCGTGCGATAAAGCAGCACGGCTTATGTCTTTTTGTTTGAGTTTTTAGTTACTCTTGCTCTTCTTTTTTCTCTTTTGGCATGTGTTTGTAAACGTACATACCAGTAAGTAGTGTATATAAGAAGGTTAATCCAAGTAAGCCGAAGACCTTAAAGTTAACCCATACATCTAATGGCATTTCGAATGCTACGTATAAGTTGGCAATTGCACATACGGTGAAAAATAAGATCCAAGCGTAGTTGATCTTGTTCCACTGAGGGTCAGTAAGCGTCACTTCTTTGCCTAGCATACCTTTGATTACAGGCTTGCCAATGATCTGAGAAACCAGTAAACCAGCAGCAAAAACACAATATACAATCGTTACTTTCCATTTAATGAAGTTATCATCATGTAAGAAGATCGTCATACCACCGAAGACGGTTACCATAAGGAAGGTGATTAGCTGCATTTTTTCAACTTTCTTATAAAGAACGTAAGTCAAAACAAGTTGAACAGCTGTTGCTATGATAAGTGCGCCTGTTGCGGTGTAAATATCGTACATTTTGTACAGGGTAAAAAAGATAATCAGTGGGATAAAATCTAAAATCTGTTTCATATTTATAGGTTGAGCCAATAATTAATTATGTAGCGAGTGTATCTAAAATTTAGAGGGGAGGGAATCGCTAAAAATTGCTTGTTACATTTTATGCGTGCTTGTTGGTGAAAAAGAAAAGCCAACTCATATGCTTTCAACGAGAAAGAGTGAGTTGGCTTAATAATATCTAATGTAAAGAAGTAATGAATCTACGCTTCTTTATTTTCTGTCGTTGTTTCTGCTGTTTCTTCAACCATTGAGTCAACAATCACGGCACACGCAGCATCACCAGTGATGTTCAGAGCGGTACGGATCATATCGAAGATACGGTCTAATGCGAATAGAAGTGGTAGACCTTCGATTGGAATACCAGCAGCAAGTAGAACAGCAACGACTAGGAAAGAGGGGCCAGGAACACCGGCTTGACCAACAGCACCCAGTGTTGATGTCACAATAATTGCTACATAAGCCCCAATTGACAGATCAATGTTGAACAGCTGAGCAAAGAAGATAGCGACTAGACCGTAGTAAATTGCATTACCAGACATGTTGATCGTTGCGCCTAATGGCAGGACAAATGATGCGGTAGAGTTACGAACACCTAAGTCTTTCTCAACGGTTTCCATAGTTACAGGAAGTGTTGCCATTGATGATGCAGTTGATAATGCAACAGCTTGTGGCTTCTTCATTGCAATCAGGAATTTCTTTGCAGAGGTTTTAGTTAGTAGGCCAACCATTAATGGATACGCAATAAAACCAAATACAAGAATAGCAGCAACATAAACAACGAATAGTTTAAACACGACCATTAACGCGCCAAAACCAAACGTACCCACGGCCTCAGCCATTAAACCAAACACACCGATAGGGGCGATGATCATTACTTTATTGATCATCCAAACCATAATATCAACAATGCTATTAACCGCATTGATCATTGGCTCACGACGTTTCTTTTCTAGTTTAGAAAGACCAATGCCAAAAAATAAGCAGAAAACGAGAATTTGTAGAATGTTTGCTTCATTTAATGATTGGAAAACGTTAGTTGGGATCATACCAGTGATGGTCGCCCAGAACGTTGGCAGCTCACCTTTCGCGGCATACGCTGATGAGAACATACCTTCAACGCCAGAGACATCGATGCCTTTACCCGGCTCAAAAATCTCACCCATGAACAGTGCAAGTGCAACCGCAAGTGCTGAAGTGATACCAAAGTAACCTAAAGTAGTTAACCCCACTTTACCTGCATTACTGCTATTACCTAGACCAGCAGCACCAGAGATTAGAGCAACAGCAACCAGTGGGATCACTAGCATTTTTATTAGGTTAATAAAGATTGTACCTAAAGGAGCAAACATAGCGGCAGATTGCCCCATTGTTGCACCAACCATGGTACCTACGATCATGGCAATAACGACTTGAACGCCAATATTGTTGAGAAGTCCTTTTTGTTGTAACACTTTGATTACCTCTATGCTGTTTTTTTAACAAGATAAAGTTTATGTATCTTGTTAAATATGTAATTGTTAGTTGAATATATTGGGTGATGTTTTACACGTAACTTTTACATCTATCAATGGTTTTATCAAATACTTCTCAATTTATGTAGTCATATGTAGGCTTTTTGTTTCTTTTTTGTGCGTCGTGAGGTTTGTTGTTACTTTTTGGTAAGTGGACTCTAATGAATATTTATTATGGCAAAGTCAGTATAGAAAAGGGAAGAATAAAAAAAGAGCTCGTGATGAGCTCTTTTGGGATGAGATAATATGTTAAATGTTATTTTTGTGTTGCCGCTTTCATCGATAAAGTAAACGATGAAAGAGCTTTAAGTAAAGCGGCTGGATTATTTTGATTTTGTTCAATGATCTTTACGGTCGCAGAGCCAGAAATAGCCCCTGCTGCGCCTGCTTTAATCGCTTCTTCAACTTGTGCAGGCTCTGAAATACCAAAACCTAAGATAGCTGGTGGTGCATCAAATTGGTTTAAGCGCTCTAATAGTTGAGCAACAGGCATACCTGCTTTGGTTTCTGCGCCAGTAACACCAGCACGAGAAAGAAGGTAGGTGTAGCCGCCACCTAATTTAGCAACGGTTTCTAACGTTTCATCCGATGCTGATGGTGGAGCTATAAAGATTGGATGAACATTATGCTTGAGTGCACTTGCTCTAAATTCTTCAGACTCATTGGTTGGTACATCAGCAATTAGTACTGAATCTACACCAGCTTGTTGGCATTTAGCATAGAAAGTATCGATGCCATTTGCGAACACAAGATTTGCGTACACTAAAAGACCGATTGGTGTTTCAGGGTATTTAGCTCGGATTTTTGAGATCAATTCAAAACAAACGGCAGGTGTTGTTTTACTGTCTAATGCACGAATGTTTGCACCTTGGATAGTAGGGCCATCCGCTAAAGGATCAGAAAATGGAATGCCTAATTCAAGGGCATCTGCTCCTGATTCAACTAACGTTTCCATTATCTGGTAAGAGAGCTCGGGATTTGGATCGCCAATGGTTACAAAAGGAACAAAGGCACCTTGGTTTTTGTCTGCTAATTTAGCAAATAGGTCTTGATAACGATCCATTAGATTTCTCCCTTTTCTTTTAGAATGTCATGAACAGTGAAGATATCTTTGTCACCACGGCCTGATAGGTTAACCACTAACAACTGTTCTTTTTCTGGTTCAGCATGCGCTAGCTGAAGTGCATAAGCCAGAGCATGAGATGATTCTAATGCAGGAATAATCCCTTCGCCTTTTGCTAAGGTTTGGAATGCCTCTAGTGCTTCATCATCGGTAACTGATCCATATTCTGCACGGCCAATGGCATTCAAATGTGCGTGTTGTGGGCCAACTGATGGGAAATCAAGCCCAGCAGATACAGAGTAAGACTCTTCAATTTGACCATGTTCATCCTGCATCAATGGTGCTTTCATACCAAAGAAGATACCCGTTTTACCATGCTTAAGTGGCGCACCATGTTGGTCGGTATCAATACCTTTACCGGCAGGCTCTACACCAATCAGTTTTACATCTTCTTCTTCAATAAAATCAGCAAACATACCAATCGCGTTTGAACCACCACCAACACAAGCAATAACCGCATCAGGAAGACGGCCTTCACGAGCAAGGATCTGCATTTTTGTTTCTTCGCCAATCATTCGTTGGAAATCACGAACAATCGTCGGGAATGGGTGAGGGCCAGCTGCTGTACCTAATAGATAATGCGCAGTTTCATAAGTTGCAGACCAGTCACGTAGTGCTTCATTACAGGCATCTTTTAGCGTTGATGAACCTGAATGAACAGGGATCACTGTTGCACCCATTAACTCCATGCGGAATACATTCGGGCTTTGACGTTCAATATCTTTAGCGCCCATGTAAACACGACATTTTAAGCCAAGCAGAGCACAAGCAAGAGCAGTTGCAACGCCGTGTTGACCTGCACCCGTTTCAGCAATGATCTCTTCTTTACCCATGCGTTTTGCAAGTAGCGCCTGACCTAATACTTGGTTAGTTTTGTGAGCGCCACCGTGCAGCAAATCTTCACGCTTTAGGTACAGTTTAGTTTTAGTCCCCTTGGTTAGGTTACGGCAAAGAGTAAGTGCGGTAGGACGGCCTGCGTATTCTTGCAGTAACGTCATAAACTCAGCTCGGAAATCTTCATCTGCTTGAGCATCAATAAAGGCTTGCTCAAGTTGGTCCAATGCAGGTACTAAAATTTGTGGAACGTATTGACCACCATATTCACCGAAGTAGGCATCTAATTTTGCCATGATATTTTCCTTAATAATCTCGTAATGCGCTAAATACGGCGCGTAATTTTTTGTGATCTTTTTTCCTGGTGCCGATTCGACACCAGAGTTGAAATCTAATCCGTAACAACCAAGTTGTGCAGCTTGTTTGGTATTTTCTAGTGATAAACCACCGGCTAGCATAATGTTGCTATGTGGTAGTTTATCCCAATCAAAACTAACGCCAGTCCCGCCTGCTTGAGTGCCTACTTTACAATCTACCAACACTTTATCAGCAAGACTTTGAGGAAGGGAAATGCTTTGTGCATCATCTGACACAGAAATAACATTCCACACTTGGCAACCTGCTGGTAGCTGTTGTTTTAGTTCTGCAATGTATTCTTCGCTTTCAGAACCATGCAATTGAACCACCGCAAGAGATAGTTCGTTCGCTCGTTGTGCAACAGTAGACACTGCATCGTTTTGGAAAACGCCTACATAATTCAACGTGGTTGATTGAGTTATGGCTTTTGCTGTCTCTAATGAAACAAAACGCGGTGATTTTTCAACAAAGATAAGTCCGCCATATACGGCACCAGAGTCATAAACTGCTTTTGCATCTTCAACAGACGTTAAGCCGCATACTTTGTTTTCACCTAGGATCACTTTTCGTGCTGCCAGTTCTAGGTTTTCTTCTGCCATTAATGAGCTGCCAATTAAAAAACCTGCTGCGTGTTTTGCCAGATCTTTTACTTGTTGGTGGTTATAAATACCAGACTCAGAAATAATGGTTGTGCCTTTTGGCAGTAATGGTGCAAGCTCTTTTGTGCGGTTCAAATCGGTTGATAAATCACGTAGGTTACGGTTGTTTATACCAATCACTTGCGCTTCTAATGCGACCGCTCGGTGTAACTCTTCTTCATTACTGACTTCAGTGAGTACACCCATGCCAAATGAATGAGCGACTTCTGCAAGCTCTTTGTATTCTTCATCGTTAAGCACTGAAAGCATGAGTAGAATGGCATCTGCACCGTAATGGCGAGCTAAATAGACTTGGTATGCATCAATCATAAAATCTTTGCACAGAATAGGCTGATTAACTTGGTCACGAATAATGGGTAAGAAATCAAAACTGCCTTGGAAATACTTTTCGTCCGTTAACACAGAAATCGCACTGGCGTGTTTGTTATAGACTGAAGCAATGTAGTTAAGATCAAAATCTTGTCGGATTAATCCTTTTGATGGTGATGCTTTTTTACATTCAAGAATAAACTCAGTTTTTCCCGTTTTTAATGCTTGGTAAAAACTGCGATCAGAGCTAGTTAGGCCATTCTTAAAGGTATCAAGAGGCTGTGTTTCTTTGCGCTCATTTATCCAAATTGCTTTATCTTTGACAATTTTTACAAGCACTTCAGCCATTTGGGTATTTTCTACTGAGATGTGCTCAGACAATTGTTGTGTCATCTTTCTATCCTCGTGCAGCCAGTTGTTGAACTAGCTCAAATGCTTTACCTGAGTTCATCGCATCAATGGCTTTTTGTGCATTGGCTTTTAAATCTTCATGACCAAACAGACGCATTAATAGTGAAACATTAACCGCAATAGCGCCCAGTTGAGCGTCAGTGCCTTTACCTGTCAGAATATCAGTAATAATCGCTCTGTTTTCTTCTGGCTCTCCGCCTTTAATTGCTTCAAGCGGATGAGTGTCTAGACCAAAATCTTCAGGCGTTAATGTGTATTCTTTGATTTCACCATCAATAATTTCAGCGACGGTTGTTGGGCCATGAATAGCAACCTCATCTAAACCAGAACCAAAGACAACCGCTGCGCGTTTCATTCCCATATTCACCATGGTTTCTGCGATAGGGCGAACCAGAGACTCATCATACACACCCATTAATTCAATGTTTGGACGAGCGGGGTTGATCAGCGGACCAAGGATATTAAAGATGGTGCGGGTTTTCATGGTTTGACGGACTGGCATCGCATGTCGAACACCACCGTGATAGTGAGGCGCAAATAAGAAAGCAACGCCTAAATCATCAACCGCTTTTCGTGTGTCTTCTGCTGACATGGCTAAATTAATACCAAAAGAATCTAATAAGTCAGAAGAACCTGATTTACTTGATACGCCGCGATTGCCATGTTTTGCGATTTTTAATCCACATGCCGCAGCAACAAACGCCGCTGTGGTGGAAATATTTATCGTATTTGAACCGTCACCACCTGTACCAACAATGTCGGCGAAATCGTAATCAGGACGAGGGAATTCATTGGCATTATCAAGCAGTGCTTTTGCTGCACCTGCAATTTCGTTTGGTGTTTCACCTTTGATTTTCAAACAGGTTAGGGCAGCGGTAAGTAGAATAGGCTCTAACTCGCCTTTAATAATGGCATCAAAAAGAACTTGGCTTTCTGTTTCTGAAAGCGAAGTTTGATCATACAGTTTAGTGAAAATGGCTTCAATTTGAGTCATACGAATATCCTTATTCTTTATTGTCTGAACGGCTTGAATCTAAATTTAAAGCCCAGTTTAATGTATTAATTAGTAGCTCAGCGCCTTGCGTCGTTAAAATGGATTCAGGATGAAATTGGAATCCACACACTTTATCTTCTTCTTGGATCACAGCCATGACTAAATCATCAACGGTTGCTGTAATGGTTAATTGGTCGGTTACCTTTGTCGCCACCAAAGAGTGATAACGAGCAATAGAGAGTGGGTTTGGTAACCCATCAAAAATTGCGTGTTGGTTATGGCTCATCATTGCTGATTTACCATGAACGATTTCACCTGCTCCAGCAACTGTCCCATCATATGCTTCTACAATCGCTTGATGACCAAGACAAATCCCAATCATAGGTACTTTGCCTTTTAAGCGTTGAATGACTTCAGGCATACAGCCGGCTTCTGATGGCGCGCCTGGTCCTGGAGATAGTACAACTACCGGATTTTCTAGTTTATTTACCGCCTCTTCAAAAGCCGCGGCTGACAAACTATTTCGATAAATAGTGACTGGGTAACCAAGTGAGCGAAATTGATCAACCAAGTTATAAGTAAAGGAGTCGAAATTATCGAGTAATACAATATGAGCCATTAGTTTTTCTCCTTAGTGCTTACTGGTTGAGCTAAGTGCGCTTTTTGAATTGCTGAGATCACTGCTTGGGCTTTTCCACGAGTTTCATCGGCTTCAGCTTGTGGATCAGAGTCATACACCACACCAGCTCCGGCTTGAACTTGAGCGATACCGTCTTCAACATAGGCTGAACGAATAACAATACAAGTATCCATGTTGCCATCGCCTGTTAAATAACCCACAGCGCCACCATAAGTGCCTCGGCGTGTTTTTTCTACGTCACGAATGAGCTGCATAGCACGGATCTTTGGTGCGCCAGTTAATGTCCCCATATTCATACATGCTTGGTAAGCATGAAGGGCATCAAGATCCCCTCGAAGTTGACCAACAACACGAGAAACCAGATGCATAACATGGCTGTAGCGGTCTACTTTTAATAAATCAGCCACATAGCGGGTGCCAGCTTCAGAAATACGAGCCACATCATTACGAGCCAAATCAACTAGCATCATGTGTTCTGCGTTTTCTTTGGTATCACAACGCAGTTCTAATTCAATGCGGCTGTCTAAATCATGGTTGATAGAGCCATCGCTGTTTTTACCACGTTGACGTGTGCCTGCGATTGGGTAAATCTCAACTTGGTTGGTTTCTTTGCCATATTTTAATGCAGATTCAGGCGATGCACCAAACAGGGTGAAATCGCGATCTTGCAGATAAAACATATAAGGGCTTGGGTTACCTATTTTCAGTTCACGGTAAGCCGCTAATGGCGCGGGACAAGGAAGAGTGAATCGACGAGAAGGTACAACTTGGAAAATATCGCCTTTAATAACAAATTCTTTTAAATCTAATACGGTTTGACAGAAATCTTCATCGGAGACACTTGGAACCGCTTCACAATTTTCTAGCGTTGGGGCTGCAGGAACCGTATGTGGCTCTGAGCAAAATTCTTTAATTTCAAGAAGTCGAGCAGAAACACTGGTTTTGATAGTCTCATCAGAATTAAACAGTGAGCCCTGAAGTACCGAAGACTCGGTTTGGTGATCGATGACCAAAAGTGATTCCGCTACATAAAACACATAATCAGGACACTTATTGGTTGTTTCTGCATTACCAAGGTTTTCAAAATTCGCCACTAAATCATAAGCAAATAAACCGCCTAAAAATAGCGCGTTAGAGGGTAACCCAGTTACATCAAAGTGATTTTGAATAAAACGCAGAGCATCAAAAGAAGAAAGCTCACGTAAACGGCTGTCTTCATCCAGATCTTGGTTAATCTCTGGAAAGTGCAGCGTGAGTAGAGTTTGAGAAGATAGAGTAATCAAAGAAGGAGGTAGAGATAGCGCTAAGGTCTGTAATAAACGTTCACCGTTCAGCGTTAGGGCTTCTAAGGTAACGTCTTTATCAAAACAATGAATTCGTACCGCCGCATCAATCAGCATTAAGCTTATAATGTTTTGCTTAGAGTTTACTTCAGCCCCTTCGAGCAACAAGCTCATCTCTTTATTCTCACACAACGTAGAGTAAAGTTGGGTTGGATCGGAAACGTATGGAACGTCAAGGGAAAGAACTTCTAGCTGACCATCATTGGGTATTACTGACTGCATTCCAGCCTCCCTGCTAATGCGTTGAATTGATGTTACATTTTTATTAGTTTTCATAGTCGCATATTTCACTTTTGTTGCCACTCTTTTCTTAAAACTTGTGAGGGCTGAATGACTGACTGTTTAGATTTTCATCTATTATTAGTTTTACTGATTGGTTGTGCTTAAGGCATAAAAAAACCCGCTAGATGGCGGGCAAGGTTTTATGTCACTTAACTAAGCACAAAACACTACCCGAAGTAGTGCCACCAACGTTTAGTCATCACGCTAGTTTTTAAGAATGCTTGTTGTTTGCTAAGCTGTGACATAAAGTACCTACTATTAAAACAAAGATAATATCAATTATTCATTGAGAAAGTGTTTAACTGCGTACCAGTAAACTAGTACGCGAGGTGAAAGTCAAGAATTATTATGAAAATAGACCTACATAGTCACACAACTGCGTCGGATGGACGTATGTCTCCTGCTGAATTAGTAGAAAGAGCCGTAAGTTTTGATGTAAAAGTCTTAGCAATTACCGATCATGATACGGTCGCTGGCTTAGCAGAAGCCCACCAAACGATCAAAGAAAAAGAATTACCAGTGCATTTAATTGATGGTATTGAAATTTCTACATTATGGAGCAACAAGGATATTCATGTTGTAGGCCTTAATGTTGACGTTAATCACCCTGAATTAATTGCATTGATAGAAGAACAAGCGCAACGTAGAGACTCACGAGCACGAAAAATGGCTGAGCGTCTTGAGAAAGCCGGATATGTGGGAGCATTTGAAGGTGCTGTGGCTCTTGCTAATGGTGGTTCATTAACACGAGCGCATTTTGGCAAGTGGTTAGTTGACCAAGGTCACGCAAAAACCATGCAAGCGGTATTTAAAAAGTTCTTAACACGCAATAACATAGGGTATGTTCCGCCGGATTGGTGCTCAATCGAAGAAGCCGTTAAAGTGATTCATAATGCGGGAGGAACGGCAGTATTAGCTCATCCTGGGCGTTATAATTTAACAGCAAAGTGGATTAAACGATTGTTAGTTGCTTTTGTTGAAGCAAAAGGGGACGCAATGGAAGTTGCTCTACCTCAGCAAGGCGTACAAGAGCGACGAGTGCTGGCAAACTATGCAATTGATTATGAATTACAAGCGTCACAAGGTTCAGATTTCCATTATCCGTCCCCTTGGACTGAGCTTGGAAGAAATTTATGGCTGCCTGAAGGGGTGGTTCCAGTATGGCAAGAATGGGATTTACCAACATTTGAGTAGGCTTAATCCTTAAATAATAACAATGACCTGCTAGGCAGGAGGAATGATGAGCCAATTTTTTTATGTACATCCAGATAATCCACAAGCCCGCTTAATTAGCCAAGCGGTTGCTATCATTCGTGATGGTGGAGTGGTTATTTATCCAACCGATTCAGGTTATGCATTAGGTTGTCAGCTTGAGAATAAACAGGCATTAGAACGTATTTGTCAGATCCGTCGTTTAGACGATAAACATAACTTTACTTTGTTATGCCGCGATCTTTCTGAGCTTTCAATTTATGCTCGTGTTGATAACAGTGTTTTCCGTTTATTAAAAAATAATACGCCAGGTGCGTACACATTTATTTTTAAAGGCACTAAAGAAGTCCCTCGCCGTCTTATGAACCCAAAACGTAAGACAATTGGTATGCGTGTTCCTGACAATAAAATTGCGTTAGATCTGCTCGAAGCATTAGGGGAGCCTCTAATGTCGACAACTTTGATCTTGCCGGGTAACGAGGTGGCAGAGTCTGATCCTGAGGCGATTCGTGATCAACTTGAGCATGCGGTGGATTTGATTATGAATGGTGGTTACTTAGGTGAACAACCAACAACTGTTGTTGATTTTAGTGATGATGAAATCAATGTGGTTCGTATTGGTGCTGGGGATCCTAGCCCGTTTCAATAATTAAAAAGAATAGAGTGTATAAATAGCCAGCAGTGTCTGGCTATTTTTTTATCCATTTTTCGAGAGTGTGCAGCAATTGTGGTTTAGATATTGGTTTGGTTAAATAATCATCCATTACTGATGTGATGTTTACTATCTCTTCATGACCAGATTCACCAGTAAGAGCGATGATAGGAATTGATGGGTGAGTCGCTTTAATTTTTTCAGCCGCTTCAGTTCCATTCATCACAGGCATACGGGAATCCATGAAGATCAGGTCAATATCTATTTTATCTACAATTTGAACCGCTTCAGCTCCGTTTTCGGCTTGAATAATAGTGAGATGATCATTGGCAATGAAGGTTTGTATTAACATTCGTTGTACTTTTTTATCATCAACAATAAGTATTGTTCTTTCTGAGTTGTTATTTGTAATATTCGTTTCGAATGTAATGTCTTGTTGTACTTGTCGAGGCTGAGTTATTGGCTGAATATCATTATTTACTTTAGGAAAACTCAGAACGAATTCAGTAAATTCTCCTTTTTTTGAATAGCAGGCAATATTGCCACCAAAGGAGTGCATAACTCTTAGGCAATAAGATAGCCCTAAACCAGTGCCTCCTTTCTTATTATGAGTAAAAAAGTCATCAAAGATATTTGGTAATATATTTGGATCAATTTCAGGCCCAGTATCTCTAAAGATTAAAGAATTTGTCGTGTTCCCTTTAGTTAACTGTATTGATATCTTACAGTCTAAGTTATCAAAATAATGAATGGAGTTACGTAATAAATTAAAGAGGATAAAACCAAATAAAGTATCGTTAGCATGTATGGTGAAATCATCGCTTAGATTAACGTTAATACGGTTACGAATCTTTTCTGAGTCAAAAGCATATTCATTTATAAACTGATTGGTTAATTCTGAAATGGAATAATACTTAAATAAATGTTGGTTTATTTCTGAACCTTTACTTTCACTGAGAATGATATCAATGAGTTGGGCACCACGTTGGATCGCCAATTTGCCTTTTTGTAATTCATCATTGATCGTTGTTTCTTTTGAGTGTGCGCCAATACGTTCAAAGTGGTATTGAAGTTGTGATAAAGGGTTACGCATCTCATGGGCGATAGAGTTAGCAAGTGCTTGAGACTGGCGTACTTTACGTTCACTTTCAATATACCCTTGAACCTTGGTTAATACCCACTGTACAGCGGTAATCTCTTCATTAGAAAAAGTAGAGCCATCTTGTTTGTTTGCAGAGATAAGCAAATGAGAAATCAGCTTATTTTTTCCAAAAACAGGTAGTATTAAGGCTGTTTTATGGGAATCCATCTCTTTTTGTACTTGATGCAGCTCAGAATGATTTGATTCTGGAGCATAGTGAATTTGATAATCTAACTCATCTTTCACCAATGCAGAATTTGATTGGTTCAAATGTGGTATGAAGATATTGTAGTTTGTGTTTTTACCGACTAAGAGTAAGTCATCTTGTGGTGTTCCAAGCAGAGAAGCCAGTTTCTCGATAGCATGTTGAGTGGAATATTTAAATTCATCTGCTATTTCATATATTTTATCTACCGGCGTTTTTTTGTCTTTGTATATTAATAAACTAGAGAGCATTTTAGCTTTTGAAAGTATTTTATTCCAAAATAAGCCAGTGAAAATTATCAATAAAATACTACTATAGAATAAACCGCTTTCTTGGTGGTTATTATAGAAATACAGAAAAGGGCTAAGGAAGATGATTAAGGTCATCGTATAGGATGCTACCCAAAAAGAGATATAACGGAAGCTGTATAAGCGATGATAAAGCAACGTATAACCAATTAAAACGGCTTCTGTAACGGAAAGGGCGGGTGGTATCCAAGCAAATGAAAAGTCGTGCCATACCGTAGGTATGATAATCTGAGAAATAATAGTTGAAGACATAAAGATTAAAATACCAAACAATAAGTAAGTAGATTTTTCTTTATTCAGTTTTATTTTACTTTTTCTTAATTTTGTAAAATTATAAATAATCAAGCCAATAAATACAAAGGCATTAAGAAAAAATAGAGTAGCTAATGGGCCGAAATGAATAGTAAAAAGGCCTTTATCAACAATAGTAACACCAGTAACGGTTAAGTTTGGTATCAGATTGATGGCAAGAGCAAACGTTGTTTCAGCATAAAAAAGAACCACTTGCCACGTTTTTAATTTTTTGTTTTTCTCTGTTGATACCAGTCGACAGGAAAATAAGAAGGCAAAACTAAACGCAAAATATGAGCTTAAGTTAGCAAGTAGTGCTACTTGTATCGCGGTACGCTCAGTAAATTTAACTAATAGATCAGATTGAAAATAGTAATTAGTTAAAATCCAAAGAACGATAAAAATAGAGTAGGCAATATATGGATGATAAACTTTAGGGTCAACTTCCATCCGATCTTTAAACAAAGAGCGAATAAAGTAGGCCACCCATAATAAGATAAAGACGGCAATAAACAGTAATAAATTATCTTTTGGGAGGCCACTTAACATTTATAACAAACTCATCATTATTTTAATACTTTTCTTCTTTGGATAATTTTAACATTATATTCTTTAAAATTATATTGATTGAAAACATAACGGGCATTTTTTGTAAGACAAATTCCTTTATGTGTGACTAATCCTGAGTTATTTATATCTTGATAACCAGTAAAAACAAAAGGCATATGCTCTCTTTCTACGTTATTCATCTCTTGATAGAAAAGTATCATTGCGGGCTGTTCTATAATAGAAAAAATCATATCTCTTCCTGAAAGGAACAGAGCGTTTGCTAGGCCTTTTTGTGCGAGATACATATGATAGTTCAGTTTCATTTTAGGTCCGTTGACGGTAAAGCGAATAACGCCACACATGCGTGTTTTATCTACTATAGAAGAAAACATTGCATTTTCGAGTTCAGAACAAGAAAGCGTATTAAAATAATCACATGGTTGGTTTTTTTGGGAAGATAAGTCTGGAAAATATTGGGTAATAGCTTCTGAACTTTCTGCTTTATTCCATTTGTTACTTTGAAAAAAATCATCGAAGAATAGCCAGTTTTTCTTTTGATGATAAGGTTCAATAAGCGCTGATGAAATAATTTTAGGGTAGTCATTTTCGTCATCAAATTGATACAAGATGAAATGTTCCCCTTTTGACGAAATATTAAGGATCTTGAGCATTTCATACCATTTGTGTTCTTTAATGAACGTAGCAATATTTATCAGAACAATAGCATCAGAGAGTAATAGTGGTTGCTCACAAAATTCAGTATGAAATAGGCGAGTATCTAATGCAGTATCACTAACAATCTCATAATGATAATGCTCATTTATGACTTGAGCGCTTGGGTACGTTTGTCGTTGTTTTTTGTTATTGCAGATTTGATTTGAATTTTGAATGGTTCTAAATATTTCGAATTCTGTCCAACATATCAATAAGCAGCCAAAAATACGTTGAGAGAGTTGCTCAATAATAAAGTATTGTTCGGGGAGTTGCTTACAAGGGGATTTTGCTATCAACTCTTTAGCTTCTGGTGTTGAGAATATAGAAGCAAGATTTCCTGAGTGACTGCAGTCTATTTTGCCTAATATGGTCTCTTTTCTATACTCGATTATTTCTTGAAAAATGTGTGGGTTATCTATTTCTTTACTGTATTGATAAATGACTTCAATGAGTTCTATTGAATGGTTTTTTTTGGGTTACTTCATTATCAAGACAAGAAGTAATTGATATATATAATTGATGTAAAGTCTTCATTTTTATTCCTTTTGATGATAGAAGTTGCTGTTATACACTCAGCATTTTTATCATACTGGAAATCAGTATCAGTAATGACTTTTTGTTTAAATTTTCATATCCATTTATCTAAAACTTGCAGTAGTTGTGATTTAGAAATCGGTTTAGTTAAGTGATCATCCATAATTATTGATATTATTTTTAGTTCGGCATGATCTGCCTCACCAGTTAAAGCGATGATAGGAAGCGATGGGTAAGTGTGCTTTATTGTTTTAGCCGCTTGAATTCCATTCATCACAGGCATACGCGAATCCATAAGGATGAGGTCAATGTTATTATTATTAACTATATCGATAGCTTGAGCACCGTTCTCAGCTTGTAAGGTATTAACGTTATCATTTGAAATAAATGTTTGGATTAACATTCTCTGTACTTTTTTGTCATCAACAATAAGAATGGTTTTAATCGATTTATTTATTATATTTTGTTCTTGAGTTTTATTTTTCTGATAAATAACGTCAGTTTTACTATGAATTATTGTATTTGAATTTTTTTCATCCTGAATTTTTGGAAAGCTAAGAACAAATTCAGTAAATTCACCTTTCTTTGAATAACAAGAAATATTCCCTCCAAAAGAATTCATCGCTCTTAAGCAATAAGATAGCCCTAAACCACTGCCTCCTTCTTTATTGTAGGTAAAGAAATCATCAAAGATATTCGGTAATATATTAGAGTCTATACCAGGACCTGTATCTCTGAAAATTAAGGAGTTAACAGTATTTCCTTGAATTATTTTTATTGATATTTCGCTGTCACTATTTCTAAAATAATGAATAGCATTGCGTAACAAATTAAAGAGAATGAAACCAAAAAGAGTATCATTAACATTAATGGTAAAATCATCACTAAGATTGATCTTTATGCGACTGCGAATATCTTCTGATTCAAAAGCGTACTCATTTATAAATTGATTTGTTAATGCTGAGATTGAGTAATGTTTAAATAAATCCTGATTGATTTCAGATCCTTTACTTTCACTTAAAATAACATCAATTAGTTGAGCTCCACGCTGAATCGCTAGTTTACCTTGTTGCAACTCAGCATTGATAACGGCTTCGTTTGAATGTGCGCCAATGCGTTCAAAATGGTATTGGAGTTGTGATAGTGGATTTCGCATCTCATGAGCTATAGAGCTTGCTAATGCTTGAGATTGATTTACTTTACGCTCGCTTTCAATATAGCCTTGAACTTTGCTTAGCACCCATTGAATTGCTGTAATCTCTTCATTTGAAAAGGTAGTACCATCTCGTTTATTCGATGAGATAAGTAGATGCGTGATAAGTTTATTTTTTCCAAAAATAGGAAGAATTAATGCTGTTTTTGTTGAGTCCATTTCTTTTTGAACTTGATGAAGTTCTGCTTGAGAATACTGAGATGCATAATGGAGTTGGTAGTCTAATTCGTCCTTTACTAATGCTGAATTTGATTGATTAAGATGGGGTATGAAAATATTATAATTTGCATTCTGCCCTACTAGCAGAAGGTCTTCTTGTGGTGTGCTGAGCAATAGAGCAAGTTTTTTCATTGCCTCATTACTAGAATATTTAAATTCTTCAGCAATCTCAAATATTTGTTCTACTGGTGTTTTTTTATTCTTATATATTAATAAGCTAGATAAGATTTTTGCTTTATTAAGCGTACGTTTCCATAGTAGGCCGATAGATACCCCAAACCCGATTAACAATAAATTGAATGTTAAATCCATAGTATAGAGTACTGCGATAGGTATTAGATAAATAACGACATTCATTGCATAGGATAATGCCCAATAAGAAATATACCTTAAGCTATAAAGGCGATGGTAAACTAATGTATAACCAATTAATAATGCTTCGGTTATTGATAGTGCTGGTGGTAGCCATGTATAAGAAAAATCATTCCAGAGTACAGGGATAACTATCTGTGAGGCAATAGTTGAAGACATATAAACAAAAATACCAAATAATAAATAGATGGACTTTTCTCTGTTGAGCTTGATGTCGCTTTTTCTTAATTTTATGAAATTAAAAATAGTGAGAATAATAAAAAGAAAGGCATTAGCAAAAAAGAAAGGCGCGAAAGGTCCAAACTCAATGGTAAAATTACCTGGGGATACAATATCAACACCAGTTACAGTCTGATTAGGTGTTAAATTTAGTATAAATGCGAGTACCGTTGCTGTAGTTGCTAACCAAAATTGCCACGGAGATAGTTTTTTATCAGTTCTATTAGATGAAAGATAGCACGAGAATAAAAAGGCAAATGCAAAAGCAAGGTAGGAGGTAATATTGGCAATAATAGCCATTATTATTGCCATGTTTTCATTAAATCGGACTAATAATGAAGACTGAAAGTAAGCATTGCTTAGTATCCATAATACGATAAATACAGCATAAAGAACGTATGAAAAGTAAATGTTAGTATTAACCTTTGTCCGTTCTTTATAGTGAGAACGGACAAAAAAGCCAACCCAAAGCAATACCGTTGCACTGGTTAGTAGTAATAAATAAACTTTAGGTAAGGCTAGTTGCATTTATAAAGCTCAATGGTTTCGTAGTAGTTTTCTTAACCCAATAATCTTAACATTATACTCTTTAAAATTATATTGATTAAAAGCAAGTGTTGCATTCTTCAGGAGCCAAATACCTTTATAGGTGACAACCCCGTTTTTATTGATATCTTGTGCACTAGTAAAAAGATAGGGAGATGCTTCTGGAGTATCAATATTCATTGATTGATAGAACAAAACCATCGCGGGCTTCTCTATGATAGTAAAAACTACATCACGTCCACTCTCTTTTAAGGCATTTGCTAACCCTTTTTGTGCCAAATATAAGTAAAAATTAGCTTTTGATTTTGAGCCACTGACAGTGAGTCTAATGGCTTCACATACTTTTGTGTGATCTAAAATAGAAGAAAATATGCTTTTTTCAATATCATCTGATGATTTATTCATTAATTGAGACTTACCTAGTGTTGTTGAGATTTTAGTTGCACACTCTAAATTGAGGATCGAATACGATTGATGGATTGGCTGCCACTTTGAACTTTGGAAAAAATCATCAAAAAAAAGCCAATTACGAGAAGTGGGGGCTGAGTTAATTAAGGCAGAAGAAATGATATTTGGGTAGGCACTTTTGTCGTTAAATTGATATAAAATAAAGTGCTCACCTTTTGATGAAATATTGAGCATACCTAGCATTTCATACCATTGATGCTCTTTAATAAATGTGGCGATATTAATGAGTACAATAGCATCAGAAAGCCGCAATGGTTGATCACAAAACTCAGTATGAAATAGTCGAGTATCTAATGCAATATCTGCAACTATTTCATAATGGAAGTGTTCATTTATTACTGGAGAATTGTAAGTATGATGAGCATTATCTGCATTTTGTATAATGGTAAGGGTGGAGTTTTTAATGGTTCTGAAGATTTCCAATTCGGTCCAGCAGGACAGCAAGCAACCAAAAAGGCGTAGGGCAACTTGTTCAATAAGAAAATAGTGTTTGGGTAGCGTGGGACTAGCTTGTTTTCCTATGATATCTTTTGCGGCTTGAGTCGAAAATAGATCGGCTAAATTGCCTATGTTAGATTCACCAAGTTGATTTGAAATAAACGTTTTCCTGTTTTCTATAATCTCTTGTAGAAGAGTGTGATTATCTGTTTCATTACAGTGTGAATCGAATATTTCTATAAAATAATCACACTGGTTTTTTTTGTGCGGCCCCATTTTCAAGATCACGAGATAAAGCATTAAGTAAACGGTTTAATTTTTCCATTTGAATTTCCTTTTTGTATTAATAAAATGCTGTCATACGTTCAGCATTTCTAATCATACTGGAAATCATTTTAAGCCATAAATTTTTGCTTAATTTTTTACCATTCGTCACAACCTTATTGTATAATCACCCTCCATAGAATTTTAAAGTGATTGAGAAATACTATCTAAAATAGCTAGGTTCTTGATTAATAAAGTTAATTGACGCCTGTGAAGGCGACATAATAAGGTAAAAAATGAGCGAAAAATTACAGAAAGTATTAGCACGAGCTGGTCTTGGTTCTCGTCGTGAATTAGAAACGATGATTCAGTCTAATCGTGTTAGTGTTGATGGTCAGATTGCAAAGCTAGGTGATCGCCTAGAAAATGTTGATGCGAAAATTCGTATCGATGGCCATGTTGTATCGGTAAAAGAGTCTACTGAAGTAATCTGTCGTGTTCTTGCTTACCATAAACCAGAAGGTGAGTTATGTACTCGCCACGATCCAGAAGGTCGTCGTACCGTTTTTGATCGTTTACCAAAAATCAAAGATTCTCGTTGGGTATCTGTTGGTCGTCTAGATGCAAACACCGCTGGTCTGTTGTTATTTACAACTGATGGTGAGCTAGCAAACCGTTTAATGCACCCAAGTCGTAAAGTTGAACGTGAATACATGTGCCGTGTATTTGGTGATGTTAACGACAAAATGGTTAAAAACCTTGTTTCTGGTGTAAAACTAGAAGATGGTGAAGCTCGTTTTGAAGACGTAATGTATGCTGGCGGCGAAGGTATGAATCATACTTTCTATGTGGTAATCAATGAAGGTCGTAACCGTGAAGTTCGTCGTTTATGGGATTCTCAAGGCGTAACAGTTAGCCGTCTAAAACGTGTTCGTTACGGTGATATTTTCCTAGAGAAAGCATTGCCTCGTGGCGGTTGGATGGAGCTTGAACTGAAGGATGTTAACTACCTTCGTGAAATGGTTGAGCTACCACATGAAAAAGAAAGTCTTTTAGATGTAGATAAAGAATCACGTAAGCGTGCTAAATCTAAATCTCAAAAGATCCGTCGCGCAGTTAAGCGTTATGATGAGCGTACAACAGAGGAGCGTAACGTTCCTGCTGGTCGTCGTGGTCGCAACAATAAGAAACCAGTGGGTAGTTCATTACCTTCTGCAAAACGCAGTTCAACGGGTGATGCTAAACCTACAGGTAAGCCAAGCGGTAAAGGCAAGAAGCCAGCACCAGGTGTTAAACCAGTAAGAAGTAAATTCTCACCAAATGGTAAAGCGCCTAAATCAGCACCAAGACAGCGTTAAGTTGAATTGTTGAGTTGACTTAGAAAACAGACAAATAAAAAGGGTTGAAGCCATATGGTTTCAACCCTTTTTTATTTTTTAGATACGCATACTAATATAAATTAACTTATTATTTATTTCGGTTGTGCATCAATACATTGGCCATTAACGTCAAGGCTTTCAGGAGCCATTAAATAAACATACAACGGCATTAGATCTTTAGGTGTCTTCAGTAAGCTAATATCTTCAGCAGGGAAAGCTTGTGCACGCATGCGAGTGTGAGTACCACCCGGATTAATAGCATTTACTTTAACTTGAGTGCCTTCCATTTCATGAGCCAATGTTTGCATCATGCCTTCTGTTGCAAATTTAGAGATAGCATAAGCACCCCAAAAAGCACGGCCTTGATGACCAACGGTAGAAGTCGTAAAAATAATGCGAGCGTCATCAGACTGCTGTAATACAGGAAGCAAAGCTTGAGTCATTAAGAATTGTGCTTTAACGTTGATTTGCATTACTTCATCAAAGATAGCTTCTTCAAATTGCTCAAATGGACTTAGCATACCAAGAAGGCCTGCATTATGTAGTAAGCCATCTAATTTGCCGAATTGACTCTGAATTGTTTCAGCCATATCAACATAATGTTGTTTTGTTGCTCCTTTTAAATCTAAAGGAACAATGGCTGGGGTCGGGTAGCCCGCCGCTTCAATTTCATCATAAACCGCTTCTAACTTAGCGACAGTACGTCCTAGAAGGATCACGGTAGCGCCATGTTGAGCGTAATGTAATGCTGCTTGTTTACCAATGCCATCTCCTGCACCAGTAACGAGAATTGTTTTGTTTTTTAATGCGTCAGCTGAAACCTGATAGTCCACTCTGTAATCCTTGTATTTCAACGCTCATCCTAAGTAATTCTGTAAATTTTTGCGATATATAGGTGTAAAAATAAACATTTAGTGTGAATTTCTATCATAAGATGAATTAACTTTGGGTTAAGTTAGGTACAATACACGAAACATACTTCAGAGGGTATTACATTGGAATTTTTGTTTGATTACGGTCTCTTTTTGGCAAAGATAGCGACAGTGGTTGTTTCTATTATCGCCATTTTAGTTGTCGCTAAAGCGGTAGGTGGTAAATCTGCAAGTGCTAAAGGCGAGTTAGAAGTGACTAATTTAACTGAGCAGTATAAAGATACAGTTGCAGAGTTAGAGCATCATTTATTCGATGATGCGGAGTTAAAAGCACGCGCAAAAGCAGAGAAAAAAACGGCGAAAGAAACTGAAAAAGCAAAACAAAAGGAAGTGAAGCAGGCAGCAAAATCTGGTGCTTTAGAGTTTAAACGTGATGCTCGTTTATTTGTTTTAGATTTTAAAGGCAGTATTGATGCCAAAGAAGTAGCAAGCCTTCGTGAAGAAGTTTCAGCTATCTTAGCTATCGCCGTTGAGGGGGATGAAGTTCTTGTTCGCCTTGAAAGTGGTGGCGGTATGGTCCACGGCTATGGTCTTGCTTCATCACAATTGGATCGTTTACGTGATGCTAATATTACACTAACGATTTCAGTCGATAAAGTAGCCGCATCTGGTGGTTACATGATGGCATGTATTGGCGAGAAAATCATTGCAGCGCCATTTGCGATTGTTGGTTCTATTGGTGTCGTTGCACAATTACCAAACTTTAGTAAGCTACTGAAAAAGAATGATATTGAGTTTGAACAACTGACCGCTGGTGAGTACAAGCGTACCTTAACAATGTTTGGTGAAAACAGTGATAAAGCACGTGAGAAATTTCAATTAGAGCTAGAAGAAACTCACGTATTATTTAAAGATTTCATCCATGAACACCGTGCAGAATTAGACCTTGAAAAGGTGGCTACCGGTGAGCATTGGTTTGGTAAACAAGCGCTAGAATTGGGTCTGATTGATGCGATTCAAACATCAGATGATTATCTAACTAAAGCATGTAAGGATCGCGAAGTATTAGCGATTCATTACGTACAGAAGAAAAAGTTAGGGGCTAAAATTGCAGGTATTGCAGGGCAGTCTGCAGAAAATGTATTTATGCGTTTAATCAGTAAAGGACAACGTCCAATCGTTTAATTTGGGTGACGTATTTTATATTAAAAAAGGCTGATTATTTCAGCCTTTTTTGTTGTTTGTAATTAGTGGTAATTACTTAACGCTAAACTCTTTTGATAATTGATGAGCAAGGTGTTTAAACATATTAAATACAGCGGTTGTCTTCTCAGTTGGCAGGCCTTGGTCAGACAAAAAATACTCGCCTTTAAATACTAAAACTTCTTCTTTTTCTTCAACACTCGTTGCTCGCATACCTTCAACGTAGTTTTCGTGATCTTGAATGATTTGGTTGGCAATTAATAGTAAATCAGCCTCAGAAATGGATTTTTTATTGCTCATATCTCACTCATTTTTTGCTATATAAAAGAGGGATTTTAAGCATAAAGAATTAAAAATACAATTGATGTAAATCATGACGAGTAAAATAAAAATTAATGAAAGATCTGCAATTTTATTGTGAGCCAGTGCAAGGTATTGAGCTCACGTTTTGAGCTATTAGTCAGTAAATGATAATAGAGACGGCCTGTAAAAAGGAAGTTTGATGATGGGTTTATTTGTAATTACATCTAGTTAACAACTGCCCAAACTACGACCATTCAGTAGCGATTGTAAAAAAAGTGGTTGACGTAGTGCCATCCTCCCTCAATAGTAATATATAGATAAAAGTTCAATTTATAGCTGTGGACATCGTTATTTTCGACAGCATTGTATTTCAGCACGAGGACGTTAGTGAGACATTATGGGTAAATCTCTAGTTATCGTGGAGTCACCAGCCAAAGCAAAAACAATTAATAAATACCTTGGCAAAGACTTCATCGTAAAATCCAGTGTAGGTCACGTTCGTGATTTGCCTATGGGTTCGACAAGCACTGGTAAAAAAGCAGCAGCACCGTCGACCAAAGGTATGAGTGTTGAAGATAAAGCACGCATTAAGAAAGAAAGAGATAAAAAGAACCTGATCAATAAAATGGGTATTGACCCATACAATGACTGGGCCGCTAATTATCAAATTTTGCCAGGCAAAGAAAAAGTCGTCGCTGAATTACAAAAGCTGGCTGAAAATGCAGACACTATCTATCTCGCAACCGATTTAGACCGTGAAGGGGAAGCTATTGCGTGGCACCTTCGCGAGATCATCGGTGGTGATGATTCACGCTATAAACGAGTAGTTTTTAACGAAATTACAAAAAATGCGATTCAACAAGCGTTTGAAACTCCGGGCGAGCTAAGCATGCCTGGTGTAAACGCTCAACAAGCACGTCGCTTCCTAGACCGTGTTGTTGGTTTCATGGCATCACCATTGCTATGGAAAAAAGTAGCTCGTGGTTTATCTGCAGGTCGTGTTCAATCGGTTGCTGTTAAAGTCTTGGTTGAACGTGAACGTGAAATCAATGCGTTTATTCCTGAAGAGTTCTGGGATATTCATGCAGACACGTTAACCGCTGGCAAAGAAAACTTCCGTCTACAAGTTGCGCAGCGTAATGGTTCTGTATTTAAAACACTAACGCAAGCGGATACGGAAGCGGCAGTAAGTATTCTTGAAAAAGCAGAATATGAAGTATGTAAGCGTGAAGATCGCCCTACAAAAAGTAAGCCGTCAGCACCTTATATCACGTCAACTTTGCAACAAGCAGCAAGTACACGCTTAGGTTACGGCGTGAAAAAGACCATGATGTTAGCTCAGCGCCTTTATGAGGGTGGTTACATCACTTATATGCGTACTGACTCAACTAACTTAAGTAAAGAGGCTGTAGAGGCGTTACGTGAGTTTATTGGTTCTGAGTATGGCGACAGTTATTTACCTTCAGCGCCAATTTTTTATGGCAGCAAAGAAGGCGCACAAGAAGCTCACGAAGCGATTCGTCCTTCAAGTGTCGATGTGAAAGTAGACGACCTACAAGGTATGGAAGCGGACGCACACAAACTTTACAACCTAATTTGGAATCAATTTGTGTCGTGTCAAATGACCCCAGCACAATACGATTCAACCACATTGAGCGTAAAAGCCGATGAATTCACCCTAAAAGCGAAAGGTCGTATCCTTAAGTTTGATGGTTGGACTCGTGTGCAACGCCCAATGGGTAAGAACGAAGACCAATTATTACCAGCCGTTCAACTTGGCGATAAGCTAAAACTAGAACAGCTTGATCCAAAGCAACACTTTACTAAGCCACCAGCGCGTTTCACAGAAGCCGCATTGGTTAAAGAACTTGAGAAAAAAGGCATTGGTCGCCCATCGACTTACGCATCAATCATCTCAACAATTCAAGACCGTGGTTACGTTCGTGTTGAAAGCCGTCGTTTCTATGCAGAGAAAATGGGTGAGATCGTAACTGACCGTCTAAATCAATCGTTTGATGATTTAATGGATTACGACTTTACTGCTCGTATGGAAGGCAATTTAGATAAGATTGCTGAAGGCGACAAAGATTGGAAAGATGTACTTAACGCGTTCTTCCAAGATTTCACTGATGATATCGCTAAAGCTGAGCTTGATGAATCAGAAGGCGGCATGTCACCAAATAATATCGTAGAAACTGATATTAAATGTCCGACGTGTGACCGTAATATGGGTATTCGTACTGCATCAACTGGGGTATTCCTTGGTTGTTCTGGTTACGCATTACCACCAAAAGAGCGCTGTAAGAAAACCATTAACTTAGGCAATGAAGAGGGCATTATTAATGTTCTTGAAGAAGACGTAGAAACCGCAGCATTACGTGCGAAGAAGCGTTGTCCTAAGTGTGAAACAGCAATGGACCCTTACCTGATAGATCAAGATCGTAAACTGCATGTTTGTGGTAATAACCCGAACTGTGATGGTTACATTGTAGAGAAAGGTGAGTTCCAACTTAAAGGCTATGATGGTCCAATTGTCGAGTGTGACAAGTGTGGCTCAGACATGGAACTTAAGAACGGTCGCTTTGGTAAATATATGGATTGTACGAGTGAGACATGTAAAAACACTCGTAAGATCCTTAAAAATGGCGAAGTTGCGCCACCAAAAGAAGATCCTGTTCATCTTCCTGAATTGGAATGTGAAAAATCAGACGCGTACTTTGTATTGCGTGATGGTGCATCAGGCTTATTCTTGGCAGCAAGTACGTTCCCTAAATCACGTGAAACACGTGCACCGTTAGTGGAAGAGTTAGTGCGCTTTAAAGATCGTTTGTCTCCTAAGTTTACTTACTTAACGGAAGCGCCAACGCACGATCCTGACGGTAAGCCTGCGGTAGTTCGTTTTAGCCGTAAAACGAAAGAAAATTACGTTCGTACTGAAAATGATGGTAAGCCATCAGGTTGGACTGGGTTATATATCGACGGAAAATGGGCAATTACCGATAAGCGTAAAAAGCCAAAAGCTGAGAAAGAGTCTTAATTATTAAGGCATTATAATCAGATAAAATAATGAGAGCTGCAGAAATGCAGCTCTTTTTTTATGATACAAGTGTCACAAAATTCTATATTTGTTCTTATTTTGAAACAATGATTGATCTAACACGGTATACCGAATGGTTGATGAAGGAGATAATTCTCGTTATTACTCTTAAATTGTTCTATGGAAGTCGGTAGCGTTATGCGTCAATACATGAAGTATTTAATCCCAACAATTATCCCACTCATCATTCTTTTAATGCCTTTGTCAGCTTTTCCTTTTGAAGGAATGACGATCATTCAGCAGCGTGTTATTGCTATCTTTTTATTGGCAGCACTGTGCTGGGTATTTGAACCAATTCCAATTTACGCAACCTCAGTAGTCATTATTGTTTTAGAGCTTTTAATGGTTTCTGATAAAGGATTTATTTTATTTAAGATGAATCAAGATGCGCCTCATTTTGGAGAGTTGCTAAATTACAGTGATATTATGGCAACCTTTGCCAGTCCGATAATTATGCTGTTCTTAGGTGGTTTCTTCCTCGCAATGGCTGCAACGAAATATCGATTAGATGTCAACTTAGCCAGAGTATTACTTAAACCGTTCGGAACCGATCCAAAATTTGTAATGCTGGGGTTGATGCTGATCACGGGTATTTTCTCGATGTTCATGTCAAACACCGCGACAACAGCAATGATGTTATCGATCTTAACGCCTGTTATTGCTGTATTTGGTCCTAAAGATCCCGGTCGAATTGCGTTTGCTTTATGTATCCCTATTGCGGCAAATATTGGCGGTATTGGAACTCCGATTGGAACGCCACCGAATGCTATCGCACTAAAATATCTCGTGGGTGATAACTTAATTACTTTTGGTGAGTGGATGGTATTTGGGGTGCCATTTGTCATTGTAATGATGGCGCTTGCTTGGTTTTTAATTACCTATTTGTACCCAGCAAAGCAAGCCACAATGAATTTAGATATCAAAGGTAAGTTCTTAAAAACACCAAAAGCGATCATGGTGTACATCACTTTCGCAGGAACGATCCTTTTATGGTTAATGGGATCAAGTCATGGCATGAACTCATATACTGTTGCGCTAATTCCAGTTGCGGTTTTCTCTCTGACTGGGATCATCAACAAAGAAGATCTTAAGAAAATATCATGGGATGTGCTGTGGTTAGTTTCAGGTGGTATCGCACTTGGTTTAGCTTTAGACAAAACAGGCTTGGCTAAGTTAGTGGTTCACAGTATTCCTTTTGATGCTTATTCTCCTTATGTGGTTTTATTTGGTGCGGCATTCCTATGTTTAGTCATGGCAAACTTCATGTCTCATACAGCAACGGCCAACTTATTGATGCCGATCATGGCAGCGTTAGGTACTTCAATGACGTCATTGACCCCATTAGGTGGTGAGCTAACCTTAATACTGATAGTTACATTTGCAGCCTCTCTAGGTATGTCATTACCAATCAGTACACCTCCGAATGCGTTAGCCCATGCTACGGGTAATGTTGAAAGTAGCCAAATGGCAAAAACAGGTGTGATATTGGGTGTCGTTGGTGTGTTATTAAGCTTTGTTATGGTATGGATCCTTCATACTGTTGGTCATATTGGATAGCCTATGAATCAAGAGAAGTTTCAGCGTTTGATTGATGCTTATTTCAGTCAAGAAGAGCGAAGAATTGTCATTCCTGCTGGTGAGACGATCTTAGAGCAAGGCGCAGATAATGATCGGCTCTACTATGTTTGTTCTGGTGAGTTAGAAGGGTTTTATCAAGAAGAAGACAGTGAAAGCCAAGCCATGGTATTTAGTGCCTCTAAAGGTGCATTTATTGGGGTTCACAGTTTTTTTTCTGAAACATTAATCGCTTCTTCAACGGTAATCAGTAAAACAGAAAGCGAGTTAGGGTGGATAGATACAAAAACTACGGCGGTTGAATTAGAGCGTTATGGGCCACTTACGGCGCAGTTTACCCCTATTATTGTTAATGAACTTTCTCGTAGGCAGCGCAGAGCCATGCAAGAATCGATAGAGAAAGAAAAAGCGTTACAAAAACTCTATTCGGCAGAGCAAATGACCACACTTGGTCAACTGGCTGCGGGTATTGCTCATGAGCTTAATAATGCGGTTGGGGTCTTAAGTAGTAAAACAGAACGACTGCAATCTATTATTTTAGAGTTACTGGAAGAGATACACCCAGAGGCGAGTAGTTTTGTTGATCAAGGTTTGATGAATGGTCAAAATATTAGCTCATCAGAGGTACGTACAAGAGGACGTGAAATAGAAGAGCGCTATGGTCTTGAAAGAGATCTTGCTCGTGAATTAGCTCGTGCGGTACCTCGTGGAGATTTATCAACGTATTGGTTAAGGTCTCCTGAGCAAGCTATACGCTATTGGCATATTGGGCGAGACTTGCATGATATGCGGTTGGCGGCAAGGCATTCTGTTGGTATTGTTCGTTCAGTGAAGCAACTTGGTCGAACAGATATAGATACAGATGAGATTCTTGATGTGAATGACAGCATTAATAAAGCGCTCGTCTTATTGCAGAGTGATTTGAGACGAGTGTCAGTACATTTGAGTCCTGCTGCAATGCCGATGGTAAAAGCATCAGCAACAGAGTTAGTTCAGATCTGGGCGAATGTCATTAAAAATGCCAGCGATGCCATGGAGAAAACACAAACACCTGAAATTGAAATTTCAACGCGAGTATCAGACCGATTTGTTTTAGTGACTATTGCTAATAATGGCCCTGAAATAGATGAGGTAACTCGACGTAAAATATTCCAACCGAATTTTACCACCAAAAAGGGCGGACTTTCTTTTGGTTTAGGGCTCGGTCTAGCCATCGTAAAGCGGATCATTACAGGATACGGTGGCTCAATTGCAGTAAAGAGCAATCAAGAGAAAACCATTTTTAGAATTAAATTGCCAGTCGAGGACGGTCATGGAAAAGCTTAATCTGATTTGTGTAGATGATCAAAGGGAAGTGCTGAGTGCCGTTTTGCAAGATCTTACGCCACTTAAATCATGGATTAATATCGAGGAATGTGAATCTGCGGATGAAGCATTGGACTTGATGGATGAGTTAGACAGCGAAGGAGGATATATTGCTTTAGTACTATCCGATCACGTAATGCCAGGAAAAAATGGTGTTGAATTATTGACTGATGTTTCTCACGATTATCGTTTCTTAAGAACAAAAAAAGTATTATTAACAGGGCAAGCGACGCACCAAGATACCATTACAGCGATTAATCGTGCACGTATTGAAAGTTATATTGAAAAACCATGGAATGGCGACGAATTAAGAGCCTTAGTAACGCGTTTAGTCACCGAATATATTTTTGATAAAGGGTTAGAATATACGGATTATCAAGAGCATTTAGACCAGCAGGTAGTATTAAGCCGATTGAGATAAGCACATTGATAACACGCCTTACATAAGTCAATTATGTAAGGCGCTTATATTAATAGTAACTAAGCTTGGATCAATTCGTTTCCAGAGCTTTCACCCTTCAAAAATGCATCAATACTACCTAGTGTTGTCGCGGCTATATTGTCTAATGCTTCTTCAGTTAAGAAGGCTTGGTGGCCTGTGAAAAGTACATTATGGCAAGCAGATAAACGACGGAAAACATCATCGGTAATAATGTCGTTTGATTTATCTTGGAAGAAAAGCTCTTTCTCGTGATCATAAACGTCTAATCCTAACGCGCCGATTTTTCCTGCTTTTAGGGCTTCAATTGCATTGGCTGAATTAAGTAATCCGCCACGACTGGTATTAATGATCATTACGCCATCTTTCATTTTTTCAAATGAATCAGTATCTAATAAATGCGTGTTTTCAGACGTTAATGGACAATGCAGTGTAATTACATCTGATTTAGCAAAAATCTCATCAAGGGTGGTGTATTCCACCCCTAAATCCATCGCTACTTGGCTTGGGTATGGGTCATAACACAAGATATCCATTCCTAAACCTTTAAGAATTCGCATTGTTGCTAGACCAATTTTTCCCGAGCCGATAACCCCGACCGTTTTACCAAAGAAATTAAACCCAGTTAACCCTTCTAGAGAGAAGTTGGCATCACGGGTTCGTTGGTATGCTTTATGAAAGCGACGGTTAAGACACATCATCATCCCAACGGCGTGTTCTGCGATCGCTTCTGGAGAATACGCAGGAACTCGAACTACTTGAAGGCCAAGTTCTTTAGCTGCTTGAAGATCTACGCGATCAAAGCCAGCACAACGCATCGCGATTAATTTCGTACCTTGCTCAGCGAGTTTAGCTAGGACTGGCGCAGATAAATCATCATTAACAAATGCACAAACCACATCGGCACCATCTGCAATTGGTGCTGTACTTTCAGTGAGTTGGAAGTTGAAATATTGACATTCGAATTGGTAATTTTGATTGATACTATTGAAAGAAACTTCATCATAAGATTTAGTACTGAACATTGCGATTTTCATATAATATCCTTACAAATAAACAGGTTATAATAATGCTAACTCTTTCCACTTTACCACTTCTTTAACTAAAAATAAGATAAAACTCATGAATAAAATGTTTTAATGTTTATGGTATTAAGAGTATTTACGTATCAGAACTATAATTTGTTCATAGTTAACTATTATTTTCTTGAGTTTAGCGATTGCGCTCATGTAATTGATAATAGATATCATCTAGACTTAATGAATATTCAGTAATGAGGCTTTTTATTATGATGCAGAAAATAACAAATTGGTTGAGTAGAGATCCAGAACCAAGAACTCGAGAAGAACTTCAGTACCTTGTCGATATTGGAAACATGGCAGAATTAAAAGATCGCTTCTCTTCTCGACTTCAATTTGGTACCGCTGGATTGCGAGGAATGGTCGGATCTGGGCCTAATCGAATGAATCGTCTGGTGATTCAAGAAACAGCCACTGGATTAGGTCATTATTTAATAGACAACATCACGAATGCTAGCGAAAGAGGTGTTGTTATTGGTTATGACGGTCGTACTGATTCTCAACAATTCGCTCATGATACCGCCAGTGTATTAACTGCATTAGGTATTAAGGTATTCTTAACAACAAAAGTCGCAGCGACACCTATTGTGGCTTATGGGATCAAGAAGTTTAATGCAGCCGGAGCCGTCGTGGTTACCGCAAGCCACAACCCACCAGAATATAATGGTTTTAAAGTGTATTGGGAGAATGGGGCGCAAATTATTCCGCCGCATGATTCAGGTATTGCCAATGAGATCGATATTGCAGCCACAAAACCCATTCCACTAATGTCATTGAGTGATGCTGAGGCTCGAGGGCTTTTAGTCTGGCTAGATGATGAATATTATCAAAGCTACCGCGATACCATGAACAGTAATCCATTGCTTTCAAACCATACTAATCCATCAGCCATTTCGATTGCCTATACCGCAATGCATGGTGTGGGTGCCGATATGGCAGAGACCTTATTACGTGATGCTGGATTTAATCATGTGGTGAGTGTGGCAGAACAAAGAGAGCCAGATGGCACTTTCCCAACGGTAAATTTTCCCAACCCTGAAGAAAAAGGGGCAATGGATATGGTTATTGCGTTAGCCGATTCAGTACAGGCAGAGCTTGCATGCGCTAATGATCCTGATGCAGACCGTTTTGCACTTGCTGCGCGAAAAGCAGATGGCAGTTATCAAATGCTCACAGGTGATCAGGTAGGTATTCTATTTGGGCACTATCTGTTGAAACATACAGAACCAAGTAAGCAGCTTGTTGGTAATACCATCGTTTCGTCCACGCTATTGAAAAAGATTGCTGAATCGAAAGGGGCCGAGTATTTCCAAACGCTAACAGGCTTTAAATGGTTAACTAATGTTGCGATGCAAAAACAAAGTGAAGAGAAACAATTTCTTTTTGCCTATGAGGAAGCGCTTGGGTACACCATTGGCAGTGAAGTGTGGGATAAAGATGGTTTATCTGCTTTAGTTGCTTTTGCTCAATTAACGGCAGAGCTTTCAACACAAGGTAAGAGCGTTTGGGATGAGTTGGAATTAATTTATCGCACTCACGGATTGTATATAAATGCACAGCGTAGTATCGCTTTAGCACCAAACTCTCCACCGGTCGGAGATAAGTTAAGGGCTAATCCACCAAAACAAATTGCTGGAGTGAATATTGCGGTTACTGAAGATTTAAAAGCGTCACTGCGATATCTTTCAAATGGCACGACAGAATCAATCGATTTACCAGCCAGTGATGTCGTGATTTATCATTTAGAAGATGGCTCTCGTATTATTATTCGCCCATCAGGTACTGAGCCAAAACTGAAGTGTTATTACGAAGTGGTGGCAGCGATTGCACCAACAGATGAATACTCGGTCATTCAAACTAAAGCTAATGAAGCGATGGATCATTTAATTGAAGAGCATCAAAAGAGCCTAGTTTAAAAGTGAGAAGATCAAAAAACTAAGCTTTTAAAAAGTAGGTTAGAAACAAAAACGGTGAGCTTAATGCTCACCGTTTTTATATATATTGAATTGTATTAAAGCGCAGTAACAAAAGAACTTAACATCCATAGCGCAAGAATGATAAAAATCCCGCCCATGAATTTATGCTGATACGTTCTGAATTTCACGTTATTGATTAGCGACTTTCCAAGTGTTCCCACTAACGCTACCAAGATTAAGTTAAACAATAAACCAAGAACGTTAAGCAATAAGCCAAGCACCAACATTTGCTCGCCAGAGGTTGCAGCAATATTGGTAGAAACAAATTGTGGTAAAAACATCACAAAGAAGACTAACGCTTTAGGGTTCAATAAATTACTGACTAAAGCACGTTGGTAAAACGTGGTCGCCATCGTCGAACCTTGTTGTAATTCTGGTGCTTCATCTGCTTCTGCTCGAATACAATCCCAACCCATTTTTAATAAGTAGGCACCACCAACGAGATGTAATGCTTTTAAGGCAATAGGGCTCATCGCAATCAGTGCAGATACGCCTAAAGCAGCAAGCAAGGTTAAAATAATACCTGAGGTCGCATTACCTAAGCTGGCAAATAATCCGACTTTACGGCCGTAACTCATGCTTGAACTAGCAATCAACAGCATATCAGGGCCTGGTAATAAAAGTAGGGCGATAACAGCGGTTAAGTAAACCGGAAGAATAGTAATATCAATCATTATTTTATTTTGAATTATAAATCAGGAGGCGGATTTTATAGTAGTGAAGAGGTAAGATCCATGATTAAAAAGTCGCCTAGTGATATAAAATCGATACATTAAAAAATATAGATATTATTGTTAATAATATTAAAGAATAATAATGCGCAATTTTGTACAAAAGAAATGAGAGGGCTTACTATATACTTTAGTAAATAGGGATAAATGTGTTCATGATGAATGATGGCAAATGAGAAAGTAAAAAAAGAAATAGCACACTACCAAGTAGCAGAAGAGCTTGGAGGGCTTGAAATATTAAATGCTGATTATGAAAAGCAGACTTTCTCACGTCACAGTCATGAAGGATATACGATTGGAGTGATTGAACGTGGTGCGCAAAATTTTTATCGCACTGGGGGGAATCATACCGCACCGCAAGACAGTATTATCTTAATTAATGCCGATGATATACACAGTGGACATTCTGCAACGGATGGTGGTTGGGGATATAAAGCGATGTATCCACTGCCTGAACAATTAGAAAGCATTAGTAAAGAGCTAAGCCGTGGGCAGTTTGGAGCTCCATATTTTGCAGAGCCAGTAGTTTATGATCCAGAGCTAGCGAACCAACTTAGATTAGTATTTACCATGTTAGAGCAGTCAGATAACCGTTTATTAAGGGAAACCTTAGTCTATGGCGCTTTGGTTAAGCTTATGTGCAAACATAGCCGTGCACGTTACACCGAGACTGCAATCTCTAAAGCTCAAAGGCCTCTTTATTTAGTGAAAGAGTTTTTAGACGATTTTCCTCAAGCTGACGTGTCATTAGATGATTTATCACGCTTAAGTGAGTTGAGTGCTTATCACCTAGTTAGATCATTTCAAAAAGCGTTTGGTCTTCCTCCTCATAGTTATCAAATTCAATCTCGCTTACGAATGGCCAGAAAGCTTCTTAAGCAAGGGCATTCGTTGTCTGATACTGCACAAGAAACGGGATTTCATGATCAGAGCCATTTACACCGTCATTTTAAAAAAGCGATGGGTATAACTCCGGGACAATACCTCAAATTGTTTTAGCAAGTTTGTACAATCTTAGGTAAAGGAATACAGCTCTAATATAGGCTGATTTGATTTAATAAAGAGTAGTTTATGGATATAAATACCGCCGTACAGCCTTGTTCAAATTATCGTCTTTTTTGGCAAGGAACATTAGCGATGATCCCACTTAGCATCGCAGTATTACCATGGGGGTTATTAGCCGGTTCATTTGCTATTGATGTAGGTCTTACTCCTTTTGAAGGGCAAGCCATGTCAGCAATTTTGTTTGCAGGTTCGGCTCAGTTAGTCGCCATGGGAATGATTAAAGCTGGCGCAGGGTTAACAACCATGTTGCTGACAACTTTTTTTATTACCTCGCGCCATTTTTTATACAGTGTCTCGATGAGAGATAAAATTAGCCCTTTACCGCTTCGTTGGCGTTTATCCCTTGGCTTTTTATTAACCGATGAACTGTTTGCTGTATGTGGACACCAATCAGAAAAACAATTTAATCGTTGGTACGCACTAGGTGCAGGATTCAGTTTCTATTTCTTTTGGAATGCCGCAACCTTAGCTGGAATTGTTGCGGGTAGTTATATTCCCTCATTGAATGAGCTTGGGTTAGAGTTTGCGGTGGCAGCGACCTTTATTGCCATTGTTGTACCTACCATTAAAAATAGCCCAGTATTGGTTTCTGTTATTAGTGCCTTAATCTTGTCTGTCACACTGACGTATTTTTCAGTTGAAGGCAGCTTAATGATAGCGAGTATTGGCGGTATGATAGCAGGGTATTTAACAGAGACATTAAGAGGGAAAAGAGGATGATTTTCATATCAATTTTAGCAATGACGGCGTTAGTGTTTTTAAGTCGCTACTTGTTTTTAGAACCCAAATTACCCCTTAGATTAAACGCTCAAACTCAGAAGTTATTAAGCTATTCAAGTCCTGCTGTTTTAACCGCGATTTGGGCTCCAATTGTATTTATGCCTGACAATGAATTATCGTTTTCTGGGTCGAACCCGTATTTGTGGGCGGCATTAACTGCAGCTCTCATTGCATGGAAAACTAAGAATGTACTACTGACAACGATTATTAGCATGATCGTATTCTTAGTGTTTAACTTATGGGTATTTTCAGCATAGGGTCAAAGAGTGGGAGGCTATTATCTTGCTACCCACTCAGCTTCAATCAGTGTCTTTCCATCTAGCTTTAAGCGGCTAAGAAATATATCCCCCATATGAATTTCACCAACGCCTTGAGGTGTACCAGTCATGATGACATCGCCATCATACAATTGGGTATAGGATTTTAAATCAGCAAGGATAGTTTCTGGAGAGTAAATCATTTGGCTAACTTGGCCACATTGGACTCTCATACTGTTAATGAATAGCTCAATTTGAAGTTGATTACTGTCGATACCATCAAGAGGGATGAAACGGCTAAATACCGCTGAGCCATCAAAGGCTTTCGCTCGCTCCCAAGGAAGTCCTTTGTTTTTTAGCTCAGATTGCAAGTCTCGTTTGGTTAAATCAAAACCTATTGCAACGGCAGATAGCTGCTCTTTTTCAATCAAAAAACAGATCTCAACTTCATAATGTAAACGCTCTTGATGGAAAGAAGATAGGGTAGAAGTGATGCATGAATTTGGTTTATTAAACACCACCATTTGCTCAGGGATCGTATTATTTAACTCATTAATATGGGCAACGTAATTACGGCCAATACATAATAATTTAGATGGAGTAATTAATTTTTCTCCAAAACGAACCGAATTCATTTTCCTATCCTTGGTTTTTAAATATGCAATGCAGAGTGTACCTGAACTCCTCTTTTTTCAATCGAACTCTGTTGAGTTTTTAGTCAAAAATCAGATCTCTAGCTCAACTACGAATAGGATCATATAGATAATTATGGTGATCTGTTGTGCTGTTAATGAGATAAGTCAGTTAGAATGGTTATTCCTTTCTCTTTAACGGTATTAATGATGATCAATTGGATTCACCCCCCTAAAAATTCGGATGTGGCTAAACTGATCGATTGTTATTGGTTTTTAGAAAGACCTGAAGAGACAGACAGTAACCCATTTCCAAAATTAAACCCTGAGCCTGCAGGGCATTTGATCATTGCTATTCCTGAGCAGCATTATCATTATGATATTGAATCTGATCGATTAAAGGGAAAAGGGTCACATTGGTTATACCCATACAGCAAGACATTACAGATGGATCACTCGCATGGCTTTGCGATCATCGGGGTTAAATTTCATGTTGGTGCGTTGTACTTATTAAACCAAGAACCACAACAATTAGTAGCAGATACTATTGTTTCAGCAGATTTGAATCTGTTATTTGGAACTGAAGGGATAAATGAAATAGATCTGATTGAGCTAGCCAAACAAGATCCTCAAAGGCTTTGTACTAAGTTAGATGAGATATTGTTACCGTGGTTATCTAAAGTAGAAGAAGATAAACATTATCAACTGACAACAAAAGCGCTACCTCTATTAGCGAAAACGCCCATTGCTCAACTAGGGGGGTTATTGCATTGCTCACAAAGAACGTTAGAGCGAAGTTTTGTTCGAGTTACTGGGTTTACTTTAAAACAATGCCAGTCAATGAATCGATTGGAAGCGTTAATTACGTATCTGTATCAGCGAGAAGAAACCGATATTGATTGGTTAATGGTTGCTTACGAGTTTGGTTTTAGTGATCAGCCACATTTGATCCGTTATTTGAAAAGTACTTTGGGAGTTACCCCTGGGGAGTACGCAAAGCAACGAGATCTTACGATTGATATTTATGGTGGAATTGAATAACCAATAACCATTATAGTAAGAATATAAAGCTAATGACTCAAAGAATAAGTCACTAGCTTTAGTATTTAAGTTGATCTGTTGATGAGTTTAAAAATCAAACTGAACAATGCGATGTGAAGAAGTAAGACCGGCACGAGTAATGGCTTTTTGTGAGGCAATATTCGTTTTCTCAGTTGAACACATGGCGATTACCCCTTTATCGTTTGCTAAAGCAATCAAGTAAGTGAGTACTTGAGTTGCAATGCCTTGACCGCGTTCAGATTCAGCAACAACCATTCCCAAATCAGCATACTCTGTTTGATACTCGTCAAACAAACGACATTCACCAGCAGCCAGTAACTCATTATTCTTCCAGTAACCAAACAACTCTTGGCGACTAATCAGGTTTGCATAATACCCAGTAACCCATTCCTCAGGTGCACCTATGTTTACTTTTGCAAATTCAACAAATTCGGCTAGCTGTTCAACCGTTGCTGCTGCCATTGGTAAGTCAGTCTTTTGCTTTATGGTTTTTTCGATTTGTTGATACATCAGCGTATTTACCTGATTTTTAGCTGCATGATCAAGACATAATGATAAATAATGCGTTTCTGCAGTACTAGAAAAAGCGCCAATCACATCACCAATAAGCTGGTTTTCTTTATTGATAATAGAAGTGAAAATATCATCAGCAAGAGCCTGATTTGGTTGGTTTACGTAAAACTGAAGTAGGTAACTATCGCTATTTAAACAACAAAATCCAATCAACTCTTCATTTTTATAAAAACCAAAATGGTCTGCCATTGGTGCAAATCCGCATAACCACATACCATCTAGTGGCGCTGTAGCTTGCTTAACGTACTCTTTTTTTAGTGTGCTTAATTCTTCTAGCTGTTCAATTTTTACGATAGTGATCATTTTCTATTGCCTATCTTTGATGGTGGTAACTATTTAGTAATTGTGTGGATAAGCCCATAAGTGATGAGCTGTTCTTGAGTGAATAATAAATAAAAGAGAAAAACAAAGATTGAATAAAAGCGACAGTTTGAAATTGAAAGTAATAAACGAGGTAATTATACGTATTTGAATTTTTGTAAATAGAACCTTGTTTTCTTTCCATTTAAGAATCAGTAGTCCTCATGTCGTTTAGTTTAACTTAATGGTTTGTTAAAAATACAAATATATATTTAACTATGGAGATCGTTTACTTTATGTCTTGCTTTGATTTACATCAAATAATAATGATTTAGTAACGTAACTTTTGATAGCTCACCCAAAAGTTTTCATAATCAGATATGAGGTAATAAATATGAAACAGCCTTTAAAAGCACTTGTTATTGCGCTTGGTTTCACTTTCGGTGCAGCAAATGCCTACGCCATTAGTATGGAACCATTAGACAAGGAATACACGTTACAAGTATTAGGATCGGGTGGTCCTATTTCTGATGATCTTCGTGCCTCTTCCGCTGCTGTCATTTGGTGGAAAGGAAAATCTAGATTTATGATTGATGCCGGAGGTGGTGCCTATCTTCGTTTTGGACAATCAGGTGCAAAACTTGAAGATTTAGACTTTTTAGGTATCACTCACTTCCATACCGATCATGTAACAGATTTACCTGCCATTTTAAAAGGTGGATTCTTCTTTAATCGTGAGGATGCGTTAGATATTTCAGGACCAACCGCAGGTGCTGGATTTCCAAGTTTAACTGAATACATGGATGCGCAATTCAATTCAGACAAAGGCGCTTATGCTTACCTTAATGGCTTGCTTACTGGCGAAGGGATCTTTCCTGTCACCTTGATTGACGTTCCATACCAATCAAAAAATGAAACCAAAGTATACGATAAAGATGGAGTGGTAATCACTGCATTTGGTATTCCTCACGGCAATGTTCCTTGTCTTGCTTATCGAATTGAAACTAGTGAAGGTGTGTTTGTTGTTTCTGCTGATCAAAACGGAACTAACCCCGGGTTTGTTGATTTTGCAAAGGGCGCTGACATTTTAATGATGCCAATGGCAATTGCTGAAAGTGCAGACGAAGAAGTTTCGGCATTTATGCATGCAAAACCATCGACGGTTGGGAAAATAACCGCTCAAATAAACCCTAAGCTACTTGTTGTTGACCACATGATGGGCCTGAGCTTGAAATTTAAAGCAGAGTCTCTAGACATTATAAAACAATATTACAAAGGTGAAGTGATAGCGGCGCGTGATCTCTCTAGTTTTCCAATGAATGCAGTTAAGGATAAAACCAATGAACAATAAACTTACTTTATCAATTGTTATGACCTCTGTGATTGCGCTTAATTCAGGGATGGTTTCTGCTGCAGAACCAGTAGAAGAAGCTATTGTAGCGCAAGCCAGTTCTGGTAATGGTGGTCATTGTGCTGCAGGTAAATGTGGTACTGAAAAACGCTTTGGAAAAGCAGATTTAAACGGTGATCCACAAGGTCGTTTAGTGAGAGCGAGAGACGGTAAGTGCGGCCTGTCAGGAGAGGGGATTAATGCCCCTGCTGTGATTACAGATAAAAGTAAAATTACAGGTGGGTTATGCGGTCAATAATCGATACAAGTAAAGGTATTGGATTACGCAGTGAGCATATTGAAGAGCTATGTACATCTCCAAAACATAAAGACATTGATTTTCTTGAATTAGCGCCTGAAAACTGGATGAACATAGGAGGGCAGCGACGTGAATCTTTAAAGCAGATTGCAGAACATTATCCATTGATAGCGCATGGTCTAACGTTATCTATTGGTGATGGCCAGCCTCTGAATAGAGAGTTTATACAGCAAGTTGCTCGTTTCCTTAATGAATTTAATATTGAGATGTATAGCGATCATTTAAGTATGTCGCGTGATAAGCAAGGGTATTTATATGATCTTCTTCCAATCCCTAGACGTAAAGAAAACATCTCTTATTTAGTCGATAGAATTCAGTGCGTGCAAGATATTATTCAGCGTCCATTAATACTAGAGAACATCTCTTACTATCACGATTATGGGAATGAGATGCCAGAAGGTGATTTCTTCTCGGAAATTATAAATCGAAGTGACTGTAAGTTATTGCTAGATATAAATAATATTTACGTAAATAGCCATAATCAGAGTTACTGTCCTTATGAAATGCTAAGAGCCTTACCGAGTGATTCAATTGCTTATTATCACATCGCTGGGCACCTAAAAGATGACAATAATTTCCTTTTAGATACCCACGGTAAATCAGTACAAGGGGAGGTGGTGGAGTTAGCAAAATATACGTTTGAGGTTCATGGTTGTAAGCCTTTATTACTTGAGAGAGATAATAACTTACCGCCATTAAATGAATTAACAAGCGAGCTTTGCACTATTCATCAGAATATTCTCAATCAACAACGAGGATTGAATCAAGCAAGTGAGGGAGGTCATTATGCTTAATACTCCTGCAACGATGTTGACCGAAATTGAATTATTTTCTAAGGCGATTCGACAGCAACCAAAACAGAAGTCTACTCGCCGTTACCATGAGTTTGTTTGTGAAAATATTGTAGGGGTAATTGAAAATACTTTCCCTTTATTCTCAGGGACACAGAGTGCTGATGATCTTAATCAGTTAGCTAATGAGTTTATTTATTATCACAGCGCAACTGAACCAGAGTTTCATCAAATAGCGACAGAGTTTGTTCAATTTATTCAAAACAAAGTGGAGTTAATGCCACGGCTGTTGAAATTAATTGAGTACGAGTGGGTCACTTTTAATGTCGAAATAGCAATGATAAGAACGGACGAAACACACTCATCATGGGAAGAAATTTCAGCTCAACCTAACGCTTTTACATTGAGTTGTAATGCAGTGATGCAATTGATAGAGGTTCCATTTTTAGTTGAAGAAGACGCGGTTAATTTTCTTTCTAAAGATGAAGACTCCGTTGTGTACGGTGTTTATCGAACAAAAGAAAACATCGTCGTATCTCAAAAGCTTAGGGATATTGATGTTGCGATTATTCAACTTATTTCTCAAACACCCAAAATCACATTAACAAAAGCAGAGCAGCATATACATACACACTTAGCAGGGTTTGATTTTATGTATTGGGTGCATTCTTTTACTCAAAACCAACTTATTACGATTCAGTTTTTAGGAGATAAACATGATTAATTCAATTATCGATGGGTATGACAATTTTATTGTGAAATGCAAGAAATGGGACTTTGTTGTTTTACTTGGTATTCGATTATTTCTTATTCCAGTTATTTATGTAGGAGCACATTCAAAAGTAACAGGCTTCGATGGTGCGGTTCAATTAATGGTCGAACTTGGTCTTCCTTTTCCTACTTTTATGGCCTTTGCAGCAGCAGCGACAGAAGTTATTGGCTGTATTTGTATCGCTATGGGGTTATTTACTCGAATTATTTCTATCCCAATGATCTTTTTAATGAGTGCTGCAAGCTTAACGGTGCACTGGAAGCATGGCTGGGATGCGATAGCAACAGGAAGTATGGAATCAACATGGCGTTTGAATGGGTTTATTGAGTGGTTATCTGCTAATTACCCTGGTCGTTATAACTACATTACAGAGTTGGGTGACCCTGTGATGCTGAACAATGGCATGGAGTTCGCGACGACCTATTTTGTCATGCTTGCCGTGTTATTTATTTATGGTGGTGGCCGTTACGTAAGTATGGATTATTGGTTGAAAAAGAAATTTAACCGTAAAGAAATAAAAGGATAAGTGGGATTAATAGGGGAGGCTGACCCCTATTTTTCATTACTTTATATAGTTAGTTATTAATCAAAAGCGGTTAAATATCGCTGATTATATCGACGTTGGGAAAGAAGTATTATGTTAACAGATGTCGTTGATCTCTCACGATTTCAATTTGCAAGCGTGGCTTTATATCATTTCATTTTTGTGCCACTGACTATTGGTCTGTCATTTTTATTAGCAGTGATGGAAACTATTTATCTCGTTACCGGAAAAACGGTTTATAGAGACATGACTAAGTTTTGGGGGAAATTATTCGGCATTAACTTTGCCATGGGGGTCGCGACTGGATTAACCATGGAGTTCCAGTTTGGGACTAATTGGTCATACTATTCCCATTATTCTGGTGATGTTTTTGGTGCTCCATTAGCAATAGAAGCGATGCTTGCCTTTTTCCTTGAATCGACGTTAGTAGGGATGTTTTTCTTTGGTTGGGATCGTATGTCCAAAGGAAAGCATGCTCTATGTACATGGTTAACCGCAATTGGTTCTAATTTTTCTGGTTTTTGGATCTTAACTGCCAATGGTTGGATGCAAAACCCTGTGGGTGCGGAATTTAATTATGAAACCATGCGTATGGAAATGACGAGTTTTATGGATGTTATTTTAAACCCGATCACTCAAGTTAAGTTCTTACATACTGTTTCTGCCGGTTATGTCACTGGTGCCATGTTTATTATGGGGATAAGTGCTTATTACCTATTGAAGGGGCAAGATCGCTCATTTGCACTTCGCTCCTTTACTGTGGCGTGTTGCTTTGGCTTAGTAACTATTATTTCAACGCTATTTTTGGGAGATGAGTCAGGCTATGAAGCAGGCCAATATCAACCAGTAAAATTGGCAGCAATGGAAGCCGAATGGGAAACCGAAGAAGCTCCTGCATCATTCACATTATTGGGTTTGCCTAATCAAGATACAATGGAAACCGATTATGCAATAAAGATCCCTTATATAATGGGCCTGATTGCAACACGATCTACCGATACTCCCGTTGTTGGATTAAATGATCTAGTGAAGACGAATGAACAACGTGTTCGTAATGGTATGGTCGCTTATGGGTTACTCAAAACACTACCAGAGAATATGGATAAGTTTAACGAGCTAAAAGGCGACCTCGGTTATGGCCTATTACTGAAAAAATACACAGATAATGTTATTGATGCGACAGAAGACCAAATACAGCAAGCGGCAAAAGACACCATCCCTAATGTCTCTCCAATTTTTTGGAGCTTCAGAATAATGGTTGCATCGGGGATGTTGATGTTTGGCTTGTTATTGCTTTCTTTCTGGTACATGTGTCGAAATCGTTTGGAAGATAAACGCTGGTTATTAAAAGCCTGTCTTTTGGCAATGCCACTGCCTTGGATAGCGATTGAGTGCGGCTGGTTAGTGTCAGAATATGGTCGCCAACCATGGTCGATTCAAGAAATACTGCCAACAGCAATGGCGGCATCGGATCTAACCGTTAATCAAATACTAGCGTCATTAGCCGTTGCTTTTGGGTTATACACCTTCTTACTTATTATCGAAGTTCGTCTGATGGTTAAGTATGCGCGTATTGGACCTAGTGCACTAAAAACAGGTCAATATCACTTTGAAAGAGAAAACACAGATGAACATGAATTAATGTTAATTTCATACCAAGGAGGAAATAAATAATGTTTGATTATGAATGGTTACGTTTATTTACTTGGGGAGCGATTGGGGTTTTATTAATTGGATTTATTATTACCGATGGCTTTGATATGGGGGTTGCCGCATTACTTCCTATTATTGGAAAGACGAACAATGAACGCCGAGTAATGATTAACTCTGTAGCGCCACATTGGGATGGTAATCAGGTGTGGTTGATTACGGCTGGTGGTGCCATCTTTGCCATTTGGCCTACAGTTTATGCGGTATCATTCTCTGGGTTTTATATCGCAATGATGTTGGCGCTTGCTGCATTGTGGCTACGACCGGCAAGTTTTGAGTATCGTGCAAAAGTGGATAGCTCATCATGGCGTAAAAAGTGCGATATTGGCTTAATGATAAGTGGCATTGTTCCTCCTATTATTTTCGGTGTAGGTTTTGGGAACCTCTTAGTCGGCGTGCCATTTGATATGAACTATTTAATGATGATTCATTACAGTGGCAGTTTTTGGGATTTACTAACCGTTTTTCCAATAGTCTGTGGGCTTCTGTCTCTATTTATGGTGCTATCTCAAGGTGCGGCTTATCTACAGTTAAAAACAACACTAGGGATCAGAGAAAGAAGTCAGAAAGTGACAATCATATGCTCAATGGTATGTGTCGGACTGTTTATACTCGGTGGTTTTTTAGCGGTAAATATGAATGGTTATATTATAACGAGTGAGGTTATTACTCACTTACCATCAAACCCATTACATAAAGAAGTTGCTAGCGTTACTAATGGTCTATTGCATAACTACAGTGATAATAACCTGCTGTATCTTATACCGATACTAGGTGTTGGCATGTACCTATTAACGATTGTATTTTCTTACATTCGTTCTAGTGGCTTTGCATTCTTAACATCAAGCTTAGCGATGGTTTGTATTATTTTGACCGCAGGTATTGCACTGTTTCCTATGATCATTCCATCCAGTATTAGCCCAGACCATAGTCTGACTATTTGGGATGCAACATCAAGTGAGCTAACACTGCAAATTATCTCAATTGTCGTGGTATTGGTTGTCCCCGTTATTCTTGGATACACAGTGTGGTGTTATTCAAAAATGTTTGGTCGTATTGATACGAATTACGTTAAAGAAAACAGCGCTCGATTATATTAATAGGAGAAGAGTATGTGGATTATTATGTGGGTCTTCATTGTATTAGTGGCTTGTGGTTTTGGAATGATAACGTGCATCTATCAAGAGAATCATAAAGGCTATTTTGATAAGGAATAAGAGTATATTTACTTAATAGTACTCTTATTCGACTTTACAAAAATACCGCTTATATAAGTAAGTGGTATTTATTTTTAGATAAGGTTCTTAGTACGGTTATTTTTGAAAGCTAAATAACCACTTTTAAATTATGGTTATTGAGATAATAGTCACTTAAAAAAAATTAAAAAATCGTAATATCTTTGTTTTATAAGTAATTTTGGATTAAAACAATGAATGTAGTAGAACGTTTTTTAGGTTACACAAAGATCAATACAACCACAAATCAAGCGAATGGTGCTGCTGGTATCATGCCTTCAAGTGCAGGCCAATATGAATTAGCGTGTTTGGTTAAAAAGCAATTAGAAGATCTAGGTTGTGTTGATATTGCTCTTCGAGATACCGCTATTCTTACCGCTACTTTACCGTCTAACTCTAAAAAACAATTACCAACTGTTGCCTTCTTTGGACATCTTGATACCAGTTCAGAGCGAATTGAAGATACGCATGCAGAGGTGGTTCGTTATGAAGGGGGAGATATTCCATTATCTACTGGTCCAATTCTTTCTCTAAAAGAGCAGCCAGAACTTGCAAATTATGTTGGGCAAGAAATCATAGTGAGTGATGGACAATCATTACTCGGTGCTGATGATAAAGCGGCGATTGCTGCTATTTTAAATGCATTGCAGTTTTTCCACGAAAATCCAGAAGTTGAGCATGGAACGGTAAAGGTGGGTTTTGTTCCTGATGAAGAGCAAGGGCTTCTGGGAGCAAATGCATTTGATGTTAATGAGTTTGGTGCTGATTTTGCTTACACACTAGACTGCTGTGGAATTGGTGAATTTGTTTGTGAAAACTGGAATGCAGGTAATGCAGTGGTTACATTTACAGGACAATCTGCACATCCGATGAATTCAAAAGGTAATTTGATCAATTCTTTGTTGTTAGCCAATTCTTTCATGACCCAGTTCCCCGCAAAAGAAACGCCAGAACACACCGAGGGGCGTGAAGGTTATTATTGGATGAAGAAACTTGCAGGAAACTCAGCAAAAACCATTCTTAATATGGATATTCGAGATTTTACGGAAGAAGGTTATGCATATCGAAAAGCCTTTATTGCCGAACAAGTAAGTATGTTTAATGAAGCGAATAACAATCGAGCCGTTCTTGAAATGAGTGATCGTTATAGCAACGTGCATAACTTTTTAAAAGACTCTACATTAGCTGTTGATTTAGCAATGGCGGCTTATAAAGAAAATGGCATAGAACCAAAAGTGATCCCTATGCGTGGTGGTTACGATGGGGCAGTGCTTTCAGAAAAAGGTTTGCCATGCCCTAACATTTTTACTGGCGCTCATAACTTCCACTCAATATTTGAGTATTTGCCTGTTCCATCACTAGTGGCTGCAAGTAACGTGGTTAAGACAATTATTATCAATTTAACTGAGCATGAAGGTATATAAATATGGCTCAGTTAATATTGGTTCTTATTGTTGTCGTTATTGCCGCCAGAATGATTCTAAAAGGCTACAAAGCAGAGCCTACCTTATTAATGTCAGGGACTGTTTTAATTTTTGCTACTGGGATATTTGGTTGGGGACCGATGCTACCAGCTTCTGTGGCATCGACTAATTTTTCAGGATTTGACCCGTTTAAGTATATCCAATTTTTGATGGGATATCGTGCGGGAGCATTAGGCTTGATGATAATGGCGTTAGTCGGATTTGCTGATTATATGAGTCATATTGGTGCTAATGATGTCGTCGTTCGCTTAGCCACAAAACCATTAAGTCGCATTAAAAATAAAAATATCATGTTGTTCTTTGCTTATTGTATGGCGAGTATTCTTCAACTCGCAATTCCATCAGCAACTGGATTAGGCGTGTTATTAATGGGCACCCTGTATCCTGTAATGTTGGGCTTAGGTCTTTCTCGTGGTAGTGCTGCAGCGGTTATTGCTAGCTCATTGGCGGTAAGCTTTACCCCAACGGGTGTTGATGCTATTCGTGCCAGTGAAGCATTAGGAATGGATTTAATGAGTTACGTTTCTCATTACCAAGCGCCAACATCGATTGCAACAATGGTAGTGATTGGGATTATGCATGTTATCTGGCAAACCCATGTAGATAAAAAACACCCCGAGCAATTTGAAGAAGCTGCATTAACTGAATCAAAAGAGGGGGCTTCTGCACCGAGTTACTATGTAATGCTACCTTTACTTCCTATTATTATGGCGATAGTTTTCTCTAAATTAGTGGTTTCAACCATTAATATGGATGTGACAACAATCGTTTTTGTTTCCATGTTTGTCGCCATGCTGTGTGAATGCGTTACAAAAAGAAGCTTAAAGGTTGTGTTTGATGGCTTTGGTGTCTTTTCAAAAGGAATGGGGAGTGCGTTTAGTAGCGTCGTTGTTTTACTCGTGGCAGCCGGTGTTTTTGCTTATGGTATTCAAGCAACGGGTGCTATTGCTAACTTAATCATGCTTGCCGAATCGGTTGGTTTACCAAGTGTTGCTATGACGTTAGTTTTTGCTGTTGTTACCCTATTGGCTGCAGTGATAATGGGGTCAGGTAATGCACCATTCTTAGCGTTTGTTGAATTAATTCCAACTATCGCATCAAGCATGGGAGCAAATACCGCAGCGATGTTAATGCCAATGCAACAAGCCTCAGCAATTGGTCGTGCGATGTCCCCAGTGTCGGCGGTTGTTATTGCGTCAGCAACAGGAGCGAAGTTAAGTCCTTTTGATGTCGCCAAACGGACTTCAGTACCTGTGTTAGTTGGTTTTGTGTTCCACTTTATTATCGTATATGCATTTTATAGCTAAATTACGTTTATATTTTTGATACAAAAAAGCCACACAACCTAAAATTCCCAAAAGGTTGCGTGGCTTTGTTATTTTTAGAGAACGTCCGATTAACGGATGATCATTTGTTCACGTTCAGGACCAACAGACACCATACTTACTGGCACGCCCATTAGTTCTTCAATACGTAATACATACGCTTGAGCTGCTTTTGGTAGACTTTCAAAAGTACGACAACCTGTGATGTCTTCTTGCCATGCTTCCATGTTTTCGTAAACAGGGCTTAATGCTGAAGTTTGAGGCCAGATTGGATTCTCAGTGTGTTCGCCAGCATAAGACGTACAAATTTTAAGATCCGCCATACCACTTAAACAGTCAATTTTTGTTAGTGCGATTTCAGTTGCTGCTTGTAGTTCAACACCGTTGCGCGTTGCTACTGCATCAAAGTAGCCCATATCACGTGGACGACCTGTTACTGCGCCATATTCGTTAGCCGCTTCACGGAAGTTATCTTGCTCTTCCATGGCAGTAACTAATGTACCTGTACCAACAGATGAGCTGAAAGATTTAGCAACGGCAATAATACGTTCAGGACGCAAAGCAGGTAAACCACTACCGATACCAGCATAAGCTGCTGTTACGTTTGAAGAGGTAGTCCATGGATATTCACCGTAAACTAAATCACGACCAGCGCCTAACTGTGCTTCAAACAATAAATTTGCATCGTTTTTCTGCATTACTTTTAGAGGCTCAGTCACGTTACAGATGAATTTACGCCAAGGAGCAGTCACTTCTAATAGCCATTCTGTCATTTCTTCTGCCGTTTGGCTGAAATCACACGTTGGGTATAGAGCGTTAAGTTGTGGCATTTTCCAATCAAGCATGAATTGAATGCGTTCAAGTAATACTTCAGGTTGCATTAACCAACCCACAAGGATGCCTTTTTTCATTACACGATCACCATACGCAGGAGCAATACCTTGACGAGTTGAACCGTAAGCACCGTCGCCTAAACGTAATTCTTCAAGTGTATCTTCAAGCGCATGAAGAGGAAGGCAAAGTGTAGCACGATCAGAAATGTGCATTTTTACTTCAATGCCAGCGGCTTTAACTTCTGCGATTTCTTCGCTTAATGCCGCAGGGCTAATTACCATGCCAGGGCCAAGAACCGCTGTACAATCTGGGTTAAAAATACCGCTTGGAAGTTGGTGTAGCTTAAAGGTACCGAAGTCATTTACCACAGTATGACCGGCGTTATTACCGCCCTGAAAACGAATACTTGCAGACGCATCCGCAGCAAGAAAATCAACGATACGACCTTTACCTTCATCGCCCCAATTAGCACCAACAACAACAATAGACGGCATAACACAAACTCCTAAATGATTAAGACGCTATGCTAATCCCAATAAGTTAATATGAGAAATTAATTATAATTATCGACTTGATAATAAATCCATATATCATATTGGGTGAAATGTATTCAAAAAGAGAGTATGGGAATGCTTGATCTCCATTGGCTTAAAACATTTGTCACGTTAGCTGAATTAAAACACTTTGGTAAAACAGCGACAGCACTTCATATGACACAACCTAATGTTAGCTTACACATCAAACAGTTAGAAAGTACCACTCGAGTAAAGTTGATTGAGAGAAACCCTTTTCATTTAACGGAAGCAGGGGCTCGTTTACTACAAACCAGCCAAGACACACTAATGGCATTGCAAGTGTGCCAAGCCGATTTGAATGCGATTAATGATATGAGCCGTGGAACACTAACCATTGCGGCTAGTGATATTATTTCGCGCTTATTATTGATTGGGCCATTCCAATTATTTAAGCAAGAGTTCCCGGGTATCGATTTTTCTCTGCTTAATACCACCTCTTCGCAAGCGTCTGAATTAGTGAAAAGTGCAGAGGCCGATTTAGGCTTTGTTATTGCACAGAAAGAAAGTCAGCCTCTGCATTTTACTGAATTACAGCAAATAAAATGGTGTGCACTGGGTAATCATCTTGAAGAGTGGCAACAAGCGAATCTTGATCCTACAATTACTCTAGATGATGAACCAACATTGATTTTATTAGGTCACGATACGCGAACACGAGACTTACTTGATTTAGCTTTACCATCTTTAAATCTACCTAAATATCGTATCATGGAGGTGGGTAGTGTAGATGCCCAGATTGATTGGGCTGAGGCGGGATTCGGAGTGGCGATAGTCCCTGAATTCTCTATTCATCCAAAGCGAAATCTTAAAGCGACGGTAACCCCATTACCTAAGTTTCCGACGACTAGCTTAGGGTATATTGTTAGGCAAAATCAGGTGTTGTCTAAAGCAATTAAACAACTGCTAAAATGGGTAGATGAAGAGATAATTCGTTCACAAAAATAGTCATCTTAACGACACATATGTTTTATAAAGTGGAATAAAGTACATTGACATTCATAACTAAAGGGTCTAGAAATGTAACTAAATATTAATGGATAACTAATTGACACTATTGTAATTAGTTATTAATTAAGGCCGAATTTAATTAATTCGACAGTTTATATTCTTATTGTTTGTTCAATTCAATGGAGCTAAAACGTATGCCTCTTCACTCTAAAGATACAGTCAGAGATGATCTTCTTGATGATGTTTATTCGTCAGCTGACCTTTCGTTATCTATGCCAAAATACAAAATGCCTGAACAAGAACATGACCCCCGTCATGCCTACCAAGTCGTTCATGATGAGCTCATGATGGATGGTAATTCTCGACAGAACTTAGCTACGTTTTGCCAAACTTGGGTTGAAGATGAAGTTCATAAATTAATGGACGAATGCATCGATAAGAACATGATCGATAAGGATGAGTATCCTCAAACCGCTGAACTTGAAGCACGTTGTGTGCATATGTTAGCGGATTTATGGAACTCTCCAGACGCAGAAAATACGTTAGGTTGTTCTACTACAGGGTCAAGTGAAGCAGCAATGCTAGGCGGAATGGCCTTAAAATGGGCTTGGCGCGAAAAAATGAAAAAGCTTGGCAAACCAACAGACAAGCCAAATATGATCTGTGGTCCTGTTCAAGTGTGCTGGCATAAATTTGCGCGTTATTGGGACATTGAATTACGTGAGATCCCAATGGAAGGCGATCGCTTAATCATGACGCCTGAAGAGGTGATTAAACGCTGTGATGAAAATACCATTGGTGTTGTTCCAACATTGGGTGTGACATTTACTTGTCAGTATGAGCCTGTAAAAGCGGTGCATGAAGCGTTAGATAAATTACAAGAAGACACTGGATTAGATATCCCAATGCACATTGATGCGGCGAGTGGTGGTTTCTTAGCCCCATTCTGCGATCCTGACTTAGAGTGGGATTTCCGTCTTCCTCGAGTGAAATCGATTAATGCATCTGGCCATAAATTCGGTTTAAGCCCACTAGGTGTGGGTTGGGTGATATGGCGTGATGCGTCTGCATTGCATGAAGACCTGATTTTCAATGTGAACTATCTAGGTGGCAACATGCCGACCTTTGCATTGAACTTCTCTCGTCCTGGTGGCCAAATTGTAGCTCAATATTATAACTTCCTACGCTTAGGTAAAGAAGGCTACCGTAAAATCCATCAAGCCTGTTACGACACCGCTGTTTATTTATCCGCGGAAATTGAAAAACTGGGTATGTTTGAGATTATCTATGATGGTAATGGTGGAATTCCTGCAATGAGTTGGTCATTGAAAGAAGGGGTTAATCCTGGTTTTAACTTATTTGACCTATCGGATCGAATTCGTTCTCGTGGTTGGCAAATTGCCGCGTATGCGATGCCACCAAAGCGTGAAGACTTAGTGATTATGCGTATTTTAGTTCGTCATGGTTTCAGTCGAGATCAAGCTGATTTATTAGTTGCTGACTTAAAACATTGTGTTGAGTTTTTTGCTAAGCATCCTATTTCCCACGGCAGTGATGAGTTGGAATCTTCAGGCTTTAATCACGGTTAATATCTTTTGGGCCACGTTTCTAGTGGCCCATTACTCCCCATTCGTTTCAATTAATATTTATATGAAATTAGTGTTAATTGAAACCTAGTTTGTCTTTATTCTGTATGGAAAATAATTATGAATATTGAACAATTAAGTAATGCCTTACGCTGGATTAAATCTCAACGTTGGACTTTATTATTTACTCTTTCACTTTTTACCTTCTCTACTAACCTTATGGCTGCTGAAAATATTGAAGCGTTAGCTGCACATGACGCATCTGGTGTTTTTGGTTTTCTATTTTTTTATATCGCTCACAATCCTTTTGTGTTTCTTTTCTTAAGTATTGCCATTGGCTATCCGTTAGGAAAAGTAACAATTAAGGGGATTAATTTAGGCTCAACGGCTGGGACCTTGGTTGTTGGGGTTGCTATCGCATTAACCGCTTTCTCTGTTTATGGTTTGCATATCGATGCACCGGGTTTGGTGTCTGATATCTTCCTAATGATGTTCATGTACGCAATAGGTATGAAAGTTGGACCTCAATTCTTCTCTGGTTTAGCAAGAGGTGGGTTGGATTTTGTCGTTATTGGCTTAATTGTTGTGTTCAGTAACTTCATTATCGTTTTCTTTGGCGCTAAATTATTGGATTTAGCTCCAGGTTATGCCGCAGGGATTATCTCGGGTAGTTACACGGTAACTGCGGTGATGGGGGTAGCTCAATCAGCGATTGATTCTGGAGCCGTTAAAGCACCCGCTGGAATGACGCTTGATCAGATCAGTGCCAATATCGCTGCGGGTTATGCCATTAGCTATATTTTATCTAGCGTATTTATTATCTTACTTATTAAATATCTGCCTGCCATGTTTGGTGTCGATCCGGTTAAAGCCGGTAAAAATGCAGAGGCAGAATTTGGTGCTGGTGGCGATACAGAAGCACTACCGAGTACCAATGGGTTCTCTAATTTAGGGGTTCTTCCGCTAGATATTCGAGCTTATCGTGTTGATCATCAAGAGTTGGTCGGCCAAAGTGTTGAAGCGCTATTTCACCGTTATCCTCACGCTGCAATTCTTAAAGTGGTTCGTGGTGATGAAGTCATTGATTCTGCGGATAACCCACAGCTACAGCTTGGTGATATTATCGGTATTCGCGGTGATTATCATGTTTTAATCGAAGGTGGCGAATCCACGGTTGGTGTTGAAGTTGATGAACCAAGAGCACGTAATGTAGATATAGAAGTGGCTGATATTCATCTAGGTAAATCAGAATATACAGGCAAAACAATTGAAGCTATAAGTAAAGATGTCGGCTTTGGTATCTATATGAAATCTTTATTTAGACAAGGGCATCAGTTACCTATGTTACCTCAGACTGTGGTTGAGGTAGGGGATGTTATTCGTGTTGCAGGTTCTGATTGGTGTGTTCAGCAAACCGCGAAGAAACTGAACAGTAATCCAATCGTTGAAAGTACACTGACAGAAACCTTCTACTTAGCACTTTCTCTATTGATTGGTTATGTATGTGGTCACTTTAGCGTCACGCTAGGTGGGATCCCATTTGCCTTAGGTACATCTGCAGGTTGTATGTTAACGGGGATTATATTCTCATTCTTACGCACTCGTAATCCAGCATTTGGTGGGCCTATGAGTGAAGGGGCGCGTAGCTTCTTACAAGATATTGGTTTGAGTTTGTTTGTTGCGGTATTAGCTGCGACAGTAGGACCTAAAATATTGGCATCATTCCAAGGTATTGTGGTTATTAAAATCGCAGGCCTAGGTTTAGTGGCGGCGTTACTTCCACCGTTGCTTGCTTGGATCTACGGTTTCTATTTCAGAAAAATGAACCCTGCAATTCTCGCTGGTGCTTGTGCGGGTGGACGTAATAGTACTCCTGCAATGAAAGGGGCTCAGGATGAATGTCAGAGTGATATGCCTGCGGTAGGCTACCCTGTTCCTTATGCGTTAACATCTATGATTGTTCTCGTATTAGGTTATCTGACAATGGTCTTGTATTAACAGGTAATAAGTATGACAAGCGTTTGATGATTACAGCCAAGGCCGTTTCGTTAAACAAAAAAGCCATAGTGATGTTCATCATTATGGCTTTTATACTCTTCTTTTCTTTCTCTTTTTTGGTCTTTTTTTCTCGAGTACTTTAGTGAGTAGTTCCCTTTGTGGCTCTGAGATCGGGAATCTATCCATCAATTGGTTTTGTGCATTTAAAAGCAGTGTTTTTTCCCATGCTTTAAAGACATCGAACTCAAGTAAAATAGCATCATTGATTTTGATGAAAAGTTCATAGTCGTTCATAAAGCTCCTTACTTAGAGGAGAACCATAACACAGGTAATTGTTAAATATCAGACTATGAAAATAGTTTATTTATTTGTAGTAGCGCATTAGCTCTATATTTATAGAGTGGCATTTAATTCTGCTAGATTTATAGCGCTATGGCATAATTGGTGAATATAAATACTCTATCGAAAATGGGCAAATATGATGGGCGAACATTATTCGATCAGTAAAAACAGTTTTGATGTTTTTCGTTTTTCTAAAAGAGAAGTCGATAAAATTGCGTTAGTTACTGAGGGGGGCGGTCAAAGAGGTGTATTTACGGCCGGTGTTCTTGATAGCTTCTTACAGGCTAACTTTAATCCATTTGATTTATTGATTGGTACCTCTGCTGGCTCACTGAATTTAGCGTCTTATATTTGTGGGCATAAAGGGCACGCTTATCGCATCATTGACCAAGTGACTCGCAGTCCTGATTTTTTCAAATTATCTCGCTTCTTATTGACTGGCGAAGGGATGGATTTGGATTGGTTGATTGATAAAACTGAAGCTGATATTCCCTTAAATTGGAAAGTTGGAGAAACGCATCTAACGACCAAACAAGTTCTTGCTGTTGCGGCTCATGCTACCAACTTTGAAACCAAGTATTTTGATCTTTCAACCAGTAACTGGAAAGATATCCTTCGTGCATCTTGCGCTATTCCTGCGTTACATAAACAACCCGTTATAATGGAAGAAAAGCGCTGGCTTGATGGTGGGTTAACCACGCCTATTCCAGTACAAGCGGCGTATGATCGAGGTTTTCGCCATATTGTTGTTATTCGCACTGTCCCTGTCGATTTTACCGAAAATCATGACTGGTTAATCTCTCTTGCTAAGATGACAAAGAACAGTACATTGGATCATATGGCAGCAATGCTCGTGACTCATGAAGAGAACTACCGTAAGACTCAAGCGTTTTTAGCGAACCCACCAGATGATGTCATCATTTATGAAATATCACCGAATAGAAGCCTTCAATCTAAAGTGCTTGGCAGTACGAAAAAACAATTAGATGCGGATTATCATCATGGTAAAGACGTGGGTAAACTATTTCTTGAGACCATTGCGCCAAAGCTGAACTTAGCGCATTTATCACAAGAACGTTTTTTAGTGAAAACGCGTGAAGATCGTTTTACGGATGAAGTGAAACAGCAAGAATACAATGATCAAATTGATGCTATTTGGAATAATAAAAAGTGTGGCGAAGTTTTAGGTGTCGAGCGTATTCCATTAAAGTGGATTAATGTTAACCCTAACGATAAAAAGCAAACACTGGTTATTGTGAATGGTCGTAATGAAAGTTATTGGAAATATAAAGAAGTGATTCTTGAGTTAAGTCAGTATTTCAATATTTATGCTTATGATCACCGCGGCCAAGGTGAATCGGGACGAATGACACAAGATCATGAATTAGGCCATGTGGATGATTTTCATGATTATGTTATGGATCTTTATATTTTTATGGAGAGAGTCGTGAGGCCAGATCTTGAGGGCGAATGTTTTATGCTTTCTCACTCAATGGGGGCAGCGGTAATGACTCAGTACTTATCGACGTTCGATCATCCGGTGAAAGCATCGGCTGCTACTTCTCCTATGTTTGGTGTATACATATCAGGAAAAGCTCACGGTTTAAAAAAGCAGACCTTAAATTTATTGGATGTGTTAGCAAGTAAACCAAATTATGCATTAGGCCAAAGCCACTTTAAAAAAGTTCGATATAAAGACAATGTATTAACTCACAGTGAAGTTAGATACAAAATGTTTGTTGATCTATTTTTAGATAAACCAAATTTAAGATTAGGTGGGCCGAGCACTCATTGGATAACCGAATCTATTAAAGCGGGTAAAAAATGCATCGCGAATGCGCATAAAGTAAAAATTCCAATATTGATCCTTCAAGCTGGGGACGATTTGGTGGTGAGTAATGTTGCACAAGCTGAATTCCATGAGAAGTGCCATACAAGCCATTTAGAACCCATTGCAGGTGCTTATCATGACATGTTAATTGAAAAAGATACCTACCGAGATATAGCGATTAATAAGTTACTGGATTTTTATACTAGTGATTATCGTTATTATTGATAAAAAAGCCTTCTAGTTTTATAAACTAGAAGGCTTTTATTTGTTATCTAGATCTTATTTCATTTCTTCAAAGTTTAATTGGTTGGTTATTTCACACAGTCAATTTTTTCAAATTCACCCGGAACCCAAGAACCATCAAATAAGCTTTGTTGAGGTCCATAAAAGCGGATCAGAGAGAACCAGCTGTCATTATCAAATTGCAACCAGTTGTATTTGGCTAATTGAGCATTCTCTGGTGCAGTTGGACCAAAGAATAACGTGACAGACTCATCGTTGTTTTTAATTGGCTGATCGCGATCACCTAATGACGGCCATTGATGATTTTCAACATTAACACCTGCGGCAGTTGCAGCATCGTAAGCAGTGACTGACCAGAATAAACTAGCAGGTACATCTGCCGGGATACGTAAAGAGTAATTACAAGAGCCAATTAACGGATTAAGATCTTTGTCTTTATATGCGCCAGCGTATTTAGCACCTGCACCAACCTTCGCATTAATCATTCCTGTAGACATTGAATAGTGGTTTGTGTACATGTGAGTGATGGCATCGACATTAGTGTAACCAGTTTTTATATTGTGATAATAAGGATCTGATAACGCATGATACTGATTACCTTTGTCAGTTAATGCGTGAGCTACCCATGATGGTGCTTCTTTCCAAAACCAAGTGTCGCCAGTGGTTTTACTTGATTTCTCATCAAAGTTAAGGGCAATTTCTTTACTTATTTTCCAACCGGTTTGAGCGGCTTTTGTTAGCGTCTCTTTTTGATCTTCAGTTGGTGTAAATTCAACGCCTTTACTGATCCCAATAGCCGCCATGACACCATTCATGTATGGGTCAAACGTAGCTAGTTCCATATTTTGAACGGCTCTGTCTAATGTTTCATAGAATCGATAATCGTTATCCCAAATGGATTTAGAAGGAACATCAGATACATTAAAGAATTCCATTGATTCAGTATGGCCATTTAATGGATAAACTTTGATTTCTTTTACTCGACTAACTGCTGGTTCAAGGTTATTCATATCTTTAAAGAAAGAACGCAAGAATAAGAATACTTCAGAGGTATTTGACTCATAAATAAAGTACTTACCTGCAAGCTGTGCATAATCTTCACGTTTTTTATTTGGCGGCAAGATTAAAAACTTAGCTGCTTTGCCTTTATCTGGGCCGGCATTTCCAATATCCCCTAAATATTGTCCACCAGGTTGATTCTTATCTAATGGACCACGTAATGGATGGTGATACATATCATCCATAAGTGATTGTAATCCAGCGGGATGTTCTATGACCAAAGGACCTGTGTCTTTCATATCAAGCCAGCCCATTGCATAAATTACATCTGAATTTGGTGTTGTTATTAATGTATTTGGTTTCAAACGATCTTGATAAATGGCAATTTTGTTGTAGGCGGTACCATTCATTAATTCGGCGTGACCTTCTTGCATCGCTTTCATATTCACAATTGGAAGAGCCCATTGATAAAGCATGGATGCTCGTTGAAAATAGCTTTCTTGTTGTAATATCTCTTGACTTTTTTCGGTAGGAAATCCGCCATTCATTTCTAGATTAGCTAATTCTGAATACCTATCAGAAGTAGAAGAAACTGCATCAGGAGAAGCACTCGCAGCTGCATTACATGTGATTGTGATAAGTGACAAAGCAAGTAATGTTTTTTTCATAGGGACTCCAAGAAAATGTGGTGAAGAAAGTTTTTCGTTCAACTGGGTTCTATTTTTATCCATTTTTGATAACTTGAATAATGAATTGAAAGGATAAGAGATATATCATTTAGTCATTGTTGATTATGTGATCAAAAATAGGGCAGAGAATGAAGAATAAAATTCATCAATTAGATCTTAATTTACTAAAGGTGTTTACGGTTTTATTAGACGTTCGTAATACACGAAAAGCATCTGAACGCTTGTTTTTAAGTCAACCCGGTGTCAGTAGGGCGCTTGCACGATTAAGAGATTTTTTTGAAGATGAACTGTTTATACGAAGTCATTATGGATTAACGCCAACCCCTAAAGCACTAGAAATTGGGGACAATATTAGGCCTGCGATGGCAACGCTTTTCGCGGCTTTAGAACCATTAGATGAATTTGATAGTTCGGTGTTAGAGGGAAGAATTAATATTGCAATGAATGGTTTTATTGCACCGTCTATTGCCTCTAGTTTATGCGGCATTATTTTAGAGAAAGCACCGAATGTTGAAGTTGTTTTTTCTAATTGGGACAGAGCAACGCCTGAAAATATTCTTCATGATCAAATACAGCTAGGCTTAAATTATTTTCCGCTAGAAATATCAAAACAACTTTCTCAATCGGTACTAGCAACGGATCGCTTTGTATTAATAGGACGTAAAGAACATCCATTAATTACGGGTAAAGAAAGTTTTGAAAATACCATTCAATTAGATATAGCAACACTGGTTATACCAAATTGGAATGAGCACAAAGCGTATGTAGTTAATTCACTGAAGTCATTAAATAAAGAGTGTCGTATTAGGTTGAGAAGCAGCTACCTTGATGTGATTTTAAACTCAGTACAAAGAACTGATATGCTGTTTCCTTGCTCTGAATCTTTAGCGAATACGTTAGGTGATGATTTTCAAAAGCTGCCTTTACCTGAAGAGATTGTTCAACCAGGAGGAGACATAGGGCTTGTTGTCGCGAGTAAAAACCGCCGTACTCCTTTAATTAAGTGGTTGAAGGAATGTACGCACGAAGCGATTGCAGAAATGGAAATGATAAAAAAATAGCATTTGCTGTTAAGTGCTACTCTCTTGTTTGAACGGATTTCATGAGTAATTGATAAAGGTATTTTGCAGCGGGTCCTGTTTTTGCACCTTTTGGAAGCGTGAGGTGTAAGGGGACTTGGTAGGTGGTTGAATTTTCTATATCCAAAATAATCATATTTCTATCGTTATGAAGTTCAATAATATGTAATGGAAGACGACAATATCCTAACCCTTGTCTGGTGGCTTGCCATGCATGGTCAAAATTATCTACGGTAATGCGCTGGTTTGATTTTAGCCAACCCACATTTTGTTTATTCTCTAAGCCCAAATCTCGAATGACAATTTGGCAGCTGGTTGTAAGATCGGCCAAACAAGGGGCTGAATATGAAGCTAATGGATGGTGTTTAGCAACAACAGGATACATCTCAACCATGCCAAAAGCCTCGCAAGGGTGATTGGTAATCGGCAAAGTAATAATAGAAATATCGGCACTTTCAGAAGTTACCATGTTGGTTGTTTTAGAGAGTGAGGTTTCAATGACTTGAACAGAAGTCGTGCTGTTGTCTTTAAGAAATTCGGACATGGCGGAATATAACCATGAACGATCACATAGGTGATCTATCGCGACGGTGATTTCAGCTTCAATACCTTGAGATAGCTGTGTGCTGATCTCTTCAAGCGCTTTGGCCTGTTCAAGCATTGACTGTGCTCTGCGTAATAATGACTTACCATCATCTGTTAATACCGCTCTACGCCCCTCAACTTTAAGCAATGAAACTCCAAGTTGGTCTTCCAGTTTTTTTACGGCATAAATAAGTGTGGTATGGCTTTTATTTAGTGCGATAGCGGCTGCTTGAATACTGCCAGCCTTGTCTATTTCAAACAAAGTTAACCATTGATCTAGCGTTGTTTTTAATCTCATATGTCTAAAATACTCACAGTTATACGCAGTTTTATGAACTTTTCTGTTTAATTTTTATAGGTATTATAGCACTTATCGCAAGGGAGAAGACACGCTAAGTGCTATTCCTAATTGCTTAATTAGTTGGAGATAAAGATGAGTAAATTATTGCAAGTTGATTTTGATTTTACAGGCCCATTTGGTGATGAAATGACAGCTATGATGACAGGTTTAGCTGAGTCTATTAACCAAGAACCAGGTGTTATTTGGAAGATTTGGACGACAAGTGAGCAATCTCAACTTGGCGGAGGTATTTATTTGTTTGAAGACGAAGCCTCTGCTCAAGCTTATTTAACAATGCATACTGCGCGTTTAATTAGTATGGGGATCACTAATATCCGAGGTTATATTTTTGATATTAACGAATCGTTATCAATGATTAATAACGGCCCAATCGCATAATTTAATTGGATATATAGAATAATGACTAACAAAACTTTCTTAACTGTTCATGGTGCAATTTATAGCGTATTTGCTTTGGCTTTGTTTTTTGGTCCGCATTTAATGTGGCCAATGTATGGTGTTGAGCTTAATGATCAATACGCTGTATTTTTATCTCAGCATACGAGCATTTTCCTTGGTGGGATTGCTGCGATAAGTCTATTACTGCGTGATATTGACTCAAACCCTATTGCAAAAAAGCTGTTACTTGCTTTATTGATTACCAATAGTTTAGGTGTAGTGATCACCCTATATGCAGGGGTAATCGGAATATTTGTTGGCTTTGGTTGGAGCGATCCTGCTTTCTTTACTCTGCTCTCTATTCTGACGTACTTACAGTTTAGAAAAATATAGTCATTAATAAAAAGCCCTGCTGAATACTATCAGTAGGGCTTTTATGCTATTTATAATATTAGAACTTGTAATTGAGACCTACAGTAACAATGTATTCTGATTCATCATAAAAAGTAATGTTTGAATCAGTTGAGCTGTAACCTGCAAAAGAGATGAACGACCAATCTTGCCAATCCATGAATTTAGTGTATTCGTAAGCAGCAAATAAGCTCAGCTTATCGTCTTTACGTGTCTTTCCATAAATAGGACTATCTGCACCGAAGTTTCGTTGATTATAGCCAGCGGTTAATACTAGTTGGTGTCTTTCCATTATTTTAAAGAAACTGACTTCAGCACCGTATTGATCGTAAGAGCTTGCTTTGCCGTCCGCAGATGAAGATTGGTAAATAACAGAAGGTAGGACGAATGAAGTGCGACTTAATGGTAAACGATATTGACCTTTTAAATAGATTGTATCTGCGTCTCTTTTTAATTCTTCGATAACGTCATCATTCTCAATGCCTTTAGTTGCATAAGCACTATCAACAGTGAAATTTGACCCTGCGATATTTTCGACTTTAAAACGAAATGCATTGCCTGATGCATCTGTTTCTTTACGAGCTGAGCCAACCAAATATGGGTTTGCCCATGTTTTGCTAGACATAATGGTTGGTAGAATAGAAACATCTATCGCCATTCTTGATTCAAATTGATATTTATAACCGACCTCAAGAACAACAGTACCTGTTGCTACATCTTGACGAGTTGTACCGGCATACACTTGCTGGTTTAACTCTTCGCTAAAGGTATAGGCAATATTCCCAAGGGGAAAAGCCATAAAACCGTTATCGCTAGAGCCTTTCTGGTGCACAGAGGTAATTGTATCTTCACCTTCGGTATTAAAATTGGATGTTGAAGAGACAAACCCTGTGGTTAATGCAATTTCACCACTAATACCTTCTTTATCTGCAAGTTGAGCCATTGCCGAAGGTGTAATTACGCATAAAATGAATGAGAAATTACGTAGATTCATAAAAGGCCATTCCTTGAGTTATTATTTAATTAACTATATTGAAACAGTAACGTATAAATATCAACAAGGAAGTGGTATTTAGAAGTTATAAACTCTGTTTATATTGCTTCGGCGTTGCGGCAACCATATTTTTAAAGTTGCGATGGAAATGACTTTGGTCGGTGAAACCGAGATCAGTGGCAATAGAAGCGATATTTTCACCTTCTTTTAGTAAGGCTTTTGCTTTATTTATTCGCATTACTATTTGGTAAGCGTGAGGGGTAATACCATATTGCTTTTTGAACGAATGAATAAGGTAATAATCACTTAAGCCAGAAGTTTCAGCAATCTCAGAAATAGAAATATTTTTATCAAAATTATCTGAAATATAGTGATAGGCACACTCAATGGCTTTTTTCGATATAATATCAAGGGAAGGGTTATCACTGCCTTTTAGAATTAACTCAGAGAAAAAATTAATCGCAGTTTGTTCAACTTTGATTGCAGATTCATCTTCTATTAGAGTTTTAGCCAGTGATTGAAATCCTCGATATAAGAAAGGGCAATCACTGTGTGTCATTTGAATTGGTTGAAACTCTTGGTGGCTTCCATTCGATATTTGAGATTGGAGATCAGCAATCCATTCTGGTTCAACATAGAGCATTTTGTAGCTCCAGTTCGTGCCTTTTTGTGGATTGCATGAATGGACTTCTTCCGGATTCACGATAACGGTAGAACCCGGTCGAATGGTTTGTTTTATATTTTGATTTACATACTCACTAATCCCACTATCTACTACACCAATCGAAAACTCTGGGTGAGTGTGTTTTTTATAGCAAGCGTTTGAATTATCGGAATACCGTAATTCAAACGGAAGAATAGATGATCTTAAAAAGTGAGGATTTGAATTAGCCAACGTAACGTCCATTTATTATTTTGATATAAAGAATACATATACTACTGTCAGTGCAAGCAAGCCCCCCATCGCGCGATTAAAAATCTTATAGTGAATAGGGTGCTCAAGGTATTTACCTATGGTTAAGCCTAACAGAGCCCAAGTTGATATACAGCAGTAACATACGATAAAAAATATCACACTAAATGCACCGAGGTCTTCGAGAGGAATCACACCGTTACTAGAAAATACGGTGACGCCAGACAAAGATACAATCCAAGCTTTTGGATTCAACCATTGACACAATAAGCCTTGTAACATGGTTGGGGCATCGTCCTTTTTGTTTTTATTTTGTTCGGTTCTTTCGCTAGTTGCTACTTTATAAGCCAAATAAAGTAGAAAAGCGCTACCAAGGTAATTTAGAACTAGCGTTGCTGTATGCGAATCATCAAAGGCTTGTATTAGCCCTAACCCCAATATAATTAGGATAGACACAAAGCCCACAGTTGCACCAAAAATATGTGGAATAGTTCTGGTATAGCCATGATTAGCTCCAGTAACGGTTGCCAGTATATTCACCGGACCTGAGAGAGAGAGGTTACCAAGGCGAACATCGCCATAGCTAAAAATAGAGTCATGCGTGTGTCTTTTTTTGGGGGGAATTTATGCCAAATAGAATAAGCGTTCAGAATATGTTAGTTATTGTACAAAATTGTTTTTTTACATTTAACTAACACTTCTCAAAGGAATTATGTTGTATCTTTGTGACACACTAACAAAGGAATGGAATTCATGTTTAAAATAACGTTAGCGCTATTAAGTGCTGTTATTGGCTTTAATGCTTCTGCCGCAGATGAGTTAGTAAAACCACTTCAATTTGAAGAAATTACGAATAATGTTTTTTTGGTTAAATCGTATCGTGAATTTAAAAATTTACAGAACCCAGATAAGCCTATTTTAATGGACGCTAATTCATTGGTATATGTTGATGGGAAGGATGTATATTTAATTGATACACCATGGAATGCATCGAACATGCCTCAACTGATGACGTGGATTGAAAACAGAGGCTTAACGTTAAAGAAAACAGTATTTTCTCATTTTCATGAAGATCAAACTGGTGGTTTAGAATATCTGCAAGAACATAACTTTGAGACCTATGCCTCTGCATTAACCAACACATTTTTGAAAGGTGATAATAAGAAAGCTACTAATCATCAATTTTCAGATGATAATTTTGTGCTATTAGAAAATAAGATTGAAGTTTTCTATCCGGGAGCGGGTCACACGAAAGATAATGCAGTTGTATGGTTACCCAAAGAGCAAGTATTGCTTGGTGGCTGTTTAATGCGAGCGAATGAAGTTAATACGATTGGATGGACTGGTGACGCAGATAAGAAAGAATGGGCAAACTCAGTTCAGAAAGTATTAACAAAATACCCTGAAGCGCGATTTGTCGTTCCTGGACATGGTAACGTTGGTGAGGGAACCAGCATTATTAGCCACACTTTCGATATTGCTAAAAGTTTGTAAGTTGTCATAAAATATGAAAGCCCTGTTTAGTGTTCATTAAGCAGGGCTTTTTTATAAAGCGATATTTATTCTGAAGCGCTAAGCGATAGTGCACCGATAAAATCTATTTTACTTAACGGAACGCCTTCTTTACGCAGTAAGTTGTATAGCGTGGTTTGATGAAAATATAGGTTTGGTGTTGAGAATGAAGTAATAAAACCTTCAGCAGTAAATGGCATTGGTCGTTCTGGGTAGTGGAAAATAATGGTTTCCCCAGCCCGTGCGTTAATTTCGTTTACAGTGATAGCGTTTAACTCTTTTTGTGTGCTTTTTAGGACATCAATTAAACCATCAAAATCAATCTCCCCTAAAGGTGATGGAATATAAAAATTACCACTTAATGCTGCTTTTGTTGCTCCAAGCGTGTGATGACAAATGGCATTTACTTGGAATGAAAGAGGAAGCATATCGTCAACTAATTGAAGATCAACGATGTCATTTGTATTTCGATTTTGTGCCTCAAAATGCGCTTTTGCTTTAGTCATTAAATGAATGGCAACATTTAATGAATTAGAAAAAGGAGTAAGAGTGATATCAGAAAGCATAGTCATGAGAGTTCCTTTATTAATGACGAAAGTCAGTTCAATGTAGGTAAATAATAACTAATTTGCAAATGTAGTAGTAAATAGAGTCTTAACCATCACTCTGCTGGTAATGCTCTTGCTTCCTTAAGTTATGAAAAAGTTTCGCTTATGCGTGATCAATTAGCGATACGCTACTTGCTATGCTTAATGAGGAATAAAAACACATTCTAGATTGGGTTGCTGAAAAATAGAATCCGCTAATGAGTAAAGTTATTTAAACTAGGATATTCGCTAATCGCTGATATTTTTAACTATTGAGTGTTTACTTTATAAATTATTACTTATATATTGATTTGGTTACCACGACAAACGACTAGGATACATTCATGCTTTCTTCTACAGCCCTACAATTTGCTGCTTTGTGCAAAACAATGCTCGGTGCTGTATCGTGTGTAACATTATCTATTATTGCTGTCATTCTAGTGATTATTAACTAGGCTGGCGGCACTTCCGTCAGCCAGGCTGATGGGAGACTGCTTTGTTCTCTTCTTGTTTTTCTCAGCCAATCTGACGGTCCACAATAAAAGCTACTAGGGTTAAGCCCAATAGCAATAAGGACTATGACATTGAAAACACAAAATTTACTTGCTATCGGTTTAATGACTTTCGCCATGTTTCTTGGCGCCGGAAATATCATCTTTCCGCCTTTTTTAGGCCTTGAAGCAGGAACTCAATTTCTCCCAGCAATGCTTGGTTTTTTACTTACTGCTGTTGGACTCCCAGCGTTAACATTAATTGTTTTAGGGCGATTAAGTGATAGTGGCCAATTAACTCAAGCGTTACCTAAGCCATTGGCGGTTACTTTTTGGGTATTGCTTTTTATTGCAATAGGCCCTGCATTTGGAATGCCACGAGCAGTAACTGTTGCTTATGAAATGGGTATTAAGCCTTTCTTTATTGGTGACCACTTAATGATTTTCTCTGCTTTATTTGTTGGTACAACATTATTGTTGGCTTTCCAAAGAGGCAAGTTGGTTGACTACATTGGAAAGGTGATGACGCCATTGCTTGTTCTTATGCTGGCTGCGTTAGCATTAGCTGCGATTATTACGCCGCTAGGAGTGCTTGGTGATCCGAGTATTGATTATCAACATAAAGCAGTGACAAGCGGTTTGATCCAAGGCTATATGACGATGGATGCGATTGCGGCTGTTGGATTTGGTTGGGTAATTATTAAAGCCATTTGTGATAAAGGCTGTGAGTCAGCGCAAGATGTTTTTCAAGCCACACTTAAAGTCACGTTAATTTATGCACTACTAATGTCTGCGTGCTACTTAGCAATGGCCTATGTTGGTGCAACATCAACCTCTATTGCTGAAGGCGCAACTAATGGTGGAGAGTTATTAACGCGTTATGTTGCTGCGATATTCGGGCCTTTAGGACAATACTTATTGGCAGGTATTATCATCATGGCATGTTTAACTACAACCGTAGGATTAACCAATGCATGTGCAGAATACAGTCAACAAACATTTCGTATTCCGTTTGCAATTAGTGCAACTGTTGTGACAGTGATGACAGGCATTGTTGCCAATTTTGGTTTAGAGCAAATTCTAGCCATCAGCCTACCTGCCATACTTATACTGTGCCCAGTGGCGATTGCTTTAGTATTAGCTGCGTGGTTTTTACCTACGACGAAACACAACACTATTTCATACGTTAGTGTTGTGATGATTAGCGTTGTATTTGGTGGATTAGATGCATTGCATATCTTGGGCTTATTACCTGAATCTTTATCAACACCTTTAACTCGTTATGTCCCTTTATTTTCGGCTCATGCGAGTTGGTTCTTACCTGTTGTGCTAGCAGTATTTATTAGCTTACTGTTAAACCGACAATCAAGAGTAGTTAAAGCTTAAGCAGAAGTGTAGATAGGTCTATGATTCAACAGATCCCTGTAATTTAATTTCAGGGGTCATGAATACAAAATGTATTTAATTGGCTAATTAATTATATTACTCGTTGTTTTGGTTAAGATTTCGTGACTTCCTGCTGGTTGTTGTAAATGCACTTATTATCTTAATTGTTATTATTAACAATAGAGTCTAGTCCTGTGATATTTCATTTATTTATAAAGGTTTATTTGCTTTTAAAAATGGAATTTAAGGAGGATACTCATTCTATTAAATGGCTTTTGCCATCAAAAAATATTGAGTGAAAGAGAGCGGTATGACAACAATAAAGAAAGGGTTACGTGCGGTTGCCGTATTGGAAGCAAGTAAGGGGATTGTATCTCTATTAGTTGCTTTTGGGGTACATGCTTTAGCGGGTCATAATTTACGCCATTTAGCTGAGTTAATAGTGAGTCGTTTGCACTTAAATCCGGCAAGTCATTTATCTTGTGTATTTATTAATGCCGCGAGTGGATTAACTGATGCCAAAATCCTGTTTTTTACCATTGGTGCAGTGGTGTATTCAATCATTAGACTGGTTGAAGCTTATGGATTATGGCGAGCACAAGTGTGGACAGAATGGTTTGCTTTGGTGAGTGGAGCAATCTATATCCCGTTTGAGCTGTATGAAATTATTTTCCGCACAAGTATTCTTAGTATCGGTGCATTCATTATTAATATTGTGATTGTGGGATATATGGCTTATGTGATCTTTGATAAGAAGAAAGTCGCGCCAATAGCTTGATCGTTAATTTACCTTCAAATACGCACTGAAAGAGTTTTGTCATAAATACAAAAAAATCCCCTTACTCTTAAAAAGTAAGGGGATTTATCTATTCGCCAACTAACGATTGTGATTATTAGAATTTGTAAGTTGCGCCAGCGTAAAAAGTACCAATGTTCATTGCATAATCGTCTGAGTAGCTGTAGGAATTATTTCCTTGATATACATTTTCTTCAATGAAAAGATCGCCTTCATAAGCCACACGGAAAGCTAAACCACCTAAGGCTTTTGGTGCGTATTCAACACCTACACCGTAGTGGAAAGAAGTGTTGTTTTCACTAAGAGAGTGGCCTAATACGTCTGTTGATGACTCTAACGAACCTAAACCAACGATACCAAATGGACGCCAGCCGCTATCAAATGTGTAACCAAGGTTAGCTGCAAGGGAGATAGAAGAAGATTCAATATCGATACCTTTGAAACCACCCGCTTGAGCCACAGGATGGTTTACATTGATATCTCCGTATTTTGTATATTGAAGCTCTACAGCAACAATGCGATTAAATTGATAGCCACCCATAAACTTAAGAGTTGAATCATCAGCATTAATAGATGCACCCGTGTAATCAAATGCACCACCATCATCAAAAGTGGTAGTACCTAAACCTGCACCTAAGTAGAAGCCTGAGATGTTATCGTTGGCATGAGTAAATGCCGAAAATAGTACGAATAAAAGTGCAATTTTTTTCATGGGTTTCTCGTTAAATTGAATGTATAAAAGTTAAGCGAATTATAAGATACTGGGTAAGTTAAACTAAATGGAATTCACACATTTGATTTTTGTTTGATTTATATTTATTGATAACTAAATATGTTGAAAGGTTTTCTTGCATTAAGTCCTTGATTGTTTTGTTTTTTCTTTATTTTAAAGACAGTAAAAGTAGTGATGCGTTGATTTGTGTTGTTTATTAGGTAAACTTCTCTTTTTATAAATGAGCCATATGAAAGCTTTGTAAGGCTTGTTTTTTATTTTTATTAGTTCTCTTAAAAAGAATAAATAGACTCTTTGTATCGCTATAAGGCTTAAATGCAGAAAATAATTATCGCCAATTTGATTTTAGATCCTGAAACTAGGACGTTAATCAATCAGGTTGGAGAGGCAATCATATTAAGGCCATTACCTTACAATGTACTTGTGCTACTGCTTGATAGAAAAGAGCAGAGTGTCTCGCGAGATCAACTTTTTGATGGGTGTTGGGAAGGTGCAGTCGTTACTGATCAAGCATTAACCAATGTTATTTCAGGTTTAAGACGAAATTTTGTCCAATTAAAAGCCGTAGGTATTGAGATAAAGACAGTGAGTAAAATAGGATATTTACTCACTATTGATGCTGAGTATCCTGTTGTCGCTCATCAAGAACCATTAAATTCTCTTCTTTCAAAAAAAGCTGACTTAAACCAAATATCAGAGTTACTTTCAAATAATGAGAGTAAAAAAGAAGTACCAAAACAGGCTTTAATTCGTCAGGGTATCCTCGTAAAGCCATCAATAGCTTCAGTGCTTGTTGCATTATGTCTAGTGGTTACTATTGCTGTCGTATATTGGAATCAAACACGATTATCTCTCCCTCACTTTTTAATGAAAGACAACTATCAGCATTTTGATATTAATAATACTGATTACTACTTACTGAATAAGACCCGAAAGCAGTTGGATGTTGATTTGATTCAATCGCAACTTGAATCTATGGAGTTAGCGGAGTGTAATGCTGAAGTTTATATCAGAATTTATGATTCAGCCTATGAAGATGATACGTACTCTTTACGAGGTTTTATGCTATCTAAGAGTAGTAGTAGAAATGGTAATTATGCATTAAGCCAATTTTCGCATCAGGATTTACCGAAGATTATGGCAAACGCGCTAACAAGAGCAAAACTAATATGCGATTAGTTAATTTTTTATTGATATTGGCCCTTATTGGTTTTATTGCTTACCAATGGATATTTAATACAACAGAACTTTCAGGTTCTCGTTGGAGCTGTAATGAGCTTTCTAGTAACTTTATCTCCGAACCATATAAAAAATACCAAGAGATAGGTGAACGAGACATACTTTATTTTGCATCTTCATCTAACTTAACTATTTTTCAAACTGGTGAGCTAGTTTTTAAAAATGGTAGCCGTGAAAAATATGAAGTCATTATGGATGTGAGCTATAAAGTAAAAAAGAACAAGTTATCTTTATTATATAAAAATATTGATTGGCATAAAAAACCAGAAAATGCACCTGTGTTTGTTAAGGATACAGAGTCATTAGAAGGGTTTGAATCAGATATTAAGTTCATTATTGATGATGAACAGCTTTATTTTTATAATCGGAAAAAGAATGAAGACAACAATTTTATCTGTTTCGCTGTCTAGCTTCATTTAGCTAATCTCCTTATCCTAGTGATAAAAATAATAAAGATATTATGATAACAAAGGTAGCTAGCTTGTTATCTGTTTGTAGTAATTAACTCCATAAATAATAGATAGTTATAGATATTTGTTTTATTTTTTATAAATTTGAATGATGTGTGATCTGTCGCTATTTATTGAATTTATAAGATGATTATTATCCTCTCGATTTTTGGAGTTTAAATTACTGACACCATACGCAGTAATTTAAAAAATAGTTATATAAAAGCTATCATCAGGGAGATTGATATGTTTTTAATCGAGTTTTTAATTGTACTTGTTTGTATTTTAGTTGGTGCCCGAATTGGTGGTATCGGTTTAGGTGTTATGGGCGGTATTGGTCTAGCCATACTGAGTTTTGTTTTTGGTTTACAACCGACAAGCCCACCTATTGATGTAATGTTGATGATCATGGCCGTTGTTGCAGCAGCAGCAGCAATGCAAGCGGCTGGCGGTCTTGAATATTTAATCAAAATTGCTTCAAATATTCTTCGTAAAAACCCACGTCATATTACTTTCATTGCTCCTTTAGTGACGTATATGTTCACCTTCTTAGCAGGTACTGGACATGTTGCTTATTCTGTACTACCTGTAATTGCAGAAGTAAGTCGTCGTAGTGGTGTTCGCCCTGAGCGTCCATTAGGTATGGCGGTTATCGCGTCGCAATTTGCGATCGTAGCAAGTCCAATTGCTGCAGCTGTTGTTGCTTTGGTTGCTTTTTTAGAGCCTCAAGGCATTACACTAGCAAACGTATTGATGATAACAATCCCTGGTACTTTTTGTGGTTTAGCGGTTGCTTGCGTTATCGTAAACAAGATCGGTAAAGACTTAAAAGACGATCCTGAATACCAACGTCGTATGGAAGATCCTAAGTTCCGTAGCGAGATGGAAAAAGAAGTTAAAGTTGAAGAGATTGAGATTAAACCGGGCGCTAAAAAAGCAGTAGGTCTATTCTTGTTCGGCGCAATTGTGGTGGTGGTTATGGGTGCATTCCCATCGCTGCGTCCTAACTTCAATGGTTCACCAATGGGAATGGCGCACACAATTGAAATCGTCATGTTAGCAATGGCTGCATTGATTATTCTATTATGTAAGCCTGATGGTAACGAGATCACTCAAGGTTCAGTGTTCCATGCTGGTATGCGTGCCATCGTCGCTATCTTTGGTATTGCATGGTTAGGCGACACATTTATTGCTGGTCACTATGAAATGGTTAAAGAGGCGGTTTCAGGTTTAGTTGAAGTGGCGCCATGGACTTTCGCTTTTGCACTGTTTGGTTTATCTGTAATGGTAAACAGCCAAGGAGCAACAACAGCAGTATTAGTGCCTGTTGGTATCACACTAGGTCTTCCACCTGAAGTGATTATCGCGACATTTGTTGCTGTAAATGGTTACTTCTTTATTCCAAACTACGGTCCAATCATTGCTTCTATTGACTTTGACCGCACAGGTACGACTAAGATTGGTAAATACATATTCAACCACAGCTTTATGATCCCAGGTCTATTAAGCATGGTATTTAGTATTATCTTTGGTTTCATCTTTGCAAGTATGGTTTTATAGCTGATATGTAAATGATGATGTGTATGAGCATCGAATAAAAGAAAAGCGATCAGTAAATACTGGTCGCTTTTTTTATAATGATTTTGTAGTTAACGTAGATAACTGGAATATAGTCAAAAGCTTAACTAACCTTAGATAAAAGGATGGGTAACAAAAATAGACAAGGAGTCTGGATGACTAATACGTATAAACGTTTTCAGCGATATATTTCTCCTTTTATTTTTGTTTTACTCTTTTGTATTAACCTTTCCCTTTGGTTACGTGGATTATCTTCTAATCCGATAGTAAATTCATTGTCTATACTTTTCATTTCAATGTTGTGGCCATTATTCTTTTTTACTCAAAAATCGGTAGTAGTAAAAAGGGTAGTCATTTTTAATTTATTAATATTTACGGTTGGACTCTATTCGTATCAACGTTTTTTTGATGCAGAAACTGAATTAACAACCTTTACAGTACTTTCCTGTTTTTGGCTCATTACGTTAATTAGCCTACTTGAACTAAAAAAAGTAGAGAGAACAAAGGTTATTCGATGGGGATTCTATGTTCTAGTAGGGGCTTTTTGGTTAGTGACTTTTGGTTTGTTTTTTACTTATAAAACTTATGGGGATCTTGATAAAGGCTTTATTTTTGCTCTTATGCAAACGAACCCAAATGAGTCATTAGAATATTTTTTAGATGTTCTCTGGAATTGGCAGTTAATAGGTTATGTCTCATTGTTTATTGGCGGGTTCTTTTTTTATTTGAAAGTGGCATCTAAGTCGTACCGTTCATCACAGATTCCCTATGTTCTTCTTGTTATTTCTTTTCTATTTTTAGGCATTTCATCTCAAAATGAATCATCGTTTGGAGGTGTGAAGCGTGCGTATGGCTACGTAAAAGAGTATCAGTATGAATTAAGCCAACTCCAAAAGGTTATCTCAGAACGGCAATTGCTTAATCACCAATATTCTGCAGTGGCAACCTCAGAAGGGAAGTTGCATATTATGGTGATTGGGGAGTCTTTAGCTAAATCTCATCTATCCAGTTACGGCTATCATGTCACGACAACGCCGTGGATCGATGCGAGTGATAAAATTCTATTTACCAATGCTTACTCTAATCATACGCACACGATGGAATCTTTGTCTCTCGCCTTAACTCAAAGTAATCAATATAACGACCTTCCGTATTATGAGAGCGTATCCTTAATATCATTGCTTAATCAGGCTAAATTTCAAACTGCATGGCTTAGCAATCAAGTATCCGCAAGTGAGTGGGATAATTTAGTATCGGCCTTAGCTTATGAAAGCTCTTATGTTCGCTTTATTAATAATAACATTGGGAAATCGGATAGGACGAATAAGTTGGATAAAGCCTTAATTGGTGAGTTATCTCAGTATCTTGCAACGATAGATAAGACAAAAAACCATTTTATAGTTTTACACATGATGGGGAGTCATATTAGCTATTGTGACCGAGTGAAAGGCGAGAATATTGAGTTACCAGAGAACGACTTTTATACGACTTCAGATAAAGATTTGCGTTGTTATGACCAGACAGTAAAAAGTACAGATAACTTCTTAAATCAAATTCTTAATTTAGTTAAAGAAGAAAAGGGCTTTTCAAGCTTGACCTACTTTTCTGACCACGGTGAAGATGTGAAAAATGGGTTGGGGCATGATGCAAAACAATTTACAGAGGCAATGAGTGAAATTCCTTTTTTAATTTGGACTGGAAAAGGGTTAAACAATAAAACACGTGAGCAGTTAATGAGTAATAGGCATAAAATATTTACTAATGACCTAATATTCGACACGATGATTGGGCTTATTGGTATTGAAAATAATGTGTATCAACCAGAATTTGATATGAGTTCAGAGCATTATTATTTACCGAAAGAGATAGCGGCAACATTGCATAACAAAGTGCTTATTTCTCGGTTGCCGGGACAAAAGAAATAACGGAGGTAAGTCTACCTCTATCCTCTATAGAGATAAAAATATCTGTAAATAGCCGTGAAACCTCACAACCACAGCTACCTTGATTTATTTATTAGTATTGTTACCAATTCAACTTTGTGGAAACAGCCGTTTCTTATTTGACATTTTTAACACTTATATCACATTTCGGGATCTAATCAGTTGGACTTTTTTGTCATGACGAGTACGGTATTATTGCTTGAAAATTAATCTATTATAAACGGGTTTATCTAGGGCTAATATCTAGATAAAGCCTAATAATCAAGGAGATGATTGTGTTTAAACGTAACTTACTATTAGCTTTATTGTTTATATTGCCATCAGCGGTAAACGCTGAAAACTACTCAATTGGTACAGGTGGGCAAAGTGGGATTTATTATCCATTTGGTGGTGCACTAGCGAAAGTATGGTCAGAGCATGTGCCAGATGTGAATGCCAAAGCGGAAGTCACGGCAGCCTCGGTAGAAAACACAATTAAAGTGGTTCGTGGTGATATGATCGCAGGTATCGCAATGGGGAATGTGGTGCTTGATGCTTATGAAGGGGAAGGTAAATTTCCAACAAAAATGCCTGTAAATACACTTTTTGCACTGTATCCAAACCTAGTGCATACCTTAACTCTTGAAAAATCAGGCATTACGTCATTATCACAACTAAAAGGCAAACGAGTTTCTTTAGGCGCACCAGCAAGTGGTACCGCCGTGACGTCAGCAGCCTTGCTCGAATCACTCGGTATTGATGTAAAAAAAGACATTGATGCAGTGTACTTAAACTATTCTGAAACCACGAACGCATTGGCTAATGGTCAAATTGATGCAGGCTTTATTGTTGGTGGACAAGGAGTAGGGGCTGTTACACAAATCGCGCTAACACATAAAATTAAAGTGCTTTCAATTACAGCAGAAGAAAGTGCAATGTTTATGAAAAAATACCCAGCATACAGCAGTTATGATATTCCTGCGGACGTATACAACAACGTTGGTGAAGTATCGACATTAAGCGTTTGGAACGTATTAGTGGTAAATGCAAAAATGAGTGATGACATGGCCTACAACTTAACGAAAGCCGCGTATGAAAATATGGGTGATGTTCGTAAAGTAGTAAAAATGGCAGAGATGACAACACCAAAAAATGCAGACCGTTTACAAGGTGTCCCTCTTCATCCTGGTGCTCAAAAATACCTTGATTCAATCATGAAATAATAAGCACCAAATACACGTAAAACGAAAGGGTAAGTGTCTTGCTTACCTTTTCTTCTTTTCTGACTTTATCCAAAGGCATTAATATGGATATTATGACCGATAAAAACCAACCTGATATAGAGCATTTACCTCATGAAAGAACAGTAAATCTATTTGGGTATCTTATTTTAGGTATTGCCGTTGCATTATCTGTTTTTCAAATTTGGCAAGGAATAAGCTCAACCATTTCTGCGACGTACTTTAGACCAATCCATCTCTGTTGGGTTCTTATTCTTATTTTCTTACACTACCCATTGATAACAAATCGAAAGAGCTCATTTTATCTTGCAGGACGAGTCATTGATCTTGCGTTATGTGGCTTGATTGTTTTTGCAGCTTATCGCATGTCGATATTTGATTATAACGACATAAATCATCTGTTTTATGGCTTACAGTTACCCGATATGATCGCAGGTTGCTCATTACTTTTACTATTAATGGAGGGGTGCCGTAGAACGGTCGGCTGGGTAATGGTCCTTATCGCAGTACTATTCTTATCCTACAGTGCATTTGGTGATTTATTACCGAGTGGTTTTGCAATTAAGTCGTACTCTCTGCAAGAACTGATTCAATTTCAAATATTTTCGGCTAACGGTGTTTTTGGTTCTGCCTTAGGGATCGCGGCAACAACGGTGTTTATCTTTGTTTTATTTGGGGCATTCTTAGAGGTCACAGGGGCAGGAAAATTCTTTATTGATCTAGCATTCTCTATTGCCGGTAAATATCGTGGTGGTCCAGCGAAAGCGGCAGTATTGGCCTCGGCAGGGTTAGGTTCAATTTCAGGATCAGCAATAGCAAATACCGTAACTACAGGCTCAATCACCATTCCTATGATGAAAAAGCTGGGTTATAAACCGGAACAAGCCGCAGGGATTGAAGCGGCGGCCTCAACGGGTGGGCAGATAATGCCACCAATTATGGGGGCGGGTGCGTTTGTAATGGCGCAGTTTACCGGTGTGCCTTACAGCGAGATCATGCTTGCTTCTATCGCGCCTGCGATTTTGTATTTCTTCTGTACCTTGTTATATGTGCATTTAATGGCATGTAAGCTTGATCTTAAAGCGGTAAGTCGAACAGAAGCCGTTATTAGTGTGATGAAAGATGGCGCGCATCACTTAATTCCACTAGCGCTAATCACTACCTTATTAATGATGGCATATTCTCCATTATTAGTGGGTGTTGCAGGTTGTGCTGCGATTTTAGTGACGGCAGCGCTGCGAAAACACAGCCGTATTGGATTAAAAAAATTCATTGAAGGCATGAAAAATGGTGCCTTAATGGCATTACCAATTTCCGCAGCGTGTGGTGCTGCGGGTATTATAGTTGGTGTGGTTGGACAAACGGGGATAGGCTTACAGTTCACTCAATTTGTGATGGATTTCTCTGGTGGCTACATGCTAATTGCTTTGGGTTTAATAAGCCTTGTGGCTTTAGTGTTAGGTATGGGGCTTCCTGTTACTGCGGCATATATTGTATTAGCAGTAATGGCAGTGCCAATGTTAAGTGATTTTGGTTTACCATTATTAACAGCACATCTTATCGTTTTTTGGTTATCGCAAACCTCAAACGTAACCCCTCCGATTGCTTTAGCTGCCTTTGCTGGTGCTGGTGTTGCAAATGCCAATCCAATGAAGTCGTCTGTTGAGGCATTTAAATTGGCCGGTGGTTTATTCATTATTCCAATTATGATGGCGTATACCGATCTTGCTAATTCAGATGCTGGAGTCGTTGATTTAACGTTTTCAATCATTCAGACGTTAACCATTATTATGGCTATTGCGGTTGCTATTGAAGGGTATTTATTACGCCCATTAACTAGGGTTGAAAGGTTATTGGCATTCTTTACCATTCCGCTAATTATGCTGAACCCTTTTGGCGTCGGTTTCTTAGGCGTTGTAATTATGCTTGGTTTGATTTTAGTTCAGTGGCGTGGGCAAGCTCAAACAAGTTAATTTCTGTGAGTATTAGAAGAAGCCCTTAGAAATAAGATCCTAAGGGCTTTTTTATGACTCATCGAAGACTCGCGTAAGTTAGATTTTAAAAAACGCGAGTTCTTCTTTTTGTGATACAGCCAGTTGAGATAGCTCTTTAGCTGCCTGCTGAGTTTGATTAATCGCCGCTACATTCTGATTAACAAGATCAAAGGTATTGGTTGTATTCAGCGCAATTCGTTCTGTCAGTGTAAACTGCTCTTGAGAAGTACTTGCCACTAAGGTGTTCATTTTAGAGATTGATTGAACTGAATTTTCAATATAGCTAAAAGAGGTTTTTACATTCTCAGATAAAGTAACTGATTCTTGAATAAGCTCAACATTGCTTATCATGTTGTCGTTTGCTTTTTCAGATTGAGCTTGTAGTTGAGCAATGATCTCTTGGATGCTCTGTGTTGATTCTTGAGTTTTAGAAGCGAGATTACGAACTTCATCCGCGACTACCGCAAATCCACGACCATATTCACCGGCACGAGCGGCTTCAATGGCGGCGTTCAATGCAAGTAAATTGGTTTGATCAGAGATAGTGCTGATAACCGCAGTGACTTCACCAATATCCATCGCGTTGGTTTTTAGCTCAGCAATCATACTTGCTGTTTGTTGTACGGAGTCATTGATTTTTTGTGTTAACAGAATCGACTCATCAAGTGTTTGGTTGCCTTGAGATACGCTATCAATTGCTTTACTTACTTCTTCTTCTGCATGAACGGCATTCGACGTTACTTCTTTTGATGTGATTGATAGCTCACTGATTGCGTGTGAAATCTCTTCTACCTGAGCTAATTCATGCTGTGCATTGTTTGCTGTGTTTTGCATAACATCAGTTAATTGTTCCGAAGCCGTCGCTACATGAGTCGAAATATCGCTACTGTTTTTAATTGCAGCACCGACTTTGTCATTCAAAATAATTAAAGAATGGTAGATACCTACAGCTTGTGAAGCGTTTTTAAATGATTGAGATAAGTTACCTTCAGAGATCTTTTTAATCATCTCTGAAAGCTCCCATGGTTCACCACCTAAAGACGAACGGAAACTGCGTTCAATCATCAAACCAATAAATAAAGACATTGCTAGAGCAAACGTACTTAGTAATAGCATTAATTGCTGGAAACCACCGGCAACATTTCTCGCTTCTGGCGTCAGGATTTGATTACGTTCTTCTTGATAATCAATAAATTCATTGATTACTTTTAACCATTGAATAAAAGCGGGGCGAGCTTCATCTAAAATAGTATCAGTCATTACTGAGTCAGATTTCTTATCATTAATAATACGATCGACTAAAGGTAAGGTTTGTTGTTGAACTTTTTCAATTTCAGTAAGAATTCTTTGTTCTGTTGGCGTGAACATCACACCCTGTGAACGCATTTGGTTCATCTTCATTTCAGATTGATGATAGAAATCTTTTAATTGATTAATTTCTTGTTCTAATTTAGAAATCTCTTGAGGCGTTCTTGCAATAGCAATGTCTCGAATTGCAATTGCACGGTCATGCACACTACCACGATAGTTAATGGCGTAACGTTGCTTAACCGAATTTACATCAGTCATTTCTGTCAAGGTATGATCGATAATATTTACTTTTTGAATGCCTAGAATAGTAAGTAATAGCATTAAAAATAAAGTCACACCAAACCCAATAATGAGTCGAGTTCTAATCGTTAGTTTTGAAAGATTGTCCAAAGTTTGTTCTCTTTTAATTATGTGTTTTTTGTCAGGGCTACAGGTATTTCAGTCTTCTTATCTAGAAGTTTGCGCGTAAACGTTGAGCATGCCCTGAGGGTATATTTTAGATGAGCAGTGTAGCCGATACTATTTATTAAGCTAGTCAATTTATATCTTCTTTAGTAATTAAAATTAAAGGGGATTTTTTGTCTATGCTTCTACATATTGAGTTCGATAATTAGAAGAATAGCCATTCAACTGCTACCTTTTAATAAGAGAATCAATTCAATAGGGCGTTTTCGACGTATGGATAGGAGAGTGTTATGTATGATGAGAAAAGGTTTTTTCGTCATGGTTTGGTTTCAATGGTTATCTTTGTGGTAGCAATGCTTATAGGGATAGAAAAAAGTGAAGCGAATACCGAGCTTAAAGTAGGAACCTATCACTGTCCCCCTTTTATTTTTCATCAAAATTCTCAACAATATGATGGCTTAAGCATGGTTCTGTGGCAACGAATTTCAGAGATCATGAAGGTTGACTATTCAATTCAAAATTATGAACTGGACGATCTATTACTAGCTGCAGAAAAAGGAGATATTGATGTTGGCGTTTCTTGCATATCTATTACTCCTGACAGAGAAGAACATGTCGATTTCTCCCACTCATTTTACGAAACACACCTTGCCATCGCGGTAAAAAACCGTGGTTATCTTGATTCATTTATTAGTATTATTACCAATAAAACCTTGTGGAAAGCGCTTGGTGTATTTTTCTTTGTAGCGATAAGTGTTGGGGCTTTCTATTATTTTCTTGAGCGTAAAAATAACGACAAACTCTACTCGATGCCAACCAAGCGAGGTCGGTTAGCTGAAGCCTTGATCCTTGGTGTGCTATTTATTACCAAAGGGCCTTTCAACTACTTTGAATTTAAAACCTTATCTGCACGAATAATGACGGTATTGATTGCCATGTTTTCTACCGTTTTCATTGCCAGTATTACTGCGATATTGGCAAGTTCGTTAACACTAGAGCAACTACGGTTTGATGTAAAAGGAGTTAATGACTTATCAAAATTAAAAACGGGAGCGAAACAAGCAACAACGGCTTCTTTGTTATTGAGTGATCACAGTATTGCTCATGAAACCTATTCTAATATGCGGGAGTTATTAGTTGCTCTAGATAATGGAGAGGTGGATGCTATCGTGGCCGATGATGCGGTACTGCGTTATATGATTAAACAAGGAAAAGCAAAAGAGACGTTTGCCGATTTAGTCGTTCTGCCATATCAACTTGAAAAACAAAATTATGGTCTAGTTTTAGTTGAAAATAGTGAGTACGAAGAAGAAATTAACCGTGCTTTGCTGCAAATACGAGAAACAACAGAATGGCATCAGATCTTGTTAGAATATTTTACAGAAAAGTAGCTTAAATGAGTGGCTTAATTTGGGATAGATCTCGTATGATGAGATCCCATGAATCACACCGCCATAAGTTATATTCTGAGAGATAACCATGTCTAAAATGTATACGACATTTGCTGAGCAATATGATTCAGCAGTACAAGATAATATCTATAATGCACATTTAGAAAGACCGTCATTACAAGCCATTATTGGTGATGTTAATGCGTTAGATATTATTGATTTAGGCTGTGGAACGGGTGTTTATGCTGAGTACTTGATCAGTAAAGGTGCAGGTAAGTTAACCTGTATTGATTACTCTCAAGAGATGGTTAATATGGTACAACGTAAATTTGGTGAACGAATTACGGCGTACGCGCAAGATGCATCAATAGGGCTTGTTAAAGAAGAGAGCGAAAGTGCTGACCTGATTATTTCACCATTAATGATCCATTACCTTGACGATCTATCTACACTATTTACAGACATTGCTCGTGTATTAAAAAAAGGGGGGAGTTTTGCTTTTTCAACTCACCACCCATTTGCGGATTTTGAATGTTCATTATCAGGAAATTACTTTGAAAGAGAGTTGATAACTGAAATGTGGGATACCGTAGGTGAGCCAATCGAAGTTCAATTTTACCGTCGTTCGTTAACTGAGTTAGTCCAAGCACTGACAAATTCAGGACTTGTCGTCACTGCTATTTCTGAAGGTAAAGTCTCTGAAAAAGTAAAAACTATTTCTGAAGAAAGATATGAACACTTATCTAAGAATCCAAATTTTATCTTTATTAAATGTCAAAAGTTGGGTTAGCTATTAAGGTTTAATACAAGTAATTCAATGCTATTAATTATGTGAAGATGATTATTTAGTAGCATTGAATGGTTAACTGTATTTATAGCTCAAACATTTCTACAGAGTGTTGATATAACCATGAATGAGCTTGGCCAAGATTATGATTTTTTATCACGACACGGTCTATATGTAAGAGCCAATTTTTCTCTTCTGAGTCTACATCGAGTATCTTTAATGCTTGATTCTTATTTGTTAGATGGTCAGGAACAAACCCCCAACAATCATCAACCGTCAATAATGATTGCAGAGCATTTACATTGTTCGTTTTAGTTACCGAAGATGAGAAATGAACATTCCAAGGGCTATGCATATTAGTCAATAATATTTGATGGTATCGCTTTAATTCATTGAGATGAATAGATTTTTGTGAGTGAAGAGGGTGATCTTTATTGGCTACCATCGAAATAGGTAAATAACCTACCAAACCAAGCTCGACTTTTTTAGGAAGAGCATCATTACACAGCATAAATCCAATAGAGGCTTTTCCTTGTGCTACTAATTCAGATATTTCTTGATTCTCTGCGGTATTAATATTCAACTCAGTATGTGGAAATTGCTGATAAAATTCGTTTATCACTTTGAAAAACGTCGGAGTCAGTAATAACTCATTTATAACGATGGTTAATGTATCTTCTATTCCGAGACTAAAAGAGTTGAGCATGGTCTCAATGTCTTTCGCTTGGGATAGTAAATGGATGGATTGGATATACAAACGCTTACCGTGAGGTGTCAGTGTAGGTATTCGGGTCGAACGGTCAAAGATCTCCACTCCGGTGTCTATCTCTAAGTTAGCAATAGCAGTACTAATAGCTGATTGTGCTTTTCCCAATTTTCGTGCCGCAGCAGAAAAAGAACCAGATTCAACACATTCAATAAGCGTTTCAAGTTGCTGAAGATTAAACATAACATCCATCTATTTATTAGATACTAATTAATTACAATATATCAAAATTTTGAATGAAAATAGTGAAACTTAATTTTAGTACATAAATAGGTTGTCTTTATGACTCATTCAGTTTCTCAAGAAAAAAGTTCGGTTCAGCAAGAGATGGAAGCATTAAAAGCGCGTTTAAATCAAAACAAACAAGTAATGCAAGGTTCAACAAAAAAATCGGAATCAACAGAATTCATGTCTTTAATGATTAAAAGTGCAGGCACATTTGAAAAAGAGTCAAAATAAAAGAATGGATATTCTTACTCTCATTTCTTTTAATTGAGGAGGTAAGTGTTATTATCCGCCGCCCGTATTCCCTTTGAAATAAAGGACAAGAGAGATGCATGATCGTGCCAGCCAAATGGTGATATTTTACGCCTTAGCCAAAGCGGGTAGTTTTACTGCTGCAGCAAAACAAATGGGTGTGTCTACCTCTCATGTAAGTAAGCAACTGGGAGTACTAGAGGCGAATTTGAATGTGAAATTAGTTCAAAGAACGACTCGTTCGCTCATTCTTACGGATGCAGGGCAACAGTTTTATCTGTACTGCGAAAAAATGTACAGTGCGATGACCGAAGCCAGCGCAATTATGGATAATGAACGTGACGGTGTTGCAGGTATTTTGCGGCTAGGGCTATCGCAGTCTTTTGGCACTATGCATATTATCCCTGCGATTGATAAATTACGTCAGCAATATCCTGAGCTACAAGTGGAAGTTCGCTTGTTTGATCACCGAGCAGATATGCTTAAAGAGGGGTTGGATTTATGGGTGACAAACTTTGAAGACTTGCCTGAGGGCTATGTTGCTCAACGTTTAGCAGATTCACACTTTGTATTGGCAGCATCGCCCGATTATCTAATTGATAAAGCAGTCCCTCACCATCCTCAAGATCTCACGGAGCACAATTGCTTAACGTATCAGAGCCGTCACCGTGATTACAGTAATTGGGATTTCAGCAAAGGCAATGAAGAGTTGTGTGTCAAAGTTTCTGGGAACTATCGTGTTGACTTAGCAGAAGCGGTAAGGGACGCGGCTATTTCAGGGTGGGGCGTCGCCTATTTAGCCAGTTATTTATTAACCAATGAATTTAATGATGGCAAATTGATTCAGCTCTTACCTGACTGGAAAGCGAGTCAAAAAATGCCAATTTATGCGGTTTACCCAAGTCGTAAACACTTGCCAAGAAAGATAAGTGCGGCCATTGATTTCTTACGTCAGCATATTGGTCAACAGCCATATTGGGATAAAGCGTTAATGAAATGGGTTAAGTTATAATCAAAGTATTATATGGTCGATATTGGCATTGATTAAATTAAATACAGCGCAATGATGCCTTTTTAATCAATGACTTAAATTCATTATCAGCCTTGAAATAAATATATTTTCCATACAGCAACAATACCCTTTCCAAATACCGCTCTTATTTTATAAATCAATAAGTTAAGATGACCTACAAAACGTGATCTAAATCTCATTAACAGGGCGTTAGCAACCTCGACTTGCACGCAAACCTTTGCGCATTAGAATGCAGGCTCATTTTCGATAGCACAGGTTTCTATCATGACATCGCTACTTGGTATTTTTGCCATTTTACTATTTGCTTACCTATGTTCGACTGATCGCCGTAATATCCCTTTAAGAACTGTCTCTTTGGCGTTTGGCTTACAAATCCTATTTGCTCTATTGGTACTTTACGTTCCTGCTGGTAAAGAAGTTCTAAATTCAGTAACCGCAGGCGTTTCAGGCGTGATTGACTATGGCCAACAAGGAATCGCGTTTCTGTTCGGTGGCTTAGCGACAGGTAAAGTCGGTTTTGTATTTGCCATTAACGTACTTGGCATTATTATTTTCTTCTCCGCGCTAATTTCAGCACTTTACCATCTTGGTATTATGCCTAGAGTAATCAATTTTATTGGCGGTGGATTACAACGCTTATTAGGCACAGGACGCGCAGAATCACTTGCAGCGACGGCAAATATCTTTGTGAGTATGGTAGAGGCTCCACTTGTCGTTAAACCTTATTTGAAGCACATGAGTGATTCGCAGTTCTTTGCGGTGATGACCTGTGGTTTAGCGTCAGTAGCTGGCGGTACTATGGTAGGTTACGCATCTCTTGGTGTGGATCTTAACTTCCTTATCTCAGCGGCATTTATGTCGGCACCAGCTGGCTTATTAATGGCTAAAATGATGGTTCCACCGGGTGATGAAGCCAATAATGACGATGAAATTACTTCAGTAGAAATCGATCACGCAACCAATGTATTTGAAGCACTAGCGGATGGCGCAATGTCTGGTTTACGTATTGCAGTAGCAGTAGGTACCACGTTATTAGCATTCGTAAGTGTCATTGCCTTATTAAATGGTTTGCTTGGCCATGTCGGTGATTTCTTTGGCTTAAAACTAAGCTTTGAATTGATCCTTGGTTACCTATTTGCACCAGTCGCTTTCTTATTAGGCGTGCCATGGAACGAAGCGATCCTTGCGGGTTCATTGATTGGTAATAAGATCGTAGTCAATGAGTTTGTTGCCTTTATTCAATTGATGGAAGTGAAAGATCAACTAAGCCCACATTCTGTTGCGATTGTTACCTTTGCTTTGTGTGGTTTTGCCAATATCTCAACAATGGCGATCTTGATTGGTGGTTTGGGTAGTCTTGTTCCTGAGCGCCGTCCGTTCATTGCAAAAATGGGTTTCAGAGCGATTACTGCAGGCGTATTAGCAAACTTGATGAGTGCCGCGATTGCCGGTGTGATTTTGTCGCTTTAAGATTATACCAATCTACATAAGTATTTGATCATTCTTGCTTGTTAAAATCGATTATATCTGCGTTTTAAATTTTGTAATTAGATCCACTAGTTACTGTAATTTATGCCTTGCTCTAATCGATTTTTCCTACGCAATTATCTGAACAACTACTTATCCAGAATGGTGTTAATTACTCAATTTCAAATAAAGAAAAGGTTGCGATCAAAAAGTCGCAACCTTTATTTTTTCTAGATCCTAGTCCTCAAATCTCACTCGAATCGGCGTTGAGCTATCAAATGTAACCTGATCAAAACTATCTAATTTATGATGCTTAATTAGAGATTGTAAATTTTCAACATAAGCGTCACCACGAGTAGAGTAGTGAGATAAAGCCTCGACTAACTCATACCCTGATAATTTACCTTCACGACTTAGTTTTTTACGTAAAATCCAAAGATCTTTATAAGCCGATGTCGTATTTAGGTTATACATATAACGAGCAGTTCCTGCGAACAGGTTATCAAATGCAGCAACTTTTACATGCCCACCAGGGGTACTTAAATACTTACCGCCTTTAGAAGATAAATGCTCTCCATATAATCCATTCCCTTTAACTGCGAAATAACTGGTTCCCCAGCCACTTTCATCAATTCCTTGAGCGAGAACCATACCGACAGGAATAATATCTAGGCGTAAAAGCAGGTCATCAATGCTGTTTGATTTAATATCATAAGACGTCATTAACTCATTTAGCCATACTGTTTCTTCTTTCGACCATTCACTTTTAGGCTGTTTCGATAGCGTAATTACGTCATTTCTAACCGCACTTATGCGTTTATTCACCTCAATAATTGTAGGCAGTAATAAACGAATAAACCCTGAAATTTTCTCTTGAACAGGTAACGAATTTAAATCACTAGGAAGATTCTCAACAAAGAACGCTGGGATTTGATCCGTGCTGCTAACATTCGCTAATTGATACTGATGCAGCTTAAATTGATTGATAAGCGATTGAGCTGAGTTAAGTGTGGTGACTTTTACTTCAGGGTAGGGATTGTGGATCTTCTCTGGTGAAATAGGCAATTGAGTATCCGCAAGAGTGCTAGAAGATGCGATGAGAAGTAAAGAGGCAGAGATATGTTTTAACTTTTTAGATAAAGACATAAATGGAGTTCCATTTTAATATTAATCGGATCGAAAACGGCGCTATATTCAGCACCGTTTTTAGTGTTTATGTGGAGTTAACAGTCGCTCTGTTATTCTTCTACAATAGTCACTTTCTCGATCACAATACTCTCTTTTGGAACATCGTCAAACTCACCGATAGATTTAGTTTTAATTTTTGCAATTTTCTTAACTACATCCATACCAATAGTGACTTCACCAAATACTGCATAGCCCCAACCAGCGTTAGTGGTGGCAGTGTGATCAAGAAAAGTATTGTTGGCGATGTTGATAAAGAACTCACTGGTTGCAGAATGAGGTGCATCAGTACGCGCCATAGCGATAGTGCCGTTTAAGTTTTTCAAACCACGGTTCGCTTCATTCACAATCGGTGCGCGCATTTCTTTTTCTTGCATGTCCGCAGTAAAACCACCGCCTTGGATCATAAAGCCTTTGATAACACGGTGAAAAATAGTGCCTTCGTAAAAACCCTCTTGGCAGTATTTTAAGAAGTTTTTTGAGCTTACCGGTGCTTTTTTTTTGTTAAGCTCAATGTGAATGTCGCCAAAATTGGTGGTTAAAATGATCATATAGTTAATGTCTATTTAAAAGTTAATTGAGAAAGATTATACGTAGTTTCTTAGTTTATGTTGAACTCTTTGAATATAGCGTTACCCACTTCCACAATAATTTGGTTGCGTGAGGCCATATCTAAATTTGTTTGAGTTAAGTAGATAGAGATAATGATAGGGGCGCGTTTGTTACTCCAAACAATGGCCGTGATCCCACGCGATCCAAATCCACCAGCGCCAGAGCGATCAGCAATTGACCACTTAGCAGGTAAAATAGAACGTAATAGCGGATCAGATACCTTGTTATCGACCATCCAGACCTTTAGTGTGCGTTTGTCTTTGGTATTAAGTGTTTGACCAAATAATAATTCGTTGAGTGTATTTGTCATCGCATTCGGAGTAGTCGTATCTCTAACATCTCCCTTTTGAGCTTCATTTAATGCAGGTTCAATACGGTCTAATCGAGTGATATTGTCTCCAATTAAACGTAAGAAAAGCGTGAGTGAGCTAGGGGTTCCAATCTCAGCTAGTACGATATTTACAGCCGTGTTATCGCTCATTAGCATGGTCGCTTCACAGGCTTTTTCTGTACTAATCGTCTCGCCGATTAACTTTTCAGTGATAGGGGACCATGGAATAATGGATTCTTTGGTGATCCTTGTTAGCGCATCTTTATCCAAGAGATCATTGCTTGAGTTATAAAGCATCTGAGCACAAGCCAGAGTTTTAAAGGTACTCATCATAGGAAAGCGATGGTCGCCTTTATAACTCCATGTTGTATTTGTTTCGGTATCTAGAACTGAAACACCGATAGTGCCAGAACTTGATAATTCAATGGCTTCAACGGTTTCTAATAGAGAAGAAGCCATTGCGGTGTGAGAGAGCAAAGTTAAACAAAAAAGAAGAGTGATACGTTTCATTATTACGCCTAAAGGGAGGGCTGTTGTATATACAGTGATAGATTAATCAAATTTTCGTTGATAGCGAGGCAGCATACTTTCATTACCTAACAAACCACCTTGGTGGATGTACAGTAGAGTCTGATTGGTGTTGTTTAGTAACCAATCACTCAAGCAACGCCACATCAAAGGATCGTATAGAAGCTCAAATTCAACGTCAGTTTGTAAGAGAAGCGTTTTCCACATCTCGTAATCGTGACGATATAACTTCCCAAAATGGTGTTTTTTCGTTGGCGTGAGAATTTCAGGATGATCTGTTTCACCAAGCTCTAAAAATTGCTCGGTAAGATAAGAGTTTCCGCCGACACAAGCACAGGTAATCACTTTTATATCATGAGCTTTTAAGTGCTTATGAAGAAACAGTGCGGTTGTTCCTGTACCAGAAGGCAAAGCCACCGTCAGAGAGGAGAGTTTTTGTTCCTTCTTCCATTCAATAAGCTCAATGGCCAGTTGCTTTACCCCACTTTCAGCTAAACCACAGCGTCCACCTTCAGGCACAAATAACTCATGCTTTTTTGGTTGCCTAACTTGTTGAATGTAATCCAAGCTGCCTAGCGTGCTACCGTTATCTAGTTTGGCATTTTCAGTGTCATTCAAGGCAATAATATTAGCCCCAAGATCTAACGCAGCGCGATAGTTTCCTTTTGGATTTTCTTGTAAAAACGACGGGATATGATCAACGTAAAAGTCTAATTGCCAGCCTTTTAATTGAGCCAGTGCCGCTAACGAGTAAAGTGAGTTTGCCTGTGGTGAACCATAGCCAATAATCGTGGTAATCGCAGGGAAATCACCGTCTAACAATCCCATAAACTTACGAGCTTTGTTGCCAGAAAATTGAGGGTGAAGTTTATCATCGCGCTTTAAATAGAAATCGACACCATTAAATTGATGCTGAGTTACTGGGCTGTTTTGGATTTTCATGATGAGATATAAATATAGAGTGTAGGGAAGGAGAAATGACCTTTCAGTGGGTTGAAAGGCCATATAAATCTGTAATGAGAATTACTTTTTCATCATTGATTTTAAAGCAGCAAACGGGTTGTGCGTTGCGCCTTGGTGATCATCTTCACCCGCTTTAATTTGAGATCCGTATTGATCATGCTCTGTGTATTTAGAATGCTCATGATCGTGACAGAAAAGACAAAGAAGCTCCCAGTTACTGCCATCATTTGGGTTATTAGTATGATCGTGATCTTTATGGTGAACCGTTAATTCACGTAAGTTTGAATAGACAAATTCACGCGCACAATTACCACAAACCCAAGGGTACAGTTTTAATGCTTTTTCACGGTAACCAACTTCTTGACGGGCATAAGTGGCACTAGAGCCATAAAAATCTGATGACATATAAATCTCGACTGCTAAAGTTAATACAATAATTATATGGAAAGAATATACCACGTTTTTAAGGAGAATAAATGCTATCAAAACTAGAACTGAGAATTCCACCGCCGTTAGTCATGCTACTGTTTATGGTAACTGTATTTGGCTTTGATAAAATAATGCCATTTACTCTATTTTATCTACCATGGTTAACTTACGCTTCGGTTATTAGCTTAGTCACGCTTGGTGGTGTCATTGCATTGTGGGGAGTGAAAGAGTTTAAAGATGCCAAAACAACAGTCAATCCACTCAAGCCAGAAAGCAGCTCATCATTAGTAAGTTCAGGTATTTATCAATACACACGCAATCCTATGTATCTTGGTTTGTTACTTATCTTATTGAGTGCAGTGATTTATAGCCAACACCCACTAGGGCTGGTGAGTGCACTAGGTTTTGTTGCTTACATGAATCGCTTTCAAATTGAACCAGAAGAAAAAATGCTAGTTAAGCTATTTGGTGATGAGTTTGTTGATTATAGTAATCAAGTAAAACGTTGGTTCTAATTTGCCATTTTAGATTGCGTCGTTGCTGTGTTGGTTTTGTTATCTCGACATAACCACGCGGCGAGTTCGCGAATCTTCGGTAAAATAGTTATGTTAGCAAATATCGCAACAGGCCAAGCAATAGTAAACCCATTCATCCACGCAGATACCCATTCCGAACTAAATCCACCCATTCTAATCGCAGACATTGAACCAGACATTATTAATGCCATTGTGACTGAAGACAGTAAGGCTGAAAGCCAAAATTGTTTTTTACTCATAAATATCTCTCTCTTTATTAACGAATTATTTTTTAACACTAATCGTGCTTGTTTCGATAGAGTGAAGTATATTAATTTCATTAATGATAAAAAATAGCGAGGAATAAAACCATGAATTCCATATTTGGAAGTATTGATGATCTGTTTTTATTTTGTAAAGTGGTTCAGCTTGGATCTCAGCAAGGCGCAGCCAAAGAGTTAAAACTACCAGTATCAACCGTGTCCCGACGACTCTCTTTAATGGAAGAAAAACTCGGTGTTCGCTTGTTAGAAAAAAAGGGGCGAGAGCTTGTTGCAACAGAAACAGGTCAGCAATATTACCAACTGCTTGAAAGTCAGTTTACCGATTTAGAAAGTCACTGCCATCAGTTAAAAGATCATAAAGAGGAAGTAACAGGCACGTTACGTTTATCCCTGCCTTATCGTTTTTATAATAGCTATGTTAGAGAGCTGATTACTGATTTCTTATTGGAATTTCCTCACACTCAAATAGAAGTCAATTTATGTGCTGAAGACGCTTTACCAGAAACAGATCGAGATTTAGTGCTAACTTTTGATATTAGCCGAGCCGAAGGGATGATCGCTCGTCCGCTATTTTTAGCAAAGCATAGCGTATTTGTCTCTCAATCGTATTGGCAAAATAATGACGTAACAGATATAGAAACTATCGATTGGATCCGCTTAGATGACCAGAAAAGTTTAACGTATACCGATGCAAAGCAAACACTAAAACAGATTAATGTACACCCTCGTCTGCAAGTGAACGATTTGGATCAAGTCATGCATGCGGTTATTAAAGGATTAGGCGCGGCACGATTACCCATTCATCTTGTCACTCCAGAGATGGATCTCGTTGAGGTTTTTTCTGAATATCAATTTCCACCAAGGCAATCTTATCTGGTCTATAAACAACGAAAATTTCAACCCAAAGCACTAACCATATTAATCGAACGCATAATGAATGCTATGGAACGAATTTGACATTTTCATGACAGAGATTTAGATAATTTCGTCTTAGAGGTCACGAAATACCCAGTCTAAATATCCTATTATATGTCTAGAAATTAAGCATCATGGCTGGGGTGTTATATGAAACAAAAAATTAAATTTATCATTAAAATTGTCCTGTTTTTTGCCTTTTTCGGTGTGGTTACCCACGTGTTCGCAGCAGAAAAACTCAGTGCAAATGCAATAGTCGAAAAATCAGATGAGCAGATGCGTGGTGATTCGAGTTACACCGAATTAACCATGAATATTATACGTCCTGATTGGACACGTAGCATGAGCATGAAGAGTTGGACTAAAGAACAAAACCTCTCTTTAGTGCTGATTACTGGACCAGCAAAAGATCGTGGCAGTGCTTCTCTTAAGCGTGATAAAGAGATGTGGAGTTGGATACCAAATATTGAACGAGTGATAAAAATAGCCCCTTCAATGCTGGGTCAATCATGGATGGGCTCTGATTTTACCAATGATGATTTGATCAACCAATCTTCAATTGTGGTGGATTACGACCACAAAATGGTTAAACAAGAAGTGATCGACGGCGATAAAACATGGGTGATTGATGCAATAGCAAAACCAGATGCGCCAGTAGTGTGGAGTAAAGTGCGTTTGTGGATCTCACAAGAGACGTTTTTACAACGTAAAGTAGAGTCATATGATGAATTCGATGAGCTAGTTAATACGATGACAACCTATGATATTAAAGAAATGGGGAATCGTATGGTAGCAACAAGAATGGAAATGGTTCCTGCCGATAAGCCAGGCAATAAAACTGAAATGCTCACTCATAAAGCGCAATTTAATTTTCTGATCAATGATGATTTTTTCTCACAAGGGCAAATGAAGTCATTACGTAATTAATATCTCAAATCATTTTACTTACTAGGCGGTAAACATGCTCATTAAGTTAGCTTGGCGAAACCTATGGCGACAAAAAAGAAGAACTTTATTAACGGCCTCTGCATTAGCATTGGCCTTACTGCTTTCTTTATTAATGCGAAGCATTCAAGAGGGCAGTTACACCGCAAATATTGAAAATGCGGCGCGTTTATCTACGGGTCTTATTCAACTGCAAAATCCAGAGTTTAAAGAAAGCCAAAGCATTGATGATTTATTGCCAATGAGCGATGACTTTATCAAGCCAACCAAGCAACAGTCTAATATTGAATTTGCACTTCCTCGTATTGAAACCTTTTCTCTTGCTGCCGCGAATGATAAATCAAAAGGCGTAATGGTGGTGGGAGTTGATCCAAATCCAGAAACCAGTTATTCCGGTTTGGCAGAGAAAGTGATTAAAGGAGAATATCTTTCACGAGATGATAAATCCGTATTGATGTCTGAGGGGCTGGCTCAATTTTTTAATCTCACCATTGGTGATGAAATTGTGCTGTATGGCCAAGGTTATCGGGGTCAAACTGCTGCAGGGTTATATCTCATTAAGGGGATTGTGCATTTTCCGATGCCAGAGCTGAACAATCAACTTATCTATTTACCCATCAAAGAAGCTTCCAATTTATTTAGCACAGAAGATCAAGTCACTGCTTGGGTATTACATACTCGTGATTTTTCACAATTGCCACAAACGGTGGATGATCTACAAATAGGGTATGGAGCAAGTGTGGCGGTTCGGCCTTGGAATGATCTTAGCCCCGAAATGGAACAACAGATCCAAATTGATCGGGTGAGCGGCATTATTATGATGTACCTCCTATATGGCATTGTTGGCTTTGGTCTATTCGCTACTCTATTAATGATGACCTTAGAAAGACAACGTGAGTTTGGCGTCATGCTAGCCACAGGAATGGTTCGAGCAAAGCTATTAAAATTATTGGCTCTTGAATCCCTTTTTATAGGCTTGTTAGGTATTGCTATTGGGCTAATTATCGCGGCTCCAATCTTAGGCTATTTGTATATTAACCCTATTACTTTAACCGGAGATACGGCACAAGCCATGCTTGAAATGGGCTATGAACCAATTATTCCGGTATTAATTAGTTCGTGGCTGTTTATTGATCAAATTATGATCGTGATAGGGCTGTTACTGCTTTGTCTTATTTATCCATTATGGCGTATTTATCATTTAGATATTGTTACAGCGTTAAAAGGAGGTTCGCATGCTGGTTAAATTAGCGTGGCGTAATGTATGGCGAAATAAATTACGAACCTCCATTATGTTAGGTGCGATGATCTTTGGTGTCGTTGGTGTAATGCTAATGATGGGATTTATGAATGGTATAATCGATAACCTCGTTAAAAATACCATTCAGTGGCAAACCAGTCATATTCAAATTCATCAGAAAAATTACGCATTAAATCCAGACATTAATCTGGTGATTGATAATGAAGCTGAAATAACAAAGTGGTTAGAACAAGCACCACAAGTAAAAGCGTGGACAAGCAGAACCTTAGTTAACGGCATGATAGCGTCAGCTCGCAGTACTCGTGGTATTCAAGTTAATGGTATTGATTTAGAGTCAGAGCCAAAGATAACACCGATAGCAGAGCACATTCTTGAAGGGGAATGGCTTGATGATAAAGGGCGTAACCCTATTTTAGTATCACAGAAAACCGCGGATCGATTAAAGCTGAGAGTCGGTTCTAAAATAGTACTTACGTTTACGGATACGACAGGTGATGTTACGGGTGCTGCGTTTCGGGTAAGAGGGGTTTTTAAGACCTCATCCAGCACCTTTGATGATGCTAATGTATATGTTAGAAAAGCCGATATTCAACAGCTTGGCCAAGTGCATTATGATCATGAAATCGCGATCTTACTGCATGATGAAGATCAAGTGAGTGATTTTCGCGATCAGTTAAGCCATACCATTTCAAATAACTATTCTTCAAATAACAATAGCGTGCAAGATTGGCTGCAATTACAACCTCTGCTATCTACCATGATGAGCTCGATGAATGCCGGTAATCAAGTGATCTTAGTTATCTTTGTTATCGCAATGGGCTTTGGCATCATCAATATTCTTTTGATGTCGGTCTTTGAGCGCACTAGAGAATTCGGTGTATTGATGGCGGTGGGAATGAAAAAAGGCAATATTCGCCGATTAATCATTTTAGAGTCTGGCTTTATTGGTCTCATCGGAGCGGGTTCTGGCGTTATATGTGCCTTATTTTTGATGTTTATTTTAAACCAAACAGGTATTCCGCTTGAAGCAATGGCAGAAGGATTAAATGCATTTGGTATTGATTCTGTCTTATATCCAAGTGTCTCCTTTAGTGATTATGTTACCGTTTTTGTGATGGTGTGGTGTGTCAGTGTATGGGCTGGCCTTTATCCGGCTCATCAAATTATTAAGAAGAAACCCGTCGAAGCTATGGCAGAGAAACAATAAGGTAAAAAGTATGACGATAAAAATTGAGCAGTTATGCAAAACCTATAACCCGGAGTCGGATTTCCCTGTTCATGCGGTTGATCACCTTGATTTGATGATTGAACAAGGGGAGTTTGTGGCCGTGATTGGTCCATCTGGCTCAGGGAAAACGACGCTGTTAAATATGCTTGGCGGAATAGACAGCGTTACCTCAGGAAAAGTGAGTATTGATGGAAATGAGCTGACGCAGTTGGATGAAAAGAAGTTGATAGAGTTTCGTCGTGACAATATAGGATTCATCTTTCAAGACTACAGTTTATTACCGGTATTGACTGCATTAGAGAATGTGGAGTTTGTCATGCAGTTACAGGGTCACGCTGAGGGTGAGTGTAAACAAAGAGCGCAAGACTTACTGAAAAAAGTGGGCTTAGAAGATCAGCAACATAAAAGACCCGCTCAACTCTCTGGGGGGCAGCAACAACGAGTTGCAGTTGCACGAGCGCTTGCCCCAAGACCACGCTTTATTATGGCCGATGAACCAACGGCAAACCTAGATGCTAAAAGCACCGCAGAGCTGCTTGATATAATGGAAAGCTTGAATAAAGAAGAGGGGACGACGTTCATTTTCTCAACTCATGATTCAAGGGTCTTTAATCGAGCGAAGCGGGTTATTGTATTTGAAGATGGGCAACTGAAAGAAGATAAACAACAATAACTGCCGCATTTTGTGAGATAGATCTTGACCTTAATCTGATAGGACATAAACTCCTTTGATTAGATTTATTCAAAGAAAGGCATAAGCGATTCCGTTTTATGTCTGTTTCTATTCATTGACGAGGTTAAGTCATGTCTAAACGTGATTATTATGAAGTCCTTGGTGTCTCCAAAAGCAGCACAGAAAAAGAGATCAAAAAAGCATACAAACGTCTTGCGATGAAATACCACCCAGATAAGAACCCGGGTGATGCGCAAGCTGCAGACAAATTTAAAGAGATAAAAGAAGCGTACGAAATTCTAACTGATGCCGATAAACGCGGCCAGTATGATGACTATGGTCACGCAGCATTCCAAAATGGTGGCATGGGTGGAGGCGGTGGCTTTGGTGGCGGTCATAGCCAAGGTTACGGCGGATTTGAAGATATTTTCGGTGGCGCATTTGGTGGTCGTTCACGTGGTGGTTTTGGCGGCGGCGGCGGTTTTGAAGATATGTTCTCTCAACAGCGTCAACCACGCCCACAAAAAGGTCAAGATCGTCAGTTTAGCTTAACGGTTGAATTTGCTGAAGCGATTAACGGCTGTGAGCAAGTGATTGAACTGCCAGTGAATGGCGTGAATAAGAAAATCAACGTTAAAGTACCTGCAGGTATTGAAGACGGTGAAAAAATTCGTTTCGCAGGTAAAGGCGAAGCGGGCGCATACGGTGGCCCAGCAGGTGACTTATTAATTCAAATTCATGTTCGTGCACATACACACTTAAAACGTGAAGGTAATGATTTAATTTGTCCAGTAACGACTGATTTTGTGACAGCAGCACTGGGTGGTGAGGTTGAAATTCAAACCTTAGAAAGCCGCTTTAAATTAAAAGTGCCAGCAGGGACTCAAAATGGTCGTAAATTCCGCATGAAAGAAAAAGGCGTGAAGAGCCGTAAAGGTGCGACGGGCGATCTAATGGTTGTCATTACTGTGGCAACACCGACGAATCTGACTGAAGAGCAGAAAGAACTGTTGATAAAGTTCAAGGAACTGTCGTAACCTAATCATTATCAAGCAGACATAATACTTATCTAGAATAGGTATCACTAAGAGGGCATGAACTGATGAAGAAAGTATTCACAAGGTTTGTGCCTTTTTTATTGTTCAGTAGCCTATCGAGCTATGCTCAAATCCCAGGCTTAACCCCAGAGAAAAGTTGGGATTTAAACGGTTATGTAAAATACATGGCAACCAGTACCATCCCTAATTCTGGCGAGACTATTTTTGATAATATCGTCCATCAACGTTTTAATTTTGAATACCGATTTAATGATCAGTTACGAGTGAATTTGGGTATGCGTAATCGTCTGTTATTTGGTGATAGCGCAGAGTACTCAAGTTATGGTGATTTCATCTCTTATGATCCCGGCTACGTTGATTTATCTAAAAATTGGATAGATAAAAAGGGCGTGGTGGGGAATTCTCAATTTGATCGCGCCTACCTCAATTGGAATAAAGATGATTGGCAATTTAAAGCAGGACGCTTTCGTATTAATTGGGGAATGACCACCGTATGGAACCCAAACGATATCTTCAACTCATACTCGATTTATGATTTTGATTATGAAGAGCGCCCAGGAACCGATGCGATAATGGTAAGTAAAAAACTCGGTTTCGCGAGTTCCATTGACTTGGTCTTTAATCCCAATTCTGACAGTGAGTTAGACAGCTATGCAGCGCGATATCTGTTTAATAAACAGGGATGGGACATGCAGGTTCTGCTAGGTAAATCCCAGTTAGATTATGTGGTAGGTGCAGGCTTTGCAGGGGATATTTATGGCGCTGGGTTGCGTGGTGAGTTCAGTTGGTTTGAACCGACACAAGATAGCTATCAATCACAAAATAGCACTCAACAAGAAGAGTTAATCGCATCAAGTGTCTCAAGCGTTGAGATGGATTATCGCTTTGATGGAACTCAAAACTGGGTGATTCAAGGCTCTCTCATGCATATCTCAGAGCCTCAAGATGCCGATAATGCAATGGCATACTTAAATTTACCACTCAGTGCCAGAACCCTTAGCTTTACCCATTGGACATGGTATTCAAGCTTAGGTGTGGATTTATCGCCATTATCAAGACTTACCTTTATGAACAGTTATTACGATGATAGATCTTTCTTTGTTGGTGTTAATCAGACCTACTCATTGGCCGATGATTGGCAATTAATTGGTGTTGTGCAATATTTTGATGGGGCGAGCGACAGCGTGTTTGGCGAAAACCCAAGCACCTTGCTATACGCTCAAATCAAATGGAGTTTTTAGCGCACTTTATCAATAGAAGATGAAATATCATTAATCAACAGTTTTGCCGTATCACTTCGTGATTGAAACAAGGTCATAAATATCAAATCAGTAACGACATTCTGCGCGGTTCTAGATGAGATAGACGAACTACGAAACTGCCGTTCATCAGCAATGGTATCAATACAATAACTTGCAATTTTTCTTAATGGGTTTTTCTTTGTTGAAGTTAAGGCAATAACGGTAGCGCCTTTCTCTAATGCAGTTTGTGCTGCGACTAATATTTCCTTTCGATTGCCTGAATAAGAGATCACTATCTGGATATCTCCAACCGAGAGCGTATTCGCTGTGGCTATTTGAACATGGCTGTCTTGCTCTGATAGTGCAATCATGCCAAGTTTAAGCAGTTTAAAAGCCAGATCTTTTGCGGTTAATGCTGAGCCACCAATCCCCACAATTTGAATTCGATTCGCTCTGTTTAATAATGAAATAATGGTTTCAAATTCGCTGTAATCAATTGCATTAGTCGTTGCAATGAGCGCGTGATGTTTTTCTTGAATCAATTTTTGCGCCATGGTTTGAGAAGAGTCATCACTGTGGATTTTATTATGGATAGGGCGTTCAGGCTCTAGAATCGCTTGTTTTCTTCCAAGGTCTTCAATGATCGCCAACTTAAAAGCCGTGAACCCTTTAAAACCTAATCGTTGAGTTAGCTTAACTATGCTTGATTGCGATACGCCCACTTTGCTGGCCAATTCTTGACTGGAATATGATCCAATTGAAGAGGGGGCCTCAAGTATGAAATCTAAAATTTTGATCCCATTGGTTGATAAGCTGCTTCTTTGTTTTTGTATTTTTTCTAAAATGCTCATAGTTCCTATCTTTTTTTGAATTAATTATTCCAAATCTTTTTCTATTATTCTTTGTGGTTTAATTCTTTTTAAGTGATTGTAATTTAACTAGATAATTTGCATGTTCTCTCTGGTTTTTCTTATTGTTATTTTTGTTTATTCCATCTATTTTGAGAGTTTAGAATAACTTTTGTTGTGATTTTGGTCACTAAATGGAATTTTTTATTCTTTATGATGGCAACCATTGAAATTGAGAATTTATCTTTTGAAGAGAACCTAATAATGAAAATTGACTTAACTACATTAGTAACAGAAAGCCGTAATCAAGCCAGTGAAAAAATCGATGTATTATCAACGGTTGAAATGCTGACAGTGATTAATCAAGAAGATCAAAAAGTCGCTTTAGCTGTTGAAGCCATTCTTCCTCAAATCGCAGAAGTGGTCGATGCCATTGCAATCGCATTTCAATCAGGTGGACGCTTAATCTATACCGGTGCAGGCACATCAGGTCGTTTAGGTATTTTAGATGCAAGTGAATGTCCTCCGACTTATGGTTCTAACCCTGATTTAGTGGTTGGTCTAATTGCTGGTGGCCATAGAGCGATTCTAAAAGCAGTAGAGAACGCAGAAGATAATCGTGAACTAGGCGCTTCAGATCTACAAGATTTAGGCCTCAATGAGAAAGACGTATTAGTTGGTATTGCAGCGAGTGGTCGTACTCCTTATGTTCTTGGTGCGATGGAATACGCAAAATCAGTGGGTGCAACAGTTGCGACGTTAAGCTGCAACCCAAACAGCCCAATGGCAGAGCTTGCCGATATTAATATGACACCAGTCGTAGGCCCTGAAGTGGTTACAGGCTCTTCTCGTATGAAAGCAGGAACGGCTCAAAAGTTAGTGCTGAATATGCTAACGACAGGGGCGATGATCCGTACGGGTAAAGTATTTGGCAACTTAATGGTTGACGTAGAAGCAACCAACGCAAAATTAGTACAACGCCAAAAGAACATTGTAATAGAAGCAACAGGCTGCCAAGAAACAGAAGCGACTGAGGCTCTATCTCAATGTGATAATCACTGTAAAACAGCCATTTTAATGGTTTTGTCTGGGTTAGATGCAAAAAGCGCGAAAGCAAAGTTAGCAAAACATAATGGCTTTATTCGCAACGCGCTTTCAGATCAATAATGGCTAAGCGATAACAAGGCCATAAGTGGCCTTTATACTGAGAAAATTGAAAGGGAACAGGACATGGCTAAAATAACCACTTCCATGATTCAAGAAATACTCTCTGCAATTGGTGGCAAAAATAATGTCATTAAATGCGGAAACTGCATGACTCGTTTACGTTTAACATTACACAATGATGATCTTGCAGACAGAGATACAATTAAGCGCATTGCAGGCGTGATGGGATTAGTAGAAAGTGACGATCAATTTCAAATCGTTTTAGGTCCGGGTAAAGCACAAACCGCCGCTGAAATGATGAATGAGATGATGGAAGGTGACGAAGAGTCAACGCCAGTAACCTCAGAAAATCGAGATTTAAAAGATGTAGCTTCTGAACATAAGCAGAAACTGAAAAAGAAACAGACCAGTGCGACACAGCGATTTTTAAGTAAATTCGCGACCATTTTTACACCGTTAATTCCAGGATTTATTGCTGCTGGTTTGTTATTAGGTTTTGCAACATTATTGGACCAAGTTTACGTGATGGGTAATGAGTCACCAAATGCTAATTTGGTTGATTTGATTCTCTACATGAAGGTCTTTAGTAAAGGTCTGTTTAGCTTTTTAAGTATTTTAATTGGTTACAACGCACAACAAGCTTTTGGTGGTTCAGGTGTAAACGGTGCGATTTTAGCCTCTCTATTTGTTCTTGGTTATAACCCGGAAGCCACCTCTGGCATTTACTCAGGCATGACGGATTTCTTTGGTCATGGTATTGACCCTAGAGGCAATATTATTGGGGTATTGATTGCTGCGATAGTTGGTGCGGCTGTTGAGAAAAAAGTACGTCAATACATGCCAGATAACCTAGACATGATTTTAACCTCAGTGGTTACGCTGCTTATCATGGGTGCAGTTACCTTTGTGGTTATCATGCCTATTGGTGGTGTGTTATTCCAAGGTATGTCTTGGTTATTCATTAACTTAAATGGTAATCCATTTGGTAGTGCTATTCTGGCTGGTTTATTCCTAATATCGGTAATGTTTGGTATTCACCAAGGCTTTGTTCCTGTGTATTTTGCACTAATGGATGCTCAAGGGTTTAATTCACTATTCCCAATCCTAGCAATGGCAGGTGCAGGGCAAGTCGGTGCGGCATTAGCGCTTTATTCAAAAGCAGGTAAAGACGCACTATTACGTACACAAGTTAAAGGCGCTATTATTCCTGGGTTCTTAGGAATAGGTGAGCCGCTTATTTATGGCGTAACATTACCAAGAGTAAAACCATTTATTACTGCGTGTGTGGGCGGGGCAACTGGTGGCTTCTTTATTGGGCTTGTTTCGTATATGGGGCTACCTGTTGGCTTAAACACTGTATTTGGTCCATCAGGTATTGTGGCATTGCCGCTTATGACATCTAGTTCAGGTATCTTTGCTGGTATGTTGGTATTCGCCGCAGGTTTGGTTATTTCATACGTAGCTGGTTTTGTTGCAACGTGGTTTTTTGGAATAAAGAACGTTGATTTAAGCTAAACTTAGTATTAGAAAAATAAAGAATTAATAAGTACTTTCCCCTATAAGTACGCAAAGGCCTCACAGGTACCACTGTGAGGCCTTTTTTTATGCCTAGCTAACCAACAAGAATCGCGTACAATGCCCTCAATTCTCAAATAGTTAGGAAAGCCAGTGGCTATCAAACCAACCATCTACAAATTTCGTGTCGCATTAACAGACATGAATCGTGATCATTATGATTCAGTAAGCTTAACCATCGCTCAGCATCCATCAGAAAGTGAAGAGCGTATGATGGCTCGTGTATTGGCATTTTGTTTGAATGCAGAAGAGCGCCTAACGTTTACGAAAGGGTTGTCTGCGATTGATGAGCCTGATATTTGGGTTCGTGAATATGATGATACGATCTCTCTTTGGATTGATGCAGGTGAACCTGATCCTGAGCGCATGAAGAAAGCATCACGTCAGTCAAAAGTAACTAAAGTGTACAGCTTCAATTCAAAATCTGAAGTGTGGTGGAAACAGAACGAAAGCAAATATAAACAATATCCTGTTGATGTGGTTCGCTTTGACTCTGAGCAAATTCACTCATTTTCTGCATTATTAGAAAGAACGATGGAAATGTCAGTGATGATCACGGGTGATTCTGCGTTTATTTCAACAGAGAAAGGCGACTGTGAAGTGACGTGGGAAACTCTGCAATCGGTTGAATAATAATGAAAGGGTAAAGAGTGTAATACTGCTATTTCCTTTCTAAAATCTAGTTCATAATGCTTTCTGTTTTATATTAATAATCAGAAGGCATTTTTTATGGAACTACCACTGATGGATCTTGGTTTACTCTTCGCAATGATCCTGATTTTTATTGGCTCATTTGTGCAAAGCGCCATTGGTTTTGGCTTAGCCATTGTTACTGCTCCACTATTATTTTTAATCTCGCCAAATTATGTGCCGGGCCCAATCGTAATTGTCGGTTTATTCTTATCCATAATTAATGCCTATAAATACAAAGCGAATGTCTCTTTTCGCGGCTTAGGCTATGCCTTTTTAGGTCGAATTCCCGGTTCTGTATTTGGTGGTTTACTGCTTTATTATGTAGATGCAAAACTGCTGTCTCTTTGGATTGGCGTGGTTGTATTACTTGCTGTTGCGATTAGCTTGCTTCCATTTCGTATCGAACCAAATAACTCAAGAATGACGATTGCGGGTTTCTTCTCTGGCCTATTCGGGACCAGTTCAGGTATTGGTGGACCTCCAATGGCTCTGTTATTACAGCATCAAGAAGCAAATTTAATTCGTGCTAATTTATCAGCGTTCTTTGTGGTGAGTAGCTTTATATCTCTAGTGGTACAAGTTCCAGCTGGATACATGAGCTTGAATCATTTATATCTTACGTTGCCATTGCTCCCTGCTTCGGTTATCGGTTATCTGGTCGCTATGAAAGTAGTGGATAGAATTGACAAAGGAACAATAAGAAAGGTTTCTTTGGTAATGTGCTCAGTATCAGGTGTGGCAGCGATTGTGTTAGGAATGAGGTAATTTGCTGTAAGGGGACTCTTAAATTTATTTGAAATAAAGCTTTACCTCAACTTAACTTTAGGTATTAAGCTGTGTTTTTAAGTTCGACAGATAATTTTAAGATTAGAAACAAGGGTATGAAATGAATCAAGAAATGTTAACTCATTATTTTAATCGAATTGGTTTACCTAAAGAGACGGCAGTAACGATTGAAAACTTAAAAGCGATACATCGTGCTCAGCATAGAACTATCCCATTTGAGAACTTTGATATTGTAAATGGAGAGTCAATTCAACTGTCTGAAGAGGTTATTTATAACAAACTTGTGAATAAGAACCGAGGTGGGTATTGTCATGAGTTAAACGGGTTACTTTTTAATGTATTAAAGACCTTAGGCTTTGAAGGCCGAACATTATTAGGAAGAGTTCATTTATCGCCAGAACCAACAGGGCGTGGGCACCGTGTAACACTAATAACGATAAATAGTCAGCAATGGTTAGTAGATGCCGGCTTTGGTACCTTTACACCAAGAGAGCCATTACCTATAGAGTTTGATAAAGAGCTGAAGACGGATCTTCAAACCTTTCGTTTTCTTCGTGATAAACATTATGGTGTTTTACTGCAGATTAAAGAATCAGGTGAATGGTTGAGTATATACAGTTTTGATATGGGCTATGTATGTCAGGGCGATTTAGAGTATGCAAATCACTTTTCCTCGACTCATTCAGATTCTGTTTTTACTTCTGGTGCGATAGCTGCGTTATCGACGGAGGAGGGAATTAATACTTTGTCGAACCAACAGTTAAAAATTAAGAAAAATGGGGTAACGCAACAAATTACGTTAAGGGATGAAGCTTCATATTTTAAGGCATTAAAAGACTACGTTGGGTTAGAGCCTAACTTGCCTTATCAAAAAATTGAACAGTATTTCTAACATTTTATTTATTCGTTATAACCTCGTTATTTTTTAATCATGTCCTTGGTTTAAAACGGCAAAAATAAGATCGAATAAGCAAAAAAAACCGCTTTAAATTTAGCGGTTTTTTTGTATTTAGTTTTAGGACTAATGTCTGCATATTCAGTGCAGACATTAACCACAAAGGTAGATTAGCTTGGCGTATTTAATCTTGTTTTAATCGCCAATTTAACATCTTCATTCGCTTGCAAAGTTTCGTCTTCAACCTTTTGACGCATTAGTGCATCAAAAGAAACACGCGCTTCTTGAGCAAGATCAGACGCTGCTAATTTCGCTTCTTTCGCTTTGGTTGAATCATCCGTTAGCTGACGAAGTTGCTCAATAATTTCATCAGGCGCATCGCCTAAATCAACGCTTGATTCACCACGTGCTAATGCTTCTTTACGTAATTGTTTTTTTAGCATCCAAATAGCATCGTTCGCTTCACGCTCAAGATCGGCTGCTTCAATTGCGTTATCACGTAGTTGCTCAAAGCGAGCCAATGCTTGGCCTTCTTTGCTCCAAGGATCAACATCTGGTAGATCAGAAATGTTGATCACAGGATCCACGTAATCATCTTGGTGTGATAAGTCTAGCATTGCCGCTTTAACACCAGATATCATTAACATAACTGCGATAACCAATAGTGGTAAACCACCAACAATTGCCGCTGTTTGTAATGTTGCCAAGCCGCCCATAAACATCAACGCCGATGGCATAAATGATAGAGTGAAAGCCCAGAACAGGCGGTTCCAACGCATTGGATCTTCAGTTACGTTAGTTTGAACTACTGACGCTAAAATATAAGAGATAGAGTCAAACGTTGTCGCGGTGAAAATCACACATAACAAGGTAAACAAAGCAATAACGAAAGTACTAAACGGCAGTGTTTCTAAAGTAGCGAAGATGGCACGAGTAGCGCCCTCGGAATTCAGAATTCCTACCACATCTAACTCACCCGATAACTGCAGTGATAAACCGTAGTTACCTAGAATGATGAAGTACATTGAACAGCCTAGAGAGCCGAAGAACACCGCCCCAGATACCATTTGCTTAATTGTTCTACCGCGTGAAATACGAGCTACGAATAGACCCATACTTGGTGCAAATACTAGCCACCACGCCCAGTAGAAAATAGTCCAATCTTGTGGGAAGTGAGTATCTTCAAAAGGACCCATGCCACCAAAAGGTTCAGCCCAAGTTGCCATTACAAAGAAGTTAGACAGCATACGACCGATTGAATCTAGACCTGTTTCCAACATAAAGATTGTTGGACCACAAACCAATACAAACAGCAATAAACCTAACGCACCCCAGAAGTTAATGTTACTTAAAATCTTAATGCCTTTGTCCATGCCCATGTACGATGAGTAAGCAAAGATAGCGGTACAAACCATAAGTACAGCAATTTGGCTGCCAGTTGATGCCGGAATACCAAATAAGTAGCTAATACCTTCGTTAATCAGTGGTGCTGCTAAGCCTAAGGTTGTAGCCGCGCCGCCTAATAAACCAAAGATAAACAGTACATCAATGACTTTACCTAACTTACCAAAACTGTTTGCTTCACCAATAACAGGCATAAGTGCAGCAGAGACTTTTAGTACAGGTTGTTTACGCACATAGAAGAAGTAAGCGATTGGAATTGCAGGGATCATATAGATACACCAAGCAATTGGACCCCAATGGAACAGGCCATAAGTCGCAGCCCAACGGATTGCTTCTTCACTGCCAGCTTCTAGTTGAAACGGTGGGTTTTGGTAGTAGTATGCCCATTCAATAGTACCCCAGTACAAAATACTTGCACCGATGCCACCACAAAATAGCATTGCCGCCCAAGACGCTAATGCAAATTCAGGTTTTTCATCTGGGTCACCAAGTTTGATCTGACCGATATCAGAAAAAACGATGTAGATCATGAAGAAAAATGCTGCCAAACCTAGACCTAAATAAGCAAAGCCTAGTTTGTCGGTCATAAATGTTTTAGCAACAGCTATCCACGCAGCCCCTTCTTCTGGAAATACCAGTAAAGGAATTACAACAGCACAAAGCAATAATATTGCGCCGAAAAAAGTGGGTTTATCGATAAGCTCGAAGTGTTTTTTCATTTTTATTGTCCGTAATAAAAACAGAGTCAATGTTAAGTTCGCGCACCAACAACTCCCCGTACTGAGGGGATCAGACGGGTTTAACTTAAAATTAATAGAGTATAAATAGTGTATGCGGACGGTTTTTTGTGAGTAATATAGCGCTCGAAAATTGTCCAAATCACGATTGATGTGGATTCGAGATAAAATAGTGCTAATTCTTCAATCTGTCGACAAACTTACTTCTTTATTTTATAAAAAGTGTGACACATGTATCATAAAATATTAATCCCCAAAACAAGCTGATTAATAAACATTCTAAAGTGTTCAAAAGCCTTAAATACATCATCATAGACAGAGCCGTAGCGCGCGTCGTATCAATAACTAGGCTTAAATCATCAAACAGTTGCATTCCTATTTTTAATGAGCGTATTCTACGAACAGACAATTAATTATAAATAGGATGTATCATGATCTATCCTTTCACAAAACAAGACTCAACACTTGACCACTACTTTTCTCATACCATTGCTGACCCATATCGTTGGCTAGAAGATGATAGAAGCAAAGAAACAGAAGCGTGGGTAAATAAACAAAATGACGTCACCTTTGATTATCTTTCTCATGTCGATTTTCGTGATGATATTCGCGCTTTAATTGCAAAAGGTCAGGATTACCAAAAAACCTCACAGCCATTCAAGCGTGGTGATTACACTTACTTCTATCAAAATGACGGCTTACAAAATCAAAGTGTGTTGTATCGCTCAAAAGAGGGCGGAGAAATTGACGTTTTTCTTGATCCAAATACCTTCAGTGAAGAGGGAACCACTTCGTTAGGTGCGGTTAGCTTTTCTAAAGATATGTCATTAGTGGCTTATTCAATTTCAGAAGCGGGCAGTGATTGGCGCAAAATCTTCGTATTAAATACAGAAACCAAAGAGCAGATCGAAGCACCTATTATTGATGCGAAATTTACCGACATCTCATGGTTAGGCTCAAAAGGCTTTTACTACTCAAGTTATGACAAGCCAACAGGCAGTGAACTATCAGCAAGAACCGAGCAGCATAAACTCTATTTTCATGAGATAGGTAAACCGCAAGCAGACGATGTTGTGGTGTTTGGTGCCACAGAAGAAGAGAAGCATCGTTATGTCAGTGGCTATACAACAGAAGACGATGCATATTTGGTTATATCAGCCGCGACCTCGACCTCTGGTAATAAGCTTTATCTTGAGCGTTTAAGTTGTGAGAACCCAACTCGAATTACCGTATTAGATCATACTGATTCAGATACTTACGTTATTGAGAATGAAGACACTCGTCTATTAATGTACACCAACCTAAATGCACCAAACGGTAAGATCGTTTCTTATAACGCAGTCACCTGTGATTGGATGGACGTTATCCCAGAGCAACCACAGCCTCTTGAAATCAGCGTTGGTGGTGGCACCTTATTTGCGCATTACATGATGGATGTTTTAAGCAAAATTAAACAATATGATTTTTCAGGTAACTTGCTGCGTGATATTGAGTTACCGGGAGAAGGGCAAGTGACGGGATTATCGGGTAAGAAAGATCAAACGGATCTATTTTTCACCTTTACCAACTACGTCACCCCACCAACGATTTACCAATTTGATGTCAAAACAGGTCATACCGAGTTGTATTTAGCCTCTGCATCGCCTTTTGATTCTGAAAAGTTTGAGTCGAAACAAGTGTTCTATACCTCAAAAGATGGCACTCAAGTTCCAATGATCATTTCTTACCGTAAAGGATTGGAGTTAAATGGCACCAATCCCACCATTCTTTACGGCTACGGGGGCTTTAACGTCAGCCTAACACCAAGCTTTAGTGGCGTAATGGCAAGTTGGTTGGAGTTAGGTGGTGTTTATGCTATTCCCAATATTCGCGGTGGCGGTGAGTATGGAAAAGAATGGCACAATGCAGGAACACAGCAGAAAAAACAAAACGTATTTGATGATTTTATTTCAGCCGCGGAATACTTAATCGACACGGGTTACACTGACTCATCACATTTGGCAATTCGTGGTGGCTCAAATGGTGGTTTATTGGTTGGCGCATGTATGACTCAACGACCTGAGTTATTTAAAGTTGCTCTGCCAGCTGTCGGTGTATTAGACATGCTTCGTTACCACACTTTTACCTCTGGTGAGGGCTGGGCTTACGATTTTGGTACATCAGAACAAAGTGAAGAGATGTTTGAGTATTTACTCAATTACTCGCCAGTGCATAACGTGAAAGAGGGCGTTGAATACCCTGCAACATTAGTGACCACTGCTGATCATGATGACCGCGTCGTTCCTGCACATTCTTATAAGTTCATTGCCGAGCTACAAGCCAAGCAATCCGGTGACAATCCTGTGTTAATTCGTATTGATGTAAACGCAGGTCATGGTGCTGGTATGCCAATTTCAAAATCAATGGATTTAATGGCAGATGTATATGCCTTTACGTTAAGTAATATGAAGGTGGATCCGTTTAAGTGATTTGAATATTTATTAGTAATAATCGAATTGCAGTAAATAGGAATCAGCAATAAAAAGCAGAATGAGCATCACGCTTCATTCTGCTTTTTTTATTAAATAACTTATCTATTAAGTCATTGAGCGAATACTAATTAATGCTGCTCGACCAGTTCAATTTCTTCAGGCTGTGAACTTGTCATCATACGATTAAGTTTTGGTGCTGTAATTGCCATTACGATAGCAACCGCTAGAGTCACAAAACCGATATTTTGGAACAGCTCAGTATAGACAGGTAGGGTATCTAGAGGATCAGTAAGATGCTCAGGTGTCGCACTGAATGTAGCAATGTAACCACCAATGATGAACGAAGCCGCTTGAGTTAAGAACCATGCACCCATAGTGAAACCCATTAAACGTTGCGGAACTAAGCTTGCTACCATTGCAAGGCCAAGACCACTGATCATCAACTCACCTAAGCTTTGGAATAAGTAAACCAGAACCATCCACCAAACCGAAACCATACCGGCTTGGTCAGCAAACCAATTACCAGCGGCAGCAACAAATAAGAAACCAAAGGCACACATAAACATACCAACAGTAAATTTACCTGGCATAGATAAGTCTTTATTTTGGTTACCGTAGTAGGTGTATAAGTAAGCCAAGATAGGGCTACAGAATACCACCCAGAATGGATTTAACGCTTGTAAGCTAACAGGGTTAATATCAATACCGAACAATTCAGTATGAACGTTATTAATCGCAAAGAAGTTTAGTGACGTTGGCATTTGTGCGTATAGCACGTAGAAAATAATCGCTTGTAGCATAAGAATGAAAGCCACAATCATTTTGTTACGTTGTTCGCCTGTCTCTTTAAAGGTTTCTTTTAAAAAGAAGCCAACTACACCAACACCAATGACACCTAGTGCTAGGTTTGCCATCATAATATTTTGCAGTAACCATGCACACACTAGAGTCGATGCAACAGTGCCGATTAAAACGATTAAGGCTTTGGTTTTATTTAGCGGCAGGGTATCAGGTTCAGAACCAATGCCTTGTACTGTGCTACGTAATGCAAAGTAGCTAAATAAACTGGCAACAAGACCTAGACCACAGATTAGAAAGGCATATTCATAGCCATAATTATTCGCAATAACAGGGCTTAGAGAAAGCGAAACTAAAGAGCCAATGTTGATTGACATATAGTAAAGGGTAAATGCGCCATCTAAGCGGGAATCACCTTTTTCATAACACTTTGCTAATAGGCTTGATGGGTTTGCTTTAAATAAGCCATTACCAACCGCGATAGCACCTAGAGCCAAATAAATAAAGTTAGGATTTAAAATTGAAAATCCCATTAAAAAATAGCCGAGAGCAAGAACGACAGCACCAAAAACCATGGTGCGCTTAGTACCTAGAACATAATCACCGACGTAGCCACCGACAGAGACAAGACCATAAACTAAAGCAGCAAATGCACCAAAGGTAACAAAAGAGTCTTGCATGCTGAAACCGAGTTTATCTACAAAATAGACGGCGAGTATCCCTTGAAGTCCGTAGTAACCAAACCGCTCCCATAGTTCAATGAAAAATATCATTTTAAATGGCTTTGGTTGGTTTAATATACTTGTTTTATTATCCATATTAGTTATTTCACCTAGCTGTTTGTAATTGTGCTGGCATTAAAAACTAATTTTATAAATTAAAACGTGATATTTGTTTGCTTTGAAATTTTTCTCTGTGATTCATGTCGCATTAGATTAAATGCTCTAATAATTAACCATTAGTAATATTTGAGTTAATAGTTCAATTAAGTATCTGTTAGGTTATCTAAGTTGCTGAAAGGTTAGTAGTTGATGTTTCTTATGTGATTTTGTTCTGTTTTAGTGCGATAAAATAAATTAGGTTTGCTAATCAATAATGAATATTTTTCTAACGCGCATAAAGAGTGAGCACTTGGTGTATAAGGCTTTTGCTATCGGGAGTGAGGTAGTTAGATATTGGTTAAGTTACTTATAAACTGTCGCTTTTGTTCAATCTTTGCTGATAAGGTTTCTTTATGATGAGTACAACTACTTAGATATGAGAGCACAGCCAATGAGCAGCCAAATTTCAACACTTCAACAACTTGGTTGGAAACCTTTTTTCCAACAACAATTGAGCTTAGAAGACCTAACTGATTTTAATATAGGTCGCGTGATTGAACAGCATCGTGATCGTATCGTAGTGATGTCGGATCAAGGTCAACAAAGTCTCACTTTTACGGTAAATGACGAAAAAATATGTGTTGGTGATTGGTTGTTATTTGATGAGCAGCTCAGAGTGCATAGAAGTTTAGATCGTCAATCCCTATTTGAACGTAAAGCGCCGGGTTCTAAGGTAACGACTCAGTTGATCGCATCGAATATTGATAGTGTCATGATTGTCTCTTCCCTAAATAATGATTTTAGTCTGAGTCGAATTGAGCGTTATCTTACTTTGGCCCGAGAGGCGATGGTTGAGCCTGTGATTATTTTAACTAAGGCCGACCTATGTGAAGATGCCGATGTTAAGCGAGAGCAAGTGCAGAAATTAGATCCAATGCTAGAGGTTCACACGCTTAATGCGCTCGATAGTCAAAGTATTCAACAGCTTGGAATACACTGTCGTAATGGCAAAACGATTGCATTTTTGGGCTCATCGGGCGTAGGTAAATCAACCCTAGTCAATGGCTTACTGGGTTTTGAGTCTCAACAAACGGGAGGGATTCGTGAAGATGATAGTAAAGGACGTCACACCACAACGCATCGAGCCCTAAAAATATTGCCAAGTGGTGGTGTTTTAATGGACACCCCTGGGATGCGAGAGCTACAACTTGGCAGCAGTGAACATGGTATCAGCGAAACATTTTCTGAGATCGCAGAGCTTGCTGAGCAATGTCGTTTTTCAGATTGCTCACACGGTAATGAGCCTGGTTGCGCCGTTCAACGGGCAATTAAAAATGGAGACTTGGCAGAAAGACGTTTGCATAGCTTTCAAAAATTACTTAGAGAACAAGCCCAAAACGGAGCAACACTAGCAGAGAAACGCTCTAAAGATAAGGCTCTGGGTAAGCTAATTAACCATACTCAGAGTGTATCTAAGCGATTAAAGAAAGGATATTGATCTCGAAAGGTGGTCGAATTTAATACTTCAAATATCGCATGCTTCTATATTTTTATACGCGATAAATTGGGCTCCTTAATTCATACAATGGTAGGGGAGCCAGTCTCTGAAAAACCTACAGAGTCACTCTAATCACCAATAACTACTCATTTTGTGTTATAATTCGCCGCTTGGGGTTGAGAAAAAGAGCAATTAATCACCTATAGTGGTGATTTTTATCATGTTTATTTACATGGTCCCGCTACTCAATCAAATAGTAATTGGATAAGGAGTTGTCCTTGTATTCGTTAATTCGGATATCTGAACATTATCATTTATGGGTTTTAAATCAGAAAAGTACAGTATTGAATCGACAGATTATGAAGTCGGTCAAGATAACATTAGTAAATGGGGCATGGATGTCCATAACACAGTTTTTATAGCCTCAGTCGGCTTATCTCTTCTCTTCATTATCACACTTCTCGCATTACCACCTGCAGACGCAAAAGCCGCCATTGATTCTCTTAAAGGCTCTGTATTATCAAATTTTGACTTCCTCTTTATGTGGGGAGCTAACATATTATTAATTTTAGCCATTATTATCGCGTTTTCACCTTTGGGTAAAATTCGTTTAGGTGGTGAAAGTGCAAAACCAGATTACTCCAAAGCCTCTTGGATCTCGATGCTATTTGCCGCAGGTATGGGTATTGGGCTTATTTTCTGGGGTGTTGCAGAGCCTACGGCGTTCTTTACCAACTGGTTTGGAACCCCGCTTAATGTAGAACCTTTTACAGAAGCAGGTCGTGAATTAGCATTAGGTGCAACTGTCTTCCACTGGGGCTTACATGCGTGGGCTATCTATGGCATGACAGCACTTTGCCTTGCTTATTTTGTTTATAACAAAGGGCTACCATTATCAATGCGCTCGGTGTTTTATCCACTATTAGGGGATCGAGTTTGGGGTAAAACCGGTGATGTGATTGATATCTTAACCGTGTTAGTTACCTTATTTGGTCTTGCAACGTCTCTTGGTTTAGGCGGCTCACAAGCGGCGAGTGGTATTAGCCATGTTTTCGGAATGGAAAATAATATCTATCTTCAACAGGCTATTATCGTATTGATTATGGGCTTAGCTATTATCTCTGTTCTACGTGGTATGGATGGGGGCGTTAAGTTTCTGAGTAACCTAAATATGGTTATTGCCTTTATCTTCCTTGGTCTGATTGCTGTGTTGAACTTCACAACCGTATTGGATTCATTAGTTACCGCATTGACAGGGTATGTGAAGAACATTGTTCCACTAAGCCAAAGTTCTGGCCGTGAAGACACCACTTGGTTGCATGGTTGGACTGTGTTCTATTGGGCATGGTGGGTTGCGTATGCACCTTTCTTTGGTATGTTCGTAGCGCGTATCTCTAGAGGTCGTACTGTTCGTGAATTCCTTCTTTGTGTAATGCTTATTCCGACTATGGTAACAACGGCTTGGATGTCTATCTTTGGCGGAGTGGCTATTCAACAAGTGATCGATAAAGTTGGATTGTTGGGTACTCAACAAGGTATTAGCGATGTTTCTCTAAGCTTGTTCCACATGCTAGATGCTTATCCGTTCGGAGATATTTTATCTTTCATTGCGGTAGCATTGATCATCGTTTTCTTTGTGACAACGTTGGACTCAGGCTCTATCGTTATTGATGGCATGACAGCTGGTGGTAAATTAGAAGTACCAGTTAAACAGAAAGTAGTTTGGGCTGTTATCTCTGGTGCTATCGCTATGATTATGTTGTGGATTGGTGGTACTGAATCTATTCAATCGTTGCAATCAATTACCATTATTGCAGCAATGCCGTTTACCATTATTCTGTTGTTAGGCAGTGCAAGTCTACTTAAAGGGCTATTGACGGAAGTTGATAAGCCAAAGGTAGCCACTAAGCGAGTTAACTAATTAGGTTAGTTTGTAGCTAGATTAAGAGCTAAAGTAAAAGTTAGACCTACAATAAAACTCGCTGGTACTTTGTGCTAGGGAGTTTTTTTATGTCCGGATATCATTAATACAATCTAACTGGTATTTTGGTTACTTTATCTATTGGGTTCAGTAAAAACGCATTTGAGTTTTCATTTATCATTACAGATGAGGTTTAAGTAATGATAGGGATTACATGGAAAAGAAAACGACAAAATTTATAAATGCTTATTTTCCATGGAATGAAGAGCTGGCAAAAGAAACGAAGCCTGATGCTCCTCATTATGAACCAGTTACAGATCCGCAAGCTAAAGCCGCTGCTTTTGAATACTCAATTGAAATCGCTTGCTCTCAAGATGAATTGAATACTTATCAAGTTGGTGTTTTTTCTTTAGGTAAAACTAAGGAAGAAGCAAACATACCTTCATGGAATAAAACTCAAACCGACGAAGGTTTTACACGACTAACCACTAGCGTAAATATTGATGAACCGAAAAAACTGTCTCGTGAATTTTTTGGTTTAAGTGGTGAGGCAATATCATTTGATGATGTAAAGCCAGTGAAAGCAGGATCTGGAAGTCATACTGAATCTTTTGTTCCTATTAAGCCTGCTGTTCAAGTAGGGGAGCGTTTAGGGTGGCCAACGGAAGGTTATTTTTATCATTTTATTGATGATGTATTAAGTTATGAATATAAATTAAAAGGCTCAGGAAAATGGGCGTTTCAAGTTACTTGCTCAACGAAAGAAGCTCTCACTGATGAGTTAGTATCGGCTCATGATTATGCTTTCATTTTACTGCCTTGGAAAATCAATAATACAGTGATTGCACGTCAGCATTTACTTTATCTTCCGCAAAAAATGTCTTCTGAGCAATTTAAAGATATTGATTCAAATTGGCTTGATACACACGCTTGTTTGCTTGATGTTAATGCTATCGTCCAAAGCAAACACGAAAACAAGTTAGTTCATGAGCAAGAAGACGAGACGCTTCCTGCAGTAAAAATTCAAAATATTGGACAATCAATAAGCTTTGCTAATACTTGTACATCGGCATCTACTCCACAGCTTCGTCATAATGTAAAAGCTGCGATTAATGATAATGCGATACCGCAACAAACGCCGATATTGAATGTATGTAAGATAGATCCAATGGCTAAAGCTACAGAGTTTGGTGACATGGCGGTTCTTGCCTTGCCTGCATCAAGCGCCACTGGCGGTAGTTTATTAGGCACGCTAAGCAGTAATGTCAGTAAACCTATGGGGAGTTGGATTTTATCTGATGCAGCAGTTAGCGGCATGGCTCGTTTAGGTGGTGGTCTTATTACTGCATTATGGCCGTCACAGTTAGGGGATGGTTCGCTTGATGGCAGTCTTCAATTTGATACCTCAGATGCAATAAATACAACCGTTCGTTTTAATTTATACAAAGATGAAAATGGGGTTGAACAAGTCGTTGGTATACATTCTGGTGATGGGTATGCTTATGGTGAAAGAGTAAAAAAGAAAGTTGCTGATCGAGATGGTGATAAGTTCGTTATTGATCTTGAAGAGGGTATTACACTAACGTGGGTACCCGATGGTGAAGAGTATAAGCTAGACCCAAGCACAGAGCGTCCAGAGTATGACGGCTTAGATGTCCATGATGTATGGGTAAGGCCAATAGAAGAGCATGAACAAGAATTAGGGACGGTACTTTACCCAGAAGATGAATTAGTTGAGTATATCGTTACATTTCCTGCTGATGCAGGTTTACCACCGTTATATTTGGTGTTTAAAAAGACTGCCCGTGATGAATCAGGCGTTGTTACAGGAAAAGGGGAAGATATTACGGGCATTTGGCTAGCTAATGCAGGTAAAGATTTAGGCGCTCCGATCCCGTCACAAATTGCAGATAAATTGCGAGGTCAAGAATTTAGTAATTTTGATGCGTTCAGGAGGAAGTTTTGGATTGAGGTATCTCAAGATTTAGCTTTAACATCGCAATTTTCATCACAAAACCAAAGAATGATGAGAAAAGGGCGAGCTCCATTTGCTTTGCCTTCAGATCATGTAGGGAAGAGAGGTCGATTTGAAATTCACCATAAACAAGAAATTCAATATGGTGGAGCAGTGATGGATGTTGATAATTTAAGTATTTTAACACCTAAAAGACATATAGATATTCATAGGACATAATATGCAGTTATTGAAAAATAATTTGAGTGATTATACTGAAGATGAATTTCTTTCATTTTTAGAAGCCTTCTGGAATGGGGAAGGAACTGAAGATGAAGAAGATGAGTTTATATATAAATTTAATCAAATAGTGAAACATCCAGATAAAAGTGGATTAATAACTCATCCTAAATTACCTGAGAATGATTCGCCTAACGGGGTTATCTCTGAAATTAAAACGTGGTATGCGGATCAAGGCCTTCCATGCTTTAAAAATAACAATTCGAAATAATTCCTATAAAGTGACTTTAGAAGGGGTCACTTTATTTCATCATCTATATTCAGTCAAAGCTCTCTAACTACGTTAGTATGATTTGGTTGGTTCTTGATGTAACATGCTGTATATACTAATTTAGTCGCTATCCAGTTCCAATACCTTTTGACTACTATGATGACTACTTAGTGTTCTAGACCTCAAACTCTTGTCATTATATTAACTACGATATATGCAACTGTGATAAATTATTGATAGATATTTTATTACAGTTGCACAATAATTATGATTGGAAACATAGAACTTACAACACTCACGGATTCAAATGCAGACTCTTTCCTCCTAAAACTGTTGGGGACGTCGGGGCATAAACATATTTTAATCGATGGTGGTTTTAAAGGAGATGGCAGGAAAGCATTAAAGTTAATTGAGAAGATACATGAAGAGGGTGGCAAAATTGACTTAGTCATATTAACGCACGTCGATAAGGATCATGTTAATGGTCTTTTAGCGCTATTTGAAAGTGATAGCGTTAACAGTCAGAGTATTGGCAAAGTTGTCTTTAATGTGCCTCACAGTGAAGCAGAAATAAAGGTAATTAAAGAAAAGAGTACTCAGTGCGGCTATCAAGAAGGTAACACTCTTCTTGGATTGATCATAAATAAAGGTATAGAGCTCGTTCAAGTGTATCAAGGCTGTAAGCTTGAGATCGATGAGAATATAGTTATAGATATTCTGTCTCCAACTAAAGAGGCATTGGAAGCTAATCATGATAATTGGCGAGAAACTAACATCGGCCATGATGAAGATGAAGAGTACGATAAAGATGTGCTAATTACTAAGAAGTACAAGGAAGACGATAAGCCACAGAACTTATCCAGTATTGTCTGTTTGATAACTTGTGATGAACAGAAAATGTTGTTTTGTGGGGACAGTGTTCCTAGCCAAATACTAAGTGCTGACATCGAATGTACACCAGTTTCACTATTCAAGATTCCGCATCATGGGAGCAAGTACAATATTTCGAAAGAACTGTTGGATAAATTTCCTACGGTTAAGTATCTAATACCTGGAAATAGAAGTTCATATCCAAATTATTATACTGTTGCTCTAATAGAGGAAAAATCAAAGAATTCCGAAGTTTTAGTACCGAAAGGTTCATGGGTTCATAGTAAACGTCGAAATAAAGAGATCGAACTGAATTTCTTGGAATATGAGTTTGGGACAAAGGTTAAATTATAATGGTTGATGTTGGATGTTTACACTCTGCATTAGTTAAGGTGAAGTCTAAGTTAACTGGAAGCGGTGTGTGGATTAGCTTAGGATTTGCCGAGCATTCCTATGTACTTACGGCAGAGCATAATATTGATAGTCATGATTTTGAGGTTTTCGATAGTACAGGTAGAAAGCTCGATTCAAGTTATGTTTGCAAATTGGATGGATTGGATATATCAATTCTAAAAATTAATGAAAGGTGCACAAATAAAGTTGAACTGTGTCTAGAAGATTCTGCCAGAATAGATAAAGACTCTAGCTGCTGGATATTAGGCTATCCTAAATCATTGGTTAAAACCTCTGATTTTAAAGCTATTGAACATGAAGGAACTATCCTGATTGATAATGAGAATATTTTCTTTAGGATTGACGAGAGCCTTCCTAATTATTCTGATAGAGATAATGTTGAAGGCTTCTCTGGGGGGCCTGTATTTCAGGTTTCAAGGAACGTAATATATTTGAAAGCTATTATTACTGATAGCTTTGACGACAATTTTTCATATCAAAGAATATACGGTGTAAGATCAAAGGATATATACACAGGACTACCTAAAGACATAGTTAGTGAATTATATAATAAGGAGTGCATAGAAGGAATAGTTGATAAATCTTGTAAAGTTCTAGATGAAAAAATAATTGAATATATTATTAATGGTAACTTTCTAGATAAATTAAATTGTATAGATTTAAATAGATTGGAAAGTTGCGAGTATTTTTATCTTCCTGACGATAAAGACAAAAGCACACAACATGTATCTTTATTAAGAAACGAAGAATCTCTTAAGTCATATATACATTCAAGAATTATCTCAATGGTTATGGATGAGACATTGTCAAATATCAGCTTCAATCCGACTAAATTTGAAAGCAATAAATTATTCACTATACATGTAACGGATTTTACTGAAACACATCAGTTGATTGCTAAATTAATAAAGCAAGAGAATAGTCTTGACTATTCAAATGCAATTATAATGATAATGTACTCTACAGATGACAATGATCTAAGTTATGTAAAGAAAAAAAGAATATCCAAAGTTATTGCTGACTTTGCGGATGGTAGAGAACCTGAACTATATCACGATTCCATTCCAATCAATGAAAAGATGAAATTAAAAAGTTTCCTTGAAACTCGAAAGATTGCAGGTATGAAGTTCTCAATTATAAACATAAAATTCTTAGTAAAAATGATCGTAGAAAAAGTAAAGAATGAGCTATATGGTGAGTGTTATAATCAGCAAGAGCTTCAAAGAGAAGTTATAGAGGTTGTAAAATATTATGAATAGTATCAATTGTGAAGATTTACAGTTTGATGATATGCCTTCCGCTGTGAAATTTACTTCAGAAAACGAGATCAAAATTTTCTCAGATGAGGGGGATTTGATTCTTTGTTATATGGATTCATCAGAAGGTATAAAGAAAAATTGGAATAACATAACAACTAGAACAGCACTTGATTTTCAATCTAATCTTGTGGACCAAGTAATATCAAGAAATCTACTACTTGTTTTTTGCTCTAGTGAAGAAATTGATATTGATACAAAAAAAGAAATACAATCTGACACATATTGTTGTAGGAAGATAGCTAGAAGTAATGTTGAAAATTTAGATAGTAGTATAAAGGAATTGATTTTCTATGGAATGGAGAAAAAAGAAAAAATAAATAAGAGTTCCCTAAAAGAAATAATAGAAAAAAAACACCCTGAAGTATTTCAATTGATGGCTATGTAGTGATGAACAAAAATAAAATAAAGAAGATAACATTGGATAGTTTCAGAGCTTTTTCTGATCAGAAAGAATTAGATTTTGAAATTGACAATAAAGTTGCTGATATAGTCGTTGTTTATGCTCCAAATGGCACTGGAAAAACTAGTACTATTGAAGGTATAGAGTGGGCAACTACGGGGAAAATATCTAGATTAGATACAATCATTTCTAATAATAATGCAAGGAATAGAAATCCTAAAGAAGGAAATATATTAAAAAATAGATATAGTGGTAAAAAAATGGGTTCTGTTACGTTGGAACTTGAAAATGGACAATTAATACATAGAGAAACTAAACCAAAAAATAAGAGAAACCACGATTACTGTGAAGGAATATTCAAAAGTTCTATAAAGGAATTTGGGGATTTTAATAATAATATCCTTAGCCAAGGGGCAATTAGTAAATTTTCTTATGAAGCGAGTAGCGGTAGTCTTTTTCAATCATTAATTAATAGTAAAGGCAATTCAGAAGATGTTGAGGTATATGATAAGCTCAATTCAATTAAAAGTAGCATAGATAAATCCAACTCAGAGAGAAAAACTGAAATATCATACATTAATTCTCTGATATTAAAAGAAAATGAAGATGTCTCTTTGCTTGAGAATAGTACCACAGATGAGTCTGGTTTTTATTCTTCTGAAGAGTATTTATTATTTAGTAAAAACTTTACATGTTATGAGGATATGTCTAAAAAGAATGTTAGTGACTCTATTAATTATCTTTCTGAAGTTAAAGTATCGTTTGATAACCTCAAGTTAAAACTAATAGATTTTGATCTGAATGACTATAGAGAACATTCTAAAAATTATTTTAATGCATCTAAAGTAACACAATTAGAAAGTGTGTTGATAGAGAAAAATGCTGAGTTTGAACGTATTGAAACTCAGTCTGCTAATATTGGGTCAGAAAAGGAAGTATTAGATAATTTTATTTCGCCTAAGAATATTGAAAATATAAATAATAAAATAAATAAATTCAATGAGATTAATTCTAATATTACTAAGTGTAGCTCCTACATTGATAAGCTTTCCAATTTAAATGGGATTGTGCAGAAAAGTGTAAAGAATGTAAGTTTAATAGACTTGATAGATAGGGATAAAAAACTCTCTATTGCTGAAGGGTTGATTAACGTTCTATTTGGAAAGGTTGATAATGATGAAATTACGCTTCTAGATGAAAAGCAATTTATAAGTAAAATAAATGATAAAATAAGCTCTAAGTCTAGAGTATTTGGCTCTATAACAAAGAAATCATTTATTAACGAAAACCGTGATCTCAAACATGTTTTGGAATTGGACAAGAAATCACTTGCTCTTGAACAATTAAATATAAAGATAAAAAACTTACATAGCGAGAAAGAGAAAATAATTTCATTTGAAGAAAAGCTTGGAATTATCAAATCTTATGTTATAGAAGTTATAAATGAAAGAACCTTGAGTAGTTGTCCAGCCTGTGGGGTTGATTATGATGATACAAATAAACTAATAGAGTCAGTAAACAGCTTAAAAACTGATTCAAGACAACTCATTGATGGGGCGATAGATACCCTTAACAATCAAAAGCTCGAACTAATTGCTGAGATTAAGACCTTAAACGATATGATCGATAACCAAGTTTCGGTGATAAAACAAGGAGTGCATAAAGAAATTGAACAATTTAGAGAAAGAAAACAGCAAGCATTGAATCTTTACTCTTGTTTGTCAGATCTAAATATTCAGTATACGAAATTTAATATAATTGGTTTGCTGAAAGAAATTTTATCGTTCAAAAATTCGATCGAAAGTCGATTATCTGTGCTTTCTAGAAGAAAAGATAAATATGAACGTTGGTCTGAACGAATCAGTTTTCAGTTATCTGGAAAATCACAAGAGCTATCTATATATGAAAGAGAATTTAAAAGTTTAATCGTTACGATTAAAATGCAATTTGATCTAAGCATCAATGAGTTAATTTTAAAATCAAGTTCGTATCATGTTTGTCTCTTTGAGTATAATAAGCTGAAGAAAGTTGATAAGAAAGTAACAAGTGAACTTAAATTTTTTGAAAAACAGTTAGCAGAATTAAAAGAAAATATTTCAAATCTGAAAGTTCATGCAGGTTTTTCCAAAGATATGATTATGAGAGATGTTATTGAAATTGCTCAGAAAAAGAAGAGAATTATTAGAGCAGATTATAATTATATAAACAGCCAAGTTGTATCATATAGAACGAGAAATAATTTATTTTTCGTTGATCTCATCGTTAGTATTGAACAAAAGTTTTCGGCATTCTTAGGCAATCTCTTAACGTCACAAAAAATAATGAGCAAGAAAGAAAGTATTATCGAGAATGAAAAATTATTGGAAGCTAAAGATAGAGATCTAAAAGAAGGTAATTCTAAGTTACAAAAGGTCAACCTAGCATTAGGTGAGACAATGTCTTATTTCTCAGAGTTAGCAAGTGATAGTATTAATAGTGAAGTTTTGAATGATATGTTTATGTATATTGAACCTCATTTAAAATATGATGAAATATCACTTCGTGTTGACCTGAATGGTAATAACAAAGGCATTTATATCCAAGCTAGATCTAACTCTATGGATGATGACAATACCCCCATTTATTACCTGAGTGAAGCTCAAAATAATATATTGTCGATTTGTATTTTCCTTGCTGACCATGCAAGAGAAGTTGAATCTTCTATCAATTCAATTGTAATTGATGATCCTGTACAAAGTATGGATGATTTAAATAGCTATGCTTTAATAGATTTATGCAAAATCTTTTCAAGAAGGTTTAATAAGCAAATAATAATAACTACTCACAATAGAAGTTTCTTTAATTTGTTTAGAAATAAATTACCTGAAGAACGTTACTCAACTAAGTTCATTAGTTTGTAGTTTGGAAAGAGCCAGTAGTTGGCTCTTTTTTTATGTAACTAAAATAGTTTTTTCGTAATTCCGATAGAAAATGAACGACCCTAAAATTAAATAATGTACTGAGCCCCCAACAAAATTAATGGTCAATTTTACATGATAATTACGGAATTGAAACTTTCCCTACAACCCCTTTAACGCTCTTTCTTTAAGCTCTTCCGTATACCCATTAATCTTCCAATGCTCTGGGCTCCAGCCTTTTACAAAGCGTTGAAAATCAGCCCAAGCAATGCAGAACAGTGGTCGCCACTCTTGCTCAATATCGTCACTTGCTTTTGTGTTGCCTAAACGTAATAGGGCGGTGTTAAGTTGCGTAAAGTAATGATCCAGTAATTCATTCTCAAGCTCTGCGCACTGTTCTGGCTTTACTGCACTGCTGATAAATAAGATCACATCCTTCATGCCACAGCCTTTTCCTATGTATTGGAAATCTACTGCAGCGACCTGATTACCATCTTTAGAAAAGCAGAAGTTCGCTAACTTAGCATCACCATGTACCAAGGTTTGGTAGCGGCTGTTTTTTAGTGTTTCATCAATTTTAACTGCGGTTTGTTTTAATGGTAAATCCGTTAAGGCTTCAAGCTCATCAGGGCGCGTGTCTAAATGCCAATAAGTGCCTGTTTGCCATAATCCTGTAGGTTTTACATTAAGATGTTCTGCGTGAAAGTTCGCAAGCCACGTTAAGCAAGCTTTGGTTTCGTTTATTGAGGCGCTGGTTTGTAATGGTCCAGTTTTTACGATTGGAAAACCGCAGGTTGCTAAATCTTCCAATACCAAGATTAGCTCGTTATCACGTTGCTCTACGTATAAACAGCGCGGCACAGGACAATGGGTAGAAACCGCATTGGCGTAATCTTGATACCAATTGAGTTCCACTTGATAAGAGTCGAGTTTACGTTGGTGTGATAAATCCGTATTCCAACCTCTAGGGTGCACTTTAGGCTTGGGTAAGGTGATCTGTTTAATGATAATAGAAGAGGTGGGTGCTTGGGTTAAATGCAAACGCACCAACTCCCCATAGCCGCCCCACAAGGTTTGTAGGGTATCGGTTTGGGTAATTGATGCGTTTTCGAAACCCGAAATACGTGATAAATCAAACATGTCGAGTTCCTTTATTCATCTAGCTTAACGTAGATTATTTATGGTTGGAGAAGTTTTCGCCTTTTGCCATGCGATCATACATGATCACGTTCACAGCAGCGGCTAAGTTCATGCAACCATTGGTTGGGACATAAATAGTCTCACGGCAGAAATCTGTGATCTCTTTTTTCAATGTACCGTCTTCAGGGCCAAAAATGTAAAACGCACGTGGTGGGTGCTTGTAATCTGGCAGAGGTTTTGCGCCTTCAATAAGATCGACAGCAACTGGTACGCAATCTAAAGGAATGATGTCTTTTAGATCTTCAACGCCGATCAATGGAACGTTAAGATGCTGGCTTTTTGTATCCGTACAAAACTGCTTTGCGATATCGTAACGTTTACCTGTGTAAAAAACAGAGTTTACATTATAGCAGCCTGCCGCTCGCATTACCGAGCCTACGTTTTCAGGTGTTTTTGGGTTTACCAATCCAATACAAGAATAGCCTTTAGTCATTTTACCGTTTTTCCAATACAAAATTTGCGCGAAGTATACCTAAATTAAAGGGATTCATATAGACTCATTGGATAATTTCCTAGGAAGGTGAAATATGAAAACGGTTGCAATTCTTGTTGATGTGCAAAACATTTACTACACCACGCGTGATGTCTACCAACGTCATTTTGATTACAACGCATTATGGGCAAAAGTAACCGATGGTCGTACCGTCGTCGGTGCTAATGCTTATGCCATTGCGCGTAGTGATGATAAACAGAAGCAATTTCATAATATCCTTCGTGGTATTGGTTTTGATGTGAAGCTAAAACCTTTTATTCAGCGTCGTGATGGTTCAGCAAAAGGCGATTGGGATGTAGGTATTGCCCTTGATGCTATTGAGATGGCTGAGCAGGCGGATATTGTGGTTATTTTGTCGGGCGATGGCGATTTTGACTTACTCGTTAAGCGAATTCAGTCACGTTTTAATAAAGAAGTTGAAGTGTATGGCGTGCAGAATTTAACCGCTAATTCTCTTATCGAGGCGGCTGATCGCTTTATTCCAATTGAAGATAACTTGTTATTATAGAATAAGTTAATTGTTGGTATTCGTGACGGTATCGTTATGAAGTACTGCTTATACTCCTCGTCTACGCCTTAGATCTCCTACTGAATTTTATAGAGTTAGGGAGGAGGGAAGGCAAATGGGAACTTTTTATAATTGAATGATGTTATGTAATGGATAAAAAATAATGGATCAGCAAACACAATGGCATTCAGTTGAAGTTCCTGCGATGAGTAATGTCATCCTACATGCTTTTGATTGGAATTATGACTACATCACAGAGCAAGCCGAATTGATTGCCAGTTTAGGGTATCGCTCAGTGTTGGTGTCGCCTGCAATGAAATCATTAAGCTTACCTTCTGGTTCAAAGTGGTGGCAGAGATATCAACCACAAGATTACCGCCTGATTGATAATCCTCTTGGCAACACGCTTGATTTTAAACGCATGGTTGAGCGATTAGCTGAACTAAGCATCTGGGTTTATGTTGATGTGGTGTTTAATCACATGGCCAATGAATCGGATATTAGAGCGGATCTTGAATACCCAAATCAGTGGGATAGAGAAGATTACGCCCGTGATCCAGAAAAGTATGAAGCATTAAAATTATTTGGTGATTTATCTGAGCCGCTGTTTTCTGAATCTGATTTTGTCGAAGCCTTTGGGATCGAAAATTGGAACGATAAGTGGGAAGTTCAGAATGGCCGAATTTCAGGTGGGCCTCATGATCCGGGTTTACCAACGTTAGCCGATAATGATCATGTTATTGAGCAACAGCGTTCATACCTAAAGGCGTTAAAACAGATTGGTGTGAAAGGCTTTCGTATTGATGCAGCCAAGCACATGAGTTTAGAACATCTTAAGAAAGTATGGGATGAAGAGATCACTCATGACATTCATATTTTTGGTGAGATCATTACCGATGGTGGTGCCACCAAAGAAGAGTATGAAACGTTTTTGAATCCATACTTACAAGAAACAAAGTTAGGCGCTTATGATTTCCCATTGTTTAATACACTGTATCAAGCATTAGAAAAAGATGGCTCTCTAACCAGTTTAATCGACCCATATATTTATGGAATGGCAATGTCTCCACTACGAGCGATTACCTTTGCGACCACTCATGATATTCCAAATAACCACGTGTTTAAGTCTTTGGTGATGAGTGAGGAAAATGAGTGGCTTGCTTATGCGTATTTGTTCGGGCGTGATGGCGGCATTCCTCTTATTTATTCAGAGTTTGATGTCAGTGGTATAAAAAACAGTGCCGGTGAAGCTCGATGGAAAGAAGAGTGGTGCTCTGAACGCATGGCAACACTGATTGCTTTTCATCATGATATGTATAGCGAATCACAGGGACATGTCGCAGCCAGTGATGATCACTTAGTCTTCGAGAGAGGAGAGAGTGGTATCGTAGCGATAAATAAATCGGGTCATAATATTGAAGTGAATATGCCAGTAAGCTCTGATGTTGTGTGGCTAGAAAGAACGTCACACACTTATTATGCGCCGCAACAGGGAAATCTTAGATTCTTTATTCCTGCAAACTCTTATCTGCTGTTTTCACGCTAGTCATTACTAGAGTAGAAGTCATAAGAAGTAAGCATAAAAAAGGTGGATAATTTATCCACCTTTTTGTTATCTGCAATAATAAAATGTGACAGAAAATTGGAGCAGATACACTGGGTGAGTATTAATATTCAAAATTAGGGATATCGATATCTACTCGACGGTTTTGACTTCTTCCCTCGGCTGTTTTGTTGGTTGCGATTGGGTTTGATTCTCCTTCACCACTTGCGTTTATTTGCTCTTCTTTTACCCCTTGTTCTTGTAAATATTTAGAGACAGAATTTGCTCGGTCTTCTGATATTTTTTGGTTGTAAGCTTCTGAGCCAGATGAATCGGTATGGCCAACAATGTTTACACTTGCTTGTGGGTGTGCAACTAAAATAGCTGCGATTGAATTAAGTTCGGCATAGCTTTCTGGTGCGAGTTCAGAACCATTATTTTTAAATAAGTTTTGATGTGATTTAGATTGTTCTTGCTTGATTGGAGCTGGCTCCATTGGTTTTTCTTCCATAGGCTCAGCCATTTGCTTTTCTGGTTCTGGCACGACTTCAACTTCTTCCTCTTCTTCTATTGATGTCGCTTTTGAGGCGTTTCCAAAGGTGTAAGTAAGACCTAGTGAGATAAAGTGTGATGATAAATCATAGATGTAACTATCATCGATATCGTCAAAGTATTGGTACTCTAGGCGTAGGGCTAAGCTTTCATTAAGCGCTAATTCACTGCCTAAGCCTGCAGTGAATACAGTATCATTTGCGTTGCTATAGTCCATATACGCGGCACCCGCCTTGAGGAATACGTCAATGGTATCGGTAGCAGAGAAAGTATAACGAGGAGCTAATGAGAGAGCGGTAAGACGACTATCAACGTACTTTGTTGTGCCGTTATAAGAATGACTAGATTCAAACTCGCCAATAGAATCAAATCCAAGCTCTAGGCCCCATCGTTCTGTAAAGTGGTAACCACCGTATGCCCCAAAGCCAAATGCATCATCATCACAGGGCCCAGAAGAAGCACACGCATCATCAATGAGGCCAAGACCTAATTTAGCACCGACGTATGTTTCGGCGAGCAAGGGGGAAGAGAAACCTATAGAGGTGAGAGTTATAGCAGCAAGTAAAGATGATCTTTTCATATTTCTTTCCTTCTATTTCAAAACACACAAGTAGCACCGTACGTTTAAATAGTAGAACAGGAAAAGCATCTCTGTCGGTTTTAGGTTGTATTTTATATGATTCTATTTTTTAGTTGAGGGAAAAGTTTTCCCTCAACGTATGTTAATTACACTTTAAATTGATGCACGATATCGCTTTGTTGGTGTGCTAATTCATTCAGTGTTGAGCTGACATTGGCAATATCATTCATTGCTGTTTGGTTGTCTTCTGCAATGTGGCTAATGTCTTCAAGACTGCGTGCAATCTCTGTGGTTGTTGCACTTTGCTCGTTGGCTGCTTGAGAAATATGATTACTCATGTGGCTTATCTCATCAATCAAGCTTTGGATCATCACCATTGCATTATTTGCTTCATTCGTTTGAATTACGCTTTGCTGCATATCTTCCACGCAACTCTCAATCACAACGGTTGTTGTTTTAGAGCTAGATTGCAAGTTAGCTATCATGGCTTCAATTTCCGACGTCGATTTTGCGGTACGTTGAGCAAGAATACGAACTTCATCGGCAACGACAGCAAAGCCACGGCCTTGTTCGCCAGCGCGTGCTGCTTCAATTGCGGCATTAAGTGCAAGTAGGTTAGTTTGCTCGGCAATCTTGTTAATTACATCAAGAATTGAGCCTATTTCACTGCTGACTTTTTGTAAATTACCCACGGCTTGTACCGATTCATCAAGACGGCTTGATAGCTGCTCAATGGTTTGTAAGTTACTTCGCATTACTTGCTGCCCATGTTCAGAGGCCGCTTCTACTTCTTGAACCTTAAGTAGTGAGCTTTCTGAGCTTGAGGCTACTTCAACAACAGAATGTTCCATTTGAGTCATGGCTGCGGCGACGCTCGTGGTTTGTTCACGTTGATTAAATAGCTGTTGCTTGGCTCTTTCTGCCGTTGCACTGTTATTTTGAGCCACTTCAGTTAACTCATCAGAAGCACCACTAAGTTGCAGTAATACTTTTTGTAGATTATCTGCCAGTGTATTGATGTGGCGAGAAACTCGGCTAAATTCAGTATTGTGCTTTGTTTCAATTCGTTGAGTCATGTCACCTGAAGTTAACGACTCTAAAATCTTAAGCATGTTTTGTAATGGTGTTCTTACTGATGAGGCTAAGTGGAAGCCAACAAAGGTAGCTAATAGTGAGACGACAACACCAAGTACAAGTGCTTTATAAACACTCTGTTGGTAAATATCCTCAGCAACTTGCAGCGATTGTTGTAGGTCTTGGTTTGCTAATTCATTGAACGATTTTAGTAAAACAAGAGCGCTATCGATTTGGCGAGCCAGATTTGAAATATTGCTATAAAGGGTATCTGTTGCATCTAAATAGGCGAAGTGCGTATTAAGAATACCTTCTTTTTTGCCAACTTCTAGACTGAATTGGCTAACAGGATCATCAAAGGTTTCTTTTAGCTGAGGCAGCTGATTTACCAAACCACGGTAAGCGTAATTTAGGTGAGTAACGGCTTTTTTGTTTTGGTTCACGGCTTTTTTTACAAACTCAATGTCATTGCTTGCTAATGCATCAGAAGTGATTAGCTCTGCATCTTCAAGTTTAACAAAGTAGCTCTTTGCCATCATTTTTACGGCAATGCTCTCTTGATCGTTAACATACTCTTTCATGCGCACACTTAATTCAGTGTATAGACGCTGGAAGTTACGGATTGATTTTTGTTTTTCATCTTCAGCAAGTAATAGCGCTTGGTAGTTATCCATCGCAGTTTTTGCTTCAGTGAAATAAGCTTGCTGTATAGCAGACAACTCTGTTCGTTGTTGCTCTCCGGTATTCTTCTGTTCTGCAACATTCACTAAACGCTGGAAAGTAGTATTAAAAATCTCTTCTGCAGCAATAAATTGTTGCTTTGATTGCTGCATTTGAGCAGGGTCGCGTGTCGTTAGAAAGTCTTTAAATGATTTGTCCGCTGCTAAGAGGGACACGCTGGTTTCATTTGATAAGCTAACTAATGGTAAGGAATCAGAAGATACAGATTTCATTTGGTTGTGGATATTATTCGTGCCGTTTAGCATGAGGACAACCGTCGTTATAAACAGAATAACAATAAGTGAAAATCCTGCATACATTCGACGTATAACGGAACTGTTCATGTTTCATCTCTCTTTTTTGTTAACGCAAGACTAAAGTTGTATTTGTAGGGAAGTCTTAATAATGTGAACGTATAGCATTAATAGTATGGAGAATCGCCCCTACATGCTGTGACTAATCTATAAAATTAATAATGCTGATAGAGATATCAGTCTCATTTATGAAATGTGATTTTTGTCATTACTAAGTAATTTGTCGCTAACTTAATCGTCAAGTTATTGTTTTCGAGAAATTTGTGACGCATACTAGAGCTAATAGTAAATAAAAAACTGTGTTTTATTGGAGAAGCTTCATGGCTGAAGAAACGATTTTTAGTAAAATTATTCGCAAAGAGATCCCTGCGGATGTGGTTTATCAAGATGATTTAGTTACTGCGTTTCGTGATATTAACCCACGAGCACCAAGCCACGTTCTAATCATTCCAAACAAATTGATCCCAACCACTAATGATATAGAGGCTGAGGATGAGTTAGTCATGGGTCGCTTATTTACGGTTGCTAAGAAAATAGCAAAAGAAGAAGGCATTGCTGATGAAGGTTACCGTTTAATCGTTAACTGTAATCCACACGGTGGCCAAGAAGTTTATCATATTCATATGCACCTTGTGGGCGGACGTCCATTAGGTCCAATGCTGTTAAGTTAATAGTTCTCTATAATAAGGCTCCTATGTTTGGGGCCTTACTTTTTTCAACTAAAGAGCTAATTTATTTAAATGACATCATTATTTAAAAAATCCATCATTCTCTCTTTTACCCTAATGCTTTCGGGGTGTGCCAACCTGTCTGTTGGAAATCTATTCAGTCATTACTCTGCTCAAACTGACGAAACATACCAATTAGTTAAAAATGGTGAGGCTAAGATTGCCTATAGCGAAGAAGCCCCTGAAGCGGGTGGGCCAATTTTAGATAATTTAGAGCGTGGTCGTATCGCTTTATTGAGTGAACAATATGCAGAAAGTAAAGCGGATTTTGAAGGGGCAGAACAAGCAGTAAGAGTGCAAAGTGACCAAGCTGTCATCTCTGTATCAGATTCTGCGAACCAAGCCGGTTCATTAGTGACTAACGATAACTTGATCGATTATAAACCTGCAGATTATGAGTTGGGTTATTTGCACCTTTATCTTTCATTGAATTATTTAAAAAATAATGATTTAGAAGGCGCGTTGATTGAAGTTAGAAAAGCAAACTATATTCAAGAACAAGCGAAGCGAGACAGGGAAAAAGAGTTACGCTCAGCAGAAAAAGACGCTAAAAAGGAAGGGGTCGACGCTAATGTCGGCGCAATCTTAGCTAACTATCCTGATGTTGGTAATAAGCTGGCTGCTGTTCAGAATGGCTACCTTTTCTACTATTCTGGCTTGTTGTTTGAAACGAATCGAAATTATAGTGATGCTTATATTGATTATAAGCGAGCACTTGCGGTTGCTCCGAACAATAAAACAGTGATTGAATCTGTACAACGTCTCGCTCGCCGACTTGGCATGAGTAATGACATTAAGATGTTAGAGAAACAGTATGGGGCGTATCAAGCTCCTAATCGCTCTGATAGCCGTGTGATCATTATTGATGAGCAAGGAATAGTACCTCAGTTATCTGATTGGCGATTACGTTTGCCAATGTGGGACAGCCAAGGTAATTTTGTTCAGTATAATTTATCGTTACCTTACTATAAGCAAGTGAAGCTTGAAGCCTTCTCACCACTTAAAGTGAACGAGCAAAGTGTCACATCTGATCGTTTATCTGACGTTACATTGATGGCGCGTAATGATCTTAATGAACGAATGCCTGCCATGGTTATTCGCCAAGCGCTGCGAGTCGTAGCAAAAGATGAATTGCGAAAAACATCAAGAAATACTAAAGAAGAAGAGTTAGCGAATGCACTATTAACTATTTTTAACTCACTCACAGAGCAGCCTGATACTCGTAGCTGGCAAACATTGCCATCACTAATTAGCGTAACCAGTTTGAATGTTGATGCGGGTGAAAATAAAATTCAATACCTAGGGAATGAGCTAGACTTTACAGTAAAAGAAGGACATACCGTTGTAGTTTGGGTTTCAAGGCAAGGAAACGCTGTCACATGGTGGCATAAACAATTAGGAGAAATATAATGAAAAAATGGCTTATCGTATTGTTGTTACCATTGGCACTAGCAGCATGTAGCTCAAGTCAAACGGCTGGCATTAGCGTGGATAGCAGTACTCAAAAAGTTCTTTTTGGTGATAATGTTCTTGGACATCGTTTATCGGTAGAGCAGATTAGCACTCAAGACAATAACGGTTTGGTTCGAGGTATTGTGTCAGTTACAAGTAAATTCTCAGGGGATCAACAACTTCAATACCGTTTTTATTGGTATGATGCTCAAGGGCTAGAAGTGAATGGTTCTGATTCACCTTGGCGTACTTTTATTGTTCGTGGTTTAGATACGATGAGCATTCAAGGTGTGGCAATAAAACCTGAAGCGACTCAATTTCGTGTTCAAATTCGTACATTAGAATAGACCAATTCTATTCATTTAAGATAGAAACCACTTACTAGAGGTAAATAAAATGAAAAAAAGTGTTGTTGCATTATTAGGCTTGGCTGTATTACTCGGTGGTTGTTCTAATAAAGTAAGTTACGGTGATGCTCAAGCTGTTGAAACAACAACAGTAGATTTTGGCTCAACGGATCTACAAAAGATTGCGGGTGAGATGACAGAAAGCATGTTGTCTTCTGGCGCTGTTGCTCAAATTACTCAAGGCAATCGTCCAATCGTTTTTGTTGAGAGCATCAAGAACAAAACAAGCGAGCACATTGATACTGAATCAGTAACAGATTCAATCAGTACTAAACTGCTTAATTCTGGTAAGTTCCGTTTTGTAGATATGGATCGTGTAGAAGCAGTACGTTCACAACTTAACTTCCAAAATAATGATGAGCTAGTAAACCAAAACACAGCAATTCAATTTGGTAAAATGGTCGGCGCTCAATACATGCTTTATGGCAACCTTTCTAGCATCGTGAAAAATGCAGGTAGCGACAAAGACGTTTACTACAAAATGACAATGCGTTTAATGGATTTAGAAACAGGCCTTATTGAATGGGCTGATGAAACTGAGATCCGTAAGCAGCAAGAGAAAAGCTTATTAGGTTGGTAATTACTAAACTCTAATTTGATGAGATGAAAGCCAGAGCGGGAAAGTGCTCTGGCTTTTTTATATTTAGTACTATTAATTAGACACTTTGAAGAAGCCGACTTCTGTTTTTAACTCTTCAACTAATGCAACCATTTCTGTGTTCGCATCAATTGCTTGAGTTACACCTGATAAATTATCAACAACCATATTTTTAATATCTTCAACATTATGGGCAATATTTTGGTTCACAATTGATTGCTCTTCAGATGCTGTTGCAACGGATGAATTAATATCAACCAGTAACGTTACTTTCTCTGAAATATGATTAAATGCGTTTTCAATCTTACTTGATATTTTTGCTAAATCATCAGTCAGGTGTAAGTTGTTTTCCATTGAATCAACAGCTTTTGTTGCTTCAATTTGTAGGGTTGAAATAATGGTCTGAATATTTGCAGTCGAGTCTTGAGTTTTAACTGCCAGAGCCCTAACTTCATCAGCAACAACGGCAAATCCTCGGCCTTGCTCTCCTGCTCGAGCTGCTTCAATTGCGGCATTTAAAGCGAGCAGGTTAGTTTGGTCTGAAATGTTTCCAATAACATCAACCACAGAACTGATGTTGTCTGATAAGATTTTTAATTCTTCAATAATACAAGAAGACTCTTTAACAGAAGATGAAACACGTTCAACGATAGATGATGACTCTTGTAGTGTTTTTAAACTATTAGAAGAGAGAATTAAGGTAGAGCTAGTTTCTCCCTCTGCAGATAGCGCATTCGCTGCAATATCGTTTGCGGTTGTTGCCATCTCAGTTATTGCTGCTGCGATATGGTCAATATGCTGAAGTTCTGATTCAGAACGCATCACATTGTTATTAGTAACCTCTGAGATTTGTTCCTGATGTTCAGATAATTTGTACATGATTATATTGGTTTTTGCCATAACATCAGAAATACGTGATTGTAAGCTTTCTAACGATTCAGTGATTAAATCTATTTCGTTCCCTGTTTTAGGTATTGATAGATTGGTAAAATCACCACCAGCCATCAATTGAATGTTTTTTACAACACTTGGGATATGTGAAAGCTCTCTACGAACAATAATAAATTGAGCAAGAGTCAGAATTAAGCCAAGAGCAATAAGCACGCTAATTAAAGTAGCTTGAATATTTTGAGCATTTTGAAAGGTAATCGTTTGGTTAGTAAATATGTAACCGATAATCCCGTGAGAGAATGGTACTCTTACTAAACTAAAATAGTCCCCATCGCCAGTATCAATAAACATTGGACTGTCTGTCACTTCTTTATATGACGGTCGAATGTCAAATAAGTTTTTATTTACCCAATTAGTTGATTTCCTATCAGCCGCAACGATATATCCATCTTCAGTCGTTAACGCGAATTCTATGCCGTTGTCAGGTATTAAGGTATTTAAGTTAACGCCAACAGCTATTACGCCAACGACTTGGTTGTTAAATAGAAGCGGGGCACTGGCTGTGATCTCATAGGAATTGCTGTTTGATCGGTAAGGTGCTGATATATTTACTTCTTTTTTATCATTAATAATGGTGTTGAACCATTCTCTATTGCCCTTTATGGCATTAAAATTTGGATTCCAGCCATTTGCACTAACAGAGAAAACATCGCCATTTAGGTTTGATATGATGGTATTACTGTATGCATTGTTTGATTTTACGATATTTTTTATATTATTTAATATCAGCTCTTCATCGAAAGGTTGATTTGGGTCTAATTCTAAGGCGGCAGACAATGACTTTATAGAGCCATATATTCCATTTATTGCTGTATTATAATTAGCTTGTGTCACATTGAGCGCAATCTTACTTGCATGGGTCATATTACTTTCTTTATATGACGTTAAAAATTTCTCCGATGCAATAATAGTTAAAGTAAGGATTATTAGTATAATTGAGCAGAAAATTAAGGTTATTTTTTTAATCATTTTGAAGGTTTATAATAGTTTGAGGCCGCACACCTTACACTGCTATTTTCAGGTTTGAAAATGAAATTTTCTTCTATTTAATAGGTTTTATTTTTTTTTATAAATAATATAAATCAACTCGTGTTTATCTTCTGTTTTTTATCATTATTCATATTCAATTTATTGTTTAGTAAAGGTTTTTATTTTCATTCTTTAGGGAGTGGTCATTGAATCAGTTACTTCCTATACAAGGTTTTCTTTGCGGTGTTGAACGATTATTTTCAATCAAAGCTTGGGAAAGCTGATGGAAAGGAGTATAAGTAGTGTTAGATAAATCAAAGAGAGAAATGCTATGAAACTGAATAAGTTAGAAAGTAAAAATCGTCGTATTCGTAAAAAGTTATACTTAGGTGAGTTTGCGATTCTTGGTTTTGAAGTAAGCTGTACTACTGAATTTAAAGACTTTGACCAATATGATGTATTCGTAGATGACTTCATTGATTACATCAACAGCATTGAGCTATGTTTTGGTGGTGGTGGCCTAGAGCTATTTGAAGGCTTTATCTGTTCAACTGAGCGTTACCGTTCAGCAACAGCAGAAGAGCAGCTTCTAGTGGCTAACTGGTTAGACAGCCGTCCTGAAGTGAAAAAAGTAGAGATCAGCGAATTAGTTGATGCTAACTACCTGTAATACCTACTCAGAGTCAATTCTATTCTGATGAGTTATTAAAGAAAAATCCGCCTTGGTTGGCGGATTTTTTATATGTTAACAATTGAAAGTAGGACTATTTTTTCACACAAACAACGATAGCATTGCCTGAACCATCATTTAATGGTGTGATTTTTTCATAATCATGTTCAAACATGTGAACCTCAAAGTAAGGTTCTAGCAGTGTTTTTAGTTGCTCAAAATCAACCGCAACCATTGGGTGCTTGTCATCCCAAACTTCTGTTACACCATCCGTTGTCTTTTCTATTTTAAGCAATAAGTGTTGTTGTTCACCTTCACCGCAATAGTTCCAACCTGATTGGAAGGAAAACTGGCTGCCTTCATGCTCTGCTGGATGCTTTACAAATGATCGATTGTCGATCTTGTTTCTTGCTACAGAGTTAAAACACAGCACGCCTTCTGGCTTTAATGCTGCATGAACACTGGCAATGCATTCTGACAGTTTTTCAATATTCGCATTGTAGTGAATCGAGTAAAGAAAACAGGTGATTAAATCCAGAGGTTCTTCAACCTTGAAGTTACTCATGTCATGCAAAATAAACTCAGCTTCAGGGTTACGCTGTTTTGCAATATCAAGCATAGGTTGGTTTATGTCTAACCCTTTTGCATGATATCCATAATTAATAAAGTGTTTAACGTGAGGGCCTGTACCACACGCTAAATCGAGATAATCTCTTCCTTGATTACCAAAGATTTGATGTATACGGCGAACAAAGTTACTTTGCTCTTGATAATCGATATCCGCACACATTAAATCGTAATAGCCAGATAAATCAGTATATAAAGCGTTAGAGGACATTATAGTCTATCCAAAATAACACCAGTCTACTTTAAGTGTTTGATTAACCGCTTATTTGGAAAGGTATGTAATACCAATCGTAGTAAATAACTGTTCATCATAACTGGTTAAAATGCTCGATAACTACGTTGAAATTTTTGATTGTAGAATAACTACTTATCGAAAAATGTCGCCTTGTTCTCAAGCATTTTTCCTGCGTTATTTCTGATCACTTACTTACTGTGATTGGTATAAGAAGTACGTCTGATAAGGAGCTGTATTATTAGCCTTAAAGAGACGCGTAGGGCGCGGATAATAATTCAATTCTTTACGTTTGAATAGCGAAAACTATTAAGATTTTGAAATCAATTTTCACTGCAAATTAGAGACAAAATAAAAGCTATTGCTTAATTGTGATAAACTTTTATAAGCTTATGTTATTACGAGACTTATGGAGTAGATATGGATATTAATTTTGATGACTTTGGTTTACAAACAACGAAAGTGTCATTGCTGTCTGGTGGATTAACTAATGCCTGTTTAAAAGTCAAAGCGAAAGAGGGGACTTTTGTTTGGCGCCCTGTTTCTGAACAAGCGACATTACTTGGTGCGGATAGAGATAAAGAGCGAGATATATTAACAGCATTAGACGCAGTGCCTTTTGCACCTAAGGTTTACGATTCAAATGACGAGGGTTTGTTGGTTGAGTGGTTCAAGGGAGAAGTAATTGAACTTAATAAAGCCAAAGACGTTGCAGTTGAACTATTGGTATCAGTTCACCAACTTGCTTTGGATGGGTTTAACGATGAACTTAAAAATGATGTGATGAGCTTAAAATCACGTATTTTGAGTTATTGGTCATCATTAGAACCAGAAAACCAAACAAATGAAATGCATGCTTATGTTGATTATTTTTCTCAAGAAGATGAACAGCCATTGTTTGCTCCTTGCTTATGTCACTTCGACATTGGTGCTTATAATATTATTGTCAAAGAGCAAGGGTATGGCTTAATTGATTGGGAATATGCTTCTATCGGGGATCCGAGTCAAGATCTAGCAACGATGATCATCGCGAATCAATTTGATGTTGATGAAGTTATTCACCGTTATTGCCAGCTACAAGACTTTGATGAAAAGAAATGGAAGCAGGCGGTAAATACATGGACGCCTTGGGTCTGTTTTATGGGGGCGTTATGGTTTTCGTTAGGTCACCAATTACTCAAAGACGATTGCTATCAAGATCTGGCTGAGCGAGAAATGAGCAAGCTCAAGAAATTATTACCATTAATTAAGAAATAAATCGGCAATTATCTAGGGTAGATCACTGTTCTCATTATTGCTCAAGTTAAGGGCTTTAAAACCTTATTTTTCATGGTAGATTAAATTTACTATATGGAAAATTCTTATTCAGGAAACAGGGGGAATACATGATTATTTATCTTCACGGCTTTGACTCAACAAGCCCTGGTAATCATGAAAAGATTATGCAGCTTCAGTTTATTGATGAAGACGTGCGCTTTATTAACTACAGTACTCTGCATCCTAAACATGACATGCAGTACTTATTAAAAGAAGTACATAAGGTTATTGAACAAGCTGGCGATCCAAGCCCAATTATTTGTGGTGTTGGCCTTGGTGGTTTTTGGGCTGAACGTATTGGTTTTTTATGTGGTATCCGTCAGGTTATCTTTAATCCTAACTTACACCCAGAAGTGAATATGGAAGGTCGTATTGATCGTCCTGAAGAGTATGCAGACATTGCGACTAAGTGTGTAGAAAAATTCCGTCAAAAGAATAAAGAACATTGTTTATGTATTTTATCTAAAAGTGATGAAATACGTGATAATGCAGAGGCGGCCGCAGAACTTGAACCTTATTACCAAGTTATTTGGGATGAAAATGAAACTCATAAGTTCAAGAAAATTTCTCAGCATCTTCAAGCAATGAAGGCATTTAAAGAGGCCGAAACCTTAATTTAATGCCTGTTTTGTAAATTCTATTTGGGTATAAGAACGACTGGCAACATAATAAAAACCTTACATTATCGTGAGGTTTTTTTGATCTAAACCAAAGAAATCACTTTTCGTTACAAAAAAACACAATTTCATCATTTATTTTACACCTCAAAAGAAATCTTCTATATAACATCTATATATGCTTGATAACATCCGAAATACGGATATATAATGCAAAAAATAAAATAAAGAAGCATAAATTGCTCAAGTTAGCGTAACGTGAACGCTGTTTCCTCAAGACTCTGATGTTTGAACTGCTTAGTTAGCAAAACAAAGAGAGCACAAATTTTTTAATCTGAGTTACTCAGGTTAATACCGTTTTTATTTTTTAGAGGAAGATTGCAATGACTAAGATTGTTATTGTTGGTGGTGGAGCTGGTGGTCTAGAGCTTGCTACTAAATTTGGTCGTACATTAGGTCGTAAAGGTCGTGCAGAAGTTACTTTGGTTGATCGTAAAGCAAGCCATTTATGGAAACCATTGCTTCATGAAGTAGCAACTGGCTCTTTAGATGAAGGTGTTGATGCAATCAGTTACCGTGCTCATGCAAAAAATCATTCTTTTGATTTTCAAATGGGTAGCTTATGCGATATCAATCGCGAACGTAAATTCATCACACTGGCTGAAATTAAAGACGAGCACGATGAAGTACTTATTCCGACAAGAGAAATTGAATACGACTATTTGATTCTTGCGATTGGTTCTATATCTAATGATTTCAATACGCCTGGGGTTCGAGATAACTGTATCTTCCTAGACAGTCCTGAGCAAGCTCACCGTTTCCGTACTGAAATGAATAACCAGTTCTTAAAACTTCACATGCACCCAACACAAAAAACAGTCGACATTGCGATTGTTGGTGCTGGTGCAACAGGTGTTGAGCTTTCTGCTGAGCTTCATAATGCGGTTAAAGAACTGCGTTTATATGGTTTCGGTGACTTAGATTCTGCAAAACTAAACGTAAACCTAGTGGAAGCGGGTGAGCGTATTCTTCCTGCATTACCACCACGTATTTCTGCTGCAGCACACAGTGAGTTAACTAAACTGGGTGTAAATGTAAGAACGACAACAATGGTAACAAAGGCAGATTCTGAAGGTTTGCATACCAAAGATGGTGAGCTTATTCCTGCTCAGATCATGGTTTGGGCTGCGGGCATCAAGGCTCCAGATTTCATGAAAGACATTGCAGGTTTAGAAACTAACCGTATTAATCAGCTTGTTGTTAAACCAACGCTACAAACGACGCGTGATGACGATATTTTCGTTATTGGTGATTTAGCATCATGTGAAAAAGCAGATGGTGGTTTTGTTCCTCCTCGTGCTCAAGCTGCTCACCAAATGGCAAGTCATGCGTTTAAAAACATTGTTGCTAAAATGACAGACCGTGACATGAAACCATACGTATATAAAGATCATGGTTCTTTAGTTTCACTAAGTAACTTCTCAACGGTTGGTAGCTTAATGGGGAATTTAACTAAAGGCTCTATGATGGTTGAAGGTCGTATTGCACGCGTTGTATACATTTCACTGTATCGTATGCACCAGATTGCATTGCATGGTGTGTTTAAAACAACCTTAATTATGTTGGTTGGCCGTATTAACCGAGTACTGCGCCCAAACTTAAAACTTCACTAATAACGACGTTTTAAAAATAAATGAGTGAAAAGGCAGAGATACTTTGGTATTTCTGCCTTTTTTTATGATGGAATAACAAAAAATGTGCGCTAACTCACCGTAAATCATCTATAATGCGCGGCTAAATTATAGATCATTGAATACATAGACTGTTCGCTTAAGGAATCCACTTTATGTCATTTTCATCTCAAGGTTTTTCGCCTGAAGTCGTAAAAGCATTAACTGAATGTGGTTATCAGAAATTAACCCCAATCCAGCAAAAAGCCATTCCTTTGGCACGTAAAGGTCATGATATTCTTGCGAATGCTCAAACCGGTACTGGTAAAACGGCTGCATTTGCACTGCCTGTTATTCAGCAATTGCTTGATTCTAAAAAACTAGCGACTCGTCGCTCGGCGCGTGCATTAATCTTAGCGCCAACTCGTGAGCTTGCAGAGCAGATCGCAGGTAATATCGCTGATTACACAAAATACACATCGTTATCAGTAACGGCGGTATTTGGTGGTAAAAAAATGTCTTCTCAAGAGAGAGCATTAGATCCGGGTGTTGATATCTTGGTTGCGACTCCAGGTCGTCTTCAAGAGCACATCGAAGAGGGTAATGTCTCTATCGCTAATCTTGAATTTTTAGTTTTTGATGAAGCTGACCGTATGTTAGATATGGGCTTTGTTAACGCTATCCGTAATATCATGATGGAAGTGAACTCTGCACCACAAATCATGCTGTTCTCTGCGACATCTTCAGCGCAGATGAACAAGTTAGCAAGCGATATTCTACGTCGTCCAAAACGTGTTTCTGTTGATCGTGAAAACATGACGGCATCGACTATTGCTCACGTTGTTTATCCTGTCGATGAAGAGCGTAAAACTGAATTATTATCAGAATTGATTGGCCGTAAAAACTGGCAGCAAGTTCTGGTATTTGTAAACTACAAAGAGACAGCAAATAACATCGTTAAAGAGCTTAAACTTGATGGTATTAAAGCGGTTATTTGTCATGGTGATAAAGCGCAAAGTGCTCGTCGCCGTGCATTAGAAGAATTTAAAGAAGGCAAAGCACGCGTAATGGTTGCAACAGATGTTGCAGCTCGTGGTCTTGATATTGCTGACTTACCACACGTAATTAACTACGATATGCCTTTCTTGGCTGAAGATTATGTTCACCGTATTGGTCGTACTGGTCGTGCTGGTAAAAAAGGTCATGCGGTTTCATTTGTTAGCCGTGAAGAAGAACTGACGGTTGTTCAAGTTGAAACGCTAATTCAGCAACGTATTCACCGTGTAGTTCAAGCAGGTTACGAGCCTAAGAGCCGTGATGCTTACATTGAAAAAGTGAATACTAAAGCAGGATTTAGAGATCGTAAAGGTCGTACAAATAACGCGACTAATGTGAATCAAGATCAAGCTTCTGCAGAACGTCGTATGCGTTTGAAAAATGTAATTCAAAAGAAAGCTGGTATTACTAAGCTTAAAAAGTAGGAGAGTAAAATGGAACGTGATTATACTTTCTCTTGTTTAGTAACAATGCCGCGTCATGATCTTGAAGAGTTCAGTCATCGTGTGATTAGTCGTATGGTGCCTGAAGAGACAATAAAAGAGATCTTTACGTTTGAACAAGAAGAAACTGCAGATCCAGATCGTATGCAAACGGCTCAATTAGATGCCATGCTTCGTCTTGCTGCTGTCGCTCTTGGTGAAGTGACTCATGCATTTTCAGAGTCTGAAAACTCACAACAAAATAGCTTACGTATGATGCGTCTTGTTTTATGGCATGCTTATGCAATGCTATTTAATTTAGAAGAAGCGGTATCGTTAGAAGAGCACTGTGAATTGGTTGAGAAAATTTTAGCGAAACCGCCGACAGATGCGTTAAATTGGTTACCAGTACTGTCTAAATTATTAAGTGACTATGCGGCGATTGCTGCGAAAAAATAAGTGATTTAATAGCACTAAACGGAAGGTTGAACGTGAAATCGTTCAGCCTTTTTTTATATCTAAATAAAAAAGCGGATATTCTTCCCGATTCACTGCATATGTATTTATATCTCAAAATATATAGTGATACTAGAACAAAAAATTACTGAAATACGTATTTAGAGTCATTTCACATTTATAAACTATCCATACTCTTATTACCTATTTTTTCTTTGATGTGCCAACCATATTTCATCAGTTAAATCAAAGGGATATTGTGGTGTTTTATTTACCATGTTACATACGTAAATAATGATTCGAAGAAAATTGCACGGAGTGCAATGGTTAATAATCAATGAGAATCAGATATTTGATTTGTTGAAATATGTAAACATGGAAAGAAATAAAAATTATGAAAAAAATAAATAAAATAACTCTAGCAATATTGAGTTCTATGCTTAGTGGCTATGTATATGCATCGGATGAAATCCAAACAACTAATGTTGTTCCTTTTATTTCTGGTGGGCTATGTGAAAGTTTCAATGTGTATCCAGATTGGACACGTGGCGATCATGCAACAAATGGTGACATTATGGTGCATAAAAATATCGCTTATTCGGCAGTTTACTGGACACAAAGTATTCCTGGAAGTGATAGTTCATGGGCTCTCCACTTAAATTGTGATGGTTCAGAACCTGGTACTGCGCCAGTCCTTTCTTTACCAAATCCTCTGGATCCTATTCGTTTAGAAGTTGCTGGTTGGCCAAATACATTTGTGGTAGCTAGCCCATCTACATTAGCACCTGCGACACTAATTATTCAGACTAATAATAGCGATGTGTTAGCTGACGTGGAACAGCTTACGCGTGCGTTTGTGTCTATTATCGAGCAAGCTGAGACTGCTGGCAGTACATCGGTCATTATTAATTCAGATGTGTTGGATCTTGCAACCCGAGATAAAGGCGAATCTTTCGGTGCTATAGCAGTAAAACAAGCACTGATTAACGCAATTGACATCACGAACAGTAGCATTGATATTACAGCTATCAATGAACTATCTGATGATCTAAAAGGTTGGGCTCAAGCGCATAACCTAATTCTTAGCACTTTGGCTCCTACAATAAGTTTTGGTTGGTCACTGAGTGTTGGTGATTTTGTATACGATACACATTCTGGTCGTCAATCAGTGTGGGATAAAGCGTCAGTATTCAGTGCTGATCTACTCGCTACGCTAGATTTATACGAACTAGGATCTGTAAACAAAGCTGATTTTATTGCGTTTACTAAATCAAGTACAACAGCAGCACTGACAAGTGAGCAATGGCATAACGCGTTAGAGTACGTGAAGCAAGTATCTGATTACGTTAAGAGCCCTGTGATGTTGGCTAATATGCCGACAAACCAAGCAGTAGACTACTTTATGGGGAATTCTGATAATAAACCTCAACTACGTAAAGCCGCATTTAGTAATGTATTTGCTCTAACGTTTGATCAAGATAGCCAAGATTTGGCAACTAAGATTGAGCATTATCAAAGTGCGAAAGTTCCATTGTACTACGTAGGCGAAGAGCTAGAGAAAGGATCATTAACTCGTATCGAAGCACTAAACCAACAGTTAGCTGCTGCTGAAAATGCGATGGACAATGAAGCGTTTTTATATGAAACACCACAATCACAGTGGGTTCCATCAACCGTGTATAAGTGGAATGATTTTCTAGATGGTTTGAATGCAATGCACAACATTGGTGTTGCAGGTAACAAGTTCTGGTTAATGAATGATGAAGTTGATGACGAAACAAACATCAAATATGCCAAAATTGCGATTGCAGCTTTCTTAGCACAAAGTATGCAAGAAACCATTCGCTACAATGCGTGTGATGAAAATAACTGGTCTGAAGTGAAGTATGGTGCACCAACCGATTACCCGATGACAGCTAGCTGCGGTCAACTTGGTCAGAAGTATGCAGATTACGGTGTGAACCCAGTGTCAGGTTTAGATTATGCCTACTCTTGTCCTCGTGACAATAAGATGGAAGTCACTGCCTTGACGCATGCTAAATGGTATGGCGCTCCTGCTCCAGTCTTTGCTGCTCCAGATGCTGTACTTGAAGAGCGTGGTTTATTGGTAAATGGACATGCTGGTCGTTGGACAAATAACGGCCACTGTAATGTAGTGCCAGAAAAAGTAGATACTTCTAAACAAGTATGGGAGCGTGATGAATGTAAAATTTACGTTGGTCAAAAAGCTGGTACGTTCATTTGGGATGGTAGTAGCCAAGAGAGTGTGGAAGGTTGCGGTTGGTGGGGACGTGGTGTTATCCAAACAACGGGTCGTCAAAACTTCGGTACACTTAACCACTACTTGGGACGCTCACATGTTGATCCCGAAACAATTGGTACAACGATTGATGGTGTAATGGTTGAAGCGCCACCAGCAAATCCACTTTATGCAGAGCTTGATTTTTGTTCAAATCCAGGTTTGATTTGTAGCTCTGAAGAGAACAAAGAAATTAAGTGGATCGCAGGCTTGTTCTACTGGGTAACATCAGTACAGGCATACAATGATGAAGGTGGTCAATATGGTGACTGGAACTATTATAACGAGCTTAAAAAGTACGTAGATAGTGGCTTGAAAGGAACTCAATTTATTGATGATGTTTCTGGTATTGTAAACCGTGGTTGTCCTGATACAACGTGTTCAACAGGCGATGTTCATAACATTAAAGAGCGTCAAGATAACTTCAAATTAGTATTACAAAAATTAGGTCTTAACCCACAATAAACAGTCAATCCTGTTTAATATAATTATTTTTTGAGCTGATGCCGAACGCTTAAGAAATTAAAAGGGTAGTACTAATATATGAAAATCCCCATTAATAATGATTAATGGGGATTTTTTATTGAACCGGACAATTAAGATTGAAGACCCTCTTCTTCCGAATCAATCTCGCCTTTGCCTTTTGATTTTACAATCACTAGACCTGCAATTACACATGCTGAAACAACGCCCGTAATGGTAGATAGCGTCATCGGTAAGCCAAAGCCAAGTTGACTGTTATTTAAGATGAATGTGATACATACGCTTGTCATGAATACGGCTGGTACCGTCGCAACCCAATGTAACTTGTTATGACGAAGTAGGTAAGCAGAAGCGGTCCATAGCATCATTACAGCCGTTGTTTGGTTAGCAAAACCGAAGTAGCGCCAGATAATGCCGAAATCTACTTGAGTTAAGATACCACCAAGAACGAACAGTGGAAGCGCCATAAGTAGTCGATTACGCAGTGTTTTCTGTTCCATGTTGAAATATTCAGCAAGGATTAAACGGCTTGAACGGAATGCAGTATCACCAGAGGTAATTGGTAGAATAACTACACCTAAGAACGCTAGGATGCCACCAAATGTACCTAGAAGACCGAATGATGATGTGTAAACTACGTTACCAGGACCACCGTTTGCAACCGCTGCTTGAAGTGCTTCCATACCATCAAAGAAAGACAGAGCGATAGCACACCAGATCAGAGCGATAATACCTTCACCAATCATTGCGCCGTAGAATACAAAACGACCATTCTTTTCATTTTCCATACAACGCGCCATTAGCGGAGATTGCGTTGCGTGGAAACCAGAGATAGCACCACAAGCGATAGTGATAAATAGTGCAGGCCATAATGGTAAGTCGTTCGGGTTCATGTTGGTAAACATCTCACTTGGCTCATAGCCACCAAGCACAGAATGATCACTTGATAGTGCGATTGCAGAAATTAAGCCAACAGACATGAAGATTAATAGAGCACCAAATAGCGGATAGAAGCGTCCGATAATTTTATCAACTGGTACAATGGTCGCCAATATGTAGTAACCAAAAATGATAACAACCATCGCTGTCATGGTGATGCCTAAATCAAATTGATCATTCATTAGGTTAGTTAGCATGCTTGCAGGAGCAGAAACAAATACCACACCAACAAGAAGTAAAAGAACAATCGCGAACACATTCATAAAGTGTTTTGCGCCATTACCTAGGTATTTACCAGTAATAGTAGGAACTGACGCACCACCATTACGAATAGACAGCATACCTGAGAAGTAATCGTGTACTGCACCTGCAAAAATACAGCCTAGTACAATCCATAACATAGCTGCAGGGCCGTAAAGGGCACCCATGATTGGGCCAAAAATTGGACCGACGCCTGCAATATTAAGAAGTTGAACTAGGTATACTTTTGGTGTCGACATTGGAACAAAGTCTACGCCATCTGTTTTTGTATGAGCGGGGGTTTTTCTGTCTTCTTTAATACCAAAGATTTTTTCAATAAACGCACCGTAGATGAAGTAACCACCGATAAGTGCTGCAACGCAGGTTAGAAACCAAACCATAATTTATTCCTTGTTTGAATTACTGGTTAAATAGATAAATTAATATGCTGGCTATCATACTGATGGGCGTAAAGAGTTCACGCCCAAAAAAGGTGAGTGGTTATGAGGAGGGGTTAAGTGGTGTTATTTAATCTTGAGTGGTTTTAAACCATTTTTATTAATGCTGAATTCCTAATCGCTCTTTGATTTCTTTTAGGTAACGTCGGCTGACTTGAGCTATATGACCACTTTGAGTGAGGATCTCACTTGTACCATTATCATGTAATTTAATCTCTCGAATGAAATGAGGGTTAATTAAAAATTGGCGATGGCAGCGAATGAGTGGGGTTTTCTCTTCAAGCACTTTTAATGTTAATTGTGTACAAGCGGTTTCTGTTTTTGTTAGCAGTTGAACCCCTGAAGCTTGAATACTTGCAACCTCAAGTTCTTGTGCTGGCAAAAGAAGGATCCTATTGTGTCCAGAGCAGGGGATTAGAGCGATCTCGGTCTGCGCGATAGGGGATAAATCTTGTTTGGTTTCTGCAGCTAATAAGCGTTTTACTGTTTTTTCAAGGCGGCAAGGCTCGATTGGTTTGAGTAGATAATCAAAGGCATTATCTTCAAAGGCTTTTACAGCAAACTCATCATAAGCGGTAACAAAAACCACATTTGGCATGGTTTCAGGATCAAGCATGCTAATTAAGTCCATCCCTGTGATCTTTGGCATTTGGATATCAAGAAAGACCACATCAGGCTTTAGTTGATTTATCTGCTTTAATCCATCAATTGCGTTACCACACTCGGCAATAACATCAATGTGACCAATTTCATTTAATTGTTCAATTAACTCTTCACGAGCAAACAGTTCGTCGTCAATCACAATGGCTTTAAGCATGATTTATCGTCTCTAATGGTAAGTGAATAGTGGCTTTGGTTTGTTTGTTTTCAATACAAGATAGCGTTAATCCAAACGCATCACCAAATTGATTTTTTAAGCGTTTATCAACAATGGTTGTGCCTAAGCCATCGCTGCTGGTTTGTTCTACGTATAGTCCTGCATTATCTATAACCTCAAGAATGACTTGATGGTGGGATAGATAAGCGTTGATTTTTATCTCTCCTTCTTCAAACATATTAGACGTTCCATGTTTGATCGCATTCTCGACTAAAGGTTGAAGAGTGAATGTAGGAAGTTTTAATGAGTATAAGCTTTCATCTACATCGATAGTGACGGTTAGTCTATCTGCAAAGCGAGCCAGTTCAATTTCTAGATAAGATTGTACGTGATGCAGTTCTTCTTTTAAGGTAACTTGCTCAAAGTTCTGCTTTAAATTTCGACGGAAAAATTGTGATAAATGCTGAATTAATTCACGGGCCCGATTGGGATCTCGTCGAATTACGGCACTAATGGTATTTAATGCATTGAATAAGAAATGAGGATTGACCTGAGCTTGTAATAAACGCAATTCGGCTTGGGTTAATAGCGTTTGTTGTTGTAAATATCGCCCAGCTAGAATTTGGTTAGAGAGCAATTTAGCAATGCCTTCGCCTAATGTTAGGTTGATATATGAAAATAGTTTCAGTTTTGGCTCATACAGTTTAATAGTACCAATAACCTCATTATTCACCCCAATAAGAGGAATAACCAGTGCTGATCCGAGTTTACATTTGTCATCAATAGAGCATTGATAAGGGTATTCATCCCCATCGATGTACATCACTTTACTTTGCTTTATGGCTTTTCGAGTGTAATCAGAAGCGATAGGAGTGCCAGGTAAGTGGTGGTCATCTCCAATACCAATAAAAGCTAATATTTTCTCTTTATCGGTAATAGATACCGCACCAACACCTGTCTCTTCGTAGATGATTTTTGCAATTTGCTCACTGTTTTCTTGATTGAAACCTTGGCTTAATATACCGACAGAACGTTGAGCAATATTAAGGGCTTTATTAGAGAATGCTGCGGAGTATTTTTCATAAATCGTTTTTCTATCTTGGATAATACTCATGAACATGGCGGCCCCAACTGAGTTGGCAACAACCATAGGTAAAATTATAGAGGAGACAAGTGCATAGGCTTGATCAAATGGTTTGGCTACTATTAGAATGATGGTCATTTGTAATAGCTCTGCAATAAAGGCAATCATTAAAACAGTTCTTGGTTTAAATAATTGATCTATTTGATTTTTACGAACAAAGTATAAATGAAACAATCCACCAAGAAGCCCCTCAGCTGTCGTTGATATAGCACAGGCTAGATCGGTGAATCCTCCCATAGAGTATCGATGTAAGCCTCCCGTTAGGCCAACAAAAAAACCAACTAAAGGGCCACCTAGCACTCCTCCCATTACTGCACCAATTGCTCTTGTATTAGCAATCGCATCTTGAATAGCAAGGCCAAAATAAGTACCTAAAATACAGAAGCCAGAAAAGATGATGTAGCAAAGAAAACGGTGGCTCCAACGTCCTGAAATAGTCGTAATAGGAAGAAATAGAGGGGTCTTACTTAATAAATAAGCAAGAACAAGATAAACACTCAATTGTTGTAGCAGGGAAAACACCAATTCCATGAAGATTCTCAACTAATATGCAAGATCTCTAGTGTAATCGTAATTAGGTATACTGTCTAAATAGAAGAGGGGGAAACTGGATGTAATGAGTTATAAAAAATGGTGCTAGCGACTTAAATTTAAGAATGCAATAAATGAAATGTAAGATTTCATAAATGATACTTGTGATCTTTGCTGCTCGTAAATAGAATGCGCTTCCTAAACATTTTTTTAACTATTACACCTTTTTTTGAGGCATCGAAATGTCGAACAAACTTGCAAATCCAGCACCATTAGGCTTAATGGCTTTTGGTATGACAACTGTGTTATTAAACCTGCATAATGCTGGTTTCTTTCCTTTAAATACTGCGATCTTATCAATGGGTATTTTTTACGGTGGTCTTGCACAAGTAATTGCAGGCATCATGGAGTATAAAAAGGGTAATACATTTGGTACTACAGCATTTACTTCTTACGGTTTCTTCTGGTTATCTCTTGTTGGCTTAATTCTTATGCCAGAAATGGGTCTAGGCCAAGCAACGTCAGCAGCATTCATGGGTTGGTACCTTGCAATGTGGGGTGTATTAACATTCTTCTTATTCTTGGGTACATTCAACTACCCACGTGCTAAGCAAGTTGTATTCGGTAGCTTAACTATCTTGTTCGCATTGCTTTCAGCTCGCGACTTCACTGGTAGCGTATTAATTGGCCACATGGCTGGTTATGTTGGTCTATTCTGTGGTTTAAGTGCTATGTACTTCTCTATGGCTCAAGTAATTAATGGTGAATACGGTCGTACTGTATTACCTGTTGGTGAAATGAAAGCAAAAGAAACAGCTGCAGTTACTGCATAAGTTTCTATTCATAAAATAGCAAAAGGCAGCTTACTATTAGTTAGTAAGCTGCCTTTTTTGTATGTGCTATATTTCAATTAGCGATATAAACCCATCAATGCTTCTTGAGTATCAGCAATCTGACTTTCGATATTCGTTTGATCTTCAATTCCCAATTGCTTTTGGGCTTCTTCTTTTGATAACCCCAGATGGCAGCAAAGCATGTCAATCGCCATTAGGTAAGTTTCTTTCTCTGTCATGTTCGGTCCTTGAGCATTATTTATTTTGATTGATTAAGGACAAGTTAAACCTAAATAAAAAAGCGTGCAATACGACTTAAGTCTAACCCTCTAATTTACCATTCAGGCTTTAGTTGTTTAAAAAGTAGTGAATAAAGGTAAATAGGAGATAAGAAAGTGTATCAAAGTGCGTCAAGCCCTTGTGTTTATAGGAAATGGCACTATCTTATGGGTATACCTATTAAGCGTGCTAGATGCGTTTGGTTCCAACTCAAAATAAAAAAATAAATGAGTTGAATTAATTATTAACTGGAGAGAAAGATAAATGAAGCGTATTGCGCTGTTTTTAGCAACAAACTTAGCTGTGATGATTGTATTCAGTATTGTTCTGAATATTGTTTATGCGGTTACGGGGATTCAACAAGGTAGCCTTTCTGGTTTACTTGTTATGGCTGTATTGTTCGGTTTTGGTGGTTCGTTAGTTTCTCTAATGATGTCAAAATCAATGGCATTGCGTTCAGTAGGTGGTGAGGTTATTGAACAACCTCGTAATGAAACTGAACATTGGTTAATGCAGACGGTAGCTCGTCAAGCGCAGCAAGTTGGTATTGGTATGCCAACGGTTGCAATTTACGACTCGCCTGATATGAATGCTTTTGCTACTGGTGCTAAGCGTGATGATTCATTGGTTGCAGTATCAACAGGCTTACTTCACAGCATGACTCGTGATGAAGCTGAAGCGGTTCTTGCTCATGAAGTGAGTCACATTGCAAATGGCGATATGATAACAATGACGTTAATGCAAGGTGTCGTGAATACCTTTGTTATTTTCTTATCACGTATGATTGCAAATGCTGTTAGTGGTTTTACGTCAAACGATGAAGAAGGTGAGGGCGAAGGTGGTAGTTTTATGACGTATTTCATCGTTTCTACTATTCTTGAAATTGCGTTTGGTTTCTTAGCAAGCTTCTTGACGATGTGGTTTAGTCGTCATCGCGAATTCCATGCTGATGCAGGTGCTGCACAGTTGGTTGGTAAAGAGAAAATGATCGCGGCATTAGAGCGCTTACGTACGGGACAGGAGTCTCAACTAGAAGGTTCTATGATGGCTTTCGGCATTAACGGTAAGCACACATTAATGGAATTACTAATGAGCCACCCGCCATTAGATAAACGTATTAATGCATTACGCCAAATGTAATTTAGTAAGATCATAAGATATTTAATAAGCCCGAGGTAAATCTCGGGTTTTTTCTGTCTTGAGATCACATAAATCTTTTACCTATGCGCATTAAGAGTTATAGTCTGCCTCTAATTTAAATTAAGACATTTAGGATCTACCTTGACTAATAACGACGTTCTACGACGCATTCGCTATACTTTTGATTTTGACGATACAAAAATGATCGCACTGTTTGGTGCCGCTGATCTTAAAGTAACTCGTGAAGAAGTATGTAACTGGTTAAAAGCGGATGACGATAAAGACTATAAAAGTTGTCAAGATGTTCAATTAGCAACGTTTCTAAATGGTTTAATCAATGATCGTCGTGGTAAGCGTGAAGGCGAGCAACCAAAGCCTGAAGAAAAACTAACGAACAACATCATTCTTAAAAAACTACAAATTGCTTTAAACTTAAAAGCAGATGATGTTTTAGATCTTATGAAGTTAGTTAACTTCCGTCTGAGTAAGCACGAATTAAGCGCTTTCTTCCGCAAGCCAGATCATAAACACTACCGTATTTGTAAAGACCAAGTTCTACGTAACTTTTTACAAGGCGTTCAACAAGATCTACGTGGTGAAGCAGAACCTGAACTAGAAAGCGAATAAGCTTTTTCTTTACCATAATAAAAAACCACGATTATCATTTAATGAGTCGTGGTTTTTTGTATTTCTTAGCTAGTATTTTTATGAAGTTAGAAACTCCATTGCATACTCATAACGATAATGCCGGGTAGAATAAACCCGGCTTCTACGCCAAAATAATCGGTGAAATTGTATTGTGCCGCATGATAGATATAAGGGGCAAAAGCAACACCGAACTTCTCTTTTGAGGTTTTATATATCCCGCCGTCACCACAATCTTCAAAGGCATCGACAAAGAATTCACCTGCGTATGAATACATCCCTTTAATCACAAGTTTGCTATTCACGCGATACCAGTCTTTTCGAACACCAATAAGCATACAGCGATTGGCTTGGCTATTTAAAAAGGTTCCTAGCATGAAGCTGTAATCAGAATCTTCCGAAAATTTTCGCTCAACAGAAAAATATTGATTACCAAAGTATTGATGAGAGTCTGGATCGTAGGGAACTAAATGATAGAGGAATGACCCTGTGTTTACAGAGTAAAGGGATAATTCACTAGGTTCCTCTTCCGCGCTGATCTCAACAGGAAGTAATGAAATAAAAAATAACAAAGATAAAAAGTAAGGCTTCATAACTCAAAAATGTGAAAAAAATGTAGATGCATTATAAAGATATTTTTTCTAAATAAAAGAGAGAGCTAGTTAGCTCTCTCATATATTTATCTTTTTTGGAACGTTTGTTTAGTTACTCACTTGTTGAACAAATGTTTCTTCTTTTCTTTCTTCTTCTGTTTCTTTGCCAATTTTGCCTTCAGATTTAGCAACAATTGTATTTACTGCAGTATCACCAACAACATTTGATGAAGTACAGAACATATCATTGATACGGTCAACGGCAGCAACAATAGCAAGACCTTCGGGTGGAAGACCTAGTTGATGCAAGATAACACCAACCATTACAACACCACCACCAGGAACGCCACCAGCACCAATAGATAACAGTAGAATTGTGAAGCCTAGAGTAAATAAGTCTGCAGTATTAATTGGTTGGCCAAATGCATTAGCAACAAAGATAGCGGCAAGTGCAATATAGATAGATACGCCAGACATATTCATCGTTGCACCCAGCGGTACACCAAAGCCTGCTACTGATTTAGAGACATCTAATTTATCTGTTAACGTACGCATAGTCACAGGGATTGTTGCATTCGAACTTGCTGTTGATAATGAAAACAAGATTTGTTCACGTACTGCGCGTAAGAATGTTTTTGGTGAAATTCCTGTTGTTAAAGCAACCATGAATGGATAGAAAACAAAAATCCAGAAGACAAGCATTGCAATAACAAGTGCAACGTAGCCTGCAACAGACATTAATGTGTTCGCATCTAATGTTGCACCTAGTTGGATCATTAATGCAAATACACCATAAGGAGCAAGACTCATTACTAGGCTAATTAGCTTCATCATGATTTCGTTAGCGACTTTAAAGGTTTTAATCGCAGGACCGCCACGATGATCAAGCGCTTGAATCGCTAGACCCGTTAGGATTGCCATAAAGATGATTTGTAGCATATCACCGCTAGCAAAAGCTTCTACAGGATTACTAGGAACAATATTAGTAATCAATGAGAAGATGTCAGGGGTTTCAGTTGCTTTTAGCTCTACAGAGCCAGCGACAACAGTTCCTGCTAAGTTAGCGTCTGCGCCTGGCGCAAATATCATACCCACAGTTAGTGCTGCAGTGATCGCGATAATGGTATTAATAAGGTAAAGAGCAAAAGTTTTACCACCAAGGCGACCAAATGAAGCAATGTCTTTTAGTTCAACGATACCGCAAACAATTGAAACATAAACCAACGGAACTACCAGTAATTTGATGAGTGAAACAAACATTCCACCAACGCCTTCTGCTGATCCTAAAAGAAACGAGTCAAAAAACGCAACACCATTAAACATGTATTGAATAGCTGTACCGATTAATAGGCCAGCGAATAAACCTATAAAAATTCTACTTGAAAGTGACTTTTTCATAATGTACCTGTTCTCCAGAATATTGTGCTCACTAATAGGTGAGTCCTTGCAATGTTTCTCTATTAACTGAGAAATCAACAGAATGTTTACATATTGTTAATATAAATAAAAGGGATAATAGTAATGAGCTGTCAGTAGTTTTAGTTATATTGTGCGATTTTATTGATTGATTTAACATTTATAGTTTATTAAAACCAATTACTTAACTAGGTATCGTTTGCGGTTTGCTATGTTGTTATTTTGTATTCACGACACATATTGAATTTCATAAAGTATGAGGTCGATCACTACTTTCAATTAATGTTGTGTGTAGTTACTGACAATTAACTTGATAAAAAAATATTAACGTATACCATCCTCGCGAATTATTCTTACTTTTTGCGAGTCAGTCCATGTATTTAAAAAAGACATTAGTAGCAGCTGCAATTGCAGCAAATGCGTTTACTGCTTTTTCTGCGTTTGCAGCTCAACAAGTTGATCTGTTGATCACTGATGCAACATTGTTAACAATGAACGAATCTAAACAAACATTTGAAAATGGTGTTGTTGCAATTAAAGGTAATAAAATTATTGCGGTTGGTGACCAAAGTATCGCAAAAAATTACACGGCAAAAACAGTGTTAGATGTAGATGGCGATATTGTTTTACCCGGTTTAATTAATACACATACACATGCCTCAATGACCGTTTTTCGCTCATTGGGTGATGATGTTCCTGACCGTTTACACCGTTATATTTTCCCTCTAGAGAAAAAGTTAGTATCGCGCGACATGGTTCGTATTGGTGCTAACTTAGGTAATGTAGAGATGGTTAAAGGTGGGGTAACCACTTATGCTGATATGTACTATTTTGAAGACGAAGTAGCTAAAACCGTTGATAAGATCGGTATGCGTGCAATTCTAGGTGAAAGCGTAATTAAATTCCCAGTGGCAGATGCAGCAAATGCAGACGAGGGTATTCAATACGCGCTAAACTTTATTGAAGAATATAAAGACCATCCTCGAATCACACCAGCATTTGCTCCTCATGCTCCATATACAAATACAACTGAAACGCTACAAAAAATTGCAAAGCTATCATTAGAGCTAGACGTTCCTGTTATGATTCATTTAGCAGAATCTCATCGTGAAGAAGAAGTGATTGCAGAGCGTTCGGATGGACTGTCTCCAGTTGAATACATGCATAGCATTGGGGCTCTTAATAAGAATCTGATTGGCGCTCATATGATCTTAATTGATGATAAAGATATTGAGTTAGTTAAAGAATCTGATATGGGTGTTGCTCATAATATGAGTGCTAACATTAAATCGGCAAAAGGCGTGTCTCCTGCACTTAAAATGTACGATGAAAATGTGCGTATTGGTTTAGGAACCGATGGCCCAATGTCAGGCAATACATTAAGCATTATTGATGAATTTAACCAAGTTGCTAAAGTTCATAAACTAGTAAACAAAGATCGTGCAGCAATGCCTCCAATCAAGGTGATTGATATGGCAACAATGGGGGCGGCTAAAGCACTTCATATGGAAGATAAAATTGGTTCTATTGAAGTTGGTAAGCTAGCGGATATTATTGTTGTTGATACTAAGGCACCGAATATGTTGCCAGTATATAACCCATATTCAGCATTGGTTTACTCTGCAAATTCAGGCAATGTTCGCCATACGATTGTTGATGGTAATATCTTGATGAAAGATCGTGAAATGCTAACGGTTGATGAAGATAAAATCCGCCAAGAAGTGATTGAGTTTACAAAGATAGTGCGTAAGACAGTTATTGAAAGCGGTGAAGTTGTTCAATAAACAAGCATCTTGATGTATTTAAAAAAGGTCGAATTATTCGGCCTTTTTTTATATTACCTTAAAGTGAATGTCGTCTATCAACTTGATATTTAAAGCATGAATACTAGTATCAAAGTAGTAGCGTGTTATTAGGCAGGGCTTTTTATGGTTAGATTAATTATTTTATTTTCCGTTTTTCTTATGCTTATGCCACTTAACGCTCAGGCTTCAACTCGTGCCAGTAGCTATATTAATCAGTATGAAATACAGTTATTTTATCCAGAATTGGTTTCTCATTTTTATCAAGATGAACAACGTAAATGGTACTCACCAAGCGCACGGAAAAACTTAGAAAATCAATTGGCGTTATTGGTTCTTGCTGATCTTAATAATGATCTTGAGCAACGCTATTATCGTTTACAAAGAACGACTGACTTGGAATACGATATTTTAGCAACAGACACGCTAATTTATCTTCTTACTTATCAATCTCAAATATCTAAAAAAGGAACTAGTTGGTTTTTTGGAGGAAGGCTTGATGAGCATTTAGGTGAACCCTACCCACAGGTTATCTCTTCAATAAACAGTGCTTTTACTGGTGGTCGATTGGATTACCTTACCCAAACTTTAGTGCCTAATTCAGAAAAGTACGAAATATTTTATCAACGCTTGCTGAGTTATTACGATCCTTACGGTGAGCCAATTGAGAAACTAACCTCTTTTAAACTTATAAGGCCTAACCAAGTTATCTCTTATGCTTCTCTTGTTAATCGTCTTCATGTTGCCGGTGAGCTGACAAAAGAAGAAAGTAGAGAAATTCTGCTGCATGATAACGGCCTTTATAATGCAGAGCTTGTTGACGTTGTGATACGTTTTCAAAAACGCCACGGTTTATTACCTGATGGGATCATTGGTCCTAAAACTAAATATTGGTTGAACATGTCGGCAAAAGAGCGTGTTCGTATCATGGCACTAAATATTCAGCGATTACGATTGTGGGAAAATAAGAAAGCGCGTTTTGTGCTTGTGAATATACCATCCTACGAAATGCAGTATTGGCAAGAAGATGAACTGTTGTTCCATAGTAAAGTGATTGTAGGGAAACCAGAAAGAAAAACGCCATTGTTTTCGACATATCTTGATTCCATCGTTTTCAATCCTAATTGGAAAGTACCAACGAAAATCATGAGAGAAGATATTTTACCAAAAGCGTTTAATGATAAGGGCTTTTTACTATCACAAAACTTTGAAATTGTACCCACTTGGTTAAGCGATGATGTTATTCCTATTGAAGATATCGATTGGGAGCAGGAGAGTGTCGAAACTTTTCCTTATAAATTAAGACAAAAATCAGGCAATAGTAATGCGCTTGGGCGCTATAAGTTTAACACCCCAAATAGGAATGCCATTTATTTGCACGATACCCCTTCACGGTCGTTGTTTAAAAAACAGAGTCGAGCTTATAGTTCTGGGTGCATTCGAGTAGAAAGGGCTTCTGAATTTGCACAACTGCTAATGAAAGAGTCTCATTTTTCTAAAAAAGAGTACCGTAACTATCATCAGTTACCTGAAACTAAAGAGGCTTTTTTATCTCAAATGATCTCGGTATATACGATTTATCAGACAGCGTGGATTGATGAAAAAAACCAAGTTCAGTTTAGAGATGATATCTATGAGTATGATAAATGGAGTAAGTCTAAAAATTGACCAATAATTGACATTTTAGTATTACGTCTAAAAGTAGATATAGTTCAATAAGTAAGCGGATTCCTGTATTTTTAGTTAAAAAATAACGCTGTTCATTATTTGACCATTAATAGGTAAGTGTGTATCTTCTCGCTCAGTTATTGATTGATCTATTTATAAGTGAGCTGTTTACTGCATGTCTGAATTTAGTCCATTACGCCGTAAAATCCTTCTTGGTGGCGCTGCTACTGTTGGTTTAAGTCTATTTCCTACTTTATCTTTCGCATCACAATTTGAAGAGTCACCACGTAAACTTGCATTAAATAATTTGCATACAGGTGAAGAGCTACAGACTGAATATTTCAATGGACGAGGTTATCAGAGCGCAGAGTTAGCAAAACTAAATCATTTATGCCGTGATTTCAGACGTAATGAAAGTATAGCGATGGATACGGGTTTGTTTGACCAACTTTCAGCGATTCAAAAAGTGATTGGATGTGATACTCAGGTACAAATAATATCTGGCTATCGTTCACCGGCAACCAATGAGATGCTGCGTGGTAAATCACATGGCGGAGTCGCTAAGAAAAGCATGCACATGTTAGGAAAAGCAATGGATTTCCGTCTAGAAGGTGTGCCGTTGGATGAAGTAAGAAAAGCGGCGTTATCATTAAAAGCGGGCGGAGTAGGGTATTATCCAGGGCAGTAACTTTGTTCATATCGACACTGGTAGGGTACGTTTCTGGTAATAATACCTAAAAATAAACAGTTAAAAAAATGGCGACCGCATTGGTCGCCATTTTTGTATTCATACTTTCTACTTAATCTATTCTTACAGAGCTAATGCCCTATAAGAAAAGCCAATTAGAAGTTAGCTGAACGTGGAGTACGTGGGAACGGGATAACGTCACGAACGTTGCCCATACCTGTTACGTAAGATACTAAGCGCTCAAAGCCAAGGCCGAAACCAGCATGAGGAACAGTACCGTAACGGCGTAAATCACGGTACCAGCCCATGTGCTCAGGGTCGATACCCATAGCAATCATACGCTCATCAAGGATGTCTAAACGCTCTTCACGTTGTGCACCACCAATGATCTCACCAATACCAGGTGCAAGAACATCCATTGCTGCTACTGTTTTACCATCGTCATTTAAGCGCATGTAGAAAGCTTTGATGTCTTTCGGGTAGTTCTTAACGATAACAGGTGCTTTGAAGTGCTCTTCAGCAAGGTAACGCTCATGCTCAGAAGACATGTCGATGCCCCACTCAACGTCGAATTCAAATTTCTTACCAGAATCGATAAGGATTTGGATTGCGTCAGTGTAGTCAACTTGTGCGAAATCTGCGTCTACAAATTGCTCAAGACGAGTGATCGCCTCTTTATCAATGCGAGAAGCAAAGAATTCAAGATCATCACGACGCTCTTCAAGAACTGCTGCAAAAACGTATTTAAGCATGTCTTCAGCTAGTTTTGCTACGTCATTTAGATCAGCAAAAGCAACTTCAGGTTCAACCATCCAGAATTCAGCTAGGTGGCGGCTAGTGTTTGAGTTTTCAGCACGGAAAGTAGGTCCGAATGTGTATACTTTGCTTAATGCACAAGCATAAGCTTCCGCATTTAGTTGACCAGATACAGTAAGGAACGTCTCTTTACCAAAGAAGTCTTTATCGTAATCAACATTGCCTTTGTCATCTAAAGGAAGGTTGTTATGATCAAGCGTTGACACGCGGAACATTTCACCTGCGCCTTCAGCATCAGATGCTGTAATAAGCGGAGCTGAAGTCCAGAAGAACCCTTGCTCGTGGTAGAAACGGTGAATCGCTTGAGACAAACAGTTACGAACACGTGATACCGCGCCGATTACGTTAGTACGTGGACGAAGGTGTGCTACTTCACGTAAATACTCAATAGAGTGACGAGTTTTCGCCATTGGGTAAGTGTCTGCATCTTCAACCCAACCCACTACTTTTACTGCTGTTGCAGCAAGCTCGAAATCTTGACCTTTAGCAGGAGAAGCAACGATAGTACCTGTTACTTCAACAGAACAACCCGTTGTTAGTTTTAGAACTTCTTCATTGTAATTATTTAAGTCATTAGGAACTACGGCCTGAATCGGATCGAAACAAGAACCGTCATAAATAGCTAGAAATGAGATTCCAGCTTTTGAGTCGCGACGTGAACGGATCCAACCGCGAACAGTTACTTCACTGTCTACCGCTAGTTTGCCGCTTAGTACGTCTGTTACAGGCGCGTAAGTCATGTTAATTACATTCTCCATTGTTGTGCTACATGCACGAATATTTTTTATTTCAAGATAGACATATTACCTTTCTTATTAATAGCTTCAAGTGTTGTTATGCGATAAAGATAAAAATTCAGGATAAGAATCAATTTTCGTTATAAATTCGCCGAAAAAATCGCCAACATTACAAGGTAATAGGGAACTTACAGGTTGTGAGTCTTGTTGTTTGGTAGGGAAGTAGAGTACTATCCCTGCTTCATAATATAGGTAATAGAGATTTTAACTAATGACAACTGAACTATATAAAGACTTCATGTTTGAAGCAGCACACCATTTACCACATGTACCAGAAGGTCATAAATGTGGTCGTCTTCATGGTCACTCTTTTTTAGTTCGTTTGTATGTTGAAGGTGAAGTTGACCAACATACGGGTTGGGTAATTGATTTCTCTGAAATTAAAGCAGCATTTAAACCAACGTATGATCGTCTTGACCATTATTACTTAAACGACATTGAAGGGTTAGAAAACCCAACAAGTGAAGTATTAGCTAAGTGGATTTGGAACGAAGTAAAACCAACACTTCCATTGCTAAGCAAAATTGAAATTAAAGAGACATGTACAGCAGGTTGTACTTACCGCGGTGAGTAATTAATGTATATTTGTTAATTGATGAAAGGCGTCTATATAGTTAGACGCCTTTTTTCTTTATTCTAATCAAACCTTCTACGCAATTATCTGACCACTGACTTATTCAAGTTGGTATAAATACAAATCCATACATTTAATTTATAAAAATTATACTATTATAGTTGGATTGAACATAACAAACCTCTGCTTGTCCTATGTTTATTAATATTATCATTCAGTTTTTATATGGAATTCATTATGAAAAAGCGTTGGCTCTTTATGGTTTTATTATCTACATCTATTGCCGGAGCAGGGTATTATTTTTCGACACAATCAGCAGTGAAAAATGAGGCATTCCCGTTTGTAGTTGCCTCTCTTGGCTCTGTTGAGAAGAAAGCGGTAGCTGTAGGTCATGTTGTTCCTGCTCATTCCATTTCAATTAAGTCGCAAATAGATGGAATTGTCGGAGAAATATATCATCAAGTCGGTGAAGTCGTTACCGCTAATACCCCCTTAATTAAAGTTCGACCAAATCCAACGCCAGCTGCATTAATGCTAGCAAATACGGATTTAATGCAAAGTGAAGCAAGACTAGAATCAGTGCAAAAAAAGCTAGAGAATCTTAACCAATTAATTGAGCAAAATATAATCCCTAAAAATTATGGAGAATATATTCAAGCTAAATCTGATGTAAAATCTAGCAAGGCAGATGTACAGCAAAAAAGACAAAATCTTGATCTGATCCGTAGTGGAGAGTCTTCTGTTGGTAATTCTAAATTGAACTCAACAATTGTTGCGCCAATTAATGGAACTATATTGAATCTAAAAGTTGAAATTGGTGAACCAATTATATCTACAGTATCAAACCAAGTCGCAACGGTGATGATGTCGATTGCAGATATGAGCGATATTATTTTCAAAGGTAGTGTCAGTGAGCATGATGCTGCTCAACTAACCATTGGAACCCCAGTAACGATTATTTTAGCCCCGTATCCAGATATTGTCCTATTAGGAAAATTAAGTAAAGTTGCAGTGCAATCAGAAAAATTAAATTTGACCGCAACTAATAGCGTGAAAAGTTTTGATAATGGTTTTCAAGTTGAAGTCGATCAGATTCAGTTTCCAAAGAATTTAATTATTCGCTCAGGTTTTTCAGCAACAGCTCAAATTATTCTTCAGCAATCTACTAATGTAATCATTATTCCAGAGCGTTCGTTACAATTTAAACGAGGTGAACCAGAGGTTTTGGTTATTGATGATAGTGAAGATGGTTATTCACCTAAAGTTGTGACGCTCGGTTTATCTGATGGAGTCATGGTAGAAGTACTTTCTGGATTAGAAGAGGGTGACGAAATTGTTGATATAAGTATGATGATGGGTGAGCCAAATGCGTAATAAATTCTCAGAAAAAAATGCCATTCGGATTCTTTTTTTTGCTCTTATTGCTAATAGTCTAAGTACGATGAGTTATGCGTTAACTATTGAAGAGGCATGGCAAGCGACAAAGCAATATGATCCAAAATATTTACAGGCACAATTAGATGAAAAGATAAGTGAAACTGAAATACGCTTAAATAGAAGCGCTCTACTTCCGAGAGCAGGGATTACTGCAGGTTCTACTTGGAATGAAGGTAATGATAATAGCAATAATTACGAAATTAGCCTAAATCAAACCATTTGGGATAGCCGTAAATGGTCAGTACTTGATCAATCTCAAGCCTCATTATTGGCTTCTCAATTGAAAGTAAAACAGAGTCATAATGAGCTAGCTGAACGATTAATTAATGCATATCTTGATCTTGCCCAATCTCAAGGAGACCTCCGCTTAGCACAGCAAAAGTTTGATGAAGGTACAAAAATGTTACGTATCATTGAGCTACGTTACAAAGCTGGGAAAATTCAATCTGTTGAATTGGAGGATATGCGATCTAATCATCTTGACGAAGAAGCAGAGATATTAACGAGTCGATCACGAGTTGAAGATAAGAAAGCTAGTTTGATTGGGTTAATCAATATGGAACCTACTCAAGTTGATGAAATTAAGACTACTAACTTATCACCGCCGAAATTGATAGTGAACAGTAAACAAGAGTGGCTGAAATTAGCAAGTAATCATAGCCCTGAATTATTAGCGGCAAAACAAAGTATTCGAATTGCAGAGTTGGAGACAGAGCAGGCTAAAACAGGTTATTACCCTACGATTACAGGGTCTGTGGGCTATAACGACAGTACTCACTCAGATGATGAACTGAACGCAAATTTAAACTTGAGTTTACCTCTTGATTTAAATGGTTCAACAGCAGCCAGTGTTGATCGTGCTAAGTTAAACGTTCGTCGTGCTAAACAAGATGTTCGAGCGGTAGAGATCAGAATAAAAAGTACTATTTCTAACCAGTATACTCAGCTCTCGTTGAATTGGCAACGTGTTGAAATGGCAGAGAAACAAGTTGCGTCGAGAGAACGTGTGTTAAAAAGTAAACAAGCGATTTATAAAGCAGGTATGGCAGAAGCATCTGATGTTATTGATGCACATAATCGTTTGTTTAGCAGTAAAAATACTTTGCAATCATTGCTTTATCAATATTGGCAATATCGTATTTCTTTACTTAAGTCTGTTGGTAAATTAGATAATGAAACCATAGCCTTGATTTCACAGGCATTGCAATCATGATAGCTTTATTATCTCAAACGATACAGACCTTATTGGCTCATCGCTTGAGAAGTTTTCTGGCTATCCTCGCCATTGTATGGGGCATTATTTCAGTTTTGGTTTTAGTTGCTCTTGGTGAGGGGTTCTACCAGACAAATACAAAATCTTTTGCCCTATTAATGAATGATACTCAGATAGTATTTCCGGGGCAAACCACCAAGGAATGGAAAGGAAGGTCTGCAAGAAGGTTAATTTTGCCTTCTGAATTAGAAGCCCGTCAAATGCTTAATCACCCCGCGATTGAGAATCTATCAGTGATATATGGTAAATGGGATGCTAACGTTACGGATTATCAAGGTAGCTCTTTACCGGGTAATGTTACAGGTATCGATGATCAATTTACTGAATTGCGAAATGTCAAACTAAACAAGGGTTCACGACAAATTAATCGTAGTGATTTGATTAATCATAATCGTGTTGCCTTGGTTGGTTGGCAGTTAGCAGAGATAGGTTCTTTACATATAGGAAGTTCTTTAAATATTAATGGTATCCCTTTTAATGTTATTGGTATTACAAAGAAAAATGAAGGTGGGATTTCATTAAATGATGATGCGAGTCAAGCAATGATCCCAAGTACAACTTTTACTGATTTGTGGAAGAGTAAACCAAATATGTTGCTCATTTCCCCTGTTGAAGGTGCTTCTGGTTGGCTATTAAGAAAGAGTATATTGTCATTTTTTGCTAATCAGCAACATTTTGATCCTAATGATAAAGATGCGATGTATATGCCTGACTTTGGACAAGAATCGGCATTTTTTAAAAAACTATTAAGGGGCATTCAACTGTTCTTAGGAGCAAGTGGTGCCATGACTCTAGCTGTTGGATCGCTAGGTGTCGCAAATATAATGTTTTTGTCAGTAACTGAACGAACTAGAGAAATTGGAGTTCGACTTGCGATAGGTGCAACACCGAATAATATTTTAGGTCAATTCCTAATAGAAGGAGGGATCCTCGTTGCGTGCGGAACCGTTATTGGAATTACATTCTCCTATGGCATAGTCATGCTATTAATTATGATTGGTATGCCTGAATGGCTTGGCGACCCAATGATCACACTCGGTGCTATTAAAATATCATTAGGAGTAACGGCTGTATTTGCATTGTTAGCCGCGTATTTTCCTGCACGTCGAGCGTCGAACTTACTTCCTGTAATTGCCTTAAGTGCGAGGGCTTGATAATGCTATTGCCAATGAGACAAATATTTCAAGAAATGGCCGCCGAGAAAGTACGTTTGAGTTTAACTATCTTGGCAGTGGCATGGGCGACATTATGTATTGCAACCATGCTTGCTGCCGGTGAAGGTTTACGCCAAGGGTTGATCCGAAGTTCAGAGAGTGGCAATGGGAAATTAATCTACATTACCGGAGGTTATGCCACTATAAATTCAGGTAATTTCTACACAGGTAAAGAATTGCAGATTAAATCGGAAGACTTAGACGTAATAAAAGCCTTACCAAGTGTAAAGCATGCTCAACCAAGTGCTATTTGGGATGAACGTGCAAGTTATAAAGATCATCGGACTTGGCAAAACCCACTTGCCGTATCCCCTGGCTATCAAGCATTAACTGGCTTAAAAATAGTATCAGGAGGGCGATGGTTTAATCCTTTAGATATCAAAGAACAGCGTAAAGTGATTATATTAGGTGAAAGCGCCGCTATTTCTTTATTCAATGAGTCGGATGACTTTGATTGGATTAATACCCCGAAATTAGAGGTTAATCCGGTTGGTAAAAAAGTAAAAGTAGGCAGTGAAGAGTTTACCATCATTGGTTTAATTAAGCGCAGTAGTGCAAATATAGAGCAAGGTATACCCCTTAATGAATCTCTTTTTGTACCGTTTACTACTTGGAAGCGTTTTCATCAAAACAGTGCCATTTCTGCCATTAATATAGAGCCAATAGCGAGTGCAGATCGCATACAAGTTGCGAAAACAGTTAAACAAGTGATTGCTAGAAAGTACGGTGCAAGCATTGAAGATGATCAATTGGTTCAAGTTCAAGATATGTTATTAAGACAAAAAACCATGCGACAATTTTTAATTGGTTTACAAAGTTTTTTAGGCATTATTGGTTTAGTTACCTTGGGTGTCGCAGGGATTGGGATTGCAAATGTAATGTACGCTACAGTTAAACGAGCGACTAAAGATATTGGTGTCAGAATGGCAATTGGGGCAACACCAACAACCATACGTTTGCACTATTTAACGCAATCATTGTTTACTATGAGCATTGGAGGCTTGTTGGGCTTAGGCTTAGCTTATTTGTTGATTGTATTAATGCAAGCGCTCCCTTTAGCAGGAAATGGTTTGTATGATGAACTAGGTAAACCAACACCAGAACTCTCTTTACCTATTGTTGGTTTAGTTATATTTGCTTTAGGATTTGTCGGTATCTTAGCTGCTTGGTTCCCCGCAAATAGAGCTGCAGGAATAACTCCATTAGAGGCATTACAAAGTGAATAGTAATAACAATACAGCTATATCTGGATCTGAATATTTAGTAATGTTGCATGATATTAGCAAGCATTATAAGAGCGGAGAAGAAGAAGTTCGAGCTTTAGATTGCGTATCTCTCTCAATTAAAAAAGGGGAATTTCTTTCGATTTTAGGGCCATCAGGATCTGGAAAATCAACCTTGATGAATATGCTAGGTTGTTTAGATACACCGACAATGGGTGAGTATTATCTGGATAGTAAAGATGTATCAGCCTTGAGTAGTCACCAGTTAGCAGGAATACGAAATCAGAGTATTGGTTTTATATTTCAAAGCTTTAATTTATTAGAGTATGCGAGTGCACTTGAGAATGTAGCATTACCTTTGGTTTATCGTGGAGTTAAATCCGCAGAAAGGAAAAAGAAAGCCGCAGCTCTACTAGAGCGAGTTGGACTAGGTGATAGGATGAATCATAAACCGAATCAGCTATCTGGTGGACAAAAACAGCGTGTAGCGATTGCGAGAGCTTTAGTTAATGATCCTCAAATTATATTGGCTGATGAACCAACAGGGGCTTTGGATTCAAAGTCAGGGGCAGACATAGAAGCGCTCTTTAATGAACTGCATCAGGAAGGACGAACCTTAATTATTGTAACTCACGATAATGCCCTAGCTCAGAGAACAAAGCGCATTATCAATATTAAAGATGGAAAAATAATTGCAGATGAGCGTTTAGCTTAGTTTCACTGGTATATTCATATTGAATATCAGGCGTTTGATATTATCCAAATAGGTAAGATGTTAAACGCCTTTTTTATGCTTGTCGTATACGGGCAGTAATCGAAACTAGCGCATGATCGGTACTGAATTGGTCAATCTCGAATCTTGGATTCACAATGTGCTGATCTGTTACTGTGTAATCAACAACTTCTAAAATACTGCCCGAAAATGAGCTATCAAATTCGTTAGATAACAAGATGTAATCCAATACCGAGCCTTTTGCTCCGTAATAATGGGTACTTACTCGCTCTTCCAATAAATCTGCGCCTTTTAACCCACAGTAAATATCCCAACTGTCTTTAAGTTGAAATCGAGTTAAATAATCAGTACTAAATTTATCAAACCGTAACTCATGAGACAGTAGTCCTTTAAATTCATCATGAAACAAAGGTTTATTAAAATCGCCCATCATAATAACGGGTTGGTTTGATTCTTTACGTTGTTGAATTATATGATTATGTAAGATATTCGCTTCTAATCCACGCTGAACAGTCGAAAGCCAAGATCCTAGCTGTTCATCATGAAGTCGATGAAGGGGAGAGCTGTTTGCTTCATCCGTTTCGTTACTCTCTTCTGGCTCTTTAGGACGTTGAGACTTGAAGTGCACCACATAACAGTCAGTAATCCCAAGATGAGGCAGTTCAATAGAAGCATGGACAGGTACGCGATTAAATTCAAACTCAATCCCAAAGCGAGATAATTGAGCTTGTTCGGCAATCACTGGTTGAGCATTTAGAATTGGATAACGCGAAGCAAAGGCAACAACAGGAGAGTTGAAAACATAGCCATCTTCAGATTTTGGCTCATCGACAGTGGCAAAGTATGAATAACCAAGCTCGTTAACTAAAGCCTCTAAAGCGCTTGGACTAAAGACTTCTTGAAACCCAATCACATCAGAGTTTAATGCCGTGATCTTATCCTTAAACCAGCCCTGTTTCTTCAGCCATTCCTCTTGAGTTAGTATATTTTCAAAATCGTAATACGCATTAGGCGGCTCAACAAAGTTGAACATATTGATGGTGGTAAATGTTAGGCTTTCAGGAGATGGCAAATTAGATACTCATGTTGTTATTATCGATGGACTCGACGTTTATTAAATAAAGTATAACAGCATGAAGTAAGGTCAACACCTGCTAATAGTTTTAAGTTTAAAAGCTTATAAAAGTACATAGTTTGTCTTTCAGATGGTATAACTGAGTCATAGTATTCTTCATCTAGCGAACAAGTTGATATATATGCGTATTTTACATACTTCCGATTGGCATTTAGGTCAAAATTTCTTCACAAAAAGTCGTCGTAATGAACATCAAAAATTCATTGCATGGTTACTTGAGCAAGTACAAGAAAATGCCATTAACGCGGTGATTATTGCCGGAGATGTGTTTGATACGGGCGCGCCACCAAGTTACGCGCGTGAAATGTATAATCAATTTGTGGTGGAGATGAACAAAGTAAACTGCGAATTGATCGTGCTTGGTGGAAACCATGACTCAGTTTCAACGCTAAATGAATCTAAACAATTATTGGCTCACTTGAACGCGCGAGTGATTGCTAATACTAATGATGATTTATCCACTCAATTATTAACGCTTCCAGACAGTGATGGAGCCGTGGGCGCTATTTTATGCGCGGTTCCATTTATTCGTCCGCGTGACGTTGTCACTAGTGTGGCAGGTTCAACCGGTGTAGAGAAACAACAAGCACTCGGCGAAGCCATCAAGCAGCACTATCATCAACTGTATCAAAAAGCGCTAGAGTTAAGATCTGAATTAGATCTTGATGTACCTATTATCGCTACTGGTCATCTAACGGCATTAGGCGTTAAACAATCAGATTCGGTTCGTGATATCTACATTGGCACATTGGATGGCTTTGCTGCCGATGGTTTCCCACCTGCAGATTACATCGCGCTTGGTCATATTCACCGCCCGCAATTGGTGGCAAAATCTGATCATATCCGTTACTCAGGATCGCCAATACCATTAAGCTTTGATGAGCTTAAATCTCAGAAACAAGTGGTGATGGTGGAGTTTGATAAAGCAAGCGTAACTCAAATTACACCAATTAATGCGCCTATGTTTCAACAAATGAAGGCATTAAAAGGGGATTTGGAAACCATCGAAAAAGAGTTAGCACAATTTAAAGAGTGCGAAGAAACCACATGGTTATGCATTGAAGTGGAAGTTCAAGATTATTTATCTGATCTACAGCAACGTATCCAAACATTAACTCAAGATTTGAATGTAGAAGTGCTGCAATTGCGTCGTGCAAGAAACCGCAGTGAACAAACCCTAGCGCAAGAAAAAACAGAAACGCTAGCGGAGTTAACGCCTTTTGATGTGTTTACTAAACGTATAGAGCAAGAGACGTTTGAGACAGAAAAAGAGCAGCAACGCGCAGAAAGAATGACAATGAAATTTAAACAGATTTTGTCAGAAGTAGAACACAAAGATACCGATTCACAAGAAGGTGATGCATGAGAATTTTAAGCCTAAGTTTTTCTAATTTAAACTCACTAAAAGGTGAATGGAAAATTGACTTCTCAGCGTCTCCCTTTGCTGAAAATGGATTGTTTGCGATTACCGGCCCAACGGGTGCAGGTAAGACAACAATCTTAGATGCGATTTGTTTAGCTCTTTATCATAAAACCCCACGACTTGGTGGTATTTCAACCTCAAGCAATGAAATCATGACTCGTGGTACAGCGGAATGTTCTGCAGAAGTGGAGTTTGAAGTTAAAGGCAAAGCGTACCGTGCGTTTTGGAGTCAGCGTCGTTCACGTGGCAAAGTGGATGGTAACTTACAATCAGCCACCGTTGAGCTTGCTGAAGTCGACTCTGAAAAAGTATTAGCAACGCAAGTAAAAAAGAAAGATGAGTTGATTAATACCATTACAGGCTTAGATTTCTCTCGTTTTACAAAGTCCATGATGCTTTCTCAAGGTCAATTTGCGGCGTTTTTAAATGCTGACGCTAATGATCGTGCCGGTTTATTAGAAGAACTGACAGGCACTGAGATCTATGGTCAGATCTCAGAGAAGGTGCATGAGCATTACACCGCATCAAAACAAAAATTAGCTGAGCTTAAAGCCAAAGCTGAAGGGGTAGAGCTGCTTTCTGAAGAAGATAAGCAAGCGTTAATCGATGAGCAAGCTGAACTGCAAACGAACCAAAAACAGCAACAAACTCAACTTGCAGATTGGCAAGCACATGTTGAGTGGTGGATTGCAGATGCGAAAAACCAACTCCAGTGGCAGCAAGCGGTTGATAATAATCAATTAGCATTAGAGAAAGAAAAACAAGCCAGCGAACAATTACATCGTTTAGCACAAAGTGAACCTGCTGAAAAACTGCGTACGCCATATCAACTATGGCAAGAAGCACAAACTCGCTTTGAAGAGTTGGTTAAAGAATTAAAGACGACAGAGCAATCTCACCAACAAAAGGCCAGTGATAAAAAAGCACTTGAGTCTCATGTTACACAGCTAAAACAAGAGCTTGATACTATTAAAGGTGAGAGTAAAACATTAGAAAACTTAATTAATGATTCGGTGCAACCGCTAGATACTGCGATTGCTCAACTGACTCAACAATCTCAAGAGAAGCAGCATCAAATCGCAAACCTTACTGCGCGTCTTGAGGACGGTAATAAAAAGCAACAAGGTCTAACAGCAACATTATCTGACATAACAGAGAAACTTTCTTTATTGGCCAATTATGTTGAAGAGCATAAAGCTGATCTGCAAATTGAACGTTATTTAGGTCAGTGGAAGAACCAAGTTAGCCATATTTTACAACAAGATAAAGATTATGCCTCTTTAGATGGTCAATTGACATCAGCGAATGCAGCGCTAGAGACTCTGCTTGATGCTATCAACAAAAAAGAAGCAGAATTAAATCAAGTTCAAATTATTGTGAATAACGAAATAGAAGCGACGAAGTGCGCAGAGCTTGAATTACAACAATGGCAAGATAAAGGGTCAGAAACACAACTGACTGAGCAGATAACGGCACTAACGACTCGTCATCAATACCGTGTTGAATTAACTTATACTAATAATGAGTATTTACGAGCGACAAAAGAACTGAAAATGCTTGCCACCGTGCAGAAAGCACAAGCTAATGACATTGAAAAGTTGGATGTGCAGCGTACTGAACTGGCGACTAAGTTTAAGCAACAAGAGCAGCAAGTCATCGATTTAACTACCTTAATTGAGCAAGAAGGCGAGTTAGCAAAATATCGAGCAGAATTAGCAAAAGATCAAGATTGTCCGTTGTGTGGTTCAACGCATCATCCACTATTAGAGCAAACGCAATTGCTTGATTTGAGCGCGACAATACAACGTAAAAAAGAAGCTGAGCAGAAACGTGTAGAGATTGTTGAACAAGGTAAATCAGTACGTGAACAATTAGATTCGCTCAAAGTAAAACAAGATCATTGCCAATCTCAATCAGTGCAGTGGCAACAAACGGTTGAATCCACGCAAAAGCAATGGTCTACGTTATTAGAAACAACGCAACTCACTCTAACCTTAGGTGATACTGATTCGATTAATCAGTTCATTAGTGAGTGTGAAGCCTCTTTATCTACGCTTAATGAGCAAGCAAAGCAATTACGCCAAGCGGGTGATAAGGTTCGAGTACAACAAAGCCAATTACAACAAGTTCAGCATCGTCTTGACGCAGTCACTGCGGCGTTAAATTTTGATCGTCAATCACACCAAACGGCGCTTCAACAGCAACAAGATAACAATCAAAAAAGAGAACAGCTGCAATTGCGTCAAACGGAATTTAAGCAACAATTGGTCACCGAAATTGAGCAAGCAGGTTTTAATGCTCCAGAGTTAACTGAAATTGCATCTTGGTTTGAACAAAAAGAGCAAGACTTACAACAAATTCAGGAAAAAATCGCGCAGCAACAAGTGCAAACTCAACAGCAGCAAACGCTACAAAGTGATCACGCTCATTTAGTTGAGCAATTGGTTGAATTGAACACTCAACAACAACAATCACAAACTGAAATGTCAGCATTAACAACAGAGTTAGAGAAGCAACAAGCAAAACGTATTGAGTTGTTTGGAACACAAGAGATCAAAACAGCACGCTTTATGATGACAGAAAAGTTGTCAGTCTCAGAGCAAACTTATGATGTTGAGCAGCAGAAATTACAAGCATTAGTACAAGAACTTGCGGCTTTAGATGGCAAGTTGACTAGTCTTAAAGAGAGTTATTTAAGTTGTGAAAAACTATCGGTAGATCGTTCTGATGTATGGAAAGACGCTTTATTACAAAGCCCATTTGAAACGCTTGAGTTATTTCAAGCGGCGTTGATTTCAGAAGAAGAACGCCAACAATTATTAAGCTTAAAAACGGAAATACAACAAGCGATTGAGCGAACTGGCGCTTTGCTAGAGAGTGCACAGCAAATCAAAGAACACCATTATCAAGCGCCAAAAGCAGCAGAGTGGCAATTAATGCCAAAAGAAGCGGTTGAGGCAGAATTAACTCAAGTGAAATCTAAATCTGAAACATTAGTTAAACGTGAAGGTGAAATAGCTCAAGCGTTGCGTTCAGATGGTGAGCGTAAAACCAATCAAAAAGCCTTGTTTGAAGCGATTGAAGCGTATCAATCTGAGTATGATGATATTCAATATTTACATTCATTAATTGGTTCACAAAAAGGGGATAAATTCCGTAAATTTGCCCAAGGATTAACGTTAGAGAACTTGGTGTATTTAGCCAATAAGCAGTTAACTCGATTGCATGGCCGCTATGAGCTTAAACGTAAAGCCAGCGATGGTTTAGAACTTCAAGTTGTCGATACATGGCAGGGTGATGTAGTTCGTGATACTAAAACCTTATCAGGTGGAGAGAGTTTCTTGGTAAGTTTAGCTCTCGCTTTGGCCCTTTCTGATTTAGTGAGTCACAAAACAAGCATTGATTCACTGTTCTTAGATGAAGGTTTTGGTACGCTAGACAGTGAAACGTTAGACATGGCGCTTGATGCGCTAGATAACTTAAATGCCTCAGGAAAAATGATTGGTGTGATAAGCCACATCGAAGCGATGAAAGAACGTATTCCAGTCCAAATAAAAGTCACCAAACGCAGTGGTTTAGGCGTGAGTGAACTAGAAAAACAATATAAAAAAGTCAGTTAATTTTGTTGCTCGTTACATTATTAGAAAAATGATAATACAGATTAAAAGGAAGTAAGAATGGGAAAGAATAAGCGCGAAGTGACATTACGTTTTCTTGCAGAACCAGGAGATGTGAACTTTGGTGGTAAAGTTCACGGTGGTGCTGTAATGAAATGGGTCGATTTAGCTGCCTATGCGTGTTCTGCTGGGTGGAGTGGTAAATATTGTATTACCGCTTATGCTGGTGGTATTCGTTTTGTTCAGCCTATTCATGTGGGTAACCTTGTTGAGGTGACGGGTAAAGTTATTTATACCGGAAAATCATCAATGCACATTGCTATTGATGTGCAAGCCAGTGATCCAAAAGAATTAGAAAATAGATTAACGACTCACTGTATTGTCATTATGGTTGCCGTTGATGAACATGGTAAACCAACAGAAGTACCTGAGTGGATCCCTCAAACCAAAGAAGATATTCATTTACGCGAATCAGCCATCCGATTGATGAATATGCGTAAAGAGATTGGCGAAGAGATGGAAGCACACGTTAAGTATTTAAAATAACGCTATATTTCTCATTAATCTTCATCTACGTAATATATCTTCACTTTAGTTACTCTTGGTGGTGGTTTATTGCGTATCTTTATTTTATGACGTAGATGTAGGCATAAAATTTACTTTGTTGTGTATTAAGATAATAAAACATACACAGTAAGGTAGAGGCATATGTTAATGACATCATTACCCGACGAAAATCAAAAGCGTTTTGTTGCAATCTTAAATAAAAAAATGGATCTAGGGCGTACGCTTAATGTACTAGGCCATATTAGTGTTGGCTTGTCTGATTTGCTTGAAGAACAAGATGCGACATATGTTGACTATCATGATCGCGATAAAGCTCTTCATCCTAATGTTTCTCATTATCCATTTATTGCTTTAAAGGCTGATAACTCAAATAAAATAAGAAAAGTACGTGAGCAAGCGATAGAGCTTGGTATTACGTTTACTGATTTTACCCATACAATGGTTGAAGGTGGTTCAACGGTTCAACAGCAAATAACCAGTGAAACGAAAGATGAAGATTTTGAATATCTTGGTATTTGTTTATTTGGAAATACGGAAACTATTAAAGCAATAACAAAGAAATTCAGTTTGTATAAATAAGGTGGTGGTTATGGTGATTGTTTGTGCTTATCGTTTAAAAAGTAAGAAATGGATAAATAATCTAGTTGAGAAAGAAACATAGGAAAAACTTGTACTTTAAGGGCTTGCATTGAAAGCCTCATTATATAGAATGGATCGGGCTGCTATATTGGTAGTTCGGTCAGTAAAGGATTTACTGTCCTTGTATAAAATGGAATGTGACTAATTAGGATGTACACATGATTTTCCAACTAACATCAGGCCCATTATTAGAGCCTACAGAAGGTTCACCACACGCTATCTGCTCTGCATCGACAGCATTGACTTCTCCACGCTTCCTTTCTGCTCAGTTTCTTGCGTTTCGCTTCCTCTCGTATTTTCGATTTCTCCGTTTTTATTCGTAATTAATCAGACCTAATTTCAACCGCTTACTCTCATTTGTGGTGTACTTTTGTGCGCGTTGAATTTGAAAAGCTAAAAATAAACTAGAACTAAAGCTCAAACTCGAATAAAAACGAAGGAACAATTATGAATTTAAAATTAATCGGCAGCTCTCTTATTATTTCAGGTACTGCACTGGGTGCTGGTATGCTTGCAATTCCTATGGTTTTGGCTCAATTTGGCCTGCTGTGGGGGACTGCGTTAATGTTGTTTATCTTTATTGGAACAACTTATGCCGCTTTATTGTTGCTAGAAGCAAGTATTAATGTGGGTGGTGGTTTGGGTATGAACACCATCGCTCGTAAAAGTTTAGGTAAGGGAGGACAGTTAGTTACCAATGGCTTACTGTATGCGTTACTTATTTGTCTGCTGATGGCCTATATCTTAGGCGCTGGCGATCTACTTAATAAGTTACTCCGTAATATTGGATTAGATTTAAGCTTGGTGCAAAGCCAAATAGCATTTACATTAATTGCAGGGGTGATCGTTGCCTCGGGAACCGCAGTAATAGATAAGATTAATCGCGCTTTATTTGCCATCATGCTATTCATGTTATTGCTGACTCTTGTCTTTTTGGTTCCAGGTATTTCATTAGATAACATGACTCAAGTGTCTAATTCAAATCCATCAGAATTGATACAAACCAGTGCGATTATTTTTACTAGCTTTGGTTTTATGGTTGTTATTCCGTCATTAGTTTCTTACAACCATGAGGCAACACCTAAGCAGTTGAGAAACATGGTTATTGTTGGCTCTTCTATTCCTTTAGTTTGTTACCTAGTATGGCTATATGCGGTGGTTGGTAACTTAACCCCTGAGCAAATCACCCATTTCTCTAATGTGTCTGAGCTAATTTCAGTATTTAGTGCTGAACATTCATTTATCAATCTTGTACTATCGAGCTTTACAGGACTTGCATTACTGACTTCTTTCTTAGGAGTGGCAATGGCACTGTTTACGCAAAATGAAGATACATTTAAACAAAACAAAGTGGTTACTTATGTGATCAGCTTTATCCTACCTCTTGCTGGTGCTATTTTTGCAGCAGATCAATTTTTAGCGGTATTAAGTTATGCCGGTATTATTCTGGTTTTCCTTGCGGTATTTATTCCACTCGCAATGGTTATTAAGCTTCGTCAAACAGATGGCCAAACAGAAAATTACTTAGCTGAAGGGGGAGTGGCAATGCTAATTTTCTCGTTCATTTTCGGTTGTTTCTTACTGATCTCACAAGTTATCTAGTTATCACGTTCTCTAGTTGTATTGTGCTCTACTTTTTTATGAGTAGAGCACCTCTTTTCCGCTCTTTATGAGCCTCTAATCTCTAAAATTAAGAATAAATAATGAATTTTAAATTATTTGGCAGTGCATTGATTTTATCTGGCACGGCACTTGGCGCTGGAATGTTAGCGATTCCAATGGTATTAGCGCAATTTGGTCTGTTTTACAGCACGTTACTGATGCTTGCTATTTGTGCAGGCACAACATATTCAGCTTTGCTATTGACAGAAGCATGTTCTAAAACAGAATTAGCTTTTGGTATTAATACCGTTGCGAATAGAACTTTAGGTAAGGGTGGCCAAGTGGTCACCAATATTTTGTTTTATTTGCTGCTATTTTGTATGTTAATTGCCTATATTTTAGGAGCTGCTGACTTAATTAAGCGTATCTTCTCAATGTTTACTATTGAGATGAGTATTGAAACGGCTCAAATTGGTTTTACTCTTGTCGCTAGTGTATTTGTGGTGTGTGGTACTCAAATAATCGATAAGTTAAATCGTGTTTTGTTTTTGTTCATGGTTTCAATGCTTGCGATTACATTAGTGATACTAGTCCCTGGTATTTCAGTAGATAACTTAACGCAAGTAACGAATACAGATAAAGGAATGCTGCTTAATACCAGCACTATTTTATTTACTAGTTTTGCCTCTATGCCAGTTATCCCATCGCTTGTTGCGTATAACAAAGAAGCGACAAGTAAACAGCTTAGAAATATGGTTATTTTAGGATCAATCATTCCTCTTATCTGTTATCTCGTTTGGTTGTATGCTGTTGTCGGTAACCTAAATGCGGATGATATTACGCATTTTTCTAATATTTCAGATTTAATCCAAACCTTTAGCGCTAAGAACGAATACATTGAAATCATTCTTTCTGTTTTTACATCATTAGCCTTATTAACATCATTCCTAGGTGTGGCAATGGCACTTTATAATCAAAATAAAGATATGATTTCACACAATAAAGTTGTGACGTATGTGTGTACTTTTATTCTTCCACTGCTAGGTGCCAGTCTTGCTGCTGATCAGTTCTTGTCAGTATTGGGTTATGCAGGGGTGATCTTAGTATTCCTCGCTATTTTTATTCCATTAGCGATGGTTATTGCTTTAAGAAAGAAAGTAAAAGAAGAAGATAACTTAATGCCTCATACTTATCAGGCCGAAGGCGGAAAATTTGCATTAGGCTTAACATTACTGTTTGGTCTGTTGTTATTAATAAGCCAAATTTAATAGAAATTATGATCTAATCCTCTACAATTAACGTAAAAGATAATGTGTTCTTTGTAGAGGGTCAGCAAAATGAAATTTTTAATAATTAGTATCGCTGCTTTATTACTTGCAGCATGTTCAAGTACACCTCCACCAACATCAAACGTAGATAGTGATTGGCAAGCCTTTGGCTATGAAAGAGCAATGAAAGGTTGGATTGTTCAGTCCGAATCAAAATTGACTAAATTAGCAGATGGAAAAACTGTCAGCGAGGCAAACTATCAAGCATATACAGCAGGTTATAATAAAGGTCAGGAAGAGTACTGTGAGCAAAGTGCTTACATGCTAGGTGTTGTTGGTAAACAGTATAATGGTATCTGTGACAAATCAGACCCCTTCTTCCGCCAAGATTATGTTAGTGGAATGCAATCTACGGCTGGTGGGATGTAATGTAGTTACTTTATATTATTGGATGAATTAATAAAAAAATGGCGGATAATTATCCGCCATTTTTATATGAAGATTTAAATTAGAGAACTTTAACGATATTAAAGCGGCCCATCTTTTTTAAAATAGGTAAAAAATCTTTGTTTACTTCTAGCATGACTTTTTTGGCTTTACTGTAAGCACTTAATTTATCATTACCATTACCATGAGAGAATAAACGACTCTTTGGTTTATATTCGCCATCAACGATCTCTTTCCAGCGAACAATATAATAATCAGTGGTACGAACTTCGCCAGAGTGTAGGGTGCGTTTTTTCGTGATGATATCAGGCTCAAGGCTGTGTGGCAGGCGTTCAAATAGACTAGGGTAGTTAAGCACCATGCTCCAACAATTGCCCCATAGCTCTTTACCAACTTTATTTCGTTGTTTAATCGCTTCTTTTAAGGCTTTTTCTCGGCCTTCTTTTAGGCAGCCAACAGAGCGGTTGTACATACCATCATCAGGAGTATGTATATGGATTTTGACGCAATTAAATGAATGAGAAATAAAGCGATGCTCGCTGTCCATTCCTGTCCATTCAGCTCGTAATTTCTGTGCTCTTGGGGAAAGAGTATGTTTTTTCTTATTCATAATTGAAATGTACTAATTATTTGCATAACGGCATTATTGCAGTAACTGATTCATTTGTTAATAGTAAAGGTGCTTTATTCACCAATTTATTGCATATATTTAGTATAGGAGATGTAGCGGGGAAATGGAGAAATAAAAAGAGGGCGATATACGCCCTCATTATCAAGTAACTACAGTTAAAGTATGTGCTTTTAGCAGATAACTTTAATTGCTAAACCACCTTGAGAAGTTTCACGGTATTTAGCGTTCATGTCTTTACCAGTCTCAAGCATTGTCTCGATAACTTTATCAAGAGAAACACGAGGAGCTGATGAACGACGAAGCGCCATACGAGTAGCGTTGATTGCTTTAACTGCAGCAATACCGTTACGTTCAATACAAGGTACTTGTACTTGGCCTGCAACAGGATCACACGTTAAGCCAAGGTTATGCTCCATTCCAATTTCAGCAGCCATACAGACTTGCTCAGGGCTTCCACCCATCAATTCAGCAAGACCAGCAGCAGCCATAGAACAGGCAACACCCACTTCACCTTGGCAGCCTACTTCAGCACCAGAGATTGAAGCATTTTGCTTATAAAGACCACCGATAGCGCCTGAAGCTGCGAAGTAACGGATGTAATCTTTCTCAGTTACTGTTTGAATAAACTTATCGTAGTAAGCTAAAACAGCAGGGATGATGCCACATGCGCCATTTGTTGGAGCAGTAACAACACGACCGCCAGCTGCGTTTTCTTCGTTTACAGCAAATGCATACATGTTTACCCAATCAACGACTTCCATTGGATCTTTAGACGTTTTTTCAGAAGTCAGTAGTTGTTGACGAAGTGCCGCAGCACGACGAGGTACACGTAGAGGCCCAGGAAGAATACCTTCAGTGTTCATGCCTTTCTCCATGCAATCACGCATGGTTTTCCAGATCTTAGCGAAATAAGTACGAACTTCATCTTCTGCAAGAATCGCGTGTTCGTTTTTCATCACTAATGTACTAATAGATAAGCCGTTTTCTTTACATAAATCAACAAGTTCCTCTGCAGTATTAAATGCGTAAGGTACTTGAATTGATGATTCTACTTCTTTACCGAAGTGTTCTTCATCAACAATAAAACCACCACCGATAGAGTAGTATGTTTTAGAGTAAACAACGTCGCCATCAACCCACGCATGTATTTGCATACCATTTTCGTGAAGTGAAAGGTTAGATGTGTGGAAATTCATTCCACCGTCTTTTGGAAATTCAACCGTATGGCAATGCATGCCCACAGGTAAGCGCTCTGTTTCTTCAACACGAGCGATGAAGCCCGGAATAGAGTCAATATCTACGTGTTCTGGCGTGTTACCTGCCAGACCCATAATGATAGCGATATCAGTATGGTGACCTTTCCCTGTCAGTGATAATGAACCGTAAACATCAACAGTGATTTTAGTGATATCACGCAGTTTGCCCATGCCACGTAAATCGTCGATAAACTCTTTACCTGCTTTCATTGGACCAACGGTGTGGGAGCTAGAAGGACCAACTCCGATTTTGTAGATATCAAAAACACTAATCATGTTATTACCTCGAATAAGCCCCCAAAAAAGGGGGCTTTATTATCATTATTATTAACTTCGTGTAACTAATGCTTATAAGGATTTATAAACTAGTTATTAAAGAGCGCCGTAGATTACAGAAGTAATCGCCGCAACACCACATAATGCTGTAAAGATTTGCACAGGTGCTGAAGTTTTGTACTTAGCCATAGCAGGTACTTTACGCATAGCAAAGATAGGTAGCAGGAATAGGATAGCTGCAATCATCGGTGCGCCCATTGTTTCAATCATTCCAAGGATGCTTGGGTTGATGATAGAAACGATCCACGTAGTAATAACGATGAAGATAAGTGAGAATTTCTCAAGCTTAGCAACTGGAGCATTTGAACGAGACTTAGCTAGACCAACAAGACCTTCATGAGCACCAAGGAAGTGACCGAAGTAGCTTGAAGTAATCGCAGCGAAAGCAACGATTGGGCCCATGATAGAAATCATTGGAGATTCATGAACGTTAGCTAGGTAAGAAAGAACAGAGATGTTTTGTGCTTGCGCTTGTGCTAGTTGCTCTGGAGATAAAGAAAGAACTACAGAGAAAACGAAGAACATTACAAAGCTCATTAGCATCATAGCTGCACCACCAGTGATCATGTCAGTTTTACCAACTGCATCTTCACCGTAAACGCGGCGTTGTTCTTTAGCAAACTGGCTAATTACTGGGCTGTGGTTGAAAGAGAACACAATAATTGGAATTGCTAACCAAACAACAGAAGGCATTGAACCCCAATCAGGAGAAACAGACATCATAGATGTGTTCCAACCAGGAATTAAGTAAATAGATAATGCCATTAGGATGAATACAAGAGGGTAAACCATTGCTGATGTTGCTTTCAGCATTAGTTCTTTACCAAATACAACACCACATGTCATCAGAGTGATAAGAACACCTGAAAGCAACCAGCGTGGAATTGATTCCATACCTAGCTGATTAACCATGAAAGAGTCTACTGTGTTTGTAATACCAACACCGTAAATAAGTACAATTGGGTAAATCGCGAAAAAGTAGGCAAAAGTGATTAGGTTCGCGCCTGTCTTACCAAAATGCTCTTCTACTGTATCAGTAATATCTGCATCTGGGTTCTTAGCAGAAAGAACGAAACGAGCTAAACTTTTGTGTGCAAACCAAGTCATTGGTGCAGCGATTAATGCAAGGATAACTAGAGGCCAAAAACCACCAGCGCCAGCTTTGATTGGAAGGAATAAAACACCAGCACCAACAGCGGTACCGAATAGGGAAAGACACCAAGTGAAATCTTTATAAGTCCACTTTGCTTTTTTTGCACTTGTAGATGCAGTATTAGTTGTTTGCATAATTTTTCTCTTAATTTTTAGAACAGGAATTTTGGGAACGGCGCTATTGTCGTTATTTTGGCGAGAAAAACTTTGACCCAGATCGGATAATGAAAAAAGATGAACGGAGATCGGAAAATAATTGATAATGATCACAATAGATGTAAATTTGATATTAGTAAAACTTATCAATAATGCTAATTTTTCTAAGTTGAAATGTAATTCATAGAGTGAATGATTTCGGCTGTGATACCCCAAATGAGTTTTTTCTCAAATGGGATAAAAATTAGTTCGTACGTATGTTTTTTGTTAAAAACTTTGTGCTTCGTCGTATTTATTGGGTTAAGTAGATGGATGAGTGGTGCTTCAAATGTGCTACTAACCTCACCGTAATCGATTGCGGTGGTATAATTTTCATCAATGATAGCAATGATAGGGGTCACTTTGTAACCGGATATTGTTGGTATAGTGTTAAGTTTTACTAATGGTTTGATCTGCGAGGCTTGAATGCCTATCTCTTCATTTGTTTCACGAATAGCGGTATGAATTAGGGATAAATCAGAGGGTTCAACCTTGCCTCCAGGGAAACTAATTTGCCCTGGATGGTGACGTAAATGTGACGCTCGTTGAGTTAAAATTAGGTGCAAACCAGAGGGTCTTTGAACGAGAGGAACAAGGACCGCAGCAGGTTTAAAATTGTCATTTTTAAAGCGAGGATGAGCGAGTAATTCCTCGCTGTAAGAATTCGGCTTATTTAACAACAAATGAGAAAGTAAATGTGTATCCATACGCCGGATCCTTAAATTTAAAATTACAATATAGGCAGAATTTTGCTCAATTTATGCAAAGTCTCTTGATATTCTAGTTCAACTTGACTGTCAGCAACAATGCCACCACCAGCAGAAGCATATAAAGTCTCTTCATACGCAATTAAGGTTCGTATGGTGATGCTGGTATCCATTGTGCCGCAACGGCTTATATAACCAATACTGCCACAATATAAGTTACGACGATGTGGTTCTAACTCTTCAATAATCGCCATAGCCCTAATTTTTGGAGCCCCAGTGATTGATCCTCCGGGAAAAGAAGCACTCAATAAATCACTAATAGTATAGTTGTCATCTAATTCGCCGGTAATTGTACTTACTAAATGATGAACAGCAGGAAAGCTTTCAATATCAAATAATTTAGGAACTTTTACCGATCCAGGCTTGGATACTCGTCCAATGTCATTGCGCAGTAAATCCACAATCATTAAGTTTTCAGAACGATCTTTAGCGCTATGACGAAGTATCTCTGCTTCTTTAGCATCTAATTCAGGATCATTTGAGCGAGGACGAGTCCCTTTAATGGGCTTTGTTTCTATTTTACGCTCTCTAACTTGTAAAAAACGCTCTGGTGATACTGACAATATGGCGACCTCAGGTGTTCTAATAAAAGCAGAGAAGGGAGCGCCATTTTGAGTCGCTAATTTTTGATACGCTTGCCATTCAGAACCTTGGTATTGAGCATGAAAACGTTGTGCAAGGTTAATTTGGTAGCAATCTCCTGATTTTAGATAATCTTGAATCACAGTGAATTTAGTCGCGTATTCGTCCTCTGTCATATTTGATTGCCACTCAGAGGACAAACTAAACTCTGTTTTATCTTCTTTTATAGCGAAAAATTGCTGTAACCAAGCAAGACGATTACTCCCTTGTGGTTGTATTAAAGTGAGTGTCGACGCTTTATGATCAGCAATTAGAGTCCAGTCATAGATCCCAACGGCCATATCAGCGGTTGGAATATCTTGCTCTGCTATATTAGGAATAGATTCTACTCGGCGGCCCAAGTCATAACTGAAGTAACCTAATGCCCCACCAATAAAAGGGAAGCCTTCTATAGAGTGGCAATGAGGCGTTAAGCGTTCTTGATAATGAGCAAGTAGCTTAAAAGGGCAGGCTTCACTGGTTACAGGTTGTTTACCCACAACGTTAATTCTGGTGACGTTATGATGCGTCTGTAATGTTGCGATAGGGTCAGCAACTAAAATATCATAGCGATTATCGACATGATCTTTTGCTGACGAGTGCAATAACATCGCCCAAGGTTGGCTTTCAATAGCTGAAAAAAAATCAACCACAGAAGAAGAGTGATAATCAAGTTGGGTGATGAGTAAGTTTGCATCTAATTGATTGTTCATTTTGAGTTTTATAACCAGAATGTGATGAGCAACGATAGCCTTGAATGGAGAGCAAGAGTATCATACTGCAAGTTCTAAAAGAAAATAATAGATGGCGAATGCTCACGTCATCATATAAAAACATACATACTTTACACGCCATGGAAGCATATATATAAGAGGGTCTAATGATGACTGTTGGTAAAGAAACTATCATCCGTAATGAAGATGTGATCAGCTCAGTTGCTGATGCATTGCAATATATTTCTTACTATCATCCACTTGATTTTGTTCAAGCGTTAGAAAAAGCATATCACAGAGAACAAAGCCAAGCTGCGAAAGACGCAATCGCTCAAATTTTGATAAATTCACGTATGTCGGCAGAAGGGCGTCGTCCTATTTGTCAAGATACGGGGATCGTAACCTGTTTTGTTAATATAGGTATGAACGTTCGCTGGGAAGGCGATATGACCGTCCAGCAAATGATCGATGAAGGTACACGACAAGCGTATCTTAATCCGGATAATCCGCTTCGAGCGTCGATCTTATCTGATCCTGCAGGCAAACGTATTAACACCAAAGACAATACACCGTCGGTTGTGCACATTAATATGGTACCTGGCGATAAAGTGGAAATTCAAATCGCAGCAAAAGGCGGCGGTTCTGAAAATAAAACGAAAATGGTGATGTTAAATCCATCAGATGATATTGCTGAGTGGGTAGAAAAAACCTTACCGTTAATGGGCGCTGGTTGGTGTCCGCCTGGTATGCTAGGAATAGGTATCGGTGGTACAGCAGAAAAAGCGGCAGTATTAGCAAAAGAATCGTTAATGGGACACATCGATATTCAAGAATTAATTGATCGTGGTCCAGAGAATGCAGAAGAAGAGCTTCGTCTTGATATCTTTAATCGAGTAAATAAACTGGGTATTGGCGCACAAGGCCTTGGTGGTTTAACTACGGTTGTTGATGTGAAAATTAAATCAGCACCGACTCACGCAGCTTCTAAACCTGTATGTATGATCCCGAACTGTGCAGCGACTCGTCACGTTCATTTTACTCTTGATGGTTCAGGTCCTGCAGACTTACAACCACCAAAACTAGAAGAATGGCCAGATATTACTTGGGAAGCTGGTGCAAACACTCGTCGTGTGAATCTAGATACGATTACAAAAGAAGAAGTACAAGAGTGGCGAACTGGTGAAACGGTTCTACTAACAGGAAAAATTTTAACTGGTCGTGATGCCGCACATAAGCGCCTTCAAGGTATGATTGAAAGTGGTGAAGGCTTGCCTGAGGGTGTTGACTTTAATGGTAAATTTATTTACTACGTTGGTCCAGTTGATGCAGTACGTGATGAAGCCGTTGGTCCTGCGGGGCCTACAACCTCAACGCGAATGGATAAATTCACCGATATGATGCTTGATACTGGCTTAATGGGCATGATTGGTAAAGCAGAGCGTGGTCCAGCAACCGTAGCTTCTATTAAAGAGAAGAAAGCCGTGTATTTAATGGCGGTTGGTGGTGCTGCTTATTTAGTTGCTAAAGCGATTAAAAAAGCGCGTGTTGTTGCCTTTGAAGAATTAGGAATGGAAGCAATTTATGAATTTGATGTTGAAGACATGCCAGTCACGGTAGCTGTTGATTCAACAGGTGCTAATGCTCATCAAATTGGTCCTGATACTTGGAAAGTAAAAATAGCTGAAATGGAATAATCGAGTTTTAGGTTTTTCTATAATTTAAGAAAGCACTCATAAATTGAGTGCTTTTTTTATACTTGTATTTTTAATGTTAACTATTTAAGTCTAAACTGAGTTAATATGTTGTTGATATTGTGTGATTTAGATTGTTCTTGGAGAGGGTATGAAGCATAAGATTGTTGCCGTAATGATGTTGTTATTAGTTGGTTGTACAGCTTCGCAATCTGAAGTAAAAGAAAAAAATGCCGATGATTGGTATGAGTATGGTGAGCAGAGAGCGAAAAATGGCTTTTTAGTCCAAGAGAGAGAAGTATTAGAGGAGGTAAACTCAGAAGATACGATTACGGGAGAGTTCTATAATGCTTATAGCCAAGGACATTCTTCGGGTGCTGTGATCTATTGCTCTCAAAATGCCTATATTTTAGGGCTCAGTGAAGCACCATATTTTGGTCTTTGCGATCAAATTACACCTGAATTTCGTACAGAGTATGAAAAAGGGAAAAATCATAAAAAAGAATAAATAAGAATGTTTTTATAACTTATTATTCTTATTGACTGGATGACGATAGGAATATAAGTAATAATTCTTTATATACAATTGTTTATATAATCAAATCTATTGAGAACATAGCGATAGTTTGGTTGATTATTACCATTACAAGGAACGGTTTATGTTCAAAAAAACGATGGTAGCGACGCTGTTAAGTTCAACTCTTCTCATGGGGTGTGACAAGCAAGCGCCTGTGATTGCAGAGCCTGAATCGCGTCCCGCTAAGATAATGACCGTCAGCGTTGGCGATCATGAAACTTCTCGCTTATTTCCAGCTCAAGCAGAGGCTGGAGATAAAGCAGTCCTTGCCTTTCGAGTTCCGGGACAGCTTAACAGTTTAGATGTCCATGCGGGGCAATTGGTGACAAAAGGGCAGCTGTTGGCAACAATAAATCCTGATGAGTACCGTTTGATCCAAAAACAAGCGCAAGCACAATATCGATTGATTGACGTACAATATCAACGAATTAAAAAGCTACGTAAAGATAAAGTCGTTTCAGAACAAGATTACGACAGCGCAGTAGCTAATCGAAAAACAGCCAAAGCTACATTAGATCAAACTAGTGCCAACTTGAGTTATACCCAATTAATCGCGCCTTATGATGGTACGATTTCATTACTACCTTCTGAAAACTTTGAATACGTAACAGCAAAGCAATCTATCATGCATATTCAAACCAATGATATTTTGTATGTTGCTTTTCAGCTTCCTGACTATCTATTACAGCGTTTTAGTTTTGCTGAGGTTTCTGCTTCAGTTACCTTCGATTCGTTCCCTACTGTTAGCTTTCCTTTAGAATTTGAAGAAATTGATACAGAAGCAGACAGCAAAACCTCAAGTTATACCGTAAAAATGAGCATGCCAAGACCTAAAGACTTAGGCATATTGCCGGGAATGTCAGGCCAAGTGAAAGTGACAATACCAAAAGGTGGCAGTGAGAAACTTCCGCTTTCAGCGATTGAACAAGATGGCGAGACTACTTATGTATGGCGTGTTTCTGAGCAAGGTATCGTTGAGAAAGTTGCGATAGAGTTGAATGAAAAACGACAAGTAATTTCGGGACTTAATGATTCTGAGCAAATTGTTTCTTCAGGCATTTCTGGATTAGAAGAAGGAATGAAAGTGCGTAAATGGGTTAAGGAGAGAGGGCTATAATTATGCAGAAATTAATGAAATTATCCTTACTTTCAACTGCGATATTGCTGACTGCTTGTAGCCCTGCGCCTATGGATACAGAAATAGAGGTCCCTAATGTTATTGTTAAAGATATTAATTCAGGCTTAGTTAGTGACAGTCTCTATCTTCCTGCTGTGGCGACAGCGGCCGATCGTTCTCATTTAAGTTTTCGTCTTTCGGGTGAAGTTAAAGAGTTGAACGTTCGTGCTGGTGAAACCGTTAAAAAAGGTCAAGTTCTTGCGGTGTTAGATAAAACGGATTACAACATTGATGTTGATAATGCCCGAGCACGTTATACCGTAGCGAACAGTCAATACAGACGTTCAAAACCGTTAGTTGATAAAGGGTTACTTGCAAAGTCACAATTTGATGAGTTAGCTGCACAGCGTCAAATTGCATTGGCAGATTTAGAGTTGGCGAAACTTCGTTTGAGCTTTACTGAATTAAAAGCGCCAATTGATGGAATTATTTCACGAGTTAGTGTTGAACAATTTGAGACAATTCAAGTTGGTCAGCAGATAGTGAATATACACAATCGAAATGAAGTAGATATTATTGTTCAAGTGCCAGATAAATTATATTCAAAGCAACCGAACCAAGGGGTTATTGAGCAAATCAAAGCCTCAGTACGTCTTGATAGTGGAGTGTCTTACGACGCAAAGGTTAAAGAATATACGACAGAGCCAGATCCAGAGTCGGGCGCTTATCTCGTTACCTTAACGATGCCAATGCCAGAAGATCAATTTATTCTAGATGGTATGGCAGTAGAAGTAACCACTGAACAAAGTTCGTTAAATGTAGGCAGCCAATTTGGACTTATTATCCCGATTGAAGCTGTATTTAATGAAGACGGTGATGAGATTGACCAAAAAGAGAAATACGTTTGGATAATTGATTCTGATAATAAAGTAAGGAAACAAAAAGTAACAACAACGAAAGCAACTTCGTTTGGGTTACGAGTTGTCGATGGTGTATCAACTGGAGATCGTATTGTTATCGCAGGTGTTTCACGCTTACGTGATGGTCTAGAAGTGAATATCATCAATACGGAGGAGAAATAATGAGTCAAGAAAAAGGAATTGCGGCTTACTTTATACAAAATAAAGTCATTAGCTGGATGTTGACTCTGATCTTTATGATTGGTGGTACATCTGCTTTCTTTGGTTTGGGGCGATTAGAAGACCCAGCCTTTACCATTAAAGATGCCATGGTAGTAACCAACTACCCAGGTGCAACCCCTGAGCAAGTGGAAGAAGAGGTTACTTATCCTTTAGAGAAGGCGATCCAACAATTAACTTATGTTGATGAAGTGAATTCGCTTTCAAGTCGTGGATTATCGCAAATAACGGTAACCATGAAAAACAATTATGGACCTGATGACCTTCCACAAATTTGGGATGAACTGCGCCGAAAAGTGAATGACTTAAAACGTCAATTGCCACCGGGAGTTGGAGAACCATCTGTTATTGATGATTTTGGTGATGTTTATGGGGTGCTTTTAGCCGTTACAGGTCAAGGGTATTCCTATAAAGAGTTGCTTGATTATGTTGATTATTTACGTCGTGAACTAGAGCTTGTTGATGGTGTAAGTAAAGTCTCTGTATCTGGCGTACAACAAGAGCAAGTCTTTATTGAAGCCTCTTTAAAGCGCATGACAAGCTTAGGTATCTCACCGCAGACGCTGTACAGCTTACTTTCAAATCAAAATACAGTATCTAGTGCTGGTGCAGTCAAGATTGGTTCTGAATACATTCAAATACACCCAACGGGCGAGTTTGAAGATGTATCACAGTTAGGTGATTTAATTATTACCGAAGGCGGCGCGCAGGGGCTTATTTATCTAAAAGATATTGCTGAAGTAAAACGTGGTTATGTTGAAGTACCGAGTAATTTGGTTAACTTTAATGGTAATTTTGCCTTGAATATGGGTGTTTCATTCAGTGCTGGCGTTAACGTTGTCGAGATCGGGAAACTCGTTGATCAGCGAATGTTAGAGCTGAAAGAGCAGCAGCCAATCGGCATTGATATTTCAGAGATATATAGCCAACCAAAAGAAGTAGATAAATCAGTAAGTGGCTTTGTGGTCAGTCTTGGGCAAGCCGTTGCTATCGTTATCATTGTACTATTGTTCTTTATGGGGGTTCGCTCAGGCTTATTGATTGGACTTATCCTGTTACTAACGGTATCGGGTACTTTTGTTTTCATGAAGTACTTTGCAATCGACTTACAACGTATTTCATTAGGCGCTTTAGTTATTGCCTTAGGGATGTTGGTAGATAATGCCATTGTGGTGGTCGAAGGGATTCTCATCGGTATGCAAAAAGGCCGAACGAGAATGCAAGCGGCAACCGACATTGTAACGCAGACAAAATGGCCACTGCTAGGTGCGACAGTTATTGCGGTAACAGCGTTCGCTCCAATAGGTCTATCTGATGATGCAACGGGTGAGTACTGTGGAACTCTGTTTACCGTTCTACTTATCTCACTGATGCTGAGCTGGTTTACTGCTATTTCTCTCACACCATTCTTTGCTTCTTTATTTTTTAAAGAAACAGTACAAAATGAAGAGGAAAGCTTAGAAGAAAAAGACCCATATAATGGGATGATCTTTGTGATCTACAAGCGTTTCCTTGAGTTTTGTATGCGCTATTCGTTAGCAACCATGCTTATCTTGGTTGTTGCGCTTGGCGGTAGCATGTATGGCTTTACGAAAGTTAAACAGTCTTTCTTTCCATCTTCAACCACGCCAATCTTTATGGTTGATGTATGGATGCCTGAAGGTACGGATATTCGCTCAACTAACGACACATTAAAAGAGTTAGAAGAATGGATACTAGAGCAAAAACATATTGAGCATGTAACGACGACAGCCGGTAAAGGCTTGCAAAGATTCATGCTGACTTACGCACCGGAGAAGAGTTACGCCGCTTATGGCGAAATTATGACAAGAGTTGATGATTATCAAGCTCTACCGGATTTAATGGCGAAGTTCCGTCTGCACATTGAAGCCAACTATCCTCAAGTCCAATACAAATTGAAACAAATTGAATTAGGCCCAGGTGGTGGTGCGAAAGTTGAAGCAAGAATTGTAGGTGCCGATCCTACAATACTTCGTGGTTTAGCTGCGCAAGTGATTGAAGTGATGCATAACGATTCTGGCGCGACAAACGTTCGTCATGATTGGCGTGAACGTACTAAAGTGCTTGAACCTCAATTTAACGAAAGTCAGGCTCGTCGTTACGGTATTTCAAAAACAGATGTTAATGAACTGCTTGAAATGGCGTTCTCTGGCAAAGCGATTGGTGTTTATCGTGATGGCACAACATTGATGCCTATCGTTACTCGTTTACCTGAAAATGAACGTGTTGATATCAGCACCATTGAAGGGATGAAAATTTGGAGCCCAGCGCTGTCACAATACATTCCACTACAACAAGTAGTATTGGGTTATGACGTAATTTGGGAAGATCCACTGATCGTGCGTAAAAACCGTAAACGTATGTTAACCGTAATGGCAGATCCAGATATCCTTGGTGAAGAAACAGCAGCAACATTACAAAAACGTTTACAACCACAAATTGAAGCGATTGATTTCCCTACAGGTTACAGCTTGGAGTGGGGCGGTGAGTATGAATCGTCTCGTGATGCTCAAGCGTCATTATTCCAAACTATGCCAATGGGTTACCTGTTCATGTTCTTGGTGACTGTGTTCTTGTTTAATAGTGTGAAAGAGTCGGTGATTGTTTGGTTAACCGTGCCATTAGCACTGATTGGCGTAACCAGTGGTCTACTCTTGCTTAATACCCCATTTGGCTTTATGGCACTACTTGGCTTCTTGAGTTTAAGTGGCATGCTGTTGAAAAACGGCATCGTACTACTTGATCAAATTGAGATAGAAATACACTCAGGAAAAGAACCGTATCATGCAGTAGTTGATGCCGCATTGAGTCGTGTTCGTCCGGTTTGTATGGCGGCGATCACTACGATTCTAGGTATGATCCCACTATTGCCAGATACCTTCTTCAAACCAATGGCCGTAACCATTATGTTTGGTTTAGGTTTCGCAACCGTACTGACCTTGATTGTGGTTCCTGTGCTGTACCGCATGTTCCATAAAATTAAAGTCGTCGAATATTAATCAAAGATTGCTATAAACTCTAATTGAAGCCCACATTGTCATACGCAGTGTGGGCTTTTTTTGGTATTATCCTAAATATCAATCTACATAAATATTTGATCATTCTTGCTTGTTAAAATCGATTATAGCTGCGTTATAAATTGAAAAAATTAGACCCACTAGTTATTACAATTTATGCCTTGCTCTAACTGATTTTTCCTATGCAATTATCTGCTCAACTACTTATCCAGATTGGTATAATATAATCTTTCCCACTGATAGGAATTGGTAATGAGCCAACTAGATCAACAAGCAATGGACAAAATCGTAAATTCTCATGAAGAAGAGCGTTTTACTTATTTTATGAAAGAAGTTGTCGCTAATCGTGAGATTTGGATTTTGACTGATGAGCACGGTTGTGTGATGTTGAATACCGAAGAAGAAGATTGCGTTCCTGTATGGCCAAATAAAGAGTTTGCAGAAGCATGGGCAACAGGCGAATGGGATGTATGTAAAGCTGAATCTATCTCTCTAAACAAATGGCACAGCCGTTGGACGACAGGTCTTGAAGATGATGAATTAGCGGTTGTTGTATTCCCTAATCAAAATGAAGAAGGGCAAGTGTTGTTCCCTGACGAATTTGATTTTGAATTAACAAAACAAGAAAGAAAGCGTTAATATTGAATTAATATAAATAAAAATGGCGACCCATTTAGGAGTCGCCATTTTTGTAAGTAAACGATATAAACTGAATTAAGCAGATAACATCTCTTGATATCGAGCTAAACCTTGCTCTAAATCTTCAATCAAATCATCCACATCTTCTAATCCAATATGTACGCGGATCAACGTGCCTTCAAATTGAGGATGAGCAACGGTTCTTAATGCATTAAAGCTTTTTGGCTCATTTGCTAAGATCAAACTTTCAAATCCACCCCAAGAATAACCCATACTAAAATGACTCATGCCATCAAGCAGTGCCGTTGTCGCTTTGCTATCAGACTGTTTTAATACAAAAGAGAACAAGCCATTACAGCCTTTAAAATCACGTTGGTAAATATCATTACCTGGGCAGCTTTCAAGTGCAGGGTGACGAACATGATCAATCAGTGGGTGCTCTGCTAACCAATGAGCAACTTTAATACTGCTTGCTTCATGTTGCTTTAGACGAACGCCCATCGTTCGTAAACCACGCATAGCAAGATACGCATCATCAGGTGAAATACACTGGCCCATTAAGTAGCTTTGCTCACGCAGTTGATCCCAATGCTTTTCATTCGCTACTGCGGTACCAAGCATCACATCAGAGTGACCGACAATGTATTTGGTTGCCGCTTGAATTGAGATATCAACGCCATGATCAAACGGTGAGAAGTTCACACCCGCAGCCCAAGTATTATCAAGCATAACCACAATGTCAGATTCATGCGCGATACGAGCAAGTAGCGGTACATCTTGCACTTCCATCGTGATAGAACAAGGCGATTCAGTGAATAGCACCGTGGTATTTGGTTTAATTAAATCACGAATGCCTTCACCAATCATTGGATCGTAATAGGTAGTTTCAATCCCTATTTTCTTCAAGATGGTGTCACAGTAATCCCGAGTCGGTTCATAACAACCATCGACCATTAAAATATGATCGCCCGTTTTTACAAAACATAAAATAGCATTGGCAATCGCAGCCGTACCACAAGGATACAACGCACAGCCTGTACCACCTTCGAGCTCAACCATCGCATCTTGTAGGGCGAAGTGAGTTTCAGTGCCACGGCGCCCATAAAATAGTGTTTGTTTTGCGCGGTTTATCATGGCGTGCGTTTTTTCAGCAACGGTATTAAATACCACGGTAGAGGCACGTTGAACCGGTGGATTTACCACGCCTTTTGTCCATTTTTTACTGCGACCGGCGGTAACGTATTTGGTATCTAATTTATCTGACATCTGAATCCATTCAATAATAAGTAAATAATATCTCCATAAAGCCAAAGTGAAGGCAAAATATCAAGGATTAAAACGAATTCCGGTCGAATAAATTTTTATTGCTGCTAAAATTACCGCATCTATCTAAAATGTTGAATAAAAAACAAGAGTTGATTAAAAATGCAACAGAATGAATTTGAAACACTAGTTAAAGAGTTATGCCAAAAAGAAAACCTTCCTCAAGTGCTAGAAGCATTAAAAGCATACGAAGACCAAGATATTGTTGATGCAGCACAATCGCTAGCTGGTCAATTCCGTCTTGCTGAAGTAGAAGGCGAGCAACGTATTTATCATGTATTTAATGATGAAGACGAAAATGGCGAAGCACAAGAACTTGCAGAGTGGATCATGAACGAAGGTGACGATGTCATTAAATTCGTTGCTTGGTTCTTCTATGCAATGTTCGACATCAAGCAAAAAGAAACGTACCAAGCCGCAGGTAAAACATACCAGCAGCCAAAGCGTTCTTAGGAATAGTTCATACTTTTTAAAGCCAATAATTAGTTTTATTGGCTTTTTTATCAATTAATTAACGTATTCTCTTCTTTTTTCTATTCGCCTACCTACAAAGTATGATGCAAGTCTCGATTTTACTGTAACGTATAGTTACTTATTGCAGAAGTTGTCTTAGATCAAAAAGTTATTAACCTTATCAATGTTACAACATAATCAGTTCTTAAAATTTATATAAATTATATTGGAGTTGGTTATGAGTGCATTTTTTATCCCTAGCGTAAATTTAATGGGTGCTGGTTGTCTTGCTGAGTCAATGGATAGCATTAAATCTCAAGGCTACAAAAAAGCGTTAATCGTGACTGATAACGTATTAGTCGCTATCGGCATGGTAAAACAAGTTTCTGATTTATTAGCTGAGCGCGGCGTAGAAGTTGCGGTGTTTAACGGTACTCAGCCAAACCCAACCATTGGTAATGTAAACGCAGGTCTTAAAATCCTACAAGAAAATCACTGTGACTTAGTTATATCTTTAGGTGGTGGCTCTCCACATGATTGCGCTAAAGGTATTGCGTTAGTTGCAGCTAATGGCGGTGAAATTGGGGATTACGAAGGCGTAGATCAATCGCCAAAACCTCAAATGCCACTTGTTGCTATTAATACAACGGCAGGCACGGCATCAGAAATGACGCGTTTCTGTATCATTACTGATGAAGTTCGTCACATTAAAATGGCTATTGTTGATAAGCATACAACCCCATTAATGTCAGTGAACGATCCTGAATTGATGCTTGCTAAACCAGCATCATTAACGGCAGCAACAGGTATGGATGCATTAACACATGCAATCGAAGCGTATGTATCAATTGCTGCAACACCTGTGACTGATGCGGTAGCGATTAAAGCGATGGAATTGATCCAAGCGCATTTACGTACCGCAGTAGAAGATGGACAAAATCTTGAAGCTCGTGAGCAAATGGCATATGCACAGTTCATGGCGGGTATGGCATTTAACAATGCATCTTTAGGCTATGTTCACGCAATGGCGCATCAGTTGGGTGGTTTTTACGACCTTCCACATGGGGTATGTAATGCAATCCTTCTTCCTCATGTACAAAGCTACAATGCTAAAGTATGTCCTGAGCGTTTAAAAGACGTAGCAAAAGCAATGGGCGTAAATGTTGAAGGCATGACCAATGAAGAAGGTGCTCAAGCGGCATTGGATGCAATTAAAGTGCTATCAACTGACGTAGGTATCCCTTCTGGCCTGACAGCGCTGAATGCAAAAGAAGAAGATTTCGATACGCTAGCTGAAAATGCATTGAAAGATGCGTGTGGTTTTACTAACCCAAAACAAGCAACGCATGAAGAAATTGTGAGCATTTTTAAAGCGGCTATGTAATCGCTTATTTATAAAAGTATTAATTAAGTACGTAAAGGTCTAACATTTGTTGGGCCTTTTTTTTGATTCTTGCATATTTGCTAGGTATGCTTATGATCTTTTTATCTGATTAAATCGTAGAAGGTCTGATCTTCTCATTGAAAAAGGCAGTAAATCAGCATGGCAAACGTAAGAGCTCGTATAGAATTAAAAGTAGGGCAAAGAAGCAATATCCCTGCAGAGATGCTTTCATTTGAAGGGTTAGAGACTGAAAAAGAGCATGTTGCTGTTATCTTTAATCATGCAGATAAGAATCAAACATCGCCTCTGGTTCGCATGCATTCAGAATGTCTAACAGGGGACGTATTTCACTCATCACGTTGTGATTGCGGTGAGCAGTTAGAAGAAACTATTAATCGTATGTCTGAAAGTGGCGGTATTATTTTATATCTTCGCCAAGAGGGACGTGGTATTGGTTTGTATAATAAATTGGATGCTTATGAGCTTCAAAGCCAAGGCATGAATACCTATGAGGCTAATAACCACTTAGGTTTTGGTGATGACTTACGTGACTTTAAAGAAGCAGCTCAAATGCTTGAAGCGTTAGGCCTTTCTAAGATTAAATTAGTCACTAATAACCCAAAGAAAATTGAAGATATTCAAAACTATGGCATCGAACTTGAGTCTGTGGTTAATACGCATGCACATATTAAACAAGGCAATGAGCATTACTTGAAAGCTAAGGCTGCTCATGGTCATAAACTTGATTTAGATGAATAAACTATTGTTTAGATAATGACTCTAAAAGTTATAATTTAAGAGCCTCATCACTTGATGGGGCTTTTTTGCATCTATAGTTCAATATCAAATCTAAATGATAAATATTTGCATTCCTATTTGTTTTGGGTATATTACGCGAATAAAAATTATTATCATTAATAAATTCTTACAGATTTTACTTAATGGTTTACATATTCTATTCATTTGCTCAACAAGGACGATTTATGAACCACGTCAAATTTGCTCGAAATATCATTACAGTATCACTTTTTGTATTACCGACTTTTTCTTATGCAGCAACAGAAGCGGATGTGGTAGAGCATTATGCTGACATTGCACACGCGGTATACAGTGATTCACTAACGACAGCTCAGCAACTTGATAAAGCCATTCACACTTTTTTAAATAACCCATCTGAGAAAGGCTTACAAACGGTTAAAACAGCATGGAAAGCAGCGCGAGTACCTTACCAACAATCAGAAGTGTTCCGTTTTGGTAATGCGATAGTTGATGATTGGGAAGGGCAATTAAACGCATGGCCATTAGATGAAGGCTTAATTGATTATGTGGCTGATGATTATCAATATGAATTAGGTAATGATGGCGCTAAAGCAAATATCGTTGCTTCTACCTCAATCAAAATTGGTGCAGAAACTCTGGATGTGAAAAGCATTGAAGCGGATAAATTGGCTGATCTTAATGAGCTTGGTGGTTCAGAGGCAAACGTAGCAACAGGTTACCATGCGATTGAGTTTCTTCTATGGGGCCAAGATCTAAATGGCACGAATGCAGGGGCAGGTGAGCGTCCATATACCGATTATGTTATTGGATCTGCATGTACTAATGGAAACTGTGAGCGTCGTGCTGAGTATTTAAAATCGGCTTCTGAGTTGTTAATTAAAGATTTATCTTGGATGGAAAAACAGTGGAAAGAAGGTGAGAAAAACTACCGAGCTGAGCTGCTATCTGAGTCTTCAACACAAGGTTTACGCAAAATGTTGTTTGGCATGGGCTCATTATCGCTAGGTGAACTGGCTGGTGAGCGTATGAAAGTAGCATTAGAAGCAAATTCTACCGAAGATGAGCACGATTGTTTCTCTGATAACACGCACAACTCTCATTATTATAATGAGCAAGGTATCTATAACGTTTACACAGGTACTTATACGCGTGCTGATGGCTCTCTATTATCTGGCCCAAGTATCCATGATCTTGTTGCTAAAACAGATAAAAAAGCAGCGAAAGAAATTAAACAACAATTTGATGCAACGCGCACTCAAGTTGGTACGTTAGTGTCAGCGGCTGAAAAAGATAACCAACATTTCGACCAGTTGATTGCATCAGATAATGCAGCGGGTAATGCATTGGTAAACAAATCAATCATGTCACTAGTATTGCAAACGGCATCCATTGAGCGCGCAGCAAATGTGATTGGTATTACAAGCTTAAACCCTGATACCGCGGATCACGAATTTTAATTCTAAGAAAAAGCAGTAGTAGTAATATACCAACCTAAAAATATAGGTATTAGCTCGACCACTTCTCTCGATGTAGTGGTTGAGCTATTTTGTTTTTTAATGATGATCAGGATGTTCGATATTATGAAACCCGCAATGCTTGGAGCAATAGCTTTACTTTCAACGCTTTCTTTCTCTGCTTCTTCAAATAACACTTCTATGGATATCGCGTCTGGTGGTAAAACGAGTGTGAAGAAGGAGGGCCAAAACGCATTTTCTTTACCCGCCGCAAATCTACCTATGAGTAAGCGGTTAGATTTTAGTGTCGGTAACAGTTTTTTTCGTAACCCTTGGGTACAAGCTCCAGCGTCTACTGATGCTAGAGATGGTCTAGGTCCTCTGTTTAATACGAATGGTTGTCAGAATTGCCATATTAAAGATGGCCGAGGTCATGCGCCAAGAGAAGGTGATACAAATTCTGTGTCTATGTTGGTGCGATTAAGTATTCCGGCATTAACGCCTGAGCAAAAAAGGCGTGTCATTTTAGAAGGGGTGATCCCTGAGCCTATTTATGGTGGTCAGTTGCAAGACTTTTCACTGTCTGGAGCAAAACCAGAGGGGCAAATCCATATAACTTACACATCATTACCGATTACGCTTGCTGATGGTGACGTTGTCACGTTACGTAAGCCAAATTTATCAATCACAGAATTAGCGTATGGAGATATGGCAGATAATGTATTGATGTCTGCACGTATTGCGCCGCCAATGATTGGTTTAGGGTTATTAGAATCTATCCCTGAATCAACGATTTTAGGGTTTGCTGAGCAACAGAAACAAGAGAATCACGGGATTTCAGGTAAAGCTAATCAAGTATGGGATGCTAGGGCTCAAGAGTTAGCATTAGGACGTTTTGGTTGGAAAGCAGGACAACCAACACTAATGCAGCAGAATGCCGCGGCGTTTAATGGTGATTTAGGCTTAACCAGTAATATGTTCCCTAAAGATGATTGTACTCAAGCTCAAACTGTTTGTGAAAAACTGCCTCATGGCGGAACTCCAGAAGTGAGTGATAAGATTTTAAATTTTGTTGAATTCTATTCACAACATTTAGCCGTGCCTATTCGTCGAAATGTTCAAGATCCTCAAGTCATTAAAGGGCAAGAGTTATTTAAAGATATCGGTTGTGAAAGTTGTCATAAAACGAATATTAAAACAGCAAAAATTGAAGGCAGACCGGCGTTATCTGATCAGGTAATTCATCCTTATACGGACATGTTACTTCATGACATGGGACAAGGTCTGTCTGATAATCGACCAGAGTTCTTAGCTAATGGTCAAGAGTGGCGAACACCACCGTTATGGGGGCTTGGTTACACACAAGAGGTGAATGGCCATACTGAGATGCTACATGATGGTAGAGCTCGAAATGTACTAGAAGCTGTTTTATGGCACGGCGGTGAAGCACAACAAGCGCGAGATAAAGTCGTGCAGTTATCAACACAAGATCGTAATGCGTTATTGGCATTTTTAGATTCGTTATAAGGTGTAAGTAATGAAAAGTATCTATCTATTGTTAAGCAGCACGGTGTTACTGACTGCCTGCCAAAGTACCAATGAGGCTAATCAAGTTCCTAAAGCAACCAATATGATTGACCATGTTTATTATATTGAACAACAATCAGCCCAACGTTTACTTGAATCTAGCCAACGATTGGCTGAGAGTTTTGAAGGGTATTGTTCGAATCAAACAACAAAAGAACCGGTGGTTATGCAATGGCAACAAACCATGCAATCGTGGATGGCGTTGCAAGGTCAAGAGAGAGGTCCAGAAGCAGCATTGAGCTTAAATTGGAATATTCAATTTTGGCCTGATAAGAAAAACACCACTGGACGAAAAATGTCTCAACTGTTGAAAAAAGATCAAACTTGGAATAGTGAGTTGATCCAACAACAGAGTGTGACGACCCAAGGTTTAGGTGCGGTGGAGTGGTTATTATTTGAGCCTGCATCGACGTTGCCAGCAGAAGAGTCGTGTCAATTAGGTCAAGCTATTACTGCAAATTTGGCGCTTAATACGAAAAAAATGGCTCAAGCATGGCAAGTAAACCCATGGACACAGTTAGATGAAACCATGTGGTTAAATGAATACATAGCATTGCTTGCTAATCAACTTGATTACAGTATGAAAAAGCTCAGTCGTCCGTTAGCAAAAATAGGGCAGCCTAGACCTTATTTTTCTGAATCGTGGCGATCAGAAACGTCTCTAATTTGGCTTAAATATAATGTAATGGCTATGCGTGATCTTTATTTAGCAAATGGTGTTGGGCTTAATCGTTATTTACAAGAGCAAGGACACTCAGACTTAGCTGAAAGAATAGAAGACCATTTTAACTCTACGTTAGAGACATGGCCTGAGTCGTCATCACTATTTGCGGAATTACAGACCAAATCTGGTTATCAAAATACCTTGGCTTTGTACAATAAATTAGAATATTTGAAATACCTGATCCATGAAGAAGTTGCTATCGAATTGGACATTGCTATAGGGTTTAATGCAACTGATGGCGATTAATAATGAAAGACGAAAATTATTGAAAGGCAGTTTTGGGGCGGTCGCATTATCTCCTTGGTTAACAGCGTGTTCGTCGGTCTCGAATTTAGATAAAAAAGCGGCTTTAATCTCTTGCTCCCGAACGGCTAATGGTCGTTTTGGCGCAGTGGTGGCTGACAGTGAAGGTTATCCAATCCATTCTGTCCCTTTACCAGAAAGAGGCCATGGTGTTGCGATTACGCCTAATGGTGACTTGGCGGTTGCCTTTGCGCGTCGTCCGGGTAATTACATGCAACTGTTTAATATAAAAACCGGTGTGAGCTATTCCATTACACCATCTATGCCTAATCGATATTTTTATGGGCATGGGGTGTTCTCTTCTGATGGCTTAACACTTTATACGACAGAGGGAGAGAAAGAGACTAGCCAAGGCGTGATTGGTGTTTATCAATTGCAAGGAACTCAATTAATAAAAATGAAAGAGTTCTCAGGGTTTGGTATTGGCCCACATGAGGTGATTCGTGTTGATGATACAACTTTAGCGATTGGGGTTGGTGGGGTTCATACTAAAGGTAGAGTACCTATTAATTTAGAATCAATGGAACCTGCCTTAGTTTACTTATCTACAGAAACGGGAGAGGTACTCGAATCGGTTGGTTTGCCTGATCATAAATTGAGTATTCGTCATTTATCATTAACCCATGATGGACGCGTATTATGTGGGCAGCAATATCGTGGGGAGCCAGAAGATGGCGCGCCACTGGTTGCCGTGCATCGACGCGGAGAGCCCTTGAAGCAATTAAATGCAGAGCCTGAACAGTGGCTCCGTTTTAATCATTATATTGCCAGTATTGCTGTTCTTGGGGATCATGTTGTAGCAACGTCACCAAGAGGTAATTGTTATGGGGTATGGAACCTAAAGACTAATCAGTTAGTTGAGATTACCTCTTTAGCTGATGCCTCTGGAGTGGTGGCTAATAAGCGTCATCATGGCTTACCACAATGGCATATTAGTTCAGGTACAGGAAAGGTGATCCACAGAACGGAAAATGGAGAAGTGACAAGCCAGCAAACCAATGTCATGTGGGACAATCATTGGAGCCAGATCCCATTCGCTCATAGTTAGTGTTTTACCCATAAAAAATATCTGAATTCCCCTTAAATAACAGCCGTGGTATTCTTAGCGTAATTATTTTAGGAAGAGAAAGCTATGAGTTTACAATATCAAATTATTCCAGTGACTCCTTATGAGCAAAACTGTTCAATTGTATGGTGCGATGAAACCATGAAAGGGGTAGTTATCGATCCAGGTGGTGATGTTCACTTGCTAAAACAAGCGATTGATGCATTAAATATTGATGTTGTACACATGGTATTAACTCATGGTCATCTCGATCATGTTGGTGGTACTGAAGACCTAGCTGCGATTACTAATGCATCGATTATTGGTCCACATAAAGAAGATAACTTTTGGTTACAAGGGCTTCCAAATCAAAGTGAACGATTTGGTTTCCCTCACACTGATGCATTCGAGCCTAATCAATGGCTGAATGAAGGTGATGTTGTTGAATTTGGTAATCAAAAGCTAGATGTTTTACACACTCCAGGTCATACGCCAGGGCATGTCGTGTTATTTAACCAAGAGGCTAAAATGGCATTTGTTGGTGATGTGCTGTTTAAAGGAGCTATTGGTCGCTCGGATTTCCCTCGTGGCGATTACGAGACTCTGATTGCTTCAATTAAAACAAAATTGTGGCCATTAGGAAATGATATGAAATTTGTTCCGGGTCACGGACCTGAATCAACATTTGGTTATGAGCGTAAAACAAACCCATTTGTCGCGGATAAAATGCCACTTTGGTAAGAAAGTTGGCAAAAGTGCGGTACTTTTCGCCATACAGTGCCATCCTCTCTATAAATATTGCGCGTTTTTTGGTATAAAACGCGCTTCGCCAATTCCAATACAACTATTTGAGTTTCACTTTAGGAATTGACATCTTTTTTCCGCTACTATTTTTGAGCACTTATTGTTTGAAAATAGAGTTAGCGCAACGGAGTTTAAGTTTCATGAAAATTGCTCACAAACGTAAAGTACAGTCTAAGCTGCATAAACGCATTAAAGCAACTGCACCAAAAACTGAAGTGAAAAAAGCAGCTAACCCTGCAAAAGTAGCTAAACCAGTTGAAAAGAAAGTGGAAGCAGTAGTTGCAGCAGCACCTAAAGCGGTGGCAGTAGCGACAGATATCGCTCTAACGCCAAAGCAACAGACTGTATTTGATATTGTTTGCCAGAACCCTGAAGGTATCAATTCAAAAGATATTGGTCTTGCAGCAGGTCAAGAAGAAGCAAAAGCGGCAGCATGGGCAACAGGTGGCTTGAAAAAGCTAGTTGAAGAAAACCTAGTTGTACGTGAACAACTTGCTGGTAATAAAGTAAGCTATAAAGCAGCGTAATCAATACGTTAGTTTAGCTTATTTTAAGACACAAAAAGGCCGAGGTAATCTCGGTTTTTTTGTGTCTTAAATTCGCCCATAAAAAAAGGACACCGCGTGGTGTCCTTTTTTATTGTTTATTCAGGTTATTATTAAAGTGACTACTTATTATTGGAATAGGTATTAGAACTTCAATTTAACTTCAAGACCCACAAATTGGTCTGTATAAGGCATACCAGCATCATAAGCAAATTGTGCAGCATCACCATTACTAAACCAAGCGTTGTAAGCTAGGTTAACTTCAGTGTCGCCACCCCATGCATCCGTTACCCAGTAATGAATATGGCCTACAGGGTTTAAGAAGAACAGACTCACGCTACCTAGTGTATCTGAGCCCATGACCTCGCCGCCATTATCAGTGATGCGTAATTCTTGTTGCAACATCAATTCACCAACCACAGCACCGAAGAATGGCGTTACGAATAGATCTTGAATAGAAGGAACTTCTGCAAAGGCTTCTACACCATACTCCCAGAAGAAGGTCGACATTGTTGTTGAGTATAAGAAAGACTCGAATTCATTAAAGCCAGCATGACGTGCAGCAGTATAATAAACACCACCAAAGTATGGATGCATAATGTAGTTTAAGAAATGCTCATCTTTATCCCAAACAGGACCAGAGCTCACATTATCCTTCCATTTACTACCAAGACCTTTAAGGCTTGAATCTTCAGAATCCCACTTTGTAATACTTTCAGGTAGGAAGGTCATTAAGCCTACTGTTGCAACACTTAAACCAAGAATGGTATAAGATTGCTCCATAAGGTAATCCCAATCACGCTCGTCAGACACGCGTAAATAATGTGGCAATTGGGTGCTTTCTGCATAAGTATCTGTTTCGGCAACTTTTGATGGTGTTTCACCATCTAAACGCATTGGCGAAATAGTAAAAGAATCATTAGAACAGTAGCTCGAGTAAATATTTGTTGAACAGTCGCGTTGATAATCCATCTCATAGGCGCTATTGATATCTAGAGCATAGGCTTGCGTTGAAGCTACACACCCTAAAAGCAAACTGACTATTGCTTGTTTTTTCACGGAAAGTCCTTAATTAAATCAAATACTGAGCTAGATCACAATTATCTACTATTAATCAAAAAATGCAAAACATAAAAGCAAAAAAGGCCTATTTACTATTCATTTTGATGAGTAAATAGGCCTTAAATACAGGAGCTTATAATATATGTGTTTAGTTCATTTTTTGTGATGTGTTCCCAGCTATAAAGAACTGAATAATTGACTGCCTATAATTATTAATCCAAAGATTAAAACAATGACTAAAGCTGGGGTGCCACCAATAACAGTATATTCAGACTCTTGGTGTCTTCTTCGCGCTGATACAACGAGAGCCACAGGTAAGAATAGAGCTAATATTACAAGTGCTATTGCGGCGTAACCTAATGCTGTAATAAAACCTTGTGGGTAAAATAAAGCAAACATCAACGGTGGAGTGTAGGTTAATAAAGCCGTCACAATGGATGATTTTTGCCATTTCTTTGATGAGTCACGTAGGAATTCAAATAAGCCTAAACTAACGCCAATAAAAGAAGTTAGCAGTGCTAAATCGGCAAACAGTGATAAAGCCACCTGTATAAATTGATGGTCAATAGATTGTTGGATGGTGGTAATAAATTGGTTTAGGCCATTAATTTGTTCAAATTCAGACTGAGATAACTGACCTAGGGTAATACCTTGCCAAAATAAGTAGATAACTAAAGGAAGTGAAGAACCAATGAGTAAACTGATTTTGATCTTCTTTATATCTAATTCAAGGTAATTAACAATGGCCGGAATACTGCCATGAAAACCAAAAGAGGTAAAAATCACAGGAAGAGCAGTAATAAATACGCCTTGATGTACGGGAAGTGACATTAAGTATTCACCAGTAATGTTTGGCGTTAAGAAAAACAGAATCGTTACTAGCATGATTAATTTTAAGGTAAATAATCCTCGGTTAATCACATCAACCGTTTTTGTTCCCAAGGCAATGATAACAGCTACGATGACGGTGAATAGAATAGTAGAGATTGTTTTTGACAACTCGAAAGGCGCAATTAGATTGATTTTTGCATGAAATTGTTCACTTCCGCCGGCTATGTAAGCGGCACATAATGCGTAAAAAAGAAACAACATTGAAAAAGTAGCAATTCGTTGTCCATTCTTCCCTAAGAATTGATATGCAAGACTGTGCAATGTTGCGCTACGGTGTCCATACTGGTGAACCTCTAGCATTAACAAGCTTGTGTAGCTCATGATCACCCAAATACCGACCATTAATAGACTCGCTGTAAAGAAACCTAAACTTGCAGAAACAAGAGGTAGGGCTAGCATACCTGCCCCAATAGTGGTTCCTGCGATTATTAGCGCGCTTCCTAGTACTTTTGTCTTCATTTATACCACTTCTTATACTGAATCAATTAAAATTTGAGTCTTATTCCAATGATGAGAATGTACGCGCAATTGAAATTTAACTCAATACATTTGTACAATTTAAAATACACTTAATGTAATTAATTCTTTACGGCTACCCTAAAAAGGAAGATTTACTAGAATTGAAACAAGATAGGTTTTTTAAATCGCTTAATGTGATAAATTAGAAGTAATTATAGAAATATCAAAGAGGAAAAGTGCATGTTGCAAGTAGCAATGATTAGCACAGGCGAAGAGATCTTACATGGTGATATTGTAGATACTAATGCCGCATGGTTATCTCAACAATTTTATCAACATGGTTTTAAGTTATCTAATCGTTCAACTGTTGGTGACAGCATTGATGCATTAGTTGCTGAGATACAGCACCAAGCTAAGAATGCGTCAGTTGTTATTGTAAATGGTGGATTAGGTCCTACGTCGGATGATATTTCTAGTGAAGCGGCAGCAAAGGTATTAAATACACCACTGGTGATGTCTCAATATTGGTTAGACAGAATGCAAGCTCAATACCTTAACCAAGGTAGAGAGATGCCACACAGTAATATTAAACAAGCAATGTTGCCTGAAGGGGCGCAATTGATTGATAACCCTGTAGGGACAGCTTGTGGCTTTTTTATTGAAGTTAATAAATCAATAGTGATATTCACACCAGGTGTACCGTCTGAGTTTAAAGTGATGGTAGAGCATCAAATTTTACCTAGAATGAAGCAATGGCACCCTATGGTTGAAGCATCTGAATGCAGTCGACTGTTTACTTTTGGTTTATCAGAATCAGGTATTCAGGATACATTGCAACAGGTTCGCTTACCTCATGGCTTTGAGATTGGCTATCGCTCATCTCTTCCTTTTATCGAAGTAAAATTATTTGGTCCTGCAAACCATGATAGCCGATTTCCTATTTTAGAAAGGATCTATCATTTACTTGGTGATAATGTTGTTAGTGTTGATGAATCGATGCTGCCAAATGTGGGGGCATTGTTGAGTGAGTTTTCGTTAAATATTACCGTAGCAGAACAAGCAACAGGTGGTTGGTTAACGAATTGGTTGCAAGAAGATGAACAGATTAGAATGAATATGAAGCAGGGATGGATCCTCTCTTCTCAGGTTGATCAGCAAATGGCAGGGCAAGATCCCCTTGCGGCTGCACTGGCGTTGGCTGCAGCAACTCGTGAGAGAACTAAAACGGCGATTGGTTTATCTTCAGGCCCTGTGATTCAAGGTAAAGTTGCAGTGGCATTATCGACACCTTACGGTGAGTGGGGGCAGTTGGTTAGTTTAAAGCGTAATTATAGCTATAACGAAATGCGTTCAATTTTATCAACATTAATGTTGGATATGCTGCGTCGTTGTCTAGAGAAGAAACCGATGTTTGGTCAGTATCAGTCGATCAATCGAGAGTCTGAAATTTATGTTCCACAGAGTGCTTTACAATAAATAAAATATCTCAGTCAATAAAAGAGAAGCGATCCCATTTGGGGTCGTTTTTTATGCCTTTTTAGCCATTATCTGAAAATTAACTCCCTCAAGTACCAGGTCTGTTTTTGCTTTGCATACGCAAGGTAAAATTTCGTTTGGGGCTAAAAATGCCAGCGGAAATGATTGATAAGTCACTTCACCAGAGACTAGCGTACAACGGCAAGTACCACAGTCACCATTTCGACAATGAGACTCAACTTGCATTCCCTGATCTTCCATGACCTCTAGTAGAGATCTATGTGTTTGATTGTTTAATGTCACAATACTATTGATGTGTATCTTTGTCATATGGTCAAGGGTTGCTTAGATAAAATGAAGGCAAAAGAATACCACAACCAATATCAATAATAGAGAGATTAATAGTAGGGGTATTAGGTTAACGCCTCTATTTTATTATGTTCAAAATAACAATTACGGCCACTTTTTTTAGCGATATACAATGCTTTATCAGCTTGTTCAATTAATTGGTTTAGAGTTAGCGTATTGAAATAATCAGTGGCATAACTTAGCCCAATAGAGACTGACACGTAATTAGAACAGGTCGATGCCTCATGTGGGATCAATAATGTTTTGATCTGATTGAGCAATGAAGTCAGTTTCTCATTCATTTTATCCTGTTCTATGGTTGAAACTAGGATAAAAAATTCATCTCCACCATATCTATAAACTTGAGTATTCAGCCCGTGGAAGTGCTCTTTGATTAAGTTACTTACCTTAATTAAAACCTTATCCCCAGCAATATGCCCATAGGTATCGTTGTATTCTTTATAGTGATCAATATCGAGCATGATCCCTGTGTACTTTTGAGTTAACTGACTTTTAAGTTGATTAAACCGTGAATCAAGAGAGCTACGATTCCACAATTGAGTTAAGTGGTCTGTTTGTGACAATAAGACCAGCTGTTGTCGGTTGTATTGATTTTCAAGAGAAATTGAGATGTAGCTTATTAGTTGAGTAAATAACTCAAAATGAAAAGCTTGATACTGGTAACTATCCTTCGCTTGAACAGTAAAGCAGGCCTTAATTTCATTATTTATGCTTATAGGCGAAAACATAATTGATTTAAAATGAACTTGTTTATCACAGTTATCGCCTAGCATAGCTACTTTTTGCTCACTATTCATATGATTATAGTAAAACGAAGAGTCGCTTTTGATGCAGTAACTCATATAAGTACTCTCACTCTCACAATTAGAGATATAAGAGCTTTTCTTTGAGTTATCAGTATTATAATAATCAATGGTTATTTGATCTTTTTCTTTATCAAAAAAACCTAATGCTAATGTATCTATTTGAAATAGAGCCGAAAGCTCTTGCTGTATTGTTGGTAAAACATCTTGTATATCAGAACAATTATTGATGTATTGACCAATTTTATTGATTACAGCTAAATTGTTAGAAAGAGATTTCATTGTACTCAACTCTAATTTTGCGACATTTAAGCGGTACAATTGCTGAAGGTAATCACTTTCTCTTTTAAGAAGTTCTCTTCTAGAGTTTAATAATGATGACGTTAATGTTTGATAGTGTTTTTCTCGATATTCTGGGTCATCAATATCTTTAATGCGGAGTAAGATAATATCATTGAAACCATCAATTAGTTTGTCGCTTTCAATGGCTTTTGCAATAGATAATCCTTTTTCAATGTAAGTATCTAACTTATCATAACGATGATAACTAGTTAGAAAATGGCAATACTCTAAAATCATTTCTGAAATGTAATAGTCGTACTGGCAGGCTTGCATATTCTCAATTGAAAGAAGGTGAAAGTGTTCTGCTTGCTCTATTTGCTCCATTCCATTTGATATTTCAGCTTTTATTTTATAGTAAAACCCTAGGAATTTTGGTTCTGACTTAATATCAGGATATAAAAAATCGAGTATTTCTTGAGCTTCTGAAAATAAAAATTGTTTGGCTTTGATATCAGCGATATTAAACAGTGATAGGGCGGATGAGTGTTTAGGACCGTGCTCGGTAAGCAGGGCTGTTGCCTCATTTAAGTAAGCAAGGGCTTCATTAAAGTTACCAATTTGGCTAAAGATATCACCAATGTTATTTTTAATGATACCAGAGATGTAATCGTCACAAAATTGTTCTGATCTTTCGGCTTTAGCTAAAAACTTATGGGCATAGAAATAGTTACCGAGCATGCCATAAAGAGTACCGATGTTGTAGTGGCAAAAACAGATCAGAAACTCTTGCTTAGCTTGTTGAGCAAAAGTGATAGCATCAAAAAATAAGCTAATAGATTCAATGAGCCTTCCTGAACGAGACAGAAGGTAAGCATGGAATATATGCTCAAATTGAGGTGCGATTACTTGTTTTTGTTTTAGTGTTTCAACAGTGATGGTATTCAGTTGATATTGAACGTGCTCTTTTGATGTCGCCATTGGTAACTGGCGAACTTGTTCTAATAAGTAATTGTTCCATGAGTCTTTAGCCATAATTTGTTTTATTATTTTTATAATATTACAAGGGATTATGGCACAAGGAGATTTTTATATGAAGCAAAGTCTCACTAATGGGATTTTTATCATGAAAAAGTGTGGTGTAAGTCAAATTGTCGAATGTAAAAAGCCGAGTAAAAATACTCGGCTTTTTATGTCTATGAATAGTTGTGAGTTTTAAAGCTCAAAGTCACCTAAGTCATCGTCATCCATGTCATTATCAATTTGACCAACAAGGTATGAACTAATTTCAGTCTCTTGAGGAGCAACTTGAACATTATCAGAACTTAACCAAGAGTTAATCCATGGGATAGGGTTTTGAGTTGCGCCTTCATATGCACTGCTTAGACCAACAGCCTTCATACGTAAGTTAGTAATGTATTCAACATATTGGCAAAGAATATCTTTATTTAAACCAATCATTGAACCATCTTTAAATAGGTAGTGTGCCCATTCTTTTTCTTGCTCAGCGGCTGCTTTAAATAAATCAAAACATTCTTGCTCACATTCTGCTGCAATTTCTAAAAACTCAGGATCATCTTGACCTGTTCGAAGTAGGTTAACCATATGCTGAGTACTGGTTAAGTGAAGCGCTTCATCACGAGCGATCAGTTTGATAATTTTTGCATTACCTTCCATTAATTTACGTTCTGCAAATGCGAAAGAGCAAGCAAAGCTAACATAGAAACGAATTGCTTCTAGTGCATTTACAGACATCAAACAAAGATAAAGTTTTTTCTTTAGTTCACGTTTTGAGACGATAACTTCTTCATCGTTGATGGTATGGGTACCTTCACCTAAACGATGGTAATCATTGGTCGCTTGGATCAAGTTATCATAATAGTGTGCAATGTCTTTTGCACGCTTTAGAATTTCTTCATTTTCAACGATGTCATCAAAAATTATTGAAGGATTATTAACGATATTACGTACAATATGAGTGTATGAACGCGAGTGGATCGTTTCAGAGAAAGACCATGTTTCAATCCATGTCTCTAATTCAGGAATAGACACTAAAGGCAATAAAGCGACATTTGGACTACGACCTTGAATAGAATCTAACAATGTTTGATATTTTAGATTACTAATAAAAATGTGTTGTTCGTGTTCTGGTAGGTTATTGTAATCAATACGATCACCAGATACATCGACTTCTTCTGGACGCCAGAAAAATGAAAGCTGCTTTTCGATAAGTTTTTCAAAGATCTGAAATTTTTGCTGGTCATAACGAGCAACGTTTACCGAATTACCTAAAAACATAGGTTCTTTCAATTGATCATTTTTTTCTTGTCGAAAAGTACTGTACGCCATGGAAACCTCAATGTGATTAAAGCCAAAGAAATAGATAAGGGCTTCTTAATTTAAAAATTATGCCGATAAATACCTATACGAACTTAGGCACATATTGGATTAATAATTATAGATTTTTGAGCTAAAAGATAAATAAGCCCGCCATAAAGCGGGCTTAATTTTAAAGTGAAACGTTAGATCTTACAACCGCCGCCTGCACAGTCGTCATCTTGTCCAAGATCACCTTGTGAGTCACTAGCACCATCACGAGTGTTATGGTAGTACAGCGTTTTTAGACCTAATTTATAAGCAGTTAGTAGATCTTTAAGTAACAGCTTCATTGGTACTTTGCCGTTTGGCTGAATGTTAGGATCATAGTTTGTATTTGCAGAGATAGCTTGGTCAACAAACTTCTGCATAATGCCTACAAGTTGTAGGTAACCATCATTTGAACCAATGTTCCAAAGTAACTCATAGTTATCTTTTAAATTTACATAATCAGGAACAACTTGCTTCAAGATACCATCTTTAGATGCTTTAACTGATACGAATCCACGTGGTGGTTCAATACCATTCGTTGCATTAGAGATTTGAGAAGAGGTCTCTGAAGGCATTAATGCAGACAGGGTTGAGTTACGTAGACCATGTGTCTTGATCTCTTCACGTAATGTTTCCCAATCTAAATGTAATTGCTCAGTACATACGTTATCAATATCTTTCTTGTAAGAATCGATTGGTAGAATACCTTGAGCATAAGTTGTTTCATTGAATGCAGGACAAGCGCCTTGCTCTTTTGCTAAACCAACAGATGCTTTTAGAAGATAGAACTGGATTGCTTCAAACGTTTTATGTGTTAAACCGTTTGCGCTGCCATCGGAGTACTTAACGCCATTTTTTGCAAGGTAGTAAGCATAGTTGATAACACCCACACCTAGCGTACGACGGTTCATTGTTGACTTGTACGCAGCAGGAAGAGGGTAGTCTTGGTAATCAAGTAGTGCATCAAGAGCACGTACTGCAAGCTCTGCTAATTCTTCAAGTTCTTCTAGCTTTTCAATCGCACCTAAGTTAAATGCAGACAGAGTACAAAGTGCAATCTCACCTTCTTCATCATTAACGTGTGTTAGTGGTTTAGTTGGTAAAGCAATTTCTAAACATAAGTTAGATTGACGAATAGGCGCAACACTTGGGTCGAATGGACTATGTGTATTACAATGATCGACGTTTTGAATGTAGATACGACCTGTAGATGCGCGCTCTTGCATAAGCAAAGAGAAAAGATCAATCGCTTTTATTGTTTCACGCTTGATTGATGTATCTTGCTCGTAGATATCATATAGACGTTCAAATTCAACTTGGTCAGCAAAGAATGCATCATATAAACCAGGTACATCTGATGGTGAGAATAAGCTAATGTGACCACCTTTAATAAGGCGAGTGTACATTAGTTTATTAATTTGTACGCCGTAGTCCATATGACGAACACGGTTTTCTTCTACACCACGGTTATTTTTAAGAACCAATAGCGATTCTACTTCACGGTGCCAGATAGGGTAGAACAATGTTGCTGCGCCGCCACGAACACCACCTTGAGAACAACATTTTACTGCTGTTTGGAAGTATTTGTAGAATGGGATACACCCTGTATGGAAAGCTTCACCATCACGGATCTCAGAGCCAAGAGCACGAATACGACCAGCATTGATACCAATACCAGCACGTTGAGATACGTAACGAACGATAGAGCCTGCCGTCGCGTTAATTGAATCTAGGCTATCGTCACATTCAATAAGTACACATGAGCTAAATTGACGAGTAGGAGTACGTACACCAGACATAATTGGTGTAGGTAATGAAATCTTAAATTTAGAAGTCGCATCATAAAAACGTTGAATGTAATCAAGACGCGTATCTTTCGGGTACTTAGCAAATAAGCAAGCAGCCACTAAAATATAAAGGAATTGTGCACTTTCGTAGATCGCGCCCGTTACACGGTTCTGAACGAAGTATTTACCTTCAAGTTGTTTCACTGCAGCGTAAGAGAAATCCATATCACGATTATGATCGATCATTTGATCCATCAAGTTGAATTCTGCTTCGGTGTAGTCTTCCACTATATGCTTATCGTATTTACCTAGTTCGATTAGGTTATTAACGTGCGTAAACAGTGTTGGCGGTTCAAATTGGCCATACGCTTTTTTACGAAGGTGAAAAACAGACAAACGAGCTGCAAGATATTGGTAATCTGGCGTTTCTTCTGAGATAAGATCGGCAGCTGCTTTGATGATAGTCTCATGAATATCTGAGGTCTTCATACCCTCATAGAATTGGATATGAGACTTCATTTCAACTTGTGATACTGAAACGTTATCTAGACCTTCTGCAGCCCAGGTGATCACTTTATGGATCTTGTCTAAATTGATCTTTTCTGTGGTGCCATTTCGCTTCGTAACGGTAAGCTGATGAGTCATTTGTCTACTTTTCCTTAGGATGAGGAACGAAAGATGTAATATTTGTAATTTTCGTTATTAATTTGTGATCAAGCTCATAGTGTTGAATTTGCAACTAAACACTACATATAGGGCTTAATAAATAATTGACTACAAGATAATGATAAAATGAGCAGTGATCAAGTCTGAAATTGAGGGAGGCCTGTGGATAACCTATGAATTAAAAAAAACAGTAAGTAGGCACTAACCGAGTGAGATTAGCTATATCAAGACATCGGAAATAACGTATTTCAGAATGGTGGATAAGTAGGCAGTAAAAAAAATATTTTTCTTGATTTTTGTGGTTTCGGTGGATCTCTAAGAATCAAAAAAAATTGCTGATTTGTTGTTCTAAATTTGGCATTAATGGAGCTTTAGTAAACAAGATAAGAATTAGGAGATTTAGCAAAAAAATCCCTCTTTATTTGTATTAAGAATACAGATAAAGAAGGATAAATATGATAAGTGGTTGAGTGGGGCTTATAAAGTTGTATGGACGATGTAATTTACATCCACATTTTTGCCTAATGAATAGACATCTGTTAATGGGTTGTAATGTAAACCTGTGATACCTTTTTCTTGTAGAGCGGTTTGATCTAACATTTTTAATAGCTCAGAAGGACGAATGAATTTATCGTGATCATGCGTACCTTTAGGAACCAATTTAAGTAGTTGTTCTGCACCAACAATGGCAAATAAGTAGGATTTAATATTACGATTTAATGTTGAGAAAAATACGTGGCCACCAGGTTTAACCATCTTTGCACATGAGCGAATAACTGAAAGAGGGTCGGGAACGTGTTCAAGCATCTCCATGCAAGTAATAACGTCATACGTCTCAGGGTTCTCTTCAGCGTGCTGTTCGGCTGTTGACTGAATATATTCTAATGTAGTACCTGTTTCTAAAGCGTGTAAACGAGCAACGGTTAGAGGCTCTTTACCCATATCTAACCCGATAACATCAGCGCCTTGATTTGCCATGCTCTCAGCTAGAATGCCGCCGCCACAGCCTACATCTAATACCTTTTTACCAAATAAGCCATTGGCATTGTCTAATACATAGTTCAGACGCAATGGGTTGATTTGATGTAGTGGTTTAAACTCACCTTCAAGATCCCACCAACGAGACGCCATATCTTCGAATTTTTTTATTTCTGCCGGGTCGACATTTAACTGCTGAGTCATACTTCATATTCCTTTTTTAACTCCCTCTATTATATACAGAAAAAAAACAGAAAGAGAGTCTTTAAAATGATGTTTTTTTCACCACTATTTTTGAGGTTTTTCAAGAATATGACGCTTAACGATGTGACTTGCTCCTGATTTCGCGGGATTCTTAAGCTTAAGAGCTATTTTACGAATTAAAACGATGCGAAATAGAAGTGTTATGTGCTATATTTTGTAATCTTGCACGTTTATCAGTATCAATTACTTTATCTTTATAGATAGTATGATTGATAAAGTAATTGATATTGGTACGACAGAACTAATTTGAGGGATATTGGCTCTATGAGCGATCTTGCTAAAGGGATCACGCCCGTAAATATTGAAGATGAGCTTCGAGGTTCATACCTAGACTATGCGATGTCAGTAATCGTTGGTCGTGCTCTTCCAGATGTGCGTGATGGTCTAAAACCTGTACACCGCCGTGTTTTATTCGCGATGGATGTATTAGGTAATGATTGGAATAAACCATATAAAAAATCTGCCCGTGTAGTCGGCGACGTAATCGGTAAGTATCACCCACATGGTGATAGTGCTGTATACGATACGATAGTACGTATGGCGCAGCCGTTCTCACTACGCTATATGCTTGTTGATGGCCAAGGTAACTTTGGTTCTATCGATGGGGATTCAGCGGCGGCGATGCGTTATACCGAAGTTCGTATGTCAAAAATCGCTCACGAACTGTTGGCTGATTTAGACAAAGAAACTGTTGATTATGTTCCGAACTATGATGGTACAGAACAAATCCCTGCGGTATTACCAACTCGTGTTCCTAACTTATTAGTTAATGGTGCATCAGGTATCGCCGTTGGTATGGCAACAAACATTCCACCTCACAACTTAACTGAAGTGGTTAATGGTTGTTTAGCATTCATCGAGAATGAAGATATCACCATCGATGAGCTAATAAACTACATTCCAGGTCCTGACTTTCCGACAGCTGCATTAATCAGTGGTCGTAAAGGCATCGTTGATGCATATAAAACAGGCCGCGGTAAAGTTTACATGCGTTCTAAAGCAAATATCGAAGCTGACAAGAATGGTAAAGAAACTATTGTTGTTACTGAGATCCCTTATCAAGTAAACAAAGCTCGTGTAATTGAAAAAATTGCTGAACTTGTTAAAGATAAGAAAGTAGAAGGCATTTCAGCACTACGTGACGAATCTGATAAAGATGGTATGCGTATTGTTATCGAATGTAAGCGTGATGCAGTAGGTGAGGTGGTTCTTAATAACCTTTACTCATTAACTCAGCTTCAAACTACATTCGGCGTAAACATGGTTGCACTAGACAACGGCCAACCAAAACTGTTCAACTTAAAAGAAATGTTGAAATGTTTTGTTGATCACCGTCGTGAAGTGGTAACTCGCCGTACTATTTTTGAATTACGCAAAGCGCGTGATCGTGCTCATATCCTTGAAGGTTTAGCGCTGGCATTAGCAAACATTGATGAGATCATTGACCTTATCAAAAATGCGCCAACGCCAGCAGAAGCAAAACTAGGCCTAGTCGCTCGCGGTTGGGATCTTGGTAATGTAGCTGACATGCTAGAGCGTGCAGGTACAGATGCAGCTCGCCCTGATTGGTTAGAGCCAGAGTTTGGTATTCGTGAAGGCAAATACTTCTTAACGGAACAACAAGCTCAAGCAATTCTAGAACTTCGCCTACACCGTTTAACTGGTTTAGAGCATGAAAAGATTCTAGACGAATACAAAGCTTTATTGGACGAGATCGCAGAGCTAATGCATATCCTTGCAAGCACTGAGCGTCTAATGGAAGTTATCCGTGACGAATTAGTAGCCGTTCGTGATACTTATGGTGATGAGCGTCGCACTGAAATTGGTGCTGCAATTCACGATATCGACATGGAAGACTTAATCACACAAGAAGACGTAGTAGTAACGCTTTCTCGTGAAGGTTATGTTAAGTACCAAATTTTAGGTGACTACGAAGCTCAACGTCGTGGTGGTAAAGGTAAGAGTGCAACTAAGATGAAGGACACCGATTATATCGAGCGTCTACTTGTTGCTAATACTCATGATAATATCCTTTGCTTCTCTACGCGTGGTAAAGCATACAGCTTGAAAGTATTCCAACTTCCTCAAGCTAGCCGAACTGCTCGTGGTAAGCCTATCGTTAACATTCTTCCTTTAGAAGAAGGTGAGCGTATTACAGCGATTCTACCAGTATCTGAATACTCTGAAGATAAATTTATCTTTATGGCAACAGGTGATGGTACGGTTAAGAAAACATCACTGGATCAATTTGCTAAAGTTCGTGCGAATGGCTTGATTGCGGTTAATCTACGTGAAGATGATTCATTAATCGGTGTTGATATCACTGATGGTTCAAATGAAATCATGTTGTTCTCTAAAGCAGGTAAAGTCGTTCGTTTCAACGAAGAACATGTTCGTGGAATGGGCCGTACTGCTTCGGGTGTTCGTGGTATGAAACTGACTGGTGAAGATCAGGTTGTTTCGTTAATTGTTCCTTCAAATGAAGGTGACATTTTAACAGTTACAGAAAATGGTTACGGTAAACGTACTAAACTTTCTGAATACCCAACGAAGAGTCGTGCAACACAAGGTGTTGTATCTATCAAGGTTTCTGATCGTAACGGCAGTGTTGTCGGTGCGGTTCAAACTGAAGATGGTGATGAGTTCATGATGATCACGGATGCAGGTACGCTAGTTCGTACTCGCGTATCAGAAGTTAGCCAAGTGGGTCGTAATACCCAGGGTGTTACTCTGATCCGTACTGCTGAAGATGAAAATGTAGTTGGTCTACAACGCATTGATGAACCAGAAGAGCTTGAAATCATTGAAGGTGAAGAGGGTGAGATAACTGAAGCGACAGTAGATACTGAAGTTTCGGAGATGCCTCAAGCTGAATCTGATGAAGATACAACAGAAGAGTAATATCTTACTGTAATGTACGAAAAGCCCGCTTAGAAATAAGCGGGCTTTTTTATGTCTGGTATTAAATTAAAGTATGATATGAGGCTTATGGAAAAGAATTTGACTTTATTCAGTTGGTATTAAAAAACATCATACTTTCCTCGTTCAGAATATAAACTTGTAATAATTACAAATTTATCTTTTCCACATGCAATACAGGTAGGTTTGCCGTACCAAGCAGCATAACACTCACAGCATGTATAATGATTATTCATCAACGAAGGTGTTGTTTGTTCAAAAAGGGAAGCGTATAAAGAAGAACGCCTGAATTGGCTCTGCTCTTTTGTATTAATTATTGATTTCATTCTAGCCAGCTTTCGTAATGTTATGAAGCTCGTAGCATTCATAATCGTTATAAGTCTAAGCTAAGTATCCTATGATATGTATCGTAAAACAATAGTGCAGAACGTGATTTATCTTGCTTTATTTGCAAAAAAAAGGAGCAAAAATGCTCCTTTTTATAAATGACTTATTGGGTTATAAATCTAGTTGTTATAAGCCACTTTCAAAGCGGTGAAACGATTCACAAGATCATTAATAGCGACTTGATCATAAGCCTTTAGACCTGTTGCGATCATACGTTTAGTACCATGACCTACTTCTTCACCATTTTCAGTAAATTTAAAGTTTAATTTAACAAGACCACGCTTTCCTTCGATGTCCATCGTTGCGCCAGTAAATTCAACTTTTGGCGCCGTAATATCTAAGCGAGTGAATTCTAAATCCATGCTTTGATAAATTACTAAAGGACGTTGGCAGTTAATCATTAACTGTTTCTCTTCCATTAGTGGAACCATAATGTGAGGGAAGTTCATTCCAGAAAATTGAACATACTGTTTTACTACGTGTTCAATAAATTCAGGTTCTAAATTCTTTTCACCGCTACGCTCAACATGAAGGTACTGTTTATCATTGTCGTCAGATAAAGAATACTCACCTTCGGCTGTATGGTTTATATGCAAAGCAGTATCGCCAGCAACCATACCAGCAAAATCAAAATGCATTTTGTTACTAATGCCTGTTTTAGAAAGTAAAACAGCAAACAGTAAATCGCCAGGAACACAAAAACGTTTAGAGTCTACGTCGTGTATTGGATTGAAATCACCAGCTACTTTTTTCGCAAAGTCACTTGCTTGTTGACGGGTAAATTCAAATGAATTATCTGTTTGTGAAAAATATTGATTTAACTGCATAATATATTTGGTAAAAACCTAGATAATGAAATAACACCATTAGTATAACCAATCTATCATCATGAAATGGTCTATCCAGTCATAATAAAAGTAAAAACAGTCATTTAAACGTTTCAAATTGTAGATAAATTGACAATTACTTCACGTTCAACTCGTTATAATCCGAAAATAACACCTAAATACTGTGATTGATTAAATATAGGCTAAAAATGAAACCGTTAGTAAAAATAGCAATAACAAGTTCATTGATCATAATGAGTTCTTTTGTGTATGCAGAAGATAATCAGCCTGGTGATATGGCAGCTAATATTGGAGCGGTAGGAATTCCCGCCATTGCTGGTTCCATTGCATTATATAAAGAAGACTATGATGGCTTTTGGATGTTTGCTAAAGGAGCAACTTATACATTAGCTGCAACACAAGCATTAAAGTATACAGTAAGAGAAGAGCGACCGAATGGTGAGGATGATTTAAGCTTCCCCTCAGGGCATTCGTCTGCTGCGTTTCAAGGGGCCTCTTATTTGCAATTTCGCTACGGTTGGGAATATGGTCTTCCTGCTTATATAGGGGCTGGTTTAGTTGGATATTCAAGAGTAGAGAATGAACATCACTATTGGCGCGATGTGATTGCTGGTGCAGTATTGGCAACAAGCATCCAATATTTAGTGACAGATAAGTACATCGATACTAACCAAGTGATGATTGTGCCCATAATTAATCAAGATCAAGTGGGAATTGCAGCATCTTTCTCATTTTGATTGGCAAAGGCGTAACAAGCGAGTAAAATCAGCTCCCTTTTATCGAAGCTAGGTGTACAACATGTTTATTGGATTTGACTACGGAACCGCTAACTGCTCAGTGGCGACTATTCTGGATAATCAAGCGAAGCTATTAAAGCTAGAAGGAGATAGTACTTTTATTCCTTCTGCATTATGTGCGCCTACAAGAGAAGCCGTTTCTGAATATCTTTACCGCATTTGGGGTGTTCAACCAAGTACAGATATCAATGAGCGTTTACTTCATACTGCAATCTCTTTTAACCGTGAAGAAGATATTGACGTTGATGCTGAATCAATGACATTTGGTCAAGCAGCATTAAATACCTATATTGAAGATCCTGAAGATGTTTACTATGTAAAATCACCAAAGTCTTTCTTAGGGGTTTCAGGTCTACGTGATGTTCAGGTGAGTTTGTTTGAAGATCTTGTGACTGCAATGATGAAGAACATCAAAAATAAAGCAGAGCAAGAGCTTCAACAAGAGATTACATCAACCGTTATTGGGCGTCCTGTAAACTTCCAAGGTGCTGCAAGTGACGAGGCAAACAGTCAAGCGATTTCAATTTTATCACGTGCTGCTATACGTGTAGGATTTAAGAATATTGAATTTCAATTTGAACCTGTTGCTGCTGGTTTAGATTACGAACAAACGCTTAATGAAGATAAAACGGTTCTTATTGTTGATATTGGCGGTGGTACAACAGACTGTTCAATGATCCAAATGGGACCATCATGGCGTGATTATCATGACCGTACCAAAGGGATCTTATCTCACAGTGGTTCACGAATTGGTGGTAATGATTTAGATATTCATTTAGCCCATCGTCAATTAATGCCATTATTAGGATCTCAAAGTCGTACGCACAAAGGACTTGAGTTACCAATGACACAGTTCTGGAACCCAATAGCAGTTAATAATATTGTAGCTCAGTTGGAGTTCTTTGGTTTTGGTAACCGTAAGCATCTTTTACAAATGATGAACGACACTAAAGAGCCAGAGAAACTAGCTCGTTTAATTAAATTGTACGATGAGAAACTAAGTTATAAATTACTGCGTGATGCTGAACAAACAAAAATTGCATTGTCAGAGCATTTAGAGCATGCAGTTGATTTAAGCTATTTAGACGAAGGTTTATCGTTATCAATCAGTCAGTCAGATTTAATAGAAGCGATAGCTAAACCACAAGAAAACATTAACAAACTAGTAAAAGAAGCGATTCAGCAAGCAGGTAAAACACCAGATATTATTTATGTTACTGGTGGTTCTGCTCGTTCACCAATTTTACAAGCGGCATTGAAACAACAACTACCAAACATTGAAATTGTGGGTGGTAATTACTTTGGCTCAGTAACTGCCGGTTTGGCTCATTGGGCAAATTACTGCTTCGCTTAACGTTACGTATTTTTATCAATATTTCTCTTTGAGCTGCATTGTCGCAGCTCGAATTGCATTAGGAAAAGACAATGAAATCAGCACCAACAAGCATGACCTTTTTTGAACGTTTTGAATCTGATATTTTATCGGGGAAAAAAGTTATTACCATTCGTGACGAATCAGAAAAAGATTACGTGGTAGGAACTGAAGTTGAAGTCAGTACTTATGAAGATAACCGTCGCTTTTGTCGATTAGCAATTGATGCTGTTGATCCAATTAACTTTGATGATTTGGATCAGTATCATGCTGAACAAGAAAACATGACATTAGAAGAGCTTAAAAACATCATTGAAGAGATCTATCCTAATAAAGGTCAGCTTTACGTTGTTTCTTATCATTTAGTATAAACAGCTCAATAAGATAATATGAAGATATTAATGCCATGAGGGAGTAGGTATTAACATGGAATGGCAGTCGTATAATAATGAGTAGTATTCTTAACACTCATATGAAAAGCATTTTACTTGCATGCTTAATTATTAGTATTGGCCAGTTAAGTATGGGATTGGTTTTCCCATCATTACCTTGGATAGCAAAAGATTTTAATATTAGTCTTAATGAAACACAGCTGCTGGTTAGTGTGTATTTATTGGGTTTTGGACCGTCTCAATTTATTTATGGGCCAGTGTCTGATGCTTTAGGGCGCAAAAAAGTATTAATCTTTGGTTTGTCTATTGCTTTACTTGGCATTATTTTTATTCTTATATTTCAGCATAGCTTCCAAGGAATTATTTTTGGCCGTTTTCTACAAGGGCTTGGGACTGGGTGCTGTGCGGTTTTAGCAAGAGCCTCTACGCGAGATCGATTTAATGGGGCCGAGTTACCTGTAGCAATGTCGTATATAGCTATGGCTGCATCGATAACGCCAATGATAGCGCCCGTTATCGGCGGGTTTATTAATTATCATTTTGGATGGAGTATTATTTTTGTTTCATTATTTGGCTATGTAGTTATCGCATTAGTCGTGATTCTGGTTCAATTCAAAGAAACGTTAACTCAGATATCTTCAATACCGTCTCCTGTAAAAATAATAAATCAATACTGGGTCCTATTGACGTCTCGCTACTTTATAAGCTTTGCGAGTATTGGTTGGCTTAATTTTACGTTAATGATCACCACGGTATCTGTCATGCCTTTTATTATGCAAAATCAAATTGGTATGAGTTCTGCTGAATATGCGGTATGGGCGTTAATTCCAGCGATTGGAATGCTATTAGGAACAAGTATTTGTAACCACGTCCGGCCTAAAATTGGCACAAAGAATATGCTGCTATGTACTCCTGTCTTGCATTTTGTTGCGGCTATATGGCTATTTTTAGTGCCATTAGAACCGATGTATTTAATGCTTGGGCAAGGTTTAATGATCTTGGGGAATGGTATTGCTTTACCGTGTGCTCAAGCGATGGTAATGCAGCCTTATAAGAAACAAGCAGGGGCTGCGGCAGCTATGTCTGGTGGAGGGCAAATGATAGTTTCGGCCTTAGTCAGTATGTTACTAGTAAAAATTGGCTTGAATGCGGTATGGCACCTTTCAATCGTTATTGTTGTATTTGGTGTCATCACTGTGTGTAATATTTATCGTGGTTTCTCTATATTGGAAGAACAATAGCGATTGATGCTTCCTTTAAAAAAAACAATATAATCATCTATATCTTAAGGTAAATAATGGAATTATTATCAATTAACTTTCTAGGGCAACCATTACGCTTAGAAGGTTCAATGGCTGGATGGCAACAAGTCTTTTGGAATAACACTCTAGTCGCTCAACAAGCGGCTTCTGCTGATCATCAAGATCATTATGTACATGAGTTTCAGTTGAATAATGGAGAGGTGGTGATCACTTGTCGTCTAGAGGCGAAAGTGACATGGCAGCCGTTTTTAATTGAATATCGAGCAATGGTTGATGATGAACTAATAGCTGAAGGCTCACGTAATACTAAAGATATAGAACAACAAGTGCCACATACACCAATTAAAGCAGAACGAAAATTCAGCCTAATTGGTCTTGTCTCATTAGGAATGAAAGCATTAAAAAGCGTAAAGCTGATCAAAGTAGTATTGGCCTCTGCCAGTATTGCCGCCTATTCCTGGTTATTCTCTATTGAATTTGCATTATCACTAATTGCCTGTCTTGTGTTTCATGAGTATGGTCATATTCGAGCAATGAAATACTTTGGAATGAAAACGAAAGGTATTTATTTAATTCCATTTTTAGGGGGATTAGCCCTTAGCGATGAGAAAATAAACACGCGTTGGCAGGATGTGGTTATCTCCATCATGGGTCCATTTTTTGGCTTGATCCTCTCATTAATATTAATGGTTGTTTATTGGATTACCGGTGAGATGTTCTTTGCGGGTCTTGCTGTATTTAATGCTTTCTTAAATCTATTTAATTTGCTGCCAATACTTCCTTTAGATGGAGGCCATGTTCTTAAGAGTATTAGCTTTTCAATGAACAGTAAGCTAGGTATAACCTTGTGTGCGTTGGCTGCAATTAGTGGGGTCATATTGAGTTACCAATTAGGACTCGCACTTTTTGGTTTCTTACTTATTATGGGAAGTCTTGAAATAGTATTTGAGTGGCGTGCTCGTCATCATAGCCATTTATTACCATTAGATAAGTATGGACAGATTGTATCAACAGCATGGTACGTAGGATTAGTAAGTTCACTTATCGCGATTATTTGGTATTTCGCTAGTAGCGGTGATGCATTGTTACAATTACCAATGCAGATTTTAGGAACGTAATCTAAACATTTAAAAGGACACAGGTATGTTTAAAAAATTAAAAGCCTCATTAGGTATAGGTGCCGCAAAGGTAGATACCATTTTAGAAAATCCAGAGTTATTTCAAGGTGACACACTAATAGGGACTGTTCATATCCAAGGTGGTGATGTTGAACAGCAGATTGATGCGATTCACCTAAAACTCAATACAGAAGTTAAAGTAGAAAACGATAACGGTACTAGTTATCAAACATTGACCTTGTTTCATACTCAAGCAGTGAATCCTTTTGTGATCCAAGCAGGGGAGAAGCAGGAGATGCGATTCACGATTAAACTGCCTGATGAAACGCCGATCACAGGATTGAATGTTCGTAATAATCATTGTGATGTTTGGGTTGAGACCGTATTAGATATTGATTTTGCAATTGATCCAACCGATCGTGATTTACTAATTGTTAAACCAATGACCGTTGCTGCGACGATCATTCATCAAATAGAGCAAGCAGGCTTTAGTATGGTGAAAGCAGATGTCGAGCAGGGTTACCTTAATGGTGGTCACTTTAAATCTCATTCGGGTGGTTACCAAGAGATTGAATTTAGAAGTAGCGGATTCATCAATAAAAAAGAGATTGAGTTGTCATTTATTCTCGATGGGCAAGTTCTTCATTGTTTAGCGGAAGTCGATCGTTCGATGGGGTTTAACAGAGGTGATCAATATGTGTCGTTTTCACTAAATACAAATGCTTCAAGTGCAGAAATTCATAATGCGGTGCAAAAAATATTGCGTGTGTAGTTAGTACTTTTTATTTTCAAATATAATAAAAGAATCGATATCATTTTTGTGATCTCGATTCTTTTTTGCATTAGCTGATTAAGAGTCGTACAATGTCCGACTTGTAAGTGTTCCCGACCTTTGTGTGGTTGATTGATCCTTACATCATATATAGACAATCTATTATTTAGACTTATTAATTTTTAGCATGTGTTGCTTCGTATGCAACACCACTGTAAAGGATAAAACATGCCTGTAATTACTCTTCCAGACGGTTCTCAACGTCAATTCGATAATGCTGTTTCTACTATGGATGTTGCTGCTGACATCGGCCCAGGTCTTGCGAAAGCTTGTATCGCTGGTCGTGTTGACGGTGTTCGTGTTGATGCGTGTGATTTAATTGAAAATGACGCACAACTTGAAATCATCACAGCAAAAGATGAAGACGGTTTAGAAATCATTCGCCACTCTTGTGCGCACCTTTTAGGTCACGCAGTTAAGCAGCTTTTCCCAGAAGCTAAAATGGCGATTGGTCCTACTATCGATAATGGTTTCTACTACGATATCGATATGGAGCATTCTTTAACGCAAGAAGATCTTGATAAGATTGAAAAGCGTATGAAAGACCTTGCTAAAACCAAGTATCAAGTAATCAAGAAGAACGTAAGCTGGCAAGAAGCTCGCGATGCATTCGATGCTCGTGGCGAAACTTACAAAATTGAAATCCTTGACGAAAACGTTTCTAAAGACGATCGTCCAGGGTTATACCACCATGAAGAATACATCGACATGTGTCGTGGTCCTCACGTTCCAAACATGAGCTTCTGCCAGAACTTTAAGATTCTGAGTGTAGCTGGTGCATACTGGCGTGGTAATAGCGACAACAAAATGCTTCAACGTATCTACGGCACAGCATTCCAAGATAAGAAACTGCTTAAAGCACACCTTATCCGCCTAGAAGAAGCCGCAAAGCGTGATCACCGTAAAATTGGTAAGCACCTTGATCTGTTCCATATGCAGCAAGAAGCTCCGGGTATGGTTTTCTGGCACCACAACGGTTGGACTATCTTCCGTGAGTTAGAAGTATTTATCCGTGAAAAACTAACAGAATACGATTACCAAGAAGTAAAAGGGCCATTAATGATGGACCGTGTACTTTGGGAGCGTTCTGGTCACTGGGACAAATACGCAGAAGCGATGTTCACAACAAGTTCTGAGAACCGTGAATACGCAATTAAGCCAATGAACTGCCCAGGTCATGTTCAAATCTTTAACCAAGGTCTGAAATCATACCGTGATCTGCCATTACGTATGGCTGAGTTCGGTTCATGTCACCGTAATGAGCCATCAGGCGCTCTACACGGCATCATGCGTGTTCGTGGCTTTACTCAGGATGATGCTCACGTATTCTGTACAGAAGCTCAAGTACAAGCTGAAGTGAAGTCTTGTATCGAAATGGTTTATGATACATATACTACATTTGGTTTTGAAAACATCGTAGTTAAGTTATCTACACGTCCTGAACAACGTGTGGGTTCTGACGAAATGTGGGACAAAGCAGAAGCCGATTTAATCCTTGCTCTAGAGTCGATGAATATCGCTTATGAGCTTCAAGAGGGTGAAGGTGCATTCTACGGACCGAAAATTGAATTTACTTTGCATGATTGTCTGGACCGTGCGTGGCAATGTGGTACAGTACAGCTCGATTTTGCATTACCAGAGCGTTTAGGGGCAACTTACGTAGGTGAAGATAACGAACGTCACACACCAGTGATGATTCACCGCGCGATTTTAGGTTCTCTTGAGCGTTTCATCGGTATCTTAATTGAAGACTACGCAGGCTTTTTCCCAACATGGTTGGCGCCAGAACAAGCAATTGTAATGGGCATTACAGACAAACAAGCTGATTATGTACAAGAAATTGCAAAAAAACTGCAAAAAAATGGATTTAGAGTCAAAGCGGACTTGAGAAATGAGAAGATTGGCTTTAAAATCAGGGAACATACTTTGAAGCGCGTTCCGTATATGCTTGTTTGTGGTGACCAAGAAATGGAAGCCGGAGAAATAGCAGTACGTACTCGCAAAGGTAAAGATTTGGGTAAATTTAAAATTGATGATTTTGTTGCATTCCTGCAGCAAGAAGTTAGTACCCGAACGCTCAATACTGTGGAGGAATAAGGTATTAAAGGCGGAAAAAGAGGCCAGCAACCGGCAAAACAAAATGCTCATCGTCTAAACGGTGAGATTAATGGCGTTAAAGAAGTGCGCCTTACAGGTCTAGATGGCGAGTCAGTTGGTGTCGTTTCACTAAATGAAGCGTTAGACGTTGCACTTGCAGCAGGTGTCGATCTAGTTGAAATCAGCCCGAATGCCGAGCCACCAGTTTGTCGTGTGATGGACTATGGCAAATTCCTCTTCGAAAAGGCCAAGGCTGCTAAAGAACAGAAGAAGAAGCAAAAACAGGTTCAGACTAAAGAAATTAAATTTAGACCTGGAACTGATATTGGAGACTATCAGGTAAAACTACGCAACCTGACTGGTTTCCTTGAAGACGGCAACAAAGTGAAGGTAACAATTCGCTTCCGTGGCCGCGAAATGGCTCACCAAAACATCGGTGTTGACGTTCTTAATCGTTTGAAAGCGGATACTGAAGAGTTTGCTCTAGTTGAATCTTTCCCAACGAGAATTGAAGGTCGCCAGATGATTATGGTGTTGGCCCCTAAGAAGAAGTAATTTAGTGCATTCAAGTAGTAAAGTAGGGTAGCTGCTCGCAGTTATCCTGTTTTATTCGCCTAATTACTATTATGTTTAATCACGCAACAATGCGGAGTTATATTCATCATGCCTAAGATGAAATCGAACAAAGGTGCTTCTAAGCGTTTTAAGAAAACTGCTGGCGGTATCAAATTTAAGCACGCTACGAAACGTCACATCCTGACTAAACGTACTACTAAAAACAAGCGTCAGCTTCGTCCAAACTCTCTACTTCCAAAATGTGAAGTAGCAGCAGTTGCACGTATGCTTCCATACGCATAATTTTTAGTATTTATTTTAATTTTAGTTTAGGAGAGACACAATGCCTCGCGTAAAACGTGGTGTACAAGCTCGTGCACGTCATAAGAAAGTTCTAAAACAAGCTAAAGGTTACTACGGAGCACGTTCACGTGTTTATCGTGTAGCTTTCCAGGCAGTTACTAAAGCAGGTCAATATGCTTACCGTGACCGTCGCAACAAAAAGCGTGTTTTCCGTCAACTTTGGATCGCTCGTATCAATGCTGCAGCTCGTCAAAACGAGATGTCTTACAGCCGTTTCATTAACGGTCTTAAGAAAGCATCTATTGAAATCGATCGTAAGATCCTAGCTGACATCGCTGTATTCGACAAAGCGGCATTCGCTGCTCTTGTTGCTAAGGCGAAAGCTGCTCTTTAATTAGAACAGTTTCAAAGGCTTTAAGACTAAATAAGGAGAGCACTAGCTCTCCTTTTTTTATACCTGTAATTTGAAGAATAGATAATCTAAGCTGCATACACCACAGGAAAATCATACATCGGGTGTGCTTGTATTAACGTTTTATGTCCGTAAACATCCTCAATCATTTCTGCAGTTATCGCTTCCCAAGGCTTCCCATCCGCTTGCAGTTTTCCATCTTTCAATACGATCACTCTGTCTGAATATTGAGCCGTTAAATTCAAATCATGTAATACCACCACAACTGCAGCTCCTTCCGCAGCTAATTCTCGAGCCAAACGTAATGTATTATGTTGATGAGAAAGATCCAATGCCGAAGTTGGCTCATCGAGCATGACAATTTTTTGTTGATACTGGCTTACTTGCGTTAATACACGAGCTAAATGTACACGCTGCTTTTCACCACCAGAGAGAGAAGGGTAGAGTCTTTCCGCTAAATGCTCGATCCCTGTTTTTTGCATCATTGATCGTGTAAGCGGTGCTAATGTTTTATTGGGAAGATCCAAAGGTAAACCACCAAGCTCTACCACTTCACTCACACTAAATGCAAAAGATAGACTACTTTGTTGAGGGAGAATACCTAATTGCTGTGCTAATAATGATTTATTCCACCTTTCTTTTTTCTTATTGAAATAACGGATCTCATTGTTAGATTCAATTTCATCACACAATATCTTAAGTAGGGTACTCTTTCCGGCTCCATTAGGGCCAAGTAGTGTTGTAACCTCCCCACAATGAAGATCTAAATTGATATCATCTAAAATGATTTTATTATTTAATTGATAAGAGATGTTTTTTGCTGAAATAGCGACAGAGTGATCGTGCATTAGATCTTTCCTCTTTGAGTAAAAAGTAGATATAAAAAGAAAGGTGCACCAATAATTGCAGTCACAATACCAACAGGAAGTTCGGCAGGACTAACTGCAACGCGGGCAAACATGTCTGCACAAGTCAGTAATAGACCACCTAGAAGCGCTGAGAGAGGCAGTAATGTTTTATGGTTAGGACCTGCGATCATGCGTCCAAGGTGAGGGATAATCAGACCAATAAAACCAATCATGCCAGATAAACTGACAGTTATTCCCACGCCAACCGCACTTAAAATGATCATACGTTTTTTCAATGATTGAACATTTACCCCTAAGTGTTTAGCTTCTGCTTCACCAAGTAATAATGCATTTAATCCCGATGCGTTTCGCATAAAGAGAGAGAGCAGAATGATAAGGCCAGCGGCAGCCAAAAATAAATCAGGCCATTTTGCTCCTGCTAGGGAACCCATTGACCACAAAGAAAGGTCACGCAACATTTGATCATCAGCGATGAAATTTAAATAGCCAATCCCAGCTCCAGATAAGGCACTAATGGCAACACCTGCTAACAGCATAACCGTAATAGAGGTACCGAACTTACTGGTTCCTAACCGATAGACAATCAAAGTTGTAATCGCACCACCAAGAAAGGCAAAGATGGGTACGGCTGCAAAATTCATAAAGACAGGGTATTGTTCAGCCAAAGAAGAAAAAAGAACAATAGCCATTGCAGCACCAAGCGCAGCACCAGCAGACACGCCTATAATACCTGGCTCTGCTAATGGATTACGAAAGAGCCCCTGCATCACCACCCCTGAAATCGCTAAAATAGCCCCAACAAGCATACATAATAGGGTTCTAGGCAATCTAACTTGATGAATGATCAAATCAATATGAGCAGGCGTCTCAATACTAGACCAAGGCACTAAGCTGTTAAAGCTGTCACTTAAGCTAATATTCATTGGCCCTGTGGCAATAGAGCTAAGAGCAATAAAGACAAGAAAAAAAGCACTAAGGCTTAATAACTTTGAATAAGGAATGTATTTCAACAACATAATGCATTCATCCTATGGGTAAAGCAGAGTATTAAGACGAGCGGCTTCATCAAGCGTAGCTAAACCAAGCCCACCAACGAGTGCGGAACCACTAACTCCGATGATTTGTTTGTTGATACCAGCAGGAGTTGATGTCAAGGTAGGAATGGATTTAATAATGTTATCAATACCCTCTAACTTAATTAAACTGCGATTGCTAACCAAAATCACATCAGGCTGCATTGAGATCATTGCTTCTATAGAAAGGGGCTTAAAAGATGAAATTAACGGTTGAGCAGGATTAATTGCACCAGCAAGGCGGATCATTTCATCCATTGTGGTATCACTTCCTGCTACGTAAGGCGCTCGTCCTTCATGTAACAATAAATAAAGTACTTTTTTCTGCTTAGTTTTAACTGGAATATTACTTTTCAATTGAGCGACTTTTTTATTTACTTTATCTTTAATTTGTTGTGAATTTTCTTGATGATGGGTGAGTAACGCTATTTCATCAATACGCTCTAGTAGACCAGTAATCGTAGGCTTTGTGTTTACCACATTTACTTTTATATCGGATTGAGTCAGTAAATCTAATGTCGTTTGTGGTCCCATCTCATCAGAGCCAATAATTTGAGTTGGTTGTAAAGCTAATAAACCCTCAGTAGAGAGTTGGCGATGATAACCAATTTTTGGTAACGGCTCTGTTTGTGGCATTTTACTCGTGACATCTACAGCTATGAGAGAATCTTGAGCATTTAACGCGTAAATTAATTCAGTTACAGCACTACCAGCACTAATGATTCGCTCTTGAGCCAGAGCAATAGAAGAGCTAGAGATAAGCGTAAAAGCAAGTAGGGCTGAGGTGAATTTTGAGTTAATCATGATTTATTTTCATCCATTAAAATTTGAGTCGCTTTAATATTGTTGTCTTGTAAAAAGGCTAATAACTTAACCATGTGTTGAATTTCAGCCGTTTTATCAGAGGCGATAACCACTTGAAACTCTGGGTTGTTTTTTACTTTTTGTAGTAATGCGCGAGTAAAAGAGTGCCAAGTTGAATAAGAATGGCCATCTAACCCCCAATAAGGTGGTTGCTCTAATATATTGATGGTAAAAGACTTACTATCGATGTCGCTTACGGATTCAGTGTCTGCCGTTGGTAAACTCACTTCTAAAGATTGAAGTTTCACCGTTGCGGTTAGTAATAAAAAGACCATTACGATAAAAATAATGTCGAGTAAAGGCGTGAAGTCAGGCTGAATGGATTCTTCAGTATGGGGTGAAGGAGACTTAATCATGCATTTACCTTGATGATTTTATGTTGGATGTTTTCACTTACTGAATTATTTGATGTGAACACACCTTCAATCCATAAATTTGTGTAATTTAATGAATGCTCTAAACGTGACAATATACGATCAGCCCATAGTCCCAGAAGTTGTGAGCTTGCGATCGCAGGTAAAGCTATGATCAAACCAATTGCAGTCGTTCGCATCGCAAGTCCCAGCCCATCAGCCAGAATATTCGGTGTAATAGAGCCTGTTGTTGCTGCGACATCTTTAAACATATCAATCAGACCAAGAACGGTACCTAGTAACCCTAATAATGGGCTTATCATGCCAATAAGTGCTAAAAGGCGGAGTCCAGAGCGTAATTGATGGCGTTTTTCTTGAAGCCATAATCCTGCCACATCCTCTCGTAACCCTTTTTCAAAATCACGATGAGCAAGTAGCATGGCATTGCCTTTTGCTGAAAGGGCACGACGTTTTTTTAACTCTTTAATAAATGATTGAATTCCTTGTGCATCGTCTTTTTCTAATTCACTTAATGTTGACTGTATTTTTTTATTAGAGCAGCCAGAAAAAAGTAAAAGTTGAATGGTTCGCTCTAGCAATAAGGCTAGAGTGAGTAAGGAACAAGCTATTAGAGGGAAAGCCATAATGCCAAGTTGTGAATATAAGTGTGAAAAGTTAAGCATAGTTAAATCCGGTATAACTGATTAATTAAGTGAAAATCGGACAGGGATCTGCACACGGTGTGCAATCGCTTTGCCATCGATAAGTTGAGGTGAAAATTGCCAATCACGAATTGCACTAAGGGCTGCTTCATCAAGGACTTGTGCTCCTGATGAGGTGATTAATTCTTGTTTGATTTGTTTGCCATTTTCATTTAACCAGATCTCATATAACGCAGTACCTTCAATGCCTTTACGCTGCGCTATGCGAGGGTAACGTGGTGCATTAGGACGTTTTAAGAAACTCGGTTTTTGGACTAATTGTGGTTTTTCTGTTGCTCCTGATTTAGAAGCGACGGGTTTTGCTGTTGACTTTTTTTCTACAGGCTTGTCTTTTTTCTTAACCGTATTCGTTGTCGGTTTGGTTTCTACTTTTTCTTTAAGAATCTTTTTTTTGGGTTCAACTGGTTCTGAAACGGTTGGTTTTTTTACCATTTTATTTTTTGGTTTAGGCTTTTGCTTAGACTTTACAGCTTTCTTTTTTACCACTTGTTTTTGAACTTTCTTTTCAACTGTGGCTTGTTGCTTTGGTTGTTCTTTAGGTTTTGTTACCTCATTTTTTTCCGTTTGTATTGATTGAGGCGTAGGAACACTTGGTGCGACAAACTGAATGTTTACTTGTGATGAAATACTACCTGTTGGCATAGCAAAGGCTTTTTTTTCAGGAACAGACCAGATAAGAGCGGTATGAATAGCTAATGAAATACCAGCTGCCGCGAGGTAACGAAAGTTCAGCACGAATGTCTCCATGTAATTCAGTACTTTTTAAGATGACAACATTATAAACAAAACAAGAATGAGATCAATTATCAATTGCATTCTCATTTGAAAATACTTTATGATATAAAAAGAAGCAAAACTCTTTGAAGTAACGAGTTAAAAAGAATTGAAATTATGAAAACAGAAATTGACTTAAATCAGCTGCCTATTTCACTTGTTGGTGAAAGCACACCAGAACCATTGCTTTATGCTTTTCAAAGAAAAGCGTCTGCTCATGCAGGGGGAGGCGCAATGCCTATCTCGTCGGATGTATTTAATGAGCGCTTTATTTCCGTATCTACTGAAACAACAGACATCAATAAACATCGTTGTTTATATGTCCATATTCCTTTTTGTCGTGTGCGATGTACTTATTGTAATTTCTTTCAGCACGCTTCAAGCAAACAGCTAGTTCAAGATTATTTTGATGCTTTATTAGTTGAGCTGAAATGGAAAGCGCAATTACCTTGGACACAGGCTGCTCCATTTCACGCGGTATACATTGGTGGTGGAACGCCAACGGATCTTACTGCTGATCAAATTGAACAGCTAGGTAAAGCCATTCGTTCTCAGTTTCCCTTAACACCAGATTGTGAAATTACCTTAGAAGGGCGAATTAACCGTTTCGATGAAGAGATGTTTGATAAGTCGTTAGAAGGTGGCTTTAATCGTTTTTCATTTGGTGTACAAAGCTTTAATACAAAAGTAAGACGCTCAGCCAAAAGGCTGGATGATAAAGAGTATGTATTACGCCGTATACAAGAGTTGAGTGACTCAGAGCAAGCACCAATTGTGGTTGATTTACTTTATGGTCTTCCTTATCAAACATCAGAGATTTGGCAGCAAGATCTTAACGATTTTTTAGAGACAAATGCACATGGTGTAGATCTTTATCAGCTGATTGAAATGGGAGGAACACCCATGAAAGGCATGATTGATAAAGGTAAATTACCTCAACCAGCTTCAACCGAAGAAAAAGCGTATATGTATAAATATGGTGTGGAATTCATGAATAAACATCATCTTAATCGTTTGAGTGTTAACCACTGGGCTCGAAGTAATCGTGAAAGAAGTATCTACAACAGTTTGGCTAAAACCACAGCAGAGGTATTGCCTGTGGGTTGTGGTGCTGGCGGTAACCTTGGTGGAGTAGGCATTATGCAACATCGAACATTAACGTCATATATAGAATCGATTAAAGCTAATCAAATGCCAATAGCAATGATGACGCAATCGACAGACTCTGCAGGCTTATTTTCTATGATAAAAGCAGGCTTTGATCGTGGTGTATTATCTCGTCGTCAATTATTACAACACACCTCTCACGATATATTTCATTACCTTATGCCGCTATTTAAACATTGGCAAAAGAATGGATTAGTAACAGTAGATGATCATTATTTAAGTTTGACATTAGCTGGGGAGTTTTGGGTAGTAACATTAGCTCAGGGGGTAATTTCTGCGTTATCTCAAGTAAATGAAAAAGCAGCATAATCATAAAAATCATCATCAAAATAGAGAATTAATCGTGAATAAAGACGTTATTAAGTTACTAGAAAATGACCCAGGGTTATTACCAAAAGACATTGCAAAAGAATTGAATTTATCAGAAGCAGAGGTCGTGAAATCATTACCAAGAGACATGGTAACTTTAGTTGCTGGAAATAAAGCACAGGATATTCTAGAGGGACTGGTTGGCTTTGGTGATGTAACAACGATAGTGCATTCTTTTGGATCTATCTTTGAAGTAAAAGCACCATTCCCAAAAGGTAAGCTTGCTCATGGCTACTATAATTTAATGGGGCGAAATGGTGAGTTACACGGTCACTTAAAATTAGATCTAATTACAGATATCGCTTTGGTAAGCAAACCATTTAGAGGATCTGAAAGTCATTATTTTGGTTTTTTTGATCAAGATGGACACTCTGTATTTAAGATTTACTTAGGACGAGATAAAAAACGTCAATTAATTCCAGAACAAGTCAGTGCTTTCAATGCATTAAAACAAGAATATAAATAGTAAATACCAAATTCAAAAGGAAATAGAAATGAACTCAAACGTTAAGCAAGAAAGATTACAAAATCGTCTTGGTCCAGAAATTCAAGAGTTTCGTGATTCACGTAAAACCCTTCAATTAGCAACCGTGGATTGTGAGGGGAAGCCAAACGTAAGCTATGCGCCCTTTGTTTTATTAGACGATGGTTACTATATATTGATTTCAGAAATAGCACGTCACGCAAGGAATCTTCTGCAAAACCCTGATGCATCACTAATGCTCGTAGAAGATGAAGATTCATCAAAGCAACTATTTGCGCGTAAAAGACTGACGTTCGATGCAACCGCTATTCTAATTGATAGAGAAGAAGAAAATTGGCAGTTAGCCGTTGATGAAATGAAGCAACGCTTTGGCGATATTATCGATGGCTTGAGTTCATTAGAAGATTTTAAAATGTTTCGATTAAAACCAATTCAAGGTTTATTTGTAAAAGGATTTGGTCAAGCATTTCAAGTAAGTGGTGATGATCTTGTTGATTTTGTTCATTTAGAACAAGGGCATAAGAAGAGAACAGCGTAATTTAGCTCTCACATAATTAATCGATTTAAAGCTCAAGCACTTGGGCTTTTTTTATGTCTATCGATTGTGAATGTAGGCTCATTTTTTAAATGGTAAATGGTATATATTTTTGTGATGAACCAAAAAAGCGGCAATGATGCCGCTTTGAACTAGCTAATTAACGTTGAGTGCTATTCATTTTAAAATTTATAGTCTAACTCAATACCCCAATTACGACCTGCTTGAGCTTGACGGTCAATCCCATCTTCACCGGCTTCAGTACCAATCATGTCGTTGTATAGCCAGTACTGCTTATCAAACGCATTAAATAAACCACCACGAAGTGTTAAATCCTTCATTGGCTTATAGTAAGCGGTAAGGTCAACCAAGGTGTAACCAGCAACATCGATATTTTCATAACCTTCATTTGACCACTTATCTTTACCTGCAACCATGTTTATGTTTAGTAGAGCACCGTAAGTATAGCCAACAGAGTCATAACCTAAACCTAGATTTGAAGTTAGTGGGGCAACACTGTCTATTGATGCGCCAGTTTTTTTATCTCGCCCTTCAGCATAAGCAATACTTAGCTTCGAGTAGGTTCCTTGAGGTGCATCAAACGCTTCATCTAATAAATAAGTAGAACTAAATTCAACACCATAAATTTCCACAGAATCGATATTTTCTTTTGTGTAATGTTCTTTTCCATCGTTCGGGCCACCAACGACTTTACCTAAGTATTGTTGATTGATGAAATCAGAATAATCATTGTAGAAAGCGATTAATTCAAGTTGTGCAGCATTAGATTGCGCTCGAATACCTGTTTCATAAGAGATACTGCTTTCTGCTTTAAGGTCTGGGTTTGCATCAATGACAGCGCCACTGTCATAGAAGTAGTACATGTCTTGTAGGGTAGGGGCTTTAAAGCCTTGGCTGACTTGAGCAAGTACACTGAAATTATTGTTTATATGATAAACCGACCCTAATTTAGCCGTAAAAGCGTCATTTTTGCTGTCAGGATATTCTGTTTTAAAACCGTCATTGGTTTCTGGTTTTGCTTCAAATGAGTCATAACGTAAACCAGCAGTTAGCACTAACTGCTCATCAAGTAGGAAAGCTTGGTCCTGTGCAAAAATACCGTATTGAGTCATTGTTGCATCAGGCATATCAGTGTGCCCTGGTCCAACGGTTCCTTTATCGTATTTGTAATCGGTATTTTCAGTTGCGAACTTGTTTTGTCTAAAGCTCAGGCCATAAGTGATTTGATGGAAACCTTCTCCAAACTCGGCGATTTTATCAAACTGTGCGTCAAATTGGATTGAATCATCGTTAGCAATACGTTCACGCATCCGGCGACCACTGCCGTAAGGTCCAGTTGAAGTATCATAGTTTTCAGATAATGATTCAGTTTGTTGTACATTTAATTTTGATTCTAGCGTATCGAATAGCGCATTATTAGCTGTCCATTCATGCTCTAAACCAACGCGTAATCGAGTTGTTGTGTCCTTATTGTAGTTATCGTAATAAGTAATGATAGGTACCCCTCTACTCATCATAGAATAACCATTTTGGGAAAGCTCATCTTCATCATATTGAGAGGTGTAATATTCCACAGTCGTGCCGATGCGATGCGAATCATTTAATTGGTAAAAGGCTTTTGCTAATAAGTTGCCAATTTGTGCATCTGCTGGGTTTGCAGCTCCACGATCTGGGCCTTCAATATCTGCACCGTTAGAATGGGTTTGTGATTCACTGCTTTTTTTATATGTCAGCATTACTAGAGTTTCTAGCTCAGCAGCACGCATTGCCCATGTCCCTGTAGTTTTCGTGCTTGAATCTACGCTGTTATAACCTGTTTTTACTTCAAAAGCGTTTTCGTCTCCTTCGGTTCTTAAAATGTCTTCAGGATTTTTAGTCTCCATTAGAACGGTACCGCCAAGAGAGTCTGAACCATACAGAGTAGAAGATGGGCCTTTGTTTACTTCAATTGCTTTTAACGTATCAATTTCAATAGTGCTTGGGTATTTACGCTGTTCATTTGAACCGGGGTTGTACGGGGTAGGTTGCTGAACACCATCTACAAGTACTTTAATTCGGCTATCACTCATACCACGAATGGTAAATCCAGATAAGCCAAAGCGACCACCGCCATTAGCTGTTACACCAGGTGTATATTTTAAAGCATCTTGAACACTGGTTGCCATTGTCTTATCAATGTCTTCGGCAGTTACTTTTGATATTGAGCTCGATACGTCTTTAATACTTTGCTCTGTTCGGGTTGCAGAAACAACAACCTCATCAAACATTGTCGCATTCCCATTCGAAGAGGTTTCTGCATGAAGGATAGGGGAGATAGCAACTAAAATAGACGCAGCTAAAAGCGTTTTTTTATTAGACATGTTAATTCCTTGAAAGTGTGTAGTCTCATAATTCGGAAAAGATAATACATACTGCGAATGATAATTACTATCATTTTCATTTGATCTTTTGGTTTTTTGTTCTATGACGTGAAAAATTGAATAAAATAAAAACGATAGCCATATAAAAAGAAGGGAATTGATAGGCGTTCTATGGCCATTTGGCTAAGAAAAGTACTTTTTTCTATTAGATCAGCTATTTTATCCAATTCAGTTTGGATTTAGCGCTGTGATTTATTACTATGTGCTGATATGTATTTTACTCGCAACGGATACCACCTATAAGTGGATGAGGAAACGATGCAACATCTAGACGAGATCATTGCCAATGCAACGGCAGAAATTGAACAAGCAGGCTCTTTAGTCGCTCTGGACGAAGTCCGTGTTCAATACTTAGGTAAAAAAGGGCATTTGACACTTCAGCTTCAAGGACTAGGTAAACTAGACCCTTCAGAGCGTCGTGAAGCAGGTCAATTGATCAATAAAGCAAAGCAAGCGGTTCAAACGTTATTAGTTGAACGTAAAGACTCTCTTCAAACTGCAGAGCTTGAAGCGAAACTTGCTGCTGAAACTATCGATGTAAGCCTTCCAGGCCGTCGTATCGAGAACGGTGGTTTACACCCAGTTACTCGTACCGTTGAGCGTATTGAGCAATTCTTTGGTGAATTAGGTTTCAGCACTGAATCTGGCCCTGAAATTGAAGATGCATTCCATAACTTCGATGCGCTAAATATTGCAGACGATCACCCAGCACGTACTGACCACGATACGTTCTTCTTTAACCCTGATCTAATGCTACGTACGCATACATCAGGTGTTCAGATCCGTACAATGGAAAATGGCAAACCACCATTCCGTTTCATTGCTCCTGGTCGTGTTTACCGTAACGATTACGATCAAACTCACACACCAATGTTCCACCAAGTGGAAGGTATGTTAGTTGATGAGAACGTTAACTTTGCACAACTTAAAGGTATTCTTCACGATTTCCTTTGTAATTTCTTTGAAGAAGAAGTTGAAGTGCGTTTCCGTCCTTCATTCTTCCCATTCACAGAACCTTCTGCTGAAGTTGATGTGAAGCGTAAAGATGGCAAATGGTTAGAAGTATTAGGTTGTGGCATGGTTCACCCTAACGTACTTCGCTCTGTTGGCATCGACCCTGAAAAATACTCAGGCTTTGCGTTTGGTATGGGTGTTGAGCGTCTAACTATGCTTCGTTACGGCGTAAATGACCTTCGTGCGTTCTTCGAGAACGACCTTCGTTTCCTTAAACAATTCAAGTAATTCGGGGCTAGAAATTTATGAAATTCAGTGAATCTTGGCTACGCGAGTGGGTTAAACCTGCTATTAACAGCGAAGAGCTAGCTCACCAAATCACAATGGCTGGTTTGGAAGTTGATGAAGTTGCACCTGTTGCTGGTGAGTTCACCGGTGTTAAAGTAGGTAAAGTGGTTGAGTGTGGTCAACACCCAGACGCAGACAAACTTCGTGTAACTAAAATTGATATCGGCGAAGAAGAGCTTTTAGACATCGTTTGTGGTGCATCTAACTGTCGTCTAGGCCTAACGGTTGCTGTTGCGACGGTTGGTGCTGTACTTCCTGGTGACTTCAAAATTAAGAAAGCAAAACTACGTGGTGTTCCATCACACGGTATGCTTTGTTCTTTCTCTGAGCTAGGTATTGATGTTGAATCTGACGGTATTTTAGAATTACCTGAAGGCTCTACATTAGGTATGGACGTTCGTGAGCTACTTGAGCTTAATGACGTTGCTATCGATGTTGACTTAACAGCAAACCGTGCTGACTGTTTCAGCATTCGTGGTTTAGCTCGTGAAGTGGGTGTACTTAACCGTGCAGACGTAGTTGAACCAACTATTGAAGCAGTAGCAACAAGTATTGAAGATACAGTTTCTATTGACGTTAAAGCAACTGAAGCGTGTCCACGTTACCTTGGTCGTGTAATCAAGAACGTAAATGCAAAAGCTGAAACACCAATCTGGATGCAAGAGAAACTGCGTCGTTGTGGTATCCGTTCAATCGATGCGATTGTTGATATTACAAACTACGTAATGCTTGAGCAAGGCCAACCAATGCACGCGTTTGATCTGTCTAAGATCGATGGCGGCATTGTGGTTCGTATGGCTGAACAAGATGAGAAACTAACTCTTCTTGATGGCAACGAAGCGAAGCTAAACAACAATACATTAGTTATTGCAGACCAAAACAAAGCACTAGCAATCGCTGGTATCTTTGGTGGTAAAGAGTCTGGTGTAACGACTGAAACAACTGACATCATGCTTGAGTGTGCATTCTTCGCACCTGATCACATCCGTGGTCGTGCTCGTGCATACGGTCTACACACTGATTCTTCTCTACGTTTTGAGCGTGGCGTTGACTCTACATTACAAGCAACAGCGATGGAGCGTGCAACACAGCTTCTTGTTGAACTTTGTGGTGGCGAAGTAGCTCCTATCTCTGCTGCAGAATCTGATGCCGATCTTCCAACAGCAAACACAGTTGAATTACGTCGCAGCAAGTTAGATGGCCTATTAGGTCATCACATCCCATCAACAGATGTGGTTGAGATCTTAACGCGTCTAGGTTGTTCTGTTGAAACGACAGATACTGGCTGGACTGCAACATCTCCATCATGGCGTTTTGATATTGCAATCGAGCAAGACCTAATTGAAGAAGTGGGTCGTATCTACGGTTACAATAACATTCCAAACCAAGCCCCAGTTGCTGCACTAAACATGAACGATCACAAAGAAGCAAACCAGCCGCTTAAGCGTGTTCGTGATCTTCTTGTTGACCGTGGTTACCACGAAGCAATCACATACAGCTTCGTAGAGCCTGAGCAACAAAAACTGATCGTGCCTGAAATTGAGCCGTTAATTCTGCCATTCCCAATTTCAGCTGACATGTCAGCAATGCGTTTAAGCCTATGGACTGGTTTGATCAATACCGTTGTTCATAACCAAAAACGTCAGCAACCACGTGTTCGTTTATTCGAATCTGGTCTGCGTTTTATTCCTGAAGAATCAGCAGAAAACGGCATGCGTCAAGAAATGATGCTTGCTGGTATCATCGCTGGTACTCGTGGTGAAGAACACTGGGATATCGCAACTAACACGGTTGATTTCTTCGACCTTAAAGGCGATTTAGAAGCGGTTCTTGAATTAACTGCTAACGAATTAGCGTACGAGTTTAAAGCGGCTAAACACCCAGCACTTCATCCAGGCCAAACAGCAGCTATCGTTGTTGGCGGAAAAGAAGTTGGTTTCATCGGTACAGTACACCCAGAGCTAGAGCGTAAGTTTGGCTTGAACGGTCGTACAATCATGTTTGAAATCGAGTGGGATGCAATCAATACTCGCGTTATCCCTGAAGCGGCAGCAGTATCTAAGTTCCCTGCAAACCGTCGTGATATCGCAATCGTTGCAGACGAAGCAATTGCTTCTGGTGACATCGTTGCTGAATGTTTAGCATCAGGTGGCGAGCTATTAACTAGCGCTAAACTGTTCGATGTGTACCGTGGTCAAGGCGTTGAAGACGGTAAGAAGAGTCTTGCAATCGCACTGACACTTCAATCAGTTGAACGTACGCTAGAAGAGGCTGATATCACTTCAGCTGTTGACGCTATCGTTGCAGCAATTGGTGAGAAGTTCTCAGCAACATTGCGTGACTAATTAGCAGCGAACACTGAATAAATAAAGTAAACCCAGCATTGAGCGATCAATGCTGGGTTTTTTATTATTAGTCAAAACTAAAGTTCATAATTCAAGCTCAGTATATAATTCTGAAACAAAAGACAATTTTTGTGTTTAGTTATTGTCGCTCTAAAATTTGCCTAAAACTAACTTGTTCACAATCAAATAGATGCCTTATTTTCAATTCTATTAATAAATATCTGCGTGGTATCACAAATTTACATACAGACAAATGAACTAAAAAAGGCGAAGTAACTAGTGTTAAATACCAAATCAACAACTTAGCTTAGGTGGATGTAAGATATCTTAATGTAAATAGCTTATAAATTTGATCGCTATCTCATAAATAGTGCATGATTTTTAAGAAAAAAGTTGGCGAAAATCAGATGGTTGGCATACACTGTCCTTAGTTGATGCAATGTTAAGTCGTTGTTCTAACAATTCAGTTTCCGGTTGCAGTAAATACTGTAACTATCTCTAACGTAACCTGAGGGTAGTTTTTATGGCACTCACTAAAGCTGATTTGGCTGAGACCTTATTTGAAAAAGTTGGATTAAGTAAACGCGACGCCAAGGAAACGGTAGAAGTATTTTTCGAAGAGATTAAGCAAGCTCTAGAGAGTGGTGAGCAAGTGAAATTATCTGGTTTTGGTAATTTTGACTTACGCGAAAAGAGTGAGCGACCTGGACGTAACCCAAAAACTGGGGAAGATATTCCAATTTCTGCACGCCGAGTTGTTACATTTAAACCGGGTCAGAAACTGAAAGCTCGTGTTGAGAGTCTACCGGTAGAAAAATAATCTTGCCATCTTGAGCTAAGAAAAATGAAAGCTGTATAACATTAATCTGTTGTGCAGCTTTTTTATTATCTATATATCCTAAATCCGATATAAGCGATGTTTGAACTCACACAAATGTTGTTATCTTGTTATTTTATTGTGTTACTAGTGGTACAGTTTTTTGGTTGAATATATTACCAAGGAAGAGAAGTACCAATGGAACATATTTCATTCATTCAAAATACATTAGATTTATCTATCCCAGTAAAAGAAGAGACTTGGCAACTTGCTAACGGGACTCATGTTATTTTACACAGTCGTGGCGTGGTGGAGTTTGTTCCTGAATTGGATTTTGAACCTCATCGAGCCATCGTGCTGTCATCAGGTATTCATGGTAACGAAACCTCACCAATAGAACTGCTTGATCAGATCATTGCAGATATACAAAGTGGGAGGGTATCACTTTCTCAGCCTTGCTTATTTATCTATGGTCATCCCGCGGCAACTCACCAACACACTCGTTTTATTGATACCAACCTAAATCGACTTTTTAGCCATCATCAAGATGAAAATAAAGATATTGTTGAAATCGACTTAGCCAATCGTTTAATGAGAAGCGTGGATAGCTTTTTTACCAAACATAATGCAAAAGAAAAATGGCATTTAGATTTACACTGCGCTATTCGTTCATCTCAGCACTATACCTTTGCGATACACCCATACAATCAACATTATAAGCGCTCAGAGCCATTATTAGATTTTCTATCACGCAGTAAAATAGAAGCCTGTTTATACGCAGAAGCGTCAGCGTCCACGTTTAGTTGGTACAGTGCAGAGCATCATGGCGCTCATGCCGCAACCGTTGAGCTTGGTAAAGTATCAAAAATGGGGGAGAACGACTTAACCTTACTTTCTGAGTTTAACGAAGCATTAAGAGATTTGATCAGTCACGCTGATTATTTTGAGCAGGCGTCATCTGATTCGACATTGATAGAATACCAAGTCACTCGAAGCATTATGAAACAAAGCGATCAATTTACGTTTCATTTCCCTAGTGATCTCGCTAATTTCACGTCATTTACTGAAAATGACTTACTTGCTACCGATGGCGATGTGAAATATACCGCTCAAGCCGGAGGAGAAAGCGTGGTCTTTCCTAATGCCAATGTAGAAAACGGGCATCGAGCGTGCTTATTGGTTCAAAAAATTGAGAAAAGTAAGACGAATTAACTCAAAAGATGAGATCAATTCAGAGGCGCTGTTATCAATCTAAATCAATTGCTATGATGATGAAAACAAAATAAAAGGACACAATCATGACTGCACCAAGTTGGGATCTCTCTATTGCCTTCCAATCCCTTAATGATCCAAAGTTAATAGACACGATAGCGTCTATTGAACAGTGCATTACAGATTTTTCTGGTAGTGACATTACTTTAGACGTTAACGATTTACAGCAAGCGATTATTGAAAAAGAGTCGATTTCAGTGCAATTGGCAACCGTAGCGAGTTATGGGAATTGCATTGCTTCTGTCGATGCTTCAAACGCACAAGCCAAAGCGTTAGTGAACCAAATGACTAAGTTATCTTCGGATCTTTCACAAGCCTTCAGCCCGTATTTAGATGCGATTGTGAATGCACCAACGGAGTTGTTTGAATCAGTATTATCGTTGAGTGAAGATCTAGAAGCACAACGCTTCTTATTAGAAGAAGAGAGAAAACTAGTCGCAACACGATTAAGCGTGAAAGAAGAGCAATTACTGTCAGCCATGAGTGTGGATGGTAAAAATGCCTGGGGCCGTTTATACGACAATATTACAGGCTCCATGAAAGTGACCCTGCAACTTTCTAATGGCACTGATGAAACGATGGGCTTATCACAAGCTGCTAGTATTTTATATGGCAGTGATACGCTTCGTAGAGAGCCTGCCTGGCGTGCAATACAACTAGCAATGGCACAGAACAAAGAAAGTTTTTCGGCTATCTTAAATGCGCTAGCGGGCTGGAGATTAACGGAATATAAAAAACGTAGCGCCATAAATAGCGTGCATTTTCTTGAGCCGAGCTTACATGGCAGCCGTATTGAGCAAGCCACACTTGATAGCATGATGTCGGTAGCGAAAAAGAATCGTGAAGTCGGCCAAAAAGCAGGGCGCTTAATGGCGAAGATGTTTGGGACTGAGCAGTTAACCCCTTGGGACCAACTTGCCTCTATGCCTCCGCTTATTGGAGAAGCCTCTCAGTACAGCTTTGATGAAGCGATTGATATCATTAAGGATGCATTTGCAGGTGTTTCGCAAGAGATGGCCGATTTTGTTGATTTGATGGTAAAAAATGGTTGGATAGATGCCGCGCCACAAGAAACAAAACGTCTTGGCGCTTACTGTACTAAATTTGCTGACTCTAGAACGCCATTGGTCTTTATGACATGGGGCAATAGCATGTCAGATGTATTAACGCTCGCGCATGAACTAGGTCACGCCTTCCATAATTGGGTGATGCGAGACATGCCGTTGTGTAAAACTAAATACCCAATGACGTTGGCAGAAACCGCATCGATCTTTGCTGAAAATGTTGTACGTGATGCGCTGCTTGCTAAAGCAAAAACCAAAGAAGACAAAATTGAAATGCTATGGGAAGAGTTATCTTCTGCGCTAGCACTTACGATTAATATTCCTGTTCGCTATGAGTTTGAAAAAGCGTTTTATGAGCAACGTTCAAATAAAGAGCTAGGACCAGAACAATTATCTCGTTTGATGGGAGACACTTGGACGGAATGGTATGGAGACTCGATGTCTGAGCCTGATCCTCTATTTTGGGCAAGTAAACTGCATTTTAGTATTCCAGAAGTAAGTTTCTATAACTACCCATACTTATTCGGTTACTTATTCAGTATTGGCGTGTACGCACAACGAGAAGCAAAAGGTGAACACTTCTACACTGATTACGTGAGTTTACTGCGTGATACTGGCTCTATGAGAGCTGAAGAGGTGGTTCAAAAGCATTTGCAGATGGATTTAACCCAAGAAACGTTTTGGCAGCAGAGCTTAGATAGAGTAAGCCAACAAATTGATGAGTTTGAACGATTAGTCAGCTAATTTTAAACTAGAGCCCAACGAACACTATAATCGAAAATAATAAAAAAGCGCCTCACTGATAAACAGTAGAAGCGCTTTTTTTATATCTATCAAACAACACTGTTTTTTAGATAATTACTCTATGAAACTTGATTAGTCACGGAAGTTCGTGAACTGGAAAGGTTGACCAAAGTCACCTTCACGAACAAGTGCCATCGCCGCTTGAAGATCATCACGGTTCTTACCAGTAATGCGAAGTTGTTCGCCTTGGATTGCCGCTTGCACTTTAATTTTTGATGCTTTGATTTCTTTTACTAATTTCTTAGCGATAAGCGTATCAACACCTTGTTTAAAGTCGATGTCTTGGTAAAAGTTCTTACCAGAGTGAACGGCGTCTTTAATGTCCATAGAGCGAGCATCAACGCCACGCTTAGCAAGGTTACCACGTAGGATATCTACTAACTGAGACAGTTGGAAATCATCTTCGGCTTTAATCTTGATGTTTTCGCCTTTAAGTTCAAAGCTTGCGTCAACGCCACGAAAATCGAAACGAGTAGCTAATTCACGAGTAGCATTATCTACCGCATTTTTTAGTTCAACATTATCAACTTCAGAAACGATATCAAAAGCAGGCATAGTTTAAATCCTTAAATTAACGAGATGTTTTAATAGTATTTGATAACATGTCTAACATAGTCACGGTATCTTCCCAGCTTAGGCATGGATCAGTAATAGACTGGCCATAAGTTAGGTTATTCAAATCAGTCATTGGTTGGTTGCCTTCAATAATGAAGCTTTCAGCCATAATACCAACAACTTTATTGCTGCCAGACTCGATTTGAGCACAAATATCTTTGGCTACATCAAGCTGACGACGATGTTGTTTCTCACAGTTCGCGTGGCTAAAATCAACAATAAGATGAGGCGGTAAATCAACTCCTTCTAAACGTTGGCAAGCATCGGTAACTGAATCAATATCAAAGTTTGGTTTGTCGCTACCACCACGTAAAATCACATGACCAAATGGGTTACCCGCAGTGCGGTATACCGTCATACGACCTTGTTTATCAGGAGAGTAGAAGAAATGTGAAGCCTTAGCTGCACGAATAGCATCCATCGCAATTTGCGTGTTGCCATTAGTACCATTTTTAAAACCAACCGGACAAGATAGGGCAGATGCCATTTCACGGTGAATTTGAGATTCAGTCGTACGTGCGCCAATAGCACCCCACGTAATAAGATCTGAAATATATTGACCAGTGATCATATCTAAAAACTCAGTAGCCGTAGCTAAACCCAGTTTATTAATATCAAGCAACAGTTTACGAGCTTTATGTAAACCCGCTTCAAGTGCATAACTGCCATCAAGATTAGGATCAGTAATTAAGCCTTTCCAACCCACAATCGTGCGTGGTTTTTCAAAGTAAGTACGCATAACGATGAATAGCTCATCTTTATACTGATCTTGAATATTGGCTAAGCGCTGTGCGTAATCCAGTGCTGCTTCTGTATCATGAACAGAGCATGGCCCCACAATAACTAAAAGACGTTTATCTTTGCCAGTTAAAATTGCTTCAACCTGTGCGCGAGATTGCTCAATATGTTCAGCAACATCGTCGGTAATAGGGTGAGCAGTCGTTAGCTCAGCGGGTGTTGGCATTGGCCCTAAAGGCTGAGTACGAAGTTCATCTGTTTGAAATGGCATAGTGTCGCCTGTTAATTCTTTAATACACCTGAGTAAGATAACGGAAAATTAAAATGGATGAAACCCAAAATTTTTATAGAAAGGCAGAACAGTAAAGAAAAGTTAACGTATTGTATCTTTTAGACTTGAGTTGTTGCTCATGTATCGGTATGTTCAACATAAATAACATTAAATAATGAAAACGAATTACTGAGTTTATTGGAGCAAGCATGACGGATACTATTTTACCAACGCTAACACGCATGGCGAGTTTGCCTTCTTATCAATCACAAAACGATTCAGAAGCATCACTGTATGTTTCAATTGCTGGATTAATTCAAGAACATTTATTTTATCATCCAAAAGCTGTGATTAAAGCACCAGCGATGAGTGATATTGATGCACAGAGTCTAGCTGCTATCATTGAAGGCGCAGCAGATGGTAAAGCACACTTTGTTGATACGTTAGCAGATGTGATTTTAGCGGCTACCAATGAATCAACTAAAGAGATCAAAATCTTGTTCTCTGATGCAGACAGCGCGGCATTTGCAGGTTTACTTGCAGGTCAACTTGAAGCAACAGAAGCAAATCCAATCATGGGCGTTCGTGGTGTAACTCGTTTTGCCTCTGATGCAAGTTCTGAGCAATTTGCTTTAGAGTGTGCAGTGATTAAGAAAGTCATGGCAGCAACCACGGCAAGTGTGCAAATTGTTGTTCCATTTGTACGTAACTTAAGTGATGCAGCAACCATTATTGACCGCTTAGCTATTTATGGTTTACCACGTGGCTTAAATGGCCTTAAAGTGCATTTCGTTTGTGATGTACCAGCCGCAGCATTAATGGCAGATAAATTACTGCAATACTTTGATGGATTGGTTGTAAACGTAGATACACTTACTCAATTCACTTTAGGTGTAGATAAGCAAAATGAAGCGTTAGAGCATCACTTTGATCCACAAAACGATGCTGTACTTCATCTTGTTGGGCATGCGATTCAAGCAGCTAACAAAGCAAACAAACCAGTGGTTACTACGATTGATGAGCTTGCTCAAAACCCAAGAGTTCAAGACTTACTTGATCAGTTAAATGCAACAGACGTTGTTGTTACTGCATAACTTAACGTATCAATCTAGAACATAAAAAAACGCCTTTAGTGTAAAGCTAAAGGCGTTTTTATTGAGTTGATATAAATTATTAGTCTATTTTAATCTTTTCAATATCAATAATTTTAGAGCGGTTAACCACAATTTTCCAACGGTGTAGCTGAGTACTGTAATCATCCATGGTTTCACGCACAATTAAATTAATTAAGTGACGCTTCTCAACCGACTCTTTCGTGACTTGCCCCTCGTTTAAGTGGTAGATCTTTTGAGAGCCTTTCTCCATTAAACGTGCGATAGGACGTAGGTCAATTAGCATTGTTTCGCGGGTTTGTTCATACCCACTCATAAACTTAGTAATTGCCATTTTAGTTTGGCTTTTATAAGAGAGAACGACTTCTTCACGTTGAACCACACGGTTTTTACGCAATTTCTGAATGTCACTGTCTAGCTCTGAGAACGTCATGTAATCAAGCCATTCTAGCTTTCTTCCCACATAAGTATTGGTGGTAGGATCAAGATAGCGTTTACGCCATTTAGGCTGTCCTTTACGGATCCAACGCCACATTACATCACGCAAATCATCTTTAAAGACCTCACGCATGGCATAGATAAATGAAACTGCAAAGATGAAAGAGGCGGTAATTTCACCCAAAAAACCACGCGCTTGGATCACCATTAATGATACAAAGATCATCACAACCGCTGTTGCTCCGCCTTTAACCATTCGCTTGATATGTTTACCAAGGGCTAAGTTCTTTTCTTTAAGTACGATAGGGAACTCGATTAAACGACGTAACAGACGCATCTTATTTGACATACGCGTCATGTCTTCTCGAGCTTTACTTGAGTTATAACTCTTATCTAGACGGTGCAGTGCTTCTTGCTCACAGATATCAACAAGGCGTTCTTTAACCAGCTTATAATCTTCATTTCTTGGCATATGAGCAAGTAAAGAAAGAAAACGTTGTTCAGTGTACCAAGATAAATAGTTATCGATATTGGCATAGTAGCGCTTTAACGTGTCGTCATAAGGTACGTTACGGCGTAACTTTCTGAGAATATCAATAGCCAGATCGATTGCATCGTCAACTTCTTGATGAGTGATATCGTCACGAGAAGTATCATTAAGCTGCTGTACGGCTTTCTCTAAAGCGAGGGCGTATTGATAAGCGTATAAACTCAAACTTAAACGATATTGTTCAGTAGACAGACGGCCACGTTGCGCGAGACGAGAGTGCACAAGGGGGAGGTGATTTTTATCACTGAAATACGTACGCTGGCTCTGAATTGAGTTGTAGTAAAACTCTGATTCAGAAACCATGTCTTTGTTTAAACCAAGCTCGCCGGGAATGAAAAGATACATTTCCAGTTCATGTTGCTTAGATTCTTCAACGATATGTGAGATTTTTAGTGATAAGCCATCTTTCTTACCAACTGTAATCACAGGAAATTCCTATAAAAATGGTAATTCATACAGCAAGCATATCAGAGTTCAGGTATAATCGCCGAGTATTTTATTTAGGAATTGAAGTAATGATTAAAATTGGTCAAATCAACAAATTAGAAGTAACAAAAGCTGTAGATTTTGGTGTCTTTTTAGATGGCGATGATTATGGTTCTATTCTTCTTCCAAGTCGTTTTGTTCCAGAAGGCACAGAAGTAGGCGAAGCGCTTGATGTGTTTATTTATCTTGATTCAGAAAATGAAGTGGTTGCTTCAACAGAAACACCAAAAGCACAAGTAGGTCAATTCGGTTTAATGAACGTAATTGGCACAAACAGCATTGGTGCTTTCGTTGATTGGGGTATTGCTAAAAAAGACTTATTGGTTCCATTTAGTGAGCAACGTGGCCGCTTAAACGAAGGTCAAAATATCCTTGTATATGTATACATTGATAAAGCATCTAGTCGTATTGTTGGTACAACTCGTTTTAACAAGTGGTTGGATAATACACCTGCGAATTATGAGAAAGGTCAGCAAGTAGATATCTTAATTGCAGAACGTACTGATCTTGGCTACAAAGCAGTTATCAATGGCGAGCATTGGGGTTTAATCTTCCATTCAGATGTATTTGGTAAGCTTTTCATTGGTAAGCAACTTAAAGCGTTCATCGCAGAAATGCGTGAAGACGGTAAGATTTCACTTTCTCTACAACGTCCAGGCGTAGCACGTATGGATGATTTAAGCGAAAAAGTTATCGCAACGTTAGAGAAAAAAGAAGGCTTCTTACCTCTAACAGATAAATCATCTCCAGATGCGATCTTTACTGAATTTAGAACAAGTAAAGGTACGTTTAAAAAGACAATTGGTGGTTTATATAAAGCGGGTAAAATTACTATTGAAAAAGATGGTATCTACCTAGTAGCCGCTAAATCTGAATAAAGCAGATAATTGCCCTAAAAAATAGCCCGTAACGATTCCTGGTTACGGGCTTAGGGAAACGGCTCGATGAGCCTTGCGCTAATTTAAATGGAGAACATACTTTATTTAGCGTAGTACAGCATCAATACTTGTCCAGTTTTCCCCTCTATCTTTCATATCTCATTTATAACTCTTGGTAATGAACAACCTTATTACGGCCCGTATTTTTTGCGTGATATAGCGCTTTATCTGCTTGATCAATCACATCATCTAACAACACGTTTGGCTTATTTATCGTTGTTATACCAGCACTTAATGTGATCTTCTCATGTAACGTATTGTATTGGTCGATCTTTTGACGTACTTGCTCAGTAAAGCGAATCGCGTGTTTTGGATCACTAATGGTTGTAAATAATACAAATTCTTCACCACCATAGCGTGCCGCTAAAATATGTGGGTATTGTGAAATAGCTTTACCTACAATCGCAATAATTTTATCACCAACAATATGACCATAAGTGTCATTAATGCGTTTAAAGAAATCAATGTCTAATAAGATAATAGAGTAGGGAGTAAACGTAGTAGGGTGATGCTTATCACTGATCAGTTTTGATGCCATATCATGAAACGCCCTGCGATTTAGCAACCCTGTTAAATAGTCACAATTAAGGACGTTAACTAGTTTATTATGACGATGATTAAGCAGAAGCAATAGAACGATGATGATCGTAGTTAAGCTTAAAATCAGTGCTAGTGAACTATATAACAACGTATTTGTTGGGCGGTTAAGCTCATCACGAGAGATCCCTGAGACAATTGCCCAATCTAGATATGGATAATAGATATATAGAACATCTTTTTGATAGGTGTTGTTATCCATTGTTATTGTATAAGTGTAATCTTCAACAGTAGCCGCATGAAACGTCGCTTCTGATGAGCCGTTAATTAAATTCATTTGTAAGCTATGACGATTAGCAGATTGTCGGATTTTTTTAAGTAAACCATCCGCGTTTTCACCAATCAAGCTGCGTATGTTCTCACCTTCATAGCTAGGGTGAAGGATAAGCTCACCAGTTAAGTTAATTACGTAAACATAGCCTGTTTTACCATACTGATATTTACTTAACTTATCTTTTAAGATGGTTTTATCTATAAAGTGTAGAAACTCATCTTTATAAGCACTTGCCGAGATAACATAATCAAGCTCTTCTACATAAATAGAATAGGCCAGTTTTCTGCGTGGCTTCTCTTCTCCTGGGTTAGTCCATAAATACTCAACAAAGTGATCATCATTATCGATTTGCTCTTGAATATGACGATACTCACTGACATTACGGCCCTGAAAAATAGGGTGGAACACTAATTGTCCCTTAGAATTTAATACATAAGGGTAGCCAGTATCCCCAATTTTATTGGAGTTAATGTACTTTTGAATTAGCGCTGTCTTCTGCTCTTGTGTCAGCGAGGGAGATTTTTGAATTTGAGTAATAAACTTAGCAGAAGTGAGTACAATCCCTCGCAAATAGCGCTTTATTGATTCATTGAGTGCGGTATCAACAATATCGTAACTGGCTTCAATAGAGTTGTTGAACGCTTTAAATGAAGAGGTTCGGATCGTTTTCTCGACAGATTGAAAACTTTGAATGCTAAAAGTTAGCGAGATAATCGCAATGCCAACAAGTAATAGAACTAGAATAGGCTGTAAGAATTTTAGGTGATGAAAACGAGATTGAGGCATGAGATAAATCCTTTTAACGGTATGGTGATTCTATTTTAAAAGGAGACAACTAGCAAGCTGAGCTGTTTTTGAACAGTTTGGATAATAAATAGTCAAACGATTGATAATAATAAAAAAAGGCTTGCAGAGATAAAAAGAACTCGATATTATCCATCTCGTTCTCAAGGAGAAGTCAATTACTTCCTGGTTAACGATTTGCCCGCTTAGCTCAGTTGGTTAGAGTACTTGCATGACATGCAAGGTGTCACTGGTTCGAGTCCAGTAGCGGGCACCATATTCGTTCTTTATGAACAAACAAAAAAGCCCACCTAGTGTGGGCTTTTTTGTGCCTGTAATTCCTTGTTATCTACTCAGCAGATCTAGCCAATTCTTTTTACACTCTTTAATCACGGGAATCTGTACTAAGAGTTCAATTTAAAGAACAATATACTTATGGTGATAATATTCTTCTAAATTAATGAAGTTTTGATTTGCTATACAAGATTGTCTTAATTAACACTATCCATTATAAGAAAATAGTTCTTTCCTGCAGTTTAGATATCTCCTTTAGGTCATTTATGATGATTAACTAAGGAACCACTTTTACCTCACAGATCTCTTTTATTTTGCTAAGGGATGAAGACTTAGCGACTCTAGTATAATTCCAATAGTTACCTAAAACGACCAAATCTAGCCTCATCTTGAAGTAAGACATCAACGATTTATAGTCTAATATGGTGAGGTGTCTAAGGAATATTTATATTTGATAATTTTTGTATGAAAGTAACTTTTCAAGTACGGGAGATTAGGTAATCTTATCTCTATTTTAATGGTTTACTTTTTGAAACAGATACTTTTTAAAATCAGTTTTAATAAGACTATTCTAATGAAATCTTACAATAGTTTGGTACCGTGAGATTATATTTTTATTTTATTAATATAAATTATTCCGAGATAATCACAGTATTAATTAAATCAATATGTTATTGATCATAAATAGAACGTAAGGATAAAATAATCAACCTAAAATCAGTGGTGTTTTATCTTGGGGTATCGAGATTAGTTGAGCTGCTTGGAGCTGCAGTATCAGTTATTTTTCAAATAACCAGTAGCTGTTAATTTGGTGTAGGGCTTTTCAACATTACACGTTGGTCTACGTAGGCCTAAAGATAGTCTTTATAAATCGATTAGCTCTTTAAGAAATGAAGGATGTAATGTGTCGTTATTTATTGAGTGGAACTCACTGTTACTAGAAGAATACTTTTCGCCAGAAAAAGTTGACCAAGACGTTTGGATTCAGACTACTAGGATTGAACTTGAAGGGATTGGGGCCCACAAAGGAGGTACTAGTGGTTTAATTGAAGCCGTAAAACAAGGCCCCCATTGGTTACATGGCAATGATAATATTGCAGTTAAAGCCCAAAAATTAGTTCAACAACGCTCATGGCCTAGCAAACGTCCGGAAGCATATAGTGATCCTGGGCTCTATTTGAATAACTACGAAGGTTGTAGCGCTCCGACTTATTTACCATACATTGCATTATGGGTACTCGCAAAATCTGAAACGGAAGGTTCTGGCTTCTATTCTACAGTTAGCGACCTAATTGGTGAATCATTTCCTAATAATGTAAGGAATGATATGGAAGCAGTTTGGGTTGATTTGAATTCTTGGTCTGTTAGAAAACAAAAAGGAAGATTTGGCAGATTTACACTTAATGTCTTAGGTGCGCATAGATATATTGGAATGGCCCACGCTCAATCAATGATAACCCACAAGGACATTGAAGGGATCGATAGGCTGTTTGGAAGTTGCAAGTTATATTCTGGACAAAATTTAGACGATGATAAATTCTTCCAATTGATTGAGGAAGGTAAACGCTCCTATTATTTAAGTGCAGGCCTTAAAGAAGCAATGGGGAAGGCGGAGTACAATGATCACTTAAGACAGTTTCTTAGTAGGCAGCTGGACTTTTGGGATGGATACATCCCTAAACCGACTAGAATTAGTGTTAATGAGTACAATCAAAGGTTTGAACCGCAAGGTAGGCTAAATGATGAGTTGGCAATCATTTTAAAAGTCAACTGTGATGAAGAAATTCCCTATTGGCAAATCGGTTGGCGCCTTCCAGCTAACGTAACGGGCTTGAACTATAGGATCAAAACTAAAGGTGGCTCGGAAGAAAAAGCTAAATTGGAATTCACTGGTTCTCATATTCATGCGATTTATTCAGTAAATCAAGAAAATGCGAGGCGGGTGCTAAACCAATCCTCATCTTCGAACGTTGAGTCTAGCCTGTTGTACACAGGAACTGATGGTGAATGCAATGAGAGGAAAATATACTTACGACAAGATAAGGTTAGAGTCTTTGTATGGGACACCCCAGACCCCTCATTGAATGATTCACTTATTGAACGAGAATTACCAATTTCAGGTCCTGCATATCTTTTATATTCGCTCGATAAGTATTCAAATCTAGAGTTATACCTAACCAATGAAAATATTGAGCATACGATTGTTGAGTATGATGGCTTACCTGACCAATGGAGTCTGGTTTGTATCAATGCCACAGATGTTCTTACATCCAATCAGCGTGCTGAGATTGTTGATGAAGAGCCTGCGGTTATAGAAAAAGCACGTATCAGATTAGTTGGAGGCCGTCCAATTATTGGTGCTGGTAGTAAAAAATATGCTTATTACGACCTACCTATTATTGAGTTAGAAGGCCCTTTAGAAGCAGAGCTTATAGCCGACGGTTTGACCTTCACAGAGTTAGAAAGTAGTGATGCTTACTCCGTAAGACGGTTTAAATATAGTTTGAATGATGGAAGCAGTTGTTCCTTTAAAATTAAGGCTGAAATAGATGGTCAGGTGCTATGTTCTGCAGGTTTACAGTTGCTGGCTATCGGTGGGGTTTCTATTTCCAACCGATTTAACTTTTCGATTGATAATTTTGGAAGGACATTAACTAATACGACAGGTTTACTTGGCGCAATGGTTGATGGAATTAATTTAGCAAAGTCAGACACAGCCATTGATAAATTTGAAGTTGATGAAGTTACTTTATCTGACAGTAATGGAGAGTGTATTTGGCAGTGCATGGAATCTAATGTCTCATCTAGATTTCTTGATTCAATCGCAACAACTAAAAATGGTTCAATGACGTATGGGGCTGCTCGAGATCAAATAATGAGGCTAGCTAACAGTTTTGGTATTGATGACGTCCAGCCTGTTCTTTTGATACGCGAGCTCCGGCGAAGGGGCCATGTAGAAATAGATACTGATGTAAAAGGACACATGGTTAGGGTATGTGCAGTGCCAGCGACTCTTTATAGCCTACCTATTACTGATACTGAACAACGTCAATTGTATGGCGTTTGTGGAAGTTTAAGACTGCAGCAATGGAAAGAGCTAGTACAGGCTTCTGATGTAAGAATTACCGTAGAAGCAGAACCAACACATAATTTCCCCGTGGTTCGTCTTGCACCTTTTGCCGGTTCCGCGATTAAGACTATTGCCGAATTTGCAAACTTTCAAGTGGTAGATTTACCAGCACAGGAACTTTCTAAATGGGTGGGCTCTGTACAAGAGATAAAAGAGGCACTTTCGTGGTATCCAGAACAAGGTTTCATTCCTAATGCTTTGGCAAGACTGAATCCAAATACAGGTATTTTTAACAATTCTGGCAGTACTTCGGTTGACCCTGAACGGAAGTTCGAATTCTTCAGGTACGAGGACCCGATGAGCGCAGGGTTACAGGTTTATAAACTTGGAAGAAACCTTGGAGATGGTTTGTCAAAATATAGTTTCATTCAGGATTCAAGATGGGGTATATGGATGGTTGTTAATGCTTTCGCTGAGTTTGTGAAATCCATCGGAGTGGTTGATGCCTGCCCTTGGCCTATCCATTACAACATTGTAACAGGTTGTCTTTGGCTACCTGCAAGAATGGAACCTCCTTTTGTTATCGAGCGAGTTTTGACACTCTGCTCTGCATCTGGGCCAGTCGTAGTTCAAACTGAAGGTGAGTCTATCGGCGACTCAATTTTACTCTCAGAAAAGGGAAAACACACGATAGCAAATATAAGTTGTGTTTACGACAAAATGTCAAGCGGTAAGTGGCTTAGATATCGTTGGGTGCCAAAAGAAATCGCAAGTCATATAGCCCACTTACTCGGTGGCGAAATTAAATTAATTAGTTCGAACTTTATAGCCAGAGAGCTAGAGGATACAAAATGCCAGTTAGCATAGATAAAGACCCAATTGGTGCATGGGAAGACTTGAACGATAATTTAAAAAAGTATGTGAAGTCGGCATTCGGGACTAACTCCAAATCATTTGAAGAGGAGCGTCAATGTTTGTTAGATACATCTGGTGTCCTATTTCAGGAGCCATATCTAGAAGTGCTACCTACTTATGTTTCAGGTAAAAAGTTGGATGAGCTAAACGTAGAAGACTTACCTACGATGTCCTCAGATGCGATAGATGCTTTTTGTAAAGTTGCAGGTGCATCTCTTATCTCAAGTAAGTTTAGTTTGTATAAGCACCAAGAGGTGATGTTAACCAAAGCAATGAGTAAGGAAAGAAAGCACTGTGTTGTGGTAACTGGAACTGGTTCTGGTAAAACTGAGGCCTTCCTTTTGCCGGTTCTAGCATCGATTATAAAAGAGGCAATTGGGTGTTGGAAACGACCTGGAACACAGAGTGCTGTATGGGGAGAAAGTCTAAAGTGGGATAGCAATAGAGCAGCAGTACGTAATGAAAGCCGAACTCCAGCGGTTCGAGCTTTGTTGCTCTACCCAATGAATGCTCTAGTTGAAGACCAGATTTCAAGGTTAAGAGCTGCCTTAGATGCTGATGAATCATTATCTGCAATGGATGAAGCTTTGCAAGGCAACCGAATTCGATTTGGCCGCTACAACGGCTCGACTCCAGTTTCTGGTCATCCGTTTAAGGCTAATGGTGAGATCAATTCATCGAAGAGATCTGAACTTAGTAAAAAAATCAAACAAGCCCGAAGTGAATATGAAGAATATATAACTTTGCTAGAAAGTGCTCGTAGCGCGTTAGAACAGGCTATTAGAGAGAAAGATAAGGAAAGTATATCATTAAAGGAGAAGGCGTTAGATTCGTTGCTCGAGCAACGTGACTTTATTCCTAGGATGGAAATTGACTCTTGTGAAATGTTCCATCGCTGGGAGATGCAAGAGACCCCGCCTGATTTACTCATCACTAACATTAGTATGTTGTCTATCATGTTGATGCGACATAAAGATGATAACTTGCCTAACGATAGAGCGGATTCGCAGATATTTGATTCAACAAGAGAATGGCTAGCAGAAGATAGAGAAAATCATGTTTTCCAACTGGTTGTTGATGAACTGCATTTGTATCGTGGGTCTTCGGGTACTGAAGTCGGGTATTTGCTAAGGTTGTTGATGGATCGCCTTGGGTTATCACCCGATAGCTCACAGCTTCAAATTCTAGCTTCTAGTGCCTCTTTGGCTGAAGACGATGATTCTTATAGTTTTCTCGGAGGAATGTTTGGGTTATCACTGCAAGAATCAAAAGACCGTTTTCATATTGAAAGTGGAGAATCGGTATATACAGCAGATAACGAAGAAAGAAGCTTTGCTTCGAGCGTCAGTTCAACTTGTTTCGCATTAGGCGAATCATTAAGTGAAAATGTTGAGCCCGATAGCGGTTTAGTTCAAGAACTGATCACTCTTGAAAATTTAGAAGCGATTACTTACAGCTTCTTCGATAGTTTAAGTAGTCGTTTTACATCAAAGTCATTGGCAAGCTTAAAAAGTAAGTGGTTTCCCCATTTATCGACTTTGGACCAAAATACATCTACAAGAGGTTTACTTTTCGCCTTAGGTCAAGCAACCGACTCTCAAAATAGAGGTGAAAGATATCAAAATGTTATTCTACCTCGACTTCGTTTTCATTGGATGGCCAAAAATCTTGATGGTTTGTGGGCTACTCCTGAGATACCCAATAAAACTGATGACCAACGAAGAGTAGGTAAGTTATTGCCAGAGCCAAGAGTTATGTATAAAGGAAAGCGGTCATTAGAGGTTTTGTATTGTGAGTGCTGTGGGACTCAATTACTGGCAGGTTATAAAATGAAGGCTGGTGGAACGATACCAAACCCGAAATTTGAACTTGCACCATTACCTACTGCTATCGCAGGTATGCCAGAGGCTGCACCACAAGGGCGTACTGATGTACAAGAATACAAAGATATGGGAGTTGTATTCTTAATTTCCGGTGAGTATCCAAATTTGGATAACTTAAACTGGGAACAAGGTTCTGTTGAACGTTCAGGTCAAAATGGGCGTGTCGGTAATCCTTGTAAAGTCGCCGCGGCTAAGTGGAGTATTGCATCGATTGACCCGAAAACAGGTGTAGTTGAGGTAGGTGTTAATAACCCTGACAAAACAAAATGTCTATGGTTTAGTGTTGATGATAGCGATTGGGGAAAAGATTTTCACTTACCTGCTATGCCACAGATGTGCCCATCTTGCCAGACTAGTTACTCTGAAAGGAAAGGCGGAAAACCATCGCCAATAAGAGCATTCGCAACAGGTTTAAATCAAATGTCGTTGCTGCTTGCAAAGCATTTGATGTCTATATTACCTAGTGATTTTCGTAAGCTCGTTACATTTTCAGATAGTAGGCAAGCTGCGGCTAAATTAGCAAACGGGATTGAATCAGGTCAATGGGATAGTCTCTTACAGTATTTCATCCTAGATGAAATACGTCGTATGTCTGCCGGTTCAATTGAGGAGCTAAAAAAAGAGATTTTAAAGATACTTAGAAAGGGAGGGGATGTTAATAAAGAGCTTGCTCAAATTATCAATCAAGCTCCAAATTTGGAATCGAGTGATGACTTAAAAGCTTTTACTAGTGTAGCAATAGCCGTAATCGATGATAGCTTCTTCGTGACTGAAGGTAATAAAACGGAAGTTAAAAACGTTGAGAATTACCAACCTGGTTATGTCCGACTAGACCGCTTTTTGAATCATTTGAATGATCAGGATTTAGAACTTCCCGTTATTTGGAAACGAATGCTTAAGCTAGGCATAAACCCAGGAGGTTCAGGTGTTGATGTGAAGTATCATAAACTAAATGATAGTTCCTTTGGGTGGGTAGAGCTCATCAATTTCGATGATGGTTCCGTAGTTAACAATCTAACTCAAGACAGAATTAGCTTCCTTAATCAGATGAATAATAAATTGAGGAAAAAAGCTTGGAAGGTAATTTCCGGTCGTTTGCTGTACAACTTAGAGGCAAAAGGTTTCGGTCATCTTTCATTGTCAGCTCAGTTTAATAAATTGGGTCCGATGTGCATGCCGCATAGTGTGTTTAGGAATATTACTGAAAGTGTACTTCGCATTCTGTCGGAAGAATATTTTACAGCCCCATATGAATATGATCAATTCGGACCCAGAGAAGAGTGGGATGATTGTCACCCGAATGAACATACGAAACAGATAGCGAAGAAACGAGTAAAAAATTATTTAGAGGTTTGCGCGAAAAAAAATCAAGTTAGTTATGAATTGTTGAGAATTGCTGTACGCGATGCGCTTAAAGGTGAAGGTCATCAGTGGGGAGTTGTTAGACTAGAGCAATTATGGGTACGTAAGATTAACCCTCAAGATAAAGCTTGGATATGTGATAATTGCACCCAGATTCATTGGCATGCTTCAGGAGGTATTTGCGCCCGATGTACTACTCCTCTAACAGCTGATCCTAATGGCGATAAGACAGCAGAAACGATTGAGAAAGAACACTATTATGCCAATCTATCGAAGAATACCGATTTTGAGTTTCGGATTCATGCCGAGGAATTGACTGGGCAAACTGATAATCAAGCACAACGTCAACGTCATTTTAGAGATATCTTTTTTAAGGGAGAGAAGCTGGATGATGTTGTCCCCCGTAATGTTAACCGAAAAGTAGATAGTATCGATTTACTATCGGTTACAACGACGATGGAAGTGGGAGTTGATATTGGTTCATTACTATCAGTGTTTCAAGCCAATATGCCACCAGAACGTTTTAATTATCAGCAGCGTTCTGGACGAGCAGGTCGAAAAAAGCAGGCATTTTCGGCTGCTTTGACTTATTGTCGAGGGCAAACTCATGACCGTATTCATTTTGAACATCCAGAAGAGATGACAAGTGGGATACCTCCACAGCCGAGCATCTCAGTTAGTGAAGATCAAAAAATATTAGCAGAAAGGTTATTCAATAAAGAGGTTTTACGTCGTGCATTTCAAGCGTCTGGCTTAACCTGGGCTGCTTGCGGGTCTAGACCTGATACTCATGGTGAGATGGGCGGAGTTCAAGAGTTTATTGATAACAGCAGCTCTCGACGTGATTTAATTGTTGATTGGTTAAGTACTAATGGAAAAATTGTTTCTGAAATTGCTAGAGTCATTACACGTGGTACGTATATCAGCCCTGAGGCTCTAGTCAATGAATGCGATTTAATTAAGCGCATCGATATCGAAGCAGAAAAGGAACAAGATAAAACACGTGGTTTGGCAAATACTTTGGCAGATGCTGGGATACTCCCAATGTATGGCATGCCAACCATGGTTAGGGATTTATATTTTGGGTTACCAGACGATAAGGAAAGCTCTAAGGAAGCTAAGACTTTAGACCGTTCCATTGAGCAGGCTATAACTGATTATTCTCCTGGCTCAGAGCGAGTATGGGATAAACGTCTGTTAACTCCGGTGGGTCTTGTAGGTTCTATCCATCATAAGAACAGAAACCAATGGGTTTCAAACGAACAACCGGTTGGAGAAACTACCTGGCAAGTTTTTTGCAATGTGTGCAGAAACCTTACTGTTGATCTGATTAGTATCGAAGAAGCTGCAGACAGAGCGCATTCTCAAATATGTCCAACTTGTGGGCAAGATAACGCAAGCTCTTATCTAGCTGTCGTCCCCACGGGCTTTATGACCGATTTTGATCTTAGTAAACCGGCTGATACTGGTCAATCTAATGGTGGTACAGGTGTAACATCTTTTGTGGCTTCACCACAGATAAAAGGTATTGAACCAAATCCTGTTGGCGGCGCTGAACTCACTTTTTCAGGTCAAGGAAAAGTATATAGAATTACTCAAAGTAAAAACAGAAGGCCCTTTTCTTTTAAAATAGCAGATACCTACAGAACTCCGAATAATCAGTGGGTTAATGCCAATATGTGGATTGAAGATGATACCAGTGAAGACGTATACGCCTCATTAGCTGCATCTAAAACAACAGATCTTTTGAGTATTAGGTTACTTGATAGAGAGGGGCTTGGTTTTTTCGATATAGAAAAAGAGCTAGCTAGTAAAAAAGCAGCATGGTTCTCTGCCGCGACAATTCTTCAACGAGCGATAGCTTTAGAGTTAGATGTCGATTCACTTGATATTGAGATCGCATCGGTTCATCAATACAGAAGTGAAAGTAAAAGCGGAGCAGAGCTTTATTTATCAGATGAACACCCTAATGGTGCCGGTTTGGTTCACTGGGCTTCAGAGCAGTGGTCTGAATTAATTGCAGGTTGTACTGAACCTGACAAATATACAAAGTTCTCTAAGCTAGGCCGATTTATTAGAGATGAATGTGAACGATCTCAACTCGAGGGCCAGGAGTGGAGAAGTCCTGACTTACTTCTCAAAGGTTTCCGTAACCGCCATTTGCATCCTTTGTTAGATTGGCGGCTTGGCCTAGAGCTACTCTTGGTAATGCGTGATTCTAGTTATGTACCAGGTGTCACGCCATACTTTGAATTATGGAATTTTGGGTTAAAAAGCGCACAGGAAGAATTTGAAGATATAGCTAAAAATTATTGTTCGACATTTGGTGATGAAAAGCTTATCCCAATAACAGATGGCTCCTACCTACATGGTTGGATCACTGTAGATGAAGATGTTTTAGACGTGGTTGCGCATCCTTTATGGGAGTTTGACCAATTATTAAGAGATAAAGTGTCTGAATCTATAGCTGTATTTGCAAGAAAACAATCAAACGTCAGGTATGTTCGTTTACTTGATTCGTTTAATCTTTCAAGAAGAATGTCATGGGTGAGAGGAAACTTATCACACTACTTAAAGTACGATATATCACCTTCTGCCAAGGCTAATAACTCTAATTGTAATATGAATCAGCTTATCCCTAAATTGTTATTAGGAAGCATCTTTGAGTATGGCGGCAGCACTTGGGAGAGAGTATTGGATCAAGATGTATGGTCGGCATCCAAAGGCACTTATATTGTAAAGAAAGGTGAATTAGACCCTTTTATAGTAAAAGTATTTGTGATGCCAGGAAACACAATTGTAAAACCATCAGGTGAGGGAGCTTTGGATAAAGCTACTTGGGCAGGTTTGAAGCTACTGGCTTGCCGTCAATAAATATTTATAGGAATTGTAATTTATGCCACGAGTAATTGGGCCTGTCCCTTCAGATAAGTGGGAAAGAGAAGTGCGTAGACAGTTGTTAAAACAACTGCCAGAGAACTGGATTGTTGTGTGTAATGTTTCTTGGGCTCTAAAAGATGATTTAGGCATAGTTAGAGACGGTCAAGCAGATTTTGTGGTTTTGGCACCAGAGCTGGGGTTAGCCGTTGTTGAGGTTAAAGGGTCTAAATCGATTCGTGTTGATGAAAATGGTATGTGGTATAGGAAAGTTAGTGATTCACAAGAAGATATGCTCAAAGAGTCACCTCCTGAACAGGCCAATCGCAATCTCCATACCCTTGCTAAGGTTGTTGGTGAAGAGCTGTCATTTACTTCAAATAGTTCATTTCCAGGTTTACACGCGTGGTTGGTGGTCTATCCAAACGGTAAAATCGATGGGTTCACTAATCTTTATGATGATTCAACGATTGTCCCCAAGAAAAAAATGCACCAATTAGGTGGAACTATTAGGCAGGCATTGTTGGCAAAAGGCAGTGAAGGAATAGGAAAAAAATTTACGAAAGCACTCGCAGATGAAGCCGCTAAAATATTAACCAATCAACGCTTTAGAGTAATCTCAGTTGATACGGAACTTGATTCTCATAAAGATGAGCATGATATTGATGAACTTACTCGTCAACAGTTTGCTGCTTTACGTGGGGCATTTGAATTACCGCGCGTTGCTATTATCGGGCCGGCAGGTTCAGGAAAAACGTTATTGGCTTTTTGGAAGTTATCAGCGTTACTGGAAGAGGGGAAAAAGACAATTTTAGTCTGTTATAATAAAGTGTTAGCTGAAAATTTAAGGATCAAACACCCTAATATAGCCGACTATATTTTTAGCGTTGATTCACTTTTTTGGAACATTGTGGATGACCATACAGGAAGCAATGGAAAAGATTTTTACTCAAAAACATTACCTGAGAGGGTAATGGATGGCTTTTATCGAGAAGATGATAAATATGATGCAATTATCATTGACGAAGGACAGGATTTTGGCGATGACAGGGTTATAGCTTTATATCAGCTGCTTAAAGAAAGAAACGATTCGCAATGGCTTTACTTTGGAGATGACAAGCAGGATTTATATAAGCAAGGTACTAATGATACGTTAGGTGCAGAAGTTACTTTTCGCCTTTACCACAATTGTAGAAATACAGAACGAGTAAATACAGCAACTAATAAAGTTTGTAGTGGTGTCGTTAAGTCTATGCCAGGCGTTCCTAGTGGTGAAGAGCCATACATTGGTATTTGTAAAGCGGAGCATATGGCTCAACAAGCCTGGGACCTAGTTCATGAATTAAGTGCTGATGGGGGAGCGGTAATCCTTTCTCCGTTTAAGCTAGAAAACTCATGTATGGACGGAATAAGGAAATCCTATGGACTCAATCTGACAGAAGATATAAGCAAGCTCGGTGTTGCTGGATACGTATTTTATTCAACTATTAAATCTTTTAAAGGACTAGAAGCAAGGCATGTGATTTTTGTTAATGCAGATAAACCAGGAATAACACCCGCTTTAACAGAAGAAGACATGTATGTAGCTTTTACTCGTGCAACTGCAAGACTAGATATACTAACAGCTAACTCTGAGGCAATGTCTTGGTTTAAAGAGAAGCTTGAGTACCTATCTTGAACTATTTAAATCCCAAGTAAAAAGAAGGACTTTTCGAAGTTTACAACGCTCTAGATCATACAATAATGAACTCAAAATTTTTAATTTCTCTGGAAAAATTGCGAGAAACTAATCGGTATGAATGTTTCGAGAAAAACACACGGGCGTTCGTGTTGTCTAGTTAAGGAATATAAAATGAATGCGGTAGAACAATTGAGAAAGGTAGTGGTAACAGAGCTACTTATGTTAGCGACGATGAAGAAAGTCTGGCCTGCTTGGCAACCTAGCTTTCAAGCTATAGCGAAAGGTAAATCATTGTCAGCAAGGGAATTACAGACAATCGGGAATGAGTTGTACAATATATTTAGATCATCTTCTACAGGACGAAGCCAGTCCGATGTGTCAGGCGGAGGGGCTGCATGGGAGTCTTTAGTTTGTTGGTACATTAACCTTTGTTTGCTGGGAAGCAACACTGTAGTTATAAAATCTAAAAAAGCCAATATTCCGCCTAGCATATCTCATGCTATCAGTGTTAATTATGGTAACTTTACTTCTAACACTGAGAGCGATCTTTTAGCTATTACTTTTCCTGCTGATCCTAGCTTGTCAGCAGATTTCTCGGGAACTCATAGTGAGTTAATGGAACTTTTAAATTTTGTTATCGAGTCGAGATTTATAGAGACAGAGCTAGGTGTAATTCAATGTAAAACTAATTGGAATGATAATGCACAGATTCCAATGTTATGGGACCTGATCTATGCTTCGAGTGGATTCTCATCTAATGCAACCGTCGGAAGTCATGGCTTTAGTCATACGAAATTTAAAAAGTTCACATATTCATTTGTTACCGTACCGACAGTTAACCCAGAAAAAATTAAACCAACTTCAACCTCTGTGATGCGAGTCAAAAATCTATCAGGTGGTAACTATTGGGGCTTACCTTCGAAAACCGGTATTGCATCGAATATCTTTAATATTATTCAAAGTAATTTTTCTACGAGTCATAGTTGCTACTCTAATGGGTGGCATAAAGATATAGGTAATGAAATAGTAACAATGCTACAGACCGGAAACTATTTTAAGCTCTAGCTTTTACTGAGTACTGTATCAGTATTTCTTGAAGTGCTGGCTTCAGCTATTAATAATGGCGGGGCAGCATTTATTATTCTAGTCATAAGTAGAATTCAATCGGGTGCTATACTAGACAATAACGCCCGATTTTTTTTTGTTTTTCAGAGTTGTATACGATTGTAGGTAATAATTAGGATAATTGTTAATTAATTCGGATAAATTGGCAGGGTGATGCTTTGTATGCAATGATTTATTTTTTAATAAGTCATTGTTAAGTATGGTTTATATTGTAGTGTAATTTGATATGAGTAAATTAACCCTGAACTTTTTCTTTTTGTTTGAATAGAATTGCGAGATTAAATCATATTTATGGGGTCTTTAGTGAATCATATTGAGTTATTTTCAGGCTGTGGTGGTCTTTCTTTAGGTTTAAAGCAAAGCGGTTTTAATCTTACACTGGCAAATGAGCTTTCGCCTATGGCTGCAGAATCATTTGCATACAATTTTTTTAATGAAAATTTAGAGGAGTTGGCTCGAGAAAGACAGCAGGCAGAGCATACATTGTGGTTGAATAGTAATTTGGCTGAATTACAATCAAGGCTACGTGAAAACCCATTCACATTCCCTGCATTTGATGATGAAGGTTATAGTGACATTCCTGCCCAAACTAATGAATTACAAGGAAAGTTGGTTGTTGGTAGTATCATTGAGTTAAACCGATTTCTGGATGAAAATAATGAATTAGTAGAGAAGTTAAGAACCTCTTTTGGATCTGAACGTGGTCTCGATTTAGTTTCAGGAGGGCCACCCTGTCAAAGTTTTAGTATGGCAGGATTACGTCAACGTGATTGTGAAAAAAATACACTGCCATGGGAGTTCGCTAAATTTGTTCAGCATACTCAACCTAAAATAGCGATGCTTGAAAATGTAACGGGTATTTTACGTGCTTTTAAGGATGAAGAAGGGAACAGTTTTCATGCTTGGTATGAAGTGGCGAAAGTGTTTGCTTCAATTGGTTATGTACCACTTTGTTTACATGTTAATGCTCGCTTAGTTGGAGTCGCACAGAACAGACCGCGCTTTATAATGATTGCGGTTAGATTAGATCACTATAATAATATAGCAAAAAGCTTTGATATTAATGGTGTAGAATCTCGTATGTTTTCTCCTTCCTTGGAGTTTTACCATTTAGTTCAAGTGCATGGTGATGAGCTACCATTTGGCCATTTAGACTATTTTGATGCAACTAAGTCTGGGCAGCGTAGTTTATTTGAAGAATCTTTTTTAGCTGGGCTTGTTAATGGAGAAGAAGTGACTGTTCTTGAAGCTTTAGATGATCTTAAGCAGAATCATCCAACCTTGCCTTCAGAGTTTATATTAAATTTAAATACAACGTTTGACTTCTTACTTCAACGTAACACCTTATCAAATCATGATTTTCGAAATAATGGTGAAGTAGTACAGCGTCGATTTAGACTTTATCAAATATTACAGAATATTGGTAAACGCTCTATTACTAAAGCTGTTTTTAGTGTCTTGAAAGGGGATGCTACTGAATTGTCTGATGAAGTGTGGTCCGCATGTAGAGAGTATAATTACTTACAAAAAAATGGTGAACTGCAGTCATTCAATAATAAAAAGGAGTTTATTGATTATCTTCTAGCGCATCCTACAAAAAAACAGACCCAAAAAGCATTAATAGCAAATGCTCCTGCTCCCGCTGCATTGTCTATACCTGATGATGCTTGTCATTATGACGAACATGAACTTCGTGTGCTTACTGTTCGAGAAATGGCGCGCATTCAATCATTTCCAGATAACTTTATTTTTAGGTCCAAAATAACGACGGGGGGGAAAATGCGTAAGTTTGAAGTTCCTCAATATACACAGGTAGGCAATGCTGTTCCTCCTTTGCTTGGACTAAAGTTAGGGGAATGTATCGCTAAGCTACTTGACTGAGTACTTTAAATTTTTAATTAATAGAAGTGATGACAATGCGGTAACTTTTTTCCCCTGTAATTTCTGGCTTACAGGCCTAAATTATCTTTATTCATTGTATTTTTAAACTCTGAGCCACTAGGTAGGAAATTAACTAAGATTGACGATGTTCTAATTAAACTGTCACCAAACAACCAATAAAGCTATTTATTACTTGTGCATACATCTTATTTTTATGACAATAGTCGAAGTTATTTGGCAAGTAGATGAAGTAGAGAGAAAAGTATGAAACAGAAAAAAAATATAATTCTGCTAGCGTCACTAATGTCTTCATTAGTTCTTACTGGTTGTGCTTCAAATGATGAGCTTATTGCCCAGCAAAAGAATCAGACAGAACAAATGAGTGCATTAGAGTCAAAAGTTAGCACGTTAGAAACACAAGTCGGTACATTAGAATCTGAGCTTCAAAAGCAGAAAGATACAGACAGTGAACTTTACCAAACGGTTCGTAAGCTAGATGCGGCGCAGGGTGAATTAAAAGCTCAAGCACAGCAAGAAGCTGATGAAGCGGTTATGTATTACACAATCAAACAAGATGATACGTTATACAGCATCGCAAAAGAGCATGGGATCGCATTAGATGATTTACTTCAATTAAATCCTCAAATCGAGAACCCTAAACGTTTGCTTATCGGCGATGTGCTTAATATTAAGTAATTACATTCGTCATTAAGAGTGAATGATTATAAAGACCACTATATTTAATGTAGTGGTCTTTTTTTATGTGCAATCTAAGTTGGATAACTATAAATCGGCCGTTGCATTTTTTGCAAAACAGCTTTGCCTTTCATTGATATTGTTATGAATAGCCTCAAGAGATACTCTTTTTTCTCGGTTATTTAGTGAAGGGTAAACAGCATGACAATGACAATTTTAGGTTACTTAGCATCAGTTCTAATCATTGGTTCTCTACTAATGAAGGATATTAAAAAATTACGCTATGTGAATTTAGTAGGGTGCAGTATTTACGTATTCTATGGGGTTGTGATTCAAGCATGGCCAATATTTTTTATGAATTTAATTTGTGTAGGTATTAATTTATACAGAATTAACTCTTTAGCTAAAGAGAAAAATTAACCTAATGCAAATGGTTAAAATGCAGCAATTGTCAGAGCTAGCAAAGAGAAGAAGGGAGCACACACCTAAAGGGTTTAAAAGTATTTCTGATTACTATAACGGGGCATACGATTGTGATTTTGTGTCACCTTATAGTAAATCAGCGGGCAACTTGGATGCTAAGGTTATGGTTGTATTGCAAGATTGGTGTTCTGATGATTATCTGTCTCAACCTTTTAACCATAACTTAGAAAAACACGGATTAGAGCCAAGCTTACCGACTAGTCGAAATTTAGAGAAACGGCTCAATGAGTATTTTTCTATATCCTTAGATGAGACGTATGGAACCAATCAGTTTCCTTTTGTGAAGCAAGGTAAGATGGCGAGTCGATTGCCAATCATAGAGCTTAAAAAAACAGCAAAAATATATACGCTGCCTGAAATTTATATTATTCAACCAAAGTGTGTTATTGCTTTTGGTCTATCTACTTACAATGCATTGTTAGCTGCAAGTATTGATGAAGGATATATCAAAGATAATGGTATTAAATCGGTAAAGAATCTGAATGATGCGATTAACCAACCGATAAATATCGTTTTTAATGCTGAATATAATGTATGGATTTTTGCTCAATCTCATCCTGGGGGGCTAGGGACAGCATCTAGAAATCGAGGTGGAGTTGATCGTGTGAGACAAGATTGGTCAACAATGCAGAGTTATATTAACGACCTTAATTTATTTGGGAATAAGTCTGTAAGTAAATAATTCCCCGTAAAATAGATTAATATTTATCTATTTTAGATAGTAATTATAAGTATGGTAAAAGATCACTAAATCTAGTGGTCTTTTTTTTGGATAAAATTCAGCATATCTAATTGTTGTTATTTATAGTGCTTATTTTAACAAGATGTTAATTCCTTACTTTTTGTGTGTGTTTGTCACAATTTAAGTATGGGAAAATTTAATTCCCTTGAAAGTATCATGCCATTGGTGGAAATATGTCCCATAGATTACATATTTGGGAAATAATCCCCATGGATAAAAAAGACTTCATTAATGCAGTAAATGGATTGGGGGCGCTAACCGAGGCAGAAAAGCGCATTATTCAGTATTTTATGAAGCATTACACCATGTTGCCATTTGCCAAGATTGATGAGCTCTGTAAGCAAATAGGCGTAGGGAAGGCGACATTAGGACGTTTTCTACAGCATTTAGGTTTTAGCGGTTTTTTAGAGTTTAAAAAGCACGTTGCTGATGATTTAGCATTAACACTGACGACACCAGTAGAGCGCTATGAAACGCTTCAACCTACTGATAATAAAAATAATGTACTAAAAAATCATTATGATGAAGTCATGTCTAATATGACGAGAACCTTCGAGATGATCTCTGAGCCTGACTTTGATCGTGCTATTGAATATATGCAAGATCCGAAAGGGAAGTTATACGTTATTGGTAGTGCGTCATCAGAGGCGCTAGCAAATTATTTTTACTTACTAGCAAGGTACTTACGTAAGGATGTGGTGTGGCTAAAAGCCGATATTTCAACATTACCGCATCAATTGGTAGATGTGAGTAAAGACGATATTTTATTTGCTATTTCTTATCATCGATTTTCAACCATAACGATACGTTTAGTTAAATGGTTCCATCAATTTGGCGGAAGAATTATTTTAGTGACTGATCAGCCTGTAAACCCTTTTGTGGCTTATTGTGATATCCAGTTTTCTGTCGAGAGTGCAAGTGATGGCTTCTTTAATAATAGAGCCTCAGGGTTTGCATTAATTGAGGCATTTATTAAAGGCTTATCGAAACAAAAAGAAAAAAACGATCGATTTCAGCGTATCGAAGGGTTATTTGACGAGTTTAGTATTTTTACTAAATAAAGATTCAATGTAATGAAATGAAAATATAACTGCTGTTATTTACTGGCAGGGAATTGTTGCACTTTTAATTTATGCTTATTTATTTAATGAGCATCTCTATTCTATATTTATAATATAATGAGGTTTGTTATGATTACTTTTCTAGCGTTACCAATAATATGTGGTGTCGGGTATTTTATTATAAAAAAATACAATACTCAGGCGGTATTATTTCTGTCTGGTTTATTAATGATAGGTTTGGGTGTTCTTAATGGAACGACCGATTTTTTACCTAAAGGTGGCACACCAACAGGGTCGATCATTGTTGATTTTTTTGAAGTCATAAAAGTTATTTCATCATCAACCCTTGCGAAGCTAGGTCTTATCATCATGGCGGTTGGTGGCTTCTCTAAATACATGGGTCACATTGGTGCGGCAAATGCGATGGTGCAAATTGCGACTAAACCGCTTTCTTATATTAAAAACCCATATTTAGTGTTGGCATTTGCCTACATTATTGGTCAATTAATCAATATCTTTATTCCAAGTGCTACAGGGTTAGCTCTGTTACTACTTATCGCTATGTATCCAGTGCTTGTTGGTGTTGGTTGTAACCCTGCAGCAGCGGCTGCGGTGGTCGCTACGACTGGTTGTTTAGATTTAGGTCCTGCGTCTTCTGCAGCAAACAAAGCGGCTGAAGTGTCTGGTATTGATGTCGCGACGTATTTTGCAAGTTACCAACTTCCAGTTGCGATGGCAGCAATGGCAGTGATTGCTACTCTGCATTATGTTTGTCAGCGTTACTTTGATAAAAAAGACGAAGAGAAAGGCGTGACTCATGAGTTCAATCTTGATGCAAAAGAGCAACGTAAAGCGCCTAAGTGGTTCGCAATTTTACCTGTATTGCCATTATTGCTTCTATTAACCTTCAGTAAATTTGCGGTGACATCGGTTCGTATGGATGTAGTGACAGCGATGTTTATCTCTCTGTTTATCGCAATGGTGTGTGATTATCTTTATACCCGTGATGGCAAAGAAGTAGCAGCTTCTTTAAAGGTATATTTAGAAGGCATGGGTAACGTATTTACTGGCGTGGTAAGTTTAATTATCTCGGCACAAGTATTTGTTACCGGTTTAACTACGATTGGTTTTATTGCTTTATTACTCGACTCTGCATCAAACATGGGACTAGGGTATTTAGCCATGGTTCTTGTTCTTGTGGTTATTATTGTTCTTGTCACCATGTTATCTGGCTCTGGTAACGCATCATTCTTTAGCTTCTCAAACTTAGCACCAGATGTGGCTGCTCAAGTTGGTACGGCGGCAGCTCATGTTGCGCTTCCTATGCAACTAGCAGCAGGTTTAATGCGTTCAGCTTCTCCAGTTGCAGGTGTGGTTATTGCGTGTGCGGGTGTGGCAAACGTATCACCAATTGAGTTAGCTAAACGAACCATTATCCCAATGACGGGTGGTTTGATTACCGTACTAATTTGTTCACAGATTTTAGTGTGATAGTTGAACACATCGTATGTTATCGAATATTTATTGAGAATGAATAAAGCATTGGAGTTACCCATGGATATTATTGAACGTTTTTTAAGTTACACACGCATTAATACAACAACGAGCAGAGAGAAAGGCGCGGCGGGCATTATGCCTTCTTCTGATGGTCAAATGGTTCTTGCTCAATTATTAGCAAAAGAACTGACTGCTTTAGGAATGGAAGACGTTGTTCTACGTGATACTGCAATATTGACGGCGACATTGCCTGCGAATATAGAAACAAGCGAAGATTCAAAACCTATTCCTACGGTTTCTTTCTTTGCGCATTTAGATACGAGTGCAGAGCAAAGCAATGATACAAAAGCACACATTGTGAATTATCAAGGCGGTGATATCTGTTTGAATGCAGGATCAAATATCTTCTTAAAAGAGACTGAGTTTCCTGAATTAGTGGATTACATTGGCGATGATATTATTGTAACGGATGGAACAAGTTTATTAGGTGCTGATGATAAAGCCGCGATTGCTGCAATCATGAATGCACTGCAAGTGTTAAAGGCGAATCCTGATATTCCTCATGGAACGGTCAAAGTCGCTTTTGTTCCTGATGAAGAGCAAGGCTTACGAGGGGCTAAAGCGTTTGATGTAGAAAGCTTCGGTGCTGATTTTGGTTACACGCTTGATTGTTGTGGCATTGGTGAGTTTGTTCATGAAAACTGGAATGCAGGTGATGCAATCATTACGTTTACTGGGCAATCTGCACATCCAATGTCTGCAAAAGGGAAGCTAAAGAACTCGTTATTAATGGCTCATCAATTCATTAGTATGGTTCCTGGTGGTGAAGCGCCTCAATATACTGAAGGTCGTGAAGGCTATTATTGGGTGAAAGAGTTATCTGGCAACAGTGCTAAAACGGTACTAAAAATGGATGTGCGCGATTTCTATAAAGATGGTTATCGTGATCGCATGACATTTTTACAAAATCTGTCAGACAGCTTTGCGAAGTTATGGGGTGAGTCAAGTATCTCTATCAACCTAAGTGATCGCTATGAGAATGTAGCAAACAGTTTGGAGGGGGATGCAAGCTTTCCTATTACTATCGCTAAAGAAGCGTATGAGAGAAATGGCATTACGATGAAGGCGGTGCCTATGCGTGGTGGCTATGATGGTGCAGTATTGTCACAGAAAGGATTGCCATGTCCGAACATATTTACTGGGGCGCACAATTTCCATTCTATATATGAATATTTGCCAGTTAACTCATTAAAGGCGGCAAGTAATGTGGTGGTAGAGGTTATAAAGATCACGGCAGAAGGGCATAAATAATAAGGCTTTAGTGACAGCGTAACGCTTGTGGGCTAATAATATATTAAAGAGCACGTTGATAATTTCAATATGCTCTTTTTTTATTACGACTAAATGATAAATTAGTTTATAAATCTGTATGTCTCGCTTGATGCGTATTAAAATACCCACCATTTTCTGTCTTCATCACAATTAAGTGTCTTTATGCTAACTAAACTTCGTGCTGAGCCTGTTTTAATTATCACCACTCTTTTGGCTGGGGCTGGATGGGTTTTCTCAAAAGAGGCAATCCAAGAGCTACCTCCGTTTGCTTTTATTGGCATTCGTTTTGTTATGGCCTCACTGTGTTTATTGCCATTTTGTTTTAGTGCCTTGAAAAAAGCATTATGGCAAGATTGTCTTCGTTCTATGGGAGTTGGCGTATTACTTTCTTCAGCCTTATTTTGTTGGATACATGCAATATCAATCAGCGACACTTTAGGTGAAGGGGCATTTATTATGAGCCTCTCTATGCTATTTGTTCCTTTACTTGCTTGGCCACTGTTTGGTAATAGGCCTCCAAGAGCATTTTGGTTTGCGTTGCCAATTGCTATTTCTGGCCTGTTCTTATTAGCATGGAATGACGGGTGGAATGTATCGGCAAGTCAAATATGGTTTATCTGTGCAGCAATAGGTCTTGCGACACATTTTAATTTTAACAGTAAGTATTCGGCCAGTTTACCGACGATTTTATTAACGACATTACAACTATTTACGGTTGGTTGCTTGGGTGTCGTGTTATCACTTTTATTAGAAACATGGCCACAAGAGGTGAGCCTAATTACGTGGAAGTGGGTCGTATTAAGTGTGGTGCTTGCAACGAGTCTGCGCTATTTATTGCAAACGGTAGGGCAGAAATGGGTAACACCGACTAATGCAGCCATCCTAATGCTACTTGAGCCTATCTGGACAATGCTACTTAGTGTTTGGATATATGATGAATCAATGCCGTTAAATAAACTGGTTGGCTGTGGTTTATTGCTTCTGTCTTTGGTTTTCTATCGCTTTAGCCAAGTGAGGCATAATCTGCGTGGATAGTTTTTATTTGTAATTAATAGCTAAAAATATACCCGATGAAGTTCACCGGGTATTTTGTTTAAACTAACTTGTAAGTTATCTAAAGCCGATTAGTTACTTAGCGCTACTTTAATTCTCTGCATGGCTTGAACTAACACTTCACGAGGGCAACCTAGGTTTAAACGAATAAAGCCAGATCCTTCACTACCAAAAGCGATCCCCATGCTTGGGACTATTCCGGCTTCAACTAATTTCAGTTCTAATTCTTTATCTGTTAACCCAAGAGCACGACAATCTACCCATGCTAAATAGCCCGCTTCTGGGGTTGTAAAGTTCAGCTCTGGCAGCTCGGTTTGAATAAAGCGTGATAGGGTGCTTATATTCTCTTGTAAGTATGTTTTCAGTTCATTTAACCAAGGTGCTGAAGTTTGATAAGCGGCGGTTGCTGCACACATTGCTAAGCTATTATAAACATCCATACCATGAGCATCTAAACGGCGAACTAAACGTGTTTTTAATTCTTGATTTGGGATCATGAAATTGGAAATACGCACTGAAGATAAACCAAATGTTTTGCTTGCCGCGGTAGCTACAATCAGTTTTTGTTTCAGTGCATCTGGTAATGACAATGCTGAATGGTAAATGTTATCTCCCATTGCAAGATCGCCCCAGATCTCATCACTAAGCAGCCACACATCATATTGATGACATAGCTCTGCTACAGCGGTTATCTCTTCTTTTGACCATGCTTTACCAACAGGGTTGTGAGGGTTACAGAAGATCATCACTTTAGCGCCTTGCTGAAAACAAGATTCTAAGTGAACAAGATCGAGTGAGTAAGTTCCTTGCTGTTCAAGTAATGGGTTTTCAACTAATACTCGGTCATTAAATTCAACGATTTTACGAAACGAGCCATAACCCGGTGTTTGCATTACCACTTTATCATTGGTTTCAGTCAGCAATTGGATTGCCATTGAAAGCCCTGGTAATACGCCGTGTACTGTAGTTATCCACTCTTTTTCAATTTGAATGTGATGTTGCTCTTGATACCAAGTGATGATCGCTTGGTAATAGTCATCATTACGTTCTGCATAACCAAAAATGCCATGGTCAATGCGATTATGAAGCGCTTCTAATACGTGTGGTGGCGCTTGAAAGTCATAATCAGACACCCACATAGGTAGTCGGTCTGTACCATCTAATCCGAGTTTTTCTTTCATGAAATCCCATTTTAATGAGCCGGTGTTGCAACGGTTGTGAATGCAGTCAAAAGAAGTTGTCATGAGATAGCCTTATTTTACGTCAACTGGAGATAGAGAATCGTTGTCTTGAGTTACTGGCGCTTTTGCAATACCAAAGCCAGTGAAACCATAAATGATGGCGAAAATCACGCCGGTGTAACATTGAATTGCCCATGGAAGGTAATCAAGCGTTGCTACGCCTAGTGTGCTTGCCATGTAAATACCTGCTGCAGTCCAAGGAACTAATGGTTCGATAATGGTGCCAGCATCTTCAATCGTTCGAGATAGATTTTTTGTATCTAATCCCATTTTGCGATAAGCGTTTTGGAACAATTCACCTGGGATTAATAGGGCAAGTTTGCCATCAGAGGTTGTGAAGACCACTGTAATTGTAGCAATCACGGTTGATAGAATTAACTGACCAGTGCTGTGGATTAGATGTAAAAAGCGACCTAATACTACATTTAGAGCACCTGTTAGGCTTAAAATACCCGCGAAAGCGAAGGCACAAAATACAAGAAGAATGGTGCTCATCATAGAGAATAGGCCACCACGGTTAAGCAGTTTTGCAATGTCAGGAACTAAGCCGTCAGTAGTGTGGCCATTTGCGTTTAGCATATCGATATTAAAGCCATTAACAAACGCTTGCAGTGCTTGTTGTAGGCTGAAGCCTTGTAAAAATACACCGATAAGTAGGGCAAGAGCAGAAGCCGCAAGCATTAATGGAAGTACTGGTTTCTTAGTAAATGCACCCCATAAGATCATGATTGGTGGCACAATTAATAGAATATTAAGGTTATATAGGCTTTCTAATCCTGCAAGTATGTCGAGTACTTTTTGAGGTTCGCTTACATTTGCAACATCGCCGTATTGGCCAGCAAAGAAGAAGACAACAGAAGCAATAACAAATCCCGGTAGTGTTGTATAAAGCATGTGTTGGATGTGTTCATACAATGTGGTGCCAGAAACGATAGGTGCAAAGTTTGTTGAATCAGAAAGAGGAGAGATTTTATCACCAAAGTAAGCACCAGAAACCACCGCACCAGCGGCAGCTGCCATTGATACATCAAGACCTGCGGCTACGCCCATTAGAGCAACACCGACCGTACCTGCTGAGCCCCATGATGTACCTGTACACACAGAAACCACACTGGTAACAAAGAAAGCAGCGATCAAGATATATTGAGGACTAATAACTTTTAAACCCCAATACACCATGTAAGGAATGGTGCCACTGACCATCCAACTTGCGATTAGGCCACCAACCGATACTAAAATTAAGATAACCGGCATTGCTTTCGCCAGTTTCTCAACAATGGCGTTCATTATCTCATCCCAGTTGTATCCCATTTTATATGCAATAAAACCAGTGAAGGTTGCTGAAGTAAGTAGTAGTGCTTCAATTTGTAGACCAAATAGGCCATATCCAATTGCCAGTAAACCAAACATTACAGCGATAGGTGCTATTGCTAATGCAAAGGATGGAAGAGGCTTTGATTGTGTCATTTTGTATTCCTCGTAAACAGATGTAGGGTTGTTTTGTTTTTATGAGGTCATAATAAGAGTTCTATTAATTGGAATATGAGAGATAGGTAACGCACTCATGTAAGCGCTTACATGGGGTTGTTACCTAAGATGTTCATCACACTTTTAGGGCTTGCTTTGTTGAATAAGGTGCAACAGTCTGGCGCTGAACTAAGGTGGCATTAAAGCAATGTTTTTGTGGTGGAATATAACCTGTGTTTTTTATTTTTAATGCTAAATCAGCAGCATAGCTAGACATTTCATCAATAGGGTTGTGCATGGTGGTTAAGCGTGGATAGAGATATCGAGCCAATAAAACATCGTCAAACCCAATAATAGAAATATCGTCAGGTACGCGGATATTGTTTTCATGTAAATTTGCCATTAAACCTGCGGCCATTACATCGTTAAAGGTAACCACCGCGGTGATCTCAGGGCATTGAGATAATAATTGTTCACCTGCCAGTTCTCCGCCTTGTTCACTAAAGTTCTGATTTATTATCCAGTTAGGCTCAATGGTGATATTGGCTTCTTTCATCGCATCGCGATAACCGTTAAGTCGCTCTGTTCTGTCTTCAATAGGAAGATCACTGGTGACACAGGCGATCTTGCGATGACCTTGCTCAATTAAGTGAACCACCGATTCTTTAGCACCGGCTCTATTATCAATATAGACAGAGCGGTTGGATATTTGTGGAATGGTACGATTGAGCAATACCATAGAAGGTAATTGGGCACTGTATCTAAGTAGGGTGGCATCATCTAGCATCTTGGCGTGAACCACCATGGCTTCGCATCCTTGGCTGATCAAAAAATCCAACCCTTCTTTTTCTCGCTGTGCATCATGGCCTCCGCTTACCACGACTAATTGGCATTTATGCTTACGTGCCACTTCTTCTACGTGTTTGGCTATTAGGGCAAAGAAAGGATCTGCTAGGTTGCCGGTGAGTAGACCAAGGGTGTTATTTGTCTTTTTAGCTAAGGCGCTGGCTCTCGCATCTCGTTGGTAATTAAGTTCTCGAATGGCGCTTTGTACTCGCTCAAGAGTCACAGGCTCAACATAAGCCGAGTTATTGATAACACGAGATACAGTAGCGGTCGATACGCCAGCTAACTTTGCTACGTCACTGATTGTCGCCATGATTGCAACTCAAGGTGATTAAAATGGAACAGGAGTGTAGCGCGGGTTTTTCGGTAAAGATGTTAGGATCATCAAATTATGCGTCTTTGCTAAGCGCTATTGAATGAGCATCGTATTGTTTGTTTTATAAAAAGACGTGAGATTGAAGCCAATAGCCCTGACGATAAGCTCTATGTGTGATATGGTTCACAGAATTATTTTATATGGGGAATCATTTTGAGAACTGAATTAAATACTGGTCAAGCACCTAAAGGACAGCTTCTTCTTCGAACTCTTTCTATGCCAGCAGATACTAATGCTAATGGTGATATTTTTGGTGGCTGGATTATGTCTCAGCTTGATTTAGCTGGTGCAATTTTAGCACAAGAAATATCAGGTGGGCGTATTGTGACAGTGTCAGTGTCTAGCATTACATTTAAAAAGCCAGTAAGTGTTGGTGATGTGGTTTGTTGCTATGGTGAATGTACCAAAATTGGACGAACGTCTATGTCGATTGATTTAGAGGTGTGGGTTAAACCAATTAAAGAAGACGAAGTTAGTCATCGTTTTCAAGTCTGTGAAGCAACATTTAACTATGTAGCAATTGATTCAAGCGGTAAACCAAGAGCAATTCCTAAGCATTCATAAATATATATGATTGGATTGGTATTAAGTAGAGCTTACTCAGTTTTATTGTGATCTCTGTTTAACATCAAAAATAATAGCCTGCTTAATGAGAATTGAGCAGGCTGTTTTTATTTATTATGCGTGTTTTTTATTATGTTCAATCACCAGTAGTGATACAGAGATAAACACAATGTCTTTAAGTAAAAAGAAGTTGGTTGTTAATACACCATCAACGACTTTCCATGTATTCGGTGTTGTTGCTAAAAAGCTAAGTGTCGCAATAAATGTGAGTAAGGCAAGGATCCCTGAATAGTAACCAATTTTAGGGTTAAAAAAGCCTGCGATAAGTCCTATTGCAATCGCAATTTCAGTCAATCCAATGATATTCGATACCATTTGTACTGACATAAATCCGTATATCCAGCCCATTAAAGGGTGGTTTGCAACTAATGGCTCGATAGCTGCTGCTTCTGTTGGGGTAAATTTAAAAATACCTATCCAAAGTAGGGTAAGTACGACACCAAAGACACCAATTTTATAACCTAATGACGTTTCTGCTGAGATGGCTTTACAAGTTTGAGTATTCATTTTTATCTCCTGATAATTAAACTAAACTGTTTAGTTTAATTTAGCGTTTATTTTGATACTGTCAATCAATTTTTGAACTAAACGGTTTATTTTGCTAAAATTACAGCATTAATGGAGAGTGATGTATGAAAGAAGAAAAAAGAGTAAACGCACTTAAAAAGACAATAGAACTGTGCGCAATACATGGTTTTCATGGTACGAGCATGGATAAAATCACCGCTGCGACAGGGTTATCTAAAGCGACCATTTATAAGTATTTTCAGTCTAAAGAGAATTTAATTGCTAACGCATTAGAGTTGTTTAGTCAACAGTCTCTTTCTCACGTTCAAGCTTTGTTTGAAAATACAGATCTAACATTAGAAGAAAAAATAGCGCTCCGCTTTGAAGGTCTTGCAGGGTGTATTGATATCGAATCATTTAATGGCTGTTATTTTCAACTAGCGTACAGTGAATACAGCAGTGAAGACCAAGGCATTACTGAGGTAAGCGCGCAGTATAAACAACGGACTCAAGAGCTATTGATTGAGCTGTTTAAAAGGCACGATATTGAAGATGCAGAGCTAAAAGCCAAAAAAGCAGGGCTAGTTTATAACGGGTTGTTGGCATCGTTACAGCTAACAAAAGATGCAGAGCTTATCGAATTAGCTCATCAAATGTTTTTAGGTATTATCTCTAAATCTGAATAGTGTTTTACGCTTTTGTTTCATAGGGAATGAATCATGAGAGTTATGCGTGTAGATCATCTTGTATTAACCGTTAAAAATATTGAAGTAACGAGCCAATTTTATTCAAAGGTGCTCGGAATGGATATTGTCACCTTTGGTGAGGGCAGGGTCGCCCTTACTTTTGGTGAGCAAAAGATAAACCTTCATCAATTAGGAAATGAGTTTGAACCCAAGGCGGCACAGGTTCAAAGCGGCAGTGCTGATCTCTGCTTTATCACTCATACGCCCATTAATGAAGTTCAAAGCCATATTGAGTCACAAGGCGTGGCTATCATTGATGGTCCAATTCAACGAACAGGAGCGCTAGGCAAGATAATCTCAGTCTATTTACGAGATCCTGACGGTAATTTAATTGAACTCTCTAATTATTTGTAACTCTTATTAAAATAAGAAGCGTTCCTTACAGCGCAATATTTTTCTTAGCATATACTTATATATTGCAACATAAATAAATCATAAAGGTTGACTTAAATTGAAATTCAACTAAATTAAACTAAACGGTTCAGTTTAATTTTAATAAGTCAGTTTGCTGATAGGGGAAGTCACAATGAAACCAATAAAAATCACATTATATCGCTGGGCAGGCAGTTGGGGCCCGTTCAAAGTAAACATCCCTTGTGGGGAATGCACTTTAACTAAAGACATTCTTCAAGATACTTTTGAGACAGAGCTTGCTGGCATTCCTATTGAGCTTGAGGTTAAAGATTGGTTATCCCACTGGTGGGAGCCTTTAAAGCTCAAAGCATGGCACGCGCCAATTATTATTGTTGAAGATAAAGTGATCAGCGAAGGGGAAGCCTTAAATCGTGGGGTTCTTGTTCAGGCTGTTATTGCTCAAGTGGCCAAGCGTGATGATATAAAAGGAAATGTTGTATTTGGTAAAGCAACGTGCCCATTTTGTATAAAAGCTAAAGCCGCACTTGATGCCGCTGGCGTTGAGTATACTTATCATGATGTGGTCAAAGACAGTGCTGCACTATATAGAATGATCCCAGAAGTAAAAGCAATTATTGGTGAGAAAACGCCAGTAACTGTACCTCAGATCTGGATAGATGGTAAGTATGTTGGTGGTTTTGATAATTTGACTAAAACAATGAATACTGACGTGAAAGCAGGGAGTTAATTATGAATAAAAAACTGATCTTATTAGCGGTTTTACTGGTTTCATTTTCTGTCGTGTATTTTAATTTTGGGCACCTTCTGACGCTTGAACAAATTAAAGGCTTTCATCAGTCACTCCAAAGCGACATTCAAGAAAACCTGTTCTTTTATAGTGGGGCTTATTTTGCTGCTTATGTGGTGGTTACTGCCTTATCTATTCCAGGTGCTGCGGTAGTCACCTTACTAGGTGCTGCGTTGTTTGGTTTTTGGTGGAGCCTCTTACTCGTTTCTTTCGCGAGTAGTATTGGGGCAACGATTGCATTTCTAAGTAGCCGCTACCTATTAAGAGAGTGGGTAGACAGTAAGTTTAAAGATAAGCTGGTTCCTATTAATCAAGGTGTAGAAAAGGATGGCGCGTTTTATCTGCTGACATTACGATTGATCCCTGTATTTCCATTCTTCTTAATTAATCTATTAATGGGATTAACCAAAATATCGGTAGGTCGTTTTTATTTATTTAGTCAGCTAGGTATGCTTCCCGGGACGATGGTCTATCTAAACGCAGGTACGCAATTGTCAGAAATAACCTCGCTGTCAGGATTAATTTCACCACAAATTTTAGGTTCTCTAGCCTTACTTGGCTTATTCCCAATAATGATTAAATTTGTGATGGCTCAAATTCAAAAGCGCCGTTCTCAAGTAAAAGAGTAGTAAATAGAGAGACCTATCCCACAATATTATTGTTTGATAGGAAGAATCGTCTCGTAATCATTATATTTATCAATTAAATTAACCAAAGAAAGAAGCATTTTCCCCAATGCTTCTTTTTTTTATCTATGGGGGCATGATTAAGGTTTAGGAATGAAGCTTAAAAGCTTGGTATTGAGTATTAGCGCCGTATTGTTATCTGGCTGTGGAACGATGATGAAGCAGCAAGAATATAATGCAGATTTGATCATTAATAACGGACAAGTGTTAACCGTAAATGCCGATATGCAAGTGATTGATGATGGTGTCGTGGTGGTTAAAAACGATAAAATTATTGCAGTAGGTGATGCGACATTACTGGAACAATATTATGCGCCAAAAAATATTGATGCGAATGACGGTATTGTAATGCCGGGAATGATTAACGCTCACAACCACCTTCCTATGATTGCATTTCGTGGTTTAGGCGAAGAAGGCATTTCTAATCGATTATTTGCCTATTTCTTTCCATTAGAAGCGCAAAAGTTAAGTCGTGAACTAATTTATAATGCCACTAAGCTCGGCGCTATCGATTTAGCGCAAAGCGGTGTTACCACTTATGCCGATATGTATTACCACATGGATGAAATGGCTAAAGCAACCAAAGAAGTTGGATTAAGAGCCGTACTTGGTGAAACCGTTATTAAATTCCCAGTGGTGGATGCAAAACAACCGTACGGTGGTATTCAATATGCCAAGTCATTTATTGAAGAATATCAAAATGATCCATTAATCACGCCAGCTTATGCGCCTCATGCTGTGTACACGGTAAGTAAAGAAAAGCTTCAAGAGATTAATCAGCTTTCAGAAGAGTATGATGTGCCGGTTTTAATCCATGTGGCTGAATTTCCAAATGAAGAGACAAGAATTAAAGATCCAACCAAAGCTACCTCTCCAGTTGAATATCTAGATGAGATTGGTGTACTTGATAAGCGCATGGTGATTGCTCATGGCATTCATTTATCTCAACATGATCAAGAGCTATTAAAACAAGCAGGTGCCGGTGTGGTTTACAACCCAATGGCGAATGCGAAAGGTGCAACAGGTATTGCTCCTGCTTGGGATATGTTTCGTGCCGATATGCGAATTGGTTTAGGCACTGATGGGCCGATGAGCTCAAACCAAGTGGATTTATGGCGAACCTTAAGTTATGCCGCAAATATGCAGCGTTTAAAGCACTCAGATAGAACCATTATGATCCCAGAGCAAGTGATTGAGATGGCTACCATTGGTGGTGCAAAAGCATTGCACATGGAAGATGAAATTGGTTCTTTAGAAGTTGGAAAGAAAGCAGACATCATTATTATTGAGACTCAATCAGCGAATATGATGCCAAGTTATGATCCATACGCGACATTGGTTTATCAAGCCAATCCAAGTAATGTAGATACAACGATTGTAAATGGCAAAGTGGTCATGGAACAGCGTCAGATGCAGACTGTTCAATTGGATGAAATTCGACAAAGTGTTGAAGCGTTTGAATCAGATATCGCTGATTTTGCCAAAGAGTTGTCTAAAAAAGCGATAAAATCAAAAAGTTTAATGGATTAGTTTTACGATATTAATAGCATGGGCAGAGATATTCATCTTTGCCCATTTTTATTTAGATCAGATTAAATTTGGTCCATACTTTCGATCGCCAACGGCGAACCATAATTATTCCTTGAACCCATTCATCTGCAGCTAATGCAAGCCATGCGCCTAGTACACCAAATCCAAAATGAACGCCAAGTAGGTAGGTTAGGCTAACTGCCACTCCCAACATGCTCAGTATCCCTAATTGAACTGGAAACTTAATATCTCCTGCGCCTTTTAGTGCGGATATGAAGACAAGATTAAAGACTCGGCCTGCTTCCACCAAGATAGAACCTGCAATTAAACCAGCGGTTAAGGCTATGACTTCTGGATCTTGCGTAAATAGGTCGAGCAATTCATAGCGAAAGAAAAAGACAATACAAGTAAGGGCAACAGACACGGCAAAAGAGACTAAAAAGTAGAGTTGAACTCGTGTCAGGATTTGCTCAATCCATTTTTTTCCAACGTAATAGCTGGTTTGTATTTGGCTTGCTTGCCCAACCGCTAATGCGAAAGCAAAAGAGACTCGAGCAATATTTTGAGCGTAGGTAAAAGCGGTCAGTGAAGCGGTGCCCATTCTAACCACTAGATAAACAATGACCATCTGTGACAAGTTATAAGAAAGCATTTCACCTGCATTCATCACTCCAATTTTCATGATCTTTTGATAGGTTGCTTTCGGTATTTTCTTAAAGTTCATCATTGGCAGTGCAATGTGTTTTCTATGGATCATTATCCATAAAATAATGGTATTAATCACTTGGCTAACTGCGGTAGCAATGGCCACTCCTTGCACACCATAAACGGGTAACCCAAAAGGTTGGTATAAGGCGCAGTAGTTACCAATAATATTAAGCCCACCAGTGAGAAGGTTTACTAACATTGGTGTTCGAGAATATCCATTACTGCGTAATATGGTAGAGAAGACAATACCAAGGGTTACCGTTAAAGTGAAAGAGCCAGTAATGATCAAATAATCGTAGGCAAAAGTTGCAACGTCACTTTCTAGTCCATACATGATGACAATAGGATTCGCGGAAAAAAAAGGCGAACAAACTGAGGCAAAGTCCTAATATCCCACCAAGTACAACGCTGGCTACCGCCACATCGGTTGATTGCAGTGGTCGTCCGGAGCCATTATATTGACCAATAAGAATGCCAGTACCTGTACTTACCATCATCGAAATGATCATTAAAAAGAAAATGATCTGAGAGATAACTCCAATAGCCGATACTGCCAAATCAGAATAGCCACTCAACATGAATACATCACTGGTACTAATAGCAGTACGCAGTAAAATTTCCACTAGGATCGGCCACGCTAATGTCGTGATCTGCATTCGGCGTTCAATAGGATTGCTTTTATCAAGCATAGTTTGTCCTTAAAAAAGGGAAGAGTGGATGCTCTTCACCATACAGCTTAGGAAGGAGGTTTAAAGGTGCCTACTTTGAAGAAGTTCACTCTCACAATCTGGGAGCTAGAACTCGTTTTTGGATAGTATACTAATTTAAGTAACTATCGATAAAAATAGTGAAGAGAGTTAGCATCAAATTATAGAAATATTTGTTTTTTAGCATTAGCTATTTTTATTTATTAAATTAACCAACAAAAACATCATTATTTTGCAAAGAAATTGATTAAATTACTTTAAAAGTAACGGTAAAAAAACATAAGTATGGAATGTGTAAAGTTGATATTTATTTAATAGCTTAAATCAATCAATTTCACCGTAATTAAATGTAAAAGAGATGGAATTATTGTTATCTATTAAATAGGCTAACCCTTTAGTGCATAAGGGATGCTCTGGTTTTTATCATTAATCTGAATTACTATTCTCGGCATTATTTCAGCGATGTGATGTATTAATGACTGTTTTATTACTTTTACAAATAGGTCTTGTTATTGGAGGCCTAACATTTCTTTTTATGCTTGTCTCATTATGGTTAAAGAAGAAGGCCTCAGAAAAAGACACTAATATATGGGCGATTGGCCTTATTGGTGGGTTTGCAAATTTTTGTGACACTCTTGGCGTGGGAAGTTTTGCTATTAAAACCGCTGGATATAAGCAGTTTAATTTAATAGATGACAAAGTATTACCGGGAACCTTGAACGCTCAAGCAACCATGGCGACTGTGTTTCAAGCCTTAATTTTCCTTACTGCGGTTAATGTGGACTTAACGACATTGCTTAGTTTAATTATTGCGGCGTGTGCTGGTGCGACAGTTGGAGCGCGCTTAGTATCAAATTTTGACCGTCAGTTGATCCGTTTGATCATGGCTGGTGCCTTGTTGATTGTTGCGTTTCTTATGTTTGCTGGTCGTTTAGATTTATTTCCATTAGGTGGTGAAGCGTTGGGATTAAGTGGTGAGAAATTGGTTATCGGTATCGTTGGGAACTTTATTTTTGGCGCATTAATGACAGTAGGGATTGGCTTATACGCACCGTGTATGACGATGATTTACTTATTAGGAATGAATCCATTAGCAGCATTTCCCATTATGATGTGCTCATGTGCTTTTTTATGTTTCTTCTCTGCCGGTGGTTTTATTAAGCAGAAAGCCGTAAATTCAAGAGCCTCTTTAGTGGTGGCGATTACCGGTCCTATTGGCGTGTTAATTGCGGCATTTATTGTTAAATCGCTTGATGTGGATATGCTTGCTTGGTTAGTCGCCTTTGTGGTTCTTTATACGTCAATTATGATGTTGCGTTCATGGCAGCAAGGCCGAGTGATAAATAAAGCGCTATAAAATGCGAGTTTCTATCACATAATTATTGGAGATATAAAAAGTTCATGGTATTTTTCACTCACCAATTATTTATGGATTTTTTATCATGCCAAAGGCAAGTGACATTAAAAAAGGTTCAGCAATTGAACACAACGGTAAAGTGTTTTTCGTTAAAGAAATCAGTAAGCTAACACCAAGTGGTCGTGCTGGTGCAACGTTATTCCGCATGCGTATGTATGATGTTGCAACTGGTTCAAAAGCAGATGAGAGCTTTAAAGCAGATGATATTATCACTTTAGCTGATTTTAGCCGTCGTAGTGCAACTTTCTCTTATGTTGATGGTAATGAGTATGTATTCATGGATGCAGAAGATTACACGCCATACAACTTTAACAAAGAAGCTATCGAAGAAGAGTTACTTTTCATCTCTGAAGAAACTCAAGGTCTACAAATTTTAATCGTTGATGGTGCGCCAGTTGCGATTGAATTACCTTCAGCTGTTGATTTAGTTATTGTTGATACAGCGCCTTCAATTAAAGGCGCTTCTGCAAGTGCTCGTACTAAACCAGCGACAATGACAACTGGTTTAACTGTACAGGTTCCAGAGTACATTGCTAATGGCGAGAAAGTGAAAATCAACACGACTGAACACAAGTTCATGAGCCGTGCTTAATCGCTTTAAACAGCATGTTTTACACTGCTAAAATTAAAGAAAAGGCCAGTTATTATTTAATATCTGGCCTTTTTATTATCGTTAATTTTTTCTTGTAGAATAAAAACTTCTCGAAAAAATTGCCTTGTTCTCAAGCCTTTTTTCTTCGCTATTTTGGGTTACTTATTGTGGTCGGTATTACAAGAGCTTAAATTATAAATCTCGCTCGATTTTGGGTGAGTAAATTGAATAAGCGGTAATTTGCCCTGCAACAATAGCAGAGAACATAAACAGAGCGGATAATCCAATACTAGGAATAGGAAGTATGGATTGCTCAAACACACTTTGGCTTGCACTCACTAAGACACGACTTCCCGGAACAAGAATAATGATCCCTTGTACGATGAATATAATCCCAGTTAGGTTTAACCGCCTAGCAATCCAAGTTCCATAAAGTGTGATTAATACGGTTGTAACCCATGTACCGACAACCCAGCCACCATCAAAGCCAAGATAAAATGGTCCCCACATGCCTAATACCGCTACAGGTAAACTATAAACTGTATCAATAGGCCGGGCTTTAAACATTACGCCTAATGAGAATGAAATAATCGGTAAACCTAGTATTTGTAGCCATATTGGGAATTCGTTTTGATAATCAATAGATTCGGCTGTGCCAAAAATAGCTTCGCCAATGTGTAAACCAATAATGATCCCAATAAGAAGTTTTATTAAAGTGAGAAAGCACTGGCCAAGTAAGCTGGTACCAGAGACGAGATCATTAAAAGCCAAACACTCTAGAGCATTTGAGATGGAGAGTCCGGGAACAAAAAGAACCACGGCGGCGATACAAAGCCCAAGAATGGGAATTGGGACACCAAGGCTAGCAATAAACGCAACAGTAAAGGCAACAATTAAGGCGCCAAAAAACTCAACAGCAATACTACGACGTTTACTACAAAAAACTTGAGACAACCAGACTAAAAAACCAAGTAAAAAGCTGACACATAAAGCTTCGTATGTTGATCCAACCAACATAAGAAAGGCTGGGGGAATACAAGTATTAGCTAAAGCAATAGCCCATGAAGGGTAAGAGATCCCTTCGGCTGGAGCTAGTGGGACAGGGGTTAATGGTTGCTGTAATTGAATGATGGTATTTGCGAGTAAACCCAAATCAATACTTGCGGGTTTATGACGTTTCATGATGACGGCGTTATTGTCATCAGGAAATTGATAGTTAATTGAAGTTGGTGTTGCTTGGATCATACAATTAACGCCATATTTATTGGCGTAAAAGGTAGTGTAACGTTCTACTTTATAGGGAGCACAGCCACAACGATGTAGAGTATCCCCGATATCAACAATTCTATTTATTCTATACTGTGAAGGCATGTCCATGTTCCCAATTCAGTTGTATATAACCCACCGTACAGTTTATCTTAAGTCCTTAAACAGTACGATGGGCATAAGTTGGTTAACTAGAATAAATTACCATCTCTAACTAATTCTCTAGGAAGTCCATTTTTAATTCGGTTTCCTACCCATTTGCCTAATCCAATGACGGCGCCAGAGTAAGTTACGATCGTTTCCCCTTTACCTACTGATTCAGGGCGAACGTCACGGCCCATATACCATTCACGAGCTTCTTCTATTGTTAATTCCGTAGCAGTAGGATTACTTGCTGTCGCTAATGCCATGATAGCTTCATGTTGCCAGCGATAGCCTTTCTTATGAGTTTCTGCCAGTTTAAAACCAATGCGGTGGTAACGCATTTCACCAATTAATGGTTTCATTCGTTTTGGAAAAGCCCATACCTCTTTGTCTCGGATCCATAGCTCATTTGCTTCTGGAATAGTCAGCGCTAGGGTTGATTGTAATTCTGCTTCAATATCTTTGGCTTCTTTACTTGATGCCGCCACAAATGGGAATTTACCTAAGCGTTTTTTCACTTCAGGAGGTGTCGTTGCTGAATTTTTACGAATCTTTGCGACGAAGAATCCTTCGCTATCAAAGATCTGTGGGTAAATGTGTAAGAAGCCTTCTTGTGTTAATGCTTTTTCGGCATTCTCAAAAAGATCACCTAATGGTTCAAACGTGACCGCGTCACCAAACTGTTCGACTAAGTGATGGCAAATATTCTGGTTTTCTTGATGATTCAATGTACAAGTTGAGTAGACCATTAGACCACCCGGTTTAAGGGCGTGAAAGGCACTCTCAATCAGGTCACGTTGAGTATCACCAATCTCGATGACTGATTCAGGACTCCAATTGTGCATGGCGTCTGGATCTTTACGAATCGTTCCTTCACCAGAACAAGGTGCATCTAATAAAATAGAATCAAAGGTTTCTGGTAACCAACCGCCGAAAACGCGACCATCAAAATGAGTCAGAGCTACGTTACTTACACCACAACGTTGTACGTTAGAGCATAATACTTTTACACGGCTTGATGAAAACTCATTGGCAACTAATGCTCCTTGATTTTTCATACCAGCAGCAAGTTGTGTGGTTTTAGATCCAGGCGCAGAGGCCATATCTAAAGCCATCTCAATACTATCATTGTCTTTTAATAATGCTGTTACTGGCATCATAGAACTGGCTTCTTGGATATAGAATAATCCAGACATGTGTTCGGCAGTGCTGCCTAATTTTACTGTGTCTGCTTCTGGTCTTGTGATCCAAAATCCAGTATCACACCAAGGCACAGGCTCTAGTAGCCATTGCTTTTCATCGGCACGTTGTTTGAATTCTTCTACGCTGTTTTTTAATGTATTAACGCGAATGCTACGGCGTAAAGGGCGCTTACAAGCGGCAACAAAGTCTTCCATTGAAAGGTGGGAAGGCATGGTTTCTTGCACTTGTGTTAGGAAGGCTTCAGGTAGAAAAATATTATCGTGCACGGATGAATCTCATAGGATGATGTTATGGCAGGGAGTGTAAACGCAATTAGTGCTGTTGTCTAAATGGAATCTGTAGTTATAGGGAAAATTAAGGACTTAAATTAAAAAAGACAGCCAATGTGTAGATTGACTGCCTGAATTTGATTATTTGTTTGGATTAGGAATGGCTGCATTCCACAATGGCCAATCTTCTTCTGCTGTTTTATACAGTAGGTACGATTTATTTTCTTTTGCTTGTGGTTGCAACTCTTCATCATCGGGAGTGGAGAAGGCAATGCCGCCACGTAAGATACTATCTACAGTACCCGCTTGAACTTTTGCTCCACTTAATCCAATAGACATATTCACTCCTGATACATTCCAAAACACTGTATTTTGGCGCACAAGATAACTGAAATCTGGATTGACACCGATAGTGAAAATAACACGGTCAGATAAATCGCCTAATCGAACATCGGTTACTTCGCCAACTTCCATTTCTCTAAATAGGATAGGGGTTCCGACTTTGACTGAACCTCGAGTGATGGACTCAAGAGTATAAGTCGCTAATGTGTCACCTTGAGATTGGTCAGTGAGTAAAAATTGAGTTTTTGTTTTTCCCTTTCCTGGAGTTACTTGAATGTAGCTACCTAATAAGGTATCAAGATTTTCAGCACCAGATAGGCTAATACTTGGTTTTACGACCCAGAAGTGACTGCCTGAAATAGCAATTTGGTTCACATATTCAGGGTAAATACGAGCCTGTATATAAACATTACTCTGCTTAAAGTTTGGTGATACTTTACTGACTTCACCGACAGAGACACCTTTATATTTAATCAGTGTTCCTTTAGAGATTGAATTACTGTCTTTCGCTGTAAAGGCAATGATTCGGCCAAACTCTTGAGCTTCAGATAGGTTTGAGTAGAGCTTCCACTTTTTACCTAATTTGTTTTCTACGCCTTGCATATTATCAAAGCCAATACCACCACGGATCATCGACATCAGTGGAGCAGCTTGAATATTCACACCACTCAAACTTGCTTCAACATTTACACCAGAGTAATTCCAAAAAACAGTGTTATCTTTAATTAGATGAGCGTATTGCTTTTCAATATTGATTTTAATATTTACGCCATCATTACCCAAATCAAAATCGGTGACTTTACCCACAACGAGGTTGCGATAAAGGATAGGGCTGTTTTTAGTAATAGGCGGTAATTCAGAGCTAAACAGAGTCAGTTCAGTACTTTTTTCTGTTTTGAATTGCGCTAATTCAGCTAATGAATTGTTTTTAAATAAAGTGTAACTCTTTTGTTTGTAGCCTTTGCCTTCACTAGTAAAGCTTATAGAGCCAGAGATCAGTGCCTGAGTTGGTGGAATATCAATATTTACACCAGAGTCAGTTAACTCAGCAGATACACTGCCAGAGACAAAGAATTTATTGTTTGATTTGATTAGATGCTTATATTTTTCAAGGATCATGACATCAAATTTAACTCTGTCATTAACCAATGCCACATGAGTCACTGAACCTACTTTTATGCCTTTATATGAGATTGCAGTATCTGGTGTTAAGCCAAAAGAGCGGTCTGCGTATAATGAAAAGGTGAGTGCTTTTGCATCCTGTTTAATCAGTTCTTGTTTTCGAATGGCTGTAAATGCACGTGATTTATCACCGCTACCTGGGATTAAGGTAAGGAAGTTGCCACGAACGAGATTACCAATGTTTTCAACGCCGGATAAGCCCAGCTTTGCTTCTTCTAATACAAAGCGAGATCCATCATTTAAGTAATCTGTGAATGCAGGCTCAACCGTTGCAGAAGCAATGATGTCTTTTTTATCATCAGACAGCTTTAAACTGTTTATTTGGCCTATTTCAAGGCCACGATACATAATGGCTGATCCATTAGGGCTGATTTGATTATTGTCAGGCAGAGTGATCTTGATTGAAATACCGCGACCAGCCGTTTTGATATTACTGTATAGACGGAACTCTTTGCCGTTTTCTATCTCGGCACCATCATCGGGTGAGTCCACCGCAATAGCGCCGCCAATTAATGCTGACAAACTTTCAAGTTGAACATCTACGCCATTAAAGCCAACGCTTGCGCCAATGCCACTGGCATTCCAGAAACGACTTTTTGATGTAATTAAATGCGAATATTCTTCTTGGATAAGCACTTTAATTCTAACGTTATCGCTTTTATGATCGAGTTTAAAGTTATAGACTTCCCCAATAGGGATTTTTTTATAATAGATTTTTGAACCAACAGAAATTGAACCTAAATCCTTAGAGCGAAGAGTTACGCTTAAACCAGTGGAATCAGGTTGAATTGCAGGTGAGTTTGCCAATGCGGTGAATTTAGTTTTTGCTTCACCAGTTCCCGGTAAAATTGCAATATAGTTACCAGAAACTAAAGCATCTAATCCTGAGATACCTGTTAATGATGCTTGCGGTTTAACCAACCAAAATTGAGTGTTATCTTTTAAAAGATCGGCAGCTTCGGGATAAATATCAGCATCAACGTAAATATTAGAGAGATCTTTAGATAAGGTGATGTTTTTAACCATACCCACTTCAAGACCCTGATAACGAATAGTTGTTCGGCCTGCTATTAGTCCTTGCGCGTCATCAAAATAGATTTGAACACGTTGACCCGCTTCAATAATGGCAGAATAGACTAGCCATCCCCCAAGACAGAGAGCAAGTAGAGGCAGTATCCACAATGGTGAGATACCGCGTTCATTTTTGATGTTTACTTGTTCAACAGTAGAATCAAGATTTTTCGGTTCGTTCATAATTATCCCAAATCAGACGAGAATCAAAACTTTCAGCGGCCAGCATGGTGAATACCACAACTAGTCCGAAGGCAACGGCACCAAGGCCTGGGGTAAAATCTAAAATTTGTCCGCGATCAATCAATGTCATCATAATAGAAATTACGAATAAATCCATGACTGACCATTTACCAATCCATTTTACTGCCACATAAATAGACATTCGTTGGCGGTGAAATATGCTGCGTTTGAATTGAACACATAATAGTAGGTAGCCAAGACCTAAGATCTTAGCAACAGGAACCACAATACTGGCAACAAATATAATAATGGCAATACCGTACATATCGGTTCTAATTAATCCGGCAACCCCAGAGAAAATCGTGTCTTCTAATCTCTTTCCATTAGTTAATAAAATAGAAATGGAAAGAATGTTGGCTGGAATAATAAAAATGGCTGCCGTGATCAGGTAAGTCCATGTTTTTTGGATAGAGTTTGGTTTTCGCGCGTGAATAGGGCGAGAGCAGCGAATACAATGGCTGCCTTTTTGTTGAGTAAAGTGACAATGCCCACAATGAACAGAATGCTCAGGTTCAATAATCGGAGCTTCGATTTCTTTTTGATGTTTTCGTTGCCAAGCGCGCCAATAACGTCTTGCACTTACGTGTGTAAGCAGTAAAGAGGTAACGAATTGAAGTAAGAGTAATCCATAGAGTCCTGAACCGACAAAGATATCGGCATGATCTTGAATTTTAAAGCAGGCAATAGCCAAGCTTACTAAGAATACATCTAGCATCATCCAATCTTTTAAGTGCTGAACAGTCGAAATGCTACTTCTAAATAACTTAAACAGTTTTAATCGTAATGCGATGTGTGCGGTGACAACAGATCCACAAACAAGAAAAGGAACGATTGAGCTGCAAAATAAGATAAGTAACCCAAGCATAGGGAACCCTTCACCCATTAAGGTAATTGTACCTGAAGGGAGAGTTGCAGGGATCATCACACCAAACAATTGAATGGTAACTAAAGGAAAAAAATGTGACGGGATAAAAAGTAACAAAGCAGCAATAGCGATGGCTAAATCGCTATTTAATGAGATTCGATTACCACGGTACAGTTGTGTATTGCAGCGAGGGCAGTGCGCGTTTTGCTTTTTATCTACCTTCGCTACTTTAACAACGAGATCACAGCCGTGGCAGCGACGAAATTTAGCGTCTTCCACGGTTGTTGTCCAATTGATTAACTTTGAATTGATCCATACAGTGTTTGATACAGTCCTTGCTGTGTAACCAGTTCATGGTGTGTGCCTGATTGAGACACTTTACCATCATCTAAAACGTAAATGGTATCGGCTTGTTTTACCGCACTTAAACGGTGTGCCACAATTAATGTTGTACGGCCAACTAAGAAATCACTTAAGGCTTTATGGAGCTCTGCTTCTGTTGCGGTATCGAGTGCAGAGGTCGCTTCATCTAAAATAACAAATTTTGGATTCGTTAACACCATTCTTGCAATTGCTAATCGCTGACGTTGTCCACCAGAAAGTTTAACGCCCTGACGACCAATTTGGGTATCAAGCCCATCGGTTAACTGAATCACGACATCTTGCAGTTGGGCAACATCGAGTGCATTCCACAGTAAGTCATCAGAGTAATCTTCGCCTAATGTCAGATTATGCCTCAATGTGTCATTAAATAGTATAGGTTGTTGTAATACAACTGAGATTTGATTGCGGATGTTTTCAAAACCAACCTCTTTTGTACTATGCCCATTAAAGAGGATCTCCCCGTTAGTTGGCTGATAAAGCCCTAATAATAGTTGAATAAGGGTTGATTTACCGCCTCCACTAGCACCAACCAGAGCGACTTTTTCACCTGGTCTAATAGTGAGTGATAGGTCATTTAACACCTGAACTTCGTCGTTATAGCTAAAATTTAAATTGTTAATGGTTATTTCAGTAGCAGTATTTACATTAAACGGGTCAATATCTGATTGGATCTTTGGCTCTTCACCTATGTGCAATAGAGCGTTTACTCGTTTTAGTGCAGCAGAAGCACCATACCAAGAAAATTGAATGCTTAATAATTCTTGGATTGGAGAAAGCATTACCCAAAGGTAGCTGAAAATGGCAAACATTTGACCGATACTTAGATCACTCAGCAGTACCATAATCATTGCAGCAGCACGAAATAACTCAAAACCTAGTAAGAATAAAAGGAAAGAGAGGCGTCCAGCGGCTTCTGATTGCCATGAGAATTGATCGGCACTGTGTCTTATCTCATCGGCTTGGCTTTTAAGTTGGTTTAAGAATGCGCGTTCACGGTTTGATGCTCGTAATTGATAAATGCCATCAAGTGTTTCAATTAATCGGGTTTGAAAACGCTCATAAGATTGATTTTCTTTGCGTTTTAAATCTTTTACACGATTACCTAGCTTGCGTGAAAAATAGATAACAATGGGATTTACCAGAAGAATAAATAATCCGAGTTGCCAATTTATCCAAAGAAGTACGCCAGCGGTTCCTATTACCGTTAAGAAAGAGACAATAAAACGGCTTAATGTAGGACCGAGGAACTTATCGATAGTATCAATGTCTGTAATGATATGAGAGTTAATACCGCCACTGCCACGCGACTCATACTCTTTCATGCTAATAAGGCTGAGTTTATCGAGTAATTGCAGACGAATTTGATAGGTAATGGTTTTTGAGACTAAGCTAAATTGTCTTCCTTGATAGATATTCAGCATCTGGCTGACAATACGCATCACAATGACCATAACGAGAACTAATAGGATATAACCAATGGCTCCTTGCCAAGCACTAGGGAGCATTGAGTTTAATAGTTCAACTCCGGTTGACGGTTTGTGTAATAAAACTTCGTCCACCATTAATGGCATCAATAGTGGGATAGGGACACTGATAAGTGTGGCTACAATAGCGATGATATTTGCAACAATTAAACGACTTTTATAGGTTTTTGCTTGCCTAAATAGCCAATTCCAGTTAATTGTAGAAGACGTAGTATTGCTCATGGTGAGAATGATTCCTATTATTATCTTTTCCATTGGCATTGTACTCAGTATAAATAGAGTCGCAAGTGATTGGTACAAATACAGGAAAATATAAAAATGGAATTAAAGCATTACGAGCGATTAACGCAACAAGCACTTTGTCTTATTGATGGTGAAACGGATCTAATCGCTAATTTGGCAAATATAAGTGCGCTATTAAATATGGAACTGGACGACATTAACTGGGTGGGTTTTTACCTATTTAAAGATAATGAATTAGTATTAGGTCCATTCCAAGGCAAACCTGCTTGTATTCGAATTACCGTTGGAAAAGGGGTATGTGGCACTGCTTTTTCTACTAAAACGGTTCAACGTGTCGATGATGTTCATCAATTTGCTGGTCATATCGCGTGTGATGCGGAAAGTAACTCTGAAATTGTTATTCCATTTTATAAAGATGGAGAATTATTTGGAGTGCTGGATATTGATAGCCCAAATATTGCACGATTTAGCGAAATTGATGAAAAAGGACTGGTTGATTTCATGAAAGAAGCAGAAAAGAGACTTTAATTTTCTTTCAGTAGTGGTTTTTCACGCTTAAGTATCTATAATAGCGGAATATCTTTACTAGAAATACACCTAAATACGGGCTAAACCGTACTATCAGGAAACTACATGGAAAACTCTGAAAAATTAGCGAACAGCAAAGAAGTAATTGCATACATTGCTGAACGCTTCCCGAAATGCTTTATCTTAGAAGGCGAAGCTAAACCTCTTAAAATTGGTATCTTCCAAGACTTATCTGAGCGTTTAAGCGATGATCCTAAAGTAAGTAAAACTCAGCTACGTGCTGGTTTACGTCAATACACCTCTTCTTGGCGTTACCTACACGGTGTTAAGCCGGGCGCATCTCGTGTTGATTTAGATGGTAACCCTTGTGGTGAACTAGAAGAAGAGCACATTGAACACGCTAAAACAACTTTAGATGAAAGCAAAGCTAAAGTTGCTGCTCGTCGTAAAGAGCAAGCTAAAAAAGTAAGAGAAGAAGCAAAAGCTAAGAAAACAGCTCGTGCTGCTACTCCACCTAAGCGTCGTCCTCAACCTGCTGCTAAGAAAGTTGAACAGCCAGTTGAAACTCGTGCTCTAAACGCTGATGAAATTACTGTTGGTAACAACGTAAGCGTGAACATGGGTAAAGGTAATATGCCTGCGACAATCGTTGAAATTAACAAGGATGATGTACGAATTCGCTTATCAAATGGCCTACAAATGGTTGTTAAAGCGGAGAATCTTCGTTCATAAAGGAGCACTCCCGACGCATGAATTGTCGATTAAGAGTCTCGCTGATTGCTGCTGGCGTTATGCTAGCAGCTTCTGCGCACGCACTTGAAGCTAAGGTATTAGACGCCAAGTATTCCGAAACTGACTTACCAGTATTAACCGCAGAAACGCAGCATGCCACTGCCAGTAAGCGTGTTACTTCTCGTTTTACTCGTTCTCATTATAAGCATTTCTCATTAGATGATGACTTTTCAGTTGCCATTTATGAGCGATATTTAGACATGCTTGATTATAATAGAAATATTTTCATTCAAGCCGATCTTACTTCATTCGCCCCGTTATCAACTAAGTTAGATGATCAATTAAAGATTGGGGACTCCCAAGCCGCTTTTGATATCTATAACTTGTCATTGAAGCGTCGTTTTGAGCGTTATGTTTACGCACTTTCTCTTTTAGATAAAGAATTCGATTATACGGTTGATGAATCTCTTGAATTGGATCGCTCTGAAGCGGCTTGGCCAAAAGATGAAGCTGAGTTAAATGAGCTATGGCGTAAACGTGTTAAATATGATGCTCTGAACTTGTCTATGACAGGTAAAGATTGGCCTGAAATCCAAGAGATGTTAGGTAAGCGTTATAATAATGCGTTAAAGCGTTTGACTCAAAGTCACAATGAAGATGCGTTCCAACTTTATATTAATGCGTTTGCACGTGAAGTTGATCCTCACACGAGTTATTTATCTCCTCGTAATGCAGAGCAATTCCAATCAGAAATGAATCTTTCATTAGAAGGAATTGGGGCAGTATTACAGGCTACTGATGATTACACTGTCATTCGTTCTTTAGTTGCGGGCGGTCCAGCTCAAAACAGTAAGCAACTGTCTGAGGGTGATCGTATTATCGGTGTTGCTCAAGATGGTGAAAAATCTGTTGATATTATTGGCTGGCGTTTAGACGACGTCGTTCAACTTATCAAAGGAGCGAAAGGGACAAAAGTGCACCTAGATATCTTGCCAGAAGGTAAAGATTCAAAAAGTCACACTGTCACAATCGTTCGAGATAAGATCCGTTTAGAAGATAGAGCTGTTAAATCTGAAGTGATTGAGCAAGATGGCAAGAAAATTGGTGTATTAGAAGTACCTAGTTTCTATGTCGGTCTAGCTGAAGACACTAAAAAACAGATTGATGAACTCAAAAAGCAAGATATTACCGGTATCATTGTTGATTTACGCAATAATGGTGGCGGTGCATTAACTGAAGCAACCGCGTTATCAGGATTATTTATTACTTCTGGTCCAGTTGTTCAAGTTCGTGATAGCTACGGACGCGTTAATGTGAATGCGGATACTGACGGTGAAATTTCATATACCGGTCCAATGACGGTATTAGTGAATCGCTACAGTGCATCTGCGTCTGAGATTTTTGCTGCAGCAATGCAAGATTATGGCCGTGCCGTTATCTTAGGTGAAAACTCATTCGGTAAAGGAACGGTTCAACAACATAGATCATTAAATCATATTTATGATCTATTTGATAAACCACTTGGCCATGTTCAATATACGATTCAAAAGTTCTATCGAATCAATGGTGGTAGTACGCAAAACTTAGGTGTTGTTCCTGATATTGCGTTCCCAACAGCGATTGATCCGAAAGAAACTGGTGAAAGTGTTGAAGATAATGCGCTTCCTTGGGATAGCATTAAAGCGGCAAACTATGCGCAAACGAATCAGATCGTAAATACGATTGAGCCACTAGCGAAGAAACATGTTGAACGAATTAAAACTGACGAAGAGTTTGGTTTTATTCAGGAAGACATTGCTCGCTATAAAGCGGATAAAGACATCACAACGATTTCACTGAATAAAGCGGTTCGTGAAAAAGAAAGTGATGATGCAGACGTTCGTCGTTTAGAGCGTGTTAATCAAAGACAAAAACATCTTGAAAAAGAAGAGTTTAAGACTATTGATGACATTCCAAAAGATTACGAAGTTCCTGATGCATATCTTAATGAAGCGGTTTCAATTACGATTGATTTAGCATTGATGAATCAAAAAAGTTAATAGCGTTACAGCTCCTATAAAAACAGAAGTCATTTGGCTTCTGTTTTTTTATGCCTAAAAAACAGCGAATTAATCAAATCTAATCTAGGCTTATATTATGGCAGTCAACCATGGTCGTTGATCATTCTTTTTTATTGAATGTGGAGCTTTAATTATGAAATCAGTCCTTTTGTCTTTTTGGTTAATTTTACTGAGCCCATTTTCTTATGCTGATGAAGTGGCGTTAGATCTCGAATCAAACTCACTAACGTATTTTGAAAATCCGTTTCTTATTGGTGATTGGTATTTTTTCAAACCGGCTCATATCGAGAATGACTACGATGTACTTCATATTTCATTAAGTTCTACTCATCAGTTTGTTATTGAGATGATTGAAATGTCGACCAACACGGCTGAAGAGTGGAGTGGTACTTTTGAATTATCACAAGAGAGTATTCGTTTTGGAAAAGAGGGCGAGGAGTCACAAGTTTATCAATATGAAGTGAGCCATAATCGACTTTATCTCAATGGTGTAGAATTTTTTAAGGTTGTTCCTGAATCGATTATTGGTTCATGGAATTCTAAACTTGTTTCTGGTGAAGATATAATGGTGAGTAATGTTCAATCATTAAATTTGAAGTTGCGTTCTGATTTTATATTTTTACTGGAGGTCGTCTCTCACTCGGGAAAAAGAAACCAACAGATAGGCTATTATTATTTTGAAAATAGCGATTTAGTTTTACTTTATGAAGAGGGAGAGCAAGAGTCGACATTTCAGATCACAGAGAACCAACTCGAATTAAAAAATGAACAATTTGGGATGTACGCATTACTGGTAAGAGAATGACCAAAAAGGAATAGAATAATGTGACTTTAAGGATAGAATTATGAGCCTTAAAATCTTTTTATTAACAAATTAACTGGATCTTATGCGAGAATAGGAGGGTTAAATAGTAACTATCACTCATTCTGTTTTTTAGTGGTAGACATCATAAGGATATATTATGAGCCAACAACCTCAGGCTAAGTTTCGCAATGATTATCAATCTCCAGAATTCACCATTTCAGACATCGATTTAGTTTTTGATCTTGATGATACAAAAACATTTATTTCAGCGACTTCAAAAGTACAACAACTAAAACAATCAACTGATCTTCTTCTTGAAGGGGAAGGGATGACATTGGTATCGTTGAAAATAAATAATGTAGATCATAAAGATTATACGTTATCTGATACGCAGTTAATCATTCATAATGTAAGTGGTGATTTTACACTTACAATAGTTACCGAAGTAAATCCACAAGAGAACACAGCACTTGAAGGTTTATACAAATCAGGTGATGGTTTCTGTACTCAATGTGAAGCAGAAGGTTTCCGTCGTATTACTTATTATATGGATCGCCCTGATGTATTGGCGCGTTTCACCACAAAAGTAATTGCAGATAAAGAGTCATACCCTCATTTATTAAGTAATGGTAATCGCATTAGTCACGGTGATCTTGAAGGTGGAAAACACTTTGTTCATTGGCAAGACCCATTCCCAAAACCGGCTTATCTTTTTGCCTTAGTTGCTGGTAATTTTGACGTACTCACTGATACGTATAAAACTAAATCAGGTCGTGATGTTGCACTTGAAATCTATGTTGACCAAGGCAATTTAGATCGTACTCCTCATGCAATGACATCATTAATTAACTCCATGAAGTGGGATGAAGATCGTTTTGATCTTGAGTATGATCTTGATATCTACATGATCGTTGCGGTTGATTTTTTCAACATGGGCGCAATGGAAAACAAAGGCTTAAATGTCTTTAACTCTAAGTTTGTGTTAGCAAAACAAGAGACAGCAACCGATACTGATTATCTAGGTATTGAAGCGGTAATTGGTCACGAATACTTCCATAACTGGACAGGAAATCGTGTTACTTGTCGTGATTGGTTCCAATTAAGTTTAAAAGAAGGCTTAACGGTTTTCCGTGATCAAGAGTTCTCTTCTGATCTTGGTTCTCGTTCAGTTAACCGCATTAACAATGTTCGCATTGTTCGTGGTCCACAGTTTGCTGAAGACGCAAGTCCGATGGCACACCCAATTCGTCCAGAAAAAGTAATAGAAATGAATAACTTCTATACGCTTACAGTGTATGAAAAGGGCAGTGAAGTTATTCGCATGATGCATACTCTATTAGGTGAAGTGAATTTCCAAAAAGGAATGAAGCTGTACTTTGAGCGTCATGATGGTACTGCGGCAACATGTGAAGATTTTGTACTAGCGATGGAAAATGCGTCGGGTGTTGACCTTACTCAATTCCGCCGTTGGTATAGCCAATCAGGTACGCCAATCTTGTCGGTAGCTTCTAACTATAATGAAGTAACGCAAGAATACACATTGACGGTGAAACAACATACACCAGCAACAGAAGAGCAGCCTGAAAAACTTCCATTACACATCCCACTTGATATTGAGCTTTACGCACAAGATGGCAGTGTTATTGAGTTACGTTGTAACAATGAAACTATTGGTAATGTTCTTAATGTAACTCAAGAAGAGCAGACTTTTGTATTTCAACAAGTTGCAGAAAAACCAGTGGTCTCTTTACTTCGTGAATTCTCTGCACCAGTTAAATTAAATTACGCTTACAAAGATGAAGAGCTGATTTTCTTAATGGTTCACGCGCAAAATGATTTTGCTCGTTGGGATGCAGGCCAAATGCTTTTGGCTAATTACATTCGTTCAAACATTATCAATGTACAAAAAAATCAACCGCTTGAATTATCAGAAGCGCTAGTTGATGCGTTCCGTGGTGTGCTATTAAATACGGATCTAGAGCAGGCATTTATTGCTGAAATGTTTGTACTACCAAATCATAATGAGATCACAGGTTGGTTTGATACGGTGGATGTTGATGCTATTGATAAGGCACTTGGTTTTATTAAACAGACATTAGCAACAGAGCTTAAAGATGAGTTTTCTGCAATCTATCACAGTCTAAAGCAGGGTGATTACTCTGTTGATCATGATGCGATTGGTAAACGTGCATTACGTAATTGTGCGTTAAGTTATTTAGCGAAAACAGATATTGGTGAAGCGTTAGTTGAAGCACAATATCAAACTGCAGATAACATGACAGATACAATGGCTGCGATGGTTTCTGCTAATTCAGCTGAACTTTCTATCCGTCAAACGTTAATGGATGACTTTAGTGATAAATGGTCACATGATGGTCTAGTTATGGATAAGTGGTTCATTTTACAGGGTTCTAACCCAAATAGTGATGCACTAACTACCATTAAAGCGACGATGGATCATAAAGCATTCAGCCTGAAAAATCCAAACCGCACTCGCAGTTTGATTGGTTCTTTTGCTGCAAATAATGCGGTAAATTTCCATAGTAAATCAGGTGAAGGTTATGCATTCTTAGGTGATATCTTACTTGATCTTAATGTAAGTAACCCGCAAGTCGCTTCACGTTTAATAGATCCATTATTGAAGTTTAAGAAGTATGATAGTGATCGCCAAGATCTAATGAAGGCTCAGCTTCAGCGTTTGGCTGATCTTGATAACCTAGCAAAAGATCTGTTTGAAAAAGTAACCAAAGCACTAGCATAATATGCTGAGCTTATTGTTATTCTAAAATCGAAATGGTCAGTTTTTTTACTGGCCATTTTTTTATTTCAACGCCACAATAGCATTCTAATTATTAGAGATTTAAATGAATGAACAAATTCTACTACTTTAGAGTAAATGTAAGCTATCAGGCCTTTTTAAGCCATTATTCAGGGTCTGCAAGTACGGTAGTGGTAATGACAGAGCAGGGACTTAAACTGCAATTACCCGCTTCTCGTTTTCGCTCTTTTTTAACTCAATTAGGCGTGAAAGGGCGCTTTCGTTTAACTACTGACCAAAACAATCGTTTTCTAAACTTAGAACAAGTAGGATAAATCGCTACCTTAATCACACTTCTAACTATAAAGCCTCTTTAACGCAAAAAAGTCATAACGTTTTAGTCATATTCTCCCTACAATATGAGGCGCACAAGCAGTACCAACTGCTACACTATAATTAATAATTCTAATTAAGAAACGGAGCATTCGCTTTATGACGACGCGTGATCCTATCGTTCCTGTACTACTTGAGAAAGTGTACGCTCTAATTGCTGAAAAGCTTGAAATGCCTCAACAATCCCTAGTAACGCAACTTGCTCAGCGTTTATTTGCCAATATTGATGATGATGATTTACAGCAACGTAATGAATCAGATATGTATGGGGCAACCCTCAGTCTTTGGAACCATTTATCTGATGTTAACTTGTCTGATATTTCGGTTCGTGTTTTCAATCCAAAGTTAAGCCAAGATGGTTGGCAGTCAACCCACACAGTGGTAGAGATTGTTGTTCCTGATGGCCCATTTTTAGTCGATTCCGTTAAGATGGCGCTTACCCGTCTTGATATGACAAGCCACTTTATGTTACATGGTCCACATTGCTTTACTCGTGATGAGAGCGGTGAGATTATTTCGATATGTAGCAGTGATGGTAAAATGCAACAAACTCTGTTCCATTTTGAAGTCGATCATATGAATGATCCTGCTGAAATGGACGCGCTTCAAGCTGAACTATTATTAGTTCTTGAAGATATTCGCCGTGTAGTGAATGAATGGCAACCAATGTCAGATAAACTGACTGAAGTTATTCAAGAGCTTAAAGATAATGACTCTCCAATTGCTAAAGATGCGGTAAATGAAGCGATTGAGTTTTTAACCTGGCTTCAAAATCATAACTTTACTCTAATGGGGTATAAGAATTTTGATTTAACAGCGGTAGAAGGTGATCATGAATTAACACCTACAGCAGAGGCTGGTTTAGGTTTATTCTCTTTAGCTTCACGTATTCATATGACGAGGCTTTCTGAGATGCCATCGTCGGCTCGTGCTGCAGCAAAGAAATCAGATCTATTAATCTTAACAAAATCAAATACGAAGTCTCGTATCCATCGTCCTGCCTATACAGATTACATTGGTATTAAGCGTTTAAATAAAGAAGGTAAAGTTATTGGTGAGCATCGCTTCACTGGGCTTTATACCTCAACGGCTTATAACCAAAGTGTGTCTAATATTCCACTACTTAGTAATAAAGTAGAACGTATTTTAGAGACAAGCCAGTACATTAAAGGCTCGCATTCTTATAAAGCATTAAGCAACATCCTTGAAACTTACCCTCGTGATGAACTCTTCCAAGCAACAGAAGAAGAGATGTTAGAAGTGGGTATGGGCGTTGTTAAGATGCAAGATCGTGATTTATTACGTTTATTTGTTCGTCGTGATCCATTTGGTCGTTTCTTCTCATGCATGGTGTACGTAACAAAAGAGCGTTACAACACAGAGCTTCGTCGTCAAACTCAACGAATTCTTAAAAACTACTTTGGTTCTAATCAAGAAGTAGAGTTTACGACATTCTTCTCTGAGAGTGCATTAGCGAGAACGCATTACATTATTCGTGTAGACAATAATAACGGCGACATTAATGTGAAAGATATTGAAAATAATTTAATGGAAGCAGCATCTACTTGGGATGATCGTCTTTGTGATGTGATTGTTGCTAACTTAGGTGAGAGTACAGGTACCGCAATTGCGAAGAAATACCAACGTGCATTCCCTCGTTCATACAAAGAAGCAACACTTCCTGGCTCTGCTGTTGCTGATATTGAACGTCTTGAATTGTTAAGTGATGACAACAAACTCGGTATGTTGTTTTATCGTCCGCAAGAAGAGAAGAAAGGCTCTGCGAACGTTAAATTAAAACTGTTCCACCGTGATGAGCCGATTCATTTATCAGATGTTATGCCTATGCTTGAAAACTTAGGTTTGCGTGTTATTGGTGAATCACCATATGCCGTTAAGAAGAGTGATGGTTCGGTTGATTGGATCTTAGATTTCTCTATGATTCATAATGGTTCTGAAGAAGTCGATCTTCGTCAAGCTCGTGATCGTTTCCAAGAAGCGTTTGCTCAGATCTGGAATGGTCAATTAGAGAGTGATGGCTTTAACCGTTTGGTTCTTGGTGCGGGTCTGTCTGGCCGTGAAGTGACGATTCTACGTTCTTATGCTCGTTATATGCGTCAAGTTGGCTTCCCATTTAGTCAGCAATACATTGAAGATACACTGTCAACGCATACCAAACTTGCGGTTGCTGTGGTTAATTTGTTTGAGTTCCGTTTTGATCCAAGTGTTGCATGGTCAGAGAAGAAACAACAAAAACAACTTGATGCGATTTACTCAAGCCTAGATAAAGTAGAAAGCTTGGATGATGACCGTATTATCCGTCGTTATGTTGAGATGATCTTAGCTACGTTACGTACTAACTATTATCAACAAGCGGAGAATGGTCTACCAAAACCATGGCTATCTCTAAAGCTTCAGCCATCAATTATCCCAGAAATCCCTGCACCAGTGCCGGCGTTTGAGATCTTCGTTTATGCGCCTGATATTGAAGGTGTGCATTTACGTGGTGGTAAAGTAGCACGTGGTGGTTTACGTTGGTCAGATCGTCAAGAGGATTTCCGTACCGAAGTTCTTGGTCTGGTTAAAGCTCAACAAGTTAAGAACACCGTAATTGTTCCTGTGGGTGCAAAAGGTGGTTTTGTTTGTAAGAAACAGCATAATTTCACAACTCGTGATGATATTTTTGCCGAAGGCCAACGCTGTTATAAGCAGTTTATTTGTGCGCTATTAGATGTATCAGACAACATCATTGAAGGTGAAGTCGTACCTCCAAAGAATGTGGTTCGTCATGATGATGATGATCCGTATTTGGTTGTTGCCGCAGATAAAGGTACTGCAACCTTCTCTGATTTAGCTAACTCAGTATCAGAAGAGTACAACTTCTGGCTAGGTGATGCGTTTGCTTCTGGTGGCTCTAATGGCTACGACCATAAAGCGATGGGTATTACAGCAAAAGGGGCGTGGGAATCAGTTAAACGTCACTTCCGTGAAATGGATATTGATTGTCAAACAACAGACTTCACCGTTGCTGGTGTTGGTGATATGGCGGGAGATGTGTTTGGTAATGGTATGTTGCTATCAAAACATATTCGCCTTCAAGCGGCATTTAACCATATGCATATCTTCATTGACCCGAATCCAAATTCAGAACTGACTTGGCCAGAGCGTGCTCGTTTATTCGAATTACCTCGTTCAAGCTGGGAAGATTACAATAAAGATCTGATCTCTCAAGGTGGTGGAATTTTCTCTCGTCGTGCTAAGTCGATAGATCTTTCTCCTGAAATTCAGAAGATGTTAGGTACCCGTAAGCAGTCATTAGCTCCAAACGATTTAATCCAGATGATCTTAAAAATGAATGTGGATCTATTATGGAATGGCGGGATCGGAACATACGTTAAATCAGAAAAAGAGACCAGTGCTGATGTTGGTGACCGTGCTAATGATTCTTTACGAATCAATGGTTCAGAGCTAAATGCGAAGGTTGTTGGTGAGGGCGGTAACTTAGGCATGACTCAATTGGGTCGTATTGAATATGGCCAGAAAGGTGGACGTGTTAATACCGATTTTGTTGATAACGTAGGCGGTGTTGACTGTTCTGATAATGAAGTAAACATTAAGATCTTACTGAATGGTTTAGTGGCTAATGGTGATCTAACCTATAAGCAACGTAATGTTCTGCTTCAGAAAATGGAAGATGAAGTAGGTGAGATTGTTCTTGATGATGCATATTGTCAGGCAGAATCAATTTCAGTTGCTGAGCAACAAGGTACATCGTTAGTTAAAGAACAAATTCGTTTTATTCATAACCTAGAGAAGAAAGGTCAATTGGATCGCGGATTAGAGTTTATTCCTGATGATGAAACTCTGATTGAACGTGAAAAAATGGGGCAGGGTCTAACTCGTCCAGAGCTTTCAGTTCTTGTTGCTTATGGAAAAATGGTTCTAAAAGATGAGCTAGCCTGTGATGAGATTGCAAATAATCCATACCATGCTGATTTACTAACGACTTACTTCCCAACTGAGTTACAACGTAACTATAAAGCAGAAATGGATAATCATCCACTTCGTTCAGAAATCATCGCGACTTGTTTAGCAAATCAGATGGTTAATGAGATGGGCTGTAATTTCATCACTCGTTTGCAAGAAGAGACAGGTTACACCGTCACTGATATTGCGAATGCGTATTCAGCAACTCGAGCTATCTTTGATTTTGGTGATTTATTTAAAGAGATCCGTAATCTCGATAATATCTCAACGACAGAAGCTCAGTACGAAGCGTTATTTGCCATGCGCAGAACCATTCGTCGAGTGACTCGTTGGTTATTACGTAATGGCTCACAAAATATGTCAATTCAGCAGCTTATCGAAAAATATAAGCCTGCAGTTAATGAGATTAAAGATAACCTTGATAGTTACTTAGTTAACGATGAAGTGGTTGAGCACATTGAACAAGCAAATCACTATCTAGAAATGGGTGTACCTTGCGAGTTAGGTAATGTACTTGCTCGTCTAAGTAGCCTGTACTCTGCGATGGACATTTCAGCTGTTGCGGTAGATATGAAGCAACCAGTTTCAACGACAGCGCGTTTATACTATGTTCTGGGTGATAAGTTATCTCTGCATTGGTTCTTAAAACAGATTAATAACCAAGGTGTTGATAACCATTGGCAAGCGCTTGCTCGTGCTTCTTTCCGTGAAGACCTAGATTGGCAGCAACGTCAATTGACTCAATTAGTACTTGCTGAGTACAAAGATACCGAGTCAGTTGAAAAGGCCATTGAAGAGTGGTGTGAAAAGAACGCGGCCTCTGTAGGACGTTGGGATAATATCTTGAATGAGTTTAAGGTCGGTTCAGTCCATGAATTCGCTAAATTCTCGGTAGCATTAAGAGAACTTACGTTATTAAACTTAAGCTGTACGTCAAAACAGTAAAGCAACAATTAAGCTGATTATTATAATCAGATAAACGTTTGCTTAATGAAGGGGAAAGTGAGTTTATATTCACTTTCCCTTTTTATTTCCCCGAGAATTTTCTAATTTATCTATATTAATAAGCGTTTTTTGTGATTTATTATTCTTTATGTCATTTAAGGGCGAAAAATAAGCCATAAATATTAATGAATAAAGTACGATTAAGTTTGAATTGTGAATAAAATCAGTGAATAATGACTCCCCGTTTATACGGGACTTATTTTGGAGTTACAATGTTATATCGCATCGCCAGAGCTGGCATTTTCAAACTTGATGCTGAAAAAGCACATGACCTAGCAATTCAAAATTTCAAACGCTTTACCGGCACTCCTCTCGATCTCTTCTATCGTCAAAAATTGGCTTCTAAACCTGTAGAAGTTATGGGCATTACCTTTAAAAATCCACTTGGCCTTGCGGCTGGTCTTGATAAAAACGGCGAATGTATTGAAGCATTTGGCGCAATGGGTTTTGGTTTTATTGAAGTGGGAACTGTAACTCCTCGTCCTCAAGCAGGTAATGATAAACCTCGTCTATTCCGTCTTATTGAAGCGGAAGGCATTATCAACCGTATGGGTTTCAATAACCTTGGTGTTGATAATCTTGTTGAGAACGTAAAGAAAGCAAAGTTTGATGGTGTTATTGGTATTAACATTGGCAAAAACAAAGATACGCCAATTGAAAAGGGTACGGAAGATTACCTAATTTGTATGGAGAAGGTATATCAATACGCTGGTTACATTGCGATTAATATCTCATCACCAAACACTCCAGGACTTCGTACGCTTCAATATGGCGAAGCATTAGATGATCTTCTTTCTCAATTAAAAGAGAAGCAAAAAGAATTAGCAGAGAAATACGGTAAGTACGTACCGATTGCGCTAAAGATTGCCCCGGACTTAGATGACAACGAATTATCTCAAATTGCAGCATCATTAATTAAGTTTAAGGTTGATGGTGTGATTGCAACCAATACAACATTAGATCGTTCTATGGTTGAAGGCATGAAGCACGCAGAAGAAATGGGAGGCTTAAGTGGCCGTCCTGTTCAAACTCGTAGTACTGAAGTGGTTCGTCGTCTTAAAGAACTACTTGGTGATAACTTACCAATCATTGGGGTAGGTGGCGTTGACTCTTATGTTGCTGCAAAAGAGAAAATGGTTGCTGGTGCAGATCTAGTTCAAGTATATTCTGGCTTCATCTATAAAGGCCCTGGTCTAGTTAGAGATATCGTAAATAATATTTAAGAAGCATAAAAAGTAGCGAAAGTTGCTTACAGACTGTTCGATTGGAAGGGGGAATGTGAATTTCCCCTTTTTTTATTCCTAAGCTCTTGTAAAATTAGAAGTTAATTGCATCAGTATATTTTTGACTGAAAATAAACACACTTTTTCAGCATAATTTGCAGTAATTGATGATTGGCTTACGAAGGGACTCTTCCCATTTTTCAAGAGAGAAACCATAATGCTTAAACCCAGTGATACATGGAATTGGTATTACGATAATAAAGCACAATCTCTAATGCTCGATTTGGGTATGGATATGGTCTTTCGTGTGAACTTACCTTGTAAAGTTCTTATCGATGGTGCTTTTGAGCAATGCAAATTCTCTGTCGATGATGCCTCTGCCTATCAAATGTTCGTAGAATACATTTCATTTCTTCCGCTATCGGAACCTCGCAAAGTGGAGCTTGCCCTTAACTGTGTTGCAGCAAAGCGCTTTCATAAACCTATGTTACCTAAAAGTTGGTTCTTTGAGCCACAAGGTGAGGGATATTGCCCTGAAGAAGGGGAAGTGGTCTCTCTTAAAAATGATTTAGGTGAAGGACATTTCATTATTGTTGAGAACTACGAATGTGCCAGTATGTGTATGTTGGTAGATATGGACTCGTTTGCACTTAACCCAACCAAATACATGGCATTTTGTGAACCTATTAAAGTGATGCACGATCGCATGGCTAAGATGCAAGTGGTTAACTCTGCTTACTATGCATTAGTAGGGTAGTAAGCCTTTCTTTTCTATTTTAGCCTCTCTTTAGTTTTACTCTTCATTCAAGCAAACGCCTTATCTCACCTTTAAAGTGCTATTCAAACCTCCCAAAAGAAGTAATTCTCGCTTTTAGCTTACCTATTTAGCGTTAATTTTCCCGTATTACTATCTCTTATAAATGAGATCTAGCCCCAATATTCCGCATATTTATTTTTAATATCCCATTGATAAAATCATCTGAAATATAAATAAATTCCTTATTTACGCCTATTTGTAATTAAATAACCTATGTAAAAACTAAGTGGTATAGTCCAGTTTATGTATCTTTTTGTTGTCTGTGTTTGTTTCCATTTAGAAACGCAGTAAAAAAGGGTTAGCATGATTAATTGTTAACTGTATGTTTTCTAAGATATTAGTTGGGTGGTGAGCTTTGTGTTTATCTACAATCTAATTGTCCTCTTTCAACTAGATTCATGTATAATGCGAGGTAATTTAATAACCAAAAGAATCTCATGAAAAAATACTTAGCCATCACTTCTAAAGGCCTTGAAAACCTACTCGCTGACGAACTTATTGCACTTGGTGTTACAGACCCAAAATTGGTTTATGCAGGGGTAATGTTTGAAGCTCCAACAGACGTTGTTTATCGTTGTTGCTTATGGAGTCGTATCGCGTCACGTTTTATTCAAGTTCTGTCTGAGTTTGATGTTCGTGATGATATGGATTTATACCTAGGTGCTTCTGCAATCAATTGGCCTAATTATTTCAGTGCTGATAAAACATTGGTGGTGGACTTTAACGGTACTAACCGTGAGATTCGAAACAGCCAATACGGCGCATTAAAAGTAAAAGATGCGATTGTTGACCGTTTTACAAAAGCTGACTTAGAGCGTCCAAACATTGATAAAGCTGAGCCTGATTTGCGTGTACATATGCGTTTGTCTGGTGAGAAAGGGATTCTTGGCTTTGACTTAATTGGTTCAGGTTTACATCAACGTGGCTACCGTACTGAAGCAGGTCGTGCACCACTACGTGAAACATTAGCTGCAGCCTTAGTACTTCGTAGTACTTGGGATGAGAGCAAACCATTATTAGATCCAATGTGTGGTTCAGGTACGTTACTGATTGAAGCGGCACTAATGGCTTGTGAAATGGCACCTGGTGTTAAGCGTGAGAAATGGTGTTTTGAAGCACTGAATGATTTTGATGAAGAGCTATGGACTGAAATTCGCTCAGAAGCTCGTGTTAAGAGTCGTCGTGGCGTTAAGAAAGTAGATACTCATTTCTACGGATTTGATCGTGATTACCGTGTTATTCAAACCGCTCGTGAAAATGCCCGTCGTGCTGGCGTTGAAGATTTAATTACGTTTGATGTTGGTGATGCAACTAAGATTGAGCGTCCAGAAGCATTTGAAAATGGCGTAGTGATTTGTAACCCACCATATGGTGAGCGTTTAAGTACTGAGCCTGCATTGATTGCGTTGTACAGTGAGTTTGGCCGCCAACTTAAAGAACAGTTTGGTGGTTGTACTGCATCAATCTATTCAAGTAATGATGATTTATTAGCATGTATACGTATGCGTGCTGATAAGCAATTTAAACTGAACAATGGTGCATTACCGTGTGTTCAGAAAAACTACTCAATTACTGAATCTGCTGAACGTAAAGAAGCCGCTAACGTTGAAGTTGCTCCTGAATTCATGAACCGTCTTAAAAAGAACCTAGGTAAGATTGGTAAGTGGGCTCGTAAAGAGAAACTAGATTGTTACCGTCTTTATGATGCAGATTTACCAGATTACAATGCTGCGATTGATGTATATAAAGATTACATCATCATTCAAGAATACGCGGCACCAAAAACAATTTCTGAAGATAAAACACGTCGTCGTTTAACAGATATGATCCGAGCAACGGTTCTGGTTACCGGCGTAGAAACAAATAACGTGATTTTGAAAGTTCGTCAAAAGCAATCAGGTAAAAATCAATATCAAAAACTGGCTGAGAAATCTCGCTCTTTTGATGTTGATGAGTACGGCGTAAAACTGATCGTTAACCTACAAGATTACCTAGATACAGGCTTATTCTTAGATCATAAGTTAACTCGTAAAATGATTGGTGAAATGGCAGCAGGTAAAGATTTCTTAAACCTATTTGCTTACACCGGTTCAGCAACCGTTCATGCGGCTTGTGGTGGTGCAAAATCTACCATGACAATTGATATGTCTCGTACCTACCTAGAGTGGGCACAGAAGAACATGAATACCAATGATCAAACGGGTACTCAGCATCAGTTCTTACAAGCAGACTGTCTACAATGGCTACAACAAGCAGAAGGCGAGTTTGATTTAATCTTTATCGATCCACCTACGTTTTCTAACTCTAAGCGTATGGAACAGACGTTTGATGTTCAACGTGATCACATCATGTTACTTGAGAACCTAAAACGTATGCTACGTGAGAACGGAACGATCGTATTCTCAAACAATAAACGTAACTTCAAAATGGATGACGAAGCACTACAGAAAGCAGGCCTTAAAGCTAAGAATATTTCTAAGCAAACATTGCCGCTTGATTTTGCTCGTAACAAACACATTCATAACTGTTGGATTATTACTCACAAGGAAGACTAGAGACGAATGATTACTCTCTATAGCACGGAAGGCTGCCATCTTTGCGAGCAAGCATTTGACTTGCTTGTGGAGGTGGGTGTAGATATCGAAAAAGTAGACACGGTAGACATAGCGTTCAACGATGAGCTTTTCTCTCGTTACGGTGTCACAATACCTGTGGTGGCCAATGGCTTATCTGAGCTGAATTGGCCATTCAATATATCGCAATTAAAGAATTGGTTAGAAGACAATGGCATTACTTACAATTAATAACGGTCAATTAGCGTTTGGTGATCATCCGCTATTAGACAAATCTGATTTCGCTTTACAAGAAAATGAGCGTGTGTGTTTAGTTGGCCGTAACGGTGCAGGTAAATCAACGCTAATGAAAGTAATTGCTGGTGACATCATTATGGATGACGGCAAACTTCAAATTAATCAAGATGTGGTGGTTTCTCGTCTAGAACAAGATCCACCGCGTAATGAGAGCGGTACTGTATTTGATTATGTATCAGAAGGTTTAGCAGAGGCGGGTAAATACTTAAAAGAGTATCACCGTCTTCTTGATTTACTAGAAACTGATCCAAGTGAATCAAACATTAATAAGCTATCTCGTGCTCAAGAAAAAATTGATCACCTTAATGCATGGCATTTTGATATGCGTATTCAATCAGTTCTTGAATCATTGAAACTGGATGGTCATACGCTACTAACTGATTTATCTGGTGGTTGGCAACGTAAAGCGGCATTAGCTCGTGCTTTGGTTTCTGATCCTGATGTATTACTTCTTGATGAACCAACCAACCACTTAGACGTAACGACGATTGAATGGCTTGAAACTTTCTTAAAAGATTTTAAAGGTTCAATTATCTTTATCTCGCATGACCGTGCGTTTATTCAATCAATGGCGACACGTATTGTAGATTTAGACCGTGGTAACTTATCGTCTTACCCTGGTAACTATGAAGAATACTTACTAGCAAAAGAAGAAGCACTACGTGTAGAAGCTGATCAAAACGCACAGTTTGATAAAGTTCTTGCTCAAGAAGAAGCATGGATCCGTGAAGGTATTAAAGCACGTCGTACTCGTAATGAAGGTCGTGTTCGTGCATTAAAACAATTACGTCGTGAGCGTTCAGAGCGTCGTGAAGTAATGGGTAAAGCCAATATCCAAGTGGATGAGTCAAATCGTTCAGGTAAAATTGTATTTGAAGCTGAAAACCTTCATTACTCAATTGATGGCAAAAACATTGTTAAGAACTTCAGCTTCAATGTTATGCGTGGCGACCGTATTGCCCTAATTGGTGCGAATGGTTGTGGTAAGAGTACGTTACTTAAACTGATGCTTGACCAACTGCAACCTGATTCAGGTAAATTGCATTGTGGTACGAAATTGGAAGTGGCTTACTTTGACCAATATCGTGAAGCATTAGATCCTGAAAAAACGGTTATTGATAACCTAGCAGATGGTAAACAGGAAGTAACTGTTGGTGGCCGTGAGCGTCATGCATTAAGTTATTTACAAGATTTCTTATTCTCGCCAAAACGTGCTCGCCAGCCTGTTAAAGCATTGTCTGGTGGTGAGAAAAACCGTCTATTACTTGCGCGTTTGTTCCTTCGTCCAAACAATTTATTGATTCTTGATGAACCAACCAATGATTTAGATATCGAAACATTGGAACTTTTAGAAGAATTACTTGCCAACTATCAGGGTACATTATTATTAGTAAGTCACGATCGTCAGTTCGTTGATAACACAGTAATGACCAGTTGGATCTTTGAAGGTGAGGGCCAGATCGAAGAATTCGTAGGTGGCTATCACGATGCACAGCGTCAACGTGCTAATGTACAGGCGACTCGTGATGCAATGGCTCCAACAGTAAAAGTAAAAGCGGAACCAGTTGCTGCTACAACTCAAAAAGTAGAGCAGGTGGCTAAGCCAAAGAAATTATCATATAAGTTACAGCGTGAGCTTGAACAGTTACCTGAAACATTAGAAAAATTAGAAAATGAAATTACTGAACTTCAAGAGAAAGTGAACAGCGCGACTTTCTTCCAACAAGACCCTAAAAAGACTGATGAAGTCTTAGGACGTTTAGCAGAAGCTGAGCAAGAGTTGGAAGTGGCATTCGAGCGTTGGGAAGAACTTGAAGCTCTACAATAGGAAGTTAAATGAGTAGTAAATTACAATTAACCACATTAGCTGTTTTGGTGTCCGCTGCGCTTCCTGCGCAAGCGGCGCTTTATAAAGTGGTGGAAGTAACTCCAGCAGGTGTAACTGGATCTGAGTATTATGGAACAGCAATTCAGCCTTCAGCTGTAGGTGTGAACTGTTTTGATTCAGGAGCTTTACCTACTACACCAGCTACATGTGAAGATTATAAACTAGCTGGTGAAACTCGAAACTGGGCAGAGGGCGTTTCTTATCGCGAAGAAGTCGCTTTTGCTATAGATAATTCTTTTGATTATATTGAAGATGGCTATGATGGCTTTGAAGACTATTGCTTCTTTCAATTAGGTTATACTACTTGCGAGTCTTGGGCTTCGAATCAATGGAATGGTTGGAAAAGAGAATTAAATGGAGGCTCTACACCTCCAAACAATTCTTCTGCATTCATTGAAAACTCACCTATTAATAGCTCTAAAGTAAATGTAGTTATTAATAGTTTAGTGTCAGACACTGAAGCTATAGGTAATTACAATTCATCGACGACTCGAAACCAAGCATTTAATTCCGTTGAATTAGCTAATGGAACTGGCCAACAATCTAGAGCATGGGCTAAGAAAAAGTCATATACAGTAGGCAGCATTTCATCTAGTAGTAATTACTTAAATAATTTTTCTAAAGCAGCTATATGGGATGGGAGTAATGCTCCAATTGAATTAGATTGGAAAAACACCTCAGATAACGGTAGTGGAAATGATGTTTATGCTCAAGGTAGTGCTCGTGATTTAATTATCGATGCTAATGATTCAGATCGCATGTATATCGTTGGATATAATAGTACTGCAGATGGCGATTCACGTTTAATGCAAGCAACTATATTTAAACAAAAAATAGTTGCTAATGGTATCAGTGCTAACAACTGGGATTCCAATACTGTTGTAAATGCTCAAGCTGAGATTGGTGGTGATTTTATTCACTCTAACTCTGTTGTCACAAATATAAATGAAAACTTAGTTGCGGTTGGTCAAGCAAAGCGTTCGGGCAATTACCCTGAAAATGGTGCTGTCGCAAATCGTTTATTTGTTATTCCTAATGCGGCATCCCCAAGTGCTAGTTTCTTTTCTGGTGGGATCTTCTTTAATGGCGCTGGTGGACAAATGGGTGGAATTAACAATTTTAATGAGATTGTTGGTCGTATCGATATAGAAAATAACCGTGAATACGATGGTAAACAGCGTCGTCAACGTGCGTTTATTTACCCATATAACGGCAATGGAACAGATGTAGACAGAGCTAAGATCTTTAACAACAAAGCTTGGATAATTGATGACTTAACCAATGATGGTAAAGTCTCTGGAACAACGGATAACAACAACCAATTTCGTATCTACGATGCAACTGACATCAATGATGCCGGTGTTATCTCTGCTACGGCACTTAAATGTGTCGGCGGTTATGATTCTGTAGCGAGTGATTCTTATTGTGGTAACGGAAGTACAGCTGAAAAGATTGTTGCAGTTAAGTTAGTTCCAATTTCAGATCCTACACAACGTAGTATTCAGGCTCGTCCATTTGAGAACAGTACTATCGAACGTCAAGGTGGTTCACTTGGCTTTGGCGCTATAACATTGCTTGGTTTATTTGGTTTAATGCGAAAGCGAATTAAATAAAAGCAATTAATAAGACTAAGCCCGAAGTCACAAATTGAGACTTCGGGCTTTTTTTATACTTGAAAAAAGGCTCAAATTGTCCGATTCTTAATATTGTCATCATGAAATGTTCGTGATGAACCCTAACGGAATAAAAGGGTATCAGTAGTAAAGTAGTATATTTATTGAAGCATTATGCCTTCCATCTATGAGGACTGAACTATGAAGAGACAAAAGCGTGACCGTTTAGAGCGAGCACAATCACAAGGCTACAAAGCTGGTTTAAATGGCCGTTCATCAGAGAACTGCCCATATCAAACAATGGATGCTCGTTCATGTTGGCTAGGGGGCTGGCGGGACGCAAGAGATGACAAACATTCCGGTTTGTTTAAATAACTAAACATTAAATAGAATTCTAAATTAAAGCCTCTTTATGGGGCTTTAATTTTATCTAGAGCAAAGAAATGGGACAACAAAAGCAGCTCATAGATGAATATAAATATGCGCATAATGCACTATAACTTAATTGATCTATATAAAAATAAAGCCAGCACAAGGCTAGCTTTATCAATCAATAAATTCTTTAATTAGAACTTTGATGTATCTTGGAAAAGACCCACTTTAAGATCTTTAGCAACGTAGATTTCTTTACCATCAACTAGAACGCGACCATCTGCTAGGCCCATTACTAATTTACGGTTGATAACACGTTTAAAATCAATTTCATACGTTACTTTTTTAGCAGTAGGTAGAACTTGACCTGTAAACTTAACTTCACCCACACCTAAAGCACGACCTTTACCTTCGCCGCCAATCCAGCCAAGGAAGAAACCAACAAGTTGCCACATTGCATCAAGGCCAAGACAACCAGGCATTACTGGGTCACCAGGGAAATGACAATCGAAGAACCAAAGGTCTGGAGTAATATCTAGCTCAGCGATAACTTTACCTTTACCAAATAGACCTTCTGTTTCAGACATAAGAGGGATGCGATCCATCATTAACATGTTTGGTGCAGGTAGTTGTGGTCCGTTTGCGCCAAATAATTCGCCACGGCTTGATGCTAGTAAATCTTCACGATTGTATGAACTAGGTTTATTTTGCATTAAAGTATTACTCCTAAATAAGTTGCTGAGATTCTAGCTAACACTTGTACGCTTATCAAGTCTGATCAGCGCTGGTTAAACCAGTTCTTAATACGACAGAATAAAGCGGAACACTGATTCGGATTATGTTCAACATCTTCAATATGTTGAGCAATTAAAGAGAAAATCGATTCGTGTTCTTCAGATTGTAATGGCAACCCTGTTAATAATTCCACAGCTTGTTCAACATGACTAACAAGATGAATAGTAAACTGTTTTTCGTTAACGGCTTGAATTACCTCATCGGAAAGTACAAGATTAATTCCATTTGTTTCTGGGATAATAACACCTTGCTCACCAGTTAACCCGCGTTTTTCACACAGCTGGAAGAAGGCTTCAATCTTTTCATTTACACCGCCAATAGGTTGAATCATACCAAACTGATCGACAGAACCAGTAATAGCTAAACTTTGATTAATTGGCTTTATTGCAAGGGCACTTAAAAATGCACAGAGCTCTGCTAAGCTTGCGCTGTCACCATCAACTTCACAGTAAGATTGCTCAAATACCATCGAGGCAGTAAAAGGCAGAGGTTCATGAGTTTTTAATTGGCTAAGTATATAAGCTTGCATTATCAACATACCCTTAGCATGAAGATCGCCACCTAACTCTACTTTGCGTTCTACATCTGATAACTCACCATCACCAGCATGTACGACACATGTAATTCGAGAAGGTTCACCATAAGAAATAGGGTGCCCAGGTACAGACACTACGGTTAACCCATTAATCTGACCGACTTGCTCACCTTGGGTCTCAATAAAAATATTTTGTTCTAAAATATCATCGAGAGCTCGTGATGGTAAATAGGATTCAATATTATACTTGGTTTTAAATGATTGGTTAAAATCATCAGCAGTAATATATTCTTTTGATAATGACGCTAAAGAGGCATGCGCTAAAATAGAGTTCAACCATAACAAGCATAAGTTAAGTCGAGTCTGGTCTTCACATTCTCTGGCACCAGCTTTGAGCAATGGTAATAAAGCAGACCCATTTTCTAGTGGTAAGTGTTTATGTTTAGTAGAGAGTGAGCTAATCAGTTTTACATAGTCAGTTACCGTGTCACTTTCCAGGGTGGTATCAAACTCATATTCTGCAAACATTGACATGCCAGCAAGTAAGTCGGGCTCTAATTGCTCGATTTCACCAAGTAGAGCGCGATCACTAACAATAATCAATTTCACATCAACTGTTAAGGTGTGTGTATCCGGCATTGGTGACTTTGAATCACTTGCTGAAATTGTTACAGGGTGACCTTGTAATAAACTTTTAAGTCTTGGCCAAAAGTGTGGATTTGCCAGCAGGAGACTTGGTGAAATAATTAGAAATCCACCATTGGTTTTTTGTAATAAGCCATGTTCAAGAACGTCACTTTTATTATGATAAACACCGAAAAGCTCTGCTTCAGTGGCACTTTCAATGACAACAACAGGAGCTGTTTCATCATTAGTTAAGCGATTTGATGTATTCAAGCATAACCAGTTCGCGATATATTCACGGTAGACGTGATTATCCAACGCATTGATTTGCAGTATATTAATGCCATTTATATGAGAGAAAACCTCTAAAGCTTGAGTCAATCTTGGCTGCAGAGAATAGGGTGATTGTGCGTCGATTGAGTGAGATTGATCCAAGGCATCTTGAATATGATCGTACTGAGGTTCGATTAGAAATGGCGTGTCTAACTGCATGCTTACTTATTAATAAAAAATAAAACTGATTATACATGACATAACTACACACGTCTGATTTTTCAGTAGTTACATTATCAATTAGATCTTAATCTCATTATCCGCGAAGAATGTTGCTGATAATGCAAACTAGAGTTACACTGTCACCCAAATTTATTCTCTTTAATATGAGTGCTTTATATGAAATACCAACAACTTGAAAATCTAGAAGCCGGTTGGAAATGGATGTATTTATTTAATAAGCATCGTATGGGGGAATCAATTACGTGTTATATCGATTCTAGTGAGCAACAACAACAGGTTAATGAGTTCTTAAAGTTAGAGCATGAGCCGGTTAAATCACTCGAATGGATTCAAAAACATATGAATCCTGATTTAGAGAACAAGCTAAAGCAGGCTATCAGAGCAAAAAGAAAGCGTCACTTTAATGCAGAGCAAGAGCATACGCGTAAGAAATCAATCGACTTAGATTATCGTGTGTGGGAAAAACTGTCTCTTAGAGCACAAGACTTAGATTCAACACTGTCAGATACGATTGAGTATTTATTAAGTGAGGCCTCAAGAACAGAAAAGGCGAGCCAAACGGTGTCATCACTTAAAGCCGATCTACATGAGCTGTTAAAGTAACAACTCATGTATTAGCAGTGTAAAATTAATTAAGCGCACCCTAGAGCACTATAACTAGAATACTTATTATTAATCAAATAACTCAATCACAAGCTTATTGTTTTTTATTACCAAATTAGGTTCAGCTGACTTTATAAGAAATTCCTTCAGTCTATCAGCATTTAACTTATATGCCGGTTCATTAGATAACGCATAACCAATGATGGAAACGGCTGGTTTTAATAATGACGTCAGTTCTGGCGATAGTTGTTTATTCTTATCTTCAAATTTCTCTAATCGTAGAGACTTCAAATAAATCTCTCCAGTTTCTTTATCGTATTCAGGTACAGCACTAAATTCCAAGGTGAGTGATAGGTTTTGTTTTAACTCATCCATCATTTGGATATCAGCAGTTGTGTTTGCGAAAACACTGATCCTATTAGTATCAATACGTCCAATTTGAACGTCAACGTTTTCTACATTAACTTGAGCATAGAGTAATCCTGGGATCCCAACAGACTTTTCAACATGAATTTCATCGGACAGATAATCCGTCATTTCTTTTTCTGTAATAGAATAACTAGCACAGCCAGAAAGCAGTAAACTGGAAAGTAACGCAAGGAGAGTCAGTTTATTATTTTTCATTTAAAACCTTAGGTAAACACTTGAGCACAAAGCAAAGTTGAAGCTGATTGTGACGAGGTAACAATCATATAATTAAGTTTAGTGTAACTGACTAAGCTAAGCAGATACAAATTCAAAAGAAAAAAATAACAGATAATTGACTAAAACTGATGGTTATCAGTAAATTACCTTCTATTATAACAATACACCCCAGTGCGCATTATGTATATTATGTTAAATAAGATTTAATGGTACTTGATATTCACATATTCCAGCTTCCCCATCACTATTGATTCTTTCAATAACAGCTAATTTAACCATAATCGTATTTACCATAAAATAGCTAATAATCACTAAATAATACTTCGTATTTATCTAATGATTATTAGCTTAGAACATGTATCTATTCTTAATACTTTTTACAATGCTAGTTACACTGTAACTAGCAAAATTAAAGGTAACAAACCAGTAAATACTCTCTAAGTTTAAATTAGAACTGTTGGTTCAATTACTTACTTTGTTACGTAGTAAACTTTAATCAAACCAGTCTGTTCGCGAATATTACGATACTAAATTTGATTAAAGCTACTATGTAGAAAAACTCTATATAACCTTCATTTTCATATGCTAATCCTATCTTTCTTTACGAGTGCCTAGTTTTTAACCATATACTTTTTAACGCTATGAAATTATTTACTTTATTGAGTTGAAACTAACATTTATAGTCTCGTCTCCATTCGATATGTTGATCATCCATTTCATCTCATTGTGTTTACATTTTGGTAAAAAAACAGAGTACTTATCTTCAGAGTTATCTGCATTTAAATGCAGAAATTTCAATTTTCCCATATTCATGTTGATACCTTCAGCCTCTAAAGACCACTCGGTATCAAGACCTGAAATTGAAAGATTCATTTCAGTGTTCTGCATAATTGGACGTTCTTTCACATCAATAACGACCTGATTACTATCTATATTAAAGGTACAGGCTTGTTCTGTAATGTTACAAGCCTCTGATTTAATAATCTTAACCTTGGTATCATTTGGATCGACATAGGTAATTGTTCTCCAAGTAAATGCACTGATCAGTACGATTAATAAGAAAATAAGTTGATATAAACGAGGACCTGTTAACTTTTCTATAGCCATAGTTGAAAAAACCTGTGTTATCTAGTTCAAAAAAAATGAAAAAATGTTGCTTAACCGTAAAATTACTATGGGCATCAACTATGATTCATTTTTGAAGTGCAGTATCATTGACGCCGAAAATGCCATTTTTGCATTAAAAAGGAATATTTCAAAATAAAAGGGTCACAAATCCAATTATTTGAAGTTGAATTTTGGGTGGCATTGCGAACAATTTGTTCGCACTATGGAAAGTAAAGTGTAGTTATAATAAAAGTGGAAGCATGCAATTATGAGCCAAGTACAGCAGCATGAACAAAACTACAACTATACCGTTGTTCGTCAGTTCTCTTTAGTTACCATACTATGGGGTATTGTTGGCATGGGTGTGGGTGTACTAATTGCCGCTCAATTAGTTTGGCCGCAACTTAATTTCGACACACCGTGGCTTACGTATAGCCGTCTGCGTCCTCTGCATACAAATGCAGTAATTTTCGCATTCGGTACAAGTGCCCTGTTCGCAACATCTTATTATGTTGTTCAGCGCACTTGTCAAACACGTTTGTTCGGTGGTCCATTAGTTGCGTTCACCTTCTGGGGTTGGCAAGCAATTATCTTAGCAGCAGCGATTACGTTGCCTCTAGGTATGACATCAGGTAAAGAATACGCAGAATTAGAGTGGCCGATTGATATCGCAATCACTTTAGTTTGGGTTGCGTATGCTATCGTTTTCTTTGGAACTTTGTTTAAACGTAAGACATCACATATCTACGTTGCAAACTGGTTCTTTGGAGCCTTCATTTTAACCGTTGCAGTTCTTCATATTGTGAATAGCCTTGCTGTTCCAGTATCGATGACAAAATCGTATTCGATTTATTCTGGTGCTGTTGATGCGATGGTTCAATGGTGGTACGGCCATAATGCAGTAGGCTTCCTACTGACAGCCGGCTTCCTTGGCATGATGTATTACTTTGTACCAAAACAAGCGGAACGTCCTGTATATTCTTACCGTTTATCTATTGTTCACTTCTGGGCATTAGTATCACTTTATATCTGGGCCGGTCCTCACCACTTACATTACACAGCTTTACCTGACTGGACTCAGTCACTAGGTATGGTTATGTCATTGGTCCTATTCGCACCATCTTGGGGCGGCATGATCAATGGTATAATGACGCTGTCTGGTGCTTGGCATAAACTTCGTTATGACCCTATTCTTCGATTCTTAATTGTTTCTCTGTCTTTCTATGGTATGTCTACCTTTGAAGGTCCGATGATGGCGATTAAATCTGTAAACGCCCTATCTCACTACACTGACTGGACTATCGGTCATGTGCATTCTGGTGCGTTAGGCTGGGTTGCAATGGTTTCAATTGGTTCTTTATATCACTTAATTCCTAAGCTATTTGGTCAAGAGCGTATGTACTCTGTATCACTAATCAATGTTCATTTCTGGTTAGCGACTATCGGTACGGTTCTTTACATCGTAGCAATGTGGATTTCAGGTGTTATGCAAGGTCTAATGTGGCGTGCAGTAAATGCGGATGGCACATTAACGTACAGCTTTGTGGAATCACTAGAAGCATCTTACCCATTCTACTTTGTTCGCTTCTTAGGCGGTCTAATCTTCTTATCAGGAATGTTCTTACTTGCGTACAACGCATACAAGACTATCTCTGCTCCGAAGAACAGCCTAAAAGCAATTCCACAGCCAGTGTTATAAGGAGACCATGTTATGAGTTCTAATCGTCATGAAATCATAGAAAAAAATGTGGGTCTTCTTGCCGTTTTAATCGTCGTTGCTATCAGTTTTGGTGCATTAGTTGAGATCACTCCTCTAATTTTCCAAAAACAAACGACTGAGCCGGTAGAAAACTTACGAGTTTACACTCCACTAGAAATGGAAGGTCGTGATATTTACATCCGTGAAGGTTGTAACGTTTGTCATAGCCAAATGATCCGTCCATTCCGTGCAGAAACGGAACGTTACGGTCATTACTCTGTTGCTGGTGAAAGCGTTTGGGAACATCCATTCTTATGGGGTTCTAAACGTACAGGTCCAGACCTAGCTCGTGTTGGTGATCGTTATTCTGATGAATGGCATCGTGTTCACCTAATCAACCCTCGTGATGTGGTTCCTGAATCCAACATGCCAGGCTTCCCTTGGTTGGAAGAAAACGTGTTAGATGGTGAATTAACATCGCAAAAAATTGCTATTTTCCGTAACAACTTTGGTGTTCCATACACTGAAGAAGACGTAAAAAATGCGGCTGATGCGGTTAAAGGCAAGACTGAGATGGATGCGATTATCGCTTATCTTCAATCTCTTGGTCATGCAATGAAGTAAGGAGGTCCACATGGACGCTGGAACTATTCATGCAATTTGGACTGTCATTCTGTTCTGCAGCATGATAGGTATTATTTTCTGGGCTTACAGTAAAAAACAGACAGCTCGTTTCGATGAAGCGGCTAACTTGGTTTTTGCTGATGAACAAGAAGATACTTCAAGCCAAAACAAGACAGGAGTTGATAAACAATGAGTACTTTTTGGAGTCTCTGGATAAGTATCATTAGTATTGGTACATTAATTGGTTGTGGCCTACTTCTTCGTTTCTGCTTGAAAAATACGACAGGAGTTGAAGAAGGTGAAGATATGGGTCATGAATACGATGGTATTCGTGAACTCAATAATCCACTGCCAAAATGGTGGACTTACATGTTCTGGGCTACCATCGTCTTTGCGGTTGTTTACTTAATTCTTTATCCTGGATTAGGTAACTTTAAAGGCATTTTAGGTTGGACAAGTTCAGACCAAACCGTTCGTACTGTAGAAGAATCACGCGCATCGATTGAGCGTTCTCATAAAGAGAAAACACTTGATCAATTTGCTCGTGAATTAGATGACGCAAATACGAATTTTGGCGAAACTTTTTCAAAGCTTGCATATAAGCCAGGAACCTCTGAGTTCCGAGCTATTACTGATATTGCAAATGACGAAGAAGCATTAAAAGTAGGTCAACGTTTATTCCTACAAAACTGTTCTCAATGTCATAGCTCTGATGCAAGAGGCATGAAAGGCTTCCCTAACCTAACCGATAATGCATGGTTATATGGTGGTGAGCCTCAAGCAATCAAAACAACTATTATGAATGGTCGTATTGGGAACATGCCAGCTTGGGGAGATGCTTTAGGTGCTGATGGTGTTAAAGAAGTAGTAAGTTATACTCTTAGCCTATCTGGTCGTAAAGTAAACGTTAAAGAAGCCGCTGCAGGTAAACAACGATTTATCGTTTGTGCTGCTTGTCATGGTACAGATGGTAAAGGTAACCCTGCTCTGGGTGCACCAGATCTAACTGACAATGATTGGTTATTTGGCGATTCTCGTGCCGATGTTACTGAAACAGTAGCTAATGGCCGTCAAGGTGTAATGCCAGCTTGGAAAGACATATTAGGTGAAGAGAAGATTCAACTTCTTTCTGCATATGTCTGGAGCTTAAGTAACAAATAATAAAAATAATAGCCCCTGCATGTACAGGGGCTTTTTTCCTTTTTATATTGAATCTCTAATATAAAATCATAATAACTAGATCTTTAATAGGAATCATTACTATGTCTCAACCTTGGTATAAGCAGTTCTGGCCTTGGTTTCTCATCATCCTTCCTGGTACCGTTGTCGTTGCATGTATATCAACTTACATTTTATTTGTAGAGCATGATGTCGATCTGGTCGCAGAAGACTATTACAAGAAAGGCAAAGCAATAAACGTCGATCTTTCAAAAATCAAAGTTGCTCAAGAACTTTCAATTTTTGCTAAGGTTCGTAGTGTAGGTAATACAATTGAAATTGAAATTGATAAAGGCAAGTTAGAGCATAACCCTGCAATTAACGCTACTTTCACCCATAGAACGTTACCAAACCACGATTTCTCGCAATTATTAACATCAGATGCGAAAAATATTTATCGTATTAACCTAGATGAACCATTAGCAGGCCCTTGGTTTATTGAATTATTACCTCATGATAGTTCATGGATGATTCAAGGCCGCACAAACTTTCCAACTGAAGATTTTTTCCCCTTAGGTAAATAGATAAGGTAAATAAACCATATGTCGAAGGATTGTTATCACTGCAGTGAGCCTGTACCTTCAGGCTCTAGTTTTCAAATCGATATTTTAGGTGAAACCCGTGATATGTGTTGCCCAGGCTGTGAATCAGTAGCGCAAACTATCGTTGAAAATGGCCTATCTTCTTATTATCAATATCGTACGGCCCCTGCCGATAAAGCAGATTTAGTCCCAGAACAACTAAAAGCCCTAGCTCATTATGATCATAATGAGATTCAAAAAGAGTTCATACGTACGAATAACAACTTCAAAGAAGTGACACTGTCACTCGATGGCGTTTCTTGTGCTGCATGTGCTTGGTTAATCGAAAAGCAACTTACTAATGCACAAGGTATTCATCAAATAAAAGTGAACACCTCTACACATCGAGCATTGCTGAGTTGGAACCCAGAAGAAACTAAATTAAGTACCCTTCTTACTCTTATTCATCAACTGGGATATAAAGCAGCTCCATTTGAAGCAGACAAACAAGAAGAAGAATATCACCGTTCAATGAAGCAATACTTATATCGTTTAGGTGTTGCAGGTTTAGCTACGATGCAAGTCATGATGCTTGCCGTTGCTTTATATCTTGAAGTCTTTGGTGATCTTGATGCCGAGTTTAGAAATTACCTACGCTATGTTAGTTTAGTTTTTGCAACGCCGGTTATGCTCTACTCTGCACTGCCATTTTATATGAATGCATGGCGCAGTTTAAAAGCCAGAACCCTAGGAATGGATGTTCCCGTATCAATTGCTATGTTATTTGCTTATTTCGCAAGTGTCGTAGCAACCGTTACTGAATCTGGCGAAGTTTTCTTTGAATCTGTCGCCATGTTTACCTTCTTTTTATTGCTCGGTCGATTCCTTGAAATGCGCGCACGTCGAAAAGCAGCTGCAATTACAGGAAACCTGTTAAAGCTTATTCCAGTAATGGCAACATTAACATCAGGTAAGAAAGTGCCTGCTCGAACACTTGATGTAGATGATACGGTAATTGTTCCTCCTGGAGAGCATCTCCCTGCTGATGGTATTGTTATTTCAGGGTACAGTGCAATTGATGAGTCTATGTTTACTGGTGAATCAATGCCGGTAGCAAAAAAAGAAGCCGATCCAGTTTATGCTGGCACCATCAATGGCGATGGTAACTTAACAATAAAAGTAACCAAAACTAAAGCCGATTCTTTGATATCAAACATTGTAAAACTTCAAGATGAAGCGCAAATGTCTAAACCTAAAGTTGCTGAAATTGCAGATCTGGTCGCTCGTTATTTTGTGGCTGGTATTCTAATCATCTCTGCATTTACTTGGTTTTACTGGCACGAAACAAAACCAGACGATGCTTTTTGGATCATGCTTTCAGTTCTTGTGGCTACTTGTCCTTGTGCGTTATCACTAGCAACACCGACAGCCATTACTTGTTCAACTTCTCGTTTAGCACAGCTTGGTTTAATGCTTCGTCGTGGCCATGTTTTAGAAACACTGTGTAAAGTTAACCGTTTAGTTATTGATAAAACAGGCACGTTAACCGAAGGGAATATTAGATTAACCCAAGTTCATTCCTTTACTGATATGTCAGAAGACACAACAAAAATGATAGCAGCTGAAATGGAATCTTTTGCTAATCACCCTATTGCTCGTGCTTTCTCACAATACAGAGACTCAACTCAAACTCACTTTGATAGCGTTGAAAATATCATTGGATCTGGTTTACAAGGGTTTATTGGCAATGATGAATGGAAAATTGGTCATAAAGCTTTTGCCGCGAAAGATTGTGAATTAGAAAACCATCAAGATTATCAAGTATGGTTGTCTAAAAATGGACAAGCAGTTGCCGCTTTTGTATTGGATGATCCTATTCGCCAAGAAAGCCAAGCCTTAATTCAATCATTACACCACTTAGGTATTAAAGTAACCATGCTCACTGGAGACAGCAGCTCTTCTGTGGAAAAAGTAGCTAAAGCTTTAGATATCGATGAAGTTATTTCCGGTGCAACTCCGCAAGGTAAACTGGATTATTTAAAATCGTTACCAAAACAAGAAGTGAGTTTAATGGTTGGTGATGGCATTAATGATGCCCCGACCCTCGCTGGCGCGCATCTATCAATAGCAATGGGCTCAGGAACCGATGTAGCAAAAGCTTCCGCAGATATGATCCTTCTTGGTGATAATCTTTCTCGACTTATTGAAGCGCGAGAACTTGCGATGAAAACACGAAAAATCATCCGTGAAAACTTAGCGTGGGCTTTAGGCTATAATGCCATTATATTACCGTTAGCGGTGATGGGCTTAGTTGCTCCTTATATTGCAGTTGTAGGAATGTCTGGTAGCTCTATTATTGTTGTTTCTAATTCTCTTAGGTTATTAAAAGAAAATGGCTAGTTTATATTTATTAATCCCAATCGCTATTATGTTGGTATGTGTCGCTGTTGCTGTTTTCATTTGGGCAGTAAAAAGTGACCAATTTGAAGATCTTGACCGTCAAGGAACAGAAATCTTATTTGATGAAGAAACACCAATAAAAAGAAAAAAGATGAACATTGATTTTATCGGTGCGTTTGTTGTTGGATTAATGGGAGCCGGCCATTGCATTGGAATGTGCGGTGGTATTTCTGCTGTAATTTCAATGAATTCAGTAAAAACTGGCTACCCTCGCTGGCTATTTATTCTTCTATATAATGTTGGAAGAATTGTATCGTATACTATCTTTGGGTTTATCATTGGTGGGTTGTTCGTCTCTATAGCCTCAACATCAGAAAGTTATAGTGCATTAGTTTACTTGCGTATCTTTGCCGGTTTACTAATGTGTCTACTTGCTCTTTATATTGCTAATTGGTGGAAAGGCCTTGTTTATATAGAAGTGATTGGTAAGAAACTTTGGCAATATATATCACCTCTTACTAAGCCGTTGCTTCCTTTAAAATCCCCATTTCATGCTATCCCTTTTGGATTTCTCTGGGGATGGTTACCATGTGGATTAGTTTATTCAACCTTAAGCTGGGCGGCGGTTTCAGGTAGCGCTCTCAACGGTTCTTTAGTCATGCTAGCGTTTGGACTTGGTACATTACCAGCCATGTTTTTAGTGGGTATTGGTGCACACACCTTTCATACACTAATAAATCATAAACTAACCAAAAACATAAGTGCTACTTTATTGCTCATCTATGGCATTCATACCGTTTATATTGCGTTACAACAATTAATTTAATTACAAATTTTTGCATACTTTTGTTTTTATGCTACCACTTTGGTACTGGTTAGTGCTAAAATTGACATATATCAATTATAAGAGCATTGAATCAGATGATGTCAGATAACTCAGCAAACAAACGAATCCAATCAGGCGGATGTGCTATTCACTGTCAAGATTGCAGTATCAGTCAATTATGTATTCCATTTACTTTGAATGAATCAGAATTGGATCAACTTGACGAAATTATTGAGCGTAAGAAGCCAATTCAAAAAGGCCAAGAGTTATTTAAAGCCGGTGATGAGTTACGTTCATTGTATGCGATTCGTTCAGGTACGATCAAAAGCTATACTATCACTGAGCAAGGTGACGAGCAGATTACTGCTTTCCATTTAGCTGGTGACCTTGTTGGGTTTGATGCTATTACTGATGCTGAACACCCAAGCTTTGCTCAAGCGCTAGAAACTTCAATGGTTTGTGAAATCCCATACGAAATTCTTGATGATTTATCAGGAAAAATGCCAAAGCTACGTCAACAAATCATGCGTTTAATGAGTAATGAAATTAAAGGCGATCAAGAAATGATTTTGTTACTGTCTAAGAAAAATGCTGAAGAACGTTTGGCTGCTTTCTTATACAACCTATCGACTCGTTTCCACCAACGTGGTTTTTCTCCAAGAGAGTTTCGTTTAACTATGACTCGTGGTGATATTGGTAACTACCTTGGTTTAACCGTTGAAACTATTAGCCGTTTACTTGGTCGTTTCCAAAAAACAGAGATGCTAACGGTTAAAGGCAAATACATTACGATCAATGATCATGATGCATTGGCTGAGCTTGCTGGCTCTGCTAAAGAAATCAAATAAGCCATCTTAATTAAACAATTAAAAGTGAGGTATATCTCTTGATGTACCTCACTTTTTTGTATTCTAAGCCAACAAACCTCCGACTAAACTGCTAAAGTAAATGTATCAGAACAGTTTTATGTATTTGGTTTTTACCAAGGGAGGTTAGTATGAACCGCTACCGTAAAATACTCGTTGCTGGGATCATTGAACAAAGTGAACAACCTGCTCTCGAGCGTGCATTAGAGATAGCTAAACGTAGCACCAAGCCATCTCAGATTACCCTATTCTGCACAACCTATGATTTCTCCTATGAAATGACATCAATGCTTTCTGCCGATGAAAGAACGGCAATGAGAAATGGTGTTGTTGCACAAAAAACCAAACTATTTGACGATATTGTTGAAAGCTATGATATTCCTGAGCACACCACTATTACGGTAAAAATGGTGTGGCACAATCGACCATATGAAGCGATCATCAATGAAATTTTCGATGGTGGTTATCAACTATTGGTTAAATCAACTCGCGAACATGCAAAATTAGAAACAGTCTTCTTTACTCCGACTGATTGGCATTTATTGCGTAAATCCCCTATTCCTGTTCTTTTAGTAAAAGAAAGATCTTGGCCTGATAATGGAAACATTCTTGCTTCTGTACATGTCGGCTCTGAAAACCCTGCACACCTACAGCTTAATGATAAAATGGTTGAAGAAGCGATTTACTTTGCTGACGTACTAAATTCAACACCACATTTAGTTAACGCCTATCCATCAACGCCGCCTTCTATACATGCGGAGCTTCCTGAATTTGATGTAGTCCAATATAAAGACGCGATACGTGGACACCATTTAACTCAGATGAAAGCTCTTCGTCAAAAGCATGGTCTACCAGAAGAGCAAACTCATGTTTATGAAGGTCAAACAGAAGAAGTAATTTCCGAAGTTGAAGATGAATTGCACGCGGGACTTGTTATTCTAGGGACAACAGGACGAGCTGGTTTATCAGCCATCTTTATTGGCAATACGGCTGAAAATACACTTAATTTATTAAACAGTGATATCTTAGCGCTAAAACCTGATGGCTACATAAGTCCATTAGACCCTAACCACATCTAATCAAATTGAGGGCTATTTATTAGCCCTCAACTTTCCTTCTTAAAATAATCTTTGTTGAAACTCGCATATTGACCTTGATTGGGTATAATACCCGCCTTATCGGTTCCATCATTAGGTTAGAGTAAATAAATGAGCGAATTAACCAAAGCGCAGCAATTCAATTTCAATAAACTTCAAAAGAAAATCCGTCGTAATACAGGTAATGCAATCGCTGATTACAATATGATTGAAGATGGCGACCGCATCATGGTTTGTCTATCTGGTGGTAAAGACAGCTTTACCATGCTTGATATTCTTATGGGCTTAAAGAAAAGTGCGCCTATCTCATTTGATCTAATCGCAGTGAACCTTGATCAAAAGCAACCAGGCTTTCCTTCGGAAATTTTACCAGAGTACCTAGAAAAATTAGGTGTTGAATACAAGATCGTAGAAGAAGATACCTACTCGATTGTTCAAGATAAACTGGTTGAAGGTAAAACGACTTGTTCTTTATGCTCACGTTTACGTCGTGGTATTTTATATCGTACAGCGAAAGAGCTAGGCGCAACTAAAATTGCACTTGGTCACCACCGCGATGATATTTTAGAAACGATGTTCTTAAACATGTTCTATGGCGGCAAGCTAAAAGGTATGCCACCAAAGTTAGTTTCTGATAATGGTGAGCACGTTGTTATCCGTCCGCTTGCTTACTGTCGTGAAAAAGACATTATCAAATACGCTGACATGGCTGACTACCCTATTATTCCTTGTAACCTTTGTGGTTCACAACCAAATATGCAACGTCAAAATATCAAGCAAATGCTAAATACTTGGGATACACAATTCCCAGGACGTATTGAATCTATGTTTACAGCGATGCAAAACGTAGTTCCAAGCCACCTTGCAGATTTTAACATGTTTGATTTTAAGAGCATTAACCGTGACTCAGGGATCATTAATGGTGGTGATATCGGTTTTGATAAAGAAGAAATGCCAGTTCAAACTATTGATAATGACGATGCTGTTACCGAGTTTGACCCATCTCTTCAACTAGATGTCGTTAACGTTCAGTAGTCTTGTTAATATAAACTACAAACAATAAAAATGGCGCTACTTAATAATAAGTAGCGCCATTTTTTATACATTTAAGAACCTAAAAGCTTGGTATTATTTCACAAGCCATGGGGTTACTTTCAATGCTGTTGCTGGTAACTCAAAAGAAACATTCTCATTAAACTTTCTAAGATCAATCGTCGCTTTTGCATTTTCAACAGGAATAACCGTACCATCAGAGACTTTTATTGACGACGTTACATTGTCACTAAAAACAAAGCGAACCCCTTCAACATCTGGCATGAAATATTTAGAGAACATACCACCAATATCAGAAAGCATTGCATCCATTTCAGTCGTTAATAAAGCCAGTTCATTAAAGCTGACAGAACCAGATAACGCTTTATCTGCTAATACTTCCATCGAAATATCGCATTGCTTACCTTCTTTTGTTTGAATATAAACCAATGGATTGGCTGATTTTAGATTGTCATCAATTGGAAGAGGCAATTCCTGACTACTTGGGATTGTAAATTCCTCGTAATGCTCTTCTTTTTCCATCCATGCTTTTGTTATATGACACGCTTTACCAGTTTGTGAGTCATTAAAAAACAGTGCCATACGAACGTTATCATGACCTTCTTTCTGATTCACTTTTAACTGGTAATACAGTTTCGAATATGTAAAACGATACTGCTCAGCTTTAACTGGTAACGCCAAACACAACAGTGACAACGTTGTCGCACCAATCCATTTTTTCATCTTATCTCCAATACTGACTATTATGTCGGATCATCGCTTGGATCTCTTCAACGTAAGCTTCGCCACGCTCAGAGTAACGAATAAGTCCATTTGCTAATGCATTCGCTTCTTGTTCTGGTGTTAACGCTTCAGGGGAGCTATGTAGCTTCGCTCGAATAATACGAAGTTCTGCATACGCATTATTACGATTTACATTCATAAAGTACGCATGAACTGCGCCTTGAGATGAATCAAACTTAGCGACTTCATGAGCAGCACCTTCATTACGCTTACTTGGTACTACACCACAACCTTTAGTGTAACACCATTGACCAAAGTAGTTATTGGCTTCACGAGCAAAACGAGAAGTCCCCCACGCTGATTCATTCGCACCTTGGCTTAATACAAGCGGTGCTGGAATATAGTCAACTTTAACAAGCATTGCATTGACCCAATCAGCTGTAATACCAGAATCAGTCAACGTCTCTTTATATAACGTTGATAACTCAGTTGCTCGTTCTAGCTCTTTAGAAGAAACGTCAGTGTCATTATCTAGTTTCATCACTAATGACTCTAAGAATTCACGTTCTTCTTTTACTCGGGCATTTTCAGCAATAACAGCTGGGTACATAAAGTTAAAGAAAGCCGCTTTTTTCTCTTTTACATCAGTAAAAGCTTTAAAATCAGGCACGTCTTCTTTTGGCGTACATGCAGCAATCATTAGTACTGTTGATAATATCAGAATTTTTTTAATCATTTTTAATACTCACGCGTTGAAAATATTATTGTTTACATCTTTATTTTGGCGGTGCTGAGCCTCACCATCGTTACTGCCACCATTACTATCGTTATCATGGTCATCATCAGATACCATTACTTTCAATGTAATACCAAACATATTTCGATATAAGATCCCTTTTACATTAAAGATAAATGGCATAACCACGATTAAACCCACACCATATAATGCAATACCAAACACTAAAGCCAACATGATCACGACATGAATAAGCAGCATCGAGGTTAGTTTTTTATTTGTCGCTCTAAAAGAGAGTAATAATGCTTTTAATGGCGGAATTTTTTTCTCACACACTAATAATAGAGCAAAACCAAAGGCCATCGATAAATACAAGGCAATCATAGGCAAATAAATATTCACTAAACCCTGAAGGACTTCAGAAAGAATCGTCACTAACGCAACCATCCCTGCAGATGCAATACCCTTAAAAATATAGCTTGAACGACACTTCAACCCAGCAGCGTGACTCATCCCCATTAAGCTAGCACCAGCAGTTAATGGCGAAACGATGACTTGTGCACTCAAACCGGCAACGAATGCCGCATACGAAATTTGAGTCGTTAGCTCTGTTTCACCTAAAAAAGCACGAAATAACACAGCCGGATCACCGAGTTGTACTTGTAAGGCTATAAAAAATACCGCCATATAAGAAAAGGTTAATAATAAGATTGCTGGAGAAAACGTAAAAAAATGCGTAACGGTATTCTTCCAAGCTTCTTGGAGTACGCTCACAGGACTTAATTCTACTTGCCCTGAGATTGCTTTCTCAATACTTCCACCAAGAAGAAAGGTTTTTTCTTTTAGTTGATCGCTCATTTCTGTGTACCACAATAAAACATGCTGCGATTATACGGTGTTCATTCACTTAGTGCAGTAGACAAAAAAAAGAAATTTACGAATCCTTTAAAAGTAATGATTTTTAATTGTAACAAAATGGAGCAACTTACTGATTTTTGTCTATAATAAAGCTCAAGTTATATACACTAAACCATTAAATGATGCCGTGTAATAAAAAAAATTGAATAATCAAATAAAAAACCCTTTTCATATCGTAACTTGGGGTCTATTATGCGCCCGAAATCCCATCTTACATTCATAACACTAAGCGCGGTATCACTACCCAAGGCGGAGATAAAAAGACATTGAACGTTACACAACAATCCGAAAAAGAAGCCGTTATTAAATTAACAGGCATTTCAAAAAGTTTTGATGGCAAAGAAGTGATCTCTAAATTTGATTTAGATGTAAATCACGGTGAATTCTTAACAATTCTTGGCCCGTCAGGTTGTGGTAAAACCACAGTGTTACGCATGATCGCAGGTTTTGAAACCGCTGATGCAGGAACAATTTTACTGGATTCGACAGATGTAACGTCAATACCCGCAGAACAGAGGCATGTGAATACCGTATTCCAAAGCTATGCCCTATTCCCACATATGACGGTATTTGAAAACGTTGCGTTTGGTCTACGTATGCAAAATGTGCCAAGTAATGAAATTGAACCTCGCGTAACTGAAGCGTTACAGATGGTTCGACTAGCACAAATGGCAAATCGTAAACCTCATCAGTTATCTGGTGGACAACAGCAACGTATCGCTATTGCACGCGCAGTAGTAAATAAGCCTAAGGTTCTACTATTAGATGAATCTTTATCTGCTCTTGATTACAAATTACGTAAACAAATGCAAATTGAGCTTAAACAATTACAACGTCAGCTGGGTATTACTTTTATCTTTGTAACTCACGATCAGGAAGAAGCTCTTTCGATGTCAGACCGCATTATTGTTATGCGTGATGGTATTATCGAACAAGACGGAACGCCTCGTGAAATTTACGAAGAACCTAAGAACTTATTCGTTGCTCGCTTTATCGGTGAAATTAACGTGTTCGCAGCTACTGTACTAGAACGCCTTGATGAAAAACGCATTAAAGCTGAAATCGAAGATACGTCTGCAATTGTTTACTGTGAACTGGATGTTAATCCTGGTGACAAAGTAAAAGTATTGCTGCGTCCTGAAGATTTACGACTTGAAGAAATTAAAGAATCAGATACTAAAGGCATCACAGGTTACGTTCGTGAACGTACCTACAAAGGGATGACATTAGATTCTGTACTTGAATTAGATTCTGGTATGAGAGTAATGATCAGTGAGTTCTTTAATGAAGATGATCCAGATGTTGATCACTCTTTAGGTCAAAAAGTAGCAATTACTTGGGTTGAAAGCTGGGAAGTGGTGTTAGCAGATGAACAAGAAGTTTAATCTCCAAAATATCATCATCACAATTATTGTAACTTGGTTACTGCTGTTCGTTTTCATTCCAAATGTAATGATTATTGGCACCAGTTTCTTAACTCGTGATGAAGCAAATTTAATTGAAATGACGTTTACGATGGATAACTATCTACGTCTTTTTGATCCCCTATATGCAAAAGTACTGTGGCACTCATTTTATATGGCCATTGTTGCAACGCTAATATGTTTAGTTGTGGGTTACCCATTCGCTTACATTGTTGCAAAAATGCCTGAAAAATGGCGTCCATTTATGCTGTTTTTGATCATTGTTCCTTTTTGGACTAACTCATTGATCCGTACTTACGGGTTAAAAATAGTGTTAGGCACGCAAGGTATCTTGAATAAAAGCTTAATTGCTATGGATATCATCGATAAACCAATACGTATTATGTACACAGAAAGTGCAGTTATGATTGGTTTGGTCTATATCCTATTGCCTTTTATGATCTTGCCACTGTATTCCGCCATTGAAAAACTGGATGGTACATATTTAGAGGCTGCTCGTGATTTAGGTGCAAACAAACTTCAAACATTATGGAAGATTGTTTTGCCACTAACAATGCCAGGAATTATCGGTGGGTGTCTGTTAGTTCTTCTACCTGCATTAGGGATGTTCTACATTTCTGATCTACTAGGTGGCGCGAAAAACCTATTAATTGGTAACGTTATTAAGAGTCAGGTTCTTAATGCTCGTGACTGGCCATTTGGTGCAGCAACCAGTATTGCCCTAACCTTAGCAATGGCATTGATGCTGTACGCATACTATCGTGCAGGCAAGTTATTAAATAAAAAGGCGGATCTAGATTAATGGGACGCACAATAAAATTCAGTTTCATGAGTTTGGTATATATTTTCTTATACCTACCAATCATTGTTTTGATTGTGAACTCATTTAACGCAAGTAAATTTGGCATGAAATGGGGCGGCTTCACAACTAAATGGTATGAAGCGCTATTAAATAATGACAGTTTAATGCAAGCGGCTTGGCACTCAATCACTATTGCAGTGATTTCAGGTACAGCAGCAACCGTTATTGGTAGCTTAACGGCAGTAGCCCTATTCCGTTACCAATTTAAAGGCAAGAAATTCGTTAACGGTTTATTGTTTATCGTAATGATGTCACCTGATATCGTGATGGCAATTTCATTATTGGCTATCTTCTTGGTGATCGGCTTTGAACTTGGCTTTTTAACCCTGTTAATTGCTCACATTACTTTCTGTCTGCCATTTGTGGTTGTGACAGTATACAGCCGCTTAAAAGGCTTTGATGTGAAGATGCTAGAAGCAGCCCGTGATTTAGGGGCAAGTGAATGGGTAATTCTAAAACAGATTATCTTACCGCTTGCAAAACCAGCCGTTGCTGCAGGTTGGCTATTGAGCTTTACATTATCTCTTGATGACGTAATTATTAGTTCATTTGTAACGGGGCCAACTTATGAAATTTTACCTCTGAAGATATACTCAATGGTAAAAGTTGGTATTTCACCTGAGGTCAATGCCCTAGCAACAGTAATGTTAATTGTTTCACTTGCTTTAGTTGTACTATCTCAATTACTAGCAAGAGAAAAAATAAAGTAAATTACAAATTAATTTTAAAATCAATTGTTTAGTATAAACAATAGAATCTGGAAGACATGCCTTTTGTTCGACATGTCTTCTTTTTTATCACTCTAATGGAGAGTCAATCAATGAACAAAATGGCTGCGTTTTTTACTGGAACCGCCTGTGCTTTAGCACTAACAATGAATGTTGCTAACGCAAAAGAAAATGATGAATTGGTATTCATGAACTGGGGACCATACATCAACAGTGATATCTTAGAAGAATTTACTAAAGAAACTGGCATTAAAGTTATCTACTCTACTTATGAGTCTAACGAAACTTTATACGCAAAAATGAAGGCTCATAACAAGGGTTACGATCTTGTTGTTCCTTCAACTTATTTCGTTGCAAAAATGCGTGACGAAAAAATGCTACAACCAATTGATAAATCAAAAATTTCAAACTTTAATGGCTTAGATACAAACTACCTAGATAAAGCATTCGATCCAAAAAATGAATACTCTATCCCACACGTAGTTGCTATTACAGGTCTTGCCGTAAATACTGAAATGTATAATCCAGACGATTTTAATAGCTGGAGCGACCTTTGGAACCCAGAATTTGAAGGTCAATTAATGTTAATGGATGACACTCGTGAAGTGTTCCACATTGCATTACGTAAATTAGGCTACTCTGGTAACTCAACAAATCCAAAAGAAATTGATGAGGCTTACGCTGAACTGCAAAAACTAATGCCAAACGTATTAGTGTTTAACTCTGATAACCCTGCAGCACCATACATGGCTGGAGAAGTTGGTCTTGGTATGCTTTGGAATGGTTCAGCGGCGGCTGCACAAGCAGAAGGTCTACCAATCAAATTAATCTTCCCTAAAGAAGGTGGCATTGGTTGGGTTGATAACTTTGCTATTCCTTCTGGTGCAAAAAACGTAGAAGCATCACATAAGATGATCGACTTCCTACTTCGCCCAGAAATTGCGGCACGCATTTCAGGTGATACTGGTTACTTAACAGCAGTTAAAGCATCAAATGATAAATTTAAAGATGTAGCTCCACTGTTCCCATCTCAAGAAGATCTTGACCGTGTTGAATGGCAATCTGCCGTTGGTGATATGACAGTGAAATACGAAGAGTACTTCTTAAAACTGAAAGCCGGACAGTAACCTAACCCTTTACTGACCTTAATTAATGGCAGCGTTTACGCTGCCATTTTTATATTTATAGATAGCGTATATTCACTCTTTACTCCCTCTTCTTTCCTTAAAAACTAATCTATATCAAGCCCTTGATTTATAAACCCATGAAGTCTGTCTCAATTATTGCTATAATGTTCGGCTAATTAATGGAAATCCCTCTGATATAGGAGAAGGAAATGAAAAAGTGGACCACTCTCGTCTCTACAGGACTGTGCGCTGCAGCCTTAATCGCTGGTAATGCACAAGCTGCAGATAAAGAGCTCTATTTTTACAACTGGTCAGAATACATCCCTAATGAAGTACTAGAAGACTTCACCAAAGAAACTGGTATCAAAGTCTATTATTCAACTTATGAGTCTAACGAAAGCATGTATGCCAAGTTAAAAACTCAAGGTTCTGGGTATGATCTAATTGTTCCTTCAACTTACTTTGTGTCTAAAATGCGCAAAGAAGGTATGCTACAAAAAATTGATAAAACAAAACTGGCTCATTTTAAAGATTTGGATCCGAACTACTTAAATAAGCCGTTTGACCCAAATAATAACTACTCTATTCCTTATATTTGGGGCGCGACAGGTATCGGTGTTAATGCTGATATGATGAACCCGAATGAACTTCACTCTTGGAATGATTTCTGGGATGAAAAGTGGCAAGGTCAGTTAATGATGATGGATGACTCACGTGAAGTGTTCCACATCGCTTTAACAAAGCTTGGTTACTCAGCAAATACAACCAATCCAGATGAAATCAAAGCCGCTTATGAAGAACTTAAAAAACTGATGCCAAACGTATTAGTATTTAACTCTGATTTCCCTGCAAACCCATATCTAGCAGGTGAAACAAGCGTTGGTATGCTTTGGAATGGCTCAGCTTACATGGCTCGTGAAGAAGGCGCTGACATTCAAATCGTTTGGCCTGACAAAGGCACTATTTTCTGGATGGATAGCCTAGCAATTCCTGCTGGTGCTAAAAACGTAGATGCAGCTCATCAAATGATGGATTTCCTACTTCGTCCTGAAAATGCAGCAAAAATTGCATTAGAAATTGGTTACCCAACACCAGTTAAATCAGCATACCCTCTTCTTCCAAAAGAATTTGCTAATGATCCAAACATCTTCCCACCACAAGAAGTAATGGATTCAGGCGAATGGCAAGATGAAGTCGGTGAAGCAAGCGCGCTTTATGATGAATACTTCCAACGTCTAAAAGTAGATATGTAAAATAATTCTACTTAACTTCATCAAGATTGAAGTTACCCAATAAAAGCCAATGAATCACAGCATTCATTGGCTTTTTTAATGATAAGGCTTAGTTCTCTAATAACTCGGAGACTAACTCAGGAACTAACACCCCAGCCTTACCATAACGCTTCTCTTCAAACTCATCATCAACTGCACTTGGCTCTAGATTGATTTCAATCGTATGCGCACCATGAAGTTTCGCTTCATGCACAAAACCCGCTGCCGGATACACAGAGCCAGACGTGCCTATTGAAATAAACAGATCAGCTTTACTTAACGCATCGTGAATCTGTCCCATATCTAATGGCATTTCACCAAACCAAACTACATGAGGTCGTAATTGTGCGGGGATCTGGCAACAATGGCAGAGATCGCCAGTATGAATATCATCCGTACACGTAATCACTTGATTTGATTCTTCACAGCGTATTTTATTCAATTCACCATGCATATGAATCACATTTGAACTGCCACCACGTTCGTGCAAATTATCAATATTTTGCGTCACAATAGTAACCGTGCCATCGAGCTCTTTTTCAAGCTTAGCGAGCGCTTTATGAGCCGCATTGGGCTGTATAGCATCGCTTTTTAACAGAGCACGGCGCTTATTATAAAAGTCTTGAACTAAATCAGGATCCTTTAAAAAACCTTCAGGTGTCGCTACGTCTTCAATTCGATGATTTTCCCATAAGCCATCACTTGCACGAAACGTTTGAATTCCTGATTCAGCAGAGATCCCTGCTCCTGTTAAAATAACAATATTCTTATATGGAAATAGCATTTCATTATCCTTAGCCGCCGTCTTTTATCCCTAAACACTATCATGAAAAAACGATGCCTTTTCAATAGATAACTTAAAACAAAGACACAACTCACTTTATTCAATTCAATCGCTCTATTACAATAGAGATGTTCTTTTTACTGTTAAAGTTACCAATAGAGAAGCCTATGTTAAAGCAAGCCAAACAAATGATCGTGTTCAATGCGCTCACTCAGCAGAAAAGCTTTACCAAGGCCGCTCAGCTTCTGGATATTTCGAGAACGCAAGTTAGTCTTCAAATTCAGCTCCTTGAAGAGCGTTTAGGTGTTCAGTTAGTACAACGAACTACGCGCTCTTTTTCCCTTACTGAAGCAGGTCAATCGTTCGCAGTGCATTGTGCCAATATCGCCGATGAAATTAACGAAGCTGAAAATGAGCTGCTTTCTAATATCGATACACTAAATGGTAAGTTACGTGTCGGTATCGCACAGTCTTTTGCAACCAATCATATATTGCCGTATTTATCTGAGCTTCATCAGCGCTATCCACAGCTTAATATAGAGATAACTTTGTTTGATCATAAGATTGATGTGATTGCAGAGCAATTAGACTTATGGATAGGTGTGATGGATTCTCCTCCTGAAGGATTTGTCGCAAGGCATCTTATTGATTGTCATTTTGTGCTAGTCGCTAACTCTACCTATCTAGCTAAACATGGGATCCCTTATCACCCTTATGATCTTAAGAAGCATAACTGTCTAACTTACATGAGTCGTGAGCGTAAAGATAATGTGTGGGGTTTCCATAGAGGAGATGAGAATCTACAAATAAAAGTGTCAGGGAATTATCGAATTGATTCTGCCGATGCGATTCGTAACGCGACCGTGTCAGGGAATGGTATAGGCTACATTGCAACTTATCTGCTTTCTGATGAATTACGAACAGGTAAGCTTGTGCAACTTCTTCCTGATTGGGAATTAAATCAATCAATGCCTCTTTATGCTGTTTATCCGCGTCGTAAATTCTTAGCCAAAAAAGTACAGATCTTTATGGAGTTTGTTCGCCACCACATTAATGCAGAGAAGATTGATAATGTGTAATGGTTACCTAATCAACTTTTTAATCTTTGCTAATTAGATTAATCGGTAAAAAACCACCACACTTTAGGGATAATAATCATAATTAAACCCCAACATTATCCCATATAGTAACAACTGACTCTTTTATATGTGATAAAGCTCTCAAATAGGCTTTTATTGATGAAACTATAAACAAATCACCTTATTTTTGTTATGGCTATGTAGTTTCAATAACATTTTGATCCTTGTCACACTTTTATTTTTGACTAGAATACCCCCGCAATCATTAACTAAATACTATTGGAGTTTGACCTTGAACTTTTTGGTCAGTATTTTAGGCATTGTTTGCCTATTCGCGATTGCGTTTCTTTTTTCTGAAAACCGACAAGCCATCAAATGGCGCACTGTATTAGGCGCGTTCTTAATTCAGTTATTGTTCGCCGGGTTCATCCTCTACGTACCAATTGGCCAAACTATCCTTAATAGTATCTCCATGGCTGTTTCAGACATTATTGCTTATGGACGTGTAGGCACAGAATTCCTCTTTGGTGATTTAGCCCAATACAAATTAGGCTTTATTTTTGCTGTCAACGTTTTGCCTACCATCGTTTTCTTCTCTGCATTAATCTCTGTTCTTTACTACTTAGGTATCATGGGATGGATAATTAAAATTATTGGCGGCGGTTTACAGCGCTTCCTTGGTACAACTCGTACAGAATCAATGTCAGCAACCGCCAATATCTTTGTTGGATCTGTTGAAGCACCGTTAGTTGTTCGCCCTTTCCTTGCTAAAATGTCACGTTCTGAATTGTTTGCCGTAATGGTGGGTGGTTTAGCCTCTGTCGCTGGTGGAACAATGGTAGGTTATGCCGGTTTAGGGGTTGAATTACGTTACTTAATCGCCGCAAGCTTTATGTCAGCTCCTGCTGGGTTAATGATGGCTAAACTTATTGTCCCACAAACCGAAGAAATTAATGAAGCGGATCAATACGAAGAAGATACCATTGATGATGCACCTGTAAATATTATTGATGCAGCCTCACAAGGTGCATTAAACGGATTACAAATTGTCTTCGCAGTAGGTGCAAGCTTACTGGCTATTATTAGCTTAATTGCCCTAGTAAATGGTGGATTACATAAAGTTGGCTTATTAGTTGGTTTTGATAACTTAAGCTTAGATCTTATTTTTGGTTACCTATTTGCCCCTGTTGCATGGTTAATCGGTGTTCCATGGTCAGAAGCAACCGTTGCTGCAAGTTTAATTGGTAAAAAAATCGCGATTAATGAATTTGTCGCCTTTGCAGATTTAATGGCAGTAAAAGACCAATTAAGTGAGCATTCTCAAGCTATCGTTACTTTTGCTTTATGTGGCTTTGCAAACTTAACTTCTATTGCCATGCTAATGGGTGGATTAGGTGGCGTAGTACCAAGTCGTCGTCCAGATATTGCACGCCTAGGGATGAAAGCCATCTTTGCCGCAACATTAGCAAACTTAATGAGCGCAACAGTTGCTGGTATCTTCCTTTCCTTCTAAGGGAGTCGATACTAAAAAATACATAAGATATAAAAAAGCCACTCATGATGATACGTGAGTGGCTTTTTCTTATTCATGACTTATTAGCTATACAATAAGCTTGCTGCATCTAATAAATCGTCGGTGTTTAATCTATACTAGAGCTTCGTCATGCGATTAAGCACAAATGAGGCGACTGAGCCATCTACCGCTTTTACATACTCAGCAATATGAGCCGCATTTAAATGATCTTGTAAAAGCGCTTCGCTTTCCCATTGCTCATGGAACACAAATACACACGGGTTGTCATTGTCTTGATGTAAATCATACTGAATACAACCAACTTCTTTGCGTGTTGGTTCAAGTAACTTAAGCATTTCTGCTTTAACAAATTCCGCTTTACCTTCTTGTGCTTCAATTCTTGCAACAATAGTCAGTGTTTGAGTCATTATATTTGTTCCGCTCTATTAATAGAGAAGACAGAGTAAACGATTAAAAGCCCAAATGTAAGAACCTTCATTTACTCAATAGAAGACCGCTAACCAAATCGTTAAATTATCAGGATCTGTTTTACTCACTTTATGCTTTTGATGTGCAGGGATAGTTAAATAATCCCCCTTACATAAGGTTTTCTCTGTTCCATCTTCAAATACAATCGTACCAAAACCTTCAAGTACTAAAACCCATTCATTCTCATCTTGATCATACCAACCAGATTCAGGAGAGCTTTGGCCTGACGATACTATTCTCTCTATACGCACAGAATGACTTGTCACTAAATCAGTAAATACCTCATTGCTGAGATCATTAGGAAGGTTTGTAAACAAATTATCCATCCAACTCTCCTATTAATCAGGTAAAACAACTAAACCCAGTGGTTCTAATAATTGCTCTTGTTGCCAACCACAAATTTTAACGCCTGTTAAATCAACCCTACGAGGATCTAAGCCTTCTAATTCACAATGACACAAATTAGCATCTTGCATTTTAAATTGACCCCATACGTCTTCAGAGAATGAACCACGAGATAAATCTGAGCCCTTAAATGAAGCCCCCTGTAAATTAGCACCGTTCCATTTATTCTCAAATAAATCACACTTTTCTATGCACAAACGTTCAAAGTTTGCATAAGACAAGTTACAACCCGTGATATAAGCAGAGCAGAAATACATTTGATGGCTAATTTGATTTACAAAACTGGCTTGAGAAAAATTAGCCCCTTTTAGATCGCAATCTCTGAACTCTACTCCGAATCCATTTGCGCCTTTAAAGTTAGCCATGGTTAAGCGACAGTTTTTAAACGAAGCATCACGCAAGTCGCTGTAATCAAAATGGCAGCCTTCAATTGCACCTTGTTCAATGAAAGTACAATCAACAAATCGAGCGTCTCTAAGGTTTGCGCGGCTAAAATTACAACAATAAAACTTACACCCTTCATAATAAGAGTCACTTAAATCTTGGCGTGAGAAATCTATTTTATCGAATACTTCATTATATATAGCCATGTTTAACCTCTCTAATTTGTGTCAGAGAAGACTATCAGTATCTCTAATAAATACCAATAAATATAAAACCTTTAAATACAGTAAGTTAAAACCATGCTAAATCGCTAATTTAACCCACTAAATACACTCTGTCGGCAACAGTAATTAGATGAAAACCCGAGAATCTCAATAAAAAAGTTTTAGCTTGTAACGCGCATTAGAGAGAGATTCATATGAACTGATTTAATTGTTGAAACTAGATACGTATTTTTACTTTTTGAGCGAAGAAAGAATATCACTTGCTTACTACGAGGAAGGTTCAACTTTAAGATACTATCGCAACAATACATAAGTAATTGTGTTGCCTTATTTTCCCACTCTTCTTTTGTGTCTTCTGTAGACATTGACGCATACAAATTCGTTTTTTGATCTAATCGTTCAGTCATCAAAATAGCTTTTGAATTAAAAATAACGTCTTCACATGCTTTGACCTGACTTTCAGCCAATAACCTTTTTACAAGAATGGCCTGTGCAGCACTGCTTAAAGTAATCGTACTGACAAAGTCATGCTCATTGAAGTAAAGATCAATAGCCCTATTTAATTGATGTAATGCGATTGCTACATTGTCCATAACTGCCTCCTTGGCTATGCAATCGATAGACTATATCCCAATAATAAGCCTACCAATTTATAGTCTAAGAGATTTTATAAACGCATAATGCAATCGCGATCACTAATAACATAAGTTGTTCAAAAAAAAGACAATTGTTAATTCTATCTTTAATTATGTACGTCAAACAATGGCAACCACATTTCATCTAATTCTTCATTTGTCGGCATTTTACTATGAGAAATTGACTTAATTACACGACAAGGATTACCAACAGCAACACAATCAGAAGGAATGTCTTTGGTGACAATACTCCCCGCTCCAATAATGCTTCTATTACCAATGGTTACCCCATCCAGAATAACACTATTAGCACCAATCCATACATTATCGCCAATAACAATAGGATTACCTGTAGCAATAGGAAGCACTCGTTCAGCAAGATCAAAAGGATGTCCGGCAGTGCTAATGACCACATTAGGGCCAATTTGAACGTATTCACCAATAGTTACGGGAGCAAGGTCAAGAATAGTGACGCCTGTGTTTAAAAAACCGCCTTGTTTAAAGCGAATATTTTTCCCCATATCACAATAAAAAGGAGGAATGATGGTAACTCCGTTATTACTTCCTAAGAGATTATCCAATAGTTCTTGTCTAAGTACGCCTTGCGACGGGCGGCTATGGTTAAAATCATAGAGTTTTTCTTCTACTTGGTTTTGAAAATCCATCAATTCACGATCAATAGGAATATGCACACTAAAATCTGACAATTTATGACTCATTCTCACTCCTTGTTAAACGAGACTCCCTATTTAAATCCAACCAAATAAAACTATATTGTTACGTTCTCATTCTTTAACTGAGTTTTATGCTGTATAGGGAAAGCTTTATCATAAGCCAAGTTATAGATATAAGCATAAAACAGATAAAACACAACGAGACCAATATCTAAAATAAAGGCTTCAACTAGGCTGACATTTAAGAACCATGCTATTGCAGGAATAGTAAGAACCAATAACCCCCCTTCAAAACCTAAACTGTGCATAACACGATTCATCGTCGTTTTTACTGTGCTACCTGTTCTTCTTACCATGTAGTTATCAAATAAAATGTTATAGACATAGTTCCATCCCGTAGCCACCACAGAGAAAACAACTCCCATAATACCCACATGCCCCATTTCAAAGCCAAACTGACTTAAGACACCAACAATCAATACCAAACCAATTAATTCAAATAAAATAGCGTGACGAATACGATCTAGACGGCTTCTCATTATATAACTCCAAACGTTAATGTTGGATACATTATATCTACAGAATCGAATATAAATAGTTAGATACCATCTAAATATCAGATGGGTTAAGAGTGATAAGAATGTACTCTTGACTAATCAATAAACAACCAATAAGATGCATTTAAAATACACCTTATTAATCATCTAATCATCAGGAGTTCTTATGACATTCTCACTTAAAAAGATTTTCAAAAAAGAAGAAACTAACAAAGAAACAAAAGCGGTAATTCAACAGCAGGCATCAACTAAAAGCACTGAAGACAATAATGCAGAGAAAAAAGGAAAACACGGTGAACCTGGAGTTTGTTGCGGTTCGTGTTCATAATTTTCGCGTATGAAAACCTCGAGGTATACTTTACCATCGAGGTTTCTTTATGACTCTTTTACAGAATCAATCGCGTCTTTAATGGAGTCAAAACCAACTTTAGCGGCGCAACATAAACCTAAAGAAGATTGATGCTCTTTAATTAGCTCAAGTAAAATATCCATCGTTATTGTTTTGTTGGTACTAATAATCTTAGTCATATTATTGATTGGGTCATTCAAACTAAATATAGCCCCCGTCGAATCAACCAAGATGTCTTTGTCTTGATAGCCTAAATAATGTAATTCCGATTCTATTTTCCATTCGCTTTCACTAGAAATGTAATCAAGCTCTGAATCACCTTCAAATTTTACAATTGCGGGCCAAACTACCATTTATTATCTTCCTCTGTTGTATTAATTACTTTTCTTAAAGCCCCATTCTGAATCATTTAAAAAATCACCCTTTACACCTAAGACATAGCGGTAATACTCTTCAAACATTAGTATGTTTTTAACATAAACTCTTGTTTCTTTAAACGTTATAGATTCAATATAAACAAAAATATCCATCTCATCACTTGCTTGTTTTCGCCATACCCCAGCCATAGTAGGTCCTGCGTTATAAGCTGAAAATGCCAGGGCTCTGTTTTGTTTATAACGTCTTAACAAGGAACTTAAATACTGACTGCCTATCGCTATGTTTTTCTCTGCATCGAACAAATCAGTAGGCTGCTTATACTTTGATTTGTATTTATCTGCCATATACTTAGCGGTACTTGGTAATACTTGCATCACACCCAACGCACCAACGGGTGATTGAGATAAAGAATTAAATCCACTCTCTTGTCTTGCTAGCGCCAATAAGGTAATTGGGTCTATCTTATGTTTTTTCCCATAATGCTTAAACAAAGAGTAATAACGAACGGGAAAACGTAAATCTATATAGTCCCATAGCTCTCCACGCAACGTACTTTCAAATGAGAAGTCATGCCAGCCCTCTTGCTTAGCATAAGCTGCCAGCTTGGCTCTATCGTCATGGCTAGCTCTCGCTATTAAGTATCTCCACTGACTTTTTGCCGGTGCCTCTTTACCTAAACGGAGTAATTCATTAACCCTTTGAAGATCTGGATGGTAATGAATTAGATCATCGAATTGAAAATCAACATTAGCAATTGGGTATTTAATTGCTCTATTTAATGTGATTGCTGCTGCAAAGCTATAAAAGTGTCGATACCCCATTATCCGTTTCAAACGAGCTTCACCTTTCTCTGTTTCTTTTAAGGCGATTTCACTCCTTGCTAACCAATACTGCCAACGATACGTTGCTTGTGCTTCATCTGATAAACGAGCAATCCAGAAGTAAGCCTCTTGCCACTTTGTTTTACTTATGGCTAAACGAACCCTTTGTTCTAATACATAATCGTTATCCGAATGTTTAAAAACGTCGTCTCTCCATGTTATTTCTTTATCATCTGTACTTTGTAAAAGTCGAACCGCAATAAATTCTGACGTATTTTGGATCTCATCGCCTTTATAAGAGTAATGGTCTGTTATATGAGTAAATGCTAAGTACGCTTTATCTATGTAATTCCGAGCCAAATGTTTTAATAGGACTTGAGCATAGTCTCGATTAAATGGCGTATCGTCTTTAGTTGTAAATGCCTTAGTTACTCTGATTGGGTTTTGATACAACATATACATTTCATTAAGGATCAAACGATCGGCTTTAGTTGAAACCAGTTTCGCAAGGTATTTTATTAACTTAGGATTTCGTTTTTCAATAGACAGCAAAGCTCGTTGCTTTATCACATCATCGGTTCTTAACCCGGCATTTGCCCAATGTTGAAACAGCTCATCGCAGGCACTAGAAACACTCTTTCCATTTAGCCATAAAGATTTAGCGCCATCAAAGGCAATATCTTTTTTCCCTTGATGATAAAAGGCAGTGTAATAATAACATTGGTAGTTTTGGTCTTTAGGCAGCTCTTTCTGATAGTCTAATAGATTACCCCAGTTTCTCGTGGCTATCATGGCATTAAGATAATCAACACGTATAGATACAGAGAATGGATAATCAAAAAAATCTTGTGAGAATTGATTCACTTGTTGAGGGGTTTTGTTATTTATATCAAATAAGAAAGCGCGGTAATCAGTATAAGCTGCTAGCGGGTAGTCATCTATACTCGAACGCTTTCTATGATAAACAGAAATGTCTTTGTTATTAAACCCCTGTTGAATCGCATCATAAGCATAGCGATTTAGCCATAATTCAGATACAGCAACAGAGCTTGGGGAGCTAAACATCCCAATAAAAATAACAAACCAATTCACTTTAACTAACCGCATTGAAAATCCTTTTCCATAAATGCATAGATTGAGTTTGGTTCAGTTATATCAAATTATCTAGCCTACTGTCGTTCCATTTTTTAAAAATATCATTTGTAATAAGATTTTCTTTTTCCCCTCCAACTATTAACAATATAATCAGCATTTCTTTTAATTTCTTTTAGTTACACCTCATGGTGAATAACGTCGCAGATTTACACACGCCTATATAAAGCTCTTACTCATTATTTGTTTTGTAATCGGCATTTACTACACTCTTTTTTCATTTTGAAAAGGAATTTGTAAAGTGACAAAATTAACGATATCCAAGATTTCAATGCTAAGCTGCGTACTAGCCCTTAATTCACTACCAACACAAGCTTTTCCTATCGTTAGCGATAACGTTCCTCCCTCATCAGAGTCACCTATTCCAGTATCAAAAACGCCTATGTTTGTTAGTTTAGGTTTTGATGACAATGTAGAATCTGATGGTTTGATATGGGTAATGAATCAATTGGCAGATACAACTAACCCGATAGGAAATGATAAATACGCCGAACAGCCATTATCAGCCTCTTTCTTTATGCATTGCGAGCCAGCAAGAGACAAGGACGAAATAAAGTCATTATGGCGACAACTTGTCATCACAGGTCACGATATAGGTAACCACACAGAAACTCACCCTGATGATAAGGTTAACTATAATCCTCTTCAATCATGGATGACTTCAGAACAATGGCAGCAAGAGGTGGAGAGCTGTAACTCCTGGTTAAAACAATCGATTAAAGATGGAGGGATTGGGGTACAAAGTATTTCTGGGTTTCGATCTCCATATATGACTTATAACGACAATACGCTTAAAGCCATCGTAAATGAGAAAATTCGTTATGATGTCAGCTTTCCCGCAGGAATTACTTCAGAACAAAATGGTCTTAACAATTATTGGCCGTTTACTTTAGATAACGGCAGTCCATCGCATAATCAAGCAGTAAACGGTTGGTGGAAACCTAGTATCAATAACTACCCAGGTCTATGGGAGATCCCTTTACACACATTAATCGTTCCGCCAGACAGTGAATTAGAAAATTATGGATTAAATTATTCCCTCAGAGACAAAATAGCGAGTCGTATTGGCTATTTTGATCCTATCTCAGGCAAAGGAGATAATTTTGACTGGAACCTCTATACCACGCCAAACTGGGGAGCGGCTGGTCTTAATGAAAATGATGTAGTTGCCATATATAGCTACAACCTAGACCTTCGCTTAAAAGGCAATAGAGCACCACTTGTTCTTGGGCTACATTCTGCTTTTTATGGTTACATAAATGGAGAAGAGCATGTTGGCATGCCAGAAACAACCGTTAAGAGCCGTCAAAATGTATTAAAACGATTTATCAAGTATGCACTAACAAAACCAGAAGTAAGATTTGTAAACCACAAGCAGATCATTGATTGGATGGTTTCTCCTGAGCCATTAACATTATGCCCGCAAAAAGAATGGCAAGTGCATAATGTTTATCAAAAAGGCAATACGGTCACTTACCAAGGAAAAATGTGGCAAGCTCAATGGTGGACACAGTTAGAAATCCCTGGGCTCGTAGAAAACTCGCCATGGGAAATAATTAAAACTTGCACACCCTTATAATGAAAATCCCCTTCTGTTTAGGAAGGGGGTTTAAATTTCTATTCGTAAGTACGTCCGTTGTGCTTTAACCATCCATGAGTATGACGATTTCCTGGATCAAGATGGGTCCAATGTACGACACCGCCTTTATTTGAATATTCATACTCACCATAAAACTTAACAGTATCGCCTTTTCTTAAGTTTGGAATTCTCGGTGCTAAGTCAATATTATGTGCAATCAAAATGGTTAAGCGATTATCTAAACGAAGTATAAACTTTTGATGTCTTGAACCTTTATTATCATCCGGCAACACTCGAACAACCTCTCCAGCCCCCTCAACTTGAACATCACTACGTTGAGAATCAAAAGCACGCTTCACGTCAGCGTTACTTGCCCACGCTGAAGATGAAAACAGACCTAGAAAAAATAAGAAACTGACTAATATACGTTTGACCATAATGGACTCTATTACCTACTGCTTAATAAACATATTAAAAATTCGAGTTAATATATAAAAGAATTACACACCTAATGGGTTTGGAAATTGAACAACTTTAATATCATAACTTTTGGGAGTATAAAGGCTGCGTTCTTCTGCAAGATAGGCAACCTCTACATCACATTCTAATACTGATTTAATGTTTGATAAACAGATTAACTCGGCGTCTGAAAGATATTCATCCTCTTTTTTTACCACCACAAACAATATAGAACCATCTGTTTTATATAAGAACAAATCAGGCTCTCCAGAAGTTACTCCTGTTCGTAATCCTTTAAAAAGAGATAACTTATTCGGATTTATATATTGTGCCAGTAAAATTCGTCCTTCAGTATACAAAGGGTTATCTGGTTCCCAATTGCCTAAAGCATAAAACGCCGTACCTAGCCAACCTTGTTTCATATATTGAGATAATCCAAAATACGCCCCAAAATACTCATTGGGTTGCTGCTCAACCACTGTTGGGGTAAATAAACTCAACGGTAACCACTCTCTCTTTCCCTTTATCCAATCATCAAGTAGTCGTTGATGATAGGTAAATACCGTTTCTTTAATCGTGTGAATCATCATAAATTCCTTTTCATAGATACAACAATACTTTTCACTTGGCATGAATCATTACAGAATAGATAGACTCATTTTTTTGAATCTTCGTACTCTTGATATTTCTTTTCTATCCAACGATGCAAATGCAGTCCCGTCTTCTTTCTTACCATGTAAGCGATAAGAGCCAGTAGTACTAAGCCTATTACTGTTCCCATTACATCCCCTTGATTTAAAACATTTAACATAGAGATAAATTACCATGAATTTAGGGTGCAATTTGTGAACTTATTTAAATATCTAGAATGAAAAAAGAAGAGTTTGAGAAGAAGCACTCAGCACATTAGAATGCTGAGTGCTAAATAGCAGGTGATTTTGTTATTTTTTTCGAGCAGAAAAGAGAGCCACACAACCAATAATATTAATTTCCACATCAACAAAAGTATCGTTCAATACCGTTTCTAACGTGTGAACGTCATCGTCTTCATTAGTAAAAATCCCCTTCTTGTTATAGAAGTTCATTAATTTACTTGCAAACACATTTTTCGGAATGCCTTGGCCTAAAATAGTACTGCCAAATAACACCCCACCATCATTTAGCACCTCATGTAGATGCGTAAAAACAACGCTTTTTTCCGATAACTCTCCAGGTAAGCAATGCAGTAAATAATTGATGCTGATTGAATCAAATTTCTCACATTTAAGCTCTAGAGGATCCAGTATATTTCTACGATATACTTCTGGGTTAAAATGTTGAATAGCAGTTGCTGTTGATTCAAGGCTATTTTCATTAAGATCGACTAAAGCGACTCGTCTCTCTGTTAACGATAAGTGGTTTTTTAAATAATACCCCGTACCAACCCCTACATCTAAATGGTTCTTTGATGCAAGCTCAATAAACTGTTGGCTAATTAACTTCGTTGGGCATTTCCATAAATAATGGTTTGAAAAACCTAATACCCATAAATCATAGATAGAGAGTACTTTTTTAGAATACACCGCCTGTCCAGCAAACGTTGCTGACTCTTTATTCATTACTTGTACCCGAAACTGTTTATATAAAGGAACTCGAATTTACCTGAAATACACCAGTTAGCACATCTTACCAGACTAGCTCACTGCATGAATAGTATGGTTCTTTATACCGTTATGACGACGAATAGCGATCATTAGGTGTATAAGTAACAATATCCCTGTTACTCCTAACCCAACGCCAATACCAGCCCAGATCCCCGCTAGCCCAAATAAAGGCGTGAGTAACCACGCCGCAGGTAAACCAAATACCCAATAACCAATCGCCGTCATAACAGTTGGCATAGAGACTATCTTCATCCCACGCAATAGATTAATGGCTAACAACTGCCATGCATCCACAATAAAGCACAAAGCCACAACCCAAATGACAGAGGACAATAATTCCGACATATTATTGGTGCCATCATCCAGCTGGAACAATTCTGCCACCGCTTCTGGCCAAATAATGAAAAGGGCAGATAAGAACACACTTAATACCGTGACTAAGGTAAAACTGTGCAACGAGGTACGCTTTATGCCTTCATAATTCTCTGAGCCGAAGTCACGCCCCACTAGAATGGCTGCCGCTTGTGAGAAACCAAAATTAAAATTCCACGTAAAACTTAAACACTGCAATAAAATTTGATGCAGTGCTAAAGAAGCAATACTGATGGTTCCCGCCATTAGCGTACCACCATAAATTAAGCCATGTTCAAGTAAGGCTGCGACTGCAATTGGTAATCCCATCACGAGTAGCGGAACCATTAATTTCAATGAATACTCTTCAAGATGTAACCAAGGAGCAAATTGTTGATACTCTGCTTGCTTAAATACCCATAAGCCATAACCAATCATCACAACAAAGGCTGATATTGCCGTTCCTAACCCTAAACCAGTAAGACCCATATCAAATTGAAACGTTAAGACATAGCTGATCGGAACATTAAGAATCACAGTAATAACTGACATCACCATAATCGATCTTACATTACCCAATGCACAGGTTAGTCCACGCAGTACAAGTAATATGAATGATGGGAACATAACCCATTTCAAAGCGTGAACGTATTCCATTGCTAAAGTAACCATTTCTTCAGGTTGATTTGCCGCTGTTAATACAAGCGGTGCGTATGAAAAACTAAACATCAATAGCACACTGAGAACAACAGAAAGTAAAACCGCCCCTTTAACCGCAAAGCGGATCTGTTGATTGCCATAATCAGGTCTTGCTAAGCGTTGACCATAAGCAATCGCGATTAAGTTAGCGACACAGCCAACGGTGCTACTACCGATAATAAAAATAAAAAAGTAGATTGAAGCGCCCAGACCACCACCTGCCAATGCAGAAACACTTAACCGCGACATCATCCAAACATCAGTCAGCACCAATGCCATAGAAATAAGTTGTGAGATGATGAGTGGGAATGCGAGTGACAGTATTTTTTTCATAAAAAGAGAATTCTTATATTAATTAAACCAAGGTATCAATTAGCCAAAGTTAAAGGGTTAGAGACTGGTATTCAATTGATATATCCGTCACACTGACATTCCAAAAACTCATGTGAATAAATTATGACCCCTTATCCCAATTTACCGTACTCACATAATGGACTAAAAACCTTTGAATCCGTGGCGCGCCTAATGAGTTTTACCTCTGCCGCCAATGAATTGAATGTGACTCAAAGTGCAGTAAGTCGTCAAGTAAAGCAGCTTGAAGATGATCTCAGTGCATCCCTGATTATACGAAAGCATCGAGCCATTGAACTGACTTTACAAGGATTAGAGCTTTATCATGCGTTACAAGGTAACTATTCCACATTAGAATCAATCATTTCATCTTGGCAAGAGCCAAAACAGAAACGAATCGTTATCAAAGCAACGCTCAGCTTTGCTACTCGGGTACTCATTCCTAAAGTTCGAGAGCTTAATGAACGTTACCCTGATTACGAAATCGTAATTATCCCTTCTTTAGAAGAAGACGAATGTTTAGATAACCCAGATTATGATCTACTGATCTTCCATACACGCTTAAAAGATCATTACGACAACAAAGAAAATATGTTCCTTCTTCGAGAAGAGTTTATGGCCCCAGTGTGTGCCGCAAGTATCGCAACAGAGCATACTAATATAGATTCAATTTTAACGATGCCAAGATTGCACCCTACGCTTGATCATCACGATTGGAAGATGTGGCTAGCAGATGTCGCTATGCCCCCGTATCAACAGATAAGAAATACCAGTTTTCTTTCTCTAGATCTCGCATTAAGTGCCTGTTTATCAGGACAAGGTGTAACCGTTACCGATTTATTGTTAATACTTCAAGAATTAGAAAGAGGCTTCTTCTATTGCCCTGAAAATGTGAAAATTCAGCACAGTGCATGGACCTATTATGGACACCAACGAACCCATTCAGCCGTAATTGATGATCTAATCGAATGGTTAAAAGTGAGTTCAGAAAATGAAATTACATTATTGAAAAAACTGGCAAAAAAACATCATTGGTATGGTGTGATATAAAATGAGTACTTTTGCCGTTTTTAAGCGGTAATATTGATTACATTTTTGAGATAGATCACGTAAACTACGCGCTTATTTTCATGCCAACTATCAGGTGAATTATGATACGTATCAACCAAGTTAAATTACCGCTGGATCACAGTGAAGACGAACTGAAAAATACAGTTTTAAGCACACTGTCTATTACTGAAGAACAGCTGGTTGATATCCATGTATTTAAACGTGGCTATGACGCACGTAAAAAGAATCAAATTTTCTTAATCTACACACTAGATATTACTCTGCAAGACGTGAATGAAGAGCAGCTACTAGGCAACTTTGAAGACAACCATAATATTCGTGTTTCACCTGACACAGAATACAAATACGTTGCCACTGCTCCTGCTGATCTAACTGAGCGCCCTATCGTTATTGGTATGGGCCCATGTGGTTTATTTGTTGCACTTATCTTAGCGCAAATGGGATTCAAACCAATCGTATTAGAACGTGGTAAGTCAGTACATGAACGTGCAAAAGATACCTTCCGTTTTTGGCGTACCAGTGAATTAAACACAGAATCAAACGTTCAGTTTGGTGAAGGCGGCGCAGGCACTTTCTCTGATGGCAAGCTATACAGCCAAGTGAAAGATCCAGGCTTCCTAGGACTTAAAGTAAAAACAGAATTTGTTGCAGCCGGTGCTCCTGCTGAAATCATCTACGTAAGTAAGCCTCATATCGGTACTTATAAGTTAGTGACGATGGTTTCACAAATGCGCAGTAAAATCATTGATCTAGGCGGTGACATTCGTTTTGAAACTCGCGTTGATGAAATCAATATCGAAGACGGACAAGTGACAGGCGTGACACTAAACGGTGGCGAAGTCATTAATAGTAAACACGTTGTTGCTGCGATTGGCCATAGTGCGCGTGATACATTCCAAATGCTACATGACAAAGGTGTTCGTATGGACGCTCAATCATTCTCAATTGGTTTCCGTGTTGAACACAAACAAGAGATGATTGACCAAGCTCGATTTGGTAAAAATGCAGGCCACCCACTTCTAGGCGCAGCTGATTACAAACTCGTGCACCACTGTAAAAATGGCCGCTCTGTATACAGCTTCTGTATGTGTCCGGGTGGTGTTGTTGTTGCTGCTACGTCAGAAGAACATGCAGTAGTAACTAACGGTATGAGCCAATATTCACGTAGTGAGCGTAATGCAAACAGTGCAATCGTTGTTGGTATCTCACCTGAAGACTTTAATAATGATCCGCTGCAAGGTATTGCTCTACAACGTAAGCTAGAACGCCATGCATACGTAATGGGCGGAAGTAACTATGATGCTCCAGCTCAAATGGTGGGTGACTTCCTTGCGGCTGGTAAAGGTAAGCCGTTTGAAAACGTTGAACCATCTTATAAGCCTAACGTTAAAATGACAGATCTTAGCGATGCACTTCCAGATTTTGCGATTGAAGCGATTCGTGAAGCTCTGCCTGCATTTGCTAAGAAAATCCGTGGATTTGACAGTAAAGATGCCATGCTAACTGGCGTAGAAACTCGTACCTCATCTCCGGTACAAATCAAACGTGGCGCAGACTTCCAAAGTCTAAACACGAAAGGATTATACCCAGGTGGTGAAGGCGCAGGTTATGCGGGTGGTATTTTATCTGCAGGTATTGATGGAATTAAAATCGCTGAGGCGGTTGCTCTAGATATGCTAAAAAACGCGTAATCGAGTATCCAAAATAAACGAATAAAACTAAGAGTGGTATGGTTAATATACCGCTCTTAGCTGTTTAACCCTTTTCTCTTATTTACTCTTATAAATCGCTCTTACTTATCCCGATAGATCATACAAGTTGCGGTCGCATGGGCATATAAAGTCCCTTTTTCATCTTTCAAACTTCCTTCCGATATCCCCAAAGAATAACCAGATTGAATCACCCGGCTTTCTGCAATCAATAACGTATTTTTAGGGATGGCTCTGAGCATCTTTACATGCAAATCAATCGTTCCATACCCAATATTCGGCTCTAATGTCGTATGAACAGCGCAACCTGTCACTAAATCCATCACCGTTGCGAAGAAACCACCATGTACGCCACCAAGTGGGTTTAAGTGTCGTTCGTCAGCCATCGCTTCAAACACCACGTTGCCATATTCTGCTGAGATAATTTTCATTGGAACAACATCAGCCATTGATGGATGAGGAAAATCCCCCGTCACCATTGCCTGCATTAATTCTAAGCCTGATAGCTTTTCAGTGAGCATCACATTTCCTTATGTATTTTATTAGTATTGTTATCTACATTAATAAAAATACCGCTTAAATAAAGAAACGCTATTATCCCTTAGTCATAGTGTGAGCCAGGTTCTATCTGGACCGACCACTAATCAAGTCAGATCATTCAGATTGTCTCTCCATCTTTAACTCTGCAGATACTTTAGTCACACGAACTGAAATTGCAATACAGATCAAATAAGGGCTCAAATACCAAAATAGCTCTTCTAATGGGTGTTTCTTTGTTTCTAATACCGTACTTTCATAGACATATTTTTGAGTCTGATAATTATCAAACATGCCTTGCAACCACATGACATCCGAATCGATCAAATCAGAACTAAATGTGATTTTTGGCAAACTATCAAACGTCACATTGGGTAATTCGTTAAAATTTATTGATTGTAAATAGCGCGCAGATTCAGAAAGCCATAAGCAAGATTGTTGCGATGCAATCCCCTCATCGACTCTTGCATCATTCGCACATAAGAAACTGTTTAATTGATTCACGGTATAATCATTTATAGATTCTAGACTTAACACCGCTCGTGTATGTTCAGTATCAGCCCAATCACTCGCCACTCTTGATCTGACTTCAGAAACCGTCCCCATCAAACCAATACCAGCAACAATAGGCCAAAGATAATCAATTTTTTTCCATTGTATTTTAGACAAATTTTTACCGCACCAAAGCGGAATATGAAGAAAGCCAGTAAGTAATAACGTCATAAAGAAAAAGAAGGTCGAATTAGAGAGAATAATCTCACTACTAAAAAAGCTGTCCATAACTACCTATTTAAAAACAGAAATACAAAGGTGAAGCCATTAACCTTAACCCTTTTTATTTATAAATGACGCCTATATTATCAATTTACCTTTTATTGTTGTTACCGCAGAACCAATTAACTTAATTCGACCCGTTGGTAATAATTCAGTACTAATATAACCACCACGAGATGAGGCTTGGTAACCATTCAAGAGCAATTTATTTAATTTATTAGACCAATACACGGTTAATGCACAATGCGCGGAACCCGTAACAGGGTCTTCATTAATCCCTACCCACGGAGCAAAGTAACGAGAAACAAAATCTAACTCATCAGATAATGATTCTGCAGTAACAAGTACACCACGACCAGCCAGTTGCTTTAATCCATCAAAATTAGGCGAAAGATTACGTAACGCTGCTTCACTTTTAATTTCAATAAAATCTTTAGTATCGAATTGACCAAATGATACGACGTCTTTCTCTTCAATACCTAAATGTAGAAGTAAGTCTTTCTTTTTAATATCAGTAAATGTCAGCTCTGTAGCAGGAAAATCGAGCGCTATGCTTGAGTCTTGTAATTTTGCCGACAATACTCCTGACAAGGTATTAAAGATAATGGTGTCATCAATACTCGCTATTCCTATTTCTTTTAAGATATGCGCAACAGCCAAGGTTCCATGACCGCATAAATTCACTTCCACTTCTGGAGTAAACCATCTTAACTTCATATCAAAAAGAGAAAGAAATGCCGTTTCTGAAACCGCCATTTCCTCAGCAATTGACAACATAAGCGCTTCTGTTAATCCATGCTCTGTAATACACACTCCTGCAGGATTTCCTTTAAACGCTTCTGTAGTGAATGAATCCACTTGATAGATATCTAAATCCATTATCGACCCCTGATTTTTATTTAATTCTCATTAACTCTTTTTTAAGCTTTTCAATCTCTTGCTCTTTTTCTTTAATCTTACGTTGATATTTATCTACTTTATCTGCTTTTTGATCTTGCTTCGCTTCAATCAAATCTGAATGGTCTTCCGCTATTTCTTCATTCAGCTCTTCAATCTCTTCTTTTAAATCGCTTTTAATGTTCTCATTAGTACAATAGGTATGCACTTCTTCAAGCGCAATATTTAATCCTTTTAATTTGTGTCCATTTCCATTCTCTTTAGCAAAAGAGATCTGTTTTTCAATTTCACAGCTTTTTTGGTCACAACCAACTTTAGTACTGCAATCAGTAAGAGATGACGTTTGAGCCATTACCGCTCCTGAAAAAAAGGCACCACAGCTCATTGTAGAAACTAAAAGTAAGCGTAATGTTTTCTGTCTCATGATCATTATCCTAATATTTATAATTCCATTAATTTACATCATGTTGGTTCTACTTATGTGAAATATAGGTAAGAGTTTCTGGTATAACGACAATTCTAGTTCATAGTTTAAGCAGTATCGTTTTACTTTCATTTCTTTTTATTTAAAAATAAAACACCCAATAACCTAAGGCCACTGGGTGCATAATAAATACCGTTTTTTCATCGCTTAAATGGATTTGATCACCCGACAAGGATTACCAACAGCAACACTATTATCTGGGATGTCACGGTTAACGACACTGCCCGCTCCAATCACGCAATTATTACCAATCTTAACACCTGGTAAAATAGAAACATTACCGCCAACCCAAACATCATTGCCGATAGAAATACTCACACCATATTCTGTTTTTTGGCGCTCAATAGGGTTTAAAGGATGGGTACCCGTTGAGATCATTACATGCGGACCAAATAATACGTTATCACCAATCGTCACTTTGCATACATCAACAATCGTCAGATTATGATTTGAGTAAAAGTTGCTGCCAATTTCAATATTATAGCCATAGTCACAAAAAAAGTTAGGTTCCATATGAGCTTGGTCTTTAATACATAAAAGCCCTTTTAGAATCGCCATTCTTTCATCTAGTTGAGTTGGATCTGCTAGGTTAAATTTATGGCAAACTGCCTTAGCATTCATACGATCATTTAATAATGTTTTATCCCAAGCATCGTACGGAAGACCGGCTAACATCTTTTCTTTTTCAGTCATTTAAAATCCCAGAAAGTTTAATAAAAACAATTATCTTAGAATTATACTCAACATCAAAAGCACAGAACGTGACACACACTTATTAATCTGATTATTTTACTTTGCCATCACTTAGCACGAAACAGGCAGTGCGATAATTTAGCACCCAACATAAAGAAAACACTCGCAGCAATAAAAAACAGAACACAAGTTACAATGTAACTAATACTTACGGATAACCCGAGTCCAAAGGACAGAGAAAAGGCAATGCCTTGAAATGCTTCGTAAGGCCACTGATATATTGGGAAATGAGAACCAATAGACATCGCAGTAATAAGTCCAATTAAACCTAAAAATGAAATGACCATTCCCATGATTGTTGCTTTGTTCATATAATTCACGCTTAACCTTAATACTTATCTAATATCTTAAAAAACCGAGGGATCTATCACGCATTAGCCTTCGTTATTCACGAGGTTATTATACTCACTTGTCAATTCCGATTAAATGACTTACTAATAGACTTAGCAGCCCAAGAAATAATGATATTAGGATAAATAGTCATGAAATTAATCATGAATGCCGATGATTTTGGCTTATCAGAAAGTGTGAATAATGGCATCGTTGAATGCTTTAAGTCAGGTATCGTTACCTCAACCACAATAATGATGAATCAAAAAGGCGTTAAGCACGCAACATTGCTGTATAAACAAGGCTTAGTTCCTGAGATTGGTCTGCACTTTACCGTCACTGCAGGGCAACCATTGTCAGATCCTGCCACAGTTTCAAGCCTAATTGATGCTAATGGGTACTTCCTCAATAGAAAAATACTAATGACTAAAAATGTCTGCGAAGAAGAGGTCTATATTGAGCTTAAGGCGCAGTATAATGCCGCAATTAAGGCAGGTTTTGACATTAATCATATTGATAGTCACCATTTCGCTGGTGTATACCCGCCATTAAAAAAAGCATTTATTCGATTTGCTAATGAAACTGGACTTCCTGTTCGTCGCATAGATAATATTGTAAGTGGCCAAGATGGACTAACAGTACCTACTCCAGATGCATTTGGCGCTCAATTTTTTGATGACGGAGTATCTCTTGAGCAGTTACAAGCCCTACTTTTAACCTATAAAGACACGCTTTCTTCTAATGGTATTTTAGAACTCATGTGCCATCCAAGTACAGAAGATAACTCTGACCTTACTGAACTAACAAGCTATCTAGCTATGCGTGTGGTAGAGAGAGATTTATTAACATCACCCGAGTTATTACATTGGCTTAAGGCTGAAGGAATTGAATGTGTAGGCTTTAATGCCTTAGCTTTTAGCTGCTAAATTCTTTTAAAGCAGTTAATGCGAGCTCGGCCTTCTCTTTTTGAATAAAAATATGATCATGGTAATAAGCGGCAATGACATTTGCACTAATGCCATATGATTTCAGTTTGTTTGCAACCGCAGCAGTTAAGCCTACTGCATCCAAACTAGAATGTACCATTAGAGTGATTAAACGATAAACACCGTCGAATTCAAACTTACCTCGACGTGCTTCCTCTAGGCTTAACACTAATGTTAGGCCCTCACGTTCTTGATATGTTGCTAGCGGGTTATATTGAACGTATTCACTCAATGCCCCCTTCACAGTACAAAAAACATAGTCGCCATCCATTAATTGTGGCGACATTGATGTTAATAGCATATCTAAATCCGTCATCCCTGACATCTTAACTCCTACTTATCTATCTTAAAATCGAATGAAAACGAACATTACTTAACAGCTGCCACGAATGCAATTTCCACTAAATACGCAGGATCTGCCAACTCAACTTTTAGACACGCTCGACTTGGTGCGCACCCTTCTGGTAACCAGTTGATCCACGCTTCGTTTAAAATACTTAGGTTTGCAAAATCCGTTACATAGATAGTCACAGACACAAGGCGTGATTTGTCACTATTCACACTTGCTAGCATCTCTTCAGCTTGTGCAAATACTTGTTCTACTTGACCTAACATATCTGCCGTTTCATCAAATGGCACTTCAACAAAGTGTGCCATCTTATTAAAAACAGTTACATCAGACCATTTAGCGCTTGGATTAATACGTTGGATATCCATTGTTCAATAACACTCAGTTATAAATTATCGAGGCGCATTTTGCTCAACATTTGATCTTTTGTCACCATAATTTTATAAAAAATAATCACTATTTATGCCGCGTTAATGATGTCCATCACACTATGGTAGTAACGTATTAATATCTGGGTCTTTATTGTATTCAAACCAAAAATCAAACGCGTCACTAATAATGCGTTCATCCTCAGTGGAATTAAAATCAATCTCTATCTTTTGCTTAATTGAACTTATCGAAACCACGGTTGCTTGTAGATCTGTCGCGACAAGAGCTTTCATATCACGATGCTCAACACGCTTATAGGCATTCAGTAATTGATCTAGTTGGTATAGGACTGGATGCTTTCGTTTGATTCTTTCTAGAATAAGATTACGTTGGCTATCATTCCATCCTTGCGATTCTTTTTGCTCATGGAAGAAGTAGTCCAAAACAGTATTCATCGATTCCATGGCATTAAGAAGCAATCGAAGTCGATGATAGTTTGCTGTTAAATCGAAACTCTTCTGTTTTCTCTGTGATTCCACCAAACCAAAGTATTCAAAACAGTTTTCTAATGCAATGTAATTTAAGTAATTCTGATGACTGTCTAAAGGGCCATTTAAAAGAGACATAATCGCGCACCTCCTACTCCTTTATTAACTCTATTATAGTAGATTTTCTATTATCTACTTTTAGGGTTCTTTTGATTGCAATATTAGTTATCACTTATAATAACCTTACTTATGCTATCTTAACCTATTATAAAATTGAGTTAATTTATCATGGTTCATATTTCCCAAATCGTACCACTTATCGAAAAACAACTTCGAGAGCTACAGCCAAAAGAAGCAATTCAATTCAAAACGTATAAAAAAGATCGCGGCTTTCTTATCTACTGTATCAATACAACAGAGTATCAAATCATAGAGAATGGATTTAAAAATGCATCATTTATTGGAGACGCTGCAAGCACTAAAAAACAAGCCAAGAAATCTCTAAAACGAGAGTTTCCACGAAGCAATAGTGTTTGGGTTGAATACTTTCAAAACCTAAGCTCACCATTAGATATCAAAACGCATCATTCAGATCAAATGACATTATTCTAATAACGTGCTCTCAAGCTTATCCGACATAGCATCAAACTGATCGATTATTTGTTTATAGCCGTATTGCGAAGGGAGTTCCCTATTCTCACAGCTCGATTTAGTAAGAACACCCGGTATTAATTGCAGTTGAAAACGAGCCTTATTATCTCGTGCCATTAATCGAAAATCATATTCAGAGTAACAATATAATTCGCTTGTTGGTGAGGTTTTCCAACCGATAACACCTTTACCTATCAAAGTACCATTTGTTTGGTTAGCTACTCGAATAACTGGTTGGCTTTGCCCGTACATTTTAAGAATGTGTTTACGTGCTTTTCCCCATAACACATTTTGCTTAGCATTAAGTTCATTATAAGTATAAGTCTGTGGTTGAATATCAGATGCCAAAATTGGCAGTTCTAATGGCGTTAAATGTGTGCAGCCAACAAGTACAGAGCTCACGATTAGAGCGATAATAGATACTGTTTTCATTTAAACCAGTACTTGGCGTGTATTTCTATTAAAATGATGCACTAACTTCTCAATGTTCTCATCAACCATTTCCTCTGGTCGACAACCATTAGGACAAGCCAGACGTGGTGTTGTACCAAACAAACGACAAATTAATGGACGCTCTCCATACACAGTACAACCATGAGGTCCCAAATGCACGCAGTTATATTCTTCTAATGCAGTTTCATGCTCGGCATCTGTTTTTACAGGCAAACGGCGCATTTCTTCCGCAGACGCAGTGACTGGCCCACAACAATCGTGACACCCTTTTGTGCATTCAAATGATGGAATATGGCTACGTAAGATTTCAATTACCTCTCCATTATTACTCATCACCGTTAGGCCTTTTTTACAAACTGAGCGGTAACCATCATTTCACCAACGCCATCAACTTTACAATCTAATTGATGATCTTTTCCATCGACGATGCGTTTAACAATGGCTTTTGTGCCGACTTTAATCACTAAAGAACTGCCTTTTACTTTTAGATCTTTCGCTACCGTAACTTTATCGCCTTCTTCCAATAATGTTCCATTTGCGTCTTTTACGATGACTCTTGCCTCCATTAACGCTTCTTCAGGGTTCCATTCATGAGCGCATTCAGGACAAATAAGATTATTTTGGTCTTGGTAAACGAATTCTGAGTTACATACAGGGCAAGGAGGAAGAGACATGTTCATTACTTCTTATTGATTAAACTTATCCCTATAGTAATAGGTCTATTTTATCATTGCGAGTAGATTCGAGTGTTTAAATAAACGCACTCATTATATAAAATGCGCTTAGTCGTGGTTTTTACTATCTAAATGATCTTGATATTTTTTAGTAATCCATTGGTGTAAATGTAGGCCAGTGTTCTTTTTTACTAAGAACGCAATTAATGCCAAAACACCTATTCCGATAACGGTACCCATGACACACTCCTTGTTAATAACTAAAAATCTTAGATGCAATCAGTATAAATCGCCTTTAGCAGACGATATATACATATCAATGTGTAAACCTAGTTAGGCATACTAAAGCAGCGCAACACCTTCTATTTCGATCACTGAATTGGCATCAGCTCTCTCAATAACTTTCAACAATGTTGTTTGAATCAATTCATTTTCTCTTATTTCAGTCTCACAAGAGAAGCGTTCTTCTTGTGCGCTATCACCTTCTCCCATCGTGAATTGAACCACCACTTCGGTTGCACAATCTTTCGTTGCTCCGTAATAAGCCAACGTAATTTTAGGGTAGCCATGGAAACCTTTCTTAACCTGTTTAGCGATGCGTTTTTTAGCTTTATCCAAATTCATACTACTTCCTTTTTATTACCAAACCAGAGAAAAACCAGAGTGTGTCACTAAAATTAGAACACATTTATTTCTATAAAATTGTGTATGTATTTCTTAACCTGCACGAAGCGCTAAAATTTTCGCTATGTCTGTCGTTTCTCGATAAAGAGTTAACGACGCATCTTTAGATTCAATCGCTACAATCGACATTCTATCCGCCAATTCATTGCCTTCAATGCCAACGTGACCGTTAACATGATAGATTTCCACTTTGCTCGCTATCTCTTGATACAACGCATACATTGGTTTAATGATGTCTAAGTTTTTGATTTCTCCACTTGCTTTCGTCCAGCCTTTCTTTGCCCAGCCTTCAGCCCATTGAGTTATACTTTGTATCGCATAAGTAGAGTCACAGTAGATAGCAACTGAATGCCCTTTCGCCATTTTCTCTTTTGCCAATATAAAAGCTTGATGCAATCCATTTAACTCAGCAGTATTGTTTGTACCTACCGCTTGATAAATACCATACCACAATTCACTTATCTTATTATTCTCATAGATCGCAATACCAGCACCCGCCTCACCAGGGTTAGGGACACTTGCCCCATCCGTGAAGATTTTAATATCAAATAGCATATCCGTTATTTGTTTTTGAGTAAGAGGCGTCTTTTTTGACTTACTTGGTGTTTTCGCCGTCTTAGCAGCAGATGATTGAATACTCGATTTATTGCCAAAAGCCGATTCAGCCTCAACTAATGAAGGAAATGATTTATACCTCGCTCCGGCAAATTTATCGACTTGAGCTTTACATTGAGCCCATGTTGTAAATATTCCTGTTTCGCGACCTTCCCAGACTACGTAGTATTTTTGAGCCAATCTATTTCCCTTACTTAAAATATGCAATTAAGCCTAAATTTACCACTTAATACGGTAAACCCAAAACCAATCTAAGAATATCGAATCAAGTAAACCGTGTTGATATGATTATTACGCTCGTTTATGTGCAAATTTCCATCGACCAATCAGCACAGTTAAGATCCCACCAAGGACAAGTAAGCATGCTATAACTAGCCGAAGACTAATTGATTCTGAGACAAATATAACCCCACCGATTGCTGCTATAACGGGAACCGATAATTGAACAACGGCAGCCTCTATTTCTGATAAACCACCTAGTGCGACATACCAAATTGTATAACCTAACGCTGACGCGAAAGCACCTGAAAGAATCGCTAATACCACCCCATAAAATGAAATCTCCATCATTGGGAAGGTAATGGCAATCAAGCATAAAACTAAAGGGATGGTATATTTAAAATTAAGCGCACTATCTCCCATAGGATCAACCGATCCACGACCAGACAATGTGTATATTCCCCAGGCAATACCTGACAATCCCATTAAAACAAAGCCTGAGAAGCTAGGTGTCGTCAGTGTCGGATAAACTAAATAAGCAAGACCACTAAAAGAGATAGCAATGCCTAGCCACTCCGAGACATGTAATTTATTTCCCTTCACTATACTGGTGATTATCATTGTAAGTTGAACAGCACCAAATAAAACAAGCGCACCCGTCCCTGTATCCAATAATATATACGCAAATGAAAAGGTAATCGCATAGAGAAAAAGCATAAATCCTGTTTTCCAGTGACCGCCTTTCTTTTCAGAAATACTGGGGAATGATTTAGTTTTGAAACGAAACAAGATGAAAAACATGAGAACGCCAGATAAAAGACGTATCGCAGTAAAGCTTGATGCATCAATGGCATCATCTTTCAGTGCTATTCTGCATAGTACCGAATTTGCAGCAAACGCAATTAATGCAGCAATGGTATATCCCATCGTTTGAATGTTTTTTATATTTATCACCTATCTTAATCTCTTTGGGTATATCAAATTTTAGTCCTCAACGTATATGGCGTTGTTTTCGCAACAAATTGAAAACCATACTTTTCTACAATTGGTTTACTCATATCAGACGCATCAATAATTAAATACTGGATATCACGCTTGATAGCATCATTAATTCGCTGATGCAAAAGAGTCGAATAATAGCCCTTGCCTCGGTACTCTTTAAGTGTACTGCCACCCCAGATCCCTGCAAATGGACTATTGGCCGTATAAACAACCCACCCAGACGCAACGGGTAAATCATTTTCATAAATAACATAGATTGTTAAATCATCAGGGGCTGATTTTTTCGCATTAATAAGTTGAGCTAATTGGCCGCTAAAGTCGCCGCCCCATACTTGCTCTTGGACAGAAATAGCATCCTTTATTCCTTGTTTGTCACTCACCTCGATACATGCATCGTGATCAACATCTATCATAGAAAGCTCATCTAAACTAAGCGCCATGAAGGATTCTGACTCACCCTTTTCAAATCCATGGGATATCAATTTTTTATCAATTGAGGTTGGTAAATCAGTATCGTAAACCTTCCACTCAAAAGATAGATCACGCTGTGCAAAATACGCTTTTTCTCTTTCGATAACACTGTCTATATTTTCATCATTTAGGTCAAAGAATGATATAAAACTGCCATATTGGGTACCAGAAACAAATTTAACGACCTCAGGAGTGACTACTTTTGTATAGCCACCGAGAGTGCTTCCTTTTCGTTCGTATTCATTATAAATACGAGTAACTTCCTGTATGTTCATATTTACTTCAAAACAGTTAATTGCTCATTATCTTTGCTTTGTTAACTCTAAATTACGCCATACCAACGTACCCTGATGTTAATTGAATACGGCGACACCAATCTTGAATTGCTGGATAACGAGTTAAATCAAAACCACCTTCATCGGCAACATGGCTATAAGCATAAAGAGAAATATCAGCAATGGTCATTTCATTGCCAACTAAATACTTAGTTTGGGTTAATTGATTTTCCATTAATTGAAGCGCTTTATGTCCACCCTTTTGAAGTGAAAGATATTCGTCTTCCCTTTCTTTAGGCATACCTAAGTATTTTTGAATAAAACGAGCGACCGCAATGAAAGGCTCATGGCTATATTGTTCAAAGAATAACCACTCATACACCTTGGCTTTCAAATAGGTATCTGTTGGTAGGAATACCGTGTTCTCAGAAAAATACCCTAAGATGGCATTCGATTCACACAGATAACGACCATCATCCAATTCTACTGCTGGGATTTTTCCATTGGGGTATTTAGATAGGAATTCAGCGGTTTTTGTTTCACCATCTAAAATATTCACATGAATCCACTCATGCTCAATATTTAAAAAGGATAATAACATCTTAACTTTTAAACAGTTTCCGGATTGTAGGTCACCATACACTTTCATTTACGTCCTCCTTGACGATTTTATTTAACGCCTGAAAACACACTAGCCAGTATGCAGATTAGACCTAAACTTATCACTTAAACACGATAAACCCAAAGAAACCTTGAATCCCGAATGTAGTAAATCGTGTTGATGAACAAGCAATTGTCTCTGTGACTTCAACTAGTAACCAAGTTTCAGGATAGAAGCCTCGGTATTATGAGTTAACAATCTCGGTAATATTTAGTGATCTTTAAGTCACCGTAAGCGAGTTGATTATTAGCACCAAAATTACCAAAACTTCTTGAAATCATAACAAAGCATTGCTCCGTTCTCGATTTACTAAAATCGACATCCTCCCCCAAGCCAATCATTAGTAGTGGAATATTATTGCCCATAAAATTCTCCATTGAATAGCCTGTCGTATTCATCGCATTTTTTACATTATCGGCTTTTAAACTGATATAACCACGGTTCACGTACACATCAGTTCCGGGCAATAAAACGTCACCATCGCTATCATCAACTCCCGTAATGGCCGCTTTGCTCACTGCTATGGTATCTGCCGTATGGAACTGTGCAATAAAACCATCCAATGCAGCGATACGTGCATCTGATTGTGAATTGAGAAATTTAGGTGCGGCAACGACTGAAAGAATACCAAGAAGAACGATTACGACGACGAGCTCTATTAGAGTAAAACCACTGCTTTTCATTATTTACCTAGCGAATTATACTGATCTATTTATTATTTATAAAACATAACACATTTGATAAGTTCGATCAGGCGTAGAAAGTAATAATTCACAAAATGAATGTTGATTGCCTTTTTATTCACCAGTAAACATAGAGATCTGAGAAAACAGCTATCATTGGTTGCATTAGAAAAGTGGTTGTAACTCTAAATTCGATGTGAGAGGTGAAGGTATGCGGAATGAAAAGCACCAAGCGTTGTTATAATCACTTTTTACCAACCAATACATCGGTAATATACTGCTTATTGTCACTCAAATATTGGATATCTGCTAGGTACGCTAAATGATGACCATCTCTGATATTTTCGATAAAAGCTTGATTGCCATTACTTGCTTCATTATGCATATGGTCAACCAACGCTTGAACTCTCTCTGTCATTGCTTTAACTAAAGCCAAACGATCAACATCAAGCAAACCATAAGCATCACAAAACTGCTTAGCTCGTATAGATTGAGATCCTAAATTCCCCATTGCATCGTATTCATTGGTTTTGAATGGAGCCCAACAATACACGGCATAAGCGATATCCCAAACTCTCGGCGCTGGATGCGCAGTATCAAAATCGATAATACCCACGACTTCTAAGCCAATCAGAGCAACATTGTATGGCGCGTAGTCTCCATGACAGATAACTTCCATGGGCTCTCTACTAGGGAGCATCCACTCTAGTGATTCAACCGAATGATTTAATAGAAACGAACTCGATGCATCGTGGTATAAACGAAGAAGTTTAGCAGCCGAAGTTAGTGCTTCAGTCGTGGCAATATTACCTTTTAGCGGATAATTGAAAACGTCTCCTTCGACATAAGATAAGATTTCATTATCTTTATCATCAAAACCGTAAGGCTTAGGGGCTGCATTAAAGCCATTCTCGGTAATATGGGACAACAAACTATGTATAGTTTCAGACCACTTACCACGTGGTCGATAAACCTTGTGTTCAGAGCGAAAAACCTGCCCTTCACGGCCACCTTGAAGTTCTTCCATGAATTTCCTTATGAGTGATTTATTTGTTAGGCTTTTATCGACTTAACCATTTGAAGGTCATTTAGAATAGTGCCATCAAGACGTTCTTTACCAACTCGATTATTGGTTATATTTTCAACTTTCTTAAATACTAAATCACAAGCTTTCGACGTTAATTCAACTTGTAGCTTCCGAAATAATTTCCAATCTTTCTCTGAGACAGATGACATATTGAGTTGCTCCCGAATACTGACGATTTCCTCTGGTGAGACATTTAGTTCACTGAGTCATTTACTTGGTGAGTTTTGAGAGTAACTTTACCCTCTGAATGCTCTTTAGCTTCAACAAGAGCTGAACTTAACGCTGAAAATAGATCACGATTGCTCATGCCGCCATTCCTCCATAGAAGATTTAAATGGTTTATTAGCCAACATCTACCCGATAAAGCGCATTGACTGGCTTTTCTACAAAATACGACCACACGTGCTTAAACACTGCGTGCTGATTTGGAAATGGGGCCAACCCTAGCGCGTCTTCTAAACTACACCACTTATATTCTGTATGCTCTTCATTTAGAACCACCTCTTGCTCTGGTGGGCACATCACAACGAAAACAGGGATAAGCTGAATTACATTCACACTCGCTTCATAAAACTGCTCTAAAAACTGAGCGTTGTATAGGTTTGAGACTTCAATTTGAGTCTCTTCCTTAAACTCACGAACGATAGCATCAATGCCAGTTTCATCTTCTTCAATTGAGCCAGCGACATGACACCAAAAGCCACCTTTTACTCTTTTCATGAGTAGCATTTTCACTTCGCCATCAATTTTAGATAATGCCACGCCTGACACAATTGATGTATTTAATGGGATCATAATTAACCTCTTAAAGTGTTGTTATGTCGTTCTTGGGGCAAACATTATGATTGCCATTCCTAGTATCGCGACTGAAGCACCTACAATATCCCACAAGCTAGGACGAATGCCATCTACGACCCACAACCATAAAATTGCGACAAAAATATAGACACCACCGTAAGCGGCATAAACCCTACCAGCAGCTGTCGGATGTAAAGACAATAACCATGCAAATAGAGCAAGACAGAAAGCTGCAGGCACTAATAACCAGATAGATTTATCTTCTTTTAACCAAAGGTATGGCAAGTAGCAGCCCAATATTTCTGCAATAGCGGTTACAAAGAAAAGCCCTATGGTTTTGATTTCTAGCAATTTAAACTCCTATTTTTTCTGCAACCGAACAACGCCTTCATAACACGTTTGCTACCATGTAGATTATCATTTAAATTGTTAGGTAGAGACTTCCGCTTCTACCCGATAACTTTCCAATTTACTACGAACCAAATTTGATAAGTTCAAATACCGGTCAGCTCCATTCTTTGGTGGTTTATCTGGTCTTTCAAATGAAGAAGGTTCTTTTAGTTCTTCACTTTCCCAGAATTGATCGCCAGTTGAATCAAGTAGAGTACCATCGGGTAACTCGTTTGAGTAATGAAAGCCAACTTGCTCTTCACGCAAAAATACCTTCCATAGAACTAGTTTTCCGCCAAAATAGTCGTTAATTATGAGCGCAGATATTCCACATTGCCCACGACTTGGATTAGATTGAGTCCAGTTTTCTGGTTCCTCAGTGCTTTCTAAAGACCAGCTATCCTGAAGAGCTTTTAATACATCACTTATACTTGGTTTCATATGCTCTACTTGAAACTCCTTAGTTACCTAACGCCTGCATAACACGTTTACTACTATACAATCATACTTGAAATTGACGCCTTAAAACGAGAAACCCCAGACAACCTGAGATGCCGAGTATAGTAAAACGTGTTGATGCATTTTTTAACTGCGTGCCAAAGTGACACCAACTTGTCATCGTATAATAATTAAACTAGAATTCACTTGTGCCACTTTGACACGGAATGGAGATTATTATGGCGACTGCATTACCTCGTATTACAGCACGTGTAGATATTGAGACACAAGAACTACTGTCTCAAGCTGCGGCTATTGCCGGTATGTCTAGCATTAACTCATTTGTGCTGAGTGCGGCTGTAGAAAAAGCAAAAACCATTATGGAACGTGAACGTGCCTTACAACTAAGTCAGCAAGATGCTATGAGTTTAATGACTGCGTTAGACCAACCAGCCAAACCAAATAGCAAGTTACAACAAGCCGCTTCACGTTATATGAATAAAACTCAATAATGAATACTGTCCAATTAGAAAAAGCTAAACATGACCGAAACCGTTTTGATTGTGGTATTACCTCACTCAATAATTACTTGAAAGTTATGGCAAGCCAACAAGCTAAGAAAGACAATACTCGTACCTTTGTTCTTGAAGATAAACAATGTCCTGTGCACATTATTGGTTATTACACATTAACCATGACTCCGATTGATATTCAGAATTTACCTCCTAAATTACAGAAGAAACATCACAGTGTAACTTCTGGTGGTTTGATTGCCCGCTTAGCCGTTGACCATAGATACAAAGGTCAGGGGTTCGGTGAATGGCTTTTGATTGATGCGCTTAGAAAACTATTAATGGCAAGTGAAACAGTCGCCTTCCCTGTTGTCATAGTTGACGCAAAAGATGGCGCTGAATATTTCTATGAAAAATACGGTTTTACTGCGTTCAAAGACGCTGATAACAAACTGTTTATTACAATTGCAGACATTAGAGCCAGTATCGGTGAATTAATTTAAACCGAGAACCAGTTAACGAGACTGTAGGATTTCTCCTTCACCCAGCCCCAATAAAAAACCTACCAACATTTCATCATAGTCGTTTGTTAGCTGCGTTTCAAAATTGGTAATACTTCTGCTGTTTCAGTATCTAGCATGTCCAAAACACTTTCAAAACCATGTATAGGTAACCAGCCTAATTTCTCACGTGCGGACGATGAATCATATACGCGATCTAAGCTTTGAGGTAACTGCCAATTTCTTTGTTTAAATGCTAGCGCGATTTCAGGGCACTTACGCTTGATGACAGCTCCAGCATCAGTATATAGAGCTTCGCAATCAGAAAGATGAAAAGGTGTTGCCCCTGAGATGATAAAACGATTAAAACCACTTAGCCGTTTTTCCACAGCAGATAAATGAGCATTTGCTACATCGCGAGCATCAATACCACGAGTCAAACGAAATACTGCCATTGCATCCGCAGGCTCAGGAAAGCATCTCGACATTTGGAGCACAGTCACTGGAAGCTGAAACAGATTTGAAATTTCTTCTAGCTTAGTCTCAGCCGCAATTTTACTTTTATGATAAATCGACTTGGGTTGCGGGATAACTTCCTCATCAACCCAACCTGCAATACTTTTAGGCGTCGAAGCATAGCCGTATAATGCAGTTGTACTGGTAAAAATAAAGTGCTTAATACCTGCTTTTACACCAGCCAAAGCCAGTTGTTCAGTCGCGTCTACGTTGATAGATTGAAACTCTGAATCAGGTACTAATCCAACATGAGGGGCATGAAGAGCCGCTGTATGAATGATGACATCGATATTTTCAAGAACCCCATCCATCATAGCACTATCACGAATATCACCAACGTAATCAGCTGTTGAGCAAGGCGTTTTATCAATGCCTACTACGTCATGTGTTCGCATTAATTTAATATAGATTGCACGCCCAACTCTACCCGCAGAGCCTGTTACCAAGATTCTCATTTAAGACACCTTACTAATTGTTGACCTCAAAGCAGCGAAGGCCACGTTAAACACAAAACCCAACGATAAAATGAAAAAAGCCATGCGTTGGAAATCTGTCTTAACGCATTTTTTATAATTTGTGGTTAAGACAACACACATTCGTAGAAAATGGCGCCATTGCCACCCTCTTGAGTTGCAACAAAACCAACTTTTTCAAGTAACTTTGCCGAAACTACATTTCCAATATCTACACCACCAATAAGTTTTTCTACTAATTGGTTATCACGACAGCTTTTAAGTAAACCAAATAATAACTCACTACCGTAACCTTGATGCCAACTAGATTCAGCTAATAGATAACCTAAATGAGCTGTAGCATTAGCTGATTCATAAAGGAAAACGAAACCAATAATCGGGTCAAAACCTTTACGTTTAACTGAAAACAAATGGCTTTCTGATACCATTTTCAAAAGCCAGATTTCAGCATCTGATTCAGTATTAATATCATGAAAATATGGAGGTAATGATTCAACAACTGAGGGAGAAAGTAAGTTAACAATTTCAGACAATAACTGTGATTTCAGCAATCCTGACGCCAAATAAGAGTCAACATTTTCAACCTCAAGTCTCGTTGTCGTAAATGCTATAGATTTCAACTTTGATCTATTAATCATATTGTTACCTTAAAAAAATCTAGGCTTAAGATGGTTAGGGACGTCTCGCAAGTTATCCTTTGAGTATAACTCATTCAATACGCAGGATTCTTCTTTGTTGCCATTCCAACGAAGTTCATGAGTCCTATCTGTTACTGTTAAATGACTTACAACATCATAATACAAATCTGGGGTACCCCTAGCTTCGAGCTTCACAATTGGAATACCCATTCTATTAGTTAACTGGATGCAACAATATCTTTTTTTAAAGTTAACAGATTCCATATAACCACTCCGAATGTAATAAATCGTGTGATTGCTTTGTTAAACCGCAATGACACGCTATTATGACCGAATAATCAACCTAATTAGAGACCGTTATGACTACTAGAATTTTAGCTGATGTTGCTGCAAGTATTACCGAGTTTAAAGCTAACCCAATGAAAGTAGCTTCAAGTGCTAATGGCGAAGCTGTTGCTATACTAAACAGGAATGAGCCTGCATTTTATTGTGTGCCAGCAGAAGCTTATGAACTATTGATGGATCGAATTGAAGACCTTGAACTATTATCTCTTGCCGCAGAACGAGAGAATGAAGAAACGATTTCGGTAAACATCCATGACTTATAAGTTAGATTTCAAAAAGAGCGCATATAAAGAATAGAATAAACTAGGTGCAACGCTTCGTGAGCAATTTAAGAAAAACTATTAGAACGCTTAGATAATCCTCACGTGCCAGCGTCAAAGCTATCAGGCGCTGATAATTTATACAAAATTAAGCTGCGACAGTCTGGTTACCGATTAGTATATAAAGTTGAGGATGACGTAATTATTGTCACCGTTTTAACTGTTGGTAAAAGAGAACGCAGTGACGTATACAAAAAAGCGATGCACAGGATTTGAAAATGAGGGGAACGAAAAAAACGTACTAAAAAATAGCTGGAATACAGTATTTCTTAATTTCATAGATTTCTCATTAGTTAGTAAAAAATTTGATTGCGCTATTCGGCTCACATAACGCCGCATTAAGGTGTGAGCAACGCAATACTGAAGCCGCCGCACACCACCTTAATCACTAAAATCAAGGCATAGTGAAAATGCCACGCGTTGCGAATTACTCTTAAACAGTTTGTTAGCTTTGTCTTTATGCTTGCGGTGAGGTTATATTTTGAATCATATTTTGAATAAGCTGCTCATCAGTTTCAATAGAGTCACCCCAATCGGTTTTAATTGCGAGCTTTACTAGGGGGATATACTCATGTTCACCAGGCCTAACCATATAGGTAGCTACTTTACCGTTAATTTTATACATATTTATTTCCATGGTGTTGTCATCTCTATTTAGGTTGACCTGAAACCCATTATTGTCTCCATATGTACGCTTATCATAAACAGCAAACTGCCATGCATACATTCTAAATAATCCGTTTGATAACTCTATAAACAAACTTGCCACATCAATAAAGTCTTCTACTTCATCTCTTGATGGAGATACGAAATCATGCTCAAGTGCATTTCTCAATTTGTTTAACCTTTTGAGAATCCTAGGAGCTACCAATCCTATTTCATTAATTTTTTCTAATTTTGCGGGAAACTGTTTGGCCTTCTTAAGTGACAAAACTTCAATAATAGCTTCAACTTGACAATCAATAGCTCTTTTAGCGTTGGTCAAAGCATTGATGTTGCCGCGCAGATCGTTAGTTGAAAGATCTTCCTCTGCAATATTCAAGAAATGCTGTGCATGTATCTCGAATGGAAACTCCAAGTCGGTAAACGACATTCTTTCATAACAATCTAATGGCTGCTTGTAATTTATTAAAAACTCTTTTAAGCGCATAATCTCTCTAAACTACCTCAAGAACTTCGTGGCATAATTCATCAAAGACAGAATCAGGGTCAATGTCCCATAAACTAAGTTTTATAAAGGCTCGAAGTAAAGGAATGTAGTCACTCTTTGAACTGTTAATTCGATAATTCATAACTTCTGAATAATCAACAACACCTATAGCCTGTATGTGAGGCCTCCCTTTTTCATGAAATAGAATTTTGAAACCGTGCTTAGCACTTCCTAACCAACTATATTTATTGATCTTATTCCAATTAGGGGGGCTTTCATGAGAACTCATCTCAAAATCTTGAAAAAAATTATTCATAAACCTTTTTGTGGTTTTGATATAGAGACTGGTTATATCTAGCTGGTTTTCTAGCTTTTCTTTTTTTTCATCTTCGCCATAATTTTCTAAGCTGTTATGTAAACCTTCAATTTTCACTAAAATTCTTGGGGCTAAAATTCCGAGCTGATTTACTAAGGAGATCTGCACTTGAAAAGCTTTTGGTTCTTTTATCCCCAGCTTGTTTAACAAAGAAACTGTTTGAGTTTCTATTGATTTAGTTAATAACCTATGAACTTCGGAAAAATCATCATTTTCTAACAATGCTTTTTCAGCTTTATGCAAAAGAGATTCAGGTTCTGTTAAATAATCATCGACTAAGCTACCCAGTCCGCTTAGACCATAGTCAGTTAGATTTTTCTTGTTTTCTAGCAGAAACTTATTGAGTTTCAAAGTGCTTTCCTTTTCTATAAACCTATAAATGAGCCGAAATTTAAACTAGAAGCTAACGCCGCATTAAGTAGTGAGCAACACTACCACCTTACTAAACCATTACACCGTAAACACTAAACTCAACTTGAATTGAAAACGCCAAGTGTTGCGAATCTGTCTTAAATGCCTTGTTAGTTTACCTACATGATGCAGCCTAAGTTTAGCACCAAGGTGCTGAATTGGTTACAAAACTACTGACTTAGATCACAAATGTAAAACCGAAGACTACAAAACTCAGACCCAACCAACAAAATGTTCTTAGCTAAGAAGCGACATACGCAAAAAACCACAGTTCGAAGTATTTTTACTGGCAAAGGATTCGTTTGACTAACCTGACAACCAAGTGCGACTAAAACCAATATTCATGAATTAGCCACCAAGAAAAAGAAACCACACCAAAGAACTATCACGAAAAAGTTAGAGCCAGTAAGTGACTGCACTACCCCGAACGCTTCCCATATAGTGCCACCGGAAAGTTCCTGTGATTAGCAAACCAACAGGTGAAAAGCACAATAACCTGACAATCTCTTGGAATAAAATCCCTTGCTACTCTTGTAAACTAACGCCGCATTAAGGTGTGAGCAACGCAATACTGATGCCGCCGCATACCACCTTAAACACTAAACGTAACGCATAGTAAAAATGCCACGCGTTGCGAATTACTCTTAAACAGTTTGTTAAATGATTAAACCCACCAAATTTTCTAAACGTTTGTTGCGTATAGAAGTCAAGAAGATCTGCGATGATGATCAATCACCTCTCTCGCCCATTTGTCAAAGCTGCCGCAATATGGAAACACTGTAACGCCTCTTTTCTCGTTAACGTGAGGAAAAATACTCGATATTTTAGACAACTGCTCTTCCTCCGAAGATATGTCTACATAGAATATTACTTTATTATCACCATCTACTCGATCTTCAGCAAACTGCTTAACTAAAAATCGAATCAGTGCATCTTCTTCTGGTAAGCTATATCCAACTATAACTAAGATTCTAGACTCTTGAAGTAGGCGAATGGATTTTGGGAACAGAGCTTTAAAATATTCTTGTTTATAATCCTGCTCGTTTGATGGCAACATTATTTGAGGTGGATTGCTCCTTGATTGCTCAAAATCACGGCACCTGTAATCCAATTCGAATTGATTATTATTTTGGAAAATTTCAAAGCCACCATTAACTTTGAACAAGCTATTAACTAACCAATTATCATGGACTACTGTTGGGTTTTCATTACCTGATATTCGATGTGGCGTAATACCTCTATACGTGTAAAGCAAAAATGAGTCATCAGGTGCTAGGATTGAATCTAAAATAGCCTCGGGAATAAAATCGTAATTTGTGGTTAATATATGACTTCGTATCCCTTCAGTCACTCCTTGTGAACCATCACCTTCACGCATTAACATATCAAACAACCCCATTATTGAATCTTGAGCCTCATTTAGCTCATGTTCAAATTCAATTTTATGTGTATCTTCATTGTAATAGTAAAGTGGCGCCATACTCTTAAACTTCTCTAATACAAGAGCACGCAATTCAGATTCAACTAGTTGTATATTCCCATCGTCAATATATCTAGGTCTTATTTCTGGATATTTTTTATACATACCAAGTTGGTAAACAATCTCTTTAAACTTAACCGGCGTAATATCCTCAAAAAAGTCATATCCATGTGTTGTTAGGTATGGTTCTAAATATCTACATTTAGAACTCCAGTAATCATACTCAAGATTAAAAAGTTGATTACCAACAGGAAATCTCTCATCCCATGATTTTGAAAAACCTGCACCTAGAAAAAACGTTATATTATTAAGACCTGCTTTGCTTTTCCCCTTATAGCTAAACTCACCAATAATCTTTGAAAATATTTCAGATGATAGCTCCACAATAACTCCTATTCATTTAACGCCGCATTAAGGTGTAAGCAACGCTACCACTAAACTAAACCATAGCGCCATAAACACTAAACTTGCTTGAAGTGAGAGCGCCAAGCGTTGTGAATCACTCTTAAATTTCTTGTTATATTTTTATTCGTCTCGTTCCAACCTCACTCCTATTACAATTGAAAGTAGCGTAAGTAACGACATTACAATCAACTTAAGGGATTCTAGAGAGTCTACTTTGCTATTGTAACGTTCTAGGACTTGTTCATATATATTCAAAAAGTAATGTGATTGCTCAGCGAGCTTTCTTACAAATTCAAATAGATCGCTATTATTTTTGAGAAATAATAACTCACTCGAATACAGCTCTTTGAGCACTGTTATCTGCTTAACAGTAATATCAACCTTTTCATCATCAGTCATTTGTTCATAATCAAACGAAAACAATTCAATTAGTTTGGGATAATACTCTTCCAGAGCTTTTTCTCGTTGAGTATGCTCATTAAGCAAAGCTTCTAACTTCTTCCACTCATCACCAAAGCTCTCGACATCATCGGTGGTATGAAAACCGTACTTTGACATTTCTTCAATATCAGTAATGATATTCAGGGGAATTTGATATTGATATTGGAGTACACGAAGTATGTCTTTCATCTCCCTATGGTACGAGTGAAGATTAACGAAAAACTCTTTATTCACTTTTACTTGTTGATCTCCAAGTATCAACTGACTTGCAGAACCAGATTCACGCACTCTTCTGAACTTGTCGTGTAAGTTACCAGCCCAATAATTAAGCTGAAAACTATAAGCATAAGCTTTGGATTCCTTGGTATTACCAGCTCCATCAAACATAAACTCTTGGCAAATGTAAAGTGCTGCAGCTAGGGCTCCGCCAAGGTACACTAAACTCAACTTTTTTTGGCTCATATACATGTCTCATTTGATAGCAAATAAAAATCACTTTAGATACATGTGTGTATATACACCACTGGTTTTATTGACATATTTAAATTTTGTGACGTACTCCAAGAAAATATAACGCCCAATTAAGGTGTGAAGCACTCTACCCCTACACCCAATTTGAACACCGTAAACACTGAACTAGATTCAAACCAAAAATGCCAAACGTGCTGAATCACTCTTAAATTGTTTGTTAGAATATTAACTCACAGACACTTCAATGTTTATATCTTCAGTTGTTGTAATAACTGCTTTGACCTTTGACAATACTAAACTGCCATCAACAAATTTCAACATGGCTTGAGGGTACGTTGTAGATATTGATGGTGCGTCGCCTTTTGTTACTGAATAGTAGTAACTTTGAAATTCATAAAAATCCATGTGATGCTCACTGATTGATATAACATCCTGAGAGCATTTTTCAGATGGAATAGTTTTTGAACATTCAGGGAAAAACACTACATTAGTACCATTTGAGTCAGTCTGTACTGAGTTAAAAATTAATCCAGAAAACTTGTCACCAAACTTTATTGATAAATATTCAAAAATAACTTGTGTAGATAAGTAACTCGACGAATTATTTTTAGACGCAGGCTTAGACATAAGAAACATTAAGTCTTTTAAGAACTCACTCTTATGCGAGAAATCAGAAAAACTCTCGTGAAATGGGTCAACAGTGAGCCGACTTAACTCATGAATTTTTGTTAGATCTAAGAACTTCATTTCTTGCGTTGGTTGAAAGACTCCTGATATAACGATATCACCTGTGATCGCACGAACTTCGCTAAAGCAAGTTTCACGCTCAAGTGCACAATAAAGTGAAGAAATTCCCGTTGGTGTCATCCTTTGATCACTAGCCAACCATTCAGGTACTGCACCTAACTGGGATGCAGGATTGGCAACTATTTGCTTTCTAGTGAATTCATCGTTCGCAATTCTTGCGCGAAAAAGCTGTGTAGATGTATCTAATGAAGTAATTAAATTATCTCTAACTTTTCCATTATCTAATACTGTCTCAAATAGGTCATCCAAGAACACTTTCGCATTTTTGTTGAAAAATCGATGCTTATGAGCGGTAGATTCAACAAAGTCACTCCACTTAGATTTATAAGAGTTATTACTATGCTCACCATAATCTAAAATGAATAAGTCTTCCTTACTTTCAGAGGTACTATAAACATAATCGGCTAATTCATCCTCAAAACCTTCATCACCAACATCTAAATCTTGAATGATATACGCAATCTCAGTAAATGGATGTTCATCACTACCACACTCGAAGAACATTCCTCTTTCGTAATCTGTCGCATCATCAATTGAGTATAATGATGCAACCAATCTATCACCGGCAAATTTAATAAGCTTATCAGCACTAACTATTTTACCCCCTTGTTCTCCGCAATAATTGCAGGTTCCGTTTAAATCAGAATTATCTAAGTACAATTTAAGAATTGTATTATTTACGCATTTAGCACATATATATTTCATATTTTCACTTAATATTCTAACGCCGCATTAAGTGGTGAACAACGCGACCACCTAAGCCTAAACCTTGCCACATTCAGCACTAAAGCCGACCCAAACTGAAATTGCCAAGCGTTGATAATCCGTCTTAAATGCTTTGTTATACAAATGGTTGCTTCAAATGCACTACGTACGCATACCTTTGACCATCATTTTTCTTGATGCTTTGGCAAAACTTCAGTTCTAAGCTTTCGTTTAAACCTTTTTCAATTATATCAAGTGCATTTACCGGACTAACTAAAAGTGAATGGTACTCTTCCCCTACCTTTACTGTGTACTCAGGGTACTTTGCGGTGTATTCAGGTTCGATATCGGCGATAATGAGGGAGCCATTAGGCTTGAGCAAATTTGCAGCTTTCTTTATATCGAATTGATATGGAAGAGATGTCAAAACAAAAGAAACGACGATAGCATCAAATTTGTCATCGCATTTATTTAAAAAATCATTTAAATCAGACATTTTTGCAGTGAATTGGAAGTCTGCCATTTCTACATTTTTCTCAAATGCAGTTTTCATTTCTGCTGATGCGTCAACATAATTCCATGTAACGTTACTACGATTAAAAAAGTGTGCCGCAACATTAATTCCAGTGCCACCACCTAGATCTAGCACTGACGCAGAGTCCAGATCATCAATGGCTTTTTTCAAATGCTTTACTGTGTTGATATGAGATTCTTTTAAAAACTGAGTGTTGCGCTCGTCATAGTCTTTAGCAATTTTCCCATAAAAACGAGGAGCATCTTCACGACCATAAGCCGTGTTTTTTCTCTTTTCGCTATGCATTATAGTGAAAAATGCGATAGCACTACCTATGGTGACGATTAAAGGCTCATAAGTAAATTCAGAAGCCGCCCATCCAATCGAAATGAGGAATGCTAAGGCTGATAATATTTGGATTAAAACTTTCAAAGTACTCTCACTAGATAAATTTGTATAACGCCCAATTAAGGTGTGAGCCACGCTACCACGTCACTCAACTTGGACACCGTAAACACTAAACTCAACCCAAACCAAAAATGCCAAGCGTGGGGAATCACTCTTAAATTGTTTGTTAGCACTTTAGTGTGCCGCGTACGAATTTGATGAACTCCTGATGAAGTTCATAGCATTGACGAGAAAGTTCATTAAGCTCATCAATTGGTTTTTCGACGTGTTCTGGCAAGGTAAACGCCCCTCGAAAGCCATCAGGTACACAACTTAAAATTGGACCGCCATTTATATAATGTGCTTTAAGTGCTAACTTATGGTTAAAAACAACACAATTTGTATGTAGCTCTTTTCTTTTCATCTCTATGTCTTCGTCTAAAAACTCCATCTCAGCAGTATTCCAAGTACCAACAAATTCATCGAGTTTATCCACAGAGTTGTGATGGAAACCATTGTAAAAATCATGATCTCTCAACAACTCAAGACTTACGCCATTTGAGGGAAAGTCCTTTAGAAAAGATGCGAATAATACTTTATCTGTTTCAACTTGAGCTTGTTTAGTGATCTGAGCTGGCTTTACAATTGAAATATAGTTGAGATATTTATTTGATAAATTATAGGCTAGAGCAAGAAATATAAGCCCAAAACCAATAATGGAGTCAGTATAACTCGACTCTAACTCAGCTAAAGTTACTAATTCACCAGAATTCAAATTAAGAGTATTTATTAACCAGTTTATTAGCACTTCTTTAAGAACTGTTGGCGTAAGTAAAATCGTTCCGCCAAGCGAAGTAACGAACCAAGTTAATTTATTTGTGAAGTCAGGAAAAAACCACTTTTTCCCATATTTTATCAAAAACGTTTTTACTTCTTCTTGTGTAAACACTCTATCTCCTTCGGACTTGGGGTGCTAACGCTCTTTCTACGACAAAATGCCTTATAGTTCCCTACCACATTTGTCTCTAGTTATTCTATTAAGGCTTACTAGCCTTTTCATTAAACTTAAATAAATCAAAATGATAAGCCACTCGACATTCATCGCTGAATTCATGCTATGCGACAACGTGTCGCTTTATGCGGTAAACCCAAACTTTAATCATATTTTGGATTATGTTATTGGCACTAAACCTGCTTCGATAAACCATACACAGCATGGTTGATAATACGACCATTCAGGTTTTCGCGATTAGAAATGATGCCTTCTAATGTCATACCCAAACGCTCACAAACTTTACGGCTTGGTAGGTTATTCTCGCCTGCTGCTATTTGAATTTTCTCAAGCTGTAAATCTGTGAAAGCAATCTCGATTAACTTAGAGACAGCGCGAGTAATAATGCCCTTACCTTGATAAGACTCACTGAGCCAATAACCAATCTCAGCCATTTTTAAATTATGATTAATCGTATTGAAGCTGACATTACCGACTAATTCACCTTGGTAAATCATGGCACAAACCATTCCTTTGCCTTCGGCATAATCAAGTAACGATTTACGTACAAAGCGTAGAAAGAAATCTTCTGATTTTGCGTGTGGTGGCCAAGCTAGCCATTGAGACAAATAGGCCTCTTCCTTTGATACGATGTCAAAGTACTTTTTCGCAAAAGATGGCTCAATAAGTGCCAATTTCAATTCACTATCAATTTCCACTGTAAACATAATTCACCTTTTGCCAATATAACCCTTATACATACACCCCTAATTCTCAACGAACTTATTGATTTCTAATCTTGTCGTTAAAAATTAATGACGATGTATGTTTTTCATTCGTATATCATACCCTTTCATAACTGGATTTCATTCTATTTCTTTTCATTTTGCTTTCGAACTCATACTTTTTGATGATTCAACCTATTGATAGTATTGGTAATAGCCTGAAGGATATTGATTGGGTTTTTGCTAAGTTAAGGTATCTCCCTTATTAGGTGCGCTCTTCAGTTTCCAAGGTGGGTTCAAACGATTTTCACCAGCCCAATATAATTTTATTCTGTTTCCTGAAGGATCACTTAATGCCGCTTCTTTCCATAGGTAAGATTGCATTGTCAGTTCTTGAGAAAAGACTATATCTTTACTTTTTAGCGACTCTACCAATTGTTCGAGTTCTTCATGCTCAAAGTAAATAATAGCTCGACAATCAAGCCTCCTTTTATCAGTATCTAGGTAAATAGAGAATGTTGCATCACCATCAGGAAACGAAAAACGGGCGTAGTGTTCATTACCAACAATTTGAGTTAACCCAAGAGCTTTATAAAAATCGACAGCCAAATTTATGTCATGAACCGCCAACGTAACTTGATTAAAATTCATTTACTTCCCTTATATAAATATTGATTACGTTCTTCCATGTGATTTTTCAAATACCATATTTCGTTTAAATCAAAAAAAACCAACCAGAAACACCGCTGCAATTAGCCCAGAAAAAAAGCTTGGGTAATGAAATGTACGTTTTCTTGAGTTGATATATTCTCTGGTTATCTCTTTCTGATAACTCTTAATTGCTAATTCTTTTATGTAGTTATTTTGCATAGCCTATCCCCTTCTTTTTATTTGGGGTAAGCATAAAACCTCAAGCTAAGTTTAGATCAAGAGAATTTTTACTGGATTATTAAAATGGCAACGCATATCTATTTTAGTAGAGACTACGACTACTCTTTATTCAGAAAAAATACCAGACATCACATCTAAGTATGACCGATTAGGCATCATTTTCATCATAGGTCATCACCATTAATTCATCATTGATGTTGGTGGTAACCTGAACTCTAATCGGCTGGCAACAAACGCTGCAATCTTCAATATATTCTTGGTCAAGATCTTCAGAGTTAACGACAATTACAATCACTTCATTGCAATAAGGGCAACATACTTTTTCTTCATGTAATAGTTCCATTTCGCCTCCCTTCTACACAAATCAACAGCGTTCTTAGTATTATTTATTCAAGATTAATTTTTGAGAACATTATAAATATAGCAAAGATAAATAGGACCGACATCGTGACTAAGTGTGAGAAGGCTGTTTTTTAAACGTCAAAAAGCCGAGCAAGTTACCCTGCTCGGCTTTTAGTTTTACAAATTTTCGCTATACGAATCTTAACTCGTTATTAGCTGTTTTTATCTTTTGGCTGATTCTCTGGTAAGTCTTTTACTTCTTCATACCATAAATCGTGGTGTTCTTTAGCCCATGTTTCGTCAACATCGCCTGTCACCATGCCTTCTAGTCCAGCTTCCATACCGAATAAACCGATGTAGATGTGGAAGATGAAACCACAAATCAAGATCAACGCTGCAAGCATATGGATTAAGCTCGATAATTCCATATCACGGCGTAATTGGCCGAAGATAGGGAAATCTAGTACAAACCCACTGATCGCTGCGATTGCACCAAACCAGATTAGAAGCCAGAAAATCGCTTTTTCACCACCGTTTGAGAAACCTGCTGATGGGTGCGAGCCTTTATGCTTACCAACCATACCGCCCATTTTCATGAACCATTGAATGTCAGTTTTGTTTACAATGGATTTTCTCCACCATTTCACTAAAACAGTCATTAATAGAATGCCAAAGATTGGGCCCATGTAGTTGTGATACTGCTTCGCGGCATAAATAATCATGCCCCAAATATCGGTTGGTAATACTGGTTTTAAAAAGTGCTTACCATAAATCAAACATAAACCACTGAACGCCAGTGTTAAAAACGTGAACGCCATGCTCCAATGCAATGCACGGTCCATTTTGCTCCAACGCTGAATTCGACGTCCTGTTTTTGGTTTGCTTAATTTTAGGGGACCAATGGTAAAATACGCCAGTGTCACCATTGCTAAACTACCAAAGATCGCTAATGCACCTAATGGTGACATCCACTTCTCTTTTAACACATACCACGTTTCGCCAGCCGTACTGATAAGCACACCATGCTCTGGTGATTGTGAGGTCGTATAGCCTTCTTCGCCCGCTCTTACTTGACGCCAAAAATCAGCACCACCAAGTTGGGTCATCTCTTTCTCTGCACTTTTCGCGGCTACACTGTCATTTGCCATGCTAGGCATAGCAAATGTCAGTGTTAATGCTGCCAATACTGGCAGCAATAACGAAAGAGAAAGACGTTTTAGTTGTTTCAACATCGCTCTCTCCACCGGATTAGCTCTTAGTCGCATCGAACGATAAGTCTTCACCGTTTGTCCAACCTGCGTCTTTTGCGCCACGCTCTACAACACGTTGACGGAAGATGTCAGATACTTTCTCTGCATCACCAGCAAGCAGTGCTTTGGTTGAACATAATGAAGCACACATTGGCAATTTGCCTTCTGCGATACGGTTTGCGCCGTATTTTTCACGCTCTTCTTTTGAACCTGCTTCTGTTTCTGGTCCACCGGCACAGAATGTACATTTGTCCATTTTGCCACGCTCAGCAAACGCACCCTGTTTAGGGAACTGCGGCGCACCAAATGGGCAAGCAAATAGGCAGTAACCACAACCGATACAAAGATCTTTGTTATGCAATACAATGCCGTCTTCTGTGTGTTCAAAACAATCCGCAGGACAAACCGCCATACAAGGCGCATCTGTACAGTGCATACATGCAACAGAGATTGATGTTTCACCCGGCTCACCGTCGTTTAGTGTTACTACGCGACGACGTTGGATGCCCCACTCAAGTGCATCATCATTTTCATTTTTACATGCTGTGACACAGCCGTTACATTCAATACAACGCTTGGTGTCACATAAGAATTTCATTCTAGCCATTTTATATCACCCCTTACGCTTTCGTGATTTTACATAGTGTCACTTTGGTTTCCTGCATTTGTGTTACAGGATCATAACCATAAGTGGTTGCTGTGTTTGCTGCTTCGCCAATAACGTATGGAACTGTCCCTTCTGGGTACTTAGTCGTTAAGTCTTCACCTTGGAATTTACCGCCAAAGTGGAATGGTACGAACGCTAAGCCAGGTTTAACACGACGTGTCACCATTGCTTTAACGTGAATTCGACCTTTCTCTGCACCTTCAACCCAAACCATGTCACCGTCTTTAAAGCCGATGTCGTTTGCGTCTTTCGGGTTAACTTCGACAAACATTTCTTGTTGAAGCTCTGCAAGCCATGGGTTTGAACGTGTTTCTTCACCACCACCTTCGTACTCAACCAGACGACCTGAAGTCAGAATAATTGGGTATTCTTTTGACTTATCTTGGTCTTGAATTGTTTTGTACAATGTTGGAATACGGAAGTTAGCCGCGCGGTCATCCCATGTTGGGTAATCAGCAACTAAATCACGACGTGGTGTGTATAACGGCTCACGGTGTTGTGGAACACGGTCAGGGAACGTCCATACAATCGCACGTGCTTTTGCATTACCAAAAGGCATACAACCGTGTTTAATAGCAACACGTTGAATACCGCCAGATAGATCGGTTTTCCAGTTTTTACCTTCTGCTGCTGCTTTTTCAGCTGGAGTCAGATCGTCCCACCAACCAAGTTGCTTAAGCAGTTTGTCAGTGAATTCTGGGTGACCATCTTCAATCTCACAACCTACTGGGTAGCTGTCTTCTGCTAGTAAGCTTTCGCCTTCAAATTCCACACCAAAACGAGTACGGAAGTTACCGCCGCCTTGCGCTACAGGTTTAGACGTATCATAAAGAATGTGCGTACCTGGGTGCTTCATTTCTGGCGTGCCCCAACAAGGCCAAGGAAGACCGTAGGTTTCACCATTAACTGGGCCGCCTTCTGCTTCTAGCGTTGTTTTGTGGAACGTGTGCCAGTTTTGTGTGTGCGCTTTAATACGCTCTGGGCTTTGACCTGTGTAGCCAATTGTCCACATACCTTTGTTGAATTCACGAGTAATGTCTTCAATTACAGGTTGATTGTTCTCATCAATTTTGATGTTTTTGAACAGTTGATCTGAGTAACCTAACTTTTTAGTCAGTAGGTACATGATCTCGTGATCAGGTTTTGATTCAAACAACGGCTGAATTACTTGCTCACGCCATTGGAATGAACGGTTTGATGCCGTTACTGAACCGTGCGTTTCAAACTGCGTTGTTGCAGGAAGAAGGTATACGCCGTCAGTACGATCATTCATTACAGCAGCAACGGTTGGGTATGGATCAACGATGACCATCATATCCAGTTGTTTCATTGCTTTTCTGATCTCAGTACCACGTGTTTGTGAGTTTACTGCGTGACCCCAGTAAAACATTGCACGGATATTGTCGTTTTGTTCGATGTTTGCTTTGTCTTCTAAAACACCATCAACCCAACGAGATACAGGAATACCAAAGTTGTTCATCGGCGTTTTGCCGTTGTATTTGCCTTGATCGAAGCGGCCTTTCACCCACTCAAAATCAAGATCCCATACTTTAGTCCAGTGTTTCCATGCGCCTTCACCAACACCGTAGTAGCCAGGAAGCGTATCTGAAAGAACACCTAAATCCGTTGCGCCTTGTACGTTATCGTGACCACGGAAGATGTTTGCGCCGCCACCTGATTTACCCATGTTACCAAGTGCAAGTTCTAGCACACAGTAAGCACGCGTGTTGTTGTTACCTGTTGTATGTTGAGTACCACCCATACACCAAACAACACAACCTGGACGGTTTTCTGAAAGCAATTTTGCAGTTTCGTACACTTCAGCTTCTGTAATGCCTGTTACGCGCTCAACTTCTGCTGGATTCCATTTTGCTACTTCTGTGCGGATCTCATCCATACCAAACACACGTTGGTTAATGAATTCTTGATCTTCCCATTTGTTTGCAAAAACGTGGTACAAAACGCCCCAAATGAAGGCAACGTCTGAACCCGGACGCAATGAAACATAGTGATCCGCTTTTGCTGCTGTACGTGTACGACGTGGGTCGGCAACAACGATCTTACAACCATTCTTCTCTTTTGCGATCAGAATATGTTGCATTGCTACTGGGTGAGCTTCTGCAGGGTTTGAACCAATGAATAGCATAGATTTACAGTTATGCATGTCATTGAATGAGTTCGTCATTGCACCATAGCCCCAAGTGTTTGCAACACCGGCTACTGTGGTTGAGTGACAAATACGCGCTTGGTGATCGACGTTGTTTGTACCCCATAGTGATGCCATTTTACGGTACAAATACGCTTGTTCGTTGTTGTGCTTCGCAGAACCTAACCAGTACACTGAATCTGGACCTGATTCTTTGCGGATCTCAAGTGCTTTGTTGCCGATCTCTTCGATCGCTTGATCCCAAGACAGTTTTACCCATTTGCCATTTTCTAGCTTCATTGGGTATTTTAGACGACGTTCGCCATGACCATGCTCACGCAGTGCTGCGCCTTTTGCACAGTGACCGCCTGCGTTAAATGGGTGATCAAATGCTGGCTCTTGACCAGTCCATACGCCATTTTGTACTTCAGCGTAGATACCACAACCGACAGAACAGTGTGAACAAATTGTACGTTTCACTTCTGTTGGCGCATCAACTGGCACTTCTTTCGCTTGTGCTTTTTTCATCATGCTTGGAACAAACATGCTTGCACTTGCTACTGCACCCGCAGCAATCGTTGAAGTACGCATGAACATACGACGTGTAATGCCCAGCTGGTTCTCTTGCTTTTGTACCGAATCGGAACGTTTAGTCAATTTCATTATTAAGCTCCGTTATAGGCTATCGTAATAGTCACGAATGTGTTGAGTTTCGCGATATCCATCGCCTTTCTTCTCAACGTCTTTTTTATCCGTTACTGTGCTTGCACTTGCTGTTCCTGAAACGGCTGCGGCTACTGTTCCTGCGGCAGCTGCAGTTGCAAGGCCCTTCAGTAACGTGCGGCGGTTTAGGTCCGTATTTTTATTGCTCATTCAATGCTCCTTTGCTTCCAATTCACTTGGAATGGGCGTCTGTTTTTATGGTTTTAATTCTTTTAAGTCACAACAACTTTTATACTTCTGTGACTTCAATTGCGTTTGGATTTTTTGCAAAGCGCGTTTGTTCTACAATGAAAAACGCCTCAACTAGTTGTGCCACTGATTTGTAGAAATCCGCATTTTCAGCGTTATTGATTTGCTCACACAGTGCGACATACCAAGGTTGAATATGACGGTTAAAGAATCGTTGTTGCAGAACTTCTGCATCATTCGCTTCAATAAGCATAGCCATAACTTCACATAATGCTGAGATATGATCTTCAGGCTCTTTTACGTCATCTGCTCGCTCAAAACCTAATTGCATTAGATCTTGTCGAAGGGCAACTAACGGTTTTTCCATTAAAGCGCCCGCTATGTGCCATGAGCCAAACGGCATCACTTCACCACGGCCAACGCCAATGAATAGGTTTTGGTATTCGTCTGTTAGTGCTTCTTGATTTGATTCTTGAGCCGCTTTTGAAACCGCAACCCATGCTTGACTCATCTCATGATTGTCATTGCCTTCAACTTCAAGGGTACTTAACCAATCAATCACCATTTGATCTGGTGCAATACGAAACAAATGCGCTAATAAACCATAGATTTCTTGTCTTACTTGTTGTTGTTCATTCATGGTCATTACACCTTTAATTGTTTTTCTGGGTTTGCAGACAGATCGGTAAAGATGTCTTTCACTCGACAATCTTCACACATGTATAGACGACTGATAGAAGCTTCATCACTAAAGTGAGGGTTACCCTGTAACTTAACTCTTAGCATTTCAATCATTGATGCTGGAGCGAAAGGCGTTCCACAAGTAATACAACAAGCGGCATCTTCTTTATGCATGATTTGTGTTTCTTGACGCTCTGCTTGGCTCCAGTTCATTTGCACTTTCATGCTCAATACTTTTTCTGGACAGGCGCTAACACAAAGGCCACATTGAACACAATCTTGCTCAATGAATTTTAATGTTGGTGAATCTGGATCACTGTGCAGTGCACGAGTCGGACAAACCGCCACACAACTCATACATAAAGTACAGTCTTTAGTTTCACAGCTCACACTGCCATAAGGCGCATGAGAAGGAAGAGATTGAATTTCGGTAATTTCGATATTATTTGAAGTCGCATCAGCAGCAAGGTGATCTAACGCGCCCATTAAACGTGCACGCTTATTGCCTGTTAAAGGTTGTTCAATTACCGCTAATGGCGTATCGACAAGCGTCATTTCGTGTAACGCTTCCATGTAAACCACTTGGATGCGTTGAGGATCTAACCCTAATTGAGATAAGAAAACCTGTGCGATTTCAACTTCTTGCGTTAATACACGCTGAATGGTTTCTGGCATTCTGCGGCTGGCAATGAAAAGGATTTGTGCGGCACCATTAACAAGTGCAGAGAACCATGTATCAATACCGACAGAAAGAAGCTCATCAAGAACTACTGGGATAACATGATCTGGCATGGTTTTTAGTGCCATCACATTAAAGTTTTCATGGCGATCACTACAGAAAGCGATAATTGGTGTTTCACCACCCTCTTTCTTGTAGTTTGCTAATAGACGAGTTGCGAAGTTTTGTGTTTTTTCCGCTTCTGGTAATGCATAGCTAATAGCTTCAGTCGGACAAGCCGTGGCACAGGTACCAACACCTTGACAAAGGTATGGGTTAATTTGAATGTGGTGGCCTGTTTGCTCAGAGCCTTCACTAGTTAGTGCGCCAGCAGGACAAGCATCAACACAACGCTCACACCCTTTTACACCACGTGAACTGTGTGCACATAACTCTGGATTTAAGCGAAAGTATTTTGGTTTATCAAACGTACCAACAAGCGCTGGTAATTCATCAAGCACTTGTGCAAGTGTTGGGTAGCCACGACCTACAGGATAGTAACCAGGTACTGGCACTTGCTCTGACATTACACTGTCTAGTTTCATGTCTAACACAAGATCGAATGCAGCGGCACCAATGGTTGCTTTTGCTAGATTAACGCGTTCACCATTTAGCGTACACTCAACATCAAATGCGCCTAAAAAGCCTTTAATGCTTAAATCTTTAGCATGGTAAACCGTTCTTTCAGTCTCTTTATCGTGTGCATCGGATTCGGTTGATACCAGTGTGATGCTGTTCAGCTCTGAGAACTGCTCGGCAACATCAACAATAATGCTGGTAGGTCCAATGATGATCAAGTTACCACGGCTTTCGTAACTAACCGTTGGTGGGATTAAGTTGTTTAACTCAACGGTTTGCGCAATAGCGAACTGACGCGCTTTGGCATTCGTTGTTTCAGATTGTGCTAAAAATTGGGTTAACATTGCTTCACCTATTCTTGACCCCATTTGGGCCTATTCAGTTCTGTGACTGGTTTCTAGGTGTTATATCGCAATAACCGTACCAACTTAATGGGTAATAATGAGAAATATTAATAGGATAAAATGCGCAATTTTTAGACTATTTGGCAGGCGGTGTTTTTTGTCGGGACATTTTGTCTCACCTTGGTTCAAAATGTCCCGATTGTTTAAGTGGTCTTTTTTGTCTCACTTGAGGCTATTTCGTTGCCAGTAACGTATTGATATTCATTATCATTACTGTTTGATGCTTCATTTTTAACGGTTAATTCTTGTTGTTGTTCTGATGCTTCTTTTGATAATGGTTCTGATAATTGCTCTACCACTGATTCTTGCTCACTCTCGCCTTCTTCTTCAACAGGCTCTACCATCCAATCTCGTAATTTGGCTGCAGTTTCGCTATCCAATTTGGGTGGTGTTGAGTAGTTTGGCTCATCTTCCATTGCAAATTCAGGGTTCAAAAACATCTTACGCAATGCGGCTTTTTTCAGATTTTTATCTACCCCTGTTGCCATAAATTGGCTGACATCGCTGGTTCCTGTAATTTCACCTAGATCGGCCTCGGTAGGCAGATCTATCTCAGGCGTTGATTCTGCCTCTTCTAGAATTGATGCTGTTTCAACATCATCGACAGAAGCGTCAATAACAGGTGTTGACGGTGCTTGAATCGGCTCATCACTGACCTCTTCACCTTGTTTTACCTTCTGTTTTCTCAGTGCCCATCTACTTAGGAAGTTGCTCACTTGCGCGCCCCGCACCTTTACGTTTCTTTCTACGAACTTCTATCAGTTCACCGTTTTTGCCAATAAAAGCTTCTAGCCATGCTTGTACAGGTAGTGGCATTCCAATCGATAGCACAACGTAATCACCATCCATGTATTGCCCTATCAAGCTTTGTGAAGCCGTGATCATTACTGGGGTAAGTACGTCATTATCATTTTCAAAGGCAAAAAATAGCTTTGGATCTTGAGAGCTTAAATTAAAACGGTAATCGGTTCGTTCATCTAAGAATATTTCTAGCTCACGCTCAAACAAGATGCTGTTACTTTGCGCTGCTTGTGTGTTTTTCTCATAAAGATGAATGTCACCAATATGCCAAGATGGCGCACTCCAACGTCCTACTTGTTTGGTTTCTTCAATCACTTCAAACTGAAGTGGCCATTGGTTTTCTGTTTTTTGATCCACAAGTCACCCTTCTTTTTATGAGGCTTTTTTATCTCTATTCACACTATAAAGCAATCCTTATACCAACAACGGTTTATTTCTAATTTAACCACAACTCATCCTGTGGTATAAAATTTGCGTGTAATACGTTAATTACCTTAAAACTCATTAATTTGGAGCTTACTTTGAGCCAATCAGCAAGAATAATAACTACTGGCGCTGTACCTAAACAAACTCTTACTGTGGATGTTTATGATGAATACGGTGAGAAGCTAACAAAAGAAGTCGCGTGTGAACAACCATTAACGGTTATGTTGAATTGGCAAGAAGTGGTGACTCTAATGACGTTAGGCGCACGCCCTGCTGAATTAGTCGTTGGCTATTTAAAGAATCAACATTTTATTAGCGATGTGACGTTATTAGAATCCATCATGATTGATTGGGAAACCAAAACAGCCGCGGTGAATACTAAAGAGACCACCGAACACGTTAAAGAGAATTTAAAGAAGAAGACGGTTACCTCTGGCTGCGGTCAAGGCACCATGTATGGCAATGTTATGAAGCAACTTGAAAATTATCAAGTACCTCAAGTAACAATTAATCAATCAGATCTTTATGCATCACTAGAAGCGCTGACTTATCATAATGACACCTATAAAGCGGCTGGTGCGGTTCATGGCTGTGCGATTTGTGAAAACAACCAAGTGCTTTCTTTTGTGGAAGATGTAGGCCGTCATAATGCGGTTGATACACTTGCGGGTGAATTATGGTTAAACCGTGGTACGGGCGACAATAAGCTGTTTTACACCACAGGTCGTTTAACCTCTGAAATGGTGATCAAAGTTGCTCAAATGGGTATTCCCGTTTTACTATCTCGCTCAGGCGTAACGCAAATGGGTTTAGATTTGGCGCAGAAATTTGGCATTACGATTATTGCTCGCGCTAAAGGTAAACGCTTCCAAGTATTTGCTGGCCATGAAAAAATCAATTTTGATGTGAAAGGCGAAGCTGCGCTTGGGGACTAGAAGCTAGGGACTAAGGACTAGAAAAAGCAGGGACGAGTAAGAGCCAAAAGCAGTTACTCGTCCCTAGAAACTAGTCCCTGCTCTTACTAATCCCTACCCCCTAAAAACTAGCCCCTGCTTCTACCTACTGATTATTCTCAAAAATAGCTCTAAACTCTTCATGATTATGTAAAAACAGATCAACAATCATAGGGTCAAAAGAGACACCTCTTTCCTCGGCAATAATCTCTATTGCAACCTCATGAGTAAACCCTTCTTTATAAACCCGTTTTTGTCTTAGTGCATCATACACATCAACAATACTCACGATTCTTGCTTCAATTGGAATATCTTCACCAACTAAGTTTAAATACCCTTTTCCATTCCACTTTTCATGATGATAAAGCACGATATTTTTAGTTATTAGACTAAGATCAGTATTCTTTATAATCTCATAGCCAATGTTAACATGTTGCTTCATCACATCGAATTCATCAGGGTCAAGCTTACCTGGTTTCTTTAAAATGTAATGAGGGATACCAATTTTGCCGATATCATGCAGAGAAGCGATCATACGAATGTCCTCTACAAACTCTTTTGGCATCTTCAAAAGAGTCGACAAATATTCAGAGTAAATATTAATCCGCTTATTGTGCTCACTGGTCTCTTCATCACTGTACAAAGACGCCATCTCTAATGAACCAATCAAGGACTCATTCATAGTTAACAGTCGGTGCTGTGTTTTTTTCGCAAGAAAATCTCGTATAAGTAAAAGAACGATAATGAGTATACAAACACTAAAAACCATGATTAATGCCCATAGATCATTTCTTTGGTACTTTTCATTTTCATTAATATAGATATTTTTAATTAGGCGTTCATTATCCGAGCTTATTGAAATAAGGTTAATCGCATCAAATAACGCCTTATGCTCTTTTTTTACCGCTATATAAACAGAGGATTTTTCTGTTAACGTGCCAGCTACTTTTAGATCGAACATATCATGATTAATAGTGTGATTAAGTAATAATCGTTGATCACCAAAGGCGTAATCGACGATCCCATCATCTACGGCTTTAATTATTTCTTCAAAAGTATCAAAAAATACCATTTTCACATTTAACGTATTATTTTTTACATAATCGTAGTAATACGCATTTTTCAACATTCCAACGGTTGAGTAGTTAACATCCCCAATTTCTGAAATAAAATTCCCTTCTAACTTATTAAAAACCGATAGCTCAAAGGTATAATATGGCTTGGTTAAGAAGTAGTTGTCTGTTATGCACTTATTATTATACACCGACAACAAAACATCATACTCGTTGCACTCTCCGATTACTGGTTCAATAAACGTCACAACATCTTTAAATATTAATTTAATACTGTCAAAAAGTGTTGGGGCTATTCCATGATATTCATTATTAACATAGTAACTGGTAGGAAACTCATTAGTACCATACCCAACACTAACCGTTAAGCCTTTAAGCTCTTCGCTCTTTTTAAATAAATAGATGAAGTAATCTTCGCGAGATTTTATAACCATCTCTTTTACTTCTTTTGACTCTAGTTCAGTAAAATATTTGATTAAGATGCTGTTGAGTTCAATGTAATCTTTTGAGATTGCAAATGACGTATATAAATTCTGTAACCGAGGTAAATTAAGAGTCGGATACGCTTTGTCTGTGATCACCTGTGTATCAGCAACAAAAGCATCAATCTCTCCCGCATTGAGTGCTGCAACTAATTCACTTAGCGTATTAAATTTAACCGGAATATAATCTATTTCGTCAGCGTATTGATTTACAAAGTTAGTGGTGGAGTACCAATCATCAATAAGACCTACTTTCTTATTATTCAAACTAACTAGATCTTCAATAATTGAGGTATCTCTAAAGAATACTTTTGTACTCACTCTATATAGTGTAGGGACAAAAAAGTAGCTTTCACGTCTCTCTTTTGTATTCGCAAAATCAAAATACACACCAGAATCAAAATTATTAAACTTGTCATGTAATACATCAATATCTTCAATTTGCACGGTGAAATTTGTATTTAATTTCTTATTAATGTCCGCAACTAAATAGCTGTATAACCCTTTTTGAATGCCATTTTCAATAAAGAAAAGTCTTGAATCATAATTATCATTATAAAATGTAAAGTTTTTATTATTTTTAAGCCATTCACTTTCTTCTTTGGTCAATTCAAGTGACCATGAAAGTGAAGAATATAAACACAGTAAACAAAAGAGAATCTGTTTCAACCTGTCGTTACCACCAACTAAATTAGAGTGAAGTTTTCATAGACCGAGAAGCTAACAAATTAAACTATTAATGTATAATTCAATTTATTCATCCTCTCAATCAACATATTCTATCTACGCTTTTTCATTAAATTCTTTTTGAAACTTCAACACTTTTTCAAGGTATCGACGCGCTTCTGCTTTTGGGTGTTTATTGGTTAATGCCCAATATAACTGCTCCGGTTTTAAACTATTTATCTCGCTGATAGCTTTAGTTTTGCTTGTATCAAACGTAGAAAATACGCCTCCAGATCCCCCGTTATAGGCAGAAATCATGCTGTAATGTTTATTGGTTGCATGAGTGATATCTCGTAAGTATCTATTCTTTAAAATATAAAAATAGGCTGTGCCTGTATCTATGTTGTTTGCTGGATTAAACAAATACTCTTTTGTTGGGATACCTGATTTGTTTTTCACTAATTTAAATACATCTGCGCCTGCCGTTTTTGGGATCACCTGCATTAAACCATAGGCACCAGCATGACTTACTGCATAAGGGTTGAAGCTACTTTCCGTCTGGATAATGGCGTAAATTAAATCGATTGAAATATCGTATTCTTTCGACGCTTTTTTGATCAAATCTGCATATTGGAATTCACGTTGCTCTAAATGGTCATCCACCATTGAGATCTCAACGTAATACGCTTTTCCATTTTTGATGGTTTTCGTTTTAAGTTTATTTTCAATTAAATAGTCCGCGTATTGCCCTGCACGCCAAGGCCATTCAATGTCTTTGTTTTCTTGATCTTTAATTTGACCGAGTAAAAAAGGACGGCCACGTAAAGGAATTGACTTATCACTGAATAAATCCACATGCGATGGATCTGCAGGCATTAAAACTGTACCTATAATGGCTTTTTTGAGTGCCTCTTTAGGTTGATATTGAGAAATAGTCGATACATAGATCTTACCTTTATCAAAATCAATATGTGCGCGAGTACGATAACCATCAAGATACTTTACGTAACGGTGCTTACCGGCTTCAAGAAACTCTTTGTCACCCCATTTATTATGAACTTGATTAGCAAGATTTTCTAATTGCTCTTCGACCGACTGGGTTGGTTTTGATGCGCTTGGCTTTGATGAACCGGGCTGCCATGTATTTGGTTTTGATACACCACCACTACAATCGCATGATTCTGAATTTGATTGATTGTAATTACCATCAAAAATTGGAGTACAAGAAGTCGTGACTAAAGAAATAACAAGGGCAAGTAATGCGTTTTTCATTTATATCCTAAAAAGTGTATTCGTCTTTATTTTCAATACACTGGAATAGTTCACACATAGTGTGTTAGCCGATAAGGAGGCGTATTCTACACCTTGTTTTACTTTTGGGAATAGTTAATGAAAGATGTTTATAAAATATTTTATAAGTTGTTCCTACCTCTTTCTTTTTGAACGAAAATCACGGATTTTTGACACAAAAAAACCGTCAAAAAATGACGGTTTTTATTAAGTTTTTACGTTTAAAGCTTATAACGTTTGATCTCTTCTTCTAATGAATCAGCTAACGATTTTAATGCCTCTGCTTGCTGTGCTGCAGTTTCTGCTTCACTCGCCATTTGGTTTGCAACTTCTTGCACTCCTTCTGTATTGCGACTGATCTCTGCGGTTACACTTGACTGCTCTTCTGCTGCCGAAGCGATCTGTGTCGCCATATCACTAATCACATTAATTTGAGCTGCTATATTCTCAATACTTATACCAGCGTCATCGACATCTTTCACACTGGTTTCTGCCAAGTGATGGCTGTCCGACATAACAGAGACGGCTTCTTGTGTTGTCGACTGCAATGTTTCAATCATTGATTGAATTTCTTCTGTTGAGGTATGAGTTCGTTGAGATAACACACGGACCTCATCAGCAACAACTGCAAACCCACGCCCTTGTTCTCCAGCTCGTGCTGCTTCTATTGCGGCATTCAATGCCAGTAAATTCGTTTGTTCTGCAATTGAACGAATGGTGGCAAGAATTGAGCTGATCTTTTGTGCATGACCATTCAAATCTTCAATGATGCCTACCGCACTGTTTACTTCACGCGCAAGATTACCAATTGATGCTTGGCTTTGGTTTGCTTGATTATGCCCTTCTTGGGTTAAGCCTACCGCTTGCTCTGCAGATTTTGCTGTATTCTCTGCATTGCCTGCTATCTCTTGGGTTGCACTTGCCATTTCTGTTACTGCAGTCGCGACCATGGTAATTTCATCTTGTTGATGACGAATATTTTGGCTACGTTGAAATGCTGAATCTGCTGAGTCCGCAGCAGAACGATTAAGCTCTAATGTGATTTCGCGTAAATTCGATGCCATTGTATGAAGACGAGAAACAAACTGGTTAAAGTTTTCAGCAAGCTTACCCACTTCATCATCTGATTTAACGTTAATACGAACGGTTAAATCCCCTTCACCATTTGCAATATCTGCTAACGCTTCTGATACGGTACCTAATTCACGCAGTTGACGTGTAACTAACCAGCCGGTAAATAATGAAACAAACAATAAAATTAAACCGCCAATAAGTATTAATTTAAATAGCATTGCATTTAACGGCGCTTCTAAGGTTTCTTTATCCATCACTAACGCAATTGCCCAATTCGTATGAGGCACTGCTGTTATCATTACCGCTTCTTCTCTACCGTTCTCTTCGGTGAAGAAAAAACCATCGGATGATATTTCTTTATTTAGGTTATTCGCATCAAAACCTTTACCAAGATCTGCAATCGGTTTTAAGGCAATTTTTTCATTAGGGTGAGCAACAACAATCTTATTACTGATATCAAGTAACATTGCGTAGCCTTTCCCTGGTACAGGAATGTCTAATACATCATCAATTAAAGCTCCAAGTGCTAAGTTTGATGCTGTCACACCTACAATTCGGCCATTTTCACGCACAGGCTCTGTTAGTGTAACCACGAGTGCTTGCATGGTATGGCTAACATAAGGCTTTGTGGTAATCGCTTTGTTGGCTGCTAGAGTTTCTTTATACCAACCACGAGTTCGTGGGTCATAACCTGCTTTATTCAATGATGGATCTTGACGTTGCATTACGCCCTCTGCATCACCATAGTAGCTCAGTCCAAAACCACCCGAAGTAAAGGTTTGTTTTAAGTGTGCCACCATATCTAAATTCGGATTTCGCTCTATGGCTTCTTTCATTGCCGTAATCGCATCTTGACGGCCTTTGAACCAATCCCCAACCCCTAAACTGTATGCTTTTGCAGTATTCCCACTCTCACTACGAATACCATCCCAGGCTTGTGTTTTCATCGTTTGATATGAAAATGTACCCAACGAGATAATCGTTAAAACGATAAGAGCGACACTTGTTATTACAAGCTTTGTTTTTAATGTTAAATGCATAATATGTCTACTTTTTATAATTCTAAATAATATAAAGCAATGTAGAATTATCAGTGGAGCCTACACCCCCTACATTGCATAACTCACTAATGAAACAAGTGGTTACATTCTGAGTCATCTTAGCAGTCTTATTATTTAAAAATGTGCCCTTTTTCACAAACGGAACCCAAAAATAAGCGAAAATTTACTCTTGATTTTTTGAGCAAGAAAACACTTAGCATCATAAACACACACACTTAACGCCGCATTCACAACTCACTGAAATATCATAGTTATTTATATAGTTATCATTAAAAAACCCAACAATATAAATAATTGTTGGGTTCTAAAATAAAGATAGAATTATCTGTTTTTAAATCAACAAATAGTACCGGCCCCTTCTTGAATATCTTCACTATTATCAATGATAGCTTGTGCTGCAATAGCTAAGCCCTCTGCTATTTGCTCTAACTTCATTGTTGGTTGGGAGCCATCCACTGATTGCTCTGGTAATAATGGAATATGAATAAACCCATGACGAATATTGGTATCTTTTAAATAATGCTGTATCCCGTAGAACAGATGGTTGCATACAAAAGTACCTGCCGTATTTGATACTTGAGCTGGGATCCCTTTTTGTTGTATTTCTCTCACCATCGCTTTGATTGGTAATGTTGTAAAATAAGCATCTGGGCCTCCCTCTATGACTGGTTCATCAATCACTTGAATACCGTCATTATCTGGGATCCGGAAGTCATCAACATTAATCGCAATTCGCTCTGGTGTTATTGCTGTGCGACCCGAAGCTTGACCAACAGTGATCACTGCATAGGGTTGTTGATCTTCAATCGCTTTTTTTACTGTTTCAATAGACTTATAGCGCACAACTGGCACTTGGCAAATACTGATCTCACCGCCATTAAGTTTACGGCCTGCAATTAGCTTTACGGCCTCTAGCGCAGGGTTAATTTTATCATTACCAAAAGGTTCGAAACCTGTAATTAAAATCTTTTTCATCGTTAATCCCTAAAAGGCAAAAAAGTACATAAAGGTAGTGTTAATTAGTAGCATAATAAAACCGGGAATAAACTGAGTGATAATCACTTGGTTTTTATTATCGAGTTCTAACAAAGCGGCAGGTACTACATTAAAATTAGCCGCCATTGGCGTCATTAAGGTTCCACAATAACCAGAAACCATGCCTAGTACACCCACTACGATAGGATCTCCCCCCATTTCAACAATTAATAGTGGGATACCAATACCTGCGGTAATAACAGCAAAAGCGGCAAACGCGTTACCCATTACAATGGTGAAAATAGCCATACCAAACGTGTACGCAATCACATAGGCTAAAACGCTACCATGTGGCACGATCTCTTTTACTATTTGTGAAACCGTATCACCTACACCAGCCTGGCCAAATAAATAGCCTAATGCCGCTAAGAATTGCGATAAAATCGCTGCCCAACCAATAGTATCAATTAATCGACGTCCTTCATGGATACTTTGAACAGGCTTACACTTAGTCAGCCAATTAGCGACAAACAATGAAAGAACAGAGCTTATCCCTAAGCCAATAAGTGCACTTTCACCGGTTACTTGGCTCCATAAAATCGTACCAACAGGGACAATAATCGCGGGAAGAAACAGCATATTCTGTAAAGATTTGGCACTGCTTTTTCTAAACTCATTGTCACTTGAATTGTATGACCCAATACCCATTAAACCCACTGAAGCAATTAACGTCATAATAAGTACTAATACGCCAACAACCCAATCAGGTAATACGCTACCTAAACAGAAAGAAACACCATAGGCTAGCCAGAAAAGCCCTGTCCCTATTGCTTTCGGATTCTTTTTATCCATAAAACTTTGAAGAGAAAACGCAATAAGAAGTAAGCCTGTCGCTTGATAAATATACTCTAACATTCTTCTTGCTCCTGCTTACCAGCTTTTGCCAAGCGTGAATCTTCTATCCATGCTCGAACATGAAATACGACACACGAGGCTAAAGCTGTGGGGATCGCCCACATAAACATGTCATTTAAAGCAACACTGTAACCATGCTCTTCAAGCACACCTTTAATTAATAACAAACCGCCAGCACCAATAAAAATTAATTGGCTAAAGAAATTAGCAAAGTTTTCACTCATTGCAGCCAGTGCACGAAGGTGCTGTCTTTCTTTATTCGTTAATGGTTTTCTATTTTTCTCAGCAGCGGCTTCTGCCATTGGGGCAACTAAAGGACGGATCATGGATGGATGCCCTCCCAAGTTTAAACCTAATGCATTCGTTACTTTCCGTAGTAATAAATACGTAAACATAACTCGGCCAGCAGAAGCTTGTTTGATTGAGCCAATCAGTGTTTCTGCACGTTCTCTTAAGCCAAATCGTTCTAATACCCCAATCATAGGCAACACTAGAATAAATAAAGACATGTAACGGTTTTGAGTAAATGAAGCGCCTAGAATGGATAAAATTTCAATAAAATCAATCTTTGCAACTAACCCTGTCACTATCCCTGCAGTTAAAATAACCAATAGTGTATTTAAACGTAAAGCGAGCCCAAGAGTAATTATCACCACTCCAATCAACGGCCAGAAATCAATCATCATATATCCTTATTTGTTTTATCTCAGCCTTACATCATGATGGGCTGATACTTATAAATCTCACATTGCGTTAAAACCTATGAGGCCCTAACACGTCGGTAAACATATTAGGGCCTGCGATTTAGTATATTTAAAATCAAGCAGATAAAAAGCCATTATCTGAATAATAATTCTAAAATATAACTATATTCTCAATATCACTCGTCAACTTGATTAAAAAAACATCACATACAAGGTATATATACTCATAAGAGCCATCATTGCAGTGATTAACCAGCCAAAGACTGACATCCAAACTGGGTGCTTATAGTCACCAACAATTGATGGTTTAGTTGCAGCAATCAACATAAGCCCTAGCGTTACTGGTAAGATAAATCCATTTAAAGCACCTGCTACAATCAATAACATGACAGGCTTACCAATAAAGCAAAATATAAATGTGGATACCACAATAAAGCCAATGATAAATCGACGTGAATGCAACTCAATCGTTGGGTGTAATGTTTTTAAGAATGATACTGACGTATATGCAGCACCAATAACAGAGGTGATCGCAGCGGCCCAAAGAACTAAGCCAAAGATCTTATAACCTACATTACCTGCGGCATGCTTAAACATCGATGCAGGAGGATTTGTTGGATCTAACGTGACCCCAGAACTAATCACCCCCAATGCTGCTAAAAATAAAATAACACGAACCACTGAAGCTAAACTGATTGCAGAGACAGAACCTCGGTTAACTTGTGGTAGTGCTTCTTGACCCGTGACACCCGCATCAATCAAACGGTGCGCACCCGCAAAAGTAATGTAACCACCAACCGTGCCACCAACTAATGTAATAATCGCAAGTACATTAAGCTTCTCTGGCCATACTGCACGATATAAGGCCTCACCAACCGGAGGAGAAGTTGAAAATAGTACATATAATGTCATTGCTATTAACGCAGCCCCCATTACGATAGTAAAACGGTCCATAACTTTAGCAGCATCTTTCAACATGAAGATAGCAACGGCAACCACGGCACTAATAGCTGCGCCTACTATTGGTGTGATATCAGGAAATAAAACGTTCATCCCCATCCCTGCACCACCGATATTACCAATATTAAAAGCTAAACCACCAATGGCAACCATACCTGCAATCACGTAACCAAGACCGGGGAAAATATCATTCGCGATATCTTGCGCTCGTTTTTTAGACACAACAATGATTCGCCAAATATTAAGCTGAGCACCAATATCTAAAATGATAGAAATAAGGATAACAAAGGCAAAGCTTGCACCTAATGTTTGAGTAAACACAGTAGTTTGAGTTAAAAACCCCGGTCCTACCGCTGAGGTTGCCATTAAAAAAGCAGCCCCCATAATCAATGACCAACTAAAGCCCGAGCGTGCTGCTGGTTTTCCTTCATCTTGCGTCATGCTAGACGGCTGAGATTCAATTTTTTCTAATGACATACGATTTCCTTTTGTGGTCACTCTTCTGCATGTTTCTATTGCAGCGTATTCTCGTTAATCGAGATTTTTGTATTAATATTTTTATCTTAGATATTGAGGGAGCTGTTCGTTGTTCTAAGAGTTATACGAAGTAAAAAACTGGCGCTGTATCATCAATTCGGCTTCTGCACTGTAGAGTTCTTTTTCATAAAATTGCACTGTTGAACCCGGTAAACATTGCGCTAAACGACTAATATCAGCATGAACAACACACCCTATTTTTGGGTATCCTCCTATAGTTTGGCGATCTCGCATCAGCACAATTGGCTGACCATCACTCGGAATTTGAATTGCTCCAAGCGCGATCCCTTCCGAAATTAAATTATTACGCTGACAGTGAATAGCCTCACCAGATAAGCGATAACCCATTCGATCAATATTGGTTGAGACCGTATAAATTGATGAAAAAAATCGTTCACGATCAGCAATCAAAAAGTCATCATATTGATAGCTTGGGATAACACCGATATTAATATGGCGTTCATAACTTGGGATAAATCGACTCGGTACTTGCTTACGTAATCTTGGCTCAGAAAAAGAGGTTGATAACTGTGATACATCAACTGAATAACGAATCAAACTGTTTACCGTTAATGGAGTGCCTTTACCATCATAGCCACCTAATCCATCACGAATTACCGTCGCTGAACTTCCTAAAATTGTTTCAACTTTAAATCCACCACTCACAGCAAGATAAGCTCGTAACCCTGATTGAGCGATGCTCATTTCCAATTTATCACCGGAATTAATCGCGTAACTTTGCCAAGGCCTGATCGCTTCACCGTTAAGCTTCGCTCCCATGTCAGCACCAGTTAAAGCTATTGTAGTTGCGGCATAAAACGTACAACTAAACTGTCCTAGGGTAATTTCGATTTGAGTGGCATTTAAATCGTTATCGACTAATTTATTCGCCCAGTCAAACGCATGTTCATCCATTGGTCCACCCGGTGTCACTCCTACAGATTGGTGACCATATCGGCCTTTATCTTGAAGCAATGCTAATGGGCCCGTACTGTGAATTCGTAATGTCATGCTTTATCATCCTCTTCCACTAATGAGACCTCTGGTAACTCGCCTCCCATCTCTAGATACTCTTCTCGTGAAATAGGATTAAAAGTCACTTTTGCCCCCATCTCAAAAACCGTCAGGTTGTCGCGATTAAAATCAATCAAGTTAACAGGCGTTCGCCCTATCACTTGCCACCCTCCCGGTGACGATTTTGGGTAAATAGCGGTTTGTTGCTCCGCAATAGCTAAACTGCCAGCGGGCACTTTCAAGCGCGGTGTGCTTTTACGAGGAATATGAATACGAGGGTCAGTATTACCTAAATAAGCAAAACCCGGAGCAAAGCCAATAGCATACACTCGATATTCTTGGGATGAGTGAATAGAAATAATCTCATCAAATGATAACCCGGTATGGCGACTTATTTCTTCAGCATCAAGAGAGACTTCTGGTCCGTAATAAACCGGTAACTCAATAACCATAGAAGAGGATAATTGAGTTTCTTTGTTATCTTGCTGAAGGTATTGATTTAGTCGAGACATAAACGTTCGTAGTTCTATTCGAGTTAAATCATAAGTGATTAAAATAGAAGTATATGACGGCACCATATCAACAACGAACAAATCCGGATGTTGATTAATAACGCTAACAGATTGAGCAATAATATCTGCAGTTTCAGGGCTAACGCTATCGGCAAATACCACTAAAACGGTCGATTCATTAACGGCTGATATTTTCATTATTATTGAGCCTTTTTCTGAAGCTTTTTATGCAAATATACGGCTGTCGGCACAGAAAAAGGACCATCACCATGAATGCATAATGTGTCGGCATGGATCGTTATTTTCTTTCCAGTTAGCGTTGTAACACAACCTTGATCAATCAATTGATCTGCTTGGTGTTGAATTGCTTCATTCGTATGATGGCTTGAGTTAGGTACACTACGCGGAACTAATCGCCCTTCTTCGTCATAAGTCCGATCTACAAATGCTTCAAACCATAATGTAATGCCAAATTTATCGGCCAATGCTTGGTAACGAGCGTGATCAGGAACAGCCATAATAACCAATGGCAATGTGACATCGTAACGTTGAAGTGCTGATAACAAGGTCTCAAGAATAGCGTCATCCTTCATCATCATGTTATAAAGCGCGCCGTGAGGTTTTACATAGCTTAGTTTTGTATTCTGGCTTTGACATATTCCTTGTAGTGCACCTAGCTGATAGATAAACAACGACGCAAGATCAACAGAACTCATCGCTATGTCTCGTCGTCCAAAACCTTGTAAATCGTCATATCCAGGATGTGCTCCAATCATTACACTATGCTCTTTTGCTAACGCGACCGTTTTCATCATCACGCTGGGATCAGAAGCATGCATACCACAGGCAATGTTTGCCATATCTAACGCAGGCATGACAGCGGCATCATCGCCTAGCGTCCATAGCCCAAAACTTTCACCCATATCACAATTAATTTTCATTCCCTTTCCTTAATTATTTTTGGCGACTTAATAACAACGATGTAAAAAGAACGTTTACTGACTACAGCACTGCAAATTCGGAACTTAAACGATCTGTAATCAACATTTTTCCGGGCGCATGAGTGATGCAGAAAGGAGGACGACTTTGACGAATAACATTTTGAGGAGTCACGCCACACGCCCAAAACACAGGAACCTCCCCTGAATTGATCTGTACAGCATCGCCATAATTAGGGTTAGCAATATCAGAGATACCAATCGAATCAGGGTCACCAAAATGCACTGGTGCACCGTGAGATTTAGGAAAACGAGTCGTGATTTGAATCGCACGTATTGCATCTTTAGGAGTGAATGGACGCATAGAGACCACAAAGCTACCGTTAAACTTACCTGCTGGCTCGCAAGGAATGTTAGTGTCGTACATGGAGACATTTTTGCCTTCATCAATATTTCGAATAGACAAACCAGATTGAATTAGCGCTTCTTCAAATGAGAAAGAGCATCCTAAAACAAACGTAACTAAGTCGTCTTGCCATAATTCGGTAAGATCAGAGACTGAAGTTTCAAAATTACCCTCATAGAACACATGATATTCAGGAACATCCGTAGATAAATCAATATCAGCCCCAATAGAAGGAAGGTATCTCTCCCCCGCTTGAGTGACATCAATCAACGGGCAGGCCACAGGGTTCTTCTGACAGAAAAGTAAAAAATCAGCCGCCCAAAGCGCAGGTAATATGACAAGATTGGCTTGTAAATAACCAGATGCATAGCCTGAAGTTGCACCAGTAAATTCGTTATTTCTGATTTTTTCACGCAGTTGATTAAGCGATATATCCTTATCCATCCAACTCTCCCTTATGAGCCTTGTAACTCCATCGTTAACTAAAGGTTACATTACTGCTTATTTTAATAATGTCTATTCGTATTTTTCTGCTATTCTTGATAAATATTTTTTATCACCTAGCAACAGAATAAATCTAAGGGAGGTATGTTGTGCTAAATTTAAAACAACTTGAAACCTTTGTATGGATAGCGCATTTAGGCAGCTTCAGAAAGGCTGCAAAGCACTTATGTACAACACAGCCTGCAATTTCAACCCGTATTTCAAACCTTGAAGAAACCTTAAATGTGCCACTGTTTTTTCGTGATACAGGTTCAATATCGTTAACAGCAAAAGGACGAGAACTGCTTCCTTTTGCTGAAAAACTGTTAAGTAATGCAGACCAATTTCATGCGCTAGCAAATAATTCAGAGGCTATTTCGGGGATATTACGAGTTGGAGTATCAGAAACAATCGTTCATACATGGTTGCCACAGTATCTTTCTTTAATTCACCAAAACTTGCCTCATTTAGAGGTTGAGCTAATCGTGGATGCAACGATCAATCTTAGAAAAGAACTGTTAGCTCGCAACATTGATATTGCGATTTTATTAGGAGACGTTGTTGAACCGAATGTGGTTAGCCAACATATTTGTGATTATTCTTTGCATTGGGTAGCGAGCCCTACGATACAACGAACGTCATTGCATGCCACGACCAATTTCTCTCATTGGCCAATCATTACCTACGCAAGAAATACGAGCCCTTATCATGAAGTAGAACGTTACTTTAAAAAGCATAACAATCAGCCTACACGGTTTTATTCCGCTAGCTCGCTCTCTGCAAGTATTCGCTTAGCCGAAAGTGGCGTCGGTATTGCAATGTTACCTAAAGAAGTGATTGTCGAAGCACTTAAAAATAACACATTAAAGATAATTGAATCTGATTGGACTCCTAGCCCTTTACAGTTTTCTATCGCTTATCTCGACACACCGATTAACCTAATGACAATTGAAGCCGCAAAACTTACCTTTGAGGCAGCAGAGCAATATCAAACGTTAAGTTAATCGATGACTCTATTTTCTTTTATTATTTACTTGATTGTATGTCTAACTCACTGAGCAAAGAAGGAAAGCCCCATCCGTTTTCATTCTTAATTACGGTTTCTTGAGTAAGGTATTCATATAATGTGGGAGCCAATGACCCGTTCGCATCGCTCTTCAATGGCGTAACATTCGAGCCGATAGGTGTCCCCCAAAATCCTAAAAAGGCGTCTTTTTCTAAGTAATGTTCTCCTGCATGTCTCCCCGGAACTTTAGTATTAAACCCAACCCCAAATTTAGGGAATAAGTTTATCGTTCCTGCTCGATCTTCTTCATACAATTTAGCTAATTGATTCACGGAATCTGGTCGCACCGTGTAAGCCGTCAGGTTTCTCCACTCTTGCTCTGTACACCATGAATCCACATTGTCATTAACGGCAGAGACCATGCATCGTTGATATAACGCTTGGTATGATGCTAATTCAGCTTTATTTGGCTGCGATTTATAAGGATTCAGAACATCGAGTTCAAGTAATTGGGATGAACCAATAACAGGCTGATAAAGTAATCTGTCCCCTTTTTTAGTGATTAATTCATCAACTCTAACACCGTCTTTAAAACCAATAACTCGAACATTACATTCATCTAACGTGCAGTTTGTTTCTCTAACAACGAGATAATCTAACGACTCTTGTAAACGTGAAGAAACTTCATTAATCACATTGATAGACTTACCTTTTGGCGCATTCACTGGTGTCCATGTTGTTAGTTCTACGTACGTTGGTTGCACTTTCCAGCCTTCGGCTGAATTAAAGAAATCCATCATAAAATTACCGCCGGCAGTAGAGGCTACCACCACATCTACCTTTTTATTACTTTCATAATTAAGCGCGTTGGTAATTTTAGGCCCTTCCCCTTCATCCGAAGAGATCTTCTTAACCACTAACGGATAACCAAGCTCTGTTTGAAGAGAATCGAACACCTGTTTTTCTGGATTAAGAGAGTAATACACGGGCGCTAAACCATGATCACCTGCCATACCCCAAAGCGTTCTGTCGTATACGCCCGCCTCTTTATATACGTTGGTAAATTGCGTTAACCAATAATCTAGTCGATTCAATTCCCCTGTAGGCATGAGGATTTCATCACTAAATGGCCCAGTGAAATGGGCAAAATGATCAGGCCATGGGTTATAGATTAAGGCGTAGTCTGGCATGCCTTTTTGTTCTAGTTTAGAGAGGGATTTTAAGTTTTGTTGGATCTTCCATTTTTGAGTTAACTTGCTGTAAATATCCAAGACAAAGATATCGTCATAAATTCGAATATCGTCAATTAACTCTGATCGCATCTTAACAATCGTTTTTTCTACTTTGGCTCGTTGTGTTAACTCTCGTAAACAACGCTTTTCACCAAAGTCTCGTAAACTCTCACCGGCTCCTAGATTCACTAAGCCATCATAAGTCGTATGTGCATTCCAATCGTATTGGGCATTGCAGTTTAGAGTGACTAGATAATCCAAGCGATCGAACATGGTTTGAACTTTGTTCGCGTCTATTAGACGATCAAGTTGCAAAGCATCGTTACCGAAAAAGTAATATGCACGATCTTCTTTTCTATCAACAAAATGGAAATTCGGTATTCCTGTGCCTCCTTCACCAGACACTTTTGCACCCGTTTTTATTATCGGTAAATTGCGAACACTGATAGTCGGTGTTGATGAAATGCCCACATCGACAATACTTTTATCGTACTTTTGGTATAACTCAGTAAAAAATGGCAAGTAAGATGAGTCGTTATACTCTTTCTCTGTCAGCCTTTTTAAGAATGATAATTGCTGTTCATGCTCTGGCTGCGTGGTGATTTCATTCTGAGGCTTATAGGTTTCATGCTTAAGATGATCTTTATACACCTGTTTGATAAATGGCTTTTCAATCGGTGACATTAGCCCTTCAAGCAGACCTTGTTGCAAACCATCAACAGTGACCTGAACAGCTAGTCGACGTTGCTGACGAGATTCTAAATAAGCAATAACCGTCTCTGGGTTCTCTTTAAAGCTCTCTTGTAACCATTTATTCAGCACCTCTTGTCGCTGCTCTTGGTAAACAAACTGACGGTATGATTTCAATACATTAAGACGAACAAAATCAATAAGAGTAATGGTTAATGCTTCTGCTTTATTATTCACAGAGCCTTTATGCTCAGGCTTACCCTCTTCAATGATTTGTTCTAACGCCCCACGCATTTCTCCCTCATCCATACTTGTGACCGCTTTTGTCATTCCAGCAATGATGATTGGTTGAATTTTATCTATTATTTTCCGGTCTTCTGGAGTATCAGAGAGATAAGTATAGCGCTCGGGTAAAACCTCAAGATCCTTCCATTCACCAATTTGCACTAATTCATCATAAACAATCACCATGTTCGCAATGAATTTACGATCAATATTTAGCCCTTGATGATGGCTATCAGCTAACTCTGGTTTCTCTTCTTTTTTAACATCATTTAAAGTAAACAAAGAATGACTGAAACCATTAAGTGTTTCTTCATCATATTGAGTTTTTAAATAGGCTTTAAAAGCATCTTCATTATCCATATCTCCGTATTTATCAACAAAGGTATAAAGAAAATGACCTAAAGGGATCGCGTATGAGGGGTTAGAGAGCTTTGCAATGATACTTTTCTTAACATCGCTATCCAATGGAAGAGATAAAATATAAGCATCTAAGGTGATGCCTGCAATAGTAAAAATAGCGGCATCACGAACCGTTTTCGTTGTATATATTACAGAAGAATGTATCTGATTTTTAAGTATTTCGGCTGAGTTAACAACTCCACCAACGACAGGAATTGAGCTGACGTTGGCCAAACTGTTTGCACTCAAAATCGAAAGAGATAACACACTGATCGTAAATATTGACGAAAACGGTCTGTATTTCACTTTAACTTCCTTTTATAGCGATTTAAATAAGTTATTGTTCAGAGCCGCTTAGTATACAGAATTATCAAATAGTTAATTCGAAGATGTTAGATAATATTGAATGATTTGCTTCATTGGCGGCATTCTTAAATAGTTATAATTACACATTTAAATATAATGAAGAGGTTAGAATAGCAAAGGAGGAGTGATGGATCTTGCTGTGAGATGATCAATGGAAGTCCTCTACAAAACTCATAATATGAATTTTATAGAATACTCCCATTGCAATTTAATTCTGGTTAGCTCACCAATATTACGATGCAGCTATAACTATCCTGTAATTGATAGTTTTAATCTATTACAGTCCGAAACCGATTTTAGGTTGACGACGAACAGAACGAACACCCCATGGACCTAGATCTGGTTTTGGTTGACCTTCAAAATCACCAAGACAAATATAGCCCTTAGAAAGGTAACGGAATAAGAAATCACCGCCATCTAATGAGCCTGTTTTATCATCACCAAAAGGTAAATGAATACGCTCAACACGAAGATCTTGAGCTTTCTTAAATGCTGGATAAGCCGTTGAGTTAATTTGGTATGCGTCTAAATTTTTCAGCAACGCTTTATCTGACATCTTTGCTTTCATACGAGCAAAGATCATTATTAGACGTTTCTGTTTTTCAGAAGAGACGATGATCATTTCCATTATAGGAATTCCTTTGAAACAAGAAAGTATATAGCAACCCCTGCTTTAGAGCTATATCTCACTCTATATCACTGTCGACAACTGCTTAATTACACAGCGATATTCATAACAATCAATAATTTCACCGTCGACAATGGTAAACTCAGGTCTAAAACCCGCTTGTTTAAAACCATTCTTGGTTAACACTCTTTGGGATGCCAAATTATCCGTCGATGCCGTAGCCAATAATGACCCTAATGTTAATCTTTCTTTCGCAATTTCAATTAACGCTTTAGTTGCGTATGTTGCGATTCCTTTTCCTGTAAACTCTTCACCTATTCGATAACCAATATAGGCCGACTCTTTCTCTTGGTTAATATTATAAAGATTCGCACGACCACAAATAACACCCTGCTCGTCTTTTAATAGCATTGGATAGATCTTGCCATTTTTATACTCAGAAAGACAAAAAGCGATGTGTTCATTAATGCCTTTTTCGCTAAAAAAATCTTCTTCTCTTGCTTCAATAAAAGACTCAAACCACTCCTTATTAAGTAGTTCAAACGCTAATAAATCTACCGCATCTTCTATTACGAGTAACTGTAATGTCACCATAACCAATCCCTCTTATTTTTATTCTAACCAAGACGTTTATACCTAGCTCTATCTGAATTATAGACAAAAAAAAGCCACGATGTGTGATCGCGGCTTCATCTTTTAAGCTATCGGTTAAATCTTACAAACCTTGTTGATATTGGTCGTTAGTATTAATCGGAACCATGGTATACAGCTCTTCTTTCACACTAGTATCGCCATTGATCAATTTCTCAAAGTGTTTAACTAACTCAACTTTATCGGCTTGCTCTTTAGAACCACCACCGATGTTTGTTAAATCAATGAAGAACTCATCAAACAGACCAGAGAAGTCATTCACAATATCCATATTTAGGAATTGTTCGTGGTTATAGATGCTTGGGTAGCCACCTTTTTGTTTATCTACCGCGAACGAAATGCCTTTCACGTTAGTAATTGTGGTGGCTTTCTCACACTTCAGCATACAACCCGCTTCAATCGCTGGTTTATTACACCCTACTGTTTGTTGGAAGAAACACTGACGGCTTGTCATCATTAAAATTGGGTGATAAATACTGTACGCCAATTTGAAGTTTTCAGGACGACGAATGTGCTTCATCTGACCTTTATTGATCTCATTTGAAATAAACGCACCTGCACAATTTAGTGTTTCTTTCATTGTCACTAAAGCGTGTGAGTTCGTTGTATTTAAGAATGGACCAGCAACCCACTCAATACCCATTTCAAAGGCTTTGTACGCTATACCCGTGTTATTGGTTACGATACGAGCCGGTTTTACTTCTTCAAGTACTTTAACGGCTTCGTCGTAGTCTTTACCAATAAGAACCGCTGGGAACCATGGGATCAAACGTGGGTTTTCTAAGAAAATATTGATGTACTTACGATCACGTTTTTTGAAGCTTTCTGGTAACTTGAAGTAAATATCGGCATCTGTTGCATCGCAGACATTTAAGTCAGCAACATCAGCAATCAGCATTGATAACTTAGGCTTCTCTTCCACTTTTGGGTAGACTGGCAATGCGTCAACTTCAGTATGTTTAATAACTTCTTTAGACCCATTCATCAGGAAAGCGACTTGATCTTTAATTTCTGTCAATTCTCGGAATGGAACCGCTAAGTTTTCACCTAACTCAGAGAAATCATAACCTAGTAATTCATAGTTAGGGTTAATCACGCCTTTAAAGCGTTTTTCTAGCTCTTTTTCTGTAATCGCTTTTTGACCAGCTTCGCTCAGTAGTGATGTTGATTTCACTTCAAACGTTTCTTGATCATCTTGGCTTGGCGTTACAACGACCGTTAATGGTTCGCCTAACGTTGCCTTGAAAGCAATAGTAACCGCAATTTTATCGATGCTTAATGACTTCACTTTTTCTTCAAGTGTCGCACCCAGTGCATTCTTAGCGCTGTAAAGATCTTGTTTAACTTCTTGAATTTGTACTACATCAATCGAGTTACTCTGCTCAACCGCGTAGTTTACGCTGTTATCACGAGGGTTATCGATGAACATGTCTTTAGTCAAATTGCCTTTCAAGAATTTGTTGGTTAAGCCACGGTTGAATACTTTATGAAGATTAGAGTCATCTTCATATAGCTCACCTGTCTCAACAAATTTATTGATATTTTTACGCCAGTTTTCAACCACGGTATATACGTAGTGAGCGCCTTTAATACGGCCTTCAATTTTCAATGAGTCGACTTTTGCATCAACTAATTCAGGAAGGTCAAAATACGCTGAGTTATCTTTTAAGTTCAGAGGGTACTTAGTGCCTACGTTTGTTACTTCGTATTCATCACGACACGCTTGACTACAACGGCCACGGTTACCTGAGTTACCCACACTTACTGAGCTTGAGTAACATTGACCAGAGAATGCAATACACAAAGAACCGTGAACAAATACTTCTGTTAGCATGTCATGTTCATGAGCAACCGCTGTCATCTCTTTAATTTCATCAATGTTCAATTCACGAGATAAGTTAACACGTGACGCGCCAACTTTTGAAAGGAAATGAAGTTGACCTTCATTGTGTGTCGTTAACTGAGTAGAAGCGTGAACATCTAATGTTGGGAAGTGCTTTTTGATTAGGTTAAAGACACCTAAATCTTGCACGATAATGCCATCAAGTGTTGTATTAACTAATTGATTTAGTAACTTAACTAATGATTTGATTTCGTGCTCTAAAATAACAACATTTAGGGTCAGAAATACTTCACAACCGTATTCATGAGCTAGTCGCAATACACCATTTAGCTCATCAAATGAAAGATTGGATGCGCGGTTACGGGCGTTAAAGATATCTAAACCACAGTACACGGCATTTGCCCCTGCAACGATGGCCGCTTTAATCGCTTCAACATCACCACCAGGTGCCAATAATTCAAGTTTTCTACTCATTATGAAATTGCTCGCTTCGGTTTTTATGTAATAATTTTTTTGAGGGGGCATTCTACTCGCCTCACGCTTTTATTACCACTCATTCGGCTTTTATTGATCTAGATCATAAAGAAATAAGGCTGGATCTAGCCATTTATTCCGTTAATATCGTTTTAATTGCTTTAACTTTTGAGTATTTCATCATGACAACGCCTATTCTTTACTCTCTTCGACAGTGTCCATATGCGATGCGTTCTCGTCTTGCTATTTTGCATGCACAACAGACTGTGGTGCTGCGCGATATTGATATGAACAATAAACCTGAAGAAATGTTGTCGATTTCATCAAAAGGCACAGTTCCTGTATTGCTACTGAGTGATGGCTCTGTAATAGATGAAAGTCTTGATGTGATGGTATGGGCGCTCACCCAATCAGATCCTAATAATTTGCTCTATTCACACGATGAGACAAAATTAACTCAGATGCTTGATATCATTAATCAAAGTGATAATGAGTTTGTGGATGCATTGCAAAAATATCGTGCAGCCTCTCGCTATCATGATACGAATGAAGTTGATTGCAGAGAACGGTGTTGTGAATGGTTAATGACTATCGAACTGGCGTTATCTCAGCATGCTTATATTATGGGAGAAACACCGAGTTTGGTGGATTACGCTATCTTACCCTTTATTCGTCAGTTTTCACGAGTCGATAAGAAGTGGTACGCTCAAGCTCCGCTCCCTTATTTAAGAGCGTGGTTGGTGAATCATTATAATGACCCTACTTTTTCAAAAGCGATGTTTACACACCCAAAATGGCAGAAAGGATCTGAGAAGATTATTTTTGGGGAATAACCGTCTTTGTTAACTCCCAAGTTGTCCAGAATAAAGCAGTGAATGTTCCATCTCGACAAAGTGTTCATCTTCTCCGACAATTTTATACCCTAATCCGTGATAAAACTGGATAGCTTTAGGGTTATTTTTAAATGAAGAAAGGCTTATCTTAGTGACCCTGTCACTGAAATGATGCTGATAACATCTCATGACAGAAGCACCTACTCCTTTGTTTTGGTATTTTTTAAAAATGATAAACAGATGAACATGTGCTTTGTTAAGATCCAAATGAGTACAAATTAACCCTAAACGCTCTCCGCTAAACATAACCCAATCAAACCACTCTTGAGGGTATGAATCGAAAAAACGTTGTTGTTGAAACATTTCATCCCAGCCAAGTGAGCCTTCAATTATAGAGTGAAAATACGTTTTATATATCCCAAACAATGAGGGATATTCACACGTTGTGACTTTTTTAAACGTAATTCTTTCCATTGAATCATCCTTTATTCTGAGCTTATTATTTCAAAGTATCATCTGTAATAACTTGGTTTACCTATTCTTTGATTGTAGACCATAAAGAGTGATTTTTTACTCTAGTTCAACCTAGCTCTTTACTATACGTTAGCTGATCATTCTTTTTATAAACATAATTTTACTTTTATCTGTTGTTCCTTTGTCTTCGTAACCAGAAACATGATAACCACTTGAAATCAGTAGCTGTAACATTGCTGGATAACGGTTCATCGATTTGACGCTAATCGCTGTATAACCCTGATTATGCGCCCAAGACTCCTGTGCTAAACGTAGTTGTGTCGCTATACCATTTTTGCGAGCTGTTGGAATAACGCCACCAAGCCAGCTGTAAAATTCAAAGTGTGATAATTCATAACCCATTTTATACGCCACAGGTTGCTCATTATGCGTCGCTATTAAAATCAAATGTGTTATATCACTTAACCGTTGTTCTAGTTTCTCTTTGGTATTTCGACCATCAAATTCTGGGATCTGAGCATCTACCTCGAGTACATCTTCTATTGTGCCTTGGCGAATTTCTATTTTCATTTATTGCCCATCTTGAATCATTGCTTTTATCTTAATTGCTTTTTCAAAGTGATCTAATTTATGGGTAGCAATCCACCACGTGGCCGCTTCCATTAATAACTCTGGATCATCGTTTTTATTGGCAAAAAAAGCATAAAAAGATAAGCCTACATTATCCCCTTTTAGCTCTATTTTCTTATCACACACCGTGATGATTTTGGCTCTTAAAATGTCTCTCATAGATCACTCTTACTTTAATTACTCTATCGGCAACGAGTGATTAGTTCCCCAATCAGCCCATGAGCCATCGTATAAAACGACCTCTTTATAACCAATAGATACGGCTGCTAACATTAAGATGCATGCGGTAATACCTGAGCCACAACTGAAATAGGTTTTTGTATCTATTGAAGGTACTCTTTCTGCAAAAATAGCTCGTAATGTCTCTTCATCTTGATAGGTATAATTATCTAACAATATGGAAAATGGGATATTTTTCGAGCTTGGAATATGACCACTACGAACTCCCTCTCGTGGTTCTGGTGCCTTACCTAAAAAGCGCATTTCTCCACGCGCATCTAAAATTGCAACATCGGTATTTATTACGCTAAGTACTTCGTCCGAATCACATGCTAAGCCTTTCACCGCTTTCACAGTGGCATTGCCTAATATCGATGTTGTTGTGTATTCTGATGCCGTTTCTCTTCCCTCTTTTAGCCATTGAGGTAATCCACCATCCAGAACGTAAACATGTTCAAATCCCATCACTTTAAACGTCCACCACGCTCTAGGAGCAGAGTAAATACCTTGGTTATCGTATAAAACAACGATTGAATCTGAATTAATGCCTAGTTTCTGTATTGCTTGAGTAAACTGCGCTTCAGTCGGTAATGTATGAGTCTGAGCAGAGGCGTGATCACAAAATTCAACTTCTACATCAAGCTTGCGAGCGTTAGGTAAACAAGAGAATGCCTCATAAACTAAAGGCTCTTTACCAACGATATTCGCCATATAAGCATCGACGATGACCAGTTTTTCATCATTAAGGTGTTCAGCTAACCATGTGCTTGTTATTAATGGGCTTGTCACTGATGAGTTCTTCATTATTCTGTCCTTAGTTAGAATCGCGCTTTGGTGAATTAACATTCGTCGTAAGTAATTTTCATCACATCGGGATAAATAAACTCATACCCTAATGTGTCTTTAATCTTTTGATTACTGATGATTTTAAAAGTTTGTTCATCTGATTCGATAAAACAAGGCGGAGCAATGCCTATACGTTGCGAGGCTTGTGTATAAAACTCTCGTTTTGTTGGGTGCGTATCAGCACAGGCATTAAAGATAGTGTTCCATTTCTCTTGTTTTATGATCTGCTTAATTAACTCAACGCAATCATCTTGGTGGATCATATTAACTGGTGCGTCTGGGTTACTCACTGAGCGCCCACTTTTAGCAAAGAATCGTCCAGGATTTCGTGAATAACCTACCAAACCGCTAAAGCGAATAATAGTAGTACTAAAAGCCGTTGATTGGGTAAATAAAGACTCTATTTGATATAAGACTGAAGCGTTTAATGCCGATTGTTCTTCAGTGACTACCCCATTGTTATCAGCATAAACCGACGTTGAACTCACAAACACAAGGTGCTTAATTGAAGACTGCTCTATTAAAGCAATAAGAGAGGAAAAGCCCTCAATATTCTTCGATGGTATCGCGATAACAAGAATATCTGAATGTAAAAACGGCGCCCAATCTTGCTCTTGCTTATCAAGGTCTAAGACATAGGGAATAACAGAAATTTTCTTTAATGCTTCTGCTTTTTCCTCACTTCTCACAGAGCCTTTAACTTGAAAGAGATCATTCACTAAACCTTTAGCTAGAGGTAAACCTAACCAACCACAACCTAATACACTAATTGATGTCATTTTATTACCTTGCTAGAAAAGAGCCAATTGACTTGCATCAGATAAAACCCATGCGCTATTGTGAGCTTCAAACCCAATTTTTGGGTAATACCCTTCTGCCTTTGGTGCAGCAAGTAAGATTAATTTGCAATCAGGTGTCAGTTCCTCTTTAGTCACCAAGATAAGATATTTTCCAATCCCGACAGATTGAATACTTTCGTCTACTGCTAAGTCGGATAAATAACAACAAAAGTTAAAATCAGTAACTGAGCGAGCAATACCAATCAATTCCCCATCGCCCCATGCGGTCACAATTAGGTTTGAGTTATCAAGCATGGCTTGTATTTTTTCAACATCATCAATGGGACGACGGACACCTAAAGAGGTTTTCTTCAATAAAGTAATAAACTGCTCTGCAGTAATAGGTTCATTGACTTTGTAAACGATTTCCATGCTCTCTCCATCTTTAATGTTATCTATTTTTTATTCTTAAAAGATACAATAACAAGTTACTTTGCAATATCCAGAGCTAAAACAAGACGGCCTTCACCAATATCGAAATAGTCTTGCTCTTCTTCTAATAAATAAAAACCATACGATTGATACAAAGCATATGCACCTGTGTTTTTCGGGCATACCGTTAAGAGTAATCGTTTATATCCTTTGGCATTCTCAATCGCTGTTTCTAGTAATTGTTTACCAAGCCCAATACCTTGTGCTTTCTTTGCCACAGCCAATGATAGTACCCATGCATCTCCTTTTATTGCGCTTGATGGCACTTGTAAAAGATAGCCTACAATTTCCTTCTCTTTTTTGGCAACTAGCAGTCCATTAGTCCAGCAATCAAAAGCCTGTCTAATGAAAAAAGATGGATATCCATGATTACCAAACGCTTCTGTTTCTATTTCATAGATCTTTTTTAAATCGATTTTCTCTGCTGCCCTGATGCTTATCATTAATACATTTCCCTGACTGTAGTGCTAATCACATTGTGAATATGCTTTTACTTATAATTTATACTCTTTGAAACAACTCGCATAGTTAAAACTGATTCATATTTCTAGATAACCGAACTTTATAAAAACTTCTATAGTTATTCTAACTTATTTTTATTTTATAATTAACGACAAGGAAAGTTATCCATGTTCAAACTCGCTATACTCCCATCATTACTTGCCTGCAGTTTTGCAGCCAATAGTTTCACTATGAACCCTCAGCCTGATCCTGAAAACCCAACAGGTTATATTGTTTCTAAAGCAGAAATTAAAGCTGCCGAAGATGCGAAAACATTAGACCCTATGTATGACGTCTGGGCTAAAGCATTAGAAACATTACCAAATACCGCAGTAGAAGCGATTGATGCTGGTGTTGCAACAAATCCTGCGAACGTGAAACGTGTTGAGCGTGTTTTTCCTCAATCTGAATGGTTTTTCTTAACTCAAATGGCAGCGCCTGAATACACTTATACTCGTTTCTTACGTGCAATTGGCAAGTTCCCTGCTTTTTGTGGTGACTATACGGATGGGCGTGATGCTGATGCCATTTGTAAAAAATCCATCGTAACGGCATTTGCGCATTTCTCTCAAGAGACTGGCGGTCACATTGCCGTTGATAACGTATCTGACAACCCCCTTGCGCTTGAAGAGTGGCAACAAGCCTTAGTGCACGTTCGTGAAATGGGATGGTCTGAAGGTCAAGAAGGATACACTACTGGTTGTGGCCAAAATGATTGGCAAAATAAACGCTGGCCCTGTGCCGCAGGTGAAGGCTATTTCGGCCGTGGTGCTAAACAATTATCTTACCACTTTAACTACGGCGCTTTCTCTGAAGTTATGTACGATGGTGATGCGACAGTATTGCTAAATAATCCAGGGCTAGTCGCTGATTCTTGGTTAAATCTTGCCTCTGCTATTTGGTTCTTTTTAACACCCCAAGCACCAAAACCTGCCATGCTACATGTTATCGACCGTACTTGGACCCCTTCTCAACGAGAAACTGATGCAGGTATCGGCTACGGATTTGGTACAACGATTAACGTGATTAATGGCGGTATTGAATGTGGAGAGCAAAACAAAGATAAAGGCCAACCCGTTAACCGCATTCGCTATTGGGAGGGTTTAGCAAAACATTACCAAATTCCAGTAGAAGCGGATGAAGCAAATACCTGTTGGCAACAAACCCCTTATGGCAGTTTGAATTTAAATGGTGCAACCGATGTGCTTTATACTAACTGGGATGGTAATTGGAAATACTATTCTGATCGTCCAGAAGGTGCTTCTTTTGAATGTGAATTAGTGGGCTTCCAGACTGCATATTCTGCGCTTGTCCCTGGTGATTATGAGAAATGTGTTACTAACTTCTATGAGTCTCACGCTAATTGGCCTGTGACTCGTGTGGTTGATTCTTTACCAACAGACCCGACTGATCCCACCGATCCGGTAGATCCAACAAATACTTGGGATACAAATAAGGTTTATAACACTGGCGATCAAGTAGTTGTAAGTGGTGTAACTTACCAAGCTAAATGGTGGAACCAAGGTGATAACCCAGCAACAAGTACAACTGGTGTTTGGGAAGTGATCAGCGGAACTACAACTGAAAATCCAGTAGAACCGGCTCCTATTGAACCAACTCCGCCTACTCCAGTAGAGCCAACACCTCCAACAGTACCCGTAGATCCTGATTCAACATGGGATGTAACTGCAAGTTATAATAGCGGTGACCAAGTGACCGTTAACGGCGTAACTTATCAAGCTCAGTGGTGGACTCAAGGTAATAACCCTGAAGCTTCTGGTGAATGGGGAGTTTGGAAAAGAGTGTAATACTATCTAATTAAATAGATGTTTAGGTGTTTAAACGTAAAAAGCCCTTCAGCGTTAACTGAAGGGCTTTATCATATTTAGTGAACTAAGCAGTAACTGGTGTTAACGACTTAGCTTGTGTCTCTACATACCAAAATGCCAATAATGATACACCCCAAAATTGGAACAAATATTGAACATCTGAAGCCCCTGCTAATGTTTGAGAAACAGCCATTGATGCTGTAACAAACAAAGAAGACAACAAACCTGCTTTCAATAAAGTTTTAGGTCTATTTGGTAATATCTCTAGTTTCAAGAATGAAACAATTAGAAGAACAACAGGTAAAATCTGTAGAGCAATTAATACAGGAAACAAATAGTCATACATAGGTACCAATAATGTGTTTGTTAATGGCTTTTGCGACCATGTACCTGCTATATACTCTTTCCAGCCATCCCAACTGTCACCGTGTCGTGTTCCAAATAAAATGCCATAAAACTTATCAACCACCCCGTTTGAAAACCAAAATGGTGCAAACAACATATAGAATGGTAAATATTTAATAACATCAATCGCTTTTTCTAATTTTTTCATCATAATTTCCTAAGTAAAATAAAAATAATTCATTCATTTTTATACCAATATAATTAGTTAGATAACCTATTTATTACGCAGGAAAATTACTTAAACGAAGGCGAATATTTACTATGTAGTGATTCTACAATACGTATTTTTCGCGCAACTATTGAGTGATTTAACCAGCAATAATGATCAGATAACTATTGGAATTGGTATTACTTAAGTTTTTATTCCAGAAAGACACAAAATCGAAGATGCCGCCGTCGAACCTTTTGAACTTGCTGTTCTAGTGGCTCAAAAAGTAAGGGAGGGGCATGTAAAAGAGGGATAAGAAGTAGTGCAACACCAAGCAGCAGCCACGCACATAACAAAAGATCATTCATGCTATTTTCAAATGACAGTAAGTGTTCAACTAAATCACATTTCTGAGCAACTTGTTGAGACCCAGTATCAATAGTCGAATCAAGTTGGTGCACTCTCGCTTGCGCTTCAATTAAATGGTCTTGGCAACTAGATGTAACTCCAACCAATTGACTAAAGCAAATGAACACACTTAAAAGAACAAAGCTTAATAATAACTTTGCTCTAAAATGTTTATCTCTATTTGAAATAAGTGCGGTCATAATAATCATAATAGTAAATCGAACGACAATTAGACCAGTCTGAAAAAATAAACTCTATGATGCGTATCAGTTTTTACTTTATAAATAACAAATTACGTAAATTACAATAAATAAATTAACCTACACTCTCGTCTGAGCTAACTTAAGATAGGAATGCAACTCGTCATTTTTATATTCAATAGCAGAATGAATGTTAACGCTAGAGTTTGCGACAATTACAAAATCGTATTGGTTTTCACCTTTAAATATTGATACATACAATAAGCCATCATCTAATACCCAATGGCCCACCGTCTTTAATCTATCAAATAAAGTAAACTCAGTTAAGCTGCCATTTTTGGTGAAAATCAGCTCTGTTATATACCCTGCCGTACAACTTTTTATCCAATGAGCATCATAGATTTCTGGTAGCTGAAACTCTCTCTTTGTTGCTAACCATTTTTTATATTCATTATCTACAAATTCGCCACCATCAAGAGCTGACTTATCAATTATAGAAGTCTCTTTTATTTCACGGTAAAAAAGTTGCAGTAGTATTTGATCTTTGTCTAACATCTATTTACTCCTAATAATTGAAGAATGCCCCCTCCCTGACCTTGGAAAGAGTAACCATTACACTCAAATAGCAGGCAATAAAAAAGGCCTACCACAGATTATGTGATAAGCCTCTCATTCGTTCTATGTTTCTATCTTATACTGTCGCTGTTTTTTGATTAACTGCTTCAGATTGATTCTCTTGCTCGGCACTTTTCATTCGTAATACAGCAATAGGTGCTGAAATAAACGTAAAGCCAAGTAAGATTGAAACTGGAACCGCCGTGATCACAATGAAAGATTGTAGAGCGTTTAATCCACCATCCCCTGCAATCAATAGTACGCCAGCAACCACACCCATCATTAATGCCCAAAACAGACGTTGGAAACGTGACGGCTTATCCGTTCCTTCAACTGCCATTGCAATTGAGTACGCCATTGAATCACCCGTTGTAGCAACAAATGTCGTAGTCAGTACTAAGAATGCAGGAATTAACAACCAGCTTAATGGCAGTTGTTCTAATGACGCCAATAATACCGCAGGTAAGCCCGCTTCTTGCAATGGTCCAGAAATACTGCCCGGAGTTTGTAGCTCAAGGAAGATACCTGTGCCACCCAATGCAGAGAACCAGAAGTTTGTCGCGATAGGAGCAATAATTGCTACTGTAATCACAAGCTCACGGATACTACGACCTTTAGAAATACGCGCAATAAAGATAGCCATCATTGGAGCAAAACCAATAAACCAACCCCAGAAGAACCATGTCCACCACGAGTTCCATGCAGGATCTGCAGTACTTAAGCTCATTTCCGGTAGGTGTTGAATATAGTTACCAAATGCAAGACCAAACTCAGTAAAGATAAAGCTTGTTGGGCCTAGCACCAAAATTGCAACTAATAACGTAACAGCGCCAATAACATTCATTCGGCTTAACCACTGTAAGCCCTTGTCCATCCCTGTGAAGGCAGAAACTGAATAAATTGCCACAATCATAGATAAAAGACCGATTTGGCTCATCAGCGAGCTTTCAAGGCCTGTTAGCACGGTTAAACTATAACTAAGTTGCGTAGCTAAGAAACCAATTGGTCCAATCGTACCTGCGGCAACCGCAATAATTGAACAAGCATCAATCACTGAGCCTAACCAATGGTTTTCAAGTTTGTTACCTAAGATTGGGTATAGCAGCGCACGAGGACGTAATTTAACACCGCAGTTATAATGTGCGTACATTAGTACAATCGTACTTAATGTACCTAAGACAGCCCATGCTAGGAAACCCCAATGTAAAAAACTTTGGCTTAATGCAGGTGTTACTGCTGCAAGAGTGCCGGTTTTAACATCAGAAAAAGTTGGAGAAGGAGTAATGAAGTGAAAGATTGGTTCAGCGGCTGACCAAAAAACGCCCCCGCCTGCAAGTAAGGTACACATGATCATTGCGACCCATTTGAACGTACCGAACGTTGGTTTCTCTTCGCCACCCATTTTGATTTTGCCATAACTGCTCATCGCAATGATAAGAGCTAAAACAAACGTGATGATCATTAACCACTGCCACCACAAACCAAACATTGTCGATGCCGACATAAACACGGTTTGAATCGTTGCAGTAAATGTTGATAGATCAACAAGAGCAAAGAGAAGAAATAAAAGGATAAATCCTATAGTAAGTGTTGGAACTAGTTTATCGCTATTTTCATTGCTATTTTTAAACATGGGTATCCCACTTGATGCGTGAGGGATGGGACTCTAGCAGCTTGAAAAACGTAAAACCAGTGAAATATTTTTAAAAAAGGCAAAAAAACAGTCATATAATTATGATTACCATCACACAATTTAAAAATTAAAATTTAAAATCAACAACTTATAAATAACACCATGAAATACTACAACAACCCAGAATAATTTACACATTTATCAAAATAACTCATTATGATTAGAGTAAATTGAGCTTTCCTTATTAAATTTTCTTCTGAATAAAATTCATGTTCTATTCATCTTCGCTGTTTTATACTTCTCCTATATTGACTTAATTAGGAAGCATCATGCTAAAAAAACCAGCCATATACCTTGCTGCCCTATTCACTTTTTTCCCATTATCACAAAGTGCTTTTGCTAATGATCACCCTGATGGGCATCAGCTCATTCAAGATGTTCAGCAAAATGGCGCTAAAATAGATATAGATGAAGATCAAGATGAAGTTTATGACGCAGTTCAAGCCGGTTTAGTAAAGCCATTTTCTGAGCTTTACGCTATGGTTGAGAAAGACTTTCATGGCCGAATAATCAAAGTAGAACTGGATGAAGACGACAATGAATGGACCTACGAATTAAAACTGGTTCATGAGAGTAATATAATCAAAGTTGAATATGATGCAGCAACCTTAGCTATCACAGAAATCAAAGGCCGCGATATTCGCGCAGCTCTTAAATAACAACAAAAAAGATAATTACTAAGAGAATAATAATGAAAATTTTAGTCGTAGAAGATGACCCACGTTTAGGCGAACAAATCATTGAAACCTTAGAAAGTGCTGACTGGGTTCCTGAGTTATCCCAAGACGGTATTGATGCCTTATATCGCGCAACAACTGAGGAGTGGGATGCGATTGTCTTAGATCTCGGGCTCCCTAAGTTAAATGGACTAACCGTATTGAAAAGTATTCGAGATGAAAACATCAATACACCCGTCATTATTCTAAGTGCTCGCGACACCCTATCTCAACGTGTTGAAGGACTTAATGCAGGAGCTGATGATTATTTGACCAAGCCTTTTGAAATGGTTGAATTGATCGCTCGTATTCGTGCTCAATTACGTCGCGCTTCTGGTAACGCTTCTCCTATTTTAAAAATTGGGGAATTAAGTTTAGATACACGTAGCTCAAAAGTGTTATGGCAAGAACAAGCAGTAAGCTTAACGGCATTAGAGTACAAAGTTGTTGCCTACTTTATGCATAATCCCGATAAAGTTATTTCAAGAACCACACTTGTAGAGCATATTTATAAGCAAGATTTTGATCGTGATTCAAACACGGTGGAAGTATTTATCGGTCGTATTCGTAAAAAAATTGCGCCACAAATTATTAAAACGGTTCGTGGCCTTGGTTATCAATTAAATCCTTAAATATAAAGGTCTACTGTGAATACATCACCGAGACAATTTAAACATACCTTTAAAAAATTGAGCTTAAAAAGCCGCTTGCTTCTTGCTGCGGCTTTTTGGCTGTCTGCCATGATATTTGCTGCGGGAATTGGTATCCCTAAATTAGTAAACGATTATCTAGTCCAAGATGTAAAAAGTCAGCTATTACTGTCAATGGATGAGATCACCGCTAATGTCGAAGTAAATAGCAAAGGCAACCTCATCATGCCATCGCGTTTATCTGATCCTCGCTTTAGTCAGCCTTACAGTGGTCTTTATTGGACGGCATCAACCAAAGGAGATGAACTACGTTCGCGTTCATTGTGGGATAAAAAGCTCACATTCAAAGAAGATGGCTTATCTATTAAACCAAAAGTGAAAGGCGCTAATAACGAGGAACTGATTTATATACAAAAAAACATTTACCTTCCTGAAATTAAGCAGCCAATAACTATCACTGTTGGTCTTGATGAAGATCCATTAGAAAAAACCTTACATCAACTTACAGGCCAGCTCTGGATCATTCTTGGCTTATTATTCAGTGGGGTACTATTTCTTATCGGTATTCAAGTCAGTTGGTCACTGCGCCCTTTAGCTAAAATGCAATCTGAGTTAGTGATGCTGCGTAAAGGTGAACAACAGGCATTAAGTCAACATTATCCTCAAGAAATCGCGCCATTGGTTTCTGATCTCAACGCACTATTATTTCATTACCAAGAGTTACTTGAACGTGCTCGTCATCATGCAGGTAATTTATCTCATTCATTAAAGACGCCTCTATCGGTACTTAAAAATGAATTAGAATATTTGAGCCTTGAAGATAAAAATCGTCTGTCTGCCCCTATTGCTCAACTGCAAGCACATATTGATTATCACCTTAGTCGTGCTCGCATGGCAGGTTCAATGAATATCCTCTCAGTGGCTACCTCACCCTCTGAACGAGTAGATGCGATCTCAATGGCATTTGATAAAGTCTATGCTGAACGTGAAGTGATATTAATTAATGAACTAGATAGTGAAGATCATATCGCCGTCGATAAGACCGATCTCGATGAAATGCTAGGGAATCTACTTGAAAATGGGTATAAATGGGCGCATTCAATGATCCGTGTTCATTCTAAGGAAGTTGAAGCAAATCAAATTCAAATCATGATTGAGGATGATGGTGAAGGCATTCCTGAATCAGAGTTTGAACAAGTCATTAAACGTGGTATCCGTTTGGATGAAACGACTCCAGGAACAGGTCTTGGGCTAAATATTGTGAGTGAAATGGCGCACAGTTATCGCGGCTCGCTTGAGTTATCAAAGAGTGCAATGGGAGGACTAAAAGCCACCCTAACCTTCCCACTAGTAAAAGAGTGATCGTTTTTCTGCTTTATTAAAAATCGTATTCTGACAATCTAAATTAGGGTCAAAACGACCCTAATTATTTGCGATGAGTAAACTCTGTGATGAACCAATGACTAGTATCTTTCCATCAGAATAGTAATCATGTTGTTCATCTTCAGTGATCGGTTCTGCATAAGCTATATTTAAGGTCGTTAAATCGAGAAAAAGAGTATCAATACTCGTTTTTAATCGTTCTCTTTCCTCATCTACATTCGGATCAATGCTATGTAACATAGTCACAATACCTCGATAAGCGGTAATCGTTAACCCATCATCGTAACTTAGTGCTCCTAACCATACTTGTTCATTATTTTCGTTCTTACCTGCACTCCACCACCGAATATGACTTCTCTTTAATAAATCGCCCGGTAATTGAAATGCCATATCTTGTATCCGCCCGTTCCAGAATAGATCAGAAACCGGTGGCGTTTTATTCTTAATGAGTGAAAGATAATCAACAAATTCAATATCATTACGAGAAAATGTTTTATTCTCAATCCAACCTAATTGCACCATTATCGATTGAGGGTGATGTCCAATAAGTGCGATATTAACCGCTTGCGCATCAAAAAACGAAGACACTCCAGGGAAAGCTTTGAAAGATGTTTTTGTTTCATCAAAATGCAATGGTGCAGGAATTAGCTTTTCTATTACATCATCAGCGACCCAAAAAAAATGACTATAATTCAAATAAATAATAGCACTCACAACTACTGCTACTGATTTCTTGCCAATATTTTTCCATTGAAACTTCTTTGCAATCACGAAAAAAATAACTATCAGTAACAAGGTAACTATTGATTGTTTATGCTCGGTGACAAATAGTGTCATATCACTCATCCATGGAAAGGCATCAATCCCATAAGAGAGTAAATATCCCCATAAGACAAATTGACCCACGCCAAGTAATAACCCAATAGATGTAAACAATGAAAATCGTCGCCACTCGATATTATTTACACCAGCGATAAAGGGAACAATCCAAGCCACTGGTCCTAATAAGCGAGCAAATAATAAGACCGAATTACCTTTTCTCTGAAGTAACAAGCGACATCGTGCAATGGGTCGGCGAGTTTTTGGTTGCCAGTTCATTAATCGTGTCTGAGCCTTTCGGCCAAAGCGACGTCCAATCCAATAACTGAGTTGATCACCAATAAGACCACCGAACAATACCGCAATAACGCCAGCCCAAACTCCTTGATGAAGCTGAAAACCGGCTGCAATTAAGAACGGCTCACCCGGCACAAATAAATTTGGCCCTATGAGCGCATCCAATAATGCGCCCGTAAATAATGCCATAGAATCATACATAAGCACGCTTACCTATGCTGGTTACTTTTGCTCAGAATAATGACCGAATTTATATTCCATCTCATTATTGCGCATCTCACCAAAGAAAAAGCGACGAATATTAGCTTTTAAATACGTAGCTCCCATCGTAAATAAACCATCTTGATCTAATCGACGTGGATCAAACTCAAACGTCATTGGTAAAAATCGAAAACGCCAGGTTTGACTTGCTCGTTTCACATAATCACAGTCTTCACATAAGGTGATGTTTTCATCAAAACCTTGCAATTCATTGTGCGCACGCTTTGTTGAGAAAATACACGCACCAACGGCGGTTGGAAAAGTGAATTGAGTAGCAAATAAACCTAAGTTAAATAAGCCGTAGCCTACTCGATGAGCAATAGGAAGCCCTTTAGAGCCCATATACACACCAGCGACTTCTAATTTTTTCTCAGCTAATTGTGTTGCTGCTCTCTCAAGAAAATCCGCTTTTAGGCTTACGTCTGCATCTAAAAATAATAAGCGTTCATGCTTAGCGAGTGATGCGCCAGTATTACGACCTAGGCTAACACCACGTTTATCCATTTTGTGGATCGTTAAATCAGGAATACTCGCGGCAAAGGCCTGAGCAACTTCACATGTGGCATCTTCGCTGTTTGAATCAACAATGATCACTTCAAAGTTTTGATTTGTTTGTTTTGTTAAATCTTCCAATAAACGACCGATTCGTTTTTCTTCATTTAATGTGATGATTACAATGCTTAATGGGCTCATAATTATTCTCCAAGTAGATTCATTCGTTAACTTAGGAGTAAGAATACAGGTTGTATCTTAATGATTAGTGAGTACATTATTCATTTTGGGTTCATATATGTAATTAAAGAGCTAAATCACTTCGATAGAAAAATAACGCCTTCTTTATTTTGTAAAACTAATGTTGCATTTTTAGCTGTAGCACATCATCTTCACTCAAACTATTGTTAACGAGCTCAATAGCTGTTCAATCTAAAAGGAGAATTAAAATGAAAGTGATTATTCAATATACTCAAACGGGCTTATATAGAGATTATGCTTGGGAAGCGTCATGTATCCGTATGAAAGGACAATTTCATGCAGTTACTCCCTCTCACGCTGTTCAACTTATCGAACAAAATAAAGCTCAATTACATACAGATCAGACTGATAATATCGTCATTATTGATTAGATTTTTAATTAAAAAAAGAATGGATACATCTAGAAAAGAATAGATAAAACAAGAAGTAAAGGGGAAGAAAAAGGAAAGCCACACGTCTCAGAATGTGGCTTAATTTAGTACTGTTCGGGGTCATAACCGGACGTGCTAACTATCTTATATCGTCGTCTTAATATCAACGAATTTCGTAAACATTATGGCTATAAAAAGTACAAATTTTAAAGTTGTTCCATATTTTGTGAAGCGGATAACATTTTTCCTGTTTCTTTTTTATCCAACCAAATTATCGAATTGATGGTGCTCTGATTTTATTGGTAAATAAATAATAAACGTAGAACCTTCACCAAGCTGTGAGCGCACTTTTATTTCTCCATCGGTTTGGCTTAATAAACTCTGCGAAACAGAAAGACCAAGACCGGTACCGTCTCGTTTGGTGGTATAAAATGGGTCAAAGATCCGATTTAATTGTTCTGATGACATGCCACAACCAAAATCTTCAACTTCAATAATCGCACCTCGTTCTTTACCTTCTTCGCACCAAGTACGACTACGAATAATCAATTTCCCTTTACTGTTCATCGCATGAATACCGTTCATTTGCAGGTTAACTAAGATCTGCAACAAATGATGTCGATTGACCTCAACTCGCGGTGGTTGCTCAAAATCAAACTCTACCTCAATATCTCGCTTGTGTGCTCCTGTTCTCACGAGCGTCACACTCTCTTCGATAATTGGATTAATATACTGCCAAGTGACTTGATCTTGAATTCCACCTTGTCGACTATATTGCAACAGACTGCGCGTGATATTACGAATTCGATCTATCTGCTCCATTATCGCATCAAGCTCTTCTGAAATAACTTCAGCGCCCTCTCCCAACTCATATTTAATCAACTCCGCGTTACCTAAAATTACCGCGGTTGGATTATTTATTTCATGAGCGATCCCTGCAGTTAACTCACCAAGAGAGGCAAGTTTTTCACTCATAATAAGCTTATCTTGCGCTTGTTTTAATAACTTAATGTATTGCTCTAGTTCAATGGTTTTTTCATGCAAACTGGCGGTACGAGATTCAACTTTAGATTCCAAATTTTTTGATGCTCGTTGGATCTCTATATTTCTCTGTTGCAACTGATCGAGCATATTATCAAATTGTTGTGCCAGGCTCGCAAGTTCGTGACTATTATCTAACCCCAACTCACCAATACGAACATCTTTACCCATTTGCACTGACTTCACCACATAGTGAATTTTTTCAATTGGTTGAAAGAGATCTCTTGCTCCACGATGCACGAAAATAGTCGATAACAATAGAGTAATGAGTATGGTTACCCCAGCTTCCACTAAATTCTGTAAGTATTGCTTAAGTAACGGCCACTCTAAATAACCGGTATATAGCATTCCGATCACATTATTGTTCATGTCTTTTATCGGTTGATAAGCAGAGATATACCAATCGTTATATACATAAGCTCGATTAACCCAACGCTCACCCTTTTCAATCACTCTCTTTTTTACGACAGTTGAGACACTTGTGCCTATTGCTCGTCCCTGATTAAGTGATTTATTCGCAAAGTCATTATGCAGTGGGACATTGGTACTAATACGTAAATCGTCTAGAAATAGAGTTACCGTTCCATAATTATCCGACGCTAAATCTCCCTCTGGATAGATAAGATCTCTGATTCGATCGACTAAAAATGTACTGTTATTTAGAAGAATACCGCTATCAACTATCCACGCTAAGTTACCGTCATCACTAAAAATAGGAATTAACGTTCTACTGACTAATCCACGCTTTTCTATGCTGCCATCATTCTTATTAATAACCTGAACTCGAGAACTCAATTGAGGACTAATGTTATATAAATCAGCATTACTCATTACTTGAAAAAAGGTACGCGATATTCCTAATGATAATGCTTTAACTGATGACTCTGGTAAATGTTCAATATAGTTAGCAGGATGAACAACAATAAAGTCAGAGTTATAATTATCTGCTTGGTTCTCTGCCCAATATTGAAGTTGTGGATCATTATTTTTTAATCTTATTTGGAATTGATAAGATTCAGCAAAACTATGGAGTTCCGCGCCTTGTTCTTGCTGTAAAAAATCAATACTGTTGTTTGCTACGGATAATTTGCTTCCTACATCATTGAGTGCGTTTTGCCACGTATAATGCACCGACCAAAACGCAGTAATAATCACTAAAGCAAGCAATGTGAGAAATAAAGGAACAGAGTTTAACCACAATAAACGGTATCTCACCATGGTTTTGATTCTACGTTTCCATAAAAGAGGAGATAACATCATGCGATCTCTTCACTCCACTCTTTAAATTTTCTCTCTAATGTTTTACGAGCAACACCTAGTTGCCTTGCTGCCGCTGACTTGTTCCCGTCATGCAAATCTACAACCGTAATTATGTGCTTCTTTTCAACTTCTTTTAATGTCCACTGATCTGGGTATTCATCCATTTCTGGCATACAAGGACATTCCGTTGGTTCTTGATTTAAAATCGGCTCTTGATTAGGTGATTGGTGCAGTGGCGTGTCACCTTGTAAACTAGACCAGTGCTCTACTGGCGGTTTACCGAGTAAAATACAACGCTCAATCATATTTTTAAGCTCACGAATATTCCCGGGCCAATCATAGTGAGCCATAGCAACGATGTCTTCATGTGCCCAGTGAATTGGTTTTAACCCCATTTCTTTCGCGATCATGTGGGAAAAATGCTCGGTTAAGCAGGCCAAGTCAGCTTTGCGCTCACGCAAGGCTGGCAGTGAAACGGTAAGGACATTCAAGCGATAGAAGAGATCTTTTCTAAAATTACCCTTTTCAACTTCTTCAAGAAGATTTCGGTTGGTTGCCGCTACGATACGAACATCAACTGGGATCTCTTTTTCAGAACCCACAGGTCGAATGGCTTTCTGCTCTAAGGCACGTAAAAGAGACGATTGCATTCCAATGGGCATTTCACCAATTTCATCTAGAAATAGAGTTCCACCGTTAGCGACTCTAAATAATCCTTCACGTCCTTTTTTAGCCCCAGTAAACGCCCCTGATGTATGACCAAACAGTTCACTTTCAAGAAGATCAGGCGCAATAGCACCACAGTTAAGAGGAACAAACGGGCCGTTACGGTGACTTAATTGGTGTAAACCACGAGCCACAAGCTCTTTACCTGTACCTGATTCACCTTCAATTAATACGGCGGCATTTGATGGCGCAAGTTGGGCAACCATTTGCTTTAATTCTATGGTTTTTTCAGCGTTACCGATCATTTCAATTGGGTTGTTTTTTTCCACTTCTCGCTGTAATGCAAAGTTGGTTCTTTCAACTAAACGACGATCCATACAGCGCTTCACCGCTTGCAGCATATTTTCAAGATTAAACGGTTTTAAAATAAAATCAGCAGCACCTAAACGCAACGCCTGAATTGCAGTATCTAACTCTGCGTATCCAGTCATAAATATAACGTCATAATTTCGCGAGTCACAGGCAATACTTTCCTGCCACTCTAATCCCGTTTGACCGGGTAAATTGATATCAAGAATGATCAAATCAAGATGGTGAGATTGACGAATAGCTTCGGCATCTTCAATAGTTCCAACGGTATGAACTTGTCCAAATTGTTTACTTAATGCTTTTTTTAGTATGGTTTGCATACCAACTTCATCATCAACAACAAGTACTGAAAATGCATTCCAATCTGATTTCGAGACCATAGAGCTTCCTAATTTATGCGCTTTAACGAGAGATGTGGGTCAAAATGTCCTACTTATTCTACCTTTAATTCTACAAAATGTATCCTTTCGTATGAGACATTTTGTCCTAGTCACATTTTTTGTAGGGTTTTTATGTCAAAATGCCTATTAATCGGTTAAATATCATTAAGTTAAAGATAATTTTATCAGTATGATTTCTGGCATAATGATTGCTTTAAAGCCGATGAGTCTATTCATTTATTGCATTTGCAGTAATTTTAATAACACTACATGGATATAACATGAACAATAAAATCAGTACGTTTACAGTGATGGCTACACTGGCTCTTGGTTCTTTTTCGGCAACTAACGTATATGCAGATGACGCAAGCATTGTACGCCTAGCGACAACAACAAGTACTTACCACTCTGGTTTACTTGATTACCTATTGCCTGAATTTAAAAAAGATTCTGGCTATGAAGTTCAAGTATTGGCAGCAGGTACAGGTAAAGCGCTAAAAATGGGCGAAAACGGTGATGTTGATTTAGTAATGACACACGCTCCTAAAGCGGAAGCAAGCTTTGTTGAAAAAGGCTATGGCGTTGATCCAAAAGCATTAATGTATAACGACTTTGTTCTTGTTGGCCCTAAAGCTGATCCTGCACACATCCACGGTATGAAAGACGTGACTGCTGCATTTGAGAAGATGGCAGAATCAGACGTTACTTTCGTTTCTCGCGGTGACGACTCAGGTACAAACAAAAAAGAACTGATCTTATGGTCTCAAGCAAAAATTGAACCAAACTTCGGTGGCTACAAAGCCGTTGGCCAGGGTATGGGACCAACATTGAATATGACCTCTGAGCTACAAGCTTACACATTAACAGACCGTGGCACTTGGTTAGCTTACCAGAACAAACTTGACCTTGAGATCATGGTTGAAGGCGACAAGCGCCTATTTAACCCTTACCAGGTGATTCTTATTAACCCTGAGCGTTACAACAACCTAAATACAAAAGGTGCTCAAGCATTCAGTGATTGGTTAATAAGTGACAAAGGCCAAGCAATGATCGATAGCTTTACTCTTAGTGGTAAAAAATTGTTCACTGCGGACGCTAAATAATCCATGACTATCTTAGCCACCTCTCACGAAGCCATTCAATTACTGTTTAGCGGTGATGCTGCATTGTGGAGCATTGTTGGTGTTTCATTCTCTGTCTCATTGTTTGCAATGGCAGTTGTGTTATTACCTGCCCTCTTGCTGGCGTTTGCGCTTGCATATGGTTCATTTCCTGGGCGGTGGCTACTGCTCTCTATTATTAACACGTTACAATCTGTACCTACTGTTGTGATTGGTTTATTGCTGTATATGGTTCTTTCTCGATCTGGACCTCTTGGCGATTGGCAACTGCTTTTTACTCAAGAAGCAATGATCATCGGTCAAATGTTTATCTGTTTCCCTATTATGGTTGCCATGATGCACGGCGCATTTCAACACAGTGATCGACGAGTATGGGAAACTGCATTTACTCTAGGAGCTTCGTTACCACGAGCATTTGGTAGCTTAATTTGGGAAACACGGTTTCCTATTCTTGCCGCTATCATTGCTGGATTTTCTCGAATTATCACCGAAGTCGGCTGCTCTATGATGGTCGGCGGTAACATCTTTAATGCTACACGAAACATTCCAACCGCAATCGCTATGGAAAGCCAAAAAGGTGCGTTTGCTCAAGGGGTTGCTCTTGGTATGGTGCTATTAATTTTAGCTCTGGTGTTAAACTTTTTACTCTCTATCACTCGTGGTAAAGGGTATTTACGTACTTAGTAGGCATAAAAAATGACAATAAGAATTACTGCCGATAATCTATCGATGCGATTTAATGATCGTGTGCTTTTTCACATCCCACATTTATCATTAGGGCCAAAAGAATCTGTCTATTTACGTGGTGCTAATGGCGTAGGTAAAACAACACTACTTAAGATTTTATCTGGGTTACAAAACCCAACAACCGGTAAGCTTAACCTTAATCAACCACACTGGACTGCACGTTTGTTTGGTCGCTCAGGCAATAATCAAATTGTGTACCTGCATCAAAACCCATTTTTATTTGATGGGACTGTTTTCGATAACGTTATTTATGGCATGAAATACACCACCATGAATAAGCTTGAGAAGCGTCACATGGTAATCAATGCGTTACGCATGGTTGGGTTAGAAACCTTAGCCGATGAACATATCTCTGTTTTATCTGGTGGTGAAAAGCAACGTGTTGCTATGGCACGAGCTTGGGTACTAAAACCGTCTATTTTACTGATGGATGAACCAAGTGCGAGCGTTGACCAAGAATCTATCCTGTTACTGGTTATTATGGCCAAAGATCTACTCGAACGTGGCTCTAGTATTGTAGTAACCAGTCACCAAACCAATGCCTTAACTGAAATTTGTCATCGTCAATGGACCATTTCAGACGCAAAGCTGATAGAATCAACCCCATTAAAAGTGATTGTTAGCAAGGATAAGTATGCTCCAGCCAAAGCAAACTAGTTGGGTAATTTTAGCGGGCGGACAAGCTCGTCGTATGGGTGGTCAAGATAAAGGTTTTGTCGCTTTTAAAAATAAACCACTCATCGAACATGCAATAGACATATTAACGCCTCAAACCGATCAGATTGCCATCAATGCTAATCGCAGTATCGAACAATATACTAGTTACGGCGTCACGTTTCCTGACCAGTTTAGCGATTACCCAGGGCCATTGGCCGGAATGCATTCTGGTTTAATCAATATGAATTCTGATTGGGTTGGTTTTATTCCTTGTGATTCCCCTAACCTACCTGACAACCTTGTTGCTTTATTGTGTGATGCGGTAAAAGAAGATACTGACATTGTAGTCGCTCATGATGGCGAATACATGCAACCGGTTGTAACTTTAATGCACAAACGCATTATTCCTAAAATTGATGCTTTCTTAGCGCGCGGTGATAGAAAAATTATTCTATTATACAAAGAGTGTAATACCGTCTTTGCTGATTTCTCTAATTACCCAAATGCTTTTATCAATTTGAATAGCCCTCAAGAACTCGAACAATTTGGACCTTTATTATGAGCTTAACGACTGCGTCTATCCCTTTATTGGGTTTTGCTGCTTATAGCGGCACAGGTAAAACCACATTATTAGAAAAGCTATTACCAAAACTTAATGAAATGGGACTAAAAGTCGCAGTCATCAAACACGCACATCATAATTTTGATATCGACCAAGAAGGCAAAGACAGCTACCGTTTACGTAAAGCTGGTGCGAGCCAAATGTTGATCAGCTCTCGTTTTCGTAATGCATTAATTACTGAAACGCCTGATAAAGAAACTACCTGTCAGCAACTAATCAATAAGTTAGATCAAACTGAACTTGATTTGATTCTTATTGAAGGTTTTAAGCAACTGCCATACACCAAGATTGAATTACACCGTGATGAAGTCGGTAAGCCGTGGATCTTCCCAGAAGATGATAACATCATTGCGATTGCAGCAGACTCAAAAGCTGAATCAGAACTGCCTCAAATGGACATCAACAATACTGATGCTATCACTGCGTTCATTGTTGACTACGTTAAACAGCATCAACATAAACAACAAAGTGATCTATCCGCTAACTGCGATGAATTATCACCTGCGTTTTTATCTGTTAGTCAAGGTAGAGCTAAGATTTTAGAGGCCATCACACCACTAAATTCACAAAGCAATGTCTCTTTAGTTGAATCCATTAATGCATTAGCGGCTCAAGATATTTTATCGCCGATCAATGTTCCTCAACATAATAATTCAGCGATGGATGGTTATGTGATTTGTGGTGATGATTTAGAGCGTGAAAGCTACACCGTAGTTGCCGAGATCATGGCTGGTCACAGTTACGATCGCCCTCTTCAACACGGTGAAGCGGCGAAAATCATGACGGGCGCACCAGTGCCTGAAAATGGTAATACCGTGATCATGCGTGAACAAGCGACTCAAGAAGGCAATCAAGTTCGTTTTGATACAGGAAAATCTGGCATTCGTAAAGGCCAAAACGTTCGTCTAGCAGGTGAAGATCTTGCTATCGACCAAACCTGTGTGGCTAAAGGCTCACGTATTACGGCTCCTGAAGTGGGTATGCTTGCGTCTTTAGGCATTGCTTCTGTCCCTGTTATCACAAAAACAAAAGTTGCTATATTCTCTACTGGTGATGAAGTTCAAGCACCGGGTGAAGCACAAAAAACCAATTCGATTTATGACTCAAATCGCTTCACGTTGACGGCGTTATTGCAGAAGATCGGCTGTGAAGTGATTGATTTTGGCATCATTGAAGACAGTGAAGTCGCTTTAGAGTCAACGCTTTCTCAAGCATCACAACAAGCGGATATGATTTTATCTTCTGGTGGTGTCTCGGTTGGTGATGCCGATTACATCAAAACGATCTTAGATAAATTGGGCAATATTAACTTTTGGCGTATAAATATGCGTCCTGGCCGCCCTCTTGCCTTTGGTCATATTGGTGATACTCCGTTCTTTGGTTTACCGGGTAACCCTGTAGCGGTAATGGTGGCGTTCTTACAGTTTGTTGAACCTGCATTACGTAAACTTCAAGGTGAAGATAACTGGAAACCTGAGACTTTTACGGCAATCGCTAAAGAGTTTATCCGCTCTCGCACTGGCCGAACTGAATACAGCCGTGGCATTTACTCGATTAACCAAAATGGTCAAATGGAAGTGGTAACCACTGGTAAACAAGGATCTGGTATCTTACGCTCAATGAGCGAAGCAAACTGCTTAATTGAGGTGCAACCTGCAGTTGAGTCGGTAGATATTGGTCAGAAGGTAACAATTATTCCGTTGGGTTCGAGAGTTTAAATAAATTAGTATTCTAGTTTATTGCTAGGCTCTTTGATGATATAAAGTGCCTAAAATACTGTGTTCAAAAATTATAAGGCTCCAAGATGTCTAAAATGTTCTTCAAAGGTCGTATCGAAACTCGTCAAAACCACGTTCTTTCTGGTTTTAACACTAAACGTGACGTTAAGTTAGGTACTGAAGAAGCACCACTAACTTTAGTTGTTCAAACAGAAGAGCGTAAAGTTGAAATTGAAGCGCAGCTTACTGAGCACAGCTTATTCGCCAACATCGAAGTGAATGCTGAAAAAGAAGAAAATATTCTTGAGCTTGGCGGTGTTTTAAATAAACCAAAAACAACTCGCTTTGAAAAAACACCTAATCGCAACGAACCTTGTTCTTGTGGTAGCGGTAAAAAATACAAAAAATGCTGTGCTTAATTAGTAGTTAACTTTAACTACTTAATCTTAGTTAAGCAGCACAACAAAAAAGAGCCTCTGTTTACTTGTTAGTAATAACAAACAACATGAGGCTCTTTTTAATAATAGTAACCGACGGCTAAGCCTACAAAATTTTGTCCTGCATTTTTATTCGTCAATGTTCCATTAGAGTAATGACGGAAGTACGCCTCTATATTCACTCTATTTACGTTAACACCAATAAACACTTTTTGTCCGAATGTTACCTTAGAGCTAATCCTTTCTGTCGATTTACTTTTAATGTAACCACCTAACCCTGCACCAGCATAAAGAAAAGGTGAATTTAATAAATACAGATCTTGTGATAAACCAGCAATAAACTGATTATTTTCATCTAGATTTGATTCATGCTCACCAAAAGCAAAAAATCCAGCTTCAATGTTCCTACGCCCTGGGATTCTAAAAAACTCATTTGGCTGGCTATATTGCAATTTAACTGTATACAATTCTTCTAGACCTGAGCTTCTTGAGCTTTGGCCTGTATATATCATTAATTGATTATTAGATGCTCTAATATTATTGGAGTATATAATTATAAATATTAACAATAGCTTCTTCACATGATAATTCCTTAATAAAAAACGGATGGTATTATTCATAATAAGTAATTTCAACAATGAAAAAATATTTAGTAAAATATAATAAAAATATTAATTGGAAAATTAAATTATGGAAGATTAACCTTATAATACAACCAATAAACATTAAGAACTACATATGAAAAATAAATACGCATATCTTTTATCAATATTAATACCTACATCTTTTAACTCAAACGCTGATGTATCAGACACATTAGTTAGGGATATAGGTACTGTCATTTCAATATTATCCGCAGATGCCCCATTTATTAAAGTCGGTGGGAATTATGGAAGCCCTATTGGAATTGACAATACAAATATAAAATTCAAACATGACTCATCACTTGATTTATCTCTTGGGCTATACATAAATAAGAGCAATAGAATATCGATGAATTACAAGCCAAGTACCGACTATGAAATAAAAGAAGAAGATTTAAGTATAACCTTAGAGACCCTTAATCTTAGCTACGACCATATAATATCTATCTCTACCTCAAACATAGTCTTAGGTGCTCAACTAGGCTACTCCTTCTTAAAGATTGATGATTATGACATCTCTAATGGTAGCTTAATGAAATATAGCTCTAATGGTGATTCATTGAGCTATGGATTAAGCCTTGCTAATGAGTTTAATCTCAATGATAACGTTCTAGTTGGGGCTAGCATCCATTATTATATGTACTCCGAATTCACAGATGATATAACTATCGACCCGAATGTATCACTTGGATTATATTTAGGACTGGTATTTTAAAAAATAAATTTAATTTATTTCTGATTGTAATAATTAATTTCACTCAGCGAATAAAATATGAATAGATACATTGAAATAAATAAGCAAAATCAATACCACAGTCTAAATAAAGACACTAATTTAACAAATCATCAGTAATAATAGAAAACCATAAAGTAAATCAACTTAAAGTATGTATTTATAAAATATACGAATATTGAGTGAATTATAATTATAATTTAATCTATCTATGCCTTAATGTTAATTAAGGCATAACTATAAATAACATTATATATAAGGTTTACAATGAAAAATAATCTACTAATTTCAACTGCTGCTTTAAGTTTTATTTCATCTGCGGCTTTTGCTAATGATTTCCATGTTCAAGACCCTCGTTTTACCGGAAATAACGTTAGTATTTCAACAACCAAATCAATGGAAAGTAATGCACGAGATGGACGAATGGCTATTGATGGACAAATATCTCTTGGCGCTGCTGCGATAACTCTGGGGTATGCTGATAATCCGACTGCTGACTCAGATTTATCTATTGGTGGTAAGTTTAGTGGTAAAAACTTTAACGCTTATGGTTCATATAATATTCAGCCATTAGACGAGCAAGGTCTCACACTGGATAGAAGCACTCTTACCCTTGGTGGTAATTTTGTTATGGATACTGGTTTTGGTAGTAGCAACATTGGCTTAGCTTATAAGAGCTTTAATACCTCTTCAAATGAACCTTTACTTGAGACTGATAACTCTGGTTTGTCATTAAATGCTGGTAGCCTATTCTTATTTGGTGATATGTATTACCGTGGAGACATCATTCTAGATATGGTCTTCGAAGATTCAACAGGGTTAAACATTGAAAATAAACTGGGTTGGACTAACCAAGCACTGGATATTCACCTCTCTGCTGACTACGGTGATTATAGTTACCAATATTTAGGTAATGTTGGTACTGATTTTGGCGATAAAGAAATTTTCTTCGGTTTACACCTAGGCTATAACTTCTAGTTCACTTCTCTTTTTAAGTTTAAACCGCACAAAAAAAGAGCCTTTGTTACCTGTTAATAATAACAAACAACATGAGGCTCTTTTTGTATCTGCATTTTCTATTCTAAATATTGAGTCAAGATTAGTCTTTAATATTTAAGAACGCCGCACCACGTACACCGCCTGAATCGCCGTGTTTCGCTTTAATGATACGAGGCACACGACCTACAGATAATAAATGTTTTGGTAGACGCTTTGGTAACTCTTCATAAATCAATTCAAAGTTAGATAAGCCACCGCCAAGTGCAACCACGTGCGGATCAAAGCAAGTAAACAGGTTAGCAAAGCAAATTGCTAATAATTCCATAAAACGTTCAACATGCTCTACCGCTTTTTCATCACCAGCTTCATTCGCTTTGATGATATCAATCGCTTTCTTTTCTTCACCATAATAGTGAGCATAGAGCAGTTCAAAGCCTCGACCAGAAAGGTAATTATCAATACAACCTTTATTACCGCAACCACACTCTAATAATGGTGCTTTATCACCTAAGTGAAACCATGCATCGATTGGTAAGCGAGAATGTCCTAATTCACCGGCTACATGGCTATAACCCGAAAATACTTTACCATCAAAGATCAAACCACCACCAAAACCTGTACCTAAGATTAGGCCCACTACTGATGGTGAATCTTTTAATTCTTCATCCCACGCTTCTGATAACGCAAAACAGTTAGCATCGTTGTCGATTTTTACTGAACGACCGATCTTTGCTTCTAAGTCTTTACGTAGAAATTGACCTTTAGCAGCAGGAACATTACTTGTTAATAAAGCGCCTGTCTCAGCATCTTCCATTCCTGGAATACCTAAACCGACTTTACCTTCAACACCAAATTCAGCGTCGTATTTTGCAATTAAACCTGCAATATCATCAACCAATAATGTGTAATCTTCCGTTTGTGTTGGAATTCGCTCAGTGACAACGCGCTCTAATTTTTCATTAAACGCACCAAATTCAATCTTTGTGCCACCTACATCAAAACCGTAGTACATAAGGTATCCTTGTCCTAATCTATTTAAATTTTTATGGTGTTATTTTACCTAATTTATATAAATACAGACTGTGACCTAGGCGGAATTACCTTTTATTTTGTGTGAAATGAACCTCAAAACCCCATTAGATTTGGTTGCTTTCTTTCAGTTCTGTACGAAATTCAATCAAATTCTTTAAGCCCATTCCTCGTTCAGCCCCTTTTACTGGTCGCTTACTGTAAAGATAATGCTCACGGAATAATTCAAACCAACATTCAAGATGTCTTGCGTTCTCTTTTTCACCAAATAAATCCAACACCAAACTTGCCACTTCAACCGTTGATAGCTGGTGAGCTTTTGAGGCCTTACGCATAATGTAGCTAGATAAATGCTCACGATTAAAAGACAGGACAGGCAATTTATGTAGGTAAGTACTTTTACGATACATACGGCCTGCTTCACGCCAACTTCCATCAAGTAAAATAAATAAAGGCATTTTGCCTTCTGTAATCACAATATCATTAGTGACTAGCGCTTTATTTTCAATTTGCTCTTCAGGGAAAATAACAAACGGTTGATATGATTCATCTTGCAATAACGCTAACATATCTGGATTTGGCTCTGTACGAGACCATAAATACGCATGGGTTTCAGGTACTAAATCTGCAATAAGTTTTCCAGTATTACTAGGTTTTAGAACTTCAGTATCAAACATAATAAGTAAGAAAGCAGCATTAGAGTTAACTGCAGGTTGATACTCACAAATACAGTAGTCTTGATGAACTTGGCAATACTCACAACGGTTCACATTAGCACCACGCGCATTAAAGGGTTTTGTTGAACGTGCTAATCTTTCTTTATGTAATTGATGGACTTTGTGAATACGCATTTGCAATAACCAAGCTATTTATATGGAAAAAAAAGCGCATTTTACTTACAGTATAAGTAATAACAAGTTCTATAAGAGAATTCCTAATGGAAATTAACTGGATTGAATACAGTAACCCCCTTCGGTTGGGGTGTTTTATCGTTGCATTCATCATTTTTGCCTTGGCTGAATACCGATGGCCGCGCAAAGCTTTGACTCAAAAAAAATCTACTCGCTGGTTTAATAACATTGGCTTAGTCTTTTTTAATAGCTTTATTTTACGCCTAGCTCTGCCTTTATTGGCGATTGATGCTGCTTTAATTGCAAATCAAGAACAGTGGGGACTATTTTATTACCTAAACACGCCACAGTTTCTCACAGGGCTTCTATCCATCTTACTGTTAGATTGGTTAATCTATTGGCAACATCGTGCTTTTCACCGTGTCCCTCTATTATGGCGCTTACACCGTATGCATCATTCTGATCAAGACATTGATGTCACGACTGGTACACGTTTCCACCCTATCGAAATCATTATTTCTATGCTGATTAAGATTGCGGCTATTGGTTTATTAGGGATCCCTGTTGAAGCGGTTATTCTGTTTGAGATCCTGTTAAACATCAGCGCTATGTTTAATCACAGTAATCTATTTATTCCAAAAGGGTTAGATCGCTACATACGCTCAATTATTGTTACGCCTGATTTCCATCGAGTTCACCACTCCATTCATGTTACTGAAATGAATAATAATTATGGCTTCTTTTTATCTATTTGGGATCGCTTTGGAAACACCTATTTAGTCAAGCCAAGAGATGGGCATGAAGAGATGAAAATTGGACTCGGGTTATTTAGAAAAACAAGAGAACAACATTTAGATAAAATGCTGACTCAACCATTTAGAAAGAAATAATCATATCGCAATGAGGTACTCTCAGGGTATCTCATTGCTGTTTTCACGCTAACAGTACCATCTCTTCAAAGAGATATTTACTGTTTAAATGACGTCACTTCTGCATCTGTTAAATAGCGCCACTCTCCTACCTCAACATCCAGCATAACCTCACCAATTTTTTCTCGATGTAATGAAATCACTTTATTGCCAATAGCGGAAAACATGCGCTTTACTTGATGGAATTTACCCTCTGTAATCGTCAATAATACCTCTTTCTCGCTTACTATTTCTAATTTAGCAGGTCGAGTCAGCTGCGATTCTCCTTGTAGCTGAACACCAAAAGTAAAAATATCAACAGCATTTTCTGAGATTGGATTTCGTAAACCCACACGATAAACTTTCTCGCACTTCTTCGCTGGAGTAATAATATTGTAAGACCAACGGCCATCATCGGTTATTAGCACCAAGCCTGTTGTATCTGCATCTAAACGCCCAGCAATATGAAGCTCAGTATTATTGCCCTCATTGATGTAATTAAACAAAGAAGGATAAACTTCATCAATATTCGAACAAATGGTATCAGCTGGCTTATTCATTAACAGATAACGGAAAGGTCGAGCGACTAACTCTTTTCCATCAAGAGTAATGTCATTATTCTCATGAACTTGAGTTGATTCAAGTGTGACGGTGTCACTATTTACTTTTACTCTTCCCTCTAAAATCAACTCAACCGCTTGGGTTTTCGTTAATTCTGTACTTTTACAAATAAACTTATCAAGGCGCATAGAACCACACATTACCACTCATCATCCAGCCATTATCCTTGCTCTACTCAAATAAGCAATCGCATTACAAAAACGAACGATCAAAAAAGGCGACCCGAAGATCGCCTTTAATTTATATATCTAGCTCTAATTATATACTCAGAACTAAGCGCTTATTCTATTACCTACTATGGCGTGTAGAATGTTGCTGCGCCTGGACCTACTGGTAGGCCGAATACGAATACCCATAGGTAGAACAAGATACTCCAACCAAACATGAATACCATTGAATAAGGTAACATTGTTGCAATCAGTGTACCGATACCTAAATTCTTCATGTAACGTGTTGCTACAGCAAGAATAAGACCGAAGTAGCTCATCATTGGTGTGATGATGTTCGTTGTTGAATCACCAATACGGTAAGCCGCTTGAATTGTCTCTGGTGCGTAACCTACTAGCATTAACATTGGAACAAAGATTGGTGCTGTTACTGCCCACTGTGCAGATGCTGAACCGATCATTAAGTTAATGAAGCCACACATTAAGATGAATGCGAAGAATAGCATTGGGCCAGTAAGACCGATATCTTGTAGGAAGCTCGCACCACCAACCGCAATTACTTGACCAAAGTTAGTCCACTTAAAGAAAGCAACGAACTGTGCAGCAAAGAATACAAGAACAATGTACATGCCCATTGAAGACATTGATGTTGCCATTGCATTGATTACGTCACGATCATTCTTCATTGAACCAGTAATTTTACCGTAAACAAAGCCAGGAACCGCAAAGAATACAAAGATGAATGCCACAATACTTTTCAAGAATGGAGAGCCTGCAACCGTACCTGTTGCTGAACGTAATACACCATCTTCAGGAACTATCGTCCATGCAAGTAGTGCACTCACAACAAGAACAGCAACACCTGCAAATTTAAGACCTTTCTTCTCAATAGCAGTTAGCTTACCCATCTTATCATTTGATAAATCTTCTGACGCTTCTTCATCGTTATATTTACCAAGTTTTGGCTCAACAATTTTCTCTGTTACAAACGCACCAGTGATTGCGATAAAGAATGTAGAAACAAACATGAAGTACCAGTTTGCTTCAGGACCAACTGTATAAGTTGGGTCAATCATTTGTGCTGCTGTTTCTGTAATACCAGAAAGCAGTGGATCAACCGTACCGATTAGAAGGTTTGCAGAATAACCACCTGATACACCAGCAAACGCCGCAGCAAGACCTGCTAACGGGTGACGACCTAGTGAGTGGAAAAGCATTGCAGCTAGTGGGATAAGTACTACGTAACCAAGCTCAGATGCCGTATTTGAAATAATACCTGCAAATACAACCGTTACTGTAACCATACGCTTAGACGCACCCATTACCATGCCACGCATAGCAGCAGATAACATGCCTGAGTGCTCTGCGATTGCAACACCAAGCATTGCTACAAGAACAGTACCTAATGGAGCAAAACCAACAAAGTTTTTCACTAAGTTAGTAACGATAAGTTGTAAGCCTTCAGCATTGAATAGGCTAACCACGTGGATCATGCCATCAGCTGCTCGGCCTTTTGCCCCTTCAGGGCGAGGATCAATTACTGATAATTCAAAGTAACCTGCAATACCTGATGAAACTAAAATTGCCACACAAAAGATTGCAAAAAGGGTAATTGGGTGTGGTAATAGGTTTCCTAAATATTCTACTGAATCAAGAAAACGTGTGAACAACGGCCTTTTTGGCTGCTGTTGATTCTGTTGTTGCGATGCAGACGAACTCATCTGTAACTCCTTGTTTTTGTCTTTCTTTATAATTAAAAACACTCCATTCTGAAACAAATGGTTAAATTATGTGTCTTTTAGTTAAAAGTAAGTACTTCCAAAATTCACGCAAAGGTTACACGATTGTAAAAATCATTAAAAGCTCAAAATGTCACAAAATATTTCATTTGTAGTGTTTATAACCATACTTTCACCAAAGCATAAAACTTACAGTTAACATTAGGTGATAATCATTTACAATATCAATGATTATATAAGCTTGCTTTTATTAATATTGATTTTTTCTATAGAGATAAGTCAGAATAGTAAGGTTGGTTTTATTATCTAGGATTGAACATGACTCGGCATTTTATCTCTATTTTTGCTTTACTCACTTTATTTGGTTGTGCCTCCCCTCCTGAGCCACAGCTTACAAAACAAGAAATTAGCACTCAACACCCTCAATTATCGACGTCTGATGGGTATCAAGACTATTTTCAAGAATGGCAAGGTGTCCCATACAAATATGGTGGTACAAGCAAGCAAGGCGTGGATTGTTCGGCTTTCACACAAGATGCACTCGGTAGTTTGCATCAACAATGGCTTCCAAGAACGACACAGTATCAGGTTGAAACAGGAAGAAAAATTTCTTTAGAGAATGCAAAAAAAGGCGATCTTATTTTCTTTAAAACCAGCGTTAAAGTAAGGCATGTAGGCGTGTATATTGGAAATCGAGAATTTATGCATGCATCTACATCGAAAGGTGTGATCATTTCAAGCCTAGATAACCCTTATTGGAAAAAAGCATTCTGGCAAGTTAGACGAGTTCTGTAAGGCGTTATTGAAAAGATAGAAGTAAAAAACCAAATAAAATAATGACTATTTTAGTCGTATTTTATTTGGCTTCATAATCAATGCATTTATGCGATTAAACGTTATTTGAAAGCGCTATCAAATAAATTTTTAATCAGACCGATATAATCATCGAGAAACATCACTTGTTCATTTGTCGCTTTTTGAATCCAAGCACCAGCAAGTACTTCACCTAAATCTGCAACTACCGCATCAGCTTCACGTAACAACGTAAATCGAACATCTGCATCCAATTCTGGGTTTTGTGAAAATACCGTCATTAAATTAGAAGCAATTAAATCGGTTACAATATCTTCTACTGTCTCTTCACCAGTATCACCTTGTTGATTTGCAAAAATCGCTAAGTGTTCTGTTAGATACTCAATAAGAGCATGGTAACCTTCTGTATTGACAATCATAGTCTGTCCGTTAGTAATAGTTCGTTATAATTATAAATGCTCATTTTTCACAAGCTCTTACTGGTAATTTATCAAAATAGAGAATAACTCTCAAATACTTTCCTTTTACATTGACAATTCAAACCACGCCCGCAGATTGTTCTCTTCTTGTAAATCTATTGATTTGTCTTATTACTATAATATTGAAAGTAATTTTTTGCCTTACTTCACAGATATTTATTAAGAATACACTATGCTTAGTTAGGTAATTTTCAGATATTCAAGAGAGGCAATTATGTGGCAAGCTATCGCTCAACAAATCTCTGATGTAACGGGTCGCCCTTTTATCATTTCTGAACGTGAAGCTGTAAATGGTGGGGAGATTAATGATTGTTACATGATCAGTGATGGTGCTCAGCGCTACTTTATTAAAGTCAATGAGCGTGCAGAACTCCCTATTTTTGAAACCGAAGCGGAAAGCCTCAATCAGCTTGACCAATCAGACCATATGTTTGTCCCATCGCCTCTTCATGTTGGAACGACTAAAGAGCACTCATTTTTAGTTCTCAATTTTCTACCAACAAAGCCTATGGACCAACTCACCTCATTTGATCTCGGTGTTAGCCTTGCTAACCATCATTTATGGGGAGATCAGCTTGAATACGGCTTTGATTGCGATAATTACCTAGGTAATGTATTACAGATTAATACCTGGCACCGTCGATGGGATTGTTTCTTCGCCGAGCAGCGCATTGGTTGGCAATTGCAACTTTTGCATGAAAAAGGCATGGAATTTGGTGATATAAATACCTTAGTTAAAAATTCAAAACACATATTACGTAATCATCAGCCTAAACCAGCTCTATTACATGGTGACTTTTGGCACGGAAATATTGCACTGAGTGTTAAAGGCCCAATCAGCTATGATCCTGCTTCTTATTGGGGGGATCCTGAATGTGACCTTGCAATGGCAGAGTTATTTGGTGGATTTCAGGACAGCTTTTTCGAAGGATATCAATCGATCACCCCTATAGCAGAAGGCTTTGAAACTCGTCAGCATTTATATAGTCTTTATCATGTATTAAATCACTGCTCTATGTTCGGTGGAGAGTATATGCTCCATGCTCAGCAGCTAATTGATAAACTTGACCTAAATAAAAATAAATAATGTAATACATGAGATGGTACTCACCATCTCATTTTTTATTAATCTAGATTAAAAAACGTCGATATCATCAATCTTTTCACTTAATTCACTTCAAAAACCAACTCTCTTTTCTACTATGAATGAAGATACGCCAAAGTACAAATTCGTAATTGCAGAACAATAATAAGGAGTTTGTTGTGAATAATTACACAAATCAAAATATACAGTGTCCAAACTGTCAACATGCTATTAATATGCTTATTGACCACAAGCAATCAAATAAAACCATTTATGATGACTGTCCATCTTGTCATCGAGCAATTGAATTCACGATGGAGATAAACCCTCAAAACCAATCTATAAATCTGACGACGAATAATGAGGAAGATGGACTATTTTAAGTCATTTCTTTAACTCATTATTGATTCGCTAACACTCGCTCTACCGTATCTACGATTGCTTGTGTTTGCGGATCAATTTCTAAGTTAATTTTATCGCCAATACCACGACCACTTAAATTGGTTCTTTCTAACGTTTCAGGGATCAAATTAACGTTAAAGCCTTTCTCATCAACATCACCAATGGTTAAGCTAATACCATCAACCCCAATGTAGCCTTTATGCAGTATGTACTTAGTCCATTGCTGCGCAACATCAAACCAAATTTGGCAATTTTCAGTCGTTTGATTAATCTCTCTCACCGTCATCACATCAACAATATGGCCAGACATTGAATGACCGCCAATTTCATCACCAAAGCGAGCTGCACGCTCAATGTTAATAAATTGCCCTACTTCTAATAACCCAAGATTGGTTAAACGCAGTGTCTCTTCAATCAAATCAAAAGAAATAAGATGCCCATTAATATTAGTTACGGTTAAACAACACCCATTATGAGCAACAGACGCGCCAATCTCTAAACCTTGATGATACGGTGCAGGAATTTCTACTACATGGGTTTGAAATTTTTCTTTTTTAGTTATTTCAATTACTTTCGCAGTTGTTGCAACAATCCCAGTAAACATCATTATCTCCTATCAATACCATTAAATACATTGAGTTATTTTATTTGGTTTTGGCTATTTTAAAAATATCTACGATACGTTGAATATTTCATTTTGTGAAGTCTCTCTTAATCTATATACTGTCCACTTTCTGCTTACCTTTAACAGTTCTCTCTGTTCAAAGCACTCAATCAGACCCAATTTTCTTTTGCGATAGCTACTAGCGCAAAATGAACTCGCATTTATGCTCTTTAATACATTAATGCCCTTTTTATACTAAAAATTTGTACGGTGAATCAGTGCACAGATACCAAAAAGAAATCGTTCGATTAATTAAATTATCAACACCAGTCCTAATTGCGAGTGTCGCTCAGACAGGCATGGGGTTTGTTGATACCGTTATGGCTGGTGGCGTAAGCGCAACTGACATGGCAGCCGTGGCAATTGCAGCAAGTGTTTGGCTTCCATCAGTATTATTTGGTGTTGGCTTATTAATGGCACTTGTACCTGTAGTTGCTCAATTGAACGGCTCAGGAAAATCTAAAAAAGTCCCATTTGAGATCCATCAAGGCATTTACTTAGCGTTAATCGTTTCTATACCGATTATGCTTATCCTCTATAACGCTGGCTTTATTATTGCGGCTATGGATGTGGAGCCTGAGTTATTTGAAAAGACTCAAGGATATTTACATGCGGTGCTATGGGCTGCTCCTGCGTTTTTATTATTCCAAGCGCTACGTAGTTTCTGTGAAGGTTTGTCTTTAACCACGCCAGCAATGATCATCGGCTTTATCGGTCTTGCAGCTAACGTACCTTTAAACTGGATGTTTGTGTATGGCGAAATGGGCGCGCCGGCATTAGGTGGTGTGGGTTGTGGTGTAGCAACGGCAATCGTGTATTGGCTAATGTTTATCACCATGGTTATCTATACGTTTATTGCACCTAAATTACGTCGTGTAAATTTATATGAAACATGGAACAAGCCACAAGCAAAAGAGATCTACCGTCTATTTAAGCTTGGCCTTCCTGTTGCTCTTTCTATCTTCTTTGAAGTGACGTTATTTGCAGCGGTTGCCCTACTTGTTTCACCATTAGGTTCAATCGTTGTTGCTGCGCACCAAGTCGCGATTAACTTCTCATCGTTGATCTTTATGGTGCCAATGAGTATCGCGATTGCCGTTAGTATTCGCGTTGGTCACAAGCTAGGTGAAAACGATCTTGAAGGCGCAAAAATTGCGAGCTTCTGTGGTCTCGCTTTTGGTCTGATGATGGCATGTTGTACCGCAGTATTAACCTTCATCTTCCGTGAAAATATTGCTTATTTATACTCAGATAATAAAGAAGTGGTTGAGCTGGCTGTAAGTCTGATGCTTTTAGCTGTGATTTACCAATGTACAGATGCTGTACAAGTTGTCGCCGCTGGTGCACTTCGTGGCTATAAAGACATGACGGCAATCTTTAAGTGTACGTTTGTCTCTTATTGGATTGTTGGTTTGCCTTCCGGTTATATCCTAGGTATGACTGATTGGATTATTGAACCTATGGGCGTATATGGCTTCTGGATTGGATTTATTGGTGGTTTAACTACCTCTGCTATTTTACTTAGCCTACGACTACGTTGGCTGCAGAAAAACCCATCTCGTATTGATATGGAAGTTGATGAATTGCAAATCATGCATTAATTCATAAAAGCATAAAAAAAACAAAGCCCGAGGTACTATATACCTCGGGCTTTTTTATTATTAATATCCCTAATTATTTTTGTTTTTCTTTTAGTTGAGCAATTACATAATCAGGAGCAACTTTAGCAAGCTCTTCTAAACACGCCTCCGCCTTATCATTTCCATAGCGCACGTAAATATCACATACCGCATAAAGTTGTTCCGGTGAACCCGAAATCAAATACGCCTGCTCAAACGATTCTGTCGCGGTTTTCAAGTCAATATCTTCATGCAAAACGCCATTTAAATACCAATAATAGCTATTATTTTCGGCTAAATCAGCAGCAGCCTGTATTGATTGTGCTGCTTGTTTTTTCTGATTTAAACGTACCTGTGTTAACGCTTTTGAGTAATATAGACTCGCCTCTTTTGGTAATTGAACAATCGCTTTATCTAATATTAATAGCGCCTGATCATCTTGGTTCTGTGCTCGATAATTATCCGATAAATTTAACCATATTTGCGAGTTATCGGGGGCTAGCTTCACCAACTCTTGATAAATAATATCGGCATCACTCCACTCACCATGCCAACGATACACATCGGCTAATAGTAATTGAGACCCAGAGTCCTGTTGCTTTGTTAAATATGCCGTTACTTCCTGATATGGCGCTTCAATTTGAGCTTGCTGAGATGCCGACATCTGGTTGTATTCGCGAAGTAAATTTGCGGTTGCTGCCATACGAACGCTCAACTCTGGATCAGTTAATAAAGGCGATACTATCTGCCAGCGATGTTTAAATTGGTATAAATCTGAACCTATTACTGCCGCTTTGCGGATCATAGGGTCAGGATCTTTTAATCCTCTTGCTACGGCAACTAAACTGTTTTGATTAGGATAGCGGGCTAATTGACGCAACGCCTCTGCTCGCTTTTCTGTACTCTCATTTTTATTTTGTGCCGTATAAGCCAATTGTTGCTCTGGTGTCATGCTCTGTAATGAATCTGTCGCATATACTGGTGTTGCAATGGCAAATATACTAGCAAGTCCTATTGCGGCGCATTTTTTCAGTAATGGTTTCATTCTCTCCCCCTCCATTAAAACTTAGTTGGAAACGCAGAAGATTGCGCTTGCTGTCGAGCCGCATCACTAAACTTTCCATGTTGAACTGGATTGCCTAGCATTCTTAAAATATACGCAATTGATTTATCCGCATGAGCAAAAAACTTCTTCCAACCAGCACATAGGTAATTTAACCCCGGCTCACCATCACGTGTTTTAATAAATCGATTTTTAGGGCACTCACCATGACAGGCAAATTTATAATCACATTGCTGGCATTGGGTAGTTAATGTTTTCGCTTTAGCAAAGCCGAACTCTTGCTGTTTACGACTGAACGCCAGCTCATCTAATTCTTGAGTATGGATATTGCCAATCTTGTATTCTGGGTAGACGTAATGGTCACATGCAAATACATCGCCGTTATGCTCCATTGCTAGGCCTTTGCCGCAAATTTCGCCCAAGGTGCACAATGGGTTCTTACGCCCCATCCAGGTTTCGACACTGGCTTCAAAATATTGGACGAATACTTTACCTAGATCATTTTGTGCCCATTCATCAAAAACGGCGATTAAAAAGTTACCCCAGGCTTCATCTGAAACACACCAAGGTTCCATTATTGATTCTTTGTTTCCCGGAATAAGGCGTTTATCACCTTGACGCAATTGCGCTGCCAGTTGCTCTGTTTGTGGCGCTACCGTTCTAAAGGTTTTTTGTTCAACAATCGGAATAAACTGCATTTGTGGCGATTTCACCACATCACGTAAGAATCGATACACTTCTAATGGATTTCGGCTCGTTAAGTTATTTACACACGTTAAGGTCGCAAATTTCACCTGATGCTTATGCAGTAAATCCACCGCCTTCATTACTTGGTTAAAAGTCCCTCTGCCTGCTTTGTTAGTGCGATAGGCATTATGTAATAACTCAGGGCCATCAATACTTAAACCAACTAAAAAGTTATTTTCAACAAGAAACTCACACCATTTATCGGTTAGTAAAGTACCGTTAGTTTGTAAATCATTAGAAATTACGATCCCTTCTGGCTGATATTTCTTCTGAAACTCTACAATTTTCTTAAAGTAATCTAAACCTAGTAATGTTGGCTCTCCACCTTGCCAAGAGAAGATAATTTCAGGCGTGTTTTGTCCTTCTATATATTGACGAATATAGGTTTCTAATGTCTCCTCATCCATTTGTGGGGAGCAATCTTTTTTGTATTCAAGTAAGTCCTCTTTACTCAAATAATAACAATATGTGCAATCAATATTACACACAGCACCAATGGGTTTTGCCATGACGTGTAATCGTTTTGAAGCCTTACCCTGAAACTGAGGACCTTGAGTAATGATCATATTGATTCCTATTAATAATGAGTCTTTGATTTGAGAAAAAGAACTTACCTAATAAACCTATTAGCCACCCTTTATAGCCAGTTGTTAAGCAAGTTCTAACTCCATAATAAGCAAAAAGAACATCGGTATTAGTTATACACGTTATTCCATTTTGGAAAGTGCTTTCACTGTATGATAAATACTCAATCATTACTGTTGAGAATGTCATGTTTAGAATCTCTTTTTTAACCAATTTTAAAACATTATTTACCTCCTTATTTCTTAGTTCAGTGCTAGCAGGATGTGCAACTGCACCTCCACACCCTGTAACTCAAAAAATAGAAGAAACCATGGTCCATGTTGAGGGCGGTAAATATCAAATGGGTTCAGACTCTCCATATGCGAAGAAAGCTGAAAAGCCAGCTCATCTTGTTTCAGTTGATGATTTCTATATTTCAAAATTTGAAGTCACTCAGGAATTATTTGAATCGGTAATGGGATCATCTCTCAGTTATTTCCAATCTCCGAACATTCCGGTAAATAACTTAAGCTGGCAGCAAGCCAATTACTTTATTGAAAAACTCAATGAACTGACAGGTGAAACGTACCGTCTTCCAACAGAAGCAGAGTGGGAATATGCCGCTCGTGGAGGAAAACTAAGCCAAAACTACACTTACAGTGGCTCGAATAACATTGATGACGTCGCATGGTTTGCCGATAACGCCAATAATCAAGCTCACCCCGTTGGAATGAAGCAACCTAATGAACTAGGCTTATATGATATGACAGGCAATGTTGGAGAGTTTGTTAGTGATGCTTATGATGATACTTTTTACCGTTTCTCACCAACCGATAATCCAAACAATGCACGAGACGAAGTAAGTGGCTTAGCGCACAAGTCAGTACGAGGCAGCAGTTTTTCTTATAAGGCAAATGAATCAGAAAACTACCGTCGAGATTTCGCAAGCCAATCCATTATCATGGCTGATATGGGTTTGCGCTTAGTAAGAGATGCAAAGTAATCAATAATTAAGATTACTAATAACTATTACTCTTTTGGCAAGGAATAAAAACATGAAGAACAACGCATTACATTGTCTCGCACTCGCTGGGGTAATGATGGCACCAGGAACCGTTCTGGCAAATGATCATAACCCAAAATTAGTGTTACAAATCACTGTTGATGGCCTTCGTGGTGATTTACTAGAGCGTTACCAAGCGAACTTTGGCGAGGATGGCTTTCGCTACTTAATGGAAGATGGTACTTATTATACCAATGCCCATTACCAACACGGAAATACCGAGACCATTGTTGGACATGTCTCCCTTGCTACAGGAGCTCCACCAAGTGTTCATGGCATGGTTGGTAATGTGTGGTATGACAGAAATGAAGAGCGCTTGGTATATAACGTTGAAGATGGCAATTACAGCATGCTTACCTCAGGTGCTGGTGTAAATAAATCAACCGAGATCGACCCAACTCAAAAGGTCGCAACCCAAGATGGCCGCTCACCTGAGCCTATTTTATCCACCACCTTTAGCGACGAACTCGCGATAGCAAGCAATGGTGAATCAAAAATATTCTCGGTATCAGTAAAAGACCGTGGCGCTATTTCGTTAGGTGGTCATTCAGGGAAAGCGTTTTGGTTCTCTAAAGCACAATCAGAATTTGTGACCAGTAATTACTATTATGATGAGTACCCTGCATGGGTAACCGCATGGAACCAACAAAAAGTACCTAACCAATACTCAGGAAAAAAATGGGCATTATCACTGCCTGAAGATAAATATACTTTAAAAGAAGGCAATCCCGATTACAAAGTTGACCTTGCAGGATTTAAACGTACCTTCCCTCACCCTTATGGTCCTGCAAGCTATAAATACTACAGTACAATGCTAACACTTAGCCCTGCTGGAGATGAAATCACTGGGAACTTTGCTGAAACACTCCTTAAAGAAGAAAATTTAGGCAAAGGAAAATTCACCGATTACCTTGCGGTTAGTTTCTCATCAAATGACTATGTGGTTCATATGTATGGTCCATCAAGTTTAGAAACAGAAGACAACTTAATTCGATTAGATAAAACCATTGCCAACTTACTTAAAAAAGTCGATAAGCAAGTTGGGTTGAAGAATACACTGATTGTGCTTTCTGCCGATCACGGTGTACCAGAAGCCCCTGCTACGATTAATGCGTTAAGGGCAAATCAAGCCGCCTACTTCAATCAAAAAAGTTTAATCTCTCCAGAATTACTCACTCGTTTAAAAACAGAATTTGGCTTAGGTGAAGACGCAATTCGTTTATATGCCCAACCTTATGTATATTTAAATCATGAAGTAATCAAGAAGAAAGGCATAGCGTTAGATAAAGTACAAAAAGCAGTCGCCGAAGAGTTACTAAAAATAAAAGGCATTGCTTACGCGGTAACAAGCTCAGATATTGAGAAAAACCAAGTGCCGACTACTCACACAATGCAATTGGTGAAAAATAACTATCATCCAATGCGTTCTGGTGATGTTTATGTGGTTTACAATCCTAGAAACTACATTAATGACATGGATGGATTAACCATAGCATCCACTCATGGTTCACCTTGGCGTTATGATACTCATGTTCCGGTGATCTTTGCTGGTTATAACATTGATGATGAGAAAATCAGCCGTGAAATTACCCCTTATGACATTGCGCCAACCTTATCGAATGTTTTAGGTATTACACAACCGAGTGGGACGACTGGTGAGGTATTAACTGAAGTAACGCAAGATTAACCGAAGATAATACCAACAACAAAAAGCAGTGCTGAGAAATCAACACTGCTTTTTATATTCTATGTACTTATAAAACAAACTAAATAGATTATGGGATGGCTACTTTATTCGCCACTTTTTGAATTTGTTGTCTTAACCAACGGTGTCCACTTTCTGCCGTTCGGCTTGGATGCCAGATAATACACAAATCATGTTGTTGGCGATCAAAAGGTAAATCTAACGACTTCAAATTGTAATACGCACCTAAATCAGAAATTGCCGATTGTGGAAGCATCCCTATCATTTCTGTTGAACTAATAATTGGCATCATTTCGAATGCGCCAGCTGCTCTTATTACAATATTTCGGGCCTCAAGCTCTACTATATCATCCCCATTCAATAAACTGCTTCGACTGTGCCAGCGCGATGCCGCAACATGTTCTTCACTTAAGAATTCTTCTAGTGATATTTCATCACCGATCCGAGGATGGTTTTGACTACAAACTACCTTTAATTTTTCAGTATAGATAACTTCTGATTTTAATAACGTTCGACCTCTTATCGCCATATCAATGACTAAATCATAACGTTGTAATCGTAGATCAGCTTCCAAATCTTCAGTAAATTGAGGGTGTACTTCTAGTGAAACATTAGGCGCACAAGCTCGAATTTGCTTCACTAATTTAGGAATAAGGGAATAACTAACCGTTGATACCACCGCTATAGAAAATATGCGGTTGGAGGTTTTAGGGTCAAACTCTCTGGATGCTGATAATGTCGATGTAAAATTCTTCAATGCTGCTGACATTGCGGGATAAATATCAGAAGAAAATACCGTCGGTTCTACCCCAGAGGTATTTCTATGAAACAAAGGATCGTCATAAATCTCACGTAATCTTTTCAACGCTTTACTTACTGCAGGTTGACTAATATTCATCCTTGCCGCGGCTTTAGAAAGGTTTTTTTCTTCATAAATTGCGACAAAAATAGGTATTAAATTAAGCTCTGTACTTTTCATTATTACTGACACTACTGATTGATCCCTACTTCCACTGTATATAACTAAAAGCTCGATACAACCTTTAATCTTTTCTTTTGTGTTGATTCTCTTGGTTTTTTACATATTTTCTTCGTAACTGATTGAACTGAGGAAATACCGCTTTTGGCTTCCACATTGAAAAGAGAGAAGATAATCTATTTGTTGGAGAAGATATTCTTTTCCATAAACGAGAGGATATCTTTTTAGTGATCTCTCTTGTTTGAAAGGTAGACGAATCTTGTTGCCAATCACTGGTTGAATGGCAGTGTTTTAACTCCAAGGTTTTGTTTTTCATTCTCAGCGTTCGATAAAGAAGCACTCTTACTGTTCCCCACTCTTGTTTATTTACGGCTTTCGAATAGATAAGCCAAGCAGGTAATGGATGAGTTTGATAATAACGAATGGTTTTAATCACACTAAATAAGATAACAACGGCAGTGCTCATCAATATTACTAACCACTGCCAATATTGGTGCAACCAAGAACTCACTGTATGAGAAACAGAAAATGATTGGCCATCAAGCGCAATGGTTTTTAATTCTTGAGCATCGGTATCCCACCAGGTTAAGTTAATGGCTGGGAACGCTACCTCCCCCCCATTTTGAAGAACATAAACAACCGACTCTTTTCGTTCTGACAAATAATCGCCACGAGTCTGTGAATCATCTAATTGGTTAGGTTGTGAGTACGTTTGATAATTCGCTGTCGAAGTTTGCTTAATCAATTCAGGGATCAACATAGCTAATGTATCTGAGCCATTGATGGTGATGGTACGAGTGATCGCATCACCCGCTTTTAAGTCATCATTTGATTTATCCCACTCTTGTTCAACTGAAAAATCACGACCAGATACCCATTCAGAGTCATCATTCAATAAACCTGATGGCGTAATTGCGGTAAACCGTTGTGGTTCTGTATATAAAACACCAGAAACGTTTCCCGAATTTTCTCGTGAAACTTGTACCTTAACAGCCGTTGGTGGGACAACAAAATTGCCTTCAACTTGTGGGTATAATGTCACCTCCCAACGTTGATGGGTCCAAGTTGCTCCATTGCGCCTTTCTGTAAAATTGGTGGCTAATTGGTTACGCTGTTTTGCTACTACATTCGGAATTTCTATAGGCGCTATTCGAGTACCTCCGGTAAACCACCTTGGCGTAACGACTTCTATATATAAAATGATTTGCTGATTTACGGCATAAGTTGGCGCTTTCTTATCCTTGTTTTCTTTAGTTTTATTCGGATCACTTAACCACGTTTTTATTGTTACCTGATCGGATTTATCGAGTGTTTCAACCGTATTGGCTCTAGAACCAAAACTCATCACCATTAATATAACGGCGACAAAAATGCAAAGGTGTATGACTCGACGTTTATCGTTATTTTGAGACATTATTTACCTTCTCCACTATTCTCTGATCCAGAAATCGATGATTGAGAACCAGACGACTGGGCTCGAAGTTGAAGTTGAAATTTCGCGCGTAAGAAATACTTAGGGTCAGCCTCTACACGACGTAACCATTTATCAGCAAGTTCTTGGCTTCCTAAAATTTCATTTGCATTTAGTTTCTCTTCTTTCATTAATGCAGAATCTACTTTCTCATCCGCGCCATCACCCGTTTTAGGTTTATCATCCCCTAATTCAAAAGACTCTTCAGGTCCATCTGTGCTGCCTTTCTGGCTTTCACTCATGCGATTCACTTCATCAACAATACCTTGCATAATCGATAAGTTATTTTCTACTTTTTCTTTTAATTCGCTTTCAAGTTCTCTTTCTAGCAATAATTGGTAAACATCACGGGCAGCGAGGTATTCTCTTTGTCTTGCCAATGAATTAGCTGCATTAAAAATACCTAAGTTGGTTTTTACTTGTAGAAAGGCACTATGAGCCAATTTGTATTCGCCAGCATAATAATAAGCGGTGCCTTTTTTAAGAGGATCTTGATAACGTTTTGCGGCCGTTAAATATTCGAATTTATCAAAATACCATTGTCCTTGTTGATCTGGCGTTAACCATAAATCCATCCACCATTGCGTCGTTTTATCCCATGCCGTCACTTCTTTTACTGATTCATTCGTTTTGGCTTTTAGACTGACCGTTTCAGCATAAGTTGGAGTCGAATAAAAGCTAGGGGAAACAATCAATGCCACCAAGCACCATTTTACTAACCAGCCTTTTCTAAACCATGACAACATCAAAAGAGAGACAGGGAATAAAAGAAAATACCCCATGTCTTTCCACGGCATTGCCGATTCATTATTTAGCTGCATATGACGTTCTATTTTACTGTTTAGCGTCTTAATATCACTGTCGTCAATCGTCACTTCAACGACGCTGCCATTACTTTTACTGGCTAATGACTTAAGCGATGAAAGGTCCATCGGGTTATCACTGGCTCTGTCACCATTTCCTGCCGCCAATACTAATAATTGATGTCGACTTTTCTCAAAGTAACTCTTAAATGCCTCCGTCGTTGTAGGGTTAACACCGTCAGTAATTAACAGTACTGTTCCCACACTTTCAGCCCCCAATTGAGGGTCAATAAGTGGTAAGGCTGTTTCTGCGCTTTTACCTTCTACAGGCATAATATCGGGTTGAATTGCAGCTAAAAATGGCGCGAATACCGAATCATCTTTGGTTAATGGCATGGCTAAATGTGCTGAGCCAGAAAAGACGACTAACCCTGTTTTACCACCTTGTCGTTGCTTGATTAAATCTCGTATTTTTTGCTTTGAACGCTCTAAACGGTTCGGCGCAAGATCCTTTTGCAACATCGATTCACTGTTATCCAGAACAATAAGTAACGCTGCTTTATCTTCACCAAATGGAGACGCTTCACGCTGCCAAGTTGGACCTGCACACACGATAATAGCGACAAACATAGAAACACCTAGCAACTTTAATGGCAGCTGTTTTTTCCATCCCGCATCATTAATGGTTAATGCATTACGTAAATGTTTTGGTAGTTGTTCTTGCCATTCATTTTTTGCATCTTGTTTCCAACGTAAATAAATCACAATACCAAACGGGATTAGGACCAATAACCATAGCGGTCGAATAAAATGAAATTGTTCAGCAATTTGCTGCCACATCAGGGAATCAAACATGCTTTTCTCCCGATTTAACATGACGCTTAATCGTCGCAAAGCCAAAAGCGAATAAATACATCATGACGATCAACATCATTGGGTATTGATGAATTGACTGCTTTGGTCGATAAGTCGTGCTTTCATATAGTTGAGGCTCTAATTCACCAATGGCTTCATAAGCTTGCTCTAATTCATCGCGATTAATGGCTTGAAACGCTTTCCCGCCAGAGGCTTCGGCGACTCGATTAATCACATCCATATCTAATGCTTGTTCCCCAACAGTTCTTGGATCACCCATTGCAATCATATGAATACGCACATTTTTAGCTGCCGCAACCTTGGCTGCATCAATCGGTTCAACATAACTGCCAGTATCATTACCATCCGTTAAAACGATGGCGACTTTCTCTCGTGGTTTTGTTTTACTGTCTTTGGTATCAGTCTTGCTTCTTGTCTCTTCTTTTGAACTTTGCTCAAAGACTTTAATCGCAAGTCCAATAGCATCACCCAAGTGGGTACTTTGCCCTGCCATTGCCACGTCAGTTTGATTCAATAGCTCTAACCACACTTTTTGATCCGCAGTAAATGGAGTTTGCACAAACGCAGCATCACCAAAAAGAATTAATCCTAAACGATCCCCTTTTCGAGTTTTAACAAAATCGGCCAAGACTTCTTTTGTTGCTTCTAAACGAGAAATCTTTTGAATAGAACCTTTGTCTGAAGAACCTTTAGACACAAAGTCTTGCTCTGCCATCGAACCAGATAAGTCCACCACGACCATCACATCCCGTCCCAAGCTTTCACGAGTTTGAGGTTCACCTAAAATAGTCGGTTTGGTCAGTGCGAAAATTAATAAACACCATGAAATAATCAAAAATGCTTTTTGCCAATAACTTGCTTGTAACTGACTTGCTCCCTCTGATGGAGACTCATCTAACGCTTTTACTAACACATCAAAGAAAGGCACTTTAATAGCAGATTGGCGTGTACGGTAAGCTGGGATTAACCAATAAATAATGATCGGTAATGGCAGCATCCATAACCAATATGGGTTCGCTAATTCCAACTGGTTAAACTGCATCTTCACCTCCATTTTGATTTAATGTCGGCATTACATGGTTAGATAACCATTGTTGACATAACACAGTTAAATCAGTGAGTTGTTTTTCTGATAATGCATATTGCTGTTGCACTAATGAACGCATCCACTGTTGCCCAAGTTCATTATTAAAATTACCTGTACCATCGAGTGAATAACTATCCAATGCGATAAGAAAATCGTCTTTAAAGAGTGTCGCATTCTTTGCACTAATATGCGTAAGTACCGCTTTCATCACTTCAAATATTTCATAACTTAACGATGGGTTATTCACAGAACTCGATATCAAATTTAATAAACTGCTTGCTTCACGACGATAGCGATTTGCCCACCACTTTTTAATCCATGCCACAATGCAGTAAACCGAAAAGACAAAAAGGATGATGGCGACAATTTTCCAACCTATCGTTTGCGGAAACCAGCTCACATGATCGGGAACGGTCACCTCACTCATTTTTCTCAGCATATAACTGCTTGGCGGCTCATGAATGCTCATCGTCTGCCTCCTATTGCGCGTTTCAACTGCTCGATATGATGCCCTGACGTATCCGCTTCAATAAGAGGAAGGCCTTTTGCTGCCATCAGCTGAATTAGTTGCTCTTTCTTTAAATCTTGATGAACACTCAACCCTTTATTAGCTAGATCAAATTTCTTTGCGTCATTAAGGTTAATTTGAAATGCGCCATCACCCACCACCCATGAGCTGCTTTGTGATGGAAAATTGGACTCGAAAGGATCAGAGATTAATACCCCTAATACATCATTGTGTTTTTGAAGGTGTTTTAAGTGAGTTATCTCATCAGAAGTAACGCCATGCCAATCACTTAGAATAATAATGGTTGCTTCTTTAAGCTTTAATCGACCTAATAGCGTCACAAACTGTGAAAAATCAACATCATCAACGTCTTTACTTTCGACGTCTAAAGACTGATTAATGCTAGATAACAATTGCAATCGATGGAGTAAATCACCTTGAGATCGTTTTGGCGTTAACCAATGCATTTTCTCGCTTGAACTGATGACAAAACCAACACGATCACTGTCTTGCAAAATACGCCAAGCAGTGAGTGCTGCCAATTCAGCAGCCACAACCGATTTCATTGTCTCTACTGATGAAAAATACATACTGCTGCGTTGATCAACACAGATAATAAAATTGCGGTCTTTCTCTTCCGTGTACGATCTAACATGAGGTTTGCCAGTTCGCATCGTTACCTTCCAATCAAGATTACGAATATCATCACCGAGTTGATAATGTCTTAGCTCCTCAAAATTTAAACCTCGCCCACGAAAAATAGACGAATGGCGACCAGACAACGCGGTGCCTGATTTTAAATTCGGTAATAAACTGAACGCTCTCGCTTGAGATTGCAGTTTTACTAATTGGCTGTATTCACAATGAATACGTGTGTCAGTGCTTTTTTCATTCATAAAAAGCCCTACCCAATAACAACATGATCCAACAATTCATTGATGACCTGCTCTTGCGTCACGCCATCAGCTAAAGCGTCATAACTCAACGTTATACGGTGTCCCAACACTGAATGTGCCATTGCTCGAATATCATCCGGCTCTACGTAATCTCGACCTTGTAACCATGCATGCGCACGAGCGCACTTATCTAATGAAATGGATGCTCGGGGGCTCGAACCAATTTCTATCCAACGAGACAAGTTTGATTCAGAATAACGCTCAGGTTTACGTGTCGCCATAACCAAAGCTACGATATAACTCTCACTGATCTCAGACACTTCAATCTGAGATAATTCAGAACGCGCTTGCATCACTACAGAAGGATCAAGTTGAATCGCCGTTTCTATTTCAAGATTATCTTCTTGTGTCTGTTTTTGTGGTGACTCTTCTCCACGAACAAGACGAATAATATCTAACTCAGCCTCATCATCAGGATAATCAACCGACACCTTCATGATGAATCGGTCCATTTGCGCTTCAGGTAATGGATATGTCCCTTCTTGCTCTACTGGGTTCTGTGTCGCAAGCACCATGAATAATTCAGGTAAGGTATGAGTTTGATCGCCAACAGTTATCGTGCCCTCCGCCATGGCTTCTAATAGCGCCGCTTGTACTTTGGCTGGCGCTCGGTTGATTTCATCGGCTAAAACAATACTGTTAAAGATAGGGCCCGGTTGAAAATGCAATTGCGGTTTACCATTTTGCTCTTGGTATACTTCTGTACCCGTCACATCAGATGGCAATAGATCTGGCGTAAATTGAATACGCCCAAACGAGGTATGTAAATTATCAGCCAACGATTTAACCGAACGCGTTTTTGCGGTGCCTGGCAATCCCTCTAATAAAACATGCCCTTGAGTTAATAACCCAATAACCAGTGAACGCACGACATGGGATTGACCAATCACCGATTTCTCTACTTGAGAGATAAGCGATGTAATAGCCTTCTGAGTTTGATTCATGTTTTCTCCTTACGTTCACGAGTTAGACCAATAGATACTAAAATTTAGCTTTTACTATTCTAGTTAAGTCCATCATAACTATTGGTTATAGTGCTCATTAATAAAGCCGTTTTTTAAGCTCATTGATCACATTTTTAGGGGCATATTGTTCAAGTTGCGTAATACAGGATTGCGCTTGTGGTGATTTAGCTTTTAACAGTTGATCACACTGTGCAAATAAATACTGAGGATTACCGCTTAAACTAAAAGCTTTTGCCAATGCATTCGCACCTTGATTAAGGTTAATACCTTCAAGTGATAAGCCGTACACATACCAATATTGTGAATTTTGTGCTTCAATTTCAGTTGCTTGTTTAAAGTAATTAGCGGCTTCTTTTTTCTTACCTAAACGCAATAGTGCTAATCCTGCGCTGTAACGTAATGCACCAGATTTAGGTTGTGCTTTGATCCCTTGTTGCATCAGCAGAAGGCCTTTCATTTCATTGCCTTGGGCTCGATATAAATCCGCAAGATTTACATAGCTATTAACAAAATACGGCTCTACATCAATGGCACCTAAATAGGCTTCTTCTGCCTTTTCAAGTTGACCTTGTGAGCGATAAACATTACCCAAATTAGTACGTCCAAAACCTCTATCTGCATTAAAAAGTTGAATATTAATGTATTCATTTAATGCAGGAGATAACTGCTCGCGTTGTAATGGATTCCACTCTGGCCAGTACGCCGCTAATGCACCAGCGGCTTCGGCACGAATACCCAACACACTATCTGTTAATAACGGCGATAATATTTGCCAACGATCATGAGATGCATACCCTGCTGACCCTTGAATTGCGCCTAAGCGAATTAATTCGTCATCATGTTTTACCGCCCGTCCCAATGCCACTAAGGTATTCTTACTTGGAAACGCGCTTAAACGTTGCAATGCAGAACCACGAATAATCCCAGATTGCTTCGCATCTTGCGCGGTATATGAAAGGGCATCCCCAGCACCGCGATAATTAATGTCTGAGGCATAAAATGCCACCGCAAAGTGTTGTTGATTTCGATAAGCTGAATCAGGGAACCATTCACCGACTTTTTTATCTGCCCACACATCGTCTTTCTCTTCATGGCATTGAGTACACACGTTAGGTGTGCCGATGTTTTTACTTAAATCTGGCCTTGGGATCTGCCAACTATGATCACGTCTTGCATCTACACCCATGTAAGTCGTTTCTGGCATGTGACATGTCGTACACTGCGATGCTTCGGTATTGGCTTCATGGAAGGTGTGTTTTTCTGGTGTATATTCTGAGGCAATATGACATTGGCTACACACGGCTTGCTCTGGAATATCTAACTTGGTTGAGTGCGGGTTATGGCAATTGCTACAAGTGACACCCTTTTCCGCCATTTTCGACTGCATGAAAGAACCATATACATAATCTTCATCGTAAATCTGACCATCATTATGGTATAAATCAGAAGTAATTAAACTCGGTAAATAACTGTCTAATAAAGAGCCTTCTACATGTGCTTGGTCTTCATTAATTTGAACTCGACGGCTATGGCATTGTGCACATACCGCGACTTGGTCGGTTTGTGCAATCTCTTTTGGTTGAAGCGTTGTATGGCCTTCTTTAAACACCCACTCTTTAACTGACTTACTCAAATCACGATCAAATCCATAGTGGGGATTTTTATTTTCTGTTTGGTTCTTACTCCAAGCAATATGCTCACTTGCTGGGCCATGACAGGCTTCACAACCAACATTAATTTCAAACCAGCTGGTGTTATAGGTATCAGTCTCCGCGTCGTAATTCTTCTTTACATCCGTTGAGTGACAATCAGCACACATGAAGTTCCAGTTCTGCCCAGTATTAGTCCAATAGAACTCATCCGTTTTTTCCATCTCAGGGTAAAGGTGATACCAACGTTGACCACCCTCTTCCTCACTACGCGAATCCCAAGCGAATGGTATTAATTGAATACGCCCGTCTTCAAATTCCACCATGTATTGCTGTAATGGCTCAAAACCAAAGGTATAACTAATTTGATAATCGTTGAACTTCCCATCAGGCCCTTCGATATTGACCCAATATTCATCACCTTTCTTAAAAAAGCGATTTGGTTTTCCTTTAAACTCAAAAGTCGCGTCATTAAAATCACCAAACACGCTGTCTTTATCTGCGTGTTTCATTGCCATTTCATGATCAGACCCTTTCCAAGCCTCAGTTTCTTCTTTATGACAATCAATACATGCATCACTGCCAACAAAATCAGCAGAAAACACATTTGATGAAAAACCAACAATGCTCACCCATAAAACTAAAAAACCATAAACGATTTTTTTACTGCTCATATACATCCTTGTATTTATACATTTTTTATCTCTAATTCTAAAGATAACAATACAGTAGATATAGAGTATATTTACTGGTTTTTCCATTAGTATTCATGAATATGTGAATACTATCAGAAATAAAAAAGGGCTCCGAAGAGCCCTAGTATTATCTTATTTTCACTATTTATTGTGAGGTTGTTGCAGTTTTTCCATTACCTGGTCAAGGCCGAAACTTGCTGCTTTTTGACGAGGAGGAAATTCTTCAAAGGTCGCTAAATATTTTCCTACATACGCTTGTGCTGGAACGAACATATACGCATGATCTAATAACCAATCGTAATACGTATTTGACGTTACATCAGCCACTTCGTATGGGTCCATACGTAAGTTAAACAACTTAGGCACACGTAATGTTACAAACGGTTCAGCCCAAATTTGAAGCGTACCGTTAACACGTTGCTCCATAAATACCGCTTTCCACTTGTTATAACGAAGTGCTGCTAAATCACCATCATCAGTAAAGTAAAAGATCTCTTCACGACGGCCCTTATCCTCTTTACCCGTTAGGTAAGGTAAAAAGTTGTAGCCATCAAGGTGGTTTTTGAAACTCTTGTTACCAAGTTTTGTTCCTTTTTTCAACTCATCTTTAATCTTGTCATCACCCGCAGCGGCGGCAAACGTTGGTAGCCAATCCATGTGGTGCATGATTTCATTTGATACGACACCCGGTTCAATTTTACCCGGCCAACGAACCATCGCAGGAACACGGTATGCCCCTTCCCAGTTAGTATTCTTCTCACTACGGAATGGTGTGGTACCTGCATCAGGCCACGAGTTCATATGTGGACCATTATCGGTAGAATAGAACACGATGGTATTATCTTTAATGCCTAGATTATCAACGGCTTTTAAAATTTCACCTACGTGATTATCATGCTCAACCATTCCATCAGCATAATTACTGATACCAGTTGAACCTTGAAGTTCTGGTTTTACGTGAGTTCTAAAATGCATTCGTGTTGCGTTCCACCATACAAAAAATGGTTTCTCCGCTTTAACTGCTCGTCCCATGAAATCAATCGCAGCAGCCATGGTTTCATCATCAACGGTTTCCATACGCTTACGCGTTAGAGGGCCCGTATCTTCAATCTTGCCATCAGCATACGATTTAATAACTCCACGAGGTCCAAATTTCTTACGGAATTCAGGATCTTTAGGGTAGTCAATATTCTCAGGTTCTTCCTCAGCGTTGAGATGGTAAAGGTTGCCAAAAAATTCGTCAAAACCATGTGCTGTCGGTAAAAATTCATCTTTATCACCAAGGTGGTTTTTACCAAATTGGCCAGTCATATAACCCATTGGTTTTAGCACTTCAGCAATAGTGGCATCTTCTGCTTGCAAACCAATATCTGCACCAGGCAAACCAACTTTACTCAAGCCTGTGCGTAAGACACTTTGCCCAGTAATGAAAGTAGAACGTCCTGCAGTACATGATTGCTCACCATAGTAATCAGTAAACATCATCCCTTCTTTGGCGATACTATCGATATTCGGTGTTTTATACCCCATTAAACCGAAGGTATAAGCACTGATATTTGATTGGCCGATATCATCCCCCCAAATAACCAAAATATTTGGCTTTTCAGCAGCAAGAGTATACCCAGAAGCACCCATTAATACGGCTCCAAGAATACTCAATCGACGTTGTGTTCCCTTTTTCATTTCCATATAAACTCCTGTTTCCCTTAAAAAAGCAGCATCGAGTAAATATATAGTATAGAAATAAGTCTCTTGCGAATTTATCCAATAAAAAAATTATTTTTGATGTCTAGCTTCAACTTATGAACTAATAACCTTTGTAGGAATCATTTTTCAAGAAAAATAGAGTTTTTTCCAAGGTAACTCTCATTAAAACTCACTTTAAAAATTCATAAATAAAATAATAAAAAAAACAACCGTTTAAAATTATTTGAGAAAGATCTCATTCCTTCTTAAATCAAGACGGGACAGACAATCAAAAAACAACATTACAATCAACACCTTAAATAAAAATATAACCATTGGTTATAACCGCTATAAAGCGACGAAATATTATTTCTCACTTAGAGTACAGCCAATTAATCGCAACTAATTGGAGTTCTTCATGGGACATAATTTAAGTAAAATTGCTGTTGGCGTTGGTCTACTTGCCACTTCTGGTACAGTGATGGCCGCATCTCAACCAAACATACTCGCTATTTTTGGTGATGATGTGGGTTACTGGAACATTAGCGCCTATAACCAAGGCATGATGGGCTATCAAACCCCAAACATTGACCGTATCGCTAATGAAGGTGCCCTTTTTACTGATCACTATGGCCAACAATCGTGTACTGCTGGTCGTGCTGCCTTCATTACAGGTCAAGAACCTTTCCGTACAGGCCTCTTAACCATTGGTATGCCGGGTTCTGACCACGGTATTCCTGATTGGGCTCCTACTATTGCTGATCTTTTAAAAGAACAAGGTTACATGACCGCTCAATTTGGTAAAAACCACCTAGGCGATCAAGATAAACACCTGCCAACCGCTCATGGTTTTGATGAGTTTTTCGGAAATCTTTATCATTTAAATGCTGAAGAAGAGCCAGAAACGTATTACTACCCTAAAGATCCTGAATTCCGTAAAAACTACGGCCCTCGTGGTGTGATTAAGTCGTATGCCGATGGTAAGATCGAAGATACAGGCCCAATGACGCGCAAACGTATGGAGCATGCCGATGAGGAGTTCTTAGATTCTTCATTAGCGTTTATGGAAAAAGCAGTTAAAGCGGATAAGCCTTTCTTTATCTGGCATAACACCACCCGTATGCACGTTTGGACTCGTCTGCAAGAGAAATACCAAGGTGCATCAGGCATCAGTATCTATGCTGATGGCATGCTTGAGCACGATGATCACGTCGGTATTTTACTGGATAAACTAGACGACTTAGGTGTAGCTGATAACACCATCGTTATCTACTCAACTGATAACGGTGCAGAAACAGCAACATGGCCTGATGGCGGTGCAACTCCATTCTATGGTGAAAAGGGCACAACATGGGAAGGCGGTATGCGTGTTCCACAACTTGTACGCTGGCCTGGCACAATCAAACCAGGAACTAAGATCAATGAAATGATGGCACACCAAGATTGGCTTCCAACCTTACTTGATGCGGCTGGTGTTCCTAATGTGAAAGAAAAACTGGCTAAAGGCTATAAAGCCAATGGCAAAGAGTTCAAGGTTCATATTGATGGTTATGACTTCAAACCATTATTTGAAGGCAAAACAGATAAAGGGCCTCGTGAATCCCTGCTTTACTTCACTGCAAATGGTGAATTAAACGCAGTTCGCTGGCAGGATTGGAAATTAAACTTTGCAGTAATGGAAGGTAATATTTCTAACGCGGTTCGCCTAGAGCCAAACTGGCCTCAAATCATTCATCTACGTGCAGACCCATTTGAAAAAGCACCACACGAATCGGGTATGTACCTACGCTGGATGGCAGATAACATGTGGCTATTCGTACCGATGCAAGATGTATTAGGTGAGTTCTTTAACACTCTACCTGACTATCCAATGCAGTCTGGCCAATTAATGAATCCAGCTGCTATAAGCTCTCAGTCTCTTCAAATGAAAGCAAAAATGCAGCAATTGGATAAACTACAACAACAAATGAATAGCTTAAACGTGAAGTAATTTATTTTTAAAGCTAATAAACCAAAAGCCCTCAATGTTGATCATTGAGGGCTTTTTCTATTCATACTGTTTGTTAGAGCTAGCGCCTAATACACGTAGTACAACCACTGCACGCTGAACGAGTATGGGGATCTAATCGCCCTCTTTGGATCTTACAATATGCATTTTTAATAGCGCGACGAGCCGAAAACCAATCATCAGGTTTAGAAAGCAGTAAGTAGCCATTACATCGTTTCATTAATGGCTCTCGATATTCATCAATAAACTTACTGTCAAAGCCAATATCAAAATGCTCAAGAAGCTGCTCTACTGAAGTAAAGCTAGCAATGATTTTTTGAATTTCAGCTTGGCTCATCGTAAATCCTAATGCTTAAACGTATTCATTTCAGTCGCACTGGTTGCAGTAAGATCGCCAGTAGGATTTAATAAATGCGGTAAGATCTTAGGTAGGTTTAATGTAATGTCTTTATCTTCAACAGCATAAATTACTTCGTTGTACCAACCTAATAATCCCATTGATGCATAACCAATTGCATCATTGTCTTCACGATGCTCAATGATGATTTGTAGAAAACGTAAAATTGCTTTGTCGTTTGATCCAGCTTGCTCACGAGTTGAGTGAAAAATCTTTGTTGCTTCAACTACCAACCCTGCATATTCAGTTTCAACAGAAACTTGAAAAGAACCACCATCAACAGAAATTTTCATAAGATTTATTGCCAATTCATTATTCTAATAAAGGCGCATAATATCGAATAAATATCACCTTGTCGTTAGTCGCAATAAAAACCACTTGATCTAAATAAAGAAAATACTCTTCATGATTAGTTTTTAATCTTCCTGGCACTAATTATTAGCATATGCCAAAAATAGTTATTGGCATATGCTAACAATAGGCTTATGCTTTGCTTGTATTTAATGGAGAGCATTATGGCTAGACCTAAAAAGTGTCGTCGTATTTGTAGTAGAGCACCATACAGTTGCTTTAAACCTAATGGCGTACCAACAACAGAACTACCGCAAGTACAACTACTTGCTGAAGAATTAGAGGCATTACGATTGGCTGATTTTGAAGGATTAAGTCAACAAGACGCTGCCGATCAGATGATGGTATCTAGACAAACCTTTGGTAACATCGTTAAACAAGCTAGATTTAAAGTAAGCAGTTGCTTGGTTAATGGTCAGGCTTTAATGCTCCAAACGGAGACTGAATAATGAAATTTGCTATTCCTTATCAAAATGGCCGTATTGCAGGACACTTTTCTAAAGCTGAATCGTTTCTTTTTACAGACCAAACACATTCAGAAACAATGCCAAATCCTGCACTTAATAGCGCTGGTTGTGGTGGCAAAAAATCACTACTCTCGCTATTAAAAAACCAACACATAAATGCTCTTATTGTTCGTAATATTGGACAAAAAATGCTTGCTAACTTACTTGAATCAAATATTCGAGTCTTTCACGCTCAAGGTAATATCTCGTTAAATAACGCTACATTTACTGACCTTCCTGAATTTACTCGTTCATCTCAAGGTCGGCCTTGTAAAAATACAAAACAAGGTTGTTGTAATAAAAAGCACAGTATGACGGCTTCAAAGTTAAGTGCACCATCACAATTAAAACACAAATTGACTGTATTAGGATTTAAAGCATGAATACCGTTTTAATTACCTTTGGTGTTTTTGTATTAGTCATTCTTCTAATGGCTTTAGGGGTAATCTTTGGGCGTAAGGAAATTCAAGGAAGTTGCGGCGGATTAAACAATTTTGGTGTAGATAAAGTCTGTAATTGTGAAACAACTTGCGATGAACATAAACTCTATCAAATATCAGAACCTACAGATAAATAAAAAGTGAAACCAGCTACCTAGTTTCACTCTTCAATTTTGGTAACGTTTTATTTTGTATTACACAAATAAGCGTTACCAAACATAGTTACTGAACTTGAGAAGTTTAAAGACTGATATAAATACAACGTATCCGCCCCTAAAGCCGCTGCTTTAATACGCATTTGGTTTAATGTGCCCCAAACCATATCTTTATCAGCGTGCAACCAGTAATCATAAAAGTGGCCTTCTGACCCAAATACAACACCCAGACGTTGACAGTCTTTAACGACTTCTACTTCATCCCAAATCACGGCTACTTTTTCTGATTCTTGAGTGGGGAAAGTTACACAGCCTGTTAATATCATTGACGATGCTAGCATAGTACTAGCTATTAGCGTTTTCATTAATTAATCACTAACCAAATAAATGTTGCGCGATTTTAGTGAAAATTTAGCCACTGGCAAGCAGAAAGTGAGGTCGATCTGAATTTAATAGGAACTAACCGATAATAGTTGACAGTCGTAACCTTAATATTAACTATTTCAATGTTGTATTATTCATCAGGATTAGCACTATACCAAGCATCCAGCAATTCTTTTCCATAAACAATTTCTATATTCATGTGCATAACCAAAAGAAAAGCAGCTAATAGTAAACAGATTATATTAAACCAAAAAGTCGCTTTCTTTCGAACAGGTTCATAATATACAATATTGATAACAACCAAAGCAAAAGGATAGCTAATTAATAATAAAAAGAACCATCCAAGATAACCGGATATCGCCATTTCTGTCATAACGCACCTCATTACACGAATAATACATAATATGATACTGAATCAATATCATCACACATTATTATTACCAATGGTTGCGTTTTATAAATTAATGTCGTCGTTTTGTATTATCTTTCGCAATTTCAACAATATTAACCTGCCTTTCTTCAATTTAATTATAAAAGACTAAAGTAATATTTAATGATTTATATCAAAATAAATAGCATCGATAATTAGAGTTACATTATCGACACTATTTAATATGCGATTTATCGCCACTTATTCGCTTCAGCTTCGGCATTCGCACGACGAGCCGCCGCCGCTACTTCTTTATCTACAATTGTCTGACCAATAGGCGCAATTGAGATTACGGCCAGTTTTAAGTGTTGAATCGCAAATGGAATACCAATGATTGTCACAAAACAAGCCACAGCCGACATCACATGACCGAGAGCCAACCAAAAACCTGCAAAAATAAACCACAGCACATTACCGATAAAACCAAGACTTCCTGTACCAATGTCTTCATTTAACGTCAATTCATCACGAGCAATGGCTTCTTTACCAAATGGGAAAAAAGAAAACCCAGCGATAACAAAACACGCTCTTCCCCATGGAATACCGATGATACTAATGAAGGCTAATAAGCCAAAAAAGCACCAAGCTAGCCCCATAAATACGCCACCAAAAAGAAACCAAATTAAATTACCAATTGCGCTCATTTTATTTCCTTACCTTACATACGATTGTTGATAGTCGATTACATCTTAAATAAGATCACAATAATTAGTCGTCAGCGCCACACTTTACACAACGATCATAGGTTCTCTCACCTTCACTAATGACTGTGTATTTACCTACACAGTTTTCACACAGTGCAAGTACAGGATAGGCCTCTTTTTGTTTTTTGGAAGACGTATTCCCTTCGGTTGTATAAAATTTTCTCATATTAACTCCTAATTCCAATGTAATTAGATAATTACTGAACGTTGTATAAGCTCAATACATAGAAAAAACACTCAACAAGTTTAATTGTCGAGTGTTTTTAATTATATCAATTCAATAAACTTGCTGTGTTTTTTACCAGTTATCTGGGTATTTTCTTTTATTCTTCTTACCAGTACCTTCTGGTTTTGCTACTGGTTTAATCGCTTCTAATAAAGCTTCGGTGATCTCTTCATCTACTTCAAAACCCTCTACTTGTTCACGTTCAAGTCGGATCTTATTTTTCTTTTCAATAATTTTAAAGTGATGGTAATCTTCAAAATCAATTAATGATAACGCTAGACCCACTTCACCAGCACGGCCACTTCGACCAATACGATGCATGTAATCTGCTGGGCTTCTTGGTAAGTCAAAGTTAATTACTACAGGCAGTTTTTCAATATCTAAACCACGAGCCGCAATATCCGTCGCGATGAGTACATCAATCTCACCCGCTTTGAAGCCTTCAAGCACACGACTACGAGCGCCCTGGCCTTTATCACCATGAAATACTTCAGCAGTAATTCCACGTTTAGATAACTTATCCGCTAAGTGATTACAGCTGTTTTTAGCATTAACGAAAATAAGCGCTTGGCGCCACTGCTGTTGATGGATCAAATGTGCTAATACGGCTGTTTTTTCACCTTTATTAACGGTAAATACGCGCTGTACTAACGTACTTACATCTGCACTTTGTAATTGAAGTTCTACAGGGTTATTAAGTAATGCTTGGGTTAACCCCTCCACTTCTTCAGGAAACGTTGCAGAGAATAATAATGTTTGCTTCTTTTTTGGTGCTAACGCAAGTAATTCATTAAGCTCATCAGTAAACCCAAGGCTTAGCATTCTATCTGCTTCATCAAGCACTAAGGTTTTTACTTTATCAAGCTTAATGGCGTTACTTGAGATCAAATCTAATAATCGACCTGGTGTTGCCACTAAAATGTCTGCACCACCACGTAGAGTCAACATTTGTTTATTGACGGATACACCACCAAATACTGAGACCGTTTTAATCGCACCATTGAAATGCGCAGAATATGATTTAATACTATCAGCAACTTGCTGTGCCAATTCACGAGTAGGAACCAACACTAAGCCCGTAACATAGTTACCTTTATTGCTCTGTGGTTTACCTGATTGTTGCTCAAAAATTTGATGCAACATAGGTAATGCAAAAGTGGCTGTTTTACCAGAACCAGTATTCGCCCCAGCAATTAGATCACGGCCAGCTAATACACTTGGGATAGCTTGTGCTTGAATAGGCGTTGGTTGTTGATATTCCAACTCTGTTAATCGTGCTAACAATGGTGAAATAAGACCAAGTTCTGAAAAATTGGCTGGTGCTGTAGTAGTGGTCATGAATATAAATGGCTCAAAGCTAAAATAATAGCCGACTATTTTATCCTATTTTTGCTTTTTAAAGTGAATTAAATCAGCCCTACGGCACTCTCTATTGATAATAAATAGTGCTCTGAATACAACAACGCCCCATTTAAAACGGGGCGCTTCGATAATAAGACAACAAATCAGATCTAAAGTAACTGTCTAAGCTTATGCTCAACTAAAGGATCATTTGGCACTAATTGCTGAGCCATTTCTAACAATTTGATCGCATCTTTAGGATGATCATCTTGATGTCTAAGTGCGATATCAATAAGCGGCTGCACATCAATTTGCGCTTGATGCTCTTGCACATGCGCCTCTTTCTCATCAATCAAGATATTATGTGCTTTGCTCAACAAGCCTAAACGGTGCTCAGAGCTCGCATTCACTTTACTAAGACGTGTGTAATAATCTTCTTTAAAACGCAATGTTCTCGTTTGTTGACGGAACTGTGCAATATCAATCTGTTGATTACGAATGAAATCTACTGCTACTTGCTTATAAAAGCCAAATTTATTCAAGTACGTTGCATGAGTTCCATGTCCCATACCAAAAACTCGTAAATGGGTTAGTTCTGGATAACGTTTAGCATGCAAACGATCGATACGATTGGTTGGGTCATAAATGATATACCCTTTCGCTTTACCTAAATCGAGATCGTGATAATCACCTTCCCAATCAAACTGCTGTGCAATTTCGGTACTAGACCTATCATCCCAAGGGGCTGTTTGTTGGTTTTTAGTACTAACCGGATGAAACAGTAATACTTGATCAAGTTGCAATAAATTTGCAAAGGCACCGACAGCAAAGCCACCACGACTCAGGCCGTAGCCTAAACGATAAGTGAAAGGTTCTAGCAGCGTAGCTAATTGTTCTAAAAAGAAAATTAAATTACGGCTACGGAACCAATTGCTTTTTCCTAAGTGTTGGAAAGAGATAACATTCACTTGCTGTTTTTGCGCTAAGTGGTAACCCCAAGGTGCAAAGTCTTCATGCAGATCTTGCTCTTGTACGTTAGTCCCAGCAGGAGAAAAAGTGAATAATAGCGGCTTGTTCACATCAACAAAGTTATATTTAACATACACATTGTCTAGTAAGTCTCCACCAGACATTGGCAGTTGCGCTTGTTGCTCTGAACGTGAGTTGGTTAACCACTCATCTAACCAATATAATAATTTCATTTAATCTTCCATCAAAAACAGGCGCGAGATTGTATCAAAGATGGCCGTTAAACGAAAATATTAGTTTGAACACTAATAATTACAGTTGGAATGATTTCGGTACAAAAAATGCCAAGTCATAGTTACAACTTGGCATTCAATTTTATTTATTATTTACACCATAGTGAATTTAGATAGTTTCTAACTATTATATTAGGTTCATTAGTGGCTATAAATTTTTACTGTTTTTCCAATATAAATACAAACCAGAAATATCTGATGAACACATTAAATTCATCGCTCCTTTGATTTGCTCATCGCTCCACTGCCACCACTTCATTTCTAGCAATTGTGATATTTCAGTCTCAGTAAAACGATAACGAATATGTTTTGCAGGGTTTGAACCAACAATAGAGTAAGGAGCTACATCTTTTGTAACTACAGCACGACTTGCAATGACTGCCCCATCACCCACAGTGACGCCACTCATGATCATTGCTTCTGTACCAATCCAAACATCATTACCAATAACGGTATCACCAGCACGCTCAAAGCCATCTTCAGCATCAGTAAAGTTATCATTATCTTGATAGAAAAAAGGAAAGGTACTCACCCACTTATTTTGATGCCCTTGGTTTCCTGCCATCATAAAGACAGCTCCCGAACCAACGGAACAATAGCTACCAATAATAAGCTTATCAATGTCTGTTCTATCTGGCAGTAAATAGCGAGCACAATCATCAAAGCTGTGATTATGATAATAACCAGAATAGTAGCTGTGCTCACCAACGATAATATTCGGGTTAGTTACTTGTTCTTTTAATGATTTACCAACAAATGGGCTTTCAAAGTAATTGTTCACTATGCATTCTCTTTTAAGCTTATAACATTACCATCATAACATTTGATTAATTCCATTAGTTAGTTTGATTTTTCCAACTCCTCTATGCCTTTCTTGATGGTCACCATCAAAATTTGACCAAGATCTCTTATTTAGTCTTTCATCAATTAGATTTCTGCGTTTGATCACACTTAGTTACATTCATGGGTGCAAAGTGTCATTTCTTGCTCTAAATTCACCGTCGAAACGTTTACGCAAACGTTTCGATGAGCATTAAACAAGCAGTATGTGTTCATAACTAATTAACTAAAGGTATTCTCATGAAGAAAAATACACTACTAAACGCAGAATTATCGTATGTAATCGCCACTCTTGGCCATACTGATGAAGTCACCATTTGCGATGCTGGTCTGCCGATTTTTGAAGAATCACAACGCATCGATTTAGCCGTAGTTCAGGGAATACCAACCTTTATTGATACCGTAAAAGCGACACTGTCTGAAATGCAAATTGAAGGCGCTATCGTTGCTGAAGAATTCAAAACCGTTAGCCCACAACTACACGATGAGCTAATGACGCTTATTGCTGCTGAAGAAGCACTATGTGGAAAATCAATTACCGTTTCTTATGTGCCTCACGAAGCATTTAAAGTACACACACAACAAAGTAAAGCGGTCGTTCGTACTGGTGAATGCACTCCTTACGCTAACGTGATTTTCCAATCTGGCGTTGTATTTTAAATAGGACACGTTATGACTCAAGCTATCTTAGAATTAAACGGCATTGAGAAAGCCTTCCCCGGTGTAAAAGCACTGGATGGCGCTTGTCTTAATGTCTATCCCGGCAAAGTTATGGCCTTAATGGGCGAAAATGGCGCGGGTAAATCAACATTAATGAAGTCATTAACTGGCATCTACGCAATGGATGCAGGTGAAATTCGTTACGAAGGCAAAGCGGTTAACTTTAATGGCCCTAAGCACTCTCAAGAATCTGGTATCAGCATTATTCACCAAGAGCTGAACCTTATTCCTGAACTGACCATTGCTGAAAACATCTTCTTAGGCCGTGAGAAAACCAATGCGTTTGGTGGTATCAAATGGGCTGAAATGTATAAAGACGCTGATGCCCTACTTAAACGTTTGAATGTAAAGCACCACTCTCGCCAACTATTAGGTGAACTGAGTTTAGGTGAACAGCAAATGGTTGAGATTGCCAAAGCACTGTCGTTCAAATCTAAAGTTATCATCATGGATGAGCCAACAGATGCCTTAACAGATACCGAAACTGAATCTCTATTTAAAGTGATTAATGAACTTCGCGATGAAGGCTGTGGCATTGTTTATATCTCGCACCGTCTAAAAGAGATCTTCGAGATCTGTGATGACATAACTATCCTTCGTGATGGAAAATTCATTGGCGAACGTGTGGTTGCAGAGATTAATGAAGATATCCTAATTGAAATGATGGTTGGCCGTCGTTTAGATGAGCAATACCCTCGCATTGACGTTCAACACAATGAGAAATCATTAGAGCTATTCGATGTTTCAGGGCCTGGTGTTCATAATGTTAGCTTCTCATTAGATCGCGGCGAGATCCTTGGTGTATCAGGTTTGATGGGCGCAGGTCGTACTGAGTTAATGAAAATTATCTACGGTGCAGCACCAATGACATGTGGCGCGATTAAACTAAACGATAAGATGATTAACCCTATCTCTCCTCGTGATGGTTTGGCAAATGGCATCGCTTATATCTCTGAAGACCGTAAAGGTGATGGCCTAGTACTTGGTTTATCAGTGAAAGAGAACATGTCTTTATGCTCGCTAGATCAGTTATCAAAAGGCGTTCAGATTGATCATTATGCAGAAGTCACCGCAGTAGAAGATTTTATTCGCTTATTCAACATTAAGACCCCGACTCGCGACCAAATTATCGGTAATTTGTCTGGCGGTAATCAACAAAAAGTAGCGATAGCTAAAGGCTTAATGACTCGGCCTAAAGTGTTGATCTTAGATGAGCCGACACGTGGTGTTGATGTTGGTGCGAAAAAAGAGATCTACCAACTAATTAACCAATTTAAAGCCGAAGGCATGAGCATTATTTTAGTCTCATCAGAAATGCCAGAAGTATTAGGAATGAGTGACCGCATCTTGGTTATGCATGAAGGCCGTATCAGTGGCGAATTCATGGCAAAAGATGCCGATCAAGAAAAATTATTGGCTTGTGCAGTAGGTAAAACTGTTGAGCAAAACGTCGAGGTAACAGCATGAGCACTAAATCTATGACTTCATCTGAAACGCAACAAAAGAAAGGCGGCATGTTCTCTAAAGAATGGCTGATTGAACAAAAATCGTTAATCGCGCTTTTACTGTTAATTGTCGTGGTTTCCTTTTTAAACGACAACTTTTTTACTGTCGACAATATTTTAAATATCTTACGTCAAACTTCGGTTAATGCCATTATCGCAGTAGGTATGACACTGGTTATCTTAACTGCCGGTATTGATTTGAGCGTTGGTTCAGTACTCGCACTTTGTGGGGCCTTTGCTGCCACCATGATTGGTCTTGAAATTCCGGTAATGATTGCGGTTCCTACTGCGCTACTTGCAGGTGCTGCACTGGGTGCAATAAGCGGTATTATTATCGCTAAAGGTAAGGTTCAAGCCTTTATCGCAACCCTAGTAACAATGACGTTATTACGTGGTGTGACAATGGTTTACACCGAAGGTCGCCCTATCTCAACAGGCTTTACTGATGTTGCTGATAGCTTCTCATGGCTTGGTACAGGTTACGCACTTGGCATCCCTGTTCCAATCTGGTTAATGGTTATTGTATTTGCATCTGTATGGTACTTACTAAATCACACACGCTTTGGTCGTTATGTTTACGCACTAGGTGGCAATGAATCTGCAACTCGCCTATCTGGTATCAACGTCGATCGCGTTAAAATCGGTGTTTACGCAATCTGTGGTCTACTTGCAGCACTGGCAGGCTTAATCGTAACCTCTCGCCTTTCTTCTGCTCAGCCTACTGCAGGTATGGGTTATGAGCTAGATGCTATTGCAGCGGTAGTGCTTGGCGGTACAAGTCTAGCGGGTGGTAAAGGTCGCATCATGGGTACACTCGTTGGTGCTCTGATTATCGGCTTCTTAAACAACGCACTGAACTTATTAGATGTTTCTTCTTACTACCAAATGATCGCCAAAGCGGTGGTTATCCTACTGGCAGTATTAGTGGACAACAAAAACAAGTAATACCCATTATTTACAACACTTAATAACTTATACGAATAAGAGTCACCCCTATAAATTCGTTTGCTATTTAAAACAAGAAATAGGCACAACCAGACGTACCATGTTTGATTTGTGCCGCCCTACACTCTACAAGGAATATAGAATGAAAAAGTTAGCAACCCTAATCTCTGCAGCCCTACTTTCTGCTTCTTTCACATCGACAGCTGCGGCTCAAGACACAATGGCAATGGTCGTTTCTACGTTGAACAACCCATTTTTTGTGACCATGAAAGAAGGTGCTGAAGCAAAAGCAAAAGACCTAGGCTACAAACTGATTGTTCTGGATTCTCAAAACGATCCAAGTAAAGAGCTTTCAAATATTGAAGATCTTACCGTTCGTGGCGTAAAAGCAATTCTAATCAACCCAACCGATTCTGATGCGGTATCAAATGCAATTCGCATGGCTAACCGCTCTGGCATCCCTGTATTAACTCTTGACCGTGGTGCAAGCCGTGGTGATGTTGTAAGTCACATTGCATCAGATAACGTTGCCGGTGGTGAAATGGCGGGTAAATACATCATGGAAAAAGTGGGCGAAAAAGCACGCGTTATCCAACTTGAAGGTATTGCAGGGACATCAGCTGCGCGTGAGCGTGGTGAAGGTTTCATGAAAACAGTAAACAGCGGTGGTCTTGAACTACTAGGTAGCCAACCAGCTGATTTTGACCGTACTAAAGGTCTTAACGTAATGGAAAACATGATTGCAGCAAACCCTGATGTTCAAGCAGTATTTGCTCAAAATGATGAAATGGCGTTAGGTGCTCTACGTGCTGTTCAAGCATCAGGTAAAGACGTTCTAATCGTAGGTTTTGATGGCACAGAAGATGGTATTGCAGCGGTTAACCGTGGCCTACTTGGTGCAACGATTGCACAACAACCTGACCTAATTGGTGCTCTTGGTGTTGAAACTGCCGTTAAAGTACTAAAAGGTGAAACAGTAGAAAAATACATTCCTGTTGACCTAAAAGTTATCGCTAAGTAATTGAATAAATAGCTTAGTAAGTAAAAATAGAGCATTGGTGCGCTCACAACTAAATTGCACTGATGCTCTACTCTTCTCTAAACATAGAAATACGAAAATATATCGTTAAATGAATGAAACTATACATAAGTTAGTCACCCATTTACCCATATGTTTTAAGACCAATAACTTCAAGGTCATTTCCAGATAAGAAACAAAGGCGCATTATGAATAAATTAGTTGTTTTAGGTAGCGTAAACGCAGATCACGTTCTTCAAGTTGCTTCTTTCCCACGTCCAGGCGAGACGTTACACGGTCACAGTTATTCAGTTATCCCTGGCGGAAAAGGCGCAAACCAAGCTGTTGCTGCGGCGCGTTTAGGCGCTGATATTGCTTTTATTGCAAGCGTAGGAGACGACAGCTTTGGTCACCAAATGATTGAAGCATTTAAGTTCGATGGTATTAATACTGACGGTGTGATGATTGAAGAAAACACACCAACCGGCATTGCGATGATCCAAGTTGCAGCAACCGGTGAAAACAGCATCTGTATTTCTGCTGAAGCAAACGCATGCTTAACCGCAGAACGCATTGCGCCTCATCACGGATTAATTGAAGCGGCTGATACCTTGTTAATGCAGCTTGAAACACCGATTGAAACCATCGAAGAAGCAGCTCAAATTGCAAAAGCAGCAGGTACTAAAGTCGTTCTAAACCCAGCTCCTGCTCACCAATTAAGTGATGACTTATTACAACTTGTTGATATGATTACGCCTAATGAAACAGAAGCTGAATTGCTAACGGGCATTGAAGTGACTGACATGGCAAGCGCTCAACAGGCTGCTGACGCACTTCATGCGAAAGGCATTGAAACCGTGATGATCACTCTGGGTAGCAAAGGCGTGTGGATTAGCCAAGGTGGCAAAGGCCGTCAAGTTGAAGGCTTTAGAGTTCAAGCAACCGACACAACAGGCGCTGGTGATACCTTTAACGGTGCGTTCTTAACAGGCTTACAATCTGGCCGTAAATTGGATGATGCGATTAAATTTGCTCATGCTGCAGCGGCAATATCAGTAACTCGAATGGGTGCTCAAACCTCTATCCCTTCTATTACAGAAGTCGAGCGTTTTTTACTAGAGCACTAATACCGACTTTCGTGTCTTTATGAGCTAAACACCTTAGTGATTTACTCATAAAGACATAAACAAAGGATTGAATTTATGGCAACAATCAAAGATGTAGCCAAACACGCGTGTGTCTCTACCTCTACGGTGAGTCATGTTCTAAATAAAACACGCTTTGTCAGTGATGATATTTCTGAACGTGTCATGACCGCGGTATCTGAGCTGAATTATGCGCCCTCTGCGCTCGCTCGCAGTTTAAAAGTCAACCACACAAAAACCTTTGGTATGCTAGTTACTACCTCTACCAATCCATTTTTTGGCGAAGTAGTAAAAGGCGTTGAACGACGTTGTTATGAAATGGGTTACAACCTAATTTTATGCAATACCGAAGGCGATGCAAAACGTGTCCATTCAAGTTTAGATACCCTACTGCAAAAGCGTGTTGATGGCTTATTGCTGATGTGTACCGAAATTGAAAACCAAGTGCTTGAACTATTTTCTCGCTACCAAGCCGTCCCAACGGTTGTAATGGACTGGGGCTTGATTGATTTTCCAAGCGATAAAATCCAAGATAATTCCCACCACGGCGGTTACTTAGCAACAAAACACCTGATTGAACAAGGTCATACTGAAATTGGTTGTTTAACTGGCCCTTTGAACAAACTGCAAGCGCAGCAACGTTTAAGTGGTTTTGTGCAAGCGATGGAAGAGTCTGGATTAGAGATTAATAAACAATGGATCGCCTCTGGTGACTTTGAATGCGAAGGTGGCGAAACTGCATTTAATGAGCTTCATGGCAGAGGTAAATTGCCTACCGCTCTGTTTGTATCAAATGACATGATGGCAATGGGTGTGATCAATTGCGCGAGTAAGAAAGGAATTTCAGTACCAAATGATCTGTCGATTGTTGGTTATGATGATATCAAGATGGCAAAATACATTACGCCATCGTTAACCACTATTCACCAACCAAAACATCGATTAGGACAGCAAGCTGTTGATTCATTGTTGGAGAAAATCCAAACTAAATCACAAACAAATCATGTGATACAGCTAGAACCGACATTAATGGTTCGAGACAGCGTTAAAACGCTAAGCACTTGTGAATAATCAAACTATTTAATCAAACTATATAATATGGAGTTTATGCTAAATATAAGCTCCATTGCTCTCTTCAAATAATCTCTATTAATAACCTTCACGAACCGCAAGATAACGAGCAAACTTTGGAATACCACTATCAGTGTAACCATTGTAACGATACGTCACTTTTTGGCCCAACTTAGGCGGGTCTTCTCTTTCAGCAACACTCAAACCACTGCCCACTTTAAACTCTTTCCCATTTGGCATTTGTAAGATTAACGCCCCAACCATTCCTGTGTATTTTCCCTTTCCATCGGTATAACCCACCACTATCGCTTCGTTATCTTGATGCTTCTTCAATTTAATCAAATCATCACTTCGACCTGGTCGATAAATGCTATCGAGCTTTCTTAGCATGAGTCCTTCACCATTTCTGGTTGAGATATCTTCTAATGTTTCAAACAGCATTTCATCAGTACTGATTGGATATTGCTCGACTAATTTGACATGGCGTTTATCCAACTTTTTAACCAATACTTCCAATTCGTAATAACGCTTAGGAAACATGCCTGTAGAGAAAGGTAAATCAAACGCCATGAACGTAATCTCTCGCCATTGCTCTTCATCTGGCTGGCCATCTAAAACGGTTCTTGCTACTTGTTGAAATCCCCCTCTTCCCGCCCATAACTCACCATCCATTGCGTATTTAGGCAGAGGATCAGTAAACCAATCTGGGGCAGCGATTTTGTGGCCCGTTCGCGTTAATAACTCAGAGCCAGTCCAATATGCTCTAATCCCATCCAGCTTTTCACTTAGCCAGTACCCATCAATATCGAGATCGTTGTGATATTCTTTGGCTAATAATACGTCTATTGATGCCGTATTAGGCTCATCGTGAGAGTGCACATTCGTGGACATCAGGCCTAAGGTTATTAGCGCCGACAAAGATAACGTTTTCATTCATGCCACCTATTCATTCTCTGTATTTAACTCATCATGACGTTTACAAATTGGCATTACGATCGCTTTATATTTTAAATTCATTCAATTACGATTCATATCGATTATCTATGTAATAATCAGTTTTAATATTTTCAACTCACAATCTATTTCTAATAACACTGTGTAAATACCCACTATTACTATTTTTGTTATTAAATTGATTTCTGCCAAATTTATAGCGTTACAGCACTGCTCAATCTCACATTATTCATGCAAATATAATGTTTATGACATATCAATATGAGAGCTTTAATTTATAGACTCATCGAATGAGTCATCTCAATTCATATAACATGACTACGGAAAGCAGTGAAATGAAAAAAACTCAATTGAAAACCTCTCTAGCAATGGCGGTAGGATTAGCCCTCTCTGGTAATGCATACGCTGATATTATTATTTCTCAGTATGTAGAAGGCGGAAGTTACAATAAATCATTAGAAATCAGTAACACAGGTGACAGCTCGGTATCACTTTCTGGCTACGTTCTTAAATATAAATACAATGGATTAAACGAGTGGAAAAATGATCTCGACCTATCTGCCATTACCTTAGATGCAAAAAGTGTCTACGTTATTTCAAACAGCCGTGCCTCTGATGCAATTAAAGGCGTGACAGATAGCATTGAAAGTATTGTTAACCATAATGGTGATGAGACTTACATGTTATTCAAAGATGGAGCAGAGCATGATCGTATTGGCGTTGACGGCGATGTTGATTGGGGTAAAGACAAAAGCTTTGTTCGAGCTGATTTAACTCCTAGCACAACATTTGATTCTGCTATGTGGCTTGAAAAATCAAAGGATAATATTGAAGGGCTTGGTGAATATCAAGAAGGAGTAACGCCACCCCCTGCGTTTGCTTGTGAAACCGATTCAGGTACGCCTCCAACCTTTACCGAAATTAACCAAATTCAAGGCACAGGTGATAAATCGCCTCTGATCACGAGTGGATTTACATCAACAGAAGAGTACTTTGTTCAAGGTATTGTCACTGCGCGTGGCGAAAGCTTATTAAAAGGTTTTTACCTACAAGGCCTTAATGATGACTTTGATCCAAATAGCTCAGAAGGTATTTTTGTAAGTACAGGCAACGCGCCATCTCAACAGATCCAACCTGGTGCAGTTGTGTGTGTAAAAGCCAAAGTTCAAGAGTACTACAACCAAACACAATTAAAGCCTGATACTAATAACTATATAGTTCAAAGGACTGAATCCCCTGCACAAGTTAATGAATTAGTCATTAATGAAGGTGAAACACTAGCAGATGCATTAGAGCGCCACGAAGGGATGAAGGTACAGCTAACATCGCATTCAGATCTACGTATTACTCGTAATTTCAGCTTTGATTACGGTAGTAAACGTAACAACATGGTGCTGTCTCATGGAGAGCCACTATTTAAACCAACTCAACTTTTTGCGGCAGAAAGTCCAGAAGCGATTGCCTTAGCTGAAGATAATGCAAAACGCCAAATTACGATTGAATCAGACAACAAAGCCGCGAACGGAAAAGTCCCTTATTTCCCTGATTTTGCAGCGGATATTAATCAAGATGGCAGTGCTGATTCCTACCTACGGTTAGGGGCGCGTATTGAAGGTCTAGAAGGTGTTGTTGCTTATTCTTACGGTCAATACCGTTTAGTTGTCTCAAACACCATCACTCAAGACAATATTATTACTCAAGTACTTAATGATGATGGTTCAACCCTATTTAATGTTGAGCGAACAGATGAGCCAAGCATTGATGATGAAGACTTAACCATCACAAGCTTTAACGTATTAAACTACTTTACATCAGTAGCAACTGGCGGTGATGCTAATCCAACAGGTCAAAATCGTGGTGCCGAAAATGCGGATGATTTTGCTGTTCAGCAAGCAAAAATTTTATCTGCATTAGTTGCTATTGATGCGGATATTATTGGTTTAATGGAAGTTGAGAACAACGGCTTTGGTGAAAACAGCGCCATTAGTGATTTAACAACGGCTTTAAATGCTAAATTTGAAGATGAAGAGGATCACTACAAATACGTAGAGATTAAAAACAAAGACAAATATCAAGGTGAATATCTAGGTTCAGATGCCATCATGGTTGCCCTACTGTATCGCCCAAGTGAAGTGAAACTCAAAGGCAAAGCGCGTGTTATCAAAACACCAGAACAACACGTGGCTGAAAATACCGTCACTCGTGATAATAATGGCACCATTGAATTCAATCCAGCTTATGACAAATATCAACGTCACAGTCTAGTTCAAGAATTTATGGTTAAAGAAGCTAATGAGCCATTAACTGTTGTGGTTAACCATCTAAAATCAAAAGGCTCTGAGTGTATTGAGCAATGGCAAAACTTTGAAGAAAACAGTGATCCTGCCGATCTACAAGGAAACTGTAACCGCTTCAGAGTTTCTGCAGCCAAAGCTCTCGGTGATGATCTAGAAACGGTTAAAGGCGATATTCTAATCTTAGGTGACATGAACGCCTATGGAATGGAAGATCCCCTACTAACACTAACTGACTATAGCCCAGAAAAATACGACCGTGATATTTTCACCGCGGCTTATACAACGCTAGGTACAGATAAAAATGGTAATCCACTTCCTTATGAAGAAACTGGCAGCCAAATTACACAAGGTTATGGTTATATTAACCTAAACACTCACCTACATGGCACAGAAACCTTCTCTTATACCTACTCAGGTGAACTAGGTAATCTTGACCATGCATTAGCCAATGAGTCACTGGCTGAGCGTGTGACTGAAATTGAAGATTGGCACATCAATGCCGCAGAAAGTAACTTATTTGAATACAGCTCAAAATACACGGGTGATATGGTGAAATACAACGACATGTATTCCGCATCCGATCATGATCCTATCGTGATTTCACTTGATTATGAGAAAGCCGCATCATTTAACTTTTTTGCGCTGGCTTCATTATTTGGATTTGGTTTTTTACGTAGAAAATTAACTAAACAAAAATAATACGAAAATCTAAAACAAAAAATGGTGGCCTTGTATTTATACAGTGCCACCATTTTTTATTAGTTCAATAAGATCAATGTCAACGCTTATCCAGACAAAGATGGGTTCTCTAATTTATCTTCTTTTTTAGCTCCACTTTGCATAATTACTGCATCGTTATTACAAAATGGTGTCATGGTTACAGAAATATCCGCCAATGTGTCATCAGATGAAAGCGTTTGGCAATGCTCTTTCACCATACTCACAACATGAACTCTTAATACTATAATACTGATAATACCAAACACAATATTACCTAGGGCTTGCCCATAAAGCACCCCAATCCCGCCGTACCATTGTGCGCCAAAATACACAAAAGGCAGTGTACCAATAGTCGCTTTACTTAAGTTCAACGCTGTCGAATAGAGTGGTTTGCCTAAATTATTAAACGACGTATTTGCTACAAACATTGCTCCATTAAAAATGAAAGTAATAGCAACCACGGTACAGAATGTACTCATGATCAGCGCCGCATCACCAACAAGACTGAAGCTTTGTATAATAAGGTCTTGAAGAACATATAAAATTAGCGAAACAAAGACACAATAAATAGCGGTAAAAAATAGGGAGTTTCGCAACGTCTCACGCACCCTATCTACCCGTTTAGCCCCATAGTTTTGCCCGATAATAGGACCAACCGCCCCTGACATAGCAAAGATCACAGCAAACGTCACAGGGATCAATCGCCCAACTACCGCAAAACCTGCAACAAAATCTTCTCCAAATGGCGCTAAGGTGGATGTCACAATCGCATTGCCAATCGGTGTCGCTGTATTGGTCACAATGGCAGGAACCGCGATGGTAAAAATAGCCGGAGAATGACGTTTCACCTCACCCCATTTTGGAAACTCAATAAGTTTATGCGTCACAATGAGAGGATAAAGTGAGAATACAAGGACGGTAATTCTTGAAATAACCGAGGCAATCGCTGCACCTTCGACATTCATATTAAAACCAAAGATGAAGATAGGATCTAAAATAGCGTTAACGATACCACCGTACAAAGTAGCTAACATCGAGCGCTTTGCATCACCTACCGCTCTTAGCCCAGCACCTGCTGCCATAGCAAGAGCAATAATTGGCGTACTTGGTAAAAGAATAGAAAGATACGCTTGCGCGCGCTCTGCCACCACTCCTTTCGCGCCTATCATGGCAAGTAATTCAGGAATAAAGTAAAACATTGTGATGGTGATAATGCTGTTTACAATAAAAGCGATAACCAATGTACTGGACGCTAACTGTTTGGCGGTATCATTCTCTTTCGCCCCTAATGCTTTAGACACTAAGGCGCCCATAGCAATCGATGAGCCGATAGATACCGACGTAGAAAAGAAGATAATTGTTCCAGCAAAACCAATTGCTGCGGCCAGTTCAACTTGTCCCAACATACTAATGAAAAACATATCGAGAAGATCAACGACAAACAGTGCCATTAACCCAATAGAGGCTGTTCCAGACATCACTAAAATATGACGCATAGTCGAACCTTGAACAAATTTAGCTGATTGATTACTCACTCATTTTCTCCAAATACATTTTGTTACAGGATGATATATCTTTTATTAATCACAAACAACTCAAATGTAAATAATTCTCAATACAAACCACACGTATAAAAAAACCACAACAATGTGTGGCTTCTTTTATTGAATATGGAAATTTACATTCCTAAATCTTCGCTAATACGATCAATTTCTTTAATATCCATTTGCAGAAGTTGCAGTTCATCGTTGTATTGAGTTATGAGGTTCTTCGCTTCTTCTTGACGCTTACATACGTCTGACTTCACATCCCAACTTTTACCCTCAAGATATACTTTACACTCTTTTGCTAATTGCTTTTCATTTGCCGTTGTCACTTCAACTTTTACTTCAAGAGCGCTTGCTTCTTCTTTTAACTGTAGTTGACGTTGAAATAATTGCTTAGCACGAGATAACATAGTTAGCTGTAGATCAACTTGATTAGTCAATTGAGTGATTTGTTTATCTTGCTCTTCTACTTGCATACCCAATGAAGCGTTATGAGATTTTAATGCCCCTACTTCTTTGGTTATTGATGTGCGTTTTTTAGCTTCAGCGGCAACCGCTTGTGCCTTATCTTCAGCATTTACTTTCTTTTGCTCTTCTAACGCTTGTTCTTTTTCTGTCGCAATCAAAACATCAAGCTCTGCACTTTTTACGTCAGCTTGTTTCAACTCCGCTTGGTATTGCTTAGTTTTTACTTCAAGTTGAGCATAAGCCTCAGACCATTTATTGTCAGACACACTCGAACCAATTAGCCCACCAGCAATGGCGCCAATAATTAACGTAACTCCGGCAACCCAGTGATTCGTTTTTGATTTTTCTTCAATAATGATGACATCTTCATCATGATCGTCTGTCGTTCTGGTTTGATTTTCTACACTCACGCATTAACCTCAAGCATTCATATATAAGCAATAAACAGTATAGAACTATTATCTACACGTTTTGTTCGTAAAAAGATAATTTATCGTATCAGTTCTGAAATCATGATGTATGACACATAAATAACAACACCAATGACTGATGTATAAATCACCGACTTTTGGATTTTTTCATTTGCTCTGTATTTAAACAATAAGGCAGATAGAGCAAACAATAAAATAATGACTGCAATTCGTAACATAGTACACCTCGCTTTTCTTATACTTTAGCACACTTTCAGTCTCTAAATACTTGAGTTGTCGTTGTTATTTTGAACAAAGAAACCGTTTTCGATCAATTTTTATCTATTTTGTAAATAAAAGGCATGACAAAAAAATGTGACTTGTCTAACATATGCCCCATAGCTATTTCATAGCTTAAAATTTGTTGATCCGATGAAGACTGCAGGAGAGTGGCAACAACCAGTAATTGGTTACGCCCGCCGAAGAAGTAAATCTTTCAGGCGCCTAATTCAAACCATGAATAAGGTGAGGACTGTAGTTGGAGGAATCTCTGGAGAGAGCCGTTAAATCGGCCGCCGAAGGAGCAAGCCCTTATCTGAAAAATGATAAAGGTGAAACTCTCAGGCAAAAGGACAGAGGAGAAAGTGATCCGATTAATCTCGGCTCTATACTATTGCCTATTTTTTGGTTTTGGTACACCACTCTCTCTTCTCCTTACTATATGCTTTATTAAGGGGAAACCATGAACACCTTTCACAACACGCTTGTTACTATCGATAACTTCATCTGGGGTCCACCTCTATTGATCTTATTAGTGGGTACAGGTATCTACTTTACGTTCCGACTTCGTATTTTCCAATTACGTCATTTACCAACCGCGCTGAAAATGGTCTTCTCAAAAGAAGAAAATGAAAGCAAAGGCAAAGGTGATGTCTCTAGTTTTGCTGCTTTATGTACAGCTCTATCAGCCACCATTGGTACTGGTAATATCGTCGGTGTTGCTACCGCGATTAAAATGGGTGGCCCTGGTGCCCTATTTTGGATGTGGCTTGCAGCCGTATTTGGAATGGCAACAAAATACGCAGAATGTTTATTGGCGGTAAAATACAGAAAAACCGATAGCAATGGCCAAATGATTGGTGGCCCAATGTATTACATTGAGTATGGCATGGGTAATAAATGGCTTGCTAAGCTGTTTGCTCTATTTGCCTTGGGCGTTGCTTGTTTTGGTATTGGTACGTTTCCACAAATCAACGCCATTGTTGATTCAGCTCACCTAACAATGAATGCCCCTGCTTGGTTAACTGGTGGAATTTTAACGGTTCTTGTTGCTGTTGTTACCTTAGGTGGTATTAAATCCATTGCTAAAGTAGCAGAAAAAGTGGTTCCAACCATGGCTGTCGTTTATGTGGTTTCATGCCTTTCGGTATTAATCATGCAAGCTGAAGCTCTTCCTGCTGCTATCCAACTGGTTATTACATCAGCCTTTACAGGAAGCGCAGCAACGGGAGGCTTTGTTGGTGCCTCTATCATGCTAGCTATTCAATCGGGTGTTGCGCGTGGTGTGTTCTCAAACGAATCAGGTCTTGGTAGCGCCCCTATTGCTGCCGCTGCCGCAAAAACAGATTCTTGTGTAAAACAAGGCTTAGTCTCTATGACGGGGACATTTTTTGATACCGTGATTATCTGTACTATGACAGGCTTAACCTTAGTCGTTACCGGTGTTTGGCAAGGTGATGCCGCAGGTGCATTAATGACAACCCAAGCGTTTGCGATTGGTTTAGGCTCAGACCAATTTGGCCCTTATTTAGTTTCTATAGGCTTGATGTTCTTTGCTTTCACTACCATTCTAGGCTGGAACTATTATGGTGAGCGTTGTGTAACCTATCTATTTGGTACTAAAGGCGTACTGCCATACAAAATCATCTTTATTGCATTAGTCGCATCGGGCGCTTATATGCACTTGGATACTATTTGGGTAATCGCTGATATTGTTAATGGCTTAATGGCAATTCCAAACTTAATTGGTTTAATTGCTTTACGTCATATCATCATAGAAGAAACTCATCTTTTCTTTAGTAAACAAGAGAATAGAAACAAAGAATCCGTTTACAGTTAAATGAAATATTGAGGTGTATGCTCGTTTAGATACACCTTATTTCATTTTTATTTATGAATTCAAATAAATAAACTTATAAATCTACTATACTCACTTTGTACTCTTTTACGAGGTGATATATGGAAATATTAACTCTGATATTTGGTTCAGTATTATTAGTGATTGTAGCTGGATTTTTAATCTCTTTTTTTAAAGCTCTGTTTGATGAGTTCAAAAAACTTAACTAATCAACATTACACACCAAATAAAAAAGCGGCTTTCACAGCTGCTTTTTCATTTTTGTGACATCTCCTAAAAAATTTCTTGTGCCACTTTCCTTTATATTTCACTACAATACATAAAAGGCATCACCTAACTTCCTTCACCGCAATAGAGGCATTATGCGCAATTTTATTTGGCTCCTTCTCTTTTTTAGCTCTATCTCCTTTGCTAATGAAGCTCAAGATCTAGAAGCCTTAGACAAAATAAATAATGAAGTCGCACGATTAAAAAAAGAAGCAGCTTCGTTTACAGGAAGCGATCTTGCCGTTATCCGAGTTCAGCAGCTTGGTAAAAATAACGAGCTTAGGATAGTCTTAGCTGATTTAATCAAACGTCATGATAAGACAACCACGCCACTGTTAATCCAAGAAGTAGAAAGCCAAGTCGCTTATGCTGATCGCTCTATTGACTATCTAGACAAAGACATTAAACAAAAACAAGCGAAATTAGACAAAGCAGATATAGAACAAAAACTTGCACTGCAAAATACGCTTAAAGAATCTAGAGATTACTACTACCTCTCTCTAAATGACCAACTTGAAAACTACCAATGGCTTGCGAAACTAGGAAAACCAGAGGAATCAAAATTAACCGCCTTTAAGTTATTTATTGATCAAAAAATTAAGTTTCTCTCTGCATCATTAAGTTTTGATACTAGCCGTGAACAGCTGCTGTCCGATCAACTGGCTCATTCATCCGATTCAGAGAAATCGTCCCTCACCCTCGATCATCTATTTTTTGAACGCAAAGTCACTAACTCAACCAAAGGGTTAGAAAAACTGATTAGTATTGCTGACCAACTAAATATCAATACCACCGATTACAAACGACAGCTTTTTTCTACCACAGGTAATTTAACCGAAGATATTCTTAACTTCCCTGTTATTACCGCTATTTTAAGTAACTGGATTTCATCTGGCAGTAATTGGCTGTTAAAGCACGCTCCAGATCAATTACTCAAATTCTTAGTTTTCGTATTGATACTGTTTGCGACTCGCATGGTTGCAAAACTCACCAGCCGTGTTGTTTTAAAAGCCGTAGTACAGCCGCATTTGCGCATGAGTAAGTTGATGCAAGATTTCTTTGTATCGATGTCGAGTAAGCTCATTTACTTTATTGGTATCTTAATCGCTTTCTCTAAAATAGGCTTAGATCTCGCGCCTGTTCTCACAGGTTTTGGTGTCGCCGGTATTATTATTGGTTTCGCATTACAAGATACCCTATCTAACTTTGCATCGGGCATGATGTTACTTATTTACCGTCCATTTGATGTTGGTGATCTTGTTGAGGCCGGTGGCGTATCTGGCAAGGTAAGCTCCATGAGCCTTGTTAACACCACGATCAAAACCTTTGATAACCAAATCATCATTTTGCCCAATAGTAAGATTTGGGGAGACGTAATAAAGAACGTAACCCATGAACGATTACGCCGTGTCGATATGGTGTTTGGCATTGGATATGAAGACAGTATCGAAAAAGCTGAGAAGATTTTAGCAGAAATTGTTGATGCTCACCCTGCAGCATTGAAAAAGCCAGAACCAAATATTCGTGTTCACGTGCTAGGTGCATCTTCTGTTGATTTTATTGTTCGTCCTTGGGTTAAAACAGACGATTATTGGGATGTGTATTGGGATGTTACTCGTGAAGTGAAATTACGTTTTGATAAAGAAGGGATTTCGATTCCCTTTGCTCAGCAAGATGTACATGTTCACTTTGCAAAAAAAGACAAAAAACCAAAAAAGCCAAACCCAATAACCGAAAAGATTGGTAATGTGATTGACTCAGTTCGCTCTAAAGACAGTTAATAACACTTATCGACTAACAATAAGAATGCTATACCTATGATTGAAAAATTTATGTATAGCATTCTTAATTTAATAGATAGAACACTCACTTAGAAACTAGCAAATTACCACCTAATACAATCAGTACCATGCCTGTTATTCTCTCTATTCTCTTCGTCACTTTTTCGCTAGCCATCATCTCTTGAGCTTTCTCAACCAATAATGCAATTCCACCCTGCCAAAGCATCGCAATAATAAAATGAATACTCGCCATCAATAGTGATTGAATAAACGCACTATATTCAGGGTTAATAAATTGGGGTAATAACGCCAGATAAAACACCGCGGTTTTAGGATTTAAGATATTAGATAAAAAACCTTCTTTAAATGAAACAGCTAAAGGCTTACTATCTTTACCTTTCTCGCTTGTCGTATTCATCGCTTGATGCTTATTAAACGTACTTCTAATTGATTGTATTCCTAAATAAATCAGATAAATAGCACCCACAGTTTTTACTACAGTAAACAGCTCAGCAGAGCCAACAAGCAACACGGACAAACCCACCGCAGACAAGGTTGCATGCACAAACAGACCACAGCAAATACCAAGACTGCAAGTAATGCCATCTTTCCAACCACCACGCGTGGTATTACGAATTACTAAGGCAGTGTCTAGCCCTGGGGTCATCGTTAAAAGTAGTATCGCAATAAAGAATGCCCAAAAATCCATTATCATGCTATATCCATATTTTACTGAAGGTTATATTAATATATCGATTAAATAAATAATTACTATCTTTTCCTTTCAGTCTATAAATTTGAATAAATACTCTACATATATTTATACATTTCATTTATTTTGCACGTTTATATAAAATAAGCCATATATCGATCTATTTGACCCTGATATGAAAGTTATCTCTAGTGAAGAGCGATAAAGTACACGCATTCATATCTGGGGGGGAATAATTATGAATCATGTAACATTAGAATATCAAGTAATGGGTTTTGGCAAATGGGTTTCAGCAACTGTATCTACTGAGATCGCGAACAAGCTAGCTGAAGAGTACAAATCTTACGGCTGGCCTGTAAAAATTAGCTAAACCACTTTCACTATTTGTGAAAATGTATGCCTCGCTTAATGCGGGGTATTTTTTTGTCTGTTTAATGTCATTGATTACTGTAAATATTTTACCTAGCGATAAACATAGAGTTACAATCATTAAAAGTTAGAATAATTAAAATGAAGGAATATCTATGAGCCATTACCAAAAACTCGTTCAACACCATTTAAAAATCTCTCGCTTTGAACATCTATCTGCCATTTGTGGGTGGGACCAAGCTGCTGTAATGCCATCGGGTGGTAATGAAGCGAGATCAGAAGCCATGGCTGAGCTGTCTGTTCATCTACATCAACTTGGTAATGCCCCGCACCTAGCAGAATGGTTTGATAAAGCAGAATCAGAATCTTTATCGACTAATGAGCAAGCAAGCCTTCGTGAAATGAAATCTCAATGGCAACAAACCACTGCCCTACCAGAAGCTTTAGTCGAAGCACAATCTCTTGCAGGTTCTAAATGTGAACATGCATGGCGTACTCAGCGTGGTGAGAATGATTGGGCGGGATTCAGTAAGAACTTTGCAGAAATTGTCGCGCTATCAAAAGAAGAAGCTCAGATCCGCGCAGACATAACAGGATTAACGCCTTACGATGCCATGCTTGATTTATACGAACCAGGAACCACCACAGCCAAACTTGATGTGGTTTTTGATAACGTAAAAACATGGCTGCCAACACTTATCCAGCAGCTCCAAGAGAAACAAGCGACAGAATCTATTCATTTACCAGAAGGCCACTACCCGACAGAGCAACAGCGCCAGCTGAGCTTAGATGTAATGAAGTTTCTAAATTTTGACTTTGACCATGGCCGTCTTGATGTCAGCATGCACCCTTTCTGTGGCGGCGTTCCTACCGATGTTCGTATTACCACGCGTTACGATGACAGTGATTTTGTGCAATCATTAATGGGCACGGTACATGAAACGGGTCATGCACGCTATGAGCAAGGGTTACCAAAAGCGTTTGCAGGGCTACCAGTAGGACAAGCTCGTTCGATGGGCATTCATGAATCACAAAGCCTGTTTTTTGAAATGCAATTAGGCCGCAGCCAAGAGTTTATTGCTCAACTGTCTCCTTTAGTTGCTAAACACTTTACTCAGGCTGATCCAAAAATCATTGAATCAAGTAACCTGCAAAAAATCTACACACGAGTAAACCCAGATTTTATCCGTGTAGATGCTGATGAAGCCACTTACCCTGCTCACGTTATCCTTCGTTATGAAATTGAACGTGACTTAATGAATGGTAAAATCGAATACACAGATATCCCTGAATTATGGGATACAAAAATGCAGCAGTACTTAGGTTTATCAACTAAAGACAATTACAAAAATGGTTGCATGCAAGACATTCACTGGACAGATGGCAGCTTTGGTTACTTCCCAAGTTACACATTAGGTGCAATGTACGCAGCACAGTTTATGGCAGCAATGAAAAAAGAAGTAAACGTTGCAGAGCAGATCTCGCAAGGTAATCTAGAACCAATCTTTGCCTGGCTAGATAAGAACATTTGGAAGAAAGCATCCCTACTCTCAACAGATGAGTTGGTTAAACAGTCGACAGGTGATGTGTTGAATCCTGAATTCTTTAAAGCGCATTTAGAGAATCGCTATCTTTAACGAATTAAGGAGCAGTCTATAGCTGCTCCTTTTTTATTGATACTCCAAGTTATCTCGTAAAAGCTCTACCGCTATCTATTTAACTGCTTTTACTGTCGGTAAGATACGAATTTCACCGCTACGTACTTTATCAGAAGCTTGATAATGACGGACGCCTATATTGAATTCCGCGGTTTCATTCGCAGTTACCAAGTTATTTATCGCACCATCACCACAGCCGAAGCTTACTGTAAAAGTACCATCATTATTCATATCAGCATTGTAAGAGTTGATGTTTGCTTTCTCATTAAACATAAAACCTTTGCCGTTATAAACAGTGACTGACCAGAACGCTTTATTTTCTGGATTTTTAAAGGTTGCTTGATAGCACGTACTGCTTGGGTAGTTATCTGATACTTCATACACATTATCAATTTTTTGAGCACCAGCCCAACCGATAGCCGCCCCAACGGTGTACTTCTCAAGGGTATAATCTTTAGCTGAAGCATCAAGTGGATCTGTGAACATACCCGTAATTGCTTCAGCACCATCACGGTTACTAATAACCCCCATTTGTGCCTTCAGTTTATTCTCGACTTCTATGAATTTCTCCATATCAAAATTGATAGGTGTAACGAGTTCAGCACTGTTAGCATCAATGCGCATTTTATCTTGGATCTCTTTCGCTTCTGCTTCCGTAAAACGAGAGTCTAAGCGTGCAAATACAATCGCGTGTGTTTGTGAATCATCATGAGTAGAAATCTCATACGTACCAGCTCCGTACTTCATTGCTTGTATACGGTGATCTTCAGTAATTACTTGAGCTGAAATGTACTTATCGCCCACATCAGGCAATGTATATGTAGCACCTTTAGAAATATCTACAATGCCCCATGAGTAATAGGTATCACGGTTAAGACGTACCACTTTTTGTTCATCTAATTGCGTTAATTGACGACGGTGCGCAAACTTATTCATACCACCTGCTTCAATCGTCTTGTTAACCATTTGGCGATTCGTCTCAAGTGTAGGGTAATTATCAGCAGTTACTGTCACCTTAGTTGTTTGCTCAGCAAAGGATTCAGTTGCAAATAAGATTGTGCTAGCAGAAATGGTCAAAACAAGTAGTGATTTTTTAAACATAAGTTCGCCTTAAATTATTCAGTTCAGAAGATATGTTGGCGATTATAAGATATCCTAAATGAACTTCATCTATAATCATATTTTCCAAAATGGAAACCATTATGAATCTTAACTTTCTCCGCACCTTCATAAGCATGATGGAATTTAAAAGCCTTAATGCTACTTCTCAGGTTCGTGGCATAAATAAAAGCGCCGTAAGTAAGCAGTTAACAAAACTATCTGAAGAGATGGGATACAGTTTATTCGAGAGAGGAGAAAATGGCTTAGAAGCAACACCAGAGGCCATTAAACTCTATCCTTTAGCTCGCCAGCTTATTACTCAGTTTGATCAAATGATGGTCTTAGATGAATTCGATAGTGCAAACTATGATAAGCCAATTAAGGTATCAATCGCTTCTTCTCTTATAGAAAAATATGGCTGCAATCTGTTTGAAAAATTACAAGTTGCATTTCCAAATGCCTCAATAGATATCAACACATGGCGTCAAACTACCGCGCAAGACTTGCTAAACAATGAGACTCATTTAGGTATCCATTATTCAAACCCGACGGTATCTGCATCTCTATATCAAAAAAGGATGTTTGATGATGAATACGCATTTATAGTCAGTAAAAATCAGCCTATCCCTACTTTTGAAGAGGTCCTTTCATGGCCATTTTTAGCGATAACAAGTACTGGTTGGAATGACAACCGTTACCGTTACCGTTTTATTGAGAACTTGAGCAGCAAAGGGATTGATCTTTCATTTATAGGAAGCATTGCAAGTGTTGGTGTGGCATTAGAGTACTGTCGAAAACCTGGATTTGCTTGTGTTATTCAAGCTTCAAATCAATCATCAGAACATACTAAAATCAAAATACCAGATACATATAATATGCCATTAAATGTCGTTTCGTATGTAAAAACATCAGACCGACACAGTCCATTTACTAAGCTGTTATTAAATATCGTTCATTCATCTTTATCGGCAAGTAAATAATCTATGCGAACTACACACTGAGTGCAATGAGACAAACCGTAGATGTAGAGAAGCAAGTTTCTTTAAAGCGCACTTAGAGAAACTCTATTTAGGGTAAAAACTAGAAGTTAATTCGCCGCTTTACTTTAAGTAATTAAAAAATAGATGCAGATATTGGCTGCATCCATTTTTTTTTCATAACCAATTAATAATTGCGTCTACCTATTCCATTCAGGAATAGAACAAATACCGATCTTTCCTTTATAAAATAAAAAAATCGCCCGTAGAATATTTCTTCTAATTCATCAAACTTAGAAGTGATCATCCATGAAATACATCTGCATGGCGTGTAATAAAGAATACGCACCTAAACCTGAACTCATAAAATGTGAATGTGGCTTTGCCTTATGGGTTAAACCTCAAACGTCATTTAGTAAAAAAGATCTCATAGAAAATGAATTCACACCTAGACGCTATTCTAGTGCTTTCCCAATAAAAAAAGACGATATCAACATCACTTTCAATGAAACCATCACACCTCTTTGCCAAGCTGAAATATCAGGAACTCCAGTACTGGTTAAACTTGATTCGCTACAACCAACAGGCTCATTTAAAGATCGAGGAGCCTCTCTTGTAATCAACTACCTTAACAACCATGGAATAACGAGCATTGCTGAAGACTCAAGCGGTAATGGAGGAAGTGCTTATGCCGGTTATGCCGCTAAAGGAAACATGCAATGCAACATATTTGTGCCTGCTGGAACATCCAAAGGAAAGACGACACAAACGCGATTATACGGCGCTAACTGCATTGAAATAGAAGGAACAAGAGAAGATGTTGCTCTAGCCGCAATAGAGAGCAGCGCCACTCATGGAAGTCATTATGTTGGGCATAACTGGCACCCCCTATTTATCGAGGGAGTCAAATCTATCGCTTATGAAATATGGGAACAATGTGGGTATAAAGCCCCTGATAATTTTGTTGTTCCCGCAGGAAATGGAAGCCTATTAGCCGGAGCATATATCGGTTTCTCTGAATTATTAAAAGGCGGAGAAATAAGCAAACTCCCTCGCCTTTTTGGTATTCAAAGTGAAAGCATTCAGCCGTTCGTTCAAACCTTTAACAATAAAGAAATCAACATTACTTCAGAAGATACCATTGCTGAAGGTATTAAGATTAAGCGTTCATCACGTATGAATGAAATCCTTCAATTTGTCAAAGAAACGAATGGGAATTTTATTAGTGTTAGTGAACAACAAATCCAATCAGCATTAAAAGAAATGGGATCACAAGGATTCTTTATCGAACCAACATCAGCGACGGCATTTGCAGGAATCGCTCAGCTTATAAAAACGCAAGAAATCAAACCTGACGAACTCACCGTTGGTGTCGTAACCGGAAATGGACTCAAGGCAACAAAATCAATTGAACATTTAATCAATGATATGAGAGGTTAATAATGAAATATATTCAAACTAAAAATTCATTAAAAGCAGCAGGACATTACTCTCAAGCGATAGCACATAATGGATTAATTTACGTATCAGGCCAATTACCAATTAACCCAAACACAGGGGAAAAAATAAACGGTGATATAAGCCAACAGACCCGTCGTGTATTAGATAATTTGAACACAATTATTGAAGAAGCAGGAAGCGATCTTCAACAAGTATTAAAACTGGTTATCTACATTTCAGACATTGATATGTGGGACACGGTTAATGATATTTGCAAAGAATACTTTATGGATCATAAACCGGTGCGAACCATAGTACCAACCAGAGAACTGCACTTTGGATTAAAGATTGAAGTCGATTGCATCGCTATATGTGAATAACGCCTCATAACTTAATATTGACGTGCTCAGAAAGTGCGGTAATGACTTTCTGAACTCGCTCTAATCGATAATTATTTTGTCTGGTGCATATGTAGATGGGTCTAAAAAGCGGTTTGAGTTCGCTATATTGATATAAATAACGCGCTTCTATATTTATTGCTTTTATTACCGAAAAAGGAATCAGTGCCGGAGCAGTTCCTTGTAATGCTAAATGGGCTGCTGCGGTATATGAATCTAGCTCCATTATAGGGTTCACTTTTAAAGCTTCTAAAATAACCGACTGATGAGTATTCGCACTGTTTGTCAGATCCGTTGTTATCAATTCATTAGGTAGCTTATCCAAATGTTTGTTACTAACAACATAAAATGGTTCATCGAAAAGATGGAAGCTTAATAATCCATGCCCAGATGGTAAATATCCTGCACAAAGGCCTAGCGTCGCTTTTCCTGATTTTACATTTTCGACAATTCGTGGCGTGTGATTCGTTGTGACGGTCAAATTTGGATCATCATGAAAACATGTTGATAGCGCTTGGCTAAAATACCCCGCCACAAGCGTTTCAGAGCAATCAATTCTAAGTAAAGAATCATTCGCTAAGGCTTGTTGTTCATATATGCGTCCACAAAGTTCGCTAAACGTTGGAGAGATATTATCAATTAACGATTTAGCATCAGCCGTGAGTGTGACATAACGACCATTAGGCTCTATTAATTTTTTCCCTAAACGCTTTTCTAGTTTTGTAATACGCTTACTCACCGCAGATTGACTAAGGTACAGTACGCTGCCTGTACGACTCATTGTCTTCTCTTTACTTAAAACTAAAAGTGTTTCAATACCTTCAAGTAACATCGCATTATCTTATGAAAATTAGGAATAGTTAACTCAGTTTATCTATGTTTTATGATGCTTGCAAAAAAGTTGGTTAGGAATGATTTGTTTATCAAACCTTGAAAACAACCCTGAAACAATCTTAAACGGCATTCATTTTGTAATTGGTTTTTGAGTACCATTTTATCCCCGATAAGGGATAATAACTACTTTATCCTCGATCGGGGATATTGCAAATATGACGGGGTATGTTGATTATGGAAGAATATCTCGTATCAAAAAATGGATGTAATTATTTAAAATTACATCCATTTTTATATTAATTAGCTTATTTTTGGGAAAAACATTTGATTATAAATAATGTTCGGGCAATAGTTGCTAACCTCAACAAAAATAAATCAGTATAAATCTCGTTGACTCAACTCACATTACTACCCAGGATCATTCTTCAACAGGGTGAATCAAACCACGTGTTCGCCATCTGTTATTATTAACTAACGAATCAAATGGTATATCATTAGATAATTCCAAATTATCTGCATGATCTGTCACGATAATTTGTGGGCTAAAGCCGTAATTTCTTTTTAATTCATTACAGTAGATTGAAAGTTGACTAAATAAGTTTTCAACAGCTTTTATATCTTCATCAATAGGTCTATCTTTATTTGTTCTTTGAATTTCTTCCTTACTTTTTTGCTCTTCGAAACTATTAGAGTTATCGCGAGAAAAATCTGGAAAATATACTTGCGTTGGCTGATCCAAGAACAGTATTGAAGGAATGGCACATTTATCACCCAGCTCAACGAAATGCTTATGCAATGCTAAAAATAGAGTTACGTGGCAGTACAACCAATTTGCCCCACTGCCCATTGACCGTAGATAGATTTTTTCGTTTTCTGGCGTTAAATGATAGAGATCAAACGTTTCAAATGAAAAATGAAGATTGATGGGCATATAGCTGGCTTCAAACGAAAAATACTGACCAATTTCACGCATATATTCGTTTACCTTAGCGGATGCTCTTTCTAAACCTTTTTGTACATCGAATTGTTTAAGCTCATCATTAATCTTCTTAAGTTGTTTTCTTACCTCTTTGATTTCCTTTTCAAGCTCTGCATCGTCAGCCATGTTGAGGTTATCAAGAACTGCAAATAACTTTGCCTTCTGCATCACAACACTTTCATACAAACTCATTTGTTCTGCTAATTGCTTATCTGTTTTCTCGATTTCCGTTATTTGTTGGTTTAGTTCAGTCAAAGCCTTGCTGACAACTTCAATATTGCGCTGTACGTCAACCAATGAAGACTCAAACTTTGCTTTCATCGGGCGCGCTTGAGCAAGGTTACCCGATACCTTGGTGATGGCCTTTTGTAGTTTTTCTGCACTTTGTCTCAAGCTATCTTTTTCAGTATGACAAAACGGGCAGACCGATGCTGATATATGAACATGCTTAGGTGAACTAAACTGCTTTACGTTATCAACAAACCGTTTTTCTTCTTGAATATGTTTAGTAATTGACGATGCTTGACGCTGTAACTTCCTTAATTCGGCATTTTTTTGATTACGTGCCAGTTTCAACTGATTGTATCTTTGTGTGGATGCATCGGAATTATAGTTAATTTTATCCGAAACTATGATGCCATCGAGTTGGTCTTTAGCATCTTGTGAATGGCGAAGCATCTTATCTAATGATAAGGGTTCATCTTTAAACCCCATCAAGGCATACAGCTGACTCAAAACTGGGCCGACTTTTTGTTTATAGCTTTCTGAGGTACGCTTGTTGGTTTCTTTTTGGCGCTCTAATCGTCTAATTATTGCGCTAATTCGTTCTTTTTCTTGTGATAAGTGAAAGAAATTTTGGTCGACAAGTCCTAAAAAGATCTTAGTATGCTCAATAGCCTGATCTCGCTTTTCTTTCTCATCGAATCGATAAAACAACGCATGTTTATTAGCAACAAGGTTTTGATGTTGAAGCATAAATGATGAAAAGCTACGCACCGATGGTGTAGGCGCTTTTTGATTAAACCGCCGATTGGCTCTGGCAGCCAAAGATTCATCGACATCGTCTATATCTAAGAAAAACTCCCTTAAGTGCTTCTTGAACTCATCTAATGGGCGAAAATAGCTGGCATTGAAATAATCATGACCAATATCTTCAGTATTGAATACACCAACGCGACGAAAGAAGGCTTTCGATGCAATAGCAGGATCTCGCGCAATCACTATATCTTGTTCGTTAACAGCAAGCGCTACATAATAAATAGCTGTACTAGTTGTAATAACGCCTTTGGGTATAGTATTTTCACCACTGCCAAAACAATAGTCAAAAATTTCAATTAAAGCACTTTTTCCTGTCGATGACTTACCAGTAACAACGTTAAGCCCAGCCTTAAAATTAACCGGATGCTTGTTGCCTTGCTTATCAATAACGCCAATTTCATGAATAAGTGTATTCATCGTGGTTTCACTCCTAAAAATGCATAAATATCGACCACTGAATAATCGCCCTAGCTTTTCTGCACTTTTTTGACAGGTAAAGACTGAGTCATAACCATCACCCTTGTGAAGGAATAAGCCTTGTTCGTTTACCGATAACCAATCATTGATTAAACAGTATTGAATGCATAGTTCGGTTAAGGCTTGAAATCCGTCAATTCGCTCTTGAAGGTCATAGAGCTGGGTGCGGTCGTTGAAAATAGACCAAATAGAGCTCTTTTTCTTTTCTCCAAACACAGCACCAGAAATCTTTTTATTATAAACAGGATGACTACAGAGTGGGATGACCAAAGGGGCTAGCAATAGGTTATTTTCAGACTCATCAATCGCCGTATAAAACGACGCTAGGTAAGGACCATATTCAAACGGGTTGTATTTTAACTCATACAGAGCATCGACAATACTGCTCATAGCTCAACCCTCCATTTCAAATTGCGTTCTTCATCATCCATAGCGTCGTGAATAAGCCCATTTCTAAAAGCAAAGCCAGGGTTTGGATAGCCTTCGATGCCAAATGGCATTTCGCTAGTTACTTGATCGTATAAGTCCTGAGATATCGCCGTTGAGCTACCTTGTTTGCGGCTCGCCATACGATATTTCGCAGAAAACGTACGAATCCATTGCTCACGATATCGGCTCACAGTATCCCTGAATTGTGGATAGCCATTTAACTCCTCGATCAATGAGTTCCTTAGCTCCAGCCAGCTACCTATTGCTTCGGGCAGTATAGCTTCATGCTTAATTTCAAGAATTTTCTGAGCAAACAATTCCATAATATACACTTCAACTTCTTCTTCTGTTGCATCTCTGTAGGTGAAGTCTGGAATAGTAAATAAAGTAGGCCCCCATTTTGCTGTTAAGGCTTCTCGCTTTTGGTCAAACGTTATCTTATTTATTACCCATTCTGCGCCATTCGCCTGTTCATATATAAAACCAATCAGCCCTTCAGCAAAGGCTTGCCTATTAGAAAGCGGAATGTAACCACTAAGTTTATTGCAATAACTCTTTTTTAGTGTTTCTGAATCTTCAGATTCCACATGCAATACAACTTTGGCGAGGACGGCCATCAAGTCTTCACTAGCAGTATCTAACATTACATATTTCTGTAATTTTATGATTCCTAATATTTTATTTGCATTAAGCTGCTCTTTGGTGCGCTCTGAAAAAATATCTTTAAGCGTAGTAGAACGTTGCTCGACAGTTTGTGTATTCCAATCTTTTAGACGAGTTTTTGCGCCAAAGGCTTGAGTCGTGTGCAGCACTAAAAGGCCATATTGCGAATGGTCAAACTCTGGAGCCAACCAGTTCTTAAGGGTTTTCCAGAAGTTTTCGTGGTGATCAGTTAGTGCTGCTGCGTAGTCTTTTACTTCTGTTTGAATAGATGCTAAAGCATCCGGCGAAAGCAGGCTCACGTCACCATCTTTTTCAAACCAAACGGACTGGCCTTCTTCAAGCGAAAAACACTTATCCAAGCCAATCAATACTTGGTAATGAAAGGCTAGTGCAGTTGTTAAGGCTGCATTCTTAGTTTGTCCTTCGCTCATGCCTTTCTAGTCCTCATACTCACTTATAAAAGTGTATTAAATTTTTAATTACAGACAAACAGCATTGTGCAACTACAAATTGTTTCACATAAGCTATTATTCGAGAAAACATATGCTCTTAAGTCATTCAAACACTTATGTCTAATCTTCTATTTTAAATAGACCATAAACACCCACACACTACGGTCTAAAAAACTGAGCCATCTTACCGCACGACGGTATATATCACCTACAAATAACAGAGCAAATCCACCACTATTTTTGAAAACTGCTTACAAATTCACAAAAGTTAACTTAGCTCAAATACAGTCCGTTATTTATTACGCAAGACTACAGCTAATTCTCGAGGTATTTCACACTTTAGTGCTAACTACACATCATGCCTTCAACTAACCCTACGCTCACCTCGAAAGAAAAAACCTATCCTTAATCGAATATAAAGACACTTACCCTACTTTTACTTAAAAAATCGATACTTTACCTCAGAGATCATAGGTAAAAGTAGATAGAAAAATCGTATCAAAAATAAATGTTAAATAACCAAACGTTATAAAAAAGTCTGATTTGTAATACTTTTCAGTTAGCCATGCCTATACTATGTAAAGTTATTGTTAGACAAGGAGGTTTACCAACATGCTATTTATTCACTACTTAAAAAATACCTTTTCTGCTCAATTAGCTGCAATGTTATTTGTTTCAGTATTACTTACAGCCTGTAATGAAAGTGGAAGTGATATAGAAGACACTCAGGCACCATTAATCCAATTAAATGGAGAGAGCCAAGTCATTATCGGTCAAGGGCGTCCATATAATGAATTAGGGGCTACAGCAATTGATCTTATTGATGGGGCCATACAAGTAAAACTCCCAACAACATCTGTAAATACCGATACGCTAGGTGATTATGAACTAGTTTATACGGCCAGTGACTCTCAAGGAAATCAATCAACAGCAATACGGATAATAAGTGTTGTTGAGCCTCGCTCTTTCATTACGACTTGGAAAACAGATACCCCAGGAGGTAAAAGTCTTGATAACCAAGTAACTATCTCAACGAAGTTTAATGACCACAGTTACGATTATAATATCGACTGGGGAGACGGACACATTGACTATAATCAAAGCGGAGATATAACCCATACCTATGCGGTAGCGGGTACTTATACTATTAGTATTAATGGTACTTTTCCGCAATTAGCTAGCTATTTATTGGATGAGAAAAAGCTGCAAACTCTTGAGCAATGGGGCGATATAAAATGGAAATCGTTAGCTGACACTTTTTATGGTGCGCAAAACCTAATAAACAATGCCTCTGATACCCCAGACCTAAGACTAGTTACCGAACTCGATTATATGTTTGCTGAGACTAATTTATTTAATGCAGATCTAAGCCGTTGGGACGTTAGCAATGTGACGAGTTTCTATTATATGTTCGAGAATGCGGACAGTTTTACTGGTGATATTAGTTCGTGGGATATTAGTAGTGTGACAAATATGGTTGGCATGTTTAACAACCTCACACTGACAACTGAGCGTTACGATGCTTTACTGATAAACTGGAGTAAACAACAAGTACAAAGTAACGTGACATTTGATGCTGGTAACAGTCAGTTTTCAATTGAAGCACAAGCCGCAAGAGACATTTTAGTCGTAGATAAAAACTGGATTATTGATGATGCAGGCCTTGCGCCTTAACAAAGCCTTCTATTAATTGTTGGCATACATCAGATAAGGTATGCCAACAATAATCGCTTCAATATCAGGTTTTCCGTAAAAATAAATCATATTGAGGTCAAATAAGAGATTATTTCCTAACTCTTTTAATCTCAATTTTTGAAAAAGCCTACAACTCCTCAATATTCAACAACAACTGCTCCGCTCTATCTAATATAGCTTGCTGCTGTTCTTCTGATTTTTTATGCCAATTTGCATAGACCATTCTGGTGCGGGGATTATTATTAAACGCCTCAATATGTGTATGCATAAAGTGCCAATACAGCGCATTTAATGGGCATGCTTTGGGTTCAGTTATTTGCTTGACGTTATCAGTGACAACCAAAGCAATAACCACTTATTTAATTCACGTAGTTACCACTAACAGCGTAATCAAATCAGTTTATATTCAGAGTGATCTAGATACGAAACTAAGTCGTAGTTAACTAAGGAACAAGAATTACTCTCTCCCGTAGACAAATCAGGAGTTTCACATGGAAAGCAGACTTACGACAAAAGAGTTTCTAAGAGTATTCGATTGTATTCGCTCGAATGGCGACCGATTTGATAATAAATATTTATTCGGTGAAATATCCGCATGGCATGATTACGATGGATATACCTGTTGGCTGGACTATAAAGATGTAACCGTCACGCTGATGTTTCATGGTTCTCTCAAAATCGAATTCGACAAATCATCAAACTACTCTGATTTCACCAACCAATGTTTAGCAATGATCACGGAAAATCATAGTGTTAAGGAAAGTTAAGATGAATGAACAAGAACTTGAAATTATTGATTTTACAAACCCCAACGAATATCAAAAATGGTCAGCGATAAATGACAACGTAATGGGTGGAATTTCAATTGGTCAGCTTAACTGGGATGGAAAAAGGTGCCGATTTCAAGGTGAATTATCACTAGAAAATAATGGTGGCTTCAGTTCTATCAAGCGATATATTGAGCCTCTAGCTAAAGAAGTAAACACAATAGAATTCATGTTTATAGGTGATGGGCATACCTATCAATTAAGACTTACTACATGGAAAAATAGTAAGCGCATTCAATACAAACACGATTTTACCACCACTAAAGGTAAACAGCAGACAAAGACATTTCACTTACACAATTTTCAAGCTGTTTTTAGAGGGCGATTACTTAATCACGCTCCCGATCTTGTGGCGGAAGACATCAAGCAAGTTGGCTTTCTCATTACGAATAAACAAACATCACCCTTTAATCTAAACTTGGCTCAAATTCTGTTTAAAACACTCAAAAACTATCCCACTCCTCAATCCATTCCAGAATAAGCCCAAACACTTCTACCTCTGCTTTGCCGTAACAATAAAAGGCATTGAGGCCAAACGACACATTACTTCCCAACTCTTTTAGCTTCAATTCAACCAACTCTCCTCGATCTACGTATGACGTCATGTAATGCCTTGGCATAATTGTCCAACCGCTCTGTTTTACTAACTCACACAGTAAATCATTATTACTGACGGTGTGCATTTTCGGTGAAACTTGAATCGAGGTGAAATTCAATTTTAAAGTCGCGAAGTTCTCTGTTATGTATTGAGTATCTAGCATTAAGTTTTCGAGCTTTAAATCATCAATTAATGCCAGAGGTGAGTCGACGCCTGCAAAACAGCCAACTTGGATCGGCTTTATCGCTTTCCATGTAACTTCTTTCTCTGCAAACAACTGCCCACGATATGGCATGATAGCTATATCGCATTCGCCTTCTTGCAATTTATCCATAGCTTCCTGCCGAGTGCGATGCTTCCAATTTATAACGATATCTGAGTTGTAACCCGTCACTCGTTTCTCTATATATGTAATCAAACTGAGCGGCGTGATCACATCATAATAGATCGTAATGTTATGAACGTTAGATTCGTACAAGGCTTGGCTTTGCACAAACAGAGAGCGATTTTGCTTTTCAACTAACTTAGCACGGTGATACAAATGCTCGGCCTTCTCTGTTGGAATGGCTTTTCTGCCTTCTATCACAAACAGCGAATAACCTAACAAATCCTCATAGGCCACCACATGTTCACGTACTGTGGTTCGGGATTTTTTAAGCTTTCTTGCTGCGCTGCTGTATGAGCCTTGTTCATATACGGCAACAAAAGTGCTCACTTGCTCTAATGTATGCATTCAATCACTCCTTTGATTTTATATTTCCACCCAACTTGTTAGGTATACCCTATCATAAGTGACTTCTTTGTTTTGGTATTACATGAAAAGATATTACTTAATTTATAGTTATGGCAAAAACAGAGAGGACATTATGAAGACGTTCCCATTAAGTTTACTTGCAGGCTTTCTTGTTTCACCTTTTGTATTGGCTTCACCTGATCTGATTTTTACCAATGGTGACGTAATCACGGTGACGGGTGAATCTGATCGCGCAGAGGCTATCGCCATTAAAGATGGCATTATTGTGGCGGTAGGCAATAACCAAGAGATCCTTAAACAAAAAGGCACCACTACCCAAGTAAGAGATTTAAAAGGCAAAACCCTTGCGCCGGGATTTATCGACAGTCACGGACACTTTGCTCAATATCTGCCTTTAATTGAAAGCCCGTTTCTTTATCCTTCACCAATGGGAAAGGTGAACTCGTTTGGTGATATTGAACAGATAATGACAGCCTATTTTAATCAACCAAATCTTGATAAAAACAGTCTTCATGTGGCTTTTGGTTATGACGATGCCGAGCTAAAAGAGAAGCAACACCCAACGAAGCAGTTCTTTGATACGTTCAGTAAAGAGTACCCTTTCTGTGCCATACATATATCAGGACACCTTGCGACCTGTAACAGCAAAGGCCTAGACTTAATTGGATTTAACCAACAAAGCACGAACCCAGATGGCGGTGTGTTACGTCGTAACGATAATGGTGAGCTCACTGGCGTATTAGAAGAATCTGCCATTTATCCTATTTTAGGAAACCTACCTGAAATGACGCAAGAAGATGCGGTTCGTCGCTTTGGTAAGGTTCAGGATTTATACGCAGGTTATGGCATTACGACCACACAAGAAGGCTTAGCGACGCTTCCTGCACTTAATGCAATGAAAACCATGGCAGAGAATGATTTGCTAAAAATAGATCTGCTTGCTTATGCCAAATGGGTCGATTTAAAAGAAGCGGTAAAAATAATGCCAATGAAGTCATCAATTAATGGCTTAACGTTAGCAGGGGTGAAAATGGTGGGTGACGGCTCTCCACAAGGTAAAACTGCTTATCTCTCAACGCCATATTTTGAGCCGCCACACAGCCACGCTTATGATTATCATGGTTACCCAGTGTTAACTCAAGATGAGATGAATCAATGGGTAGATATCGCGTATCAAATGAATGCTCAGATCCTAAGCCACAGTAACGGCGATGCATCGGCAGATATCCTATTAAATGCGGTTGAGCTGGCTGATGCCAAATATGGCAAAGAAGATCGTCGAACAGTGGTGATCCACGCTCAAACCACACGTTTAGACCAAATAAAACGCATGAAGAAAAATGAGATGATCCCTTCTTTCTTCCCGGCTCACACCTTCTTTTGGGGAGATTGGCATCGTGATTCAGTGTTAGGCCCTTGGCGTGCATCTAACATCTCGCCTATGGGGTGGGCAAATTCAAATGAGTTGATGTTTACGATTCACATGGACGCCCCTGTGTTATTTCCTGACATGATGACCAATATGTGGAGTGCGATAAACCGTGTAACTCGAAGCAACCAGACACTCGGCGAGCATCATAAAATCACACCATATCAAGCGTTAGAGGCTATAACGATTAATGCGGCATATCAAAACTTTGAAGAGAAAAGTAAAGGCTCAATTGAGATTGGTAAGCGTGCCGACTTGGTGATTTTAAATGAGAACCTACTTGAGATTGACCCAATGAAGATAAAAGACATCGCTGTTTTAGAAACGATTAAAGATGGGAAAACGGTCTATCTAAATAGTGACGACTAGTCCGAGGTAAATCATCGCCACCTCTATTATTAAAGGTGGCGAATTAAAAAAAACTATTTAATTGTTTTCTTTATTGCCATTTCAGCCAGTTTTGGTGCGGCGGCTTTTAGGGCACTTGGCGCGACCTTCTTACCGACGTTAACTGCGCGTCCCAGTTGTTTTTTCAATGATGCCCCTCTCTCCATCGCTTCTTTACGCTGACGATTTCGCTGTACGTTATAAGCTTCGGTGATTTTGTCTACTAACGTCTGTTTTAACTCTTCAACACCAAAATGCGTCTTATCTATTGAGATTGATAGCGGTAAAACAAGATCGGAACACAACAGCTTTTTGTTGTATTCCATCGCTTGTTTAATCACTTTTGCTTTTGCTGCTGTTGGATGTTCTAGATCGTAAGGTGGCTCCCACTCCCAAGCCGGATTTAATCTATCGACTTGGTTTATCACTGAAATAACGGTTGGTTTTTTGCGAGAAATATTTTTTGGATCAGCATAATAGCACTCAAATTTTTCATTCAATTGCTTATCAAGATCACGAGCCGACTGATTGGCTTTTAATACCCACAGCACTAAATCCGCTTGGGTCATCTCTTTTAGCATCTGCTTTTCAGTTTTTTCGTTACCGTCGAGTCCTTGTAAATCAACCACATTCACTTCGGCTTCATTGACGAGTGCACTATAAACCGTCACGTTATCGGTAGATGGCAGTACATCCACCTCTGCGACAAATTCCTCTTTTAATGCATTAATAATCGATGACTTACCAGAGCTTGTTTGCCCGACCATCACAATCCGGATCGGCTCTAACTCTGTCGCTACTCTCTTTTCATCTTGCTTTGAAATCGTCGATGCTTGTAAATCGCCCTCTTCCAAACTAAAACGACCACTGTATAAATCAATGGCAACCGCAGCGACTTCATCTAATAACGCTTCTTTGGCTGTTTGCTGCATATCAGACACAACCCCTCTGGTCATTGATGAGGTAGCTTGCTCTCGACTGAGATCAGAAACAACTTTTAGCGGATTATAATAAAGATTTTTTGCATGATTCGCCCAGATCGCGGCTTTTACTATCTTTTGACCCACATCGCCATATTTATCATAAGCGTCATATCCAGCTTTAATGTACGAGAGCTTTAAATACTCAATACCAGGAATGTGTTCTTGCACTACGACTTTATATCGCTGGCTGATCTCTTCAAACAGTTTTAAGCCTTCAGGAATTGAGAAATCTAACGCTTTTTTATCAAACTTCGTTGCCACAAATTCAAGAACATCTAACCCTATTTCATCAAGGTTTCTCCACTCGACATTATCTTTGAGTAACTCTCTCGAATAGTGCTGTGATTGCTTCCATATGGCTACTTCATTATCAGACCACTCTTCAGAGGCTTTAACCAGACCCTCTTTAATCTCAATTTTGGCTTCTGTTTCTGCTGCCGCTTGAACGGGCTTGTTTTCTGTACGGCTTAGAATAAATAAAGGAATACTAACCGCTAACGTACTGATAGCAATGGTAATAGACAGCTCTAATAGGTAGCCATATTTAATTGCAAGAAACAGAGCGAAACCCATCATAATAATGACAGGAAGCACTGAGGAGATAATGACGATCCCCCAGCGTCCACCAGAGAGATCTGACAATAAACGATATAGGCGTTTAATCTTGTGCATAACCTGACACTTCCTTACCTTTTTTCAACGAATTCTTATAGAGATCTTGCATGTCCTGCTCTGATACGTCTTCACCTTTACTCTTATGGTAGAAATAAAAACAAGCGGCTCTGCCTAATCCATAAGTGGTTCCGAAACTCATTGCAGCGGCGGCAACAGCCCCTACGGTTTGACCATAAACTGGGATCAATTTAACCAATTGCCTTGCACCTAGTTTTACTCCATATTGCAAAGCAAAACTGCTGCCTAGAGTACCTATCAGTTCACTAAAGGCTTTCTTGTTCCACTCAACGCCGTATTGATTGGCTAAGCTATGTAACATTTTGGCTTGAATGGCAGGAACAGAAACCAATCCCACTCCTGGAATTAAATCACTTGCTGACGCACTGCCGGAATACCAAAGTACTTCCTTCTCAACTTTATCAAAGTTTGCTTCTTCAACAGTGGCGTGATCTTTATTCTCAACCATCATCCCAATGACAGGTAATAGCTTGGTGAGTTTCTCGATCAGCGCATCATAGTTATATATTGAGCCGTCATTAGTTTCGAAATCAACCGAGATTGCCTCAACATTTTTACCCCATACCTCTTTAACCTGCTGTTCGTTAAAGGTCGTTTGACGATCACGATTTGCCTTTTCACTAAGAAGTACCGCGGTATGAATCAACAACAAATGCTTAATTTTCTTTTTCTTCTTGATCTGTTTTAGTGCCGCTATGACTGAAGATTGTTCTGGTTCATCTGCTTTCATTACAACAACGAGGGCATGACCTGATTGACCAATTACTTCAAGATCGTCTTTTGGATCGTAATCTGCCTCACCTAGCCCTCTAGTATCTAAAAAGCGCATAATTGGCTTATCTTGCGGAAACTCATACGCCTCGGCGGTCATGGTGCAAGGAGCAAAGCCATTACCTATTTCAACCGATGATAATCCAGTTAAGGCTTGAATGAATGAAGATTTACCCGCACCTGTTTTACCGAGTAGCCATAAGGTAGGTAAATGCTTGCGCTGAAACTCGTGAGCTTGAGTTAAGTCTGGGTTTTTACTTGGGTTTATGAATGCTTTGATTTGATCGAACATATCATTCCAACTAATGGAAGAGAATAAAGTATCTCTCGATTATAACACCTAAAAGATCAATCATCATTGAAAGCGAATATCTGCATTAAAAATACAAACAAAAAATAATCATTAAATTTTCTAATCAAAGTATTGACACCAAAGTTTCGGAAGCATATATTGATTACATGAATTGCCATTTGGAGTTCATTGATAACTGGTTCGCCTTATTATAGGGAACAGAACGTTATCAAAATGAAGCGGCTCTACTGATTACTTATTTAAGAATAGTAGCGTTGTTTCTAACATTTAATCCTGAACCATATGTCATTAATGAGTCTATGTTGGCTCTGAATATGTGTTCTTTCTCCTCGCTTAGTGCGTCGAGAACTATTGCTTATTTTAAAGGATAGTATTATGCGTAATATCGATTTCTCTCCCCTATACCGTCATGCCATTGGTTTTGATCGCCTGTTTAATCTTGTAGAAAACAGCGCTAACAAACCATCTCAAAATGGTTACCCACCATATAACATCGAACAGAAAGACGAGAACAACTACCGTATAACCATGGCTGTTGCTGGTTTCTCTGAAGATTCGTTAACAATTTCTCAAGACGAACATATGCTGATTGTGTCAGGTGACATTACTTCATCTGAAATAAAACCAACTTACGTCTATCAAGGCATTGCAGAGCGCAACTTTGAACGAAAATTTCAACTTGCTGATTATGTAACCGTATCTGCAGCAAGCATGGAAAATGGATTGCTTCATATCGATCTTGTTCGAGAAGTACCAGAAGCCGTGCAAGCACGTAAGATTTTAATCAATCAATAACACATATTGTCGTTACTCATCGGTGATAACAAGACATTGTATTTAGTATAAAAATACAGCCCTCACCTATTGATTAACGCGAATATAGATCATCATATTTCATTGAGAATAGCGTAGACCCGTAAATAAATATTAGGTTTACGCTTATTAAACAACATCAAATTTAAATTATTTGCATTAAAATAACTAATGTGAATTCAAAGGAAAAATTATTATGGGTAAAATCATTGGTATCGACCTAGGTACAACAAATTCTTGTGTTGCTGTTTTAGATGGCGACACACCACGTATCTTAGAAAATGCGGAAGGCGAACGTACAACTGCATCGGTAATTGCTTACACAGATGGCGAAACACTTGTTGGTCAGCCAGCGAAACGTCAAGCGATTACTAATCCACAAAATACATTGTTTGCGATTAAACGCCTGATCGGTCGTCGTTTTGAAGACGAAGAAGTTCAACGTGATATCGAAATCATGCCGTACAAAATCGTTAAAGCTGATAACGGTGATGCTTGGGTTGAAGCGCGAGGCCAAAAAATGGCTGCTCCTCAAGTATCTGCTGAAATTCTTAAGAAAATGAAGAAAACAGCGGAAGATTTCCTAGGCGAAGAAGTAACTGGTGCAGTAATTACGGTTCCTGCTTACTTTAATGATGCTCAACGTCAAGCAACGAAAGATGCAGGTCGTATCGCAGGTCTTGATGTTAAACGTATCATCAACGAACCAACAGCAGCAGCACTGGCTTACGGTCTAGACAAAAAAGGCGGCGAGCGCACTATCGCAGTATACGATCTTGGTGGTGGTACCTTCGATATTTCTATCATTGAAATCGACAACGTTGATGGCGAGCAGACGTTCGAAGTGCTTGCAACAAACGGCGACACTCACCTAGGTGGTGAAGATTTCGATAACCGTATGATCAATTTCTTAGTTGACGAGTTCAAAAAAGAACAAGGTATCAACCTTAAAACTGATCCACTGGCTATGCAACGTGTTAAAGAAGCAGCAGAAAAAGCGAAGATTGAACTGTCTTCAGCTCAACAAACTGACGTAAACCTTCCTTACGTTACTGCTGATGCGACTGGTCCTAAGCACATGAACGTTAAAGTGACGCGTGCAAAACTAGAATCTCTAGTTGAAGACTTAGTCATTCGTACGCTTGAACCGCTAAAAGTGGCTCTGGCAGATGCTGATCTAACTATTGATGCCATCACTGATGTTATCCTAGTTGGTGGCCAAACACGTATGCCTATGGTTCAAGCTAAAGTGGCTGATTTCTTTGGTAAAGAAGCGCGCCGTGATGTAAACCCTGATGAAGCAGTAGCAATGGGTGCAGCAGTTCAAGGTGGCGTACTAGCGGGTGATGTTAAAGATGTCCTTCTTTTAGATGTGACTCCTCTCTCTTTCGGTATCGAAACGATGGGTGGCGTAATGACTAAACTAATCGAGAAGAACACAACGATCCCAACAAAAGCGAACCAAACGTTCTCAACGGCTGAAGATAACCAAAGTGCGGTAACAATCCACGTACTTCAAGGTGAGCGTAAGCAAGCGACATACAACAAATCTCTAGGTCAATTTAACCTAGAAGGTATCCAAGCAGCGCCACGTGGCATGCCACAAATCGAAGTAACATTCGACCTAGATGCTGATGGTATCCTAAACGTATCTGCAAAAGATAAGACAACAGGTAAAGAGCAGAAGATCACGATTAAAGCATCTGGTGGCTTAACTCCTGAAGAAATCGAAGCAATGGTACAAGAAGCTGAAGCAAACAAAGACGCGGACAAAAAGTTCGAAGAGTTAGTAACAGCACGTAACCAAGCGGATCAAATGATCCACGGTACGAAGAAACAAATCGAAGACGCTGGCGATGCACTTCCCGCTGACGAGAAAGAAAAAATCGAAGCTGCAATCAAAGCTCTAGAAGACGTTAAGTCAGGCGATGATAAAGAAGCAATCGATGCGAAAACTCAAGAGCTAGGCCAAGCAGCACAAAAGCTGATGGAAATAGCTCAACAGAAAGCGCAAGCGCAACAAGGTGCTGAAGCTGGAGCGCAACCTAAGCAAGAAGATGATGTGGTAGATGCAGAGTTTGAAGAGGTAAAATAATACCTCATTCAACAATAAGACAATCTAGATACTAAATTCAGGGCGTATTGAGGAAACTCGTACGCCCTTTTTCTTTCCTTCGTATTATCAAATCGCTACACTAACGACCACCCTTTTATTCCAACTGAATATATTAAAGTTTATGATCCGTTCTATTTTACTTACTGTTGTTCTACTTTTTAGTTTCACTACTTACGCTAACTCTTTAGAAGAGAAAGCGGAATTAGGAGATTCTCGCGCACAAGTAAAATTAGCAATGGAATATGAATCAGGTACTAATCGCCCTACCAACATTGACCACGCAATTCAGTGGTATAAACAAGCCGCAATGCAAGACAACACGACCGCACAATTTAACCTTGGTCAGATCTATAAAAATGGCTATGGCATTGCTCAAGATTCAAAACAAGCCATTTATTGGTTTACTCGCGCTGCAACGCAAAACCATCCACCTTCTCAGTTTTATTTAGGTGAGATTTACGAGTACGGATTATCAGGAAAAGTAGACTTATACAATGCATCACTGTGGTACCAAATTGCATCACACAATGGACATGGTGAAGCTATGCTTGGCTATAAACGAGTATTACACTCCTTAGCCGAACAGCAGCAAAATCCGGTCGTTGAACAACAAGAAACCACAGAAGTTAAGCCTAAAGAAGTGACACCAGAACAAACGGTTGTACCTGCGTCTGAACCCGAACCAAAAACCATCTTCATAACACAGATGGAGAAGCCGACTGCGCTTATCACTCTTGGGAGCTATTTGCTTATTGTCATAATGGTGGTTGTGCTTATTTTCTTACTATTACGATTAAAGCAGACCTTTGCACGAACTAAAGGTAATAACGCACAACAAAGCAGTTTTTCAAAATCATTACAAAATGAGAAGTTAAAGCAACTGCAAGACAGCAATGATAAATTGAAGATCAGAGCCGACGCTCAAGAGATCACGATCAAGCGTTTACAAATTGAGTTAGAGGCGGCAAAGAAATCATCTTCTTCATCATTTACTCAGTATCAATTACTCGGCATTAATATAAACAGCAGCAGTGCTGATATTAAGAAGCAGTATCGTAAGCTTGCTCAACTCCACCACCCTGATCATGGCACTGATGGTGTGATGTTAGCCGAAATAAATAAGGCCTATAGCCAAATAAAATAGTGCCACTCGTCAAAGCTACTCGACAAAAAACTCAGAAGGCCTTTACAAATTATTGCATCTCTATATAATCTGCATCACTTTTATATGTTATCAAAATGTAACAATATTCATATAGCGTATAAATTCAAAGAATAAATAATAGAGAAAGTCATATGTTTAATTTAGAAGGTTACTGCGACTGGTGTAGAAAACCAGCGATGGTATTACAGCATCAATACTGTGATGGCGCAAAGTACTACGCCTGCTCAAGCTGTAATGATTACGCTAAAATCGATATCAGAGAATACGATTTAGCTGAGATGGAAAACGTAAACCAAAAGTAATCATTTAACTCATCAGAAAAGAAGTTAAATAAAAAATGCCGATGACGTCAATCATCGGCATTTTTTTGTATTCAATATCTAGAAGATTATGACTCTTTTGCCATTACTTTATAGATAAGCGCACCAATTACGGCACCTACAATCGGAGCAACCCAGAATAACCAAAGTTGAGATGTTGCCCAATCACCAACATAAACGGCAACCGCTGTACTACGAGCTGGGTTAACAGAAGTATTAGTAACAGGGATACTGATTAAGTGGATTAGTGTTAAACATAGACCAATTGCAATTGGAGCAAAACCTGCAGGAGCACGGCTATCTGTAGCACCCATAATTACAATTAGGAACATTGCTGTCATTACTACTTCTGTAATTAATGCAGCTGTCATTGTGTAGCCACCTGGAGAGTGCTCACCAAAACCATTTGATGCAAAACCACCAGCAAGATCAAAACCAGCTTGGCCGCTTGCGATTAGGTATAAGATACCACCTGCTGCAATACCACCAAGAACTTGAGAGATGATGTATGGCACTAAATCTTTAGCATCAAAACGACCACCAACCCATAGACCAATTGATACTGCTGGGTTTAGGTGACAACCTGAGATATGACCAATAGCAAACGCCATTGTTAGTACTGTTAGACCAAACGCAAGTGCTACACCTACAAAGCCTATACCTAACTCTGGGAAACCTGCTGCTAATACTGCACTACCACAACCGCCCAGCACTAGCCAAAACGTACCTATAAACTCTGCCATGTATTTATTCATAATGATTCCTATATAATTATTATCACTTGATTTCGCTTTAATTTTTTATCCCGAACCAAGTTCTTGTTCAAAAAGAATATAGGTGATGATTAACAAAATAGACACTTTTAGATTTCAATTTGTTTCCAATTTTCATTTTTAAGACACGATTCCAAAAGCTGTAACACTGATTTATATTGAATTTACAGACATTTGACCAAATATTTCCCCTATCACTAAGATAAGGAAAATACTGTTCTAATTTTTCTTCCTCTTCTGTTTCTAATGCCTTGCGATTATGTGATAGATCTCTGATAATTAATGTATTGCTCTTAATTGGACACTCTTATGCCGCAGGATAACGCACCAAGTTTCTTCTTCTTTGATTATGGGCCTGAGTTTTTAACTTATTGTTTTTATTTTAAATAGCCGATATGTATTAAAACTGTAGACGCAGTTAGGACACACAAACAAACTTACTACAATTCTATTGTGCCAACCTTAACTTATTTTAAACAAACAAAATTTCATTACTAAACTCAAGATTCTCTAGATATGATGTACGTTGAAGAATGGGCTAAGAAAGCACTTATTTCTAACGACAAAAAATCACGTGACATCAACTGATGTTGAGCTTAAAAAAATGACGCCCCTCACCTAGTTTCAGGAAAAACGAGCAGCGGTCAATCTATGTAATCGCTGAGTTCAGTCGTAAAAAGTAATTCGTGACTAAAAATCGACAGATAAAAAAGATAATTATTAACTTCCCTTCTTTGAAATAGAATTTAAGTACTTAGCTATTTATTCGTCCTTGCTTTTCTACTCATAGAGTATGAAGGTCAGCTTGCTTAGCTATTCGTTCTTGCTCTTCTAACCATAGAGTATGAAGGTCAGCTTGCTTAGCTATTCGTTCTTGCTCTTCTAACCATAGAGTATGAAAGTCAGTTTGCTTAGCTATTCGTTCTTGCTCTTCTAACCATAGAGTATGAAGGTCAGCTTGCTTAGCTATTCGTTCTTGATCTTCTAACCATAGAGTATGAAGGTCAGTTTGCTTAGCTATTCGTTCTTGCTCTTCTAACCATTTAATATGTAAATCAAAATTTTTATCTACATCATGTTCTGACATTAAAGCTACTATTTTACTTTCTTCTAAACCTTTTTGAATATCAGATGTTAATTTTATTTCTTCAATAACCTCTTGCGAAATATCTTCATCAAGATATTTATTTGCATTCGTTAAAAAGGATTCTGACTTATATGCATAAAAGCCTTCTAAGTTAGTATCTCTAAAAATTTCGTCAATTAATTCAGTTCTCAAGCTAATTGTTTTGCCTTGGTTTTTTTGCCACCAATCTTCCTTGTTATCATCAGTAATAAAGATCAAATGCTTTATATCAATTAATTTAACATACTCAAGCATTTGTTTCCAAACGATCAAGTCTCCATATTGTCTATGATATTCAACACCACCAAAGATATAACTATCATCACCGTTTTTAGCTTTATTAGAATCTTGATATCCTGGTGGGATTTGTTTATTAAAGCGTTCTTTACCTTCTTTTTCTATGCTTAATATACATTCTTGACTTGGAGCTTCTCCTACTTTTTCTGCAAATAGATTATCTAACCTATCTCGTAAAAGATCTGTAGTACCAACTTTTATACTATCTGCTTCGAAAACATCTAGCTCTTTAAAGAACTGTTGACTTAACTCATTAATACCATTGATCAACGAGTCTGGATTAATATGACTATGTCTTTTTTTTAGTTGTAAATTTTCTAGCTTTTTTTGTAAATCACTAACCGCACTTTCTACAATTTTTTTTGTATCATTAAATTTTTTATGTTGCTCACCCACGACCGTTAGACGATTTCTTTGATATTCAAGTGCTACATGATGAGGAATCCAGACTCTATCATTAAGCTGTTCCATAACTTTTAGCAAAGATTCACGAGTACTAGATTGATATCGATACAGATTTGTTAATACATTTGTATCAAATACAAAGATAGCTTTATTCCAAAGTTCTTCTAATTCAATATCTGCTGGTTGATAAAAGCTTTTAAATATGTTTTTCATTTTTATACCAATTAGTAGCTAGTGTTATGCATCACGGCTTTTAGTTTAGAGTAAAGAATTCTGTTCTATAAAGCAATGCTGGTGGTGACCATAGAGCCCGAAAAATTTTCATTCCTCGGGATGTCCCCCCGTAGGTTGAGATTTAGGCTCCAGAAGTACCTATCTAACTTGATATGAAATTTATTTATCAAGTACAATCAAAATAATAATTATAATTAAAGAGTTACAATATGATTTGGGCTATTTACGTATCAGATAAACCTCACTCCCGTATCAATTTTCCAATAGGAATGAACAATGGAATATGGGGTGTTCATGAAGCAAAAAAGAATACAATCGTCGATGTTCAAGAAGGAGACCTTGTAGTATTTGTTTATTCAATTTCTTGGCTTAAAGCTGAGGGAACTCCACCACCTGGCTTTTCTAGAGTGGGTAAAGACAAACTAGATCTATTCCGAGGTGTCGTACAAAGCATTACTTTTGGGAAAGTAACCAAGTCCCACTACGAATCACACAGTACCGTTTGGCCTGATGATGTTTATCCAAATCGTTTTGAATTTGAAATAACAGAAAAACGTGAAGGAAATATATTTTTTGGTACTGAGTTTTTCAACTCAGAGTTTGTTGAAGCGGTTCGTTACTCTGCATGTACTCAAGGCGCAATAACAAGAGCAGAGTCAATAACACAACTCGAAGAAATAATTGCTGATGATAAGGAGTTTAATGAACATTCTGCTTACGAAGGCCGTCCAATTTATCGTTTACATAAATCCAGAGAAAGAGACAACGGCTTAGCTCTTATAAAAAAAGAACAAGTATTAAAAGAGACAGGACAACTTGCATGTGAAGTCTGTAATACTGATTTCCAAAAAACTTATGGCGATCATGGTTTTGGTTTTGCCGAATGTCACCATAAAAATCCCTTAAGCCTTAGAGATAAAAATAAAGAAACTAAACTTGATGAGTTAGCTATTCTTTGTGCGAATTGCCACCGAATGATTCATCGGAAGAAACCATGGCTAAATATTGATGAATTGAAGGCCATTTATGAAAAACAATAATATTAAAGAAATTCAAGAATCACTAAAAGTTTTTGCCCAAGAACGCGATTGGGATAAATTTCATTCACCAAAAAATCTAGCTATGGCTCTTAGTGGAGAAGCTGGTGAACTAACTGAAATTTTTCAATGGTTAACTCCAAATGAGAGTACAAACTTAACAACAGCACAGAAGGCTAAAGTTGAGGAAGAACTCGCTGACGTATTCTTATATTTATTAAGGTTAGCTGATAAAACTGATATTGATATTATCGAAGCCTCGCATAAAAAAATCATTAAAAATGCAGAGAAATACCCTATTGAAAAAAGTTTCGGAAATGCCACTAAATATACAGAACTATAAATAAACATTAAAAACACATCGTAAACTAAAGAGGGATGATTTATCCCTCTTTTATATACCTATACTCAACTCCACCCGTTAACTGCTGCATACAACTTCGAGTTAAGTAATACTTCTCTGCCAACCTCTTCAACAACGAACTTGCCCAGCTTGATGATAAACCGCACCTACCCGCAATCTGTGACGGTGTCACCTCTTCACCCTCTTTAATCGACTGCAGAACAATTAACTGCGTCTTGCTCAATTTAAGCAGCCCAACTTGGTGTGGTACCGAACGTGCGCATTTCAATAAATCTTCTGAAATATGCTCATTTTTGGCTAAATTTGGCATGATTTTACTACCCTCTGTAATTAACAATGAGAATTGAACTTTCGATTTGATTTTAATGATCTTTTAAACGATCTCTTAAGCAACTAGATCAGCACTAAGACAGTGGTGACAGCAATTATTTAGCCATTGATGGTAGGTATTTAGGGCTTCTTTCTTCTTCATTTCCAAATGAGTGTGAATATACGCTTGATCGAGCTTATCTTTCGCATGGTTCAATAATGTCTCAGCAACCATGTAATCAACACCTAAATCAGCCCATACCGTTCTGGCCACCTTTCGTAAGTCATGAGCTGACCATTCTTTATTGCTCACCGCTCTCACTAATTCAGACGCTCTCACTGAATGGATTGGGTGCAAATCTCGCTTGTTTAAAGGAAATACGTTATTGATGGCGTAGTTATGCTTTATTTGCCACTGTTTAAACTCACTCAGTAAAGCCACCATGTCATTAGATAATGGATAAACGATCTCTTTTTTCGATTTCGTATTCTCTTTAGGGATAACCCATCTCTTTTGTTTAAGGTTGATATGCCTCCATTTCGCAAGACGTGTTTCACCTAATCGCGTGCCATGGCAAAGCATCATTGAACAGAGAACGCGCTCAATAGGATTGGCTCTAGTGATTTTAGAAAGCAACTCTGGCATATCATCAGGCTTTAGACGTGATCCTTTTACATCAATTCGCTTAGTAACAAAGTCCGTGAACTTCATTTCATCCATTGGGTTAAACGTTAAATAATTAAGCTTTTTAGCTCGCGTAAAACACACTTTGAGTAATTGAAAGATGGTTCTGATATAGCTATTTGCAAAACAGGATTTCAATAATGGTTTGATTAAAAGCTCATCTACACTTTTATGCGTTAACTCTCGAATAGGTAAGCAATGCAAATTAGACATAAGATGATTGTCTGCCATCGACTTAATGCCCGTGATACGATTTTTAGACACGTCTCTTGTTTGGTACTCACGCTCTACATACCAACACACCACTTCATCAACCGTTGAGAACAAATTACCTGATACTGGTTTTCCTGTTGTCAGCTCAACAATAAACGCATTAAGCACTTCAAATGCACCTTTGGCGTTTAAATCTGGATATTTACCAATACGATAACTCTTTTGTTTGCCGTCTTTATATTCATAATAAATCCAACTTCCCTGCTCTCGATTCTGCTTAAATCGCAAATACAACGAATAACGCTCATCTTTAAGTTGTCTCACTTGGCTGTCACGACTGTATTTCTTGATTTGAGCTTCTGATATTTTGCATCGCACCGTAGTCTGAAACAGTGCATTTTGATTCATTGTGATCATCATTCCCCCAATAATGTGGCTTGCAAGCTCATGCGTGTGGCTTGTTTTCCTGCTCCGCTGAGACTGACTGAATCAATGGAATACGTCCCTTGTGCCACGCTTGGAAATGAACCATCTAAAATTACATGACCTTCCGCAAAAGCCGTGGCAATGGCTGGTGCTTGAATGGTGACTTTGCGGCCTTGTCTTTGTATTTTTCTAAGCTCAGCATGACACGCTTGATCGGCTTCTTGTTGATTGTTCTTATCCTGACCTAGACGTTTAAACGGTGAGGACCCAATACTGACTTCTTTTCTTGAACTGTCCGTTGGATCTAAATAGAACGCTTTAACCCCTGAAAAATCATTGCGGCCATCCAAGTCACCCGAGACATTCACAAAGTTTGAGTTAAGGGCTTTGTTTTCATCAGGAAGTGACAGCGTAATGGATTGAATATCTTTACCGCTTGAAGTTGAACGTTGGCCAATAGGCACAAAAACAAAACGACCTTCCACCGGCTTTGCAATCGCATCATAACGTTTTGCTAATTTACGAAGAAAAGGCAACGTGCTTTCATCGAGCCTATGTAAACTCTCGATTTCAATTTTTTGTAATTCAGGAGCGACAAAAGGAACGAACCCATGTGGAGAAACGCAATCAGAGACCACTTGGCCTAGCGTTGCTTTGTTCCAGCTCATGCTCTTTCTTTCTCTAAAGCCTGAGTTATCTTTGATTGAGAATGGGGACACCGTCATGGTGATCGTGATGGTTCTTGGCTCTACTGAGAATTGACGGCCTGAGATTTGGAACACGCCACGATTTACCTCATCAAGATAAACTGTGTACTTCTCGCCCTTTGGCGGTAAACCATCAATGTCTGACGAGTGAATGACTAACTTTAGATCATCGCCATCGATGCCGTTTTCATCACGCAGCGTCCAGCTTTGCAGTAAAGAGAGCATCATTTCACTGTGTTTGCCTTTGAGTTCTAGTCCCATGAGCGGTTTACCTCTTTGATATTTTGTTTAAAACTGACTTCAGGAATGGTGACCATGGTTTCTTCCATAAAAAAATCCCCACGAACGTGAGGATTTAATTGATAGAAGTCGGCTTCTAATTGGTCATCATCTTGACCTGTATGTTTAAAAAGGACATCCGTAATGAGATCCCCTTTATGTGCAGTGACTTTCATCGATACTCCAATAACTCAAGAGTGACGTCGGTAACTTGCGCCGAGCCGTTATGCACCAATTCTGATTTTCCTTCATTGATGCTTTTAATGGTCCATTGACCTAGGTTTACCCCTCCGCCATTGCTGACTTGTTGTGGCTCATCGACCATTTGGCGTAAACGCTCCACATTATCTTCTGCGGTTTGGCGTAACCACTTGGCCGTAATAGAAAGCGTTTCAAGGGGTTTTCCTGTGGGTGATGACATCGCACCATCAACCAGACTTATTTCAGTAAAGCGGCCTGTTGTGACACGGTTCATTTTCATAATGGGGGTTTTATCCCCCACCGAAAATACAAACTCACCAATAACAAGGTGATGCATGTATGGCTCCTTATCCTCTGTCTATTCCGGCATAATTAAAGCGTGATTCAATTGAATGACCGCCCATGAGATAACTGAATTGTTGCTGCATTTGCTCTGTCACTTGTTTGGCTATGGCTATTTCATCTTGGCCTTTGGATGGGGTTATGTTGATTTGTGGTGCAAAGTGAACGGCTGAACTCTTTTCCTGCAGTACATCTTTATTGGCTTTCTCTTCGACCTTTTGGCTAACTTCATCGGATGAGGTTAGTTTGCTGCCAAACCATCCACCTAACATTTCACCGCCCATATCCCCAATCATTGAACCAGCAAGACCACCAAGCATGGTGCCAATGCCTGGCAAAATCATGGTTCCAATCGCAGCACCTAACGATGCGCCTCCCATGCCACCGGCTAAACTGCCAAGTGAGCTGCCTGCACCTTCCATATCTCCTTCTGATAATGATTGCACTGCATCAACACCACTGATGGCCATGTTTAATGGTCGCAATACTTTGGCAAGACCAAGTCGTCCTGCAGACTGCGCTGCATCAGCACCCATATCAATGGCATCTTGCGCCATCGCCATGCCTGGTAAACTAGCAATTGCTCCACCAGCCAAGGCTAATGGAATGCCTCTTTTGGAATGAGAAAATGAACCAGCAATACGAGACAATGGATTTCTAGATTTTGAACGACGTCGAGAGCGCTTACCTGAACCAGAACGTGATCCTCTTGAGCCGCCAGAGCGTTTAAGCTCTTGGTTTAATCCTTTAAATGCCTTAGTTGCATAAGACGCCGCCTTGCCACTTTCTTGGGTTTCTCGGTTTAATCCTTTTTTAAACAGACGAGTTTTATCAACGGTATTACCAAAGAGTAATGACGCGGCTTTTCCTGCAATTAACGCAGTTTTGAACGCAAGTATTGCCCCAATACCGCCCATGATAACCGGCACAAGCACATCACTTTCTTGTGCAAACGCGGTGACACCCTCAACCACGGCACCTAATGGGGTTAATACCCAGTTCAGTCCTGGTAATAACTTCTCACCCAGCACCACCGCCAACGCATTGAGTTTATTTACAAACTGTTTAATGCCATTTTCAGTGGTGTTCACACGCGCATCGTATTCATCTTGCAGCGATTGAACGTGTACTTCTTGGCTTTCATTGGCGAGTTTTAAAATATCAGTGAAGTTTTTGGTGTTACCGGCTAACGCTGCCACCGCGCCTTTGGCCTCTTCCCCAAAGATTTGAGAAATGAGCGCACTTTGCTCTTCAAGTGGCGCGTTCTTTAAGGCATCAAGCACTTCTAATAAGGTTCCTGATGCATCGGTTTGCATATCTGCCGCTAACGAGCCTGAATCAAACCCCAATGAGCTTAGTGCTTTTTGTTGATTACCACTGGCCGCATCACCTAACGTCAAACGTCCTGAAATGTTTTTTAGTGCCGTTCCTGCTCGCTCTTCATTCATACCAGTGGAAAGCAGTGAAGCCGCTAATGCTGCGGATTCATTAACTTTAAAACCACCCGTTTTGGCGGTTGCTCCTTCTCGCGCCATGACTCCGGCAATGTCTTTGGCTTTTGCGTTGGAATTATTCGAGAGATAATTTGAAAGACCAGCTAAGCCAACCGCCCCTTTTTGATCCAATCCCATTGAGGCTTTAAAAGTAGCGAGCGTTTCACCGGCTTCACCTGCCTCCATATCAAACGCCACGCCCATCTTGGCAGAATCAAGAACAAACGCTTTGAGCTTTTCATGATCCTTAATGCCACTTTGACCACCAGCCGCCAACATGGCGTTGATTTCAGTGGCCGACATCGGCATATTGCCCGACTCTTTTAATGACCACTCTCTCAATGCTTGCATTTTTGCGGCATCTTGAGGATCATTTTTATCAGAGAGCACCTTCTTCACATCCGCAAAGGAGGATTCATTCTTTATCGCGGCATACATGGTGCCGGCAATTGGAGCGGCTGCCATGGCAAGACCTGATGCTTGGCTTTGTAACTCTCCAAGTTTGGCATTTCGTTTATCTATTCGGCTTTGAATAGAATTGAGCTCTTTAAGTTGTCGTCCTTGTTTTTCTAACGCGCCGGTGGCTCGCTCACTGGCGGTTTTTAATCGTTGCTGCTCATCTGATAACTTATCGGTATTAAGGCCAGCGCCTTTCAATTCACTCTGCAGTTTTCTAAGCTTGGCCGATTGGGTATCACTGCTTGAGGAATAACGGTCTATCTGTTTCTTGGCTTGGTATTGGGATGAGCGCAGTTTGTTGGTGTGAATGGCGTTGCTGGCCATTTCATCAGAGAGCTTTTCAAGCCGTAACTCGGTTTTTGCAATCTCAACACCTAACGATTTAGTTTCAGATTGGGAGAGGTTAAACGCCGTGGGATCGGCTAATTTCTTATGAAGTAAACCCAGTGATTGTTCAGTGCTTTTATAGCTTTCAGCCAGAGTTCGGTTTTTCTTCTGGCTGTCGCTAAGCTCTGCGCCTAGTCCTGATAACTTCACCTTTGAGGCATCAAGTTTGGCATTTACTTTTTGCAGTGATTGCTCCGTGGCTTGATAGCCTTCGACCTTTTTTAAGTCTCGGTTTAAGGCGGCCACATCATTGCGTTGTTGCTCAAGGGCATTACTTAACTTTTCAGTGGCTTTGGTGGTTGATACTACGTCCCCCAAGCCTTTGGTTGTTACATCAAGCAATAAAGATACTTTGCTTTTTTGATTGCTCATCGCTTCTTAATCCCCAGCTTAGTTAAAATCAGCTCGTATCGATGCACCGCTAAATCCTGCCGCCATTCCTTTAACTCGGTTTCAGAGGTATTGCGGTACATCGGGATCACATCAATTAAGTTTTCGACGTCGTCACTTGAAAGTAAGCCGCCGACTGTAGAAAAAAATCACCGACCTTCGGTTTAATCGTTAAGTAATCATTTACCGACATCTTCTGCAGATCTTCTTTATCCAAATCACACACCACCTGAAACATGAAATCTTCACGTAATTGCTTTTCACTGATGTCCGTTAGCGCTTGTGAATGCTTCACTTTTGGTACCGTAAATTTGATGTGTTCAATCTTCTCACCCACTTCATTTTCAAACGGGAAAAGTAAATCAAATTCATAGCAGTCGTTCGCCAGTTTCTTATCTTGGAGTTCATCGCTGCCCGTTAAGATATAAGTCGTACAATCATTGGCTAAGGTATTAAAATCGGGGGCGGTTAACGCTTCAAACTGCTCTTCTGTTAATACTGTCGTTTCAAGAATGACCGCTTTTTGTTGGTCAAACAGCTCTTTATCAGTGAGTTTGCCTTCTTTGTTGATGAATGGGAGTTTTCGAAACACTTCAAGTGTCATAGAAGAAATCGTTAAGGTGTCGCTGTCATTTAAACGAAAAAATGGCAATGCAGAGGTCTTTTTCATAATTATCTCGATCAAAAAAAGGAGCCGAAGCCCCTATTAAAAGTAATGTCACAATGTGGTTAAGCAGTCGCGCCGTATTGGCCCATAAGATCGACACCGCCAATGGTGGTTTTTCCGGTTCGGGTATCAATGTCATACACCGTTTTACCGTTATCAATCAGCTTGTAAGATTTACAGGTTCCTTCAATCGTGCACACCGGCTTTTCTCCCATCTTCACTGTCTCTTGCTTAATAGAGCTAATGGTAGAATAGAGAGAGTATTGCGCTTTATATCCACCATCGTTGCTGTCTTTGCCTTTTTCCGTCACGTTAACTTGCGCTTCAGATAAAGCATAACGACCCAACGACATCACCAAATCAGCATGTTTACCACGAACCTTCATGGACCATTTAAGTAAATCCATACCCACAACGTCTTCACTTTGAACAAAGCTGCCTTCGTTCGCGGCGGTTTTAAACGTCACTTCTGGTGCACTAAATTCCACAATCTCATTCACCAATGGCACATCCTGCACCACTGCTGATAATCGTAATCGAACACGATCAACCATTTACGACCTCCTCAAGCCATTGTTCAATCAATCCGTTATCCACGGACATTTCATACACCATGTGTTCATTCGGGCTATAACGACCATAATCCACACACAAGAACCAACGGCCTGAATTGTAGTTTTCAAGGTTGTTTTTGCTTGGATGCAAGTAGGCACGAAAGACAGGAATAACCCCATCAGCCACTAAGGATTGACCCCAGTTGCTCAAGCGCTCAACCACACTGTCCATAAACTCTTCAGTGAGCAATTTGCCCATGTAGGGCTGAGAGGTCTCTTCTAGTTTACGTACCATCAGATCTTCTAAACCCACATGAGCCATAAAGCGCCCTGTGTTGGTTCGATTTCCAATGATAGACACGCCACCCATGCGCGTTTTTGCCATGGTGGCCACACCGTGTTTATTCAAGAAGTTGGCTTGGGTGGTCTTATCGCCAATCTTGTAAGTAACTAAACGACAAGGCTCATCACACAACACGCCTTGGTTTTGTGGTGATTCATACCCTTCAACCGCCGCCATGGCAGAGATAAGAGCGATTGAGGCTGGTAATACCGTTGGTAAGCCGTCGTAGGTTTTAATAAACCATGGGTCGATAATGCTGAGTTTATCTTGCCCTGTTCCTTCAGCGCCAAATTCACTGGCAAACTCTGCGGCTTCGGTATCGTTGGTATTTGGACCATCAACAATGGGACGACAATGAATATCACGCGCCACGGTGCAAAGCTTTTGAACAAACGGAATGGAATTAAAGCCTGGTGCCCCAATCAAGGTTGGAGTTTCAGGGCAACCTTTAATTGAAAACAAGCCAGAGGTCGCGCCGGTGTTTGCATCCACACCACCAATCACATTGGTTTCTGTGGCTGGTTTATCGACACCTTCTTCAACCACAATCACATAGAACACTGCACGAACATACCCCAGTAAATAACGCGCTAATAATGGCAACGTTCCTTCACTGGTGTTTGTGGTATCTAACATCATTTTGGCTTGTGGGTAATCAAACAAACGCACCAGTTCATTGTAAGCAATACCTGCATGTTTATTTGGTGCAGTACCCACCAAGCACACCACATGCTGAGCTAATGGCCCCATACTTGGTAATGGCTCAATCGCAATGACTTCAGCGCCGTTTAATTCAAAATCCTGAATTGGGATCATTTCTGCCATTATTTCACCTCGGCTTTAGTCGGTTGAGTAACAGGCTTAGCAATCTTTCCATTGAGAAGAAGAAAGCTGGCTTGTCTTGGATGAAGACGAATGGTCTTTTCATTGAGCAGAACCCAACGCTTGGCCAATCGAAAGGGCTTTAGAATTTGATATTCAATTCGCCCATCGCTTTTACTGTTTTTGTCCATAGGGTTTTCCTGTGGCTAGATAAAAGAAAACCCAGCGCAATGGCTGGGTTCTGAAGTGATTGGTTGATGTGATTAGTCTGGCACTAAGCCTGATAGTTTAGGTCGGCCACATTCTGGAAAGTCTTGTTGTTCAAGGTATTCATTTAAGAGAATGCGATCACCAAGTAGCGAGTAATAATCATCTTCGGTGTAATTGGTTTTACGAAGCTCTGAATAGATTTCAGGGATTTGTTTATCTTGAGCATAAAACAATAATTCAGCTTCAACGTTGGTGAGCACATTCAGTTGCCACTGTTTTTCTGTTTCTATCCAATGAGTACGATAACGCGCTTCATCGTACTGCCAAACACCAAGTTCTACATTCCATGAATCAAATGGCTCAGGCTCTAACAATGTATGAGTACTTGGAATTACTCCGAGTTCTTCAACTTGATAATCCCCTTTCTCATCGTTATCACGATCTTTAGCAAACGCAATTTTCCCACGATGGTCATCGAGCTGTTTCCATTGATTATAAATTAAACGAACTGCAAAGCCTTCCTTTGGCTCTGGCGGTTTAGTAAATGAATGCTTATCTGGCAACGTGAAATTATAATCAGAGATAACAAACTCATTCGTCTCACTATCCCAGTATTTTTCACCCAGTAAAATTCCAAACACTTTCCATTCACCATTCTCATAAAGAACGGTTTGAATTTCTTTGTCGAATTTTGGCGGCGCTTCTTTCACTGCCCATTCAGGGTAATCCCCATCGGGTGTGCCAATAACAAAAGCATCACCGGTTGGAGACCAAAACTCATACGCTGATTTATCTTCAATTTCTAACCAGGTATTTAGTTGGTGATCATATTTACCAATTACACCATTGGTACTTAGCTCATAAATATTTTCAGTACAGTCGTCACCTAATGCCGTACCTCCTGCAACATGCTCTTCACCATTACCTAGCCACCAACCATCACCATGAATTCGTGAAACTTGTAAAGTAACTGATTTCTTTTGAATGTTATTCATTATGCAAGTCTCACTATCCAGTTACATTTACGATGATTGATGGTGTTTTTAAGTGTGCCAAATAGAGCAATCATTATGGTGTGAGCGTGAGAACCTATCGCTACTGTATGTGAGTGATTACCTGCAGCATCAGTTTGTCGTGTTGCTGCGTGTGCTCCATTATATTGTTGCGGCAGTGCTGATGAGCCCGAAACTGTTGTTTTCATTTTTATATTGTGAGCATGATTACCTGTTGTATTAGTTGTTTTGTTACCTAAATCTGTAGAGCTAACACTAGAACCGTCATGTCCATGGCTTTTAACCTCACCTTCTTCAAATACACCAACTGTTTCACTCTCCTCTTTACCAATAAAACCATTCCCTCTCATATCTGGAATAATTCCATCAGGCCAAATTTCAGCAAGTTTAGGACATGCTATTAAATCAAAAGCTTGTCCCTTTCGAATAGCCCATCCTTCAGGAGCAATGTCACTCTCCCAAGGTAATGAAACACCAACAGGACAAATCTTTGCTGCAAGACCTAACCACAATTTATCAATTAATCGCTGTGGTGTTAATGCTCGCCATAACTGAGGTAGCTGAATATGCTTTTTTTCTTGGGATTCGGAATCTATTTCGGCATCGGTTGCCGCATTGTCTTTTCGCTCATACTGTTCATGCGCTTTATCATTCTCAACATGCGCTTCAAAATCCGTGATTGGCGTATAGAGCACTGAATCATCTTGAGTGATGGTAATTAACTCTGAGTTATCCGTTCTAAAGTTCAGTCTAATTCGTGTGAGTTTCCCATCTGAATCTGCTTTTCCGGCAACATAATCGCCGCGTGAGCGTGCGTATGAATAAAGAACGCTAGTATCGGTTAAGGTACCAATTTCAAAATAGTTATAACCCGAATCAGGAATGGGTATATCTGCTTCAACACGATAGAAGCCATGTTCAGTATCTATCGCTTTTACCAAACAGACCGCTTCCGCTTTAGATTGTAATAACGCTGTTTGATTTTGTGGTTGTTCATCATTTGGCAATAATCCAAGGCCAATCACCACTTTTGCAATCGTAACCTTACGACCTTCTTCTTTCGCCAATGCTTCTTCGTTAAGCCCTGCCAACGTAATGTAATTCAAATATTCTGTACTCATGCAGCACCTATTTCTATAACAACACCGGTTTGAATGGTTGAGCCTATAAAGGCATGTGAATCTGCAGAGCGGATAAGGGCAATATCAACCGTATCACGCTCTGATTTGTAGTTATCAATTCGTGAACCAATTCGAGTGGTCGTCTCTTTATCAATAGGTAGATCTGATAAGAAACCATCAATCTCTAGCGAGTACGCCAACTCTCCCTTTTTGATTTCCGTGGTGATGTTCAACACACTCAAGGCTTGAGATAAACCAAACCGTGTTCCTGCTTTTCGATGAATAGCAAAGGCTTGCTCTGTGGTTTCTCGCCGTTGTTTCATCGTATCATTGGGTTGCCAATCCAAGACGCCACGCTCAGAGGCAAGCAAAGACACAAACTCATCAGAGGTTAAAAGGGGTTGTTTCAATTCTGGATAAGGGTTTTCTGATGCACTTAATAAGCGATGCCAGGCAAACTCTAATCCCTCTTCAATCAAGGTTCGATTCTCAGGTTGAACCGACACAAACTCATTGGGCTTTGACATTGATGATCACCTCTGTGCAGTGCGGCGCTTCATCCCACAAACATAAAATATCTGCTGTGGGTTTGGTTATTTCAACACGCTTCGCCCCTAATGAATAAAACACATGGCCAAGTTCAAGCCGCTCAACTCGCCCTTCAAGTATCTGGCTTTTATCCGCAAAATGTAATGCAGCGTTTTGGGCTTCTTCTTTTGAAATGTCATTCACTGGATCACCTCCTGTGAATAACGTCGCTTCAATCACATACGGTTTTGGAACACTGCTTTTCACTGTGACCTCATCCGTTTCTTGAGCAATGTCATCACGATTTAGATAATCACTGGCGCGTTTAATCAGCTCGGGGCTTGCCGTACCATCTGGGTTTTCACGACTGACCAACGCTACTTGAACTTGACCACTGTTTGGGACCAGCATTTTGGCTCTGGCATCTTTAACCTGTGCCGGTTGACTCTCTTTTGGAAACTCAAAGCGCATCACTACCGCATCAGACTCTGAGCTCACCGTCATGGTTGGTCGTTCATCCAAAGTCAGCGCATGAAAACGATAACCGGCGCGAGTGCCTGTGGTGTGAAACATGTACGGCGCTAAATCAAAGCGCTGCAATAAACTGTCATTGCTCTCCATCACCGCCGCTTTAGGTGGGAAAACATTAATGTCTTCAGGGATGAGCACTTGGCGTTTAAGCTGATATTGCGCTGCTAACAAATCCACCATGTCGCTTTCAGTCACAAACTTTCTGAACATCTGCAGAGCCCAATAGTTCTGCTCTCGAATTTCAGCCAATCGCTTTAGCATGAAAGCTTGTGTCACTTGCGCTAAGGTTTCCGCTTCATTACGAAACGCTTCTTCAAGTTGAACCGCCATTTCTGGGTTCGACTCTTGAACGTAATTAACCGCAAAAGCCACATAATCATCAAATAAGGCTTCAAACGACGGCTCTTTAAATGCATTAGGGATGGTCATAATTCACCTTCAAGTTTGAGTTGATTGCCTTTCCACTTACCAATCACTTTAATGGAATACCCCGTCGCGGTTGGCTGAGCGACACATTGAGTGGCTTTAAACTCAGATAGACCATTTTGATGCTCAGTAAAGGCCGACAACGTAAGGTTTTGAATGATTAACGTGGTTTGTGGGGTTTGCAGCTTACCGAGACAACGTAACGCCGGATTACCTACCTTTCGTCGTTTCACTCGGCTTGAAATTTCCGTAGTTAAAATACGAATGAAGCGCCGTTTAAGCGCTTCAAATCCTGTCACTGTTTTGCCTGTCTTTGGGTCAATCCCTATCATGGTAAAAGCCCTTTTATCTCATCGGGTAACACATCATTCATTACCGCTTTTGAACAAGGATTATCCCAAAGCATGGCAATATTTTAAGCAATGGCCGACGAAGTGATTTTGTTCTTTATCTCTGAGGCTTTCGTCGTTTCCTTACTGAGCAAGGACGAGATCTCACCATCAGCCGCCGACATATAATCACTCAGCGTTGTTAATAAGGTTTCAAACTCATCGAGTTCAATAACCCCACTCATAAAATCAGTAATGGCTTGAAATAAAGCACTGGCTGACTCATCGACAACCGCAAAGGCCGCATCATTTTCACCTTGGATTGATCTAAACAATTCTGTGGTATTTGAACAACTACTAGGAACAGCATCACTCATCGCATCCAATCGGTTGACTTGCTGTGCCATCGAACTCATTTGAATAGCACTATCCGCCGTGGTCGCCATGGCATTCACGCTGCCTGTAATATTAGTATTGGTACTGGCAATGCTGTCTCTGGCTGAGGTTAGCACCGCCAAATCAATGCCGAGTAAATCTAATGCTGGGTTATTTAATGCGGTTTCTAATGCCATTAATTGACTACTGGTTTCACGCCCTGCATCAACCGCTGGATTTGAAATAGTTAATCCATTGTTCATGATGTGCTGATAGATATTAAGATTAAGCGCCATTATTGATTTACTCCTGGAGGCATGGATGGGTCACCGGGTTTAGAACAGATATGATCATGTGCATTAAAGAGGTTTCTATCTTCGGACATACTGCGAACGCCATCAGAGATCTCTTTAGTCGCTTCAATATTGCCTTTTTGTTTGGTGTCGCCTTCGATTTGTTGATTGCCTTTTTGAATCGAATCACCTTCAAGCTCATTTTTACCAATCTGTTTACTATCCGCATGAATTTCATAACCACCAGGGTACTTGGCCACAAGCTTTCCGCTCTCGATGTCATAAAGCTCAGTCATGCCGTTGCCATAATCCACCATTACTTCATTTTCCTTGGTGGTTGGCGCTGGATATTTGCTAGAAGGTAATCCCATTAAAGCCACTGCATTATTCAAATTGGTACCAGAGCCTAGATTGGCCAATAAACACAACTCACCGACTGAAGGTCGGCGATAATGGCTCACCTTACCGCTACAAAAGACAAAGAACGGAACACCTTTTACTTCGTTGTCACCCGTTTTTATATCAACGGTGGTTTTACTGGCCTTTTCAACCACAGCAAGACGAATGAGATTAGCCACATTCCCTCGCAGCTCTTCAAGTTCCTCCCCTTGCTCAAGCACTTTGTTTTCTAGTGAAATGATCCTTTGCATGATTTGAATAAACATAGTTTTTTACTCCAACCAAGATCCATCCACTTCACCAATCGACACTGACTGTCTCACCGTGACCGCTCGAATAAGATACCCATGCTCATCATCAATAATTTGAGGCTCATTAACGATGTAGTCTGGTAATTCAACCGAGTCACCCAATCCAAAATAACTGTTCTGAAATTCACGCTCGATACGTGATGAGGCATCCAAGGCTTCTAAATCAAAACCCTCATTGGACGTATTCACCGTAATGGAAAAAATCAGCTCAATACTGTGCTTTTCTCTCCCATCGTTGGTGTCTTCTTTCATTATTTTGGATTGACCACATCGATAGGTGATCTCAACCGTTTCAGGACTGCTTGCTATTCGTTTGTATGAACTCGAAATTTCAAGAGCTAACGTCGTTTCTAAATGCTCAATCACCGCCTTGACATAATCAGACGGATTTCGCAGTAATTGATATGATCTCTTCATCAAAGAACTTCCTAAATTGGGCATCCACTTGAGGCGTTAATGTGGCAATGATGTCTGCTGTTTCTTTGTCGATGGGTTCGGTAACAGCGCGTATTTGGCGTCTTGCTTTCGCACTGCCAGAATGAGGCGCGTACCGCTCGAAAACCACAGGCGTTCGACCATTACCAATGTAACGAACAAAGGCATTGTCATATTCTTTATTCCCAACACGAACCACTGAACCACCTAATTGGATAGGCTCACCAAAACGATGAGCCGCCAAATCATTGGTACCAATCCAAAGCTTGCCGGTGTAATTTCGGTTCTTCACCCGATTAAACGGTTTTAAACGATCATTAAACGTTTTCAGTTTTAATTCCGTTTTCATCTCCGCTTTGCTTTTCACCTTTAGCCATTGGTTGGTTCGTCGTGCTGCCTTCATGGCCGCTTGCTCTATATGCTCAGGAAGATAGGCCAACTCCTTGAGCCAAGCCGTATCAACACTCAGCATATTATTCCGCCCAATCTCGGCGTTTTGATGCACTTTCCATCATCAACGCGTATTCAAACATCCCATTACAGCCACTTTGAAAACTCACTCGATAGGTTTTGCCTTTATGCTCTACAGTGGATTGCTCCGCTATTTTGCTATCAGTGATCATCGCTAAACGCTGCAATCCATCCTTTTGGCGAGCCTTAACATAAGCGGTAATGACTGAGCTTTCTTCACTCGGAGAGATCACCGTTTTCTCATCACCCATCACATCTAAAATGGCTTCATAAGCATCCGCTCTGTTTTCATCAAAATCAGACATTACCGTCCCTTATTACGCCGTTTTAATCTCAGTGATTAAGCCACCTGTTAACAGCACGCCGCCATCGACGAACACACCAATTGGCTGAATGACTGCGTCCACTTCCGTTGGCAGCGTTTTTGTAAACTCAACACCATCAAAATACGCAGGAGAGCAATCAAACATCGGGTTATCACCGGCTTTAATCGGGCCATCGAATAAACCGCGCGTTACGCAGCTCACCACGACACCTTCTTCAGCGCTAAAACTTGGAACAACAAGCAAAGCGCCCACTAAACACGGTTCATCTTTTACAAAACCACCTGCAGGTGCCGCAATACTGAGTTTGTTTCCATCACATAAATGCATAATCATTACCTATAAAAAAAGGAGCCCGAAAGCTCCTATAAATGAACACAGCAACCTTACTTAGCTGCTGCAAATGTGCCTTTACATAAACCACGGCGATCAGTCACTTTCGCCACAATGTCATAAGTGATACGCATCTTGGCACCATCAGAGGTAAAGCCATCACCCGTTTCTAACCATGGTTCTTCCTGGCCATCCAAGAAGCCCATTACCACCGCTTCAAAATCTTTGGTGGTTAAGCCAATCGCGCCATTCACATCTTTCATGCGACCGGTGCTGATCACTTCTTTGAACTTATTAAATGCAGGATTAAACGCATCCGGCTTGCTGGCCGTTGCCAATACCGCTTCAATCATTGGCGCATGATCATGACTTGCCAGAATGAATTGGCTTTCTAAATCTAAAACATCACCTTCGCTTGTTTCTGCTGTTGCCAGGGCTTTATGCATCGCAAGAATAAGCGCTTGATAATCCCCTGCTGTAATTCCCGTTTGATTATTAGCACCAGAGAAAACCGACTTACCATCACTCATCTTTCCTGCAAGAATGGCATTGAAGATCAACTTGTCGGATAAACGACGGCCTGATTGAAAGAACTTACGTGGAATTTTACTCAGTAAGGCAATTTCATCATTGATGATGGCTTGGCGAGTAATACGGAACTCACGACCAAAGGTAGCCAGTTGAATTTTTTCGCCGGTTCCTTTGATTAGGGCTTGTTTGTATTCGCCATCTTCCTGAATACCCATTAAATCTGGTGCATCATTGATAGTGATAAGTTCGGTTTCTTTAAAGTTCGGTAAACGCTCAGTGCTTGCAAACTGACGCCACAACGGCGCTTTTACCTTCACTTCATCACGAATAACCGTTCTTACCCCTTCGGTTAAAATCTCAGAGAAATCACTGGTATTAAACGCTCGTGCCACCAAGTCTTGCTTACTTAGCCCTTTACCTTCATTACCTAATGACGCTTTGGCCATGTTAAGCAGTGAATCACTTGAGAATGAGTTGTCCTTCTCAACCGTTTCAGTACCTAAACGAGCATTTAACGCGTTTTGTAATTCCGCTTTGATGTGATTGCCATTACCAGCATGAATGTGGGTTGGTGTTAGGTTTGAAGGCGTTGGGGTTTCTTTGCCGGTCGCACTTTGAACACCAATTGCAGCAAGGATTTGAGCCGCAGCATTGGCTTCATTACAATCCATATCATCAAGCATTGAATTGAGTAATTCGTCTTTCACTTTATGTTGAGCGCACAGTCCACGAATGGTCGCTTGGCGTTGGTTTTCTTTTTTTACTGCGTTTTGCAGCTCTTCATTTGGTTTTGGCATAGTAATTACCTGTTTTGGCTCTTGGGTAGAGGGTGGAATTGAATTGGATAACGGCTCAGCTTTTGGTTTTGGCTCCACTGAAATGGCGTTTAACAGTGCATCAGGCGTATGTTTAAACGCGCTTAATGCCTCTTTTTTAATGCCATCAAAGCAGTTGGTTAAATTAACGGGGTCAATGACTTCGTCCACCAAGCCAAACGCGAGCGCTTCGTCTGCGGTAAACCACGTTTCTTTTGCCATTGCCGCCAATACGTCTTCATTTGATTGGCCTGTCTTTTCAACATACGCATCCGCAATGGTTTGTTTGGCGTTCTTAATTTGAGTGAGTGCGCTTTCAAGTTCTTTCTCTCCTCCCCATGCCCCAATCGATGGGTCGTGGATCATAAAGCTCGCGTTCTCTGGCATCTGAATATGATCACACGCCATCAAGAAATACGTCGCAATGGACGCCGCGAGTCCATCCACAACCCCTGTGGTTTTTCCTTTGTGTGCCTTAATGGCGTTAAACATGGCTAAGCCTTCATATACTGAGCCCCCAAAGCTTTTCACATGAAAAACGGCGTCTTGAGTGCCAACCGATTGAAGCGCTCGAATTAAATCAATCGCCTCAATGTCATAGCTCCCAATGTCGCCGTGTATCCAGACTTTCACTGGCTCTGCGTCATCTTGGTTCTTTAACGTAAACCACGATTTAGCTTTGCTTGCTTTTGGCATTGTTAACCTCTTTGTTTGAGTTAAATGAAACCAAGCTATGAGCAGGATCGGATGTGCTGACGATGTTCATATCATTGAGCTGCTTACGCTCCGATTGCACTTCAAGGCGCGTTGCCAGTGGGCTGATGTTTCGCTCACGTTGTGCCTGACTTAATGAGAACAGCGATAAACGAGTGCCTTTTTCAACTCCTGTCATCTCCCTTGCTGGATCAATCCACGGCATCACTGGTGCTTGATAAATCGCATTAAAAATCGAATCCTTATCCACGCCTTTTGGCACTTTTACTTCACCTGAAAGGATTGCCATATTGAGCGCATGACGGTATTGAGGACGGGTCCAATTAAGAATGAACTTGCGCTGAAGCACTCGATAACGTGAATAGCTATCGACCAGCTCTTGTCGTTGTGATGCGTAACTGCCGTTGCTGTAATCTCGGGTTACGCTTGAGTTATTCACTCCGGCACCAGAGCTTGCCAAGCGAAGTTGAGCATCACGAAATGGCGAGCTCATCGCTTCTTTGCGGTTACTCTCCACCATGCCGGCGTCTTCACCCGGAGAAAGCTCAAAGCTGTTACCCATACCAAGGAACATATCGCCATCACGCTCTAGTGATTCTTCACTGCCCACCTCACGTTTAATGAAGTAGGTAAAGCGGCTGGCAATTTGTGCGCTGACTCGTTCGGATTGGTCGTAATCGTCAATGTCATCAATCAGATCCACAATTGAATGAAGCAATGAAATACCACGGTTTTGATGAAACCGCCGTGAGAACTTCAAATGCACCATAAAGAACGCATCAATTTCGACAAACTCAAACCCATGCGCGTCTTGTTGAATGAGATAGCTGATGGCTTGGCCTAACTTGTTGCGCTTAATCCCCTCTAACACACCATTTTCAGGCTCATTAATTCGATGAGGAATAAAATCAGGCTCAAACGGCTGAATAGCAAAAGGCGTATTGGTTGGATATAACAGATCTTCATGCTTGCCCATGTATAAGCGACCAAACACTTCACCATCACGCAGCCAAGTTCGACACGCTAACCACTCGGTTTCACTTCGAGAATGATCAGCATCGATGTTTTGATTAAGAGAAAACAGCTCTAACCATTTACTGATGGCTTGAGCAAACTCGGTGTGTACTTCTCCTTTCATATCGAGTGGTTGTGGTTCAATCATGATCCCATTGGGACCAATCACGTTTGAACAGAGCTCATCCAAAATACCCGTAACTAACGGATTGTTTTCATCCATGTGGCGAACACGCTCACGCACCGCTTTAGCGCCACGATTAACGCTATTAGCAGAGCCGGATGATTTCTTATTAGGTCGTTTGGTATGAGGATTACTTGGGAGTGAGGCGTTGTATTTATTGAGAAGCTTTCTGTCGTATTGCCGTTGAAGTCCTGATTTGGGGTGAAAATACCCCACCATTTTATCGATAAAATTACTCAAGATAATTTCTCCGTATCATGGAACGACGACCACCTTGCCGAGAACGATTCAATTGCCCTTCAAGACGTAAGATTTCAGCACGAACGTGGGCTAAATTGGCTCGGGTTAACTTCTCCCCATCCGCCGTTTCAACCGCTTGGCCTTTTAATATCTTGCGCTCAGCCTCGTAATACCACGACAAACGCTCCTGGGTTGTTGGTGCTGTTATCATCCGTAAATTCCTTTTGAGTGTTTGTAACGACGTTTAGGTTTACGAACAAACTCATGCTGTTCGATTGAATCACACACATTGCTGTTAAATTGCCATTCGGCTGCCCACGCCGGTGGATTATCCCAATTGATACTGTCTCCGCCTTTGTAATGCATACCGGCTTCGGCGTAGTTACATAAATCAAAGGACTCGTTTCTAACTTTTGGTGGACACTCCCACAGCCCTTTTTCATTAATAAATTCGGCGGTTAACTCATCAAACCATGAGCGCTCAGCCCAGGCAGGAAGATGAAAGAAACGCGCACCGAACTCTTCACGCTCATAGCTAGACGAGACACGGTTTTTTAATCGGTTGGTATTGAGCAGCAATAACGGAATTTCACCGTGAGCGTGTTGACTGCGCTCATCAGGGAAACTTTCTTTGACCAAGTCTTTCTGGTTGTGGCTTGAGCCTTTAACTAATCGAAATAAGTGCTCAAGACGTTTGTGTTTTAAACGCTTAAAGAACTGATAAGACAATTCCGTCACACTGGTGGCTTTACCATCTTTCTCAGCACCAGAGCCGCCAGAATCACACAAGGTTAAAACAGGCTTCATGCTGCGCCCTGACTCATCCGCCAAGGGATAGGTTTTTGCAATGACTTGGTCAATCAATAAATCCCAATCTTCAGCATAGATAGCGGGGTTAATGCGATCATCATTTCGGTGTGGGTTCATCACTATTTCAAAGCGATCAATGATCCAACGTTGCAACCCTTCGCCAAACACTTGCGCCTGAACAATGAAACGAGGGTTTGATTTACCGCCTTGAACATCGATAGACATTATTAAGAAGCGCCCACCATGAGGAATAACCCCTCTTGGATAACTGCTGGCACGTTCCATCAACTCATGAGCGCCAATCTCAGAGCCACGACCTTGCATGATGTAAGGTCGGCCAATATTGACGTTCATGAAACTTTTCAGTGATTCTTCATCACCGGCGTTGTCATATAATTGCTCGGCATTCAAAAAACGATACACCAACTTATTCCAGCTCGCGTAGGCTGCAATCACCCCTTCAAACCAAAACGTTGCCCATTTTGATTTTCGTATCTGATTTTCATCTTCAATCGGATAACCAAACTCATCCATTCCGCCTTCACGAAACCAACGACCTGATGCATTTAACGACTTTTTCTGTCTTTCCGTGATATGAGAACAACAGCGAGGACACTCAACATAAGCGGTTTCTGATGTTTCTAAAATCGAGTCTTTATCTTCCCATCGAAGCGTTTCAAAGTTTGGTTGAAAAAATGCATTACAATCAGGACATTCCCAATAAAAGCGGCGTCTGTCCCCTTGGTTATATAACTCAGCAATGCCGCCACAAGGTTGCGCTTCATGAGGGAGTAAATCCTCTACACGTTTTGGCATACGAACCACACGACCTGGGGAGCTTTCCGCCATCGCCATACCTGAGCTTTTGGCATTTTGAACACGCATTAGCATGAGCTGAAACTTCGAGCCCTCTTCACCAACAGAATCATCCGCACGATCATAATCGGTACAACCGGCATAACGATAAGTTGAAGCCGATAAACTGGTTTCAGTTGCGGAATCCAACTTCAAGTTCATGCCATTTTTAAAGCGTTTATTGGTAATGTTATCGTCGGCCTTTCGCCCTGTTCGTAACTTAGCAATCTCTTGAGTCGCCGCAAAGCAACGCGCCAAATCAATCTTACTCATGTCATTGGCTTTGGTTTTTGTACTGTAGATAAGCAGCATGTCACCAGGGGCTTGAGTTACGGCGTAATTTATCCACCCTTCAATCATGGCTTTGGTTTTGCCAGAACGCGCCGGACCAACCACAATCACCGCTTCATAAATACGACGAGATAAACAATTCATCGGCTCGCGCATGTAAGGAGTTTGAGAAGACATGAACTTGGTTACGTCCGTCCCATCGGAGATCCACAAGCCATCGTCCGCCGCTTCAACGGGTGTTTTATCTGCTGGTAAACAAAGATACGCAAGGGACTTTCTTATTTCTTCGGCATCTGCGAACACGACACCCAATTTAGGATGGAACGGAGGAAACTTCATCACACACCTGCTTTAAGTCTTTATTAAACAAATCTTCCAACAGCTCTAACTCTTCGGGCTCTACTGATGGGATGGCGGTTTCAATCCGTGTAATGGCATTAACCGCGAAGGTTTTCATCGAAGCAATCACCAATCCCAACTGACTTTCCATTTCAGGGGTTGCCACTAATAACGAAGCGTCTTGTTGTAAGCCTAACTTTTCACGCTCCGCTTGAACAAACGCACGAAGCTCAGCGGCGGTTTTAAACCCCATTAGATCTGGTGCATCAGTTTCTTTCATTGGGGCTTTGCATAAATACGGAGCCACTTGAATGATGTCATACAGTGGCGTATTGCCTTTGTTGGCGATGGGCTCAATACCGGCTTGTTTTAGTTTCTTGCGAATGGTTGAACGGTGATAATTAAACCCTTCAAGCTCAGAGAGATTCCACAGACGTTTTTCATTATTCATAAAGCCTCACTGAGTCGAATCCTCACCGTATCCATAGAAGGTGCGTAAATGCTGAATTTGATTCGCACACAAGCGCCACGCTTCTAACCAGACAGGATCACGTAATACCGCTTCACCGTAAGTTTTTGGTGGTGAGGTAAATGGAATTTGGCATTGAACAAGATAAGCGGATGGCGGAACAATCAAACGATCTTGATACTCAGTCACTACCTGTTTGGTAGTACAGCCACTTATCAGCGTTAGGGATAGGCACATCACGACAAGTTTCATGCTTAATCACCTCTTTAATCACGGTTACGGTTTGAATGGTTTGTTGTTTCTGTTTGGATTGCTCAAGCGCCAACGTATCAGCTGCCGCTTGAGCTTGTTTGATTTCTTGGTTTAGGTTGCTAATGGTTAAGGCCAAAGACAGGTTCTTGGTAGCCGTATCTAGTAACTTGGTTTCAAGTTTGCCGTTTTGAATCGCTTGGCTCTCGACGACATCAAACAGGTAAGCAATAGAAAGCCCACAAGCGAGTAATAATCCAAGAGACAAATACAACGCCACGTTCTTGATTGAAAATGCCATCTCACCACCCGTTTAAACACGCTTGTTGTTCAATGTGACGACGCTTGACGATGCCAGCGCAATTGCTTTCTTTTACTCGACAATCTTTGCCATCGACATACACCCAACGAAGCAACTCATTGCACGCGCCGGTGATGTCGTTTTGGTTGAATTTTTTCAGCAGTGTTGAGCGTTGGAAGTTGCCAGCGCCAAGGTTAAACACAAAGCTCACCATCACATCGTATTGAGCTTGGGTAACTTCGGTTTTAAGGGCGTTGTTTACAATGGTTTCTGCAGAGGAAATGTCGTTTACAAAATGGGTCGCAATATCTTGGTTTGAAAGTTCAGTATTGGGTTTGACTGATTTGGTGTGGCCTACCCCGACAGTCCATACATTGGCACTGCATTGGTAGGCCTGTGTTCGGCACCCCTCCAAATTTGCGATATGCGATAAACCTTGTTCGCTGGTAGTCAAATTTGAATCAATGCCAAAGACAACGCCCAGTATGACTCCCACTGAACAAATGGCTTTAGTCGCTAATCTTTTCATATAGTTTCTCGCTGATGGGACGTTTGCGAATTTCTTCGAGCGTTTTCTTTTTGTAATGGCGGTTAATGAACACGGTAGACACCACGCACACCCCACCAACGATGCTCATCCAATCTTGTAATGAGAACGCACCAAACAAAGCAAAAGCCCAACCAGAGACATACGCGGATAAAGAACTTATCTTTTCTTGCATATTTCACCCATAAAAAAAGCACCCCGAAAGGTGCCAGTAAACGTCATAAATTGCAGGTATAAAAAAACCCCGCCGGATGGGCGAGGTTTTTCAATGTGGTAATTCTACGGAGTTTTAAGATGTTTGTCAAAATTAAGTTAAGCTATATATTAAATATATAGCAAATAATATATATCCAATTTCTTTGAATTTTCCAATAAAAGATGCAACATTTCCGATTAATGAGTTAATCACGAAAGATTTACTATTCTTATCTCTTTCATCTACAATTTTGATCTCACCAATATTTGTAAATAATGGCAACCAAAACTTATTCATGAACTCTTCATTCTCAAAGTAATGACTATGACCACCAGTAAAATACCTATTAATAAATCTGCTATTATTTAAACCATAAAACCCTACCCTACCAGCCATTCCTGTTAATGGCACTAACATTTCACTTAATAACAATATAGAATCAGTATCTCCACAATCATTAATTATCTGAGTTTTAGTATTATTAAGAATTAAATTAAAATCATGATTTGATTTTAAAACACTGCCAGATAATATTAACTTATTAATATTGACAACTATTCCTTTTGATATTAATTTTTCAATGCCTTTCACTGCTATATATGTACCAAAACTATGACTAAATAAATAAATTTCTTTATCCGGGTTAATAGACAAGAACTTTTCCATATCTTTACTAAATTTATCTACAACAAGCCACCTAAATAATGGAATAAAAAATAAGATCGCATTAAAATATCCATACTTAAATATTTCAGATTTAATACTTCCAATCTTATTATCCAACAATTGATCTAATCGTTGCTGCCAATCTCCATTAGTTCTAATACCATGAACACTAACACAGATAATATCCTTATTATATTTTTCTTTTGAAATAGAAGAATCAATATCATACTTTATTGCATCAGTTATATTTTTCTTCCATAGTAAATTAGCATTAGATGCTTCAATTATGGAAAAACAACATCTCTGGAATTTATCTCTAAATCCTGAAATATCTTCAATATGAGCAGTAATTCCTATTATCTTCCTAGGCTTTGATATTTTATTACTTGTAGTAACAGTTTCTAATAGTTCCAAACCATTCTTAGAGTTTGGTATTTCATCCAATTTTGGTAAAACTACATCCAATATTAAAAAATCATAATCAGAACGCCTCATCGCTGCACGTGCTGATGATGTATTATCATAAACTTCACAGCATAATACATTGAACTCATTCTCAATAAGTTCTTTTATTTGACGAGCCCTTGTATGGTTATCATCAACTACAATAAATTTCAAATTTCAAATACCTTTTCAAGTTGGTCTCTCCATTCACTTCCACCACTACTGAAGAAAATAAAATCTAAGCATTGCTCTGGATAATCAGATAATAACTCATCTCTTAAACTAGAAAATGAATATGTATTAATATCATCACTAAAATTACTATAATGAGTAATAAAAACAAACGGCGTATATATTTTTCTACGTTTCATTTTGTTCGCAATTTCTTTTCCACCAAGAGCTCTAAAATCACCACCATTATCAGAGCCCTGAACATCAAAAGTCGGCAAACTCATATCTAATATAATTAGATCATACTTTTCATTTAATATCATTTGCCATGCAGCTGTAAATGAATATGTTTCATTTATAATAACATCCTGACAAACCTCTTTTATATGGTCTATGATTTTTTGTTTTTTAAAACTATTATCTTCAACAATTAATATTTTATTTATCATAACAAATCTCTATATGGAAGTTACGGTTATAAACATAAGGAGTCAGGGTGAAATTAGGAGATGATATTTTTAATTCGTGTAATGAACGATATAACCCTGTACCTCCTGTTGTAGTCAATAATTCACTACTTTTTAATTCTTCTAATCTAATTTTTATCTCATCTAAACGTCCAGCATCGAGCACTTTTTCTATATATACCGGAATCTCATTTTTTACTATTATTTTATATCCAAAATCATTAAGTAAAACAGTATTAATATATATATTCAGCCCAATTCCGTATTTACATGAATTACTAAGTACATTAATCAATGTTAAAACAATGGATGATATATGTTTTCCATCCACTTCAATTTGAAGCTCATCGGAAATAATAATTTCCTTATTCTGACTTGTAAATTTATTAAAGCAGCGCTCTGCAATTCTAATAACTTTAGATAAGGGTAATGAAGGAAGATCTTTGTCATTACTCAAGCTAAACCATTCACTTGCAACATTTATATCTTCTTTTACATTATTTTGGACATTATTAATAATTGATACAAGGTCTGATAAAGCAGCATCCCCCTTATTTCTATTAATATTTTCAATCAAATCAAAAAATAATTTATCTAATTTTGAAGAAAAATCACCATTTAATTTTTCTTTCATTATTTCAAGTTTTTCTTCTAATAAAAATAAAGCTTCTTCATATATACTTTCACCGATAACTTCTGGTTGATGATTAGCATCAACTAACTCTTTAACTTCAACAAACTTCTCATAAGAAACACTAACTATACTAAAAACTCTCTCAGGATGTGATGAGTCCCAAGAGACTTTCATCCATGATTCTGCTTCTTTAATTAATATATGTAATTCTTTTGTGAAATTATTTAACGATTTATCAATTCCTTGCATTACTTTTTTAGATACAAAAGGATAATATTCAAACCAATAATCATTAGTTTTATATTCTCCTTCAACATTTAGTTCTGTTATAAGATTATTATCTTGAAATTTTGATGTTATCAGATCACTAAAGAAACCATGCTTAATTTCTGAGCTTAAGTTTTTATCCAAACCGACATCATTATTTGCTAGAAATTCTATTAAAAGATCATTTATTAACTTATGAATAACTTTATCTTTATTTGCCATAGGTAACCCACCTGAAAATGAATATTCATCAATGGTGCTACCTTCTTCATGGTACATCTTCGTTAACGAAATAATATCATTTCTTTTTTTATTAATTAAATATTTAATATCTACATTAATCTTAGCATTAGATAGTTGAGTTGCCCCGCTCTCTACAATAATATCATCAATTATATTTTTAACTTCACTTTCTAAATTAGGATCGCTGACATTAAATCTTGATTTTAATATCGTAATTACTTTGACTCTCTCCATATATAAGTCATAAGAATCAGAATAGCAGCCAATATAGGCCATTAGCTGAGGTTGACATATATTTACAAAAAAGAACTTCTCTTCCTCACTTAATTCAAGCTTATTACTTAGTATTTCACTCGGACGTAAATCACCTTCATTTATTATATACTCTTCAAAAATCTCGTTTAATAATGTCTCATTCTGTTTTTTTGTATTATGATTATAAAAGTAAGCAACAATTACGCTATCTATTAAATTGCACTTTCCACCTTCAATTATTTTAGATACATGCTCAAGTGGAATGCAAATAATACTTTGATGATTATTTATAAGGCTTTTCGATGCTAAGGAAATAAGTTCAGAATCCATAGATTTCTTTAAATAAAAATCAAACTCTATTTCTAAATAATCTTTTTCTATTACTATTTCTTGTTTTAATTCATCAAGAATTTTTTTTGCTGTTAGTATATCTTCACTACCTGAATCATAAAAATCTATAAGTTTATTCTTTAACTCTTGCTCTTTATGAGGTTTTACTCCCAACAGATTTACAAACCCTTTCTTAAGAGGAGATAATGTAATTTTTCTTGCTAATGGTGTTACTTCACTAGTCAAAGCACAAGTTCCAAGCTCTATCAAAGAAACTTTTTTATTATCAAAATAGTATGGTGCTGATTTTATAATACTGACTAATAAATGATCTGATATTTCTAAACAGTTAAACTTAGATGCAATTGATATAATATTTGAAATTGATTCACTACTATTTTTTAACTGATAAATTCTAATTAGATCATCAATAATCCCACCTAGTAATGTCGGGATTTCATTACTAGGAATTTTGTTCGATTTCAAATATGACTTTGCAAAAATATTAAGTTTACTAATAGGGTTTTTAATATTTGATAGATTATTTTCCAAACTATCAATTACTTTATTATAGTCACCACAGGCATAAGACTTCATTTCTTCATCATTATCAACATCAATAATACCAAAGGAAGATTCATTAATACCGTTCGAAGATAATAATTTAACTTTCGATATCTTTTTTAAATTAGTTTCTTTTGGAACATCGATTAATAATGGAGAAAATGACTGAAGTATTTCTGAATATTCATTATCGCAACTTACACAATCAAGCTTTACCATTTGAATCAATAGGTTACATATATGAAAATATAAATCTACAAGTGGTAATGTTTGAAACTCATACAGACCATAATAAAACCCAACCCCATCATATAAAGGGAACTTAGTTAAGGATAAGGCATACATTGCTGCATAATTACTAGCTTTTCCATCAATAAGTTCTTTGATTGTTCTTGTCGTTATATTTTCTACATATGTAGTAGTATCGTGAAGTTGGTAAAGCCAAGACTTTCTTTCCACAATATCTTTTAAATAAAATGATTCATTATTTTTATATAAATTAGGAATTAATTCTAAACCATCTCTATCATTTTTCAGATATGAAAGAGCAAGTTTTAGATCCATCAGCCATAATGAATCACCATACTTTTCATCAATATCCTTTATTTCGTTTTCAATCGAACTAATATCAGAAATAATGATCCAATGTTCAATTTTACTTTTAGCTAACTCAAAATAATTTAATTGTTCTTTATTGTGAATCAAAATCCATTTAAAAATAATAATTAATTTATCAAAAGATACCTTATCATTATCAAAAGACGGTTTTGTCATCATGTTTTCAGGATCTGTATTAAAAGCATTCAATTGCGTTTTAATATCGTCATCTTTTAAAACAACTTTAATTACATCTTGAAAGTTATCTTCATTATAACCAACTACAAATCTATAAAATTCCTCTATTTTTGCAGATTTTATACTTCCAGCACTTAAATCCTTTGGATTCAATATCTTAGTTATCAATTTATGTGTTGACTGTTTTTTTTGTTTTAACCTAGCCATTTTAACCAAAAAGTAATTAATTTATAAGCTATTGTATATAGATAACTACTTAGATACATAGTAATTTATCTGATTTTAAGTTAATTCTCCTTGCACCGACAACGCCGCCGCATTCCTCTTATCTGAAAGCCAGTCAACCAAGGCTTTGATAACTGGCATGTAGCGGCGAAAGCGTGAATACGTGATCCTCAACGTTAAACAAAAATATGCAAAACGGGTTTCTTGAGTCCATTGAATACGCCCATCATCACAGCATGGGCATTTCACTGAATGATTACACTTACTTCTCACCTTTCCTGAACCATTACACTCAGGGCAGATTTGGCCTAATGGTTGTGTTGCCTCTGCAATCGCTGTTATGCACATTGCATTGAGTGCTTTGTCTGGATAGGTTCCACGCCATGTTTTCATGATCTCATTGGCTTCAATCATCGTGGCTTTGAATAGCTGCTTTGCTGATTGGGCATCATTCAAACATTCTACAAACAACACCAAGAACCCTACTGGTGATTGCTTCCATGCTATCCCTACTGTGCCGAGATACTCTTCTAATGTCATTAACGCTTTGCCACCTTTTGATAGCTCGTAGTTAATCCCTTTTAAATCAAACTTTGCGATTACACGTTCAATATTCATTTGTTACTCTCATCCACAATAAGCACTCTTGTTTTACCAGTACCAACAAGAGCAAAACGGTTTGCGATGGTGATCACCTCACCTTTGATATGTTTAGCGGCTTCTGCAATCGCTTGGTCCCAATCAGCGCTTAATGCTAATGGTTCCATGTTGACAGCTTGACCACCTGCGTCGTAAAAAATCCCTTTCATGACACCGCCTGTAATTTCTTGTTCTTTCTGAAGCTCGGCCATGAGAACGTTACCCACTCGCCGTTATTTTCTAGCAAACGTTCAATTACTCGCGGCCCAAGAACTTGAGTTAAGTTCTCAGTGGTAAGATTGGTTAAAATTCCGGTAGGTTTTTCATTGGTGTATCGAGAGTTTATGATCATATTAATCATAAGAGTTTCATGATCACTCATGCGCTGAATCCCAACTTCATCGAGAATTAGCACATCTAAATTGCTGAGGTATTTTATGAATTGTTCTTCAGTAGTTCGTGAGTTTGAATTGTATTTATCACGGATATTGAGCATGAGGTCGGCGATAGTAATCACCAGTACTGAAGTTTTGCGTGCCATCAAACGGTTTGCAATGGCGCATGCCAAATGGTTTTTACCTGTGCCTGGCGTGCCAGAGAAAACAAAACTACCTGTTGCGCCCTTGCGGTAATTCACTAGCCAGTTTTTGGCTTGGTTGTACGCTTGGCGTTGGCCTTGATTCTCAGTAATGTAATTTTCAAAACTACACTTCAAATGACGTTTCTTGATACCACTGCGACCAAGGACTGATTGCAATTGGCTTGCTTGATGATTATCACGAGCTCTGTTTGATGCAGCTTGCTCGCACTCCTTCGCAATTTGTGCCATACGCTCTGGTGTGTGAGGAATAATATGCGATGGTATTTTACTTTGCAATCGATTTAGTAAATTCATGATTAAAATCCTTTTGGCGCTTCAAATTGTGAGCTGTCTAGCCCTTCAGAGTATTCCACGATATCGTTGATGCGGTTTGAGTTACGGACTCCGCCTTTGAGTTCAAACAACCCTTGCCATTCGTTGTCGATGGATTGATCGATAATTCGTTGCTGTAATTTTTTATCGTTGCGAGATAATTCAAGCAGCTTGGTGATGCAAGTTAACTCACCACGTTGAGTTTTGTATTTTTTCTTGATGGTTGCTCGATACTCAAGCCATTGCTGCCAAGCAACCAGATTTAGTTCTTCAGGAAGCTCAATGTTTTCATTTTTTTGAACCAATTTTTTTTGTTTATTTTTTATAGGTTCTAATTGACTGGTTCTATGACTGGTTCTGGGTGACACAGTGTCACTAGGGGGGTGACTCTGTGTCACCACCCCTGGTGATCGTGTGTCACTAGGTAGTGACAATTTGTCACCATCTAAATGAAGGTAATACATGTTGCTAGAATTACCCTTTTCACCCTTACGATAAGTAAAAGTAAGCAATCCAGATTCAGTTAATGCTTTGATGTGACGCATGGCTGAACGACGTGATATTTCACACATTTCAGCAATGTGATCATACGATGGCCAGCACTTACCGTTATCGTTCGCGTTATCGGCCAATTTAAGTAAAACAAGCTTACGAGTAGGATTACCCACTTTTATGCTCATGGCCTTTGCCATTAAGATCATACTCATTGATTAGCCCTTTGCTTCATTTGATTAAAAATGCCTTGCGACACTTGTCTTGTAACAATGCAGCGCATGAAACGGTTACTTGCTACCCACTGCATTTGGCCGTGGATGTTTTGATATGAAAGACTCATTGCACAAAGTCCTTATTTCTTATTAGAAATTAAAGTTTCTAGATAATTTAAAATTGGCTCGTGAGCGCCCTCGCTTTCTTGAACTTCTTTGAAAGCGGCGCGTAGCTGGTCAATGCTTGCGTTTTCACTTAACAGAAGTACAGAACGAAGTGCCTCACCCGATTCTTTACTAAATTGCGCCAAGAGTTGATCTCGGCTGACTTGAGTTTGATTTGCTCCAATAACGGCAACAGAGAACCCAAGTGGATTTAAAAATTGGTTTAATGCAGTACACGCCCTATCCACTGGCATGACGCTGATAATGGCTGGCAATAAATCCATAATGGTTGCTTTGGCTTCAACACTGCTTCGTTCGTTGTAGCGAAAGAAGTTTTGAGTGTTGTTCTTATCATCCGCACCAGGAACTTTCAGCAGCTCTTTACGTTGTGCATCAACTTCTTGCGGTAAGCCCATTTTGAAATATGCGCTTGCGACTTTCTGAGCAATAAACTCTTTGCTTACTTCGCATCGCCACCCTTCTATAGCGTTACGCATAACGCCTTTTAAACTGGTTATCATGGTTTGTCCTTAGTACTGGTTATTTATCCAGAGTGTTCTTACTCACCAAATATTCAAATTCACTGCTATTCTTTAAGTTCATCAGTTGATGAATTTGGAAAAATATCTTCAAAAGAACATTCAACACCGATACATCTAAATGCGTTGATAATTTTCCAGCACGTAACTAATGGCGGCGTACGAATTTCTTGTTCGTAATTTCCGATGGTTGATGTGGTTACACCGATCAACCTTGAGAAAGCAGCTTGGCTATAATTGGCCTTATTCCTATGTTCAGAAATTTTGTTCATGTATACCTCCTGAAAGCAATATACACAATTTGTGTCTAACCGTAAACACAAAAAGTGTGCTTACTCTCTACACGGAACGTGTTAATTTAATAATATGAATAAAAAACAAGAAGTCGGAAAACGCTTAAAGCATTTCCGTGAAATTAAAGGCATTAGCCAAAAAACCTTAGCCGAGTTATGCGGTTGGGGAGCTTCGCGTGTGGGTAACTATGAGGCAGGAGTAAGAAGCATAAACTTAGATGACGCTGAAGCTTTAGCAGAACATTTAGGGATTGCTCCTTATCAAATACTGTTTGATTCAGCTGAATTAGCAAATACATCTGCAATTAAAGTGACCCCACCATCTTCAAAAGCAAGCTATCCTGTAATTAGTTCTGTTCAGGCTGGTATGTGGAAAGAAGCGTGCGAGCCTTATACCATTGATGAAATAGATACTTTTATTGAGACGACTGAGCGTGTAAGTGATTGTAGTTTCTGGCTAAAAGTTGAAGGTGAATCAATGATGTCAGCTAATGGTGTGAGCTTTCCACCAGATACAATGATTCTAATTGATCCTAGTGTAGAAGCTGAGAACGGAAAGCTTGTAGTTGCTAAGTTAGATGATGTTAACGAGGCTACATTTAAAAAGTTAGTTATCGACAGTGGCCGACGCTTTCTAAAACCATTAAATAATGACTTCCCTATTCTTCCTGTTAATGGGAACTGTAAAATAGTTGGTGTTGTAGTAGATGCTAAACTTAAATTATTTTAAATAATAAAAACTCTGTTTCTTTATCAAACCGCCCTCATGGCGGTTTTTTTATGTCTAAATTTCCTGTTCATTCCTGCAACTGAAAATAAATACACATTTCGTGTTTGACATTAAATACACGTTATGTGTATTATTAATTCAACTTCAAACACGGGACTAAATATGAAAACACTTTCGTTAATCCATTTATCAAAACTTGCCTCTACGGCTGAGCAAGTTCGCCAGAGTATTACTTTAGGCAATATCGCTGTAAGCCAAACAGCACAAAACCACCCTATCCGCGATGAGTTTAAGTCTTTTGAAGTTGAGGCAAAATCGCTGTTGGAGACATTCACAGCAGAAGTAAGCGATGAGCTAATCTCGAAAATTGAGAAACTACAAATCACCGCTGAGAATATTAATAGCAGATTGAGTTATTGATGTGGGGTTTACTAAGTACCAGATAGAAGAAAACCCCTATTAGTGACCAAACCAATAAGGGCTAACTTTGTGCAATGAGTCTTTCAACTCGCAATCAGTATATAACTGGCTGACCACCAATTACAAGTACTTATGCTGATTGCTGGGTTTCACCCAAAAGGAAATGTGTAATGAGTCTATTAACTTATCAAAACAGCCAAGAAGCGTTTATTGGCAAGCATATACATGCAGCTTTACAAACTGACGGCTATGAAACCTCTGATATTAACCGAGGCATTCAAGAAGCTCTTCGTTTCTATCGCACCACTTGTACTTTCACCAAAGGCCGAGTGTTTGATTCATGCTTAGCAAAAGCTCGCAATCTTCTTAAACCAATTAAGAAGCCAACAAAGAAAGGTAAAGCAGCATGAATCCGCGTCATTTAGAAAAAATCAAAAAGTGTTTTGAGCTTGGTAAATCAGGTAACCCAAACGAAGCTGCAACCGCTTTGGCAATGGCTCATAAATTAATGCGTAAATATGGTCTTTCTGAAGATGATATTAACTTTATTGAAATGGGAGCAACCACCACTGCTTCTAAGATCCAGAAAAAGCCAGTTGCTTACGCTGTAAATCTTGGGACAAGTATCGCCAGCTCGTTTAAGTGTGAGGTACTTCTTCAGTATTCGTATCATGGAAATAATTTTAAATTCATAGGTAGAAAAGACACGGCCATGATGTCTGCTTATGCGTTTGATGTGCTTTTTCGTCAATTGAAACTGGCTCGTAAGGCGTTCTTGGCTACTATCCACCCTCGCACCTCTAAGCAGAATAAAACAAAGCGAGCAGATTGTTATTGTGACGGCTGGGTAAATTCTGTTGTAAGTAATTTAGATGTTGAAGAGTTACCACCAGAAGAGAAAGAACGCATAACCAACTATCGTAAACACATTGGTTCATACACAGAGAAAAAGGCTAAATCAAGACAGCGTAAAGGCGGTTCTATCACTGATTACCTTACTGGTTCTCATGATGGTAAGAACGTTCGCGTAAACACGCCAATACATGGTTCAGAAGGTGAAAGACTATGCCTTCAATAGACAAAATCAAAGAACAAAACCGTAAACGCGCTCAAAAGTTACGTAATAACAAAAAGAAACACGGTGTGATTGATCTTCGCGTTCCTTTGCACTCTGTTGAGCAAAACAAGTTAAGCAAAATTTGTGAGTTCTTCGCCTTTCCTGATAAAGCGTATAGCAGTGAAGAAGCTCTCCAATCGTTAATTCATCGGGTTTATTCCGAGATACCAAAGATTGAAGATGATCTTGGTACGTGTGAAATGTGTGGTGAGCCATTGCCGCAAGGTTGCGCCAAGCTGAAAGAAGGCGGCCTTTTTAAAGGTGATAGCAACTGTTTCCATACAATTAATCGTGTACGAATATTTGAACCAAGCAAGGAGGCTTCACAATGAGCTTAGCGATTTATGGTATTGGCTGTTTAATTTTTTATGTGTGTTATTCATTCTCAACAAAGAATAAGGGTTAATTATGGAAAATAACTATCCTACAAGTATGGCTTTTTCGTATTCAGTAAAGCCTTTACCTTCGGCAGCTCCAAGCAAAGAGATTGAAGAAGAACTTGGTGCTGATTACCCAAAATCATCAAAGCAGTTAATTTGCCATGATGAGGTTTTAGATATGTTTTGCCTTACCAGTAAAGCAACTGTGTATATGTGGCGCAAGAACCGAGGCTTTCCAGCGCCAGTGACAAGAATGCCACTTAGATGGTTACGCTCTGCTGTTGAAGAGTGGAAATTGAAGATTGGGAGTTAGTAGGAAGGCTGATACTAAAAAGGACAAGAAGCATTGGCTTTTTGTCCTTTTACGATTTAGAACTTCAATTAATTTAGAACTATATTCTACTTATAAGAACGTTTAACCATTCATCATTACGTTCCACTCGTTGATCACCCGTAATCCAATGATCCATAATGCTCAAAGTGCTAGGAAGTACTTTCTTTAAACTATCAAGCGTACGAAAATTAAAGAATCGTCCATTACGTTCCCCTTCAAAATCCCCATGCTTAAAACTACAATAAATAAACCCACCACACTTAGTAACTTGAGCAATTTTATTAAATGCTTGTTCTAACTCATTAGATGGAACATGAAGCAAGGATGCACAAGCCCAAACAGCATCAAACTGTCTATCTATAATGAGATTTTGGATCGAACTTTCAATAACCTCAGCACTAGAATAATTCTTCGCAAACTTAGCAAGAACAGGTGATGGTTCTAACCCTGTTATGTCATAGCCTAAAGACCCAAAATATTTTAAATCTCTACCTGGACCACAACCAATATCTAAAATAGATTTTCCAGAAAAAACCTTAAGAAATGGCTTATAAACAGGAGTCATATCAACGTGAAGAGTATCTGCGATAAATATATCTGCATGCTTATCATAATAACTCATTGGCTATCTTCAATATGGAAAATATAGCTTGGACTCCAGTCAGAGAGAGGTTCAAACATATGATATATACTATGCATACGTGAGGTAATCTCCACCTTATTTTTAGCATTAAGGCTTAAGCTTATTGCATTTTTTAAAGAGTGTTTATGTTCTTCAAAAAACAGTATATTACGAGTTAAAAGGCTCTGATAAAACTGATTCGCAGCAGGGAGATCAAACTTACCACCCTCACCTCTGTTACATTTTTTGCAAGCAATAACAAGATTCCAAATGCCATTTGCATTCGGGGTCTTATCTCCCAATCTTGATAGAATTGAAAAAGGGAAAAAGTGGTCTACGTCTGCAAAATCATCATCTTGACTCATTACAAACTGGCTAACTTTTCTATTACAGTAAAAGCAACAACCATTTTGATAAGGAAGTAATGTATCTACAGCAGAACGCAAGCCAATACGTTTGTTATCAAATTCAGAATAGAAAAGTCCATCATCTTGATTAAATGAAAGCATATTAGGAGTTACCCCTGCTCTCCAAGCCTCTTCTACGATACTCCACCTTGCTTGGTTTTCAGTATTAATAATGAGTTTAGCTTTATCATCTTCTAGAATGCTAACTAGCCTGTCTGTCATTGTAATTTTTTTATTAGTTCGCTGATCTTCAAATAACATGTGTGTACTAGCTAACGTACCAGAACCAACATTTTGATAAGCTCTGAATACATCATTAAAAATATTCTTACTCGCTGCTTTATTTAATAAGTTCCAATCAGAAGCACTACGGTCTGACCCTAAGTATTCATCAATTTTACCAGTAAGCGCATTTTTGGTTCGTGCAAACTGATGGGGATTATTTTCATAATGAAATACTAATTCTAGTAAGAAGTCTTCTTGTAAATCTTCATAACGAACTTCACTCGTCTTTCCTGTTTGCTTCATAAGGGCATGACACAATGCAAACTTATATGTTGCTGCATTTTTCCCAAAAAGAGTAAGGGTTCGAAAGGTATTCAATGTAGAGCTTTCTTTGTCTAGAAAACTTTGAATTTCTTGTTTCTTTATTGAGTGATTGTGCAAAAGGCACCCCATCATAAATAGTACTTAGAAAAATAATCGGAGATATCATAAATTTTTCGGCTTATTTATACCACTGTATTTTATCGACAAAAATTTACTTATAACATCCTCTCAATTAATTTATCTGCATAACACTCATAAGCCTTTAACTGCTCATCTAACCAATCATGCTTATTGTATACAGATAAAACTCCACCTAATTCATGGCCTAGCATCTTCTCCACCACATGAGGCATAACACCAAGCTCTGAAGCGCCTGTTGATAACGAGCGTCTGAAGTCATGCGTTCGCCAATACTCAAGCTTTAACGTCGCACGTAAACGACGAATGTATTTGTTCGCGGCGGATATGGTTATCGGTGTATTCAAATCAAAGCCAGGGAACAACACATCATCATACGTTGCCATTACTCGTTCTAGTATTGATCTCACTTTAGTTGGGATTGGGCGACGGATCGGCTTACCTGTTTTACTTAGCTCTTTAGGGACGGTCCAAATCCCTCTTTCCATATCAAAATGGCTTCTTCTTGCTAATCGCAGTTCTGAAAGTCGATTCCCCCACAACATAGTCAGCTGGTGCAGCGTCTTATTGGCGGTACTTGCTTGCGTTCGTTCAATGGCTACCCAAATTTCTCTGAGTTCGTCCCATGTTGGCACTCTTGTTCCTACTTCTGATGGCGTTCCTACATGGCACTGCTTTAGTCGATCAAAGTTTGTATTGTTGATTAAGAATTTATGTTTACAGTAATTTAGACAAGCTCGCATCTTAGCAAAGGTTGAATTGGCCATTTTAGGGTTCTTCTCTGCGATTTTATCTAACCACACCATCCACTCTCGCGCTGTTATGGTTTCTACGCTCTTATCTGGAAAGGCATCATAGAAGTAGTTTTTGGCTACAGACACATATAGATCAACCGTTCCTTTCTTTAAATGCTTTACGTGATTATCAAACCAATAATCTAAACACTGATTTAAAGTTACAAATTCTGTCTCACCTGTTAGCGCTATTTCTGGGTTTCTGCCCTGCTCTCTTAACTCGATCATCTCATGGTGAATGCGTCGCGCTTCTTTAATGCTGATATTTGGGTAACGCCCTATTCTAATTCTTAGGTTTTTCTTATTGAATCGGCATCGATACTGAAAGGTTATCTTCCCTTTTGGGGTAATACGCGCCACTAAACCTTCACCATCACTGAGTTCTGGCGTTCCTGTGTAGTCTTGCTTATGAATGGCTTTCAATTGCTTATCTAAAATCGCCATGTTCTTGCCCTAAATTGATTGCTTAGTGAGTGACTGCGTTAGTCGATAGATGATTTCAGCATTCAATGAGCGTTGTGATTCTGCTGCTTTTCCTTTCAGCTCTGCTTTTAAGTCATCCGATAATCTTAATCCATATGGATTCGGTCTTTTTGCTGTCTTTTGATTCATTGCTCCGCCCCAATCTTTAATTTGATTTCAAATGGTATCCATTTGGCTACCATTGAATTATGGTAGCAATTGGCTACCATTGTCAAATTGTTCTATAAATTGGGTTAAATCATGACGTCAAGACCACCACAGATTAATGTTCGTGTCCCTACTGAACTTAAAGATCAAATTCATAAAGCTGCAGAACTTAATGGCCGCTCGGTTAACTCTGAGATTGTGAACCGCTTAGAGCAGAGTTTGATCCTGCATAGCGAGCCTGAAAGGTTAATTACTGCACAGCAAGCAAAGTTAATGGCTTTGCAGGCACAACAGCATTTATTTGAAAATTTAAAAATTCGTTCGTTTACCGCTATTAATGATGCAATAAAGCTTGGTAAACTAAACACTGTGATTGATATCTCATATCTTGAAATAGAAGATGAAACAGACCAAGCAGTCTATGCTTTAGTACAACCACTACGCCAATTGCTGATTGAGCTGGGCTATGTGGTTAGTGAATTAAATTCGGACAGTATTTTCGTTGAATTTAAGTGATTTTTTGGACGCACTAAAAGTAAAAATTGGACACCGATTTGGACGAAAGTGCGAATATTAAGCGCTATTTATCTATATATGGCACGTTGAATAGATAGACTTTGAATACTTTAACTCCTTGTTTAATTAGGCATATTATATGAATACGATACTTTTGGAATATAGCCATGAATAGTAGTAATGACCCGTCCTTCTTCTTCTTTGATTATGAAACATGGGGAACTAGCCCATCTCTCGATCGCCCATGCCAATTTGCTGGGGTTCGTACCGATGAAGATTTTAATATCATTGGTGAGCCATTAGTTATTTACTGCCGCCCTCCAATTGATTATTTACCTTCTCCTGAAGCCTGTTTAATTACTGGCATCACGCCACAAACTGCGGTAAATAAAGGCTTGTCTGAGCCTGAGTTCATTACTCAAATCCATAACGAATTATCAAAACCAAATACGTGTTCATTAGGCTACAACAACATTCGTTTTGATGATGAAGTTTCTCGCTATACCTTATATCGTAACTTCTTCGAACCGTATGGTTGGAGCTGGCAGAACGGTAACTCACGTTGGGATCTACTTGATGTGATGCGCGCTGTTTATGCCCTACGTCCTGAAGGCATCGAATGGCCAAAAGACGAAGAAGGCAAGCCAAGCTTTAGATTAGAAAAACTCTCTCAAGCAAACGGCATTGAACATGAAAATGCCCACGATGCGATGGCCGATGTTATTGCCACCATCGAGTTAGCCAAAGTGGTTAAAAAAGCACAACCAAAAATGTTTAACTACCTGCTTTCTATGCGTCATAAAAAGAAAGCGGCAACCTTAATCGATATTGTTGAAATGACACCGTTAATGCACGTATCTGGTATGTTTGGCGTAGATCGAGGCAATATCAGTTGGATTGTGCCTGTTGCTTGGCACCCAACGAATAACAACGCTGTCATTACGATTGATTTAGCATTAGACCCAAGAGTGTTCCTAGAATTAGATGCAGAGCAATTACATCAACGCATGTATACCAAACGTGCTGATCTTGCGCCTGATGAATTACCAGTTCCTGTAAAATTAGTACATTTAAACAAGTGCCCTATTCTTGCGCCTGCTAAAACATTGACGGCTGAGAATGCTGAAAATCTAAATGTAGACAGAGCGGCGTGTTTAAAGAATCTTAAAGTGATCCGTGATAATCCTGAGATCAGACAAAAGCTAATTGCGCTTTACAGCATTGAGCCTAATTATGAGAAATCAACCAATGTAGATACCCTTCTATATGATGGTTTCTTCTCTCATGCTGATAAAACAACGATTGATATTATCCGTCAATCAACCCCTGAGCAGCTTATCGATTTTGAACCTAATGTTAGTGATCCTCGCATTAAGCCTTTATTGTTCCGCTACCGTGCGCGTAATTTCCCGCATACGCTAAACGAGACTGAGCAATTAAAGTGGCAAGCTCACTTACAAGATTATTTCCAAACTCATTTGCCAGAATATGAATCAAGTTTTGAAAACCTATACCTTGAATCGGAAGGCAATGAAAAAAAGACTGCGATTCTTCGCGCCGTTTATAATTACGTACAACAGTTAGTATCATGATTAAATACCTTTACTCTTTCGCATGGATTTTCGCCTCACTGTTTGCTGGAAACGGCATTCAATCTTGGCTAAATATTTCAGTACCCGGCAGTATTCTTGGAATGCTTATTTTATTCTCCGCTATGGTTATTGGTGTATGCAGGCCGGACTGGGCCGCAACAGGTTGCCAATTTTTCATGCGTAATATGTTAATTTTATTTATTCCGATCTCCGTTGGGTTAATGACGCATTTCGATTTGTTAATCAACAATGCGATTCCAATCATTGTGAGTACCGCTGGTGGCTCATTATTGGTTTTAGTCTGCCTATCGTTATTTATTGATCGCCTTGATAGAGGAAATAAATAATGTGGGTTATCTTAACCGTTATTGTTTTTTATTCGGCTCGTTGGTTTGCGAAGCGTTTCCCTCACCCAATCAATAACCCATTATTGTTGAGTGTTTGTATCGTAATTCCAATCTTGATGGTCTTACAGGTGCCTTATGAAACCTATTACGCTGACAATGCGTTTTTAAGTTACTTGTTGCAACCTGCCGTCGTTGCTTTGGCTTACCCTTTATATGAGCAATTACCTCATATTCGTGAAAACTGGAAAATCATTCTGCTGGCGTGCTCTGTAGGCTCACTGTTTTCAATGCTGTCTGGTGCGTTCTTAGCAGTATGGATGGGCGCAGATATGCAACTGGTTGCAAGTATATTACCAAAATCAGTTACCACACCGATTGCGATGGCTATCTCAAGTCAACTTGAAGGTGAAGCAGCGATTGCGGCTATCTTGGTTTTATTAGCCGGTTTGATGGGCGCTATCTGTGCTTACCCTATCTATAATATGTTAGGAATTAAAAGCTCATTGGCAAGAGGGTTAACCATGGGGAATGTTTCTCATGCCCTTGGTACTGCTCAAGCGGCTGAGGTTGATTCTCAAGATGCGGCGTTTAGTTCTCTCGCTTTAGTTATCTGTGGGATAATTACTTCATTGGTTGCCCCTCTTATTTACTCATTATTGGTATTTATAAAAGGGTAATCGGTTAAAATCCCACCAAACCAGTGTGACCTCTCTCTCATTGATGTAAATAATGTATCTTTACATCAATGAGTGTGATATTGATCTATGTTTCTATGGCTATAGTCCCTAATAATGAGCCCAGAAGAAATTAAAAAGGATCACACCGATGACCACTCTACACTCTACCGCAGTACAACAACGCTTAGAAAATGCCCTTTCTGATCTGCCTGCAGATTTACAATCAGCACTAGCTTCTTTAATCAATACCCAATTTAAAGGCGTCATTACTAAAGCGCAGTTTCAAGCTTTACTCGCTGAGAGCAAACTCGATGATAAAGAATTACGTTTAGCCTTGCTTCCTCTTGCTGCGGCATTCTCTGTTGCTCCAATCTCTAACTTTTATGTTGGCGCTATCGTACGTGGTAACTCTGGCAACCTTTATTTCGGTGCCAATATGGAGTTTAGTGGGGTTCAGTTAGGCCAAACAATTCATGCTGAGCAATCTGCTATTAGCCATGCGTGGATCAAAGGTGAAACGGGTATTTCTGATATCACTATCAACTTCAGCCCTTGTGGTCATTGTCGTCAATTCATGAACGAGCTAACAACGGCTGATAGCTTGATGATTCAATTGCCTGAGCGCGATGAGAAGTCTCTACAAGAATATTTACCTGAATCTTTTGGTCCAAAAGATCTAGGCATTGAAGGCGGTTTATTGGCGTCGGTTTCACATGATCTTGCGTTAGATGCTGGCTCTGATCTATTAATTAACGCATTGAAAGCAGCAAATCAAAGTCATGCTCCGTATTCACATAATATCAGTGGTATTGCACTTGAAATGAAGAGCGGTCATGTTTATCACGGTATGTACGCTGAGAATGCGGCATTCAACCCAAGCTTACCACCACTTCAAGTTGCCCTAATTCATGCCAATATGTCTCGTGAATGTTTATCAGAGATAACAGCGGCAGCCTTGGTTGAAAACCATAAAGGCGCAATTAGTCACTTAGCAATAACTAAAAGTACATTAGAGGCTCTTAGCCCTGAAGTGACTTTAGAGTATGCTGCGATATAAGTGGATTAAGAGTCAATCAAAAAAAGAGGAGCTAATTTGCTCCTCTTTTTTTAACTTCAAATCTCAACGGCTCTGTCTATTTTCTATTTCTAAAAAACGCATCAAGCAAATAAGTCTATTGATTTTGTTTCCAACGAATTGCTGCATCAATAAGTTGTCTATCCATACCCTTTTTACCCAGTAACGAGATCCCCCATGGTGAATCGTTTACGGAAAACCAAGGTAAATGCAGCTGAGGTAGATCAGCTAAGCTTGCTAATGAGGTGTATTTCAAAATGACTGAATTGAGCTTATATAATTGCTCATCTGACGCGGTTACTGGTGGTGCAATGTTTGTTGTGGTTGGCATTAACAACAAGGTTTTCTCATCCAACAATGATTCTAAAACGGATTGAACAAGATCTCGCTGCTCTAATGCAATTCTCTCATCTTTGTATTTTAATGTTGAGAGCCACTTCATTTGCATTTTAATTTCATTACTTAACACTGGGTGATTACTTTCAATCCAAGGTTCAATATTACGTAAACCTCGAACTGTTGAGATCACCTTAAAGCTTTCTGCCGCTTTGTTAGTAATGATTTTACTGATCGCTTTACTACGAACAATTTTATAAGGCGATGAGGCGATTAATTTCTCTAATTTTACTTTTGCTTCATCTGGAATATCTTGAAATAAGCTATCTAATACCACAATGCGATCTACTGTCATAAGCGGCGACATCGGCGTTAGTATAGTTGCAACTTTTCTAATATCGGATAAATTCTTAGCGACCCAACCAAGAGAAGTTTCTTCTTTCGCAATACAAGAAATACCATTCATATTGACGGCACTCGATGATGATTTAAACCCATATAACCCAGCATACAACGCAGGTACACGGATCCCACCATTGAGGTCAGTGCCTAAACCTATATCGGCCTCTCCATTGATAACAGCGGCAACGGCACCGCAAGATGCGCCACCAATTAATCGACCTTCACAATTTGAGTTTTTAATCGTTGGATAATGTGGGTTACGGCCATGCAGACCAAAACCAAATTCATCCATTTGAGTTTTACCAACAAATATCGCGCCTTTCTTTAATAAAAGATCTACCGCTGGTGCGTTTGCTTTGGCAACGTTCTGTTGTGCTAACCATGTAGGATTTCCCAAGCCATTTGGGGTATCTTTTATGTCGATACAATCACTTACCACAAATTTTTTATTTTCTAATGCGCCGTAAAATGCCCATTGCTGTGTCGGTCCTGAATGAGGGACATACATGGTTTTGTCATCCATAAACTAAATGCAACTACTTGTTTAAAAAAAAACAGCATACCAATCACATGACTGAATACAATTCCATACATTCACACTGCCAATAAATTACTCAATAGTGTGACTTGCCTTCAAATTTATAAAAATCAAGATAATAAAAAAACAAAAGGCAAACGTTTGCGTATTTGGTGATTTTTAGTATGATGTCGATATATTCACACTCACTATCACATGAGAATTTACTATGTTTGGTACCGCTCTATCTTCTTCTGCAACAAAAGTATTATTACTTGGCTCTGGTGAACTTGGTAAAGAAGTTGCTATTGAATGTCAGCGTCTTGGTTTAGAAGTCATCGCTGTTGATCGCTACTTAAACGCACCAGCAATGCAAGTTGCTCACCGTAGCTATGCCATTGATATGTTAGATGCGGACGCACTGGAAGCGATCATCAAAAAAGAACAGCCTGATTACGTTGTTCCTGAGATCGAAGCCATTGCTACAGATAAGTTAGTCGAGTTAGAGAAACAAGGCCTTAATGTTGTCCCTACAGCAAATGCAACAAAACTAACAATGAACCGTGAAGGCATTCGTCGTTTAGCCGCTGAGGAATTAGAACTTCCTACTTCTCCTTATCGTTTTGTAGATACTTATGAAGAGTTGGTTGAAGCGGTTAAGTTTGTTGGTATGCCTTGTGTTATCAAGCCAGTAATGAGTTCATCAGGTAAAGGCCAAAGCGTAATTAAAACCGAAGCGGACATTAAAACCTCTTGGGATTATGCTCAAGATGGTGGCCGCTCTGGTGCTGGACGAGTCATTATTGAAGGGTTTGTGGATTTCGATTATGAGATTTCACTGCTGACTATTCGAGCGGTTGATGGCGTTCATTTCTGTGCGCCAATTGGTCACAGACAAGAAGATGGTGATTACCGAGAATCATGGCAGCCACAGGTTATGACAGAAGCCGCACTTAAACTGGCCCAAGACGCTGCTGAAAAAGTAGTAAATGCACTAGGTGGTTACGGCTTGTTTGGTGTTGAGCTGTTCATTAAGGGTGACAACATTTACTTTAATGAAGTTTCACCTCGTCCACACGATACTGGTTTAGTTACGCTTATTTCTCAAGAAATGTCTGAGTTTGCTTTGCATGTTCGCGCCTTTACTGGAATGCCAATTAACAGCATTACTCAATATGGCCCTTCTGCTTCTTCTGTTATTTTAGGCCAAGGAACATCAACTAATATCCGCTTTGATGGATTAGCTAACGCACTTAGCCAGCCTCAAACTCAAGTTAAGTTATTCGGTAAACCAGAGATTGATGGCCGTCGTCGTTTAGGTGTAGCGATTACTCGTCGTGATAGCCTAGAACTCGCAATTGAAGATGCAATTTCGGCTTCTAATAAAGTTAAAATCACTTATTAGTAAATACAGGTAACCTCACAACAGAGCGGTATTTATGTGCTGCTTTGTTGTCTTTTATCCCATCTCAATTCGATTTTTATCTTTAATTAAAAAAATTTGATCATTTCGTTATCTAACCGTTGCAAACTTACAAGGTTAACAGGTATAAATAACGGATATTGATTCTTTATTTATATTTAACCTCTCACCATGGATGATGACTATGTTTGAAAAAATCTCTGCCGCTCCAGCTGACCCAATACTTGGGCTTACTGACGAATTTAAAAATGACCCTCGTGCTGAAAAAATCAACCTTGGTGTTGGTATTTATAAGAACGAAGCAGGTCAAACTCCTGTACTAAAAACAGTAAAAAAAGCAGAAGCGGTATTGCTTGATACTGAAAAAACAAAGTCATACCTAACAATTCAAGGGACTGCTGAATACGGCCTTGCAGTTCAAAAACTATTATTTGGTGCTGATGCTCAAGTTATCACTGAAAAACGCGCTCAAACAGCTCAAGCACCCGGTGGCACAGGCGCACTACGTGTTGCTGGTGAGTTTATTAAACGTCAATTAGGCGACGTGAAAATTTGGATCAGTAATCCAACGTGGGCAAACCACATTGGTGTATTTACTGCAGCAGGAATTGAAACTGCGCAATACAGCTACTATAACGCTGAAACTAAATCAAAAGACTTCGCTGCGATGCTTTCTGATCTTCAGCAAGCAAGTGAAGGCGATGTAGTTTTACTTCACGGTTGCTGCCATAACCCAACGGGTATCGATCCAACGGCTGCTGAGTGGGAAGAATTAGCAAAACTGTGTTCAGAAAAAGGGCTACTACCTTTATTTGATTTTGCATACCAAGGTTTTGCAAAAGGTGTTGAAGAAGATGCTTCTGGTTTACGTGTTTTTGCTCAGTACTGCCCTGAATTATTAGTAGCAAGTTCATTCTCGAAAAACTTCGGTCTATACAACGAACGTGTTGGTGCATTTACGCTGGTAGCAAAAGATGCAGCTGTTGCTTCTGATGCCTTCTCTCAAGTAAAAGCAATCATTCGTTCTATCTACTCTAACCCACCTGCTCACGGTGCTGCTGTTGTTACGCATATCTTAAATGATGATGCACTACGTACAGAGTGGGAACAAGAAGTAGCTGAAATGCGTGATCGTATTCAAGAGATGCGTACCCTATTTGTAGCGACATTAAAAGAGCAAGGCGTTGCTGCTGACTTTAGCTTTATTGAAGGTCAAAACGGCATGTTCTCTTTCTCTGGTCTTTCTAAAGAGCAAGTTAACCGCTTAAAAGATGAGTTTGCTATTTATATCGTAGGCTCTGGCCGTATCAGTGTTGCTGGCATGACAAAAGACAATATGCTTCCTTTATGTAAAGGAATTGCGGCGGTTCTTTAATCCTCCGAGCATGCATGAAATAATTAAAGGCGCTTAATTTAGCGCCTTTTTTTATTTCATCAATTCAACGACGACTTTTACTTTCTGTTTTACGCAACGAAAATTCGTGGGTGAATAGCCTTACTTAAATAGTCTTGCTTGAATAACAATGTTACGGGGCGTGTCTTCTTTTAAACAAAACTGCCCTATTCGTACTTCATAGCCTGACTCTTCCATTAATAATGCGCGATCTAAACAGAGCCACACTTCTAACGGTCTTTTAAATAAGTGTTGGATCAAGTCGCATTTCTCCATCATAACAAAAGCTGTCTTTCCTTTTTCTAGCCAGAATTCATAATCTGTGTTGTCTGGTAATATCAGTTCTTTTTTCTCAGCCGCCCAATCACAAAAGGCTTCAAAACCATCACTTAATAATGATTTTTTAATGCTTGGGATAGACAGATATGTATTACCCTCACTCAATGATTGTTGTAATGCCTTAAAGCCTAAACGAAAGCACATTTCTAGCTCACGATGCTGCAACGTTCGTTGTCCTGCAACCACCGTTTCTTGTAATGGTAAGCGTAAATCTTCTTTTGATAATACCAATGCAGATTGATTGGCTAATGCTGAGAGACTGACATAACTTTCATCTTTTGTGAGATGGAAACAACATGGTGAAATGGTAACTGCATCAATATGATTAGAGATCCCCTCTCTCAATAAATTGATGTGTAAGTCACCACAAGCATGTAGCGCTACAGCATGTTGTTTTTCTTTGATTAACTCACCACAGCGTTCAGAGAGTGCATCCCCTTGCACGAAAGTCATCGCTAATTGATGTGTATCGGCATAGGTTTGTCCGCTATCACACAAGGCTTGTTGCCACTCTAAGGTTGTAACGGGTTTCGCTGTTGTCGCGTTTAATACACGCCCTAAATACCCTTTACCACCACACCACTCTAGCCACTCATTCTCTGGTTGATAGTAATCAACCCCTAGTGCACTAAGTTTCGTAATTTGCTGCCATTTACGACCATTTATCCCACTATCTAGACCTTTTGGTGTGTGTTTTATCGGCGCGTGAAACTCTGGCAGTTGTCCAAGTTTATACAGTGCTTGTAATTCAGGGATGAAGGTTGAAAGGATGTGCGCTAACTCTTCTGGTTCAGACTTTAATCGCAGCACTTCACAAGGTGCTAACGAATCTAACCACTGACTGAGCTCATTATGTGTTGAGCGCCAAGGATAATCTGAACTGTGAAACGCAGAAAATTGCCAAAAAAAGACCGTCTGGGTTAACAAACGGTCTATGTCTAAAAACTGCTGAGAATGCATGAGAGCGGCCCTGAAAATAGTATCAGGGGGATCTTAACGGACAGGGAGATTAATGTCTTTAAACATCTCTTCAATTTCATGATTATTTTTAAGCATTGTTGCTTGCTCTACAATTGGGCGCGTTAGGTGCGGTGCAAAACGTTCCATAAAATCAAACATGTAGCTTTTTAAGAATGATCCACGTTTGAAACCAATCGTTGTTGTGCTTGCATCAAATATGTGGCTTGCATCTAAAGCTACCAAGTCTGAGTCACGATCAGGATCCATAGCCATGCTTGCAATAACGCCGACGCCGATACCTAAACGAACATACGTTTTAATTACGTCAGCATCTGTTGCTGTAAAGACTATTTTTGGTTTTAGTCCTGCTTTATTAAATGCACTATCTAGTGCTGAGCGACCAGTAAAACCAAAGACATAAGTCACCAAATCATAAGCGGCTAAATCTTCAATGGTTACGTTTGATTTAAGAGCTAATGGATGATCTTTTGTCACCACAATAGAACGGTTCCAGTGATAACAAGGAAGCATGATCGCATCTTGGTACAAATGCAGCGCTTCGGTGGCAATAGCAAAATCTGCCGTGCCTTTGGCTATCGCATCAGACATTTGTGTTGGCGTGCCTTGGTGCATATGCAAAGAAACATCAGAGTAGCGTGTTTTAAATCCTTTAATCACATCAGGCAATGCGTAACGAGCTTGAGTATGCGTCGTGGTAATATTCAACACACCACGTTCTGGATGAGTGTGTTCACCAGCGACTGACTTTATGCTCTCCACACGAGAAAGGATCTCACGAGATATTTTAACAATCTCTTCACCTGATGGCGTAACACGAGTTAGATGTTTACCACTTCGTTCAAAGATTTGAACACCTAATTCATCTTCCAATAAACGTACTTGTTTACTGATACCAGGTTGCGAGGTATAAAGAGCTTCTGCGGTTGAAGATACATTTAAGCGATGGTTAACCACTTCTACAATATATCTGAGTTGTTGTAATTTCATGTTATTTACCTGTAATCCTTTACATTAAATTAAATTTTACTTATACGATATAGTTATATACTCATTCCCATCTATTTTCAAAGGCTTCAACCTAATTTTCAACAACTGTTTGTTTTTTAGCCAGAAAAATTAAAGAAATGTGAACAGCTGTCGATAAGTTTAAGGAATAACTAGAATGATAAATTACTTTCGAGTAATTTAGTCTTAAGAATGAAGCCCTTGCTATTCATTTAGATTACAAGCTGTTACACTGGAAAAATTACTATTGGACGTATGATAAAAATATGAATATTGCTCTTATTATTGGACTTTTTGCGATTCTACTTACCTTGATTATTGGCTATAACATCATTGTTCAATACAGAACAAAGATTGAATCTGCTAAAAAACAAGAGTCTGCAAAACATATGGTTATCATTGACTCAACTGAAGAATTAATCGGTAATGCTCATCACCTACCTTACAGCAAAGAGTTATTAGTTTGTCTTAATCAACGAATTCTGGACGCATTACGCGCTATTGCAGAATTAGAGCCGAACGATCGCTCTTATCCTTCACGTATTGAAAATATGGAGCAACAGCTTCAGCAGCTAAAAACTAACTATACTGGTGGCGATAGCACAAACTTCAAAGTGCCGAGTAATGATAAACAAGCACTTATCATGCTTAAGTTAGTAAAACGTCTGCGTGATACATTACGAGCGGAACATAAAAAAGGCCGAGTGAACACTCAAGTCTTTGTTGCCGAAAATGCACGTCTTGAATCAATTCAAGTTCGCATTAATATTGAAAATGTAGTGAAGCGTGCTAAAGAAGCAACACAACGTGGGCAAGCAGGTACTGCTCGTCAATTACTGAAAAAAGGCATCGATGCCCTATCAAGTAAAAACGATGGCTACTCAAATAAAGCACGTACTCAACTGCAAGATATGCTTGATGAACTAAACAATAAGACGAAAAAGAAACAAGACCAAGAGCTACAAGATAAATTAGATAAAAACAAAGATGATGACATCGATGTATTATTCCAACCAAAGAAAAAATGGTAATCTAGTTTTTAACAGCTATTAAGTGACTTAATCAGTAAGAATAAACCGATGATTGCTGAGATATTCAAAAAAAGATCGCACTAAGCGATCTTTTTTTATATCTCCACAAACAGTTCCAATATTTATACTTTTGTTGGAACACCACTATGAAATTTAAAATCTGTATCTGGTAATTGAATAAGCTCCGCCTCTATCTTCGCAAAATGGGCGACACGCTCACTCACATCCCCACCTGCCACTTGTTCTGCTAAAGTAAGGTAATCTTGATAGTGACGAGATTCTGAGCGTAATAGAGAGATATAGAACTTCGCTAAATCATCATCTAGGTACGGTGCTAATTTGGCAAAGCGCTCACAAGAACGCGCTTCAATAAATGCACCAATAATTAGTTTATCAATTAACGTGCACGGCTCGTGCGTAATAATATTGGTGAAAAGGCCTTTTGCATAACGACCAGCTCTGATGTTTTGATATGGGACATTACGCTGATCCATTATTTCTAATACTTGATAGAAATGATGCAACTCTTCTTTAATCAATAGAACCATCTTATCAATCAAATCTTGGCTGTACGGTGAGTCTTTACGTGCCGTGATCTTTTTAGAGATATTACTCTTCCCTTTAAGAGTCTCTAAAGTACCTGTTTTTTTATAAGCAAAATCTTCGTAAGGCTTAAACCAATCAAGCAGTACATTCGTACTCTCTGCATCCACTGCGTATTTACGAATTAAGTATAGTGCACTCTGCGCAGCTTTAAGCTCGCACATTAAATGATCACGTAAAATAACAGATAAGTTCTCAGGCTTTTTTGCTTCTTCAATCCACTCATCCGGTGTTTCACACAGTAAAAATGAGTTAATTGGCTCTAGTAATGATTTATCGTACATATCGCTTTTTAATCTGAAAGTTCTGTTAAGCATTATATCAAATCAATTCAGCTAGCGTTTACTCTTGATCATATTTATCTCATAACCAATAAATATCAATACGTTATAGCAGAACAATTAAATTTAATTAACATGTCGCACCGTATAAATCCTAAAAAATAGCTTGATCAATAACCAAATTAAAAGTACTGTATAAATACACACTGTATGGATGAACAGGTATTTTATTATGAACAGAGCAATGACATTAAATACGTACTCAAACTCATTTAATCACTCTATCTCACAACACGTAACTAGTGCTGCAAACTTAGTAAACGCACAGTGTGAATCGCACTTTATACAAACATTAAAAAGCTTATCAAAACAAAATAAGTGGATATTCATTACTGCAAATACATCAATGCCAAGCTGTGAAACTCTACTTATGCATGGGGTTGAATTAAATCGATTGGTTAGATTAAAGCCATCACACCATTTATCAGAAATAGAAACCATAGAGAAGGCAAAACAGTGTGGTACCGCAAGCGCTATTATCTGTAACTCTAATTGCTACTATTTTTCAGACTCTCAATGGGTAACATTGAACCGAAAAATGACAGTGCTTCATTAGTTTCAATAAGATAACAGTTTCAACAAGATAATAGTTTTAATAAATTAATAATTTCCGTAAAACTATTATTTACGAAAACCATAAATTTATTTAAGTGATGGCTCATTTAAATGCACTAGAAGAAGATCAAACTCATCATTTTTTTGAGATATCTCTGTATGAGTATTGTCTAAAATATAAAGGATTTGTTCATCGTCTAATGTATACGGTAACTTTATTTTTAAGTCACTAATCCCTTCAATTCGAGCTAAACGAATTAAACGAATAATATTGGATTCATCATTAATATGCGAAGAGAGGACTTGTAAAGCTTCTAGACGTAGTCTTTCTTGTGTAGGCGTTGAGTCATGTACTGACGCATTCCAAATGGTACCAAAAGTTGGGATCAAACTTTTTAGCGCTTGTGAAAACGTCCATTTTTGATTACTTGAATTAATAAGAAATGAACTGTAATCAAACTCGATGATATTAGCCATAATTTGCCTCGATATATTCCCACATCTACTTTCAACATCCTATTGAAAAGCACAAATGTTTTTCTTCATGGCTATAAGTATCCCGAATATTAGAACCACCGCAAGTTTTAAACTGGATAGAGATCACACTTAATAATTCTTAGCTCTTAACCTTATCATTGCTCTAACACGTTGTTTACACACCTACATTTTAATAACAAAAAACCGCTACTAAGAGCGGTTTTTATCATTGGAACAACAGGTAACTAACCATCAATAAGGTTAGTATTTTTAGAGATGATGGGATCGATTTTAATCTCATATTCATTAAAATAAATCTTACATGGGCTATGTTCACGTTTTGTTGTTACCTGCTCATCTGAATATTGAATTGTCACTTTTGGATAAACACGTTCGGTTACTTTGACAACGTTTTCGCCTAATTGTTTTCTCAACTCTTCTTCTGCAGACTGAAAGCGGTTCATTGAAAGAGTGATCTCTTTATTTGAATCTTCTTTCATCGCCTTTACACGTTCAACTTGCTCTGGGGTACGATCTGCTTTTGGTATTTTAGCTAAATCCATTTCTGCACGTACTACTTTCATTGTATTTTCTTGAGCAGCTTTGTATTTAGTGTTTAGATCTGCAATATTTTCTTTGTACTTATCAAAACGAGTAAATGCTTTTACTAACGTTTCTGTACCTGCCGTTGCACCTAAGTTCACCGTTGTAATATTAGCACCGGCATAAATTTCACCACCAACTATTGACCCATTACGACCCGATTTATCCATTACGGTGACCGAGTTTTTACTTTTCACAAAACTTTGAATGGCGTGTAATCCTAATTCGATATCACCAGAAGCTTGCAGATTGGCAGATTGCACGAATTTTGCGGTAATCTTTCCACCCGCTTTGACAAAACAAGTATGCTCCTCGCCCTCTTCAACATGATGGCCAATGATCCCTTTCATGGCAATTACATCACCATGAGCCTGAACATCTGCAGATTCAATAAAGCCACCAACCGTCACACTGCCCGTTGCTTTTACGATCATATCTGCCGCAATATCACCACTAACAATAACACTGCCTTTAAATTTCACGTGGCCTGTTGAGATATCAACGTTATTTAAGCACAGCGCATTATCTACATCAGCGCCATCTTGATTGATCCAAGGCATTCCTGACGTCGCAGCAATAACTAACTCTGGATCATTTGGAGAAATAGTTGCGCCTTTACCGGCCCTAAGCTTGATATTCTTGCCCGGTGTCGCTGAAATTATTTCACCCGTTACCGTAAAACCATCAATGCCTTTTGTTGGAGGTATGCGACGGATGAGTTCATCTCCTTCGACCACAGTGATTGTCTCACCGAGATCTCGCATATCTACTTTATCTTCTTCGCCCTCTTTCTCTTGAGGCTGTAATGCTTGCTCACGAAAGTCTTCAACTAAAGGAGTAAAGCTTGCGTTCTCACCATCAATTGGCTCTTTACCTTTAGCGACAAGAAGAGATATTTTCTCTCCCGCCTCTAAATTACGGCTTAATACCATAATTTTCTTTAATGCATTTTTACTAATACCACGAGTGATTTCCATGCTCGTCAAAGCCGATATAATATCGCTACTTTGAATATCTCGCCCACCATAAGCACCAACGACCGCCATCGTTGCTTTCATGTCTCGCTCTTCTAAAGCAATAATCACTTCAGCATCACGACGCTCTGCAACCGTACGGTCTTGATGATGTACAAGCATTCCATTTTTTACATCTTGTATAACTGATGCTATGGTTTTTTCATCAAAATGAAAATTATGCGCATTAATCTCTTCTAAACGGTCTTTAAACCCTTTTAAAGTTGGTTCTTCATCCGGCTGAAATTTATCAGGAAAACGCAATATTACTACTGAGTCGTCTTCTATTAATGTTAGAAGAGATTTCCACATATCCATCACTCTTAGTATTTATTACAGTTATTAATTAAACTGCAAATATTAATTAGTTAGCTGTATTCTACAGTTCAAAGTCATCTAAATCTATGTCGGTCTCTTGACGCTCAAAAAACGCCACTAAATCGTCATGTCCACCGATGTATTTACCATCTAGGTAGATTTGAGGAACTGTATTTACTGCAATGCCTTCTTTTTCTTGAATTAATGACACCATTTCATCTTTACTTAAATCAACATCCAAAGTTAATACCTTGTACGCTATATTCTTATCGTCAAAAATTGCTTTTGCTTTAACACAAAATGGACATACTGTTTTTGAAAATATAATGGTTTGAGTTGTGTCGAACATTTTCTTTATCTCTTTATTTATAATTAAATGGTAAAAACGGGATACGATTGTAATTCTGGCACCAATTCGTGAAGTGTTTTCTCTTGCTCTGCAATCTCTTTTGCTGAATCACATAGCTCTTGAGCGTCGGCTTTAATTTCTTTGCTATTTTCGTTCATCTTTGTTTTGATAGACGCCTGAACGTCAGCAAATTGTTGCTGCAATTCTGAAAAGTTTAACTCACCATTTTGCATTTTATCTGACAATGAATTAAATACGCTAGCGAAAAGCTCTTTATCCAAGCTTTTGATCATCACTTCAAAATCATTCTTCCATGTTGTGTCCACTTCTTTGAAGAAATCATGTTCAAGTATTAAGTCTTTTCCTTGATAGAATTTTTGCTTCGCCGTTACGCCGTATTCATCTATCTTGTTTTTTACTGAATCAAATGAGCCTTGAGCATCAAACGAGATTTCGATTTCATTAACAAAATCATTAGCCGCTGCAATTCCTTTATCGGTAAAATCTACAACGGTAGGAATGTAGCTTGCAACTTGTTGCTGATACTTTTCGATGGCCAGTTTTTGCTCTTTAGTCAAATCCATCTCTTTGCCATTAACAAAGACACGCCCTTCCTGATCAATTCTTAATTTATCTTGAGGGTTTTCAACTTTCATATCACCTGTTGGGCTTAATAGTACATCATTTTTAACTACGACAGGACACATGCTTGCCCAACTGTTGAATGACATAACTAGAATACCTAGTGCGATGGTCTTTTTACCTAGCATAACTGCCCTTGTTTACTATTTATTTGGGTTGTTTAGTTTAACTTATCGCCACTCCTCATCTCAACATAGATTTTTAAGACAAAAGAATAGCAAACGTTTGCTTTTGTTCTGGAAGTACAAAATAGTTCTGGTATGATGCGTCCTGTATTTAAATAGTTTATATAGGAATTCAATAATGAATTTTGCCGAACAAGTACTTGCTGTTAATGATGATCTTCCGATCCGCACTGATAAACCAGTACACAGCGGAAAAGTACGCTCTGTATATTGGTTAACAGAAGAAGACAGTCGCCGCCTTATTAAAGAAAAAGGCTACAATGTTGCAGCGGATGCCCCTCTGGCTATCATGATTATCAGCGATCGTATCTCAGCATTCGATTGTATTTGGCACGGTGAAGGCGGCCTTAAAGGTATTCCTGGTAAAGGAGCTGCATTAAACGCAATTTCTAATCACTGGTTTCAGTTATTTAAAGATAACAACTTAGCGGATAGTCACATTCTTGACATCCCTCACCCATTTGTGTGGATTGTGCAAAAAGCAAAACCGGTAATGATCGAGGCTATTTGTCGTCAGTATATTACGGGGTCGATGTGGCGTGCTTACACCAATGGTGAACGTGAATTCTGTGGTATTCAAATTCCAGAACGCTTAGAAAAAGATGAGCAATTACCTGATTTACTATTAACTCCATCAACCAAAGGCATTTTAAAAGGTATTGATGGCGTACCAGAAGTTGATGATGTGAACATCACTCGTAAAAATATTGAAGATAGCTATGAGAAATTCAACTTCTCATGTACTGAAGATATTGATTTATACGAGAAACTTCTTAAAGAAGGCTTTGCGGTTATCTCTAAAGCATTAAACAAAATCGATCAAATCTTTGTTGATACAAAATTTGAATTTGGTTACGTTAATGATGCAGATGGCAATGAAAAACTGATTTATATGGATGAAGTAGGTACTCCTGATTCTTCACGTATTTGGGATAAAAATGCGTATCGCTCTGGCCATATTATCGAAAACTCTAAAGAAGGTTTCCGTCAGTTCTTACTTAACCATTTCCCTGATCCTGATATCTTATTAAATAAGAATCGTATGGAAGAACGTTCTGTATTAGCTCAAGACAATGCACTTCCGTTAGAAGCGATGATGGAACTATCGAAAACGTATTTGGATATAGCGGCTAAAATTACTGGCGCACCAATCACACTAAGTGAAAACCCAAAAGCAGAAATCATTAAAGTATTAAAAGAAGAATATCAATTAGTTGATTAATCTTTCACTTTTAGCTTAAAAAAATGGCGACCAATACGGTCGCCATTTTTGTATTCTTTCAAATAACTACGACTAATATCGTGATTATAAGAAGTGTACTGTCAGGTTAACAGAAGCAAAATCAATGTTTTCACTACCAACAGTAAAGTTGTTGTAACCAGCACCTACTGTGAACATTGGTAGGATGTTGTATTCAACACCTAGGCCAAAGAATGGGTCAACGCCGTCGTCTTTACGGTAACCATCTGCTTCCCAGCTGTGCATGCCCGCTTTACCATAAACGTGTAATGGACCAAAGTCGATGCTTGGTTTAACAGCAAAGTTAACAGAAGTTACATCTGTTGTTTGGTTACCAAAATCATAAGAACCTAGGTTCCAAGCACCCATTTCTAAACCAATGAAAGGAAGAATACCAGTACCAATATGTGCACCGTATACCGTTGAGCTTTCGCCTCTGTAATCAGCAGAACCTGCTTGTAGGCCACCATAAATTAGTGAATCAGCAGCCGCTGTTACTGATACGCTTGCTAGAGCTAACGCTAAAAGTGTCTTTTTCATTTTCAATCCTATTTTCAAAAAAGGGAGCGGCAATCTTTGCCACTCTTTTTAATCTTATTTATAGTAAAGCAATTAATATGCCGACATTACCTATAGTCTAGGGGATACCTTAACAATCGGCAATGGCATTTTTAACTCGTTTATCAGAAACTGGATACGGTGTCCCAAGTTGCTGGGCAAAATAGCTCACTCGCAGTTCTTCTATCATCCAACGGATCTCTTTTACCTTATCTGGGGTTGGCTGCCCTTTCGGGATTTTATTCAACAACTCTTTATAATCGTTATTGATACCTTCCACTTTAAGTAAATGCATACGGTCTCGATTAGGATCAATTGGCAATTTTTCCATTCGACGTTCAATCGCTTTCATATAACGATGAATGTCTGCCAATCGCTTCCAACCACACTCTGTCGCAAAGCCTTTGAAAATTAAGTTCTCGATTTGTGCTTTAATATCAGAAAGCGCAAATGCCATACTTAAATCAACACGGCCTTTTAGTTTTTTCTGTATTTGAAATGCCGTTGTCAAAATCGTTTCAACTTGTTTGGCTATCTCAACGACCGTATCTCCAAGCTCAGCTCTAACGTGCTCTTTCATTTTCTCAAAAGCTTCAGGCTCCCATACTAGGCCGCCCTTCTCTTCAATCAACTTATCAATACCACAAGCGATACAGTCATCAATTAAATCTAACACTCGACCGTATTGATTAAAGTACAAACCTAATTTCGACTTGTTTGGTAAATTGCTATGTAAGTACTTAATTGGCGATGGGACATTAAGAAGGATCAAGCGACGTTGACCAGCTTTCATTGCATTGTGCTGCTCTTCTTCTGTCTCAAACAGTTTGATTTCAACACTGTCTTTACCATCCACAATTGCAGGGTAAGCTTTAACTTCAAAGCCACCACGTTTCTGGGTGTAAAGTGCAGGTAGCTCACCAAAGCTCCACGTTTTAAGCCCTTTTTGCTCAATATCATCATCTGCGACTTGAGATAACGTCTCTTGAACTTTATCTTTTAAGCCATCTTTTAGATCATATAAATCACGGCTTTCTTTTAGCTTACGATTGCGATGATCAACAACGCGATAGGTTACTTTTAAATGATCTGGAATTTGCTCTAACTTCCAATCTTCACGTAACACTTCTACCCCGGTCATGCGTCGCAGCTCTTTTTCAAGGCTATCTAATAACGGCGCATCAAATGGCGTTGAACGAGATAAAAACGCATCGGCATAGTTCGGAGCAGGCACAAAGTTACGACGAATCGTTTTTGGCAGTGACTTAATATAAGCAACAACCATTTCGTGACGTAAACCTGGGATCTGCCAATCAAAGCCATCCATCGTTGCTTGGTTTAAAATTGGCAATGGTACATGAACAGTAACACCATCGCTGTCTTGGCCTGGCTCAAACTGATAACTCAGTTTCAGTTTTAAGTTACCTTGGTGCCAGAAGTTAGGATAATCAAGATCCGTTACATGACTTGCATCATTACGGAATAACATCTCTTTTTCAAAGCTCAGTAAATCCGGCGTTTCTTTCTGTGCTTTCTTCCACCAAGAATCAAAATGACGACCTGATACAACATCGGTATTTACGCGTTGATCATAAAATTCAGCAAGCTGATCATCATCAACCAAGATGTCGCGACGACGTGATTTATGCTCTAACTCTTCAACTTCTTGCAATAACTTACGGTTTTCTTTGAAGAATTTATGATTAGTATTCCAATCCCCTTCAACGAGTGCTGAACGAATAAATATTTCACGACATACCGGCGCATCAATCGAACCATAGTTAATTTGGCGTTTAGGTACAATTGGAATGCCATAAATAGTGACTTTTTCGTATGCCATTACTGCAGCAGATTTTTTAGACCAATGCGGTTCACTGTAGCTGCGTTTAATTAAATGACCTGCTAGTGGTTCAATCCATTCAGGCTGAATTTTCGCAACAATACGCCCCCATAATTTCGAGGTTTCAACAAGCTCTGCAACCATTATCCATTTTGGCTGCTTCTTAAATAAGCCAGATGCAGGGAAAATATGGTAGCGCGCATTTCGAGCACCTTGGTATTCATTTTTCTCTTGGTCTTTTTGACCGATGTGAGAAAGCATACCGGCTAAAATTGCAGTATGTACGCTTTGATAACCTGCCGCTTCTTGATTCACTTTATAATTAAGCTCTTTCATTACTTGGCTTAATTGGTAGTGAACGTCTTGCCACTCACGAACACGTAAGTAGTTTAAGAAATCTTTACGACATTGCTTTCTAAATTGGTTACTTGAAAGGGCTTTTTGTTGCTCTTTCACGTGTTGCCATACATTAACAAAAGTCAAAAAGTCTGAATCTTCATGATTAAAGCGCTTATGCTTATCATCAGACTGCTGTTTTTTGTCACTTGGGCGTTCTCGAGGATCTTGAATCGACAGTGCTGCCGCAATAATCATCACTTCTTGCAATGCATTGTAATTTGGCGCTTCTAGAACCATACGAGCTAAGCGTGGATCGATTGGCAAACGAGCCAATTCACGCCCCACTTTCGTTAAGCTTTTCTTTGAGTCTTTAGCGTTAGGGTTAATTGCCCCTAACTCTTCAAGCAGCTTTACACCATCTTGAATATTACGATTATCTGGCGCTTCTACAAATGGGAAGGCTTGAATATCACCTAAACCTAACGCGGTCATTTGTAAAATAACAGACGCCAAGTTAGTACGTAAAATTTCAGGATCGGTAAACTCAGGGCGCGCAACAAAGTCTTCTTCTGAATACAGACGAATACACACACCTTCAGATACACGACCACAACGGCCCATACGCTGATTGGCACTTGCTTGTGAAATCGCTTCAATTGGCAGACGTTGCACTTTAGTTCGGTAACTATAGCGACTAATACGCGCAGTACCCGGATCAATAACGTACTTAATACCAGGAACGGTTAACGACGTTTCTGCCACGTTGGTTGCCAATACAATTCGACGACCAGCATGAGGTTGGAACACGCGGTTTTGCTCTTGAGATGACAAACGTGCATACAAAGGTACAATTTCAGTGTCTCGTAGGTTACGTTTTTCTAGTGCTTCTGCGGTATCACGAATTTCTCGCTCACCTGTCATAAACAACAGAATGTCCCCTAACCCTTCTTCACACAACTCATCGACGGCATCAAAAATGGCTTCTAGTTGATCTCTATCGGTATCATCGCCATCTTCAACAATTGGACGATAACGCGTATCTACTGGGAAAGTTCGACCTGATACTTCAATGATCGGTGCATTATTAAAGTGCTTTGAAAAACGCTCAGGATCGATGGTTGCCGAAGTTATGATGATTTTTAAATCAGGACGTTTTGGCAATAATTCACGCAAGTAACCCATGATAAAATCGATATTTAAGCTACGTTCGTGTGCTTCATCGATAATAATGGTGTCGTACTGATTTAAGTATCTGTCGTTTTGGATTTCAGCAAGTAAGATACCATCCGTCATCAATTTAACTTGTGTGCGCTCTGACACTTGATCGTTAAATCGAACTTTATAACCAACATGGCTACCAAGCTGTGTTTCCATCTCTTCTGCAATACGATCCGCAACCGAACGTGCCGCAAGACGACGTGGTTGTGTATGACCGATATTACCGAACTTACCACGGCCTAATTCCAAACAAATTTTTGGTAGCTGTGTGGTTTTACCTGAACCCGTTTCACCAGCAACGATAACCACTTGGTTATTCGCAATGGCTTCTGCAATGTCATCTTTCTTTTGGCTAACAGGCAGATCTGGGTATTTGATCGTCGGACGATCCATTTCACGGTTATTAGCAATCTGCATAGATTGTGCAATGTCTAATGCAATTTCATCAAACACGGCATTTCTTGATTCTTCTTTTTTAATACGTGATGCGCCATGAATGCGTTTACTTAGGCGAAAACGGTCACGCAGCATACATTCACTTAGGGCTTTTCTAAGTGTTGCTGCTGAATTTTGATTTGATTGACTCAAAATATATCCTACTGAATTTTTTATTATTCATTAACTGCAAGGATTCTATCACATTCTTGGCTCTATCTACCCTCGTGAGACAAAAATCTGTTTTACTCTATTGTAATAATCCACGACTAGAAAACGCAAAACACGCTTGATAAATAGTCAAACTATGCCGTTATTTATGGATTCGATTGCCCGAATGGAGATCCCTTTGCTAAACTTAACGCATCAATCCTAATCATTAAGATGGCTGTATGGAATTTAACGGTAAGCACATTGAACGCGACGCTCAAGGGTATTTAATGAATCATACCGATTGGTGTGAAGAGTTAGTTCCACTTTTAGCACAAGAAGAGAACATCGAGCTGACGGAAGCCCATTGGGAAGTCGTTCGTTTTGTTCGCTCTTTTTATGAAGAGTTCAAAACATCGCCTGCGGTTCGTATGCTAGTAAAAGCGATGGAAAAAGCGCATGGTCCAGAAAAAGGCAACAGTAAATACCTATTTACACTATTTAAATTAGGCCCTGCAAAACAAGCAACAAAACTGGCTGGTTTACCAAAGCCAGCAAAATGTCTTTAAGCTTTAGTTCTCCACCCTTAATACATTTTAAAATCAGATAATTCTGGCCACTGGGTTTCAACGCGCTCGACAGAATCTACACGAGCTAATTGAGGCCCAGTATTCAACCACTCTTCTAACGCCTTCACTTTATCTTCTTCACCACAAGCCAACACTTCAACAGAACCATCTGCTTGATTTCGAGCATAGCCTGTTAAATCAAGTTTCAATGCCGTATGTGCTGTATGAAAACGAAAACCCACACGCTGTACTTTTCCCTTTACAGTGAACTTAACTGATTTTTGTGACATAACTCACCTATAACTGTAATTTATAATAAAAATTTCTTAATCATGAGATATTATCAATTTCCACATCATATATACGGATCTCATATGAAAGAGTCAGCATTTCGCTGGATTGATAAATACCTTATCCATCTAAAAATTCAAGAAAAGTTTTATCTACTATTCTTACTTCCAATTATCGCCCTTTTAAGTCTAACAGCAATTATGGATTCTGCTGCTGATAGCATGATGGCTGAAACATTAGATCACGAAGTTCAATTCGTTGCCTCTATGTTGGATCAGCAAAATATTTCTCGACAAGATGCTGTGAATCTTCTCTCTCAATCCGCTGAGTTTGCAGTTGGTTCAGGCGAACATACTGCATTTGTTAATTCTGGTAATTACAGTATCAGTGCAGACTCAAATGTCACGCTTTGGTCTACTTTATCTAGCTTACAAATCTCTTTAATTGTTGCTGTTCTATTATTAATGGCTGTCGGCGTTTATTACATAATGACTTTCATTGGTGGCGCGATGTTCACTATGAATAAAGCCTTAGAAACGCTTGAGTCTGGTGACTTAACACAACGTATGAATTTCTTCCCTGTGAGAGATGAATTCAGTGTTATTGCGATTACTATTGATAAATTGGCAGAACGCGAACAACAATTGGTTTTAGCTATGCAAGAATCTGTCGCCTTAATTCAACAGATGAGCTCTGAGTTAAGTCAAAACAGCCATAAAAGTTCAGATGCTTCTGATAAGCAACTTGCACAACTCGATTTACTATCAAGTGCAACAGAAGAGATGGCGACATCAATTCAAGAAGTAGCTAATTACACTCACGAAGCCTCTTCTCAATCTACAGATGCAATGGATTCGGCTCGTCTTGGTCAATCCCAAGTGGATTCTGCCGTAAAAGCGATTCAAGCCTTATCAGAAGAGATAAATCAAGCTGCCCATGCTGTTCAAGAATTAGATGACAATGCAGCAAAAATTGATGATGCTGTCGCGACTATCAATGGTATTTCTCAACAAACTAACTTATTAGCATTAAATGCAGCGATTGAAGCCGCACGAGCTGGTGAGCAAGGCCGTGGATTTGCTGTAGTTGCGGATGAAGTTCGTACATTGGCAAGCCGAACTCAACAAGCCACCGTCGAAATTCAATCAATGATTGAAGCGCTACAAAATAACAGTAAATCACTCTTAACTCTGACATCGAATACAGTAAGTAACGCTGAAACAGGTCAAGAGTTAATGCAGCAGGTACATAACGATATTTCACACATTGCCGATCGTAACAATACTATTGCACAAAGTAACAATGAAATTGCAACAGCGGCTAGCCAGCAAGGCGAAGTGGCGGTGAGTATTGCTTCAACGGTTGAAGATGTTCGAACTCAATCAAATCAAGTTCATAAGATGATCAAAGATTCTGAATCTAATATCGAGCAACTTAGATTAAAGGGCCAAGATTTAGAATTACTGCTTAATGGATTAAAAGCATAATAATAACCTCTAGTCACTTATATGTATTCTATATGAGTGACTTTAGATATTTCCACTAAAATATATACGTCAATGTTATTTTGACGCTTTATTACACTTAGTAACAATTTTATTATTAATAGTATGCACACCCTCGATTTAATGATAACCACATCACGATTTTTTACTTTTTTTTACTATAAATTCCGCTCTCAAGCGCTTTGTCAATTAAGCGCCAAATACTTTTTATAATTATATACATATTATTTTTGGATATATGACGATTATTAATACTGACTCGCATATATTCAGGAGAGCAAACATGAACCACTCCTTTATATTTAAACTTTCATTAAATAAACCGTTACTTGCGTTACTTCTTGCCCCTGTTTTCACTTCATTATTCTTATTTGCAACTGTTGCTTTTTTAATCGACGGTCGAAATAACGAGGTAGAAAGTAACATTATGCAAACAGCTGAACGAACGGCTTTAGGCCATGAAATTATGCAGCTACGCTATTTTTGGCAAGAAGTTCGAGTACAAAATAGAGATACTATGTCTGAAACTGGACAAGCAATGTTAGATGCTCAACAAAACTTACAAAAAGCATTTATCACCACAAGTACTCATATTAAAGATCGTATTCTTATATCAGAGGTCTTAAGTGATACTGGTAAGTCAGATTTAGTACAATTACAAAAAAATTTAGATAGTTATGAAACGAGCATTAATACTTCAGTTCAAATCTTTACTAATTTATATGAAGCTCAGATTGCAACTCCAATATTTTGGCAACCAATGGTTGAAATGCTAACTTTTATTGGTTCTGTATATAACGGTTCAGAATCAGATTGGGAAAAAGAGCGAATTATGTTCACTACTGATATTGAGCGATTTTATGATAGTTTAAATCGAATGGTAAGTAGCAGAGATTTAGATGAACAAAAAATTGCAGATAAATACCTTGTTTCCATTCAATCATTTATAGAAAAATATAATCAACATCAAGAAGTTAAATCTTTTAATAAAAACATATTCGGTGCTTATTTAGCGCTATACCATGAAAGTATCGAAGCTTTAGAATCAAATACAGAACAATCAAAATTTCGTTCAACACTTGTTAATGAAATTACAAGTATCATTTCAACAGTCAATGCACGTCAAATTGAATATACTCAGATATTAAATGAGCGTTCTCTTGCAGCAAGTAAAAATGTACAAAATACACAAATTTGGTCATGGTTTGGGGCTGCATTACTTTCAACCTTTATTGCCCTACTTCTAGCTCGTAATATTAATAATGTTTTAGCTTCTATTGCGAGAACGATATCAGCAATGGCTAAGCAAAATTTAACTACATTAACTAATTTATCAGGTACGAATGAACTTGCTGTGCTTGCAATTAATCTAGATGCTTCGATCAAAAACATGGCCAATATGGTTAGTTCTGTTAGAGAACAAAGCAACGATGTAGCCTCTTCTTCAACCGAACTTGCCTGTGTGATGACCCAAAGTTCAAGTAACGCAGAAGAACAAAGTGCACAAATAGAACAAATAGCTGCAGCAGTAACCGAACTATCTGCCTCTTCAAACTTAGTTGCTGAGTCAGCTAGAAATACCGAGCTACAAGCAACAGAAGCAGCAACGTTATGTGAGTTAGGCCAAGACATTGCTGAGCAAAATAAAATTCGCGCTGATGATTTAACAACTCAATTAAGTGAAACCGCCTCTGTAGTCGAAAATCTACGGACTCACTGCGTAAGTATCGAAGAAGTCGCGACCGTTATTAATAACATATCAGAGCAGACAAATTTACTTGCTTTAAATGCTGCAATTGAAGCAGCCCGAGCTGGTGAAATGGGCCGTGGGTTTGCAGTTGTTGCTGATGAAGTTCGAAATTTAGCAGGGAAAACCCAGCAATCGACAGTTCACATTAAAAAAATCATTTCTGAACTGCAATCTTACTCTTTAGATGCAACAGAGAAAGTGGATGGGTGTTTAGAAACCATAACATTAACTCGTGAAACCTCTATTCAATCTTACGATCACCTAGCTAATATCAACAGTGCGATTCAGTCAATCTATGGCAGTTCAACTGAAATGGCTTCTGCTGCACTGCAACAATCGAATGCCGTTGAAGAAATTACAGGTACGGTTATTGGTATTAAAGAAATTATTAACCAAAACGTAACTGGAATTGAAGAATCAAGTAAGGCATCAAATTTCTTATCTGAATTAGCTGAACAGCAACGCTCACAACTTGAATTATTCACTATTAAATAAGATTATTTAATACTTTATTATCATGGGGAGTACTAATCTCTCCATGATTACCCCCTTTTTACTTCGATTCCCCCCCATCAAATATATAAGTCATTTTATTCATTGCTTTTATGATACGCATCACAGAGAATATCGACTCAATTTTATCATCAGAGCATCAATATGACTGTTTCAATCTATTTAGTAAAAGGACGTGATAAAGCATTACGTCGCCGTCACCCTTGGATCTTTTCTCGTGGTATTGACCGCATTGATGGGAAAGCAGAGCTAGGTGAAACAGTTGAGATCTATTCAAACAGCGGCGAGTGGCTTGCTCGTGGTGCGTTTTCTCCACAATCTCAAATTCGTGCTCGTGTTTGGACATTTGATAAAAATGAAGCAATTGATAAAGATTTCTTTGTTCGTCGTTTAAATCAAGCGCAAGGCTTACGTGATGTTCTTGCTGAGCGTGAAGGCTTAACTGGCTATCGCTTAATCGCTGCTGAATCTGATGGTTTACCAGGTATCACGATTGACCGTTACCAAAACTATTTTGTATGTCAGCTTTTAAGTGCTGGAGCAGAAGCAACTAAAGATATGTTGGTAGAAGCATTAATCGAATGCTACCCAGAATGTAATATTTACGAGCGTTCTGACGTTTCTGTTCGTAAAAAAGAAGGTCTAAAACAACGCACTGGCGTTCTACACGGTGAAGAGCCACCTGAGTCTGTAATCATTGAAGAGAATGGCGTGAAAATTAGCGTTGATATCGTCAATGGTCATAAAACAGGTTTCTACCTTGACCAACGCGATAGCCGTGAGCGCTCATGTAAATACGTAAAAGGTAAAACGGTACTTAACTGTTTCTCTTACACAGGTGGTTTTGGTTTGTACTCACTTAAAGGTGGTGCAAAACACGTTATCAATGCTGATGTTTCCCAACTGGCACTGGATAACGCAAAAAATAACACAGAGATTAACGGATTCGATTTATCTAAAGCTGAATTCTTAAACGCTGATGTATTTAAACTATTGCGTGAATACCGTGATAACGGCACAAAATTTGATGTTGTGATCATGGACCCACCAAAATTTGCTGAATCTAAAAACCAGCTTACTGGTGCATGCCGTGGCTATAAAGACATCAATATGCTTGCTATGCAAATCTTAAATCCAGGCGGTACGCTATTAACGTATTCTTGTTCTGGTCTGATGGATACGGGCTTATTCCAAAAAATCGTTGCTGATGCTGCTCTTGATGCTAAGCGTACGGTTCAGTTTATCGAGCGTTTTGAGCAAGCAGCGGATCACCCTCTGGATTCTGCTTACCCTGAAGGTTTCTACCTAAAAGGCTTTGCTTGTCGCGTTGTATAATATTTATTTAATACAAACATAAATAAAAGGCGAGAAGGTTAACCCCTCTCGCCTTTTTAGTTTCATAAAGCAGTAGCTCTGTTAGTCGACTTTAAATGCATTGAACTCATTATAAAGTTTATCGAGAACATCATGATCGCTAATACTGCCTAAATCACTAATCCCTAACGCACCACTATCTACGCCTTTTAAGGTGATATTAGTTTGACTGCCTTGATCATCAGTAATAGATAAAACCGTCTGAGCATTACCGTCATCAATGTTAACTTCTATGTGCTGTAACATATCGTCAATGGTTGATGCTGATGTCACGCTATCTGGTAGTAAATCGGCTAAATCCAAAATGTCTGCTTCATTATTTGCAGCAACTCCATCAAGGGCAAAATCTTCAACTTGAGTTTCAGCTGGATTGATAAGATCTCCTGCAATTTCTTCAGCAAAATAAAAGACATCATTACCGCCACCACCGGTTAAAATATCATTTTGACCAGATGCATATAGGATATTGTCATCTTCATTACCAAAGCTATCTGAAACCACTAAATGTCCAGAGTTCGTTAATGAATTCAACTTTTCAGCATCCGTCATACCTGCGGTGGACTCTCCTGCTAGCTCATCAAGAGTAATACCATCAATAACAATGGTTTGTACTGTACCACCAGCTTCATTAATGTAAATTTCAGTGCTGCCATCTACCTCTGACACTTGAATTTGAGAAGCTAGCGTTGCTGAATCCCAAACAGAGGTAACATTAGCAATGTCACTTAAATCAACCTTATCGCTGTTAAGATCAAAGTCTTTTATTACATCTCTCGCAAAATCACCACCAATAGAGGCATTTGTCCAAGTAAACGTATCAGCAGTACCAACATCAGATAAGTCTAATGGATTACCAAATAACAATTCATCATTGGTCGTTCCGGTTAAAATATCTGAGCCACTAAATCCTTGAACGATAGTTGGCGCGGCAACAACTACGGTGATAACTTGTTGAGTGACTCCGCCTTTGCCATCAGATGCTTCTACGATAAACTCATCTGTTGTATCAGCTGCCAGCCCTAATGTACTGTCTTCAAGCAACATATATGTCCACAATCCAGCAGCATTAATACTTAGTGTTCCATAAGCTCCTGTTGCTGAAGATGTAGAAGCAAGCTGCCAGTTTATTGAATCATTTTCAGCATCGGTTGCTGTTAATTGACCACTGGCCGTTTCAACCACGCCCTCTTTCACGTCTGCAGTACTTGTTCCTGCTATCACTGGGGAGTCATTTTCTCCAGAAATATCAATCGTTATAATTTGTTGAGTCACTTGCCCTGTTACATCAGTTACGTCTATAACAAGAGACTCTTGGGCACCATCAGCACCAATCGCTTGTGCAAGTGTATTATCTAGATCATATTCCCACTTACCTGTTGTTGCATTAACGATAAATGTTCCATACAAGGGGGTGGATGACGTTGAAACGGTATAGCCTATATCTGTTCCTTCTGGATCTAGATAAGTAACTGTACCTTCAGCATGCAGTTCACCATCTTCAACAACGGCTCCTGTTGTTTCTTGAGCAACCCCTGCATTGACGATTGGTTGATCATCATTACCAGAAAGACTCACTGTAATCTCTTGAGTTACCGTACCACCATTTCCATCAGCGATTTCTACCGTGAATTTTTCTGTCGCACCGGTAATTCCTAGAACTTGAGCTTTGTCGTTATCAAGTAAATAGGTCCACTCACCGTTACCATCAACGGTTAAAGCACCATATAAACCAGCAATATCACCTGGTGTTGTCGCTGTATTTGGGCCAGATATAACGGTGTAAGAAAAACTGGTATCCGTTAAATCAATATCTGACACATCTAATTGACCAATAGCCGTTGCTGTGCCGTCTTCACTAACACTGCCAATGATGACACTTGATGCATCAATCGTTGGTGCATCATTTTCACCCGTAATATTAATAGTAATAACTTGTTGTATTGTTCCGCCAGTTTGATCTTTTACTTCGATGGTATACGTTTCTTGAGTACCTGTAGCGCCAACCTCTTGAGCCAAGGTATTATTTAATTCATACGTCCATACACCATTCGCATCTACAGTAAGAGTGCCATAAGGTGAAGTCGGTGGATTAATCACATTGTAATCAATAAGGTCACCTTCTGGATCCACAAAAGCAACCTGCCCAGTCGCTGTCAAGGTTCCATCTTCTACAACAGTGCCTTCCGTTACTTGAGTTATGTCTGTATTAATAATCGGATCATCATCTGTACCAGTAATCTCTACGGTAACATCCTGTTCGATTACTCCACCGTTACCATCATCGATTTGAATAGTGAACGTTTCAGTTATAACTTCATTACCGATGTTTTGAGCTTTATCGTTATCTAATACGTAAGTCCATTTACCATTGTCATCTACAGTAACGACACCATAGGCATTTGCTGGAGAAGTAATGACATCAAACTCAAATGTCGTATCAGTAATATCAATATCTGTAATATCTAATTGGCCTGATTTACTTAATGTTCCGTCTTCTGCGACATCCACCAAAATAATACTGGTATTAACGACTTCTGGATCATCATTTGTGCCATTTACAGTGAACGTAATATCTTGTGTACTGCTTAAACCATGTTCGTCTGTAACTTTAACGGTATAAGTTAAATCTAGCGATTCATCAACGCCAAGCTGTTGGATCTCTACCGCGGTATTATCAACAACTAATTTATAGTCACCATTTGGTTCAAAGGTAAGCGTGCCCAAAGCATCACCACTCAATACTTGCCATGAGTGTGTGTCCGATGTATCTGGATCGCCATTATCCCAGTTTCCTGTTGCTTCTATAGTGTTCGCACCTGTAACGCCACTGTCTTCTGTTAACTCTGGTGGTACGGTAACAACTAAATCAGGTGCGTCATTTTCACCATTAATAATGATGGTTATAGTCATATCAGTAGTAGCACCAAATTCATCCGTTGCTGTGATAGTAACGGTATCTGTCAGTGTTTCACCTTTTGATAAACTATTTACAGTAGGATCATTGCCATCTACGGTATACGTCCATTTCCCAGTTGCATCATTGACCGATACAACACCATAATTACCTTGAACTCCCGCAGTAACCGTAACATTATCTCCAACATCAACATCTGAAGTAACAAAATTACCTGTTGTTGTGCTGCCATCAGCTTCTTGAACAACGCCAGTATCCATACCTGATATTTTAGGATCGTCATTTGTTCCTGTGATATTTACCGTTACTTTTTGTTCTGTTTTTGCTCCATGGGAATCAACAGCAAATACAGTGAATACCTCTGAAACCACTTCACCTTCTTTTAATCCTTGAATATGAGCGGCATCGTTATCTAAGGTATAAGTCCAAACGCCATTAGTATCAACGGTAAAAGTACCGTAAGTACCTGTTAATGTTTTAGCGTCAAAAGTGACCGTATCGCCGTTTGGATCAGTTGCTATTAGTGAATTAGAATCAGTAATTGTTTCATCTTCTTTTAGCTCCATAATGATTTGATCATCTTGAGCTATTTCTGGTGGTAAGTTTGAACCATCAATAGTTACTGTCACAGTTTTTGTAGACGTTTCGCCTGCCGCATCTTCAACTGTCACTTCAAAAGTGTCAGTTAATGTTTCTCCGATACCTAACACTTTGACTGCATCAATACTTGTATCTAGTGTATATGTCCACTTGCCATTGATTAAAATAAGACGACCATAATCGCCTTGATTATCTGCTACAGACCAAGTGTGAGTATCTCCCGTATCCACATCACCATCATTAAGGTTTCCTGATATTTTACTATCTGAATCTATATTGGAGATAGTTCCATTCAACTGACCTGATATATCTGGCGCATCATTTGTGCCTGTAACCTCCACTTTGAAAATCATTTCTACCGGGTCGCCATTTTCATCAACAACCGTTTTACCAAACTTATCGACAACCGTAACACTAAAGGTATCCGTAACAAGCTCACCTTCATTTAGTTGCTGGACAGCTAACGAATCATTATCAAGAACGTAAGTCCAATTACCATTATTATCTAACGTTAAATGTCCATATGAACCATCGCCAGTAACAAGATTCCAAGTTAAATCTGGTGTTAAACCAGCAACATTATCTAATACCCCAGTTTGAGTTAGTGGACTACCATCTTCTTTAAATTCAATTTCTTTAATGATCTCAACAGCAGGCACATCATCCGCAACACCAATTACATTGATATTTATAGTCGAATCGGCACTAACCGCGCCTTTATCATCTTCAACAACAACGCGTACATACTCTTTCTCAATTTGATCTGGCGTTAAGGCTTGCACTATCGCACTGTCATTATCCAGTTTATAAGTCCAATCTCCAGTCGCTTGATCCAGTGTTAGCTCTCCATAAGTACCTTGGATTACTATATTTTCACCACTTGAGTCTAAAGCGCCAATCTTATTTCCGTCGACATCAACTAAATACCATGTATGACTATCGCATGTATCTGGATCAACCACTTCTAATTGGCCTGATACATCAAGAATGCTATCTTCAACGACTTCACCTAACTCACCTGTTGGCGTATCTGCAACAATTGTTGGCAGATCATTTGAACCAGTAAGAGTAACATTGACCTGAATAACTTTGTCTCCACAGCTTGTTGCCACAGTGACATACCACTTTTCAGTTACTACTTCACCTTCACATAAAGCATCAACATAGCTAGCATCATCATTAACCTCATAACTCCACGTTCCGTCATCATTAACTGTTAACGAACCAAAAACACCATCACTTGTTGAACTAACATCACTTATCGTACAGCCATCTGGCAAGGCTATAGTTCCAGAGTCACCACTACCAGCCCCATCAACACCTTCTTCAATTGCATCAACGTCAATAACTTGGTCGACATTGCCACCGCCACCACCATCATTATCGGTATTTCCAACGACAGTAATAGTAATTTGAAATGGGTCTGACACTCCATTATCATCATCTTTTGCCGTAACCCAAAAAGTATCAATTCCTTCATCACCAAAATTTAATGCATTAGTATCTTTATCACCATTAGCTAACAAATAGGTCCACTGGCCATTCGCATCGATACTTAACGTTCCATAAATCCCATCGCCATCAACTACTTGCCAACTGACTACATCTCCTTTTAAATCAATATCATCAGCTATTACATTACCTGTCACTTTCGTAAATTGATTATTAAATATTTGTCCATCAGGAATGAAATCTTGAGCATCTTCAATCACGGTTGCTGAATTATCACCTGATACCACAGGTAAATCATTAGTACCTGTAATGGTGAAATCTATCTGTTCACTCGTAAATCCACCGTTAGAATCATGGACAACAGCAGTGAACGTCTCAGAAATCTTTTCACCTTCATTTAATGATTGAATAGCTGCTGAATCTTTATTTATCTCATAACGCCATGAGCCATCAGCTGCTAAATAAAACGTACCATAGTTACCTACATAAGTTCGGTCTTCAAATGAAGTAGTATCACCTGCATCCACATCGCTAGCTACAAGCTGGCCAGTAACTGTATCAGGTGATAAATCTTCTATATATTCACCTGTTGTCCCACCAGTAATTTCAGGAAGATCATTAGTACCTTGAATAGTAATAACTACATCATCAGTTGATGCGATACCTTGTGAATCTGTTACTGTTACTGTAAATGTTTCGGTAAGAGTATCGTTAGGTCCAAGAGCTTGAATAGCCAATAATGAATTAGTTAAAGAGTAAGTCCATTTACCACTTGAATTCATGGTTAGCGAGCCATACTGACCAACACCATTATCAAGATTCCAACCATGAACATCGCCGATATCAGGATCAGATGTTTGCAATTGTCCTTCAATAACTGTTGTTTGGTCCTCAACTACCGTACCTGTCAGTGCACCACTTAATACTGGCGCATCATTCGTACCCTCTATAGTAATTTTCACTTCAACTTCTGATACTTCACCAAATGAATCCGTAACTTTTACCATGATTGAATCGACAAGTTCTGCACCTTCTTTTAGGCCATTAACAGAACCATTACTGTTATTCAGTGCATAAGTCCAATTACCGTCTTGATCAATGCTAAATTGACCATATTGGCCTGCTGCACCAATAATTTCCCACTCGAGAACATCCGTTGAATCTAGATCGCCAGACTTCAGCTCTCCTGTGATTTCATTGTTTGCAGCGTCTTCTTTAATTTCGCCAGTAGTATCACCAATAATGCCAGGAGAACTGTTGGTTCCTGCAATATCAATAATCACTTCAATCTGATTGGTGCCGCCATTTCCATCGTCCACTTGAACGACAAACTTATCTTGTACTATTTGACCAGATGCGATCCCAATCGTGGCTGGTTTTGAATTATCAAGTTCATATGTCCATTGACCAGTAGTTGAATCAATACTTAAGGCTCCATATACGCCTTCAGGAGTCATAATTGACCATGAATGAGTATCTAGATGATCAATATCAACGGCAGTTAAATCACCGGTTGCTATATCTTTACCGGTAGTCCCCTCAATGGTGCTGCCTGTTGTTGCGCCCGTAATTGATGGTTCATCATTGTCACCCACAATTGTGACAATGATGTCTTTTTGCGTACTTGCTCCGCTGCCATCCTTTACGGTAACCGTAAAGGTATCAGTAACTTCTTCACCTTCCGATAATTGTTGCACCGAATCTTTATTATTACTTAAGGTGTAAACCCATTTACCTGATGAATCGATTGAGAGAGTACCGTATGAACCAGTTTCAGAGCTCAATGCCCAAGTATGTGAATCTCCAATATCTGCATCATCAGGATCTAACTGCCCTTCAATTTCAGTAATTGCTGAATCTTCTTCAATTTTCCCTGTTAACTCACCAGATAATTCAGGGATATCATTGGTACCCTTAACTGTGACAGTAACTGTAACTGTATCAATGGCACCATATTGATCTTCAACTTGGATAATGTATTGCTCGGTCTCTTTTTGACCCGCAAGTAACCCTTGAGTTGACGCTAACGTGTTATCAATTGTATAGGTCCATTTCCCGTTCGCATTTAGTGATAATGAGCCATAATCGCCTTGTGCGTCGGTAAGTAATGTCCAAGTATGTGAATCTGTTAAATCGACATCACCATCTTTTAATTTACCCGAAACCGAAGCAGCATCATCCTCGGTAATGGTTCTAGTTGTACGTCCACCTATGATAGGAGCATCATTTGTACCTAAGACTTCAACCGTTATCATGATGGCATTCGTTCCACCATTCCCATCATTGACATTGATAGTAAATGTTTCAAATTCTTGTTGGTTTTCCGCTAAAGCTTGAGTGTCTAAATTCAATGGGTCTAATGCGTAAATCCAGTTCCCATCACTATCTACAGACATTGTTCCGTACTTACCAACACCGCCACCATCGACAAGCCAAGTGTGATCATCAGTAAAATCAACATCGACTGCAGTTAATGCACCTGTTGCTGTCGGTATAATATCTTCTACGGCTGTACCTGTTGTTCTACCTGTAATTTCAGGTTTATCATTAGTACCAATAATTGATACTTCAACGGTATGTTGGGCATAACCATTATTTCCATCACCAACGACAACGACAAAACTTTCAACAACTGTTTCATCTTTTGCTAATAGCTGAGCTTCGTCATTTTTAAGAACATAAGTCCACTCACCCGTCGCGGCATCAATAGAAAAGCTGCCTAATTTCGATTCCGACGCACCAATAACAAACCAATTATGAGTATCAGAAACATCAACATCTTCCACGATTAAAGTATCTGAAATCGTTTGAACTCCATCCTCAATAACCGTTCCTGTGTCATGACTATCTACAACAGTAGGTAAATCGTTAGTTCCTTCTAGTGAAATAACAATTTCTTTTTGCGCGGTTCCACCTTGCCCATCATTAACGGTAACGATGAATTTATCTTCACCAGGTTCTCCCTCGGCAAGTTGTTGAGTTGCGTCTAACCCGTTATTGATGGTGTAAACCCATTTGCCATTTCCATCAACAGTAATCGAACCATAGGTACCACTCGCTGGCTGAACATCCCATGTATGAGTGTCGCTTAAATCAACGTCATCAACAATTAATTGGCCTTCAGTGGTTTCAATAGAATCTTCTTTCACCGAACCTGTTGATTGCCCTGATAATTCAGGTAAGTCATTGGTTCCGTTAATTGTGATCTCTATTGTTTCCGTAATTACGCCACCTTCGCCATCACTCAACTCTACGGTGTAGTATTCTTTTATTGGGTCATCGCCAGCACCAAGAGATTGCGCCGCATCATTATCTAAGGTGTATAACCAAACACCAGTAGCAGCATCAAGTGTAAACTTACCGTATGTACCCGTATCTGAACCAACAATATCCCAACCGAATGCACTTGTTGCATCTTCATCTGTTGCCGTTAATGTTCCTGTTGTGGTTAGTGCTATATCTTCAGTTACATCACCGACAGTATCGCCACCAATAACAGGTACTCCATTTGTACCTACGACAGTAATGACGATTTCAATCGTATCTGTTCCACCTTGATTATCATCAACCGTTACCGTGAACTTATCTTCTACACTTTGACCTTCAGTTAAGGCTTGAGTGGCAGGTAATGTGTTATCTATGGTGTAAACCCATTTACCGGTTACAGGATCAATCGCAATCGATCCATAAGTACCGCTATTACTGTCTACACTCCAAGCGTGAACATCAATTAAATCAACATCATCGACGGTCAATTGACCTTCAGCTTCAGTTTGGGTAACCGTATCTTCTTTTACTAAGCCTATAGCTTGACCAGAAACCACAGGTTCATCATTAGTACCTGTTATTTCAATAGAAACAGTCTCTGTGGTTAAGCCACCTTGACCATCATCGACTTGAATTTGATATTCAACAGTATGAGTCTCACCATTCGCTAATGCTTGAACTTGTGCCGCAGTATTATTAAGAGTGTATTCCCATTTACCTGATCCATCGGGATTCGTTGTTACCGTAATTGAACCGTATGGATCAGTATTAGATGTAAGTAATGTCCATGTATGTGAGTCTAAAGTATCAACATCATCAGCAAACAGATCGCCACTTGCACTCAGAGTAGTCTCTTCGGTTACATCTCCAGAGATCACTGATGATCCTGCAACACTCGGAAGATCATTAGTGCCGGTGACATCAATAGTCACAACTTGTGTTGCTTGTGCACCACTACTATCGGTAACAATAACGGTAAATGTTTCAGTCTCTGTTTGGCCTTGTGATAATGATTGAGTTGCAGAAAGCGTATTATCTATGGTGTAGGTCCACTTACCGTTCGAATCAACGGTGATTTCACCATAAATACCTGAGCTTGGGTCTTGTACTGACCATGTCGCTGTATCGGTTGTATCTAAATCAGCAGAAACTAATTCACCAGATGCCGTTGCTATAGTGTCTTCCACGACTGAACCCGTACTGGTACCACCAATAACAGGACCATTATTAGAACCAGTTACAGTAATCGTCACTTCTTTAGTATCAAGACCACCATTTTGGTCATCAACTTGAACCACGTAAATCACATCTAAGGTTTCGCCAGCACCTAACGCTAGGAAAACAGCTGCATTGGTATTTAAATCAAAATTCCATCGGCCATTTGAGTCAACCGTAAACGTACCTAACCCTGCATTGTCATTCGGCTCTACCGTCCATAGGTGACTATCTAATGCATCAATATCTTCTAAAACTAAATCACCAATTGCAGAAGCACTCACTTCTGCAACATCACCAGTGACAACTGACGAGTCTGTAATTTCTGGGATATCATTGGTACCTGTAACTTCAACTGTTACCGTGTGTTTAATTATCCCGCCGTTACCATCATCAGCCACAACCTCAAATGTCTCAGTTTTAATTTCATCTTTAGAAATAGCTTGAGTAACATCTAACGTATTGTTTAAGGTGTATATCCACTTACCTGCGCTGTCTACCGCTAAAGAACCAAGCGCTCCTGCACCATCAGTAACTGACCATGATACTGAATCATTTTCATCTGCATCTGTTGCAATAAGTTCCCCTGACACACTTGCCAATACGTCTTCAACAACAGAACCAGTGTCTGACCCACTAATTACAGGCCCGTCATTTGAGCCAGTAATCGTAATCGTAACGTCTTGAAAATCTGTAGCGCCATTATTATCCGTGACTTCAACTCGATATACGATATCAAGCGTTTCCCCTATGCCGAGTCCAATAACCGCTGTTGACATTGAATTAAGAGCAAACGTCCATTTACCAAAAGTATCAACAGAAAAGCTACCTAATTCACTGTTTGGGTTTGGTTGAACCGCCCATGTATGAGTATCCAGAGTATCTACGTCTTCAAAAACCAGATCGCCCGTCGCACTTTCTGTTCCTCGATGCTCTACAGCTCCTGAAATAACAGAGGTATCAGTAATTTCAGGGTTATCATTGGTACCAGTTACATCAATAGTAATAGTGTGCGTGACTTGTCCTCCATTACCATCATCAGCGACAACTTCAAATGTTTCAATTTGAGTTTCACCAAATGATAATGATTGAGTAGAAGATAAATTATTATCAATGCTATAAGTCCACTTACCAGTACTATCAATAGCAAGCGTACCGTACGCACCTAGATTGGGGGCTGTGACCGACCATGATACAGAGTCGCCTTCATCAGCATCAATAGCTGTTAATTGCCCGTCAGCAGAATCAATTAGATCTTCAACAACGCGACCTGTACTTGTACCACTAATCACAGGCTCATCATTAGTACCATTAATCGTAATAACCACTTCTTGTTGAGCGATACCACCATTACCGTCATCAACTTGAATGGTAAATGTTTCAGTAACCTTATCGCCGACACCAAGCGCTTGAGTCTCATCACGAGAATTATCTAGCGCATATTCCCACACACCATTATTGACAGTTAAGACGCCATACTCACCATTCCCACCGTCATCAACTGTCCAAGAATGAGTATCTAATGTATCTACATCAGCAACGGTTAATGTTTCGCTAACTGTTGGATCTGCATCATCAACATCCCCTTCCGTTAACTCACCTACAGAAATTCCAGAGATAATAGGATCATCATTAGTACCAACAATTGTTACTGTGACTTGTTGAGTTGATGTTAGGTTTCCACCAGCAGATACCGACACTTCAAATACATCAGTAATTATCTGACCATTAGCTAAAGACTGAACAGACAATGCACTATTATTTAGCGTGTATTCCCATTGACCTGTTGTTGGATTTAGAGAAAGCGTACCAAATTCACTTGTCGGGCTACCTGTGATTGACCAAGTATAAGAAAGGTTACTTTGAGGGTTCGTGACTGCAAGTTGACCAGAAGATTCTAAAACTTCATCTTCTTTTGTTATCCCTTCATTATTAGGAGTAATAATAGGGGTTGCGGGAGGATTACTCGCATCTCCGCCACTTAAATTATCAATGTACTCTTGATTATCATAAGAAAAGGCATTTGAAGTGGTAAAATTGGTTGTTGCGATATCTGAATAATAGCCATATTCAATAACAACAAAGCCATTGTTTGCAGAACCACCACCTTCGCCAGCAGCAGCTGCTTCTAAAATTTCAGTCGGATCTTCCCCTGCTAAAATTGCAGCCTGAATTGCGGCAATATCTAAACCATCTGTAGATTGTGTAGGATCGAATTCAACCTTCCCATCAATGGGTTGTATTTGAAGAGGATCTTCAGGTTTCGTTTCATCGAGACAGCTGATACAGTTTTTGTCAATCGTGACCAATTTACCGTGAATTTGCACAATAACTTTCGCCTCATAATCAGTAAACAAGACCGAATCTTGCTCAAGGTTTTGCCCAACATTAACTTTTGTTGGGACCCCTGATTTATTTAACGAATAAGCATTGCCTTCAATCGTTTTGATTTCTACTTGGGAAGGAATGATCGTCTCTTTCATGTAACCACCTAAAATCCATTTAACTGCATCAACAAATTAATATTCACTTTAGTTCCTTAATCATAGGATACTAATTCTTAAAAGCGCAAAGCCATTATGGTTAATTTGTTGTTATAAATTTATTAATTGATAGTTTTATAACATAGTTTTTGCCAAATTTAAGTATCAAAAATCTCATAATCCTTTATTATTTGTGATGTTTATTTTAATCGAGACATCATCATGAGCAAATTAACGTCAGATACTCAAGCAAACCTAGATCTTTTCATTGCAGAAACGAAAGAAACTCAGCTAGTTTGGAGTCTTTATAACGAAGAAGGTTGGATTTCTGTTGAGTCTACTGAATTCGAAAACTCTGAAGTAATGCCGTTCTGGTCTAATAAAGAAGATGCAGCATTTCACAACGTTGAAGAGTGGGCTGATTTCGAAGTAACAGAAATTCCACTAGATATCTTCGCTGAAGATTGGTTAGTTACTTTATCTGAAGATGGTGTTTTAGTTGGTACAAACTGGAACCAGCAACTTGAAGGTAAAGAAGTAGAAGCAAGCGATCTTGCAAAACTTTATCTATAAGATTTCATTTTAAATAATATTAAGGGCTGTAATTATTACAGCCCTTTTTTGTATTTGCTAGTTACATTGCCGCTTGTTCTTTCTCTTTTGCTTTATGGTGTGCCTTTTCACCGATGAAAGCATAAAGCAAACATATAATAGACAGAACACAAGAAGCTACTAAAATCATGAAGCCACCATCCCAACCAAAATGGTCAACGGTGTACCCTAAGATAATGTTTGCCGTTACCGCCCCACCAAGGTAACCAAATAACCCGGTTAAGCCTGCTGCAGTACCTGCTGCTTTTTTAGGAACAAGCTCAAGTGCATAAAGACCAATAAGCATAACAGGGCCATAAATCAAGAAACCAATAGCCACCAAAGCAATCATATCAATTGTTGGATTACCCGCTGGGTTAAACCAATAAACCAACACCGCAATAGTCACAAGAGCCATGAATAAAATACCAGCAGGAGCACGACGTCCTTTAAATACTTTATCTGAGATCCAGCCACACAATAACGTTCCAGGGATACCGGCCCATTCATATAAGAAATACGCCCACGATGACTTATCCACCGTGAAGTCTTTTGCTTCTTTTAAATACACTGGAGCCCAATCAAGAACACCGTAACGAATTAGGTATACAAAAGCATTAGCAATCGCAATCGACCAAAGTAACTTATTATTAAATACGTACTTAAAGAAGATTTCTTTTGCCGTCATCTCTGTTTCATGAGACTTATCATAATCATCTGGGTAATCATTTTTGTACTCTTCAATCGCAGGAAGACCACAAGATTGAGGAGTATCGCGCAGAGTCATCCACACAAATACAGCAACTAACGTGGCAAAAATTGCAGGAACATAAAATGCTGAGCGCCAATCATCGTTAAAAGCCCAAAGACCTAATAAGAAAAGAGGACCAATCAAGCCGCCCCCTACATTATGTGCAACGTTCCATACCGAAACCAGTTCACCACGCTCTTTACGTGACCACCAATGCACCATTGTTCGACCACAAGCTGGCCAACCCATACCTTGGAACCAACCGTTTAAGAACAATAATATAAACATTGCTGTAATACTGTTTGTTGCCCATGGCATAAAGCCAAAGCAAAACATAACGCCCGCAGACATTAACAAACCAGCACTTAAAAAATAGCGCGGATTCGAACGGTCAGACACACTGCCCATTAAGAACTTTGAAAGACCATAAGCAATAGATACCGCAGCTAATGCAACGCCTAAATCACCACGACTGAAACCTTGATCGATTAAATATGGCATTGCCAAGCTAAAGTTCTTTCGAACAAGATAGTAACCAGCATAACCAACAAAAATACTGATAAACAATTGCCAACGTAAACGCGTATAAGTGCCATCTATCTGATTAGATGCGAGGCGTGTTATATGCGCTTGGGGTTTAAATATACCAAACATAGTTAACTCCATTATTATTTTGCGATGGTATCAATAAAGCTCGAACGAGAAGCAAAAAAGCTTCGTTCGAAAGCGAGTGCATTGTGCTTTTCTAAGAGAGATAATTCTGTGATCAGTTTGGCAAGTTAATAAATTGTAGTTATTTATATAAAATACGAACCCTTGATAACGTAATTAAATGATATTGCTGTAATACATAAATAAAGCTTTAGAAAGTAGTTGCGATGTTCGTTCATACTTTATAAATATTAAGAAGTATACAAAAGAAACACGATATTATTCACAACACCTTCATTTTATAGGGCATAGAATAAGTTTTTTTGTATTACAGTTGGAATCATCATGAAGCGCACATTCTTAACTCTTTCTTTAGCTGTTATCCTTTCTGGATCTCTCTATTCAACACCAACCATTGCAGCACTGGATGCTATTCAACCACAAGTAAACTACACAGAAATGACTTCTCAGCGTCAGGTAGTTGACCAATTACTTAATGATGCTTATCAGGTATTCAAAAATCCATCACGCATCTCTCATGCAGGCTTTACGGCGAAAATGCCAAGTAACATGGAGATGATCACTAACAACTTACTTGATGCTTATAAACTTGAACCTTATCGCGTTGATTTACTGTTTTCAGCAGCCAATGCTCAGATCTATAACAGCAATGTAGACCGAGCAATTGAGTTATTCACTCAAATTTTAGACGTTGCTCCTGATGATGTAGATGCACACTCATACCTTGTTATTTGGCAAAACTTTAAAGACAACAAAAGCGAAGTAACCAAACATTTAAACGCTCTAGAGCAATTAAACAAAGGTCGTGTGGCTGATTTGAAAAAGATCATGTCGACTATTGATAGAATTATTGAAACACCATTAAGCAATACAATCAAAAAACCAGTCAAAGGCAACAATGCAATTATCACTTTAGGTTATGCCCTAAACCCAGATGGCAGCATGAATCAAATCTTAATTGATCGACTTAATGCAACATTGACGATGGCGAAACAGAATCCTAACACTTACATCGTAGTGACTGGCGGCGTACCTAAAAATCACAAAACCGAAGGTAAGTTAATGGCCGATTGGTTAGTGAAAAATGGGATTGAAAAATCTCGTATTATTGAAGATAACTACGCCAGAAGTACGGTAGAAAATGCCTTATACAGCAGCTATGCATTAGCTCGACATGATATTGACCACGCTACCATTATTAGTTCAGCAAGCCATGTTCGCCGTGGACAAACATTATTTGAAGTGGCTAGCTGGCAGACTGGCCCTAAAGGGATCACGTTTGATACGTATGCCGCTAACGATCGTCCATTAGAAGAATTGAAAGTCCCAACAGGCGGTGAATTATTAGGTATTTACCGTGATGCATTACGTGTTTATGGTATGTGGAGTTACCGCTCGTATCCTTTAGAGCAACGTTAATTTCATTTACTTTCTATATTATAAATAAACAAAAGGTGACCAATCAATACGGTCACCTTTTTAGTTTATAGTGAAATTAGTTCAGTGCTTTAGCTATTACCATATCACGGTGAATTCGTGCTTTTTCTGCTTCTGTCGTTGCCGTTTTTAGCTCTTGTTCAAGCTTAGCGAGATAAGTAGTTAATTCTTCTTCCGTTGAAAAGATCTTATCTTTCACATTAATAGACTCAACATTGGTATAACGGCCATCATCACTGGTTGGGACATTAATTTTCCCGCTGTTCACTAAGTCTTTTATAATTTCACGTTCTTTTTCATAACCATCAAGACCACTTAGTGCCCAGCGACTCATTGGTTTACCTTCGTATTTCCCATTTTTAACTTCATTTAAGTATCGAATGGTTAAATTACGAATCGTCCCTTCATCCTCACCAAATTCTTCTTCTGTATCAAACAATACAGGGAAAGTTCGTCCTTCAAGTACCCCACCGGTTTTGGTTAAATGTCCCATGCGGTAGCTATTCATCCCAATGCGAATTGGAGTCGTGTTTGTTATTGCTTTGCCATCAGAAAATTTAAGATCGGCAATACGCTCTCCCGCAGGCTTGGTTAAATCAATGGTATAAGTTACCCCGGCAAAGAAGTCATTGGTTGAATATTTTGATGAGCGACGATCAAGATTGAAACTGTAAGTCACATCCCCTTCTTTTACACTATTGAAATAACCTGCCGACCATTCCATGTAAGTTTTAAGCTCTTTGCCCGTCATATCATAAACAGTAATTTCACCGCCTGCGTACTGATAATTATAGGCAATGTCTTTAGCTTTAATTTTACCTACATCGAGTTCTGCCATGTCGTTATCAATTTGCAGAGCAATCACGTTTGCCAATGGTGCGTAATGCATACTCGCTTCTTGGAAAAGAGCACTGATCCCCGTATCTTGGATATGAACTTGTGGTATACCTATGATTTCATTCTCTGGTACTAAATCAACACCAAGTAGTTCAGCCACCACACGGTTTGCATTCTCACGCAAACGCTTATGATAAGGTGCATATAATTCTTCCATTTTCTCGTCTGACTCAACACCTTTTATCTTGTAGGTGAAGCTATCTTTATTAACGAGAGTAAACTGTCCATTCTTCTCTTCAAATTGTAAGTCGATACGAGAAAGTGCACGTCCATATTTATCTGGCTCGGTAATAATCACACCATTTACTGTCGCTTTATCAATGCGAGTATGCATATGACCTGCAACAATCGCGTCAATTTCTGGGTTATCATTCGCGATGTCAGTAACACCTGTGGCTTCAATGTTATTCTCATTATCAAGCCCCATATGAGCAACTAATACAATCGCATCTACTTTATCGTCTATCTGTTTGATGACTTTTTTCACTTCAAGGGATGGATTAGTAAACGTCATTCCCTCTAAGCGATTTGTACCTGCAGCAAATACTTGAGTCATTGGTGTATCCATACCAATCATACCGATTTTAATGCCGTTTTTTTCAATGATTTTATAGGCTGGTAAAAATGGGTTGCCGTCTTCTCGCTTGATATTTCCTGCTAATGATGTGCCTTTAAATTGAGTTAATGAGCGATTAAGTACATCTAATCCAAAATCAAATTCATGGTTTCCTAAAACCCAAATATCATACTTCATTTCATTAAAACCAAGCATCATTGGATCAGTCGGTTCATCTTTAAAGGTTTCAACAAAGTTACCTTGAATAGTATCTCCAGCATCAACTAAAATGACATTTTCTTGCTGATCTCGAATTGTTTTTACTTTTGTCGCTATCTGACTCAAGCTGCCTTTCATATTGAGTTTATCGCTCGCATAATCCCAAGGCATGAAATGTCCATGAATGTCAGATGTACCAAGAATAGTAACATCAACGATATCGCCATCTGCCGCAATGGCATAACCACTTAATGAAAGTAAAATTGCAGACGCCAGTATGTGTTTTTTCATAATTATCATTATCTTATTTGTAAGGTGGTAAAGAAGCATAAAGGCATCTCCTACTTTATAAATAATGCATGATCACATTTTTATGTAACGATGACTTTAGATTACAAGATTTATGATGAATGGCACATCATCAACAAAAAAACCGCCAAATTAAAAATCTGACGGCTTTTTTGTTGATGATTTTAGATTTAGACTACTTTCTAATTCTCAATCAGCCACACTTCTTCTGCAAAGCGTGATAATCCTTTTTTAATCTTAGGATGTTCAGCATCTGCTTCATCACGCTGCAAGCGAGTAACTGTCATACCAGAAAATAGTGAACGAACTTCCTCTTCTGGCACAGAGAATGGAGGCCCTGCCATTTCAGGTTGGTCATAATCTAACGTTACCAATAAGATGCGTCCGCCCTCTTTTAAGCGAGAACGTAATACTTGTACATATTCTTCACGCATCTCTTTCGGTAGAGCGACTAATGCTGCACGATCATAAATCAAGTCAGTGGCTTCAATTGGTGCGGTAAAATAATCACCAGAATAAATAGTCAACTCATCAAACTCGTATAACTCAAGAGTGCTAGTTAGTGCAGTAACCGTTGGTGTATATAAGCGCTCAGCAAAAAAAGCACGTACGGCTATTTTACTTAGCTCAACACCTGTGACTGAATTATGTTTTTCAGCAAGCCAGTCTAAATCCATCGACTTACCACATAAAGGAACAAATACCGTATCATTACGTTGCGGCTTTAAAGCTGACCAATATTGAGTCAAAATTGGATTTGTATCAGGTAGGTGAAAACCAATAACATTGCTTGCCCACTTACTTTCCCAGAATTCATGTTCCATTTACTTTTCCTTCCACTCACTTTTTATTATTTAGAAATGGTACCTCATCCCCCTATTCTGTTCTACAAATACTCAATTTATCCCCTTATTGCTTTAACCATAACCAAAAAATCAATATATATTCCATTTGGTTATATATGATAACTTTTATCACTTATCTTACCGACAGGCTTACCGTTATTATGCCTTTAAATACAAAGAGCTTGTTTCAAATCGACACATAACGAGCGCACTAAATAAACAGGAAAAGCAGTATGTCATTAGCCGTTATCATCAATTTGATCGTCTTTATCGGTCTTATCTTCTTTCTTAATACCCAACAGCGCAAAGAATATACGCTGTCTCGCCTTGTTCTTATCGGCTTAATTGCTGGTAGTCTTTATGGTTTAGGTCTTCATGTAATTCATGGCGAAGGCAGTACTGTAATCAAGACAACACTTGATTGGATCAATATTGTGGGTAGCGGTTATGTTGGATTACTAAAAATGGTTATCATGCCATTAGTATTAGTTTCTATGTTTTCTGCGGTTGTTAAACTCGATAAATCAGGTTCACTAGGTAAAATCAGTGGCGTAACTATCAGTGTTTTATTAATAACGACGATGATCTCTGCACTTATTGGTATCGGTGTAACACAGATGTTTGGACTTTCTGCTGAAGGTTTAACTGAAGGTGCTCGTGAAACAGCTCGTGTTGCCGTATTAGAGTCTCGCATTGGCAGTGTTAGTGATTTAACTATCCCTCAAATGTTAGTCAGCTTTATTCCTACTAACCCATTTGCTGATTTAACCGGAACTCGCTCAACCTCTATTATTGCGGTTGTAATCTTCGCTATCCTTGCTGGTATCGCAGCTCGTAAAGTCAGCCAAGAGAAAGAAGAGTTAGCAGGCCCAATTAATACTTTTGTTGATGTAGCCCAATCAATTGTAATGCGTTTGGTTAAGATGATCATGGCTTTAACCCCTTACGGTATCTTAGCGCTATTAACTAAAGTTGTTGCTACATCCAATGCTGCCGATATTTTAAATCTCCTTGGATTTATTGTTGCTTCTTATGTCGCAATTCTTCTGATGTTTGTAGTTCACGGTTTATTGGTTTCATTTGTTGGTGTAAACCCTGTTGATTACTTCAAGAAAATTTGGCCTGTATTGACGTTTGCATTCAGCTCTCGTAGCTCAGCAGCAACAATCCCACTAAACGTTGAAGCTCAAATTACTAAGCTACGTGTTCCACCGGCGATTGCGAATTTATCAGCTACATTTGGTGCCACTATTGGTCAAAATGGATGTGCGGGTATCTACCCTGCAATGCTAGCAGTAATGGTTGCTCCAACAATGGGGATCCCAATTGATGCTCACTTTATTCTGTCTTTAGTTGCCATTATCACAGTAAGTTCATTTGGTATTGCAGGTGTCGGCGGCGGCGCAACATTTGCGGCATTAATCGTTCTTCCTGCAATGGGATTGCCTGTCACAATTGCAGCTCTACTTATTTCTATCGAACCTCTTATTGATATGGCTCGTACTGCTCTTAACGTAAGTGGTGCAATGACAGCGGGTACAATTACAAGCCGAGTTCTTGGTGAAAAAAGTACTGATGAACAAGTAGAAAGTGCACAAGCGTAATCTTCTATCAGTAATTAACTACTTATAAAACAAAAAGGAAGTCATTTGGCTTCCTTTTTTTGATTCATAAAACTGACATATCTCTGTAACCCTAACGTCATTCGTCTTATTTACTATCTAACACATAATTTCTTGTTCTATTTGTGTAGGTTATAGATGAAACCCTTTCAGAAATCCCCCATTTCATTGCTTCACGTCTTCACCCTATTATTAACCAGCATTGTTATCTGTTTTATCCTTCTCTCTTTAATTAGCAGCCGAGGAATTGATCGAGTTGGCCAGCAATTCTCTCAACTCAGCCAAACGATGTTGCCCTCTGCTTTATCCAATGCGGAACTAACAAAAAATGTACTTCAACAAGTAAAATTCATGAATGACGGCTTGCATGCTAAAAACTCAAATGATTTAACTAACATCCAAAATGTTATTACCGAGCTTCATCAACAATCAATAGCAGAAATTCGTCAATTACAACAACGTTCATTAAATCAAAATGGGGAGTTAACGATAAATCAAATTCATCAATTAAAAGCGCATATACAAGCATTAAACATGCAATCATCACGTATCTTATCCATTCAAAAAAACACGCTTTTACTCTCTTCAAAAATCAAAGAAAAGACCCCTTCCCTGCGTTATGGATTAAGTTCTATTGGACCTGAAATGAATCGTATCAGTGCATTCCTTATTAGTGATAATGCTAACGCTGATGATGCATCAAACCGCTTTGTATCTAGTGCTATGGCATTAGAGACTACCTTCTTAACCTTAATAGCAGAAGATAACATAATGACTGCTCAAAAATGGTATCGTGAAATTTACAATCGAATAGCGGCATTAGAGTTAGCTTATGATGATTTATCAATCGAGTATCCAGATCTTAATACCTACATGAGTCTAAGTGCCCCATTAGAGATCGTGATGGATGAGATGCGTCAAGATGATTCAATTCCTAATCAACGACTTACTTTTTTGTCATTAGTAAAAGAACAAAAAGAGTTAATCTCTGCGGCTTCAGAGACTTCCTTTCTTGCAACGACCCTACTTAGTAAAATCGCTCTTTCAATGGAGAAATCGTTAGCCCAACGAACTGAGCTCGTCGACAATTCTATTGATGTTTTTAAGAAGATAATTTTAATCAGCAGTTGCTTTTTAATCATTACTCTTTGGATAGCAGCTACTTGGATCCGCTCATGGATGTCAGTTGGATTAAAAAATATTACCCATCATTTAAAACAGCTTTCAGACCATAATTATAAACACAAGGTTCCCGAGGTAGGTCCTGCAGAAATGCAAATAATCGCTAAAAATTTGAACAAAGTGATTACCTCTACCACACACTCTATCGTTAATATCTCAAACAATTGTGATGTCCTGTATCAAACCTCTGAAATCACGAGTAGTGTTTCCAATGATATTGAAGCAGGGCTAACACAACAAAATGAAGCATTACTCTCAATGGCTTCTATTGTCGGTCAATTAGATTTATCTATTAGTGAAATTGCCCAGTTAACCCAAGAATCTCATCAGGAAACTTATAATGCGACTCAAGCGGCTACTAATGGCGTAACCGTGATTGGCAGTAATAACAGCCGATTAACTCAATTAAATGAGGCGTTAAGTAAAAACGTAATAGCGATGGAAACACTAGATCGTGAAGTCGATAAAATACAATCAATGGTTGGTGTAATTGCAAGCTTGGCAGATAACACTAATCTACTGGCATTAAATGCGGCAATAGAAGCGGCTCGTGCAGGAGAGCAAGGCCGAGGATTTGCAGTCGTTGCTGACGAAGTAAGACAGTTAGCTGGCAGTACTTCAGCCCAAACCCGTAATATTAGAGAAACAATGACTGCATTATTGGATGCTGCAAACGAGGCAAAGTCGTCCATCGCTGTTAGCCAGACTGAAATGTCACTTGCTCTAGCGTCAAGTATGGACGTCAGCAAAACCTTTGAGCATATATCAGACGCTGTCACCCTAGTCAGTGACCGGATTTCCCAAGTCTCTGTCGCGGCTGAAGAGCAAGCTCAAGCGGCTACAGAGGTAAGCAACAATATTGGTCACATAAACAGACAAGGTGAGGAGATGGAATTACAGCTTAGTGCATTTGTCGAGTCAACCGAAGAGGTTGCAGGAATCGCGTCACAACAGAAAGAATTAATACAAAACTATCGTTTTTAACACTAATCATTACATTAGAAAAACTAATCTTATAAAACAATTTTACTTGCTAGAAATAATATAATTTAACTCTATAATGCGCGCCATACGGAGACGAATAACTCGCCCAATTAATATAAAAGATAACGTTATGGCTAGAAACATACTAACTAAAATTGCAACCGCTTATCAACGTTCATTTGTTGAACTATATAAGCGCGATAATAAATAATCTCTTATAAAGAGATACGAAAAAGGAGCTAACTTAGCTCCTTTTTTATTATCTGGAATAAATATTTCTACAATATTTTCAATGCTAACTGCGCAAGGTTGTAAGCATCAACATAGCCTGAATGCTGTCTACCTTCCCATTCGATATCTAGCTCTTCCATCGCTTTTCGTTGACCCATTCGTTCATTTTTCTTACGTGATTTAATGCGATAAATCGTCGCTAAATTCAAAAACTCACTAAATGGAATATCAATACCTTTCGCTCTACACTCTGCGTCAAGTATCTGCTCGTCATGTCCCCATGCTGCATATATTTTATTGGTTCCGCCGAAATTCTTAATCATAGACTTCAATACATCAGCTAATGGGCGGCCTTGTTTTTCTATTTTTCGAGGAGAGATCCCTGTCAGCTCAACACAAAACTTTGAAATTTCATCGTGTTCAGGCCTAACATAATATTGTGCTCGCTTAACGACTTCACCTTTAGTCAAGTCGATCTCAGCTAACCCCACTTCAATAATCTCCCCTGTTGTTCCTTTGCCATCAACATTCCAACAGCACATTTCTAAATCAAAACAGACGATACGATTAAAGTTCATGGAGATCCTTGGTACTCAAACAAAACAGGAGCGCTATTCTACCTAAACAAAAGACTAAGCGCGATACTATGCTAACTAACTGTTGAAAATTCAATCGCAGATTGTGACTTGGTTTCTTCCTTTCATCTTACTTTGATATAACGCTTGGTCAGCCGCTTTAATTAATGCTTCTTTCGGTTCACCTTTCCATAAGGTAGCACCCAGACTGATAGTTTGTTTAATATCAAACCCATCAAACTGAGTTGGCGATTTAGCAACCACATGATGAATGTCATTAGCTATTTTAGTTAACGCTTCTATGGTATCAAGCTTAATTACTATCGAAAACTCATCACCACCAAGTCGAGAAAAAGAAGCCGATTCATCTAAATATTCAGACACTAATTGACTAATATGACACAGCACCTTATCCCCTTCAGGATGACCATAAGTATCATTAATCTGCTTAAAGTTATCAATATCAAAGCACAGTAATGCAAAAGAGGTTTTCTCTTCTATATTCCCTCGGATTATGTCTCTGATCGCTCTGCGATTTAATAACCCAGAAAGATCATCATGCATGGCTAAATAATGTAACTCTTTAGTTCTTATTGCTAGTAACTTTTCTATCCTATATTTATCTCGTGTGACCATAAAAATAAGAATCGCAATTAGAAAAGAGATCGCCAAAGAACCAATAAACATCCAAAACAGAGTTAGGCGCTGATAATCAGTCAATTTTTCATTGGTTTTATATTCAATCTTCCACACACGGTTTTCTATTTTTATACTACTTGTATAGATTAACTCGCTAAAATCATCCCATTGGGTACTCTGAAACATGATTGGATCATCTTCAGCATCAAAACCCGTATCGATAATACGTACCACTAAAGATTCACCTAATGAGGTTGATGAAATCAATTGCTCAAAATAGCTAGTAATACGAAGTACCCCAATCATCACTCCTTTTATATTTTGTTTATCCGTAGTAAATACGGGGTGGTACACAAGCATCCCTGTTTTTGGTGCATTCTGCTCTAAACTGTCTTGCAATAAGCGAATTTTATCCGACACACTTGGACGTCCTGTTTTCATAAACTCATCAAGAACCAATTGGAAACGCTCACGGGACGAATAGAAACCTAATAGCGGTATATTTGCTTCATCTCTTGGATAAATATCGGTTGCAACATAAATGGGCTCATGATTTTTCATCACATAACCAAACGTTTTGGGTTGATCTTTAGGGACGGTATAAATGTTAAATGAAGGGAAAACTTGTTGAACATTTTTAGTATGTTGCTCAATTTCATTTTCTTGAATTCTTTGCATCCATTGCAATGAAATCAAACTTTCTGAGCTAGAGAGTAATGAGCTAGCAAAGAGTGGGAATTGCAGCCAATCTTGCTTGGAGCCGGATTGATAAAAATTAGCTCCGGCACCAATAAAATCAATATCTTTTTCAATAAGAAGAGAGAGTAATACCGACTGACGATCAGCCTCTTTAAAGAAATTTTCCTTGTTGTTGTCTAAGTCTGATTTATAGACAACCCTCATTGAAAGTAAGCTAAAAAAAAGCGCTAAGATAAAGCTGGTTATTACATAGAAATAACTATTTTTAAGCACGCTCTTCCCTCAAGCAATTGATATGTTTCTAATTCTAGTCCTTATTAAGAGCGAACGAAACTAAATACCCAACAAAACTAAAATTTTATTACATTAACTGCAATCTGTTCAAAATAGCGCCAAACGGTGTCTGTTATCCATTTTTAAAGCGCTTCTTTTATCTCTTATCCCTTGAATATGCTACAATTCACCACAATTTAGTTAAAAACGTTTAGTGCATAGCACCCAAAAATATAGAGAATGAATTATGAATTTTGACGTAAATGCTATTCCTTCTACTTTCGACTTAGGACACATTGTTCTATTCGGTACTTCTGCTTTGTTCGTATTACTTTACGCGATGAAAAAAGGCAAAACGGTAGAAATCGAAAAGATTGTTGAAATTGAAAAAGAAAAGATCGTTGAAAAACCAGTTGAGAAGATCGTAGAAATCGAAAAAGTGGTTGAAGTAGAAAAGATCATTGAAAAAATCATTGAAGTAGAGCCTAAAGTAAAAGCAACGACTCCAGAATCAGCTCTACAACTATTATCGCTTCTACAAAAAGAAGCACGCTTCATCGACTTTATGCAAGAAGACCTTAAAGGCTTCGCTGATGCTGAAGTTGGCGCTGCCGCTCGTGTTATTCATGAAGGTGGTCAAAAAGTATTATCAGAATACTTCACACTTGCACCTGTTCGTACTGAAGAAGAAGAGTCTCGTCTATCAATCCCTGCTGGTTTTAACCCATCAGAAATTCGTTTAACCGGTAATGTAGTTGGTGAAGCTCCGTTTAACGGCACGCTTATCCACCGTGGTTGGAAAGTAGCCGAAGTGAAACTTCCTAAACTGGCCGACGGTTATGATGCAACAATCGTTGCTCCTGCAGAGGTAGAGCTATAATGGAACAAACAAAATTTAGTATCGGCATCGATTTAGGTACTACTCACTGTGTGCTTTCTTATGTTGATTTACATAACGAAGACGCGAGTGTTCAAGTGATGCCAATTCCTCAACTAACGGCACCTGGTCAAGTTGAAGAAAAATCACAACTGCCATCATTTATGTACCAAGCACATGAAGCAGAATTGTTAGAAGGCGATACTACCCTTCCTTGGACAACTAAACCAAACGCGATTGTAGGTAATATTGCTCGTAACCTTGGTAGCAAAACTCCTATTCGTTTAATCGCAAGTGCAAAAAGCTGGTTGTGTCATGGTGGCGTAAACCGTCGTGAAGCTTTTTTACCACTAAATAGTCCTGAAGAAGTGATCAAAGCATCACCACTAGAAGTGACTAAACGTTATTTAGAGCACCTTCAAAATGCGTGGGATTTTCAAAACCCTGAGCATCCTCTAAATGAACAAGACATTACAATTACGGTACCAGCATCATTTGACCCAGCTGCACGTGATTTAACGGCAGAAGCTGCAAATAATCTTGGTTTCCGTAATTTAACACTATTAGAAGAACCACAAGCAGCGGTTTATAGCTGGATCAAAAACAACGGCGACTCTTGGCGTGACCAAGTTTCTGTTGGTGATGTAATTTTAGTGGTTGATATCGGTGGCGGTACTACCGATTTATCTTTAGTTGCAGTGACTGAAGAAGAAGGTAATTTAAGCCTAAACCGTGTTGCGGTGGGTGATCATATTCTTCTTGGTGGCGACAATATGGATTTAGCTCTGGCTTATCGTTTAAAAATGAAGCTAGCGCAAGAAGGTAAACAACTGCAACCTTGGCAAATTCAAGTGATGACTCACGCTTGTCGTGATGCTAAAGAAGCGCTATTAAACGATGCTGAATTACGTGCAGTTCCAATTGTGGTTCCTAGCCGTGGGTCTAAATTGTTAGGTGGCACACTGCAAACAGAACTGACTCAAGAAGAAGTACAACAAACATTGGTAGAAGGTTTCTTCCCTGTTGTTCCTGTTACTGAGCACCCTGTTCAATCTGCTCGTGGCGCACTGACTCAAATGGGTCTACCTTACGCACAAGATGCGGCGGTAACTCGTCATCTAGCTAGCTTTTTAACTCGTCAACAAGCAGCAACTGATGAAGTCTTTGGTCAACAAAATGAAGCTGATTTTATTAAACCTACTGCAATCCTTTTAAACGGTGGTGTTCTAAAATCAAACCTTCTTGCTGAGCGTTTACTTGGCATTATTAATGACTGGTTAATCGACGCAGAAGCAGAAGACGCAAAACTACTTGAAGGTCTAGACCTTGATTTAGCCGTTGCTTCTGGTGCTTCTTACTACGGTTCTGTTCGTACTGGTAAAGGCGTTCGTATCCGTGGTGGTATCGCATCAAGTTATTACGTAGGTATCGAAAGCTCTATGCCAGCGATCCCTGGAATGGAACCACCAATGGAAGCACTGTGTGTTGCTCCATTTGGTATGGAAGAAGGCTCTCATGCTGATGTTCCTAGCCAACAATTTGGTTTGGTAATTGGTCAGCCGGTACAGTTTAAATTCTATGGTTCAACGACTCGTCGTGACGATCAAGCGGGTACTCATCTTGATTTCTGGATGCCAGAAGAGCTAGAAGAACTTCCAGCTATTCAAGTAACGCTTCCAGTTACTGAAGGTCGCTCTGCAGGTGAAGTTGTTCCTGTTCGTTTAGCGTCTAAAGTGACAGAACTTGGTACTCTTTATCTTGAAGCCATTGCAGCAGACAGCGGTGAGAAATGGCACGTTGAGTTTGATGTTCGTGAAGCATAATTTGGTTATTAATCTTCACTAATATGCTTCTTTAAGAGTTCAGTCACCGTTATAGGGTCTGAACTCTTTTATTATATGCCCCTATATTTTATCGCTGCCGCCTTCTCGTTTATTGCAGCTTCATTGGAGTTTTTATGAGTTCTTCTAATCGTTATTTAATTGGTATCGATCTTGGTACTACTCACACTGTTGTGGCTTATACTGACATCTCTCTTGGTATCGAAACCAGTCCTATTGAAATCTTCAATATTGACCAATTAATTGGACCAGGAGAAGTTGCTCGAAAACCTCTACTCCCTTCGTTTCGCTACCATGCGTCACAAAGCCAGATTAGCGATAACGATTTAACGCTACCTTGGAATGTAAAAGCGATTGATGGCGAAATAAAGAACGCAATCATTGGTGAATGGGCACGTGAATTAGGCTCAAAGGTAGAAGGTCGCCAAGTAGTCAGTGCTAAAAGTTGGTTATCTCACACTAAAGTCGATCGCACCTCAGATATTCTGCCTTGGGCAGGCGCAGAAGATGTTGAAAAAGTCTCTCCTATTGTTGCCAGTGCGAGTTATTTAAATCACGTTCGTCAATCTTGGAATTACCACCACCCTGATGCCCCTATGGAGCTTCAAGAAGTCGTTGTTACGGTACCCGCTTCGTTTGATGAAAGTGCTCGTTCATTTACTATACAAGCCGCAAAACTGGCAGGTCTTGATAAGATCATTCTATTGGAAGAACCACAAGCCGTTTGTTATGACTGGTATCACCATCATCAAGACACTGCAAAAGACATTCTAAAGAACATACCATTAATGGTGGTGTGCGATGTAGGCGGCGGCACTACCGATTTAAGTTTAATCCAAGCGCGTTTTAATAAAGACGAATTGGCACTTGACCGTATTGGCGTTGGTGATCACCTAATGTTAGGCGGTGACAACATCGATTTAGCCTTAGCGCATTTGGCTGAACAACGCTTAGACAGCGGTAAGAAAATGACGGCAGCCGCGTTAACTAAACTTATTCAACAAACGCGTAAAACCAAAGAACGTTTACTGTCAGCTAATGCACCAGAATCTGGCCATATCACTCTATTAGGGTCTGGCTCTAAATTATTAGGTGGCAGTCGTAAAGTTGAGTTAACTAAAGAAGAAGTTCATCAAATTGCGCTTGATGGGTTCTTACCACTGACTGACTTTAATGAGCGCCCAAATCAACGTCAAGCCGCTGTTGTTGAGTTTGGCTTACCTTACGCTTCTGATCCTGCGATCAGTAAACATCTTGCGCAATTTTTAGATAATCATAAAGAAGTCTCAGCAAAAGCATTAGGTTGGGATGATAGTGATTTAGCTGCTCATCAAGATCGTGCTATTCCTGTTGGCCTATTATTAAACGGTGGCGTATTTAACAGCCCTCTCCTTGCTGAACGTTCACTTGAATTAATGAATAACTGGAAAGGTGACACTGTCACTCAATTATCTAACCCTCATCCAGATTTAGCTGTTGCTTATGGTGCCGTAGCTTATGGTAAAGCACGCCATGGTGCACAATTAAAAATTGGCGGTGGCTCTGCGCGTTCATTCTATTTACAGTTAGAAGAGAAAAATAAACAACCACAAGGTTTATGTTTATTGGCAAAAGGCAGCGACGAAGGTGAAGAAATTCGTATGACGAGCCGCCGTTTTTCGTTAACTTTAGGTGAGCCAGTTCGATTCAACCTACTCTCAACGACAAAAGACCAACTTGCTACCTCGGGCATGATCACTGAGTTAGCCGATCCAAGTTTTGTTAGCTTACCGCCTTATGTCGTAACACTTGAATCAAGTAAATCAAAAGAAGAATTACACGCCAACCAAAAAGATCGCGTTGAAGTAACCTTAGCTTGTCAATTTACTGAAGTCGGCACCATTAAGATTGAATGTGTTTCTGTTGAGGATGATTCGCAACGTTGGTTAGTAGAATTTGAAGTACGTAACCAAGCTTCGAATAAAGGAGCTAACCTTGCAGACCAGATTAGCCTTCCCCCTCGCCTTCCAAATGCAATTGCAAACATAAAAGAAGCCTATGGCGGTAGTAAGCTAAATCCTAATGCGATTAAAGCCTTTTCTAAAAACATAGAGAAGCTGATAGGTAAACGTGAATCATGGGATTTAATTACCTCTCGGGAACTAGCAACCGCATTACTAGACAGTAAAAAACGTCGTCGTCGCTCTGATAAACATGAACAAAACTGGTTAAAAATGACCGGTTTTGCACTACGCCCTGGTTTTGGATACCCTGCTGACGAATGGAAAATTAGCCAAGCATGGGAAACCTATCAACAAGGTATTCAGTTTGAATCAAAGCAATCTTGGAATGATTGGTGGACATTCTGGCGTCGTATCTCTGGTGGTTTAAGCCAAGAGCAACAAGAAACCATTTTGGCAGATATTGCTAAATATTTGCATCCAGGTTCTTTACGTAACCCTAAAACACTAGAAGATGCGACAAACAAAAGCTATGAGGCGATGGTTCGCTTAGCTGCAGCTCTAGAACATCTAGATGTTGAAGATAAAACATTAATTTCAACGTGGGTGTTAGGTCATGCTAAAAATGGCAATCAAGCGCAGGTACATTGGTGGGCATTGGGTCGTATTTGTTCTCGTTCTCCATTTTATGGAAGTCAGCATAACCTTATTCCGGCAAGCCAAATTGCTCAGTGGCTACCTACACTGCTAGAACAAGATTGGAAAGCACAACCAATGGCAGGTTTTGCCGCTGTTATGATGGCACGATTAACCGGTGATAGAACTTTAGATGTCTCTGATAAGCTACGTCAAAGTATCATTGATAAACTGAAGAAGAGTCGCTCTCCACAAAGCTGGATAGAATTAGTATCTAGTCAACAAGCGCTAACAGAAGCCGATTCTAAACGTTTATTTGGTGATGCCTTACCTGCAGGATTACGTCTAATTAATTAGCTTTAACCAATGACAAAAATAAGACAAAGAGTCTTTTTTGCGTCATTTTTGTCAAAGCTACGCAAACAAACTAAAATTTCCTTCAAAATTGTGATGAATTAAGTATACTAAATTCATCACAATTTGAAGGTAACCTGAATGATCCATATCGTTATTTTAGCGACTATGGTGTTACTTTATTTTGTTGGTTGGTCTCGCTTCGGTACTCGAGAATTACGCAATGCGGCTAAGAGGTTCAGTGGAATTATCCCCGCCCCTCAAGAGTTGGTTATTGAATGGATTATGTATAATAAACAGATATTGGATATCAATGAGTTTCAACGTTTCATCATCCATTTAAATAGAGCAAGCACTGAAGATTTAAAAACTGAACTAGATAGTTTTTCACATTATCTTGAAATACACGCTCCTGAGTATGTTCTTTCAAGAACTCATTCTTAAACTATTTCATTAATCAAACAAAAAGGCTCATAGTCAATGACTGTGAGCCTTTCTTCATTTGAATGTTTTATAACGACCTAAGTTAACTTCTTGAGCCTAGTTTCACTTTGCCTTTTGAATTAAACCATAAAGCTTGTGATTTCTTTTTACCGATAAGAATTGGTAAATCATCATAAAATAAGAAGTTTTTCCATGTTTGCTTAAACGTTCCCCAAGAAGTTTCAATCAGGTTATATTTTTCATAACAAAAATATACCGTCACATCATCAGCCCAATCAATGAACTCTAATACTTCTTCTGGTAATGCTTCGTTGTCACTATCCCAACGGTGCTGCCAATCAATTTCATTACTCCATGAGCTTTTTTTCATTGGCCATTCTTTTGAACCAAAATGATCTGCGGTTGGACTATTCGCACTGATAAAGTCATTCCAAACCTGAGCAGATTTTGCTTGAGTGAATGGCTTAATTAATGGTAGTAATGCATCATCAACTGGCATTGATTGATGAGTGAAAATCCATTTGCGGTTGTATTCATCTAAAGGTAAATAGCTCATAGTTCATTCTGTATTTAAGACATGTACACCTATTCTATCGTCTTTTTTTATTAAGCCCAAATAAGAATATTTAACAGTGGGTTGATTTTTATCATTAAGCCCCTCATTACAATAGTATTGAATAACAAAGCTATACTGATTCTATAAATTAGTATTCATTAAAATTATAATTATTCGGTTACACATGCCTTCTGCTTCGTTTATGTGTAATCACCATTACAAGGATTATTTCATGATCACGCATGTTGGCATATTAGATCAAGACCCCGTCCGTCTTGTAACTCCCCTTCTTGATCTCTCCGTAAAAGGCGAGCATATGATTTTCATTGGCGACGAAACACAAAAAGACATGTTTCATCGTTTAGAAAGCATACTTCAATATAAAGGGATCACCTCTGACTTCTATGAAATTCCAAATATCGTAGATACCCATTTAATCAAAGAGTCTTTACAAGCGCTAGCTGCTGAAATGAAGCTACACTTTAGTGATATAAAGCTAAATGCAAGTTGTGGGCTTCGACACCGTCTTCTTTCTGCCTATGAAGTGTTTCGTTCATATCATTGGCCAATTTTTGTTGTCGAACCATTCAGCGATAAATTATGTTGGCTTTATCCTGACGGCAGAAAACAAAAGCATGTAGCAGATAATATCCGTTTAAGTGATTACCTCGCTATCTTTGGTGCGCGTTGTGAGTTCTCTGAATCTGAGCTTCCAGAAAGCATTGATAAACGTCTGCGTGAACTTTGCCAGCGTTGGGCAAGTAATGCACTAGAATTAGGCCCAGGCCTTGCTACATTAAACTACTTAGCGACGACTTGTCGTAAAGAACAACGTTTAGATGTAGAAGTAACTGAAAAACAACAAAGCTACAAAGAACTAAATATGTTGCTAACTGATCTTGTTGAAACAGGATTAGCTACCTACGAAAACGGCACATTAACTTTCGACTGTGAAGAAGCACGACGCTTAGCTAACGGTGAGTGGTTAGAAATTTTGGTTCATAATACGGTCGTTGATATTCAACAATATTTACCTACACTTCAAGACCATTCATTGAATGTTCAAGTTCATCGTGAAATTGGAACGAAAGACGTTCGTAATGAACTTGATGTGGTTAGCATAGTAAATAACAAGCTGCATATCATTGAATGTAAGACTAAAGGTATGCGAGATGATGGCGATGACACTCTCTATAAATTAGAATCGTTACGTGACCTTCTAGGTGGCTTACAAGCACGAGCCATGTTGGTAAGCTTCCGCCCTCTACGTAATAACGACATTATGCGAGCACAAGATTTAGGCTTAGCTATTATTGGCCCTGATGAATTGGGCGATCTTAAAAAGCATCTTCTAAATTGGTTCTTAGCCGCTGGTGGTCATTAATCATTGAGCTAAACTAATTTAACAATAAAAAGACCGATGATTTGGTCTTTTTTATTTTCTGCCGTGTACTCTCGATACAAAAATGCCGCTGATTCATTTGAACCAACGGCATCTTAATATCTTTTTATGTTCTTCTACTATAGAAGATTACGAGCAGCTTCAATAACAACCTTGATTGAACGTGCTTCAGTTTCTTTTAATGTCGCGTGATCAGGTGTCTCTTTTTGAGTACGGTTGATAATTACGCCCGCAACACAACCCGCACGTAAACCAGAGCTTGCACACATTGTTAATAATGTTGCTGATTCCATTTCAAAGTTCAGTACGCCCATGTCTTGCCACTCTTGCATAGAACCTTGGAAACGCTTAACAACACGACCTGAGAACGTATCGTAACGTTCTTGACCTGGATAGAAAGTATCACTTGATGCTGTAACACCTGTGTGAACGGTTGCACCTTGGTCAACAACCGCTTTACGCATTGCTGTTGCAACATCAAAGTCAGCAACTGCAGGGAATTCCATTGGAGCAAAGTGAAGACTTGCACCATCTAAACGAACAGAACCAGTAGTCACAATCATGTCACCTACATTTACATGCGGTTGAATTGCGCCTGTTGTACCTACACGTAGGAAAGTACGAACACCCAATTGCGCTAGCTCTTCAACAGCAATAGAAGTCGATGGACCACCAATACCCGTTGAACATACTACAATTTTCTTGCCATCTAGCTCAGCTAGGTACACTGTGTATTCACGGTGGCTTGCTAGAAATTTAGGGTTTTCCATTTGCTCTGCGATTTTTTGAACACGTGCTGGATCACCAGGAATGATCGCCATTTCTGCACCTTGAAGATCTGCCTGTGTTACGCCTAAATGGAATACTGCTGCTGTCATGGTTAACTCCTTGCGATTGTAGGGTCGCGTTAATTTAATTAGTTATATTTGATTCGATGAAGTTACTTTACCCAAACGACCTTTGCATTAGTGTGATTAAGATCCCGAAAGGAATGTTGATAAGCTACACTCTTGCAAAGAAAACCGATTGGCATCACAAAAAATAAAGATTATCGATTAACTTATACTCAAGATTAACTCTACTGACAGAGCCTTACAATAATTTCAAACTCAATAAGTATAATTACATGCTCAATATTTGAACTCACAGATGTTCTAGAAAAAACGAAATACGAACAACAAAATTAATTTACCTCTCTCAATATCACTTTTTTAATAATTAAAAACCTTAGGATTGGCTTTTTTCCCTCTCATATCCTTAACTTATAATAAGTTATATATTGTATATTGAGGTCACGGATGAATAAGCAGTCAGAGAAAAATAACTCAAATAATAAAGCTGAATCACTTTTAAATTCGAAAAAAGAAAAGTCACCGCTTAAACATAAAAAAAATAAAAACCAAACCTATTTAGCAAAGAGACTCTCTCTATATCCTCAATTAATGTTAATTTTACCCAGTTTTTCTTTGTCTCAAACTCTTACATCAGAAGACAATATTGAAGAAAAAGACTCAAATATAGAAAGCGGTACATTAGATGTGTCGAATTCTCATCATAATGAGTCACTCATTTCACCTCTAGCTCCTATTGTTGAAAACAAAATGAGTAATATTCAACCTAACCAAGATGATGCGAATGAACACACTCCAATGGCAACGCCCAGTGCACGAAGTAGTTCCCATTTAGCCTCACACGCAATAACTCCTATTGGGATTCTTCCTACGCCAGTGCAAAACCATACAATCAACCAAGCTCCTGCTATGTTGGTTACCCCCCCTACGACCTTAAGCACACCTCCTCTACAGCACTCACAGCAGCAAGCTATTATTTCAGGAAAAGACTCTGCGACAACAACCGAAGATGTGACAACTCATGTTGCCGGAAAACTGACAGTAATAGACCCTGATCTTGGTGAGGCTCATTTTTCAAACACTGATATTACTGGCTCACTAGGCACTCTGCACCTCACTAACTCTGGAGCATGGACGTACGATCTAGACAATACTAACCCGAGGGTTCAAGCGTTAGGTAAAGGCGCGACAGCTACGGACACCATCACCGTTCATTCGGCCGATGGCACACCTCATCAAGTAACTATCACAGTAAATGGCACTAACGATAAAGCCGTGATTGCAGGCACAGATTCAGGTGCGGTGACAGAAGAATCTCAACTTCAAACTTCAGGAACACTGACTGTTACGGATGTCGATACCGGCGAAGCGCATTTCTCCAATACAAACATTATTGGGACTTTCGGTACGTTACACTTAACTGATAACGGTTCGTGGACGTACGATTTAGATAACACAAACCCGACCGTTCAAGCATTAGCTAAAGGCTCGACGGCAACGGATACGATCACCATTCATTCGGCCGATGGCACACCTCATCAAGTAACTATCACGGTTAATGGCACTAATGATAATGCTGTGATTGGGGGCACAGATTCAGGTGCAGTGACGGAAGAATCTCAACTTCAAACCTCAGGTACACTGACTGTTACGGATGTGGATACCGGTGAAGCGCACTTCGCTACTTCATCCACAGGAAGTACCGATATTGCAGGCACTTTGGGCACGCTACACCTTACCGACAACGGCCAGTGGACTTACGATTTAAATAATACTAACCCAACAGTTCAAGCATTAGGTAAAGGCGCGACAGCAACCGATACTATTACCGTTCATTCTGCCGATGGCACACCTCATCAAGTGACTATCACAGTAAATGGCACTAATGACAAAGCAGTGATTGGGGGCACAGATTCTGGCGCGGTAACAGAAGAATCTCAACTTCAGACCTCAGGCACACTGACTGTCACCGATGTCGATACAGGCGAAGCACACTTCTCCAATACCAACATTGTTGGGACTTTAGGTACGTTACATTTAACAGATAATGGTAGTTGGACATACGATCTAGATAATACTAACCCGACCGTTCAAGCACTTGGGCAAGGTCAGCAAGTAAAAGATATTATTAGTGTTCAATCAGCCGATGGTACACCCCACCAAATTACAATAGTTGTAAACGGTAAAAACGATGCAGCTGTCATTACGGGGACAACCACAGGCGCGGTAACAGAAGATCGTATCAATGGTATGCAATGGTTGTTAACAGGTGGGAAAATGCATGTCTCCGATAGCGATTCTGGAGAGGCTAAGTTTGATCCTGTAATACACGCGCACAATTATGCGGGCATTGGTTATACCTCCGCACTTGGTGCAGAGGTCATCGTAACTCCGGACGGTGATTGGCACTATCAACTTGATAATAATATTACCCAAGTCCAGTCTCTGGGTCAGGGGCAATCCTATATCGATAAAGTCACAGTGCATACTGTTGATGGAACCATGCAAGAGCTACAAGTCACCATAACTGGTACCAATGATGCGCCTACCGTTACTGGAAGTCGCGTGTTGCCTACGGGTACCGAAGATCAAACACTACATATCACTCAAACTCAGCTCATAGCTGGTGCGAGTGATATTGATAAGAACGATGCTGGCACTTTGCATGTAGATGCTGTAACGGCTGATCACGGTACAGTAACGAATAACCCCGATGGCTCATTTACTTTCCATCCAGACAAAGATTATAACGGCCAAGTTCACTTCACTTATGATGTAAAAGACGCTCATGGAGGCTCAGCACAAGCAACGGCGTCGACAACGCTTGCTGCAACATCTGATTCAGCCATTATTAGTGAAGTATCGACTGACCACGTCACTGAAGATGGTTCACACAGCAGACACAATGCTGGCGTCACAACTGAACTTGCAAATGGACAGCTACAAGTTGTGGATCCAGATAGCGGGGAGAATAAATTCCAGTACAGCCAGTTTGGTGAAACAGCAGTTCACGATCCGTTTGGTGGCATGTTACGTATTGATAGCATGGGCAATTGGGGGTACAGCGTTAATAATGCCAATTTGCAACACCTTGCTCAAGGACAAACTGAAACCGTTGTCTACCGTGTTCATAGTTATGATGGAACGGCATACGAGTTGCACATAGACGTTGTTGGCACCAATGACGCACCAACCGTTACCCAAGTTGCGCTAAGTAACGGCACTGAAGACACGCATTATCAAATGCAAGCGAGTCAGTTTGGATTTACGGATGTTGATAGTGGCGATACGCTACATTCAGTTGCAATCACAGATCTACCACCAGCAACACAAGGTAAGTTTGTACTTGATAGTCACGATATTACTGCGGGGCAACACATCCCTACAGCTGACATCAGTAAACTTCAGTTCGTTCCTGCGCAAGATTTTAATGGTGATGTTCAGTTTAAATATACTGTTAACGATGGGCATACCGACTCTACAGAAGCTACAAATACACTTCATTTTGATGCCGTTGGGGACGCAGCAGTAATCACAGGAACTACAACTAGCGATGTCGATGAAGGGCATGGCACCTATCATGACCGGTCACCAAACTACGCACAGCCTGGGATGGCTAAATTAACCAATGACCCTTTATACACTGATGGCAAGTTAGAGATTATTGATCCAGACACTGGCGAAGCACAATTTGACACAAAAGGCGTAGGCTACTCGTACCATGGCACTTATGGTCAATTAATACTAAATGCAGATGGCAATTGGCATTATAAAGTTACCGTCGGTAGTAACCAACAAAACGTGGCCACACAGATCGATCAATTAGGCGATGGGCAGCAATTAACGGATACGATTACCGTTTATTCTAAAGATGGTACGGCTCAAGACATTGTGATTACCATTCACGGCGATAATGATAGACCTTATATCAGTTCTGAAGTAACACTTGTCACAGGTACAGAAGATACAGCGCTAACTTTCACCAAGGCTGATTTACTTGCCAATACTGTTGATGTGGATGCCAATGATGCAGGTAAACTTTCCATTGCTAATCTGTTAGTCGATCACGGTTCTGTTGTTGATAACAAAGATGGCACCTACACTTTTACTCCAACCAAAGACTATAACGGACAAGTTCATTTTAGCTATGACGTGACAGATGCGCATGGTGGTATCACTGCAACAGGCGCGAATTTACACTTACAAGCAACTGGCGATGCTGCGACTATTACTGGAATTGATCAAGGGAATGTGACAGAAGATCGTGGTTATATTGATACACAATATAATCTTCATTTTGATGGAAAATTAGATATTGTTGACCCCGACCAAGGTGAAGCTCAGTTTGATATTCAAAGAGGCCACACCTATCACGGAATTGGCTATGATACAAAAATGGGTGGGTGGGTACTTTTACAACAAGATGGTACTTATACTTATACAATTGATAATCGTAAACCAGAAATTCAAAATCTTGGGTCAACAGAGACTCTTGTCGATAAGGTGACAATCCACAGTGTCGATGGAACAAGTCATGAAATTCAGATCACAATCCACGGTACAAATGATGACCCTAAGGTTTCTTCGGTAACAACTCTTCCTGCAGGAACTGAAGATACAGATGTCGTTCTACACGCTTCTGATTTACTCGCCAACGCTACAGACATCGACCACAATGATGCAGGGCAACTCTCAGTGGCCAACCTCACCGCCGACCATGGCAAAATCACCGATAATCATGACGGTACTTTTACCTTTCATCCTGCCCTAGATTACAATGGGAAAGTCTCTTTTAGCTATGATGTAAAAGATGCACATGCTGGCAGTACAGCGACTTCAGCGAGTATGACGTTAGCACCAACCAGTGATGCGGCGGTTATTACAGGCTCCGGTTCTGGGGTTAAAGAGGATATCAATGTGGATATCTCCAGTGGGCATCTCCTTGGAGCTTCTGGTGTGTTCCATGTTGTTGACCCTGATGGTCCCGCACAGTCACAGTTTCCAGATGTCCTTTATGGTGGTATTTATCAAGGGTCTCATGGTGGAGATCTTCAAGTTAATAGTAATGGTAACTATTACTACCATATGAGTAATTATTTAGTACAACATCTCTCAGAGGGTGAAATACTCAAAGAGGAGTACACCATTCACAGCGTCGATGGAACTCAGCACAAAGTGGAGTTTACCGTTGAAGGTACTAATGATAAACCAGTACTCAGCGCTCAGACGCAATCAATAACAGAAGGGGGGACCCTTTTATCTGGCCAGATGCATGCCACGGATGTGGATACAAAAGACACGCATACCTTCACTATTGACAAAGCTGTAGATGGCTTAACCTTTAACAATGATGGTAGTTACACTTTTGACCCCTCCCATGCAAGTTATCAAAACTTGGGAGCAAACAATGACCAAGTTATACATGTTCAGGTAAAAGTGGATGATCATAATGGTGGTACGGATACGAAGACTCTTACGTTAGTTGTACACGGAACGAATGACAGTGCAACAATTGGCGGACAAGACACCTTTACTGTTCAAGAAGATCATAACCTTACTCTAAACTCAGGTAATACGATTATATACAACGGCAAATTGACCATTACTGACGCCGATGCTGGAGAAGATCATTTTGATGGCAATCTTCATCAAAACCAACAAACAGGCACATGGGATACCGGATATACAACACAGGAAGGTGGAAAACTCATTCTTCAATCCAATGGTTCATATCGTTATGAAATTGATAATAACCTCGCAAAGATTCAATCTCTCGGTAGTAGTGAAACCTTAATTGATACTGTTACTGTACGTTCTGCTGATGGTACGCCTCATCAAATTCAAGTCACTATTCAAGGTGACAACGATGCGCCAGTTGTAAGCTCCGCAGTTGCACTTACAGCGGGTACTGAAGATACAGATGTCGTTCTGCACGCTTCTGATTTACTCGCCAACACTACAGATATCGACCACAATGATGCGGGGCAACTCTCTGTAGCAAATCTTATCGCTGATCATGGCAATATCACCGATAATCATGACGGAACCTTCACCTTTCATCCTACACAAGATTACAACGGCAAAGCCTCCTTTACCTATGATGTACAGGATGCACATGGTGGAATTGTGGCTACATCAGCCTCGATAACTCTCGCTCCCACTCGAGATGCAGCTGTGATTTCTGGCGATGATACTGGGACGATTATAGAAGATCATAATGTTGGTCATAGTTCATTACACCCTGCTGCCGCATCGGGTTTGCTGGGTGTCACTGATCCTGATGCAGGGCAAGACCATTTTCAGGTCAATCAGTTAGGAGAACAGGCGATTCACGATCCCTTCGGTGGTTTCTTACGCATTACACCTAGTGGCGCTTGGGGATATGAAGTAGCTAACAGTCGCTTGCAATCGTTAGCTGAAGGTGAAGTAGAAAAGGTTGTATATCGAGTTTATTCTGCAGACCACACTGCCCACGATATAACAATAACGGTGACAGGCACCAATGATCAGCCGACCATCACAGCGACGACACTTGCACATGGCACTGAAGACACGCACTACCAAATGCAAGCCAGTCAGTTTGGGTTCAGTGATATCGACACTGGCGATACGCTACATTCCATAGCAATCACAGATCTACCATCAGCAACACAAGGTAAGTTTGTGCTTGATGGACACGATGTTACAGCGGGGCAACACATCCCTACAGCTGACATCAGTAAACTTCAGTTCGTTCCTGCGCAAGATTTTAATGGCGATGTTCAGTTTAAATATACAGTTAACGATGGGCATGTTTACTCACAAGAGGCTACTAACACTCTTCATATTGATCCTGTAGCCGATGCCGCCACATTTACCGGCGACTCCGGCAGCATAGGTGAAGATACAAACATTCACCACAACGTGCATACCACGGGGTCAGCAACCATTCCAGATGCCCTTGTTTGTAATGGACACCTGGTTATTTCTGATGTTGACGGACAAGGTGAAGCAGCATTAGACCTCAAAGGTCAGCAGTTTGTATCACAAGATGGAACCTATGGTCACTTTGTCATTAAGGCTAATGGCTCTTGGCTCTATACCGCAAACAACAAAAACACGCCGATTCAAGACTTAGATAATGGACAAACGCTCACTGACAGCATTGAAGTCACATCAAAAGATGGTACCAAGCATTCAATTACCGTCACGATTAATGGAACCACCGATGATCCTGTTCTTCACAGCCTCAGTGATTCCGGTGTTCAACATAGTGGTCCAGTTGAAGGGAATCTACTTACTGGCTCTGGGACGGATCAAGGATTGAGTGGTGCAGCAACAGACACCGATTCCAACGCACATCTGGTGTTGCAAGATATTCAAATAAAAGACCCGGTGTCAGGTTATGTCGCGGTAAGGCCGGGGCAACCACATACTATGGCCGGTATCGGTACACTCGCGATCGAAGCGAATGGTCATTATACCTTCACCCCGGAAGCTGGCTTTACAGGTAAAGTGCCAAGTATGGTTTATCGTGTCGGCGATGATGGTGGTAACCCAATAGGAGATTCTTCTCAAAACTCTCTCACGATTGAAGTCACCCCTCCCCAACAACATGCGCCAACGGTCACAGCGCAAACCGTTTCTACAAATGAAGACATCACCAGAACCTTTACAACCAATGAATTTAGTTACAGTGACCAAGATGGCGACACGTTACAGTTCGTGACTATTAGCAGCATACCGAGTCATGGATTATTACTCTTAAACGGTAATGCCGTAACCGCCAACCAGCAAATCAGTAAGGCAGACTTAGACGCAGGTCATTTAACCTTTACGCCAATCAGTAATGAAAACGGTGCAAACTATGCGCAATTTACATTTACTGCAAATGATGGCCATCAAGATTCAGCAAGTGCAACAATGATAGTGGATGTTAATGCAGTAAATGATGCACCTATCGTTGGATCGAGTTTTATTAGTTCTTTAGAAGATAAACCTCATGCGTTCACCACTGCTGACTTTAAATACTCTGATATTGATGGCGATGCGTTAAACCATCTCACGATTACCAATGTCGCCCATGGCGTGTTATCGCTGAACGGCACCACAGTAAATGTTGGTGATGACGTCAGCGCCTCCGACGTTTCATCACTCATCTTCACCCCAACTCACAACTACTATAGTTCCGGTGTCAGCGGATTAGGGGCGGTGCAATTTACCGCAAACGATGGTCATCTTGATTCAAAAGAAGGGTCAATACTCATTAATATAGCGAGTGTCGCTGACCCTGCAACATTCAGTGGAGACTCCACAGGGGTTGCCCAAGAAGACACGACACTTCAAGCATCAGGCACCTTGACGGTAAGCGACCCTGATGGAACAACAGGGTTTATCCCGGTACAAGGTGGATCTGGTATAGCAGGAAGCAAAGGCTATGGGCATGCTCATATCGATGCAAATGGTCATTGGACTTATAACTTATACAATAATCACTCAATCGTTCAACAACTAGGTCAAGGGCAAACGGATACTGAAACCATTACGGTTCAATCTGCAGATGGTACGCACCATGACATCGTGGTCACTATTACCGGAACCAATGATCTACCGACTGTATCAGAGAAGCCACAAGCAGGTCATGTTGTCGGCCAACATTCGGTCGATGAAGATTCAGGTCTTAACCCCGCGGGCCAACTGATCATCAATGATGTGGATGGTGATACGACCACGGTAGCTCTAGACCCAGCACATAGCGCCGCCTATGGTCATGTTGTGTTTGATTCGCATAGTGGCAATTGGACTTATCACCTAGATAACAACAACCCAGCTGTGAATACCCTTAACGATAACGACACGCTGCAAGACAAGTTTACTTTGCTTGTTGATGACGGGCACGGCCAAAAAGTACCACAAGAAATTACGATGACCATCAATGGCCATACCGATGCGATACCTCACGCAACATTACTTAACCCACCAAAAATATCAGGAGGTGCCGGACATCAAGATCTCCATGCAACCCTTGGTATACCACCCATTATTCATCAAGGCACACCAAGCTTGCTCACTGGTTGGGGGATTTCTGATGGGCATGGCCATTCCCTGTCTCACCTACAAGGCCAATTTGGAACGCTGAATGTGAATCCTGCAACTGGTGAACTCCATTATGACTATACTCCGAGTTCTGGTGTCATCAAAACACATAGCGGGGGAAACTATGGTGGTACTGATGAAACTGACACATTTGTGCTAACACTCGGTGGCTCTCAAAACTCCCATGTTGAAGTTCATCTACATTTACACTCTCAATCGGTACACGGTCACAGTGGTCATCATATCGATCAAACAACCCTGACAGGAATGGATTTATCACCAATTTCGACTGCTCACCCTGCTCCCCCACCACCGCCTCCTGTTCAACATGACGAGCCAGATATGGCTTCGCAAGCCGACTTTACGGTCACACTAAGCGATGACAGTTATCTAGATTTAGCCCAACACGCTCACCATGAAGCAGATCAGAAAACCAGCCACCATGGTGCTGCCGCATACCTAGATGCCTTAGGTATACAAGCAGATGCAACATCTCCGGTTGAGCACGATCAACCTGCGGATATGGACATCGTGCTTGCACAAGTAGACCAACAAGATTCATTTAACCATGACAGTACACACTTGGATATGTCAGATGCGCTTGAACACCATGATGCAAACATTAACCACAACCAAGATGATGAGCACCACCATCAGAATGATATCGACGGGTTACCAGATATAGACCCTAACTCATAACACTTAACTTAAAGTAAACAGGTTCGGGAGCATTACTTGCTCCCGACGTTTATTTCTAAAACAAGCAGAAATAAAAAGGGATCACATAACGTGATCCCTTTCTATATATTGTTACTTTCTATTCGCTGATAAATCATAAGAATTAGGGCACTATATATGCACCTACTCTGTCACTACCTTTCACCAAACGCCGCGCTCACGTTGGTGTAAATCGGTTTCCATAGGTATTGGAATACTGACTTCTCACCAGTGGTAATGTTTACTTCACCTGTCATACCAGGCAGGATAGAAAAACTTTCAGGGTTATCTCTAAAGTATGGCTTATCAACCGAAACTGTAACCTCATAATAAATATCACCCCGTTCACTTTTACTGGTTGTCGGTGATATTTTTTCTACTTCCCCTTTTAACGCACCAAAGCGACTGTAATCAAACGCATCCACTTTAATTCGAGCCGGTTGCCCTGTGGAGACAAAGCCAATATCTCTAGGAGATAAACGAGCTTTAAAACTTGCCTTTCCATCGACAGGAACAATCTCTGCAATCGTCCCGCCGGGAGTAATTACCCCTCCATTTTGAGTAGAAGGGATACTTTGAACCAACCCTTTAACTGGCGATTTAACGACAGTATCTAATACTTTTTCTTTACCTGAGCGAATACGAGCCTTTAAACCACTTAAATCTGCTTCGGCTTTAGAACGCTCAATATTCGCCTGAACTCTGGCCTCTGCCCCCAACTGTTTTAACTGAGCGACCACGGTTTCCGCTTTACGCTTTAACACATTCTCTTGGCTCTTTGCTTGTTGGATTTCTTTTTCAATCGATGCCAGTTTCTGCTTCATTTCTAGCACTCTTAGCTTAGAAATATTGCCTGCTTTCTGCCCTTTAACTAAGATATCCAACTCTTGTTTTGTTGCATTCAATTGACGCTGATAAACAGGCAACTCAGTTTGTAATCCTTCTAATTCCGCAGCGACCTGAGCTTGCTCTTTAATCACAGCACTTCGCTTTTGAAAAAATAACTCTTTCTCAGCAGCAAGTTGTTTTAACTGCTGTGATACTTGCCTAGGATAAAAATCGGCGTATTTTGAAAAATCAGGGTCTCGTGTTTCGACTAATGAATTCAAACGTTCAATAGTAAGCTCTAAAGCCGCTCTTTGGGCATTCAACTCATCCAAAGCTGTATTTTGAAATTTAGAGTCAAACTCAATCAGTGTTTGTCCTTTTACAACTAAATCACCTTCAGATACCAGAATTGATTTAAGCCGACCACCCGTCTCACTTTGAATGATTTGACGCTCTCCTTCAGGAATAACTGACCCCTTTGCTTTGGCAATCTCATCAACATTAGTAAATACCGACCACCCTATAAATAAAATCAAACAAACAGCAATAAAGTAAGTACTCAATGTCAATAAACGAGCCGTGACTTTTGATTCAATAATATCTACATTTTGTTTATTCATAGAGATGCCTCCGATGCTGGCTCTAAATTCGACGTTTCTGGTAATGGCCCAGCGTATACAAGTGTCCCACCATCAAGCACTATCACTTGATCTGCTAGCTTTATTAATTCAGGATCATGAGATGAAAAAACAATGGTCGATCGTCCTCTGCGTTGCGATAGCCATTGCTGAAAAAGATCTCGAGATGGGATATCCATTACCGGATTATCTAATAAATACAGTGGATATTCATGAAGGTACAGCTTCGCCTGTGATAACACCTTTGCTTCATATCCAGATAAAGCGTGAGAGATCTTCACTACAACAGATTCATTTAGCTGAGTATCTAAACCGCTAGGTAATGTTCTAAACCATGCTTCGCCACCCACCAGCTTAATTGCATTAATAATAAGAGCATCATCAATGCTTTTGTTATCACTCACAAACTCACGAACAGTTAATAATAATAATTCAGGCTTTGCTGAGTAGTACCCTAACCATTGTCTGTATATTTGGGGGTCATATTGTGACAAATTATGGTTATTAACCTTAATTACCCCATTCTGTGGTTGATTTAACCCTGCCAATAATTCAAGTAACGCCGTTTTCCCACTTGCCATTGGTCCTGTAATAGCAACAACTTGGCCTGATTCTATTTTCAAAGACAGTCCTGAAAGTGCAGGTTTCATTTGCTGTGGAAAACGCAAAGTAATTTGCTCTAACTCTATTGTTGGATTATCTGACGGTAATGAATGGTGTTGAAATGAAAAGTCACCTTCCACTTTTTGATTCATTGATTGATTGATTTGTAATTTTGCTTGCTTAATTTGAGTAAAACGAGCACTACTATTAGCGAGCATTTGAGCTGGCCCCGTGACCCTTGATATAAGCATCATGGTGGCAATTAATCCCCCAGCGGTCATCACTTGATTAAAAATAAGATCAATACCAAGAGCCACTACTGCCAATGTACTGAGTAGGCCTAATGCATAATAAATTGACGTATATTTGGCTTGATGCGCATTATGAAAGAAGCCGTTCTTTGCCGCTAAAACATTAGCTTTTTCAAAACGTTTTATCCAAAATTTACTCATGTTCGCACTACGTATAAAAGCTAATTTACTATTCAATTCAAATAATAATGAATAACGTGTTGTGCCTGAAACTGTTGTTTGATGGGAAGACCTAGCTAATTTTTTTTGACTGTGATGGGCTAACCCATAATAACAAAGTAAAGAAATGACAGGAACGATAACGAGCCAACCACCTAAAAAGCCAATTGCAATAAGAAAAAGCAAAACAAAAGGTAAATCAAATAATGCTCCGCCTAGTGGGCCTTGAAGTAGGCCTTTAAAGCTTTCAGCTGTAGTGAGTCGAGACATTAATGCAGATGATGGTAATGAGCGATTAGCTAATAATGAAGATCGAAAAACTCGATATAATACAGTTTCTGATATTTCTCGACTGATCCGATTTGAAATCGTTGTAAGTAATTGGCTTCGAATTACCTTTAACAAAAGCATCATTAAAAATAATAAAGCGGCTCCAATAGCTATCCCAAGCAATTCATGCTCTGCGTCCCCACCAATAACATGATCATAAATTGACATCGTAATAAAGGGGATAACTAACGCAAATAGATTAGCAAAAAAGCTAACCAATAAAAGCTTAGGTAGTAATGGTTTAAATTTACCAATCCGCTCACCTACCCAATCTGGTGCATTTTTCTCTTTAGGTTGTTCATGAATAAGAACGACAAGAGAAGAAAGCTGATTTTCAGGCCAGGTTTCGCTTTCAAACTCACCTTGTTGATAAGCTTGAAACTCATTCAATAAAAATCGACATACTTTAATTTCATCATCATTTATATACAGTGCCGCTAAATGTGACGTTGATGCTAATGCCCTTGAATAAGGGTGAACAGTATAAGCAATTCCTAACCGCTCCAATAAAGTAAAAATATCATTAACACCTTCAAGCTTATTTGATGAAATCCACTCTCGACTAAAGGCATGAACATTCGTATTTACGTCCATCGCCATCAATAAATCAATGACTTGAGATTGATAGTTCTTATCCATTAACTTTCTCCTTGTAATGGCATAAGCTCAGCTCGTTTTTGAGCTAATTCAACTAAGCTAGGATGGTCTGTATTTAAAATAATTGTTTTGCCCTCTTTTGATAACAATGACAGCACTTTTGCTAACCTTGTTACAGACTCAATATCTAGGGCTATCTCTGGTTTATCCAAAAACAGTAACGGTGTCGGTTTTGCTAATTGACACACTAACGACACCAACTTGATAGCACCTTGGCTTAGTTGCTCTCCTAATTGAGCACCGACCTTTGTTTCCAAACCATTAGGAAGATCCGCTATGATGCTATTTAAGCCAAGCGCCTCTATTAGAGGTTGAATATCTCCTACTCTATCAACGTTGAAGCCTGTCAAATTATCTAATAAAGATCCTGAAATAAGAATTGGGCGGCTGGTTACAAATGCAGTTTGATGGCGATAATCATAATAATCACCGACAGATACACTGCTATTCCAACGTAATTGTCCACCGGCCTTTGCGTCTAATCCTGAGAGGTTAGCCATCACCTGACTAAGTAAGTCGGTATCCTTACCTTTTAAAGCAATAATTTCTCCTTGCTGCACACAAAAATCTAATTGGTAACAAGAACCAAAGCGTTCAATCGTATAGCCTTCAGCTGTTAAGGATTCAAACATCGGTAATTTTTCTGATTTAATTGTTTCATGTGATGCGATGTTCTCAAATAAATCTTTGACTGAATGATTTGCAACTTGAAACGAACTGTATTTCAATCTCAATCCGACCAAAGCACTCATAGGAGCAACCGCTCTTCCCGACAAAATAGAACAAGCGGCTAATCCACCAGTGGTTAAATCGCCAGATAGCACAGACAAACTCCCAATAATTACCATAACCACTGAGGTTCCCAACGCGGCTATTTGAATACACTCCTGAGCAATAGCGGTATTTCGTTCAGATTCAGCGACGGACAACCATCGATTCTGATTTAATTGTTTAAAGTATTGAAATGTTCTCGACTCTGCTGCCTGTTTTTTCACACCTTCAAGCATAGTAAATACCACGACTAAAAAGTTCATACGGCTAATTTCATTCTCCGCAGCTATTTTTGCGTGTTGATATGATTTACTTGAAAACAACCAAACAAACAGGGCTGCAGCTATCCAAACAATTATTGGAATAAAAACAAGCCCCCCACCAACATAAGCAACCAATGAGAGAAAAATCAAAACAAAAGGTACATCAATTAGCCCACTTAATAGACCACCAGAATAAAATTCTTTGATTGAAGAAACCCCTTTTAATCCCTCTTGCAAATTACCGGGTTTTAAACTTAACAGTTCTTTTGCTGGTAACTCAGTGAGCTGATGTAATATATAGGAGTACATATTTTTTTCTGTGTTGATTGAGGCGGCAGCTAGAATCCAAGAACGAACAAATCGTAGAAATGCATCAAGTAAAATAGCAACACTGGCACCGCAAACTAGCAATACAGCAGTGCCATAACTTTGATTTGGTAGGATTCGATCATAAATTTGTAGCACCACTAACGGAATCGCTAATGATAAAATATTGATAAGCAATGAAGATGGTAAGACCTTCAGCATCACTTTCTTTTGAGTAGAGTAGTAAGAAGACAACAAATCCATTTTGAGTCACCTATGTTTATTACGTATCTAATCAGTTTTGGATAAAACTTTTAGGTTTTCAAGTAAACATTTGGTTTTATTTGTTTTTATACTCTACATTAATATAAAAATATAAAGTTCAACGAGAAGAGAGTTCTTATGAAACGAGTTTCATTAAAAACGTACTTATTTATTATTTTTGCGACTATTTTCGCCCTATTTTCAGCACATCTATATATCAATATAAAAAGCGCTGTCACAAAACTATCAAGTGAACATATCGCTGATGTTGCCGAGCTTCACCAGAAAATTATCAGTAATAATGTAAACTTCACCATATACCAAATAGACGCATTAGCAGAAGAAATCTCTGATATAAGCTCATTGGATATTAATAATATCCCACCATCACTAATCAACTTTATATCTTCTGCTTTTTCTCACTCTCCTGCATTAACTAATGTATATATCTATGACATTGAAGATAATGGTATTAATTTAAAAAATATTAACGGCACCATCGAAGCAGAATATGCAACTCGTTTATCATTGGAGGAGATGTGGAAAACAAACAAAACATATACCTTCAATAATGAGTATCTTTATTTAAGCCGCTCTAAAAATACGAATCTAAAAATCATCTTACAAATATCGACTTCAATTTTCTTTAAAACAACAGACCACGAACTTGTAAATAAAAAAAATGTCGGATTTTATCTTTATGATTACCAGTTAAAAGAGATAATTTACTCAGACCATGTCCCTACTCCTTTATCGTATTCACAACTACAAGGCGTACTACATGATGAGCATGAGACCGTGTCTCTAGATGGCTCTACCTACACCGCTTTTGTCCACAAATTAAATCGTAGCTCTCTGTATTTTGTATCTCTCATCCCTGGAAGTGTTATTAATCATAACTTTAATACTATATCTAATGATTTATTTTTGAATGTCATCGCCTACATATTTTTCGCGATATTGATTATATTTCTATCCTCTTCTTACATATCAAATCGATTAGTTACACTGCTTAAAAACGCGCAAAAAATAAATCACTTTCAATTTAATCAACAGAAAAAGCAAGATTCGATTGTTAAAGAAATTCATAACCTCAGCAGCACGCTTGAAACGATGGATCAAACTATTGATGATATTTTAAAAATGGTTTTCATCATTGCAAAAAGCGGTAATTTATTTCAATTAGGCGCGATTGTTGATAAAAAAATCCATAAGATTACGACAGGACACAGTTATCTTTATATTACGGATAACGAAAATACATTAAGCAGTATCGAAGGTAAGAAAAAGATCCCTATCAAGAATCAAGAACAATCTTATTACTATGAAGCCTCTGTCCATTACTTCAATTTACATAATGATAAGAAAAAACTCATTGGCTGCCTAGTCATTGAAGTTCCACTTAATCATACTGTCCCTAAATACCGACTATTATTTATTGAACGTTTAGTGCAAATAATCGCAGTATCCATTGATAAACAGAAACTTCTAGAGCAACAAAAAGCCCTTTTGCTTTCTTTTACTAAATCGATTGCCTCTGCCATTGATGCAAAATCTCCTCATACTGCAGGCCATTGTCAACGGGTACCAGAATTAACATTGATGCTAGCAAAAGCAGCTCAAGAAAATCAAAATCAATGGAATAAATTTTCATTGAATGATGAGGAGTGGGAAGAATTATACCTTGCTTCTTGGCTTCACGATTGTGGCAAGCTTACCACTGCTGATCACGTAATAGATAAAGCAACAAAACTGGATATGTTTACAAATCGTATTCATGAAATCCGAACTCGCTATGAAATTCTAAAACGAGATGCTGAACTGTCTTACTTACATGAACTGCTTAAAAGTAGACAAAACACACCAGAATTAGAAAGTAATTACCATAATATAATTAAAGAACTGGATGAAGAGTTTGCGTTTATTGCCCAATCTAACCTCGGTGCTGAATTTTTTAGTGAAGACAATATTGAACGTCTAAATAAAATAGCGAAAAGAACCTTTATTCGCACCTTGGATAAACAACTTGGATTATCATGGGAAGAAAAACAGCGCTTGCCTGATGCAGACAAAATCACTCCGACTATTGAATCCATTTTGCAAGATAGCAGTAGTCATCTCATTCCTTGGGAGCAAAACCGAAAAGCGGATGAACAGTTTAATCTTAAACCTTACCAGAATAAGTTTAATCACGGCGAGATATATAACCTCTCTGCTCAGCGAGGAACCCTAACCAATGAAGAACGTTTTTTAATTAATGACCATATTATTCAAACTATTAATATGCTTAAAGAATTGCCTTATCCTGATCACCTTAAAAACATCCCTCAAATTGCAGGTGGGCACCATGAACAAATGTCAGGTAAAGGGTACCCTTATGCTATTCCTGCATCTCAATTACCGGTAACCGCAAGGATGATGGCTATTGCTGATATTTTTGAAGCACTGACTGCCAGTGATCGCCCTTATAAAACACCAAAGACACTGTCTGAATCATTAAAAATATTGGCTTTCATGGCAAAAAATCAGCATATAGATAAAGAGATATTCCAACTGTTTTTAGAAGATAAAGTTTACCTTGAGTACGCCAACAAATTTTTAAAACCAGAGCAAATTGATGAGATTGATGTGTCGGCTTATCTTACTCTTGCACATTCATAAACAAAAAACCGCCATTCTAAACAAATAAAATGGCGGTTTTATTTTTACTGTATCGTACGTTTATTTTTCTTTAAAGCGCAATAGACGCAGTGCATTCAAAGTTACTAAGGCTGTCGCACCACTATCAGCTAAAACTGCCACCCATAAGCCAGTAATACCAAACAAGCTGGTGACTAAGAATACCGCTTTTAAACCAAGCGCTAAGGTAATGTTCTGACGAATATTACTTAATGTTGCTTTTGATAGCGCAACCATTGGTGCGAGTTCTTCTAAACGGTTATGAGTTAATGCCGCATCTGCGGTTTCAAGAGCAACATCGGTTCCTCCACCCATCGCAATACCAATAGAAGCGGTCTTCATTGCTGGCGCATCATTAATACCATCACCGACCATTGCCGTTTTTGCCTGCGCAGTTAACTGCTCAACGTATTTCACTTTATCTGATGGCAATAAACCCGCTTTATAGTCAATATTCAACTCTTCAGCAATAGCTTTTGCTGCGCGTTCGTTATCGCCAGTAAGCATGATTGGTTTTATACCTAATTTAACTAACTTCTCAACGGCTATTTTTGCATCTGGACGCAGTTCATCACGCCACGTAAGTAACCCTGAGATCTGCTCATTAATAAGGACTAATACAACCGTTTTACCCTGCTGCTCTAGAAATGCAATTTGGCTCTCAATTTCAGGGATAACCTCACCATCAAACTGCTGCGGTGCATACAATTCAATACGTTGCTTATTGACGGTACCCTTAATACCTTTGCCAACCACTGTTTCACGGTCATCGGCTTCAATAACAGTTAATCCTTGTTCTTGCGCTTTTATTACTACGGCTCTTGCTAATGGATGAGATGAGCCCATTTCAACCGCGGCTGATTGCAATAAAATACTTTCTTCGGTTTCAGCTTCAACTAAAACACGAATATCAGTCAGTATTGGCTTACCTTGGGTTAGTGTTCCCGTCTTATCAAATGCGATGTTTTGAATATGACCAAGCTCTTCTAATGCAGCGCCCCCTTTAATCAAAGCTCCGCGTTTTGCCGCTGTAGCTAAACCAGAAGTAATCGCTGCTGGTGTTGATATCACTAACGCACAAGGACAAGCGATCAGTAGCATAGCTAAACCACGGTAAATCCACGTGTCCCATGATTGACCAAACATCAATGGTGGAATAATAATAACCAGTAATGACATCAGCATCATTGCTGGCGTGTACCAACGACTGAACTTATCAAGAAAACGCTCTAAAGGTGCTTTGCGAGATTCTGCTTCCTCAATCAGATGTAAAATACGATCTATCGCATTCTCACCTTGTGCCGAAGTGATCTGAATTTCAATCACACGATCATTAACAATAGAACCAGCCATTAATGGATCGTTAGCCTTTTTATCTACAGGAACTGACTCACCGGTTAGTGCACTTTCATCAAAAGAAGCGAATTCAGAAAGTAAAATTGCATCTGCGGCTAAACGATCGCCTGGAGAAACTTGAACTTTATCTCCTACGTTTAATTCTGATGCTGGAACTTCTTCTTTAGTGCCATCCGATTTAATACGAACTGCAGTATCAGGCACTAAATCCATTAATGCTTTTACACCACTTCTCGCTTTTGCCGACGCATAGCCTTCTAATTGTTCACCTAACATAAACAATAAGATAACCATGGCCGCTTCTACCGTTTCACCTAAATAAACAGCACCGATTGCAGCTACCGTCATTAAAGTTTCGATTGAGAATGGCGATCCATTTATCGCTAAACGAATCGCTTTACGTCCAATAGGAATTAATCCAAATAGACCCGCGACAGTAAAAGCGATGGTGCCTAGTTCTTTATTTACTAAGTTAATACCTGTTGCGATAACTAAGAAAGCAACCAAGGTTAACAATAATATATTCTTTTTCCAGAACGGCTGAGATTCACTCTCTGATGTGTTTTTTGCACCTATATCAGATAGCGGGAAACCTGTGGTCTTAGCCACACTAATAATTTGTTCAAATACCGCTTCGTTCTTCGCTCTTACCGTCAGTTTTTCGGTTGCAAAAATAACGTTAGCATCAATGACATCTGGAATCGCTAGTATAGCTTTTTTCAATTTTGCAGCACAGCTTGGGCAATCCATTTCAGCAATAAGCCAACTGCGAGATAATGAAGCGCTATTTGGTGTTACAGGGGAAACAACTAAGGGGTCTGATTCTCCAGGATCACTTCCGCAACATGAGTCCGCATCTGTTGATTTATCAACGCTGCTACAGCAATCAGCAACCGCGCTTTCTGCCTTTATTGCCGTGATATTTGGTGCAGCAGCACAACACGAACTTGATGGGTTATGTTTATGATCATGGCTCTGTGTGGTTTTATGAGTAGTACACATGAGAAAATCCTTTCTGTTAGGTAATTTGTTTATCTACACTAACTATAGACCTTAGAGTTAACTCCAAGGTCAAGGATAAGTTTGCTCAAATATAAAAAAAGACACCGAAGTGTCTTAATTTTTAATTATATCAAAATGTTATAGAGATAATATCTACACTGGGTGTTTGAAACAATGTCCAATTGACTCACTCAATGCCTGAAGTACATTTCGACGAGTGATTATCCCAACTAACTTACCTTCTTCTACTACAGGGTAAATTTTAGGTTTGTTATCTGTCATGTTCTGAGCTAAATCAATAATGGTATCTTCAGGTGTGACGGTAAGTACTTCTGTTCTCATCACATCAGAGACTAAATGAGTGTCTTGGCAGTGATAGCTCACCCCAATTAACGATTTAATAAGATCTTGCTCTGAGATGAAGCCAATGACCTCTCGCTGCTCATTCACAACTGGACCACCAATATGTTGCGAAGTAATAAATTGATCTAAAGCCGCTGATAATGACATATCCGCTGTCAAATAAAGAGGTCGTGCGCTCATGTATTGTTTTACTTTTTTATTTTCCATTATAGCCCCCTAACGTGCTATCAATCAGTTTTGATAACTTAAGTGTGGACTATTTTTGGAAAAAAGCTAAATCACTCTTTCCTATCTCTGTGATGGATGAAACCTATTGAGCAAAAATTTAGCTAAATCTATGAACTACCCAACAAAACATCAATTAAGATTTTCTTATTTTGTTCAACTGATGACATTACGTTTTCATAACCTGCGGTGTTATTAGTTCTTTCCATTCTGTGTATAACGGCTAAACATTGCTTAATGTTTTCTGGTGCTTTCATTAAATTCTTCCCTTTTAGCGTTAAAGTCAGAAGCATATAATTCAAGTCTGATGAGTACGGGTAAGTTTGGCCAATTTTAGTCAATTGTGCACTATTATCATCTGCTGACTTTTGAGCTCTTAACCATTGATAAACTTTATTCAATTTTTGAAAGTGAGCCATTGATTGTTGTAACAATAACGGCGCACTTTTTTTCAAACCCGCTTGATCAAATACTTTATACAAAGCAACACATAACTTAACTTCACCAGCCATGGCTAGAACACCAAAGGTGGCTACTCTAAATTCATCCGATGCGACTTTACGCTCAGATAAAAAACGATGATAACAAGTGGCTGCGATGGCTTTCGCTTTATAACGCTTTCCTTGCTTAAATAGTTGACGAGCAATGAAAATATTTATGTAACCTTGTAATTCATCGCGCTTATCCATCGCTATACGTTTTTTTAACGTTATAATAAGTTGACCAAAATAACGACGATATTGTTCCTTATTCAAGGTCATACTTGACTTATAAACAACGTCTGCGATATCCATAATCATCTTATTTAGAGTCGTAGGATTAATGCCTATATGATAAAAACGTTTCATTACCATATTATGCACTAATGCGGGTTCATTATTTTCAATAATAAATGTTAAATAAGAATAGAAAGCTTTATCATTTTTCGGATTATTTTCAAAAGCCTTTGCTAAAGATGTCTGGACTTTAGATAACTGTTTTGCTTCTGTATAAATATCAGCAAGCATTAAATTTGCTTGGAATAAGTACTTTTTAGAGCGCAGTAAAAGCTCAAGAACAGGGATTGCTTTTGGTTTTTCTACCACATGACAATACGCCATTAAATTCTGTGGCATTATTTCGCTTTTATCGTGGCGCTGATACACCTTTTTAAAAGTCGAAAAATCTTTTGCTTTATACAACTCTTCTAGGGTCATATTGAGCAGCATACGATTTTTATACGTTCCAGAATAAGTCTGTGCTCGTTGGATAAAAGCAGATTGAGACCCTTTTACTTCACCCACTAACTTTTCTATAAGTAGTGTTAAGTTAAAAGATTTTTTAATTAGATCATCTATATAACCAAAATTAATTGGGCTATTAACAATAAAATCCGGGAAGAGCTCTCTCGCGTTAATATCATCAACTAATGAATCATCATTATCAATGTCGATAATAAAAATAGGACGTTTTCCAAACTTAGCTTTTTCACGTGCGTGATTAACTATCTCACAAATCACTTCATGATCAGCATAGTGATATTCAATAAAATAATAGTCATAAACAGGCAATTCTGAAGCTCTCATACTGATATTAAAAGAATCAGCACTCTTAAAGCCCGCTTTTTGGAAAAACTGACGGATCTGAGTACTACGTTCTCTTTTTTCAGTAAAAACCAACACATTCATTTGTGGAATACGTCTAATTAACTCAGCACTGCTCATCTATCATATAACTCGAATAAAAGTAACAAAACAACACACCAACCCGTAAAGGGTAAAATAACCTTAAAATAGATACAAAATCAACATTTTTGCAAAATAATGAGGGTTACTTCACGGAAATTTTGCGCTATTTTATCACACAATAGCGCAAAATTAAGCTATTTAAATGTTCGTCAATATTGCTTGTAAAGGATGCTGCAACTGCTCTCCTTCAAAGCGTTTTACTTGACTTCGACATGAATACCCTGTGATCAAACAACGCTCTTTATCTAAATTAGCTAAGTTACCTCTCCAGCTTAAATCATAAATTGCTTTTGAAGTTTCTAATTTATCTGCTTCGTGACCATAAGTCCCTGCCATGCCACAGCACCCAACAGGAACGGTATTAAGCGTTAACCCAAAGTGAGTAAATATCTCACCCCACTCTTTCTCTGCATTAGGCATTTTTGTCTTTTCAGTACAGTGAGCAAATAGTTTCCAAGGTCTTGTATCAAATACTGTCGCTTTATCAAAAGAGGATAATTTAGGATACAGCCACTCATGCACTGTCAGTACAGTAAAATCACCACGATTATCCGTCAAAATTTCATTGTATTCGTCTCGATAACAAAGAACTAAAGCAGGATCTACGCCAACCATTGGAATTTTTAATTCAGCAACTTGATTTAAGAACTCACTCGTTGTTGTCGCTGTCGTTGTAAATTGCTTTAAAAAGCCTTTCACATGTTGTGCTTTACCGTTTGGTTTAAATGGCAACAATATTGGCTTCAATCCAAGTCGTTGAATTAACTCAACGAAATCACTCACTACACCGGCATCATAATAACTAGTGAATGGGTCTTGAACAATCAGGACATGCTTCTGACGCTCCTTTTCAGAAAAACCTTTCAATTGTTCTAGATTAAATTGAGAAACATCTTTCTTTTGACAACGCTCAGTTAACGTAGGAACCGATAGTAAAGGCATATCAACATAGCCTAATGTTTTTTTCGTCAACGCTTTGGTTACCGGTTGCTTCAATACACCATTAACGACTTTGGGGATTTTAGCCATGATAGGTAGCATGGTTTCAATATTTGCAACCATGTAGTCCTTCATTGGCCTCTGGTAACGGCTGTGATAGATATTTAAAAAACGCGAACGAAAGCTTGGAACATCCACTTTAATTGGACACTGACTTGCACACGCTTTACAGGCTAAGCACCCCATCATTGCATCATGCACTTCATGCGAGTAATCATACTCTTTGCCTTTATTTATTCGATTACGAATGCGATCAATGATTTGCTTAATTGATGGACGTTTTGTTAAAAGATCATGTTCTAACTCAACAGGATCAATGCCTTGCTCTGATAATTGACGTAACCATTCACGAACAAGCCCTGCACGGCCTTTTGGAGAGTGACGACGATCTGCAGTTACCTTCATCGATGGACACATTGGAGAGCTCGTTTCATAATTAAAACACAATCCATTACCATTACATTCCATCGCTTGATTAAAGCTATCTCTTACTTCAATTGGAATTTGGCGATCATAATAACCGCGCTTTGTATCACTCACTTTGACTAATTCAGCATCACTCTCAAGCGGGGTACAAATTTTACCTGGATTCATTTTGTTGTCAGGGTCAAATGCGCCTTTAACGCGTCTTAACTCAATAAATAGCTCTTCACCAAAAAACTCAGGTCCGTATTCTGAACGGAAGCCTTTACCGTGCTCTCCCCACATTAAGCCGCCATACTTAGAAACTAAAGCAACCACTTGATCTGAAATAACGTGCATTAACGCTTCTTGCTCTGGATCACACATATCTAACGCAGGGCGTACATGTAATACGCCGGCATCAACATGGCCAAACATCCCGTAGTTCAGCTTATGTGAATCTAATAACGTTCTAAATTCTTGAATAAAATCGGCTAAATTCTCTGGTGGTACGCAAGTATCTTCAGCAAAGGCAACAGGCTTAGCGGCACCTTTTGTTGCGCCTAATAAACCCACCGCTTTTTTTCGCATCGTATAAATACGACCAATACTGGCAACATCCTGCGTTATTTGATAACCGATAATACCGGCAGATTCTGATTCAATAAGTTGCTCTAACTTTGCGATAAGAACCGAAACTTGCTGTTCAACCACTTCCGGCTCTGTTCCTGCAAATTCCACCATATTTAAGCCAAGCATTTTTTTGTTTGGAACATCAGTAATTAAATCACTAACGCTATGCCAAACAATATCTTGCTTTGCAAAATTCAATACTCTTGAGTCGATGGTTTCAACAGAAAGCGCATTAGCCTCAACCATAAATGGCGCATTTCGTAATGCAGCATCAAACGTATCGTATTTTACATTGATTAAGGTTCTGGCTTTTGGAATGGGTGTAATATTTACTTTCGCTTCGGTTAAAAAGGCTAATGAACCTTCTGCACCACATAGTACGCGTGTAATATCAAATTGGTCCGTTTCTGTATCTAACGCATTTTTTAAATCGTATCCAGTTAAGAAACGATTTAATGGCGGAAATTTATCTTCAATCTGTTTACGCTTATCGCGACACACTGCTGCAGTAATATCTAAAACAGAACGAACAGCTTCTGATTGTTCATCATAAGAAAGTGATGTATCCAAACACTGTCCATTGGCCAGAACTGCGGTTACTGCTAATACGTGATCTGATGTTTTACCGTATTTTAGTGAGCCTTGTCCGGATGCATCAGTATTGATCATCCCACCAATAGTCGCTCGATTACTGGTCGATAAATCAGGAGAAAAGAAAAAGCCATGCGGGCGCAAAGCATCATTAAGTTGATCCTTAATTAGCCCTGTTTGAACTCTCGCCCAACCCTGTTCGACATTAATTTCCAACACATTATTCATGTAACGAGAGAGATCGACCACAATGCCTTTCGTTAGTGACTGACCATTGGTACCAGTACCACCACCACGAGGAGAAAAAGTCACCGCTTTATAATGTTCTCTGTTTGCTAGAGAAGCTAAACATTCAACGTCTTTTGTTGTTTTTGGAAGTAAAACGGCTTGAGGTAATTGTTGATAAACACTGTTATCGGTCGCAACTGCCAAACGACTTGAATACGTCGTTTCGACATCACCACTAAAATCGGTTTTTGCTAATTGATCTAAATATTCAAGTACCGTTGAGTCGATAGACGACTGAAATGGTAATACTGGTAACATTGCTCCATGCTCCTAAAATCGCTGATCCCTCAGCACTATTAATGTTGTTCTTTAGACACTTTACAACATCTCGCATGGATAAAACATCAAAGCTATGCTATATCCGTTAAATATTTATAATATGACTCGTCTCATAAGAGTCAGTAAAACGAAAGATCAACACGAACCATTACACAGAATAAAAACGAGATGTTATTCTGCTAGGGATTCGATGGCACATTTTTTATAGAGAACGTTATGAAACCTGCAACCAGAAAAAATAAGACAAAAACCATTACGACTGACGATATTCTTCTTACTTTATGTCGTTCAATGTCAGGGGTGTTAACTAAGGCTACGCAAAGTCCTGTTAACTATTCATCAATGGTTCAAAAAATAACAAAGACAAGCTTAAAGCCTGACTTTGGTTGTTTTGTTCTTTTTGATGGTGGCTTCTCTGGTTTGGTTGTAACTAACTTTACTAAAGATGCTGCACTAGAATTGTATACAAGATATATGCGCAATATGGGTATGCCTGATGAAGAGTTGGCCATTTTACACACTTCAGATGAAGTTGGAGATGTTCTTGGTGAATTGATGAACCAAATCGTTGGTGATTTTACCGGGCAGATCCGAAAAACATTGCAAACCACAATTTCTCAAAACCAACCAAAGATGCTGACGTTAAACAAACAAGTCATCCTTTCTGTTGATACTAATTTAGATCGACCTCAGGCACGTCGAGTGACTTTTACTACTGCAAATAATCATATTTTCTATCTTGAACTTGCAATGGATAAGACTGAGTTTATTGAGCTTGAAGGCTTTGAACAAGAAGAAGAGTTTGATGCTGATGACCTATTTGAGCAACACAAATCAGGAAATAATAAAACCTCAGAGATAAAAGATACAACATCTCAAGATTTTGATGACTCTTTGTTTGATGAATTAGGGATTTAACTCTCCCCCTTAATGCTTAATAGTTAATAGTTAAGACAATGGTGTTTCTTTGTGATTGTTGACAGACATAAAGAGCACCATCCACAACCCTAAGTATATAAGTAAGTTCTTCTTTTCTCATTATTAAATCCTCTTCTGCATCTTTTGAATACCAAATACCTTCCAAATCAAATAAGAGACAGGTAAAATAACGACCCGCTAAAAAGTAAGGTAAATCTATGTCGTCTACAAAGCAAAAGGCTCTAAAAAAGATCGCTAAATGTCTTGAACTCGGTAATTCAGCTAATGTGAATGAAGCCGCTCAAGCCATTAAGATGGCGCATCGCCTTATGCTTAAGTATGGTCTTGAAAAAGATGACATTGAGTTTATCAAGATGGGAAAAACCCAAAGTACTCATCTACTCCCAAGTAACGTTGGCAGCAATATTTTAAAGATCATTCGTGGTATCAACACTCGATTTGGTGTTGAAGCCGTATTGCTAAATCATAAAGGACTCAAAAAAGTCGAATTTATTGGATCTGCTGATCGTGCTATTTTTGCGGCTTTCGCCTTCGATATTGTTTATCGCGAAATGAATGAACAAACAGGTCAGTTTAAAAATAGTTTTGCAGGCTCTGGCAAAGGACAACTCGAAGTCACTAAACGAGTGAATTCATTTTTAGCTGGTTGGATTGAAGGCGCTCTTGAAAAATTACCCGTCATTGCACCCGATGATGAATCAGCCAACAAAATTAATGATTACATCGATAAAGAATTTAAAAATATCGACCGCGAAACATTTAAGCAACAGCTACGTGAAGCCATGGCTAATATGACAGCGGATTACGAAAAAGGGCTTAAAAAAGGTCGAACTATTTCAGTTAATCGACCTGTTGCTGGAGCTCAAGCGCCAAAGCGACTAAATTAACAGTTTAGCAACAAATACACATCAAATAAGGTTTCAATTGATTTAGATCAAAAGTTATGTCTCTATTCCACGACACTTTAAATTTGTTAATAAAATGTATCAGGGAGGGATTTTATGACGTTATTAAGAAACCCTAAGTGCTATACCGATGTATGTATTGATGGCAAATGGTTCCATTATGATCACTGCGGTACTACTGTCTATATGTTAAAAGGTGGTGCTTCTACTGAATTTAACCTTGATTCAGAACCTGTCACCGAAGGTGAGTTGATTAATCAAATAAAACAACTCAATGCCTTCTAAATACTTTAATCAATCTTAATCTCAATCGCATCATGACAACAGCGGGTCACCTGTAATAAATAGCCTTTTTTATCGTTATTTATTGCAGATTGCTGAATATCCAACAACATACTTCCTGAGCTAATATTCAATATACCGGACTCAAATTCTGTCGCGGGAATAACACCAAGTTTTAACGATAAGTTATTATTTTCTAAGCCATAATGCTCTTTCATAAGATCTATAACGTTATTGTCATTATCCATTTTTTTTAATGATGGGAATAATAACTCTGGCAGATACAGATATTGAACGGCTATCTTTCGGTTTTCTAGTATGATCAATCGACTATACATTAAAACATAGGAAAAAGGGGCTAACTTTAATGTGTCAGCCACAATTTTAGGTGCTAATAGACGCTTTGAATCAAGCGTTTTAATGCTATAAGATCTATTTTTTTGCTTACATACCAATGGAAGATCAATTTCGGCAAGTGGATTAAACGCCAGGGCTTCCTTAGATACAAACCACCCCCTTCTCTCTTCTTTGTATACTTTTCCTGATAAAGCTAAATAATTAAGCGCTTCACGTAACGTAATTCGAGTCGTTGAAAATGCTTCTGCTAATACTCTTTCCGAAGGCAGCTTATGCCCTGGTTCAAGCATGCCACTTTCTATTTGCTCTTCTATGGCATCCTTTATTGTTAAATATTGCATCCACTTTCCTTAAAGTGTTGGCACATAGATATCACTTGATAAGTAACTCTGTAATTTCTCATTGCGTACGAGATGACCTTTTTTCATTAAGATCGTAACTCGAATTTTTTCTCGTTCTGCTTGAGCCAAATATTCGACGATTTCTTGCTCTGAACTAACAAATAAGCGCTCTGCATCACGACGGCATAATTCAACAAACTCAGATGGACAATCTTCAAAGCAGATCACCCATTCGGCTTGCTGCATCAAACGTAACGATTTTAACGTCAACATTTCCGTCTCTTGATGGTATTCAATCCAATTACGCTCAGCCGTTGTTTCAATATTTTTTGAAAGGTGCTGACTAAAAAGATGTTCAAGTTCATTACGAGTTGTCAGTGTCTCTATTTCTGGCGCACGTAAAAAGGTTTCCCAAAACTTTCTTCTTTCGTCTACGGTTAAAAAGTGTTGTTTAATTACATTTCTTTTATCTGCTCCAAAATCAGCCAACATCGCTACTTTTGTCGATAATTGCGTTTCTATTTGCTCTCGTATAATACGAATCAATACTGGTGATGAGCCACCACTTGATATAGCAACTTGTACTCGCCCACGATTCACCATTGATGGGGTAATAAAATCGCAGTGTGGGGTATCATCCACAACATTCACTAAAATACGAGCGTCATGTGCATCACGATAAACTTGATGATTTAGATCTGAATTATCCGTCGTTGCCCAAACTTGCACATATTCTTTTGTTAATAATTCACTATGGTAAAACCCTTTTATATAGTGAATTTTTCCTTCTTCTACATAATTCATCAAGTAGGGTTTGATCGAAGGAGCGACCACAGTAATATCTGCATCTGCTTGCAATAGCATATCAATCTTTCGACACGCAACTTCCCCACCACCAATGACTAAGACTGGTCGCTTTTGAATATCCATAAAAATGGGAAAATATCTCATTACTGCTTTTATCCTTACGTTTTATGTTCTTGACTCACTATACCTTGCTTTAACAAAAGAAGGTATTTATTCACTATTTTGTTCATTTCCACTTAACAGATTCAAAAAATAAATAAATTAACAATATTGTTACATTTATAGATGTAAGACCAGATAAATTACACTAGATAAAGTTAATATTGCAGTTCAATCCACTATATTTTTTGGAAAACACAGATCTCTTTGCCTATAATTTAGACAGTACATGATTTCACAAATTAATAACTATTCTATATGTTTTAAATACAGTTGCTTACAAACTGAGCGACCCGTTACCAAATGGCCAACACAACACAATAGATTGTGATACGCCAATTCAATAATGGATTACAAGGAAGAACACAGATGAAATTTAAAACGACCCCACTCTATGCTGCACTTACCGCTTCTGCATTGCTGCTATCAACACAAGCTGTTGCTGCAAACGGTACATTAGAAAAAGTGAAAAAAAATGGATATTTACAATGTGGTGTTAGTACCGGCCTTCCTGGCTTTTCAAACCCAAACTCAAAAGGTGAATGGGAAGGTATTGATGTAGAATTCTGTCAAGCGGTTGCCGCAGCTGTTTTAGGCGATAAATCAAAAGTTAAATATGTTCCGCTAACTGCAAAAGAGCGTTTTACTGCTCTACAATCGGGTGAAATCGACGTTCTTTCTCGTAATACAACATGGACACTACACCGCGACACTTCTTTAGGTTTAAATTTTGTTGGTGTTAACTACTATGATGGTCAGGGTTTCATGGTGAAAAAAGACCTTGGCTTAACCAGTGCAAAAGAACTTGATGGCGCATCTGTTTGTGTTCAATCAGGAACAACAACAGAGCTTAATCTTGCCGATTACTTCCGTAACAATGACATGGAATACAAACCTGTTGTATTTGATACCGCGGCGCAAACCTCTAAAGGCTTTGATGCAGGTCGATGTGATGTCCTAACTACTGACCAATCTGGCTTATATGCCCTTCGTTTGAATCTAAAAGATCCAAAAACAGCACAAGTATTACCTGAAATCATTTCAAAAGAACCACTAGGCCCCGTTGTTCGTCAAGGTGATGACCAATGGTTCAACATCAATAAATGGGTGTTGAGTGCAATGATTAATGCTGAAGAATACGGCATTAACTCTAAGAATGCAGACCAAATGCTAAAATCAAAAGATCCAAACATCAAACGTATTCTTGGCGTTGACGGACCTAAAGGTAAAGGCTTAGGGATCCGTGATGATTGGGGCTACCAAGTCGTGAAACAAGTGGGTAACTACGGCGAAAGTTTTGAGCGCACGGTTGGTAAAGGTTCTCCTCTACAAATCTCACGTGGCGTAAATGCCCTTTGGAATGCAGGCGGTTTCATGTACGCCGCTCCAATTCGTTAATCAACTAATAATAAAGATAAGTAACACAATTTTATGGGGTGAATTTTCACCCCTTTTGATAAATGGATTTAAGGTTGTAGTTGTATGTCATCTAAAAATAAAAACCTCTTTTATAATCCAACATTTCGTGCGATTTTATTCCAAGTGATAGCAGTTGCTGCTCTTGTATTTTTCTTTTATTCCATAGTTAACAATGCATTATCCAATTTAGAATCTCGTGGTATCGCGACTGGTCTTGGGTTTTTAAATCAAGAGGCTGGCTTTGGTATTGGTTTATCTTTAGTGGAGTATGATGAAACACACACCTATGGACGCACTTTTATTGTTGGGCTTTTAAACACAGCATTAGTCTCTATTTTAGGGATTTTATTTGCGACTGTACTTGGGTTTACTGTTGGTATTGCTCGATTATCTAACAACTGGCTCGTCAGTCGATGCGCTGCCGTCTATATAGAAACGTTCCGAAATATCCCCCTTTTATTGCAAATTTTCTTTTGGTATTTCGCTGTATTACAAGCACTCCCATCTCCACGCCAAAGTTTGAGTTTAGGCGAAAGCGTATTCTTAAATGTTCGTGGATTATTCTTTCCAGGACCTATATTTGAAGAAGGTTCTAACCTTATCGGCATGGCAGTAATTATTGCGATTGTCTTTATTATCTTTTTATCTAAATGGGCAAAGAACAAACAAACACTTACTGGTCAACAGACCCCTTTGCTTCGATATTCACTATTAGCCCTTATTGGTTTACCAACGATGGCTTACTTTATTTCAGGAATGCCGATCACCATTGAGTACCCAGAACTTAAGGGATTTAACTTTAAAGGTGGTATTAGTATTATTCCTGAATTAGCCGCATTAGTTGTAGCATTAAGTGTTTATACTGCTTCTTTTATTGCAGAGATTGTTCGTTCAGGTATTAACGCGGTTAGCCATGGACAAACAGAAGCAGCAATGGCTTTAGGTTTACCTAGAAATAAAACACTAAAACTTGTCGTTATCCCACAAGCGATGCGCATCATTATTCCCCCTCTAACAAGCCAATACTTAAACTTAACGAAAAACTCCTCATTAGCAATGGCGATTGGTTATCCTGATTTAGTGTCTGTATTTGCAGGTACTACGTTAAACCAAACCGGACAAGCTATTGAGATCATCACAATGACAATGGCGGTTTATTTAACCTTAAGTCTATTGACCTCATTCTTGATGAATATTTATAACAGTAAAGTCGCACTGGTTGAGAGGTAATCATGAGCATACATCAATTTCAGCCAGATCTTCCGCCACCAGCAAATACGGTTGGCGCAGTAACTTGGCTTAAGAAACATCTATTTAACGGCCCTATTAATTCAATTCTGACGATTATTATTGCGTATTTAGCATTTAGTGGCCTATGGAATGCGGTCAATTGGGCTTTAATCAATGCCGATTGGATAGGAACAACACGTGATGCCTGCTCAAGTGAAGGCGCTTGTTGGGTAATGATCAACGTTCGTTGGGACCAGTTCATGTATGGCTTCTACCCTACTGATGAACTCTGGCGCCCTCAGCTATTTTATGGTCTGTTAGCTATCTTTGTAGCTCTACTAGCCTATGAACATACACCTAAAAAAGTGGCTATTTGGTTAGTATTTGTAAACATCTTCCCATTCTTTGCAGCCTTCTTATTGTATGGCGGCGTATTTGGTTTACCGGTTGTTGATACACACCTTTGGGGTGGGTTATTAATTACCTTAGTTATTGCCATCGTGGGGATCGTTGTTTCGCTTCCTATTGGTGTCGCTCTTGCACTAGGTCGCCGTTCTGAAATGCCAATAATTCGCAGCATGTGTACCGTGTATATTGAGATTTGGCGTGGTGTTCCATTAATCACGGTTCTCTTTATGGCTTCGGTTATGCTTCCACTGTTTTTATCTGAAGGTATGGAGCTAGATAAACTCTTTAGAGCACTCATTGGTGTGGTTTTATTTAGTGCTGCATATATGGCTGAAGTGGTTCGTGGTGGCTTACAAGCAATACCAAAAGGTCAATATGAAGCGGCTGATGCACTTGGATTGGGCTATTGGAAAAAGATGCGCTTAATCATCTTGCCACAAGCATTAAAAATCACTATTCCATCAATCGTAAATACCTTCATTGGCTTATTTAAAGATACAAGTCTGGTACTTATTATAGGTATGTTTGATGTGCTCGGTATTGGCCAAGCCGCAAATACCGATCCTGAGTGGTTAGGGTTTTCAACAGAAAGTTATGTCTTTGTCGCTTTGGTTTTCTGGGTGTTCTGTTTCTCTATGTCGAGATACTCCATCTATTTAGAAAACAAACTTCATACAGGCCACAAGCGATAATTAACAGAATTCAAGGATGTAGTTATGACAACTCAACAAGATTATATGATTAAGTTAGATGACATGAACAAATGGTATGGCGAATTTCATGTGCTTAAGAACATCAACTTACAAGTAAAAAAAGGCGAAAAGATTGTTATTTGTGGCCCTTCTGGCTCGGGTAAATCAACCATGATCCGATGTATTAACCGTCTAGAAGAGCACCAAAAGGGACATATTTACGTTTCAGGTACAGAACTTACCGAAGACTTAAAGAATATAGAAGCAGTACGTAGAGAAGTTGGCATGTGTTTCCAGCACTTCAACCTCTTCCCTCACCTAACCGTACTTGAAAATTGTACCTTAGCGCCTATTTGGGTAAAGAAAATGCCAAAAGCAGAAGCGGAAGCATTAGCAATGCAATTTCTTGAGCGTGTAAAAATCCCAGATCAAGCCGATAAATACCCAGGCCAACTGTCTGGTGGGCAACAACAGCGTGTAGCGATTGCTCGCTCGCTATGCATGAATCCGCAAGTGATGCTATTTGATGAGCCAACATCTGCGCTCGATCCTGAAATGGTTCGTGAGGTTCTTGATGTAATGGTTGAACTTGCAGATGAAGGGATGACAATGCTATGCGTAACTCATGAGATGGGGTTTGCTAAAGAAGTCGCCGATCGGGTAATTTTCATGGATGCTGGCGAAATTATTGAAGAAAATAATCCCGTCGATTTCTTTGAAAATCCACAATCTGATAGAACTCTGCTATTCTTAAGTCAGATCTTGCATCACTAAAATCACGAGGTTATCTCGAAAAGTAAGACTAAAAAGCAGTGATCGTTTGATCACTGCTTTTTGTTACAGATGCTTACAAAGTACACAAGCTAAGTTAATGCACTGATGTAAAATGGTTTCTAGCTCAATTAATTCAGTTCAAAAATTAGAACTTACTTGATTTTTTGAACTATAGGCACCATAACTGTCTATATATTTATGTCTGTCCATTCCAAGGGGAATACGATGAATAATCAAATGTTCGGCCAAACTCATACACAAGAGTCGGCTCTACAAACAAATAAAGTATTACGTAATACTTATTTCTTACTGTCTATGACACTGTTATGGTCGGCGCTTGTTGCTGGTGTATCAATGGCTCTGAATTTACCTCGTCCAGGTATTATCATTATGCTTGTTGGTTTCTACGGCCTATTGTTCCTAACAGAGAAAAACCGTAACAACAGCATGGGTCTTGTATTTACCTTCTTATTTACTGGTTTCTTAGGTTACACCATTGGTCCAATCCTGAACATGTACATTGGTGCAGGTATGGGCGATGTTATCTTAACTGCTCTTGGCGGTACTGCATTATCATTCATGGCAGCATCGGCTTACGCATTAACAACTAAGCGTGATTTATCATTCCTTAACGGTGTGCTAATGGCTGGTTTCGTTGTGCTTCTAATTGGTATGGTAGCGAATATCTTCCTACAAATGCCTTTATTACACCTTGCGATGAGTGGCATGTTCATTCTGTTCTCTACAGGTGCGATTCTGCTTACAACACAATCAATCATCCGTGGCGGTGAAACAAGCTACATCTCAGCAACGATTACGCTGTATGTTTCTATCTACAACATCTTCATCAGCCTACTAAGTATTCTTGGTATTATGCGTGATGATTAATCGATAAATAATTCGATAAGTATAAAAAATGCCAGCCCTCACAGGCTGGCATTTTTGTATCTATTAATTGGTATATCTACTGATTTAGTTACAACACCAAGAAAGAAATCTAGTTGGTATACATTGCACACTCATCATTAATGTCTTCTGGCGGAAAGTAATTTTCTCTTACATAGAACTTATTAAGTAAACGAATTACCGAATGTTTCTTTACCGGCTTTTCATCCATCAATCCATGTAACTTACGAGCCACATTTTGAATCGTTAACAAATTTTCTAAAGGCAAACTGGCTTCTAAGTCATTCTTTAAACTATGAGCTTCCTCATAACCACTCGCAACCGCGAGATAAGCCCAAATATAAGCAACCGCATTATGAGAAGAAGATATCTTTTGATTATATTGAGCTGAGCGAAGTTGTGACTCAGGAATTTTAAGTTCACCTCCACGCTCTGTCCAATAAATCGCTTTATAAATATTTTTCTCTACCCCTATCCCGTGGTAGTAACAGGAACTGACAGTCACCATTGCTTTGGGATCACCTTGATACGCAGCTCTTAACATCCAATAGAAACCTTCAGGATGACCATCTTGAAGCTTTTGATACCATTGAGCGAGAAAAAGCTGCGCCTCTAAATGTTCTTTTAATGCTAATGCTGTAATAGTTTGGGTTCCAAGTTCAATATCTTTTTCGCAACCAACTCCTTCAAGGTACAGCTTGCCTAACCTAAATGTTGAACTCTGCTTGCCTTTTGAATCGCCTAATCGAGCAGCCCAATATTTGGATTTTTCGCTCGATTCAGGATCATCATAGTTATCATCATAAAGACGAACGAGTGCATAAAAAGCTTGTTGACTATTTTGCTCTGCCGCTTTGAGATACCATTTAATGGCTCCGTTTTGGTCGACTAATTCTAGATCTGCCCCTAAGGCAAGCTGAGCGGTGATATTGCCTTTATTTGCACGCTCAATTTTATCTTTTCTGTCTGTTTCATCATCAAAAACGACGATAGGAGAAGAAGGCGAATAATTGCTTCTTCGTTGCGCCGCTAACACTTTTTTCTTTTCAACTGATTGAAAGTGCAAAATCATAACAATTAAGCAAATTACGCCAGTAAAAAATAAGAACCAATACATATAAATATCATCAAAAGAGGAATACATTTTTATCCCTCTATTCTAGTTCCTTTCCCTACCAATTAGAATTAATACCTTTTGCAAAATAGGCTTATCTTTATATTTTTAATCAAAAAAGAGAGAAATAAATAGAATGATAAGCCATATCTATATTTTCATCTCCATTCCTAGCTTTGTTACTGGTTTTTTTCAAAAAATTCGCTAAGGTAATATTAAATTACTCTGTATTTGGTCTATATGAAAAAGCTCTCTCGTTATTTTTTATTTATGCTTCTTTTCACTTTATCTCAAGCTTGTTATGCAAGTTGGGGGCTTTCTGATGAACAGCCAATAGAGATCTCGCCACAAGCACAAAAAATTGAGCAAAATATTCAGGCTCTACCAGAGCAGCACTTTTTCTCTAAAAACGATTACTCTCAGGTAAAGCGTCTATTATCGACGACAATTACTCAGCAAAAAAAGCATGCCGAAGGTCTTGAAAAAGCATTGGTTGATTATCGAGATAATAGTGATGAAGCTCATTGGTTAGTCGTTGAAGCGGATCACCAATCACTAAACTCTCTTAATCTTAGTAAGCAGCTATTGCTACAATTAACTGACCAAACAACTAGAGATCAGTTAACAGGATTTGGTCCCTATGGCGTAACTCAATTCTATTCTGAGCTGTCAATCACTCGATTGAACATTGAGTATTATTTGCATTATCAAATTCGAAGTTTCAAAAATTTATTACGCGATTTACAAATTTCACCGGTACCTATTATCAGTGTTATTTTCAAAGTATTGTGTGTCTTTTTTATATTCAGTTGGTGGTTAAAAAATAGCGCTCGTTTAATCAATGACTTTAAAAAATCAAATCTAGAAGGCTCGACAAAACCCAATATCATTATTAGGGCTATTTGGTACCTTACTCGTGCCCATAAAGCGATAGCTTGGTTACTATTAATTACTGTAACATTACGAATTATCTCGACACTTCCAAGCCTACAACATCTTATTTTCCTTGAGATCTTTACCTGGTGGATTTTAGGTGGCTCTATTGCCGTAAGCTTCATTCTAGAGTTTATTTACCGTAACAGTAAACATAATAAGAAAGAGGTTATTGCTCGTCGATTAGCCACTATTCGTCACTATGTTTGGGGAGGAATTGTTGCCGGTGTTATTTTACAGATTTCATCTCGCACTCTTGGTGAAGGTACAATTTACGCATGGATCAATTCATTAGTTTATCTATTTTTTGTCCTTCTAACGGTTTATACCCTAAAGCAATGGAAAGAAACGGTCTTTGAAAAGATTCATCTCCTAGATCCATTGCCAGTATCTATTCAATGGGCAGTAAGAAATCAAAATACATTTCTGATCTCTATCGCAGCGACGGCTAGTGGTGCGGTTTGGCTCTCTTGGCGATCAATCCAACACAATATTATTAGCGTACTGTCCCAATATACCGCGTTTAGTCATGCTCTCGCGTATTTATTTAGAATTGAAGTCGCAAAACAAACAGAAGTCTCACGTGTACAATCTAACCTAGTTCGAATCAAAGGCTCTGCCGCTTTTGATTATATTTCTCCAGGCTCAGAAGAATCAACATTAATTGAAGAGTATGCAAAAGAAGAAATGACGGCGCTTTCTCGTTACTTATTAACAGATAATCCTGCCGTATGTGTTCTTTCAGGAGAACGAGGCGTTGGTACAACCACTCTACTTAATCGAATTATAAATAAAGTTAAAAATGCACAGCCACTGTATTTAAATTGCCCTTATGACGGCTACTCTGCTTTATTACCAGAATTTGCTAAACAGTTAGGGTTACCTGAAGAATCGACTGAAAGAGATATTCTTCAGCACTTACGAAATAGTGAAACTTGTTACCTATTGGCTTTTGATAATGCACAGCGCTTAGTTAAGCCTAAAGTAAATGGTTTAGCGGATTTAATGAAACTGACCAACTTATTGCGTCGCGCTCGTAAAAGTCATCGCGTTGTTTTAGCTATTGAAAAATCGAGCTGGCGTTTTATCGATCGAGCTCGTGGAGAGCGTTTGCTATTTGATCTGGTTACCTTCATGCCTAAATGGGGGGAAAAACAGATAGCCCAACTGCTTGAGTCTCGTATTACCACCACACAAAATCCAGAAACTAATGAAACGGTGCCTTCTATTTCATTTGATGGCTTAATTCTGCCAAGACAATGGGATGAGGAAAATTTAACGGAAGAAGAGCGAGCTAGAAATGGCTTTTATCGTATTTTATGGGATTACTCGGATGGTAACCCTACGGTTGCATTACGCTTTTTCCGATTATCTTTACATCGTGATAAAGACACTGAAGCAGTGCTGGTTCGCTTATTTAAAGCCCCTCATTCAGATGACTTAGAGACAATGCCTAAGCCAATGCTTGCAGTACTTCGTTCGATTGTACAACTGGAGATTGCCTCTCCTGCTGATGTCTGTGAATGCAGTCGTTTAAGCATAGCTGAAGTGATCAGTACATTACGATACTTTCAAAGTCGTGGATACATTGAATGGAACGAAGAAAAAGCTCGTATTTCCGATCACTGGTTCCGTCACATTACTAATGTTTTACATCGTCAACACTTACTGGTGAAATAATATGTTTCGATTATTTGTCTTTCTTTTTGCATTCAGCTTTGGACATACCGCATTAGCGGAAGATCCTCAATCAATTGATAATCTCCATCAATTCGCAAGTTTGATCCGCTGGAGTGGTGTCGCATTTTCATTCATCATTGTATTTGTTGCATGGTTATTGCTCCGCTTTACACAATCTATTGTTGATGGGATCAGTAGCCAGTTTGCTCAGCGTCGAATGTTGATGCAAAAGCTGCAATCTTTCTTTCAATTCTTTATTTATATGTCGACGGGTATGGCGGTATTCATGCTTAGTTTTCGAGTCGATGAAAGAGTATTAGCGTTGATAGGGGGTACTCTCGCCGTCTCTGTTGGTTTTGCATTAAAAGACCTTACTGCTTCTTTCATTGCGGGTTTAACCATCATGATTGACCGACCTTTTCAGGTTGGGGATAGAGTGACATTCGAAGGACATTATGGGGACATTATTGCCATTGGTTTACGTTCAGTCCGTATGCAAACATTAAACGACGATATCATTACAATCCCAAACAATAAATTCTTAAATGAAGTCGCGATGAGTGGAAACTACGGCGCACTAGATATGCAAGTCGTTATTCCTTTTTACATTGGAATGGATCAAGACATAAATACGGCTCGTGATATTATTCAAGAAGCAGCATCATCAAGTCGTTATATCCATTTACCAAAGCCTGTCGTCGTACTTGTAAAGCAGACAATAACGGATAATTACTTAGCTATACAATTGACGTGTAAAGCCTATGTCGTTGATATTAAATTTGAAAAGTTATTTGAGACGGATATTACACTGCGTGTGATGCAAGAGTTTAGAAAATCAGATATCTATCCGCCAGCGATTGCGATACAAAGTAAGTAATGATTGAAAAGGCACTCTATAATTAATAAAGTGCCTTTTAAAATATAGAATCAAGCCCCTATTAATTTATCTCTCGCTGTCACCATACTTTATTGATAAAATGGCATTCTATATTGGCTAACTTCTTGGTTCTGTAATGAAATTAATGTTAAAAACCCTAATCTTATCGGCGTCATTATTCTCCTCTCTAGCCTTAGCTAATACTGAAGCTCACAATGATTATCTAAAAGGTACTGCTTATTTAAACCAAGATAATTATAAAGAAGCCATCACTTGGTTAACAAGTGCCGCAAATAATGGCTCTATCGAAGCACAAAATAAAATAGGTGTAATTTACGCGAAAGGCATTGGTACTGACGTTAATACACACTTAGCCATTCAATATTTTACTAAAGCTGCAGCAAATGAAAGCTCCATGGCCTACTACAATCTTGGTAAGATTTATGAAAGCCAAGAGAAGTTCTCAATCGCTATTGACTGGTATAATAAAGCCATTGAAATGAATAATAGCAATGCTATGAATAACTTAGCTGATTTATATCTTAATGGTAAAGACTTAGTTCAAAGTACGCATCAAGCTGAATTGCTTTATATACAAGCGGCAGAAGCTGGAAACCCAACCGCAATGCGTAATTTGGGCTTTTTATACTTTAAAGGTTCTGAAGTTAAACAGGATATGGGAAAAGCCTATTTTTGGTTTAATTTAGCCGCTGCAAAAGCCTACCCTAATGCGGATAAATATCGTGACTTTTCTGGCAAGAAGCTAAACAAAACAAAAAGAGTGCTAATCCAAAATGAAGCATTAGAGTGGTTAGAAAAGCATTCAAAATAAACCAATCATTTACTTCCTATTCCAGTACGTTACCGAGTAGCCTTCCACATAAATAAGGCTACTCAGTCTCTCTTTCTATTTATTTTTCTTTTTATGATTTAATCCGCGTGGCAACCAAGCAGATATGGTAAGGATCATAAGTATTAGCGATAAATTCGCGATCGATTTTACTGTTAGAACTGTTACTGAACTGGCTTCTAATGAATCTAATAGTAAACCCGTACCAAAACGCGCACTAACTACCATAATCAATAAAACAAACAAGGTAATCAAACGATCTTTAATAGTTAGAATGGGCTGCTCTTTTGATAACAGAATAGCTAAAATGACACCCCAGCATAGTGACGCCATATATAAATAATTCATATATTGCATAGTAAAAGCAATACCACTTGTGACTAAAGCTATGATTACCCAAAACGGTAAACTTGCCATAACGCGATACAACAAATCACCATGCTTACGCTGTAAGCTCGAAAAGTGAACGATAACCATCGCGCCTAATGCTATACCCACAATTGCATCACTCAAAAAGTGAATACCAAGCCAAATTCGAGCAATTGATTGAGTTATAATCAATCCAATAAAGAATAGACCAAATCGATGCAATGTTATTGATGAAATCTGCTTTCTCTTTAGTGAAAGATAAAATACCCCATAAATAACCGTGGCTAACATGGCATTCATACTTGGTAATCCAAAACCATTTGCTTGAGTTAACTGTAATTGAGGAACATAAACAAATGGTCGAGGTAACCCTAACCCTTGCTTAGCTAGCTCGGCAAATACAATGGTTAAAATAATGCCAAATAGTAAGGTGAGCGCGCTTTCACGGCCAAAATAAACAAGAGCAACAATAAATAGAAAATAGAAAAAAGCTTCAGTCCCTGTTTCATTAATTACCGTAAAAAACATTTTAATACTGATATTAATAATTGCAGGTAAACTATCTATACTTGCTCGTAATGACGTCAATAACTGTAATTCAACTTGATGGATATCAGAGGCTTGATCAACTAAATTATTCACCCATGTGATTTTATTATCACTCTCTAACGGCTTAGCAAACCAATGTTTAAGTTGCTCTAACTGTTCTGGATAACGATATTTATCTGACTTTATTTTGTAAGGTTCTGTTAAATATACAGCTTCAGTCTCTACACCATAATGTGGTGCAAACCATGATGGGATCCGATACAAACCATTACTGGTCTCCAAATCAAATACGATAATGTCCGAGTCACTACTACAACGGTAAATTATCGCTTTTTCGTCTTGATGCAGTATCTCTTTTGCGGTAACAACTAAGCCTGCTTCTTCCCACGTTTCTCTTTCAGCCGCTTGTTGTGGAGTTTCTCCCTCATCAATTAAGCCTCCAGGCAGTGATAATTTTCCCGTAATTAACTCTTCAATGAGAACAACACGAAAACCATCATCCACCACGCACACAGCGCCCTTTGAGATAGGGGCTTCATTCGCGATCGTTGAAGTCGAAAATAGGGTTGAAAGGCATGTTGTAAGCAATAAAGCAAAAGTAAAAAACTTATTCATATCTCACTCTCTTTTAATGCTTTTCGCAAATAGTGAATATGATCTGTCATGCCTTGCTGATGATAGAAATTTATCGCGGTTTGATTAAAATCCCACACTTCAACAAAAATCTCTCTCACACCATAGTCTTTTAGCTCTTGTTCAATTCGTGTCATTAATTGCTCAGCAACACCTTCTCTACGATGTTGTGATTCAACATACAGTTCATCTATTGTTGCCATCATGACAGGTTTACTTACAGTTGAAATCAATTCACAAAAATGCCCTGTCACAAATCCAATAACAACACCTTCAAGTTCTGCCACGTACACCATGCAATCTGGATCATCTAAATAACGAGAGATACTTTTCTCTTCTTCAATTTCAGACGCCGTTTTAAATAATTCAGGGCACTGTTGATGATGCTCATCATGCAACTGATACATCATTGAGTTTAGGCAAAATAGATCGGTTTCTTTTGCTCGACGAATAACTGAAGACATGTTGATACCAAATAATGATTGAACTGTAATTAGACCATGATTTATAAACAAAAAAAAGGCTCCGTATAAGCAGAATCTTTATTCGTAGAGCTATCTATCAGTTTTACCAATAATAGTTATAAACTATGGCTCAGATGAATGAATACAAGGATGGCATCAGTATCCTTTGGGTGGTTAGAGATCCTATAAACACCTATAAAATAATCGAACTCTTTAAATAAAAGAGTGTCTGACGATTTATTCCAATAAAATATCTTATAGATATAGAGCATCTATTTATCATAATAAATTGTTATACTATAGGGGCAAAGAACTATGAAATTAGCGGCCTTCCTTGCTTTATTCTGACTATTAATAAGCGAATAAAGGTAAACTCATCCCACTAAAACCTATTAAATGAATAATTATGTTTTTTTCTTTTTCTCCTAAACATCGCTCTTACGAATTGATCGCTTTTTTTCTGTTTATTTCAGTAATGGGGATAATTTTATTATTGGCCCCTAGACCTGATTTATTCACGCCATTACCACCTTTTGAAAATGATCTCCTTAAATGGTTTAGTCGTTCAGCAGGTGAATACCTATTTATTCTTACCTTAGCTATTCTCTGTTCAATCCCTATTATTCAGCGATTATCTATTAAAAAAATACTCTCTTTATATATGCAATTTGGCATTCTTCTCGTATTGAGTTTTATGCTTAAAAGCGGCGTGAAAGCAATAACTGAGATCCCTCGCCCATATACACAAGCCTTAGTACAAGTTGATCTTGTTGACAGTACTGAAGGTTTTTACTCATTAGATGAAGACAGCAAGCAGGCACTTATTAGCCATGTGGAAAACAAAGTGAGTCCAGCCCGCATTGAACAGTGGCGAGCAAGTACTAACTATTCATTCCCATCGGGGCATACTATATTTGCTGCTATTTGTGTTTTATTCTGGGGGGGATTTTTGCTACGACATAAGCACTACATTTTAACCGCTGCTGTTATTACTTGGGGAGTCGGTGTTGGTTTTAGTCGTATTTGGCTTGGTATGCACTGGCCAACCGACCTGATGGCTTCAATTATAAGCGCATCTATTCTGATCCTATGTGTTCCAACCATTAATTTAGAAAAAGAGCCTATAGGTAAAAACTAAGACTCTATTTCACACAAAATGCTCCAAACCTTCTCGCCTGCTGGATGCAACCTAGCTTGATAGCGGTAAGCATAATACTCAATAGAAAGTCGTAATGTTGGTTCGCCAATAATTGCGACTTTTTTTTGTTTTAACTCTTCTTTAATACTATAAGCCGGTAACCAAGCAATACCTTGACGGTCAAGTACCAACATTTTTAGCATATCTGTCATTGATGATGAGAATATTGGATTTAATTGTACTTGCTCTCGCACTGTTTCAACTTGTCTCCCCATGTATGATGTTGAACTGTAAGCTAACCACGGTAAAGGCTCTCCACTATCAAAATTAAAGATCGCCTTGCCTTGCTCGTTACATGCACTAACTGGTAATAATTCGGTTTTAGACAGTAATTGAGATTGATAAGGCGGCAGTCTTAGGATCTCATCATCAAATGCTAATAAAATATCACACGCGCCCTCTCTTAATTCTTTGGTCGCCTGATCAACATCAATTGCCTCAACACTTAATATCGGTTTGTAATCACTCTCTGGTAACAAGCTTTGTATTGTAGGAATTAAACTTGTAGCTAATGAATGAGCAGCCGCGATTTGTACGACGTTACCTCCTAATCGTGATAAATCTGAAATTTGATTAATACCCGTCATTATTTGATTAACCAATGTTCGTGCCGTGATCCGAAATAGTTTCCCACTGGGCGTTAACTCAATCGGTTTACTTTTTCGATCAATCAATTCAGCACCCACGGTATCTTCTAATAAACGAATTCGTCGACTAAACGCGGGTTGAGTTACATTCCTTAATGCCGCGGCTTGAGAAAAGTTCCGCACTTTTGCTAGCACTAAGAAATCTTCTAGCCACTTACTTTCTACATTCATGTCATTTTCTCACTGTCCTTTAAAGGGACGAACATCACTATTCCTAAAATGCATTATTACGATTTACATAATATTTTTATGCTAGATAACTCTAATAAATCACTTTCAAAGAAAACAATTTCGTCTCAAATGTATATAAATCATCCAAAAAAACGACTTACTGAGACTTAATTCTAATTTTTACGCTTTTAGCTATGCCGATTTGACATACAACTATAATTCTTAGCATTTAACAAAAACCACAACGACTGACATGATTTATTCAACTTCTGCATTAGCAAGATTAATATTATGAATAAAAAACTAGGTATCTTAGGTGGGATGGGGCCATTAGCAACCGTTGAGTTTATGATGAAAATAATAACTCAGACACCAGCACATAATGATCAAGAACACATTCCAATGGTAGTGAGTAGTGTTCCACAAATTCCGGATAGAACGGCATTTATTATGGGCCATGGTGAAGATCCTTACCCTGAATTAAAACACAGCTTTGATCAACTAGAGCAATCAGGAGCTGAGTGCATTGTTATTCCATGTAATACTGCACATTATTGGTATTCACAGTTAAGTGCGACTAGCCATGTTCATACCATTAGTATTATTGATAGCGTTGTACAAGAGACCCAAATACGTAAACATAAAACGGTTGGATTACTTGCAACAACAGCAACAATGAAAGCAAGGATGTATCAACAGAAGCTCAACCAGTATGATATTGATGTGATTGAAACTAATGGCATGCAGCAACAAGCAGTTATGCAAGGTATCTACGAAGTTAAAGCTGGAAACATTGAAAAAGGGAAAGCGTTAATGCTACCTGTATTTAAAGATATGTTATCCCAAGGTGCAGAAGCGATTATTCTTGGTTGCACTGAAATCCCAGTAGCGCTAGCTGAGCAAAATTTACAGTCACCGCATCATTGTTTGGATTCATTAGAAATATTAGCAAAGTATTGTGTTGAATGGTCTTATGAAGCAGAGCCAGCAGCGATAGCAAGCTAGCAAGACTCTTTACGATTCTTCTTCACTGATTTAACCGCCATAATGCCAAAACCAATAAGTAGCAATAACGGCAATAGCCAAAGCACATAGGTTTTCACATTTAATGGCGGTTCATATAAAACAAAATCCCCAAAACGACGCGTCATAAATGCCACCACTTCTTTATCACTCTTACCTGCTTTTATTTGCTGGTAAACTTGCAAACGTAAATCTTTGGCTATTGGCGAATTTGACTCGACTAAATTTTGGTTTTGGCATTGAGGGCAACGCAATTGTTTCGCTAAATCAATAGAGCGTTTCTGCTCTTGTGGTGAATTAAATTCAAACAGCTCGACGCTTTCAATTACCTCTTTATCCGCGCCAACAAACAAGCTTGGGCTATTATCAGAATTGGCCTGAACGGATACCGAGCTAAATATTACAATCATCAAAAACAACAATTCTTTGCATCGTTTCATTATAACTCCTTAAAAAAATGAGCAAATTCACGTTGCCATTTTTTCTCATCTAAAGCGCCAGTAAAGCGATGTAATATCACTCCTTTCTGATCAATTAAAAAAGTCGTCGGCGTACCAAAAACGCCTAAATCCATTGCAAGTGATCCTCTTGGATCGAAAATCACCGCTTGGTATGGTGAACCTGTCTTTTCTAACACTTGTTTAGCTGCTATTCGATCATCTCGATAATCTAAACCAATGATGGTTATGCCCTGCTCTTTTAATTGGTGTAAAAAGTGATGCTCGGTTTTACAAATACCACACCAAGCAGCCCAGACATTTAATAAAGTTAATGGTTGCTGTTGAAATAAAGATTCATTTAATAATACAGACGTATCCATGACTTCTGGCAATTCAAAAGCAGGGACACTCTCACCCACCATCGCTGTTGAGGTGCTTGATTCTTTGGTTTCTAACCCGCTAAGTAATACGATAAAAATACCAATACATACACTAACGGCTAGTCCTATTTTAATTATTGTTTTCTTAGAGCCTGTTTTCATCAAGAGTGCCTTTATGCTTCTTCCGCTTTTTTCTTTTTAATGATGGCGATAATACCACCTAATGCCATTAGGATAGAGCCAAACCATATCCATCTTACGTACGCTTTATATTGTAAGCGAAGCGCGAAGCTACCATCTTTAAGTTTTTCACCCAAGGTGACATAAATATCACCATGCCAAAACCAATGCATAGCGGGTTCACTCATGTTCATCACTCGTACTTGATAATGACGACGCTGTGGCTGAACTGTCGCGATTTCTTTTCCCTTTTCACTGATCACTAAATTGGCTTGTTCTGCGGTATAGTTCGGAGCAACCAATAGATCCGTTTCAGCATACGTAATGTCGTAATCGGCTAGTTTTGCTGTAATACCTGGTTCCATTTTGGCACTGGTTTCAAAAGAGTGAGAGCCATTCATTGCCGCCCCAATCATCACAACGGCAACGCCTATATGTGCCACTGCCATTCCGAGCGCTTTTCCTTTTGATTGTTTTATTGTCCATATTGAACCACCAATAACAGCGATGGCTAATACCCAAATAATCGAGGGTACAATAAACAGCTCTTTGTATTGAAGTCGATAAATAATCAAGCCACTGGTTATCGAACCGAGAACTAATAGTAAGCCGTTTCTTTTGGTCGCTATCTCTGTTTTTTGACCCCATTGAACAAAAATTGAAACTGCCATCATCAACAGCGCTATTATCGCCATAGGCACAAACAGTAGGTTGAAATAGGGAGCACCAACAGAGATATTTCCTAATCCTAAAATTTGAAAAATCATAGGATAAAAAGTGCCTAGCAACACGGTTATTGTCGCTATTGAAAACAGTCCTGATAACAGTAGAAAAAGAAAATCGCGACTCATCAACTCAGTGATCGATTTACTATTTAACTGTTTACTTTTAAGTGCATACAAAGAAAATGAGACCAAAAGCACAGCAAAAAGGATCAATAGCAAAATAATGCCACGAGTAGGATCTACCGCAAAGGCATGAACTGAGGTCAATACACCAGAACGCACCACAAAGGTACCAAGAATGCTCAAACTAAACGAAATCAAGGCCAAAACTGCAGAGGTTTTTAATAACTGTTGCTGCTTATGACTGGCTATCAAGGTGTGTAATAACGCAGTCCCAGTTAACCAAGGTAACAAAGAGGCGTTTTCTACAGGATCCCAAAACCACCAACCACCCCATCCTAATTCATAATATGCCCACCATGAACCTAGGCTGATTCCTGCAGTCAATAAAGCCCATGCCAGTAAGGTCCAATTTCTTGCATAACGAACCCATGCTAATGGAACTTCTTTCATCATTAACGCTGCCAGAGCAAAAGAAAACGTAGCGGCAAAACCGACATATCCTAAATAAAGTAATGGTGGATGAAATATCAATCCAATATCTTGCAACATTGGATTCAGATCTCGGCCTTCTAATGGGATATTTACATAAATAATAAATGGATTTGAAGCGAAAAGAGTAAAAGCGGAAAAAATCACAATCAGTGTATTTAACACCAATAAAACACGAACGACATAAGCCTGTTCAATCCGTTTTCTATTTAGCGTTATAAGCCCTGCCCACAACGTTAAGGTTAATACCCAGAACAATAATGAGCCTTCGTGACCTCCCCAAATAGCGGCAATTTTAAAAAATACAGGTAACGCTGAATTAGAATGTTCAGCAATGTATCGGATCGAAAAATCATCGATATAAAAGCCATAGCCAAGCGCAGAGACCGAAAGAATACAAAAAAAACAGCTCAGTAAAGAAAGAGGAAAAATAGCTATTGACCATTGTTCGTTACTTTTAATAAGGCCATATCCAACCGAGCCCATAGCGACAAATGATAATATCATCGTTGCTATTAACCAAAACTGACCGATTTCAGCAATCATACTGCTCCATTGATTTTCAATAAATTATTTAATAATGATGAAACGCCATATCTGTATTACCCTGATAAACAAGGCTGCACTGATATGGCGTTACACTTTATACGACGGTCATTTGTCCTGCATAGAGTACAAACGTACGCAGCATTAATACACCAATCAAACTTAGTGATGTCACAACAAAAATAAAGCCTTTACCATGAGCGACTTCTTTTGGCGTAAATGCATTAAGAGCTAATGGCGTCAGCATACCTAAGCCAATCACCCCAACCCAGAACCAAGTTCCCCAAAAGCCACTACCAATAGCAGCCCATGCAGCCGCTTCACCTTGACCTCCACTAAAGATTAATCCCGTAAAGAAAGTGATAAGAACAAATAATTCAAACACCACAACTGGACGCTCAAAATTATGAATCCATTTTACCGACGTACTATGACTTGATTCTTTAAATCCAAGTACACCAAACAATAAACACGCCGCCGCACCGGAAGATAAACTTGAGAACAAGAATAAAATCGGCAATACCGGGTTATTTAACATTGGGTAGGTTTGTAAAGCTGATAATAAGAAACCAGTATAAGCCGCCAGCATAACCGCTAGCACCGCTAAGAAAATTTCTAATGCGTTCTCAAACTGTTCAATTTTCAACAAAATCGTGTCGATAAAACCAAACTTTCCTTTTAAGAACCCCATGATATCTTTTCTAAAGATAACCCCTATCCAAGCAAACAGTACGACCATATACACTTGGAACAAGATAACCCCCATCGACATTACTGACGTAGGGTTAAAGAAGATCATAATTTTCCAAAAAGATAACGGTTTAGTTAAGTGGAAAATCAAAATAGTAAGACCGGCAATAATACCAAATGGCGCTAATATTGCCGTCGCTTTGATTATGCCGTTATCTGCAGGGTTTCCTTCAATCACTTTACGTTTTAAGTAAATGGATATCATGACCGCACCAGCAGACATGCCCGCTAAGAAAAGGTAGATCGCAATGATCCAATCCCATACCAAAGAGTCAAAATTAAACGCAGCTTCCCATGCACTCATCTTAAATCTCCCCTTTTTGATGTGGGATCTTATATAGCTTAGGCTTAGTGCCTAGACCCACTTTGTCACGATAAACTGGATTATTATTCAGTACCGCATTAATCTCGCTATTTTTGTCGTTTAAATCACCAAATATTAGTGCTTTTGTGGGACAAGATTCAACACAAGCAGGTTGCTTACCTTGTGCTAAATTAGTCTCACGACAAAAATCACATTTATCCGCAGATTTAGTCACAGGATTAAAGAAACGCACTTGATAAGGACACGCCGCTAAACAATAGCCACAACCCACACATTTTTCATTGTGAACATCCACAATTCCTGTTTTTTCATCTTTGTATGCAGCACCCGTCGGGCACACCATCACACAAGGTGCATTTTCACAGTGTTGGCATGACTTACGCGTAAAACGATAATCTACATCTGGGAACTCACCTTTTGGTTCACTACGAATAATCTCTAATCGAGAAACGCCTTCTGGCACACTGTTCACTTCACGACACGCTTCCGTACACGCCGTACAGCCAATACAAGCTGTCTCGTCATGAACCATACCATAGCGTTTCGCGCCGTCTTCCATCGAATAAGCCAGCGTTTTTTTACTGCTCATTAATGACGTGGTTGCAACTCCGGTAGTAAAGATAACCGCACCAGAACCAGCTAAAAAATTTCGTCTAGAACAACTCATACTATTCTCCTAGCTTATTTTCTTTCTGATTAAAATCAGCGTGGCAATCAACACACATCTTGATCTTCGCAGAGTGGTCAAAAGAAAGCACAGCCTCTTTCTCTCCATGAACGATATGACAAGATGAGCAGGTTAAGTTTTTGGCGTGAACGTCGTGCGTCCAGCTATCATCACGTAATTTTTCTGAGGTATGACAATCAGTACATTGGCTATTAGCTTGTAAAATTTCATCAAACGAGAGGGTCACTTTTTCCGTGCCTTGTTTTGATTGTGCCGCAGAATATTTGGTAACTTGAGATGCGCCGTCTCGGTGATCAGGCCCAATTGATTTATGACACTCAACACAATTCACATCACGCTTAAGAGTCGCGAATGAATTTTCTCCGTGTGAGCCTTTGAGAGTTTCTTTTTCGTCTTTATGACATTGTGTACACGCATAATCGCGGTCACGAATTAATGTCACCTCATGTCGAGTTGATGAGTCAGCCTTAACTTGGGGCGATTCATCTGCTGCAACATTCAGAGACAAACCATAGAGACAAAATGCGAAGGTAAGCTTCAACATTGTGGCTATGGCTAATTTGACTTTGCCCATTGTATATCCTTCCCTTTCTATACTATTTGAATACAGCGAACCGTTAACAAATAAATAGAGGATGAGTGATTATAATAATGAAGATTCCTCTTCATCTTTGATATCAATTCTCATTGGATAGTTTAGCCACAACGCTTAACAAGGGTATTTTATAACTAAATGTGTCTAAATAATACAAGTTGTATCAAATCAAAGCTAACCTTCCACTACTTTTGTGATAGTTGTCAATAAACCAGTATCTTGTTGTATTTTAACGAAAATAATAACCATTCGTAACAAGATGCATTAGAAATACCACTTTAGGGCTACTTGTATTTATTGGTGATATAGATCACCTATGTAACTTGATGTAAATCAACACTAAGTCCGATGAAAAAATCACCAACTTGCATTTACGTTAGACTTGTAGGGTTTCCAATTCTGATTGATAGTCGCTTTCACAACGCTTGGCTAAATTAATTACAAGAATTTGGAGATACCAATAGTGAAAAAGCAATGGACCCGTCGTTCAGCCGCTGCAATTGCCATGGTGACTACGTTATTATTAAGTAGCCACAGCTTTGCTGCATCTGAAAACAGTGAGCGAGTTGACCCTCGCAATGAAGCTTATGCAAAAGAGCATGCCGATCAATATGAATCATGGCGCTCTACCTCTGATAGCGTACAAATTGAAGATGCATTAGCCGAAGATCCAAATATGGTGATCATGTGGGCAGGTTATGGTTTTGCTAAAGACTATAACAAAGCACGTGGCCACTTTTATGCGATTGATGATGTAAGACAAACCCTCCGCACTGCAGGCCCTACCGATGAAAACTCTGGCCCAATGCCAATGGCATGTTGGAGCTGTAAAAGCCCTGATGTTGGCCGTGTAATCGAAGAGAAAGGCGAAGATGGCTATTTCTCTGGTAAATGGGCTCGTCTAGGGAGTGAAATTCAAAACCCGATTGGCTGTGCCGATTGTCATGACACTCGTAGTGAAGGCTTTAAAAATGGCGAACCCGCTTTAGCGATTACTAAACCTCATGTTGAACGTGCAATGGATGCGATTGGTAAACCTTTTGGAGATCAATCTCGTTTAGACCAACAAGCTGCTGTTTGTGGTCAATGTCACGTTGAATACTACTTCACAGGAAAAACCAAAGCCGTCAAATTCCCTTGGGATAAAGGCACCACGGTTGATGAAATGGAAGAGTACTATGACGAAATTGGCTTTAAAGACTGGACGCATAAAGTATCTAAAGCGCCAATGCTAAAAGCACAACATCCAGGTTATGAAACTTGGCGTGATGGTATCCATGGCAAAAACAACGTAACTTGTGTTGATTGTCATATGCCAAAAGTGAAAAAAGAAGATGGCACCGTTTATACTGATCATAAAGTCGGTAACCCATTCGATCGCTTTGAAGATACCTGTGCAAACTGTCATACACAATCTAAAGAAATGCTACAAGGTGTTGTTGCTAGTCGTAAAGCACAAGTACTTAAAATGAAGCTAACCGCTGAACGTCAAATCGTGGCCGCTCACTTTGAAGCTGGAGCTGCATGGGATGCTGGTGCAACTGAAAAAGAAATGGAGCCAATCCTACAAGATATTCGTCATGCACAATGGCGCTGGGATTATGCGATTGCTTCACATGGTGTTCATATGCATGCACCTGAAGTTGCTCTAGAAGTATTAGGGACTGCGGTTGATAAAGCAGCAGATGCTCGTACCAAACTGATCCGTCTACTAGCGAAAAAAGGGATTACGGACCCTATCGCTATACCAGATATTTCAACCAAAGCGGCGGCACAAAAAGCATTGGGTATGGATATGAAAGGTATGGAAGCTGAGAAAAAACACTTCTTAGAAACCGTGGTTCCTCAGTGGGAAAACCAAGCAAAAGAACGTGAATCAACCGATTATGCACCAATAAAATAATCGTCAAATAAAGAGCTAAATCTCATTAGCTAAGTACCAATAAAAAAGCCGACACTTCAACCTTTGAAGTGTCGGCTTTTTCATATCTTTAACTCTTTAACTCTTTAACTCTTTAACTCTTTAACTAGCGACGAGCCTGCATTAATTGCTTCGCTTGGTTAATTGAATTAATAATAGTGACTCTATCTATATCAACTCTTTCTGAATCTAAAATCTTCTGCCAAGCATTAATCGCTTTTTGATAACGGAACGTCACAAAATGATCGGAAGCAATTAAGGTTAATGCCGCTTGGTTATACTCATCAAGCTCTAATGCCTTATTAAGTAAAGTTTGTATCTCTTCATTAATGATTTGAGAATGTGCGTAATACTGAGTTGTTGCTTTTGCAGCGTATTGATTTGCTGTTGGCTCATCAGAGAGGCGCAGTGCATAATCAAAACAAATATTCGCGTTATTAAACTCACCATTTAGTAAGTAGCCTTGACCAATTTCAAACCATAGATCAGAATTATTTGGTGACGCTTTTAATTGATCTTCTAAATATCGCATTTTATCATCATACGATAATGGGCCTAAAGGTTCTGTAATCACTTTATTATTCACAGCAAACTTCTCTGGGCGTAAACCCGAAGAAAAAATAACAATCATGCTGATTACAACAAAAAATATCATCCATACTGGATTTAAAGAGGCCGCTTTATCTCGACTGTAAAACCACCACAATACCGCAGCGATGATTACAAAACTCAACAACATCATTATAATCATATTGTATTCCCTAGAAAAAAACTGGCGCGATCGTAATGCATATTATAAATGATAGCAATGATCGCCATCATAGTATGACAAGCCTCACTTCCCTCTACACATTAACCCGCTAAATATAATAATTAACTTTCATAAAAAAGCCCCGATTTACATCGAGGCTTAATCATTACACATTAATATTTAAATTAATTTGGTGGAATTAACTTCATACCTAAGCCAATTCGGGTTTGATCATGGTCATAATCAATCAAGGTTTCACCATACCCTTTCCATGCCTGAACATACAAACCAACAAATTTATTTAGATACAGGGTATAACCCGCTTCTGCGCCGCCTTTGTTTGTTCCAAAATTATAATGAAAACGCGTGTTAAACTGACCAATATCATTTCCTAACTTAACCCATACATCGTAATCACCTAAGTAATCCGTCATGTCTTCATCTGGCGTTTCTTCTGCAAATACATACCACGCTCTAAAGCCATATTGAACCGGACCATCAATACGCTCTAACGCTCCATACACTCGATCCCAACTGCGAGATAAACTCGCCGTCTGACCATTTGACTCATGTACATAACCAATCTCAGCGTTATTAAATAACAGCATATTTGATTGATGCATTAAAAAAAACTGTGGCTTATAGTTGGTTTCTCTAAAAGGGGATGAAATATCATTGTTTCCCAACTGCCATAATGATTTCTGAGTATAAGCAAACATCACTGACGTGCTTTGATTAATCGGCATAATTGGAACGGCTAACGAAAATTGAAATTTAACTTCAACTTGTTGTAAGCCATCCGCATCTTCAAAACCACCGGCAACATAAGTGTCTTTATTCAGTTCATCAGTATAAGTACCTAATACATAACTGTCTTCATAGCCATGAATACGATTTAATTCTTTTGCTGAGGTTACGAGAGGAATAGCCAATGCAATCAGTAGCATCCATTTTTTCATAATTGACCTTTTGTCAGTAACTTGCCTTTTTGTATTGATAAGCAAAATACATACCGACATTTAACTTTATCTATTTGAATTATTTAACATCAATGCTACGGCTTGCTTTTTTATACTGAATTCGCCAACCTGACCAAGTTGGAAGCTCCCACCGCTTAAGATCCCCTCTTCTATCCCCTTTCATGTAGGTTAATACCACTCGCTTACTTGATGGGAAATATTCGGCAGAGACTGTAATGTCAGGCAATACCACGATTTGAGGGTATTTTTTCATAAAATCAACCAACTCCCACTCAGGAACGCCATCAAAAATAAAGTCATCTTCATCAAACATTGCCATGTCGTCTAGTGAAGTAACGCCAAGCTCTTCTAGCTGTTGGGTAAACCAATATTCAAAAGTCATCGCTGAACTCTGCTTATTGCCGTTTAATTGACAATAAAGCTGCCAAGCGGCAATTTCTGCCTCTCTTTTATCTTTAAATAAGGGCAGAATATGACCTTCAATCACTTGTGAGACGATCGCCGCAATCGCATCCTCTTCTGCCGGTTCAACATAAACCGTTTTCAATAGTCGATTGGCGTAGTAATAATCATGAGCTATTTTAATGTCTTGATTATCATTGATGCATTCACCAACTCGACATTCCGCCAATTCACTTTCAATAATCCAAGAAATATCTATCGGTGCTAATGCCGTTGCAATTGTCAGTGTTTGCTTATTGCCTCTTCCAGGTAAAGAAAACTGATTAAATATAATGGCGGCTTCATAGATAGGTAAAAAATGATTATTTCGTCCAAGAACCACTTCTAAATAACCATTGCCAAAAGCCTCTCTGCGTTTTTCTCTACGAACAAAGACTAATTCAGGTAATTTATTTACCAATTGAAGTAATACCGCTTCTCTTTTCAAACGGCTACTGACAGCTAGCTCTGGTAACCCTAATTCATTGCGGATCTGCTTTGCTAATGCCTGAGCTTCTTTACGCAATTCATCATCAATAATTAATCCATCACAATCATGGCCTCGAACAATAGAGGCTAAAGTCACTAGATCACAGGATTGTGGATTCCAACGCAAAAACTCATCTAATGCCATTTCTGAATTAGCGATTGAGAATAATTTGTTTGAAACAGAAAGCCCCGCCACTAAATCTGCAACGGTTTCTTTTTCAGATCGCCCTTTCACTACCGAAAGCATATGAGAAAAAAGGGTATCAATGGGCAAGGGAAACAATTGCAAGCCATAATCTGTGATAACAAGATCACGGTTTATCGCACCCATTTGTTGTAGTTTTTCTTCGGCTAACGCTAACGATTTTTCTGGTAATGGCTCTAAGAATGTCATCTCTCGTAAAGCTCGAGCACAGCTGGCTGCCGCTAAGACAGCCTCAACTAACTCTTCTCTTTGTAATTCTGGGGGTGTCATTTTTTCTAATGGGGCATGCTCTCCATACAATCTAATCGCTTGCCCCACTTGAGTTCGCCCTGCTCGTCCTGCTCGCTGATCTGCACTCGCTTTAGAAATGGCTTGCAGAGATAGTGTTGTTCGGCCATTTCGCTGGTGCGTTCTTCGCTCTAATCCTGAATCAATAACCACGGTGACATTGGGGATCGTAAGCGAGGTTTCTGCCACATTGGTTGCAAAGATAATTCGTTGTTGGGAAGATTTCGTTAATGCTTGATGCCGATGAGTATCAGAAACGCCTGCAAACAGTGGGATCACTTTACTATCAGGGAATTTTTTCGTCGCAATTTGAGCACATTGCGTGATTTCTTTCTTTCCTGGTAAGAAGACTAAGATATCGCCGGTTTCGCCTTGCTGAATAATACTTTGTAGCATTGAGATCACGTGAAGATCTAAGTCTTTTATCGATGGCATCTGTTGAGGGTGTTCAGCAACATTTGATATATTAACGGCGAATTGTCGACCTTCTGCCGTTAAAACCGTGGCATTCACATAACTCGCTAGTGGCTTACTTTCTATCGTAGCCGAGGTTAAAATAAGACGGTGCTGTTGATGATCACGCAATAAAGCCACTAACAGATCAGTATCCCAGCGACGCTCATGGAATTCATCAATCATAATGAATGGAAATGTGGCTAATTTATCTTCCATAAACCACTTTAATGCGATTCCGGGGGTAACAAATACAATGTTACTGTTTTCGCTATAGTTACTGTCGAGTTTGATCGCATAACCAATATCTTCACCCACAGCCTGACCATTCTGCATTGCTAAATATTCAGCCAATGCCGTACAAGCGATCCTTCTTGGCTCTATAACCAATACACGACCGTACTCTGATGCCCATAAAGGTAAATGAGTCGATTTTCCCGATCCCGTTTCAGATTGAACAACTAAATTTTTATCTAAAATAGAAGCAGAAAAATCAGAACGAATGGCATTAATTGGTAACAAAAACATACAAACCGTAAAATAATAGAATATTTCACTACTCTAGCGGATTTGATTGATAAAAACATGACTGTATTCGCACTTTATTTTCAATCACGCTTTGATATTTAAGTAAAGTAGGCATAGGATCTGTGGTTCATTCTTGATTTGAAGAAGCATAACAATGAATAACAACAAACGTCCCCTATATATCCCTTATGCTGGCCCAGCACTTCTAAGTACCCCTCTGCTAAATAAAGGCAGCGCATTCAGCACTACTGAGCGTAAATATTTTAACTTAGAAGGCTTACTTCCTGAAGCTATCGAAAGCATCGAAGAACAAACTGGTCGAGCTTATAAGCAGTATCAAAGTTTTGAAAATGATATGGATAAACATATCTACCTACGTAATATTCAAGACACGAATGAAACCTTGTTTTATCGCTTAGTTCAAAACCATATCAGTGAAATGATGCCAATTATTTACACGCCTACTGTTGGTGCTGCGTGTGAAAACTTCTCAAACATCTATCGTCGTGGTCGTGGTCTATTTATCTCTTATGAGAACAAAAACCGCATTGATGACCTACTAAATAACGCAGCAAACCAAAACGTAAAAGTAATTGTTGTTACTGATGGTGAGCGTATTCTTGGTCTTGGTGACCAAGGTATCGGCGGTATGGGTATTCCAATTGGTAAATTAGCACTGTATACCGCATGTGGTGGTATTAGTCCTGCGCATACCCTACCTATCGTTCTTGATGTAGGTACTAATAACCCTCAACGTCTTGCAGATCCTATGTACATGGGCTGGCGTCACCCTCGTGTCACTGGTGATGAATACGCTGAGTTTGTTGAAGACTTTATTCAAGCAGTTCAACGTCGTTGGCCTCAAGCTCTTGTTCAATTTGAAGATTTTGCACAAAAAAATGCAATGCCTTTACTTGAGCGTTACAAAAATCGTATCTGTTGTTTTAATGATGATATTCAAGGTACTGCTGCGGTTACTGTTGGTTCACTACTTGCAGCCTGTAAAGCGGCGGGCAGTTCATTAGCACAGCAACGTGTTACCTTCTTAGGTGCAGGCTCTGCGGGTTGTGGTATTGCTGAAGCGATTATTGCTCAAATGGTATCTGAAGGTATTTCTGATGCTCAGGCACGCTCGCAAGTGTACATGGTTGACCGTTGGGGCTTATTACAAGAAGGCATGCCAAACCTACTTGATTTCCAACAACGTTTAGTACAAAAAGCTGAAAATACGAAAGACTGGGTTTCTGAAGAACCTAACTACTCACTTGTAGATGTTATGCGTAATGCAAAACCAACAGTGTTAATTGGTGTATCTGGTGCTCCTGGCTTATTTAGCAAAGAAGTTATCCAAGAGATGCATAAACACTGTGAACGCCCTATTGTGTTCCCATTATCAAACCCAACAAGTCGTGTAGAAGCAACACCAAATGACATTATTCGTTGGACTGATGGACAAGCATTAGTAGCAACAGGTAGTCCGTTTGATCCTGTTACTCATAATGGTCAAACTTACCCAATTGCACAATGTAACAACAGCTTTATTTTCCCTGGTATTGGTCTAGGTGTTTTAGCAATTAAAGCGACTCGTGTTTCTGATGAAATGCTACAAGAATCAAGCCGTGCATTAGCAGAGTGTTCCCCTCTTGCTATTAATGGTTCTGGTGCGCTTCTACCACCATTGGAAGAGATCCACACAGTATCAAAGAAAATTGCCTTTGCTGTTGCTAAAAAAGCGATTGAACAAGGCTATGCTTTAGAAATCACTGACGAAGCATTACATCAAAAAATTGACCAGTACTTCTGGAAACCAGTATATCGTCGCTACAAACGAACTGCGTTTTAATTAAAAATTTCCACCAAAATCAAAACCAGAGAAGATTTCTCTGGTTTTTTTTCAACTATATGTTTCTAATAGCCATTAATTAACCTTACGATATTTAAAGACTCATTATATGAATCACGTTATTTCTTTCTTCAATTCAATGGGAAGCTACTTAACCCCATACTTATCTGATATCTCTGTTGCTATGATCGCTTGCGCATTAGTTATGCTTGGTGGTGACATTAATAGAGCACTTCGTGCTTTTTTATCTGGTAAACATTTTTTAATTCGCACTGTGGCTTTTATCGGTGTTAATGCCTTTGGTTATGGTTTATTGATTGTAAAAGCATCGCCATTTCTCACATCTGCACTGCGCTCTATTGAGCCTGCTTTTATGCTTGCTATTGTTCTTTCTACCTTTATTATTATTGGTATGTGGGCACAAAAAAATCGTCAAGTATAACGCCTAATCTACCAAGTTGAGGTTCAATGAAACTTCCGAATTTACACCAGATAAAAAAATGGTTAAAAATAACAGTGCTGATTATCGGGGTTATTGTATCTGTCGTATTATTAGCAGATGTCACCATATCACTCTCAACAGGATCTCAACTGTATCAAGACATTGAATCGATACCGACCCAAGACACAGCCTTAGTTCTTGGAACGAGTAAATACATTCGACGAACTTTAAACCCGTACTATCAATATCGTATTGATGCGGCGATTGAGTTATATAAAAAGGATAAAGTAACGCATTTTTTATTAAGTGGTGATAATGCTCATCGCTCATATAATGAACCCTGGACGATGAAAAGAGATCTATTAAAAGCAGGGATCCCTGAAGAGAATATTACATTAGATTACGCAGGTTTTAGAACTCTCGACTCTGTACAGCGTGCTAAACAGATTTTTGAAGCTAATAGCCTTACCATTGTGACTCAGAAATTTCATTGCCAACGAGCACTCTTCATTGCTAATCATTTCTCTATGGATACCGTCTGCTTAGTTGTTCCTTCCCCTAGCGGATGGGCAAATACAAAAATAAGAATTAGAGAAGTGCTAGCGAGAACCAAAGCAATACTTGATTTATATATCTTTAATGTACAACCTAAATTTCTTGGTCCCAAAGAACCGATAAACAGAGATTCGATTCCAATTGAATAATACAATTCCAGAAATTATCTAATTAATTATATTGGTACAAAAAAGCCTGATTTCGATAGCTTATCGAAATCAGGCTTTCAACTTCTTTGATTGATTCTCATCTAAATAGAGTTACTTCATATACGCTTCATCACATATAGCGTGAGCTTGTACTTACATTACCCACACTTACACTGGTTATGACTTTATTTCGCCCAGCATTTTTTGCTTTATACAACGCATCATCTGCACGGGCAATAACTTCAGTTATGCGTTCATCTTTCATTTCAGTAACACCCAAACTACAAGTCAGCGATTCATTGTGGCACCATAAATGATGCTCAACCGTTTTACGAATATGCTCTGCTTTTTCTGTTGCCTGTTGCGCGTTATGATTTGGACAGAAAACGACAAACTCTTCTCCTCCCCAACGAACCAAAAAGTCCGTGCTTTTAATCGCACTAGTTACCACCAAAACAAACTCTCTTAAAATATCATCTCCAGTTTGATGACCGAGCTTATCATTGATCTTTTTGAAATAATCAATATCTATATAGATCACTGAAAACGTCTGTTTACCCCAACGAACTTGTTGAGACATTTGATCTAGCCAATCTCGTACTGCATTTCGATTTCGAGCTCCTGTTAATGAGTCTCGATGAGCAAGCTCGGCAAATTCAACATTCTTCTCTTTTAAGCTATCGTTTAATTTACGTAAACGGCTTTCACGATAAGCACTTACTTTGAGGTTTTTATTTAATCTTTTTTGTTCATATAAAATATAGGCAATGATAATAACTAACCATGCATATAAAATAATTTTCAATAATGTATTTTCTTTAATCCATGACCCACGTAGCTCAATACTATTAATGGTCATTTCAAAATCACCACTCTTTACCGTCGATGAAGTTGCTATTTCAATAATAGATATATTCGAAAACTCTGGGGCTGCATGTTCTACAGGGACTTTATAATCCGCTATCCACCAAGTCATAACTTGAAAGTCTGATAACTCAATTTCTTTGGGACCAGCATTAAAACCAGGTTCATACTCTACCCCATTAAATTTTAATGATGCTCCATCATTTCGTTTAGTGTAAATCGGATTACTATTTCTTAAATAAACACGTAAACGCCCGTTTGGATCAGCGCTTTTGTAATCAATATCTAAAATGAGTTTTGAATATGAAGAGAGATCAACACCTTCAAACATACTATCAGAAAAATGAATCGCAACTTCACAATATGGCCATGCATACTTACCTTTTTTCATCGTACAACGCATGGATGGTTTGCCATTTTTTTCAACTAAAATAGCATCACTTATACCACCCACTTTTTTATCATCTGCGGCATAATATTGATATTTTTCTGGGTTAATGGTGAGCATTTTAGTATCACCTTTAAAGTGATACCAAATTAAAGCTCCAATGGAAATAATCAACATTCCTATTGTTATTTTTTGAAATATCCGCATCGTAATCCTTTACTCTAGCCATCAAAATATGATCTTTATTCCAAAAATAATAACTCACTTATTTCGCAGCGCAAAGCAATATTACAAAGATATGACACTAAATATTCACTAGTACAATTACTTGACGACCGTCAAATACATACCGCATTGCACTTAATTAAATGAAAACAAAAAAATCGTTTAAACCATTGATTATAAATACTTTATTTTAAATTAAATATCAAACTGAATATAAATACTATTGTAATTACTGCCACCTTTTATACGTCCATACTGGGATGAATTTTCAAAGATAGCAGATCGGTGGTGAATACTATAACCAAGCCAAACACCATCTAAATCTCGCTGATCAAACAAATCACCTAAGTTGACATCAAAAGAGAAATCTAGATAGTTTAAGAGCTTACTTTCTTTATATCCCTTACTATCCATTTCAGACTGTTCAATGTAGGAAACATGATTTATATACGATAAGCCTTCGGCAACACCAAATCGCCATTTAGTTGGCCATGGAATCGTCGCATAAGCTTTAATCGCTACTACAAACTCTGAACTTAAGTTTTGGACATCTGATTGCCAATGTTGAACATAACCTGGAGTTAGATAAAGATCGATAGGTAATGAAAACAGTTCATCTGTTAGTGGTAAACCATAAAAAACAGACGTCATTTGATTATTGTGTGGATCTTTTTCTGACTCTAAATTAATAATATCGCCAATATTAGATGGTGTAGCCCAGCCATGTGCTATACGTAAATATGGCTTATTTGTTATATCTTTGCGAGAAGAAGTACTGCTATCTGTAAAGAAGCCCACACCTAAAAAGTATTCAAATTCCCAACGATTATCAATATATTGACTACTATAGGCACTGTCATCTAAACGAGATACATAGCTACCACCGAGAAGATATAAATTAGACGTAACATGATAACGAGACATAAACCCCGCTTTTACATCAACTCCAGCGCTTAATGTGTCGTTAGCTTCTTCATTTAAACCATAGTAATAACTATTAAATTCAGCCTCTTTCCAGCGGGCCTCTATACTTGGGTTAAACCACCAATCGCCTGCTTCAATTTCAGCACCCAATCGAAAATTCATATAAGAACGAAATTCGGGATCTACCATAAGCTCAGAGTCAAAGTACCACTCTTTATTAATCTGATAGCGAGCTTGAAAACCAGTATCAACGACATCACCACCCGCCTTATTTTGAGCTTGCTTAGGCAAATCAAAGTAACGTAATCGCATTAACGCACTTAGTTGCCAATCACTCTCTTGATATAAATAGACGCCACCTTCCATTCCATTAATGAACACATAATCATTTTCAAAGAACATCATTGGTATAAATGTTGAAACCGTTTCGGTATCTGTTGTGTATGGGATGCTTGCTGTTCTAACAACTGCAGCAATACCCCAATCTTTTTCTTTTTCAACAGAAGATTTAGTAATGACTTCTTCTTCAGAAGCTACTGCACTATTGAAGAAAAATAAAATTGTCGATAATAATATCGTTGGGGTTACTTTTAAAATGTCTTTATACAAAAGAAATACTCTAAGTGGGATCAATCTAATTGGTTAAAAGGTAAACGCTCTAAGCAATTGAAGTAAAATATAATTTCAATCAACTATAGAATTTAAGTATAGTGTCGTTACAGTAAATAGTAATTCACCTCTTGAGAAAAAATTGTGAAAATTTCTGAATTGATACAAAATTTACAAGATATTCAAACAAGTTATGGTAATGACTTAGAAGTCGTCACGGGCGAAGAATGGTTTCCTGAGCAGTTATTAACCTCAAACGTAAATCATAATATGGCATTTCTACAGTTTGATCGTATGCCAAGTGATATACCTGTCGAGATCGATGCTCGTGGCTTTTTAGAGCACGAAGAGTTACTAATTAAAGAGTTAATCAACAAAGTTATATTCAGTGAATTAGAGCCTGAGGCTATGGTAGAAAAACTAACCTCAATGCTCATTTTTAGCCATGAAAACATTAGCTCTGATGTTATTGAAGAATTTGGACAATCTAAAAAATAAAAAGTAGGTACTATGCCTACTTTTTAATCGTCAATACTCTATAATCAATTCGCTTTGATAGCACGCCTAATTAAATGGATACCAAAATAGCTGACTATCCATGACTCGCTTTGTGATAGCTAAAATAACAATAATGAATAAGCCAAACATGACAGCTTTGTCTGTCTTAGTTATCGCCTTATCACTGAACCACGTTCTGCTTTTCCCACGCCCAAAACCACGTAATACCATCGCGTTTGAAATTTCATCAGCTCTATCTAAGCTTGAAAAGATCAATGGGCCTAATATTTTAGCTATATTACTAATTCGAGTAAAAACGGGAACATTCTTAGATAAATCAACACCACGGGCCTGTTGAGCATGCATTATATTTATAAAGTCACTTTTTACTTCAGGTAAGTATCTTAGTGTTAAACTTACGGCATAAGCGATTTTATAAGGCAGGCCTAATCGATTTAAACTCGCAGCAAACTCTGTTGGGTGAGTCGTAAATACAAAAACCAATGCGATTGGAAACATACTAAAGTACTTAAGTGTCACCGTAATTAGATAAAACAGAGTCTCTTGAGTAATCGCATAACTACCAAAAATAGGCATTAATACCGTTGTTGAGCCTAATAGCTCATTACCTTGATTCGGCGCTAGCAAAAACATAAATACCGCATTCATGCTCAATACTGTCGCAGTGCCAATCAATAATGGTTTATAAGCAGTAAAAGGCACTCTTGTGGCTTTTAATAAATATAAACCTAATAAGATCAATGGAATGATAATACGTAAATCAAATGTAGTCAGAACTACGGTAATCCACGTAATGAACAGCAGAAACTTAGTTACCCCATTTAAATGATGTAACCAAGTGTCCAAATCCACATAATTAATACCAAAACTCTGTTTATTAGTGGACATTCTTTTTACTCTCATGCTCTTCATTAATAAATTGCTGTATAAAACCAGTGATATTTTCTATCTCCAATTTCTCAGCTAATTCATACAAACTTGTTACAGTTAAGTTTGCTTTATTTAATAACTCTGGCTGGCTAAATACCTTGGTTACGTCCTGATCAGCGATGCATTTGCTATCAGCAATGACAATAGATCGTGTCGTGTGTTCAAGAACCAAATGCATATCATGAGAGATAATAATTACGGTTAAACCTAGCTGTTGGTTAAGCTGATTAATAAAACCAAGCATTGAAGTGTAATTCTTGTAATCTTGCCCAGCTGTTGGTTCATCTAAAATCAATAGCTCTGGTTCAAGAACCAAAATAGATGCGATCGTTACACGCTTCTTTTGACCATAACTAAGCGCATCAATCGGCCAGTGACGAAAACGACTTAAACCACATAGCTCTAATGCGTAAAGTACCTTCTCTTCAATTTCTTTTTCAGAGAAGCCGCTATTAACTAAGCCAAACGCTACTTCATCATATATTAGGTGATGCGAGATCATGTGATTTGGGTTTTGTAATACTACCCCAACCTTTTGAGAGCGCTCATAAATAGACAAATCTGCTAGATCTTGATTATTTAATTTAATAGAACCACAATCTGGTTGTAACACTCCCATCACTAACTTAGTAATTGTTGATTTACCCGAGCCATTCTTACCTAGAATAGAAACAAACTCACCTTTATTCACAGTAAAAGAAACGTCTTCTAATGCGTTTATTTCACCATCATACGAATAGGTTAAGTTTTCAATACTTAATAATGCGTCCTGCTTGGCCATCTCTGAACCATTACATTGACTATCATCAAACCAAGCATTCACTGCAGAGTTCAAGCATTCCGCTGGGATCGATGGTAAATGGCTAATATGAGGAATAGCTGAAAGCGCAAGTTGGCATCGTTTAAGTAACGATACGTACAGAGGCTCTCTGATCCCATACTCCATTAATAGTGAAGATTGAATCAACTGATCTGGTGTCATGTCTGCAACAATCTCACCGTGATCCATCAAAATGATACGATCGACAGGGCAATGCAAAACATCTTCTAGACGATGCTCAATAATAACAACGGTTTTGCTTCTGCTTTTATGTAACTCATCAATGATTTCAATAGTCGCTTTGCCCGTTTTAGGGTCAAGGCTCGCTAATGGCTCATCAAATAACAGTAGATCGACGTCGTCAACTAAGATCCCACCTAATGACACTCGCTGTTTTTGACCGCCACTAAGATCATAAGGTGATTTATTAAGCAAGTTCTCAAGATCCACTATTTTTGCAGTATCACGAACAATTGGGTACATTTCAGCTCTTGAAACCATTTGATTTTCAAGGGCAAAAGCAATGTCTTCTCCAACCGTTAAACCGACAAATTGGCTGTCGGTATCTTGAAGAACGGTGCCAACATTTTCTGTGTATTGTTCTATTTTCCAATCAGAAACATCATGTTCATTAAGGCAAAGTTGACCTTCGATCTCGCCTTTAATGGTATGAGGGATTAGGCCATTTAAACACTGACCTAATGTTGATTTACCGCTGCCACTTGGCCCGATAATTAATATCTTTTCGCCTTTTTCTATCCTTAGATTGATATTTTTAAGCGTCGGTTTATCCTGTGACGCATATCGAAAAGAGAAGTTCGAAAAGGTTACGCTCATTAACTATGGCGCCTCTGTTAAGTTTGTGCTTTGTTTCTTACGCTTAGCGAGGTTAGTTAAAATAAAATAACCTACAATAGCAATTAGTACGGTATTACCTGCCGCAATGATGCACAGTTGCATAAATACTTTACTAAACGGTTCTGCGTATAGGATAGTATCTAAAAACGCTGATGTTCCGTAACCAATCACATTACCTGCAAACGCTAACATGACAAAGATGAAGAAATCTTTCTTATCAAAAAGTCCTGACTCTATGCGTTTCTTTGTCAGTATTGGGAACAAACCAATAATCATACCGACAATACCTGAACCTAAAACCCAAGTAAGCCAAACACCCCAACCTGCGAATAAATCCGTTACCCAGTGACCAATAAATCCAACAAGGAACCCTACTATCGGCCCGTACAGTACTGAAAATAAAGCAAGTACAGCCATAGCTGGTTTTAGCGTGGTATTAGCAAAGACTGGGATACCAAACATTGGTAGGCCACCGATACCATATAGAGCGGCACCAATAGCGATAACAACAACGGTTTTAGCAGAAAGGTTCATAATGTTAGCCTTGAAGCATTAATAAGATAAACAACTAGAAAGGCGCGCATTATACAGTAAGTTCGGCGGTTTGGAAATGTTTACATCTAGACGTCTACTAGCAATATAAGTCAGCTACTGCTTTGATAATAATACCAATGTGATTAATTCAATGATCCATTTTTAAGCAAAAAATCACTACAGATAATTATTGAACTTGGGGTTACAGTAGAAAATATGACTTAGCAGAAAGGAAAAAAGGCTCATCATTTCTGATGAGCCTTTTTAATTGATGGTGCCCCGGGCCGGACTTGAACCGGCACAGCGCGAACGCCGAGGGATTTTAAATCCCTTGTGTCTACCAATTCCACCACCAGGGCACGCAATTTCTTGCGATGCTTCTAACCATGTTCTCAATAAATGAGAAGGTTGACACCATCTTTCATCACCGTAATAACAGTAATGTTTAATTCTTATTGTTAAAGTAAGTGGAGGCGCCTCCCGGAGTCGAACCGAGGTCCACGGATTTGCAATCCGCTGCATAGCCACTCTGCCAAGGCGCCATATATACTTTCACACTTATCTTTATTAGTTCGTTAGTGAACTACACTTCTCATCATTCAAATTTACACTTGAATGATAAATAGATGGTGCCCCGGGCCGGACTTGAACCGGCACAGCGCGAACGCCGAGGGATTTTAAATCCCTTGTGTCTACCAATTCCACCACCAGGGCACGCAATTCTTTATTGCGATGCTCCTAACCAATGTGTTCTAAAAAGAACGGTTAGACACCATCTTTAAAACAGTCTGCCAATGTTACGTGACTGCCTTTTACAAAATATGGAGCGACACACGAGGCTCGAACTCGTGACCTCAACCTTGGCAAGGTTGCGCTCTACCAGCTGAGCTAGTGTCGCATAAATCACTAAGAAATGGAGGCGCCTCCCGGAGTCGAACCGAGGTCCACGGATTTGCAATCCGCTGCATAGCCACTCTGCCAAGGCGCCATCTCTCTTACGGGGCTTAATGTAACCGATTTAAAAAAAGTGTCAAACAAAAATTTGCATTTGACACTCTGTTTGTAGACTTTATCGCCAAATAACTTAAAAAACAGTTAAGATGTTGAAAAAACGGTCTATTTCGGACGCCAAACTTTAATTTCTGACTGTGGCTTACCTTGCTCTTTACGATCATTTCTTCGTTTAGGCGCAGAATTACCAAATCGTTCTTCTTTTGCTTTTTCACGACGCTTTTCATTAAACGTATTGTTCGAATGATGATTACGTCCTGAACTTGCTTTTTTAATTACTCGTACTTTGCCATCGATCTCTTGAACTTTACGAGAAGCTTCTTCCGTCTTACTAGATGAACCAATCATATTATTAATTTGGTCCATTTCATCTGCACTCAAGTAACGCCATTCACCTGATGCTAATTTGCCAAGATCAATATTCATAATACGCACACGCTTTAGCTTAAATACTTCATAGTCTAAGTATTCACACATGCGGCGGATCTGACGATTAAGTCCCTGTGTTAAGGTAATACGAAAAACAAAACGAGATTCTTGTTCAATCTTACACGGTAAGGTAACCGTATCTAGAATAGGTACACCCGCCGCCATCTTAGTTAAGAATTCATCAGTGATCGGTTTATCAACGCGTACTACATATTCTTTTTCGTGCGCATTACCTGCACGAAGAATTTTATTTACAATATCGCCATCACTGGTTAAAAAGATCAAGCCATCTGAAGGTTTATCTAAACGACCAATTGGAAAGATACGTTGTTCATGATTAATATAATCAACGATATTGCCTTCAACATGACGCTCAGTCGTACATGTAATCCCTACGGGTTTATTAAATGCAATATAAATACGATCTTGTTTCTCTTTTAATGGTTTTCCATCAACCAGAACTTCATCACCTTCAGCTACTTTTGTTCCCATTTCAGGGACTTTGCCGTTAATTGTAATACGTTGTTGGTCAATAAGCTTATCTGCTTCTCTTCGTGAGCAATAACCCGTGTCACTAATGAATTTATTTAAACGGGTTAATTTAGGTTCTGGTGATGTCATGATGTACCTCAAAAAAGTGAACAGCCGAAGTGTAGCAGAAACGGATAAATATCCAATAAAAAAGCACCCTAAACCAATGCATAGGGTGCTTTCGCTGTCATAGACGCTGACGAACTGTCAGTTATATCTACAATTACTTAGTCTCTACCTTTGCCTCAACAACGTCAGTAGTCACTGGATCCGCTTTAACCAATTCAGTTTTAGCAACAGTAGTCTCTTCTACGATGCTTTCTTGAGCTTCTGCGATAGGTTCAGCAGCTACTGGAGCCTCTTCGACTACTGCCGTTTCTTCTGATGCTTGCTCTTCCGGTTGATTGTTTTCTGCAACTGCCGCTTGTTCCGCATTTTCTTCCGCTGTGGCTGGCTCTGCAGTTATTGCCTCTTTCTTTGCTTTTTCTGCCGCTTCTTTCTCTTTATAAGAAGCAATCACACCATTCAAATTATTAATTAAGTTATCATTTCGCTCAAGTTGTTGTGTCAGTACAACCACTTGTTTTTGAACATTAGCACGATCGCCAGTTTGCTTTTCAACTGTCACTTCCAGTGTTTTGATTTGCACCTGAAGCTCTTTGATTTTATCTTCTAGATCAGCCGTATTATTAATCTCATGCATTTGCTGTACTGAAACCAAAACCGCCTCAGTCTGCATTCTTAATGGTTGGTTACGGTAATCATCACCATTAATTGCTTGTGAAATAGATAATAATTTATTTTCAAACTCTAATACTGGTTGCTCAAATTGGCCATTTTTAACTGCTTTCAGTAATTTCACTTCAGCTGCCATGTTTTTTAAATGATCAAGTTGAAAACGTGTTTTAGCAACAACATCAACAATTAATGCTTTATCACGATTGTTTGCTTGTACTGCTTTTTTAGCTTTATCTAATTCCGCTTTAGCTTGGCCATAGCTAATTGGTGCAATGGCCTTAAATCCCTTACGAGATAAGTCAGAAAACTCTTTTTCCAGTGGCTCAACATGAATTTTTAATGTTGTTTTAATCTCTGTAACTTTTGCATTGGTTAGAAATGATGCTTGCTTAGTTTGAGCTTCAGCAATATCGTTTTCAACCACAGTTACAAAGAGTGCTTTATACTGAGTGTTTAGGCTTGAAAACTCTTGTGAGTAATACTTTTTAGCATCAATCTCAATCAAATATGCCATCTGTGCAATAGCATCAGACAATACGACATCTGCCGTTGCTTTATAACGTTTAAGTTTCGAAAGTTCACTATCGGCAACTGCAACTAAAGACATGTACTTTGCAGCATAAGAACCCGAAGAGAACATTGAGTACTCTTCATTAATTAGCCCTGGCTCTTTTTCAATTTCTAAAAAGATCTCTTTTGCTTCAGCCCACTCTTCCATCATTGTCGCGTATGCGGCTTCTGAATAAATTGAAAAAGAGTCTACAGAATCAAAAGTTGTTTTATCTAATGAATATTGTTTCTGAAGCGCATCAAATGTTGATACTGATTGTACTTTGTCATTTTGCTCAGTTACAGCCACTGCTGACTCACCACCAGTACTCTGACAGCCAACCACACCGACTAACGCAGAGGCAATCATTGCCATTTTAAAAAATTGTTTCATCACTAACCCATAATAATTATTTTTGAATAGACATCACATAACATAGTAGTACAAACAAAAATTAAAGACAGCTTTTCTTATGTATGAGGCGAAATCAGTATTGACATTGATATAACAACAAAAAAAGCCACTCAATTTTGAGTGGCTTTCTGTATTATCTATCGCAGTTTATGAAAATTAATCTCCTGCGAACATATAACCTTCACCGTGTACAGTGACAAAAATTTGAGGATTTTTTGGATCCACTTCCATTTTTGCTCGCATTCTACGGATCAGTACATCAATCGTTCTATCATTTGGGGCATCTACGCGATGACTGATCATATTCAAAATACGTTCACGTGATAGAACCGTATTTGGGTATGAAGACAGAGCAACCAATAATTCATATTCTGCTTTCGTGAGTTTTACTGGCTCGCCATTATTTGACAAAGCACGACGTTGGATATCAAAAGTCCACTCACCAAAGCGAACAATACTCGACTCATCCACTTCAACAGGTTCATTGACTAACGACATACGCCAAAATAAATTTTTCACTCGTACTAATAGCTCACGTAATTCAACAGGCTTAGTAACATAATCATCAGCCCCCATTTCTAGACCAACAATGCGGTCAATACTATCTGTTCGTCCTGTAACAAGAATAATACCAATATTCGACTGACTGCGTAATTCACGCGCCAACAATAAACCATCCTCTCCTGGTAGGTTTATATCAAGCATAATTAAATCAACTTTTTGTTCAGCCAAAATAGTTCGCATTTCTGCCCCTGTTTCAGCCTCGCTCACTTGATATCCCTCGGCTTCAAAATAGCCTACAAGTTTAGAGCGAGTTACCACTTCGTCTTCAACAACTAAAATGTGATAGCTCATAATCTTCTCTTTTTTATGGTTATTAGGATGGTTCTTATCTTATTCTATTCATATTTTGTAATAATGCCAATTCTCAATTGATATTTCTGTATTTTAATTGATTCAAGACAATTCTTAATAAAAATCGAACATTAATCTTTACTCATATATTTATACACCCTGTTAATGAGAGGTGCTATTCCTTTTCATACTTATCCAGTACAATTCTTAAATAAACTTTTTGGAGTAAAAGATAAATGAACGAATTAACAGCATTTAATGAACAACGCGCTGAAATTTACTGGTGGCTTTCAAGCTTATTAGCTAATGAACTAACAACTGAGCAGCTTGAGCAGTACAACAGTTTTGAAGTACGTACTTTTTTAGCAAGCTTGGCTGAAACTCCAACGTTAGCGACATCGATGAATGCTTTAATTGAAAAACTAAATCAATTACAAAGCCGCGAAGACGTGCAACTTGAGCTATCTGCTGATTTCTGTCAAGCCTTTCTAGGCTCGGATAAAAACAGTGCTCTGCCTTACGCGTCGATATATTTAGACAAGGCAGGCATCCTAAATGGCAAGCCAGCTCAAGATATGCGAGATCTACTTTCAAAATATGACATTGCACAAAAGTCTGAGTTTAACGAACCTGCTGACCATATTGCTATTGAATTAGATTTTCTTGGTAACTTAATTGCCATGACAAATCAGCAATCATCTGAAGAAGATTTTGAAACTTACATGAATGCTCAACTAACGTTTATCAACGAACAATTACTTTCATGGGTTCCAAGATTTAGTCAAATATGTAAAGAAAGAGATGAGTTTGGTTTTTATGCTTCTGTTACCGACTTTTTAGTTGCGTTCTTACGATTAGATGCGACTTTCCTTACCGGTGAGTAATATAAATGCTAAAATTGATGCAATAAACTAACAAGTCCGTGATGTAAATCAGATTACAACCAAAATTTATTAAATCAATAATTGTTTGCACTATGCTTTACCTATAAAATGTGAACGCAAACGATAAAATTTGAAAACTAAATGAAAACCGCATTTTTGGCGGTTTTTTTTATTTATACCTTTTTATTTATACCTAGACTTAGGGCCTATTTATCTTCCATCAGTTCTTTACAGATCAAAACTCATTTTTGTTGGAAGATAAATAGCCCCTTAATAATCATTTAAGGCTTTTATATGGCTACTATTAAAGACGTTGCAAAACTTGCTTCGGTTTCAACCACCACGGTATCGCACGTAATTAACAAGACACGCTTTGTCGCAGAAGCAACTCAAAAGCGTGTATGGGAAGCAGTTGAAGAACTTAACTATGCACCAAGTGCTGTTGCTCGTAGTTTAAAGTGCAATACGACACGTACTATTGGTATGCTAGTAACTCAATCATTTAACCCATTTTTTGCTGAAGTAATGCATGGGGTTGAAAACTACTGCTACAAACAAGGTTACACACTATTTATGTGTAATACCGAGGGCGATTTAGATAAACAAAAACATTACCTTCGTATGCTTTCTGAAAAACGAGTAGATGGCTTATTGGTTATGTGTTCAGATCTTAATGAACAATTATTAGCACTACTTGAAAAGAATACCGAGTTACCAATGGTAATTATGGACTGGGGCCCTGATAGTCCACACACAGATAAAATCATTGATAACTCTGAAAAAGGTGGCTATTTAGCAACAAAACATTTGATCGAAAATGGCCATACTCAAATTGCTTGTATTACAGGTCAAGCTGAAAAAACCACATGTAAAGAACGTGTTCATGGTTTTCAACGCGCTCATGAAGAAGCTAACTTGCCATTTAAATCAGAATGGATATTAGAAGGTGACTTTGAATGCGCTTCTGCATCAAAAGCGATTGATAAGCTATTAGCCATGCAAGAGCGTCCAACTGCTTTATTTTGTTTTAACGATATAATGGCTCTGGCTGCAATCAGTCGAATTAAGCAATCTGGTTTGCGAGTGCCTGAAGATATTTCTGTTATTGGCTACGATAATATAGAACTTTCAGCTTACTTCTCACCACCGCTAACGACGATCCACCAACCTAAACGTCGTGTAGGAAAAACTGCGGTAGAGATATTATTAGAGCGAATTAAGGATAAACATCACGAACGTCGTGTTTTTGAAATGCAGCCAGAGGTTGTTTCTCGCAGTAGTGTTCTTAATCGTTTAAAATAATAATTACAATTCTTTTTATATCAAAAACTTATTTATTTCTCTTTTTTATTTAAAACTTGAACAGAGATAACAAAAAAACAACGCCATTATGTGAACCAAGATCACATAATGGCGTTTTTTGCTATAACACACCTTATTGATTGCTATATCATCAATAGTGTCACGAACATGGCAAACTATGCGAAAGTATAGGACGCAAAGCTTCCGGCCTACGTATTATATATAAGGTAGCGGGGTTGCCGACGGCGAGTATTCTGTCAATCGTTGTTAATTTTTACGTTAAAATAACAATGATTTCTTTTAAGCTTGCTACTATTTCCTCGGGCTCAGTTGTTTAGTGACATAGACTTACTAACCGAGAATTATTGCAATGGATAAACCAATACTAAAAGAATCACTTCGTTTACTTTCCTCTCTTGGGAAGATCTCTTCGCGTTCAATGTTTGGTGGCTTTGGTGTCTTTATAGATGACACTATGTTTGCCCTTGTCGTTCAAGACAAACTGCATTTACGATCAAGCGAAGAAACGATTAATTTATTTAAAGAGCAAGGATTTGAACCTTACGTTTATAAAAAACGTGGTTTTCCAGTTGTTACTAAATATTTTGCTCTTCCTGAGGAGTGTTGGAATGAACCAGATTCCATCTTGCTTCAAGCTGTTATAGCTTTAGATGTCGCGAAAAAAGATAAAGAAAAACAGAAAACCGCAGAACCATCACGTATTAAAGATTTACCAAACCTTCGATTAGCTACAGAAAGAATGCTAAAGAAAGCAGGGATTAATACAGTAGAAGAACTACGTAGTACAGGCTCAGTAAATGCTTATAAAGCAATTCAACAAACTCATTCTAGCCATGTTAGTGATGAATTATTATGGTCTCTTGAGGGAGCAATTAAAGGCACACATTGGTCTGTTGTTTCATCGGAAACAAGATGTGAACTAAGAAAGCAATTATAAATTAGCTCACAATAATTCTCCTTCATAATTTCAGATACTGTTCTTAGTTTTAAACTAAAGGCAGTATCTGCATCTCCTCGTTTTAACTTATTTATTTTACAGTTTCAAATTAAAATCATTCAGAACAAAAACTTAACCAACCAACCTTATCAATCACATCGTATTAACTTTATTGTAAATAATCTATTATTTCACCTTTAATTCAGATACCCTATATATGGTATTAAAGCCGATTAATTGGCCTAATGAATTATTGGATATTGTTAGATGAACAAAAACACAATCAGCAAAAAATGGCTCTACCTACCTATCATATGCATGATATTTACCATGTCTCTTGGTTTATTTATTTTTAACTCAACACTTTCTGATTGGCTTGAAAAAAAGGTCGAAGGTGGAATGTCTGAAGAAATCTCACGCGTCATAAAAGAAATAAATGATGACCAAGTTTCTTTTTCTGATTTAAAAGCCTTAGATGTTTATATAAAAACCAAGCTAGAACTAGCTAAAGAAGATCACGTAACAATCATCAAAGCTGATGGTACACCTATCGCAGACAGTGATATCTCTTTAGAAGCCGTATTACGACTTGAAAACCACCTAAATAGAAAAGAAGTTGTTGACGCTAAAAACTTAAATTATGGCACCACGACCCGCTTCAGTACTTCTCGCTTTAAAAATTTACTGTATTCAGCACAATCATTCGATTACCAAGGTCAAACTTATATTGTTAGAGTCGCGACACCATTAACGCGTATAGACGCAATGGTAGAAGAATTGATGAATATCCTAATAATTTTAATGGGGATTAATATTTCACTTGTTATTGGTTCTTCTTTATTAAGTAACAAATTGATTCAGCAGCAAGTACAAAATGAGCAAGATTTACAAGAAGATCGTATTGAGCAGCGTACTCAAGAGATTGAATTATTACATCGCCTTGCTACTATGCTTGCTGCCTGTAATTCAATTAATGAAGCTCAGATGGTGGTTGAAGATATCCTTCCTCGAATTCTTGGTAACGTAAATGGCGTTATTTCATTAATGCGTTCTTCTCGTAACCAATTGCTTGTTAAGCTTGACTGGGGCGGAGTATGGCCAGGAAGCAAAACTTATGCACCAGAAGAGTGCTGGGCGCTGCGTAAAGGTAAATTCCACCTAGCAAACGATAAGTACACAACGTTGCCTTGCTCTCATATGTCAGCAACGGGGGAAGATCAAACACTTTGTATTCCTCTGACTGCCCATGGAAATACTATCGGTATGATGCACATCTACCTTGGTGATAAAGAAGATTTAGAGCCTGATGTACAAAAACTAGCCTTTACGGTTGCAGAACATCTCGGTCTAGCTTTAGCTAACTTAAACTTACAAGAAAAACTGAGAGAACAAGCGATCAGTGATCCATTGACCGGTTTATACAATCGCCGTTACTACGAAGAAACCATCAATCAAGAAATCATGCGTGCGCATAGACATAAACAAGAAATGTCTATTCTTATGCTAGATCTTGACCATTTCAAACGCTTTAATGACAACTACGGCCATGATGCTGGTGACTATGTCCTAAAAACTATTGGTACTTTACTGCTTAATACAATGCGTGGCGAAGATACAATTTGTCGTCTTGGTGGTGAAGAGCTCGCTATTATCTTACCAAGTACCAATGCTGAAGACGCTCTTGCTGTAGCAAACGGGCTATGTGCTTCCGTAAGTGATCTCCACCTTGCAATTAAGGAACTATCATTAGGGAAACTAAGTGTTTCCATTGGTATTTCTACTTACCCTAAAAATGGGCAACAATCAGATGATTTAACCAAACTTGCTGATATTGCGCTGTATGAAGCAAAAGGGCGCGGTCGAGATCAAGCATGCCATTACGATGATTTAATTCAATCTTCTGAAGCCATTAAAGAGGCGATTGAAACTGAGTGCGATAATATAAAAAAGGAAAAAACAACTGTCGTAGCCATTAGCGGTTAATAGTAAATATAGGTGATGAACTTAATCGATAGGTTCATCATCTACTTGCATCATAAAATCAGTAACCCACCCAATCATTAAAATCATTAGCCAAGAAACCATGACCGATGCTGGCACCTCAAACTTAGGGGATATGATTAAAGTTGCAAAAGCAATGACGGGTAAAAGCCACGATAGCATAGAAAGCCAATCTCTATATTTAGATCGTCCAAGACTCTGTAAACATACAATAAGACCAGTAATTGACAAGGCAACAAGTGCCGCGTGTTGTAAGCCCCCTATCCATAATGGAATAACGAGTACCAGAGGCCACCACGCATTTCGATTCACAGGTTTCCAACTTCTCGCCGCTATCCAGACCAAAATAACACTGATTATTTGAACCAATGTTAAAGAGGCACTGCCTTCTAATTTACCTTCATATTGTAAGGCCATGATCCCAGCTTCCATTGCCACCACAACCGCAATAATAAAGGCCACCAGATGAATGCTTTTTCGTCGTGAAAAAATCACCATTAATAAGGGAAATAGAGTCCAAACAGCAATCGAGAGTGATAATGGCTGCTCACTAAGCGTTAAGCCAAACAATGACATTCCAGCAAGTAACACCCATGTAGCAACACCACCTTGAGGAATGAGCCATAACATAGGAATGGCTAAAGCAAGTAAAGGAAGCTCTCCTCCACTAATCCCAAAAGCCAATACGCCAACAACAACAAGTAGGATACTTAATATAATAGACAACACGGTTAATACCATCGCTAGCCCTCCTTGGTACAAAGCGGTTTACTTTGCTACTATTTCAGTTTAGCGGTAATACTTAGCTTTATCACTGACCAATCTCTCTTTTCTAATAGAAGATATTTATTTCAATGGATGAATTTACTCAAAGTATTTATACGAATTTATATTACGTACCGTCAGGCCGAGTCGTCACTTATGGACAGCTTGCAACGTTAGCAGGGTTTCCTAATCACTCACGACACGTGGGAAAAGTGTTAGCTAAACTCCCAGAAGATACACTGTTACCTTGGTATCGAGTTGTCAATGCACAGGGGAAGATTTCATTACTAGGTGATAAATTTGAAAAACAGAGAAGGTTGCTTGAAGAAGAAGGGATATTGATTCGAGAAGATGGGAAAATTTGCCATTTTAAACAAGTCGTCATGCCTTAAGACACAACGGCCTGTTTACATAAAGCCAGTCAATATTATTGACGAACGCCTTTTAACAATAAATCTTGTTGCATTGTTTTTGCTTCATCTGTGATCACAGCGTAGTTTGTGTCTGTTGTGAAACGTAACTTACCATCAACTTTGATTGTTGCACGTACAGAATAGCGATGATTCGCTTGAATATCAGCCGTATCAAATTCTAAAGAATAATCAAATGGTGATGACTTTTCTGCCGCTTCAAAAGTTTGCTCAGCAATCGTTTTTGATGGTGCATCCGCTAAAGACACGTCAGCTAATGTAACAGTAATCACCGCGTTTGCAGGTAAAGCAATGCGCTCACGGTAACCAACACTACCTGTCACTAATTGTGTTTCAGATGCTTCAATTACTTCAGTGCCAGACGCATCTGTTTGAGCCATATCTTCTTGCACTACCACTTCTTGCTTAACCACTTCTTTTTCTGCTTTATCTGTTGAATTGCAGCCAACCATCGTGATCCCTGTCGCTACAGAAAAAGCAATTAATAATGATTTTTTCATGTTTTTCTCTCTTATAATATTATCGTTATCTAACAAACTGACACGAATATAGACCTAATATCTCACCGTGTCTGCTTAACGACTTCATCTTTGACAGAAAACTAACTCAACCAGAGTAAAATTGCACAGTTTTGATACAAATCTGACTCAGTTAACATAGTGTTTAACTTATTGAACTGAACCTGAATCTGACTCACAATAGAGTAATCACGTCAGAGGCATTAAGGCATATAGAATGAATAAACCATTAAATGAATTACTTACACTATTGCAGTTAGAACAATTAGAACAAGGCTTATTTAGAGGTCAAAGTGAAAACCTTGGATTGCCACAAGTGTATGGTGGCCAAGTCATTGGGCAGGCACTTTCTGCTGCTCGTTATACTGTTGATAATGCTAGAACCGTTCACTCTTTCCATAGCTACTTTCTTTATCCTGGCGATCCAGAAAAAGCGATTATTTATGATGTGGAAAATTTAAGAGATGGCAGAAGCTTCAGCACACGTCGCGTTAAAGCGATTCAAAATGGCCGACCTATCTTTTACTTAACCGCTTCTTATCACGGTGATGAGCCGGGCTTTGAGCACCAATCAAGTATGCCTGATATCGCAGGGCCTGAAAATTTCACCTCAGAAACACAACTTGCAGAAGCCATTAAACACGTCCTTCCACCCACGGTTCAAAAAATATTTTGTGGTGAAAAACCAATTGAAGTTCGTCCTGTTAATATTGTTAATCCACTAGCCCCTAAAAAAGCGGCGCCAACACAACATCTGTGGATTAAGGCCAATGGTGAGCTACCAGCCGACCAATTAATCCATCAATACTTATTAGCTTATGCATCTGATTGGGGATTCTTACCAACCGCCCTTCATCCACATGAAGTCAGCTTATTAACGCCAAACTTCCAAGTGGCGACGATTGACCATTCAATGTGGTTCCACCGTCCATTTAAGATGGATGAATGGTTGTTGTACTCTATTGAAAGTACCAATGCGAGTGGTTCTCGTGGCCTAGTTCGTGGGGAAATATTCAATCAAAAAGGTGAACTTGTTGCATCAGCTATGCAGGAAGGCGTGATGAGAATGAAGAAAAAATAAACCCACCTCTTCAATCATATAATTTATCGGTCAGGTAGTTACCACCTGACCTTCTTTTTCACACATAATTACCATATAACTATAACGGTAGCTCTGTTGTATATTTTAGAGGCTCCATCGCAAATGTACTGGTGACATTCGAGATCCCATCAACACTGTTGACTAGTTTTTTATAAAAACCATCGAAGGCTTTCATGTCTGCTGATAACACTTTCATCATGTAATCATACTCTCCCGCCATTCGATAAAATTCCATCACTTCAGGGAAATCCGAAACAGTATCCACAAATTGGTTATACCACTCTTGTGAGTGATTGGATGTTTTTATCAATACAAATGCATTAAAGCTTAACCCTAATTTTTCAGGATTAAGTAAAGCCACTTTCTTTTCAATCACCCCATCTTCTTCTAGACGTTTTAATCGCTTCCAACACGGTGTTGTAGTTAAGTTAACCGCTTCTGCTAAATCATGTAACGAGATGGTGCTGTCTTTTTGCAGTAACGAAAGTAAAGTGGTATCGACCTTATCTAGCTCATGCTTTCCCATAAAAACCCCAAAATAGAAAAATTTTCTCTTTTATGCTTAATTTAAAGTAAATATAGCAAAGTTTTTCTCATTAAGCAGAGGTAAATTATTGGTATAGAAACAATGACTCACATTGACCGTATTTAAGGAAAAGATTATGTGTACAGATCATAACTGGATTAACAACGCTATTCGTAAAATTGAAGCCGACTACCAGCGCTCTGCTGATACACACTTAATCAAGCTTGATTTACCTATGCTTGATGGCATTGATTTGTACCTAAAAGATGAAAGTACGCACCCAACAGGCTCTCTTAAGCATCGCTTAGCTCGTTCTCTTTTCCTTTATGCCATTTCTAATGGTTGGATTGGTCCAAATACGCCAATTATTGAATCTTCATCAGGTAGCACTGCGGTGTCAGAGGCTTACTTTGCCCGCCTACTTGGTTTGCCATTCATTGCTGTTGTTCCTCGTAAAACAGCAAGCAAAAAGATCGAGATGATCAATTTTTACGGTGGCAAAGCACATTTTGTAGAACGTTCTGATGAAATTTATGCTGAATCTCGTCGACTTGCAGAAGAGTTAAATGGTCACTATATGGACCAATTTACTTACGCAGAGCGTGCAACAGATTGGCGTGGAAACAACAACATTGCCGATAGTATTTTTAGTCAAATGCAATTAGAAGATCACCCAGAACCAACGTGGATCGTAATGAACCCAGGTACTGGCGGTACCTCTGCAACCATCGGTCGTTTTATTCGTTACCAAAAATACAATACTAAATTGTGTGTCGTCGACCCTGAAAATTCAGTTTTCCATGAGTTCTATAAAACGGGCAATAAAGAGCTAACATTAGAGTGCGGCAGCAAAATCGAAGGCATTGGCCGTCCTCGTGTAGAGCCAAGCTTTATTCCTGGAGTTATCGATGAAATGCGTACGATTCCAGATGTAGCAAGTGTAGCAACAGCGCGTTGGCTAGAAAGCATCCTCGGCAGAAAAGCGGGTGCCTCTACTGGTACTAACCTATTTGGCGCGTTGCAATTGGCTTGTGAAATGCAACAACGTGGTGAGAAAGGCTCAATCGTGACTTTACTGTGTGATAGCGGCGAGAGATACCTTGATACCTACTATAATGATCAATGGGTGGCTAATAACATTGGCGACTTAACTCCGTTTTTAGCACAACTAAGCCGCTTTGAGAAAACGGGTCAATTATAAAAAACCAATAAAATAATAACGTCCCGTTAGGATTAAACCAATAGGTAATAACAATAAAAGCCATCGATCATCGGTGGCTTTTTTATTACAATACCAATAAATAATCCTACTGAGATTCATTCTATTATGTCTACAGCAATCGTTGTATTTAGTGGCGGTCAAGATTCCACTACCTGTTTAATTCAAGCACTTACTCAATATGATCATGTTCATTGTATTACTTTTGATTATGGCCAACGTCATAATCAGGAAATTGAAGTAGCCAAAAAAGTCGCGCTTGAACTGGGTGCAGCCTCTCACAAAGTGATGGATGTCGGTTTACTTAATGAGCTTGCTGTTAGTTCATTAACTCGCGATAACATTCCTGTCTCTCACGAACTGCAAGAAAATGGCCTACCAAATTCGTTTGTTCCTGGTCGTAATATTCTATTTTTAACCCTTGCTGGTATTTACGCTTATCAATTAGGTGCTGAATCTGTGATCACTGGTGTGTGTGAAACTGATTTTTCTGGCTACCCTGATTGCCGTGATGAGTTTGTAAAATCAATCAACCAATCTCTCGTCTTAGGTATGGATCGTAAACTTCGTATTGATACGCCATTGATGTGGCTAAACAAAGCTGAAACGTGGGCACTGGCTGATAAATACGGAAAGCTAGACTATGTTCGCAACCAAACACTAACCTGCTATAACGGTGTGATTGGTGACGGCTGTGGTGATTGTCCATCGTGTGACTTACGTAGGAATGGTCTAGATGAGTATTTAGAAAATAAAGACGCAGTAATGGCTGATTTAAACGCTAAGCTGTAAGTATAATTATTTAATTAAAAAAAAGGCCATCACTTCAAAGTAAGTAATGGCCTTTCTTTTTATCGAATTATCACTTCAATATTAATGCGAAATACGCCCTGTAATATCATGATCTAATTCTTTATTTAATAACGCTTCCACATGACCTGAAGAGTGCGTCTGTCCTGAAATTAATCGATACATCGCAGGGATAACAAATAACGTTACCAAAGTCGCAAAGGCCATACCAAAGAAGATAACCGTACCTACTGCCACTCGGCTTTCATAACCAGCGCCTGTAGACATGATCAATGGAATAGCACCTGCTAATGTCGTAAATGCTGTCATTAAAATAGGACGTAAACGACGAGCTGATGCATCAATAATCGCTTGTTCTAGCTCTATGCCTTTATCTCGCAACTGGTTCGCAAACTCAACAATCAAGATACCGTTTTTGGTTACCATTCCGATCAACATAATCATACCAATCTGGCTATAAATATTCAGTCCTTGGCCCATAATCACTAGCCCTAAGAAACCACCAAATACCCCCATTGGAACAGTAAACATCACCACCATTGGGTTAATAAAGCTTTCAAATTGTGCCGCAAGAACAAGATAAGCAACGAGCAGCGCCAATCCAAATACTACCAAAATACTTGATTGATTTTCTTTAAAGTCTTTAGACTCGCCGGTATAAGCTACTGAAATATCACTCGGTAACATTTCAATCGCTTTCGCATCCAAATAATCCAGAGCATCACCTAGCGTTGCACCATCTTTTAGGTTGGCACTTAAGGTAATGGATTTCTGTTTATTGGTGTGTGATAGACGAATAGCAGACGCAACTTCATTGATTTTAGTTACCGTATCAAGAGTAACTAATTCCCCAGTCGCCGTTCTCATGTAAATTTGGCTAAGATCCGCAGCATTATTGAAGCTATTTTCATCACCTCGTAAATACACATCGTACTCTTCGCCACGATCCACATACGTTGTTTCACTTTTACCACCAAGCATGATCTCAAGGGTATCTGAAATATCAGAGATCTTAATGCCTAACTCTGCAGCACGGTTGCGATCAACTGACACAACTAACTCTGGTGTTTTTTCAGAATAGTTAATGTCTGCACCTTCCATCAATGGGCTATTATTCGCTTCTGCTTTTAATACATCACCCCATTTTTGTAGCTCTTTGTAATCTGAACCGCCAAGCACAAATTGCACAGGCTCACTTGAACCACCACGGAAGCCTGGCATCATTGGGAATACACGAACATCTGGAATATCGACTAAGGTTTTACGAATTAAGCCTAATCCTTCTTGAGCGGTCAGATCTCTGTCTGCCCAATCTTCTAAGATCATGATAACAAAACCAGTCTGGTCGCCTGCATTACCACCAAATGCAGGTGATTGAATACTGAATGATTTTAAGAATCCTTGACCAAGTAATGGCATCAATCTCTCTTCAACAATATCCATGTTTGAGCTCATTCGGTTATAACTGGTAGCATCAGCACCACGAACAAACGCAAATAATACACCACGGTCTTCTTGCGGTGTTAATTGTGATGGGACTTGCTGCATTAGCCCGTAGCTACCGCCAATACAGGCTAAGATAATCACAGGAGCCAATAGACGCCATGCCACCGCTTTACTAACCGATTTACGATAACCTCTTTCTAAACTAGCGAACAGTTTGTCGACAAAGAGATTAAAACGATTTGGTTTAACATTCGCTTTTAAGATCTTGCTGCCTAACACTGGAGTCAGCGTTAAAGCTATCAAAGAAGAAAATAAGACCGACATCGCAAGCAATACTGAGAACTCAGTAAATAGTAGACCAACCATGCCATCCATAAATGAGATCGGCAAGAATACCATTACCAGAACCAAGGTCGTTGCTATTACAGCAAAACCCACTTCTCTTGTGCCTTTATAGGCGGCTAATAGTGGCGACTCCCCTTTTTCTAAATGATGGAAAATGTTCTCTACGACCACAATGGCATCATCAACCACTAGACCAATCGATAAGATCAGTGCCATTAACGTAATTAAATTAATTGAAAAACCAAAGTAATACGCCGCCATAAAAGACGAAATTAATGAAACAGGTACGGTAACTGCCGGTATTAACGTTGCTCGTGCTTGGCCAATAAAGATATAGAGCACTAAGATAACCAAACCACCCGTAATAAAGAGTGTGCTGTATACCTCAGAAATCGAACGATCAATAAACACGGTAGAGTCATAATCAATGGCTAAACGAGTACCTTCAGGTAGAAACTGTTGGATCTTCTCTACTTCTTCATGAACTAAATTCGCCACATCTAATGGATTCGCATCAGATTGTGGAACAATGCCCATGCTTACGTTAACAACACCATCACTTTTAAAGGTCGAATTTTCGTTTTCTGCACCGATAAACACATCTGCAACGTCTTTTAGATAAATTGATGTTCCATCGCTGGCGGTTTTAACAACAAGATAATTAAAGTCTTCTGCTTGGTTATATAAACGCTCTGTTCTAACCGACATGACAATGGCGTCATTACGAACTTCACCACCCGGGCTTTCGATATTCTCTGAACGAAGTGCTGCAGTAATATCAGAAGCAATAACGCCTCGTCCTGCCATTAAATCAGGCTTGAGCTTTACATACATAACCTTGTAAAGACCACCTGAAATATCAACCGAACTCACACCTGTAATCAAACTAAAACGGTCAACCAATACACGCTCGGTGTAATCGGTAAGCTCAGTTCGATCCATAACGCTTGAACTTAAATTGATATATAAAGACGCTTCGCCACTGCCGTTATTCTTAAAGACAACGGGGTCATCCGCTTCATCAGGCAAACTTCGCTGGGCACGAGCTACCGCATCACGAATATCACTCACACCGGTATTTAAGTCGTAACCTAGATCAAAGGTAATGGTAATACGAGACATGCTGTTACGAGTGGTTGACTCTATTTCATCAATACCACTAATACCTGAAAGCTGATCTTCCAATACAGTCGTGATCTGACTTTCAATAATCGTCGCCGAAGCACCTTCATAACGAGTACTAATAGAAACCACAGGGCTTTCAATATCAGGCATTTCACGTACGGCTAGTTTACTAAACGACACCGCACCAAACACACACAACAACAAACTTAAAACAATGGCAACCACGGGCCTTTTTACTGAGGTATCAGATAACCACATGATTATTGTCCTTTAGCAGCAGGTTGAGTCTCTTGTTCAAGTAACTTAACGGTTACGCCTTCACGCATATTAACTAAGCCTTGAACTACGATATCTTGACCAATCTCTAAACCAGATTCAATCACTACACGGTTTTCAACACGAGCGCCCAGTGCAACTTGAGTACGTGTCACTTTATTATCATCACCGATGACATAAACATAGCGTTTTGTACCTGAGTACTCTAATGCTTGAACTGGAATTATTGGTGCATTAATCGCAGGGAAGTCCAACTCTGCAGCCATCAACATACCCGGTTTCATTTTTAGATCTTTATTTGGAAATTCAATACGGATACGTAAATTCAAGGTTTCAGCATTAATACGAGAATCAATACCTACTACTTTTCCTGAAAATACCGTTTTTCCCCATGCTTGACTCATAGCATCTACTTTCATGCCTGTAGATAACATAGAAAGATAACGCTCTGGTACTTGTAGATCTAACTGCATTAAAGACAAATTATCTAAGGTCAGTAATTCAGCTCCAGCATTAACCATTTTTCCGCGGCTAAAATCGATGAATCCGACCGTGCCAGAAAAAGGAGCTGAAATGTGAAGATCTGATAAATTTGCATTTGCCGCTTCTAAACGTGCTTGGGCAATATCAACGCTGGCTTTTTGGCCATCAATTTCTGTCTGAGTAATGGCGTTCTTTTTCGCTAAACGTTGAAATTCTTTTAGTTTACGTTTTTCATCATTTAAATACGCTTGAGCCTCTTTAATAGCCGCACTGGCTTTATCATCATTTAATTGAATTAAAAGCTGACCTTTTTTGACCTCTTGATTTGCCTTAACCGCAATTCGGTCAATTTTTCCAGAGACCTCAGGAGAGATAATGACAGACTCTGCCGCTTCTAATTTACCGATTAAAGATAATGATTGAGATATTTCATGTGTTGCAACCTCTTCAGAGACAACAGCAACCGATTGATTTCCTCTTGGTTTCTTAGCATAAGAAGGTGTTGATAAAGTGCATGCTAATAAAACAGCAAGAGTAATAGACTTAGTTTGATTCATATTGATACTTATTATTTGAATTATTAAAATTACTTACTGACTCTAGTTTACCAAGTGAAAGCGGTTTTGTTCGTCAATGAATGTAAAGATGGTGCAATAAACTGTAAAAACAATCACTTCCATATGACCCTTTTTTATATTATTTGTTCAAAAATGGTGCTTTTTACCCCTTTTTGACGAAAAACCAATCATTCAAACCAAAAAACAAAGAAAAGTGCTTTACAGAAAAACGAAGTTTGCTATTATTCGCTCCGAACTTGGCAAGGTCGTTGGGAAAACTCTTGTTAAGTATAAAAATATCTCGTTGGGGGGGTTCCCGAGTGGCCAAAGGGAGCAGACTGTAAATCTGCCGCGTAAGCTTCGATGGTTCGAATCCGTCCCCCCCCACCATTATTCTTCTTAATTGTATTTACGATTAAGATAACTTGATTGCTCCGTTGGGAAACGAGTTAGTTAAGTATAAAAATCTCCGTTGGGGGGGTTCCCGAGTGGCCAAAGGGAGCAGACTGTAAATCTGCCGCGTAAGCTTCGATGGTTCGAATCCGTCCCCCCCCACCATTATTCTTCTTAATTGTATTAACGATTAAGATAACTTGATTGCTCTGTTGGGAAACGAGTTTATTAAGTATAAAAATCCTCGTTGGGGGGGTTCCCGAGTGGCCAAAGGGAGCAGACTGTAAATCTGCCGCGTAAGCTTCGATGGTTCGAATCCGTCCCCCCCCACCATTATTCTTCTTAATTGTATTAACGATTAAGATAACTTGATTACTCCGTTGGGAAACGAGTTAGTTAAGTATAAAAATCTCCGTTGGGGGGGTTCCCGAGTGGCCAAAGGGAGCAGACTGTAAATCTGCCGCGTAAGCTTCGATGGTTCGAATCCGTCCCCCCCCACCATTATTCTTCTTAATTGTATTAACGATTAAGGTAACTTGATTACTCCGTTGGGAAACGAGTTAGTTAAGTATAAAAATCTCCGTTGGGGGGGTTCCCGAGTGGCCAAAGGGAGCAGACTGTAAATCTGCCGCGTAAGCTTCGATGGTTCGAATCCGTCCCCCCCCACCATTATTCTTCTTAATTGTATTAACGATTAAGATAACTTGATTACTCCGTTGGGAAACGAGTTAGTTAAGTATAAAAATCCTCGTTGGGGGGGTTCCCGAGTGGCCAAAGGGAGCAGACTGTAAATCTGCCGCGTAAGCTTCGATGGTTCGAATCCGTCCCCCCCCACCATTATTTATCTCGATAGAGATCGAAAAGCCAATTCAGAAATGAGTTGGCTTTTTTTGTGCCTGTAATAAATAAAATGGCAAATTTCCTCTTTTTATTGCTTGCTAAAACCACTGTTCAAATATACAGTTACTTTGTTTTCGATAATATAAAAGAGGCATTAAAATGCACATAGTACAAACTCAAAAGCAGCAAGAACCTTCCCAATGGAAAGTCTGTAGCTTATGTAATAAAGAGGCTTTTTGTAACCCTTCAGCTAGCGTCACGATGGCATGGATAAAAGCTGGCTTTGGGCAGCAGAAATGCACTTGGCGCTGTGAGACTTGTCAGCCTTCTTCCAAGCTAATGAATTAACTTATCACTTAAAATAATGGTAATATCATTGTATTAAAAGATCCTGCCTTCGTTTAGGATTCAAAATAAATACAAGGACTTTAACTATAATGAAAGTAATATCATTCAACATAAATGGCCTTCGTGCTCGCCTTCATCAACTTCAAGCTATTATTGATAAGCACAACCCTGACGTTATTGGTCTACAAGAGATCAAAGTACATAACGAGATGTTTCCTGTCGAAGCTGTTGAAGCTATGGGCTACAAAGTCTACTTCCATGGCCAAAAAGCGCATTACGGTGTTGCTATGTTATGCAAGCAAGAGCCTATCTCTGTTCAGTACGGTTTTGATACTGATACCGAAGAGCATCAAAAACGCATGATCATGACAACACATCAACGTGAAGATGGCTCACAGTTCACTGTTATGAACGGTTATTTCCCACAGGGTGATAGCATCAAGCATGAAACTAAATTCCCGTATAAACGTCAATTCTATAAAGATTTAATGACGCATCTAAATACTCACCACAATAGCGATGAAGAACTCATTATTATGGGTGACATTAATATCAGCCCTATTGATTTAGATATTGGTATTGGTGAACCAAATGCGAAACGTTGGTTAAGAACAGGTAAGTGTTCATTCCAACCAGAAGAACGTGAATGGCTACAAACAGTAAAAGATTGGGGGTTTGAAGATACCTTCCGTAACCTTCACCCTGATGTCACTGATCAGTACTCATGGTTTGATTACCGCTCTAAGGGGTTTGTTGATAACCGCGGTCTTCGCATTGATGTGGTAATGGCGACACCAACACTCGCAGCTAAGTGTACTGAAGCCGGTATTGATTACGAATTACGCGGCATTGAGAAACCATCTGATCACGCGCCAATCTGGTCTACATTTAAATAACGATTTGAGCCTTACTTTATATTCTATAAGTGAGGCTTTTTTAATAAGGAAGTAGTATGAAATTATTCTTATTTGAACATTGCCCATTTTGCATGAAAGCTAAAATGGTGGCAGGTATTAAAAAACTGCCTATTGAATTCATTTATATGCAAAATGATGATGTTGATAGCCGAATCGAAAAAGTCGGTGCCAATATGGTTCCAATTTTAGAGAAAGAAGATGGTAGTTACATGGCTGAAAGCCTTGATATCGCAGAGTTTTTTGATAAACACGATCATCATTCTGTTATTGAGCAAGCGACCCACGCTGATGAAATTTCAGAATGGCTAGATACCGCTCGTCCTTTGTTCTTTAACTTAACATTCCCTCGCTGGACTCAACTAAATTTACAAGAGTTTCAACGCCCTGAAGCTGTCACTTGGTATACTGAGAAAAAAGAAGCCTTCATTGGCATGAGCTTTAAAGAGGCACTTGCTCAAAGTGATGAATACATTAATATGTTAAAGCCTCTTTTGGTTGACATTAATTTCATTACTTTACCATCAGAAAAGGGCAATAAGATCACTTGGGATGACATTAATTTGTTCCCATTCCTTCGTAACCTGACGGTAGTAAAAGGCTTGGATTTTCCTCCACACCTAAAAAATTACTTAGATGAGATCAGTGAACTGACTGACGTTAATTTATTTTTTAATAACGCAGTATAGTCGTCATTTTAATTAATGGTTATAAAATAAAAAAGAGCACATAAAAGTGCTCTTTTTTTATCATTACAATTAGAACCAGCGTTGGTACCAAAGTATTTCACCATGCTCTATGAAATCAAAAACACTTAAAAACAATGCGCAAATCACGACTAATTTTACTAGCCTTATCAATAAAAATGATAAGTTCATAACCATCTCCTCAAGAGCACAATCTGACCATTTACTTGTTCTATTGATATTAATACCAATTCCAGTAATTATCTAATCATTATTACTGGTTAAATCACTTAATAATTGCGTTAAAAATTTTTATTGTAGAATAACTACTTATAATAATTTTCGCCTTATTCTTAAGCGATTTTTCTGCGTAATAAATAGATCATCTAATTAATTACATAGCTATAAAAAAAAGAGCACATTCAGTGCTCTTTTTGATTAGTACTTAAAAAACAGCTAACTTAACGGTCTCATAAATCTCAGCATTCGAGTTTCTAATTGTTTAAATACAAAAATGATAATAAACGTTAAGCACATATAGAATAAACCTGCTGTAATATATGACTCAAACGGCGCATAATAACGAGAATTTACCAATCGAGCTGCACCCGTTAAATCCATCAAGGTCACAATTCCCGCAATAGCAGAGCCATGAAGCATAAAGATAACTTCATTACTGTAAGCTGGAAGTGCTCTACGCAATGCACTTGGTAAAATGATGCGTTTATAGGTTTGAAATTGGCTCATACCATAGGCTTTCGCTGCTTCTATTTCACCTTGTGGTAAACCATTAATTGAACCGCGAACAATCTCAGAAGTGTATGCCCCTGTATTTAGAGCAAAAGCCACTAAAGCACAAAATGATGCGTGCTCCCATAGTGTATCTTTCACTGGGAAGAACTGATCCATACCATAGTAAATAAGGTACAACTGGATTAATAACGGAGTTCCGCGGAAAAAATAAATATAAGCCCAAGCTGGCCCCCAAATTAATGGGTTGTCGCTATTCCTTGCTATCGCAGAAGGTACTGCGATACACAAGCCAATAACGAGAGAAAGTGCCACTAACCAAGCTGTAGTCCAAAGCCCTTCTAAATAAACAGGTAGGCTCTCAATAATAATTGAAAAATCCATGCTTACCTCATATGAATGCTGAATTTGCGTTCAACAAGCTTTAAAGCGCCTGTTGATATAGCAGTGAAAAGTAAAAAGATACATGCGACAGACATATAGAACGTAAATGGCATTTTAGTGGTTCCTGCCGCCATTGAACTGACTCGAACCATATCTTCTAAACCGATAATCGAAACTAACGCGGTTGTTTTTAATAAAACTAACCAATTATTACCAAATCCAGGTAAGGCATGACGGATCATTTGTGGAAATAAAATACGACGAAATGCCATTGCGCCACTCATTCCATAGGCTTTTGCTGCTTCCATCTCACCGCGGTCAACTGCCATGATTGCCCCACGGAAAGTTTCAGCCATGTAAGCACCAAAGATAAACCCAATGGTTAAAACACCGGCGATAAATGGGCTAATTTCAATATAGTCTGGAAGGTAAGAAAACCACTCATGATCTGGATTAGAATTAGTCATCCACTCATTAATCCACTCATTCGTTGCGTACAACCCGTTGTTAAGCAGCATCTGACCGCCAAAAAATAACAACATCATTAACACAAGATCGGGGATACCACGGACAACCGTTGTATAAATAGTTGCGATTCCTCTCGCCCAACGATAAGGCGCCATTTTAGCCAGTGCGCCTAGTAAACCTAGAAACACAGCTAAGATAAGAGACAATAATGCAACTTGTAGCGTCACTATCGCTCCGTCTAAGATGGAGGATTCATATCCTTGTAAATCTAACATACTGCTTCCAAGCTTTCGCTTTAATACCTATTCCAATAAAAATCAGTCGCTATTTATTGGAGTGGATATAACTATTAGAAATAATGAAAGAGACACTAGACGTGCCTCTTCCCTTTTTATACTTACTACTGCTTATTCACCATAAACATCATAGTTGAAGTATTTAGCGGCAATTTCTTGATAAATGCCTTTTTCACGCAGTGATTGAATCGCTGCATTTAGTTGCTTAGTTAAATCTTTATCTTGTTTACGAGTCGCAATCCCAAAACCGTCACCAAACCACTTTGGATCTGTTAATGATGGTCCAACAAACTCATATGCTTTACCACCTGGTTTATTAAGAAGACCTTCTTCTAATGCAGATGCATCACCAAGAACAGTATCGATTCGACCTGCTTTAAGATCTAGATAAGCTTCATCAAATGAACCATAACGTTTTAGATCTACACCTTTACCAAAGTTATCTGTTAGGTATTTATCGTGTGTTGTCGCACGCTGAACACCGACAGTTACATCTTTAAGACCCGCTTTTGTCATTACTAAATCTGTGCCTTTTTTGGCTACAAATTTATTTGGAATTAGTGCGTATTTTTCAGTGAAATCAATTTTCTTTTTACGCTCTTCAGTAATCGACATTGCTGCAATGATTGCATCATATTTACGAGCAAGCAGTGATGGAATAATACCATCCCAATCTTGCGCTACGATCTTACAACGTGCTTCCATCTCTTTACATAGTGCGTTAGCCATATCAACATCAAAGCCTTTAAGCTCACCTGATGGCTCTGTCCAACTAAAAGGAGGGTAAGCCCCTTCAATACCAAATCGAATTTGCTTCCATTCTTTTGCTTGAGCTGCGCCAGTAACGGCTGTAGATGCAACAACTGCTGCTAGTAACCACTTCTTCATTTCCTTGCTCCTGTAACTAACGATTTTTATATTTATACTATTTGTTGTGTTTCTTTTCTTGCTCTGGTATTCATCGACTTCTAATAAATAGATGAAATAAACTGTTTTAAACGTTCAGATTCTGGATTAGTAAAAAGCTTAGCGGGATCACCCTGCTCTTCCACCAAGCCTTGATGTAAGAACATCACATGATTTGATACATCACGAGCAAACGCCATTTCGTGTGTTACCACTAACATTGTGCGCCCCTCTTCAGCAAGATCTCGCATTACTCCGAGAACCTCTCCAACCAACTCAGGGTCAAGCGCTGAGGTCGGCTCATCAAATAACATAACTTCAGGATCAACCGCTAAAGCACGAGCAATGGCTGCACGTTGCTGTTGCCCACCAGATAAATGTCCTGGGTAATAATCTCTACGCTCATACAAGCCTACTTGCTTTAAAATCTGCTCAGCTTTTTCAATCGCTTCTGCTTTAGGGACGCCTAAAACATGTATCGGTGCTTCTATAACATTTTGAAGCACTGTCATATGTGACCATAAGTTAAAGCCTTGAAAAACCATCGCAAGACGTGAGCGAATTCGTTGAACTTGTTTTTCATTCGCAGGAATTGACTCTCCTAAACGATTGTTTTTCATTTCAATCAACTCACCATTAACCCAAATTTCTCCTTGAGTTGGTGTTTCAAGTAAATTGATACAACGTAGGAAAGTACTTTTACCTGAACCAGACGAACCAATAATAGAGATTACATCACCTTTATTGGCTTCTAACGAAATGCCTTTTAAAACTTCATTTTGCCCAAAGTGCTTGTGTAAGTCTTTTACTTCTAGCGCGACAGCATCCTTCATGCGCCATATACTCCTAATTCAATCACACATTAATCGTTTGCTTTTCTCTTTATTCTTAGAATTTAACACTCAAAATTATCACAAGCAACAATTTATTAACCAAACTATGAGGGGAAAACATAAACCAAATTCATAAGGAATTTTAATTCATATAAAAATCAATATTAGTCACTTATTACTTTTACTGTAACATTTCTATGCACAATAAAATTAACAATAATGAAACATTGAATTATGGCAATTTATGTTTAAATATAGCCATTAAGGCACATAAAATGCGTGGTACATGTAAATGAATTACTGCTATTATTTGTTATTTATTAAAAAATATTAACAACTTCAATATTGTTGATATCATTATAGAAATGCATCAAAAACACTGTAGTGGCATGTTTATAAAGGAAAAAGTTATCACTATTTCTATCATTAACATAATAACACCAAAGTATTAACGGTCTCATTTTGTAGTTTTCTTTCATATACAATTATATAGTGATCAAGATCAATCATTGGCTTAATTTTCGTGTGCTACACTCGGCGAAAATAACAAAAACAACATCAATATCTATTTATTGATTTTTAATTACTTAAAATTCTATTTATGAGGATTCTATGTCTATAGACAAAGATCAGAACGAAAAAAGCTATAGCGAGTTACACCGCCCAGCTTCTGAGTTCAATAGCCGTTCAGACTATTTAGATCATGAACTGCAAATAATGAAACCGCGTCGCTTTGGTTTAAACCTACCTGGCCGTGATTTCCGTTTCGAACTTGAAGATCTTGTTCCAGCATTAGCAGGTACTATTGGTATCATCGCGATGTACTCTGCTGTAATGATGTCTTGGGCCGATGGTCTTACACAAGCATGGCCGCACATCAACTTAGGTAAAGAATTTGCCATTGAAGTTGCTCGTGTTGAAATGCTAATCCCTGCGTTTTTATTCTGTATTTTAGCGTCTGGTTTCTTTAACCCTCGCGCTAACCTTGCAGGTAACCACGGCCCAATGATCCCACTTATCGGTGCGATCGCGTTAGCCGGTGCACACCCTCTTGCTCTTGCCATTTTATTAGGTGTATTCGGATTACTATTAAGTTACTTCAAAGGGGGTTCCAAGCTTGTTAACTTGACCTCTGAAGGAGTCGCAGGTGGTCTTCTTGTTTTCTTAGGCTTTAGCGGCGCAATGGGGCAAATTGGTAAAATCCAATCTTGGTCTACTGGCCTTGAAGGTGGTTTAGGCTACATTGGCTTAGTCGTACTTGCAGTAAACATCGTTCTATACGCTTACCTTGCTCGTATTAACAAACGCTGGTTAGCTATTCCTGCTTGTGCATTTGCTGGTTTAGCAGTAGCGCTTGCCCTAGGCGCTGGTTTTGACCTTAAGTTTGAAACTCAGATGGGTATTCCTAACCTAAACCCTGTTTATTGGTGGGGATCTACTACTGAAGGTTGGATGCTAGGTCTTCCAAACCTACAACACTTCTTAGCGTCTTTACCATTTGCAATTCTTGCTGTTGCAATGTGGTCTCCAGATTTCCTTGGTCACCGTATTTTCCAAGAGCTAAACTACCCACGTCGTACTGAAAAAGTATTGATGGATGTTGATGATACAATGACAATGTGTTCTATCCGTCAAATGGTAGGTACTGCTGTTGGTGGTGGTAACATTACATCGTCTTGGGGGACATACATGATCCCAGCGGCTATTGCTAAACGCCCTATTCCAGGCGGTGCTATTCTTCTTGGTATTATTGTAATGACTATTGCGATCCTTGGTTTCCCAATGGATGTTGCGGTATGGCCACCAGTAATGTGTATGGCTCTATTGGTTGGTGTATTCTTACCAATGCTTGAAGCTGGCGTACAAATGGTTAAAGAAAATAAAGATGCACAATCTGCGGGTATCTGTATATTTGCTGCTGCTGTTGCAAACCCTGTATTAGCTTGGGCTATGACAATGCTACTTGATAACAACGGTTTAATCGGTGATAAAGAACGTCCTAAGAACCTTTCTTTTATTGACCGTATCGTTATTCCTGGTGGTGTATTAGTGATTTGTTTAATCGCTATGCTAGCGGTTGGTATGCTTGAAGGCCAGTACGGCATTCCTGCATTTCTGTAACTTAGTATGGTAATCTAGGTTCAGAACTATAATACTTATGGGGTAGCGTCAACAGTTACCCCAACTTTATTAAAAAAATTGAAGATTTATTGATTTAGTTTAAGGTTTACAAAAAAAGTTTAATGTATTCTTGAAAAATCGAACGGTTAGTCGCAATATGAATGCTTATAAGCTAGGTTTTATAATCATCCATATTGTTATTAATATTAGAGTGTACTATTTAACCTCTCTATGGGGATATGAGTAACTCAACTCATTATAAGTAGTACGTATTTTTTCTACTAAGAAAGGTAGGTATATCATGGCAGAGCAATTTGCTAAAGCTTGGACAGGTTTTGCAGACGGTGAGTGGCAAAACGAAGTTAACGTTCGCGATTTCATCCAAAAGAACTATGCACCTTATGAAGGTGACGAAGAATTCCTAGTTTCTGAAGGTACTGAAGCAACTAACAAGCTTTGGGCTAAAGTAATGGAAGGCATCAAACAGGAAAACGCAACTCATGCACCTGTTGATTTTGATACCTCTCTTATCTCTACCATTACAGCCCATGACGCTGGATACATCAACAAAGACCTAGAAACAATCGTTGGTCTTCAAACTGATGCTCCTCTAAAACGTGCAATCATCCCTAACGGTGGCGTACGTATGGTTGAAGGTTCTTGTAAAGCATATGATCGTGAACTTGATCCTATGGTTTCAAAAATCTACTCTGAATACCGCAAAACACACAATGCTGGTGTTTTCGATATCTACACTAAAGACATTCTAAACTGTCGTAAATCAGGTGTTCTAACAGGTCTTCCTGATGCATACGGCCGTGGTCGTATCATTGGTGATTACCGTCGTGTTGCACTTTACGGTATTGATTTCCTAATCAAAGACAAGCTAGCTCAATTCGCTTCTTTACAAGAACGTTTTGAAAAAGGCGAAGATCTAACAGCAACAATGCAACTTCGTGAAGAAATTGCTGAGCAACACCGTGCTCTAGGTCAAATCAAAGTTATGGCAGCTAAATACGGTTGTGATATCTCTGAGCCAGCAACTACAGCTCAAGAAGCTATTCAGTGGACTTACTTCGGCTACCTAGCTGCTGTTAAATCTCAAAATGGTGCTGCAATGTCTCTAGGTCGTACTTCGACTTTCCTAGACATCTACATCCAACGTGATATCGAAGCGGGTCTTCTAACTGAAGAACAAGCTCAAGAAATGATCGATCACTTCGTAATGAAGCTACGTATGGTTCGTTTCCTACGTACTCCTGAATACGATGAATTGTTCTCTGGTGACCCAATCTGGGCTACAGAATCTATGGGTGGTATGGGTATTGACGGTCGTACACTAGTTACACGTACTAACTTCCGTTTCCTAAACAGCCTTTACACTATGGGGCCTTCTCCAGAGCCAAACATCACGGTTCTTTGGTCTGAGCAACTGCCTGTAGGCTTCAAACGTTTCTGTGCAAAAGTATCTATCGATACTTCTTCTATCCAGTACGAAAATGATGACCTAATGCGTCCTGACCTAGGTTCTGACGATTACGCTATCGCTTGTTGTGTATCTCCAATGATCGTTGGTAAGCAAATGCAGTTCTTCGGTGCTCGTGCTAACCTTGCGAAAACAATGCTTTACTCTATCAACGGCGGCGTTGATGAGAAGCTGAAAATCCAAGTTGGTCCTAAAGAAGCGCCAATGACAGATGAAGTTCTTGATTACGCTAAAGTAATGGATCGTCTAGATCACTTCATGGATTGGTTAGCAACTCAATACGTTACAGCATTGAACTCTATCCACTACATGCACGACAAATACAGCTACGAAGCGTCTCTAATGGCTCTTCATGACCGTGACGTTCGTCGTACAATGGCATGTGGTATTGCTGGTCTATCTGTTGCAGCCGATTCACTATCTGCAATCAAATACGCTACAGTTAAACCAATTCGTGACGAAGATGGCATCGCTATCGATTTCGACATCGAAGGTGATTACCCTAAATTTGGTAACAACGACGCTCGCGTTGATGATATCGCATGTGAACTAGTTTCTACGTTCATGGGTAAAATCCGTAAGCTTACTATGTACCGTAATGCTATCCCTACTCAATCTATCCTTACTATTACATCTAACGTTGTATACGGTAAGAAAACTGGTAACACACCAGATGGTCGTCAAGCAGGTGCTCCTTTTGCTCCTGGTGCTAACCCAATGCACGGCCGTGATGAGAAAGGTGCTGTAGCATCACTAACATCAGTAGGTAAACTACCGTTTGCTGATGCACAAGATGGTATCTCTTACACATTCTCTATCGTTCCTAACGCACTAGGTAAAGACGATGACAACCGTCGTTCTAACCTTGCAGGCCTAATGGATGGTTACTTCCACCACGAAGCTAACGTAGAGGGTGGTCAACACCTTAACGTAAACGTTCTTAACCGTGAAACTCTAGAAGACGCAGTTAAGCACCCAGAGAACTACCCACAACTGACTATCCGTGTATCGGGTTACGCTGTGCGTTTTAACTCTCTAACTACTGAACAACAAAAAGACGTAATCGCACGTACTTTCACTGAAACTTTATAATTTCAGCGTTAATTAAGTAGCATTAAGCCCTGCCATTTTGGTGGGGCTTTTTTATTTCCACTTTCCTCATAATTCCCCCTATTTCTCTCTGGTTTACCCTACTTAATTAGCCCAAAGTGTAATAAAATGACTACATAATTATAGTTCGGAGAAATGTCGTCATGTCTGTAGGTCGTATTCACTCTTTTGAATCTTGTGGTACCGTTGATGGTCCAGGTATTCGCTTTATCATCTTTTTACAAGGCTGCTTAATGCGTTGTATGTATTGTCATAACCGCGATACTTGGGATACCCATGAAGGTAAAGAAGTTACCGTAACTGAATTAATTGAAGAAGCTAAAAGCTACCGCCACTTCATGAAAGCGTCTGGCGGCGGTATTACTTGTTCTGGTGGCGAAGCGATGCTTCAACCTGAATTTGTTCGTGATTTCTTCCGTGCAGCACAAGCTGAAGGCATGCATACTTGTCTAGACACAAATGGCTATATTCGTAAGCACACCGATGTAATCGATGAAGTATTAGAAGTATCTGATCTTGTTATGCTTGACCTTAAACAGATGAAAGATGACGTGCATAAAGAACTAATTGGTGTATCGAATACTCGAGTTCTAGATTTTGCGCGTTATTTGCATAAAGTTGGCCAGAAAACATGGATCCGCTACGTTATTGTTCCTGGCTATACTGACGATGAAGAATCAGCACACCTACTTGGTGAATTCATTAAAGACATGGATAATATCGAGAAAATTGAACTACTTCCTTACCACCAATTAGGTGCGCATAAATGGGAAGCGATGGGACTTGAATACCCTCTTGATGGAGTAAACCCTCCTTCTAAAGAAACCATGGAAAAAATGGTAGAGATCCTGAGCCAATACCATAACAACGTGAAATTCTAAGCTCGAACTTCACCCTAAATTTATTCTAAATGCCCGACTATCGGGCATTTTTATTGGAAAAAATCATGTATCAATTAAGCTTTTCACTACAAGAGTTTCTCTCAGAATATTGGCAGAAAAAACCCGTTATCATCAAAGGTGGTTTTGAAAACTTTCAAGATCCAGTAACGCCTGAAGAGTTAGCAGGTTTAACACTAGAAAATGACGTAGATTCTCGCTTTGTTTCTAACTTAAACAACGAATGGAAAGCAGAACACGGTCCATTAAGCGAAGAACTATTCGATACGCTGGGTGAAACCAATTGGTCTATTATCGTTCAAGCCGCGAACCATTGGCACGAAGGTGCTGCTGAGCTATTTAAACCATTCAAACAAATGCCGAACTGGTTATTTGATGACATCATGATCAGCTATTCTGTGCCAGATGGTGGCGTTGGTCCACACATTGATCAATACGATGTTTTCATTATTCAGGGCCAAGGTAAGCGTCACTGGCGTGTGGGTGATATCGGTGAATATCAAGAAGAGCACCGCCATAGTGCATTAAAGCAAATCACTGGGTTTGATCCTATTATCGATCAAATCTTAGAACCTGGTGACATTCTTTATATTCCACCAGGCTTCCCACATGACGGCTATGCATTAGAACCATCAATGAGTTATTCTGCGGGCTTCCGTTCTCCAAAAGAACAAGAGCTAGTGAGTAATTTTGCGGATTTCATTATTGAAAATGAAAAAAGTGATGTGCATTACCACAATCCAGAGCTTAAAGCGCAAACTCACGGAACAGAGATTACAACGCAAAGCTTTGAAGGCTTAAAAACCATGATGTTAAATGCCATGTCTGATGAACAGAGCCTTAAACAATTTATGGGTGAATATTTAAGTAACTCTCGCCATCATTTAAATATCCTTCCTGATTCTGAAAAATGGACAACTGAAGAGTTACTTGGTTACTTACAATCAGGTCAAGCTCTGATCAAAGTTGCAGGTCTTCGTGCTTTCTATCATGAAACAGAAGCTTGTGAAGATAACATGACGCTTTATGTTGATGGCGAAAGCTATGTTTTCCCACTAGCTGTAAAAAATGATGTCATTGCTCTATGTGAAACATCAGAATTTACACTGCTTGATATTGAGAATTTACTGCAAGATCCACACTCAGTATCTAACTTACTGCAGTTTGTTAATATAGGTTACTGGTTCGTAGAATCAGAAGAAGAAGACGAAGAATAGCAATCACTATACTAATCTGATTTTTTACCAATGTAATTAATTGTACAGATTAAACAACAACGCCCATGAGTTTAACTTCATGGGCGTTTTTATTTTCATAGCACAAAGCCTTAGACTTTAAACTGTGACATCAGCTCTTTTTGTTGCGTAGATAAAGAAGACAGTTCTAAACCAACCTCTTCACCTAAGTTCGCTTGCTCTAGCATCTTTTGGCTTGAATCTCTGATATTACTGACACTTTGATTAACTTCATTGGATACCGCTTGTTGCTCTTCTGCTGCTCTTACAATTTGCATATTCATGTCTTGTATCGTTACCACCGCATCACTGATTTGCTGCAAACTTTCTACTGATAATTTAATAGTTGATGCACCATCTAGCGCTATTGTATTTCCTTCTGTTATTGCAGAAACCACGGATTTAGTTCCTGATTGCAACTGCTCAATAACCGTACGTATCTCATCAACAGAATCCCCAGTACGACTTGCAAGTTGACGAACTTCGTCAGCCACAACAGCAAAACCTCGCCCTTGCTCACCTGCTCGTGCTGCTTCAATGGCTGCATTCAATGCTAATAAATTTGTTTGCTCTGAAATACCTTCGATAACCGATAAAATCGTCGTAATATTAATGCTATTACTTTCTAATTCTTGGGCTACGGGAACCGCTTTTTCCATATTAGCGACTAAAGATTGGATCACCGACTCAGTTGTGAGTATTAACTCTTTTCCTTGGTTTGATGCTGATTCTGCTTGTTTAGCCGCATCAGCTGCTAATGTAGAGTGATCAACCACTAAGCTTGCTGTTTGAGTTAACTCCTCAACAGCAGTTGCAACCATATCAACTTCTTTAAATTGAACATCACTACCTTCTTTAGACTCACTTGCAATAACACTCGATCGCGCAGCAACATTAGATAGCTCATCACTACTTTGAGCGACATCTTTAATTGTAAATTGCAGTTTTTCTAAGAAAGCATTAAACCAATGTGCCAGTTGCCCTACTTCATCTTTACTCTGTATAACCAAACGTTGGGTTAAATCCCCTTCACCAGAAGCAATATCTTTTAAGCGTGCCGCGACTAATGAGATAGGTCTAACAATCTGCTTTGTTGCAAACCATAAAGCCATCAAAACTAAAAAGGTCAATCCTAGGCCAACACCAACCTGCATAAATAAAAATTCATTACCTTGTTCTATAAGCAATTGATCTAATTTTTTAGCATCAGAGAAAACAGTTTTTCTATCAACTTCAATAATTACTCCCCAATTTTGCGATTTTAAATTAATAGGTACAAAGACAAATAATTTATCCTGGCTATCCGACCATATTAATTGTGTCGTCCCTTGGGAGACCCAAGAAGGCACAGAGGATAATGTACGATTGTAAGATCCAAGACTCTGACCAAAGGCTGCCTCTTTCTGATCAGATAAGATGAGTTGCCCTTTTCCGTTAACCACATAGATCGCCCCTTCACCATTAAATATCGCTTTATCGGCTTGAGTAATTAATCCCGATAATCGGGCAATATCAAGATCAATACCAACCATACCGATAATTTCATTATCTTTTATTAATGGCGCAGTAATAGAACTAATTAATCTTGTTACGCCATCGCTGTCGTAATAATAAGGGTCCATAATACATAATCGGTTTTCTTTTAAACTACAAGTAAACCAATAATTCGCGGCATCACCATTAGATTTTGCAGCTGTATTAACTAACTCTTTCTCTGTAAATACACGCATTTGAGCGTTATCAGAGGCCGATTTAAACCAGTAAGGAGCAAAGCGCCCTACTTTATTTGAACTGGCATAAGCAGCATCATGATAGTTAAAATCTTCTCCATCTAACATATCAGATAAATAAATACTGTAAGTACCGTAAATATTAGAATATTGCTCAACAGGCCTCTTCATCATCTCACTCAAAGATTGGCGTAAATCACTGCTATCCATAAAAGTATCTTCTGCACTCTTTTGAAAAAACAGCGCACTTTCAGCAAGCATCTCTGCTCGATAAATAGCCTCATCTAAGTAAGTCTGTATTTGCTTCGATTGATTTTTTGCTTCTGCCACTAATAACGTTTGAGTTTGTTGAATAACAGAATCTGATGTTTGTTTTTGAACGATCTTCTGATTCTCAATCGAAGAATAGATTGAGAAACCAATCAATGATGATGCGAGCGTAATAAGTCCAATTGCAGCAGCAATGGTTATCTTCCACTGAAGGGATAACGAATGCATATAATATCCTTTTAATATGAGTTCATTTTTATATCGGCATCAATTAAATAACATTTAACCAATTTTATACATTTATAACATTTGAATTTTAAATATAAAAAAAGCGCGATATAAATTGACTATCGCGCTCAAGCCTGTCACAGGCTGAATACATCTAAACTGTAAATAAACCACCACAATCAATCTTGATAATAGTGGTTATTTTTATATTAAATATCGGTTACTGCCAAACAAGAAACAGCATGTACATCTGTTCCTTTTAGCTCTGGCCTTGTTTGTGCACACGCTTCAGTTGCTTGTGGACAGCGAGTACGAAATACACAACCAGATGGTGGATTAATAGGTGAAGGTAAATCACCTTCTAGCATCTCAATCACTTTTGCTCTCTCAAGCTTTGGATCTGGAATTGGAACCGCAGACATTAGTGCTTTAGTGTATGGGTGCTTAGGATCACTAAACAACGCATCAGACTCGCCAAGTTCAACCTCATTACCCAAATACATAACCAGTACGCGATCAGAGATGTGTTTTACTACTGATAAATCATGGGCAATAAATACTAAACTTAGACCAAGCTCTTTTTGCAGTTCTTTCAGTAGGTTTACTACTTGTGCTTGGATCGATACATCAAGAGCTGATACTGGCTCATCACAAATGATCATTTTTGGTTTTAAGATAAGCGCTCGAGCAATACCGATACGCTGACACTGCCCACCAGAAAATTCATGAGGATAGCGGTTAATTACGTTAGGCAATAAGCCTACCTTCGCCATCATCTCTTTTACTCTATCTTTCACTTCTTCTTTCGTTAACTTCGAGTAAAAGGTTTGCAGTGGCTCAGCAATAATATCGCCAACTGTCATACGTGGATTAAGAGATGCCAATGGATCCTGAAAGATCATTTGGATCTCTTTACGCTTCTGACGTAGAGGCTCATCTTCCAGCTTAGTTAGATCTTGCCCTAACCAAACCACTTCACCCTCTGTTGCTTCTACTAAACCAATAATGGCACGAGCAAATGTTGATTTACCACAGCCAGATTCACCTACAACACCCAGAGTTTCGCCTTCATATAAACGAACGTTAACCCCATCTACGGCTTTCAAATTTGCAGGTTTCGCCCAAGGCCATACTGACTTTGATGGAATGCTAAAGTGAACTTTTAAGTTCTTTATATCTAGTATTAATTTTTTATCTGCTGACATTACCACGTCTCCTGATCAGAAAAACAAGCACGTAAACGACCAGCTGCAAATGGTTGCAGGATCGGAGCTTCTTGCTTACAACGGTCCATTACACGATGGCAACGCTCTTGATAAGGGCAACCTGTAGGTAAACGAAGTAAGTTTGGTGGATTACCAGGGATAGTTGGTAAAATCTCACCTTCTTGATCTAAACGAGGAATAGCTTTTAACAGACCTTCTGCGTATGGGTGGCTTGGTTCATAGAAAATTTCATTCACTGAGCCATATTCCATTGTACGACCTGCGTACATCACCAATACTTTATCACACGAGCCTGCAACCACACCCAAGTCATGGGTAATCATAATGATAGCGGTATTAAATTCACTTTTTAGTTCATTCAATAGCTGCATGATTTGTGCTTGGATAGTTACATCTAGTGCTGTTGTTGGTTCATCCGCAATAAGTAGCTTAGGACGACATAATAATGCCATCGCAATCATTACACGTTGACGCATACCACCTGAAAACTCATGTGGGTACATAGTAATACGCTTACGAGCTTCTGGTATTTTAACCGCTTCTAACATGCGAACTGATTCTTCAAATGCTTCCGCTTTACCCATGCCTTTATGCAGCATTAATACTTCCATTAGCTGCTCGCTAACTTTCATGTATGGGTTAAGTGACGTCATAGGATCTTGAAAAATCATCGCCATTTGCTCAGCACGAATGCTGTTTAACTCTTTTTCAGGAAGGTTAAGAATTTCTTTCCCTTCAAATTTTGCACTACCAGTAATGATACCGTTTTTAGCCAAAAGGCCCATTAATGCAAATACAGTCTGTGATTTACCAGAACCAGATTCGCCTACGATACCCAATGTCTCACCTTGTTGTAGTGAGAAGTTTAAGTCATTTACTGCGGTTACGTTGCCATCTTGAGTTGTAAACTCTACACGCAGATCTTTTACATCTAATAAACTCATAATTCTTTCCTGCTCAAATTTGTTTAATAACTAACTGTCCATACAGAGGGTTATCTGTCTTTTGGATCCAGCGCATCACGTAAACCATCACCTACATAGTTAAAGCAGAATAAGGTAACAACCATAAATAAAGCTGGGAAAGTTAACTGCCAAATCGCCACTTCCATTGTTTGAGCACCTTCTTGAAGCAAAGCACCCCAACTTGTCATTGGCTCTTGAACACCAAGACCTAGGAAAGATAGGAAAGATTCCGTTAAGATCATGCTTGGGATAAGTAGTGTTGAGTAAACAGCAACAATACCTAATACGTTTGGAACGATATGGCGAGTGATGATACCCCACTTGCTCACACCACAAACGTGGGCTGCTTCAATAAATTCTTTACTACGCAAACTAAGCGTTTGACCACGTACAATACGAGCCATATCTAGCCAAGCAATCGCACCAATAGCAACAAAGATAAGTACAATATTACGACCAAAGAAAGTCACTAGTACGATTACTAAGAACATAAATGGAACCGCATATAAAATTTCAATGAAACGCATCATGATTCGGTCAACTTTACCGCCAACAAACCCTGATGTGGCACCATAAAGAGTACCAATAAGTACCGCAACTAATGCGCCTAAGATACCTACCATTAATGAGATACGGCCACCAACCAGAGTACGAACAAATAAGTCACGACCTAAACTATCCGTACCAAAAAGGTGAGCAGCACTTGGAGCTTCGTGCAGTGCATACCAATCCGTATCATCATAAGCGTACTGACTGAACATTGGTAAGAAGATTACCGCTAGTGTCATTACTGTAAGTACACAAAGGCTGATCATTGCTGCTTTGTTTCGCATGAAACGTAGGCGAGCATCCTGCCATAAACTACGACCTTCAATCTCAAGATTTTCTGAGAAAGATTCGATCGCTTCTAAATTTTCTTTTTTAGTTAACATACGTCCGTCCCCTATTAAAAACGAATTTTCGGGTCAATTACAGCTAGTAATACATCAACAATCGCGTTGAATAAGATGAATAGGAAACCAATTAAAATGGTAACCCCCATTACTAACGAATAATCACGGTTAAAAGCTGCGTTTACGAATAACTTACCAATACCTGGTAAACCAAAAATAGTTTCGATAACAACTGAACCGGTGATGATACCTACAAATGCGGGCCCCATATAAGAAACAACAGGCAGCATTGCTGGTTTTAACGCATGTTTTAGAACGATGTAGCGGTAGCTTAACCCTTTTGCACGAGCAGTACGGATAAAGTTACTGTTAAGAGTTTCAATCATGCTACCGCGGGTAATACGAGCAAAAGTTGCAACGTACAGGAATGACATACCCAAGATTGGTAAGAACATGTATTTAAATGAACCATCATGCCAGCCACCTGCTGGGAACCAACCAAGCTCAATAGAAAATAAATAAATAAGAGCAGGTGCCAACACAAAGGATGGCATTACCACCCCGACCATGGCGGTGGACATTATACTGTAATCAAGCCAGGTATTTTGCCTTAATGCGGCTAGCGTACCAATTGATACACCAAGTACTACAGTAAAGATAAAGGCAAAAAAACCTACTTTTGCAGAGACCGGTAATGCCGCTTCAACAAGTTCATTAACTGTATAATCTTGGTATTTAAATGATGGGCCAAAATCACCTTGCAGAATGTTTCCAAGGTAAGTTGTGTATTGTTCAAATACAGGCTTATCTAAACCATATTTTGCATTGATGTTCGCCATTACTTCTGGTGGAAGTGGGCGTTCGGTAGAAAATGGGTTACCAGGGGCGAATCTCATTAAGAAAAATGAGATGGTGATCAATACCAACATAGTTGGGATTGCTTCAAGGATCCGTTTGATAATGAATTGAAACATAATTCACTCTTCCAGTCTGTGACAAAAATAAAATAAAGATAGATCTAGCCACTACACGCTATCCTGCGTGCAGTGGCTTTTTTTTATAGTTTTATTTGCTAATGATTACTTAGCTTTGATATATAGATCTTTTGAGTAGATTTTCTCTTCCGCATTTTCAGCTGGGAAGCCACCTACTTGTGGAGAAAGTAAACGAGAACGAACATACTGATAGATAGGTGCGATTGGCATATCTTTAGCTAGAAGCTGTTCAGCTTGTAGGTAGATAGCGGTACGCTCTTCTTCAGACGTTGATTTTAGGGCTTTTTCGATTAACGCATCGTATTCAGCACTTAGGTAGTGTTTACCACCTGTTGTGTTTTTGCTCACCATTAGAGTAAGGAAAGAAGATGCTTCATTGTAATCACCACACCAGCCAGCACGTGCTACTTCAAATTGACCTTGGTCTTTTGAATCTAGGTAGGTTTTCCACTCTTGGTTTTCTAGAGAAACTTCTAGGCCAAGTGTCTTCTTCCACATAGAACCTGCTGCAACAGCAATTTTCTTATGGTTTTCAGATGTGTTGTATAGAAGAGTAAATTTCAGTGGATTTTCAGGACCAAAACCCGCTTCTGTTAATAAACGTTTTGCTTCTGCATTACGCTCATCTTGAGTCATCTTACCGTAAGCTGGTAGCTCTGGATTGAATCCAGCTGTGATTTCAGGCGTTAGGAAGTAAGCCGGTTTTTGGCCTTGACCTAGGATTGCGCCAGATACGATATCACGATCGATTGCGTAAGAAATTGCTTTACGAACTCGAACATCATCAAATGGTTTCTTTTGAGTATTGAATGAGTAGTAATAAGTACACAGGCTACCTTCAACAGAAACAGACTCTGGGTTCTCTTTCTTTAGACGCTTGAAATGTTCAGTAGGCAGTGTTGATGTAAAGCTGATTTCACCAGAAAGGAAACGGTTCATTTCTGCCACTGGGTTTTCAATTGGTAGGTACGTTACTTTATCAAGTTTTGTATCTTGATTATCCCAGTATTGTTCGTTACGAAGCAGTTCTAAACGCTCATTTACAACCCAGCTATTTACAACAAATGCACCATTACCAACAAAGTTACCTGGTTTAGTCCACTTATCACCGAATTTTTCAACAGTTGCTTGATGCACAGGTTTCACTGTTGTGTGACCCATCATCATTACAAAGTATGGTACTGCTGTGTCAAGTTGAATTTCTAGTGTGTGTGCGTCGACCGCTTTAACACCTAGTTCACTCTTGTCTTTTTTACCAGCAATAATGTCTTTTGCATTTACCATCTTAGTATATTCCATATACCAAGAATATGGTGATGCTGTAGCAGGATCAACAGCACGTTGGAAGCTGTATACAAAGTCATCTGCTGTTACAGGATCACCATTTGACCATTTAGCGTCTTCACGTAAATGGAAAATGAATTTTTTATTATCTGCAGTTTCCCAGCTTTCCGCAACACCAGGGATAGTATTACCATCAGCATCTTGGTTTACAAGACCTTCTAGTAGATCACGAATTACATGAGATTCAGGAACACCTTGAGATTTGTGAGGATCAAGAGTAGCAACTTCAGTACCGTTACCACGTGTAAGTTCTTGAACATCAGCATAAACCACTTCTGTCGACATTGGTTTTTCAGCAGGTTTTGTTTCTTTAACTGGTTGCTCTGCAGTTTTATCTCCACAGCCAGCTAGTGTTAGTGACAGGCCACCAAGCAAGATTGCTTGTGTAATTTTATTCTTATACATGCATTAACTCCAATACATTCTATTTTGCATCCATGACACTCTTCGGGCAGAACGACTTGCCAATCATTTATGATCTAAAAAACGTTAAATACGTCTTAAAAAAAATAAATCCTTCGAAGAATCGTGTGGGACATTAGCAACCATCGAAGCATTTTGCCACATTTTTGTCACAAAACACCTGATAATTTTTAAAATCATCACATTTTACAGCATAAATGACCAGTTATTAGCCTATAGCCGTATTCAAATATATAGAAAACTAGCAAAGACTAGAATTCAATACCGTTAATAACATTTTAGATACAGTTTACAATATAAAAAACCAATATTTACTCAACAAAATAACCGATAATTCATTGATTAATCTGCTCCTTCACCTAAAAAAACATTAATTTCACTCGAAAAATAACTTCACCCAATTACACAACATGTAAAAACAATATTTTCGAGTGAGCCTTCACTTTTTTATACTGGTTACATTTTGAGCATGTTGAATGTATAAGCCTGCTGCCAAACTAAATACAACAACTGGAAATTTATAAAATACATACAAATATAAATAGCAGAGCTGAGTATTTCAGCTGTAATCCAACTGGATTAATCAATCAAGGATGTTATTTATGTTTAAAAATAAACTGGGGCTGTGCTCCGCGGCAATTACTCTTGCCCTCTCAGCCCCAACTTATGCAGCAACGCCAGGACAAGCCATTATTTCTTGGATGGAAACAGATTTTGCTATTATTGAAGTAGATCAAGCTGCTACATCATATAAAGATCTTGTCACGCTAAAAGACTTTGCAGAAGTTCCTGTAACATGGGACCGATGGTCTGGAGAATCAGCGGAAGTATGGCGCGTGCTATTAAATGGGGTTGTTGTTCATGAAGAAGCCGTTTCTCCTGCTGCTTCACAAAAAGCCTCTACCGTTCTTCAAGTTCGTCAAGGTGGCCAATATTCGATGACAGTACAACTTTGTAATGGCGCTGGAGCAACAGAAGAATGTAGCACCAGTGATGCAAAGTCGATTGTCGTTGCTGATACTGATGGTAGTCATTTAGATCCCCTACCAATGAATATTGACCCAACAAACGGAAATTACACAACACCAGAAGGAATGGTATCAGGTGCTTATTTTGTTGAATGGGGCGTCTATGGACGTAAATTTGCAGTTGATCAGATCCCTGCTCAAAACCTCACTCATATCCTCTATGGCTTTGTTCCAATTTGTGGCCCTAACCCCTCTTTAGGTGAGATTGAAAATGGCAATAGTTTAGCTGCTCTTAATCGTGCTTGTGCTGGAACTCCTGATTATGAAGTGGTTATCCATGACCCATGGGCAGCAGTACAAATGCCACAACCTCAATCAGGTCATGTCCACAGCACACCTTATAAAGGGACTTATGGTCAAATGATGGCTCTTAAACAACGCTATCCAGACCTAAAAATTGTTCCTTCTATTGGAGGTTGGACATTATCAGATCCTTTCTATGACTTTGTTGATAAATCTAAACGTGACATCTTTGTTTCTTCTGTTAAGCAATTTCTTAAAACATGGAAGTTTTATGATGGTGTAGATATTGATTGGGAATTCCCTGGCGGCGATGGTGCAAGTGCAACTGGTGGTGATCCTGTAAATGACGGCCCAGCTTATGTAGCCCTAATGCAAGAACTAAGAGCAATGCTCGATGAGCTAAGTGCAGAAACAGGAAAAACCTATGAGTTAACCTCTGCAATCGGTGCTGGCTATGACAAGATTGAAGATGTTGACTATGCTGCTGCATCGCAGTACATGGATTATATTTTTGCTATGACATACGATTTCTTCGGCGGTTGGAACAACGTAGTTGGCCATCAAACTGCATTAAATTGTGGCTCACATATGTCACAAGGTGAATGCGATGGTACTGGTCTTGATGATAAAGGTGAACCGCGTAAAGGCCCAGCATACACCATTACAAATGCGATTGACTTACTACTTGCCCAAGGTGTTGACGCTAAAAAATTAGTCGTAGGTACTGCAATGTATGCTCGTGGTTGGACAGGCGTCACGCGTGAAAGCATGACTGATCCAACAAACCCAATGACTGGTGTTGGTAATGGTAAAGTTGCTGGTTCTTGGGAAGCAGGTGTAATTGACTATAAAGATGTCGTGACTCGCTACGTAGATAAAGTCGGTGTTGAAGTTGGTTATGATGAAGTCGCTCAAGCCGCTTATGCTTATGATCCTAGTAATGGTGATCTTGTTACTTACGATAATAAGAAGTCGGTATTAGCTAAAGGTGAGTATGTTCGTTCACTCGGTTTAGCTGGTTTATTTGCATGGGAAATCGATGCAGATAATGGTGACATTCTAAATGCAATGCAAGAAGGGCTTGCTGGTGACGGTACAGTTACTCCTCCTGCAAACAAAAAACCAGTGGCTAATGCTGGCGTAGATGTTTCAGTTATCGCCCCTGCATCGGTACAGCTTGATGCTTCGTCATCATCTGATAGTGATGGTTCTATTGTTTCTTATGCATGGACGCAAGTCTCTGGATCTAGCGTTACATTAAATGGTGCAGATGCAGTTAATCCAAGCTTTACAACGGATACGTTAACTCAGTCTGAAATACTTCAATTCACGCTAACCGTTACTGATGATAAAGGTGCTACTGCATCTGACTCAGTAGCAGTGTCCGTAAGTGTTGAAGGTACAGGGCCGGTAAATACCCCACCTGTAGCTGTTATCGTTGCTCCAATATCAGTAAACAAAGGCGATGTTGTTACGCTTGATGCATCAACATCAACTGATGCAGACAGTGATCCATTAACCTATTCATGGGTAATCCCTATTGGTATTGATGCTACTGTTGTTGGCTCTCAAGCAACCTTTACAGCAGGCTCTTATACTGTAGATACTCCTTTTACTTTCTCTGTCACAGTGAATGATGGTCAGGCATCAGATACTTCAAACGTTACCCTAACTGTTCTGAAAGATGCGGGAGAACCTCCTATCACTTGTGATAATGCATGGGACTCATCTGCAATCTATAACGGCGGAGACCAAGTTTCACATTCAGGCAGTGTATGGGAAGCTAAATGGTGGACTACAGGCGATAACCCAAGCCAATCTGGTGATTGGGGAGTATGGAAAAGCGTCGGTATTTCTACTTGTAACTAATACCCTTAATAATCCATAAATATAAAAAAGGCCACGTTCGTTTATTTGAACATGGCCTTTCATTTTTTACTCTAAGTATAAGTTACCAAGGTTCTGTATTACTTACCTAGTGCTTCTTTATAATGCAAACGGCAAACTGATACATACAATTCATTACCACCAATAGCAACCTGATCACCGTCAGCAATAGCAACCCCATGTTCGTCAGTACGAATAACCATGTTAGCTTTACGACCACAATGACAAATTGTTTTAAGCTCAACTAATTTATCAGCCCAAGACAATAAATATTTACTTCCTTCAAACAGCTCACCTAAGAAGTCAGTTCTTAAACCATAACATAATGCTGGGATATCTAACTTATCCACGACTTCGGTCAATTGATAAACCTGCTCTTTCGTTAAGAATTGGCATTCATCAATTAACACACAATGAAGTTTCTCTTTTTCATGAAGCGTTTTAATTGCTTCAAATAGGTTCATATCTGTATTAAATAAATGAGCATCAGCATCTAGACCAATACGAGAACTAACTTTACCCACACCGTAACGATCATCAATCGCAGCAGTAAAAATAGCAGGATTCATTCCGCGTTCTTGATAATTAAAAGATGATTGAAGAAGTGTCGTAGATTTACCCGCATTCATTGCTGAGTAATAAAAGTACATTTGAGCCACAAATGTGTCCTCTATTAAAGTTTAAAAAGTTATAAATTTGGCAATAAAAAAGGCTGGAAAACCAGCCCCTTTAATATAATTAGTTAAGATTACTTACGACGCCATGTCGTCCCTTCTGGGCCATCTTCTAAAACAATGTTTAATGCTGCAATCGCATCACGAGCCGCATCAGCAGCTGCCCAATCTTTTGCTGCACGAGCATCATTACGCGCTTTAATTAAAGCTTCAATTTCAGCAACTTCATCGTCACTGCCATTATCACCTTGTAAGAAAGCTTCTGGATCTTGTGATAACAAACCTAATACATCCGCTAGCTCACGCATTAATGCGCCTAATTTCGATGCTGCTTCTATATTTTCTGTTTTTAGGCGGTTTACTTCACGAGCCATTTCAAACAGAACAGAATAAGCTTCTGGTGTATTGAAGTCGTCATTCATCGCCGTAGAGAAACGGGTAACAAACTCTTCTCCGCCTGCAGCCGTAACAGTTAGATCAAGACCACGTAAAGAGGTATATAAACGCTCTAGTGATGAACGAGCTTGATTCAGGTTATCTTCACTGTAGTTTAATTGGCTACGGTAATGACCAGACATTAAGAAGTAACGCACTGTTTCAGAATCGTAATGCGCTAATACATCACGAATAGTAAAGAAGTTACCTAGTGACTTAGACATTTTTTCACGATCAACCATAACCATGCCACTGTGCATCCATGTATTTACATACTTAGAGTCATGAGCACAGCATGATTGTGCAATTTCATTTTCATGATGTGGGAACATCAAATCAGAGCCACCACCATGAATATCAAAATGGTTACCTAAAATTGAAGAGTTCATCGCAGAACATTCAATGTGCCAACCTGGACGACCCGCTCCCCATGGAGATTCCCATGTTGGTTCACCTGGCTTAGACATTTTCCATAAAACAAAGTCCATGCTACTGCGTTTAACACTTGCTTCTTCAATAGAAACACGAGAACCCGCTTGAAGTTGCTCAAGGTCTTGACGCGATAAGCGGCCATATTCATCGTATTTCTTTACTTCAAACATTACGTCACCATTTGACGCAACATAAGCAAAACCACGCTCGATTAGACGCTCAACCAAAGCAACAATTTCAGCAATATATTCAGTTGCTCTTGGCTCAACATCTGGACGTTTCATATTCAACGAATCAAAATCAGCATGCATATCTGCAATTAAACGTTCCGTTAATGCATCACACGTTTCACCGTTTTCAGCAGCACGCTTAATGATTTTGTCATCAATATCAGTAATATTACGAACAAAAGTTAGATCGTAACCTAAGAAACGTAAATAACGAGAAATCACATCAAAAGAGACAAACGTACGACCATGACCAATGTGACACAAGTCGTAAATGGTAACCCCACACACATACATACCGACTTTACCTTCGGTAATTGGTTTGAATTCTTCTTTTTGACGTGTAATTGAGTTATATATTTTCAACATGCTCTTTTTTTACTCATTATTTGTTTAAAGGATATATAAAGGCTATTAAACCTATATTAAGTAATGATAGCAAGAAAATTCCCTGTAGATCCGCGTTAATCTTAGGTAAAATCAAATTCTATTTAATACAATTACAAAGGTAATTCAATGATCATCCTTCACACATCTTTTGGTGACATCACAGTTAAACTTCACGAAGACAAAGCACCGGCTACTTGTGCTAACTTCCTACAATACTGTCAAGAAGGTTTCTACGACAATACTCTATTCCACCGTGTAATTGATGGCTTCATGGTTCAAGGCGGCGGTATGACTTCTGGTCTTGAAGAGAAAACAAGCCGTGCAACAATCAAAAACGAAGCAAACAATGGCCTAAGCAACAAAGTAGGTACATTAGCAATGGCTCGTACTATGGAACCGCATTCTGCAAGTTCTCAATTCTTCATCAACGTAAACGACAACAAATTCCTAGATTTTAAATCTGAGTCTATGGATGGTTGGGGTTACTGTGTATTCGCTGAAGTTGTTGAAGGTATGGACGTAGTTAATACAATTAAAAACGTTGCAACTGGTAACTACGGTTATGTACACCAAGATGTTCCAATTGAAGAAGTATTCATCACTGGTACTACAATTACAGAATAATTCTGTTTTTATGCCAGCTCTCGGGCTGGCATCTTTTTCATGACTAAAAGCATTTTATGACTATTTTATTCATCTCAGATCTCCACCTCTCCCCACTTCGTCCCGATATCACAGATTGTTTTATCGATTTTATGAAGAATGAAGCTATTCACGCAGATAAATTGTATGTCTTAGGCGACTTATTTGAATTCTGGATTGGCGATGATGATAATTCACCATTTAATGTCCTAATTAAAGAAGCGTTTAAAGCCCTAACTCAGCAAGGTGTTGAGTGTTACTTCATTCAAGGTAATCGTGATTTCTTATTAAATAAACGTTTTTGCAAAGAAACAGGCGTTCAACTTTTAGCAGATCACACAGTCATTGAACTCGATGGCGAAAAAGTGCTTATCATGCATGGAGATACTCTGTGTATTGATGATATTAAATATCAAGAGTTTCGCGCTAAAGTGCATCAACCATGGCTGCAATGGGTATTCAATCGCATTCCCCTATTTATACGCCAGCGCATAGTTAAAAATGTTCAAGATAAAATAAAAGCAAAGAAGCAACACAAAACATTGACTATAATGGATGTAACGCAAAGTGAAGTTGAAAGAGTGATGTTAGAAGAAGGGGTAGAAAGACTGATCCACGGTCATACACACCGTCCTAATGTGCATACTTTTAATCACAAGACTAAAGAAATGACCCGTATAGTGCTAGGAGACTGGTATACACAAGGATCTATTCTCGAATATAAGAACAATAAATATACGCTTCATAATAAAAGTTTTAAATAAATCACATTACTGACCCCTCTTTATCTTTGCCATAAGGAGAATCATAGTCTTTTTGTAATAAAGGGATTATGATGACTCAAGTTTCGATTCAACACGCTGTAGAGAATAGTTGTTATGTACTCATATGTTGCCCGTCAGCCAATTTTAGATATAAAGAAAAATACAATTGGTTACGAATTATTGTTCCGTGATGGACCAAAAAATACGTTTCCAGCCGTTGAAGCGGAAGAAGCAACAAGTCGATTATTGTCTGACCACTTTCTTAGCTCACACTGTAATGCAACCAATGATAAATTAGGTTTTGTGAACTTTCCTCAGCAGAGTTTAATCAACCTTGTTCCTGCGCTATTTAATTCTAATAATTTAGTTATTGAAATACTTGAAGATTGCATTCCAAATCAAGAACTTCTTGATGCTGTTAAGACTCTCTCAGAACGTGGGTATAAACTCGCACTGGATGATTTTGAGCCGAGCCCAGACTGGACGCCATTTCTTCCTTATATTGATATCATTAAATTTGATATCCGTGCGATCCCAATATTAAAAGCAAAACTATTTATCCGTCATTGTGATAAATATAAAATTGCGTTTTTAGCTGAAAAAGTAGAAACCTATGAGGAATTTGAACAAGCCAAAGAAGCTGGCTTTACTTATTTTCAAGGATACTTTTTTAGTAAACCAGAAATGCTACAACAACGCGCAATTCAACCTAATCAATTATCAATAATGCAGCTGTATCAAGAAATTTCAGCACCTATTGTTGATTTTAATGCGGTCGAAAAATACTTAGTACAAGATGTATCACTGTCTTATAAATTACTGCGTTTTGTTAATGCCTCTTCTATTATTGACAAACCTATCACCTCTTTTAAACAGGCATTAGTTTATTTAGGCGAAACGAAACTACGTCAATTTGTCTCTTTAGTTGCTGTAGCTCACGCGACACAACACAAACCGCAATCTCTATATACGTTATCCATTCATCGAGCTAAGCTCTGTGAACTTATCGTGACGAAAACAAATATTAACCTTGAACCAAGCCAAGCCTTTTTGGTCGGCTTATTTTCATTGTTAGAACCATTATTAGACCAACCTTTAAATAGCTTAATTCAACACTTGCCTATTTCTACAGAAATAAAACTGGCCCTGACAGAACGTAAAGGAGCCCTTGGTATGCTGATATTGGCAATTGAAAGTTATGAAAAAGCCAATTGGTCGGTCGTATCTAAATGTTGTATAGCATTAAAGATGAGCGAACAAGAATTTACTACCTGCTATAAAGAATCTGCCGAATGGGTAGATGACATAGCAAACTAAGAGTAATACCTATTCATGTCTAAATCGAATCACTGTCCATGTGGCACCAAGAAGAATTATTCAGTGTGTTGTGAGCCAATTCACAACAACCACGTCTTAGCAACAACACCTGAGCTATTAATGCGCTCTCGTTACAGCGCTCATGTAAAACAGCTCACCCAATACATTATTGATACTTATCATCCATCATGTAAAGCGGAAGAATTTAGAGAAGGTATTGAGGATTCAATCCAGCTCAATTGGCGTAAACTAAAAGTGATCTCCGCGCACTTATCTAATCAAACTGACGATGAAGGTTTTGTATCATTCAAAGCTACCTATTCTGAAGATGGTCAACTACATCAATTAAAAGAGCACTCTCGTTTCTTAAAAGAAAATGGTAAGTGGTATTACATTGATGGCGAGATTGAATAAGCTAATTGAACACTAAAATTTAAAATTAAAGCCTGATTATTTATCAGGCTTTTTTATATTTATAACTTTTATGTTTTGTGTATAGCTATACAATTAATGATTAATCAAATAGTACTTGAATTGATATTCCCTAATTTTAGACATAAAAAAACGAGAGCGATGAGACTCTCGTTTTTATTTATCTACTTGCTGCGAGTGCTATCTAGATTAGAATTTCTTCGAGATTAGCGCTGAACCAGCAATGATAGCAACACCTAGTAACATGATAGGACCTTTGCCACCATCAAATCCAGATGAGATACCCATAAATGCAACGATTGCGATTGCAACAGGGATGATGTACTTAACTAGAGCGTACCATAGGCCAAACAATGGGAATTTCACTTCGCCGCCGTTTGTGATCTCATCTTCAAGATCTTCACGCTTCAGTCTCCAACCAGCAAAGATACATACCAACATACCGCCTACCGCTAGGAAGATCTTGTCTGTTAATAAATCAAAGATATCAAATGCACCAGTATCAAACAGAGTTGGCCCTAAGCCGCCTAACGATAAAGAAGCAAATACACATAAAATAGCCATTACAGTACTTGCTGCAATTACGGCTTTCACTCGAGTAAATTTCTTCTCATCAATTAAGTAAGAAACCACAACTTCTAGTAAAGATACTGAAGATGTTAATGCCGCAACACTTAAACCAATGAAGAACATCAGAGCAAGTAAAAGACCAATTACACCGCCCATTTCAGCAAACAGTTGAGGAACAACAACAAACACTAGACCAGGGCCAGCTGTTGGTGCCATACCGAAAGCAAACATTGCAGGGAACATTGCAACACCAGCAAGGATAGCAACACCCGTATCCATCGCAGTAACCATTGCTGTTGTTTGAACTAAGTTCTCTTTCTTCTTCAAGTAAGAACCATAAGTCATCATACAACCCATACCCAGAGACAGAGAGAAGAATGCTTGACCAAGTGCAGCAAGAATAACGTTACTGTCAATCTTAGAGAAATCAGGGCTAAATAGGAATTCAAGACCTGCCATTGCACCAGGAAGCATTAGTCCTTTTACTGAAACAATAACAAGAATCAAAAATAGTAAAGGCATCAATACCTTACCAGCCTTCTCGATACCACCAGAAATACCCTTCATTACGATAACGATATTTAGCAGTAGGTAGAAGCCCATCCACATTAATGGTTGCACTGGATCAGAGATAAACCCACCGAAGCTATCACCAATCGCCTCAGGCGCATCTAAAAGACCTGTACCAACCTTACCGATGTAAGCAATAGCCCAACCACCTACAACAGGGTAAAAGCCCATTATTAATAAACCACTGACAACCCCAATAACACCTGCAAACGTCCAGCGACGATCTGTTGACTTAAATGCGCCAACTGCAGATTTTTGAGTACGACGGCCAATAGCAAATTCGGTTAGCATTACGCTAAAACCAATAAAAATTACAAAGAATAAGTAAATAGCAACAAATGCACCACCACCATTCTCACCAGCTGTATATGGAAATTTCCAAATATTACCAAGACCAACAGCAGATCCTGCTGCAGCCATTACAAATCCTAATTTTGAACCCCAGGTATCACGGGGCTTAGTGGTATTGCTCATAGCTACAAGTTCTCCAATTATTCTATATTGTTGTATATGCACTGTGTTTGTATATGAGCATCAAAGTGGTGTATATAATTATGTACACTCTAAAAAATGTTAAGTAATGCTCAATATTTGCAAGTAAAACAGTTTGAGAATAAAATTGAAACCCCAATAGCTATATTTTTTAACGTATAGCCCTCTTTTTTAACTCAAGTGTTTACAAAACCATCAATACCCTTTATTTTGTAAATATTTTCCTTAATTCCTACTTATTTCTTGCGACTCCTGATTTAATATAGATTCACTTACTATTCTTATTATCGAAGGCTAATGGATAAATTTTATCAAGCGCTTACTCTTATCGGTTTTATCTTATACTGGCTTTTAGTAGCTGGGGTAACCATACGTGTTGTTTTCAAACCAAGACCCGTTGGCGTCTCACTCGCCTGGTTAATGATCATATACATTATCCCTGTTCTTGGGGTAATCGCTTACTTTCTTATTGGTGAGTTAAATTTAGGCCGTACCCGAGGCGAGCGAGCGAAAGCAATGTTTACGCCTTATGAAGAGTGGTTTGCACAAGTTCATCACTGTCAGCATCACCAACCAAACTCGATATCTCATCGAATTTCATCAATACACAACCTTTGTTCTAATAGAGTAGGCATTCCCGCACTCAGTGGGGACACCTTATCTCTACTTAATACCCCCTCAGAAATACTAACCGCGATTGTTCGAGATATTGAAACAGCAGAACATGAAATCAATATGGAGTTTTACATTTGGCATCATGGTGGATTAGCCGATAGTGTTGCCAGTGCATTAATCAAAGCCGCAAAACGAGGAGTAACAGTTAACGTACTTTTAGATTCGGCAGGTAGTATCGATTTTTTCAAAAGTCACTGGCCAAAGCTGCTTAAAGATTCGGGTGTTAACATCGTAGAAGCATTAAGCGTAAGTCCATTTCGTATGTTCTTCCGTCGATTAGATCTACGCCTACATCGTAAGATAGTTATCATTGATAATAAGGTGGCTTACACAGGCTCAATGAACTTGGTTGATCCTCAGTACTTCAAACAAAACTCAGGCGTAGGACAATGGGTAGATGTTATGATTCGTCTTACAGGACCTAACGTCGCCGTGTTAAATACCATTCACGCATGGGATTGGGAAGTAGAAACAGGGATAAGAGAATTACCCGCCCTGCCTGAATGCCCTATTTCAATCGACCCATTTAACCATACAACACAAGTGGTTCCATCTGGGCCTGGTATGCCAGATGATATTATTCAACAAGTTCTAATTACCGCAATAAATCAGGCAAGAAAATCAATCACCATCACTACGCCTTATTTTGTACCAAGCGAAATACTGTTGCATACGTTACGGACTACTGCTCATCGTGGGGTTGAAGTTAAGCTAATTTTGCCTAAAAAGAATGATTCTTTAATGGTTAGCTGGGCCTCAAAATCTTTCTTTGAGACTCTATTAAAAGCAGGCGTTCATATTTATGAATTCAATGGCGGCCTACTACATACCAAATCAGTAGTGATTGATGATAGCTATTGTATTATCGGTACCGTTAATTTAGATATGCGTAGCTTTTGGTTAAATTTTGAAGTCAGTTTAATCGTTGATGATCCTGAATTTACCAAACAACTAGCTTGGGTTTTAAACGGTTATCTAGAACAATCGACCCCTATTGAACTTGCGGTATGGCAACAGCGAAACTTACCGCATAGATTTACTGAACGCTTCTTCTCAATGTTCAGTCCCCTTCTGTAAAAATTAAACGATAAAAAAGCCCGTGACTTATTAAATCACGGGCTTTCTACTGTCTGTTTGTTATCTTTAATCTTTAATCTTTAATCTTTAATCTTTAAATAACTAATATCTAGCGGATACCGCTTAAAAACTCATGTCTTGTTGCTGGATTTCTTTTAAAAATCCCACCAAGCGCTGTTGTTGTCGTGCTGCTTGTTGCATCCATAACACCGCGAGACTTAACACAGTAATGCGTCGCTTCCATCGTAATCGCCACATCATCACTGCCAAGTAAGGTCTGTAATGCCACTAAAATTTGTTGTGTCATACGCTCTTGAACTTGTGGACGCTGCGCAAAGAAACGAACGATACGATTAATTTTTGATAAACCAATGATCTTTTCACGAGGAATGTAAGCAATCGTAGCTTTTCCATCAATAGTGACTAGGTGATGTTCACAAGTACTGGTTAGCGTAATATCGTTTACTCGCACCATTTCATCACAGTTCATTTTATTATCAATTACAGTGATTTTTGGGAAGTTTGTATAATCTAAACCAGAAAAAATTTCATCTACGTACATTTTCGCAATTCGATGAGGTGTTTCTTCTAAACTATCATCAGTAAGATCGAGGCTTAATAACGTTAAGATTTCACGCATGTGTTCTTCTATACGTTCTTTTTTCTCTTCGCGACTAATTCCATTTTCCTTCATTGGCGTCTCAAGACCACGCGCAACGAGAGCGTCACGTACTAATATGGCTGATTCACTGAGTGATGACATCGTATACTCCAAATTCCATAATCAATTGAACTTCGCTAAGGATACCCGCTCTGTGACAGAAATACACCCTGATTTTGCTAGGTCTATTAGATGTTATTAGTCAAAATATGGTAATGTTCTGTCATTATTACTATTAATCTAGAGAGTACCATGATGGATTGCTGCGCAACTCAAGATTTGATCCCAGTAGAAACCGCTTTAGAGACCCTTTTATCTCAAGTTTCTCCTATTTCATCAACAAGCACATTAGCATTAGCTGACGCAATTGGCTTTGTATTGGCTGAAGACATTTGTTCACCAATCAATGTTCCTCCGTTTGCTAACTCTGCAATGGATGGTTATGCCGTTCGTATCTCTGATTTAAAACAATCTTTAACACTACCTCTAGCTGGTAAATCTTTTGCTGGGACTCCTTTTGAAGGTCAATGGCCAGAGAAAACAACCATTCGTATCATGACAGGCGCAAAAATCCCTGAAGGTTGCGATGCTGTTATTATGCAAGAACTGACATCTGATTCAGAAGGCAACATTACCTTTGATCTTACTTTAGCTGATGTAAAACCACAGACCAACATTCGCCCAATTGGTGACGATGTTGCTCAAGGTCAAACTGTATTAGCAAAAGGTCACCGCTTAACACCGCGTGATATTCCCTTAATTGCCTCGTTAGGCATTAATGATATTCCGGTAGTTAATAAACCAAAAGTGGCTTTCTTCTCGACAGGTGATGAGCTTAAACCACTAGGTCAGCCGCTAGAAGATGGTCAGATCTATGACAGTAACCGCTATGGTATCAAAGTACTCATCGAACGCTTTGGTTGTGAAGCCATTGATTTAGGTATCATTCCTGACTGTCCTGAAACACTAAAAGAAGTGTTCTTAAAAGCAGATAAAGAAGCGGATGTCGTTGTTACTTCGGGTGGCGTAAGCGTCGGTGAAGCGGATTATACAAAAGACATTCTAGATGAACTTGGCCAAATTGGTTTCTGGAAGCTAGCAATAAAACCAGGTAAACCTTTCGCATTTGGTAATTTACCAGACTCTTATTTCTGTGGATTACCGGGGAACCCTGTTTCTGCCATGCTAACCATGTACGTATTAGTACAACCAATGCTAGCGAAATTAGCAGGTCATACGCAGTGGGAAGCTCCAAAAGCGATTCCTGCCGTTGCAACGACTCTATTTAAAAAACGTCCAGGTCGTACTGACTACCAACGTGGTATTTACTCTATTAATACTCAAGGTCAGTTTGAAGTAGCAACCACAGGCAACCAAGGCTCAGGCGCGTTTAGTTCAATGAGCATGGCTAACTGCTTTGTGGTACTAGAGCGAGAACGTGGCCGTGTTGAAGCCGGTGAAATGGTCACTATTGAATTGTTTAATTCCTCTCTATATTAAGAGTATTTTCAATGACTGAATTAACCGATCAAGAAATGCTACGTTATAACCGTCAAATCATTTTACGCAACTTTGATTTTGATGGCCAAGAACGCTTAAAAGAGAGCTCAATACTTATTATTGGTGCCGGAGGCTTAGGCTGTGCGTCAAGCCAATACCTAGCAGCCGCAGGGATAGGTAAGATCACACTTGTTGATGACGATACCGTTGAGCTCTCTAATTTACAACGTCAAGTGCTGCATTGTGATGAGACGATTGGTGAGAAAAAAGTCATCTCTGCAAAAATGGCATTAAATCGCATTAACCCTCATTGCCAGATTGATACGTTTGATAAGCGCTTATCTGATGATGAATTGCGTTCACTTATTGCAAGTCATGATCTGGTTTTAGATGGCACAGATAACGTAGATACTCGTAATCAACTTAATCGTTTATGCTTTGAATCTAAAACACCGCTTGTATCTGGTGCTGCGATTCGAATGGAAGGTCAAGTAAGTGTTTATACTTATCAAGCTAACGAGCCGTGCTATCAATGCCTAAGCAGTTTATTTGGTCAACAAGCACTTACCTGTGTAGAAGCGGGAGTGATGTCTCCTGTTGTTGGGATCATTGGTGCTACACAAGCGCTAGAAGCTATTAAAGTATTAGCGAACTATGGTCAGCCATTAATCAGTAAATTGCTAATGTTAGATGCACTTTCTATGAGTTGGCGTGAAATGAAGCTAGCAAAAATGCCTAATTGTTCTATTTGCAGCTACTAAAAACAGTTTTATTCATTTAATTAAAGGCGGTGACCCCATAAGGCTCACCGCCTTTATTTTTATTCGAACAATAAAAATATCTATTAAAAACAAATAGAAATAAAAAAAATCACTTAATAAAAATTCCCACCTCTCCCTTCTGTCATACACTTTTAAGAAAACTGAAATATTACTGTCACATAAATTTTCTAAAGTGGCCTCGTCAACTTAATCCGGCACGTATGCCTCATAAAGGAAATGAAAATGAAAAAGTCAGTTATCGGCGCACTAGCAATTCTGAGTTCAGTAGTAGCATTACCAACATCAGCGAAAGAAACTATTTCTGCCGTTGGTTCAAGCAGCGTGACACCTCTTATGGAAATGTTTTCTGAAACTTACATGAAAGAACATTCAAACGTATACATCGAAGTTCAAGGACCTGGCTCTTCAGCTGGTGTAAAGGCGGCAAAAAATGGCTCTGCTGATTTAGGCATGTCATCACGTAACCTTAAATCATCAGAAAAAGAAGCAACATTAAAAGAACTGATTGTTGCACATGATGGTATTGCGGTTGTCGTTAACCCAAGCAATACACTTAAAGGACTAACATCAGAGCAAGTGACTGCTATCTATAAAGGCGAAGTTAAAAACTGGAAAGAGGTTGGTGGTGAAGATAAGCCAATCGTTGCTATCACTCGTGATACAGCATCAGGTACACGTGGCGCATTTGAAGACATCATGAGCCTTAAGAAGAAAATATCTGGAATGAAAGTTTCTGCTATTTCGCAACGAGCTCAAGTTGCTAATGGTAACGGTGCGCTAAAAACAATGGTTGCAAGTAACCCATATGCCATTGGTTATATCTCTCTAGGCACCGTTGATAACTCAGTTCACGCACTGGCTATTGATAACGTAGAACCAAGTGTTGCTGACATTAAAAATGGCACATACAAAGTATCTCGTCCTTTCCTTGTTCTTTACAAAGAAGGTAAGCCATCTGCTGAAGCTGACAAATTCCTAAACTGGATGACATCAGAAACAGCTCAAAATCTTGTAGAAAAGAAAGGCTACATCTCAGTAAACTAATTATTACCTTTTTGCCTGACCTGCGAAGGTCAGGCATTTTTCCATTTCGAATTTTTCGACATGTGAGTATTTATTATGACCATCGCAATGAATAATCAAAATACACTCAAGCAAGATAAACCGTCTCAAAGTCCATTACGCCAAAAGAAGCGCGTAGATTGGCGAGAGCGTATTTTCCATGCATTATTTCTTAGCTGTGCCGTCATCGGTACGCTATCTTTGGCTACTATTGCCTACTTTATCGTTAAAGAAAGTATCCCTGCATTTCAACAAGCTGGCGTAAGTGGCATTGTCTTAGGACAAGATTGGCTACCACCTGCATTGTATGGTGTCTTCACCATGATTGTAGCGTCAGTAGTTTCTACTCTTGGTGCTGTCGTTGTTGGTGTTCCGGTTGGGATATTAACCGCTATTTTTATCGCTGAAATCGCACCAAAGCGCGTTGCTAATATTATTCGCCCAGCCGTTGAACTACTTGCTGGTATCCCATCCGTTGTTTATGGTTTCTTTGGTCTGGTTATTATTGTTCCATTAATCCAAGACGTATTCCAAGTTCCTGCGGGTAACACCATCCTTGCTGGTATTATCGTACTAGGCGTCATGATTTTACCTACTGTAATTACGGTATCAGAAACATCGATTAGAGCTGTTCCTGCAACGTACAAAGAAGGTTCATTGGCGTTAGGTGCTTCTAAAATATTCACCATCTTCCGTATTCTTCTTCCTGCTGCTCGTTCTGGCATCATGACAGGCGTTATTCTTGGTATCGCTCGTGCTCTTGGTGAAACCATGGCAATCATCATGGTTATGGGTAATGCACCAGCAATGCCTGAAGGTATCTTAGATTCAGCTCGAACGCTAACAGCAAACATCGCGATTGAAATGTCTTATGCAAGTGGTATTCACGCAAGTGCATTGTATGCAACAGGCGTTGTGCTTCTTGTATTTATCATGTCTCTTAATGGCATCCTTCTTTATCTAAATCGTGAAACAGCGAGATAAGACAATGAATAAATTAAAAAAGCAACGTCATATTAAAGACCAAATTGCCGCAGGATTCATTTGGTTATCAGCAGCAGTTACCGTCGGTTTCTTATTTTGGATTATCTGGTACATCCTATCGAATGGCCTACAACACGTAAGCTGGTCATTCATCACAGATAATTATACTCGTACAGGCGAAGAGCACGGCATCTTCCCAATGATTATCGCAACTCTTTATATGGTATTAGCATCGATTGCCGTTGCTGCGCCACTTGGGATCATGACCGCCATTTACTTAACAGAATATGCCAAAGTCGGCAGTAAACTAGTCAAGGTTATCCGTTTTTGTACTGAATCATTAGCTGGTATTCCATCGATTATCTTTGGTTTATTTGGTATGACTTTCTTTGTCGGAATTCTAGGTTTAGGCTTCTCTATCTTATCGGGTGCATTAACACTAAGTATCTTGATTTTGCCTGTAATCATTCGTACCACCGAAGAAGCATTGATGGCAGTACCTCAAACATTTCGTGAAGGCTCATACGGACTAGGCGCATCAAAAATATACACTATCTGGCGTCTGATTTTACCAAGTGCGATGCCTGGTATCATCACTTCTGTTATCTTGAGTATTGGTCGCGTTATTGGTGAGTCGGCTCCTGTATTCTTAACGGCAGGTATGGTTGCTCGTATTCCTGATTCACTGCTTGATTCAGGCCGAACGTTAACGGTTCACCTATACAAGCTAACCACAGAGCTATTTACGATTGAAGAGTGGAACCAAGCTTACGGCACAGCAACAGTATTGATTGTGCTTGTATTAATAATTAACACGCTAACCAAGTTATTGGCTCGAAAAATCAGCAAAGCGTCTTACTAATTTATTAATCAACTTATTAATTATCACTTATTATTCGCTGATTGCACGGCATAAGATGCAGTCAGTAAGGAAACGACAATGAACAAATTTAATATTGAAAATCTAGATCTTTTTTACGGCCAAAACCAAGCACTAAAAAGCATTAACTTACCTATTCCTGCAAAACAAGTGACCGCGTTAATTGGGCCATCTGGTTGTGGTAAATCAACCTTACTTCGTTGTTTGAACCGCATGAATGATTTGATTGAAGGCGTAAAAATTACAGGGCTTGTAAGTCTAGATGGTGACGATATCTACGGTAATATTGATGTTGCCGACCTGCGTATCAAGGTAGGAATGGTTTTCCAAAAAGCGAACCCATTCCCAATGAGTATTTATGAAAATGTTGCGTATGGCTTAAAAGCACAAGGCGTGAAAGATAAGAAAGTATTAGATGCCGTTGTAGAGAAATCATTACGCAGTGCTGCATTATGGGATGAAGTTAAAGATCGTTTAAAATCTCATGCTTTTGGATTATCAGGCGGCCAACAACAACGTCTATGTATTGCACGCACGATTGCAATGGAGCCAGATATTATTCTAATGGATGAACCAACATCGGCACTGGATCCAATAGCTACGCATAAGATTGAAGAGCTAATGGAAACCCTAAAGAAAGATTACACCATTGTGATTGTGACTCACTCAATGCAGCAAGCGCGTCGTATCTCAGATAAAACAGCTTTCTTCTTAATGGGTGAATTAGTTGAACACGATGACACACACGTTATTTTCTCAAACCCTAAAGACGACCGTACTCAAGGTTACGTGAACGGCGACTTTGGTTAATTAAGAAACACATATTATAAGAAAGCGATGGAAACACTTGCCCCTCTAGCTAGGGGCTTTTTTATGTCTCTCTACTTATGCAATAGCCGTTTTTATCCACGCTTTTAGCTCTGCGAGTTCATTTAGATTGTTAGGAAAAACATCACCTACTTGACTAATTACTTGGTTGAACGTTTCAACGTTATAAGGTTGGCCAATCAAGGCGTTTGTTAACATCTCTAATGGTGCAGGGTCAAGGCTGTCAGTAAAGAGTTTTGCATTAACTATCTGGGCTTTTTTTATGTCTAGGTGAAGATCAACGCCACCCCATACAAAACGCTCACTTAATGTTTGAGTGAACTCAGGGCTACGACCAAAGTTCCAATCCCAGCTACTCTGCTGTTCGAAATTAGCGATAAAATTAGGTAAGTCTGGCAATGAATCCAGTGAGATATATTCAGGTTCTACCGTTTCATTATAATAAGAGGAAAAAGCCGATAAAATAGCCTCTGAAACACTTTCATGACTAATATCTGGATTGATTTCACTTAAATTGGTCACGCGAGAACGTACTGAGGTAATGCCTTTTGCTTGAAGTTTTTTAGGGTCTGGATTTAAATAATTCGCTAGTCGGCTTAGATCAGCATTTAATAGCAAAGTTCCATGATGAAAGCCTCTATCCATTGTTTCTCGATACGCTGAGCCTGAAAACTTCCTTTCCCCTTCTTTACTCTCAACTACGAGATCATTTCGCCCCGTCGCTTTTGCTTCTATGTTCAGTGTAGTGAGCGCATCTAAGATAATACGAGTCGACTGTTCTTTATTGTATTCTGGCTTACCTGTCATAAACGTAAAATTAGTATTACCTAAATCATGAAATACAGCCCCACCACCACTTTATCGGCGAGCAAGAGTAATTCCATCGTCTTCCATTTTTCGAGTATTACATTCTTTCCATGGATTTTGAGCTCGGCCTATTACGACACAATCTGTATTGCGCCATAAAAAAAGCACACGTTGATCGTTAGGCATAGAACGAAAGATACTTTCCTCAACGGCTAAGTTAAACCAAGGATCATAAGAAGTAGAAACAAGCACTCGAATCGTTGACATAAAATAATTCCAAACACGTTTATAAAGCGAGGTGAATTCTAATATAACGTATTTTTGTTTTGTGAGTAAATATTACCGAATGTTGTTGAAAACTATGTATGAAAATGTTACCAAATTGTTTAATTCATTCTCAAAACAAACTAAACTAGGTTAAATAAATACTTATCGGTGATATATCTATGCGATTCTATTATTTCTTTTTAATTACTATTTTTTCATTTTCAGTAAAAGCAGACAAATCAGGTTACTACATTACAACCAATATCGAAAACTCTTCCGTCACTTTCTTGGGAGTACAAACTGACTTAGATGGAGGATTTAATTTAAAAGGAGGTTATGACTTCCCGATAAGTGAAACCTTTTATATGTCAGTAGAGCTTGAATATAATAATATGGGGAGTTTTGATTATGATTGGAAAGAAGGTAATGAATACGCTAAAAGCCACATTGACGCACACTTTTTTGGAGCAAATTTAAAATATCGAGCTTATGTTTTTGAATCAGATTTCTTTATTACCAGTATGTTTGGTTATGGTTATTACTATCTAGATATGGATATTGATTTTTACCTAGAAGACAACAACTTAGGCTATATAGGAAAAGGAAGCCAAAGTCGTAGTGCTTTAGGCCTATCTTATGGCTTTGAAGCGGGGTATGACATCAATGAACACTTTAGTCTTACTGCTGGTCATAATATTGCGCGTGCAATAATGGATGGTATTGGTTATGACTTTGGCACAACTTATGCTGGAATTAGCTACAACTTCTAAATCAATATTATCATTCCCTTACACTTATAATCTAAGTACACTTAATCAAATTATTATGATTAGGTGTACTAAATGAAAATCCATTCTCTCTTTGCTGCCAGCCTTTGTATTCTCTCTTCTGTCAGTGCACAAGCTGCGATTCAATTAACCGTTCCTGGTGACGTTGAGCTATTACTGGTTGATAACCAAGAAGTGGAACTTGAAAGTTCTTTTTTCTCAACATCATCTACGCTTGAATTAGAAAATGGCGAGCACCAAATTGCCTTTAGATATAACCCAGTATTTAAGCAAGGAAAAGATAATATCATTGTATCGAGTGACATTATCATTTCTAAATTTTCAGCGTCAGATACTGACGTTACGTTTAAATTCCCAACCTATAATTCACCAGAAAAAGCAGAAGCTTTTAATACTGAGCTGAATTGGAACTTAATTGATAAAAACGAAAAAACAATCCCATTTGCTCAAGCTCAACTCATTCACCATGGTGTTCAAGTCGGTCGAAATATTCAATTTGAATTAGCACAATTTAATACTACAAGTAACCCTGCCGCTTTCAAAGAAGGTATGGTGACCGTTACTCATAAAGAGATCAGAAACGAACAAGGTGAAAATACTGCAGAGCAAATGCTACATTATTGGTATGAAAAAGCGGATAAAGAAACAAAAGAGCGTTTTATTTCATCAGTCTTAGAGACTAAATAACACTCTCTATCATAAGAAAAAAAACAGCCCATAACATATTATGGGCTGCTTTATTTATAACCTTGTCTACCAACTAAAATTAATATAAATATAAATATAAATACTAAACTTTAAATTGCGAGACTAAATTATCTAATCGCTCGCACTGCTCAGATAAAGCAATACAAGCATTCTCAGAGCTACTCACCATAACTACCATTTGCGTACTATTATCTGCAATACGTTGCACGTTAGCATTCACATCACCGCTAACATGATTTTGCTCATTAGCCGCGGCTGCAATGTGAGTATTCATGTCATTCATGATAACAATAGCGCTCGTAATTTGTTGTAATGACTGTGAAGCTTGATTTGCTAATTCAATCGTTTCTTGGCCACTTTGAGTGCTTGATTCCATTGCCGTAACAGCTTCTTTTGCTCCAGCTTGCAAGCGCTCAATCATTTTCTGAATTTCACCAGTGCTGTCTTGAGTTTTACTTGCTAACGCTCTTACCTCATCTGCTACAACAGCGAAACCACGACCTTGTTCGCCGGCACGAGCCGCTTCAATTGCTGCATTTAATGCGAGTAAGTTTGTTTGCTCAGCAATGCCTTTAATAACATCAAGTATTGAGGCAATATTAGATACATCACTATCTAAGGTATGTATGACTGAACCAGCTTGTGTAATCTCATCCGCTAAGCTTTGAATCGAAATAACCGTCTGTTGTAAAATAGTTTCTGTTGTTTCGGCTTCTGATGTTGCACCTAGACTTGCTTGAGCTGCTTCATTTGCACTCTCATTTACAGTACTGCTTGTCACTTGCATTTCATGTACAGCAGCAGCAACAACTTCACTCTCTTGTTGCTGACTCGAAGAAAACTCAGCAATATTTTTTGTTATACCTTGAATATTATCCATTTCAGTTCGAACGGTATTAGATGAAATAATAACATCAGATACAGTGCAATGGATTTTTGAGACAAATAAATTAAATGCTTGCGCTAATTTTCCAATTTCATCCTCAGAAGACACAATAATACGTTGTGTTAGATCCCCATCACCAGAAGCAACATCTGACATTGCTTGTTCAAGAGATTTAATCGGCTTTACAATCCACTTAATTAGTAACCAAATAGTAAATAAAGCAAACAGGATTGCACTTCCTGCACCAACCTCTGCAATAAGCTTTATAGAGTCGATACCTTCACGATTCAACTCTCTTAGCTTAAGTTGCTCAGCCATGATCAAACGACTAATAGACTTTAATTGCTTACGCATAGTCTTAAATTGTTCATCTAACTGCTCACTATTTTGTTGATAGTACTGTTGAGCATTATTTGGGTCAGAAAATAAAGGTTCATATAGTTGAATCCATTTTTCTGCAGCCGTAATTAAAGTAGTCAATTCAAACTGTGTGTTAGAAGGCAAAATATTTGCTTGATAGAGCTCTTGTACTTTCTTCATGCGAGGAAGTGCTTTATATGCATTATCTTTAAATTCAAAAGTATGATGCTCAATTTCTGCTACTGTTGTTGATAACATTAGCCCCTGCACTGCCGCTGTTACTTGATAAAGATCTCGATAAGCATCTTCCAAGTTTTCATTCACAGGTTGAACAAGTTCAACAAGCTTATAGTTAATCTCTTCCTGCTGATTTAATTTTACAACCGTTAAAATAGAAATAATGCTAAATAGAAAAACAATCGCCAATAATGGAATTGCTATTTTATATCCTACCGATAAACGTCCAATTTGTTTCACTAATCTCTCCAAGATAAAAACAACTAATAAATTGAATTATATAAAGAAATAACAATAATTAACTGATAAATATCATGAATACATGAAATTAAATTCATTTTAATATTAAATGTTTTTGAATTTAATTTCACTTGTCGAAAAACTGCTCAATCGCTACCAATGCGTCTTCATAAACTTTATTTAACTCTATTGAATCACAGTCTGAGACATTCCCTTTTTTACCATTATCTTCATAAGCATGGCAAAGAGCATGAAGCTGCATTAGTCCTAAGCTTCCTGCTGAACCTTTCAACTTATGAGCTAACTGATTTACTTGGTACGCCTCTCCACTGTTAATCGCTTCTTGCAATAAAAGGACATTTTCTTTAGATGAGTGTTTAAATAAACCAATGATTTTAAGCATGCGTTCTTCGCCTAATACAGCTAAATCACCTTGAAGTACTTTTTCATTTAATATCATTGAATTCTCTTCTATTATCTCAGTGGCTATTTGGGGCCAATTCTCAGTCTCGATACACTCATTTATACCTTGAGTTTGATACGCCTCACTCAAAAAGCGATTCAACATTTTAATTAATTGATTTTCAACTAAAGGTTTTGCTAAAAAACCATCAAAGCCTGCAGCTAAATAGCTCTCTACATCTTCATCAAATACATGAGCAGAAACAGCAAGTATTGGGGTGTATTCATTGCTACCTTCTTTTTCTTGCTCAATATCTCTTAATCTTTTTTGTAATGTTACGCCATCGGTATCTGGTAAATTAATATCAAGAAGTAACATATCAAATTTCTCTTTTTTCAATGCTTCTTCGGCAAGTAAACCTGTATCAACAGCGGTTACTTTATGCCCTAAACGTTCAAGAAAACCAACTGCAACCATTTGATTTACAGGGTTATCCTCAACTAAAAGTAAATGAGCAGAAGGTACTTCGGGAATAATGCTATCCTCGTTAGGTACAGTAATACAGTGCCCTTCCTCTAATTCTAAAGAGAACCAAAATGTGCTCCCTAACCCTTCTTTAGATTCCACACCGATTTCACCATCCATCGCTTCAATAAGACGCTGACTAATTGCTAACCCTAAACCTGTGCCGCCATACACTTTCTGACCTTCTTCAGCTTGAGTAAAGGCTTCAAATAAGCTGCCAATTTCATGTTTAGCAATTCCAACACCAGTATCTACAACTTCAAATAGCAGTGTGGTATCTAAAATAACGTGTAATTGAATTGTGACACTTCCGGTATGAGTGAATTTAACCGCATTACCAACAAAGTTATTGAGTACTTGTCGAATTCGAGTGCAATCTCCAATCCACCACGCAGGTAAGTCAGCAGGAACATCAAACGCTAAGGTAATACCTTTTTGTTGTGCTCTGGAGCTAAATAGGTGGTGAACATCAGAGATCATTGAATGAATATTAAAATTGACTGCCCGAATAGATAAATGACCGGCTTCTATTTTTGAGTAATCCAAAATATCATTAAGTAAATCAAGAAGGTTTTCACCACTGCGGTTAATGATATCGACATATTGCTTCTGTTGTGCCGTTAAGCCACTACCTCGGAGTAATTCTCCTGTACCGAGCACACCATTAAGAGGTGTTCTAATTTCATGGCTCATGGTTGCTAAGAATGCAGATTTCGCTCGGTTCGCTTGTTCTGCTAAATCTCGTGCTTTGTCATGATTGATAATTTCCACATTCAACAGTTCGTTACTGGATTTTAATTCTTGGGTTCTCTGTGCAATTTGTAATTCCAAACTGTCTTTATAATCTTGAAGCTCTTGTGCTGTATCACGGGCAACTAAGATCGAGCGCCCCATTTGAGCTAGTTCATCATCACCAGAGGTATCTAACTCAATATCCAGTTTTCCATTTGCAACATCGGTAATCGCTTGTTCATATTGGTTTAGTCTCATGATCACGCGAGCATAAACATAGCGCCACATAATATAAATAACTAAACATAGCCCTAATAAGGTGATTGAGATCAGTAGCTGCTGTACCACTTTAAGTACAAAATTCACATCAGCAACCGCTTGCTGAGTTACGTCATTGGCTTGTTCAAGCAACTGAGCTATCGTGAGGTTTAGTTCTTGAAATTGATGTATATTCTCGTCACTTAATGCTTTGAGTTTCTTATTAATATTAACCAATTGGATCAGTTCACTGAAAAGGCGTTCACTTTTGGTAAGATTATTCGCTAGCATTAACATTTGTTGCGTTCGACTCGGATCTTCTACCGCTTGCACACGACGAGTAATAATCGTCATATCACGAGTAAAATCTTGGCGCAGTTTCTCAACTTTAGCGATATTGTGGCTATTTCTTGCATCATCGATAGTATTGACGACTTTAAAGGTCAATAGACGTAATTCATGTAACCGTTCCGCTAAATCAAGATCGATCTCAACCAAAGTATCCAATGCTTTATAAACAGCCTCTTTATCACCATTATCGACTAAATCGTAGATCTTAACGACATTTGCAATCGTAATTGTATTCGAATTCAATACTTGAGAGCGTGATAGCTCTTCTAACTGCAGTGCGGTTTTTGTTAATTTCTGACTTTTTTCTTGAATAAGCTGATGTAAAACGACCTTTTCACCAACGTTATTACCCATTGTTGCTAAATTATCGACGATCTCTTGAACTTGACGATCCAATCGAGTCAGTAGCGCTTTATCAAACGGATAGACCCCTAACCCTTTTAAACGAACGTATAAACTTTCAATCGACGTGAATAACTCTTTACCGTAAGTTTTTCGCTCTTGTTCAGAATCGACTTGGGATAATAACTGAGATGTGGAAATGATCTTAGTGCTCAAGTCCGAGATATAACGAGCTTCAATTACCGCAGGAATAGCAGAATCAATCACCGTTCTTTCGGTTTTTTCAACATATGAGAAGCCAAGAACCCCCACGACAGACCCAAAAGCCATCAGGGCGATCATTACCATGAAAGTAAGAAACAGCTTGCGACCGATCCCTGTAGAAGCAAATAACATAATCTTGAATACACTTTAGAAAAAGAAGTAATGCGAGTATCATATCACCAACCTAAAGTCAGTGCGAAGAGACCATGAAACTTACTTTTAATCCCATAATTATTCTACTATTTTCAATCTTGCTGTCTCCCCTTGCGAACGCAAATGAATCATGGAAGTTATGTGCTATTTACCCACATTTAAAAGATTCCTACTGGCTTTCTGTTAATTACGGCATGGTTGAGGAAGCAAAACTCAATAACGTTGAATTAACCGTCTATGAATCTGGTGGCTACCCAAATGTCGACCGTCAAAAAAAACAAATAAAGCAGTGTGTCTCACTTGGTGCAGATGCGATTATTTTAGGGACGGTTGATCCAATTGCTTATCAAAGTGACTTAAAAGCGCTCACTGGAAACATACCGGTTTTTGCAACCGTAAATCAATTAATCAGTTCGTACCCGCCGAATGCGCCTTATCATCTAGGCGAAGTTGGTGTTGATTGGTATCAAATGGGATTTAAAGCCGGCCAATTTCTCGCCGAGCAGCACCCAAAAGACTCGGGGCTTACCTATGTCGGCTGGCTTCCTGGGCCTAAAACTCGTGGAGGTACAAAGCCTGTAACACAAGGCTTTAATGATGCAATCAAAGAGAGTGACATTATCGTTAGTGCAACCTATTGGGGCGATAACAGTAAAGAGCTGCAACGTAATCTTATTCAAGATGCGCTTCAAAGTGAAAAATTAGACTATTTGGTCGGTGGTGCTGTCGCAATTGAGGTGGCTATCAGCGAATTAGCGAGCCGAAAGATGCAAAACCAAGTAAAACTGGTCTCAACTTATCTAAGCCATGCGGTCTATCGCGGTTTACTTCGTAAACGTGTGTTATTTTCTCCTACCGATAAAATGGTACTACAAGGCCGACTCAGTATTCAGCAAGCTATTGGCTATTTAAATAAGTCTCCATTGCCTTTTAGATTATCGCCAACCATTGAGGTATTAACACCTCAATATTTACCAAAAAATGTATTACTTGATTCTCTTTCTCCGGCGGAATACCGTCCAACGTTTTTTGTGGCAGCACCACAATAATTGCATTGTCATTTGATTGAGATAAAAAAGAATTAGTCTGTAAGAAATTAAAAAATAAGGAACCTTAATGAAAAAGACAACACGGATTATCCCAGCCCATAAAAATATCGCGCTTGTAGCTCATGATCATTACAAGCCAGAACTTCTACGTTGGGTAAAAGAAAACAAGGAAGCATTACAAGGTCATTTTTTATTTGGTACAGGTACTACAGGCAACATGCTTAGCAGAGAAACTGGCCTAGCAATTAAAAGTCTATTAAGTGGGCCTATGGGGGGAGATCAACAATTAGGAGCATTGATTTCAGAAGGTAAAATCGACATGATGATCTTCTTCTGGGATCCCCTCAACGCAGTGCCTCACGACCCTGATGTAAAAGCATTATTACGTATCGCGACAGTTTGGAACGTACCTGTTGCAATGAACCGCTCTAGTGCGAAATTAATGATCACATCACCAAATATGACTAAAGAGCTTGAAATTGAAATCCCTGATTACGAAGCGTATTTAGCAGAACGCCTATAATTACTTTTCTTTCTCTCAAATAAATAAAAAGCCCTTACTTCTATTACTCATAGTCAGCAATAGAAGTAAGGGCTTTTTTATAACTATGATATAGCTACATATTATTCAATGATCACTGGGTAATCTTTATCTACTAATTCCTGAACAAAAGGAGAAGGTTTACCGTGATAAACCACCCACGCTTTTCTTTTTGCTCTGGTTAATGCCACATAAAATAAACGACGCTCTTCCGCATAACTAAACTCTTCTTCGTGAGGAAGTAACGCCCCATCAAGCGACTCTGCTCTTGATTTCATTGGGAACTGCCCCTCTGTCATCTCCACAATAAAGACATAATCCGCTTCGGTTCCTTTACTGGCATGACAGGTTTTATATTCCAAGTTTAGCCCTGGGTAATATTTCAGCCATTCGTCAAAATTATCCGGTTTATGGTTATGATTGCGCCCTAAAATAACGACATTCTCACCTTTACGCGCATTCTTAGATAAAGACAGTAATTCTTTTTCTATTGAACTGTGCTCTATGACTTTAACCGCTTTTCTCTTTTGCTTAGTAAAACTTATCAACTCTTTTTTAAGCTGCATTGGGTTTTCTTGAACAAAGCGATTCGCAACCGCACCAATTTGATCATTAAAGCGATAAGTTGTCGATAACTGAGCTATTTGAGTTGATTGAAAACGCTTTTCAAATCCAGTCGTTAGCGATACATCTGCCCCTGCAAAGCGATAAATAGCTTGCCAATCATCACCAACAGCAAATAACGTCGCTTTAGTATTGTGAGTATTTTCGTTATGACAAATCGCTTCAATTAAATCCAAACGTTGAGGCGAAATATCTTGGTACTCATCAACCATCACAAAAGACCAAGGCAAATCGTATTTTTTGTCATTAATATATTGCTTAGCTTTTGAAATCATCAATTCATAATCAATGGCTTCTTCGTGCTTTAATGTTCGCTCATACGCTTTAAAAAATGGCCAAACGATATTTAATTCACTTTTCAAACGAGCAGAATCCACATGGGTTTCGATTCGTTCAACAATCACTTTCTTATCAAGTTGCAAAGCATTTAATTGGCAAATTTGCTTATACAGCCACTCTTGCAACTTTTCGTTATGTGACTCTTCTTTTAAATCAACATCCCCTCTCAAGTAGGCTATCGGCCACTTTTTAAGGTGCTTTTTCCAACGATTGGTTGCTGTCGCATTTTTCCATTCAGAATCAAGAACATGACTAAACCACTCTTTACGTGACTTAACATCGGTCACTAAACAAGACAGTTTTGGTTGTTGATATTCAACATGACGAATAATATCTAAACCAAGTTGATGAAAGGTCGCTACTTTTACTTTTTGTCCAATATCAGATCCCAGCTTTTCTATAATCCGACCTGACATTTCTTGAGCTGCTTGACGACCAAAAGCAAGTAATAAAATCTCATCAGCTTGGGCTTGGCCACTTTCAATTAAATAGCGTACTCGTGCTACAAGTACACTGGTTTTTCCTGAACCCGCCCCAGCTAATACTAAGGTGTGATCTTCATTTAATAATAATGCACTTTGTTGAGATTCATTTAATGGCTGAGATTCACATTCAGAAAAGAACGCTTTCCATTCTACTTTTTGCGCTTCTAACCATGTTTCATTCAGCTCTTTTAGTTGCTCTTCTGGATCGGTGAGCCAATTTAATACCGGAGCAATACAGTCTGGTTGCAGCTGCTCGGCAAGTGGTATTGAAAGACCTGTTTGCTCAAAAAGATCATACAGCTTTTCAACCATCATTAAGGCTTCAGTTTGTTTAAGAAAACGACGTTGAGAAACAAAACTCTCTACTAAATCTAGCATTTGTGGTTTTAGCTGATTTAACATCGCTATCTTAGATTCTTTCCAATCGGCATAGGCATTTAAAACCGTATTGATAATGGCATCACACTCTTGCCACGGTAAGCCTGAAACTCGCCATGCCACTTTCTCATTACGATTGTAAAAACAAAGAGAACCCCAAACCAACCCTCTTTGAAAAGTCACCTTTCCACTCCATTTATCAAATGGCACCGATACTTGGAATTTATGTGAGGTAAACAACAGCTGCTCTGCTTCTAATTCAAGCTGATAATAGTCACCCTGAACTAACCACTGAGCGAAAGTGGTTGCTTTGATCTGCATGATTCAATACTACCTAAAGATAAGTTAACTCGAAGAGTGCCTAGGATATCAGGTTCTTTTTTTGTTGTCCCAGATCAGTATTAAGACAATGATCTAGTCTCTTATACTTTTTTATCGATAGGACTTTGTTATGATGGATTTTTTCCACTCGATTAGATAATACCTATTGTGACTTATCGCCAAATTTTTCGCCAATACTGGGCCAATAAAACCATCAATTTTAGCGTTCGAGTATTGCTCGCTTTAGTTGGTGCTGTCATTCCTTGTTGGTATTTAGAACAAAACACTGCAATTATCCCTTTAATTCTTGGCATCATTGCTGCCGCTTTAGCTGAAACAGAAGATAAACTTTCAGGCCGACTTAAGGCGCTTTTTTTAACCTTTATCTGTTTTGCTATTGCTGCTTTCTCTATCGAGCTACTTTTTGATACCCCTATTTTATTTGCGATTGGGCTCTTCTGTTCAACAGTTTCCTTTATTATGCTTGGGGCATTGGGGCCTCGTTACGCAAGTATCGCGTTTGGTTCATTACTGATTGCTATTTATACCATGCTGGGGGCTGCTGATAGTCCAAACCTGTGGTATCAACCGATGCTACTGCTAGGAGGTGCCGCTTGGTATTATTCCATCTCACTTATTTGGCAAATTTTCTGGCCTTTGCAGCCTGTTCAACAAAATCTCGCCACCGTATTTGAAACCATGGCAAGATATTTAGATATTAAAAGTGAACTATTTCATCCGGTTACTAACTTAACGCCTCAACCTTACCGTCTTCAAGAAGCCAAAAATAATGCTCAGATGGTAACAGCACTAAATAACAGTAAAACGTCGTTACTCACTCGTGCTCAAGGCGGACATGTTGTGGGAGCCAGTGACCGTTTTTTAAAGATCTATTTCATTGCCCAAGATATTCATGAACGCGTCAGCTCTAGCCATTATCGCTATCAAGATCTTGCGAATACCTTTAATCGTAGCGATATTCTCTTTCGCTTTAAGCATTTGCTTCATAGCCAATCTTTAGCCTGTAAGGAAGTTGCGCGCTGCTTATCGCTTGGCTTACCCTATCAACATGCCCAAACTTCAATTTTTGCTTTAGACGAGTTACAACAATCGTTAATTGCATTAAAAGAACAACAACGACCAGAATGGCGATTGTCTGTTATTCAGCTTGAATATTTGTTTAGTAATCTAGCGACAGTAGAGCGCCAATTTGCCAATATCAGTAACCCTGAACACAGTTTAGAGCTTGAAGAAGACACCGTTTTAGCAGACCAAGTTGCACACACGCCAAAAGCAATGTGGCAGCGTTTAAAAGCAAACATGACAACAGATTCCGTTCTGTTCCGTCATGCAATTAGAATGGCTCTCGCCCTCACTGCTGGGTATGGCATTATTCAAGCCTTTGATTTAGATCGTGGATATTGGATTTTATTAACCACTCTGTTTGTTTGTCAACCAAACTACAGCGCAACAAAAGAAAAACTCGTTGCTCGTGTTGCAGGAACTATTATTGGTTTATTAGCAGGGACCGCACTCTTAGTCTTGTTCCCATCTCTTGATAGTCAACTGGTTCTCATGGTCATCGCTGGAGTATTATTTTTTGCTTTCCGTCTTGCTAACTACGGCTTTGCAACAGCCTTTATCACCATTTTGGTTCTGTTCTGTTTTAACCAATTAGGTGAAGGTTATGCGGTTATTCTACCTCGATTAGGCGATACTATTGTTGGCTGTATTTTAGCCGTAGTTGCTGTAACTTACATCTTACCCGACTGGCAATCTAAGCGTTTACATAAAGTCATGGCTGATACGGTGAATGCCCATCAAGATTATTTATCTAATATAATTTCACAATATCGAGCAGGAAAAAAAGATTCTTTACAGTACCGCTTATCTCGTCGACAAGCTCATAATAATGAAGCGGCACTTAGCTCTGCAATCAGCAATATGCTTATCGAACCCGGTAAGTATCAAACCGCGGTTGATGAATCCTTCCGTTTTCTTTGCTTATGCCATGCGATGTTAAGTTATATTTCAGCTCTTGGTGCTCATCGTACGCGCTTAAAAGATGAAGAAACACATCAGCTAGTCGCAGAGTCTCACCGTATTATTCATGCGCATTTAAATCAAATTCAATGCCAACTCAATAATACGGATTGCAGTGATAGATTAAATATTTTTGCGGAAGAGAGCATTGAAAGGAAGCTTTCTGAATGGCGTGATGAAGATGAAAATTCAGTAAGAATGGTATTGCAACAACTGCATTTAATTCATCAAATTTTACCAGAAATGCACTCTCTTTCAGAAATACTAAGCACGAGAACTAAGAGAGACAAAATAGAACAGTAAACTTTGAAGTTGATCTATTTGAGCGGTTAATATGTTGATGTTTATCAAACATTTTCACAACAAGACGTCTACACTGATACTAATGCTATTACTTATTGAATAGAACAATAATAACCTTAGTTGGAGGCTTCACTATGAAAAGTGTATTTATTGCTGCTTTTGTTGGTATTTCTAGCCCAGACCTAATTAAACGCTTGGCTTCGGTGACTCATGAAGAAGGGGGAAAATGGTTAGTAAGTAAAATCAATTACCTTGATACTCATATTTCTGCAGTCATTAAAATAGAAGTCCCTACGGCTCATAAAAAAACGGTCCAAGACTACTTTGCCTCACAAGATGACTTACTGGTTACTTTTACCGACGCATTAGAAACGATTATTGAAAGTCAACATACTCAATTGAAAGTAGATGCAGAAGACAGAGCCGGTATCGTCAATGACATCAGTAATATACTGCAAAAAGAATCGATTGAATTGATTGATATGGACAGTCATCGTATTGGAGTTCCAGCGAATGGCACCAGTGTATTTACCGCTACATTAAGCTTAAAGTTACCGATATCAACCAATATCAATGACCTAGCAGCAGAAATAGAAGCACTAAGTAATGATATGGTCGTTACCATTATCTAAACTTGGTAAGAGATAATTATAAAATGGCAGCCTAATACACTGCCATTTTTAATATTAATGGCTATAAGTTAGGATTAACTCACCGTCCACTGTGATAATGAACGCTTAAAATCATCATAGCCAAATTGATTTAAAATCTCGATCTCTCCGGTAGTTCTCTCGCAATATACCGAAGGCATTTTTAAGCCATTAAACCAATTCAATTTCACCATCGTATAACCGGCACTGTCCAACAGATGCAGTTTTTGACCAATCACTAATGGCTTTTCAAATTGGGCTTCACAGAACTGATCACCAGCTAGGCATGAACATGAGCCAATAACGTAGTGGTGTTCACCATTTTCTGACGCTTCTAATATTGAGGCCGGCTCATTATAGATTAACGTATCAAGGCGATGCGCTTCAGTTGCAGAGTCAACAATGGCCGTTTTTTTACCATTTTCAACTATATCAACCACGCTTACTACGAGATCCGCGGTTTTAGTGATGATCGCTTCACCCGGCTCAAGATATAACTGAACTTGGTGTTTATCAGCAAAGGCTTTTAGTACTGATGCCAGTTTTTCAACATCATAATCAGGCCAAGTAAAGAAAACACCACCACCTAAACTCACCCACTCTAATTTATCTAGATGTGAACCAAATTTAGTTGAAATAGCATCTAATAGCGATGAAAAGGCATCAACGTCTTTATTCTCACAATTCATGTGAAACATAACGCCATTCAAGCTTTCAAACACAAGAGGATCGAGTTGATCGGCTTGTACACCTAAACGTGAAAACTCACGCGCAGGGTTCGCAAGATCTTGTCCTGCATAGCTTACGCCAGGGTTTAAGCGTAGACCGATCGACGCTTTACCTTCAACAAGATGACGATAAGCAGCTAATTGCGATTGTGAGTTAAAGATCATCTTATCGCAAATATCGACCACTTCTTTTACGTCATCCTCACTGTAACCCACACTGTAAGCGTGCGTTTCACCACCAAAGGTTTCATGGCCTAATTTTACTTCGTATGGACCACTGCTGGTTGAGCCATCAAGATAAGGCTTGATGATGTCAAAAACGCCCCATGTTGAAAAGCATTTCAATGCCAGTACCAATTTAACACCAGAAAGATCTTTCAAGCGCTTTGCTACTTCAAGGTTAACTATCAGCTTGGCTTCATCAATCATGAAATATGGGGTTTTTAACTCATTTTTTTTCAATTGAGTTGTCATGATTCTCTTCTCTATAAATCGAACAAAGCCGATGAATTCATCGGCTTAAAATTAATTCACCATCATTGATAATGACGATAGATATACTCTATTATTTTAGAGTTTTAATGTCTGGTTGTCCTGGTGTTAGCTCTTGAACATGCCAATCTAGGCCAATTTCAGGCATTATTTCTAGGAACGGATCTGGGTCTAACTGCTCCATATTAAATACCCCCGCTTCAGCCCACTTACCATGGAAATATTGCAGAGCGGCAGTAATTGCAGGTACACCTGTAGTATAAGAAATAGCTTGGTGCTCTACATCTTTATAAGCAACTTCGTGATCAGCATTATTGTAGATGAATACGCTGCGATCTTTTCCGTCTTTTTTACCTTGAACCCAAGTACCGATGCACGTTAGTCCAGTATAACCTGGAGCCAGTGAGGTTGGATCAGGTAATAATGCTTTTAATACGTGTAGTGGCTGAACAACAGTACCATCGTGCAAAGTCAATGGTTCTGGGCTTAACAGACCAATATCGCGCATACAATTAAAGTAATTTAAGTATTTGTCACCAAAGCCCATCCAGAACTCAATGCGTTTTGCTGGAATAAATTCTTTCATTGAACGAACTTCATCATGCGCCATTGAATATACTTTATGGCTACCACAATGTGGGAAATCAAATTCTAACATACGAGTATGACATGGTACTTGTTTCCACTCTTCATTTTCCCAGTAGAAAGAATCACCTTGGATCTCTAGCATGTTCGTTTCTGGATCAAAGTTTGTCGCAAACTTTTTACCATGATCACCGTTATTGATGTCCATTACATCAATCGTTTCAATCTCATCAAACAAATGCTTAACCGCATATGCTGCAAAAACACTAACCACACCTGGATCAAAACCCGCACCAAGAATACCGGTAATACCCGCTTCTTTAAACTTCTCACGATAGCCCCACTGCCAATCATAAGCTTCAGGCACTTGTTGGCCTTCTGAACATAAATCAACAGCAACAGACGTATCTAAGTAAGAAACTTGTGCTTGATAACACGCTTCCATGATTGAAATGTTAACCCAAGGAGGGCCAGCATTAATAACAAGATCAGGCTGAACTTCTTTGATAAGAGCAACAAGTGCATCAACATCATCAGCATTAACTGCTTTTGCTTCCAATTTCTTAGTCGTATCTTTCAGGTTATTTTTACCCTTAATCGATTCGATAATTTTTTCACACTTTCCAATAGTGCGAGAAGCAATCGTAATATCACCCAGTGTGTCATTATTTTGTGCTGCTTTATGTGCAACAACCCATCCAACGCCACCAGCGCCAATTTGTAGAATAGACATTATTGTTTTACCCTTATTTGTTCTTGTTCAATTACTAAGTTATCAATTTGTTCCAATAAAGATTCAAAATCTAAAACCTTCAAGCATGGATTTAAGATGGTTAGTTTCAACGCGACATTATGACTAACGACCGTTTCACCTAACACGGCTATACCACGCGTTAACGCTTCTAGCCTGACTGTTTTATTTAGCTTATCTAGATCCTTGATAATTTTACTGTTAGAGCGAAACAATACGGTTGAAAGTGACGGTTCTGCCAGTAATTCAAAACGATCATTGTTTTGAATTAAATCTGCTACTTGCTTAGTTTGTATTAATAAATGGTCGTACATTTTTCCTAATTGCTCTGCCCCTACATTTTGCATTGTCATAAAGACTTTTAAGGCATCAAAACGTTTCGTTGTCGCGCTGGATTTATCGACTAAGTTAGGCAGTTCATCATCTTCACGATTTAAGTAATCGGCATGATGTCTCAAGTAACCAAAATTAGATTTATCTTTAATTAAGATCGCGCCACAACTAACCGTTTGGTAAAACAATTTATGAAAATCAACACTAAGAGAATCAGCATGTTCAATACCAGCTAATCGTTGCTTACTCTCACTTAATATTAATGCGCCACCATAAGCGGCATCAACGTGAAACCACATACCTTCTGCTTGTGCTATAGAGGACAACGCAAATAAATCATCAATGGCTCCGTGATCTGTCGTACCAGCGGTTCCCACTAAAACAAACGGAATTAACCCTTCTGCTTTCAATTCACCAAGTGCTTCCTCTAATGAATTGATATGAATAGTGCCATTTGAGTTTGTCTCAACACAACATACAGAACGCTCGCCTAATCCTAACAAAGATGCTGATTTTTGCACGGTGAAATGTGATTTTTTAGAGCATATTATACGCAATCTACTCGAATACACTGGTAAGCCTAATTTTTGAATCGAATGTTGGCTTACTTTGTCTGCTATCCAATCACGGGCAAGCAATAATCCTATGAGGTTGCTTTGTGTCCCACCGCTGGTAAATACACCATCAGATTTTGCACCTAGTTGGTATTTTTCACATACCCAATCTATTACTTTTTGCTCTACGTAGGTTGCTGATGAGGCTTGATCCCACGAATCCATCGATTGATTAAGCGCAGCAATTATCGCTTCTGCAGCAATAGAGGAAAGTAATGGCGGAGTATGAAGATGGGCAATACAGTTTGGATGCTGAACAAATATTGAGTTTTTAACCACTAGGTCTGTGGTTCTATCAATAACATTGCGCAGATCTGATGGTTCATTATCTAGGTTTACGTTTTGAATGGCTTTTTCAAGTAAGGCTGGTGTAACCCCTGAATACGGAGATCTCACTTGTTCAAATACCGAAGCTAATGCTTGATTGGTATGATTCAACATAGAAAGGAATTGATCACTTCCTCCAGCGCCTGTTTGAATAAAGTGTTGTTTCCATTGTTCTTGTTGGTTGAATTCTTCCTGACTATTTGATTCTACCAATTGAACTGATAACTGAGACATAACAGCATCAGCTCTCTCATCAAAGAGTGCGCTCATTTTTATAACCTTGAAAATTAAGATGTGAAAAATCTATCCATAGCAAAATGCATATAGAAATTAAGCCACGTAATGGCAATTGTTTTTCAAAGATTCAAGGTTCGGTGATGCTGCCTGTTTCTAATACAGGGCACAGTGGAAGTATTAAGCAGATTTGAGTGTGTAATTTAAATGTGTTCAATGTTGGGTTTCCCATAAGCATGACGTTACCGTCACTAGTATCCCTTCTATCAACAAATTGTTGTTGATACCTACCCTACGTATTTATCTTTAAATTTTAGTAAAAATATAAAGTTAAAACGCGTCTCCCCCAGAACTATTCCGAGATTGTGAAGGAAAATAGCACATCTATTAATAATATAACAATAATTTTTCATAATAGAATTATCATTTAAGCTTTCCTATTAATAAGAGCTACTTAAACTAATGATAATTGAGATAACGTACTAAACCCATTTCGCCATTGTATAGACGTCAAAAAGCCCAACCATTTCTGATTGGGCTTCTCGCTTTCTATTTAAAGAAACTGGAGCGACACACGAGGCTCCCGATCTTCGAGGTGCTAGGCGTGACCTCAACCTTGGCAAGGTTACGCTCTACCAGTTGAGTTGATAGTTATTGAGGTCATGAGTCGAGCCTCTTTTTACTCTGCTATAAACGTCAAAAAGCCCAATCATTTCTGATTGGGCTTTTCAATTTGGAGCGACACACGAGGCTCGAACTCGTGACCTCAACCTTGGCAAGGTTGCGCTCTACCAGCTGAGCTAGTGTCGCATGCTATATTTTTCAATATAGACTTTAATAGATGGTGCCCCGGGCCGGACTTGAACCGGCACAGCGCGAACGCCGAGGGATTTTAAATCCCTTGTGTCTACCAATTCCACCACCAGGGCACGCAATTCTTTATTGCGATGCTCCTAACCAATGTGTTCTAAAAAGAACGGTTAGACACCATCTTTAAAACAGTCTGCCAATGTTACGTGACTGCCTTTTACAAATTTGGAGCGACACACGAGGCTCGAACTCGTGACCTCAACCTTGGCAAGGTTGCGCTCTACCAGCTGAGCTAGTGTCGCATGCTACATTTTTCAATGTAGACTTTAATAGATGGTGCCCCGGGCCGGACTTGAACCGGCACAGCGCGAACGCCGAGGGATTTTAAATCCCTTGTGTCTACCAATTCCACCACCAGGGCACGCAATTCTTTATTGCGATGCTCCTAACCAATGTGTTCTAAAAAGAACGGTTAGACACCATCTTTAAAACAGTCTGCCAATGTTACGTGACTGCCTTTTACAAAATCTGGAGCGACACACGAGGCTCGAACTCGTGACCTCAACCTTGGCAAGGTTGCGCTCTACCAGCTGAGCTAGTGTCGCAAAGTCATCTCTAAAAAGAGATTGGAGGCGCCTCCCGGAGTCGAACCGAGGTCCACGGATTTGCAATCCGCTGCATAGCCACTCTGCCAAGGCGCCAACGTATCCTCAATTGGCTAGCTGCTTATTTGCTGCCTTCCTCTTGGGTACGGGATGCATTCTACTGATTCAGCCATTAGAGTCAACACTATTTTTTGGTTTTTGTTTCGTTTGAATAAAATCCAGCCGAAATGAGCATAAAACGAACGAAAACAACCTCTTCACATCAGATTATTGAACACGATAGCTTAAAAACCACCAACAAATAGCAAGAAATAACCAAGGCAAAAGCCTGTAATATCAGTTATCTAAAAATCAGCGGTTTTCAAATATAAAAAAAGCGAACCTAAGTTCGCTTTTCATATAATTAATTCAATCAATCGTCTGCATTAAGCAAGTCATCTTTCGCAGCCGCTAAGTATTGGACCATAGACCAGTAAGTTAGAATTGTCGCAACATAAAGTGCAGTATAACCTACCCAAATCATCCAATCATCATAACGCCAAATCAAAAGCCACAGCGCAAACATTTGTGAAACGGTTTTTACTTTACCAACCCACGATACGGCAACACTTGCACGCTTACCAATCTCGGCCATCCATTCTCTTAATGCAGAGATAATAAGTTCACGACCAATCATGGTGATAGCAGGGATCGTTACCCAAATAGAATGGTAGTGCTCAGTAATTAAAATTAAAGCAGCTGCTACCATCACTTTATCAGCTACGGGATCTAAAAAGGCACCAAAACGAGAAGTTTGACCTAATTTTCTTGCTAATAATCCATCTAACCAATCAGTAAAGCCTGCCACCCAGAAAACCATTGCTGCAGCAACCGCTGACCATTCATAAGGCAAGTAAAAAACAACAACAAACACTGGAATAAGTGCAAGTCGGATAAACGTGAGTATATTTGGTATCGTTAATCGCATAATAATTCTTTAGTTTTGGTCCGCTAGGTCTATGGTGCGCTTTTTTTATCCGTGTTTCAACGCATCCTGTATTTTTTCTGCCAAAGAGAGGCTAATTCCTGGCACTTTGGCTATTTCTTCAACACTTGCACTTTTTAATTCTTGGAGACCACCTAAATACTGTAATAATGCCTGTCTTCTTTTTGGACCAACGCCTTCAATATTTTGCAACGTACTGGTTTTTCTAACTTTAGCACGTTGAGCTCTATGTCCACTGATCGCATGATTATGACTTTCATCTCTAATATGCTGTATTAAATGCAAAGCAGGCGAATCACTTGGCATCGAAAACTCCTCACCAGACACTTTAACTAGGGTTTCTAATCCATGTTTTCGTGTAATCCCTTTCGCTATACCTAACAATAGTGGTTGCTTTGGCCAATCATCCCAGTGCTTAGAGATAACCTCATAAGCGCGGTTTAACTGCCCTTTCCCCCCATCGATAAATACAATATCAGGAATTTTATCTACATCAAGATGCTTACTGTAACGGCGTTCTAAAACTTGAGCCATCGCAGCGTAATCATCGCCGCCCGTAATCCCAGTGATATTATAACGTCTATACTCCGCTTTTACTGGTCCTTCCTGATTGAATACGACACAAGAAGCCACGGTTTTTTCTCCCATGGTATGACTAATATCAAAACATTCCATTCGCTGAATTGAGGCTAAAGACAAGGCTTCTTCTAATTGTTTAAATCGCTGATACATCGTCAGCTTATGATTCGATTTACTTGTAAGCGCAGTCAATGCATTGGTATCGGCTAATTTTAAATAACGCCCTTTTATTCCTTTAGGATTTAATTGAAATTGGACTTTACGCCCAGATAACTCTGTTAATGCATGCTCTAGCCCTTCGCCATCAAACTCAAAACTTGTCACTACACGATTAGGAATAGTACGGCCTTGAGAGTGGTTTAAGTAATACTGAGTTAAAAAGCTTGAGAATACTTCTTCTTTATCCGTCTTCACAGGGATCTTAGGAAAGAAGCTTCGACTACCAAGTATCTTTCCTTGGCGGATCATTAATAAATGTACGCAAGCTAATCCATTTTCGATAGCAAAACCTAATACATCTAAGTCATCACCGCTGTCATCTGAAACGTATTGCTGCTCTTGCATTCGTCTCATTGCTTGAATTTGATCTCGAATAACCGCTGCTTTTTCAAATTTCAGGGAATGGCTTGCCGCTTCCATTTGCTCAACTAACGTCTGAATAACTTGTCTATCTTTACCCTGTAAAAATAAGCGAATAAATTCCGTTTGCTCTTTATATTCATCATCGCTAACAATGCCTTTTACACACGGCGCTAAACAACGACCAATTTGATGCATCAAGCAAGGACGCTGACGATTTGAATAAACCGAATCTTCACATTGACGAATTGGAAACAGTTTTTGGATCAAGTGAAGGCTTTCTCGCACTGCTCCGGAATCTGGATAAGGCCCAAAGTACTCCCCTTTTTTACGCTTCGCCCCACGATGGATAGAGATCCTTGGGTGCTTATGGTTTGAAATGAAAATATAAGGGTAAGATTTATCATCTCGAAGTAATACATTATATTTCGGCAAATATTGCTTAATATAATTATGTTCAAGAATAAGGGCTTCGGTCTCAGTATGAGTCACCGTCACATCAACATGATCAATATGACTGACTAATGCTTTGGTTTTTTCTGATGGGATATTTACACGAAAATAGCTAGATAATCGTTTTTTTAAATCTTTTGCTTTGCCTACATAAATAACCTCAGCCTCAGCGTTATACATACGATAAACGCCGGGCTGATGAGTAACAGATTTTAAGAAAGCTTTTGAATCAAAAGAAGGCACTAAAGCGTCTCAGCATCTAAAATACCATGACGAATAGCTAAGTGAGTTAATTCAACATCTCCACTGATATTCAACTTACTGAATAATCGGTAACGATAGCTATTTACTGTTTTAGGGCTCAAGTTAAGTTGCTCGGAAATATCCGTCACTTTTTCGCCTTTCGTTATCATAATCATGATCTGCAATTCACGCTCTGACAATTCTTTAAATGGATTCTCAGAATCTGGTGTGAACTGGCTTAATGCCATTTGTTGCGCGATCTCTGGTGATAAATAACGTTGCCCACTTTGAACCATACGAATAGCATTCACCATTTCGTCTGGGCCAGCCCCTTTTGTAAGATAGCCAGCAGCACCTGCTTGCATTACCTTTGTTGGGAATGGGTTCTCAGTATGAATCGTTAAAACAATAACTTTCATATCTGGATTAAATCGTAAAATCTTTTTAGTGGCTTCTAATCCACCGATCCCGGGCATATTCATATCCATAAGGACAATATCTGCCTGCTCTGTTCGACACCATTTTACGGCGTCTTCACCGCTGTCAGCTTCCCCTACTACTTTAATTCCACGGACGTCTTCAAGAATACGTCTAATCCCTGTGCGAACCAGCTCATGATCATCTACAAGGAATACTTTAATCACAACTGACACTCCGACTTAAATTTACTGCGCACCTCGACTGAGGCAAATTTTATGGCCTATTTTACCTTAAAAAATAAGGTTGTCGCCTATTGATTATGTGTTTGTACGCAAAGTTTTACTATTTATATAGTATTGACTTTAGTACCTATTTACCTTTTCATGCTGCATCTCTAAAGAAACACCACACGCTTGAAAATAAATAAATTCAATCAACTATTTATCAATATACAATAAAAGCAATCGTTAAAATAGACCTAATTGCGATGCTGATAATTGCATGAAATCCAATCCTATAAAAGGAAGAATACCATCAGCAATCGGTTTTAATTGTTTTTCGACATAATGATCGTAATCGATTGGGCTTTTTAAATACTCTAACGGCTCAGGGCCTGAAGTAGTGATAACATACTCAATCCAGCCCCCATATTTATATTGTGCTGATTTGCCCATTTGTTGGTGATAATAGTCGGCCAATCTCGCGGCTTTCACATGCGGAGGGACATTCTTTTGATAATCATCCAACTTTCTTCTTAATCGCTTACGATAAATAAGTTGGTCATCTAATTTGCCTGAGCGTGTATCATCCACATAATTACGTACGTATTCTTTTACTTCTTGCTGATGAAACACTTTATCAAATAATACCTTTTGAAAGGTTTGAGATAACGGAGTCCAATCTGTACGAACTGTTTCTAATCCTTTAAAAATAATTTCTTCTTTGCCATTTTTTCTAATCAGGCCTGCATAACGTTTTTTAGAACCCGTTTCAGAGCCACGAATAGTCGGCATCAAAAAAGTACGATAATGAGTTTCATATTCAAGTTCTAATGCAGAATCTATGGCGTAGACATCCTGTAAATGTTGTGTCCACCATTGGTTAATATAAGTAATTAACTCTTTGCCTATCTCATCGGCCTTTTCTGAAGACATCTCCTGCCCTAGCGTCACAAAGGTAGAATCTGTATCACCGTAAATGACTTCATAGCCCTTTGATTCAATCAACTCACGGGTGGTTTTCATTATTTCATGTCCACGCATGGTTATTGACGACGCTAATCTGTGATCAAAAAAACGACAGCCAGATGAGCCTAATACGCCATAAAATGAATTCATGATGATTTTTATTGCTTGAGAAAATGCTTTTTCATTATTCTTTTTAGCGACATCTCTGGCAGACCATAAAGATTCAATCAATCCAGGAAGGAAATGATGAGTTCGATGGAACCGCCCACCTCTGAATCCATCGATAGCAAATTCTTCACCTTTTCCTACTTCTAATTTTAACCCTTCAAGCAATCCAAGGGGATCAATCCTAAAAGTTCTAATAATCGATGGATAAAGTGATTTAAAATCTAACACTAATACTGAATCATATAAGCCGGGCTTTGAGTTCATGACATAACCGCCAGGGCTTGCTATCCAATTTTCACTCTCAAGATTAGGGGCAATATAGCCAGAACGATGTAATCGAGGTAAATATAAGTTAGTGAATGCTGCAACCGAACCACCGACACGATCTAATTCAACCCCTGTGAGCTTCGTTCGTTCAATGACAAAATCGATAATGTGGGTATGTTCAAATATACGAGTAACTAATACGCAATCTTGAAGATTATATTTAGCAAGTGATTGCTTGTCCTCGCGATACATTCGGTTAATTTCACCCATACGATCGCTCGGATCATGGATTGATTTACCTTCATTAAGCAACTCTTGTGATACTGACTCTAAAGACCAACTAGAAAAATGATAAGTCGCCGTTTTAAGGGCATCAATCCCATCTAGCACGACTCTTCCAGGGAAAGAGAGAAAGCCTTGTTGACGATTTTTATCTGACTCTCGCCAATATAAAGTGCTATTTCCACGCCCAACTCGAAATGCTAAGTTATGCCATTTTGCTCGTTGAATTAATAAGCGAAAATCAAAATTAATCACGTTCCAACCAATGACAATATCAGGATCAAAGGTTTGAAACCAACGCTCCAGCGCAAGTAATAACGCCTTTTCGTTCTCTACCCACTCAATCGCTAGCTCGCTTTCTTCCGGCTTACCAATCATGATAATACGAGTGTCTAGATCACTGTGCAGGGCGACTGAATACAAAATCCCTTTTTCAGAACATTCGATATCTAAAGAGACTTTACTAAATACAGGAGTCACTGGTGTGGCTTTTATTTTTACATTTCGATATTCAACATGGTCTTTTCGCTGTATCGGCGTCCCAATAAAAGAGAGCCCACCACAAATAAATCGCTCCATTAGATAACGATCCGCCAAACGAATATCACTTTCAAAAATAGGTAACTGAGTTTGCTCAAAATATTGAGCAACCTGTCGCTTTTGTTGAGTCGACGAAAAATAAATACCAAGGACAGGTTGATGATGATAGGTCGTTAATTGTGTGGATTTAAGTGTGTATGAAATATTGAGATTCTTTAATAAACTCTCATACTCTGACAATCTTTCTTGTAAAATAAAGGCAACCGCTAGCTCATTATCAATAAGTAAATGGGCAATATGACCATCACACTTAACCCATAAATCAACTAAGGTTTGTGAATTTATTTCTTTATTTTGTCGGGTAAGTAAAAATCCAGTCTGATGTGAATTCACTCTTAACCTATTCTTCTTTCAATCTTATTAAATTCACCGACAACCCAACCACCAAATTCTAGTAATAATGCAACTGCTGAGCGCTTAGGTATTTTTCGTCCTTTTAATAACATGACAACTCTTTCGATCTCTGTTTGTTTCTCAGGGTAATACTCTAAGAATTTTCGTGCGCATAATATTGGGTGATCATACCACCCTTTATCTTTGTGCATGACTAGGGAGTAGCAGCTGCGTAGTAGCTTTTTCGCAATGGCTTTTTGGTGTTCGACTTGAGAATCGATAGTTTGACTGGCAGAGATTTTCTTTATATATGCCTCTAACCACTCTTCAATATCCATATTCATGTTTTTGGCTATTTCCCAACTTGGTTCAAAATCACCAAATCGAGTCGATAGATCATCACCAAAAATACAAACACAGCAATGACGAAGCCAAAACCCCCAGCTAAATATGGATTCTAACTGCAGTACTTCTGCGGTTTCGCCAATAGTAAAGGTAACACCAGTTATTTGAGGGTATTTGGATTGGAAGCGAACTTTAATCGTGTTTATTAACGTCTGCTCTTTATTTGTCAAAGGAGCGGTTGTTAATAAGGTGACGTCTAAATTTGAACGCCCTGCTGTCGCTTCTCGTCTTGCTACGCTGCCGTATAAATAAACACTATGAACGGATTTAGGTGCAGCAGAACGAATATGTCCTATAAGATCACGGATAACGATTTCGAATTCTTTTTGAAAGGGTGATTGTTTATCAATAATAGGTAAAGTATAGCGAGACACAAAGCACTCCAATCAAGATAGATAAGGAGTTATGATCGCGATTTCATGGTTAAAAAGCAATAAAAAAACCGACCATTGTGGTCGGTTTGTTTAAGATAGTTTATGCCTTAAGCTGTAATTGCTCTCTTTTTAGACAGAACCATTAAGCCTGCACACACTAAAATAAACGCGGCTGTTGAAGCAATGAATGCCATCAATACGGAACCAGTAAAACCAAGAGCGATATAACCAATCGCTGAAACTCCGGCAACTGATAATGCATAAGGTAGTTGTGTTGATACATGGTCAATATGACTACAGCGAGCACCCGTTGAAGACAAGATTGTCGTATCAGAGATTGGAGAACAATGGTCACCAAATACTGAACCGGCTAATACTGCGCCTAACATTGGTAAGATTAGCGCAATGTCCGTTGCTCCTGCCATGTCACCTGCAATTGGTAGCATGATGCCGAATGTACCCCATGATGTACCGGTACTAAATGCCATCAAACCAGATAGTAAGAATAAGATAACAGGGATCCAATGAATACCAATGCTACCTTGAGCTAAACTAGATAGGTAAGAACCAGTGCTCATATCACCGATAACCGAGCCAATTGTCCATGCAAAGAATAGAATTAAGATTGCACCAAACATTGATTTAGCACCAATCCACATTGTCATTCCAATATCTTTTGCTGAGATGTCTTGACGGAATACAGTAATAAGAGCAGCAGCTAGACCAATTAAACCACCGTAGCAAAGCGAAGCGCCTACATCGGTATTTTCAAACGCACCTAAAATATTAAATTCTTTACCATCACCAATTAATGCTTGAGCACCGGTGTAAATCATAAAGAAAATAGTCGCAACGATAAGTACGATAATTGGGAAGATTAAATCAGATACTTTTCCTGTTTCACTTTCTGTAATGTTTAGCTCTTCGTTTAAGTCTTTAGATTCAGCATTAACCGCTTGATCATCAAAACCATTACCACGCGCCGCTTCATTTTCATGATCGCGCATTGGGCCAACATCTAATTGGAACCAAACAACAGCAAATACCATTAATAATGCGAAGACTGCATAAAAGTTCATAGGGATTAAGCGAACGTAAGCACCTAAAGCAGAATATTCAGTCACACCATGTGAAACTAAAATGCCACCAATAATCGTAATGATGTAAGCGCCCCAGCTTGATGCTGGCATTAATACACACATTGGTGCAGCTGTTGAATCTAGAATATAAGCTAGCTTTGCTCTTGATACATAAAAACGGTCAGTTACAGGGCGGGATATTGAACCAACAGCTAAGCTATTAAAATAATCATCAACAAAAATGAAAACACCAAGGAAAGCAGCAAGAAGTTTTGCTCCACGTTTACTTTTAATTCTTGTTTGTGCCCACTCAGCAAAAGCTCGAGTACCACCAGAAAGCGTTAAAAGTGCCGTCGTCATTCCTAATAAAAGAAGAAAAGCGACAATACTCATATTCCAAGTATTAATAGAACCATCATCGATAAAAACACCTTTAACAGAGCTAAAAGTATAAGATGCAGTGCCAGAAATGGAGAAGTTAGACAGCAAAATTGCGCCTAGAACGATACCTACACCAAGAGAAAGTAGTACTCGGCGAGTAACAATTGCTAAACCCAATGCAACCAATGGGGGCAATATCGATATCGGAGAATTTGAAAAATCAGCTAAGTTCATGATCTACAACAACCAGTTTGGTTGGAGATCTACTGTTGATACGGCAATGCCGTTAAAGGAAGTGAATGTTAAAACATTTCCCCACAGTAGCGCTCCATAGTTAAAAAATAAAATTGACTATGGCAGTGTTATTCCTTTTCGAAATAACCCCAGCTAAATACATCTGATTAACGTACTTAACTTCGGCATTGACTCCTTTCGATCGCTGTCATCAGAATCACCCTCTAACAATCTACTTTTAGGCAATGCGCCTCTACCCGTTTAGGTGCGACCATTGTACGGATCGAACACAACTTTGCAATACTATATCTGAGTATTTTAACATTAACTCATAACATCATTAGAATGAGATACTTTAAATTAATTATCCTGTTAGCGATTCAATAAACCACAGTCACTTTTAATATTATTATCATTATATCTTTTTATTTCATTATCAAAATATTTGTTATATTATTTTCTTGTTATATAATAAATGTATTATCAAAATAAATATGGAATCAATCATGTCTGATACTATTAAAACATTACTAAACCTACGTAGCCTACGCGTACTTTCTCGTGAAATGACACTTGAGCAATTAGAAGAAGCACTTGAAAAACTGCAATCAGTAGTTGCAGAACGCCAAGAATCTGAAGCTGAAGAACGTTCTCAACTTGCTGAAAAACAAGCAAAACTTGAAGAGTTCCGTCAAATGATGATCGAGAGCGGTATCGCACCAGAAGACCTATTAGATACTATGTCTTCTACTACTGTTAAGACAAAGCAAAAACGTGCTCCACGCCCTGCTAAATATAAGTTTTTAGATCATGCAGGTGCAGAAAAAACATGGACAGGCCAAGGTCGTACTCCATCAGCACTACAAACTCAACTAGATGCTGGTAAGTCTTTAGAAGAATTCCTAGTGTAAAAGTTAATACTTTTATATTCAAAAGCTGCTCTCTTGAGCAGCTTTTTTTATGTTTGAGATATAAAAAAAAAGAAATCTTCTTAACTATCACAATACTTAGTATATATTCTATTGTATCTGAATGTTTCTGAGGGAATTTTATCTTCATTCTCAAATCTTAAACAAAAAACAGTGATAAATTAATTCATCACTTTTCATTCAATTTATCTACCTTAAAACACGTATGCTATACCGACATTACCTGTTGTACTTGTCGTATGCTCTATCATTGAACTCTTTTCTAAATTACCTTCTAGATTTACATATCTAAGACCACCAGTCACACGAATATTCGGTGTTAAATGGAAGTAAGTAGATAAACCGACAAAAAATTGCCCATCCCAATCAGCATCAAACTCACTAATTACTCCCTTAGTTCTTTGTGATTCTTCAGCAGACACACCATATAAATGGTTATTTAAACGCTCACTATTATATGAGTAACCTATTGACGGAGTTATTGCCCAGCCTTTTCTGCGAATTGGTAATTTCCAAACCGCTTCAGCATATAAGCCATTATGTGTATTACCAATATCTGTACCACCGCCAATTTCAAATAAACCAATATGCGTAATGGCTTGGTAAGTCACACCACCTAAGATTGAAGCTTTACGTTCATCCAACTGTTGCATTGCTGCATTATCGGAATCTTCAGGCTTAAATGTTCGAGGATCATAAATAAAACGGAAAATGATATTCTGTGGTGTTCCTACTGGATATAAACGGTAACCACCACTAAAGCCACGTAAGAAGAGGTGCTCACCTTCGTAACCAACTACTGGTATAACTGTAGTATTTGAGGGTGTTTCTTTATAAAAAGAAGGTGAATAGGCAGCAGCAGCACCAATCGACCATTGAGAAATTTTTGCATTAGCGCTAGTAGCAACAGTTAATGCAGCCCCAACAATCAATCCACTTACTAGTTTATTCACGGTAACAACCTTTCTAATTGTTTTATGTATTTATACTTAGATTACGAACAGCATTATACAGTACTTAATACCTTTTCATAGTTTTTTAGCTTTTGATTTGAAAAATCTGTACTCATAGTAAAAACAACATAAAAAAACCACAATGACTAACGTTCCAGCAACGCGTAATAGGATTACAAACAGGTTAATCTAGATAACTATATTTTAGGTATAAAAAAAGCAGGCTCAGGGCCTGCTTTTTTATATATTTTTACAATGACACTTAACTGTCATCTTCTCTAAAATTACTTGGTAGATTCAATTTCATCTCATTCCAAATAAGATTACCTTCAATACCATATTGACGCATTCTTGGCATTACTGCATCTTTTCTTTCTTCTTCACAAATCTGCTTTAAATCTCGATAGAATTGCAATGCAAGTTCACGAGCTTCTGGATTTGAAAAATAATAACTACCAACACGAGCATATAATTTTTTCAGGCCATTAAAAATCAGTCCGTAAATTTGATTTCCTGATTTAAAAGCTACACCTTGAAATAACATATAATCGTAATAGTTAAATGTTTTAGCTATCAATATTTCTTCACGTTTTACTGGATCTTTCTCGTTATCTTCTTTTACTTCAGCTTTAATTTTAGCACCAAAAGGAGACTCTTCAATAAACGTATTCCAATTATCAGCAGCTAATAATTGCTCACAAGATTCGATTACACGATCAAGAGTACGCAAAGAGCCCTCTTTATTCGTTTTAAACGCTTGTCTCATGAAAATACAACTAATATTAGTACGTGCCGCTAATAGATCTTCAACAATTGATGTCGCGTTATTCGCATCAACTAATGTCATTAACGTATCTAAAATATGCAGACCCGATGTCTCCATATAATCATTAACCTTCGTTGGCTTACCATGTTGGATAGTTAGCCAACCGTCACGGGAAAGACGCTGCAATACTTCGCGAAGCGTTGTTCTTGTAACCCCGATTAGTTCGGATAATTCACGCTCTGCTGGTAAAATTGAACCAGGAGGGAATCTACCATTCCAAATACTTTCAATAATGTATTTTTCAGCAAATCCAGCAGGACTTTTAGCCTTAATAACCATACAAGTTTACAATCCGTTCTTTATATAAATTAACTGCACTCATCATACCACCAGTTCAATAATTTCTTAACCACTTATTAAATTAAGCGACTAATTAGACACATAACTCTCACTTTTAAGCTTGCTTAAACTTGAATATTCAAGCCTAACAATGCTTTTTTTATATACATTTCTTTAGTTTTAATCATAAAATCGACCAAAGGCACATTTTGATCAATTTACCTCTTTTCGAATATTGACTATTCACTAATAAAGAGTAAAGTTCCCCCGTTTGGTATAAGGTTAGGTACACATAGGTAGTTATTTGGCAAAGCAGTAACATGATTTTGTTGTTTTTCTAAATAGTTGTTTATCCTTACTAATAACAATATGTTAGGCGATTATTATCAACTCCCTACTTAACCTTATTTTTATAGTATTTAATGTAACAATGTAGAGAAAATCACATGTCTATTTCGCTAGGGAATGCATTTATCAAAAACTTTCTTGGTAAAGCCCCCGACTGGTACAAACTTGCAATACTATCCTTTTTAGTTATTAACCCTTTTGTTTTCTTTTTAGTCGATCCGTTTACCGCTGGTTGGTTATTAGTAATAGAGTTTATTTTTACTCTTGCTATGGCATTAAAATGCTATCCTTTGCAACCCGGTGGTTTACTTGCCATTGAAGCAATTGCGATAGGCATGACAAGTGCAGAGCAAGTGAAGCATGAACTGGTTGCTAACATCGAAGTATTACTATTATTAGTATTTATGGTTGCCGGTATTTATTTCATGAAGCAACTGCTTCTATTTATCTTTACCAAAATATTAATTGGCATTAAATCAAAACCAGCACTTTCTGCTGCTTTCTGTTTTACTGCGGCTTTCCTATCTGCTTTCCTTGATGCATTAACCGTTATTGCGGTTGTTATTAGCGTTGCTGTTGGCTTCTATGCGATTTATCACCGCGTTGCTTCAGGACAAGGTAGCACCCCAAGTCATGATCACACCTGCGATTCAAACGTAACAGATGAACTGACTCGTGATGATCTTGAAAACTACCGTGCTTTCTTACGTAGCCTTCTTATGCATGCTGGTGTAGGTACAGCCCTTGGTGGTGTAATGACCATGGTAGGCGAACCTCAAAATCTAATCATAGCTGATCAAGCTGGTTGGATGTTTGGTGAGTTTATTATTCGAATGTTACCAATCACTGCTCCTGTATTTGTCTGCGGCATGCTAACTTGTGTTGTTGTAGAGAAATTAGGCATCTGTGGTTACGGTGCAAAACTGCCTGCTAATGTTCGTAATATTCTTGAAGAGTATGAATCAGAAGAACGTAAAAACCGTACTAATATTGATAATGCTAAGTTAATTATTCAAGCGGTTATCGCTGTTTGGTTAATTGTCGCTCTTGCACTTCATTTAGCTGCTGTGGGACTTATCGGTCTATCGGTTATTATCTTAGCCACTGCGTTTACTGGTGTTATCGAAGAACACTCAATGGGTAAAGCGTTTGAAGAAGCTCTACCGTTTACCGCCTTATTAGCCGTCTTCTTTGCCGTTGTTGCTGTAATTATCGATCAACAATTATTTAAACCTATTATTGATGCCGTATTAGCTGTCGAAGATAAAGGCTCACAGTTAGCTCTATTCTATGTCGCAAATGGTTTGCTATCTATGGTGTCTGATAATGTATTTGTTGGTACGGTTTATATTAATGAAGTGAAAACAGCATTATTAAATGGTCAGATAACTCGTGACCAGTTTGACTTATTAGCAGTAGCCATCAATACCGGTACAAACTTACCATCAGTTGCAACACCAAATGGTCAAGCTGCTTTCTTATTCTTACTGACTTCAGCACTTGCTCCATTAATTCAATTATCATACGGACGTATGGTTTGGATGGCATTACCATATACGATTGTTTTAGCTCTTGTTGGTATGTTTGGTATTGTGTTCTTCCTTGAACCGATGACAGCAATGTTCTACGATTTAGGTTGGTTAACTCATAGTACAATAGAAAGTGCAACTTCTGCGGTTTCTAGTGGTCATTAATAAGGTATAACCTATTTTTGATATATAAAGGCTCTGTATATACGGAGCCTTTCTTTTTTTATTAAGGAATAATTAATGCAAGCCCTTAACCACTTCTCCCGCATTCGCTTATCTTGGCTATTATTGCTTCTCTGTATTGCTGCATTTGAAGCCGCAGCACTTACCTTTCAGCATGTAATGAAACTACCTCCTTGTGTAATGTGTATTTATGAACGCGTAGCTATGATGGGAATTGGTGGTGCCGCTATCATTGGTTTACTTAACCCTAATAACCTATTCATTCGTTGGTGCGGATTTATTGCTTGGGGTATCAGTGCCGCTTGGGGTTTAAAACTTGCTATGCAGCACGTTGATTTTCAATTAAATCCATCGCCTTTCGCGACCTGCGACTTATTTGTTACCTTCCCTTCTTGGGCACCACTGAACAAATGGGCGCCGTGGATGTTTGAAGCGTATGGAGATTGCAGCAAAATTGTATGGCAATTCTTAACACTAACTATGCCTCAATGGTTGGTTATTATCTTTGCCGGTAATTTAGTGGCTTTGGCTATTTTCGTTATTGCTCAATTTTTTAATAAGAAATCAGCCTAAAAATCTTTCGATTTGACACAAAAAAGCCATCAATCATTTGATGGCTTTTTATTCTATTTTTCACTAAAAGATAGCTTAGTATTTATTTCCCACAACACTTCTTAAATTTCTTACCGCTTTCACACGGACAAGCATCATTACGGCCCACATCTTTATATGGGTTTACCTTTTGTCCTTTATAACCAATTTGATATTCATCCGCAGCCATTGCTACTTCTTGTATCATGAAATCAATTTTAGGTAACATCTGCTCTAGCGTTGGTGGCGTATCAATTCCTGTTTCTGCCATTTGACGATGAGTTTCTTTTTCATCAACGGCAAGCATCATAGTCGTCAGTAATGCAGACAGCATTCGCATCGTACCATCAGCTACGTTAAGATCAGCCCATAACTCTTCAACTGTTGGCCATAGCGTCATAAAGCCTTCAGCAAATTCTGCTACATCATCAAGATTATCAAAATTTACAACCTCAGTGACTTCATATTCATGACGCTTTAGTAAAGTGTATTGATGCTCTATTTGCTGAGATACTGGTTTTAGTATTGCTTGTACATTATCAGCACCAACCAAGTCGCTTAACCACACTTCAGGGCCTAATGGCTTGGTTGCCATATTTGCAGCAAGTACTGCCCCTTCAAGAAAAAGGCCAGAGCAGTTCAAATCAACACCATCTAGTGCAATTAATTGATACTTCATTATTTATTCACTTCCGAAATTAAGTTTTCGGCGTAGTATAGCGCAAATAATTATTAGAGCCTAAGTGCCATTATTATTAATTTTTTGCTGTCGAGTACGTTATGAAAAAAAATCGAGGATTTACCTTAATTGAGTTAGTTGTTGTTATTGTAATTTTGGGGATTTTAGCGGTTACCGCTGCTCCCAAGTTTTTAAATCTACAAGATGATGCTCATAAGTCTAGAGCTGATGGTGTATTTTCTGCCTTTACTGCCGCTGTCAATATGTATCACGGCGCATGGATTCTGCAAGGTGAACCATCAGCAAGTTCTGCTGTTGGTGTTACTTTCGCTGATGAAACTATTTACCCATCAAATGAAGGTTTTCCATTAGGTACAACTTATCATGGTAAAATTACAGGTGAAGGTTGTGGTGAACTTTGGAATGCATTATTAAATCAAGAATTAACTATTGAAGAATATAAAGGCGACGGATTTGTGACTACTAGCGCTGATATAGAATATTGGTATGGTTCTCCGATTTCAGGTAAACCACAAGCATGCATGTATTACTATACATCAGACATAGCAAACAAAACTCAACAAGGTTACCAACTGAATTATTTCCCATCAACGGGAGAGACTATTACTAAAAGTTATACTAAAGGAAGTAAGTGACATAGTTCCCCTTTCCCCCTACAATCCCACCTCCAATAAAAGAGGTGGGATATGCAAGTAATACTAGGCCCGATGGAGGGCGTACTCGATCACTTAATGCGTGAACTATTAACCGAGATTAATGACTATGATTTCTGCGTTACTGAGTTTGTTCGCATCGTAGACCAGTTGTTACCTCCACACGTGTTCCACCGTATCAGTCCAGAACTACTCAATGGCAGTAAAACACAATCTGGTACTCCTATCCGTGTACAACTATTAGGACAAGAGCCTAATTGGATGGCAGAAAATGCCGTACGTGCTATTGAACTCGGCTCTGATGGTGTCGATCTTAACTTTGGTTGCCCTGCAAAAGCGGTAAACAAAAGTCGAGGTGGTGCTGCACTATTAAAAGATCCTGAGTTAATTTATCAGATCGTCAAATCGTGTCGTGATGCCGTTTCAAGTGATAAAAAAGTCACAGCCAAGATCCGTTTAGGTTGGGAAAATCCAGAAGAGTGCTTTGCTATTGCAGATGCGATAAAACAAGCAGGTGCAAGCGAGCTAACCATTCACGCAAGAACTAAAGTCGATGGTTACCGCGCAGAAGAAATAAAGTGGGATTACATTAACCAAGTTCGTCAAAAAGTCGATATTCCAATCATTGCCAATGGTGAAATTTGGAACTATGAAGATGGGCAACGTTGTATTGCTGCAACAGGCATTGATTCATTAATGGTCTGCCGTGGCGCATTCAACATCCCTAACTTAGGTAATGTTGTAAAGCACAATCACACCAAGATGCCATGGCCTGAAGTAATAGCCCTACTTATTCATTATTCAAAGTTACAAATGGCGGGTGACAAAGGTCAGTATTATTCAAACCGAGTAAAACAATGGCTCGTTTATCTTCGTCAAGAGTACACTGAAGCAAAAGATATTTTTATGGATATTCGCAGCCATAAAAAATCAGACCCAATCGTTGCAAGACTCCATCAAGAGCTAGAAAAAGTAAGCTAACTCTTATAAAAGCAGATTAATCTCCGGGTTTATGAAAAATAAACTCGGTTTTTACCTTCTTGCTTTGCTTTATAAAGAAGATCATCTGCTTTTTTAATTACATGCTCAAATGAGAATTCTTGTTGAGAATCAATTACGGCAACACCACCAGAGACAGTGAAGCCACCTTTCACCACTTTGCCAGATGAGTCTTGAATCGATTTTCTTACTCTTTCACACACATTTTCTAAACTAGCTCTAGATTCTGCATTAATACAAATCACAAACTCTTCGCCACCAAATCGAGATACAATATCACTATCGCGAACACTTTTATTCAATATCTTCGCGACGTATATAATCGCTTCATCGCCCACATCATGACCAAATACATCATTAATTTGTTTAAAGTCATCAATATCATAAAGCGCAAAGCCAACAAATTTCTTAACCACACGATCTTGTAAGCTCATTTCAAAACCACGACGATTATATAAACCTGTCATTGGATCTTGTTTTGCTAAATCACGATAATAACGTTGAGATAGATGTGTTTGATAATAAAACATCGATAAAACGGCAAGAATATAGGTTACAAAAATCAAGGTTAACGATTTAATTTCATGAGTTAAAAAACTAATTAGTTCTTGTTTTATTGAGCTTTTGTAATATAGAAAGTAGGTAAAATTAGTATCCGAAAGCGTCACTGGTTGCATAAAACGATACTGTTCGAAGCGTTCATATTTATCACTGTCTAATAATTGAATATGCTTTGAAACAACACTATTTGAACGTAATAATTTTTCAACCGATAAGTCGATTACCAATACGCCCTTAAAGAGATCCTTATAATAAATAGGCGTAGAAAAAGTTAACACTTCTAAACCATCAAAAAAAGCATCAGTATACGGTGGGGTAAAGGTGACATGTTTTCGATTGGTATTCTTCATACTGTTCATCCAATATGGTCGAGAGTAGATAGTCTCCAATGTTTGCTTGGTTAAATTTTCTGCAATTTGTTTTGGCGATGAGATGATGTAATTGTATTTTGAAATAAAATAGATCCCATGTAGATAAGATTCATAATCATGAATAAATGAGATAACAGGAGCAAGCGTAACCTTCTTAGAAGCAATATCATAGAGATCTGAACTTGGATCACACAGCTCTTTTGCTCCTGCAATACTGTAATCTAAACGACTTTTAGGTACCGATACATTCTGATTATCCATTACCGCACTTTGATCATTACTCGGACGAATAACACAAAGGCCAGCCTGTTCATCTAATTTATAGTTATGATTATAAAAACCGCCTGAACTTTGTTTATAGAGCTGGGATAAATTGTAATCAAGCGAAATCATCACTTTGATAGACCGTTGTAAAGAATCCATAATACGATCATATTCACGGTTCACTTGTCGCTGAACAGAACCAATATGATTATCTAAAACAATACTAAGCAGTAACACTAAAAACAGTGTTGGAATAACAAAGATATGTTTTAAATTTGATTTTGGCATATATAAATTCTTTAACAGAAAATGAACAGACTATAATACCTATTTATTTACTGAATATCTTGCAGAAATGTTTCATTTAACATTTATCTGACAGTAAATTACCGTTAGAAACATAACTAATGATTATCTAACTACTTGAGAAAGCAAAGATACCCCACTTTTAGTCCACGTTTTGCTATTTACCATCTCTTCAATATCTTGAGTTCCATATTGCTCACCGTCATAAACCACCACGATGCTTTCATCGCCTGATTGTAAGAAGTTAGTTTCACCAAATTCAGTGTATCGCGTTGCTCCAATACTAATGATTGCTTGTTCTGGATAATTAGCCTCAGATAAATAAAGCGCGAGATCTTCAGCGGGGCCTTCATCTTTTTGATTGTTCATTCGATCAATCATCCAATCATTCAGTTGCTCATGGAAGTAGCTGTAATCAATCGCAGCGCTATCTTCACCGTATCGATTAATTTCACCATTGCGAATATGAAAACTAGCGATACGATATTTATCTAACTCACAGCCTTTAGTAAACGAGGTTAGCTCAATAAAATCTTGCGAGATCCCCTTGGTGTTTTCACCCCAGTTTTTCTTTTCACTGATCTTCTTCGCATTGGGTTTTCTAATTGAACAATCATTGTATGCCGCAAACTTCACCGGAGTTAACGCCACGACTTTGTTGTCTTGATAAGTGATATCAAACACAATCGCAACTTCTGGTTCAATTTGCAGGTTATCAGCATCATTAGGTGGGATAATTAAATCAGACGACAGTGGATATTGAGATAAAAATCCCGCTTGTTGTGATGGGATATAAAATGGAAACAGTGCTTTGGGTTGAATGGCATTTTCAACTTTTACACTTAAAAAGTCAGTCGCTTCACCTGCTTGCTCCAGATGCCCAGCAAAGTTACCTGCTACACCAAAACCCACTGCATGTTTAAATGTCATATTGCCTTCTTAATTATTCTAAAAGTAACGTTAAGAAGGCACCTTAATTTATTCTTTAATTCTGTTCGATGATACGGATCTAATTTTATGATTTCTTTGCTTTTCTACGACGTTTAAATTGCGGTTTTGTCGGGCTTTTCAACGTTTTTAATGATTCTGGTACCGGACCTTGCTGAACTCTTTGCATAAAATTTAGGACTTTGGTTTCTAATTCAGACATAAAAGGACGATATGCGCAGGTTCTTTCTGTCATTCCTTGTAGCTGAAACTCCCAATGTGCCGTCATATCTGGGTAAGTCGCCTCATTCGGTAACGCATTAATCAAGCCTTTACCTGCCTCACTCGCATGAATGTTTTTACCATTTCGAGTTAATAATTGGCGTTTAAATAAAGTATCTAATATCCCTGCTCGCGTGGCCTCTGTTCCTAATCCATCCGTATCTCTTAGGATCTTTTTCAGCTCTTTATCTTCAACAAAGCGTGCAATACCCGTCATGGCTTGCAGCAACGTAGCCTCAGTAAAATACTTAGGAGGCTCCGTCATCTTGTGTTTTATTTCACCTTCACGACAAGTATGTACTTCGCCTTTTTTAAGCGGAGGAACTTTATTCGCTACATCATCATCGCTATTTTGTGCTTGAGCTTTGCCCAGTAATACTCGCCAGCCTGCAAACAACATCTGCTTGCCTTTGGCTGCAAAGACACCCCCTGCAATATCAAACACCAACTCAGCTTCGGCGTAAACAGCAGCAGGATAAAACTGCATTAAATACTGACGGGCAATTAAGTGATAAACCTTCTCTTCAAACCCAGAAAGCCCTGCCGAACCACTCGATTTTGGGGTTGGAATAATTGCATGGTGAGCATCTACCTTACTGTCATTCCAAGCGCGTGATTTCAACGTTAAATCTGCATTGGTTACTACGCTAGATAATTGCTTATCGTTATTACCAATTGCAGCGCATACTTGTTCACGCTGCTTATAATGGTCTTTGGGTAAATGACGACTGTCTGAGCGTGGGTAAGTGATTAATTTGTGCTTTTCATACAACGCCTGGCACGCATCTAATACTTGCTGTGCACTTAGGTTGTAACGTTTTGAAGCATCTATTTGTAATGACGATAACGAATAAGGCAAAGGCGCATTTTGCTTGGTTTCTTTATTTTCAGCTTTAGTGACGGTTGCTGGTTGATTCGCAATTCTCTGAGCCACGTTTTCGACCAATTTCAGACTGAGCACGCGCCCTTCTTCGTCTTGCCATTGTTGACACGCTTCACTTGGCTTCCACTTCGCTCGAATATCAAACGCTTGTCCATCATTCAACTGAGGATTTTGATAAGGAATTAATGCTTCTAAGGTGAAATACGCTTTAGGAACAAAATTAGCAATCTCTTCATCACGGCGAGTCACTAAGCCTAACACTGGCGTTTGTACACGGCCTACGGATAAGACACCTTGATAACCACCACGTTGACCTAATAAGGTATAAGCACGTGTCATGTTCATGCCATACAACCAATCCGCACGAGAGCGCGCTAAAGCTGAGATAGAGAGAGGAATAAACTCTTGGTTACTTCGCATTGACGTTAATGCACGTTTTACTGCCGGTAAGTTTAAATCGCTAATTAATAATCGTTGAGTCGCAGCTTTTTTCGTTTTAGACAGTTTTAAATAATCCAAAACTTCATCAACTAACAGCTGCCCTTCTCTATCAGGATCACCCGCGTGAACCACTTGAGAAGCGGTTTTCAGTAACTTTCGGATCACCGTTAATTGTTTGCTCGACGATTTTCTTGGACGAAGTTGCCACTGCTCAGGAACAATAGGTAAATGCTCCATACGCCACGATTTGTATTTATCATCATATGCATCAGGCTCAACTTGCTCTAATAGATGGCCAATACACCAAGTTACAATGTCGCCATTGCCACATTCTATGTAGCCTTGTTGATTCTTCTGTGGCTTTGCTAGACCGGCGGCAATCGCTCGACCTAAACTCGGTTTTTCTGCAATAAATAATCGTGACATAAAAAAGTGCTGATGTTGTGAATAACATCAGCACTATACCTGTATGAATAGACAGTTATCAAGTTTTGTTGCCTAACTTGTTGGAATTTTAGCTTAAAGTTTTGCGGCTAGTTCAACCCCTTGACGGATTGCTCGCTTCGCATCCAATTCACCTGCATGCTCTGCACCGCCAATAACGTGATGCTCAATGTCCGCTGAGGTTAGCGTTTCAACTAAGTCATTGACGGATACTTGGCCTGCACACATTAAGACATGATCAACATCCAGTAGCTTAACTTCTTCATTTTGACGAATATACAAACCTTCATCATTCACTTTTAAATATTCAACACCCGCTAGCATATGTACGCCGCGTTTTTGTAAGGTACGTTTATGGATCCAACCTGTTGTTTTGCCTGGGCCTTTTCCTATGCTGCCTTTTTTACGCTGCATCAGCCATACTTCGCGGGTGGTTTGATATGTATCTTGTGGCTTTAAACCGCCTTCGAACTCAATATTTTTATCGATATCCCAATCTTTTAGCCACGCATCTAATGTGTGATCTTCAGGCTCAGTTATCATGGTCGCGACATCAACGCCAATACCACCAGCACCAATCACCGCCACTTTTTGACCAAGTTTAGGTTGAGTCTTAATGTAAGTTTGATAATCAATCACCTTTGGATGATCACTGCCTTCTAGCTGTGGTGCTCTTGGTTTAACTCCTGTCGCCACCACCACCTCATCAAACTGGCGTAGTTCATCCATCTCAACGGTATAATTCAACTTAACTATAATATTCTTATGATCTAATTTATTGGAGAAATAACGAATTGTTTCTTTAAACTCTTCTTTTCCTGGGATCTGCATGGCTAAATTAAACTGCCCACCAATGCGATCACTTCGCTCAAATACCGTTACTTGATAACCACGTTCAGCCGCTGATGTAGCACAAGACAAACCGGCCATTCCCGCGCCAATTATCGCAATGGTTTTCTTTTTCTCAGCAGGTGTAATTACTAACTCGGTTTCATAACACGCCTGAGGATTAACCAAACACGTAGCTCGCTTAGCTTTAAATACATGATCCAAGCAGGCTTGATTACAGCCAATACAAGTATTAATTAATTCTGATTTGTCTTGTTCTGCTTTATTTACAAATTCTGCATCTGCTAAAAATGGTCGTGCCATCGATACCATATCGGCTTGTCCTGATGCCAATATATCTTCAGCGACTTCAGGTGTATTAATACGGTTACAAGTAACTAATGGGATAGATACTTTACCTTTTAGTTTTTCAGTTACCCAACTAAAGGCCGCTCGCGGTACTTGAGTCGCTATGGTTGGTACTCTTGCTTCATGCCAACCAATTCCTGTATTTAGTATCGTGACTCCTGCTTTTTCTAATGCTTGAGCAAGCTCCACCACCTCATCAAACGTGCTGCCTTGCTCAACTAAATCAAGCATAGATAAACGGAAGATAATAATGAAATCAGTACCTATTTTTTCACGTATCGCTTTAATTATTTCTAACGGAAAACGCATACGATTTTGATAGTTACCACCCCAATCGTCATATCTCATGTTAGTTCTAGCACAAATAAATTGATTAATGAGATAGCCTTCAGAACCCATCACTTCAATACCATCGTAATTGGCTTTTTTTGCATAATAAGCACTATTAGCAAAGTCATTAATCGTCTTCTGGATTTGACGCTCACTCATTTGACTTGGCGTAAACATCCCTATTGGTGCTCTAATATCAGAGGCGCTGACCGCTAAAGGATGCATCGCATATCGACCAGCATGAAGAAGCTGAAGTGCAATTTTCCCGCCATTATCATGTACCGCGCTGGTTAAGGCTTTATGCTTATCCGCAGCACGAGAAGAGCTAAACTGCGCACTAAATGGGGTTAGGCGCCCACGAAAATTTGGTGCAAAACCACCAGTAACAATAAGACCAACCCCACCTTTTGCCCGCGCAGCATAAAAGGCTGAGAGTTTTTTAAATCCATCATTACTCTCTTCTAATCCAGTATGCATAGAGCCCATTAATACTCGATTCTTTAATTGGGTAAACCCCAAATCTAACGGCTGAAAAAGGTGTGGGTACGTCATAACAATCCATCGCTTATAATTATTGTGGTCTGACCAGAATAGTAGCTATAGGCTTCTGCTACAATTAAGTATTTACAAATATGCAACATCCATCAATGTTTTTATTTCAATTTACTAATAACAGTAATTCTCATTTAGAACGATTTAGTCTAGTTACTTTCTGATTCAGTTAGCGTAGGATAGTGACAGAGTTCAAACTAATAATAAGGAACAATATGAAAGGGTTATTCCACTTCATAGGAAAATGTTTTAAAGCCATATGGAAGTTACTTTCCTTTACCCGTCAACTGGTATTAAACCTATTTTTTCTTGCTTTTGTGGGAGTGATTGCCTTCACTTTCCTAGCCAGTGATGAGACTAACGTTGAAACTCAACAAGTTGAGAAGAAAGCATTAATCCTTGATTTGTCTGGTCCTATTGTTGAAGAGAGTAAATTTCGCGAACCATTAGAGCGTGTTACTTCTGATTTATTAGGCAGTCAAAAATCTCAAGAAAATGTCTTATTTGATATTGTCGATACTATTCGTTTTGCGGCTCATGATGACAATGTTTCGGGCTTAGTACTTCATTTAAAAGAAATGAATGAAACCAGCTTAACTAAACTCCGTTATATCGCTAAAGCCATCAATACCTTCAAAGCTGCAGGTAAACCGGTTTATGCCATTGGTGATTACTACAATCAAAGCCAATACTATTTAGCAAGTTACGCTGATAAAGTTTTCATGGCACCTGATGGTACGGTTCTATTACGTGGCTACGGCGCTTATACGCTGTACTACAAAGACCTACTTGAAAACCTGAATGTCTCTACGCATGTTTTCCGTGTTGGAACGTACAAATCAGCGGTAGAACCGTATCTTAGAAATGACATGTCTGATGCGGCAAAAGAATCGACATCAGTATGGCTGACTCAATTGTGGGATGCCTATTTAGATGATGTTGCTACTAACCGTCAAATTGATGCAAAAACATTAACGATGCCAATGGATCAATTCATTGCGAAGTTAAAAACGCTTAATGGTGACTTATCACAAATGACAGTAGAGCTTGGTTTGGTGGATAAGCTAGCAACACGCCAAGAAGTTCGTAAAGACATGATTGAACAATTTGGTTCTAATGGCTACGACAGCTTTAAACAAATCAGTTATTACGATTATCGCCCACAAGTTCGCCCAGCTATCATTCCTGATGCCCAAGATATTGCTGTTGTTGTTGCAAGTGGAGCAATCATGGATGGAACTCAACGACAAGGTACCGTTGGTGGTGACTCTACCGCTTCTCTACTTCGTCAAGCTCGTGGAGATGACAATGTAAAAGCGGTCGTTCTTCGTGTTGATAGCCCAGGTGGTAGTGCTTTTGCTTCTGAAGTGATCCGCAATGAAGTGGATGCCCTTAAAGAAGCAGGTAAACCGGTCGTTATTTCAATGTCGAGTGTCGCCGCCTCTGGTGGGTATTGGATCTCTGCAAGTGCAGACAAGATCATTGCACAACCAACCACCATTACTGGCTCAATTGGTATCTTTGGTATTCTAACTACCTTTGAAAAAGGCTTAAATAAGATGGGGATCCACAATGATGGGATCTCAACCTCTCCATTTAATGGGGTTGGTTTAACTCGCCCGTTAAATGATGATGTAGCTCAAGTGATGCAGTTAGGTATCGAACATGGCTATCACCGCTTTATTAAACTGGTGAGTGACCATCGTGATCTATCTCTAGAAGCGGTTGATAACGTAGCACAAGGCCGTGTTTGGACAGGTAAAGATGCGCTAAAACATGGTTTAGTTGACCAATTAGGTGATTTTGATGATGCCGTACAAGCCGCAGCTCAATTAGCTAATATGGAATCATATAACCTCTACTGGGTTAAAGAGCCACTATCTCCAATGGAGCAATTCCTTGAAGAGTTAAGTATGAGCTTTAACGCTAATATCAAAACAGAGCTTTTTTCATTAGCACCAGAAGCATTGCAACCAACCATCAGCAAAGTTGCAACAGACATCAACATGTTGAATAACTTTAATGATCCAAAAGGGCAATATCTCTTCTGTTTAAACTGTAGCAATCTTTAAAAGCATGACGAGCCCGACACATGTCGGGCTTTCTTTATGCCGAAGGCACAGTATAATCGCACTACCTCCCATAACTCTGTACCGTTGTTATTATGGAAAGAAAACACATTTACATCGCCTATACAGGCGGCACAATCGGCATGTTGAAATCTGATGATCATGGTTATGTACCTGCATCAGGATTTATGCAACATCAACTAAAACAAATGCCTGAGTTTCATCGTGCAGAAATGCCAATTTTCACCATTCACGAATATGAACCATTAATTGATTCATCTGATATGACGCCAGAAGATTGGCAACGTATTGCAGATGATATTCGTGCTAACTACGATAAATACGACGGATTTGTAATTCTTCATGGTACGGATACCATGGCCTACACAGCATCAGCACTTTCATTTATGCTTGAGAACCTTGGAAAACCAGTGATCGTAACTGGCTCTCAAATCCCTCTTGCTGAGCTACGCTCTGATGGCCAAAGCAACTTATTAAATGCCTTACACATTGCAGCTAACTACCCGATTAACGAAGTCACATTATTCTTCAACAACAAATTAATTCGTGGTAACCGTAGTACAAAATCACATGCTGATGGCTTTGATGCTTTCTCTTCGCCAAACCTGTCACCATTACTTGAAGCGGGTATTAATATCCAAATCAACGGTGCTGAAATCAATAAACAGCCTGAAGGTGAATTCACGGTTAATAATATTACGCCACAACCAATTGGCGTAGTAACCATGTACCCGGGTATTTCAGCCGAAGTGATTAAAAACACATTACGCCAACCTGTGAATGCAATGATATTACTCACTTTTGGTGTAGGTAATGCCCCACAAAATCCAGAGCTTTTAGCACAACTAAAAGACGCTTCTGAGCGTGGTGTTGTCGTTGTAAACTTAACTCAATGTTTATCAGGAAAAGTAAACATGGGTGGTTACGCAACAGGTTGTGCGCTTGCTGAAGCCGGTGTGATCAGTGGTTATGATATGACCCCAGAAGCAGCACTAGCTAAACTGCACTACCTACTAAGTAAAGATCTGCCTTATGAAACCATGCGTACCATGATGCAGCAAAGTTTACGTGGCGAGTTAACTCACTAAAATCTAATAACAAGGTCATCTTGTTATAATAAAAAGGCTTCCCTGATATTCTCATGGGAAGCCTTTTTTGTTCTATTAACTAATGCAATTAACTCTATTTAGAATGTTGAGATTATTTCTTTTCGTTAAGAATTATACGCAATGTACGACGAAGTGGCTCTGCTGCACCCCATAGTAATTGGTCACCAACGGTAAAGGCATTCAAGAAATCATTACCCATCGACATCTTACGTAAACGGCCGACTGGCACAGACAAAGTACCTGTTACTTTTGCAGGTGTTAACTCTTGAGCAGTAATATCACGCTCATTTGGAATAACTTTAACCCAATCATTATGCGTTGCAATGATCTCTTCGATCTCATCCATTGGGACATCTTGCTTCAATTTGATCGTTAATGCTTGTGAGTGACAACGCATTGCCCCGATACGTACACAAGTACCATCAATCGCAATTGGTGAATCTTGAAGACCAAGGATCTTGTTGGTTTCAACCGTTGCTTTCCACTCTTCTTTACTCTGACCATTTTCGCGTTTCACGTCAATCCAAGGGATCAATGAACCCGCCAGTGGAGCCCCAAACTCTGATGTTGGGAAAGAATCAGAACGAATTGTCTCTGCTACTTTTCTATCAATATCTAAAATAGAGCTTGAAGGATTTGCTAGTTCAGATGTCACGCAATCATTCACTACGCCCATTTGAGAAATTAGCTCACGCATATTTTTCGCACCAGCACCAGAAGCCGCTTGATACGTCATAGCACTAACCCACTCAACTAGACCTGCTTTATATAAGCCACCAAGACCCATTAGCATCAAGCTAACCGTACAGTTACCACCAACATAGGTGTTAGTACCAGCATGAATGCCTTGTTGAATTTGATCAAAGTTCACTGGATCAAGCGTAATAATCGCATCATCTTTCATACGTAATGTAGATGCAGCATCAATCCAGTAGCCTTTCCAACCTGCTTGACGAAGTGCTGGGTATACTTTTTCAGTATAGCTACCACCTTGACAGGTAATAATTGCATCTAATTTTAGTAAGGACTGAATATCAAATGCATCTTGCAGTAAACCGGCATCCTTTCCAAGGTTTGGTGCTGGAATTCCAACTTGTGATGTAGTGTAAAATACAGGTTCAATATGGTCAAAATCACGTTCTTCAACCATACGCTGCATTAATACTGACCCCACCATTCCACGCCAGCCGACTAAACCTACTCTCATTATACTCTCCCTGTAATTCAAAAAATAAAAAATACTTACTCCATCTATATGATGAACAGGACAAAATCTCAAGCACTATTTGCTTCATTACTTACTTTTTATGGATCATATTTCTACCTATTTACGTTTCTTATTTCAAAAAAATGGATAAAAAAACGACACTGTTTTAGTTAAGTTGACAAAAATCGCACTTTTACATCAACAAAAAACCATTTTTTAACAACTAATACAATAAATAACCACAAACAGCTTAAAAAGTAATATTTTTAGATTATTACACCTCGTTACACTTCATGATATTTTACTCAATAATGAATTAGCAAACGATTACACTAAAAAGCAGTTAATTACTGATACTTAAAAACAAAGTTAAGTATAAAATTTGATACAAAATAAAAACATCAAACGAGTGTTAAAACCAATCAACTTAAAATATAAAACCAATTATTAACCAAAAATTTACTTATAAGCAGTCTTTTAACACCGCTATAGATAGAAATCACAAATCAACTATAGTTAATCGATCTCTTGTTGATCATAAGGTAAAGTGCATCTCGTTTAGAAAACACAATCCCTTATCGTATGAATTTTATTCATGCATACAAAAAAGAGGCTTTATACATGAAGCAAGCAACGACAAAGTTACCATCGCTAACGCAGGTAATTATATCTTTAGGGCTATTTCTACTACTTGCCTTTTCTTTCACGGCACAACTTGATCTACCTATCCAATTAGCACTTTATATTGGTTGGTTCATTATCATTACTTTAGGTATCAAGTTAGGTCATGATTATAAATCTTTAGAAAAAGCAGCTCTAAATGGCATCTCCAATGGACTAGGAGCGGTATTAATTCTCTTGGCTGTAGGTGCTTTAGTAGGTACTTGGATTTCTGGCGGTATTGTTCCAACCATTATTTACTATGGTTTAAAAGCAATTCATCCATCAATCTTCCTTCTTGCAACAATGATTATCTGTTCATTAACAGCTCTTGCAACTGGTACCTCTTGGGGTGCTGCAGGTACAGCTGGTATTGCGATGATGGGGATTGGTCAAGGTCTTGGTGTTCCGGCTCCGATTACTGCAGGTGCTATCCTTTCTGGTTGTTACTTTGGCGATAAAATGTCACCACTGTCAGACTCAGTAATTCTTGCTTCTTCAATGTCAGGCGTTGAAGTAATGGAACACATTAAGGGCATGCTTCCAGTTGCACTTATCAGTTACATCATTACTGGTATCATGTTTACCGCTTTTGGTTTCCACTTTGCTGGTAACGTTGACATGAGCCAAGTAGATTCAGTAATTCTTGCGATGGAAAATCAGTTTGTAATTTCTCCATTCTCATTTGTTCCTGTCGTGATTGTGCTTGGTCTATTAGCAATGCGTATGCCTTCTTTCCCAGTAATTAGCTTTGGTTCTCTTCTGGGTATTATTTGGGCAGTGATGGTTCAAGATATCGACTTCTTGACCGCATTCAATACAGCATGGGCTCCGTTCTCAATTGAATCTGGTGTTGGTTTCATTGACTCAATTCTAAACCGTGGCGGCATGTCTTCAATGCTTGGTTCGGTAGCTGTTATCGTATTTGGTTTAGGCTTTGGTGGTTTACTGGATAAAGTTGGCGTACTAGAAACCGTTGCTAAACTATTCGAAAAACGCGTACAAGGTCCTGGTTCACTCGCGACAAGTACAATTGCTACTGCTTTCTTTGGTAACATCTTCGGCTCAGCAATGTATGTATCGCTTATCCTTACTCCAAAGATTTGTGCGAAAAACTACGACCGTTTAGGCTACAAACGTAAGAACCTTTCTCGTAACGCAGAGTTCGGCGGAACGCTAACATCAGGTATGGTTCCATGGAGTGATAATGGTATCTACATGGCAAGTATCTTAGGTGTTGCGACACTGTCTTACGCACCGTTCATGTGGTTAAGCTTTGTATGTATTATCGTGACAATCGTGACGTCTTACATGGGTTGGTTTGTTGATAAATGTGAACCAACAATCACAGCAGAAGATACTGACGAAGCTATTGCAGTAGAAACAAAAACAGCGTAATTCATACTGCTCTACCTTTAAATAGCGTCATCTAAATAGAAAAATGCCAGCGGTTGACTCAACCACTGGCATTTTTTATGTCTATTTCTTATGTTCTAACTATTATCTATAGCCATCACAATATTTATACAACCGTTTTTTTCACAGCTGCTCGTTTACCTAAGAAGTAACCTAAGCCTAAAGGCGCAAAGAAAATAGCTAAGATAAATAAGATGAAGTAAATAATGGTGCTCTTAATCAAATCAATGACTTTATCTATCGCAAGTGTCAGCACATCTTGTGAGACTTTATCTAAATCTTGAGTAAACTTCTCACGCTCTTGAGAAACAATAATCGCAATTGCATTACGCTCCCTCTCAACCATGTTCACTAACTCTTGACGTTCACGAGCAACCATCGCCTCTAAAGCAATACGCTCAGCACTGAGTTGATTTAACTTGTCATCTGTCTTTAGATCCAAATCGTCAAGCAATGGCTGTAACTGTAAGCTCATTTGTTCTGCTAGATTTTGCATATACTCAGGGTTGTTGTTCACAAAGTCTTGAAACGACTCAGAGGTATCGCGCAAGCTTTCCATGGTTTTATTAATATCATTACCATTTAGATTACTGTTCATCGCAATCAATTGGGCTTTCCATGTCATGATCTTCGGGGTTTGTTCTGACACTAAACCTAAGCGGTCAGAGACATCACCTAACGCCTCAGGCATGGTTCCTAATGTTGCTACCGCTTCCGTTTCATCGATATTTTGATGCGCTAACCACGCTTTTAAAGCAGGGGTTCTTCGCATCATTAAATTATCAAATGGGTGCTCTGCAACAAACGTGGTAATAAAGTCTTGAGCATCACTAAACTCAGAACTCGACAACAGCTTCTTTGCCATTTTTTTAATGTCATCATTCAGAACTTGGCTTGTTTTAAAAGCGACATCGCCATCAAATAACTCAGAGCCTTTCCCTTCTAGTGAGAAGAATTGTTCCATTTGAGCAGCAAAGACCCAAGTATCAATTAAGGCTATTTTTGGAGACACTTGATACGCCGCACGTTGCAACCCTTCTTCTGCATGGATCTTCCATAACAAAACATACGATTGATGTAAGGTATCGTCTTTAGGGTATGTCGCTGATATTTGATCCGCAGCAGATTCCACTTCACTAAAGAAATGTTTGCTGTATTCACGAGTTAAAATACGAGTATTGAGTTCTGCCGTCGTTAATGGGATAGATTGAGATTCTATCTTTAGCTCAAGTAAAGAACAGCCATTGAGCAGAAAAAGGGATAGAGCTATCGAGAATAACTTAGAAACAGAAAGCTTAGAAACAAAGAATTTAGAGGTGTATTTCATGAACAACCCTACCTAACCAGAATTTTATTATTAAAGGATAGATAGGGTATCATTTTGCAAAAATCAAGTTATCAAATATGTGAGAACAAACTGTCAATTATGCATAAATCAACAGCTTTATTTTTTGCAATATAAACACGAGTTATGATTCAGAAGAACCTAGACGTCGTGTTAATTGATCTTTTAAGTTTGGTGGTGTGCCTTTGATTGTTAGAGTATCTGTTTCTGGATCATAGAAAACACGCTCACCCAGTAACATCGCATCAAAGTTCAAAGATAAACCACCGCCAGCACCAACAAACTTAGTAAGTTTACGCATTGCAGTGCGATCAACAGGGAAAGATTCTTCTAATTCATAGCCTTGCTCTTCAGCAAACTGGTAAAAATTAGAGCCTGATTCAGAGGTTGGTAATTCACCAGATAACTCTTTAACGGTTAACTCTTCGCCCGCTTGAAGTTGGCCATTGCAATAATCATATACGCTTTTACGATATTGCTGTTTTTCTTCTTTTTCTAAACGCTCATCTGCACAGAAATCTTCAACGGCTTGCATCAATACTTGGTTTTGCACCTTAGTATCCATGCCTACATCTGCTTGTAAGAAATCTAAGAAGAAATCAGAGACTTTACGTCCCACACGTCCTTTAATGAACGTCAGGTAGCGATTTGAGTCTGAATCCGTTTCCCAAGTTGATAAATCAATACGTGCCGCAATGTCCATTTTAGCAATATCAAGGTAATCAGTAGAACTAATATCTAGTTGCTCCGTGACCTTCATACTCTCGTTTGATGGTAATACTGCGACAAACAAATACTCTGTTGCTAGCGAACGATATTCAGCGATAACTAAAATACCTTCTTCAGCAAATGGGTATTTAATCAGTTCTGATTTTAATTTCTCTGCTGATTTATTACTGAATTCTAAAAATGGCGTTTCATTCTTACGAACGGAACCTAACCAATGCCCAAACTCACTTTCAGTCTTAAATACACCAAAGCCTTTGCCTGCTTTAGAGTTAAAGACACGATGCAGCTCAGATACGAGGGCTTCAGTGAACTCTTCGTTCTCAAGAGTTTGATTTCGTAGACAAACTTCGAGTTCATCTTGCTCATTTTTTACTAATTTATGTAAAATTACGTTTGAAAGGGTTAAACTCATAATAGAAAAGGTTTTTAGTTGACGTGCATAGTAGGTTATCATAAGCCGCTTTCACTATCATTAACTGAAAAGACTTATGGCTATTACTACTTCGAAATACAGCAACAAACAAATTGAACAAATGTTAACAGAGATGGTCGATGTACTAGATAAGCATCGTGCACCAGCTGATCTATCTCTAATGTTGGTTGGTAACATTGCTACTAATGTACTAAACCAAGAAGTGCCAGCAGAGCAGCGTAAAGTTATTGCTGAAAAATTTGCTCAAGCACTATTTAGCTCATTAGATACACCAAAAACTCACTAAGAGCGAGAATTCAATTACCATGGTTGATAGCGGGAATACCTACAGCGACAAAGTCTCTAAGTTAATTACTTGGGGTCACTGGTTTAGCTTCTTCAATATCGTTGCTGCAATGCTTATTGGCACGCGTTATATATCGCAATCTCCATGGCCTGAAACGTTACTTGGTCAGACCTATCTAGTGTTAAACTGGATAGGTCATTTTGGCTTTTTGGTGTTTGGGTTTTACATTCTTGTACTCTTCCCTCTTACCTTTATTACGCCATCTCAACGATTAATGCGTATCTTAAGTGTCATCATAGCAACCGCAGGTATGACCTTGCTGCTGCTAGATACTTACGCTTATCAAAATCTTCACTTGCATATTACCCCACTGGTTTGGGATATGCTGCTGAACAACGATAAATCAAATTTAAACACCCAATGGCAATATTTGTTTATTCTGGTGCCCGTAATTTTCCTACTTCAACTCTCTCTCTCGGAATGGGTGTGGAATAAATTACGCAAACTTGCACATAAGCATGTTGGTCGCCCTTTTGCGATCACCTTCGCTGTCGCATTCATTGGTAGTCACTTAATTCATACATGGGCTGATGCTTCAGCTTATGGGCCAGTAACCGCTCAACGTGCCACATTCCCATTATCTTATCCAATGACAGCACGCTCGTTTTTAGAAAAACACGGCTTTATTGATCGCGATGCATTGGCAAAACAAATCCAAGAAGAAGGTACTGGCGGCGCAAAAGAAGCGATGCGTTACCCTCTTGAGCCAATAAAATTTAAAACAAAGCAAACTGGTTATAACTTACAAATCATTATGATCGATAGCCTTCGAGCTGACACATTAAATCATATTGATACGCCAAATTTAACGCGCTTTGCTCAGAACAATCTAAACTACAACAATCATTACAGTGCCAGTAATAACCCAACAAGCTTATTTGGCTTGTTTTATGGATTGCCTGGAAACTACGTTGATAACTTTAGAAACTCAGAAATTGAATCACCAATTTTAGCTGAGCTACATAACCGTGATTACCAATTTGGTTTATTTAGTGGTGATGATTTTACTTCGTCATTGTATAAGCAAATCATCTTTACTAAAGGCGAGATCGGTGAATCTAAAGAGAAAATGTCTGATAGCAAAGCAATAGCTCAATGGAATGATTGGTTCAAAGCACAGACACCTGACAAGCCATGGTTTAGTTATTTAGAACTGACCTCTGTCTCTGAATATGACGCAACAAGTCCAATATCAACAGAAGACTCAGATCAAAATGCTTTTGAGATTAACTATCGTAAAGCCGTTAAAAAGACAGATCAGCAACTTAAAGCAGTATTGGACGCATTAAAACAATCTCCTGAGTGGGAAAATACCATTGTTGTAGTTACATCAAATCACGGTATGGAGTTTGATGAAACCAATACTAATAGCTGGGGTTCAAGCACTAACTTCAGTAAATATCAGCTTCGTGTACCTATGTTAATTCATTGGCCAGACGTTGAGCCTGAATTAATTATGACTCGTTCAAGTCACTTAGATTTAGCACCAACATTGATGGAGTCATTTTTAAAAACGACGACATCAGCTGAAAGCTACAGCAGTGGTTTAAACTTATTAACTCAAGATAACGACCGAAATTGGTTATTGGCAGGTGACAGAAAAAATATCGCCTTAATAACAGATACCAATACTGTCGTTATTGATACGTTTGGTAACTATAAAGTCTACGATGAAAACTATAATCGTTTGACGGATGAAAAACCGAAACTCTCTTTACTGATGCAAGGCATCTCAGAGCTAAAACGGTTTTATCACCCTAAAAAATAAATAGCCTCATAAAAATCCCTTTCTCATAAAGGGATTTTTTATATCTAATGTTTATACCAAATTCAAATATCGCCTTAAATCTACTTTTTTTTCACATAAAATAGTTAAGATATAAAATCAGATAAATAGAGGTGTATATGAAACTATTGCTTGTTGAAGATAATCAAGATATTGCGGGGATCATTTTTGATTTCTTTGAGATTAAAGGCTATGTATTAGATTATGCAAGTGATGGTCAGCAAGGTTATGATCTTGCTAAAAAAGAACATTTCGATTTGATTATTCTTGATGTCATGCTACCTAAAATGGATGGCTTAACCGTATGTAATCGTTTACGAGAAGAAGGAATAGACATCCCAATTCTTATGCTCACGGCACGAGATACCACAGAAGACACTCTTCTTGGCTTCAAGCAAGGTGCCGACGATTATTTAGTTAAACCTTTTGACCTTGATATTCTTGATGCCCGTATCAATGCTCTTGTTCGTAGAGTCTCAGGAAAACAAGCCAAAACAGAACTTCAGTTTGAAGAGTTATTATTAGATCTCACCTCAAATACTCTCTCTCGCCAAGGGTTAAGGTTTAGTCTCAACCCCACTCAATTTATCATCATGAAAAATCTGCTTCTTTCTGCCCCTAAAATTGTCAATAAAGAAGCGATTGCTTATGAACTATGGGGAGATGATGAACCTGAAAAAGACGTACTACGCAGCCATATTTATCAATTACGAAACTTAGTCGATAAACCATTTACTCATAAATACTTAAAAACCATTCCCAAAGTTGGTTATCAATTAATTGGGAAAGTAGACTGAAATGCGTAAATACAGTGCTAAACACCTTACTTTTATTTATTTTTCGATCGTTGCTTTGGCGATTATTATCGTTCATGCATTAGTGATTGATTCAACACTTGATAGCATTGAGAACTTACTCGCTAAACAAAAAATCCTAAGCGCAAAAGAAGTGGCAATAAACAGCCTTGATAATACCAATTCAACCAAAGTAGTAATCACTGATCGTATTACCGTTTATACAAACAAAGAAGATATTGATATTAATTACACTGATTTCTTCAATTTACCGTTAGATACTACAATAGAAGTATTCAAAAAAGACAGCTATGTCGAAAATGAGGCCTTTGTTTATCGTACATTAGATAACCATGGCAAGAGCATTTACATTGTCTTAACTGGAGATTTTACTGATGACTCTGAGCGTCGTATTTTCTTCATGGAATCAAAAACTCTTGGCTCCTCTTTATTGCTAATGCTTATCAGCTTTTTTATTATTTTAAAAATATCACAAAGAATAACAGAACCTCTAACTCGATTAACAGAAAACATAAGCAATAGAAAACAGGGAGATATATCTCAAATTCCAGATAGCATTTCAGGAAACACCCAAGAAAGTGCGCAATTAATTGAAACCCTTAATGCTAATTACCAACAAATAGAACAGTTAATCGAACGTGAACGTTCTTTCACTCGATATGCTAGCCATGAGCTACGTACACCATTAATGATCATGAAAGGAGCAACCAAACTACTTGATCAATCAAACGACCCAATATTTATACAAAGACAACAAAAACGATTAAACGATGCCGTACAAGAGATGAGTGACTTTGTTGATACCTTACTATCACTTACTCGTGATGAATCTGATCTTAAAAATTCAGCTATAACTTATCGAAGTATCGACGTTACTGAGCTGGAAAGAATTATTGAAACGCACGCACATCTACTACGCTTTAAAAAAGTTAGTTATCGTATTGAATTAGAAAGCTTAACTACCACCTATATCTCTAAAAACATATTAAAAGTCCTAATTGGTAATCTGATTAAAAATGCCTTCAACTGTACAGATGAAGGCGAAATCATCATATCAATGAATCAAGAAGGGTTTTCTATTATTGATTCTGGCATTGGTTTAGATGAAAAACCCCGTGGCGTTGAAGGGTTCGGCTTAGGATTATTGATTGTTAGAGACATTAGTCAACGTTATGATTTGACCTTCACGTTGACTAATAAAGAAGGTAGCTATGGCTGTATTGCGACTGTTTTATATAACAAAAATAAAGAAATCAGTTAAAAACAGAGCACATTGCGCAAAAATAGTGCAGTCAGCCCATATTTTTAAATTTATCCTTTACAAGATCCAGTGATACGCCTATTATTCAAATCACTGGAGGGATGGCTGAGTGGTCGAAAGCACCGGTCTTGAAAACCGGCAACCGTTAATAGCGGTTCTAGGGTTCAAATCCCTATCCCTCCACCACTTTTCAAAATTCAGATAGAGTCTGGGTTTTAAAAATTGGAGCGGTAGTTCAGTTGGTTAGAATACCGGCCTGTCACGCCGGGGGTCGCGGGTTCGAGTCCCGTCCGCTCCGCCAACATCAATGAAGCCTTGTCAGAAATGACAGGGCTTTTTTGTATCTGTTGAATATGAGTTCTCAATAAGTTTCATTAAGCTAATAACTCTAGAATTCAATCCCTCCACCACTTTTCAAAATCCAGATAGAGTCTGAGTTTTAAAAATTGGAGCGGTAGTTCAGTTGATTAGACTTTCTATTGGAGAGCTTAGCGGCCTGACACGCGGGGGACGTGCTGCTCTCAGGTGAGATAGAAAGTCCCGTCCGCTCCGCCAACATCAACGAAGCCTTGTCAGAAATGACAGGGCTTTTTTGTATCTGTCGAATATGAGATATCAATAAGTTTCATTAAACTAATAACTCTAGAATTCAATCCCTTCACCGCATTTCAAAAATCCAAATAGAGTCTGAGTTTTAAAAATTGGTGCGGTAGTTCAGTTGATTAGACTTTCTATTGGAGAGCTTAGCGGCCTGACACGCCGGGGGACGTGCTGCTCTCCAATAGAAAGTCCGTCCGCTCCGCCAACATCAACGAAGCCTTGTCAGAAATGACAGGGATTTTTTGTATCTGTCGAATATGAGATCTCAATAAGTTTCGTTAAACTAATCCATTGGTCATATCTAACTAGATCCTCATTATTCCCGACTTATGTTTATCCAGCTTAAGCTAACTTCAATAATCAAACCTCCAACATTGCTTTAAATGCCCTCAAATTGTTTAAAATTAAATCAAACAGAATCTTTTTTAAAATTAGTACTTTACAATAAAAGTGGTTCAGCCTATTATGCTCGGCATTGGAGGGATGGCTGAGTGGTCGAAAGCACCGGTCTTGAAAACCGGCAACCGTTAATAGCGGTTCTAGGGTTCAAATCCCTATCCCTCCACCACTTTTCAAAATTCAGATAGAGTCTGGGTTTTAAAAATTGGAGCGGTAGTTCAGTTGGTTAGAATACCGGCCTGTCACGCCGGGGGTCGCGGGTTCGAGTCCCGTCCGCTCCGCCAACATCAATGAAGCCTTGTCAGAAATGACAGGGCTTTTTTGTATCTGTCGAATATGAAATCCCCTTAAATTTCATTACATAATAACTCGAGTATTCAATCCCTCCACCACTTTTCAAAATCCAGATAGAGTCTGAGTTTTAAAAATTGGAGCAGTAGTTCAGTTGGTTAGACTTTCTATTGGAGAGCTTAGCGGCCTGATACGCCGGGGGACGTGCTGCTCTCAAGGTGAGATAGAAAGTCCCGTCCGCTCCGCCAACATCAACGAAGCCTTGTCAGAAATGACAGGGCTTTTTTGTATCTGTCGAATATGAAACATCCCCATAGTTACCTTATTTTCATCAAATAGTGCCTTAGAAATAAAACATATTTTCAAACCGTTTCATATAAATGGAAGTAGTTAGCTAAATTCTATTCAAAGCATTTTTAACTCAACCCCATCTGTACTAGCCTAACGCCATATTTTATAAAACAAAAAGGCTAGAAAACCATGAAACATATTATTTCAACGTTGGCAGTTATCACCGCTCTATCAACTAGCTCATTCGTTTCTGCTTCAGAGTGGAGTTATGCAGGAAAAACCGCCCCTGCTAATTGGCACGGCATCTGCCAGACAGGAGTGAATCAATCCCCTATTGATATTACCAATGCAATTGAGAGTACTTTAGACCCTATCACATTCAACTATGCTCAAGCCGGTAAGAATATCGTCAATAATGGCCATACCGTACAAGTAAATTTTGATGGCAAGCAATCTATTCAAGTTGAAGGGAAAACATTTAGTCTATTACAACTTCATTTCCATGCCCCAAGTGAAAACCTGATTGCTGGTCATTCATACCCATTAGAAATGCATTTAGTTCACGCCGATAAAGATGGAAACCTAGCCGTGATAGGAGTGATGTTTAAAGAGGGTAAAGCAAATACTGAATTGGCAAAAATTTGGGCTCAAATGCCAAAATCAGGTGATGTTAAACTTGATAGTAAATTAACGCTTACAAAGCTACTGCCTGGTGATCAGACTTATTATCGCTTTAATGGCTCATTAACTACCCCACCATGCACAGAAGGGGTTACTTGGTTGGTAATGAAAAACCCTATTACGATTTCTGCTGATCAATTAACTCAATTTGAATCTCTGTATCAAGGAAATAATCGTCCAGTACAAGCGATTAACGCCCGCCCTGTATTAAAATAAATAGTAACAACCTGCAAACTTGCTCTAACTTTCATCGATATGATCGAATTTAGAGCAAACAGTGTTTTTATCAAAAAGAATCCTTTACAAGAAGAAGGGTTGCGCCTATTATTCACCGCATCGGAGGGATGGCTGAGTGGTCGAAAGCACCGGTCTTGAAAACCGGCAACCGTTAATAGCGGTTCTAGGGTTCAAATCCCTATCCCTCCACCACATTCTAAGCCCTAGCAGAAATGCTGGGGCTTTTTTGTATCTGTCGTATTATCTCTTCTCAAATCAATTATCTTCATAAGCCTCAAAGAAGGTGTTAGAAAATTTTAAACTAGGCTACTCTGAAAATAACTAAGAAGTAAATATTCGCGTTAGCTACCTATGTCTATTTAAACGTTTTAAGCATCCATACATCACAGCCATTATGCACTGCACCATCAAGAGGTTTTGCTAATCGCTCAAAGCCAAGATCATCATATAAACTAATGGCAGATTTCATACTTGAGAGCGTATCTAAATAACACTGAGAATAACCAAACTCTTTCGCACATTTAAGTACTTTACCTGCAATGGTTTTACCAAAGCCTCTACCTCGTGCTTCAGGTAATAGAAATAGTTTACGTAGCTCACATACAGTCTTACTGCCGTTAAATGGAGCTAAGCCACAGCCACCAACCACTCGACCATCGAGCAATAAAATGAGGTATTTACTTTTGAATGCCGGATTATAGTATTTACTCATTTCCAAAACTTCATCGTCCGATGGACCAAAGCCTTCCCCTACCGCACCAAACTCAACACCTACGTTTTTAATGATGTAGCAAATATCATTGTCATGGTCGCTGGTAATACCAACAATTCGATACTCCATATCCTTTGCCTCCATTTATTCTCTTGCTTCATTATAGAAAAATATGAACACCTAATTGCGGCGTCCTCCACAAAGTAGCCATAGAGGGACAATCTCGATCACAGTGACACAAAAAAAGCGAGTAACCTAAATTACTCGCTTTTTAATGTTCTTTTCGATATTAACGAATTAAATCACACCTAACTCACGTAGACGCTCCATTAGGTAACTGTTTGCTGTGTGACGATCAGATAGCACAACATCAGGCTTTGGATGTAAGAACAACGGTAATGAGATACGAGATTTCGTTTTATCTGCACCTTCTGGGTTAATCACTCGGTGCGTGGTTGATGGGTAATAACCCCCTGATGCTTCTTGCAACATATCACCGATATTGATGATTAAGTTACCAAAATCACAAGGCACATCTAACCAATCACCTTCTTTAGTCTTAACTTGTAAACCCGGCTCATTAGCTGCTGGGAGCACTGTTAATAAGTTAATGTCTTCATGTGCACCAGCTCGGATAGCACCAAGCTCTTCATCGCCTTCTAACGGTGGGTAATGAAGAATACGAAGTAATGTCTTATCATTGTTTTCAACCATGCTAGAAAGCGATTGAGAGTACAATGCAGATACGTCTTCTGGTGAGTGCGCTTCAACCCAAGACAGCAGCTCACTAGCGAGAATATTAGCGTTATCGTAATACTCTTGAATCTGTGCTTTTAACTGCTCAGGACATTGACCCGTTGGGTAATAATGGTAGTACTCTTTAATGTCTTTTTTAGTGTGCCCTTTTGCGACTTCTGATACCGACGCAGGGAAAAATCCATCTTGAGTTTCTACATTAAACTGGAAGTTCTCTTTTTCTTCGCTGTTAAAGAATTCATACCAATTGTCATAAATGCTTTGTACAAGCTCTTGTTGAATTGGGTGATTTTTTAATACGCCAAACCCTGTCTCACGCAGTGATTTAACAAACAGCTCCGCTGCATTCTCAGCAGTGTAATCAATTGCTTCTAATTTCATAATTATTATCTTATCGTTGGCTGACTGGTTTTTATAATATGTTTTTATAATGTACTGTTAAATTGTATTAAGATGAACAGAGAGCCTCAAGCGCTAATGTCTAAAAACAGACAACAATTCGTTTACACATAGAAACACAACTATTCTGTGCAACAACAATAAGGGCAAAGTATGAAACACGTCTTCATTACAGGTGCAAACCGTGGGATAGGATTATCACTTGTTACTTACTACTTACAACAAGGGGCTAAAGTAAGCGCGACTTATCGTGATGAGAGCAGTGCTACTGAGTTATTCACACTCACCAAACAGTACGATACGCTATCACTTTACCAATTAGAGCTTACTGATTACAGCGCTATTCTTAAGCTATCTCAGCAGCTTTCAGAAAGTAAAATCGATCTATTAATCAATAATGCAGGCTATTATGGCCCTAAAGGGTATGGCTTTGGGAATTGTGATGTTACAGAGTGGAAGAAGGTATTTGAAATTAATGCCATTGCCCCTCAAAAGCTAGTTGAAGCCCTCTACCCTAGCTTGCAATTGAGTAATGATAAAACCATTGTTTGTATTTCATCTAAGGTAGGTAGCATGACAGAAAATACGTCTGGTGGCGGCTACTTATATCGCTCATCTAAAGCTGCATTAAACTCGGTAGTAAAAAGTTTAAGTAATGACTTGAAGCCAGAAGGATTTACCGTTATCGCGATGCACCCAGGTTGGGTTCAAACTGAAATGGGAGGACCAAATGCCCTTATTTCAACAGAAGAATCAGTTGCAGGATTAACAAAAGTTATTGCCCAACTATCAATCGATAATAGTGGGCAATTTTTAAATTTTGACGGAACTGAATTACCTTGGTAGCGGCTCTAAGATTCCATTTCTAACTAAACCGCGGCGAACGTTTTTACACAGTTTGGCAAAACTTTCGATCTCTGAAAAATTGGGGGTTTCTCCACGTTGAACGTAAGACTCCCAATACAGTAACTCACCTTCCACCAATTCAATCAACTTACGTGGACAACCTACACACGTATCACCACATATTTGAGCTTCAGGCGCATCAAATGGAAAATCCGCTTTCACTAATTCAATGATATTTAACATCGCGGTTTTACGATCAGGCTTTTGTGTTTTTGGTTTATTAGTCATTAGTTTCTATGAGGGTGATTTGTAATATGATCTTCCCAGTTTTTTACATCAATCGCATAAACAACCTTGTTTCTTACGCTTTCGCCAGCAGCATGCATTGCTGATTTAGACCCAGTGATCAGTGGGTGCCATTCTGGAATGTCTTTGTCTTCTGCCAATAGACGGTATGCGCAAGTCACTGGTAACCAGTTAAATTCAGCGATATTTTCACGGCTTAGTTTTAGGCAGTTTTCACCTGAAGTAAAACGCTTAGCGTAATCTTTACATGAACACGTTTTGCTGTTTAACCAGCTACATGCCACGTTAGTGTAGTAAACCTCATCTGTATCTTCATCCATTAACTTGTGTAGACAGCACTTACCACAGCCGTCACAAAGAGATTCCCACTCTTGCTCTGTCATTTCTTCTAATTTTTTTTGTTGCCAAAATTGCTCTGTCATTGCTTTACACTCGTTATGGGAAGAGGCGGTTTTATACCCATCTTGAGATAAAAGTGCAAGCGGTTTACTAATCAGTAAAGAGATAATCCTGAGTAATACCAATCTGGATAAGTAGTTGAGCAGATAATTGCGTAGGAAAAATCGATTAGAGCAAGGCATAAATTGCAGTAAGTAGTGGGCCTAATTATACCTAGTTTTTGCAATAGAAAGGTATAACACAGCTATAATCGATTTTAACAAGCAAGAATGATTAAATATTTATCTAGGTTGGTATAGTTTTGACCTGAAAGGGGAAGAATGGTATTTTGCGCATCCTTTAATTGATGCAATGAGATAGTGTTATGGAGTGTAGATTATATTGTGGTGCTTGCTGTATAGCCCCGAGTATAAGTTCATTTATTCCGGGAATGCCTGATGGGAAACCTGCAGGAGTACGCTGCGTACAATTAAACGGTGAGAACTTGTGTAAGTTGTTTGGTAAGGCAGAACGCCCAAAGGTGTGTCATCAATTTAAAGCTTGCCCTGACGTATGTGGGTCAACCCCAGAACAAGCTATTCAAACCATCACTGAACTTGAGTCAATGACGCTATAATCTTTTACAACAGCATTCGATTACGATAGTACGCGAATTACGTTTTGTACTTGTTCTGCTGTTTCAATGCCGTGGTTTGTTAAATAACCACCATCTTCCTGTGTTACCAATCCTTTCGAGAATAGACGCTTCATTGCTTCGATTGCTTCGGGTGCTGCGTCAGAATGTACTTTTAAACCCGCTTGAGTGCTTTCTAGTGGGAATTGCTTGAGAAGGTTCATTTCTTCAACGATGTCTTTATTAAATGGCATAATATATCTCTCTTATTTATTAACTGAATTCAGCATAGACTGTCTTTAAAAGATTAAAACAGAGCTAGATCACACCTATAAAAAATCCCCATAGGATTACTCTCTATGAGGATATTTTTTAATCAACTTATTATGTATTTAGACAGTTAAGCTTGAATACCAATAATTAACCACGGTGCATTTGGTTGCGTAAGGTCACGCTCCAAGTGCCAGATGTCTGTAATTTCTTCTTCAACACCTTCCACTGAATCACGGTAGCGACCAGAGAACTGTAAGCTAAGCTGTGCGTTATTTGCATTATGATCGGCACGAACAACTTCAGCATCAACAAACATAACGTCTGTGTGTTGCTCACCTTCAAGATTTGCACGCTCTTTTACTAGATCATTGTATAAGCTAATTGATACGTACTCTTGAATCGTTTCAAGTTGGTTATGGTTCCATGCACCTTGTAAAATACGGTAGTGCTCACGAGAACCATTGATGAAGCCTTGCAGATCAAAACCCGGTGGGTAGTTGTGCGGGATCTCATCAGCTGCAGGTGCGCCAAAGCCGCCTGTCGCTTGTGGCTGTGCTTGATCACCTTGGAAGTACTGTTGGTTATCACGGAAGCTTGGTTTCTCGTCGTGAGATGCTTGTGGGCCTGCGTATGCTGCCCCTTGCCTCTGATTTATACTGCTGGCTTTTGATGCCATAAACATACGGAAAAGCTTAAACAGAACAAATGCCACACCAGCCATGATTAGAATATCCATAAACTGGATACCTTCAAAGCCACCGCCAGCAAAGATTGATGCTAAAAGACCACCCATAAGAAGACCACCAAGTAGTCCGCCCATTAAGCCTTTCTTGCTTGATGCGCCCTTAGCGGTATCTTGCTTACCAATGGTATTCGTGTTTTGTTGCTTCTGTTTTGGCGCAGGCGCTGTTTTAAAGCTTTTGCCAAATGATTTACCACCACCAAATTTCTTTGCTTCTGCATGAGGCGCAGAAAGAACAAAAACAAACATTAGGGCAGCAATAGATAAAAGACGTTTCATTGTCTGTTCCTTTACTGTATTAAAATAATTTGACCTGATAATAGCCTGCATTGCTTCATATTGGGAGCTTTAAAATTGATCAGGATGTTTCAGAGTGTTAAAAGCTCTCTGTTTTATTCTCAACACTGTGCTTTACGTCCTAATTGATAAAACTCTTACTTGAAGAATCGGTAGATACATTTAAAATTAAGAACATTGTACATAATTTTATAGATCAGGGTCATATGGCGCGCAGAAACGACCATACTCATCAAGAAATACGCGACATGGCATTAGATAATGTCAAAGTATTCCTTGGCGAGCATAGTCATCACGAACTCAGTTTAAGAAAGTTAGCAAAAAGCATTGGTTATGTACCGAGTACATTAGTGAATATTTTTGGTAGTTATAATTTATTGCTTCTGAGCTCTATCGCCCAAACGCTAGATGAAATCATGCTGCAAGTAAATCAAGGGCTAGAAAACAGCGCTACTCCTGAAGAAGCACTAAAAGCCATTGCTTACTGTTATTATGACTTTGCCCAAGAGCATCCCAATCGCTGGCGATTAGTGTTTCAACATAATATGAATGGTGAGGCCTTACCTGATTGGCAAGAGAACCGCATTAATCAAATGATGGGCGTTCTTGAAGAAATAATTAAAACAATTAATCCACACAAATGCGATTCTGATGTAGAGAAAAGCAGTCGTGTTATCTGGGCCAGTGTTCATGGAATTACATTATTAAGTTTGGATGACTTGTTGTTTTCTTCAACACCAATTGATGGCCATCTTCTCATCGATAACCTACTATTGAACTATATTAATCAATGGAAGCAACACTAGCTTTGTAATCAAGGGACTTTTCATGGCAAAGCAAGCCAAGCTATTAACTCAACGTCGATTCCTGCCTTACTTTTTAACTCAAGCTTTAGGCGCATTTAACGACAACATCTATAAAAATACGCTATTACTTTTTGTTGCTTTTGCTAGTGTTGATAGCTTACCCATGCCATCTAATCTGTTTATTAATCTTGCTGCTGGCCTGTTTATTCTGCCTTTCTTTCTTTTTTCTGCTTTTGCCGGTGTCCTCGCCGATAAGTATGAGAAATCTGCCTTTATTCGCAAGGTTAAACTCGCTGAGATCGTTATTATGCTCTTTGGCGCGATGGCGTTTATCCTCCAAAATTACACCTTATTATTAATTCTTCTTTTTTTGATGGGAACACAATCGGCTTTTTTTGGTCCGGTCAAATACGCTCTTCTTCCTCAGCAACTCAAAAAAGAAGAGTTAGTGTCAGGAAATGCCTTAGTTGAAACAGGAACTTTTCTTGCTATTTTATTCGGAACCATTGGCGCTGGTTTTATTGCTTCACAAGATAACGCGGAGTACATTGCAGCAGGTTCGGTTGTTCTTTTTGCCGTACTTGGTTATCTTGCAAGCCGATCTATTCCTCACACTAAAGCCATTGCTCCCGATTTAGTTTTTAAATGGCGCCCTATCCAACAAACAAAACAGACACTTAATATTGCCAAAGAAGATCCCGCTGTATTTTTAGCGATTATGGGGATCAGCTGGTTCTGGTTTTTAGGTGCAAGTTATTTAACTCAGTTCCCAAATTATACTCATCTACATCTTAACGATAATGCCATTACTGTAACGGTATTGCTGGCGTTGTTTTCTGTTGGTATTGCGATTGGTTCTCTTACTTGTGATGTTTTATCTAAACACCGAGTTGAGATCGGCATCATTCCTTTAGGCTGTTTTGGCCTTTCTCTGTTTGGGATGAATCTGTACCTTTCAACACCAAATATGCCTATTCATGCCTCTGGTTTTATGGCGACATTTTTAAGCCCTGAGCTTTTACCTGTTTTTATTAACCTGTTCTTTTTAGGGATTTGTGGCGGGCTTTATATTGTTCCTCTCTATACCTTCATTCAAAAGCGCCCAAAGCCGGAACATCGCTCTCAGATCATTGCTGCCAATAATATCTATAATGCGCTATTTATGGTCTCTAGCGCTATCTTAGGTATTGTTTGCTTATCGATTATTGAGATCTCTATTCCTCAATTTTTTGCACTTCTGGCTATCATGAATGGAGTTGTCGCTCTCTTTCTATTCTGTAAAGTGCCTGTCTTTGTGATCCGATTTTTACTTTGGATCATTACTCACACCTTATATCGAGTAAAACATAAAGAGTTACAACATCTTCCTGAAGAAGGTGGCGCTTTACTAGTTTGTAATCATATTACTTATATGGATGCGTTTATTCTTAGTGGGGCATGCCCTCGCCCTATTCGCTTTGTCATGGAGGAGGAGTATGCCGACTTACCTTTAGTTAAATACTTCTTCCGTTTAACCAAAGTAATTCCTATTAATGCATCAAAAAGTGGTTCTATTCGTCGTGCCTTTTTCGATGTCGAAGAAGCATTATCTAACGGTGAAATCGTCTTGATTTTTCCTGAAGGGGTATTAACTCACAATGGTGAAGTAGGGCCATTTTTACGAGGAATAGACATCATATTGAAACGCTCACCCGTACCTGTAATTCCAATGGCACTGCGTGGCTTATGGGGCAGTTTCTTTAGTCGTCATGGTGGGAAAGCGATATTAAAACGACCAAGCCGCTGTTGGTCAAAAATAGAAGTGGTAGCCGGAGAGCCCGTACCACCACATCTAGCAACATCAAGCGTAATGCGTGAAAAAGTAATTCAATTACGCGGTGATTGGCAGTGAGTTAACCCACTCTTTTACTTGTGGACGTGAAATTTTAAGGCCTGTTCCAAGTAAGTGTTCAGGCATAGTTTCATAGCGAATTGGACATTCAAACTGAGTTAATTTCTCTTTTAAGAAGGTATGCAGTTCGTCATGACTAATCGGTTGTGTCATTTTAATAACGGCAACAGGGCGTTGTCCAAACTCTTCATCTGCCACATCAATAACAATCACTTGCTCAATCGCATCATGCGCTAACAAAGCCAGTTCAATTTTTTCAGGATGAATATTTTCACCACCGGAAATGAACATATTGTCAGCTCGGCCTTGAATATGAAGCTCTGCTCCCATCACATAACCAAGATCGCTAGTTTGATACCAACCCTCTTCGTTAGTGATATTCATGATGCCAGATGAACGATAATAGCCTAGTGCTAAACACTCGCCACGAACAAGAACTTCGCCTTTTTCAATACGCAATTCACGATAATGCAGTATGTTACCGACCCCTGGTTGCCCATCTGCCAGTTTCGCGGTTACCGTAGACGCCATCTCTGTCATGCCATAACCTAGCCAACATTCAATGCCATTCTCTTTAGCGGCATTGGTCAATTCTGTTGGAATAACCGCTCCACCAAGTAATACACGCTTTAATGCAAGACGAGAAACATCGCCACTGTCTAAAATTCGCTGCAATTGTGTTGGTACTAATGACGCATGGGTAACACCACATAAGTCATTTAATAACCCATCTTCGGTTGGCATTACCATTGTTGCACCAGTTAATAACCAACGCCATACAATCGCTAGGCCTGATACATGGAATAAAGGCAAAGATAATAACCATGAATCGCAATTATCAAATTCCATCGTGCTTAGTAAGCCAGCCGCAGAATGTAAGTGATTATTTGCACTATGGGCAACCGCTTTTGGTAACCCAGTAGAACCCGAGGTAAAGGTTAATGTTGCTAGTCGATTCGCTTGCCATGTCGCAGCAATCACACTGTATTCAGCGTTGATTAATTGCAGATGGTGCCAAGTACCAGAAATACTCTCTTGTCCTTCACCAAACCACATATGTTGCGCTGAAATACTCGTAACTAACTGATGAAGCTGAGCTCTCGGCGTTTTTGGGTTAATCGCAGAAAAACGAGCACCGATACGAATACACGCTAACTGTAACCAAACGAGATCAATCCCACTTTTAGCGACACCAACAACCACATCATCACGCTTAACGCCTTGTTGAATAAGACCGTTAGCGTATCGATTTACTTGGGTTGATACTTCCCCCCAAGTCCATACGTTGTTGCCATCACGAAGAGCGATTTCCATTTCACGATCTTCACCCCACTTTGCCCAAGGCCAAGTCGTAAAAAGTGGAGAGATTAGTTTTCCCATACAATCTTAAGCTCTGATAATGTATTCAGTGGTAACTGACAATTAGGCCATGGCGTGTCTAATTGCATTTTAAAAAGGTCGATAGTATCTAAACCTGGGATCGTGTCTGGTGTTTTCCATGCAGCCAATCGCGCTAACTGTGTTAATGCAAGACTTGATTCCAAGCTTGAGCTAATCACAGCCTGCATACCTAACTGATGCGCCTCTTCAACAAGGGCCAAGCACTTCTCTATTGAGCCAACCATGGTTGGTTTGATCACAATCGCTTTTACGCCTTCTTGAGCGCTTACTTCAAATCCGTCATCACGTACTGTTTCGTCCCAAGCAATGGCAATACCTGTTGCTTGTGAGAATGCCAAGCTCTCTTCTGGAGTATGGCAAGGCTCTTCTAAGAACTCGATACGAGAGCGAAATTGTGGACTGACGTAATTAGCAAATTGCTCAGCTTTTTTTGGTGTCCAGTTACGGTTAGCATCAAGACGTAAAGAGAGATCAGGAATAAGCTCTAAGAACATATTCGCAACCATTCCATCGCGGATCGCTTCATATAAGCCGACTTTGATTTTCGCGATTTTTTTGCCACTCATCTCATTAAGCTTAACCACTAAATCATCAGGATCACCTGAGCATAATGGTGCCGCTTGGTAATTACCTTCTTGCGGTAAGCCGCCTTCAAGCTCTAGCAATGCCATGCTAAAGCCAAATGCTACCGATGGGCAATTCGCATCAAGATCCAGCTCTTCACCATTTAGCCACGCTTGCGTCAGTGACAATAAATCTTCACGCGCTTGCTCTAATGTTTCTTGACTGAATTCAGGTAGAGGTGCGATTTCACCTTTGCCACACTGTGTTCCATCACGTAATTCAATGATCAAGCCATCTCGTTGTTGAAGACGTTGTTCACGAAGAATAACTCCACTGTCCATAGGGAGTTGGTATTGATATATCTTGGCTGCTTTCATTTGTTACTCCAACCAATAAAAAGAAAAAAGAGACTCATAAAGAGCCTCTAATACTTAAATCAAATCAGTGATAAATGCTTATGGATTACGAGGGAATTTATCGAAATCAGGGCGACGCTTTTCATTAAAGGCGTTGCGACCTTCTTGGCCTTCTTCTGTCATGTAGAACATCATTGTTGCGTTACCCGCTAACTCTTGAAGGCCTGCTTGACCATCACAGTCCGCATTTAATGCCGCTTTAAGGCAACGTAATGCCATTGGGCTGTGTTGTAGTGTTTCACGACACCAGCGAACTGTTTCTTTTTCTAAATCAGCAACAGGGACAACCGTGTTTACTAGACCCATGTCCAATGCTTCTTGTGCATCATAGAAACGACATAAGAACCAAATTTCACGCGCTTTTTTCTGACCAACGATGCGAGCCATGTAAGAAGCACCCCAACCGCCATCAAAAGAACCCACTTTAGGGCCTGTTTGACCAAATTGTGCGTTCTCAGCCGCAATAGTTAAGTCACACATCATATGCAGAACATGACCACCACCAACCGCATAGCCAGCAACAGCAGCAATAACTGGTTTTGGACACGTACGAATTTGGCGTTGGAAATCCAAGACGTTTAAGTGGTGTGTACCACTGTCATCACGGTAGCCGCCGTAATCGCCACGGATCTTCTGATCACCACCTGAACAGAATGCATCTTCGCCTAAACCGGTAAGAATAATAACGCCAACTTTCTCGTCATAACGAGCATCCGCCAGCGCATCGATCATCTCTTTTACCGTACCAGGACGGAAAGCGTTACGTACTTGTGGACGTGCGATAGTGATTTTCGCGATGCCATCAGCCGATTTATGATATTGAATATCTTCGTATTGAGCCGTGCAATCTGTCCAATCTACTGGAGCGTAAAGTTCTTGTTCTGAAATGCCAACAGTTCTTGCCATGGGTTTATTTCCATTGTTGTAAGAATGTATTAAGTACATGTGTAAAGCGTTCGGGCTGTTCCACATGAGCGTTATGACCGGCCTGAGCAATGATTTGATACGTTAATTGACTTTGCTCAGCCAAGTGTTGAAATTTGTTATCTGCTTCGCCGCAAATATAAAGCATAGGAATGGTGCTACGATGTAAGGCTTCAAGCAAATATGGTTGCTTAGCCAGTGATGTAGATCTCAACATCATCCCAATTGACTTACCAAGGTTATCACTTCTTTTAGCCACTAAAACTTGTCTTTGCTCAGGGTTTAGTGAAGAAAATACCTTTTGTTGATACCAATCGTCTAAAACATCAACAATCGGTTGTTGTTCAAATCGCTCAGCCCATCGAATGTCATTATTCAATCGAGCTTGCTTCTCTTCTTTTGATAGCAAACCAAAATTCCCCCCTTCAATGCACAAGCCACGAAGAGAGATATTACTTGGCAACTCAACACACGCATTCAAATACATAGCAATGCGTCCACCTAAGGAGTAGCCCACAAAAATAAACTCTTGATAAGGACTGCTTTCAAGTTGCTCGACTATCAAGCGACAAGTTTGCTCAAAGCCATGACCCTCAGACACATTAATTAAACGACTATGACCATGACCAGGAAGATCGATTAATAACACTGGGTGAGTTTTCGCTATCGCTGACGCTATCTTTTCCCAATCACCTATTGAGCCTAATAATCCGTGTAAAAATACCACGCAAGGTTGTGCGATATTCTCTTTAGGCTTAATGCATTTAGAATAAAGTGGCATGTTGGATTGTTTGGAATAAACGCGTTAACTCTTCACCAGCTTGTCCTGCTGGGGTGTTAATTTCCACTAAGTGAATACCCTGTTGTAGACCCTCATTAATCATCGACATCGCACAACTTAGTGTTTCTGGCTTATGATAGGCCAAACCAAACATCGCAGCGGCATGACTAAACTCTAATTGGTGAGGCATACGATAGAAATCGTCTTTTTTCTTTTCATCAACAGGCAGCAAATCAAAAATGCCACCACCATCATTATTGATGACCACAATGACGACCGGTTGAGTTGCTTGCTTTAATAATGCTAATGAATTCAAGTCATAAAGTAGAGAGGTATCACCGACTAAAGCCAACAAAGGATTTTGATTTGCTCGTTGAACACCCACTGCTGTTGCGATTAACCCATCAATGCCTGAGGCACCACGATTGGTATACGTGTGTTGTTGATTTAGCTCTCCGGCCATATCTAACAAACGAACAATTAAACTATTACCGATGAACCAATCACATGATTCAGCCTTCTGGCCTATGGTAAGTGCAAAGCTTAATTCTGACAGTGTTTCACTGTGGCATGCCATAGAGCGAGCCAACGCCAACGCATTAAGAGAGGCCACTTTTAAAGACTCACTCCACAATAGAGAAGGTGCGTGGTCAAAGAAGCAATCTCGCTCGGTTAAGCTTTCAGCATGAGTCTGGCACCATGCTGTAATATCTGCACGATAGCGAACATGAGAATGACAACTGGCATCAAGTAGTTCAAAGTGTGGGTCAATCAAGTAGTAATCTTGTTGATATTTATCTAACCATGCACTTAAGCGTTTAGAGACTAGACGTGCACCAAATTGAAGTACACACTCAACATCTGCAAGTAATTCAATACAGGCTGTATTCTGTAGCCATAAATCGTAATGCGCCCACGATGAGTAATAACCTGATTGTGGATCCGCCAATACTGGCCATCCTAATTCTTGCGCTAATTTAGCCGCGGCTTGTGCTTCTTCTAACGTGACGTTACCGATAATCACAATGCCTTTCTTCTGGGCTGTTTTCATCCATTGAGGTGATACGGTCACAACTGAAGAATAACGAGGTTGTTGAATATAGGCTGAGAATGCCTCTTTCCATTCTTGAATAGGCGCAAGATAATCTCGTACAAGATCATTATCTTTCTTGCCATAAAATGGTTCTGGAAAAGGACAGTTAATATGAATGGCACCACCCTGCTCTTGCTGAGCAAAGCAGGCTTGATCTAATCGACTTAATAACCACTGGGCTGGAATATTAATGCTTGGTGATGGCAGTTGGAGAGAATGACAAACATGAGATGAGAATATGCCTTGCTGATTAATCGCTTGATTTGCACCACAGTTAATCAATTCAACGGGGCGATCTGCTGTAAGTAATATTAGCTTCTCTTTGGTTAATCCTGATTCGGCAACCGAAGGCAATAAATTCGCAACCGCCGTTCCTGATGTCACTATCACCGCAACCGCTTCTTTTGAGGCTTTAGCAATACCAAGAGCAAGAAAACCCAATCCACGCTCATCAAAATGAGTATGAATTGATAAATGTTGATGCTCTGAAGCCGCAAGCGTTAATGGTGTCGAGCGAGATCCCGGAGCTATGCAAACATGCTTCACCCCATATCGAACTAACTCTTCAATAATCAACTCAGCCCAAACTTGGTTTAGCGTTACTTGCTGCTCTGGTTGCATCATGCGACTTGCGACTCCTTGATCTCTACACTCACGGTAGGATCCGATTCTAATAAGGTACACAGAGTTGAGGTTTTTTTGTCTAACTCTTCCCATTCACTGCTTGGTTCAGAGCCAGGTACAATTCCTGCCCCTGCAAATAGGTGCAATTTATTACCCATGACTAATGCACTGCGAATAGCGACACAAAATTCGCTGCGTTGCTGACTTAAAAAACCGACAGCGCCACTGTACCAACCACGGGCAAACGGTTCGTTGTCGATAATAAAATCCAACGCCGACATACGAGGCAAACCTGCAATAGCTGCAGTTGGTTGTAAGTTATCTAATAATTGCGAGTCACTGCAATCTGAGTTTATCTCAGCTGAAATTGGGCGTTTGAGGTGCTGTACTTTACGCAATTTTACTAATTCAGACGTTTCAGCGACCTTCATTGAAAGGCTAAATTTAGACAGGCGATTGATAATGTCATCCACCACAAGGCGGTTTTCATATTGGTTTTTCTTATCGCAAATTAACCATGATGCTAATTGATTGTCTTCTTCTTCATCATGTCCACGGCCAATCGTTCCTGCCAATGCTTCTGTTTTTAATGCATAGCCATTACGTACATACAGACGCTCTGGTGTTGAACCAATAAAGCAATGCTCGCTATCTAACGCCATCATAAAATGAAAACTATGGCTGTTCGCTTTGCGACTCGCTTTTAAAAACTGAGCAGATGATAAGTCTTGATCGAGCGTTAATGTCGTTTTACGCGCAAGAACCACTTTCTCAAACTGTTTGTTTGAAATAGCCGTCAGAGCTTTATTGACCATATTAGTCCAATCTGCTTTTTCTGGCGTGTTAATGCGTTGGGTCACCCGACAATGTAATTCAGATAATGAAGAGAAATGCTCGACAAGTTTATCTAGTGTCGATAGTAGACGTGAATTATCGTCTGATAGATTCACCATGATCTGCCAAGAGGAGGCTAAACGGCTGATTTCTACTTGTGGCAAAAAGAAAAAAGACGACATACAACGTCGATTACGTTCAGTACGACCATCAAAAGAACGACCACCCCAGATACGTTGCTGTGGCGCTAACACTTTTTGTGCAGCACCTGGATCAGTAAATGTCTTCACTTGCCCTACGACCGCAACTTCTTCTTGGCCATCTCGAGATTGCCAATAAAACTTAGGGTATACAGGTTGAGCTTCTAACCAGTCAATCAGTTGTTCGCCAATAGACCAATCCAATTCAAGACAGATAGTATGGGATGACGTTGCCTGCGTAATTTGATGACGAATCGATTCAATGGCATTTTGAAAAGTGGACAAATTAACCTCTCTTGATCGTTTTCAGCCATCATGGCAACCGTATTGCACAAGCGGTATTGCTTGCTATTTCCTTGTATGAACTAGTTATTCTAGCAAAAGGTTTGAAAATAAAAAATAATTCACATCAATTGTATGTCTAAAAAATAAAACTATTATCAAATTTTGCTTATTTATGTAAATCTAAAACAATGTGAATTTTCCTTAATTGCACATATATCAACCAATGCTGCTCATTATCAAAAGAAATGGCAAAAGCCTCTTTCTCAGTAGTAAATATTGCTGATGCGAATTTTGCGTGATTATTTTCTAAAAATTGTTTCTCAGTCCCCTAGAAATAGTGTAATTTGAGTCTATAACGTATTTTTTTCATCAGGGTTTCACCATGCAAAATATTGGAATGTCATCAAAACTTAGCAGTGTATGCTACGACATCCGTGGTCCAGTTCTTAAACATGCTAAAAGAATGGAAGAAGAAGGCCACAAAATTCTTAAACTAAACATTGGGAATCCCGCCCCATTTGGCTTTGACGCCCCTGATGAAATCCTAGTTGATGTGATTAAAAACCTGCCAACGTCGCAAGGTTACTGTGATTCAAAAGGCATCTACTCTGCTCGTAAAGCGGTAGTTCAGCATTATCAACGTCGTGGTCTATTAGATTTAGATGTAGAAGATGTCTACATCGGTAATGGTGCTTCAGAGCTTATCGTAATGGCAATGCAGGCGTTATTGAACAATGGCGATGAAATGCTAGTACCTGCACCTGACTATCCATTATGGACGGCATCAGTAGCACTTTCTGGTGGTAAGCCAGTTCATTACCTATGTGATGAAGGTGCAGATTGGTACCCAGATCTTGACGATATCAAAAAGAAAATCACACCGAATACTAAAGGTATTGTACTAATCAACCCGAACAACCCAACGGGTGCTGTATATAGTCGTGATTTCTTATTACAAGTGGTTGAGATTGCACGCCAAAATAACCTAATCATCTTTGCTGATGAAATTTATGACAAAGTACTTTATGACGGTGCAGTTCATACAACATTAGCAACACTAGCTCCCGATCTTTTAACTGTAACGTTTAACGGTCTATCGAAAGCGTACCGTGTGTGTGGTTTCCGTGGTGGCTGGATGTTCTTGAATGGTCCTAAAGATCACGCTCAAGGCTATATTGCCGGTTTAGATATGCTGGCTTCAATGCGTTTGTGTGCCAACGTGCCAATGCAACACGCGATTCAAACTGCACTAGGTGGTTATCAAAGTATTAATGAGCTTCTGCTTCCGGGTGGGCGTTTATTAGAGCAACGTGACAAAGCGTATGACTTAATTACTCAAATCCCAGGCGTAAGTTGTGTGAAGCCAAAGGGGGCAATGTACTTATTCCCTAAACTTGATCCTAAGATGTACAAGATTAAAGATGATCAGAAGTTTGTTCTAGATTTCTTAATCAAGGAAAAAGTGCTGTTAGTTCAAGGCACTGGCTTTAACTGGCCAAAACCCGATCACTTCCGCATCGTAACACTGCCTCGTGTTGACGATTTAGAAACGGCAATTGGTCGTCTAGAGCGCTTCTTACATACTTATAAGCAGTAATTGATCTAATCTCAATCACGCGAATATAAAATGAAAAATAGAGCCTGCTGAATTTGCAGGCTTTTTTATATTTAAAAAACAGTGAACACTATGAACGCTGACGTACAAATTGATTTTGAACAATTGAGTCCAAAAATATCTCACTTTTTATGCATTTAAAGTCTATTGATGCCTCTAAATCACCAAACAGTGACGAACCACCACCTAAAAGTACTGGAATCGTGGTAATAATCATCTCATCAATCAGATCTTCTTTTAAGAAATTTTGAATCGTAACTCCGCCATCAATATACAAATTCATAAATCCTTTTGCATGGATTTGATCTAATACTTCTTTCAATGGGCCTTTTACTAAAAAGATTTTATCTTCATAGCCATCAGGTACTGAAGTCATCGTGTTGCTCAATACAAAAACAGGTTTTGAATAAGGCCAATCGATACCAAAGCTCAATACCATATCTAACGTATTACGCCCCATCACTAACGCATCAATACTAGCTACATGCTTAGCATAACCCATGTCATTACCTTCTGGATTAGGGATCGCATGTAACCAATCTAATCCCCCATTTTTATCCGCGATATATCCGTCTAGGCTTGTTGCTATAAATACGACATTTGACATATTTGAATTCTCTATTTTATTAAAACTAAGCGACACACCCTTTAGGCGTCATATTAAAATGGCGTTTAAACTCTCGGCTAAATTGTGATGTACTGGTATAGCCTACAGAGTGAGCAGCATCATTAACACGTCGACCTTCTAGTTGAATCAACTCTTTGGCTTTATTCAAACGCACTTTTTTCAAATATTGTAACGGAGACTCTAACGTGACTTTACGAAACGCCGAATGAAACGCAGACACGCTCATATTGGCTTCTTCAGCTAAGTTTTGTACTGTTAATCCATCCGCATAAGATTGGTGCATTTTATTCATCGCTTTAGCGACTCTGGCATACTGGCCATCATGATGTGCTAAATTAAATAATACATGCCCTTCTGTTCCAGTCAGTACTCGATAGACAATTTCATTTAATAAAGACTCACCTAATAATTTCGTATCGAGATCGCTATGTAGTGCCAGCATCAAGCGCTTACAACTATCAAGCATGTCATCAGCCATTTTAACTGATGTAAGGCCAAAGCCATCTTGATTTGATTTTACGAGCGCTTGAAAATTAGCTGCCTCTAGTTCATTAACCAGACGATGAAGTAAGGTTGAATCAACATTGATCGTTAAACCAAGTAATGGACTATCATCTTCAGGAAAGGCTTCACATTCTAGTGGCATTGGCACACCGACAACCAGATAATCATCAGGTCCATAATGCACAGGCTGATTACCAATATGTATGTGTTTATGCCCTTTACCCATCACAATAATTCCCGATTGATAAACAAACGGCTGTCGTTGATTTCCTTTACTACTACGGTAAAACCACACGTTTGGGATTGCAGTTTCTCTTATACCTTCCAGATCATTAAAACCATAACGATCGGCATAGCTTTGCATTAAGTCACCAAGAGAATTCATCAGCGTTCCTTTATCTAATCAAGATCACATCTATTACTTTATTTTTTGAAAATACAGTCAATTGTAGAAATAGGCAATAAAAATCCATAAATTCACCTTACAAAAGCAACAACCCAAGACTAATATGCACTTATTGAAATAATAAGTTCTAAAAAATAGAACATCACCTTTTGGAAGAAATGAGGTAAAGCAATGAAATTCTCTTACGTTAACCCGACACAAATCCATTTTGGCCAAGGTCAAATTGCAGCAATCGCTACATCTATTCCACAAGATCAAAAAGTATTAGTGATTTATGGTGGTGGTTCAATTAAAACAAACGGTGTTTATGACCAAGTAGTTACTGCACTTTCTGACCATTCTTGGATTGAGTTTTCAGGCGTTGAGCCAAACCCAACGGTTGAAACATTAGATAAAGCAGTTGCTATCGCAAAAGCAGAAAAGGTTGATTATATTCTTGCTGTGGGTGGTGGATCAGTTATTGATGGTTCAAAATACGTTGCAGCTGCAACAAAGTACGACGGTAACGGTTGGGATATCCTAATTGGGCAGCACACTGTGACAGAAGCGGTGCCACTAGGCGCGATTTTAACGCTACCAGCAACAGGCTCTGAGTCTAACTCTGGTGCGGTAATTACTCAAAAATCGACACAAACTAAACTGCCTTTCATGGCAGCGGCAGTACAACCTAAATTTGCGGTTCTTGATCCTGATTCAATGAAAACACTACCAGAGCGCCAACTAACAAATGGTTTAGTCGATGCTTGGGTTCATACCTGTGAGCAATACCTAACGATGCCTGCTGGTGCAATGGTTCAAGATGGTTACGCAGAAACTCTACTTCGTAATTTATTAGTTCTTGGTGAGCAATACGACAACCGTGATAATAACGAATGGCGTTCAAACCTAATGTGGACAGCAAACCAAGCTTTAAACGGCCTTATTGGTACTGGTGTTCCTCACGATTGGGCAACACACATGATTGGTCACGAACTGACAGCGCTTTATCATGTTGATCACGCTCGTTCTTTATCTATCATTCAGCCATCTTTACTTCGTAACCAAATCGAAGCAAAACGCGCGAAACTAGAACAAATGGGTAAAAACGTCTTTGGTTTAGAGGCTTCTGATGATTTAGCAGAGCGCACAATCATTGAAATCGAAACGTTCTACCATAGCCTGAATTCTCCAACAGAGCTAACTGAGCACGGCGATGATAAAGCAGCAGCCATTGATGCGATCATCAAACAACTTGAAGCTCATGGCATGGTTGCTCTAGGCGAACATCAAGCGATTACCCTTAAGGTATCTCGTGAAATCCTAGAAGACGCAGTGAAGTAATATTATACCAATCGTAGAAAATAAAAAGCCGATTTAGCATACAGTAATGCTGAGTCGGCTTTTCTTATTCTTAATGGATTTAAATAATAAATAGATTACTTAATCACTGCCTTCTTTCTACGCTCCCACTGCGTAATAAACGCAACAGAAGCAATAATTATTGCAGCACCTAACCACAAACGTCCTGGTGGTGCCCATCCAAATACGACCCAACCCGCTAATACATTCAATGGTAACTTAGCATGATCAAACGGTTGCACAAACGACGCATCAGCAACAGCGTATGCTTTTACGATAGCCCATTGAGCCAATGCCGTCATAACACCTGCACCAAATAATAATAACCACACATTCATGCCGCTTGGTGTTTGCCAATCTGGTAACGCCAGTAAGATATTAAATGGAGTGATAAGAACCAAAAGATAAACCACCATGGTTGATGGTGAATCATTTGCCGACATTTTCTTAACCATTAGTGAATAACACGCCCAAAAGAACGCCGCGCCAACCGGCAATAAGGTTGCCCATGTAAAGCTATCTGCCCATGGTTCAAGAATGATCATCGCTCCAACAAAACCAGCTAGTGTTGCACACCAGCGAGCCGCTCCCACTTTCTCTTTTAAGAATAAGCCAGAGCCAATAGTCGCGAATAAAGGAGAGGTCATTAACAGTGCGATGCCTTGCCAAATTGGAACTGGATACGCCAGCGCCCACAACCAAAGTTGGATACCAATTACGGATAAGAATACACGCAACGCATGCATGCCAAAATGTTCCGTTCGAAGAGAATTACGCAACCCTAATGTGCGTAAATAAGGCAAGATGACGATCAACGCAATCCCATATTGAACTAAAGCAACCATCGTTGATGGAAGACCAAAGTTCATACTGACATATTGAGCAATACTGTTAACAATCGCAAAGGCAAGGCCTGCGGTTAACATCCAAGAAGCGCCTTGGACTGGTTGATGCTGAGACATAAAGAGCAATTCACATTAAAAAAAGGAAACAAATCATACGACTGTTCCCCTCTTTTGCCAACCGCTAAGCCCTAACAATCACGTATAAACAGAGCTTATTAGTAATGATTAGCTCATAAACTTACGACTTAGGATTTTTAGCATCCATTTTTTGTGTTTTAACAGCAATCTTGCTCTTGGCAACCAATTTGGTGTGTTTAATATTGTTTTAGCATGAGAGAACGTTCGAAAGCCCTCAATACCATGATAGCTCCCCATACCTGAATCTCCGATCCCCCCAAAAGGCGCATCATCGGCAGCTACATGCATAATGGTGTCATTAATTGCCAATCCACCACTGTGTGTTTTCTGGCTAATGTCTTTAACTAATTTTTTATCTAATGACATAATATAAAGCGCTAATGGTCGCGGACGAGCCTGAATATAACTCAAGGCTTCTTCTATATCGTCATAGCCAATAATCGGCAAAATCGGACCAAAAATTTCTTCCTGCATAACCCGCATATCTTCTGTTACGTTTGTAATCAAATGGGGGAAAAACGAACGGCCTTGCTGATCCTCCATCTCCCCAATCGTGGTGATCTTCGCTCCTTTCTCTTGTGCATCATCAAGATAAGCCTTTAAACGATCGTATTGAGCTTGGTTAATAATATGACTGTACTCTCGTCGCCCTTTTTTCTCAGGAAAAGCCTGTAAAAAACGTTGGGTATAAAGCGAAATAAATTTATCCACCTTATCTTTTGGCACAAACACATAATCAGGCGCTACGCATATTTGCCCAGCATTCATTGATTTACCAAGCATAATGGCATCAACCGCAGAAACTAAATCGGCATCTTCTGCGATGATCACTGGCGATTTTCCACCTAGTTCAAGAGTCACTGGCGTAAGATTTTTAGCCGCGGCGCTAGCAACTAATTTCCCGACCTGAGTAGAGCCCGTAAACAGCAGATGATTAAAAGGCAATTGGGAAAATTCAGCGGCAATGTCACTTTCCCCTTCTATAATACAAACATGCTTCGAGAGATCCGAAAATATCCGACGAAGTATTTGATTTGTTTCAGGGGTGTATTCACTCAACTTCACCATGACACGGTTTCCCGCAGCTATCGCTGTCACAATTGGAGCAATACTTAAATATATCGGAAAGTTCCACGGAACAATCACACCAACCACGCCTAGCGGTTGATAACAAACAGAAACCTTAGAGGGAGAAAGCAGTAAGCCTGCATGACGCTTTTTTATTTTAAGCCATTTAGATAATTGCTTACGCGTATAATTGATGTGTTGAATAGAAGGCATTAAATCACAAATGGTGGAATCGAAATGACTTCGAAAACCATAATCATTTTCTAATGCAGATACCAAAGCGCCTTTTTCAGCTAAAAGTGCCGTTTTTAACCCGTTCAATAACGCGAGTCGATCATCCTTTGAAGGATAAGGCGAGGCTTGATAGGCTTGTTGCAGCTGTTCAAATTCATCCGATAAATTAACGACACTACTCATGAGCTTATTCCATTCAGCAAAGTGAATCTTATTATAGCAATCCATCTTCATGAACTAAATAACACTAATTTAAGCGTGTGTTCTTGCTCTCTTTTTCAAATAACTCATTGATCTTTTTGTAACAAAGCTGTAATGATATATCAGTAGCAATAACTTCGAGAACAACAATAATGAATAAACCAATCGATATTACGTTATCCCAACACTGGGAAGATCGCATCAGTAACGAACAGAAGTTACGTCGTAATGATCAGCGCAGCGTTTTTCAACGAGATCGTGCTCGTATTCTCCACTCTGCCGCTTTTCGTCGCCTTCAAGCAAAAACTCAAGTTCATGGTCCCGGTAGTGCCAATGATTTTTATCGCACCCGCTTAACTCATTCCTTAGAGGTATCACAAATAGGAACGGGGGTAGTTGCTCAGCTTAAATTAAGACAACCGGAATTTCGCAATCTATTAACCTCTACCAGTTTGATGGAGAGTATCTGTTTAGCTCATGATATCGGCCATCCTCCTTTTGGGCACGGTGGGGAAATTGCACTTAATTATATGATGCGTGATCACGGTGGCTTTGAAGGCAATGGCCAAACTTTGCGAATTTTAAGTAAGTTAGAACCTTATACTGAACATTTCGGTATGAACTTAGCAAGAAGAACCCTACTTGGTGTTTTAAAGTACCCCGCTTTCTTAGATCAGGTTCATTCAAGTTACCGACCTGAGCCTGTGACTAATTTGCGACACTTAAAATCGATTGAATGGCATCCACCTAAAGGTATTTATCGTGATGATACTCAGATCCTAGATTGGATTTTGGCTCCATTATCAGAGCACGATAGAACCCTGTTATCTACGCTTCGCTTCCAAAAAGAAAATGACAACGCGCATCGTAAAACACGCTTTAAATCTATTGATTGCTCTATTATGGAGTTGGCGGATGATATTGCTTATGGTGTTCATGACTTAGAAGATGCGATAGTGATGGGAATTGTCACTCGTAATCAGTGGCAAGAATCAGTAGCCAGTAAGCTTGCAGACTGCGGTGATGAATGGTTTGAAGAAAATATTGAAACCATCAGTGATAAATTATTTTCTGGTCTTCAATATCAACGTAAAGATGGGATTGGCAGCATCGTAAATGCCCTGTTGACGTCAATTAGCATTAAAAAAACCACCTTTGAAGAAGAGCCTGAATTCGAATCAGAATTATTGCGTTGGAATGCATATTTAAGCCCACCAATGACCTATGCGTTAGATATTCTGAAAAAATTTGTTGGCCAATACGTAATACATAATTCTGAAATGCAGCGAATTGAATACAAAGGCCAGCAAATTGTGATGGAGATTTTTGATGCGCTTAATTCAGATCCTGAGCGTTTATTGCCTGAAAATGATAAACGAGAGTGGCAAGAGGCTATCGCTTCTGGGGGGAATGCGCATCGAGTCATAGCTGATTATATCGCAGGCATGACCGATGGCTATGCCCAGCGTTTATATAATCAGCTATTTGTTCCTATTTGACCGAATACTAATCCAATACTAAGAGATAAAAGAACTACTCTGAACGGTAGTTCTTTTGGTATACCCCTTCAGGCATTTGGCTAATATGAAATTCAATCATGTTATCGAATGCCGTTAGAATCGAACCAAATTTGTCCAACTCTTTAGTTTCGGCTGACTCACCATCAAGCTGGCTTAATACATGATACCCAGCTTCTGCCGTTGATAAGGCATTGTCTTTTGGCGCTTTTCGAACACGATAGTTACCAGATAACTCGGTATCAAGATGTACTTTTGGTAATGAATGCAGATTCGTCGAAAGCTGCCACATTTTATAAGCTTTCTTCCATGTTCCATCCAGTAAAATCACACGTTGTTTCTGCTTTGTCTGATTTGAGGACGATGAAATTGCCTGACTGGTGCCATCTAAAAACAACACTTGATGTTGGTATTGTTCGTCGGCCAATAGAGTATTTAGCTCTGTGTGGTCTGTGAAATTTTCACCGATAAAAGTGCGGCAATTTACCAAACTTAACGATAAGATCTTTGCTGTTCCCAATGGTCGCTTAGCTTCTGTGGAATGCTGTAGTATGATGAGTTCAACCTCAGTAGAGATCGGTGTTATCCACTCACAGATACACGCTTTTTTTGTTTTTAGACATTGAAGACAGAATCGAATCACAAGGAACCTTTGATTTGTTTAAATTACTCTTTCCCATTTTAGTCGTGCTTGGTCTTGCACAACTGACTCCGGTATCAGATTTTTTTGTTTGGGACAGAAGCTTAATTCAACAAGGGGAAATTTGGCGATTAATAACAGGTAACTTTACCCATACTAACCTTCCTCACTTAATGATCAACGCAGCTGCTTTAACTGTATTTTGTTTTATTTTTAAGGATATTTTAAACCCTAAAAAGTTATGGCTATTACTGCTCTCTATCAGTTTGCTGACAGGATCGTTTTTATTGCTTTCACCCATGCAATCTTATGTCGGATTATCGGGTGTGTTACACGGTTTATTTATCTGGGCAGCCATTGAAGACATTAAACATCAACGCAATACTGGTTGGCTATTATTAATCGGTGTACTGGCTAAAATAGCTTGGGAGCAATACTTTGGAGCAAGTACTTCCACCATTTCTCTTATCAATGCAAAAGTCGCCACCGAAGCCCATCTTATTGGAGCACTTAGTGGTGGAATGCTCCAATTAGTCAGTCATCTTTTAATGCTTAATAAAGCTTCTGACGTCCCAAAATAGAGTGAGATAACGTCGTACCATCCACTAATTCGAGCTCTCCTCCCATAGGGACACCATGAGCAATTCGACTTGCTGATACTTTGTGTTCTTGACATATTTCAGCAATGTAATGTGCTGTTGCTTCCCCTTCAACGGTTGGGTTTGTTGCAAGAATCACTTCTTTAATATCCCCACGGCCTAAGCGGTAGTCAAGTAAATCTAGCCCTATATCACTTGGCCCAATACCATCAAGAGGAGATAAATGCCCCATTAAAACAAAATAACGTCCAGAGAATTGCCCCGTAGCTTCAACGGCAACAATATCAGCAGGACTTTCAACAATGCATAGCTCTCCACTGACCTGACGTTTTGGATTTAAACAGATCGCACACGTCTCTTCTTCAGTAAACGTTCGGCACTCTGAACAATGACCGATTTCAGACATCGCACGAGACAGAGAATCGGCTAATTGCATTCCCCCTTGACGATTACGTTGTAAAAGATGAAATGCCATTCGTTGAGCTGATTTCGGGCCAACCCCTGGGAGACATCGTAACGATTCCATTAATTGTTCTAATAGACCACTGGTACGCATAGTTTTTATATTCCAGAAAAGAAAAAGGCAGCCACTTAGCCGCCTAATTTACCAAGATAAATCGTAATCTATCCTAATATTTATTATCTAAGAAAACTTAGAATGGCATTTTAAAACCCGGTGGCATTTGCATTCCACCTGTAACACCAGCCATTTTTTCTTTTTGTGTTTCTTCAATACGACGAGACGCATCATTGAACGCTGCAGCGATCAAATCTTCTAGCATGTCTTTTTCGTCTTCTTCCATTAGGCTTGGATCGATTTCAACACGACGCACACTGTGAGAACCAGTGATGGTTACTTTAACAAGGCCTGCACCTGATTCACCAGTCACTTCTGTGTTTGCGATTTCTTCTTGTACTTTCTGCATGCGATCTTGCATTTGCTGGGCTTGCTTCATCAAGTTGCCCATGCCGCCTTTTCCACCGAACATAATTATTCTCTCTTAAGTTTACTTCTCTATTATTAAGAAAATGGGGATGAATATTGCAATTTCAACCCATCGGAATATTTTACTTTAGATTGCGTGAGCGACGTTTAAATCGGTCTTACGCTCTCTTGATCTATTTCTGCACCAAATCTCTGCATAAAGAAATTTACGTGCGGATCTTGTTGTAGGCTTTGGTACGCCGTCTGTAATTTTGTTTGGTACATTTGTTCGCGTAACTCTAAAGGTGTCGTTCCTTCAGTGCTGATATCAATTGATACGTTGACGTCTTTATTTAACGCCTGACTCAACGCTTGCGTAATCAATTCATTGGCTTTGTCACCATTTAAATGTGATTGTTCCGCTCTCAAATGTAACGCTATTTGATTATCTTGCTCAACAAAAGAAGAGTTTAAGACCAATTGTTGAATAAGCTTTGGTAATGTTGTTAATGACATTGCCAATGCTGACCATGGATCTTGCTTTGATGATTCGTCCACCAATAGCTGCACCATCTCCGGTGTTTTCTCATGCTCTAACGCTTGTTTTAACTTGGTTGGCGTAATATCACTTGCTACCTTTTTAACTTCAGGCTGCATTGATTTCCAACGATAAGGTTCTTCTGGTTTCTTCTCTTGTGCTGCTGAGTTTCCAATTTGCGACACCTGAGTACGAGGCGCTAAATGTTGCTTCTCAGCAATACGTTCTAGCACTGAACTCGTTTTTTTCTTATCGGATGCCGCACTAGACTTTTTTGAGCCAGTACCATTGTTTGTGTTAGCTAAATTATTTTTTGCACTGCGTAACTGATTACGAACGCCTAGCAAACCACTTTTTGGTGGTGTCACAGGGGCTTGCTGTGCTGTCTGTGGTTGTTCCTGCATTACTTGATGCGGAGTTCCCATCGGTGGAGCATCATACACTGGTGGCTGCTCTGACTGCGCTGGTGGCACATATTGATTCTGTGCGTATTCTTGTTGCGGTGGTTGAGCAACTTGAGGTGCCTGACGCTGTGCTGGCGTTTGAGGTCTCATTGCTGCTTGATTTTGATTCACCGGTGCCGTTGGTTGCTGTCTTAATACAGGAGCCGCTGTTGTTTGCGCCGCTTGAGGCTCTGTAGCTGGTACTGCGACAGGTTGAGCATCTAGCTGTTGTGCATGAACAGGACGAAACGCGACCATTCTTAACAACATCATTTCAACGCCTGTTTTTTCCGTTGGCGCTAACGATAAATCTTTACGACTCTGTAGGGCAATTTGATAAAAAAGCTGTACTTCTTGTGGTGATAACTGGCCACTTAATAGATCAATACGCTCTGCATCTGGTTGAGATTTATCCAAGGTTGCTGGCAATGCTTGATACATGGCTAATTTATGCAATTGATTAGCGATTTCTTTTGCTAATCCATCCCACTCAATTCCCATATCAGCGAGATCATTCACACAGCTCATTAGTGTCTGCATGTTTTTGGTGCTAATCGCTTCTAAAATGCGAACGGCTTGATCGGTATCTAGTGTCCCTAACATCGCAGAAACGATATCAGTAGTAACAGAACCATTACCCAGTGCAATCGCTTGGTCAGTCAAACTCAGCGCATCACGCATACTGCCATCGGCAGCGTGTGCAATAAGTCCTAGCGCTCTCGCATCTTTGGTCACTTCTTCTTTATCTAAAACAAAATCAAGTTGTTCATGAATTTGATCAACGCTGATGTGTTTTAAATGGAACTGCAAACAACGAGATAAAATCGTCACAGGTAATTTCTGTGGATCGGTCGTTGCTAATAAGAATTTGACGTATTCTGGCGGCTCTTCCAATGTTTTTAATAACGCATTGAAACTGTGGCGCGACAGCATATGAACTTCATCGATCAAGTAAACCTTAAAGCGACCACGCGCAGGTTTGTATTGAACATTATCAAGTAGCTCACGTGTATCTTCTACCTTGGTTCTAGAAGCCGCATCGATCTCAAGTAAATCAACGAAACGTCCTTCGTCAATTTCTTTACAGGTAGAACACACACCACATGGCGTCGATGTGATCCCTTCTTCACAGTTCAGCCCTTTTGCGAACAAACGTGCAATGGTGGTTTTACCCACACCACGAGTCCCGCTAAATAAGTAAGCGTGATGAAGTCGATTATGGTCAAGTGCGTTTTCCAACGCCGTAAGCACGTGAGGTTGGCCTACCACATCTTTAAAATGATGTGGACGCCACTTACGCGCCAGAACTTGATAGCTCATAGAATACAGCCCAAAATAAAATAGATCTAAATCGTAGCACAGCAAAAAAATGAGATCTCCCTTGATAGAGAGATCTCACTCAATTTATTGTGTATATGAAGAATTAGTGACCAGCAAACTCACAAATGCTGTACACGTTTAAACCTAGACCTTCTAAACGAGTTTGACCACCGATTTCTGGTAGGTTAATAACAAACGCGGCATGCTCAACATCACCACCAAGTTGACGGATCAGTTTCACTGTTGCTTCAATCGTACCGCCAGTTGCTAGTAGATCATCTACTACTAATACTTTATCGCCTTCAACAATCGCATCAGTATGGATTTCTAACGTATCAGTACCGTATTCAAGATCATACGTTTGTGCAATTGTTGGACGAGGTAACTTTCCTGGTTTACGAACAGGAATAAAACCGACACCTAATTCTAATGCTAATGGTGCGCCAAATAAGAAGCCACGAGCTTCAGTACCAACGATCTTAGTGAAACCGCCTTGCTTATATTTTTCTACAAGTAGCTGGATAGTCGCTTGGTATGCTTTTGGGTCTTCCATTAAGCTTGTTACATCACGAAACATGATGCCAGCTTTTGGGTAATCAGGAATAGATTTGATGCTGTTTTTAATCAGCTCTAGTGTTTCTGTCGACATGATTTTGTCCTACTCTGCCAAAATATGGCATTAAAATAAATTAACCGACTTATGTTATTCACTTTCTTTGCCGTGAGCAAGTATTACCCGTCGAGATGAGTTGTCGATCAAATCCCGATTAATCTTCACGATTCATTGAAAAATTAAGAGCTTGGAATAGTTGAGAACCAGTAAAGAAGTATAATTGCCAATACAAGCAACAGAACTTTTACCCACACGATTGGCGCTAAACTGATTGATATAATAAAACTCACAACAATCATAAATTGTGCTTTCTTTTTTATGGAGGCTTTAATAGTTTTACGATCTTGCCATTCAACAATAGGAGGGCCAAGAGAGGAATGTGTTAATAACCAATTATTCATACGTGGAGAAGCACGCATGAACCCTGCGCTCGCTAATAATAAAAAAGGTGTGGTCGGTAATAGGGGAAGGAATATACCGATAATTCCTAAGATTAACGCAATACTTGCCAAAATAAACCAAAATGCTTTATGTGAAAAATGCAAATTACTGTCTCTACATATACTGGATAACTTCATTTTTACGCTATCTGCATACATTAATCAACAGAGGTAGAACTCAACTCTAATTTAAAGCTACTACAGCCTAAATTATTTAATAACAATCGATTACGTTGCATGATCGGAAAGCGATGTACCTTATTTTTTGCAGCATTTAGCACTAACTGTTCACCTGCATGCAAAATATGTCGCTCTCTCTTATTTTCCCATACAGCGTCTAATCCTGCGGATAAAATAAATAAAGCTTCGTCTGCCAGATCAACGTAACCAAAAATAGCTGACATCGGCTGTGCATTATCTATTGTTACCATCCCTTTTTCTATTGATTCCAACATACTTGGAAGTGTATTTAATGAGATATTTTGATCTCGTATAAAATCATTAAAAAATGCTCGGATCAATAAACAAGAAACGACACTGCTCTCACCACCAGTATTAGAATCCACCAAATAGAAAAATAAACGACCATCTAATAACCATTCGTAATCAAAGATTAATGGCATGCCGTCAGTTGATTGAAGAAGACGATAGCCAAGTTTCCAATCACCATGCTGAGCATCACTCTCTGGCAACAGCTCAAATAATAATTCTCGTCCAACATTTGGTTCTTTTTGTAAATAATCTAAATGCCAGTGCAATTCATCATTACAACTTCTATCCATTTCTGATGTTCTAAACCATTGACTCGAAAAGTCCTGCATTCGATAAGAACTCTCTTCACTTAACTTCAATGCCGATGCTAATGATTTAATAAGAATAGAGACATCCGTGATAGGTTTTACTAAAAAGTCTTTTGCTCCTAAACGTAATACTTTGGCTACATCCTGCATATCACCACTGCCTGAGATAACAATGATAGGTAACATTGGGTACTCGAGAACCGCCTCTTCAACGAATTCAATGCCATTTAAAATCGGCATTGCTAAGTCACACAGCAGAACATCGGGCAACGAATGTTGTAGCATTTGTAAGCCTTCTAATCCATTACTCGCTTCTTTGACATTACATGAATAGCTTTCTAAAACGGCTCTGACGATTGAACGAAACGTTGGGTCATCATCTACAATTAAGACATCTTTATTCAATAATAGATCTTCTACTGGTACTTTATTTTCACGCACTCTTTTTTTACATTGCTCTACCGACATACGACTACCCTCTGCACGTTCCCTTGGCGAATAATGAATAATTCCCTTACTATTTAATTTATCACTCAGAATAAATTTAGTTCGAGATCAGGTTGAGTACAAATATTTTTCAATAAGATTGTTAATAAGTGTAAGCTTAAGCGCTTATGTGGACTTTTATTTATAAAATTTCACTTTAGTTGACTTATAACAACACGTACCTTAGGGTTTTAGTTACACTTTAGCGCTAGAAAAAACAGAGAGTATCTCAATATAATGAAATTAGATGATTTAAATTTGTTTCGACAGGTGGTCGATAATGGCAGTTACACTGCTGCCTCAAGAAAGACACTGATCCCTGTAGCGACAATTACTCGTCGGATTCAAGCTTTAGAAGATTCTTTAGATATTCGCTTACTCAATCGCCATGCTCGCAAACTATCATTAACAGAGTCGGGACAGAAATTTTACGATGAATGCGCCCCAATTTTAGCGACTTTAGTTAATATGAGTGAATGCTTAGGTGAAGAGTGTCGCGGAGCGGCTGGTAAGCTCAAAATCGCTGCGCCCTCTAATCTCACAAAACGCATGATCCAACCGATATTAAATAAGTTCATGTTACTCTACCCAAACATTGATATTAACTTAACAATGAGCAATCAACCGGAGCAACTTGATCCTACTGATTGGGATATCATTTTTAGAGTAGGAAGACAGCGTGACTCTTCACTTATTGCCCGTCAAATTGGCTCTTTAGAAGATATTTTGGTTGCTAGCCCTGCTTATTTAGAGGCGAATTCAGAGCCGAGTCATGCTCAAGAACTTCATAAACATAGCTTATTAAAAGGCCACCCATTAATGCGTTGGCGCTTAACAAATGGTGAAGGTGAATCGGTTACGATTACTGACGCTGGTCGCTTTGAAGCAAGTGAATTGAATGTTATTCGAATGGCTTGTTCTGATGGCTTGGGGATCACATTAATGCCAGACATCATGATCAGTCGTTATATTGCTGATGGTTCTCTAGTGCGTGTTCTTAAAAATTGGTCTGCTAACCCTAGAGACATTTATATGATCTACAATCATAAAGATCATCAACCAGAAAAAGTTCGTCTCTTTATTGATTTCGTAAGTAACCATATTGCCGAGTGATACGCATTTAGTTTTGTCTAAAAGAATGATCAAAAAAGCCTGTAAATATCACAGGCTTTTTTATATTAATCAATTATTTACTACGATTGGTATTACACACCTTCGTTATAAATATCTAGGCTTGCAATGTCTTGAGCTTCACTGTCTTGCTTAGCATCATCACCGCGCAATCCTTCAATGTGCTCAAGATATTCTTGGTCAATATCACCCGTTACATAGTGTGCATTGAACACAGACGTTTCAAAACGCTCTATCTCACGGTTACCACAACCAACAGCATCAACAAGATCTGGTAGGTCTTGGAAGATTAACGCATCTGCACCTATTTGCTTACAGATCTCATCCACTTCACGGCCATGAGCAATTAATTCGTTCGCACTTGGCATATCAATACCATACACATTCGGGAAACGAATCTCTGGTGCTGCTGATACCATATAAACGTTTTTCGCACCTGAATCACGAGCCATTTCAATGATTTGCTCTGATGTAGTACCACGAACGATTGAATCATCAACCAGCAATACGTTTTTATCTTTAAATTCTGAACGAATTGCGTTCAGTTTACGACGTACTGATTTTTTACGCTCTTGCTGACCAGGCATGATAAACGTACGACCAACATAACGGTTTTTCACAAAACCTTGGCGGTATGGCTTATTAATAATTTGTGCAATTTCAAGTGCAATATCGCATGAGGTTTCAGGAATAGGCAAAACGACATCAATATCTAAGTCTTCCCACTCGCGCTTAATTTTCTCGCCTAAGCGTTTACCCATCTCAACACGAGCGCTGTACACTGAAATTTTATCAATGAATGAATCAGGGCGAGCGAAGTAAACAAATTCAAAGATACATGGGTTTAATTTTGGATCATGAGCACATTGTTGTGTGTATAAACCACCTTCAAATGGAGCATAAATTGCTTCACCTGGTGCAACATCACGAACAAAGTCAAAACCAACCGCATCAAGTGCTACTGATTCAGACGCAACCATGTATTCTGTACGACCTTCGACTTCACGCTTACCTAAGCATAAAGGACGAATACCGTTTGGATCACGGAAGGCAACCATACCATGGCCAATAACCATAGCAGCTACCGCGTATGCACCACGAATTTGTTCGTGTACGTTAGCTACCGTTTTAAAAATATCTTCAGCAGTAAGAGGATAATGTGTTGTTGCATCAAGGTGGTGAGCAAAGATGTTTAATAGCACTTCAGAATCTGAAGTCGTATTTACATGTCGGCGCTCTTGTTCAAATAAGGTCTCACGGATTTCATTCGCATTGGTTAAGTTACCATTGTGCGCTAATGTGATCCCAAAAGGTGAGTTTACATAGAAAGGTTGAGCTTCTGAAGCGCTTGAGCTACCTGCTGTAGGGTAACGAACATGGCCAATACCTACATTACCTTGTAGACGTTGCATGTGTTTTGCTTCAAATACATCCTTCACCAAGCCGTTCGCCTTTCTCAGACGGAAACGATTGCTTTCTATGGTAATAATACCAGCAGCGTCTTGGCCACGATGTTGTAACACTGTCAAAGCGTCATAAATTGACTGGTTTACAGGTGTTGCGCCTACGATTCCAACAATACCGCACATGTCCTAGAGTCCTCAATTTGCTAAAAAACTGGCGCTATTTAGCGCCAGGAAGAAAACTTGATGTATCCTTTAAGTAATCGAAGAACCATTCAATGACCACCGAAAATTGCGGTATCAATTGAGATTGCTTCCACCACTCAGAGTCTGATAATGAGGTAAAGGCATCGATAAAGAAAAGGACCGCGGCTATAATTAATACGCCCCTTAACCCACCAAAGACAATACCCAACACTCGATCAGTTCCTGATAATCCGGTTTTTTGAACTAGCTGTCCAACAACATAGTTCACCACCGCACCAACGATCAGTGTCGCTACAAACAAGGCAGCAATTGCACTGCCATTTCTTATCATTTCATCATGTATGTTTGTAAAATAAACCGCTAATTTAGGATAGAAGTTACTGGCGACAAAAAAAGCACCAAACCATATCACTAATGACAACGCTTCTTTTACAAATCCTCTAATCAAACTGATTAAAGCTGATAGGCTAATAACACCTAAAATGACAAAATCGATCCAAATCATAATTTATCTTTTCTCTGTTGCTGCGCATTTTAACAGAAAAATCCGCGACGCAAACGTTTTCTTATGGGTTTAGTGGTGTAAATTTAAGCAATTGACCATTTAAGCCAGTAATTTCTTTTAGTTTCGGTAACTGTTTCTCTAAATCAGGTTTCGAAACATCTGGACCGACAGCCACTCGTACTAAATCCCCTTTTTTAGGATCTTTAGGAAAAGTATGAGCTTGAAAGCCTTGCTTACGCAGTTTAAGAGCTAAATTTTGTGCATTATCTGCATTTCTAAACACGCCTAACTGAATAATCCATGCGCTTTTAGCGTAATCAATTTTTTTGGCTTCTGGTGCTGGTTTTTTCTCTACAATGGTAAGCACTTCTTTTTCAGGCTCCGCTTCAGATGACTCAATAGTCACCTCAACAGGCTCACCTGGAAGCTCTGCATCAAAGTCGACAGGCTCTTGGATTTCGAACTGCTCTACATCTTTAGAAAGCTCTGGTTTAATTGGAATGCTGGCAAATTCTTCTTGGTAATGTTTTTTCTTACCATCGAATACATCTGGTAAAACAATTACCCCAATAGCAACCAATATAATGGTTCCGACTAAACGTCGTTGAAATGGACTAGACACTCATGTTCCTCATGCTTCTTTTTTCCAGTAATCCCATACTTCACCAACCGTATGGAAAGAACCAAAAACTAAAATTAAATCATCATTATCAGCCTGCGTTAGCGCTACTTTAAAGGCATCTACAGGTGATGAATATTCTGTTGCTTCTACATCTATAACCGCGGTTAATTCACTCGCGTTAGCCGCTCTAGGGCCAGATAATGAAGCAGGATACCAAACATCAACACTTCCCGTGAACTCACCTAGAGTCGATTCAATGTCTTTATCATGTAACATGCCGACTACTGCATGTACTTTCTTATTTGGGAAACGCTGTCTTATTTGTTGTACGAGATAATTTGCTGAATGTGGGTTATGTGCAACATCAAGAATAATCGTTGGCTCACTCTCTTGATTGCCACGGCTTAAACGTTGCATTCGCCCCGGTAGACTCGCTAACGTTAACCCTTCAACAATATTAACATCTGTTAATTCTAACCCTGATGTCCCTAAAGCCATGATTGCCGTTGCAGCATTCGCTAGTGGTAAGTTTGGTAATGGCAGATCATTTAAATCAAATGCCCCACTTTTCCAAGACCACGTTTGCGCTTCAGAGTTCACGCTGTAATCAAATTGATAACCGACTTGGTATAAATCAGCACCAATATCATCTGCATGGGCGGCAACACTAGATGGTGGATTTGGCTGACCACATATTGCTGGTTTTTCAGAGCGATAAATCCCTGCTTTTTCAAAACCAATTACTTCAATGTCATCACCAAGCCAATCAACATGATCAACCGCTAAACTCGTAATAATAGAAACATCATGGTCAACAATATTTGTTGCATCTAAACGTCCACCAAGGCCGACCTCTAAAAGAACAACATCGACTTGATGCGCTTTAAAAGCCCACAAAGCAGATAGCGTACCAAATTCAAAAAGGCTTAAGGATGTTTCTTTACGCCACGCTTCAATCGCAGAAAAAGACTGAGTGATAAGTGAATCAGATAAATCGTTACCGTTGATACGAATACGTTCGTTGTAACGAATAAGGTGAGGAGAGCTATAAACGCCTACACGATAGCCGGCATTAAGTAAGATAGATTCCATTAATGCACAAGTAGAGCCCTTACCATTTGTTCCTGCAACAGTTATCACTGTTGGTGCAGGTTTGGTGAGTTTTGCTCGTTGTGCAACACGCTGAACGCGCTCAAGGCCTAAATCAATGGCACTTGTATGAATGCTTTCTAAATAACGAAGCCACACCGATAAATCAGATGTGGCTTTCGGAGAATCAAATGATGTCATAATTCAACTACTTCACTACGGAATATAGTGACAGTATATATGACTTAGGTTGCTGTTTTAAAGTAAGAACTAACAACCTTGCTCTCATTTAATTTGTTTTTTACTTTGGTCCATCAACAGAAACAACTAATGGAGAAGACTGATTCGTCATTTTCGCCATTAAACCACCGATGCGCTGACGCATTTCACGACGGTCAACAATCATATCGATTGCACCATGTTCAAGTAAGAACTCGCTGCGTTGGAAACCTTCTGGAAGATCTTCACGAACGGTTTGTTCGATAACACGGCGACCAGCAAAACCGATTAAGGCTTTTGGCTCACCAATATTAATATCACCTAGCATTGCTAAACTTGCTGATACACCGCCCATTGTTGGGTCAGTCAGTACAGAGAAAAATGGTAGGCCTTTACGAGATAAACGTGCTAATGCCGCACTTGTCTTTGCCATTTGCATTAGAGACATAAGTGCCTCTTGCATACGAGCGCCACCACTTGCAGAAAAACAAACTAATGGACAGTTGTTTTCAATTGCCGCATCAACCGCTTTAACAAAGCGAGCGCCAACAACAGAGCCCATTGAACCACCCATAAATGAGAATTCAAATGCACAAGCAACAACAGGTAATTCTAATAATGTTCCTTTCATTACGATAAGAGCATCTGTTTCATTACTTGATTTCTGTGCTGCTGAAATACGATCTTTATAGCGTTTTGAGTCTTTAAATTTTAAAAGATCTTTTGGCTCTAATTCTTGACCAATTTCTACACGGCCTTCTGCATCTAAAAACGTTTCTAAACGTTTACGAGCTTTCATTCGCATGTGATGGTCACATTTAGGACACACTTCTAGATTACGTTCTAGCTCTGCAGAATAAAGCACTTGTTCACATGACGTACATTTCGTCCAAACCCCTTCAGGGATCGATGCTTTACGTGAACTAACAATATTGCTTGTATTAAAAATCTTTTCAAGCCAACTCATGGACGACCTTTCTATTAGTGATCTCTCGCACCATCGCAAGAGAAATAAAATCAATTAAATAGATTAAACCATAAATAATAGCCAGTGTAGATAAAAAACTGGTTGTACCTATTTTCAAGATTGAACCTATATCAACTTTTTGCTGATTAAATACACATATTTAATCTCGTTGAAAGATCAATTATCCGGTAAAAATAGAGGACCTAATGGCACTCGTGGTAAATCCCATTCTTTTGGATAATCCACATCAATAAGATATAAGCCTTCAGCTTTAGCTGTTGGTCCCGCTAATTTACGGTCTTTTGCTTCTAGTAGCCATTGAACCCATTCGGGTTTTTGCTTACCTCTGCCTACTTCAATTAAGCTACCAGTAATATTACGCACCATATGATGAACAAAGGCATTAGCTTTAATATCAATCACGATAAAGTCCCCATGACGGGTTACTTTCAAGTGGATTAGATTACGCCAAGGGGTACGTGACTGACAACGAACAGCTCGAAACGAAGTGAAGTCGTTTTCACCCAATAAATACTGCCCAGCTTGGTGCATTAAATCAGCATCTAATGCTTCATGATAATGGCTAACACCATGACTAAAAATGGCAGGACGTTGGCGGTTATTAAAGATGATATAACGGTAACGTCGTGCTGTAGCGGTAAAACGAGCATGAAAATCTTCGGTAACTTCTTTAACCCAACGAACCGCTATATTTTTTGGTAAATTTGCGTTTACCCCTACCATCCATACTGGTAATTTACGGGTGCTATTTGTATCAAAATGTACGACTTGACCGGTTCCGTGTACTCCAGCATCAGTTCGGCCTGCACACATAACCTCAATAGGTTCATTCGCAACAATCATTAAGGCTTTTTCTAATTCTTCTTGGACACTCGTTACGTCTTTTTGACTCTGCCAACCGTGATAACTGGCACCATCATATTCGATACATAAAGCTATTCGCATGATATTTGATTCTTTTTATTCAATAATACGCCATTATAAAAAAAGGCGGAGCTCACCGCTACCGCCTTTTTAAGATTATTGCCAATCTAAACTAATCAATTTGTCGCATTAATTTTTCAGCTTCAACTTTCAGTGCTGGATCATCACATCGCAATACTTCTTCTAGAAGCTCTAAAGCGCCTTTGTCATCAGACATCTCAATATAAGCTTTAGCTAAATCAAGCTTGCTTTGAGCATCACTATTTACATCAACATCATGAGAGCCTACATTACCTAGCATGTCTGGGAAGTCATCCAACCCAACATCTAAATTCAAATCTTCTTCTTCGAAGTCTGATTTATCTCCATTTTCAGTTTCTGCAATTAATGCTTCTATACTTAAGAAACGATCTTCACCGTGAGGATCACTCTCAACATTAGGTTGCTCTGACCAATCTTCATCTTCTAGTTCTGCTTCTGTATTTGATGCGTTATCTAAATTGAATCCGCTCCAATCACTCGCTCCATCATCTAGCATGCTATCAAGATCTAAACCTGAACTATCAAGATGAGTTAAGGCTTCTTTTTCTTCATCAGAAACTCGTGATTGAAAATCAAAAGCTGTTGGCTCTGATTTATCTTCATCTTCTGCTGCTTCATTTCTTGGCTCTGCGTGAATAATTTCATCAGAAGTATCTAATTCAGAATTAAACTCTTCAAGATCGTTACTGTCTTCATCTTCTAAAGCAGCCAATGCATCTTCTATTGATAGTCCTTCAAAGTCACTGTCACTGTCATCAAGTTGAGTTTCATTGCTTGGTTGTGAAAAATCAACGGCACTGTTTTCTAAGAAGTCATCTAAAGAAAAATCATTTTCGTCGTCTTCATCTTCTACTTTATCTAAAGGCTCATCATTTTCAACGTCTAGCTCTTCAGTTTCAGCAAACAGATCATCTAACTCATCGTTAGTTTCTGACTCTAACTCTGGCCCTTGAGCTTGTTCTGTCGCATCTGTACTTGATGTATCCAGTTCTACTGGCTCTTCAAGTTCAGAGAATACATCATCTTGTTCAGCTTCTGATTCAACTTCAGGTTCAGGTTCAGGTTCAGGTTCAAGAAGATCATCAAGCTCAAACGAAATTTCATCTTCTGTTTCCTCTTCTACTTCTCCTAAAGGCTCATCATTTTCAATGCCTAGCTCTTCAGTTTCAGCAAACAGATCATCTAGCTCATCGTCAGCTTCTGACTCTGGCTCTTGAGCTTGTTCTGTCGCATCTGTACTTGGTATATCCAGCTCTACTGGCTCTTCAAGTTCAGACAATGCATCATCTTGCTCAGTTTCTAATTCAACTTCAGGTTCAAGAAGATCATCAAGCTCAAACGAAATTTCATCTTCTGTTTCCTCTTCTACTTCTCCTAAAGGCTCATCATTTTCAATGCCTAGCTCTTCAGTTTCAGCAAACAGATCATCTAGCTCATCGTCAGCTTCTGACTCTGGCTCTTGAGCTTGTTCTGTCGCATCTGTACTTGGTATATCCAGCTCTACTAGCTCTTCAAGTTCAGACAACGTATCATCTTGTTCAGTTTCTAATTTAACTTCTGGCTCAAGAAGATCATCAAGCTTAAATGAGATGTCGTCTTCTGCTTCCTCTTCTACTTCAGCTAAAAGCTCATCATTTTCAACATCTAGCTCTTCAGTTTCAGCAAACAGATCATCTAACTCATCGTTAGTTTCTGACTCTGGTTCTTGAGCTTGTTCTGTCGCATCTGTATTTGGTGTATCCAGTACTACTGGCTCTTCAAGTTCAGACAACGCATCATCTTGTTCAGTTTCTAATTCAACTTCTGGTTCAAGAAGATCATCAAGCTCAAATGAAGCATCTTCTTTTTCTGTATCAGATTCAAATAATGAAATATCATCATCTTCGTCTTCATCAGCTTCAACTAACCAATCTTCATCACGAGGTGTGTCTTCTGAAAGTGCCTCTGATACTGCTACACCTTCTACTTCAGTATCATCGCCACGCTTTCCCGGAGTAGTTTCTTCCTCTTCAACATCATCACCAAGTAACTCATCTAAAAGTACGGTGCTGTCTTCATCTAGCTCAATTGTATCGTCTTCGTCTTCATCATCTAAAAACTCATCCAGAAGGGCTGTGCTATCTTCATCGATTTCTACACTGTCGTCTTCTTCACTCAGCTCTTCGTCATCACCAAGTAATTCATCAAGTAATGCCGTACTGTCATCTTCGATATCTAAGTCAATGCTCTCTTCTTCATCATCAGACTCGCCCAATAACTCATCAAGTAGCGCCGTATTGTCATCTTCGATATCTAAATCAATACTCTCTTCATCATCAGATTCATTAAGCAACTCATCTAGTAACGCTGTACTCTCTTTATCAGATTCTAAATCAATATCCTCTTCATCAAGCTCTCCAAATAAAGCATCATCATTATCTAGTTCGATACTCTCTTCTTTATTAGAACCTTCAGTCGTTTCATTTGTATTTTCCATCTCTGATAATAAAGCATCAAAGTCCAATTCATCTTCTACTGAATTTGAAACCGGCTCTGGAGCAAGTTTGGTTTCTTCTTTTTCGTCCAGATCCCAACCTTGGTCTAGCTCAGACTCTTCTGAGTCATCTTCCATATCCATTGATGAGAACAGATCATCTAGCATTGATTGATCAAGTTCTCCACCTTCAAGATCTTCGTTATCATCAAGTTCTGGCGCTGATTTATCTAACGCTGATAGATCTGAATCATCAATAAGTGATAGATCAAAGTCGTCATCTTCTTCTTCTAAATCGCTTGCTGAGAATAAATCACTGTCGAAATCATTCAGTGCTTTTTCCATCTCCTCAAGACCTAGTGCTTTTTCTTCCGCATCAACGGTTAGTGCACTTGAGGACATATCAATGTCATCATCTAAACCATCAAGGTCTAAATCAAGATCTCCATCAGACAACATTAAATCTAAATCATCGTTTTCTTCACCGTCTAATGAAGCAAATGGGTCATCATTATCTGAACTGTTATTTTCGGTTTCAAACTCAGCGAATAAATCATCATTTGAATCTGAATTATCGTCACCAAATAAGAATTCGTCATCATTTAGATCACCTAAAAGGTCATCATCGTCATCTAAACTAATTTCTGGAATGTCATCATCCATATTGAAATTATTATCTGGCATAACTAGCGGTGAAGGCTGAGTTTCTGACGTATTTTCTGCGTCTTCCTCTTCCTCTTTCTTACGACGGAATAAGAAGAATGCAATTAAGCCTGCAATTAAGGCGCCTGGAATTAAAGCAAGTAATGCGATTAGACCTGGGCTTGATGCTAAATTATCCATTGCACTTGGTTCTGCTTTTTTCTCAGCAGCCGCAAGTTGTTTCTGTTCATTAATGAATTTTTCGACTTCATTACGAATTCGGTCTTCATCCCCTAATGAATTTTTTAGATTGTCGACTTCATTTTGAACTTCTGCTAATCGAACACGCAGTTGGTGGTTATTTTCTTGTAATGCTGAAAATTCTTGTTCTGTGGTATCTAATTCAGATTTCAGCTCAATAACTGAAGCAGGAGCAACAGCTTTACTCACCTCTTTAGCTGGTGATTTATTAACAACCGATGCTTTTTCTTTACTTGGAGATAACGCTGTTTCTTTTGACGCTGGCGTTGATTTACGCTCTGATACAACTGTACTTGTCGTTTTGGTACTCACTGATTTTTGCGCGTTCTGTTTATTTTTATGAGCAATAAGCAGTTGTTTAGCATCATCAGTATTTTCACGACGAACTTGTTCTAACGTCGGTAATCGCAAACGGCTATTTGGCTCTAATCCATGAATATTATTATTTTCAAAGGCGTGTGGATTTAAGCGATAAATAGCAATTAAGGTTTGCTGTACCGAGGTCGTATTTGATGGGTTCACACGACTTGCAATTGACCACAGAGTTTCATCTTCTTTTGTTGGGCCATACATTTTTGTCGGTGTTTTTGCTTTTTGCACAACAGCAGTAGTCGAGGCTCTCTCTGGTTGTGATTGAACAACAGCTTGCGAACTGACAGTTTGATCCTTTCCCTCAGGCCCCACAATTTGAATTGTTCCTGCTGCGTTTGCAACGGAACATTGTGATGCAATGAATAGCGCCAAAGGAGTTAGCGTTTTTAACAATTTGTTGGATGCGTCAGACACTAGAGATGCCTCTTAAATAAATGAAAAAATGATATCTATGTAACTATATCGGATAATAATAAAAAAACTGTAGCGATTTAGCAAAAACTGTGGAGTTAATGGAAGAAAAAAGCCTTAGCTTTCACTAAGGCTTTCTTTTTTATGGCTAATATGCGTATTTGTTATAAGCAATTCTGCATATATATTATCTATTAATAATAATCGCGAATTAATACTTCTGCGATTTGTACTGCGTTGGTTGCAGCACCCTTACGTACATTATCTGCAACAACCCACATATTTAGCCCCATTGAGTGACTAATATCCTCACGAATACGAGCAACCATTACATGGTCTTTACCTGTAGCATCACTCACTTGTGTTGGGTAATCATTACCGTGGAATACTTCAATTCCATCTGTCTCTTCAAGTAAACGAGTTGCTTCTGCTGCATCAATTGGAGCACGAGTTTCAATATGAACCGATTCAGCATGGCCATAAAAAACAGGGACACGCACACACGTTGCATTCACTGTGATGCTTTCATCTGCAAAGATTTTTTGCGTTTCCCACACCATTTTCATTTCTTCTTTGGTGTAGCCATTGTCCATGAACTCATCAATGTGAGGTAGGCAGTTAAATGCAATTTGCTTATCGTATGCTTTGTTCTCTGCTGGTAAGCCATTTAATAGCTTAGCCGTTTGACCTGCTAATTCATCAATACCCGCTTTACCAGAACCTGACACTGACTGGTACGTTGATACGTTAATACGATCAATACCTACAGCATCATGAATTGGTTTTAACGCAACTAACATTTGAATCGTTGAACAGTTAGGGTTCGCAATGATATTGCGGTTACGAAAATCAGCAAGGGCCTCAGGATTTACTTCTGGGATCACTAATGGAATATCCTGATCGTAACGGAAGTGCGAGGTATTATCGATAACAACAACACCAGATTCTGCTGCAATTGGAGCCCATTTAGCTGAAAGTTCACCACCCGCAGAAAATAGACCTATTTGCACTTGGCTCCAATCAAACTCTTCTACATTTTCAACAGTTAATGTCTTATTATTAAAACGAACTGTTTTACCTTCACTACGCTCGGAAGCTAAAAGGTATAAATTGCGAACAGGAAACTTACGCTCTTGCAATACTTCTATGATTGTTTCGCCAACGGCACCAGTTGCGCCAAGAATGGCAACATCAAATTCTTGAGTCATTAGACTTCCTCGATTGTAAATCCAAGTTGTTGTAACGGGGTAAGACCACAGTTTTTATCACCTGTGATTGTGATTGCACTGTATTCTCTTCTATCCCAATAATCTTTGCGCATTTTGTCAAATGCACCAACTGTTGAGATTTCGGTTCTGAATATGGCATCATCTTTTCGCACATCATAGACTAACTGAATCAAATTGTGCAGTGTTGAATGATCCCATTGCTGATTTAGTGTCACATTAGGGATTGGCGCGATAGGTAATAGAGCCTGAGGATCAGCTCGTTCTTCACGATTTAATAACTCACAATAAGAGTTAAAGATCATGGTTGTTCCACGTGCTTTGCCTTCTAGTCCATACCCTGCAATATGAGGAGTGGCGAAAGAGAGTAAAGGCAATAATTCCATATCAACTTCTGGCTCAAACTCAAACACATCTAATACCGCTTTAAAGCCATCTTGTTTTAATAAGCGTTGTTTTAATGCTTGATTATCAACCACAGGACCACGCGCAGCATTGATCACTATTTGGTCATTACGCAGCGCTGTTAATCTTTTTTCATTCATCAGATGATGAGTTGGAAATTCACCATTGCGGGTGATCGGCGTATGGAAACTAATAACATCTGATTTTTCTAACAATTCTTCTAGCGGCACGAATGCGCGTTGATCGCCTTCTTGCTCTTTGATTGGGTCATTAAGTAAGTATGGAATAGCTAACGCATCAAGACATTTAGCTAAATAAGAACCAACTTGACCTGCACCCACAATACCAAACGTTTTATCAAAGATAGAAAAACCGTGTTGTTGAGCCAATACCATGACACAACTTAATACGTATTCAGCAACACCCACTTTATTACAACCAGGAGCTGCCGTGAAAAATATCCCTTTTTCTTTCAATAAAGTTTGATCAACATGGTCCATACCTGCTGTTGCTGTGCCTACAAACTTAAGTTTATTGGCTTTTGAGATCAGCTCAGCATTCACTTTGGTTACAGATCGAATCATTAATGCATCAACATCAATTAAATCATCTGCTGTTAGTGTTCTTCCTGATTTAGCAACAACTTCGCCTAGCTCACTAAATAGTTCAGCAGCATAAGGCATATTTTCATCAATCAATATTTTCATTTTTTAATCAGTTATCCTTTTCGATTTATGAATTCAGTTTATCATACCAATCACAGTAAGTAAGTGTTCAGAAATAGCGCAGGAAAAATGCTTGAGAACAAGGCGGATTTTTTGATAAGTAGCTATTCTACAATCAAAAAATTGAACGCAGTTATCGAGCATTTTAACCAGCTAGGATGATCAATTATTTACTACGATTGGTATCACACACTTCCGTGATAGAAAACAGGCATAAAAAAACCCAGCCAATTTAAGTGACTGGGTTTTACTATCTTTTTTTAGTGGTTACGCGATTACGCTTCGTATTTCTTAATTACTAGCGTTGCGTTTGTACCACCAAAACCAAAGCTGTTAGACATAACTGTTGTTAGTTTTTGATCGCGTTTTTCAGTAACGATATCAAGACCTTCAGCTGCTGGATCTAGTGTTTCAACGTTGATACTTGGCGCGATAAAACCGTGATCTAGCATTAGCGTTGAGTAGATAGCCTCATGAACACCGGCTGCACCTAGTGCGTGACCAGTCATTGCTTTAGTTGCAGAGATTGCAGGGCTGTTCGCACCAAATACTTCTTGGATAGCGCCTAGCTCTTTTGCATCACCAACAGGTGTAGATGTACCGTGAGTGTTCACGTAATCTACGCTGTCTACATTTTGCATTGCCATTTTCATACAACGAACTGCGCCTTCGCCTGATGGTGCTACCATGTCGTAGCCATCAGATGTTGCACCGTAACCTACGATTTCACCGTAAATTTTAGCGCCACGAGCAAGTGCATGTTCAAGTTCTTCGATAACAACCATACCGCCGCCACCAGAGATAACGAAACCGTCACGATCTGCATCGTAAGTACGAGATGCTTTTTCTGGTGTGTCATTGTATTTTGATGATAGTGCGCCCATCGCATCAAACATCATCGTTAGAGACCAATCTAGCTCTTCACCACCACCAGCAAACATTACGTCTTGTTTGCCAAGTTGAATAAGCTCTACCGCGTGACCAATACAGTGCGCAGAAGTTGCACATGCAGAACTCATTGAGTAGTTAACACCACGAATTTTAAACGGTGTTGCAAGACATGCAGAAACCGTTGACGCCATTGTACGTGGAACCATGTATGGACCAACACGCTTAACGCCTTTCTCACGCAAGATATCCACTGCATTTACTTGGTTTAGTGATGATGCACCACCAGAACCTGCAACAATACCTGTGCGGTCATTTGAAACTTGATCTTCTGTTAAGCCAGAATCTGCTACTGCTTGCTCCATTGAGATGTAAGCAAATGCAGCCGCATCACCCATGAAACGCATTTTTTTGCGATCGATGTGGTCAGCAGGGTTCATTTTCAAATCGCCCCAAACATTACTGCGCAGACCCTTTTCAGCGAACTGCTCAGAGAAGTTAATGCCTGATTTACCAGCTTTCAGAGACTCTAATACTTCTTCTGCATTGTTACCGATACTTGATACAATGCCCATGCCTGTAATTACGGCTCTTTTCATGATTCTTTCCTAATAAGTCATAAATCTTGGTAGATAATAGCGAAGATAGCACAACAAAGTGGTCAGCTTTCCTATAAGTCGTTAAAATCCGACGTAGATTATCTTTAATGGTTCTAATTTATGTCACGAAATCACATTTTACCACAAAACAGCATCACTAATGCAATCCTTGATTGGAATGAGTCTGGAACTCCTGTCTCAAATGACTTTGATGATGTCTATTTTTCTAATGATAATGGATTAGAAGAGACACGATACGTCTTCTTACAGCAAAATCATCTGCCTCAAAGATGGCAAGATTATGACCAACGTCGTTTTGTAATCGGTGAAACAGGATTTGGTACTGGGTTAAACTTCCTTGCTGTGTGGCAATGGTTTAAAACATTTAGAGAACAAAACCCAGATGCTGCACTTAAAGAGCTTCATTTTGTTAGTTTTGAAAAATTCCCTGTCACTAAGGCCGATCTCATTAAGGCCCACCAAGCATGGCCTGAATTAGCAGAGCTAGCTGAGCAACTGCAAGAACATTATCCTGCTGCCGTTCCAGATTGTCACCGACTGGTATTAGAAGATGGCATGATAACACTCGACCTTTGGTTCGGTGATATCAAAGACTGTATGCCACAAATTTGGATGGATGATTCAGGAGTTATCGACGCTTGGTTTTTAGATGGTTTTGCACCAAGTAAAAACCCTGAAATGTGGAATCAAAATCTATTTAATAATATGGCCAGCCTTGCTAAAAAAGGCTGTACTTGCGCTACTTTCACAGCAGCAGGTTTTGTTCGTCGAGGCTTGATTGAAGCAGGCTTTGATATGAAAAAAGTCAAAGGTTTCGCTCATAAAAGAGACATGATCGCTGGTACATTAACGGAACGTAAAACCAAGGCGAATCATGCGGTTTGGTATGCACGCTCGACACCAGAAAATATCACAGATGTGGCTATTATTGGTGGAGGTGTTGCCAGTGCATCATTGGCGACAACACTGCTTCGTCGCGGTGTAAATGTCACTGTTTACTGTAAAGATGATAAAGCCGCACAAGGCGCTTCTGGTAATCAGCAAGGCGCTGTATATCCTCTACTGAATGAGAAGTTTAACTCACTGTCACGATTCTTTGCTCCCGGCTTTATTTTTGCTCGTCAGTTCATCGACCAAGCAGCCAAAGACGTGGAATTTGATCACGATTGGTGCGGCGTAACCCAACTCAAATGGGATGATAAATCAGAAAATAAATTAAATAAAATGCTAACCGCTCAGTTTCCCAATGAACTCGTCACCGCATTTAGCAAAGAAGAAACAAACCACCATGTTGGCCTACCAATCAATATGGAGAGCGTTCATTACCCTCTTGGGGGCTGGTTATGTCCAAAACAGTTAACTCGTGGGATCTTTACTCATTTATCAGAAAACCCACTATTTACGTTGCATAATAACGCTGAAGTGACGCAATTAACTCAAACTGACGATAAGCAATGGAACGTTATTCTTGGTGAAAAAATAAATCGACATCAAGCCGTTGTGGTTGCTAATGGCCATAAATTTACTGATTTCGAACAGACCAAAGATATTCCAGCAACACCGGTTCGAGGCCAAGTGAGTCATATTCCTACCACGGAATCACTAAAAAAACTGAAAACAGTGTTGTGTTATGACGGTTATTTAACCCCTGAAAATACCAAGAATCAAAGCCATTGTATTGGCGCAAGTTACGATCGCCGTGATTTAGATTTAGCGTTTAAAGAATCAGATCAAATAGAAAATGGTGAACGATTACAGAAATGTATTCCTAATGAAGCTTGGGTGAAAGAGGCAGATACGTCTGACAATCACGCTCGTGTCGGCATTCGCTGCGCCAGTCGTGATCATCTGCCATTTCTTGGCAATGTGGTTCGCTTTGAAGATATGCAAGAAGAGTACAAATATATCTATAAAAAACGCCACTGGTTACGTGAAGCGAAAGATATACCTGTCTATGAAGGTTTATTCTGTATGCTGACATTAGGTTCAAGGGGATTAAGCTCTGCGCCACTATTGGCAGAAACCTTAGCATCACAGATCATGGGAGATCCAATTCCGCTACCAAATTCGGTACTTGAAGGATTGCACCCAGGAAGATTATGGGTGAGAAGGTTGTTGAAAGGAAAGCCGTTGGATATTTAAGAGAAAGTAAGAGCAGGGACTAGGTCGGTCGCCAGCTCCCTTTCAGGTTTCAGGGGGCTCGTTGTAAGTGATAAACTCACAACAAACTCCCCTGAATCCTTTGAGCGAAGCGATCTGAACCCTGCTCTATTACTTAATCGAATCAGCTAAGTGACTCACCGCTAACGCAAAGTAATGCGAACGGTTCCAGTCCATTAAAACTTGGTAATTATTGTAAACCAGATACGCACGACCATCGTTATCATCGGGTTGCACTAACCACGCTTCGATATCGACGTCAGGTAACGCTTTGCCCGTTAAACGACGAACACCAAGGTCTTGCCATTGAGCTAATGACTTACCTTTTTCTTCAGATAGCCCTTTTAGGCTTTCAGCATCTAATGATTCAGGTAATTGTACTTGACGTCCCCACGTATAAGTATCGTCCCAACCCACTTGCTTTAAGTAGTTTGCTGCTGATGCGAATACATCCGCGTGAGTGGTCCAAATATCTTTACGACCATCACCATTGCCATCAACGGCATAAGCTAAGAATGACGTTGGCATGAACTGACATTGTCCCATCGCCCCTGCCCATGAACCTTTCATGTTTTCTGGAGTAATGTGACCTTGCTGTAAAATGGTTAATGCAGCCATGGTTTGTTTTTTGAAGAATTCTTCACGACGGCCGTCATAAGCTAACGTCGTCAATGCTTCAATCACATTATAACCACCAGTCAGCTTACCAAAATTACTTTCAACGCCCCATAACGCAACAATAAAACGAGGTTGAACGCCATATTCATTTCCAATACGGTTCAGCTCTTTATAGTGTTTTTGGTATAAATCGTTTGCTTGTTTGATTTTCCATTTCGGCACTGCGCGTGGAATATACTCATCTAGCGTTAATTTTTTTTCTGGCTGGTTACGATCTGATTTGACCGCTTTTTCTTTAAAGGCAATATCTTTAAATGCACGCTCAAGAATAGGTTCTGAAATACCTATCTCTCTCGCTTCATTTTTTAACTCTACAATATAGTCCTGAAATTCCCCTTCAGGAGTATTTGCTGTAACAGATGTTGCCATGAGCAGACTGACTATCCCTAGCAGTAATTTTTTCTTCATTATTCACTCTCTTTTCTTGCTGCTTTATCTTTTTTATATTTTTCAAGCAAATTTTCTGGTGGTGGCGGAAGTTGTAAAAAGAAACCTTCATTTTTAATTGATGTCTTTACTGTTTCTACATCAACTGAAGCTAGCGTTCTTCCTGCTAAGTTTACTACCATTACCATGGTTGGCGTTCCAAACATCGCCATCAGTTCTTTAGGAACTGGTGTAAAGTCATCTTTTTTCTCTATATAAAGATAAGCACCTTGTTTTTTGGTACTTTTATAAACTGAACAGAACATTTTATAACCTATTTTGAAAAGGGTTGATCTTGCTCTCAACTTCTAACATGTAAACAATGTCTATTTGATGAGAGCCTTACTAAAAAGTACACTTAAGACAAGAAGATAACTTGCTGTGCAGTCAAACTGACTATAACATGGTATCAGATTTGTGGTATTAAATTTATCAAGATACAGAATAGTATGACAAAAACAGCCGATTTAAAGGGCAGTAATTTCACCCTTTCAGTATTACATTTACCTAATGATGACGTACATCAGGCATTAGCTATGCTTGAAGAAAAAGTGGCAAAAGCGCCTTCTTTTTTTGCTTCTGCGCCTGTTGTTGTAAACATTGAAAATGTATCAAATGAAATTAACTTTGTTGAGCTAAAATCTGGTGTCGAACGCACTGGTATGATCCCTGTCGGGATCACTGGCTGCAAAGATAAAGAAAAACAAGCTCAGGCCACTGCAGCAGGGTTTGCTGTTATGACCTCATTTACACCTCAACAAGTAACACAAAAAGCCAATATGCAACCAACGAAAGTGGTTAGAACCCCTATTCGTTCTGGTCAGCAAGTGTATGCAAAAGATGCCGACCTTGTGATATTAAATCACGTAAGCCCAGGCGCTGAGGTCATTGCTGATGGCAGTATACATATACATGGAACCTTGCGAGGCAGAGCAATTGCTGGTGCGAGTGGCCAAACAGAAGCAAAAGTTTTCTGTAAGAATTTACAAGCTGAACTGATTTCCATTGCGGGTAATTATTGGTTAAGCGACCAAATTGACAAAGAGTATTGGCATCAAAATGTCATGATCACTATGGTTGAAGACCGTATTCAGATCGATACCCTAACGTTATAGCACAACATAAAAGGAATAATAAAAATGGCACGTATTGTCGTTGTGACTTCTGGCAAGGGCGGTGTAGGTAAAACTACGTCGAGTTCTGCTATTGCATCAGGTCTTGCGCTGGCTGGCAAGAAAACAGCAGTTATCGATTTTGATATAGGCTTACGTAACCTTGATTTAATCATGGGTTGTGAGCGTCGTGTAGTTTACGATTTTGTAAACGTGATTAATGGCGAAGCTACTCTAAATCAAGCACTAATCAAAGATAAGCGCGTAGGTAACTTGTTTATCCTACCGGCTTCTCAAACTCGCGATAAAGACGCACTAACCAAAGAAGGTGTACGCCGAGTTCTTGATGACCTTATTGAAATGAATTTTGACTTCATTATTTGTGACTCTCCTGCGGGTATTGAAGCTGGTGCATTAATGGCACTATACTTTGCTGATGAGGCAATTATTACGACGAACCCTGAAGTTTCTTCAGTTCGAGATTCAGACCGAATTCTAGGGATTTTAGATTCTAAATCACGTCGTTCAGAAGAGTCATTAGAACCAGTTAAGCAACATTTACTACTTACTCGTTATTGCCCTGCTCGTGTAAATCAAGGCGAAATGTTAAGCGTAGAAGATGTTGAAGAAATCTTGAATATTCCACTATTGGGAGTTATTCCAGAGAGTCAATCAGTACTAAATGCATCTAACAAAGGTGTTCCAGTAATTTTTGACGAAGAATCAAACGCAGGCTCTGCATACCAAGATGCAGTAGACCGTCTGTTAGGCAAGGAAGTTTCATTCCGCTTCTTAGAAGAAGAGAAGAAAGGTATCTTTAAACGACTATTTGGAGGTTAAGCATGGCATTGCTTGAGTTTTTTAGACCACAGAAAAAAGCCACTGCTAACATAGCTAAGGAAAGGCTACAGATCATCGTTGCAGAACGTCGCAATGGCGGTCCTGCTCCTTCATATTTACCACAGCTAAAAGAAGATATTCTTAAAGTGATCAGTAAATATGTAAACGTAAGTCCTGAAATGGTAACCGTGTCTCTTGAACAAAAAGAAGAAGACCTATCAGTTTTAGAACTAAACGTGACGCTTCCAGAAGACGACCATTAATCTTTAGGTTAAACACTGCGCTTATAATATTAAAAAAGGTGACTATTAATAGTCACCTTTTTAGTAAGCAAGCAATAATACCAATTCCAGTAATTACCTAATTAATTACATTGATATTACTTTTCAAGCACAGACATAAATCGAGCTTCTAATAAGTCACCACGCCAACCGTTTAATGTTTCCGGTTTGAATTCTGGCGCAGAATTTTTCTTCCACTTCCAAGAAAGTAACTGATTTAACTGCTTTTTAGACGACAGAAATTCAGGCATTAATCCAGACTGATCTGAAGCTAATTTCACTTCATCTTTCAACAGCTTAAAAATCTGCTTATAGCCTGGGTAATCCATTAATCGAGAGATCTCTTTTGGGTATTCTGCTGGATCTAAATCATCCGCTAAATAAGTAAAGCGTAACAGCTTACCACCATGACGTTGAACTTCTCTTGGGTCAAAACCCTCTTTTAGCATTTGCTCTTTGCTGCGCAAACCAAAACGCGCTAACTTCCATAAACTTAATTCATGAACAACAAAGTTAACCGCTAAATCACGCTTTCTAGCTTCTTCTAAACGCCATTTCGCGGCCATTTTCAATATTGCTAATTGCTTAGGGTTTAATTGCCATGCATTTTTAATATCTAAATACGCTTTCTCAGCATCTGGCTGCTTTTCACGTTTTTTTACCGCTAATTCAGATTCTTCATAGGCTGCTGCTTCCCACTGTGTTTCTGCTAATTCTGCTTTTAGCTTTTCAAACATAGGCAGTAAGTAATGCACATCTGCTGCGGCATAGTTAAGCTGTTTTTCAGACAATGGACGCGCCATCCAATCTGTTCGAGCCTCACCTTTATCTAGATCTACACCTAAATAATCCGACACCAATTTCGCAAAGCCCGTGGATAAACCATAACCCAAGAATGCAGCCATAATTTGAGTGTCTATCATCGGCGTAGGCATACAACCTGCGTAGTGTTGGAACACTTCTAAATCTTCACCACAAGCATGAAGTACCTTAGTGACTGATTCATTTTTTAATAAATCCCAAAGCGGAGTTAAATCATCTATTTCAACCGGATCAACCAATGCTAACGTTTCACCATCAAACATTTGAATCAAACCTAAACGTGCATATAACGTTCTTGTGCGTACAAATTCAGTATCTAACATTAGAAATGGTTTATGACTTGCTTGCTGACAGATCTCAGCTAAACGTTGACTCTGTTTAACGATTTCAAATTCCACAGTTCTTCCTTAAAAAATCGGTAAGGCAAGATAGCTTAACCTCAATAAAAACTAAGCTATCTTGTCTCTATTATTTATATTTATTATAAAAATAATGCCAGCGATTAAGCTGGCATTATCGTGTTTTTACATTGTAACCAAATTACGCGTTTTCTTCTGCTTTATATTCATCTCGCAGTTCACGACGCAAAATTTTACCTACGTTTGTTTTTGGAAGATCGTCTCTAAACTCAACAATACGTGGGATTTTATAACCAGTTAAATGCTTGCGGCAGTGAGCAATAAGTTCATCTTTAGTAAGGCTAGGATCGCGCTTAACAACACAAATACGAACCACTTCACCCGATGTTGGATGAGGTTTACCAACAGCTGCAACTTCTAACACTTTCCCATGAAGCGCAACTACATCTTCAATCTCATTTGGATACACGTTAAAACCTGAAACTAAGATCATGTCTTTTTTACGGTCAACAATGTGTAGGAAGCCTTCATCATCAAATTTAACGATATCACCAGTGCTTACCCAACCATCATCAGTGATCATATCTTTCGTTGCTTCAGCACGGTTCCAATAGCCTTTCATCACTTGAGGACCACGGACTTGAAGCTCACCAATTTGATCATTAGCAACGACATTGCCCTCTTCATCAACCATACGAACTTCAGTTGATGGGACAGGTAAACCAATAGACCCATTGTATGAGGTTAGGTTATGTGGATAAGCTGCAACCAATGGAGAACACTCTGTTAAGCCATAGCCTTCGAGTAAGTAACAACCTGTATGTTGCTGCCATTTTTCAGCAACTGCACGCTGCACAGCCATACCACCGCCAACAGATAAGCGAAGATTGCTAAAATCTAACTCATGGAAATCTTCATTGTTTACTAACGCATTAAAGAGTGTGTTCACTCCTGTAATTGCCGTAAATGGATACTTCTGTAGTTCTTTAATAAAACCAGGAATATCACGAGGGTTAGTAATAAGTAAGTTGCGACCACCCATTTCAACAAATAGTAAGCAGTTTACGGTTAATGCAAAGACATGATACAGAGGCAATGCGGTAACAATAAGCTCTCGACCTTCTGTCAACACAGGACCGTAAGCCCCTTTTGCCTGCATTACGTTAGCAATCATATTACGATGAGTCAGCATTGCGCCTTTTGCTACGCCCGTAGTGCCGCCAGTGTATTGTAGGAAGGCTAAGTCCTGACTATCAATAAATGGCTTGATATATTGCATTCTACGGCCTTTACGCAATGCATTACGCATAGAAGTCGCATGAGGAAGATCGTACTTTGGTACCATTTTCTTCACGTACTTAACAACGAAGTTTACAATAGTGCCTTTCGCACGAGGTAATTGCTCACCTAGATTCGTTAAGATCACGTGTTTAACTGGCGTATTATCTACCACTTCTTCTAGCGTACTAGCAAAGTTTGAAACAATCACGATTGCCGCCGCACCAGAATCATTCAACTGATGCTCTAATTCACGTGGTGTATAAAGTGGATTAACGTTTACCGCTACCATACCTGCACGTAATACACCAAACAACGCAATAGGATATTGCAATAAGTTCGGCATCATTAAAGCAACTCGGTCGCCTTTTTTCAGTTTAAGTTCATTTTGTAAGTAAGCAGCGAAAGCACGACTGCGCTCTTCTAACTTACGAAATGTCATTACTGAACCCATATTGATAAATGCAGGCTGATCGGCATATTTATGAACCGATTGCTCAAACATATCAACCAATGAACTGTATTGGTCTGGGTTTATTTCTGCTGGTACGTCTTCTGGGTAACGTGAAAGCCAAACTTTATCCACGCTTTTCTCCTATTCTATATACGATTCATTGCTCTTTTAGCAATAACTCAATAACAGTGATCAGTATCACTTTTGATGAGTAGACTATTTACTCTACAATTATAGTCAACTATTTTTATTATCAATTATTTATTCGTTGCTTATTTGACCATAAACATGGCTTTTTTTTAAATATGTGAAGCAGTTATGTGGTTATTTTGTTAACCAGAACACCAATATAATAGCTCACTTGATCTGGGTGCTCTAAATGGCAGTGGTGACCACCCTCTATTTTAAAACATTCAAAATTGGAAATATGACGATATCGATGGGTTTTCTGCTTTAAATGCCCATAACCTTCACTGCCAATAACAGCAACAACTGGGCATTCAATCTTCGAAAGTAACGATAAAGCATGAGCTTCACTCATTCGATAGAGAGAATCACATTTCACTTTCGCATCAGTTGTCCATTGCACATGTTCAGATGATGTTGTTAATGAACGAGTGACCATTGGTTCTATTAGTAACTCAGGCAATTGATTCACTTTTGATCGCAACTCAATCGCCGCTTGCTTATCTTTTAATGTTCGTTGAGGCTTATTCCGATAGCGTTGGCGACTTAGGATCCCTTGGCGTAACCGTTCAGTGATCTTATCTTCTTCTTCACTCAATGGGCCTAATGCTTCAATCATCATAAGTGCGGACACTTTTTCAGGAAAAACAGCACAATAAGCACTCGCAATTAAAGCGCCTAGTGAATGCCCAACTAATACTACATTTTCTAATTTTGTTTGAAGTATTATCTGATGAAGATCGTCAATATAGTCAAAGAAGTGATAAAAATTATCATCCCCTTTATGGCTTGATAACCCGTGACCAAACCAATCTATCGCAATTAAATGATGAAATAGCTGCTGCTTTGTGTAGGCTTCCATCGTTGTTTTAAACGTGGCCGCATTATCTTGCCAACCATGTAAAAATAATATCGTTTGATGGATCTCTTTTGGTTTAATTTCCATCACGGCTACTGTGCCATGGTGAAGGTCAATGCTTGATTGTTGAAATAAACTCATACTGGTTATTTTACTTCCTGTACGACTTTCCCACGTCGGCTTTCAATACTGCGCTGATGTAAACATCGACTGCCAGTACACGGCATATAGCTCATATTGAAATCATTGCTCACGACGTATTCTTGCACTTGCCATAAATGAATAGCAGTACCCGTTATAACAGGAAAAGAGTAAAGAAAATCACCGACATTGGCCTTTTCAATTCCATTTGATTGCCCTAAGACCGTAATTAATCGACCTTTTGCATAAGTCACCGGATCGATAAACCCATCAAAATAGACCACAAATCGGCCATTAGGCTCTTGAGCTATATCTGGTTTTCCAGCAGAAGAAATAGGTAGGTTAACCACTTCAATGCGAGTGGTCGTTTTTAAGTTATCAATACGAGCAACAACCCCACCTAAACGTACTTCGCTTGGTCGGCTATGTTCAGCAGCTGCTGAAAAAGCACTGTATTCAGTAATCACTGCCGCTTGAGATGATTCTAATTCTGTAGGAAGTGAGCTACAACCTGCAAGTAATAACGCAAATAGAAAGCACAATGTCTGTTTCATATTAATCCTTTTCATAACTGAAGCTAGATATAGAGATCGACACCGACGAGCTGAGCAAGTTCCTCTCTACGCTTTTGCAGCATAATATCCATATACTCTTCCATTGCTTTACGATTCCCCCCTTCAGGCAAATCGTATTGCAATCGAGAGTTAGCATACTCTGAAGCATTAAGCTGCTTTACTTGATTAGTAACTGCTGTAGCCACTTTGGACGGCTGAGCAACCATGGCTTTACTGCCATTAGCTTTCTTAACCTGATTATTCTTTCCAACGGCTTGCTGCTTTTGTACTTTTTGATTCTGTACTAATGCAGGCGGTAGCCCATGAATTGATACCATAGTGACCTTTCTTAATTGATTAATAAACGGAGCTCATCACTCCGCTAATTTAAAAATTATTCGCGACCTGGTAGCTTTTTCCAAGTAACCGTATCACGAACATAAACAGGGGCAGATTCTTCTGCTGGCAACGCCAATCCTTGCTCAAATTTTTGTTGCGCTAAAAACGCGATATCTTCCGCATCAGGATAAAGTACTTCTGATGCTTTGCGCTCTAATGGTAATTCCACTAACGCTTCCGTATACGCATCCCAGCCGGTACCTACGGTTAACCACTCACCTGATTGTTCAGGTAAATACGTTAACAAGGCTTCTGGCTTAAACACAGATTCAGCAACGTTATAAGTCCAGGTTGCATCATCATTACGTTGATACATACCAAAGTAGACTTCACCCATGCGAGCATCAATCGCTGCGGCAACTTGCGTCGCCCCATGAACTCGGTAGCCCGCTTGCGCCATTGCTTCTAATGTTGAAATACCTATCATAGGTAAATCGGCACCAAATGCTAAACCTTGAGCAATACCAATACCGATACGAACACCAGTAAAGCTACCTGGCCCTTGACCAAATGCGAGAGCATCTAAATCTTGTAAGCGCACACCCGCTTCTTTTAATACTTCATCGACAAATGGAAGTACTTTAATCGTGTGTTCACGCGGTGCCACTGCACGTCGAGAATAGACTTTTCCGTCAACAATCAGTGTGACAGAACAGTTTTCAGTGGCGGTATCTACCGCTAAAATATTTGCGCTCATTAATGCCTCAATTTTCTAAAATGGCTTCTTGTTTTTCTGATTCATTTTCATTGGTCTGATTGGCTTTTGCCAAAAATTCAGACACATTACGTAAATCTCGTGTGCGCGGTATCGGTGGTAAACTTTGCAAGAACGTAGAACCATAAGGTCGAGTGACCAAACGATTATCACAAATAACCAATACCCCTTTATCTTTAGTATCTCGAATAAGACGACCAACACCTTGCTTTAAGGTGATCACAGCATCTGGTATTTGTACTTGCGAGAATGCATCACCACCACTCAATTGACAATCTTCAATTCGAGCTTTTAGCAATGGATCATCAGGTGCTGTAAAAGGAAGTTTGTCTATGATAACACAGCTTAGCGCGTCACCTCTAACATCGATACCTTCCCAAAAAGCCCCTGTCGCAACCAATAATGCATTACCCAGTTCCATAAACTCAGACAATAATTTCTGCTTTGTCGTTTCACCTTGAACTAACACTGGTAAATCGAGAGTTTGTCTAAATTGCTCCGCCAGATCTCGCATCATTTGGTGCGAAGTACACAAGAAAAAACAACGGCCATTATTTTGTTTAATCACGGGTTGTAATAATTCAACTAACTTATCCGCAATGCCATAACTGTTTGGTTCAGGCAAAAAGCGAGGAACACACAGTAATGCTTGGGTTTGATAATCAAACGGGCTCGGCAGAGAAAATTGTTTTGTCGGCTCTAACCCTAAGCGTTGTGTAAAATGAGAGAAATCATCATTTACCGCTAACGTTGCAGACGTAAAAATCCAAGCACCTTCTTTATCTGCCACTTGCTCTTTAAATTTATCAGCCACAGATAATGGCGTAATATTCAAACTAAAATGACGTGGCGTACATTCATACCAATAGGAATAACCACCAATAGTGGTATCACAAACACGCTCAAGACGGTTCTTCAATAAAGCACAACGATCAAAAGCCGCATCCAATAATTGACTGCGTCCTAGTGCTAGCTTTAATACATCATGAGCTAATTCAAACGCATCATTGATTCGAACTATTTCGCGCTGAACCGCTTGTGATTTAATCGCTTCTCGCCAGTTACCCCTAAAATTGGTATCACCTAGAATAATACGAAGATCCATCGCGGCACCCGCTAGACGCTCTGCTACTTTTTGTAACTGACGCATGTCTTTCGCTTCAGTGCGATAACCGATCTCTATATCTTTTGCTAATTCAGTTAACTGGCGACTAGATAGATTTTGACCAAAATATTGACTCGCAATATCTGGTAACTGATGCGCTTCATCAAAAATAAAAATGTCAGCTTCTGGGATTAATTCACCAAACCCTGTTTCTTTAATCGCTAAGTCTGCAAGAAATAGATGATGGTTAACGACCACGACATCTGCATCCATCGCTTTTTTACGTGCTTTAACCACAAAACACTCATCAAAGCTTGGGCAATCCTTACCTAAACAGTTGTCATTAGTAGAGGTTATTGAAGGAACAATTGGGCTGTCTTCTGCAATCGCTGTGCAATCGCCTAGATCACCCGTTTTGGTTTCAGATGACCAAGCCCGTACTTTAACCAATTGGGTTAATAATTCAGGATCAGCTTGCGGAGTATGGCTTTCTACCAGTTGTTGATTTAACCGTTCAGGGCATAAATAATTTGAACGCCCTTTTAATAACGCAACTTGGCCATAAAAGCCCAACGACGACGTCATCAAAGGCAGATCACGATGAAATAACTGCTCTTGTAAGTTTTTAGAGCCAGTGCTGATAATGGTTTTTTTACCACTCACAAGAGCAGGAGCAAGATAAGCAAAGGTTTTTCCTGTCCCTGTCCCTGCTTCTACTACAAGTTGTGTACCATTTTTAATAGCATCATGGACCGCATGAGCCATATCAAGCTGAGGTTGACGAGGTTGGAAACCAGGAATGGCCTTACCTAACGCGCCTGAAGAAGAAAAAATCTTGGCAATCATATCAACCTACATTCATCGTGATTATAAAATAGGAAGTGATTATGCCAAGATTTTCAAAGAAACTAAACGTTAAGTTTCTTGAGAATTATTTATTAAGGTATCGATTTAACCAAGGACTTTGAATAGGGGAACTCAGTTCTTTTGCTGCTGTCATTGGGGATGTATGATTTTCGAATAGTCCCAATAACTTACCATCATCAATATCATCTAAAGATGTTTTCATAATTGATGCTACACGTTCTTTATAAAGTTTACTTGCTAACATTTTATCCATAACGGTCGCCTTTAAAAGAGAGCACGTATTCCTGTGCTATTTATAATTTAATTTTATTTCTGAATGAAAAACGCTTTACGATTCATTCAATTGTAGGTACAAACAAGAGGTACGCTTTATATATATCAAATTTAAATAGAACACTTTGTGATCACGAGAGATAAAATGGAAAAGAAAATACTACTAACGGATTGCCCTGATTCTCGTGGGCTAATAGCGAAAATAACCAACATTTGTTACAAGCATCAATTGAACATAGTTCACAATAATGAATATGTTGATAACGTAACAGGCCAGTTCTTTATGAGAACGGAGCTAGAAGGTATTTTCAATGATGAAACCTTCTTACTAGACATTGATCAAGCATTACCAACAGGTAGTCACCGTAAATTAGTCACTGAACCGTGCAAAAAAGTGGTTATTCTAGTCACTAAAGAAGCACACTGTATTGGTGATATTTTAATTAAAGCTTATTCAGGTGCCATGAATATTGAGATTGCTGCAGTCATTGGCAACCACGATACCTTAGGTGGACTAATCGAAAAGTTCGACATTCCATTCCATCATGTTTGTCATCAAGGCTTATCACGTGAAGAGCATGAAGAAAAAATGCTGGATGTGATTAACTCATACCAACCTGAATATGTCGTGCTAGCAAAGTACATGCGTGTATTAACCGCTAACTTTGTTGCCCAGTTCCCTAAAAAAATCATCAACATTCACCACAGCTTCTTACCGGCTTTTATTGGTGCAAAACCTTACCAACAAGCTTACGATCGTGGTGTCAAAATCATTGGTGCAACCGCGCATTTTGTAACGAATGATTTAGATGAAGGTCCAATCATTAAACAAGATGTTATCCCTGTGGATCATAACTTCAGTGCAGAAGACATGGCGATGGCCGGTCGTGATGTGGAGAAATCAGTATTAAGTAAGGCGTTAACTAAAGTCTTAAATGATCACGTATTTGTATATGGTAACAAAACCGTTATTCTTTAATTCAGAACATGAGTTAACGGATATAAAAACGGCGATCATGATGATCGCCGTTTTCTATTCAATTCTTATGTTTGTTTCTATTGAGCTGCAATAAATTCTATCGCGTACTTATTGAATTCTTTTGGTCTATCAATATTACACACATGGCCACATTCTGGAATTTGTAATAACTGACTGTGTTCATGTACCGCTACCATCTCTTCTACTGGCTTCATAAATAAATAATCATTTGCTCCCATCACATACAGTGTAGGAATTGCTAATTCTTTATCTTTGAAATAACGCATTAGTGGATTTACATCAGCGGCTAGCTTAAACCAACGTTTAAACTCTTTCTGACACAATTTTTTAGCTTCACGGGTAAAGATATGACGTGATTCTTTTTGGCTTTTTTGTGGCATAACAACATAAGAGAACAGTTTATATAACCACATATAAGGCATGATATTTTTCGTCATATCTCCCATCTTAATTAAAAATTGAGATCGAAAATTAAAACGAGTAATTGCTCCTGCCAACACCATAGAACTTACTCTATCTTGTGCTAACTCGGCCAAATTACGAATAATAATAGTGCCTAAAGACATACCCACAAAATGTGCAGATTTAATATTAAGATGATCAAGTACATCAATAATATCTTGGCTTACCACTTTAAAAGAGTATTGCTTGTTCATGAATTCTTTAATTTTCGAGAAATTATTCGAACGTCCATGACCACGTAGATCAATTAGCAGAACATTAAAATTCTTCCTAAAAGCAGCTACTTGCTTAAACCATGTTGTCGAACTTCCACCCGCACCATGAACAAAAACAACCCACTTAGAGCTTGATTCATGTTCATAAGCTCTGTGGAATAATAAAGAATCAGACATCCATTCAACTTTCATAAAAAATATACATTGCGATGACTATATCACTTCAAGACAGTAATGAATATACATCACCACATTTCCTGTCGTTGAGCTAACAAGATAAAATAAAGACATCCTAACCCATTGATTTATAGATCTAAGGTTAGGGTTATTACTCTATATCTCTCCTCAAAGCCATCAATGAACAGTAAGCGGCCTTGTTGTTCTTCTATAAATAGATTCAAAGCATACAATTGATTGGTTTCGTAGAAATCACAAACAGGTTGGCAATCAAATAAATCGCTAGGCACAACGTCCATAACACAAGTTATTAGATCATTTGAAACTCGTTGACCAAATGCGACATGCGTTGCGAAAAAGGCTTGAGTCGTTAATAAGGAAGTCAGATATGCCAGTAACGATTGTTGGTTAAACTGTTGAGGTAATACATCAATTTTTGCTTTAGCGCCATTCTTACTTGCACTTAATAACATCCAATTTGATCCCTCGCCTATCACCGCATCTTCTGAAAGATCTAAATAACCATGAGGATCATTAGATTGCTCTACTCGCTCATCCACCCCACCCAGCAATATATTCTGCTCTTGTTGGTTTTTTAGACTCGCATCGGCTAGTAGTAATGCATTTTCAACCACAAATCCTTGCTGCGCTAAGTTTAGGTTTTTACTCTCAAGGCCTAAAAACTTCGCAATATAAAACCCAGCTGTATTACTTAATGAGTTAATAAAGTCGACGGGTTTAGGAGGCATATTTTCCACATAACGCTGCTGACACAATCGATTAAATACCGATAAGTTCCCCTGACCAGAGACCATAAACAGTGCGGTATTTTTATCTAATTCCTGTTGCTCTTTAATATCAGAGACACCTAACAAACTAAGTTGAATAAAACGATCAGTTCGACGAACAAAACCAGACGCTACTTTTTTGCATTCTGCTTTTACATCAACATCTTGGTCTTGTTTAATATTCACACTAGCAACGCAATGCACATACATCATACGACGTCCTTCTTCACAACAAGTGCATTATTGTTACCACCAAAACCAAAACAGTTCAGTAAAAATACCCCAGAATCACACGGGATGCTTTCTTGTGTTGGAGTCCAGTTAATCTCATCATCTTGAATTTCAAAGTTTGGCGTTTTAGGTATGAATCCGTTGTTAATGGCCTGCATCATGATCACTAACTCACTCACACCGCAACTGCCTAGCGTGTGACCAATATACGGCTTTAATGAAAATAACGAGGGCGTTTGAGAAAACACTTGTTTCATGCCATTTATCTCTGCTAAATCACTTAGATTACTTGCGGTTCCGTGTGCCTTTACAGCTGTGATATCTTCTTCGCTCACATTACTGGCTTGCAGTGCATTCTTAATTACTTGAGCGATACCAGAACCATCCGGATTTACGCCTGTCACACTGTGTGTCTCACACTGACTACTGCCACCACAAAACTGCCAAGGTGATAGTTTGACATCATCACGACTCATTAACAGTGCACCTAAGGCTTCTCCTAATAGCAATCCATCTCTGTTTGCATCAAAAGGCTTAGTTTGCTGCTGAGCCAATAATTGCATAGATACGAATCCCTCAAAAGAGTGAGAGGCGAACATTTCCATCCCGATGACCAGTGCATAATCGATGACACCCGCCTCCAGCATCGTTGCTGCATCTAAAATGGCATTAGAGCTCGAAGTACAAGCGGTGTTGTAAGTTAAGCTAAATGGATTTAAACCAAACTTAACCGTTAATCTATCGGCATACACACCATTTCCGACTCGACTACCTGAAAACTGAGGTGGATTATTTTCTTTAATACTCGAACCAAGTGGTTGCATTAACGACATATCATTGGCGGCACAACCTAAAAATAAACCACAACGTTGGCGATCTTGCTCTGATATATTGTGCAGTTCAAACAAGTTGCTAATCAGTGTGTCCAAATAAGGAATAGGATCAAACAGTTCCTCAAAATTACCGTTATTCTGAATCGCGTAATAAGGCAACGTTTTGATCTGTTCAAATACATTCACTGATTTATCAACAGTAAGGTATTTGCCCGCTTTCATTAAATCCAATTGCTGTGCTTTATTGCCAAGTGCGCTTAACACGTCGCCACCAAGTATCGTAATCATCGTTATTATTCTGGTTGTAGGTGATCAGCAAGGTGGTTAATCGTCGTTACAATACGGCGAAACTCTTTTGGGTCTACCAAACGTAAATTAAAGTGACGCTGCAATAACATCGAAATTTGCAATCCATCTACTGAATCTAACTCTAAACCACTTTCATCAGAAAATAGCTCTACATCATCTGCCAATTCATCTGTTGCGATTTCTTCTCTGTCACACTCTTCAAGGATCATGTTTTTAAGTTTTATTTTGAATTCTGTATCTAACGACCCTTTCATGAACTTTTCCTTTGTTTATAAGTAAATACAATACTGGCAATCAATAGTGAAACCACGCCAAATAACGTCAATGCCATGGCTTCATTAAGCACATCCATTACGCTTCCTCGACGTAAGAAAATATCTAAAAACCCCTCTAATCCCCACGACATCGGAGAAATATTGGAGAAAGTTTGCATTGCTTCTGGCATCACAAACTTAGGCACCATGACGCCACCAATCGCCCCTAATAAAATATTAACAATGCCGCCAATCGTCGTTGCTTGTTCAATGCTATCAACCACGGTTGCAATCAAAATAGACAAACCAATTGCCGATAAACTGAGTGATAATGAAACCAATATCAAACCAAAAACCGAACCACCAATCGTTAATGGAGCCGCACCAAATAGAGGAACGATATACATGCCAACGCCAATCATTAACCAGACTTGCACTTGATTTATCAGCATATAAGGTAATATTTTCCCACCAAACAAGGCCGCTAAGCTGAGATTCATGGTGCTTAATCTCATTAAGGTATTTTGTTTTCGCTCACTAATAAAAATGGTCGACATCGGAATAATGACAAAGAACAGACCAAACACGATCCATGAAGGTACGCTTTGTTGAGTCGAGGTCGGTTTTTCATCTTGGGATAACTTGGCGTATTGGATTTCCATTAATGACGATTCATCAAAAGAATTATCAGCACTGTCATCATCCAAAAAATCAAAATTATCTTGATTAGCAGAGTTCACTTCATCAAGTTTATTTCCCATCCAACTCAAGGCTATTTGGTTCTTGAAAATGGTCAGTAAAGAGGGAGAGGTATCTGCCGCCACACTAATTTTCAGTGGTAGATCGTCTTGATAAAAACCATCAGGAATATCGATAATAAACTGCACCCCCTCTTCTTCAGGTGAGAGGTAGTCATTCGAACTCAAAGGATACTGAGTTAATGTTTTAATAGTAGATAATTTAGTCGTTAACGCTTCACTAGCAGCGGTTGAATCTTGATCAATCACTGCATAAGTCATTAATGATTTATCTTCGTTCATCACATCTTTAAGTGCCAATGACATGATCAAGATAAACACCGCAGGCATAATAAACAACGCAGCTAACGCGTGTTTATCTCGGCCTACCAATAAGAATTCTTTTATCAACATGGCTTTAAACATCGGTTCTTCCTTTTGATGTTAGATTGATAAACAGAGATTCAAGTGTGGTTGCACCATAGCGGATTTGTTTCACTTTGATGTGCTGTTGTTCTAATTCACTGATCACTTGAGCAACCAATGTGCTGCTTGAATGATCTAATAGTAGAGTCGTCGTATCAACTACGCTCACGGCCTCCATATTCATAATAGACAGAGATAGCGGTACCGATGAATGAGGATAAAGCTCTACAATCACTTGCTGACTCTCTTGATTATTAATCAATGAGGATATTGAACCTTGCTTAACGATTTGACCCGCATTCATGATTGCCACGTCATCACAGATTTTTTCTATCTCTGGCATATAGTGCGATGTATAAATCACGGTTTTATTATCTGACTTATACGCCTTAATTGTATCCAAAATTTCATTGCGCGATTCAGGATCAATCCCCACTGTCGGCTCATCAAAAAACAGAACATCAGGATTATTTAACAAACCAATCGCTATATTTAAACGGCGCTTTTGACCGCCAGATAAGGTTGATGATTTTTGATCCATCATGGCTGCAAGGCGATTCGTTTCTACCGCATACGCTAAATTATCTTTTAAGGTTTTGCCTTTTATTTTTTGCACACCAGCAAAGAAGTTTAAGTTCTCTTTTACACTTAAATTCTCATAAAAAGCCAAGCTTTGAGGGATCAAAGAGCAGCGCTGACGAATAGCCTTTAGATTATTTTTTAACGGTAAATCAAAAAAAGAGACCTCCCCAGAATCAAACGACACTAAGCCATTTAAAATGGAGATCAGCGTGGTTTTTCCTGCTCCGTTAGGACCGAGCAAACCATAAATACTATTTGAGGGAATGGAGAGCATTAAGTTATCTAACGCTTTCTTGTTACCATAGGATTTATTTAAGCCACTAATTTTGATCATTAAAACGCTCGCATTAATGATAAGTACAATTGCTTTTCTTGCTCAGCAACTGATTCTAATTTTGCTGCAATAATATCAAATTCAATGGCTTTTTTATTTCGAGGACGGATCGCTTTGGCTATTAATAATGCAAATTCACGCCATTCATCACCAATCGCCGTCATCTCAATAGAAGCGGTTTTTAGCTTTTCGTTATGAATCAACTCTGACGCTTCTTGTAAAAAAGAAGCGTAGATATAACGAAAACCGGCACCACCGGTACCAATCTCTTCTTGCATACGAATGATATGGCCTAAAAATAACTTGGCATAATGCTCGTCTTTATTTTCTAATTGGCGAATATGCTTGGCTAAAAAATGCATCCCTTTTAAGCCTGCAATAGGCACAGGGGTTTTCAGCATCGTTTTAGCGGTTTTCTTAATGCTTTTTTCAATCACACTAGGGTAATCAATCGAACTTGGAATATATGTTGGGTAATACAATGACCCTTTTGGTGCCATAACACCTTTAACAAAACGGGCTTTTTGTAGCGCTTTCTCTTCGGCTTCAACTAAGCGCTCAAAGACTGGGTCACTGATTTGATAGGTTTGATTTTTTTTATCAACAACAATGAGGTTATGAGCATTAAAATGAAAACGCATCTCTTCTGGAAAATACGGCAACCAGAATACAGACGTTTGTGCGCCGACGATTTTACCTTGTTCAAGTAACTCATCTAATCGCTTGGTGCCTTGCTCTGGCTTTGAAAACTTCTCTAATTTCATTTTCAAACCGATGCTTTTTTGCAATCCTTTCATTATGGATTTTGGCATCGAACGATAGGCAATCAATGGCATGCCGCTAAGTTTCACAAACGGAAGATAAGCAAACACTAACGCGCTTGATAAACCAAACACCATTGGCTCTGATAATGGCAAACCATGATGAGTAAGCATCGAAGACATGACACCACTCTCGCAGTGTGCATAGTGTTTGTGTTGAAACTGAGTATTATTTTTTTTCAAGGTAGTGGTCATGAACACGCTTTATTTATTTTTTATTCGAAAGGTTAGGTAATTTAGTTAATTGCTTAACTGAAATACCTAATGCATCACTATAGGCCGAAAGCTTAGCTGGCGATAACTTAGCAAACACCGATGGTGAAAAATGACGTTTAACTCGCCATTGAAACCAACCAACGGATTGCGCTAACACCATTAGATCCATACGTTGAGCAAACATATGATAATACAAAGAGGACTTTTCACCTGTTCTTACCAGGTCATACGCTACTTGTGCTTGTCGTTCAAATTCATTTAAGGCTTGCTTGGTGACTTCTTCTTCGACTTCCCAACCTGTAGACGCGACCACTGAGTACTCGCCATTTTCATCGGTGGCATACACGGCTTTCGCATTATTAGCGTAAGTTGAAATATTATCTTGCGGGACTTTGTTAACTTCCATTAGACCACCTTCAATTGCATAAAGGCGGTAGAGAATCGTCCACTCTCAGGTACGTAACACAATAATGTATCACCTACTTTTAACTCACCAGAATGGAACAGCTCTTCTAACATGATATAAATCGAAGCTGAGCCTGTATTTCCTTTGCTTGGTAAATTAGTAAACCAGCGTTCTTGTGGAATATCACAGCCAGCCTCTAACATCCCTTGATACAGACGATCACGGAAGTAACCTGATGAGTAATGAGGAACAAAATAGGTCACTTCATCTGCGTTTACTTTACCTTGCTCAACTAACTCTTTTAGCGGCTTGGTTACCGTGTATTCAACAATATTATCGTTCAGTTGTTTTACGTCTTGCTTAACTGAAAATATAGATTGATCTAACCACTCTTGAGACCCATATTCACGCCAGCCTTTTAAGCTGCCATCTGCTTGTTTTTCAGCCCCCGCATACATACAAGCATTAAGCTCGTTAGCGTATGATTTTTGCATCATCCATTCAATTTCAAGGGAGATTGAATCGGTATTAGGTTGAGACGTTAATAGTGCAGCACCCGCCCCATCACTTAACATCCAACGTAAAAAGTCTTTTTCAAAAGCAATCTCAGGTTGACGCTCTAGTTTATCCACCACATTTTCAATTTCAGCTTCAAACTTATTGGCTCTCATCATCGCTGATGCATTTTCAGAACCTGTGACCACGGCATTATTACTTTGGCCACTTAGAATCGACATATAGCCATATTTTAATGACATGGTCCCCGACAAGCAGATCCCAGAGGTTGCCATCACTTCACAGCTAGGGATCCCTAGTTCACCGTGCACCATTAGGGCATGATTTGGTAAAATTTGATCCGCAATCGTCGTACCACAAGCTAACAACTCGGTGGAATTAATATCAAAGGAAGGTGACGATAATTTTCTGATCGCTTCTGCTGTAAGCTCAGTATTCGTATGCGTCGTTTCGCCGGTTGCAGGATTAATTGCATAATAGCGCTGCTTAATTTTATTGGATCGCAAAATGAGATTTTTTGCACGAGAGGGACGCGAACCAACTTGTCCAAGAACGTTTTCGATTTCTTTATTACCAACGGCATCATTAGGCAAAAAGGCCTGAATGTCATTGATATATACTTTTTTATTCATTCTAACGTCCTGACGGTTTTTCGTAATAGGTAATGCTTTCTTCTACTGCTTTCTTTCTAAAAGGTGAAATAAGTTTCTTTACTAATAAGTTTATCGGTACCAAAGTTAATACCATTAGCGCTAAAAATACGGCGTATATAGTAATCACTATTTTACGAGGAAAAGAACCTGGCTTACCTGACTTTTGAATTAGCTTGCCCCACACCATAAATGAGCGTGTGGCGATTTTTTCAGAACCGATCAGTTTTCCATTTACTGTCACTGCATTCAGGTTTTTAAGTAGCGGTTCTTTTTTCTTTTCTAAATCATTTTCTAATGCACTAACAAGGCGATGACCAAAGCGTTCACTTTCTTGCAGATCTTGTTCAGATACCCCTGCGGCAGGGAAAATCCAAAATGGATCTTTTTTGCCTGTTAATAACCAACGAGGGGTAGTAATAAATGCATAAATAGACCCCCCTTGATCGGTTAATACCGCATTATCGATCAATGTACCACCTAACTCTGCAATAACCGCTTTCATCTTCTCTTGCGCCATTACCCACATATCACGACAGGCAATAAAAGTAATAACCGGCTTATCTTTAATTAAACGCTTTGCTTGCGCTGTTTTAAGAAATCCAGTCATTGGAATTGAAGGAGATAAAAACCACACCGTATAACCGATAATAACTAAGTCATACTCTTCTTCTAAATTTTCTGCAGGCTTCACTTCACAGCCATTCATATAAATCGCTTCAGGAAAAGCATCAAAGAATGGGTAAAACGACCATGGATAAGGGTATTTATTGACAGGCTCAACACAGTGATAATCAACCTTTACTTCATCACTTTGACGTAAAGGTGCAGTTGCGAGCTCAACAAATTTTGCAAGCTGCCCACTTTGAGAGTGAGAGACGACTAAAACTTTTTTCATAGGCGAAGTAATTTCATTATTAATGTGATTATTTGCAAACTATTTTATAGCATCCATAATTATTATAAATAGGTAATCAATATATTTAACAACTTCAAGCTTAAATAGATAATCTCCTCGTTTAATTAATAAACTATTTGATATTAACTCCATAATAAATTAGCGTGAGCTCATAACTTCATTTTATTAAGGATAATATATGAACAAGCTTGTTTTAATTATTTTATGTGTATTGCTTCCACCACTAGGTGTTTTCTTTGCAAAAGGGGTAGGAAAAGATCTCTTAATCAACATTGTACTGACTCTTTTCTTCTGGGTACCAGGAATGATCCACGCCCTTTGGGTAACGACTCGTTAAAAAAGTAACTCATTAAAAAACCGTAAAATAAAAAAGCGAAACCCTAAATGAAGGTGTTTCGCTTTTATTTGGTTCCACGTAAATGAACGTTATTAACCAGCAATATTAGTTACTCTTATCTAAGCTGCGTTAACTTGCCATTTCTTACGCAGTGTTTTCGCCGCTTTTACCATGTTTTCAAGCGCTGCCTCTGTTTCTTTCCAGTTACGCGTTTTCAAACCACAATCTGGATTCACCCATAAACGCTCAACAGGCACTTTTGCTGCTGCAGTTTCAATTAAATCAACAATCCACTCTTCGTTTGGAATATTTGGTGAGTGAATATCATAAACACCCGGTCCAATCTCATTTGGATAATTAAAGTCTTCAAACGCTTTCAATAATTCCATGTTTGAACGAGACGTTTCTATCGTGATCACATCTGCATCTAACGCTGCCACTGATTCGATAATCTCATTGAACTCGCTGTAACACATGTGAGTATGAATTTGAGTTTCTGATTTCGCACTTGCTGCTGAGATCTTAAACGCTTCTACCGCCCAATCTAAATACGCTTTTTGATCACTCTTTTTAATCGGTAACCCTTCACGAATTGCTGGCTCATCAATTTGAATAATATTAATGCCCGCTTGCTGAAGGTCAGAAACCTCATCACGTAATACCAGAGCTAATTGCTGTGCGATCTCTTTACGAGTAATGTCTTCACGTGGGAACGTCCAACCAAGAATCGTTACAGGACCTGTTAGCATGCCTTTCATTTGCTTGGTTGTTAGAGACTGTGCGTACTGAGTCCAATTGACTGTAATTGGAGCTTCACGCTCAATATCTGCCACCACGATAGCCGGTTTAACACAACGAGAGCCATAGCTTTGGACCCAACCAAATCGTGTTGCTTGAAAACCATTTAGATTCTCCGCAAAATATTCAACCATGTCATTTCGTTCTGCTTCACCATGCACTAATACATCCAAATCTAAACGCTCTTGACGCTCAACTGCATCAGCAATATGACCTTTCATTGCCGCAACATAATCTTGTTCGTTTAATTTACCTGCACGATACGCGCTGCGCTGTTGACGAATATCAGAGGTTTGTGGGAATGAACCAATTGTTGTTGTTGGCAATAATGGTAAACCTAATTTTTCAGCTTGGTGTTGTGATCGAACTGAATACACATCTGCTCGCTCTGCTAACGCAGGGGTAATTGCCGCTAAACGTTGCTGTACTGCAGGCTTATTAATGTGCTCTGCCGTCTCACGCTCACGCAGTGGCTGACTGTATTGATGGCAGGCTAAGATTGCGTTTTGGTTACCATCTAGTGCACCACCTAACAAAGTCACTTCTTTTAACTTTTGTTTTGCAAACGCAAACCACTGTGCCGTTTCTTGTGATAATTCCGTTTCTTGATCTAAATCTACAGGGCTATGCAACAATGAACATGAGCTCGCAATCCACAACTTATCACCCAATTTAGCTTTCACTGGTTGCAATCTTTCATGCAAACGTTCTAAATCTGCTCGCCATACATTACGACCATTAATCGCACCAACAGACAATACCCACTCTTTTGGTAATGCAGCTACAATCGTGTCTAATTGTTTAGGGTCTGCAGAGATATCAATATGTAAGCCATTTACCGCTAATTCAGTGATCTTATCTAAATGGTGTTCGACGCCATCAAAATACGTTGTTAATAGTAACTTCACATCACTTTGGATTACTTGATAAGCCAATTTAAATGAATTTGCCCATGCCTTTGGTAGTTCAAGCGCTAGAATTGGCTCATCAATTTGTACCCATTCAACACCAAGCGCAGATAACTTCGAAAAAATTGCCTGGTAAGCAGTGAGTAAGCGAGGAAGAAGCGCTAAACGATCAAACCCTTGCTCTACTTCTTCATCATTCACTTCTTTGCCTAACCACAAATAGCTTAATGGACCAAGAAGTACTGGTTTAACGGTATGCCCTTGTTTTTGTGCTTCTGCAATTTCATCAAATAGCTGTGACCAACTAACGTTAAATTTATCGTCTTTAGAAAATTCAGGAACAATATAGTGATAATTAGTATTAAACCACTTAGTCATATCTGAGGCCGCTTCACCACAACCACAGCTGTTTTGGGATTGACCACGCCCCACTTTAAATAAGGTATCTAAATCTGGAAAACCGTTATTGTGACGAGCTGGTACATGACCTAATAGAAGACTCGTCGTTAATACATGATCGTACCAAGCAAAATCACCCGCAGTAACGAAATCAAGTCCAGATGTGGTTTGATCTTTCCAATGACGTTGACGTAATTCACTGCCAACTGCTAATAATTCTTTTTTCTCTATCTCACCACGCCAATATTTTTCTTGTGCAAATTTCAACTCTCGTTGAGCACCTACTCGTGGGTAGCCTAAAATATGAGTGACTGTTTTTCCTACTGTATTGTTTAATTCTGTTGTCATTGACTTAATTCCCTTAGCCGTTTGGATGGCTAAACAATGACGTTTTTTATCACTATCTACAACGTCGAATACTTCACTTTGATTATGAATTTATTTCAACAACGCTTCTATATTATAAATTTCTTTATTTGGTTTTAGCCGTCTAGATGTTTACTTTTCTGCATTTTCATTTTACTGTGAAGAGAATTAAACAAACTCAAACGGAACTTGAGGATTTATAATGATTGAATTAAAACATCTAAAAACATTAACTACATTGCGGGATACTGGCTCATTAACCGCAACGGCTAATGCCCTCCATTTAACCCAATCAGCCCTTTCCCACCAACTGAAAGATTTTGAAGCTCGCCTTGGTAATCATGTTTTTTTACGTAAAACACGCCCGGTAAAATTCACCTCAGAAGGTGAGATCTTATTAAAACTGGCAGATGAAGTTTTGCCGAAAATGGCCAGAGCTGAATATGATATTGCCAGCCTAAAAGAAGATTTGCATGGTCGGCTGCATATGGCCATAGAGTGTCACTCTTGCTTCCAATGGTTAATGCCTGCAATTAAAGAATATCAAGTTGGTTGGCCTGAAGTTGAATTGGATTTTTCATCAGGCTTTGGTTTTGAGCCTTTACCTGCATTAGTGAATGGCGATCTAGATTTAGTGATCACATCTGACATTCAACCTCGTGGAGAGATACATTACGAGCCATTGTTTGATTTTGAAATGCGCCTTGTCATGGCAACAAACCATCCTCTCGCGAATAAAGAATGTATTGAACCTGAGGATTTGCTCGATCAAACCATGCTAACTTATCCAGTCCAAAAACAGCGCTTAGATATCGTAAAACATTTCCTATCGCCAAATCATGTTGAACCAGCCAAATGGAAACAAGCAGAAAATACATTAATGTTGATACAAATGGTGTCGGCAGGTTTAGGAGTTGCAGCATTACCTAATTGGGCAATCAGTGAATTTTCAAGACAAGGATTAATTGAGAGTAAACCATTAGGGAAAGGATTATGGAGAAGATTGTTCGCTGCCGTTAGGGACAGCGAACATGATAAAAGATATGTACAAGCATTTTTCTCTACTGCGAAACAGCAGAGCCAGAGTCATTTAGATGGAATTAAAATGACTTAAATCGAGGTATCTTCTATTGCTTTATTTCTATTGCGTTAATTTAAAACTTAGCTATTTTTAAATTGATTCGTTAATGGGTCATATTGATAACCCAAGCCACTGAGCTTGTCTTGAACTCCTTGTGTATCAAGCTCATACACGCTGGACAATTCTTCTAGACTGTGACATTCCAATCGCAATTTTTCATTAATGATGCCGAGTAGAATTCCACTTTCTAGTCCGTGAGCATTACTTAAATCCAATCTTCACCCTCCATGTTGCTTAAGAGACATACTTAGATTAGATCAGTTTTGAAAAGTAATGCGTGGCCTACATCACAAAAAACAACTGAAATTGATAATAACCAGAAATAGCCATAATAACGCTTGAAACAAGCAATACTTGCCACTTCACAGCCTGTTGTTTAAATAAGTGAAAACTCCACAAACCAATACTTAATAGCATCAAGCCTAATGCAATACCCAATTTAACGGCCATCTTATCCAAGAATATTTCATGAATACTTAATGTTTGGCACAATAAAATAATGGCCATGACAATTCCACTCACTACACCACTGATTGGTAATAGCTTATGGAATGTTTGTAAACGAGTTCGTGCCAAGGTTAATAGTAAATGAGTTAACAATGCTCCAAATAAGAATGGACCTGTCATTGCAAAAAATAACTGGGTAAATGAACCTGAACCCAAGGCTAAATTAACAAAGCTTGCCGCAGCAAAACCATTCGCTAATGCCATCACAATTAATGGCCCTTTATCACGCGTTTTGCCTGTTTTTACACTCAGATAAAAACCAGCAATGGCAATCGCAGGGACAAAATTAATTGCAAAAATAGAAGCATAAGTTATACCGATACCAGCAATGACACACCAGCCAAGGATCAAGACAGGTAGCCATTTATGAATACGGCCACGTTGACCAGGGCAAATATCCCCTTTGTGTAGAATGATCGTTAATAGTATTTGTGCACCTAAGAGTGCAGGAATAAGAATATATTGTAAGGTTTGAAAAAACATAACTACGCCACCTAATTAGAATGACGCTAGTATAAACCCTAATTTCACTTCGTCTAGTAACGGTTGAAAAACAATCAATTTCTATTAGGTTCTCAAAAAGACAGGTAGTAAGTTTCAACTCATTAGCCTTTTACAGCAACAAGAACAACAGTTGCGCATCATCTTATTAACAGAACTATTTTTTATTTGTTTTAGATCATGATGAGGTTAAGTAGCAGATGTGCTACAGGTGAAAATTAGGTAAGTTTCTATTACGAAATGTGTAAGAATATGTATATAAGTTACACAATTTTTGTATTTTTGAAATCTTAAGGGGAAAATTCCATGTTGGAGTTAATGATTGGTTTGGTGATCACCGTATTGGTGGGTTACTTTATCGTAAAAGGATATAAGGCGGCAGGTGTACTACTGACCGCTGGTTTAGCATTACTTATTATTGCAGGCTTATTAGGGCACACCGTTTTACCTGCAAAAGTTACCGCTACAGGTAACTTATTAACAGATGCACTAGAATACGTGAAATACATGCTGCAATATCGTGGGGGCGGCCTAGGTATGCAAATCATGCTACTTTGTGGTTTTGCTTCTTACATGACTCACATTGGTGCAAACAATGTTGTTGTAAAGCAGTTCTCTAAACCATTAGCATTTATTAAATCACCTTACGTTTTACTTGTTGCGGCTTATATCGTAGCGTGTTTAATGTCTCTTGCAGTAAGTTCTGCAACAGGTCTTGGTGTGCTATTGATGGCGACACTTTTCCCAATGATGACAGCGATGGGTATCTCTCGTCCTGCAGCAGTTGCCGTTTGTGCCTCTCCAGCAGCCATCATTCTTTCACCAACTTCTGGTGACGTTATCGTTGCTGCAGAAAAATCAGGCCTTCCTCTACATACGTTCGCGGTTGAGACGGTATTACCTGTTTCTATCTGTGCAATCATCGTTATGGCAGCAGCGGCTTTCTTCTGGAATAAATACCTAGATAAGAAAGAAAATACGCCAATGGAAAAAGTTGATATTTCAGCAATGGAAGTTAACGCACCTTCTTACTACGCGATTTTACCTTTCTTACCAATCGTTGGTGTCTTTGTCTTCAATGGCGAAACTATCCCTGGTTTATCTCTAGATATTTATACTATCGTTGTTGGTTCAATCTTCATTGGTGCGGTCATTAACTTTATTACTAATAAACTAGACGGCAGAGCTACGCTAGAAGATTTAGAATCTTGCTACGCAGGTATGGCTGACGCGTTTAAAGGTGTGGTAATGCTATTAGTTGCAGCCGGTGTATTTGCACAAGGCTTAATGTCTGTTGGTGCAATTGATAACCTACTGCACCTTGCAGATTCTGCTGGTGCAGGTGGTATCGCATTAATGCTTCTTCTAACTGGCTTAACCGTAGCTGCAGCGATTGCAACAGGTTCTGGTAATGCTCCTTTCTATGCATTCGTAGAATTAGCACCACAACTGGCTGGTAAAATGGGTCTTAGCCCTGCATTCCTAATCATTCCTATGCTGCAAGCATCTAACCTTGGTCGTACTATTTCACCAGTATCTGGCGTTATCGTTGCGACATCTGGTATGGCAAAAATCAGCCCATTTGAAGTGGTAAAACGTACATCTGTGCCTGTTATTTGTGGCTTAATCACGGTAATTGCAGGAACGATGGTACTTGTTCCAATGTATGCATAATATGCTAAATAGATAACAATATTAACGCCAGTGGTTTAATTCGACTGGCGTTTTTTTTTAATCTATAACCTATTTTCTATTAAATTTTGTGATACCCCATCAAATCGGCACTTTTCTTACAAAAAATTCACCTAATTCTCACGTAAATCTTATTAATTGAAGATACATTTGTCATATTCAATATTTCAATCAATACGAGCACATTTCCCATGATTAAAGATACGGCTATCATTTTTACCCTCTCTTTTTTAGCCATCTCTATTACCTATTTATGCCGTTTATACATCTAGTTCTATCTTGCTATTAGACGCCCCTACTTATATTGAGGGCTTTATTTTCTGGTTAAATCACTCGCAAATCGGTATAATTCGGCCTCCAAATTCTGAGGTGAACTAATGCACAACGTAACTCCAATAAACGAATACCCGAAATTCTGGGCAGAATGCTATGGAACAGCCCCTTTCTTTCCTACTTCTCGTAAAGAAATGGACCAACTTGGTTGGGATAGCTGCGACATTATCATTGTAACTGGGGATGCGTACGTGGATCACCCAAGTTTTGGTATGGCGATCATCGGACGTTTGCTAGAAGCACAAGGCTTCCGCGTTGGTATCATTGCTCAACCAAAATGGGACAACAAAGACGAGTTCATGGCTCTTGGTCAACCAAATTTATTCTTTGGTATCACTGCTGGTAACATGGATTCAATGATCAACCGTTATACCTCAGATAGAAAACTTCGTCATGATGATGCCTATACCCCAAACAATGAAGGTGGTAAGCGCCCTGACCGTGCTGTACTGGTATATTCTCAACGTTGTCGTGAAGCGTTTAAAGATACGCCTATTGTTTTAGGTGGCATTGAAGCAAGTCTACGCCGTTTAGCGCATTACGATTACTGGTCTGATAAAGTTCGTCGCTCAGTACTGTTTGATGCTAAAGGTGACATACTTCTTTTTGGTAATGCTGAGCGTGCTTTAGTTGAAGTTGCCCATCGCCTTGCTAGTGGCGAAGATGTTAAAACAATGACCAATATTCGTGGTACTGCGGTGAATCTACCTACAGAACCTGAAGGCTTTAAAATCATTGACTCTTCTCGTATTGAAAAGCCAGGTAAAGCTGCTTTTGTTCCAATCAACCCATACGCAACGGAAGAGCAATGTGAAACCAACAAAGCTGAAGTAAAAGAAGAGCAGCCACAAGTTATTACGGTAACGGCCTCTCGCCATGATTCAAAAACAACAGCGATTCGTATTCCACCGTATGAAAAACTAAACGGTGACCGTATTCTTTATGCTCACGCTAGTCGTATTATGCATTTAGAAACCAATCCATACTCTGGTCGTGCATTAATCCAGCGTCATGGTGATCGCGAATTATGGGTAAACCAAGCACCAATTCCTCTGACAACAGAAGAGATGGATTTTGTGTTTGACTTGCCTTATGCGCGTGTTCCACACCCTATGTATGGCAAAGCTAAGATCCCTGCGTATGACATGATTAAAACATCAGTCAACATTATGCGTGGTTGTTTTGGTGGTTGTTCATTCTGTAGTATTACCGAACACGAAGGTCGTATTATTCAGAACCGCTCTAAAGAATCGATCATCAATGAACTAGAAGAAATTCGTGACAAAGTTCCTGGATTTACCGGCACGATCTCAGATCTTGGTGGTCCAACAGCGAACATGTATCGTTTAGGCTGTTCAATACCGAAAGCAGAAGCAACCTGTCGTCGTCCTTCTTGTGTTTTCCCTAAGATCTGTGACAAGCTAAATACTGATCACGTACATACGATTGATTTGTACCGTGAAGCTCGTAAAGTTAAAGGCGTTAAGAAAGTATTAATTGCTTCTGGTGTTCGTTACGATTTAGCAATTGAATCTCCAGAATACGTGCGTGAGTTAGTCACCCACCACGTTGGCGGTTATTTGAAAATTGCACCTGAACATACCGAAAAAGGCCCATTAGATTTAATGATGAAGCCAGGTATGGGAACGTACGATCGCTTCAAGTCTATGTTTGAAAAATACAGCCAAGAAGCTGGTAAGAAGCAATATCTTATCCCTTACTTTATCTCTGCTCATCCGGGTACAGAAGATGAAGACATGCTGAACCTAGCGATGTGGCTGAAGAAAAACAACCTTGAGTGTGATCAGGTTCAGAACTTCTATCCATCACCAATGTGTAATGCAACCTCAATGTATTACTCAGAAACAAACCCACTGAAACGCGTGAAATATAAAAAACGTGAAGATGTGACGGTAGCTAAAGGTGAACGTCAACGTCGACTACATAAAGGCTTATTACGTTATCACGATCCTAAAAACTGGAAAATGATCCGTGAAGCACTAACAGAGATGGGTAAGAAGCACCTTATTGGTGACAAGCCACACTGTTTAGTACCTGAAGACGATATCGATACGCAAACACCTGCAGAGCGTCGTCAAACAGGACGTCACGGTGCGAAACGTTTTGCTACTAAGCATACTCAAGCACAGTTTGATGGCGACCCACGAAACAGTAACAATCGTGGTGGTCAAAATAAGAATAATCGTAACGGTAAACCTAACTCGCAAGGTCAAGGCCAAAACCGTTCTGGTAATGGTGGAAAACCAACAGGACACGCTAGTTCGGATAAGCCTGCATCAAGCGGACAGAAAAATGGCGTTCGTAATGGTTATTCAAACAATAAGCCAAGTGGCAATGGTAAACCTAAAGCGACTGGTGGTAACAAGCCTACGGGTAATAAACCAGCTGCGAATAAGCCAAGCGGTACTGGTGCTAAACGTAAACCAAAGCACCGTTAATTAAATTAACAAGCATAAAAAAAGCGAACCAATGCGGTTCGCTTTTTTATTATCTGAATATAAAGTAATGAAGTAGGACTCCCTACTCCACTATTAATTTATTCTTACTTCCAAACGTATAGGTTAAACAGTTTTTTACCACGTTTGATTACGCTGTATTTACCGAATAATGCGTCTTCTTTCTTAAGAACAACTTCAGAATCAGCAACTTTTTCGCCATTTACTGAAACCGCGCCATTACCAATAAATTCACGCGCCATCTTATTTGATTTTGCTAGTTCAGATTGAGTCAGTACTTCAACGATAGTTTGCTCTGAAGCCTCAAGCTCAGTCGTTGGCAGACCATCTTGTGCTAGTTGAGCTAAATCAGTTTCAGTTAGTGATGCTAAATCACCAGAGAACAATGCATCAGTAATACGGATAGAAGAAGCTAAACCTTCCTCACCGTGAACTAAGCGAGTCACTTCTTTAGCAAGTACACCTTGACCTGCAGGACGGCCTTGAACACTCTTATCACTTTCTTCAATTGCAGCAATTTCGTCTACAGATAGGAATGTGAAGAAACGTAGGAAGTTATATACGTCAGCATCCGCAGTGCCCAACCAGAATTGGTAGAAAGCGTATGGTGATGTTTTGCTTGGGTCTAACCAAATTGTACCTGATTCTGTCTTACCAAATTTAGTACCATCTGATTTAGTTACTAGCGGTAAAGTTAAGCCAAATACTTTATTACGATTCATACGACGAGTAAGATCGATACCACCAGTGATGTTACCCCACTGATCAGAACCACCAATTTGAAGCGTACATTCTTTTGCTTTGTTTAATGCAGCAAAGTCATATGATTGAAGCAGCATGTAACTGAACTCAGTAAATGAGATACCAGAACCTTCACGGTCGATACGCTGTTTTACTGATTCTTTTTGGATCATCGCGTTTACGCTGAAATGTTTACCGATATCACGCATGAATTCGATTACATTGATTTCACCAATCCAATCGAGGTTGTTCACTACTTCTGCGCCATTTTTCTCTTCTGTAAATTCAACAAAAGCAGAAACTTGAGCACGGATTTTATTAACCCAATCACCAACAACATCAGAGGTGTTTAATTGACGCTCAGCCGCTTTAAAGCTTGGGTCACCAATTAAACCAGTTGCGCCACCAACAAGTGCTAATGGCTTATGACCTGCTTGTTGAAAACGCTTAAGAACTAACAAAGGTACTAGGCTACCAATGTGTAAGCTGTCTGCTGTCGGATCGAAACCACAATAGAGAGTACGACAGTCAGTTGAAAGGTGCTCAGCTAATTCTTCGTCTGCTGTGCACTGTGCAATAAGCCCACGAGCTTTTAAATCCTGCAATAATTCATTTGTTGCTGTCATAGATAACCTACTTGTACTCTAAATTTCGGTATAAAAAAGAAGATTCGATTTTACACATTTACCCGCTAAATAACAGACTTTGTGCGTAAAAAGCCACTATGAACTATTATCTATTTCATCTCTTCATTTTATTAGAAATCTGTTTGTTACAATTGCTTTCAATTCCAAGAGCACAAAGTTCAAAAATTGACCTTAATTTAACGTCAAGAATTGTAATTCTGTGATGCTTAACTCAAACAAAAACAATGGTGATTTGCACCTCTTGAATCTGCTAAGTATGCCCATATTTATTTAGTAGGTGTTGCTAAGATGCAGTCTACTTAGTTGCTATTTCTTTCTGTCTTGCTAAGGAAAAAGAATGAAAAAGTTTGCCCGTGCCGCAGTCCTCATGGTTCTCGTATTTGGACGTCCTCAAGCACAAGCTTCCTCATTAATTGAGTATATTGAACCTGATTTTCAAGAAGCAAACCAATCAGAGATCGATCATCAACATGTCCTTCATAGCCTAAATGGTCTACTTTCAATTCAAAGTTGGAACCATTTCTCACATCAACCTTATGATGATTTTGATATTTTAAATTCTAAGGCTCATCAAGCTCAAAGAGAATTAGAAAATATCTGCAAAGAGACAGCATTAATGTCAAATGCTCAACCTCAATTTGCAGGTGTAAAAAGTACTGAACGAGCTTTATTAAAGATTGAACAAGAATTAAATGGTCAGGTAAATAAATTAACTGATATGGCAAGAGCAACAGTGGTTGCCGATTCAATACCTGACTTAGTGACGGCCTATGAATCAATAAATAGAGAAACAACCGTACTAAGTGTTACTAACCGTTTTTCAGAACCCGCCAAATCAGGCTATCGAGATATTAAGTTGTTAGTAGAATTACCAAAAACAAAATTAGTTGCCGAAATACAACTGCACTTAAAAGATATTGCAATGGTAAAAAATGGAGCAGAGCATAAGTTGTATGAAGAGATTCAAAATATAGAGCGTTTAGCGCTTGTTGAAAATAGAGAATTCACTGAATTCGAGCAGGCTCGCGTTGCTAAATTAAGATCATTATCTCAATCACTATACGCAAATGCTTGGCAAGCTTATCTACCAACTCAAGCACTAGCTTAAATAAGCTTTCTATAACTGAATCGCCATAAACTAAAAAGAGCAACCAATAACCTATTGATTGCTCTTTCTTTTTTAACTGCTTATGTTTTTTGCTCTTCACGCCATCAAAACCAAACTTCCAAAAAAAGCTAATCCTGAAAAAACAGCTACAGTTGTAATGAGTGCAAATTTAAAATCACTTTCCATAACGACTCCTTGTTATTGCGATGTAACAAAAAGTTAACACTAGTTTGACGTATCTTCAAGAAATCAAAAGAAGTAGACCATCAAGTTGGTATTGGCATCACAATGTCAGCATAATCAATCTAACATAAGCATGAAATTAACGATTTTGTGACTAAATACAAGTTAATCAAATTATGAAATACTTTTGGGAGGAATTAATGAAACGGACCTCATTACTAGGGCTACTCGCCATTGTACCTTTGCCACTATTTGCTCAAGTATATATAACTCCGTCGATTGGTATTGCTTCTGGCGGTGAAGTAGAAAATAGCACAGGTGAAACTTTCAGTATTAAAGCAGACAACGCACTCTCCTTTGCTATTGAAACGGATTTCGATACTGGTCGCATTGGCTTATTTTATAGCACTCAAAGCAGCGAAGTAAAATCACTTGGCTATAAAACACGATTTGATTATTTACACTTTCAAAGTGCATTGGATTACCCTCTTACTTCTCATTTAAGCTCTTTCTTTGGTTTAAGTCTTGGCGCTACTTATACCGATGTAGACTGGAGTGACGAAAGCCTACACTTCTCTGTCGGCGCATTTACTGGGTTGCAATACCACTTTACTGATAATCTAGCATTACAACTAGAAGCCCGTTGGTTAGGGACCTCTGTTGATAGCGATTTCGATAGCGCCTGTGTTTCTGGTTCGACAAAAAGTGGATGTGTCATCCGATATGAAGGAAGCTGGATGAATCAAGTGCAAGGCAATCTTGGACTAAGATTCAGTTTTTAAGCCCTTAGAGTACTGATAATAATTTCTTAAATTCCAATTGATACGGTTACTTTCTCATCGATTGGAATTTTTTTATAAAAACACAATTAATTATTTAACCTTTAATTAACAATAATACACTCTGCATAAGAAATAATCTTTAAAACTACCTGCCATAAAATCAATCAAAATAAGAACAATTCACTGCTAACACTATATTTTGCTACCTTTACGTCATATTGCCTTAACAATCATAAATAGGTAATCTTCCTGTAATGCTTAGCTAATACCTCTAGTTTGAGCAAATTTATTTCAACTTAAATAGAGAATGATACTAAATAAGCTTCAGTTCTCAGGGAAAAGTTTTTTAAAGGAGTGTTTTATGAAGCGTGAACAATGGGGTTCTCGTGCAGGATTTATTCTTGCAGCAGTAGGATCTGCTATCGGTCTAGGTAATATTTGGCGTTTTCCATACATGGCGTATGAGAATGGCGGCGGTGCTTTCTTCATCCCTTATCTATTTGCAATGCTAACTGCTGGTATTCCATTTATGATCATGGAATTTGGTATGGGTCATAAATTCAGAGGCTCTGCACCACGAACATTTGCAAAACTAAACAAAAAATACGAATGGCTTGGTTGGTTCCAAGTATTAATAGCCGCTGTGATTACAGTGTACTATGTTGCTGTTATTGGCTGGGCTATCTCTTACTTCAGTATGTCTTTTTCTCAAAGCTGGGGACAAGATACTAACGCGTATTTCTTTAGCGAATACCTAAAGTTAGGTGACAACTCACCAACAAAACTTGGTAGTATTCAATGGCACATCGCTATTCCAATGGTTATTGCTTGGGCTATCACTTTTGCGGCTATTTTTGGTGGCGTAAAAAGTGGGATAGAACGTGCAAGTAAGATCATGATGCCTTTACTGTTTATTATGGTAATTGCTCTTATTGCGCGAATGATTTTCTTACCTGGTGCACTCGATGGGCTTAACTACCTATTCCAACCAGATTTTAGCAAGATCACAGATCCAAAAGTATGGTCAGCCGCTTATGGTCAAATCTTCTTTACCCTAAGTGTCGGCTTTGCCATCATGCTGGCTTATTCAAGTTACTTACCTGAAAAATCAGATGTGAATAATAACGCCTTTATGACGGTACTGATTAACTGTGGTTTCTCTATTATCGCCGGTATTCTTATCTTTTCTATTTTAGGTAACATGGCACATGAGCAGAGTAAACCATTAACAGAAGTGGTTAGCGCTGGTGTTGGGCTTGCTTTTGTTACTATTCCGGCAGCAATTAACTTACTACCGGCGCCTTATATTCTTGGACCTCTATTCTTCTTTGCTTTAGTTGTGGCTGGGTTAAGTTCTCACATTTCAATCATTGAAGCGGTAACGTCTGCTTTCATTGACAAATTAAACTGGTCTCGTAAAAAAGCAGCGTCTGTTGTATGTAGTGTTGGTTTAGTGGTTTCAATGGCATTCGCAACTAATGGCGGTCTATTACTGCTTGATTTGGTTGACTACTTCATCAATAACATTGCGCTATTAACTAGTTGTTTAATCGAACTGTTTATTATGGGTTGGTTAGTGAAACTGGCTGATATCCGCTCGCACGTTAATAAAATATCTGAGTTTACGATTGGTAAATGGTTTGAGATCTGCTTACGCTTTGTAAGCCCTGCTTTCCTAGTGGTTATCTTAGGAACAAATATCGTTAATACGTTAACTGATGGTTATGGCGGTTATGCTCAATTCGATTTACTGCTACTTGGTTGGGGTCTTATTGCCGCAATGCTAGTGGTTGGTATCGTAATTAATAAATCAAGCAAGGAGGCTTAATATGACAACTGGTGCAATCATTATGATGGTTCTTGGCCTTGGGATCACTTGGGGAGGCGCAGCCTTCTGTATCCGTAAGGCGATGAACAGTAACTAGAAACTACTTTCTAGAAAATGTTAGTCTTAAAGCAGATCTTCGGATCTGCTTTTTTTTCGCTGTTTCATTTTAAATTAATTTAGAAGGTAAAAATGACCATTCTCTATTCATTTCGCCGCTGCCCTTATGCTATGCGTGCACGGCTTGGGCTTGCTCTCTCTGAAAAATCGGTACAGCTTCGTGAAATCATATTGAAACATAAACCAGAAGCAATGATACAGGCATCCCCTAAAGGCACTGTTCCTGTCTTAATTGAAAAAGATGGGCATGTGATAGATGAAAGCTTAGATATCATGAAATGGGCTTTAGAAGGCTCTCAACTGTTAAATTCAGCAACGAATACCATGCATTTATTAATAAAAGAAAATGATGAGGTATTTAAAGGCTGGTTAGATAAATACAAATACGCAGATCGCTACCCTGAACATTCAGAAGTTTACTACCGTGAGCAAGGTGAGATATTTTTAGAGAAACTAGAACGACAGTTAACTAATTCAAATAGATTATTTAGTGATGAATACAGTTTTGCTGATTTGGCCATTCTTCCTTTTATTCGCCAGTTTGCGTTTGTGGACATTGATTGGTTTAACCAAAGTAAATATCAACACGTACGTGATTGGCTTACGAATTTCATTGATTCAGCGCTGTTTCTCAAAATCATGAAGAAATATCCGACTTGGTTAGAATCACATCAAGAAATCTCGTTCCCTGAAAAATAACCCTTTGTTTCTCTTCTTCTCAAACCAGAAAACAAAAAAGGAGACTCGAAAGTCTCCTTTTATTAATCATCGATAAAACCGATAATTAGTTATGAGTAATCCACTCATTCATGTCTGTTTTCAAGTTATCCGATTTAGTACCGAAGATAGCTTGAACACCAGAACCAGCAACAACAACACCTGCAGCGCCAAGTTGTTTCAGTTTGTCTTGATTTACCGCTTCAACACTTGCTACAGAAACACGTAGACGAGTAATACAAGCATCAAGGTTTGTGATGTTCTCTTTACCACCAAATGCAGCAACCAACTCACCAGCTAACTCAGAACCAGTTACAGCAGGACCTGCATTTTCATCTTCATCTTCACGACCTGGAGTCTTAAGGTTCATCGCTTTAATTACAAAGCGGAATACGATGTAGTAAACAACTGCATAAACAAGACCAAGACCAACAAGAAGAAGCATGTTCTCTGCACGTGGAGATTGAACTACAAAGTCAATGAAACCATTCGAGAATGTGTGACCGTGAACAATACCTAATGCGTTAGTTAGCATGTATGCAACACCAGCAAGTACTGCGTGGATAGCATAAAGAACTGGAGCAACAAATAGGAATGCGAATTCAATCGGTTCTGTGATACCAGTAAGGAATGAAGTTAACGCAGCAGATGCCATGATACCCATTACTTTAGCGCGGTTTTCAGGTTTTGCTGAATGTGCAATTGCGATTGCAGCAGCAGGAAGACCGAACATTTTGAATAAGTAACCACCAGCAAGTTGACCGAAACCGTTACCTGCAGCGCGAGATGCGTCATCAGCAGTAAGGAAACAAGTCATGATACCATTTACTTGCTCACCAGCGTTGTTCACACAAGAACCCGCTTCGTAGAAGAATGGTACGTTCCAGATATGGTGAAGACCAAAAGGAATAAGAGAACGTTCAACAACACCGTAAATACCAAATGCCATTACTGGGTTTTGGTTTGCTGCCCAATCAGAGAATGCCGCAATTGCGCCACCGATTGGAGGCCAAATTACTGAAAGAACTAGACCTAGAGCGATAGATACAAAACCAGTAACGATTGGCACTGCACGCTTACCAGCGAAGAAGCCTAAGTATTCTGGAAGTTGAATACGGTAGAACTTGTTGAAAGCCCAACCAGCAACACCACCAGCAAGGATACCACCAAGAACACCAGTCTCGATACCATCAACACCCATTACTGTTGCCATCACTTTAAGTGTAGCAACCATGATGCCGTAACCAACAACAGCTGCTAGACCAGCAACACCATCATTGTTTGTAAAACCAAGTGCAGTACCTACAGCAAATAGCAGAGCCATTTGACCGAATACTGAACCACCAGCTTGTTCCATTAAGTGAGAAACCACTTCAGGAAGGAAACTAAAGTTGGCTGCACCAACCCCTAAAAGAATACCAGCTACTGGAAGAACTGATACAGGCAACATAAGTGCCTTACCAACTTTCTGTAGATTGGCAAAAAGGTGTTTAAACATGTTTTGCTCCTAATAATTATAAATACAATTGAAACACTCAAGGCCTACTAGTGAATTACGGCAATATCCCCCTTGCCTATATGTAATTAACATAATTGTAAGTAATCGTGTCTCTAATCAAACTGTCGCTAAATATAGACCTATGTAAAAACAGTTTCTAGCATGTTTTCATTTATTGTTTTAAAACCCTGCAGCGATCACAAAAGTAAGGCGTAGCAAAAGTAATACAAAAAATACACCTTAAAGATAAGGTTATGATTTATATAAAAAATAATTAAAAACAGTCGAAAATCAAATGTTATTTTTAGCAACAAAAATAGATAGGGCAAATAAACGGCTACTGCAATCGATTACTTATAAAATAAGTAACGAAAACCTGCAAAAAATCAATTTAATAAAAAAAAGAGAGACTAATGCCTCTCTTTTGATTGTTTTATCAACAAATTCAAATTATTTGTTCAAAAAAAGTTTCTTGAAATTATTGGTGGTTACTTGAGCAACCTCTTCAAATGATTTTCCTTTTAATAAACCAATATACTCAGCAACATCCCTTACATAAGCAGGTTGGTTCTCTTTTCCTCGAAATGGTACTGGAGCTAAATAAGGAGAATCAGTCTCGACTAATAGACGATCTAAAGGTAAACGGCGAACCACATCTTTCAATTCAGCGGCTTTATTAAACGTTACAATTCCTGATATAGAAATGTAAAAACCTAAATCCATCGCTGCTTCTGCAAATTCCCAATCTTCAGTAAAACAGTGTATTACACCACCACATTTATCTGCTTGACCATTTTTTAGAATAGCTAAGGTATCTTCTCGAGCTTGTCTTGTATGAATAATTAATGGTTTATTATACTCAACCGCAACTTCTACTTGCTGCTCAAATAAATCACGCTGACGAGGAGCACTTTCTGGTTGGTAAAAATAATCTAACCCCGTTTCACCTATCGCAATAACACGCTCATTTGCTGCATATTGACGAAAAATAGACAAATCAAACTCAGAATCAACATCTAAAGGGTGGATCCCACAAGAGGCATGAACTTCAGGGTGATCCTTAATCATTTCCATCATATTTGGAAAAGCATCCAAGGTTACCCCTACAGTAAGAAACTGCTCTACTCCACGCTGTTTGGCTTTTTCAAGCACATCTTCAACACTAGTATGTAGATCACTGTAATTTAATTTGTCTAAGTGACAGTGTGAATCAATTAACACATTACTCTCCAATAAACTCAAATAACCATTGAGTTAATAATAATTCTTTATTTAGCCCTGGATGAGCATTCAACTGTTGTCGTAATTCATTCAAGCTTAAATATTGTTTATAAACTATATTGGTTGGGATACTTTTTGCTAAACGCTCAATACTCTCTTGCTCATCACAGTGAACCCAACCTGTAACAACGCCTAATTGTCGCTTTTGAATATCGGACAGTAAGTAGCTTAACCAACAAAGACCTTCATCTTCTAGCTTAATTAAGCTTTTAACGACATCTGACGTCGCACAAAAAGACGATCCCACACAAGCGCTAAAATGAGAAAGAAGCTGTTGGTGACTCGCTTGTTTCTTATCTTGATAAAAGCTTTTAACAGCTAATGGTAAATAATTATTCAATCCTATTGATTGTGGACTAACTGTCAGTTTTTCTGTCTCAGCTAACCATTCAGTAATTACTTCTGCACTAATCTCTGGTTGCAACCAAACTTGGCAACGACTGCGAATTGTTGGTAATAAATGGTGCGCAGAATTGGCTAACAGTACAAATTGACAGTTCTTAGGTGGCGCTTCTAATGTCTTAAGCAATGCATTGGCTGCAGACTCTGTCATTTTCTCAGCAGGCTCAATAATGATCATTCGTTTAGCATTAAACTGTGATGACTCTAATGCCCACGAATTACACTGCCGGATCTGGTCAACCGAAATAGATTTCCCTTCAACTTCGGGTCTAATCCAATGCAGATCAGGATGGTTTCCCGACTCAACCAAACCACAACTATGACAAAAGCCACAAGGCTCGGTTCCTTGTGTTAAACACAGTAAGGTATCAGAAAAATACTGAACGAGAGCATCTCTACCTGTTCCATCTGGCATCGCACACAAGATGGCATGGGGCAATCGATCTGTCGCTATCAATTGCTGCCATTGCTGCCAAACACCTTGCTGCCAAGGATATAATTTAGTTGCCATTAGCCGCTAACCACGTTTCTAATGCACTAATAATTGACTGTGTTACTGTTTCTAAATCTTGTCCTGCATCAATAGTAATAATAGTTTCATCGCTATTGGCAAACTCTAAGTAACGTTCACGACTGCGCTCAAAGAAATCCAGCTTCATCTGCTCAATTCGATCCAATTCTCCACGGGCTGATGCACGTTGAAGACCTAATTTAGGATCAATGTCCATATAGATAGTGAAGTCTGGTTTGAAATCACCAAGAACAGTATTTCTCATTGTCGCCATTAAATCACGATCAAAACCACGACCACCACCTTGATAGGCTTGTGAAGATAGGTCATGTCGATCACCAACAACCCACTCGCCTCTCGCTAATGCCGGCTTAATCACATTACCAACTAGCTGTGCTCGTGCTGCATACAGTAGTAATAACTCGGCCATATCCGTTAATGGCTCATCAGGATGACCTTGTTTAACCAACTCACGCATTTTTTCAGCTAATGGCGTACCGCCTGGCTCTCTTGTCGTCACAGGACTATCAATACCATGCTTAGCAAGGGTCGCTAATACATTTTTAATTGCTGTGCTTTTTCCTGCGCCTTCTAGGCCTTCAATTACAATAAATTTAGACATAATTAATTTCTTAAGGTTCTTAGATAAGCTCTAACTGCTTTGTTATGCTCAACTAGTGATTTAGTGAATTTATGACCGCCTGTACCATCTGCAACAAAATAAAGATAACGACTAGTTTCTGGGTGCAGAGCTGCTTTTATCGATGCAGGGCCCGCCATTGCAATCGGTGTTGGCGGTAGACCATTTATTGTGTACGTATTATAAGCTGTTGGCGTACGTAGATCTTTTTTACGAATATTACCATCGTATTTATCTCCCATTCCGTAAATTACGGTTGGATCTGTTTGTAAACGCATCCCACGCTTTAAACGGTTAACAAATACAGAAGATACTCGTTCTCTTTCTGAATCAATCGCTGTTTCTTTTTCAATAATAGAGGCTAAGATCAACGCTTCATAAGATGATTTTAAAGGTAGGTTTGCTGATTTAGTTTTCCACTCTGCATCCAGTAATGCCACTAATGCATTATGAGAGCGCTCTAGAATATCAAAGTCACTCATACCTGCCGTATAATGGTATGTTTCAGCTAAGAACAACCCTTCTAATTTAGAACGATCAACCCCTAATTTCTCCGCAATTTCTTTTTCTGAAAGATTGCTTAGTTCGTGATCTAAGTAAGGTGCTTGCTCTAATTGTTGCTGCCATTCAGAAAAACGACTTCCTTCAACAAAGGTAATCGAAAATTGATGCTCTTTACCTGTTTTTAATTGAGTTAATACTGTCGCTAAAGATTGGTTAGGTTCAACCCAATATGTGCCTGCTTTAATTTCAGTAAGCTCTGGAAACAATCGATGAGTAAAACGCGCCCATTTAGTCTCTGAGATCCATTGCTTCTGTTCAAATTGACGAACCAGTTTTCGATAACTAGTACCTGGTTTTACCTCAATTAGCTGAGCATCCTTTAATAAAACAGGCTGTTCTGTAAATTGAGTCGCTTGTTGATAGCCCCAAAAGCCAACACCAACCGCGCCTATCGCGATGAGTAAAATAAGGAATAACAATTTCTTTAGCACGAGTACAATTTCTCCTGAAATCTGTGTGTAAATTTATGTTGAGTGAATTTTGTATTAACAATTGCATTGATTGGTACAATTTCAAATAAAGAATTAGTAATAAAAACTTCATCAGCATTTTCTAGCTCACACAGTTCTACACTAACTTCATTTAACTCTAATTGAGATTCTTCTATCAACTGTTGCAGGTGCTTTTTCATCACACCTTCTATACCTGAAAAAGATAAATCAGGAGTAAAGATTCTACCATCCTTAATCCAAAAGATATTACCTATCGAGGTTTCTATAACTTTGTTATTAAGATCAAGAACCACAACATCTGTTGTTTCTGTTTTTTCTATTTCATCTTTGATTAATACTTGCTCTAATCGATTTAAATGCTTCATTCCAGCAAGCTGTGGAGATGATAAACCAAGCTTAATCGTAGAGACACCTAATTCAATGCCATTTTTTTGCCATTGCTTATAATGGCTTGGATATTGAAAATCAGACACAATGACCTGAGTAGTCACACACCCTTCAGGTGAATAACCTCTGCCACCAGCACCCCGACTAATTAATATTTTAATGCCACCAAGCGCCAGACTCTTCGCAACACTGCAAACCTGCGTTTCTAAATCATGCCAATTAGGAGATGTCATCATTAAACGTTTTGCAGAGGTTTTAAGACGTTCTAAATGAAAAGGCCATAAACATACCTCACCATTTTCAACTTTCATGGTGGTAAAGAAGCCATCTCCATATTGGGTACTTCGATCATTAATCGGCAATGTTTCGGATTCAACACCATTAACCCAGTACATAGAAACTCCAGATAATAAAAAAGGCGATTTGATATAATATCAAACCGCCTTCAAAATATAACTAACTGAATGAAACTAATTAAGCTTCATAAACAAGTTATTACATTTTCTTAAAGATTAGTGAACCGTTAGTACCACCGAAGCCGAACGAATTACAAATAGCGTATTCCATGTTCGTTACTTTACGAGCAGTATGAGGAACTAGATCGATATCTAGGCCTTCTTCAGGATCATCAAGATTGATCGTTGGTGGAACAATTTGATCAACCAAAGACAGTGCTGTGATAATTGCTTCAACAGAACCGGCAGCACCTAATAAGTGACCTGTCATTGATTTTGTTGATGATACTAATACTTGCTTAGTACCCGCTTCACCAAGTGCACGTTTAATGCCCTTAACTTCAGCAACATCACCCGCAGGTGTTGAAGTACCATGAGCATTAACATAACCGATTTGTTCACCCGTTACGCCTGCATCACGCATTGCTGCTTCCATCGCTAGCGCACCACCAGAACCGTCTGGTGTTGGTGAAGTCATGTGATAAGCATCACCGCTCATACCAAAGCCAACTAGTTCACAGTAGATTTTTGCACCGCGAGCTTTTGCGTGTTCATATTCTTCAAGAACCATCATACCGGCACCATCACCTAGAACAAAACCATCACGGTTTTTATCCCAAGGACGTGAAGCACCTTGTGGGTTCTCATTGTTTGTTGATAGTGCTTTAGCTGCACCAAAACCGCCCATACCTAGCTCAGTAGATGCTTTTTCAGCACCACCCGCTAGCATTGCATCAGCGTCACCATAAGCGATCATACGTGCAGCATGACCAATATTATGAAGACCTGTAGTACAAGCCGTTGAAATTGCGATATTTGGACCACGTAGACCGCGCATAATCGACATATGACCAGCGATCATATTTACGATAGTTGAAGGCACGAAAAACGGACTGATCTTACGAGGGCCTTTTTCTTTAAATGCTTTGTAGCCAGCTTCGATTAAGCCAAGACCACCAATGCCTGAACCAATTGCAGCACCGATACGGTGAGCATTTTCTTCAGTAACTTTAAAACCCGAGTCATCTAATGCCTGGATGCCAGCAGCTACGCCGTATTGGATAAATAAATCCATTTTACGAGCGTCTTTCTTAGACATATACTCTTCAGCATTAAAGTCTTTAACTAGACCTGCAAAACGAGTAGTAAACTCAGTGGTATCAAAGTGTTCGATATTAACGATACCACTTTGGCCTGCTAGCAGCGCTTTCCAAGATGCTTCAACAGTGTTACCCACCGGTGTTAGCATACCCATGCCTGTAACAACTACACGACGTTTGGACACGATATATTTCTCCGGAATTAATTGATATTAGATAGGGATTGTAGCGTACTAAAAACTCAGGCGGTCAAGATGACCGCCTGGAAGGTATTTCTTTTATTACTGTGCGCTAGTTACGTAGTCGATAGCAGCTTGAACAGTAGTGATTTTCTCAGCTTCTTCATCTGGAATCTCAGTGTCAAACTCTTCTTCTAGAGCCATAACTAGTTCAACTGTATCTAGTGAATCTGCACCTAGGTCATCAACGAATGATGCTTCGTTTTTAACTTCAGCTTCACCAACACCTAGTTGCTCAATGATGATTTTCTTTACGCGTTCTTCAAGATTGCTCATTTTAATTTTCCTAATTACAGATTTCGCTGATTTGCGATACTTGCTGTATTTTATTCATTAATAAGAAAGTTGCAAGGCCAAGATTGCTGGTCAAACCACGAAAATCGTGATTTTTAGTGCAATTTTGACCCAAAATTGACTTAAGTCACCCTTAAGTCAATTTTATAAATTAAACCATGTACATGCCGCCATTCACATGCAAAGTTTCGCCTGTGATGTAAGCTGCTTCTGGAGATGCTAAAAAGACAACTGCAGCAGCAATTTCTTTAGGATCACCTAAACGACCAGCAGGTACAGATGATAGTGTTGCAGCTCGCTGCTCATCATTCAAGGCTTTTGTCATATCAGTTTCAATAAAACCTGGAGCAACTGTATTTACAGTTATGCCACGAGAAGCAACTTCACGAGCCATTGATTTAGTAAAACCGATAACACCAGCTTTCGCCGCTGCATAGTTTGTTTGTCCTGCATTACCCATAGTGCCAACTACTGAACCTACGTTGATAATACGACCATTGCGTTTTTTCATCATGCCACGAAGTACCGCTTTAGATAAGCGGAAAATAGACGTTAGGTTGGTATCAATGATATCCATCCATTCATCATCTTTCATACGCATAAGTAAGTTATCACGAGTAATACCTGCATTGTTTACAAGAATATCTAATGCACCAAACTCATCATTGATGGTTTTTAATACTTCGGCAACAGACTCTGCATCCGTTACGTTCAGAGCAAGACCTTTACCGTTCTCGCCTAGGTACTCACTGATTGCAGCAGCGCCATTTTCAGAAGTAGCTGTACCAATAACCGTTGCTCCGCGCGACACTAATTGCTCAGCAATTGCACGACCAATACCACGGCTAGCGCCAGTAACTAAGGCAATTTTGCCTTCTAAATTCATCATTTACTATTCCCTTTAATTACTTAGCAGCTTCAAGAGAAGCAGCATCATTTACTGCTGCTGCGCTAAGTGATTTAACGATTCGTTTAGTTAAACCAGTAAGAACTTTACCTGGACCAACTTCATATAAGGTTTCAACACCTTGTTCAGCCATTGTTTCAACAACTTCCGTCCAACGTACTGGGCAGTATAATTGACGAACAAGTGCATCTTTAATTTTTGCAGGATCAGTTTCAGCAATAACATCAACGTTATTAATAACTGGCAATGTTGGAGCAGAAAACTCAAGGCTCTCTAATGCTACCGCAAGCTTATCAGCCGCAGGTTTCATTAATGCACAATGCGATGGAACCGATACTGGTAAAGGAAGCGCACGTTTTGCACCCGCTTCTTTACATAATACACCAGCACGCTCAACAGCATCTTTATTACCAGCAATAACCACTTGGCCTGGTGAGTTAAAGTTTACAGGAGAAACAACTTCACCTTGTGCAGCTTCTTCACATGCTTTAGCAATCGAGTCGTTATCCAAACCAATAATGGCATACATTGCGCCAACACCAGCTGGAACGGCTTCTTGCATTAATTGACCACGAAGCTCAACTAATTTAATCGCATCTTTAAAGTCCACTACTCCTGCACATACAAGCGCAGAATATTCACCAAGACTATGACCAGCTAAAACAGATGGTTGTGCTAAACCTTGCTCTTGCCATACACGCCATAATGCAACAGAGGTTGCTAATAATGCTGGCTGAGTACGAAAAGTTTGGTTTAAATCTTCTGCTGGGCCATTTTGAACAAGTGACCACAAGTCATAACCTAACGCTTCAGATGCTTCTGAAAAAGTTTGCGTTACAACTTCGTGTTGCTCACCTAACTCAGCAAGCATGCCAACAGCTTGAGAGCCTTGACCTGGAAAAACGATAGCAAAATTGCTCATGAATATTATTTCCTTTAAATAAGCATATAAAGAAATTAGATCGCTACGATGATCTATTTCTCACTTAAAACTTAACGAGTGCAGAACCCCAAGTAAAACCACCACCAAATGCTTCAAGCAATAAAGTTTGGCCTCGTTGGATTCTGCCATCACGTACTGCTTCATCTAATGCCGTAGGCACCGTTGCTGCAGAAGTATTACCGTGACGATCGAGAGTAACAACAACTTGATCCATCGACATCGACAGTTTCTTCGCTGTTGCTTTAATAATTCGTAAATTTGCCTGATGAGGTACTAACCAGTCTAACTCTGATTTATCCATTTGGTTTTTATGAAGTGTTTCTTTCACCAAATTCGATAACTGAGTCACGGCAACTTTAAAGACTTCATTCCCAGCCATGTGTAGCCACTTATCTGCTTCTTCATTTTTACGAGAAGGAACAGGTAAAGAAAGTAATTCACCAAATTTACCATCAGCATGCAAATGCGTTGAGATAATACCTGGTTCTTCACTTTGACCAATAATCACAGCGCCAGCACCATCACCAAATAAGATAACAGTAGAGCGATCTTCTGGGTTACAGGTATGAGATACAGCATCAGATCCAATCACAAGCACATTTTTTGCCATGCCTGTCTTGATGTGCTGATCAGCCACACTCAATGCATAAACGAAACCAGAACAAGCTGCTGATAGATCAAACGCTGGACAGCCTTGGATTTCTAATAATCCTTGGACTTCACATGCAGCAGAAGGAAATGAGTACGTAGGTGTACTTGTTGCCAAGATAATCAGATCAATATCATGCTTATCTATTCCAGCCATTTCGATTGCATTTACAGAAGCCAAGTGCGCCATAGTAGCCACTGACTCATCTTTGCCAGCAATGCGACGTTCACTAATACCAGTACGAGCTAGGATCCACTCATCACTTGTATCGACCATTTTTTCTAAATCCGCGTTAGAGCGAATTTGTGCTGGTAAATAGCTACCAGTACCTAAAATTTTGCTATACATGAAGACTAATAATGCCTCTCGAGTAAAACTGCCTCCAAGCGATCACTAATACGATTAGGTATTTGACGCTTGACCTCATGAACCGCTTCCTTGATGGCATTGTTAAAGGCAGATATATCTGCACTTCCATGACTTTTTACAACAATGCCGCGCAATCCTATCAGACTTGCGCCGTTATACTGGTCGGGGTTCAACTCTTTTAAGCTAGAAATGACATCACCAAAGAGCCATTTCGCTAAAATTTGTTTAAATTTTGATGTTACTAGATGTGATTTTAGTTGATCTAGAAATAAATGCGCAACGCCTTCGCTTGTTTTCAAGCAAACATTACCAACAAACCCATCACACACTACTACATCAGCAATGCCTTGATAAAGCTTATCACCTTCAATATAGCCAATATATTGAATATCTTGGCATTGATGTAACATTTCAGAGCAACGTTTTATTTGATCATTACCTTTTATTTCTTCTTCACCAATATTCAATAGAGCGACTTTTGCCTTACGCCCTAATGATTGTTCTGCTAATTCAGCACCCATTACAGCAAATTGAAATAAGGTTTCAGCATCGCATGATACATTAGCGCCGAGATCTAGCATCCAAGTACGTTGGTTATTTTTCGTTGGTAATGGACTGATCAATGCAGGGCGTTCTACGCCAGGAAGAAGCTTTAAAGTAAAACGAGATAATCCCATTAATGCCCCAGTATTGCCTGCGCTAATACACGCTTGAGTATCTGAACTGGAAACTAAATCAAGGGCGACTCTCATTGAGCTACCACGACTATGTCGGAGAGCTTTTGAAGGCGGTGTGTTATTACCAATTACGCTGTCGCTATGGACAATTGATAATCTTGAGTTGGGGGTATAATTTAGGTGTGTTAATTGTGTAGAAATCGCATCACGATCTCCAACAATAGTTATTTTTAGCTCTGGGAATTGCGACAATGCCTGCACGGCGGCAGGCACTGTAACTTGGGGACCGAAATCCCCACCCATCGCATCAATTGCAATGGTTAGCTGCTGCAAAGCGTCAACCTTACTTGTTGATTACCTTGCGGCCACGGTAAAAACCGTCAGCTGTAACGTTGTGACGAAGGTGAGTTTCGCCACTAGTTGCGTCTACAGATAAAGCAGCTGTAGTTAGTGCATCATGTGAACGACGCATGCCACGCATTGAACGTGATTTTTTGCTCTTTTGTACGGCCATGGACCCTACTCCTCAATTACTGTTGTTTTAAAGATTTTAAAACATCAAACGGATTCGGTTTCTCTTCCTCTTCAGGAATTTCGCCAAATACCAAATTGTTAGATTTGACCTGACAATCTTTAATGTCATGCATAGCGACTTGCGGCAACGCTAGAATAAACTCGTCAGTTACCAACTCAACGAGATCAACTTCACCTACTTCATTTAAATCTACAAACTCATATTCCTCAGGAACTAGAGCTGCCTTTTCTTCGCTTAAAAAAGGCGTACACTTAAATGATACATTTAGGTGATGTTCAAAATTTTTATTACAGCGTTGACATTCCAACAATACATTGACGCTAGCTTTACCAGAGATAACGGCTAATCGTTGTTCGTCAACTTTAAATGACATCGTGACTTCAGCATCACTTTTCACATCTTCAGTAGATTCAGCCAAACGCTTTAAAATATCAGATTGGATGATTCCATCGTAATCTAATCTTCGTTGAGCGTTTTGGATTGCATCAACTGTTCGTGGTATTTTTACCTTTTGCATAGGGCGCGCATCTTATCTTTCTAAAGCCTTAGAGTCAAAGAAAAATGGCAAAAAATATGCTTTTTTTCTTCCCAGTTGCTATTTCAGCAGAGTTGCTAATAATAAACGAAAAGTTTAAGAAGAAGAACCCATTATGCAACCAAAACTCATTCTAGCTTCAACATCGCCTTTTCGACGCTCGATCTTAGAGAAGATCCAAGTCCCTTTTGATGCAATTTCACCCAATTGCGATGAGACACCGTTGGAAAATGAATCACCTAGAGATTTAGTCACTCGCTTAGCGGAGCAAAAAGCACTCTCTTGCGGCATTAAGGATCCTAACTACTTGATCATAGGATCCGACCAAGTCTGCGAGATTAATGATCGCATTGTAGGAAAGCCATTAACACGCGAAAAAGCCATTACTCAACTTCAGGAAGCCAGCGGGCAAATTATTACTTTCTATACGGGTTTATCGCTATTTAATAGCACGACAATGGTGAGTGAAACCCTTTGTGAAGAGTTTAAGGTTCATTTCCGCCAGTTAACAAAAAAACAAATTGAAAATTATGTGGATAAAGAAATGCCATTGTATTGTGCTGGTAGTTTTAAGTGTGAGGGACTTGGTATTGCCTTATTTGAAAAACTAGAAGGAAAAGATCCAAATACTTTAATTGGTCTTCCCTTGATAACACTGATAGATATGCTGGAACGTCAACAATTCCAAGTTTTATAAGCAATTTTTTGATCGAAAGATGTGAGTAAAAAAAAGCGATAAGTGCTAAATAACACTTATCGCTAGAATAATAAAAAGAGTAACCACACGTTACTTTTTAGAACGTAATCCTTTTAAAACTCTTTCTAGTCGATTTTCCATTGGAGCGCTAATATCCATTAACTCTTCCGTACTTGGGTGAGTAAATTTGATATTCGCTGCATGTAAGAACAATCGGTCTAGACCAAACTTACCTGAATAAGCATCAAATCGTCTATCTCCATAACGATCATCCCAACCAATTGGGTGACCAGTATATTGTGCATGTACACGAATTTGATGGGTACGCCCTGTAATTGGACTCGCCTGAATCAATGTTGCTTGCTCAAATTTCTCTAAAATCTTAAAGCGTGTTTCAGAAGGCTTACCATTAGGGTTCACTCGAACAATACTGTTCACTTCATTTTTAAGCAAAGGAGCATTGACCACTTTACAGGTACTTTTCCATTCGCCCATAACTAAAGCAAAATAATACTTTTGAACCGTCTTATTTCGGAACTGTTCTTGCAATCGACGTAATGCTGAACGCTTTTTAGCAATTAAAAGAATACCTGATGTATCTCTATCAATTCGGTGCACTAGTTCTAGAAAACGAGCCTCTGGACGTAACGCACGTAACGCTTCTATCGCCCCAAATTTTAAACCACTACCGCCGTGTACCGCAGTACCCGATGGCTTATTCAAAATAAGAAGATGATCATCTTCATAGATAATGCAGCTTTCAAGCTCAGAGACTTTTGCCAATTTAACATTCGGCAACTCAGGAGCTGTTGATTCAGGTAACTTCACAGGAGGAACTCGAACTATATCCCCCTCTTGAATTTTATACTCTGGTTTAATGCGTTTTTTATTTACACGAACTTCGCCTTTACGCACAATTCGGTAAATCATACTTTTTGGTACATTTTTTAAGCGGGCAAGAAGAAAATTATCGATTCGTTGCCCTGCAAAATCGTCATCGATCTCGACGAATTGCACTTTAGGTTTATCTTCATTCATTTGTGTATTCTACTGTCTTAATTCTAATTGATGAACCTTTTTTAGCTCACTTTCAAATATTGAAGATTGCTGAGGCTTGATCTGACTGTTATAGTGAGCATCTGAAATCAGCCCAGATGGCTATTTCTTCACCTTGGTGAGCATAAAAGCACCAACACGAACTAAAAATATACTGCTCGAATGCGGTGATGCAGCAATTGGCGTAAGACATCCGTACTGCTTTGAGTTTTTTTGCTTGATATGCCTCAACCATTTTTTATGTTTTAACGACCGCGAATTATTGCGGATCAGCACTATTTTATCGATAGTGTTGATGTGGATTGTGCCCTAGAGCATCCCTGAGTTCCAGCCGTGAGGCTGCACATGTAATCAGCCTTGGGATCTGGCACCATTTGAAATGGATGTGGACAAACAAGCTCGACAATTTGTAATGAGTATTCCCTAATGAAAAGAATGTTGATTAACGCAACCCAAAAGGAAGAGTTGCGCGTCGCATTAGTTGATGGCCAACGCCTTTTTGATCTAGATATCGAAAGCCCTGGTCACGAATCTAAGAAAGCTAATATTTATAAAGGCAAAATCACACGTATCGAACCAAGCTTGGAAGCAGCTTTTGTTGATTACGGCGCTGATCGCCACGGTTTCCTTCCCCTTAAGGAAATTGCAAAAGAATATTTCCCACAAGGTTACACTTATCAAGGCCGTCCAAATATCAAGGACGTATTGAAAGAAGGCCAAGAAGTTATTGTACAAGTTGAGAAAGAAGAGCGTGGCAATAAAGGCGCAGCTTTAACAACATTTATATCTCTTGCCGGTAGCTACCTTGTTCTTATGCCTAATAACCCTCGTGCTGGCGGAATTTCTCGTCGTATCGAAGGTGAAGAACGTACCCAATTAAAAGCAGCACTAAGTACATTAGAACTACCTCAAGGTATGGGTCTGATCGTACGTACTGCTGGTGTTGGTAAGTCTGCAGAAGAATTAGAATGGGATTTAAACGTACTCCTAAATCATTGGGAAGCGGTTAAACACGCCTCAGAATCTAATCAAGCTCCTTTCCTAATTCACCAAGAAAGTAACGTAATTGTTCGCGCAATTCGTGATTACTTACGTCGTGATATTGGCGAAATCTTGATTGATAGCCCAACAATTTTTGATCGTGCTCGTCAGCACATCCAACTTATTCGCCCTGATTTCTTATCTCGCGTTAAGTTGTATGAAGGCGAAGTACCGCTATTTAGCCACTACCAAATTGAAAGCCAGATTGAATCTGCTTTTGAACGTGAAGTGCGCTTACCTTCTGGCGGCTCAATTGTTATTGACCCAACAGAAGCACTGACTTCTATTGATATCAACTCAGCTCGTGCAACTAAAGGCGGCGATATCGAAGAAACAGCATTAAATACTAACCTAGAAGCAGCAGATGAAATTGCTCGTCAATTACGTTTACGTGATCTAGGTGGCCTAGTTGTTATCGACTTCATTGATATGACGCCTGTTCGTCACCAACGTGAAGTAGAAAACCGTATGCGTGAAGCTGTTCGTATGGACCGCGCTCGTGTTCAAATTGGTCGTATTTCTCGCTTTGGTTTATTAGAAATGTCTCGCCAACGCTTAAGCCCGTCTTTAGCTGAAGCAAGCCATCACATTTGTCCTCGTTGTACGGGTACTGGTGTGGTTCGTGATAATGAATCTCTAGCACTGTCTGTTTTACGTCTTATTGAAGAAGAATCTCTAAAAGACAATACAACTCAAGTTCTTGCTGTTGTTCCTGTCTCTATTGCTTCTTACCTGCTCAATGAAAAACGTCGTTCAGTTCAGCACATTGAAAAATTCCATAACGTTCGCGTTATCATTGTTCCTAACTCAGACATGGAAACACCTCACTTTGAAGTGGTTCGTATCCGTGAAGGTGAAGAACAAGAAATGCTTTCTTACCTTCTGCCTAAGAAGCTAGATTCATTACGTGAAGCGGATGCAAAAGAAGCACCGGTTGCTAATACTGCACCAAGAAAACGTGAAGAACCTGTTCTTCAAGGTTTTAGTGCTCCTACTCAAGCTGCCCCAATGGCAAAAGCTCCAGAAGCAAAAGTAGCAGAAACTAAAGCTGTCGCTTCAACAGAAGAGAACCAGGCATTATTAGCCGTTTCTTCTCTGCAATTGCGAACTTCTTCTCAACACCAGAAACAGCGCCTGTTGCTGAAGCTGAGAAAAAAGTAGAAGAAGAAAAACCAGCTCAACCTCAACGTCGTAACCAAAATCGTAATAACGATCGTCGTCGAAATGAGAATGGTCGCAATAATCGTAATCGCCGTAACGGTAATGAACCTCGCAATACCAACGAAAATCGTAACGATAATCGTCGTGGTAAAAAAGTTGAAGACACGCCAGTTGCTACTGCTAAACCAGTAAAACCAGCTGATAATAAGCCAGCTAAACAGCCTAAAGTTCGCAAAGAAATTGTAGAGCAAGGCACTCAATTGGCAGCGGATGCACAACAAGCACCAGTTCAAACACCAGAAAAACCTGTAGAAAAACGCGAGAAAACGGTTCAAGTGAAACAACGCCGTCAACGTCGCCAATTACAGAAAAAGGTACGTACTGGTCAATCTGTTGAAGTTGAAACTAAAGTAGAAGCTGAAGTAGTAACAGCAGTTGAAACTCAAGTTCAACCAGCAGCTCCTGTTGAAGCAAATACCGAGCGTAAAGAAGGTCAACGTCGTAACCGTCGTTCTCCACGTCATTTACGTGCAAGTGGTCAGCGTCGTCGTCGTCGTGATCGTCGTCCTTTCAACCCTTCTCGCTTATTTGCTGGTGTTGCATCACCAGAACTATCGATGGGTAAAGTTTGTCCTGATTACACTCGAATTTTAGAGCAGAAAAAAGCCAAGCTGCAACAAGAGAAATTCGTTGATAACGAAACTCAAAATGCACAGGATAAAGCAAAGCAATCGACACCAGCGAAAGCAAATGTCGGCGGTGTCGCTTTCCCTGAAATGGCAATGGGTAAAGTACTACTTCCTTACATTGCAGCGCCTATTGTAGAAGCTGTAGTTGTAGAAGCGGTCGTTACTGAAACTGTAATTACTGAAACACCAGTAATTGAAACTCCAACAATCAATGAAGCACCTGCGAAAGTAGAAGCACCTATTGTTGAACAAAAAGTTGAAGTTAAAGAAGAAGTAATTACTCCGGCTGTTATCGCAGTTGAAGAAACGCCAACTCCTGCTGTTAATGTTGTTGCTACAAAGCCTCAATATAAAGGTCAAGCATCTTCTGGTATGACAAAAGCAAGCGGTCCAACAGAGATTAAAGAAATCACTGTAACTGCAGCGACATTCAGAACAGAACGCTTTGAACCAAAACAAGCGGGTAGCCAAACAGCCACCTCTCAAGCAAGTGCTGCAATGGCAAAAACTGCCGGTTTATAACTTTTTAGGCTAACGCCTTCTAATAGATAAACCTGAATTAAAGCAAGTTACGTTTCGGCGTAACTTGCTTTTTTTATATTGATAACCTGAATAAATATTGAACTTCATCACGCTTTTCTGTACGATCCGCGGCATAAATGACTGAAAAACAACCAAGAAGATATCTAAAAAACATGTTTGAATTCCCAAAATTTTCTAATCATTCAGTAAAGAATGATGTTCTATCAGGATTAACCGTTGCGTTAGCTCTTGTTCCAGAAGCCGTAGCTTTTGCCTTTGTTGCCGGTGTTGACCCAATGGTTGGCCTTTATGCTGCCTTTATCGTTGGTCTAATTACTTCTATCATTGGCGGACGTCCAGGCATGATCTCTGGTGCTACAGGCGCTATGGCTGTAGTTATGGTTAGTCTTGTTGCTATGCACGGCGTTCAATACCTTTTTGCTGCCATTTTACTCGCCGGTATTCTGCAAATTACTGCAGGCTTATTTAAACTAGGTAAGTTTATTCGTATCGTTCCACACCCTGTGATGATCGGATTTGTAAATGGCTTGGCTATTGTTATTTTCCTTGCTCAACTTGGTCAGTTTAAAGCTCCGGATGCGCTAGGTAATCTTGATTGGTTACAAGGTCCAGAAATGATGTTAATGCTTGGTCTTGTTGCATTAACAATGGCTATCATTCACTTTTTACCAAAACTAACAACGGCTGTTCCTTCTTCTTTAGTTGCTATCATCGTTGTAACTGGTTTAGTTCAAGGGTTAGATTTAGACACACGTACTGTTGTTGATTTCTTGCGTACAATGAGTGGTGATGAAGCTGCAACACTTGCGGGTTCACTGCCTACCTTCTCTGTACCTAACGTTCCTCTTTCTTTAGAAACGTTATACATCATCTTCCCATACGCATTAATTTTAGCGGCAATCGGTCTAATCGAATCATTACTAACCCTAACAGTAATTGATGAGATGACAGGTACTCGCGGTCAATCTAACCGTGAATGTGTTGGTCAAGGCGTTGCAAACGTAACTTGTTCTGTATTTGGTGCGATGGGCGGCTGTGCGATGATTGGTCAATCAATGATCAACGTAAACTCAGGTGGCCGTGGTCGTTTATCAGGTATTACTGCCGCACTTGCTCTACTTGGCTTCATTCTTTTCGCTTCTGGCTTAATTGAAATGATCCCATTAGCAGCATTAGTTGGTGTTATGTTCATGGTTGTTATTGGTACCTTTGAGTGGGCTACATTCAAACTGGCTCGTCGTGTACCAAAACAAGATTTCTTTGTAATTGTTTTAGTAACCGTGGTTACTGTACTAACCGACCTTGCTGTTGCTGTTGGTGTTGGTGTTGTCGCTTCTGCGCTAATGTTTGCATGGCAACACGCGAAACACATTTACTCAACAAATTCAGTTTCTGACGAAGGTTCTAAGGTTTATGAAATTAACGGCCCAATCTTCTTTGGTTCTGCTGCTAACTTCTTAGAGTTGTTTGATGTAGAAAATGATCCGCAAGACATCGTGATTGACTTTGCGGCATCACGAGTTGTCGATCACTCAGCAATTGAAGCGGTTGATACCATCGCTGAACGCTACTCTAAAGCTGGTAAAAAAGTACATCTGCGCCATTTAAGTCAAGATTGTCATGCGCTTCTAAACAAGGCTGGTAGCCTAGTGGAGATTAATGTGCAAGAAGACCCAATCTACAAAGTGGTTAGCCAATAGTTGCTCTTTCATTTTTATAATTGATTGATAATAAAAATCCCGATATGGTTCTCCTATCGGGATTTTTGTATTTATCACGCGACAAAAATTCAAACAGCTTCCCCCCTCTTATTTAATGGAATAAAAAATGACTGACCTAGAACAAAAAAACGAACGCTACAAACAACGTCAATCAAAGATCAAAGAAAATGTAGATAAGCGTGTAGAAGAAGCACAAACAGAAAAAGGTTTACTGATTGTTGTTACTGGCAATGGAAAAGGTAAAACAACATCAGGTTTTGGGACCGTAGCCAGAGCGGTTGGACATGGCTTAAATTGTGTTGTTGCTCAATTTATTAAAGGTACTTGGGATTGTGGCGAAAGAAACCTGCTAGAGGGTCATGGTGTCCCTTTCTATGTAATGAAAACAGGGTTTACTTGGAATACGCAGGATAAAACCGCTGATACAGAAGCCGCACAGCGTGTATGGCAAGATTGTAAGAAAAGCCTGTCTGATAAGTCAATCGATCTCGTTTTATTGGATGAGATGACTTACATGGTCACTTATGGCTATATTGACTTAGAAGAGCTTAAAACAGCTTTGATAAATCGCCCAAAAATGCAATCTGTAGTAATTACAGGACGAGCAGCCCATCGTGAATTAATTGAAATGGCTGATACGGTATCCGAAGTTCGAAATGTAAAACATGCTTTTGATTCGGGCGTTAAGGCCCTAAAAGGCATCGACTGGTAGATCAGCCCTCTATCCTTAATAACAAATAAAAATGGCCTGTATCAATCATGATCACAGGCCATTTTTTTAACTGTTATTATTACGGTAAATTAATTAAAAAGTCCTTTCAGCAGTTTATTTGCCGCTTCTTTTACTTTTTCATCTTTAATTTTATCACCATACTTCTCTTCAAGCTTTTCTATACCACGATCAATTTCTTTCTTGGCTTTTTGCTGCATAACATCATCAAACTCAAGCTTATATTTTGGCTTAGCCCATGGGCCAGTAATTCTAATTGGTATCGTTACGTCTTTTAGATCATCAATGTCTTTACCGCCCTGACCTTTCAGAGAGCCAACGATAGAGGTCTTAATTAGCATATTTGCCGTTTCATCAACGTAATCAGCCGAGCCTTCACCATGAATACGTAGTAATGGGGATACCATCTTAATATTTTTCGTCGTTGCATTGCCTTTTGATAAGTAAAAATCTGCTGTTAGTGCACTAAAGTCTGTTTTTTCAGCTTCTTCACTGCCTTGAACTTTTTCACCTTTGATTTTGGCGTAAGTTGTTCTAATCAGTAATGGGATATTAACGCCATTCACGGCACCATCTGCAAAATTAACGGATGCTTTCCCTTTAAGATTTTGTTTTAGAGCGCTTGGTTTTAAGCTCTTGCCTGAAATATTAAGTGCGATATTACCAGTACCTTCAACTAGACTTTCCCCCATAACATCAGTCAATAAAGGAGCAACCTGTACACCTTTAATTGATTGTTTAAAGGTATACGTTGGCGTGCTATTACGAGCATCCAACATTGCTGTCATATCAATGCCACCACTGTACAAGCTAGAGTGGAATTTTGTCAGTTTTAGCACCCCACGATTCACGGAAAATACAGAGGTTACATTTTGCATCTTGGCATTACTTGCCTTAAATTTATCAATAACTATCGAGCCTGCCACATCAAGTGTTTTTAATGCACTTAAATCAGGTTCCACTTCTTTTGCCTTACTCGCTGATACTTTTTTATTACTGTTTGTTGTCTTTTCAGTTGCTGTTGGTTCACTCTGAGGTAAGGTTGCTAATAACGCATCAACATCAACATTTGGACTCTGCAGTTCAAAACGTACCTTAGGAATATCGTTTAACTGCACGCTCATCTTGCCATTAAAATCAGTATCTACCGCTGACAGAGCCAATTTTTCAATTTTTAAATACGATTTATTTAAATCAAATGAGCTGTTAAAACCAATAACGGCGGTAACATCTTCATTTGGTATCCCTTTTCCTTTAACATTATTTGTACTTGAAAAGTCTTTAACTTGAACAACGTCTAATGCTTTTGGTACATACAATGCAAATGTAGAGTTTGAACTTACTTGAAGCTCATTAGCCTTACCCGCCGCCTTTAAACGAATGTTCGCCCACTCATCAAAAGAGAATTGATCAATGCTGAATGTGATATCTTTAAATTTATTTGATGCATCAGAATAAGAAGCAGTAAACTCTGTCTGCTTTAATGACGCCGCATCTAATGTAGCAGCAATATTTAAATCAGTCTTACCGTCTAACGCCACTTTTTGCTGACCTAGGTCTCCTTTTAAATTAAAGGATAACTTTGCCCACTCACCTGGACTGAACTGAGATAATGACAAATTCATATCACTAAAATACATTTTAGTGCCTGCTTTATCATCTTGAATAAGTACTTCCGCATTGGTTAATGCAATACCTTCTAGAGTCACCTTCCAGTCATTAAGCTGCGTGCTCGGTTTTGTATTTTCAGCGCTAACCGTTTCTTCTGCAGCTGTTTCTGTTGGTATTACTTCCGCGGTATCATCTGTTACTTTTTCTGGCCCAATGTTATCAAGGTTACTCACCCCATTTCTTAATGTATGCAACGTAAAAGAGGCACCATCTAGAGTCACTAATCCAATATTAATTTCATGCTGGAATAATGGACGTACATTAAGATCTAAAACCGCATTATTAAACTTCACAAGATCAGGAGTAGCAAAGCCATCTGGATTACTTAGAGCTACTTCACCAATAGAAAAGCCAATCGTTGGGAAAAAACGCCACTCGATATCGCCATCAATGGTTAACTGGCGGCCAGTCTGCGCTTCTACCTGCTCTTTTATTAGCGGTTTGAAGTCATTTGGATTCACAAGCAGCACTAGCACCAAAAATGCAACGATGACTGCGATAAACGGAATGCTAATTAATAAGGCTATTTTTTTCACGACCAAAATCCATCTATTGTATTTAAAGGGTTACAAGAGTGTTAATTATGCCATCAGTTAGACATAAAAAACATACGGTTATCTATAGTTATATACCTAAATATTTCAAAGTGACAGAAAGCAGACAAAAAAAAGACCAACAATGACGTTGGCCTCTTTTAAAATCACTATATTACGCTTTTAGTAAGCGTGAAATATGAGCTTTCAATACATCAATCGCAATTCGGTTTTTACCACCACGTGGAACAATGATATCTGCGTGTTGTTTTGATGGATCAATAAATTGCATGAACATTGGGCGTACTGTTTTCTGGTATTGCTGGAATACCGATTCCATTGTACGACCACGCTCTTCTACATCACGCTTAGCGCGGCGTAACAAACAAATATCTAATGGCGTATCCATAAACACACTTGCGTGCATTAAATTACGTAAACGCGGATCAGTTAAAAGTAGAATGCCTTCTAAGATGATCACTTTTTTAGGAGTCATCACATCGACTTCAGAAGTACGAGTATGCTCGGTATAGCTGTAGGTTGGAATATCAACCGCTTCACCACGCATAAGCTGCTCAAGATGCTCACAAAGTAATTCGTGATCAAGTGCGCTTGGGTGATCGTAATTTGTTTTGACTCTTTCTTCCATGGTCAGGTGGCTTTGGTCCTTGTAGTAACTGTCTTCAGTTATTACACCAATTTGATGATCGCCAACTTTTGCTCGTAGTTCGTTATAAATAGTCGAAGCGATCAAACTCTTACCTGAAGCTGATGCCCCTGCAATACCTACGATAATACAGTTTTGATTACTGTTCTCTGACATAAAAGATACCTAAAAGTGTGCGAGATGCGGTGATTAAAATAAAACCGCCTAATTATAGGGATTACGAACTACACTTTCCACCGATAATTACACTTAACTTAGACACTATAATGACTTGAACATTATTTGGTCAACAATGACCTCTCCTTGCCAATATAATCGGCTAGACACCTGCTCTGCTAACTCAATATAGAGCTGACTGTGAGCACTTTTCACATTTGAGGCCACACTTGGCGTCCCAGAATCCGTTTCACTTCGAATATCAATATGTAGAGGAAGCTTACCTAATAATGGGATCGCATAATGTTTCGCCATTGATTCAGCACCACCAGTCCCAAAGATCGCTTCTTCATGCCCACATTGAGAACAAATATGCACACTCATATTTTCGACCACACCAACCACTGGAATATCTACTTTAGTAAACATATTAACCCCTTTGATTGCATCCATTAATGCTAGGTCCTGTGGTGTTGTTACGATAACTGCTCCTGTCGTTGGGATCTGTTGTGACAAAGTAAGTTGAATATCACCGGTACCTGGTGGCATATCAATGATCAAATAATCCAAGTCAGGCCATAAGGTTTCATTCACTAACTGTGACAATGCTTTAGAGGCCATTGGGCCACGCCATACTGCCGCTTCTGCTTTATCAACTAAATAACCAATTGAATTACTATAGAGACCATGAGCTTCAACCGGCATCATGCGATTATTATCGACAATGTTTGGCTTTTTATCTTCAACACCCAACATAAGAGGCACAGATGGCCCATAAATATCAGCATCTAAGATCCCAACTCTCGCGCCTAGATGTTGGAGTGCTAATGCTAAATTAACAGCCGTCGTTGATTTACCCACACCACCTTTACCAGAACTTACTGCAATAATATTCTTAACGCCTTTCACTGCCGGTTTATTTATTTTTAAAGTAGCAGGTTTCATTACAATCACGACTGATAATGACGGTATCGCTAAGATTACTTTTTGTGATTCCACCCAAGAGAGTAATTCCTGCTTAATCGAGCCAGAAACAAAGGGTAATGTTACTGTAATCACGCCAGTTGCCGCGATTGAAACCATATTAGGGATCTCAGCCCAACCCTCACAAAGTTGTGGATGCGTAAATTCATTTAACCAATTTTTAATCTCTGCCATCGTTGTAAATGCCATCTTAGCAACTCCTCATCTATTTTTACCCATCCTATCACTAATTGAACCCTTGATCCTCTATGCTTTCTAGCTCGCTTCAGGTACTATTTATCTCTTAAAATTTTCACCCATCACATTAAGCGAAAGAGAAGATATGGCTACAGATCCGAGAAAAATTCTGGTTACATGTGCCCTACCGTATGCAAACGGTTCAATCCACCTAGGTCATATGCTTGAGCATATCCAAGCGGATATCTGGGTTCGTTACCAACGTTTACGCGGCAACGACGTTAACTTTATTTGTGCAGATGACGCTCACGGCACACCAATCATGCTTAAAGCTCAACAGATGGGTATTACTCCTGAAGAAATGATTGCAGCAGTTAGCGAAGAGCATCAAAAAGATTTCTCAGGCTTTGACATTAGCTTTGATAACTATCACAGCACACACAGTGATGAGAACCGTGAACTAGCCTCTCATATCTACTTAGAGCTAAAAAAGAACGGTTTTATTACTAGCCGCACTATCTCTCAGTTGTTTGATCCAGAAAAAGAGATGTTCTTACCTGACCGTTTTGTAAAAGGCACATGCCCAAAATGTAAGTCAGAAGAGCAATACGGTGACAACTGTGATAACTGTGGCGAAACGTACAGCCCTACTGATTTAATCAACCCTAAATCAGCCGTTTCAGGTGCTACACCTGTAATGAAAGATTCAGAGCATTTCTTCTTTGACTTACCTCAATTTGAAAGCATGCTAAAAGAATGGACTCGTTCTGGCTCTCTTCAAACTGAAACAGCAAACAAAATGCAAGAATGGTTTGAGTCTGGTTTGCAACAATGGGACATCTCTCGTGATGCACCTTATTTTGGTTTTGAAATCCCAGGCGAAACAAACAAGTTCTTCTACGTTTGGCTAGATGCCCCAATTGGCTACATGGGTTCATTTAAAAACCTGTGTGACAAGCGTGACGATCTAAACTTTGATGAATACTGGAAGAAAGACAGCACCACTGAACTTTACCACTTCATCGGTAAAGACATTGTTTACTTCCACAGCCTATTCTGGCCTGCAATGCTAGAAGGTTCAGGTTTCCGTAAGCCAAACAATGTATTTGTTCATGGTTACGTTACTGTGAATGGCGCAAAAATGTCTAAATCAAAAGGCACATTCATTAAAGCAGGAACTTACTTAAATCATCTAGATCCTGAGTGTTTACGTTATTACTACGCAGCTAAACTTAACAGCCGTATTGATGATCTTGATTTAAACCTTGAAGATTTCACTCAACGTGTAAACTCTGATGTCGTAAACAAGATTGTTAACCTAGCTTCTCGTAACGCTGGTTTCATTACTAAACGTTTTGATGGAAAACTTTCTGATAACTTTGTTGCTCCTGAGCTTTACAACGAATTCGTTGCTGCTGAAGGTCGCATTGCTGAGCTATACGAAACGCGTGAATTTAGTCGTGCTATTCGTGAGATTACCGCGCTTGCTGATAAAGCAAACCAGTACATTGACGAAAAAGCACCTTGGGTTCTTGCGAAAGAAGAAGGTAAAGAACAAGAACTACAAGAAGTCGCTTCTGTTGGTATTAACCTATTCCGCGTATTAATGGCTTACCTAAAACCTGTAATGCCAGAGCTTGCTGCACGTACTGAAGCTTTCTTAAATGAAACGCTGACGTGGGAAGGCATTGCACAACCACTAACGTCTCATGAGATCACTAAGTTCAAAGCATTATTTGCTCGTATTGATCCTAAGAAAGTAGAAGCAATGGTTGAAGCTTCAAAAGCAGATGCTGCAATTGAAATGGCAGCAAAAGAGAAAGCTGAGGCGGACAAAGAAAAAGCAAGCCAAACTGAACTAGACAAAGAACCAATCGCAGATGAGATTGAATTCGATGCGTTCGAAGCGGTTGATATGCGTATTGCTCGTATTATCTCTTGTGAAGAAGTTCCAAAGGCAAACAAACTGCTTAAATTCCAATTGGACATCGGCGGTGAAACTCGTCAAGTATTCTCTGGAATTAAATCAGCATACAAACCTGAAGAACTAGAGGGCAAGCTAACTGTTATGGTTGCTAACCTTAAACCTCGTAAGATGAAGTTTGGTATGTCTGAAGGCATGATCCTAGCTGCAGGCCCTGGTGGTAAAGATCTTTGGATCCTTGAACCACACGAAGGTGCTCAACCTGGTATGCGCGTAATGTAGTTCTTTTTCTAAAAGAAGCTTACAAACAAAAATAGAGACCAAATGGTCTCTATTTTTTTATCTATTTATCGGTGATTACAAATTCAGAATCTTTCACCTATCAGATTACACACTTATAAAACAGACGCTAAAGAAAGATTAATCTCATTTAATACTTGCGATGGATTCTCAGCTTGTGTAATTGGGCGACCAATCACTAAATAATCAGAACCTGAAGTAATAGCATCTACTGGCGTCATAATACGTTTTTGATCACCTACAGCAGAACCTGCTGGACGAATGCCAGGAGTCACTAATTTAAATTCTTTACCTAGGTCAGCTTTTAACATTGATGCTTCTTGTGCTGAACACACAACACCGTCTAAGCCACTATTCTTAGTCAATGCAGCAAGACGTTTCACTTGTTCTTGTGGTGCAATATCTAAACCAATGCCCGCTAAATCTTGTTGCTCCATACTTGTTAGTACTGTTACACCAATAAGTAATGGACGATCTTTACCATACGGTTCTAAAATCTCACGTGATGCGGTCATCATACGCTCACCGCCACTAGCATGAACGTTAACCATCCATACACCCATTTCAGCAGCCGCACGTACCGCTTTTGAACACGTATTCGGAATATCATGAAACTTTAAATCTAGAAAAACAGAAAAACCACGCTTATGAAGCTCTTTTACAAACTCAGGGCCAAATAAAGTAAACATCTCTTTACCTACTTTTAGTCGGCAAGAGCTAGGATCAATTTTATCAACAAATGCTAATGCGTCTGCTTGATTGTCATAATCCAATGCCACAATCACCTTTTGGTCTTTCATTTTCTCTCCTTGGGAAATTAATCTACTTACATTTTATTCAAAAAAAGAGGCACAAATTGCGCCTCTTAATTATTCACCATCTAAACCTTTAATAGGCTTAATAACGCCCCATCCTTTACAAGAAGGACATTGCCAAAATAATCGATGTGCAGAAAAACCACACTTGGCACAGCGATAGTTTGGCTTCATTTTTAACTGTTCCCCTACCAAGTTTTGTAAACTTGCTAGGCTTGCTTTTGCTCGACCATCTTCAGCTTCATCAACATGATAGCCCATCAGACGATAAAAGCCTTTCATTGTTGGGTTTTTAAGAAGCTGCTTAGTCATATAACCTTGTGCTAATGCCGTACCTTCATGCTTAGCTATTAAATTAGAAAGCATGAGTTCTGCACTTGCTCCAGCCCCTTTTGCAATCGCTTCTTTTAAGAAGTTAAGCAGTGAACCTTCTCTATCTAGATGTTCGTAACACTCAGCTAACAGCGGCAATGCTTCACTTATAAAGTCAATATCTTGATCTAGTACCGACTCTAACTGGCTTGCAGCGCCTTTGTAATTTTCTTCTTCTATGAGTAATTTAGCCATCATAATTGATGCACGTACACATTGATTATCAACTGATAATGCTTTTTTTAAATTCTGCTTGGCTTTGTTTAGGTTACTCTCTGCAAGTTCCTGCATTGCTAATTCGCAGTAGTAATGAGCAATATCAGGTTTTAGCTTTTTCTTACCCATTTTGACTAAACTGTTAGCAAAGGTAATGGCTTGTTCCCATTCACGAGTTTGTTGATGAATAGCGACAAGTTGCAATAAAGCCGCTTCTCTATGATCGGGTTCATCAATCAATTGCTCAAATATTTTTTCAGCTCGATCGAGAATACCAGCAACCATATAATCTTTGGCTAATTGCTGTAGAGCGATATTACGTTGGTCTAACGTTAGGTTTGGGCGAGCAATGAGGTTTTGGTGAATTTTAATGGCTCGATCAACCTCTCCTCGGCTCCTAAAAAGATTACCTAGCGCAAGGTGAGTATCAATCGTATCGCTATCAACTTGGAGTAGTTCGATGAAGTGATCTACCGCTTTATCTGATTGGTCAGAAAGCAATAGATTCAAACCCGCCACATATTGACGTGACAGGTGATTAGTATCTCTTTGACGTTGTTGTCTCGCACTCCTATTACCCATATACCAGCCGTATCCTGCTGCAATAGGTAATAATAGGAATAGCAACTCTAACATTCAGCTATTACCCTTTTGTTGAATCTAAACGTAATTTATCCAACTCAACCGTTTTCTTTTCAAGACGTTTACGTAAACGGCGTTGAGTCATACTTACTTTTAAATACATACTTCCGCAAATCAACCAACCTAGGCCAAAACCAGTAGCAAAGAAAATACCAAGCAAAGTAGATAATTGGAAATCACCTTGAGCTAACAAGTAATTAAAATTCACAACAATCTGATTCTGTGCTCCCACGGCTAATGAGATCAAAAATAAAATAATCAATAAAACAGCAACAACAATTTTCACTGGTATTTCCTCCAGTTAATGAATATCCAAAGTATCTTATTTTACAGATCTAAAGATACACCTAAACGCACTGAAAATGAACATAAAAAAACGGCATACTAAAAAGTATGCCGTTTTTATATGCCAATTCACATTAGCTGAAATTCACACGTTCACGCAGTTCTTTACCTGGTTTAAAGTGAGGAACGAATTTACCGTCCAATTCAACTTTATCGCCAGTTTTTGGATTACGACCTAAACGAGGCTCTCGATAGTGTAGAGAAAAACTACCAAAACCACGAATCTCTATACGATCCCCGCCCTCTAGCGTTGTTGCCATCTGTTCAAGGATTTCCTTGACTGTATCTTCAACCTGCTTAGCAGAAAGTTGAGGCTTTTTACTACACAGTTGTTCAATCAGTTCAGATTTTGTCATAAATGACCTCTCCTACGTTATCGAAAGAAAAGGGAGCATTACGCTCCCTTTAAATTTACTTATTCGCCTTTAGCAGCTTTGAAAGCGTCAGCCATAGCGTTACCGAAACCACCGTCTTCAGACTTAGTGTTCAGTGAAGCCATTGCTTCTTGCTCGTCAGCTTCATCTTTAGCTTTGATAGATAGGTTAACTACGCGGTTCTTACGGTCTACACCAGTGAACTTCGCTTCAACGCTATCGCCAACGCTTAAGATTAGAGATGCATCTTCAACACGGTCACGAGAAAGCTCAGAAGTACGGATGTAACCTTCTACGCTGTCTGCAAGAGTGATTGTAGCGCCTTTAGCGTCAACAGCTGAAACAGTACCGTTTACTAGAGTACCTTTCTTGTTGTCTGCTAGGTAGTTGTTAAATGGGTCTTCTTCCATTTGTTTAACACCTAGAGAAATACGCTCACGTTCTGCATCTACTGCTAGAACTACAGCAGAGATTTCGTCGCCTTTCTTGTACTCACGTACCGCGTCTTCACCTGTAGCATTCCAAGAAATGTCAGATAGGTGAACTAGACCGTCGATGCCGCCGTCAAGACCGATGAAGATACCAAAGTCAGTGATAGATTTGATCTTACCAGTAACGTGGTCGCCTTTAGCTTGCGCTTCAGCGAATGTCTGCCATGGGTTAGCTTTACATTGCTTAAGACCTAGAGAGATACGACGACGTTCTTCGTCAATCTCAAGAACCATAACCTCAACTTCGTCGCCTACATTAACAACTTTAGAAGGGTGGATGTTCTTGTTAGTCCAATCCATTTCAGAAACGTGTACTAGACCTTCAACGCCTTCTTCGATTTCAACGAAGCAGCCGTAGTCAGTTAGGTTAGTAACACGACCAGAAAGTTTGTGACCTTCTGGGTAACGCTTAGCGATAGCTACCCATGGATCTTCGCCAAGTTGCTTAAGACCTAGAGAAACACGAGTGCGCTCACGATCGAACTTAAGAACTTTAACATTGATCTCGTCACCAACATTTACGATCTCAGATGGGTGCTTAACACGCTTCCAAGCCATATCTGTGATGTGTAGTAGACCGTCAACGCCACCTAGATCAACGAATGCACCGTAGTCAGTAAGGTTCTTAACGATACCTTTAACTTCCATGCCTTCTTGTAGAGAAGCAAGTAACTCGTCACGCTCAACACTGTTTTCAGATTCGATAACAGCACGACGTGAAACAACAACGTTGTTACGCTTTTGGTCAAGTTTGATTACTTTGAACTCTAGCTCTTTGCCTTCAAGGTGCAGAGTGTCGCGTACTGGACGTACATCAACAAGAGAACCAGGTAGGAATGCACGGATACCGTTAAGTTCAACCGTGAAGCCGCCTTTAACTTTACCGTTGATAACACCCATAACTGTTTCAGCATCTTCGTATGCTTTTTCAAGTTGGATCCAAGCTTCGTGACGCTTCGCTTTCTCACGAGAAAGTTGAGTTTCACCGAAACCGTCTTCAACAGCGTCAAGAGCAACGTCTACTTCAGAACCAACTTCAACTTCAAGTTCGCCAGCAGCGTTCTTGAATTGTTCAGCAGGAATTGCTGCTTCAGACTTAAGGCCAGCGTCAACAAGAACGAAACCGTTCTCGATAGCTACTACAGTACCTTTAACGATGCTGCCTTGTTGGAATTCAGTTTCAGATAGAAACTCTTCAAAGAGTTGAGCAAAAGATTCAGTCATTAATTTGATCTTCAATATTAAACGTCCATGGGTATCCTACCGCATGGGGTTGATAGTAAGGTTAGTTATCATCCTTGCAACTAACTAAGTTTTTAATTATAGCTTAGATTCAATAAAAGCAATAGCTTGAGCAACCACTTCTTCAATATTCATTGACGTTGAATCTAATACTAAAGCGTCTTCAGCAGGACGTAATGGCGCGACAGCTCTATTGCGGTCTCGATCATCACGTTCTTGAATTTCGCCTAAAAGACGGTCAAATCTAACATCTAACCCCTTCTGTTGCAACTGCTTCATTCGGCGATTCGCTCGTTCTTCAGCACTTGCATCTAAAAATATCTTAACTTCTGCGCCCGTAAATACAACAGTTCCCATATCTCGGCCATCAGCAACAAGGCCAGGAGCCGAAGCAAAGGCTCTTTGACGACGCAATAAAGCTTCACGAACCTGTGGTAATGCCGCGACTTTTGAAGCCGCCATTCCGGTCTCTTCTTTACGAAGTTCAGAAGATACATCTTCGCCTTCTAAGATGACTTTTACTAAATCACCTTCGGCTTTAAATTGTACGTCTAGATTTGCAGCAAGAGGAACAAGTGCATCTTCTGAATCTAAATCAACGCCATGGTGGATTGCTGCTAATGCTAACACGCGATAAATCGCACCAGAATCTAATAAGTTATAACCTAGCTTTTCTGCAAGTAACATGCACAATGTGCCTTTACCTGCTCCACTTGGACCATCAACAGTAACGACTGGTGAATGAGTTGTCATGGAGTTCTCCAATTATTTATTGTGATTGGTTTCTACGGGCGCATTATACCCAAGTCAGATTATTTATATACTCTAGATAGCCAAAAACTAAAAAAGCCCTGTATCTTTTTATACAGGGCTTATGTCAATAAAATCGTACTCTTATTTATAAATCAAAAATTACACACTTAACTCTTTTAATTTATCAAAATAATCAGGGAACGTTTTTGATGTACAACCAGGATCATTAATAGTCACTGGTGTGTCACTCAATGCTACGAGTGAAAAACACATCGCCATACGGTGATCATCATAAGTATCAATTGCTGCATGCTTTAATGATGTCGGTGGCGTTATCGTAATGTAATCCTCACCTTCTTCGACTTCTGCTCCCACTTTTCTTAATTCTGTCGCCATCGCCGCTAAGCGATCAGTTTCTTTTACACGCCAGTTATATACATTGCGAATAGAGGTCGTGCCCTCTGCGAATAACGCTGCAGTCGCTATTGTCATCGCGGCATCAGGAATATGATTAAAATCCATATCAACGGCTTTTAACTCACCTTTGCGGGCAATAACATAATCATCACCCCATTCAATGTCAGCACCCATAGCCGCTAACGCATCAGCAAACTGAACATCGCCTTGAATGCTTTTTTTGCCAATTCCCGTGACTTTAACTGAACCACCTTTAATGGCTGCCGCCGCTAAGAAATAAGACGCTGACGATGCATCACCTTCAACAAGAAAGTCACCCGGTGCAACATACGTTTGATTAGCAGGAACAACAAAGGTTTGATAGTTTTGGTTATCAATCTTAACCCCAAACGTTGCCATGATATCTAAGGTAATATCGATGTATGGTTTAGAGACTAAATCACCCACAATATTAATTGTCGTATCTTGATTTGATAATGGTGCCGCCATTAAGAAAGCCGTTAAAAATTGGCTTGAGATAGAACCATCGATTTCTACCGTTCCGCCTTTTAAGCCAGTTCCTTTAATTTTTAATGGTGGATAGTTTTCATTTTCTAAATATTCGACATCAGCACCAGCCGCTTTTAATGCGGAAACTAAATGACCAATAGGACGCTCTTTCATACGAGGTTCGCCAGTAAGAACAAACTCACCCTTGCCTAGGCATAATGCAGCCGCTAATGGTCGCATTGCTGTCCCTGCATTACCAAGAAATAGCTCCAAAGCTTCAGTTGGCTCAAAAGCATGACCTAAGCCAATAACTTCACAAACTGTTTTATCTTCGGATAAATTATATTCCACACCTAATGACTTTAGTGCATTGAGCATATGACGAATATCATCACTATCAAGTAGATTAGTAAGTATTGTTTTCCCTGAAGCCAATGCAGCAAGTAATAATGCTCGATTTGAAACACTTTTTGAGCCAGGTAGATTTATTTGACCATCAATTTTTGAAATTGGTTGAAGAGTTAAGCTTTCCATGTTTATGTAAAAATTCCTATACAAATAAATAATAATGCTACGCTCGGTATTTCACCTCATGATTGCATAGCTGTTTCAGCTTTCATTGTTATTTTTTGTTATTCTTCATACTTTCAGAGTAACGAAAACCAAAGCGTTGTACCAGAGGCAATGTCGTCTCTTTACTTAAAAATAATGAATACTTATTTCTTTTGCTTATGACTATCTATTTGCCCCAACTTGATTCAAATGAAACAAGCCCTTTCCCTGCCATCGAAAGTGCATTAAATGATCCTGATGGATTGCTTGCAATGGGGGGAGACTTATCTTCAGTTCGTCTACTCAATGCTTACCAACATGGTATTTTCCCTTGGTATAGTTCTGGTGATCCTATTTTATGGTGGAGCCCAAGTATTCGAGGTGTTTTTTTACCGACTCAATTTTCACCATCGAAGAGTTTAAGAAAGTTTTTTAGAAAATCGAACTATGAAGTCACCATAAACAAATCAACAGCTCAAGTGATTGAACTTTGTGCATCCACTAGGAGTGCAGAAGAGACGTGGATCATGCCTGAAATGATTCACGCCTATAAGCAGCTCGCAACATTGGGGATTTGTCATTCTGTTGAAGTCTGGTGCAATAATGAACTTGTTGGTGGGCTGTATGGTCTCCAAATCGGCCAAGTATTTTGTGGTGAGTCTATGTTTTCATTACAGACAAACGCTTCTAAGATTGCCTTATGGCTATTTTGCGAACACTTTGTTAACTCTGGAGGGAAATTAATCGACTGCCAAATGATGAACCCTCACCTTGAAAGTCTAGGTGCAGTAGAAATGAAACGATCTGACTTTAAGGTCACACTGGACAAACTTGTAAATGCTCACGTCGCATCAAATTGCTATCTACCACAATTATTAGGGGTTAAGTAATCACCATGAGTCAATACTCTCTTGAAGTTGGATTAACCCCCGAAGGCCCTTGTAGCTACCTTCCCGAACAGCGAGAACGCCTAGCTGTCGCTATGGATCAAGAGCTGCATTCACCTCTGGGTTATCAAGCATTAATTCGCCTTGGATTTAGACGCAGCGGATCTACTATTTATAAACCTATGTGTAACGCTTGTAGTGCTTGCCAACCTTTACGAATTGATGCTGAAGAATTTTCACCAAGTAAAAGCCAAAAACGAATTTTAAATAAATTATCTGCGTTTACTTGGGAAATAAAAACAGAAATGGATGATGAATGGTTCGCATTATATGAACGATATATAACCGCCCGCCACCAATCAGGCAGTATGTTTCCTGCGAATGAGGAACAATTTTTTGAATTTTCTCAAGCAGAATGGTTACCTAGCCATTTTCTTCATATTTATGAAAATAATGTTCTTATAGCAATTGCAGTAACCGATATCTTAGTTGACTCAGTCAGCGCTATGTATACCTTTTTTGAGCCAGAGCATCTGTTATCTCTAGGAACCGTTTCTATTCTAATTCAACTAAAATTATGTAAACAATTGCAAAAAAACTGGCTTTACCCTGGTTACCAAATAGACGATTGTCCAGCAATGAAATATAAAGATCGATATAAACCTAACCAAAAGCTAGTAAATATGGTCTGGCGAGGGTAAAATGCCCACCAAACTTTACATACATCATTTTTAAGGGCATTATTGGCCGCTTAAAAATCAGCCAAAGCTATCTATATAAAGAGGATTCAATGGCAAAAGAAGACGCAATTGAGCTGCAAGGCACGGTTCTAGATACTCTACCAAACACAATGTTTCGCGTAGAATTAGAAAACGGTCACGTTGTTACTGCTCATATCTCAGGTAAAATGCGTAAAAACTACATCCGTATTCTTACTGGTGACAAAGTAACAGTTGAAATGACTCCTTACGATTTATCTAAAGGCCGTATTGTCTTCCGTGCTCGTTAATTTGTCATTTTTAGCAAATTAGTTTGCTATAAATAATAATAAAAAAACCCAGTCAATGACTGGGTTTTTTATTATTTAAACATTAATCAATTAATGTACCGCTTCTGCTTCACTGGTAAACTCAAAGGCAAGCTCTCCGCCTTTATTCAGTTTAACTCGAACCGTACCACCATTAACTAACTCACCAAATAACAATTCATTTGCCATTGGTTTTTTCAGGTTTTCTTGAATAACTCGAGCCATTGGGCGTGCACCCATTGCTTTATCATAGCCTTTCTCTGCAAGCCATTCTTTCGCTTCTTTTGATACTTCCATTGAAACACCGCGAGCATCCAACTGCACTTGCAATTCAACAATGAACTTCTCAACAACAAGAGATATCACATCTTTGCTTAAATGCTCGAACCAAATAATGTTATCTAAACGGTTTCTAAATTCAGGCGTAAAGATTTTTTTAATCGCCGCCATTGCATCAGTACTATGATCTTGTTGAATAAGACCAATCGATTTCTTCACCGTTTCTTGAACCCCAGCATTGGTTGTCATAACAAAAACCACATTACGGAAATCTGCTTTACGACCATTATTATCAGTCAGCGTACCATTATCCATAATTTGAAGTAGTAAGTTAAAAACATCTGGATGCGCTTTTTCTAGTTCATCAAGTAAAACCACTGAATGAGGGTGTTTAATAACTGCATCTGTTAGTAGGCCACCTTGTTCATAGCCAACATAGCCAGGAGGAGCACCGATCAAACGACTTACTGTATGACGCTCACCATATTCAGACATATCAAAACGAAGAAGCTCAATACCAAGAGCTTTTGCTAATTGAACCGTTACTTCTGTTTTACCAACCCCTGTAGGTCCAGCAAACAAGAATGAACCAACTGGTTTATTATCCGCACCTAAACCTGCTCTACTCAGCTTAATAGCTTCACATAACACATCAATGCCTTGGTCTTGCCCAAACACTAACATTTTAAGCTTCGCATCCAGTTTCTTCAGTACATCTTTATCACTAGAAGATACTGATTTTTCAGGGATCCTTGCCATCTTAGCCACCATCGACTCAATATCAGCAACATTGATGGTTTTCTTTCGACGACTAGCAGGCATTAAACGACAGCGAGCTCCCGCCTCATCAATTACATCAATCGCTTTATCTGGTAGATGACGTTCATTAATATACTTAGCAGACAACTCTACCGCCGCTCGTAGCGCTTTATTGGTATAACGAACTTCATGATGCTCTTCGTATTTACTCTTAAGACCAATAAGGATCTTAGTAGTGTCATCCAATGATGGTTCTAAAATATCAATTTTTTGGAAGCGTCGAGCCAAAGCACGTTCTTTTTCAAAAATAGTGCTGTGCTCTTGATAAGTTGTTGAACCAATACAGCGTAACTTACCGCTGCTTAATAACGGTTTAATTAAGTTAGCAGCATCAACTTGACCACCCGAAGCTGCACCCGCACCGATAATAGTATGGATCTCATCAATGAATAATACCGCATGTTCTTCATTTTCAAGCTGTTTTAAGATGGCTTTAAAGCGTTTCTCAAAGTCACCACGATACTTAGTTCCTGCAAGCAATGAACCTATATCTAATGAATAAATAATGCAGTCTTTAATTACATCAGGAACTTGCCCCTCAACAATGCGCCAAGCCAGCCCTTCAGCAATGGCCGTTTTACCAACGCCCGCTTCACCAACAAGTAATGGGTTATTTTTACGACGACGGCATAGCACTTGAATTGTGCGTTCAAGCTCTTGATCACGTCCAATAAGAGGATCAATCCCCCCATTTTTCGCTACTTGATTTAAGTTAGTAGCAAAACTTTCTAACTGATCTTCGGAATTAGCTTCGACTGCTGTTTCGACATTATTTGAATTGCTATTTTCATCTCCGTGCTCTGGAGCACCGTGAGAGATAAAATTAACAATATCTAATCGGCTAATGTCATTCTTTTTAAGGAGGTATGCGGCATGCGATTCTTGCTCACTAAAAATAGCGACAAGAACATTTGCACCAGTGACTTCACTGCGACCTGATGATTGAACATGAAAAACAGCTCGCTGAAGAACACGTTGAAAGCTTAACGTAGGCTGAGTTTCACGACTTTCATCATCAACAGGAATCAACGGCGTCGTTTGTGTAATGAATTCATCAATTTCAGTTGCCAATGCCTTTAAATCGGTATGGCAAGCTAAAAGAGCTTCGTGAGCAGATGGGTTCTCTAATAGAGCAAATAACAAATGCTCTACTGTCATGAATTCATGACGCTTTTCTCGTGCACGAGCAAACGCGCTGTTTAAACTCGCTTCTAATTCTTTATTTAGCATAGGAACCTCCCAAAACACCAAAATATGGTGTAACGAACAAACTTACGCTTGTTCCATTGTACACAGCAGTGGGTGCTCATTATCACGCGAATACGTATTGACTTGCGCAACTTTAGTTTCTGCAACTTCAGCAGTGAAAACCCCACATACTGCTTTCCCTTCATAATGCACTGTTAGCATTAATTGTGTTGCTTTTTCCAAATCCATGGAAAAAAATTTATCTAAAACTTCGACAACAAACTCCATTGGAGTGTAATCATCATTATTTAAAACCACCTTATACATTGGTGGTGGTTTTAACCCAGTTTTCTCCAATTCCAATACATCTGAATCAGGAGAAATCCATTCATATGGTTTGCTCATGTCGCCAACTGATTAGTTAAATAACATTCCCAGATACCTTTTAGTATCCCCTTATTATTCAGCCTAATCCAGACCGGTAACGACATCAAACAAAAGATGTCATTTTCATGTCTTTATCACTTATTTTTTACTTAATCGAATACAAAATCGACGATACAAACTAAAGGATAGTGCGTTTTTTTTGTTATCACCAACTTATTTATCAATCTGATATTACTGATAATAATGTTAATCTCAGATGTGATATAATGCGTGAATGTTACAAAAGTAAATAAATTGTACTTGACTCCCTCTTTAGATTTAATAGAGTGTAGTAATTAGTGGTTATCAATTAATCAGATTTTTAATTGATGAACATTATGCTAGGTAAATTAAATGCAGAAGGATGTATAGCATGGCAACAGGTACAGTAAAATGGTTCAATAACGCTAAAGGGTTTGGCTTCATTTGTCCTGAAGATGAAGATGGTGATATTTTTGCTCACTATTCTACAATTGAAATGGATGGCTACCGCACATTAAAAGCAGGACAAGCCGTTACCTACGAAATTCATGAAGGACCAAAAGGCTTTCACGCAAGTGAAATTAAACCACTTGAAGGAGAGCTTGCTAAATAACCTTCGTGACGACTAAAAAGGTGAGTATTGGTACTCACCTTTTTTGAACCTATCAAAATAGCCACACTCCAACTCTTATCACGTCCAACTTTAGGCCTTAACTTTGAAATATTTATTATCCTTCGTATTGTTCATTTTTCTAAGTGGTTGCGTGTCAGAAACCATTGAAGAAAAAAGCACGATTAATCTTGTTACCATTGGCAATATCAATGATGTGGTTGCAGGAAAACATTTTTTTTCTTGGCACCCAACGATTAGTGCGAATTACTTAAACACTGAACTGAATGATAATAATACGGAACAACAATTTATTACCTCATTAAAAAACGAGTTAATACAAAAAGGCTTTATCTACACTGACAACCTAACACAAGCAGATTTTTATATTGGCTATGGATTGGGTATCGATAGTGCGATTAGTGATCAACAGATTTTAAATAAAACAGGTCTACTGACAGGTCTACAGCCTTTAAATACAGCAGATGAACAAGAAAAAAATAAAGCCAGCGTATTTATCGCTGTATTTCTACCCAATCAAGTCAATGCCTCTTGGACTATATTGGCACAAGGTTACACCAATACCGATGATAGTAGAAAAGATGCCATGAACGAATTACTGCAATTCATGTTTCACAGCTTAGAAAGTAAGATTTAGATCACACAGATTAAATGTTAACCAAAAATAAAGAAGCAGCGAATATCGCTGCTTTTTTATTTCTAAGATTATCGATTATGAGGAACAGCTAATTTCCATTTTCTTACCCCACTCAGGAGGTAATTGAGCATACTGTTCAAATTCAGGGTGTTCATCAAATGGCGACACTAATAACATAGCTAATACATCAACCTCCCTGTAATCCCCTTCTTTAGCCTTATCAATCGCTTGCTGAGCTAAATAGTTTCGAAGAATGTATTTAGGGTTTACCTTTCTCATCTCCCGACAACGCATCTCGGTGTTCTCTGCTTCACTTTCACAGCGTATTAGATAAAAGTCCATCCATAATGTTGCTGCGTCTCTATCTATAAATAAATCCACCACCGTATGCTTATCTTGAGTATCTAAATAAGACAAAGCTCTCATAAAGCGAGTGTAATCGACTGAATTTTGAGACAGCAACTCAAACATCGATTCAAATAAACGACTGTCTCCTTCTTGCTTAGACAGAAGACCCAATTTTTTCCGCATCGCCTGACTAAAATAACCGTGTAATTGAATTTCGTATTGCTCTAAAGAGGTTTCTAAATCTGATTTATCAATCAATGCAGAAAGAGAATGAGCCAGTGCAGATAAATTCCATAACCCTATTTTAGGCTGCTGGTTAAATGCATAGCGTCCTTGGTAGTCAGAATGATTACAAATGTAGCCGGGCTCATAATCATCAAGAAAACCAAAAGGACCATAATCAAAGGTTTGACCAATAATCGACATATTATCCGTATTCATAACACCATGAGCGAATCCAACCGCTTGCCACTGTGCAATCATATATGCCGTTCTATCTATGATTTGATTGAACATTGCAACATATGGTTTCTCTTCATTTAAGCAATCTGGAAAATGCCATTCAATTACTTTATCCGCTAATAACTTCTGCTCTGCCAATAAATTTGAATAAAACAAATGCTCAAAATGACCAAATCGAATATGAGTCTCAGCCATTCGGATCAGTAAGGCTCCTGTTTCATAACCTTCTCTAAAGACAGGCGTATCACTCGTCATCATCCCTAATGCTCTTGTTGTAGGGATACCTAATCCTGCCATGGCCTCACTGCACAAATATTCACGAATAGTAGATCGAAGTACTGCTCGACCATCACCAGAGCGAGAATAAGGCGTTAGCCCTGCTCCTTTTAAATGAAGATCAAAACGGTTTCCTTCTTTATCTGCTATTTCAGCAAGTAATAACCCGCGGCCATCACCAAGATCAGGATTATAGCTACCAAATTGATGTCCGGCGTATTTCATCGCTAATGGTGAAAAAGCAGACGGCACAGTCTCCCCAGAAAAAGAAGATAATAGCTCTGGGTTATTCTGCGGCATTTCAGGTAAACCAAATCGCATAGCCAATTCACTGTTCCATATTAGCCAATCAGCGTTTTCTAATGGCGTTGGCTGAACATAAGTAAAAAAACAATTCGGCAGTTCTGAATAACGGGTGGTAATTGAAAAGGCGTTCCAAAAAGACATGAGAGTAATCCATTAATAGTGCAATGGACTAACGCTAGCATATTGATAAATGATATGACAGAAATGAAAAAAGCCGCACTAACCATGAGGTTAATGCGGCTTTTCCAATTTGGTACGCCCTGAAGGATTCGAACCTTCGACCACCTCCTTAGAAGGGAGGTGCTCTATCCAGCTGAGCTAAGGGCGCTCTATGGGGTAGGATTATACGAATATACGAAAACAGATCAATCCTTTTCTTATCATTATCTTACTGAATGCTGAAAAATAAAGCAGATTGGCTATTGTTTGATTAAATATAGGCTTTTAACTTCATACTCAATAACATATTTATGGGTGCTGCTATTTTTAAAACTTCACAAACGGAGAAAGCAATCGTTTGCGTCTAGCTATTACTATTTAATTCTGAGACAATACGCACGTCAATCAGTCAAAGCCCTTGTATAGGATTATTATGACCGCTCAAATTATCGATGGAAAACTTATCTCCCAAACTGTTCGCTCAGAAGTTGGGGCTCGTGTTAAAGCTCGCGTAGAAGCCGGATTACGTGCTCCAGGGCTAGCCGTGGTATTAGTAGGACAAGATCCTGCCTCTCAAGTTTATGTTGGAAGTAAACGTCGAGCTTGTGAAGAAGTCGGCTTTATTTCAAAATCTTATGATTTACCAACAACAACGACAGAAGCTGAATTGCTGTCTATTATTGATACATTAAATCAAGATGCTGAAATTGATGGTATTTTAGTTCAACTCCCTCTTCCTGCAGGAATGGACAGCACTAAAATTTTAGAGCGCATTGACCCAGAAAAAGACGTCGATGGCTTCCACCCATACAACGTAGGTCGTCTTTCTCAACGTATTCCAAAGTTACGTTCATGTACCCCAAAAGGTATTATCACTCTGCTTGATCGTTACAATATTCAAGTGCGTGGAATGCACGCAGTTGTGGTTGGAGCATCAAACATCGTTGGTCGCCCAATGACACTTGAATTGCTGCTTGCTGGTTGTACTACTACAACTTGTCACCGATTCACTAAAGATCTTGAACACCATATTCGTCAAGCCGACCTTGTTGTGGTTGCCGTTGGTAAACCAAACTTCATTCCAGGAGAGTGGATTAAAGAAGGCGCTGTCGTGGTCGATGTAGGCATCAATCGCTTAGATTCAGGTAAATTAATTGGTGATGTTGAATACGATGTAGCAAAAACAAAAGCAAGTTACATCACCCCAGTTCCTGGTGGCGTTGGCCCAATGACAGTGGCTAGTTTGATCGAAAATACCTTATTAGCTTGTGAGCAATACCACAGCAAATAACATAAACTATTAACTAAAATATCAATTAGCGAGCTTTATTAGGCTCGCTTTTTTTATATCTGCGCACTGCCACACTTCTTGATTAAATTTCATCCTATTTTCAGTTTTTTCTTGGACAAAATAAGGGTTTAGTAACTAACCTTAAGATGCTTAATAAAAAAAACGGATGACAAGAGGAAATGGATATGAGTATTTTTGACCACTATCAAGCCCGTTATGAAGCGGCAAAAGATGAAGAGATTTCACTGCAAGATTTCTTGTCCTTATGTAGTAATGACAAAAGTGCTTATGCCAATGCAGCAGAAAGACTTCTCATGGCTATTGGGGAACCTGAAGTTATCGATACTGCTCTTGACCCTCAACTTAGCCGTATATTTTCCAACCGTGTGATCTCTCGCTATGAGACATTTAAAGACTTCTACGGTATGGAAGAGCCTATTGAACAAATTATTTCTTACCTAAAACATGCAGCTCAAGGTCTCGAAGAACGTAAACAAGTGCTTTACCTATTAGGCCCAGTAGGTGGCGGTAAATCATCATTAGCAGAAAAGCTAAAAAGCTTAATGCAAAAATTACCTATCTATATTCTAAGCGCGAATGGCGAAAGAAGTCCCGTCAATGACCATCCCTTCTGTTTATTTGACGTAACAGAAGATGGCGAACTGCTAAAAAAAGAATATGGTATTGAACCTCGTAACCTTCGTTCAATAATGTCCCCTTGGGCCGCAAAACGATTAAATGAATTTGGTGGTGATATCACTAAATTTAAAGTCATTAAAGTTCACCCCTCAATTCTTGAGCAGATCGGTATCGCCAAAACCGAACCCGGTGATGAGAATAACCAAGATATTTCATCATTAGTTGGGAAAGTTGATATTCGTCAGTTAGAGCATTTTGCCCAAGATGATCCCGATGCTTACAGCTATTCAGGATCACTCTGTAAAGCCAATCAAGGCTTGATGGAATTTGTAGAGATGTTCAAAGCACCAATTAAAGTACTCCACCCTCTTCTAACTGCAACCCAAGAAGGCAACTTTAATGGGACAGAAGGCTTATCCGCCCTACCATTTGATGGCATGATTTTGGCTCACTCAAATGAATCAGAATGGCAAACGTTCAGAAACAACAAAAACAATGAGGCCTTTCTAGATAGGGTATACATAGTTAAAGTTCCTTATTGTTTACGAGTATCTGAAGAAGTCAAAATCTATCAAAAGCTATTGGAACACAGTGATCTATTTCATGCGCCTTGTTCTCCAAGTACCTTAGATATTTTGGCTCAATTCTCGATACTTTCACGCCTAAAAGATCCTGAGAACTCATCTCTGTTCTCAAAAATGCGCGTTTATGATGGTGAAACACTTAAAGACACCGATCCAAAAGCCAAAAGCTATCAAGAGTATCGTGATTTTGCAGGAGTCGATGAAGGCATGTCAGGGCTTTCAACACGGTTCGCTTTTAAAATTCTATCTCGTGTATTTAACTTTGACCAAACCGAAGTTGCCGCCAACCCTGTTCATCTATTCTATGTTATTGAACAACAGATCGAACGAGAACAATTTGCTCAAGATATTGCCGATAAATATACCGAATTCGTCAAAGGCTTCTTAGTCCCTAAATATGTCGAATTTATTGGAAAAGAAATCCAAACCGCTTATTTAGAGTCGTATTCAGAGTATGGTCAAAATATCTTTGATCGCTATGTCACCTATGCCGATTTTTGGATTCAAGATCAAGAATATAGAGATCCAGAAACCGGACAATTGTTTGATCGCTCTGCCCTCAATGATGAATTAGAAAAAATTGAAAAAACCGCAGGGATCAGTAACCCGAAAGATTTTCGAAATGAAATTGTTAACTTTGTTCTAAGAGCGAAGGCAAATAACAATGGCCAAAATCCAAATTGGACAAGTTACGAAAAACTTCGTGTCGTTATCGAGAAAAAAATGTTCTCCAATACTGAAGATTTACTTCCAGTGATCTCTTTCAATGGAAAAACGTCAACTGACGATCAGAAAAAACACGATAACTTCGTTGCTCGTATGATGGAAAAAGGCTACACCAAAAAGCAAGTCCGTCTATTAGCAGAGTGGTACTTACGTGTTCGAAAATCTTCATAAGTAAACAACAGGACGTTGCAGCCCATAATCAATTATGGGCTGACCCAGTAACATTTTGATTAAATTACTGTCTATATAAGTAGGCAGAATACTTTATCAAGGTGGTATGAATTAGGAGGGCAATATTATGGCTCAATTTATTGACCGAAGGTTGAATGGCAAAAAGAAAAGCACGGTCAACAGACAACGCTTTATTCGTCGCCATAAAGATCAAATTAAACGTGCAGTCTCTGATGCCGTAAATCAACGTTCAGTCACTAATACTGAGGGTGGTGAAAGCATTTCGATTCCAAAAGGAGACATTTCCGAGCCTGTTTTTCATCAAGGCCAAGGTGGTATTCGCGAGCGTGTTCTTCCTGGTAATGACCAATTCATCAAAGGCGATAAAATTGACCGTCCACAAGGGGGAGCTGGTGGTGGTTCAGGCGCAGGAGACGCAAGTGCTGATGGTGAGGGAGAAGATGAGTTTAGCTTTCAGATCTCAAAAGATGAGTATTTAGACATTCTATTTGAAGAGCTTGAGCTTCCTAATTTAGAAAAAAATCAAGTCCAAAAGATCACCGAATGGGAAACCCACCGAGCGGGCTATCAAACCGCAGGGATCCCGTCCAATATTGATATCGTTCGCTCATTGCAGCAATCACTGGCTCGCCGAACCGCCATGACCGCAGGCAAAAAACGCTTACTGAGCGAACTTGAGCAAGAATTAGAACAGATCAAAAACAGTGAACCCGCTCACCCACTTGCTGTTCGTAAAATGAAAGAAGAAATAGAAGAGCTACGAGAAAAGATTAAACACGTCCCTTACATTGATTCTTTCGATCTACGCTATAAAAACTACGAACGAACCCCGATTCCATCAAGTCAAGCTGTCATGTTTTGTTTAATGGATGTCTCAGGCTCAATGGACCAAGCAACCAAAGACATAGCAAAACGCTTTTATGTTCTACTTTATTTATTTCTTACTCGTACTTATGAAAATGTCGAAGTCGTTTTTATTCGCCACCACACTCAAGCAAAAGAAGTTAACGAACACGACTTTTTCTATTCTCAAGAAACGGGCGGAACCATGGTTTCTAGTGCCCTAAGATTAATGAAAGAAGTCATAGCAGAGCGATTTCCGGTTAATGAATGGAACATCTATGCAGCTCAAGCGTCTGATGGCGATAACTGGGCAGATGATTCACCAAAATGTAAAGAGTTACTCACGGCTTCAATTCTTCCATATTGCCAGTACTACTCTTACATTGAAATAACCAAACGTCACCACCAAACATTATGGACTGAGTACGAAAAGCTAGCACAAGGATTTGATAACTTTGCGATGAAAAACATTCGTTCGCTTGAAGACATCTACCCTATTTTTAGAGAATTATTTAAAAAACAGCTGGCTTAGGAGGCAAGGATGAAGAACAAAAAAATGCTACCTGATGGGCCAGATTGGACCTTTCAAATGCTAGAGCAATATCATGTTGAGATAAAAAAGGTCGCAGAATTTTATCGCCTAGATACTTATCCCAACCAGATTGAGATTATTACCGCAGAGCAAATGATGGATGCTTATTCTAGTGTCGGTATGCCGATTAACTACCACCACTGGTCTTTTGGTAAAAAATTCATTCAAACAGAACAAAACTACAAACATGGCCAGATGGGATTGGCCTATGAAATAGTGATCAATTCCTCACCATGTATTGCTTATTTAATGGAAGAAAATACCATCACAATGCAAGCCTTAGTCATGGCTCACGCCTGCTATGGGCATAACTCTTTTTTTAAAGGTAATTATCTATTTCAAACATGGACTGATGCGAGTTCAATTGTCGATTATTTACTTTTTGCTCAACAATACCTTACTCAATGTGAAGAAAAGTATGGAGTTGATGAGGTAGAAAAGATCCTCGATTCTTGCCATGCCTTAATGAACTACGGGGTAGACAGATATAAACGCCCAGAGAAAATCTCGATCGCAGAAGAGAAAATCCGCCAAGAAGACAGAGAAGCCTATCTTCAATCTCAAGTGAATGACTTATGGCGAACCGTGCCAAAAGCAAAAGAAGAAAATAGTGAAGAAAAAATACGTTTTCCCTCAGAGCCTCAAGAAAACATTCTTTATTTTATAGAAAAACACGCGCCGTTATTAGAGTCATGGCAACGAGAAGTGGTTCGAATTGTCAGAAAAATCAGCCAATATTTTTACCCACAAAAACAAACTCAAGTCATGAATGAAGGCTGGGCAACATTTTGGCATTACACCATCTTAAATCACCTTTATGATGAAGGCCTAGTCTCAGAAAAGTTTATTCTAGAGTTCTTACATAGCCATACTAATGTGGTTGCTCAACCTGCCTATAACAGTCCTTATTATAACGGGATAAACCCTTACGCTCTTGGCTTTGCTATGTTCCAAGATATTCGCCGGATATGTGAAGAACCCACCGAGGAAGACAAAGAGTGGTTTCCTGATTTAGCAGGTAGTGATTGGCTTGATGCTACCCACTTTGCAATGCATAACTTCAAAGATGAGAGTTTTATTAGCCAATATTTATCGCCTAAACTCATACGTGAATTTAAACTATTTTCTATTTTAGATAATGACAAAAATAAACATATTGAAGTTAATGCAATTCACGATGAAACAGGTTATCGGGAAATAAGAGAAAAGCTAGCAGCTCAATATAACTTAAGTAACCTTGAACCTAATATTCAAGTATGGAATGTCGATGTTCGAGGAGATCGCTCTTTAGTTCTTCGTCATATTCCACATAACCGCATTCCTTTAGATAAAGGCCATGACGAAGTCATGAAACACCTTCATCGTCTATGGGGATTTGATGTAATTCTTGAAGAGGTTATTTCATTTAATCGAGCAGAGATTATCTCTTCTTGCCCAAAGCGTAATTATTACAATACGAGTATTTAACTTCTTTTATTCTAACCACCATTAAATAGAAAAAGCCTGAGGTATCGCTACCTCAAGGCTTTATTTTATCTATCGACTATTTATAAGTAATCGATAAATTATAGTGACGCTAATGCTGCATTTAATGTAGCACTTGGACGCATTTCTTTCGCAGCAAGCTCAACAACAGGCTGGAAGTAACCACCCACATCGCCAACCACACCTTGTGCTGCATTTAGCTCATCAACAATCTTAGTTTCATTAGACGTTAATGTTTCAGCTAAAGAGCCAAAGTAAGCTTGAAGCTCTGCATCTTTTGTTTGTACTGCTAACTCTTGAGCCCAATACATTGTTAGATAGAAGTGGCTACCACGGTTATCTAACTCACCGACACGACGTGATGGTGATTTATTTGTTTCAAGGAACTTAGACGTTGCAGCATCTAACGTATCTGCAAGAATTTGTGCTTTTGCATTACCCGTTGTCACACTTAAGTGCTCAAATGAAGCAGCAAGCGCTAAGAACTCACCTAAAGAATCCCAACGTAAATGGTTTTCTTTTTCAAACTGTTGAACGTGTTTTGGAGCAGAACCGCCCGCACCCGTTTCAAACAGGCCACCACCATTCATAAGAGGAACAATAGACAGCATTTTCGCTGATGTACCAAGCTCTAGAATTGGGAATAGATCCGTTAGGTAATCACGCAGTACATTACCCGTTACAGAGATAGTATCTTCACCTTTGATAATACGCGCTAACGTATATTCAGTGGCTTCAACAGGAGATAGGATTTGAATATCAAGACCTGCTGTATCGTGATCGGCAAGGTAAGTATTTACCTTTTTAATCAACTCAGCATCATGAGCACGATTTGCATCAAGCCAGAAAATAGCAGGAGTACCTGTTGCACGAGCACGGTTTACTGCTAATTTAACCCAATCTTGAATTGGAGCATCTTTCGCCTGACACATACGCCAGATATCGCCTTCACCCACAGAATGTTCAATTAGAGCAGAACCCGCACCATCAATCACTCGTACCGTTCCTGCTTCAGAAAGAATGAACGTCTTATCGTGAGAACCGTATTCTTCTGCTTTTTGAGCCATCAAGCCTACGTTTGGCACAGAGCCCATCGTTGTTGGATCAAATGCACCGTTTGCTTTACAAAATTCAATCACTGATTGATAAACACCCGCATAACAACGATCTGGGATCATCGCTTTAGTGTCTTTTAGTTGGCCATCAGGACCCCACATACGGCCAGAAGTACGTAGTGCAGCAGGCATAGATGCATCGATAATCACGTCACTTGGCACGTGAAGGTTTGTAATACCGCGATCTGAGTCCACCATAGCAAGTTCAGGTTGGTATTCGTAAACAGCCGCAAGATCAGCTTCAATCGCTGCTTTTTCAGCTTCTGGCAATGAGGCGATTTTAGTGTAAACATCACCTACACCATTGTTTGCATCAACACCTAGCTTTTCAAAGGTTGCTGCATGTTTTGCAAACACCTCTTTATAGAACACTTTTACGGCATGGCCAAAAATAACAGGATCTGATACTTTCATCATGGTTGCTTTCATATGCAAAGAAAGCAGAACATCTTCTTCTTTGGCTTTTTTGATTTCAGCGTCAAAAAACTCAACTAATGCTTTCTTGCTCAGACAAGAACCATCAATGATCTCTTTATCTTTCAGTGCCAAACCTTCTTTAAGAACCGTCACTGCACCATTGTTAGCAACAAATTCAATACTCACATTTGTTGCACCATCAATCGTTACTGATTGTTCACTTGAGTAAAAATCGCCTTCACTCATACTTGCAACGTGTGACTTGGAATCAGCAGACCAAGCACCCATTGAGTGCGGGTTATTACGAGCGTATTGCTTAACTGCACCAGGCGCACGACGATCAGAGTTACCTTCACGAAGAACTGGGTTTACCGCTGAGCCTTTAATCTTGTCATAAACCGCTTTAACCGCTTTTTCTTCATCTGTTTTTGCTTCTTCTGGGTAGTTAGGTAGAGCATAGCCTTTTGCTTGAAGCTCTTTAATTACCGCATGAAGCTGAGGAATTGACGCACTGATATTTGGAAGTTTAATAATATTGGCTTCTGGCGTTTTTGCTAGTTCGCCAAGCTCTGCTAATGCATCACTAATGCGTTGTTCTTCTGTTAAGTACTCAGGAAAGTTTGCAATTACACGACCAGCAAGTGAGATGTCACGTGTATCAACGTCAATATCCGATGACGCTGCAAATGCTTGAATAATTGGAAGAAGTGAATGCGTCGCCAGTGCTGGCGCTTCATCAGTGATAGTATAGATAATCTTAGATTTTTGCGTTGTCATTTAATTTCCCTATTTAATCTACAAAACCCGTAACAAAACGTATAATAGGCTTTGTAATTTACCGACTTTATTTTTATTAGTCTCTTGTTTCACGCGCGTACTATAGCGAAAAGCGATGAACTTTAAAACTAAACACCACAAAAGCTTTACAATTTTGCAAGGTAGTTAACATGACATTCAAGCGTTCCCCTAATTGGAAAAAACCGGCCTTTAAGAAAAAAGCGATTCAAAAGCCACGACCTGCACCAAAAGATCGTAAAGTCCTTATCTTTAATAAACCTTTTGATGTATTGAGTCAATTTACTGATGACCAACATCGCCAGACGCTCGCAGATTTTATTTCAGTAAAAGATGTTTACGCCGCTGGTCGCCTTGATCGCGATAGCGAAGGGTTATTAATCTTGACCAATGATGGTGTCTTGCAAGCACGATTAACTCAGCCAGAATCGAAATCACCAAAAACCTATTGGGTACAAGTTGAAGGTGCTCCAACCGAAGAAGATTTAGAAAAACTTCGCCAAGGCGTAGAATTAAAAGATGGAATGACACTGCCAGCAAAAGTAGAAATGATGACAGAACCTGATTTATGGGAGCGTAATCCTCCGGTTCGATTCCGAGCTGCCATTCCAACCACTTGGATTGCGATAACGATTATTGAAGGCCGTAATCGTCAAGTTCGACGCATGACGGCACATATTGGCTTCCCAACGTTACGTTTAATTCGTTACTCAATGGGCGATTGGACTATAAAAGATGTCCCTCACGGTGAATGGAAAGAAGTCACTCTATAGTCACAGCAACAAACAATGTAAATAATAAGTTAAAAAAGCGCTACACGTTTAGTCCTTTTTCACTTAGACTCAAGAAAAGACGATGAAGTTATGAAGGAATAAAAATGAATGTAATCATTAAGGTAGCAGGGATTGCTAGTGTACTATTATTATCTGCCTGTGCTCCAGCAGATAGAGCAGATATAAACTCTACTGAACTGACTAACGAGCATTATAAGAACCAAGAAAAACAACAACAAAACTGTATGCTAACAGGTGAAATTGGCTGTGCTAATTAATTAGGCTAAGCCCAGAACAAACTTATTAAGCCAATAAAAAGGCCTGATAGAATCACTACTATCAGGCCTTATTTCAACATCAAAAAGACAGTTTACTGCCCTTTCGTATTGAGTTTATTCATCACCCATAAAGCTCATATCTGGTAATGATTCTAGATTTTCTTTATAGCGTTTTTGATTAAATTCTGCGCCATTTTTCATCACATCAAAAACTTCAACAGCCAACGCACACGCCATCATTTCAATCGCATCTTCGCGTGGGTTACCTGTCATTACCAAGCGCATTAATGTCTCTTTTACTGCAACTGGGCTGCCATCTTCAATTTGATTTTTTACGGTCTCAATCAATGTTTCTTCAGTCATGAAATCGTCTTGTTGATCTGTCATCTTACTTCTCACTCAATAATTTCGCCTACTATGCCATAAATGCAAAGTAAAGAGGCGTAAATTATTTAGCATTGAACATTTTCTTACCGGTCTTATCTTGATCTGACCAAAAATTAATATTGAATTGAGCATCATCACTCAACTCAACTCGATGCCAGTACTGAGGAGGGCTTGTTGCAAATTGCCCTGCGTTAATAACGACTTTAACTTCAGGCTCTGTCGCTTCTGAATCTGCAAAGCCATAATAAGTGACCACACCTTCCATTACACATAACTGACCAAAAACATCAGCCGCTGTATTATGATGCGATAATAGTGCCTCAGGTACATTATCTTTCGTGAAAAATGGGGTAGAACGTTGGATTTTCCAATTTTTTGGGATACGTAAATGGTTCATAATAATCTCTCCAAATAAATTTTTTATTCTTTCGTCATCATATATTTATCGGTTCTTACCAATAGTTTTCAGAACTAAACTGCCCTGCTTTACGACGAAGATGTTTGTTAAAACCTAACTCTTTTAGCGCATCAGATGTGTCTTTAACCATGTTAGGGTTGCCGCAGATGTATAAGAAACTACGCGTTTTACTAAGCTGGCATTTGGCACGACTCTCGATCTCTCTGCTGAGCAGCAAAGTCGGGATTCGTCCACATAAAGTTCCGGTGACATGTTCTCTAGAAACAATTGGTACATAATGAAACCTCTTGTTATATCTATTAATTAATTGTTGGACCCGCTCTTGATAAATCAACTCAGACTGCGTTCTTACTGCATGAACTAACACAATATTTTTAAATCGAGTTTCAAGTAATGGTGTTTCTAATATTGAGATAAATGGCCCTATGGCCGTACCTGTTGATAATAACCATAAATCCTCTACACCTTGAGGCATTTCATTAATGGTCATAAACCCTGAAGCTTCTTTACCAACAAAAATCTCGTCACCAGAATTTAGCGCTTTAAGACGAGGAGATAACTCCCCGCTTTCATCTGCAATGATCAGAAATTCCATCTGTTGGTGCCCTTCCGTCTGCTTTGGGTTGTTCACTATGGAATAAGCTCTTCTTACCCAATCTCCCTGCCCATCAGGTAGTGCTAATTTAGTAAATTGTCCCGCCTGATAAGCACTAATTGGCGCTTCAACAAATAAACTGAATAAATGATCAGTCCAGTCATAACGACGAAGAACAACCCCTTTAATTAATCCATGTGGAATTTCTGTCATAGCTCATCTCTCATTATTTCGTATTATGTATCTCTCTAAATAAAGGAAATGCGTTCTTAACTAATTCATTGGTTACCACAAATCCAGTTAACTGATTATTGGCATTGTAAGCTTTAGCACATAACCCCTGTGTCTCGATATCAACAGCCCAACGTTCAATGTCGACTGATGTATTACCCGCAAGCTGTATTGGATAATGGGGTGTTTTCACCTTCACCATCATATTTGGTAATTCAAGTATCGTCTCAGTTCCTAATAAGGTTTTTGCTAACGCATTCGCACTCAATAAGATAGGTTGTAGGTATGCCATTACCTTGCCTTCTATTTCAGCACAGTCACCTAATGCATAGACATTATTCGCTGACGTTTTCAGTATTGAGTCAACAACAATCCCTCGATTAACCATAATGTCCGACTTTATGGCTAGCTGCGTATTAGGTTTTAGCCCAGCGGCTGATATCACACAATCCACTAAATACGATTGACCATTCGTTGTCGTTACTCGATATCCATTATCTTGTTTATTTACCGCTTGCACACAATCCGACAAAGTAACGGTAACCCCTTTTTCTCTGCATGCTTTTTCAAGTGGCAGTGAAATAAAGTCAGGGATCATATTAGCCAGTAGATGACTATTTGGCTCAACCAAGGTCACCATTTTCCCTGCATTTGCCAAATCCATTGCGAGCTCTGTACCTATTAAACCACCACCAACAACAAGTACTTTTTTAGACTCCAATACTTTTTGTTGAATACCAGCAAACTCTTTTAGGCTATTTAATGTCAGGATTTCTTCACATCCATCACCGTGAAAAGGTGGAATAAATGTTTGAGACCCTGTTGCTAATACCAATTTCCCATAAGCATACTGCTCATCATTTACAGTAATCGCTTGGTTCTCAGCATCTATCGACTCAACGAAGGCATGCGTATGTAAAATGACATTGTATTGCTCAGCAAAAGCTCCTCCAGTTAATGTAATCATATCTTCTGGATTTTGTTGCTTTGAAAATACGTGACTCAAATCTGGCTTGTTATAGTCATCACCACTGTCATTCGTAAACACATGAATCGGACAATCACTATTAGTTCGACGAATAGTTTTAATTAATTGGTAAGAGGCAAAACCACTACCAATAATAACGATAGGTAAACTCATCATTTATCCTCCAACTACTTAATTTCAACAAATACGTCTTTACCTAGATGACACTCAGGGCATAAGAAGTAATCAGGTACTTCTGACCAAGGAGTATTAGGCTCTACACCTTGATTTGGCTCACCAAGAGCAGGATCGTACACCCAGTTACATACTGTGCATAACATGCACTGTGAAGCGCTGCTTTCTCCGGTAGCTCCGACTTCTGTATCGTTTGCCGCTAATTCAACAGCAGGTTCAATCATGACGACTGGATCTTGGGCTGTTACTTCTTTAGCCACCGTTGGTTCAATGACTTTTGTTGTTTGCTCTTTTTTTTCTACATTAATGGTATTAAACGTGGTAGTTAGTGGTTTTAGTGCCCACTGCTTTGCAATAAATTGCCCATGCTCTCGACATAACTGCATTGCTTTACCATCTGGACGCCATTTCGCTTTTAAACCCACCGCGGTTTCAAAACCAGCATCAGTTAAGCGAGAATGAATTCTGTCAACAGCACCACCATTCCAACCGTAACTACCAAATGCACCTGCTTTTTTCGCTTTAAATCGAAGGCCTGTAATTTCTTCTAACATGCCCGCAATTTTAGGCATCATCACATTGTTCATGGTTGATGAGCCAACAAGGATCCCTTTTGAGCGGAAAACACTGGTTAAAATATCATTCTTATCTTGGCGAGAAACATTGAATACTTTGACCGCAACAGCAGGGTCAATATCATGAATACCTTGAGCAATCGCATCAGCCATCATTCGAGTGTTGTTTGACATAGAATCGTAGAAAATAGTAATACGATCTTCTTGATAATTATCAGCCCACTCTAAATATTGATGAATGATTTGAGTTGGATTATCTCTCCATACACAACCGTGAGAAGTTGCGATCATATCGACAGGTAAATTAAAGCTTAATACTTCTTTGATTTTTGCCGTTACTAATGCACTGAATGGCGTAAGGATATTAGCGTAGTAACGTAGGCATTGATCCATCAATTCCGTTTGATCTACTTCGTCATTAAACAAGCGCTCATCACAATAGTGTTGGCCAAATGCATCATTACTAAACAAAATTGCATCACCGGTTAAGTACGTCATCATACTGTCTGGCCAGTGCAGCATTGGCGCTTCAACAAAAATCAATTGCTTGCCATTGCCTATATCTAACGCATCGCCCGTTTTAATTGGATTAAAATTCCATTCAGGATGATGATGGTGACCAACAATTGAATCAATCGCGTTTTCAGTGCAATAAATTGGCGTACCCGGGATCTTATCCATTAACGCAGAAAGCGCCCCTGCGTGATCTTCTTCAGCATGATTAATTACGATGTAATCAATGCTAGCAAGATCAATTTCCATTTCTAAATTTTGAATAAATTGATGACTAAAACGATGGTCAACTGTATCAATTAATACTGTTTTTTCTTCTTGAATAAGATAACTGTTATAGCTTGTGCCTTTGGTCATTTTAAATTCAGTGCCATGGAAGTCAGACACTTCCCAATCACGTTGGCCAACCCAGTTAACATTATTTTTAATATGAATAGTCATTGTTTTTCTCATTTAATTATTAGCGTTACAATACCTATTGCATTGAGTGTGCCAGTTTTCATATAATTGATTTAAAAGGAATTAATAAAACAAGGAACCCGTACAATGTCATTGTGACACCTGTTTACTTTTGTCAAAAAGACACTACAATAGTCAAATTGACAATTAAAGAGTTGGGTAGAATAATGAGGAACATGAAAGAAGAATGGGCTCAAATTGCATTGGATTTAACGTCCGGATTAGACAGTAAAGACCGTTTTGAACGTTTATTATCAACCATTCGAAATGCGTTAAAATGTGACGCTTCTGCTTTACTCTTATTTAAAAATCAATACTTCTCACCACTAGCAACCAACGGCCTAGACAGTGATGTGATTGGGCGTCGTTTTGCTATTTCACAACATCCTCGTTTAGAAGCCATAGCACGAGCTGGTGATATTGTTCGCTTTCCTCCAGACAGTGATTTACCCGATCCTTATGACGGATTAATTAAAAATAAAAAAGAACTCCTTCATGTGCACTCTTGTATCGGGCTGCCTTTACTTGTTAATGAACGATTGATTGGCGCAGTAACTATTGATGCATTCGATCCTGCTCAATTTAATAGTTTTACCAATAAAGAACTTAGGATCATTAGCGCCTTAGCTGCAACCAGTCTGAACACCGCTTTACTGATGGAAAAATTAGAAAATCAGTCTTCAGGGGGATCAACTGGATCATCCTTTGAAAACGCGCAGCAGAACAATGTTGAGATGATTGGTGAATCAAAAGCGATGAAAGAGTTAAAAGCCAATATCAAAGCCGTCGCCAATACCGAGCTATCCGTTTTAATCACAGGAGAAACAGGGGTTGGTAAAGAGTTAGTGGCGAGTGCTTTACATGAGCAATCGTCAAGGGCAAATCAAAACTTAGTCTACTTAAACTGTGCCGCTTTGCCCGAATCTGTCGCAGAAAGTGAACTGTTTGGTCATGTAAAAGGGGCGTTTACAGGAGCTATTAGTAACCGTAAAGGCAAATTTGAATCGGCCGATAATGGCACGCTATTTCTAGATGAAATTGGTGAGTTATCTTTAGCGCTACAAGCCAAATTATTACGCGTTTTACAATATGGCGATATTCAACGAATTGGCGATGATAATCACATTAAAGTAAACACTCGTATTATTGCAGCGACCAATAAAACGTTAAGTGAAGAAGTTAAAGAAGGCAATTTTAGAGCTGACTTGTACCACCGTTTAAGTGTCTTCCCAATTTTTGTGCCTCCACTGAGAGATCGAGGAAGTGACATTACTCTTCTTGTTGGCTACTTTGCCGAAAAAAGCCGCGTAAAACTAAGAGCATCAAGCCTACGTATTACCCCAGAGGCCATTAGCGTACTTAATGCTTATCCTTGGCCTGGTAATGTTCGTGAATTAGAACACGTCATAAGCCGAGCGGCTGTTTTATCTAGAGCACAAAGTATTGATTCAGATTTAACCCTCTCTACTTCGCATTTTTCTATTCAAAAAGAAACCGACACTAAAGAGTCTGTACCACAATCAACAGAAGAAGTAAGTTTGGAATGTAATAAAGGATTACGCTTAGCAACCGATGAGTTTCAAGCCAAACTAATCCAAAAAACGTATCAAAAACATCAACAAAATTGGGCGGCGACAGCAAGAGCATTACAAGTTGATACGGGAAATTTACATCGTTTAGCAAAACGTTTAAATCTTAAGGAATAAATCCCAAAAATCATTTTTATTTCGCAGATATAATTATGTGATTTTGCTCTCGGATCTGTCCTGAGCATATTCTTTCTGTTAGAATCTGCCTCAAGTTTTATTAGTGGTGTTAAAGAATGTCAGACAACAGCCAAAAGAAAGTCATCGTCGGTATGTCCGGTGGTGTAGATTCTTCAGTATCAGCCTATCTACTTCAGCAACAAGGATACCAAGTTGAAGGTCTTTTCATGAAAAACTGGGAAGAAGATGACAACGAGGAATATTGTACCGCTGCCGAAGATTTAGCCGATGCACAAGCGGTGTGTGACAAATTAGGTATTCACCTTCACACCATTAACTTTGCATCTGAATACTGGGACAACGTTTTTGAATATTTCTTAGAGGAATACAAAGCGGGCCGTACGCCAAATCCTGATATTTTATGTAATAAAGAAATCAAATTTAAAGCTTTCTTAGAATTTGCTGATGAAGTGCTAGATGCAGATTTCATTGCTATGGGTCACTACGTTCGTCGTACTTTCCCAAGCGCAGAAGAAATCGCAAATGGTGCAAAACCAGAAATGCTTCGTGGTTTAGATTCAAACAAAGATCAAAGCTACTTCCTATACACATTAAGCTCAGATCAAGTGTCTCGCAGCCTATTCCCTGTTGGTGAGCTTGAAAAACCTGAAGTACGCCGCATTGCTGAAGAGCAAGATTTGATCACAGCGAAGAAAAAAGATTCTACTGGTATTTGCTTTATTGGTGAACGTAAATTTACTGAATTTTTAGGCAAATACTTACCAGCACAACCAGGTAATATCGAAACCCCAGAAGGTAACATCATTGGTCAACACCAAGGTTTGATGTACCACACTCTAGGTCAACGTAAAGGGTTACACATCGGTGGCTCTAAAGGCGGCGGCGGTAACGAAGACCCATGGTTTGTTGGTGAAAAAGATTTAAAACGTAATGTGTTAATTGCCGTTCAAGGTAAAGATCACCCATTACTAAAATCTCAAGGCCTATTAGCTTCTCAATTGCACTGGGTTGATCGCACTCCGATTAAAGCCCCATTGAGCTGCACGGTGAAAACACGTTACCGTCAAACTGATATCCCTTGTACCATCATCCCTATTGATGATGAAAACATTAAAGTGATTTTTGATGAAGCACAAATTGCAGTGACTCCAGGTCAATCTGCTGTTTTCTACTCAGGTGAAATTTGCCTAGGTGGCGGCATCATCGAAGAGCGTATTTAAGGAGTTCCGAGCGTGGCTAACACTTTATTTGACAGAACCATTGCATTTGCTGGCATTTGCCAAGCGGCAAGCTTAGTACAAAAAATGGCGAAAGATGGGCACTGTGATCAAGCTGCGTTTGATACTGCTATTCAATCAATATTAGAAATCAATCCAAGTAATACGCTTGCTGTTTATGGCAATGAAGCGAACTTACGTATTGGTTTAGAATGTCTGGTTCGAGATTTTGACAATACACCATCAGGCAGTGAATTAACTCGCTACTTGATCAGTTTAATGGCGTTAGAGCGCAAACTTGCAGGCCATCGCGATGGTATGAGCAAGCTTGGTGAACGCATTAGCACTATTGAGCGTCAACTTGAACATTTTGATATTCACGATGAACAAATGCTCAGTAACATTGCCAGCATTTATTTAGATGTGATCAGCCCTATGGGCCCTCGCATCCAAGTGACTGGTACACCATCTATCTTACAGCAACCGATGACACAGCATAAAGTGCGCTCCCTGCTCCTTTCAGGTATTCGTTCCGCTGTATTATGGCGCCAAACGGGTGGCAAACGTCGCCATTTAATTTTTGGTCGTAAGAAAATGGTAGAGCAAGCAAAAATTATTTTAGCTCGAATTTAAAAAATTAAAGCCTACTTGAATCTCAGGTAGGCTTTATCCTTTAACCTTTATAGATATCTAGGAGATTCACATGGAATTGTCAGCATTAACTGCTGTTTCACCTGTAGATGGTCGCTACGGAAGTAAAACAATTTCTCTACGCAGCATCTTTAGTGAGTACGGCTTACTAAAGTACCGCACTGTTGTTGAAGTTCGTTGGCTTCAAAAATTAGCAGCTACGCAATCGATTGCGGAAGTGGCTACATTAAGCGCAGAAGCGAATCAATTCTTAGATAATATCGCAGCTAACTTCAATGAAGAAGATGCTATGCGTATCAAAGAAATTGAACGCACTACTAACCACGATGTTAAAGCTGTTGAATATTTCCTTAAAGAAAAAGTTGCAGAGGTTCCTGAACTTCACGCAATTAATGAGTTCATCCACTTTGCATGTACTTCAGAAGACATCAACAACACATCTCACGCTCTAATGCTTAAAGAAGCACGTGATACTGTGATTCTTCCTGAAATCCGTAACGTTATCGATGCAATCAAAGCATTAGCTAACGAGTACCGTGACATTCCGCTTCTTTCTCGTACACACGGTCAGCCAGCTTCTCCATCTACTATGGGTAAAGAAATGGCTAACGTTGCGTACCGTATGGAACGTCAATATAAGCAAATCGAAAACGTTGAGATCCTAGCAAAAATCAATGGTGCTGTAGGTAACTATAACGCTCACCTTTCTGCTTACCCTGATGTTGATTGGCATGCATTTAGCGAAGAGTTCATCACTGAATCTCTAGGCGTTAACTGGAACCCGTACACAACTCAAATCGAACCTCATGACTACATTGCTGAGCTATTTGATGCGATTGCACGTTTCAACACTATCCTTCTTGATTTTGACCGTGACGTTTGGGGTTACATAGCTCTTGGTCACTTCAAACAAAAAACGATTGCTGGCGAAATCGGCTCTTCAACAATGCCGCATAAAGTTAACCCAATCGATTTTGAAAACTCTGAAGGTAACCTAGGTCTTGCTAACGCTATCTTTAGCCACCTAGCACAAAAACTGCCTGTATCTCGCTGGCAGCGTGACCTAACTGACTCAACGGTTCTTCGTAACCTAGGTGTTGGTTGTGGCTACGCTATCATTGCATACACATCGACTCTAAAAGGCATTAGCAAGTTAGAGATCAATCGTGCTGCACTTGAAGCTGAGCTAGATAAAAACTGGGAAGTTCTTGCAGAACCAGTACAAACAGTAATGCGTCGTTACGGCATCGAAAAGCCATACGAAAAACTAAAAGAACTGACTCGTGGTAAACGTGTAGATGGCGAAGGTATGCGTGCATTCATCGACGGTTTAGAAATCCCTGCAGATGAGAAAGTTCGTCTAAAAGAGATGACGCCAGCAAACTACATTGGTCAAGCTATCGAGCTAACTGACAAGCTGTAATCTTTACGGTTATTTTTAACCAGACAGATTAACAAGCACTAAAAAGCCCTGTATCAAACGCCTTTAAGCGTACTGTTACAGGGCTTTTTTATTCGGCTTTTATTTATTCGAGATGATACTAATTACATCACACACTCTTGCATTTCTTTTGCGCCTTCAACACCTTTCTCAATTAAGCTCTGCGCTTCTTGGTTTGAAATCGTCGACATCACTTTATCCAATAACTTCTCTGCATTAGATTCTGATGACGCTTCCACTAAACAACTGTACGCATTAGCAATGTGCTCTTGGATTTCAACCAGTGCTTTAGGGTTGCTGTAATCTGCATTTAACGCTTCATCAATTGATTCTGCAAACTCAGATGCAGAGCTGGCTGCATCACCAAATTGTTCAATATTAATCGCTTCTAGATCTACTGATTCTAGCTTTTCTTGAGCCATATCTACGGCCTTATTTGCAGCCTCTTGCGCTTTATCAATCGCTTGACTTGCGTCATCACACCCCATTAAAACCACAGAAAACAATAAAGGAACTAATAATTTTTTGTTCATTTTTTTCTCACTATAAAATTATAAAAATAACCAAAACAGACTAACAGAAAACCAATAAAATAAGAGAGTTAGCTTGTACCTAAGTATGAATATACAAGTATAAATCATCGCTTGTGAAGCCAATGTGAACAAGGCGATTAAATAATACGATTAATATCCATATTTAACTAAGGATTACCCGCTCTGAGTCGATAAGGAGTTCTCTAAAACACACTTCTATTGGAAAGATTATGTTTAAATCGATAAAAACACGTATAGCTGTCAGTGCGGGGCTTGCTATTTTTATTACATTAAGTACCGCAATGTTTTTTACCACGGTCTCTTATAACAGTGTGAATAAAGAGATTACTCAACATGTATCTGACCAGCTTGCTGATAACATTGATTACAAATTATTGTCTATTGCTAGCCAGCAAAGTGCTGAACTAAACGGGCTTTTTTCTCCTGTTATTAGTAACTTAACTCAATTAAAATCAATATTAGAACTATCAAATCAAGAAGGCGATAGTGCAAAGCGTCTAATCCAACAATTTACAGCATCATTAAAAATGCAAAATGAAAGTGTGTTTGCGGGTTATATGGTCTGGGAAGACGAAAACTTTATTAAAGATGACTCTGAACTAACCCAAAAAGCGTTAAACAAAAATGGCATTTTATCTCCGTTTTTTTCACCAATAGACTCTAGTTTTGAAGCTCTAGGAATGGATAGCTTTAGCAATACCGCTTTAAATAGTAATGGGGAACGCGTTGATGATTGGCACTTATCGCCATTTGAAACGGGTAAACGCTTTGTTATGGAACCTTATAATTACAATGTAAGAGGAAATGAAGAATTGATCACAACGATCAGCCTGCCTCTTATGAAAGACGGAAATATTGTTGGTTCATTGGGTTTTGATTGGTCTGTTAAAAACTTCCAAGCAATCAGTACTAAAGCTGCTAATTCTACAGGAATTTCAGGCACTGCCGTTTCCATTGTTTCTTGGGATAGTCGTTTCTTAGCCTTTAGTGCCGATCCTACTCTTGTTGGTAAAAAAGTTGAAAACGAATTTGCTCAACATTGGACATCAATCCAGCAACGAATCAAAAATGAAGATGCCTTCTTAGAAGACATTGGCCGCTTTAAAGTCGCTATTGCAAAAATTGATACTGGTGCAAATCCATGGATAGTAATGGTATCAATACCAAAAGAAACCCTAGGACAAGAAATTACTGATTTTAATTTATTCAGTACCGAGCTCAGTCATGATGCGCTTTCTAATGGCCTTTTAAGTGGTTTAGTTTCTTCAATTATCGGTATTGCTATTATCTTTATTTTAGCAAGACAAATTGGGAACACATTGATGAACTTAACATCACGCTTTGAAAATATAGCTCAAGGCGATGGTGACTTAACTCAACGTATTGAAGTCACATCTAAAGATGAAATTGGTCAACTTGCTTTCTGGTTCAATACCTTTATCGAGAAAGTTCAAAATACGCTTCATAATGCAAAAGAGACGGCTGAACTCGTCTCTCAATCATCGATGAATACCATGACTGAAACTGAAAAGTCACAAATAAAACTTCAAAATCAAGTCAATGAAGTGACACAGTTGGCAACTGCAATTAATGAGATGAGTGCAACAGCCCAAGAGGTAGCATCGTCGGCATTACAAGCCGCTACTGCTGCAAGTCAGATCCAAGCAAGCAGTGAAGAAGGTCAAAAAATCATGGATAACGCAGCAGCTTCAGTAGAAGAATTAGCGTCGTTCATTAATGAAGCCCAAGAGCAAGTCGTTAACTTGGCGGCATCGAGCAATGATATTCAAAAGATCCTGCTTGAAATCGGCGGAATTGCTGAACAAACCAATCTACTGGCATTAAATGCCGCGATTGAAGCCGCTCGTGCAGGTGAGTATGGCCGTGGGTTTGCTGTTGTGGCTGATGAAGTTCGTAACCTAGCAAGCCGCACACAAAGTTCAACTCAAGAAATTAATAATATGCTTGCTGTATTACAACAAAATACTCATAGCATTGTGACGGTAATGGACAGTAGCCAAAAGCAAGCATTCGCAACTAAAGAAGAAACGCTAATTGCACAAGAAAATCTGAAAGAGATCAGTACCGCTATTCTGGTAGCCAATGACATGAATAATCAAATTGCTTCAGCCGCAGAGGAACAAAGCTCTGTCTCTGAAGAGATAAATCGCAATGTGACAAGTATTAACGAAGCCGCTGATGAAGTTCTTTCTGATATGCAAACTTCGTTAAATGATACCGCAGAGCTAACAAAAGAAAGCCATTCACTAGCTCAGAAATTAAGTGAATTTAAAACTCAATAGATTTTAAAACCTAGAATCTACATTTAATTAAGCCATGCTTTTTCTCTATTGCATGGCTTTTTTATTTATCCAAATCCGCATGAACTTTATGAACAAAATTCATTTAATGTTCTAAATAGCCATTATCATCTCTATCTAGCCAAAACCCCCTCAAGTGAATAACATTTACGTAACAACCAAGAAAAAGCAGTATATATCGAACGATAACAGCTCATAGAAGCTGTAACCCCTACTCTCAAGTTTCACACCATAACGACAGAGAAACTTGGACACATAAGGACATGTTATTCATGCTTACTTCATTTAAAAAACAAATCACAGCCTCAATGATTGCTGCAACCTTTGCACTTTCAGGTTCAGCTATTGCAGCCGAGCTTGAAAAAATCCACTTCATCATTCCAGGTGGTGCTGGTGGCGGTTGGGATATGACAGCTCGCGGTACCGGTGATGTATTGCTTAAATCAGACATCATTGAACAAGCGTCATACCAAAACCTTTCAGGGGGCGGCGGCGGTAAAGCTATTGCTCATTTAATTGAAACTGCAGAGCGCCAGCCAGATACATTAATGGTCAACTCCACGCCTATCGTGATCCGATCGTTAAGTGGTATTTTCCCGCAGTCATTTCGAGACCTAACCCCAGTTGCTGCAACTATTGCCGATTATGGTGCGATTGTCGTAAATAAAGACTCTAAATATACCAGCTGGGAGCAAGTGGTTGCTGATTTTGAAAAAGACCCTCGTTCAGTAAAAATTGCAGGCGGTTCAGCTCGAGGCAGCATGGATCACCTAGTGGTTGCGGCAGCATTTAAAGGTGAAGGCTTTGATGCAAGAAAAGTACGTTACATTGCGTACGATGCCGGTGGTAAAGCAATGGCTGCACTGCTTTCAGGCGAAACACCTCTACTTTCAACAGGGTTAGGTGAAGTGCTTGAAATGTCGAAAAGCGGTCAAGTTCGTATTCTTGCTATCACAGCACCTAAACGTTTAGAAAGTGCGCCAGAAATCCCAACACTAACTGAATACGGCAATGAAACCGTCTTTGCTAACTGGCGTGGTTTCTTCGCAGCGCCTGGTACACCACAAGCGAAAATCGATGAGTACAGAGAAGCCTTCGATAAGATGTATGAAACGGATCAATGGGCGGTAGTTCGAGATCGTAATGGTTGGATTGATAACTACAAGGCGGACAAAGACTTTTATGCTTTCCTTGAAAATCAAGAATTGCTAATGGGTAACCTAATGCGTGAGCTTGGCTTCTTAAAATAACACAATCATTTCAGCTGCCTTGAATAATTAATGACTCTCCCGGATATGGCTCATTAATGTTCCTGTTACCTCCTCCTTGCACCTTATGTTCAAGGCAGCCTTTTTCTTACTCTTTTTTAAATGGATGAATGGAGAGAACTCATGTCGTACTCTAGCTCTTCTCTACTATGCCGAGATCGCGTTGGCGCAATCATTTTTTTACTGGTCTGCTTATGCTATGGCTACCAAACCAGTTTAATTCCTTTATTTCCTGGTGATGAATACGAACCCTTCACCGCTCGAACCCTACCTTACATGCTGACCTTTGCTGGTATTTTTCTTTCATTACTTCTTATTGTCTCAGCTCAACCTGATGAAAAAAGTGGTGCCGTATTAGGCTTTAACTGGAAGCTCTTAATTGGGTTTATCATTTTAATGGTGTTGTATGGCATTGGTTTAACATGGCTCGGTTTTGTTCTAGCTACAAGCCTATTTTTACTGGCAGGGTTCTATCTTTTAGGCGAACGTCGTAAACCCATTTTATTTGGCGCCTCGTTTCCTTTCGTTACTGGATTCTGGCTACTTCTTACCAAAGGTTTGGATATCTATCTAGAACCTGGTTATCTTTTTCTTGCTTGGTAAACCCTAGGACTTAATTATGTTAGATGGAATTTTAGCAGGCTTATCAACAGCGATTATGCCAACCAACTTGATGATGGTGATGATCGGCTGTTTTGTAGGTACATTCATCGGTATGTTGCCGGGTCTTGGCCCTATTTCTGCCATTGCCTTAATGATCCCGATTAGCTACGGACTTGATCCAGCATCAGGTATGATCTTAATGGCGGGTGTTTATTATGGCGCCGTTTTTGGTGGGTCTACCTCATCAATATTGATTAATGCACCGGGCTGTTCTTCAACTGTAGTTACTGCCTTTGATGGTTATCCAATGGCACAAAAAGGTCAGGCAGGTAAAGCCCTTGCGCTTGCTGCCTACTCCTCTTTTACCGGTGGTACACTTTCAGCCATCATGCTACTGATTGCAGCTCCAGCGCTTGCCAAGGTATCTCTTAGCTTCCAATCATCAGATTACTTTGCCCTAATGTTAGTCGGCTTATCCGCTGTTGCAGCATTCGCAGGTAAAGGCCAAGTGATTAAAGCTTGGATGATGACCATTCTTGGTTTAATGCTTTCAACCGTCGGCATTGATAAAGGCATTGGTGTCGAGCGCTTTACTTTTGGCTTAACTGATTTAATGGATGGATTCAGCTTCTTATTGCTTGCAATGGCAACCTTCGCATTAGGGGAAACCTTGATGGGAATATTAAAACCAGAGCAAGACACGCGAGATGATGAACAAAATAAAATGTCTGACCTAGGCAGCATGAAAATCACCAAAGAAGAATTTAAAGAGGTTGCTCCTGTTGCTGTTCGTTCATCTATCCTTGGTTTCTTTACTGGCGTATTACCCGGCGCTGGCGCAACTATTGCGGCATTCTTAAGTTACGGAATGGAGCGAAACCTAGCACCAAAAGATAAAAAAGAAGAGTTTGGTAAAGGCAGTATCCGTGGATTAGTGGCACCTGAATCGGCAAATAACGCCGCATCAAGTGGATCATTTGTTCCCCTACTTACCTTAGGTATTCCTGGCTCTGGAACGACCGCAATCATGCTTGGTGCCTTAATCGCTTATGGTATTCAACCTGGTCCAAGACTGTTTGTCGATCACCCTGATATCTTCTGGTCAGTTATTATCTCTATGTACTTTGGTAATATCGTATTAGTGATCCTAAATTTACCGTTAATTCCATACATCTCTAAATTACTTGCTGTGCCAAGAACCGTATTGATGCCGATGGTTTTATTCTTCTCAATTACTGGGGTGTATTTAGTCTCATTTAATACCGTTGATGTATTCATCATGATCTTTATTGCGATGGTGGCAATAGCCCTGCGGCTTGCCAATTTTCCACTAGCCCCCTTACTGCTCGGATTTATATTGGGTGGCATGATGGAAGAGAATTTACGTCGAGCATTAATGATCAGTGATGGTGAGTTGAGTTTCTTGTGGGAACGTCCTATTACCTTTAGTTTCACTGCTATTGCTGCAATTGTGCTTATTCTTCCAATGCTACTGACGTTTATCAATAACGTTATCCGTCCTAAGTTTGCAGTAAAGTCATAATCTTCTAATCTAACCGTCTAATATGGACACCAATACTAAGGATAGTATTGGTGTCTATTTCCTCTGCTGCCATTTCTTTTTTTCATGCTACAATCCCCTTCTATTCATATATCTGAGATTTCACATGCCATTTTCCAAACTTGGGTTAAGCGATCCAATTTTAAAAGCCATCGACGAACTGGGTTATAAAGCCCCAACTCCAATTCAAGAAAAAGCCATTCCCGTTGCGCTTACTGGAAAAAACCTAATTGCAGCCGCGCAAACAGGTACAGGTAAAACAGCCAGTTTTGTATTACCAATTTTAGAAATCCTCAGCGAAGATCCAACTAAGGTTCGTGCTAAACGTGTTCGTGCATTAATTTTAACGCCGACACGTGAGCTAGCGATCCAAGTTGAAGACAATATTCAAAAATACAGTAAGCATATCGATATTAGTTCACTGGCTATGTACGGTGGCGTTGATTATAAAAATCAAAAAGAACGTCTGATTGAAGGGGTTGATGTATTAGTTGCCACTCCTGGCCGTCTTCTTGATATGTACACGCAACGCGCAATTCATTTCGATGAAATTGAGATTTTAGTTCTTGATGAAGCTGACCGTATGCTCGATATGGGCTTTATTGAAGACATCAATAAAATCATCGAGCGTTTACCGCTTGATCGCCAAAACATGTTGTTCTCTGCAACACTGTCTGATCAAGTACGTTTTTTAGCGAAAACAGCGGTAAATAATCCAATTGAAATTACTATTTCGCCAAAAACGACATCAGCACCACAAATTGATCAGTGGTTAACCACGGTTGATAAAGACAGAAAATCAGCACTGCTTAGTCACTTAATTACAGAAAATGAGTGGGACCAAGCACTGATCTTTATTGAGACTAAACACGGTGCGGCTAAATTAGTTAGCCAATTAGAAAAACGCGGGATCAGAGCAGAAGCTTTCCACAGTGGCCGAAGCCAAGATGCTCGTGCAAAAGTACTAAATGACTTTAAAGAAGGTAAATTACAATACCTAGTTGCTACAGGTATTGCGGCTCGTGGTATTGATATTGATGAGCTAACACGAGTGGTTAACTACGACCTACCTTTCCCTGCTGATGATTACGTTCACCGCATTGGTCGTACTGGTCGTGCTGGTGCAAAAGGTGAGGCTATCTCATTTGTTTCTAAAGATGACTTTAAAAACTTATGCATGATTGAAAAACGTCTTGGACACTTAATTGTTCGTAAAGAAATAGAAGGCTTTGCACCACGTAAAGAAGTGCCTATTTCTATTTTGAATTTTAAGCCTGCAAGAAAACCAGCACCAAAGTTCTAACCACAACTTGGTTAGATTACTAAATTAAAAAACGCCCATACTTTTTACTAGAAAGAGAAGTGAAAAGTATGGGCGTTTTTATATCTATCTGTTGATTAAGATAAGAGGATTTATAGAAGATGCTTTAAGGCATGCCCCGCTCTTTCATAACCTAAGTCTATCATTTCAGCTGTGCGTTCAAACTCAAATGTGCCACACGCATCTCTTGCTATTTCAACCGTAATATCTGGCGGATAAGCCGCAAGCTTTTGTCTCGCAATAGTGCTTTGCATCGCATCGAACGCTTGGTTTGCAATATCATACATACCTAAATCTATTCGCGATGCCTTCTCCGTTAAAGAACCAAAATAATCACTCACTTTTCGATGAAATGGCATATCTTCTTCTGGCTCTTGTGCTGAAATATCCACTTGATTGATCCCAAAGTCATCAATTTTATGGCTAATTTCACCAGCTAAGTTTACCGCAAGAGTAATATCGGAATGATCAGCAAAAGTTGGAGCAATCGGAACAGGGTTTAATACTCCGCCATCAATTAATGTTTTTCCATTAAATTCAATTGGCATTAAGTAAAGCGGTAAAGAGATAGAAGCTCGAATCGCTTGCAAAAGTGACCCTTTTTGTAACCACACCTCTTTTTCATTGCTAATGTCTGCAGCAACTGCGGTATAAGGAATTGAAAGATCTTCAATATGTAAATCTCCCAAGATATGACCAAGACGATTCATAACTTTATCGCCTTTAATTAGTCCACCTTTACCCCAATTGAAATCCATCAAAGAGACAATATCGAGCTTGGTGATAGTTCGCATCCACGCTTCAAATTCATCTAACTTTCCGGCGGCATATACCCCTCCGACAACAGTACCAATAGAGCAACCAGAGACAGATACAATCTCAAAATCATGTTCTTCTAACCAACGGATCACGCCGATATGAGCAAGGCCTCTCGCTCCACCACTTCCAAGAACAAGCGATACTGTTTTTTTCTTCATGGGGTTTCTCCCTTCCATGATCACTCTGCTTTAATATCCATAAATTGTGCGTTTAACACTTGCTGTAAAGCCTTAGGGGCTAACCCAATATCTAGCCCTCTTTTACCACCACTGACATAGATGGTTTCAAACTGCTCAGCCGTATTATCAATCACTGTTTTCAATCGTTTCTTTTGGCCAAAAGGACTAACGCCTCCCATGACGTATCCGGTCGATTTTTGAACCAAAGCAGGATCGGCCATTTTTGCTTTTTTGCCACCAGCAGCTTTAGCAATTAATTTCATACTTAAATGGGCAGCAACAGGAATAATACCAACGACTAGCTCTTTCTCATCTACTTGAACCACTAAGGTTTTAAACACCTCTTCATCAGGTAATCCCAGTTTTTCGGCCGCTTCTAATCCATACGCTTGAGCTTTTGGATCATGGTGATACTCAAGCACTTGATGTTCAATTTTTGCTTTCTTTAATAATTTCGTTGCTGGTGTCATTGCTATTAATACCTTAAAAAATAGGGTTACGCCTTAAAGTACGTCCGCTCTGGTCGCCCAACACTGCCATAAGAGAGGTCGGCACTCAATTCTCCAGAGCTAATGAGATATTCTAAATAACGACGAGCAGTAGTTCGGCTTACACCAATTAACTCACCTGCTTGATCTGCCGTTAATTGCTTTTCATTCACAAACAGTTGGCGCACTTTTTCTAATGTTACGCTATCAATGCCTTTGGGTAATCTTGCCACAGGCGTTGTCGTGGTAGAATGCAGCATGGCATCAACCATGGTTTGATCAATATCAACTCGATTAATAAATTGTTCTTTTTGACTTAAATATTTATTAATTGACTCTTCTAAGCGACTAAATATAACAGGCTTTAACAGATAATCTACCACACCACCACGCATTGCTTCTTGCAGCGTATTCACATCTCTGTCAGCGGTAATTAAGATAACATCAGGGGACGACTCTTTTTGGCGTAACTCACGCAATATATCAAGCCCGTTACCATCAGGAAGATAAATATCCAATAGCACTAAGTCTGGGTTTAACACATCAAATAACGTCGTCGCTTCTTCCTTACTGGCTGCAATTCCTATGACCTCTACATAATCTATTTTATCCAGATTACGGCGATGTATTTCTGCGATGCCAATATCATCTTCTACGATAACGATCTTGATTTTACTGCTCACACAATATCCTTTTGTTTATTCTTTATATTTATAAGATTGGTTGCTCTATGAATGCAACTCTTTTGGCAAATAAATGGTCATCAAGGTTCCTTTTCCCTCATCACTTCTGACCGTAAACTCTCCGTGATAATGATCGACTAATTGCTGAATAAGATGCAAACCAACCCCACGCCCTTGTTCCGGTTTTGTAGATACGCCTCTTTGAGTTAACTGTTTAAAGCTAAATGCCTGCGGTAAGCCGCACCCTTTATCTTCTACTTCGATAATCACTTCTTGGCCAAAATCAGTCACACTGACAATAATAGGCTCAATTACTTCTTTTGATTGATTCAAGGTTGCATCAAACGCATTGTCGATTAAATTTCCGATAATCGTCACCATATCTTCAGCACGAATATGCTCAGGTAAATGCGTTAATTGCGTCCCTTCCTCTATATCTAAAACTAAACCAAGCTCTCTCGCCCTCTCACTTTTACCAAGCAGTACCCCTGCAATCATAGGTGCAGAGATACTTTCTCGTAAAAACTCAATTAACTTTTGATAGCGTAGGCTTTCTTGTCCGATGATCTGCTGTACTTCTTCAATCTTACCTAATTGGATCAAGCCGCTAATGGTATTTAATTTATTTCGATGCTCATGAGTTTGGGATCGTAATAAATCGGCATATTGCTTAACTTGAGAAAGTTGAGTCGTCAATTCACTGATTTCATCTTTACGTCGAAAACTAGATACCGCCCCAATCACTTCACCGTCCATCTTAATCAATTCTCGGTTAGCAATAACGGCTTGGCCATTTAGTATCAACTCAATATCATGCTCTGATTGTTGGGTAACCAAAAGCTTAGTCAAATCACTGTCTGGCAAGACTTCAATAAATAACCGATTTAAAGACTGCTTAGGATCTATACCTAATATGTCACAGGCGCTTTTATTAATAGATCTAAGCTTACCATTCGCATCAATACTCAAGACCCCTTCACGTAATGTTGAGAGTGTGACTTGTTGTTCTTTATATAAACGCCCAAATGCTTCTGGCTCAAAACCAAAAATAGGCTTTTGAAAGCGCCTAGCGACAAAGTTAGCAATGAGGGTATTAACAAAAATAACCAGCACAGCCATCCCAAGAAAAAAGCTGAGAAAGTGAGAAACTTTGCTATCAATAGTGGTTAGTAAATAACCGACTGAAACCACTCCGATAATCTCACCACGATCATTTACAATCGGTGTTTTTCCGCGTACAGAGTGACCTAATGAACCTTTGGCGTATGAGATATAGGATTCGCCTAACTCTAGCGCTTGCTGGTTATCTCCCCCCTGCATCGGCTTTCCTATCCGCTCTTTAATCGGATGAGCGATTCGTATACCTTCTTTGTTCCCCACAACAATAAAAGCCGCACCAATGGATGAGCGTAATCGTTCTATTTTTTCTTCGATTAACAAGGGAGCATTTTTCTCAATGGCCATCATCACTAATGGTGACTGAGCAATAAATCGAGCAACGCCTAACGCTTTATCTCCGCTGTCTTGTGATTCCCAGTGCTTGATATATAAGAACGCACACACAGACAAAATTAAAAGCTTACCTACGCCAGAAATGGTCATTACTGTTAATAATCGACGTCTAAAATTCAAATCACGCCAAGACATTCATTTTTCCTTGTTAATCTTGCCTTAACAAAGAGTATCACAAGTCATTAACCTATTCTTAAACCTTGTTCATACTCTTGATCACACCTTATAAATATTTTCATCAATTCCATCGTAAAGTTAGGGAATTAATTCAGTATCACCCCACTTATGTGGTATAAAAAGCGCGCTTCTTTTCAGCATTTTTAACTCTTTCCCAAAAGGTTTCCGTTACTATGAAAAGCGATATTGAGATCTGTCAAACTGCGACACTTATCAGAATGAAAACGATTGCGTCAAACTTAGGGCTGCATGATGATGACATTACGCCACAAGGTCGCTATAAAGCAAAAGTCAATATTGACGCCTTAAAACACCTTGAAAACAAACCAAATGGTAAGTTAATTTTAGTCAGTGCTATCACGCCAACGCCCCTTGGTGAAGGTAAAACAGTGACGACCATTGGCCTAGCTCAAGGCTTAGCAAAATTAGGCGAATCCGTCAGTGCCTGCATTCGTCAACCTTCAATGGGACCTGTGTTTGGGGTAAAAGGCGGGGCTGCAGGTGGTGGTTATAGCCAAGTCGCTCCAATGGAAGAACTAAACCTTCATTTAACAGGCGATATTCATGCTATTACCGCGGCACATAACTTGGCCTCAGCAGCCATTGATGCTCGTATTTATCATGAGCAACGTCTAGGCTACGAACTGTTTTCTGAAAAGAACGACCTTCCCGCATTGCGAATTGATCCTGAACGAGTCGTTTGGAAACGAGTAATGGATCATAACGATCGCGCCCTTCGCATGGTCACGATTGGCAATAATGAAGAGGGAAAAACCATTAACGGTTACCAACGTGAAGATGGTTTTGATATTACCGCCGCTTCTGAATTGATGGCTATTCTGGCACTGGCGAGCGATCTTCAAGATTTACGTCAACGTATTGGTCGCATTGTTGTTGCTTATAATCTGGATGGCGAGCCCGTAACAACAGAAGATCTGCAAGTTGCTGGCGCAATGACGGTAACAATGAAATTTGCTATCAACCCAACCTTAATGCAAACGCTAGAAGGCGTACCGACTTTTGTTCACTCAGGTCCTTTTGCCAATATTGCTCATGGTAACTCTTCTATTATTGCCGACAATATCGCATTAAAACTAACTGATTATACGGTAACCGAAGGCGGTTTTGGTTCAGATATGGGATTAGAAAAAGCCTGCAATATTAAAGCGCCATTAGCAGGTAAAGCACCTGATTGTGCAGTGCTTGTTGCAACACTTCGAGGCATTAAAGCAAACTCTGGTTTATTTCCATTATCTCCAGGTCAAGCCTTACCTAAAGCCCTATTTTCTCCAAACCAAGAAGCATTAAATGCAGGTTTAAATAATTTACAATGGCATATTAATAACTGTGCTAAATATGGTTTACCTGTTGTTGTAGCGATTAACCGTTTCCCTGAAGATACTCAAGAAGAGTTGGATTTCTTACAACAATGGATTGCTGCATTGTCATCAGAAACCAATGTCGATGTTTCTATTAGTGAAGCTTTCGTTAAAGGTGGTGAAGGCGCAAAAGAGTTAGCTTCAAAAGTGATTGCAGCTTGTAAAAAAACAACTCAATTCACACCGCTATACACCAGTGACATGAGTTTATTTGATAAATTAAATGCAGTCGCAATTAAAGGTTATGGTGCTGAGCGTATTGAGCTATCAGAAAAAGCGCAGCAACAACTAGAACAGTTTGAGAAGTTAGGTTACCAATCTTTATCTGTGTGTATGGCAAAGACACCGGCTTCTATTTCAACAGATGGCAATATCAAAGGTGCACCAACAGATTTCATTGTTCCTATTCGTGAATTGAAACTGTGTGCTGGTGCCGGCTTTATTTATGCACTGTGTGGCAATGTCATGACGATGCCGGGTTTACCAGAAAAGCCAGCATTTATGAATTTAGACATTGATACAGATGGAAACATAACTGGACTTAGCTAAGATCACATAACTTAATATAGATCATATTCTATGTGCTACATTTACTGTTAATCTAGCTTCAACTTTTTATACAAATTTACTTATAATTTTTGAGGTTATCCTGATGGATATGACAAATGCTCAACGCTTAATTCTTTCTAACCAGTATTATTTGATGTCACAGATGGATCCTGCAAATGCAGAAAAATACCAACGCCAACAACTGATTGTTGAACGTGGTTATGAACTACAAATTCGTGAATTAGATAAAGACTTTGGTTGCATTACAGAAGCAGAATGTCGTGAGATCATCGACTTCATGGAGATGTACCATGCAATGCAAGAATCTTACAATATGTTGGTTCCTGAATGCCAAGCAAAAGTAGACGCTCGTCGTCTTCAGTTTTTAGGCTTTGATATTGCTACAGAAGCGCAGCAAGTGAACTATGTTCGTTTCCTAACAACTTCTGAAGGTTTATACCCTCAGTTTGATAAAGCGGATCACCACTTCAATAGCCAAATGGCAATGACTGATAAATATCGTCGCATGCTAACAACATGGCGCAACTGTCCACGTCAATACCACTTATGTTCAACAGAGATGGCGCAAATCTTTAACGCTTAATGTCTATATAGCTAAGCGCTAAACATAAACAACCAATTAAAATCCTCGCTCTGGCGGGGATTTTTTATGCCTGTGTTTATTACTATATAAATAAAAAAATCCCCACTGACGGATCAGTGAGGATTTGGCTTTCTAACCTGATTGATAGTTAACTAAGAATCCACCCTTATAGATTTAAAGCAATATCAATATTGTTGGTCAGATTAGAATTCATAGCGAAGACCTAAGTGGTAGTAATCTTCTTCTGCATCGTTCCAGCCAGACCAGATATTTGTGTTACCTGTCCCGTTATCACCATTACGCATCACATAACTTGTGTAAATAGAAGAGCGAGCTGTTAAATGGTATTGAACTTCTAGCGTTGTATCTTTGTATTCTGCTTCATCACCACCGGTGTTTTCTAATGCGCGGTAACCAGCACGAGCTGTCCAATCATCATTAATATTATATACAGCTGTTAATTCGTAGCTCTTATCTTTTGATTTACCAGCATAAACACCTTCAATTTCATCTTGGTTATACATAGCACCAAGCGTTAATGCATTTAACTTATATTGAAGACCTGCGCCCCAGAATGTGTAATCAGCATCTGGATTATCTGCATTTTCACCAGTACTGTTTGCTTGATATGCTACGATAGGAATTAATTGTCCTGCATCACCCATATCAAATGTGTAACGACCTACCGCATTATAAGAACCATCTTGATCTGATTCAGAATTGCCTAAAATATACGCAACCGACATATCAAATGCACCAAAGCTATTTTGGTACTGTAATGTGCCATCTTGACGGAAGGTTTGAGCTGCTGAGTTATCAATAAGCTCCATTTGACGTCCAATCAGAACATCCGATGCTGCAAACACATCACCTACATCAGAAAGCATAATGATGCCTGAAGCAACACGACCAAAGGTCACTTTACCCGCTTCTGAAGCATCAATACCTGCCCATACATAACGAGGGTCTAGGCCACCATCACCACGAGCTTCTGCTGCATTAACTGAATACTCAGCCCAACCAATTACAGATACTTGATCGTTAACTACTTGAGAACCACCAAGACCGATACGAGCATCAAAATTACCAACCGCATCATCAGACTGACGATCAGTTATGTTAAAACCTAAACGGCTATACATATCAATCGTTGAACCGTCTTCTGCTGTATATACTGTTGCTGCTGTTGCTGAACCAGCCATTAAAAGTGCTGGTACTGCTAACGCTAAAAGTGTCTTTTTCATAAAATCGCCCTATATATTTAAATTGGTTTAGTTCTTTAATTGAGACCATCAATATTTTTAAGACCAAACTCTCAAAATTTTGTAATCCGTTAATGTTTCTCTAAATCCGTTGAGATGAATAATGCCCTATTAATTCGCGCTGAAAAATTAAGTCCATTCAGAATTTGATCAACTTCAAAAACAGCCTGCATGAAAATATATAAATCATTTAAAAACAATAATATATATAAAAGATGTGTTTTTTTAATTTAGGTTTTATGTTGTTTATTAATGGTGAGATCACATTTTTCACAACGATAATTAACAATTAGCGTGATCATGATCTCTCTATTTTGAGAACAAAAAAGGTCTTGTTAGCTTCTATTAGGGGGGGTATTTGAAGTGAGTCACATTATTAATTTTGAGACTAAAATTAAATAGCAGCAGAGATTTTTTATTAGTGGGTCTTTTTATTCTAGAAATGAAGAAGTACACTGCAGCCCTAATCTAATTTCAGGTCTGGTTATGTCTTATCAATGCCCTTTATGCCAATGCGAGTTGCATCTTACTAGCAACCAATATCGTTGTGAAAACAACCATCAGTTTGATAACGCAAAAGAAGGTTATGTAAACCTCATGCCAGCTCATCATAAGCGTTCTAAAAACCCTGGTGACAATAAAGAGATGATGCAAGCTAGACGCGCTTTTCTAGAGGCTGGGCATTATCAACCGATGCAACAACAGGTAGCTAGCTTATGTCAGCAATATATAACGGATGATTCAGCCAACCTACTTGATATTGGTTGTGGTGAAGGTTATTACACCTCAAAAATTGCAGAGCAACTTGATGGTAAAGATGCGAACGTCTTTGGCCTCGATATTTCAAAAGTTGCTATTAAATATGCTGCAAAACGTTATCTAAATTGCCAATTTAGCGTCGCTTCAAGCCACCGCTTGCCTTTCTCTGATCTAAGTTTAGATGGCATTGTACGTATCTATGCACCATGCAAAGCACAAGAGTTGCACCGTACAATTAAAGATAACGGATACCTAATTACCGTAACGCCAGCAAGTCATCATTTATATGAATTGCGTGAAGGGGTTTATGGTGATGTTCGCCTACATGATGAAGAAGCAGAAGATATTAGTGGATTTGATCTTATTGAAGAGAAAAAATTAACTTACGATATGCACCTAAATGGTCTAGAAGCCCTGCATTTATTGGATATGACGCCGTTTGCATGGAAAGCGACAGCAGAATTTAAAGCCGAATTGGAAGAGAAAACTGCATTTGATTGTAAAGCGGACTTTATGATTAGAGTTTATAAAAAATAAACATTGAGTCTCAAAAATAAGATGCCAAATAACTATTTAATTAATAAAAGTTATTTGGCATTTTTATATCTACAACCAATAACTCTTCCATTTTGCTCTCATTTTTAATCCATTCCTGCCTACAATATAAAAACGCAGCGTAAAAACTGATCTAAATCAAAATATATCGATAGGCACCATTTTATCGAACTCCGAGAGAACAACGAGGAGAAGTATTGTTTGGTCTGATACTTACATATTAATCAATATGGATGAATCTTATGAAGTGTTTACTTATTTGTATGTTGCTGCTTATTTCTAGCCATAGTTTCGCTAAACTAGATAATATTTACCTCTCATCTGGAGTCGAGAAATCATCATTAGCATTAAGCGGGGCTGAAATTGATTTAGAAAATGGGTTATTTGTAAAGATCGGTTACCCGTTTGTATTAGCGCCAGATTATAATCTTGTTGTTGAGTTTGAGTATAGCCAGATAGGAAGCTATGAACATCATTTAACTGATAATGTTGGTTATGATAATGTAGAAATAGAGGCTAGCTCTGTAGGTATGAATTTAAAATATCAATCTTATCTTTTTGATTCTGATTTCTATTTAGCAAGTATTCTTGGAGTTCATCAATATTCTTTAGATTTAATGGTAGATAGCTTATCGCAAACGAATGCAAACGGAACAACCTTACAAACTACCATCTCTGGTGAAAAATCAATAAAAGAAGTCGGACTATCTTATGGCGTGGAAATTGGATACTCACTGCCATATTCATTAAATATAGCAGCAAGTTATACTATGGGAAGAGTGATTTCTGATGGTGTCGCTATCGACCTTTTATCAAGCCAACTAATCTTGAGCTACATCTTTTAAAGGTGGCTGATGATCCGCCCTCAACTCTTTATCTTTCAACAAAGATTGCTTTAAAAGTGCAGAATACAATGGCTGACCACCAAGCGCTTGAGCAATAAAAGTGGCTCCTAGCGTGGTCACAAGTAGAGGCAGTATCAGCTGGTAATTATTCGTCATTTCTACAACAAGAATTACCCCTGTAACAGGCGCTCGAACCGTTGCTGCAAATAACGCCCCCATTCCCGCAATAGCATAGACCCCAGGCTCTGAAACCCATTCAGGGAACCAAGCAGCCATTACCACACCAAAAGACAAACCAAGTAATGTTCCCAACGCTAACATTGGTGCAAAAATACCACCCGGAGCACCCGATGAAAAACAAGCAACTGTTACAATAACACGCAGTACAAAGAATCCAACCATGATCATCCAAGCCATTGGGCTATAGAACATCTCTGTAATAATTTCCATACCACTGCCAGAGAGCTTTGGTGCGATTAGCTGTAATAAAGCAAATGTCCCACCAAATGCAGCACCCAATAAAACAAGACGTGACAATCTATTTTGGTGGAACTTTTTAACTTTACTGGTCCCTTTTAAAATCCACTTATTAAAATTAACACCAATAATGCCAAATATAATACCTAAAATAGCGAATAAGAGCAGAGATCGAAGTGGTGGAACCTCAAAGCTTGGGATCGTCAAAAATGCTTCTTGGCCATGTAAAGAGCGCATTACAATAGTTGCAACTGCCGTTGCCAAGGTGACACATTTAATTGAAGTAATGTTATATCGAAACTGGGGACGCATTTCTTCAACAACAAACAAGATACCCGCTAAAGGCGCATTAAATGCAGCGGCTAAACCTGCCGCAGCACCAGCTGCTGTTAATATATGAGAAGAGTGACTAAAGCGTTTACCTTTAGATGCGATCATTCGTCCAACCGCACCACCAATTTGAATCGATGGTCCTTCACGGCCAAGCACCATTCCAGAACCAATGGTTAGCGTGCCTGCAATAAATTTGATCGGTAATACACGAGCCCAACGAATATCATGAGTACCATCTAATGCCCCTTCAATATGAGGGATCCCACTGCCTGCCGCTTCCGGTGCAAATTTAAAGGTAAGCCAAAAACCAAAAGCCGCCATTGCTGCACCCGCAAGTACCGCCGCAACAGGAGCTAAGTATTCAGAATAAGGAAGAGAGTCAACAAAATGAAGACGTTGCTCTGTAATTAATCGAATTGATGCTTCAAATAAAGCAACGACAGAGCCAGCAATACCACCAACAAGGGCTGATAAGAAAAGCAGTGCATAGTAATCAGTTTGTGTAGTTAAGAATTTAGGGGTTGTGCGATGCTTTAACATCCCACCTTGAAAGAAACGAAAATTGGGTGATTTTGGCATTTATCGTATCAACTTAGCACTAAAGAGCATTATGAACGTTATAGAATAGAGATCACAAATAATTATACGCTCTGCACCTAAATAGACCCTAACCATTTGTAAAAACTTAGATTGATTAAATGACCAAGATCGAACTTTGATATAAATCAACAAAATATAAGGATACAAAAAAAGCTCATTTCATGATGAAGTGAGCTTTAAAATACATAAATGTTATTTACATTTAATATAAACGGCTACCGTCAGGTCGAGAACGCAGTAAGTTTAATACCCACATATATTGCTCTGGACGCTCTGTCACTAACTGCTCAATTGCAATATTCATTGCACGTGCATCGGTTTCTTCATCGCCAGATGGAAAATCAGCAATCGCAGGTAGAGTGATAATTTCAAACTGCCCTGTTTCTGCATTATAAGATGGCAACATTGGTACCACTTTCGCCTTCGATAAGCGAGCCAATTTACCAAAGCCTTTTAATGTTGCTTTTTGAGTCGCAAAGAAAGGTACGAACACACTGTTTTGCGGTCCATGATCTTCATCTGGTAAGTAATAAGCCAAGTAACCTTCTCTAATCGCCTTGATTAATGGTTTAATACCAGCACTACGAGCATAAATTTTACCCCCATACTGCATACGCTGAACATGCATTAACCAATCGGTAATAGGGTTCTTTTGTGGCTTCATCATGGTTGTCACATGATAACCGCGAGACGCGAGCAGAATAGCAGGGAAATCAATCGCCCACGCATGTGGAGCAAGAATAATAATATTCTCTTTTTGCTCTAAAAGCGGAAACAAGTTTTCTCCACCAACAAAAATACCTCTATTCTCGTTATGCTTACGACTGCGAATAATTAACTCAGAGAACCCAAGCATAACTTGAGCGCCTGTAATATAGGTATCTTCTAGTAACTTTTGTTGCTCTTGCTCTGACTTCTCAGGAAAACAAGTCGCAATATTTAACTTAGCACGTTTAATCCCACCACTTGGCTTCTTAAGTACCAATTTAACAATCTTTGCAGCTAATTTGTCACGTAATCGAAAAGGAACAAACGCCAAAATAACAGCGAAACCAACCCCTAACCATGTAGGCCAGTATCTAGGATGTAGAAACGCCCACTGAAATGTTGGGTTATATGCATTTTTATCGACTTTTTCACTCATGAATAGATTCACTTATTCTTTATTATGAACTGTTTATGATATAACAAAGCATTGCTGATAGAAACCAAGGAAATTCGAATGGCTTTTCAATTACACTCTCGTCTACAACAAGATTGCATTATTTTAGGTAATCTTCCTTTATGCCAAATTTTAATGATTAAAGAAGATATTGGTCCTTGGTTAATTTTAGTTCCTCGTATTGAGAATTTAAAAGAAATTCACCACATGACAACAGAGCAACAAATTCAGTTTATTCAAGAGTCGAGCGCCGTTGCACAGTTATTAGAAGATAACTTTACGCCAGATAAAATTAATATCGGCGCGCTTGGTAATTTGGTTCCTCAACTGCACATCCATCACATCGCACGCTTTACCACTGATTGTGCTTGGCCAGGACCGGTATGGGGCAACACTAATGGAATAATCAGAGAGCAATCAGCTCAAACAACATTAGTTTATCAATTGCGCGATAAGCTTGATGCGATCTCTGGTTTTAAACGTTAATTTGTTGGTTAATTAAAACAATAGACATAAAAAAGGCAGCTCTTATTCAAGCTGCCTTTCTATAACTCTACATTCAATACATCTATCGGTTATGCGTTTTGAAGCTCATCCCATAGATCAGCAACAATAATGCGATCAGCAGGTGCTAATTCTGATTTTGCAGCATCAAGACTGTCATTGATGTGTGCTTTTAATACTTCGATATCACTTACACCTTGCTCTTCACATTTAGCTACAGACAGTGAAATATGACCACGTAAATAGCCACCAGCAAATAACTCATCATCCGATGCTGTTTCGATACGAGCATCAATCAGTTCAAGCATTTTTTCTTCAAATTCAATGATCATCTTTTTCCTATTGGACAATAAATTGTTCTTTAGTTAGTGGGGTGACTTGATAAAACTCACGCAACGCATTAGATAGCGCCTCTACACGCGGAGGTAATCCATTATCTAAAATCCCCATCACTTCATTATGTACTTTAGCCATGAATGCTAAACGATCTGGTTCAAAATCGCCATTTAAGTTGTCACAACTGACGTTAAATTTTAACCCCGCACTTAATGAAAGGATCCACTCATACGCTTGAGGTCGAATTTCAACTTTCTCAAACTCAGATTGAACTTGCTCTGTTCTGCCATCCGGTTCATACCAATAGCCAAAATCTTCCAATAAACGACGTTCAGGACCAGCAACACACCAATGAGCAATTTCGTGCATACCTGATTGATAAAAACCACGAGCAAAAACAATTCTATGGTAATCAAACTCACTATCTGCAGGTAAATAAATCGGTTCATCGCCCCCTAATACGAGTTTCGTATTAAAAGACTCTAAGAAAGTAGCGTTAAAAATAGAAATTAAATCGGAGTATTGATGAGACATACGAAAAGCTTAGCTATAATAAAGAAGGTAACATTCTACCTTAAGCATAAACAAAGACCTATCTAGATAAATAATTTTTATCCTCTGTTTCAAAATTATTCATTATCTGTAAAAAGAGTGTCCTGATACTCTCAATAATTATCATTTCCCTTTTGATTGGAGTTTCACCTCCCGTGAATGACATCACTTTACAACTGGCTCAATTACTTGATTTAGGGCCTTTTTCTTGGACTGCTATTTCAGCTTGTGCTTTTAACGGTTTATTAATTGGTGTTGAAAGACAAACTCGAGGAAAACCAGTAGGAATAAGAACCTCTATTTTAATCATCTCAGGCACTTATTTCTTCTTAGCAATGGCCATGTCTTTATCTGTTAATTCCCTTGACCATGCTCGAGTTCTTGGGCAAATAATTACTGGTATTGGTTTTCTTGGCGCTGGTGTAATGATGACTTTAGATGGAAAAATCCACGGCGTTACCTCTGCCGCCATTATTTGGGTTTTAGCCGCATTAGGTATGATGATAGCACTGGGGTACATTCAACAATCAATCATCATTACTTTACTCGCTCTATTTGTTTTATTAGGCATTGATAAGCTTGAAAATACCTTTAAAAGTCTCCGTCGAGGTGTGCATCAAAAATTCCTTAATATAAGAACACATAAACCGAGATCTCAAAGCCTCGATAAAACGCATAAATAAAACTAATCTGAAAAATGTCGGAATAGTTTTTTTCATTCGTCATTATAGGTTTAATTTCATAAAATCCCTGCCTTATTATTTCGCCAACATAACACGGTATGGTATTAGTAAATGTTATTAACAATTCTTTATATTATAGGGATCACCGCTGAAGCCATGACTGGCGCATTGGCGGCAGGCAAGAAAAAAATGGATTGGTTTGGCGTCATGCTAGTAGCAAGTGCTACCGCTATTGGTGGTGGTACTGTGCGTGATATTTTATTGGGTCACTACCCTGTTGGCTGGGTAAAGAATCCTCACTTTCTTGTAATTACTTGTATTGCAGGCGTATTAACCACATGGATTGGCCCATGGGTTGCTAAAAACCACCGTTTCTTTGTGGTATTAGATGCTATTGGCCTTATTGTATTTAGTATTATTGGCTCACAAGTGGCGCTAGATATGGGCCTGCATCCATTAATATGTGTGGTAGCAGCCATTGTTACCGGTGTCTTTGGTGGGTTATTACGAGATCTATTCTGTCGTCAAATGCCAATGGTATTACATAACGAACTCTACGCATCGATTTCACTGCTTTCATCAGTCTTATACATTAGTTTGTTGCACTTCGGCGTAGATGAATTAATAACAACGGTTGTAACTATCACGATTGGTTTTTCTGCGCGTATGGCGGCGGTAAAATTTGGTTGGTGTTTACCTGTTTTTCATTTAGATATTACCGAAGATCAGCCAGAAAGCGTTAAGAAGTGATGAACGTTAAAGAGACTAGGGACGAGATCTTAGGGGCTAGGAAGAGCTAAATATCAAATACAAACAGAAAGAGCCAGATCGAATGTAACTTCAATCTGGCTCTTTTTATTTATGTCTATTAATAGTAGAGGAAGGTTCTTCCGCTCTTAACTCGTCCCTAAAAACTAGTCCCTATCTCCTACCACTAAATCTTAGGCGTTTCTGTTTGTACACCGAAGTTCTGACCACGGTGACGAACTAGATGATCCATAACCACAATCGCTAACATCGCTTCAGCAATCGGAACCGCACGGATACCAACACAAGGATCATGACGTCCTTTCGTAATTAACTCTGTTTTTTCACCGCTACGAGTAATCGTTTCACCCGGAACTGTAATACTAGAAGTAGGTTTTAACGCAATGTGAGCCACAATATCTTGGCCAGATGAAATACCACCTAAAATGCCACCCGCATGGTTTGAACTAAAACCTTCAGGTGTTAATGGATCACGATGCTCTGAACCACGTTGTTGAACCACTTCAAAGCCATCACCAATCTCAACACCTTTAACCGCGTTAATTCCCATTAAAGCGTGGGCAACATCTGCATCTAAACGATCAAAAACAGGTTCACCTAAACCAACCGGTACACCTTGTGCAACGACGGTAATTTTAGCACCAATAGAGTCACCCTCTTTCTTTAACTTACGAATAAGCTCATCAAAGGCATCAACTTTACTCGCATCAGGGCAGAAAAAGGCGTTATTTTCAATTTCATTCCAATCAACAGAATCAATGGCAACATCGCCCATTTGTGATAAATAAGCGCGGATCTCAATACCAAATTCTTGCTTTAAGTATTTCTTTGCTACAGCACCTGCCGCCACACGCATCGCTGTTTCACGAGCTGATGAGCGACCGCCACCACGATAATCGCGTTGTCCATATTTCTGATGGTAAGTGTAATCTGCATGTCCCGGACGGAACTTATCTTTAATTTCTGAATAGTCTTTAGAACGTTGGTCAGTATTTTCAATCAATAAACCAATTGAAGTACCTGTTGTTTGACCTTCAAATACGCCCGATAGAATTTTTACTTCATCGGCTTCACGTCGTTGAGTAGTGTATTTTGATGTACCCGGTTTACGACGGTCTAAATCAATTTGTAGATCCGCTTCGCTCAATTCCAAACCTGGAGGGCAGCCATCCACTATACAGCCTAAAGCTAAGCCATGACTTTCACCAAACGTTGTTACTCGAAAATGTTGTCCAATAGAGTTTCCAGCCATTACTTCCTCTGTAAATAAATTGATTCGCCACTATTAACTGACTAATAATCAGTTTTCAATAAAACCATATTGTCTTGAATCTCAGTAAGAGTAAAGCCCCTAGCAATGCTTTCTCTCTAAATTAGTGGATGCACCTTTTTCTTACTCCTAATTTTCTTTGCCATAATTATGGTTTTAAAAAATAAAAGCGGCAATTTGTGACCTCGATCCCAAAAGTAATTTTAATTGATAAGACTCTCAATTTGAGGAATATCCCTTTACTGACATCGATGCTACAACGTATAATTAACACTTGATTCATTAGTGAGCCAAAAACTTAAAATAAATACAAAGATGTTGATAAAACAAGCAATTCATGGATGAAGTTTTTAACGAAAGGATAGCAAAAAATAATTGGCATCATTCCTGCTAATTACTTAATACCATTAACGATTAAGAGAAGAAAATGAAACTACTTCGTCTAGTAAAAAAAGCATTGCGTAAAAATAATATCAGCGAAAAGCAACAAACTCTTCGTAATCGTCTTGATTTTGCTATGTCACAAAGTAAAAACGCATAAAAAAGCCCAATGCGAACATTAGGCTTTTTATCATGATTTAAGTATTTCTAACTTAATCGCGGTAAAGAGAAAACTCTTCAGCACAGTCAAGAAGCTGTTGTTTAGTTAACATGAATACACCATGTCCACCTTCAGCAAACTCAATCCATGTAAATGGAATTTCTGGGTACTGATCCATCATATGAACCATAGAGTTACCCACTTCACAGATCAAGAAACCGTCATCAGTTAAGTAATCTGGTGCATTCGCTAGAATACGACGAACTAATTTAAGACCATCAGTACCTGCTGCTAAACCTAATTCAGGCTCGTGCTCAAACTCATCAGGTAAGCTGTTCATGTCTTCTTCATCCACATACGGTGGGTTTGAAACAATGAAGTTATACTGATCTTTTGGAATGTCTCGTAATAGATCAGAACGCATTGGGAACACTTGTTGCTCCATGCCGTGATCTTGAACGTTTTGCTCTGCAACCATTAGTGCGTCAGTTGAAATATCAATCGCATCTACTTCTGCATCTGGGAATGCATGAGCACACGCGATAGCGATACAACCACTACCCGTACAAAGATCCATAATGCGAGTTGGTTCTTCTTTCAACCATGGTTCAAATTGTGCTTCAATCAATTCAGCAATTGGTGAACGAGGTACAAGTACACGCTCATCAACAAAGAACTCAAGGCCACAGAACCACGCTTTATTAGTTAAATAAGCTGTTGGAATGCGTTCGTTAATACGGCGAACAACACGCTCAACAATACGTAAACGCTCTGTTGATGTTAAACGAGATTCACGCACATGAGCAGGAACATCAATAGGTAAATATAACGTAGGAAGTACGAGTTGAACCGCTTCATCCCATGCGTTATCTGTACCATGGCCATAAAAAAGACCTGCTGCATTAAAGCGGCTTACTGTCCAACGCAACATATCCTGTAACGTATGAAGCTCAGAAACGGCCTCTTCTACAAAAATCTTATCCAAAATTGCCCCCAAAACAAGTTATAATACTGCTGTTAATTATTGGAATTTAAAAATGAGCAAAAACGACCACCTATCAGATGACGAACTTTCGCTGTTCCGTGAAGCAGTACAAGGCTCTAAAAAGTTGCAACAGGATACCATAATCCATCAACCGAGTAAGAACTTTAGCGAACAACAAAAGCAAAGAAAATCGTTAAAAGAAGGGAAAAATGAAGAGTTTTTCTTTTCTGATGAATTTGTGCCGCTTTTAGACGAAGAAGGCCCAGTTCGCTACGCTAGAGATGGCGTATCAAAATACGAAGTAAAACGCCTAAGACGTGGTGTTTATGTACCTGATGTCTTTTTGGATATGCATGGTATGAAGCAAGATGAAGCCAAACGAGAGTTAGGTTCAATGATTGCTTATTGCCTTAAAGAAAATGTTTCTTGTGCTAGTGTAATGCACGGGATTGGTAAACATATCTTAAAGAAAAAAGTGCCTTTATGGCTTGCTCAACATCCTGATGTAATGGCTTTTCATCAAGCGCCTTTAGAGTTTGGTGGTGCCGGAGCAATTTTAGTCTTACTCTCAATCCCAGACAGATAGATACAAAAAAGATCCCGAAAAGCATCATAATAGCCGATGCAAAGGGATCTTTTTTAGGGTACTTAGCTATTGTTTTATGGCTGTTGCAACCATAACAGTTCACTTTTCCCTGTCGTGTGAGAATACTCAACACAAGATATCGCTGATGTAGGAAACATTGGTGGCATGATCCCAGGAACAAAATCCGCCGTTAAATATCCAACAAGAGGCAAATGAGAAACAATTAAGATATTCTCAATCTCTGCAACACTACCTAACGCTTTCACGTATTCCACCACATCATCAGAATCACCGTATGGCGTGATCTCATCAGAGGTTTCAACTTTCGCATCCACCACATTCAAAATAGGCTTAATCGTTTGCCAAGTTTGCTGAGCACGAATGTACGGACTCACTAATACATAATCGAACGTGACATTATGTGTTTTCATTAACCAATGCGCTATTTTCGCAGATTGGCTCTCACCGTGTGACGTTAAATTGCGTTCTTCATCAGAAGGGGCGTACGCTTCTGCTTCGCCGTGACGCATTATGAATACTTTCATTTATTCATTCTCAAATCATTACTAACCTCACAATAGTAGCAAGCAAAACTAAAAAGAGGAAAGAGAGAGTTTGCTAGTCTGTGGTATCAGCGCCATAATTGTTCAAATAAATAGAATAATAACGTTAGTTTTCGCCTTCAAACAGGAGCACCCTGTGCATATCAGCCCTAATGATAAAAAACATTATCGTTTCATTGAACTCGATAACAAGCTGTCCGTACTACTTATTCAAGATGATGCAGCCCCTCGCTCTTCCGCTGCACTTTCTGTCAATGTTGGTCATTTTGATGATCCTAAACATCGCCCAGGTCTTGCCCACTTTTTAGAACACATGCTGTTTCTTGGCACTGAAAAATACCCAAAGGTCGGTGACTTTCACGCCTTCATCAATCAACAAGGCGGCTCAAATAACGCATGGACCGGCACTGAGAACACAACGTTCTTCTTTGAAATAGCTCACAATGCCTTTGAAGAAGGGTTGGATCGCTTTGGGCAATTCTTTTATGCCTCTCTGTTTAATGAAGAAGCGGTAGACAAAGAGCGTCAAGCCGTCGATTCTGAATACAAATTAAAACTGAAAGACGATGTACGCCGAATTTATCAAGTTCATAAAGAAACCATCAACCAAGCGCATCCGTTTTCCAAGTTCTCCGTCGGCAGTATTGATACTTTAGCAGATACCGAGACCTCTTCGATTCGTGATGAAATGCTGGCCTTTTATCAACAACACTACTCTGCTGATTTAATGACAGCGGTGGTCCTTGGTAATCGCCCACTATGTGAACTAGAGCTATTAGCAACCCAATCTTTCGCCTCGATCCCAAACCAAAATCTTGGTCATAAAGCCATTGATGTTCCTTATGTCACCGAAAAAGAACAAGGTTGCTGGATTAATATCGAGCCACTTAAAGAAGTGCGTAAACTGAGTCTTGCTTTTCACTTACCAAATCAAGACCATTCCTATAAAACCAAACCATTGAACTACATTGGTCATCTTCTTGGTTATGAAGGTGATGGAAGCCTAATGCTGTATTTAAAAAAATTAGGTTACATCAATTCATTAACCGCAGGTGGTGGTGTCAGTGGCAGTAATTTCAGAGAGTTCACTCTATCTTATAACCTGACAGAAAAAGGGCTTTCTCACACTGATGAGATAATTAAAACCACGTTTCAATACATTGAATTAATTAAACAGCAAGGGTTTGATGAGTGGCGTTACAGCGAGAAAAAAGCGGTTTTAGAATCGGCTTTTCAGTTTCAAGAAAAGAGTAAGCCTCTTGATTTAGTTAGCCATTTAGTGATGAACTTACAGCGTTATCATGCCGAAGATGTCATGTACGCTGATTACATGATGGAAGGCTACCATGAGCAACAGATTAAAGAGTTACTGAGCTTATTTACTCCAGAAAAAATGCGCATTACTTTGGTTGCTCAAGATCTAGAATATGATCGTAAGGATAAATGGTATCAAACGCCTTACTCTGTCTCCCCTATTAGCCAAGAGCAACTTCTTGCTTGGCGTGTCAAAGAGTTACATCCAGAGTTACATCTACCAGAGCAAAACCCGTATATTTGTTACGATCTTGAGCCGCAGCAACTCGAAGAAATAACAGAATATCCAACCTTAATCGAAGACTTACCCGGTTTTCGTTTATGGCATAAACAAGAGGACGAATTTCGAGTACCAAAAGGCATGGTCTATATTGCTATCGACAGCCCTCACTCAATTTCTGACCCAAGAAAAATTGTAAAAACTCGCTTATGTGTCGAGATGCTGATGGATGCGTTAAGTGAACAGACTTACCAAGCTGAAATTGCTGGCATGGGCTACAACCTCTATTGTCATCAAGGTGGCGTAACACTCACTTTATCTGGTTTTAGTCAAAAGCAACCATTACTGCTTGATGTGATTTTAGAGCGCTTTACCACTCGTGAGTTTAGTGTTGAACGTTTTAAATTCATTAAAGATCAGTTAATCCGTCATTGGAGTAACGCATCAAAAGAACGTCCAATATCACAGCTATTTAATGCGTTATCTGGGATCTTACAACCAAATAACCCTCCATACCCTGTGCTTCTTGAAGCATTAGAAAGTATTGAAGCGGATGATCTTCCTAATTTTGTTCAAGCGATGTTTGCTGAATTACACGTAGAGATGTTTGTTTATGGCGATTGGTCAAAACAACAGGCATTTGATTTAGGTGATTCGCTTCAAAATGCCCTAAGAATGCAAAACCAAACTTACGAAGAGTCTTTCCGTCCTCTTATCATGTTAGGTAATTCTGGCACATTCCAACGTGAATTATTTTGTGATCATTCTGATTCTGCACTCTTGGTTTACTATCAATCAGAACAAGAAGATCCACGAAGTTTTGCGCTGTATACCTTAGCAAATCATTTAATGTCAGCTTCTTTCTTCCATGAGATAAGAACCAAACAACAATTGGGCTATATGGTCGGGACTGGTAATTTACCGCTAAATAAACATTCAGGATTGATCTTGTATGTTCAATCACCAATGGCACCACCAGCGCTATTATTGGATTCGATTGATGAATTTTTAAATGCCTTTTATATGGTGTTATTAGAGTTAAATGAAGAGCAATGGCAAAGCAGTAAACAAGGCTTAATTGACCAAATATCAGATCCAGACACCAACCTGCGTGGACGCGCACAACGTTTGTGGGCTTGTATTGGTAATAAAGATTTAAATTTTGATCACAAAGAACGAGTGACAGAAAATCTAGAAAGCTTAACTCGTACTGAAATGCTACGCTTTGTCGTAGGTATTTTAAAACCAAGAACGGCGAATCGTTTGATCATGCATTGCCAAGGCACAGAGCACGAACAATATGATCGTCTAGATGTGGGTCTTGAGATTGATTCTATTGATGAGTTTCAACTTAGAGCCAAAGACATCACCCTTGGGTAAGCTTTAATAATCTCGACGTTATTAAGTAAAAAAAGCCATCATACTCCTTCGACTATGATGGCTTTGTACTATTGATGACTTACTCTCGGTTAATAAGAACTACCAACTTCTTTACTGAGAAAAACGATCGCCATATTTCTCAGCGTATTGTTTCATCAATGCGGCTAATTTCTCTTCGCCAAGGCTTTCCATATAAGTAAATGGGCCACCTAAGAAAGGAGGGAAACCAATCCCGAAAATAGCACCAATATCACCGTCTCTTTCTGAGCGAATAATGCCTTCATCTAAACAACGTTTTGCTTCAGATAGCATAGGTAATACGCAACGCATCGCTATTTCATCTTTAGTTAGCTGAGATTCAGGCTTAATGTTTAATAACGAATAGACCTCTTGATCTGGCTCTTTCTTCTTACCTTTATAGACATAGAAACCACGCTTAGTTTTCTTACCTAGACGCTTATCATCAATTAAGGTTTGGAACACATCAGGGCTGCGGAATCTATCACCCAATTCAGCTTCTAATATAGGCATGATCTTAGCGCCAATATCCACACCAACTTCGTCTAGTAATGAAATTGGCCCTACAGGGAAACCAAAGTCGAGTAAAGCTTCATCAATCACTTCTATTGGTTCGCCAGCTAATAGTAATCTTGCCGCTTCATTCATGTAAGGCGCTAAAATTCGGTTTACATAAAAGCCTGCACAATCTTTAACGACTATCGGGGTTTTACCTTGTTGCTTCGCTAAAGAGACCACGGTAGAAATCGTTTCATCACTGGTGGTTTCATGAGGGATCACTTCGACCAACGGCATTTTTTCTACCGGGCTAAAATAGTGCAAGCCGATAATGTTTTCAGGCTTTTGAGCTCCTTCCGCTATTTGGCCTATTGGCAGTGAAGAGGTATTCGTAGCGAAAATAACGTCCTCTTTTCCTTGCTCTTGTACTGCTTTCACCATCTCTTGTTTTAAAGTGAGATCTTCAAAGACAGCCTCAACCACCACATCTAATTTTTTAAACCCACTAAAATCCGTCACGCCCGTTAATTGCAGCATCTGTTGCTGTAATTTGGCTTTACTGATTATTCGACGTTTTCTTAATTTATCTAGACGCTGATAATGGTATTGGTAAGCGTTTAGTAACCCATCGTTACTAATGTCTTTTATCGTGACGTTCTTTTTAGCTTTAGCAATAGAGACATGAGCAATGCCACCCCCCATTAATCCACCACCTAATACACCAACTCGATGAATAACCTTAGGTTCAGCATCACTGCCTTTCTCTTTCTTCATCTCTGTCATTGCAAAAAATAACGATCGCAGTGCGGCGGATTCTTCTGTCATGGCAAGTTTGCCAAATTGCTCGGCTTCTCGCTGTAATCCTTTTTTAATCCCTTTATCTAAGCCGTGTTCAATGCTATCTAAAATCGCGGCAATGGCCGGATAGTTACCACGAGCTTTTTTCTGAGCTTGTTTTTCCGCCTGAGAAAAAATTACATTACGACCAATAGGGTTTCTTGATATCGCCCATTCTTTCGCAGCTAATTTTGTTTTTGATTTTTTCTTGAGTGCAAATTCAGCAGCCGTTCGAGATAAAATAGTTTGTGGTACTGACGCATTAACAACGCCTAGTTTTAGGGCTTTTTTAGGTCTTAATTGCTTGCCAGTCAAAATAATATCTAAGCTTGAAAGCAAACCGATTAATCGAGGCAATCGCTGTGTTCCACCAGAACCTGGAAGCAAGCCTAATTGCACTTCAGGTAAACCTAATTTGGTTTTATTATCATCACTACAGATACGATAATCACACGCCAACGCCAACTCTAATCCCCCCCCTAAGCAGGGACCATGAATAGCGGCAACCGTGGAAAATGGCAGATCTTCAATGCGTTGAAACAGTTGCTGACCTTTTTCAGCCAATGCTTGTGCCTCTGCTGCACTTTGGCAATCCGCTATCATGCTAATGTCGGCACCCGCAATAAAGTTATCGGCTTTACCAGATTGGATTACTAAGCCTTTAATACTTGAATGCTGTGCTTCAATGTCATTTAGAACTTGAGTGACCTGCTCTGCAAACGCCGCTTTTAAGGTGTTCATTTTTTCGTTAGGTACATCAATAGTCAGCCAAGCAATGTTTGCATCATCTTTATACCAAGTAAATGCACTGGTGTTTTCTACTGCTTCAATACGATTATTGTTAATTTCTGCCGTCATTATTCTGCCTCCAAGACCATTGCTGCACCTAATCCACCGGCGGCACATGCGGTATTTAATCCAAAACCACCACCGCGGCGTTTTAATTCTCGCAGCGTTTGAATGATCATTCTTGCTCCAGTCGCTGCAAAAGGATGCCCATAAGCCAGTGAACCACCAAGCACATTGAATTTATCCATGTCTATTTCGCCAATGGCTTTATCTCGCCCTAAACATTCTTTGGCAAATTTATCAGACGCAAACATTTTTACGTTAGACAAGGTTTGAGCTGCAAAAGCTTCGTGCATATCAATAAGCGTTAAATCTGATAAAGAGATACCGGCTTTATCTAGTGCCATTGGTGTGGCATAAGATGGCCCCATTAGCATATCGTTATGTACATCGATCGCGCTAAAGGCAAAAGAGCGAATATACCCTAATGGTTCATAACCTAATTCTTTGGCACGTTTTTCACTCATCAATAAGATCGCAGCTCCCCCATCGGTTAATGGCGTACTGTTGGCTGCGGTCACTGAGCCATATTTACGATCAAACGCAGGTCGAAGCTTGGCATAACTAGCAAGCTCAGAGTCATAACGAATATTGTTATCTTGCGCTATCCACGTTTTATACGGTTCTGGAAATGCAGTCATGACTTCATCTTGTATCAGCCCGTCTTGCCACGCTTTAGCGGCTAACGAGTGTGAACGGTGCGCTAATGCATCTTGTTCTTCACGCGTAATGCCGTGACTTTTTGCCATTTGCTCTGCGGTTTGTCCCATTGAAATCCCTGTTGAGTATTCCGCTACAGCAGGAGGAACAGGGGCAATGTCTTTCATCGATAAGGTACGAAGAAGAGAAAGTTTTTGACTCATGGTTTTGGTTTTACTGAGGGCAAGCAGAGTTGCTGCCATTTTTTTTGATACCCCAATAGGCAAAACAGAAGATGAATCAGCCCCGCCAGCAATACCGATATCAATGGTTCCTGCCATGATACTTTCAACCACGTTTGCCGTTGTTTGAAAACTGGTCGCACAGGCACGAGTCACACTGTAGGCATCAGTTCCGATGTTCATTCCTGTTCCCAACACAATCTCACGAGCAATGTTTGGCGCTTCTGGCATTTGTACCACTTGCCCAAAGACAACTTGGTCAATCAACTTAGGATCGATATCTGTTTTATCCATTAGGGCTTTTACTGCAAGCTTGCCGAGATCTACCGCAGGCGTAGAAATAAAAGCGGTTGATTGCTTTGCAAATGGGGTTCGAATGCCTGAAACAACCGCAATACGATCACCTTGTCGTGTCGTTAGTGGCTGATAGGTCTTTGAAAATTTGGCGTTTGACATTGCATCTCCTTGCATAATATCAACCTAAATTAGTGGTCAGACCTCAAATTGTAACTAATTTGTTAATTTTGAAAAGTGCGTTATAGTAGAAATGTGAGCGGCGGATTATTAATCACTAAAACAGAGATACTAGGAAGATTTGTGTGATGCAGCATGGAAGCGGTCAAAATGTCATCAACTGACAATTTTGATAAAAAAAAACCACATCAGTCGATGTGGTCAGAATAAAAAACAATTAACGATATAGCCAATTGTAAAATCAGTTTCACCTGATAAGGAGAAAGTAAAGTCAGCCTTCAAAAGGAAATGTTATCTTGCTCAACGGGTTGATTGCTCAACCAGATAACGAGAGCAACTATAACGCGTCTCAGAATTCATTTATTGAAATAGATCAATTTTATGTTCTTTTCCTACTTTAAGATAAAATCTATCAATTACGCTCAATTCAATGACTATTGAAATACCTGTTACCAAAAATTAACACACCCCTTAAAAAACCTCGAAAAATAATGAACTTATCTACAATTTAGCCCACTCAAGCCCCTAATGTAGAGCATAAGCTCTAATATTCATTCAACTTTAAAAATTAACCATAAAAATCAAAGATTTAAAACAAAGCCTAACACAGTAAAATAACCACAAAACTAGAGTTTTAACTCTAGTTAATTAATTGAGGATGATATTTACGCGCAAATCACGACCAGATCACGAATTTTAATGATTTTTTAGAAGTGGTCGGATTTGTCGTCTATGCTCTGATCGTTATTATCTCGTCATCGAGATTTCAGTCTCAACTAAAATAAATCTTTTCAGTCGTAAAATTGAAAGGAAATAACAATATATGGAATATAATAATTATGAATAAGAAGCGCTTGTTTACCAAAACACTTCTAGCTGCAACAGTTACTCTTGCAACGCAACAAGCTACTGCTGCTGGTTTCCAACTAAACGCACAATCAGCAACAGGCCTAGGCCGCGCATTTGCTGGTGACGCAGTAATCGCTGATAACGCATCAGTAATGTCACGTAACGCCGCCGCTATGGCCCTTTTCGATTCATCACAGTTTTCGACTGGCGTTAACTACATCAAAACAGATATTGATGTGACTGATGTAAACCACACATATGCTCCTGCTTTAGGTGGCACTTCTCAGTCTATAGATAATACAAATAATAGTAGCGGAACGCCTGTTCCAAATATCTATTATATTCATCGTTTAAATGACCAATGGGCATTTGGTGCAGGTATTTACTCTAATTTTGGTACTACTAATGAATTTGATAGTAGCTTTGGTGGCTCAGCCAACGCAGCTCCTACAGCAAAAAGATTTGGTGGTACAACTGAAGTTAAAAGCATTAACTATGCTCTAACTGTTTCTTATCGTATTAATGAACAATTCAGCTTAGGTGGCGGTTTAGATATCGTTCAAGGTAGCGGTAAACTAAAGCGTGATACTGGATTAAACAATGATATTCCTTTACCCCCTGCAGCAGGCGGGACTCTAACCAAAAATGCACTAGATATTGAAGCTGATGGTATTGGAATCGGCTGGAATGTTGGTGCTGTTTATGAGTTAGACGAGCGTAACCGTTTTGGTTTCTCATACCACTACAGCCCAGAAATTGAAGCTGAAGGTGATATGTTCTATAACGGTGGCCAAGGTGAAAACCAAATAGATGGTCAAAAATTATTAATGCCACTACCAAGTATGGCTGAGTTCTCTGGTTATCACGAAATAAAAGACACTAAATTTGCGGTTCACTACTCTGTACAGTGGATTGGTTGGAGTGCATTTGATGAGCTAAACACTTCTGGTGGTACAACACTTAATACTTATGAGTGGCAAGACGGTATGCATTACGCGATTGGTGGTACTTACTTCCTAAACGATGCATGGACACTACGTGCAGGCTACATGTACGATACTGCTGCTCAAGACGAAAAGACATCTATTTCAGTACCAGATTCAGATCGCCAATGGTTCTCTGGTGGTTTCAGTTACCACTTCGAGAAAAAACACACAGTTGATTTCGGATTCACTTATCTAGTGGGTAAGGATGTATCTGTTACAGAAACTGATGATGTAGGTACACTAACAGCAACAACACACGCAGATGCAATTCTTGCTGGTGTACAGTACAGCTACAGCTTCTAAGATTTACTCTTAAAAGTGTAAATTCAAAAAGGTCAGCATACGCTGGCCTTTTTTGATCGTCACTTACACAAAAATAATATTATACAAACTAGAAACGATACGCTGCGCTAACTAGAACGCTTCGCTCTATAAGAGCCCCCCTCTAACTCCCCTTTCTATTTACTTTATCGATCTCAATTATTCATCAACAAAGGGAAGAACAGTATTGTGATCGCGGTGGTTACAACAAATGATGGGCAGTCCCCTCCCCTGAAACCTGCAAGCGAAGCGATCTGAACCCTGCTCTTCCTAGTCCCTAAAAACTAGTCCCTGCTTCCACCACAATTTCAGCGTACACATATACCCTCAACCACCAATTCAAACCTACACCTGTACGCTCAATTAACACATCCGACCAGATTAATACAGAAAAAACCACTATTTTTGAAGTTTTTTACAAAAAAAAGCCCTTAAAACACGAATAAATCAATTTTTTGTTTGAAGTTTTTACTCTAAAACGTATTATCCACTCCTACTTATTACCACCAATTTCAGCGTACACTTGTACCAATATGGAAAAATCAATGAACAATAATAAAAATCGCCTATCTCTTGCTATCGCACTTGGTCTATTAGGCTCAGTAGCAAGCACAAATTCTATGGCAGCAGGCTTCCAATTGGCAGAGTATTCAGCAACAGGTTTAGGCCGTGCATACGCAGGTGAAGCAGCTATCGCTGATGGCGCTGACACACAATGGCGTAACGTGGCAATGCTAACGTACTTAGAAGGTACTCAAGTTTCTGTTGGTGGTATTTATGTAAACCCAAATATTGATGTTGAGGGTGAAACCAACCATCCTCATCCTCAAGTTGGAAAAAACCATGCAAGCTCTGAAGATTTTGCAGATGCAGCTTTCATTCCTAACCTTTACGTTTCTCACCGAGTAAACCAACAGCTAGCTATTGGTTTTGCCGTTGGTACTAACTACGGTATGGAAACTAATCTAGGTGATGATTTTAAAGCTTCTCATTTTGGTAATGAAGCGAGCGTTTTAACTAAAGAAATCAACGTAAACATGGCTTATCAAATCAACAATCAATTCAGTGTTGGTGGTGGTGTTCGTTATGTAATCGGTGAAGGTAGTTTTGGGGCAACAACACCGCCTCAACTTGGTTCAACTCCTATCCCTGTTGGTCCGGGAGTTAGCCTTCCAACAGCAGGAACAACCCTAAAATATATGGAAGGAACTGATGAAGCTTGGGGTTGGCAAGTAGGTAGTGCATGGCAAATTAACGATACTAACCGTATTGGTTTTAGCTATAAATCAGAAGTTAAATTAGAATTAACAGGTCATGCTGAAGGCATTGGATTTGATCTTGCTCCAGGTCAACGTAAAAACGGTTCAATGGAGCTTGTTATGCCAGCAACTGCTGAATTAGCAAGTTATCATCAACTAACAGATAAAGTCGCTGTACACGCTAGCTTTAACTGGACCGATTGGAGTGCTTTTGAAAAACTAGAAGCTCAATTCAATGATGGTACAAGCAGCATGGTTAAAGAAGAGCACTGGGAAGATAATTATCGCCTTGCTGTCGGTGGCACTTATCAATTAAATCAAAAATTAGCTCTTCGTTCAGGTGTTGCTTACGATACATCTGCAGTTAGCGATAAAAACCGTACAATTACCATCCCTGAAACAGACCGCTTATGGTTAAGCATTGGTGCTGGTTACGATTGGTCTGAAAATCTAAGCTTAAATGCTGGCTTTACTTATATTATAGCTAAAGATGCACCAATCACAGAGTCTCGTGGTTATGAATCTGATGATGTTGCAGAAGCTGTTGGTGGTCAATTCACTGGCGAAACCACAGGTAACGTATGGTTAGTGGGTGTTCAAGCGAACTATCGCTTCTAATCAGCACTGACTGAATAGATAGAAATTGCATTAGGCCTCTTAATTGAGGCCTTTTTTATTTATAGCTGTATCTAACATTCAAAAACTAGACCTTGCCGATATAAATCATCACGCTACACTCAATCTGTAACCTCTTTTACATTCCATTATTTGGAGTCAGTACCTATGTCTTTCATCAATGCATTTAAACAACAGCCAGTATTATTGTTGCTGACACTTATCTATAGTGCCGTCTTTTTATTCGCAGGCTTTGATCCGGTTTCTCGTGCCGTTTGGTTTGCAGAAATTCTTCCGGCGCTATTAATTTTAGTCGGTATCTTTTTCATAGCATCACGCTTTGAGTTCAGTACTACGGCATTGGTTTTAATGTTTATCTGGCTTATCTTACATACCATAGGTTCTAAATATACCTTTGCTGATGTGCCTTTTGATTGGTTTAATAACCTAATTGGTTCAGAGCGAAATAACTTTGATCGCGTCGCTCATTTCTCGATTGGTTTTTATGCTTACCCTATTGCAGAATATCTGATTAAAACCAAGAAATGCTCTGCACCACTCGCGATGGCATTTGGTTTATTTACCTTAATGAGTGTAGCTGCAGGTTATGAGATTATTGAATGGTGGTATGCGGCAGTTGCCGGTGGTGAAGAAGGGATTGCCTTTTTAGGATCACAAGGGGATATTTGGGATGCGCAGAAAGATATGCTGTGTGATACCGCAGGGGCATTAAGTGCTTTATTATTAATGCTAATCCAACGTGAAAAATAGACAGAGTTCAGGAAAATGGTGAATCCTGAACTCTGATAATACTAAATATTATTCGTCTATTTCATCTAAGTAATCGTCAAGATCGCCTTCTGCATCTAAGTCTACTTCTGGTTCAACTTCTGCTTTAAAGTCTTGGCGTTGTAAATACACATCACGCGTTAATACGTATGGATCGGGTGATGCTTCTAACATAGGTTCTTGAGAAATCAATTGAACGCGAGATTCCATACCCTCTAAGCCCCACTTCCCTAGGCCTTGCCAGAAGTTTAGATAAGAGAGCGGCATGTACAGCCCATCAACAAAGTCCCCTGCTTCACGCAGCGTCCAAGGTCCATAACCCGGTAGCATGAAATAAGGACCATTACCTACGCCATAATGACCAAGCGCATCACCAAAAGATTTACTGTCTGGTTTATTAATCTCGGCTGCACTCGCAATATCAATTAAGCCAACTAAACCAAGCGTGGTGTTTAACCAGAATCGATTGAAATGCACCATAGCAACACTGCCATTACCCATGATTAAATTGTTAATCATGCTCGAAGGTTCATCTAAATTGGCTAAGAAGTTAGCTATCCCCATACGAACTGGGGTCGGAGTATAGTCAACATAAGTAACAGAGACAGGACGCACTAAATAGGGGTCTAAAATATCATAATTTAGATCCCACATGACACGGTTAAACCCCTCTAGCGGATCACCACTATGAGAGTCATCGTATTCAACCTCTACGACTTCTGTTGTTTCTAACTCTTCATTATCTTGTTTTGGGGTTTGCGAACACCCAACAATTAAGAACAATAACGAAAAAGATATCCATATTCTTTTAAACACAATACACCTTCGCCTAACTTTATTAATATTATTATAGTTTATTCAAAAAAAACGGGCAGAAGCTCAATGCTCCTGCCCGTCATAGTATGACAGTTGTTAATAGATATTAGTATTGCTTATCAATCTCAAGCGATACATTTTCACCTAATGTGCTGACTGTACTTTCACCGTACCAATCACCTTCTTTAGTCGATACGTTACCATCTTGGTCGATACGAGCTCGAACAATAAAGTTTGGCATATCAGACAGTTTACGCTGCTCAATCATATTGTTGTCATCTGACATCATGATCTTCAACGGGAAACGGCTAAGTGGTATACGAGCCGCAGCAACTGGCATTGCAGAACCATCAGCAGGATGGATCGATACAATCACAACACCTTGCGAAGGTAGCGTTACATTGCTGCCTAAATTAACAGTAATAGGTACTTGCTTACCTATGTTCGCTTCAGGGTTCATCTTAGATTGAGCACGCTCAATACTACGAGTCAACATTTCATAACGAGAATCATCAGGACCAATCAGCATTTGCATTGCTTTCCATGCTGATACTGCACCTTTATAATCTTGACGCTCAAACGAGCTGAACGCTAATAACGATAAGGCACGTAAGTTGGTTGAATCACTACGAAGTACTTGCTTAAGCATTTTCTTAGCTTGATCCGCTTTAGCATCATCACCCGAAAGCATTAACGCTTGAGCATAACCCAATTTAATCTCAACATTTGTTGGCTCTAGTGCATACGCTTTTTTCATCGCACCTACCGACGTATCGATATCACGATTCGACATACCGATACGACCTAATAGGAACCAACCCATCGCATCCTTTGGTTCATTATGTAATTTAGTACGTAATGCCAATGTTAGGTTTGTCATTTCTGAATCACTAAGAGAAACACCTTCAGGATTCATTAATTGCTTAGATAGTTCAGGTAAGCGTGCACTTACTTCTTGCCACTTTTCAATTTTATCGATATTGCCAAACTTAAAGTACAAGCCATAAGAAATTACGATAAAGATAATGATCGAAGGCAGAATAAATAATCGTGCATTCAAGTTATCTTGCTCAGTTTTTTCTTTTGCTGGAATGTCATCTAACAAAGATTGCTTTAGCTCTGTAATTAACTCATCTTGGTTATTCACAAGGCCTTCGGCATCTTCTTCTTTCAATTCAGCTAAGCGATCTTTATAGAAGGCTTTATTCAATTCATCTCGGCGGGCTTCATCATCTTGGTCTTTTGCTTTCCATAAAGGAAGAATGATAAATACCACACCAACAAAAATTAGGGCTAAGGTCGAAATCCAAAACAAAGTCATTTGTTTACCTTCCCATCTTCATTTTTATTCTCATCTAATAGTGCGTTCAAACGTTCTTCATGTTCGTTATCCCACTCTTCTGAATTATCTTCTGCTACTACTTTTGATTTACGGCTACGAAGCACAATAAAACCAAAACCAAACACAAGCACACCTAATGGCCCTAACCATAGGATCAGTGTACCTGCTGTTAGTGGCGGATCGTACGTTACAAAATTACCGTAGCGATCGATCATGTAATCCACAATTTCTTGATCTGATTTGCCTGCTTTGGTCATTTCATACACTTTATGGCGCATGTCTTGAGCAAGCTCAGCACTTGAATCAGCAATATTGTTGTTCTGACACTTAGGGCAACGCAGGGTTTGGCCTAGTTCTTTAAATTGCTGCTCTTGTTCTGGTGAATCAAACTTATACAGATCAATAGTTGCGTAACTTGCTTGCACCGCAAAGAAACTCAATGCGATAGCAGCAAAGCTACGAAGTCCCCATTTACGTAAGCGACTATTCATTATTTAGCCTCCGCAACAAGCTGCTCATACATTGGCTTTAATACTTCATTCCAATTACGATCATTGACATCACCAACGTGACGGTAACGAACGATACCATTGCTGTCGATTAAGAAGGTTTCAGGTGCGCCGTACACACCTAAATCCATGCCTAGCATGCCATCACCATCAAACAGAGTAATCAAGTAAGGGTTACCAAGCTCTCTTAGCCATTGGATTGCCCCTGCACGATCATCTTTATAGTTCATACCAATAATTTTAACGCCTTGAGTTGCAAGGGTATTTAGGTATTTGTGTTCAGCGTAACAAGTTGGACACCATGTCGCCCATACGTTAAGCAATAAAGGCTCACCTTTAAAAATGCTTTGATCGTACAGTTTGCCTTCTTCTGCTAAATCTTCTAAACGAAACTCTGGTACGTGCTTACCAACTAATACTGACTCTAGCTTAGTTGGATCATCACCATTTGAGTTACGTGTTAACTGAGTAGCGAACACGGCAACTAAAATTAAAAACAGAGCTAATGGTGCAAATAAAAACTTCTTATTCATAATTTAAGCTTCCTGTTTTTTATCTGTTTTACGGAAACGGTAGCGCTTATCAGATAATGCTAATATGCCACCAATTGCCATAAATAATGTACCAGCCCAGATCCAACGCACGAATGGTTTGTAGTAGATACGTACAGCCCATGAACGGTTGTCATCTAAACGCTCACCCATTGCAATGTATAAATCACGAGTAAAGCCACGATCAATCGCTGCCTCAGTCATCATTGAACCTGCAGTTTCATAAAAACGTTTTTCAGCATGAAGCGTATTAATCGCTTTACCATCAAGAGTGATATCAAAATCAGCGGTATAACCATCATAGTTAGGACCATCTGTATCACGCACACCAGCAAAGTAGAACTGATATCCGTTCATTTCAATATGCTCACCTGGTGCTAAACGTACATCTTTTTCGATGCTGTAGTTTTGTACCATGGCAATACCGATAATACTCACAGCTAGACCAATGTGTGCAAACATCATTGCCCAGTGACTACGACCAAGTTTAGTTAGACCTACCGCAAAAGTATGACGGTGAGTAGCACGTTCATGCAATTCAAAGCCGTGTAAGATCACTATCCAAAGAGACATCATCCAGCCAAGGTATGGCATGAATTGGAATCTATCAGCAAAGATAACCATAAAGACGGCAGCCAGTGGGATCGTAATCGCACCAGTAATCACCATACGTTTTGCTAAGTGACTTAAGTTATCACGCTTCCAACGGATCAGAGGACCAATACCCATTAAGAAAGCAAATGGGATCATTAACCATGCAAATAACATATCAAAGAATGGCGCACCGATAGAAACCGAACCCAGACCTAATTGTTTATGTACTAGTGGTAATAAGGTACCCACAAGAACGACAACTAATGCCGTCATTAATAGAATGTTGTTAGCTAATAATGCATTTTCACGAGAGAACAGTGAGAAATTACCACGAACTCGTACTGATGCGCCTCTTAGTGCAAACAGCAGTAATGAACCACCGATCACCATGACGAGGAAACCAAGAATGAACATGCCACGAGAAGGATCAGACGCAAAGGCGTGAACTGATACTAAAATGCCAGAACGAACTAGGAACGTACCTAATAAACTTAATGAGAATGCTAAAATCGCCAGTAATACAGTCCACGCTTTAAACGTACCGCGTTTCTCTGTTACTGCTAGTGAGTGCATTAATGCGGTACCAGCAAGCCAAGGCATAAATGATGCGTTTTCTACTGGATCCCAGAACCACCAGCCACCCCAGCCAAGTTCATAATATGCCCACCATGAACCTAGAGAGATACCTACTGTTAGGAATGACCATGCAGCGATTGTCCAAGGACGAGACCAACGAGCCCAAGCCGTATCTAAACGACCAGCCATTAGTGATGCGATAGCGAAAGAGAAAGCAACCGAGAAACCAACATAACCCATATATAGCATTGGTGGGTGAATGATTAGACCCGGATCTTGTAGTAACGGGTTTAAATCACGACCATCAATTGGGAAGAATGGTAGCGTACGCAAGAATGGATTTGATGTAAGAATAATGAACAGTAAGAAACCGACGTTAATCCACCCCATTACTGCTAAAACACGCGCAACCGATTCTTGTGGCATGCCACGGCTAAAGGTAGCAACAGCAACAGTCCAACCTGCTTGGATAAGAACCCAAAGCAATAAAGACCCTTCGTGAGCGCCCCAAACTGCCGTTAAACGGTAATACCAAGGAAGTAAACTGTTTGAGTTACTTGCGACGTATTGCAGTGTGAAATCATTAATGTAGAAAGCCCACATTAAAATACCGAATGATAAGCTTAGGAGTAAAAACATACCCCACGACAATGGCCTTGCACTTTGCATTAACGCTTTATTGCCACGGCTTGCGCCATATAAAGGCAATATACTCAATAGGATAGAAAGTCCTAAAGAAGCTATTAAGGCAAAATGACCGAGTTCTGCGATCATTGACCTGTTCCTTGTTTTTGTTGTTCAGTGTATTGAAGTGGTTCATGAGTCTTTTTCATTGCTTCTGCAATTTCAGGCGGCATGTATTCTTCATCATGCTTAGCCAGTACTTCATGAGCCTTAACTGTGGTTGCATCGACAAGAACACCTTGCGCTACAATACCTTGTCCTTCACGGAATAAGTCAGGAAGAATACCGTTATAAGTAACCGTAACTTCTGGACCAATATCGGCAACTTTAAATGAAACTTCTAAAGATTCGCTATCACGCCTTACAGTACCAGCGACAACCATGCCACCAATACGAAGACGTTGACCAACCTCAGGTTTAGTGCCATCAGGTTTACCGTTAACGAGTTCCGTTGGGGTATAGAATAAATCCATATTTTGATTCAATGCATAAATCATCAAGCCGACTGTTGCACTGACCCCAAAGAATAGAGCAAGGATCAATCCTAGGCGCTTTTTACGTCTTGGATTCATAATGTGTTCTCCATAGTTTTTGCTTTTTTAATTCGTTCTTCTCGTGCCATTTTTTGTTCAATCTCTTTTAGCAATTGACGACGTTTGCCTAAGCTAGAAAATAGAATCCAAAATAATGAAAGAAACGTGGCACCGAATGCGCCCCACACATAAGTGGCGTATCCACCCATGGCTAAAAAATCACTGAATGTATCAAAATGCATTACAATAATTCCTTTTTCTTAACTAACGCTCTAACCCAAGGACGGTGGCTCTCTTTTGCTAAAATTTCATTCCTAAAACGAATAAGAGTCACAGAACCAAAGAAAGTTGCAAAACCAATGATATTTAATAACAAAGGCCACAACATATCGGCAGAAATAGAAGGTTTATCAAACTTTGTGATGCTTGCACCTTGGTGAAGCGTATTCCACCACTCTACTGAGAAGTGAATAATTGGCAGGTTAATCACACCAACAATAGCCAGGATACCTGCTGCACGAGCTGCTGTGCGTTGATCATCAAATGCGTTATATAGTGCCATTACACCTAGGTATAAGAAAAGAAGAATAAGTTCAGATGTTAGACGTGCATCCCATACCCACCATGCGCCCCACATTGGTTTACCCCAAACGGCACCCGTTAATAAGGCAATAAATGTAAATACTGCACCAACAGGAGCCATTGCTGCAGCTGCCATGTCAGAAAGCTTTAACTGCCACACTAAACCAATAAATGCCGCTATCGCCATCGACATATAAGCGCCCATCGACAAAATAGCAGAAGGGACATGGATATAGATAATTCTAAAACTGTCGCCTTGCTGGTAATCAGAAGGGGCAAATGCAAGACCCCAAATCGTACCTACAGTTAAACTGAGAATAGAGATCACCGCAAACCATGGCAGCAGTGTTGTACTTAATTGATACGCTTTTTCTGGTTTAGCGTAAGGATGTAGCCATTTCCACATTGGTTTGTCTCACTTACTTAAATATTAAAATTATAATTATATTTACTGAACACTCACTCGCAGTGCCGAACTAATGGCAAATGGAGTCAATGTTGCGGAGCCCATTAAAAGAGCACCTAAAATCGCTAATTGGCCATTATAAGCCATACCTAAGCTTGCAGCATCAATTGCAGATGTCGCAAAAATTAGAACTGGAATATATAACGGAAGAATAAGAAGACTCAATAATACGCCTCCTTTTTGAAGACCAACCGTTAACGCTACCCCAACCGCACCAAGAAAGCTCAAGGTTGGTGTTCCTAGCAGCAATGTCAAAACAATGGCTAACCATGTATTAAAATCTAATGATAATAGAACCGCTAATAACGGGCTAATGATGATCAATGGCAGACCGGTTAATAACCAATGCGCGACCACTTTAGCTAGAACAAGTATAGATAATGGACTTGGCATTAGCATCATCTGCTCTAGGGATCCGTCTGCAAAGTCATCTCTAAAAAGGCGCTCTAAAGACAATAATGCCGATAACAAAGCAGCAACCCAAACAATACCCGCAGCAATACGCGCCAGTAAATTTGGCTCAGGCCCGATACTTAATGGAAATAGCGTGATCACGATAATAAAAAACCAAAGCGGATTAAGAATATCGGCTTTACGACGAAACGCGATTAATAACTCACGTCGGATAATGGTTGTCATTGAAGCAAACATCTATTCACCTAACCTGATTTTTTTAAGCTCATTACTGTCAGTAAACAGATCCTGATGCGTTGTCAGCAAGACGATCCCACCTTGTTTTGCATGGCTCATAAACAACTGTTCAAGTACTTTAACACCTTGTTTATCAATCGCGGTTAACGGTTCATCTAATACCCATAACTTATGGTTACTCAACCAAAGGCGAGCTAAAGCAACCCGACGCTGTTGACCTGCAGATAATTGCCCTGCAGCTACATCTTCTCGTCCTGCTAAACCCACACGAGCTAATGCATCCCAAATGGCTTCTTCGTTATAATTGCTGTGCATCGATTGATAAAATGCAAGGTTTTCAAATGCCGTTAATTCACGCTTAACACCAGTATGATGACCTAAGAAAAGTAAATCACTATGAAACTCTTCGCGATTTTTCTTTATCGATTCACCATTCCAATAAATATCGCCTTCATCCGCATAACCTAACCCTGCAATAATACGCAGTAATGTGGTTTTACCTGCGCCATTTTGCCCTTCTATCTGAATTAACTCACCATCAGAGATAGTAAAACTTAATTGTTCAAATAGAACGCGTTCATCTCGAATACAGGTAACGTTACGAATTTCTAGCATAAGTATCTATTGTTGAAAAATATTAGGGGCATTCTAGCACAGCAAAAACGGCGAAACTTAGATATAAAACAAATCTATTTAGATAGATAAGTAAATAAGTATGTCATTTAGTTTCAAATTCTTTAATCCCGAAATCCACTAAGAATTCATAGAGTTATAACAATAGATAACCCCTACCACCTTGTGGGTATTTCTGGTTTTTTATACCGAATTCTATAACGAAAAAAGCCCCTTATAAATAAGGAGCTTTAAAATTCATTGGCTATGAGACGCAGTTAGTCTTCGTCTTCGAACCGTAATGGTGGAATCGAGCCTTTACCGCCAGCAATTTTAGCCTGTAAAGACATCATTAACTCAGCTTCTGCTTTTGGCAGCTCACATTCTTCCATTAGCTCGTTAATGCCCGCACCCAACTGAACCAACTTATTGGCTCTTGAATACAAACGACTGTCAGCATCTGTATTTTCAAGCTCGTTTAAGCGCTCATCAAAATGTTGACTCAATTGAGTAATATCCGCAACTTTCTGACCCATATTGATCGAGGCTGTGCGAAATTCAACAAACTGCTTATTAAGCTTTTGCTGCTCATCTTGAAGTTGTTGATTCTGCTTTTGAGCGTGCGTTAATTGCGCTGCTAACTGTACATTCTTGCGTTTTAAGATAACAAAAATTACAAGAACTAAAATTACAGCAGCCGCTGCTAATAGCTCTGAGAGCTGAGTTAAAATATCAACCATTATAGGCTTGCCATGTCATCCCATTCGTCTTCAGACAAAAGTTTGTTAAGGTCTACCAAGATAAGTAATTTGCCTTCACGGTTACTAACGCCCTGAATAAACTTAGAGCTTTCTTCCGTGCCAACACTTGGCGTCGTATCAATTTCTGATGAACGTAAGTATACAACTTCAGCTACGCTATCTACAAGGATACCAATAACCTGACGCTCAGATTCTATAACGATGATACGTGTATTATCTGTGATTTCACCTTGCATTAAGCCAAAGCGTGAACGAGTGTCAATCACGGTTACTACATTACCACGAAGGTTGATAATCCCTAGAACGTAGTCTGGCGCGCCTGGTACTGGTGCGATTTCTGTGTGACGTAATACTTCACGTACTTGCATTACATTGATGCCGTAAGTTTCTTCTTCTAGTTGAAACGTTACCCACTGTAATACTTCATCATTCACTTGATCCTTGCGGATCTCTACTTCATTAATCTGAGACATTCTATTTCCTCGTACTCTTAGAGTTATTTTTACTCTATTCCCTTAATGTCCAGACCGGCATTAAGCATCGTAATCATCGCCTCAACGTGAATTAAGGCACACATCTTCTCTTTTACCATTCCTGATAGCCATGGACGCTTTCCAGCGGTTTCTCGCCAACGAATTCGATCGCTCGTAAGGGTTTCAGTTCCGGCTAACGCATTACACGCTAATCCCCATTTGCTTTCTCCAAGCATAACAAGGTATTGGTAATCTTCTTTATAACTGTCATCTTTAATGCTTTGTGGCATGACCCACTTTGCTGTATCCAAGGCATCTATTTTTGTATCACGGTTATTTTGTAAACCAAGATACCAATCAGGACGACCAATTAAATGGTTTAATTCCGTTATCTGGTGAATACCGCCTAATTGTGCCAATGGAACCGCAAATGTCACGCCCATTACTTCAAAAAAGAGAACTTGAAATTCATCATCATGCTCTGAGTTTTCCCAATCTAGTCCGCTTAACGGCGGTGCTTTACCCGTTTGCGTTTCAAGTTGGATTTCAGTCTCATCACTGGTCTCTTTTTCATTATTCGGTATCACTTCTGAACTATCAATATTGAGCTCAGATGGAAGAGTCACTGTTATTTTATCTGAGATATCCCACGCAGATAAATCGGGCTCTTCTTCTGGTTCTTCAGCAACTAACGCTTCAACAACCGTTTCGGTTTCAACGGTTGTCTGAATAACTGGTTCAACGTCAACAACAGCTTGCTCAGTTTCAATATTGTTTGATACTAAAGCATCAATTTCAATTTGAGCATCAAGTTGTGAGTTTTCTAGCTGACTCAATAAACGCTGAACATCTTCTAATTGAGGTAGCTCAAACGGATAGTCTTCAAAATCATCCGTTTTTGTTGAAAATTGTGGCTGATATTGTGGTTCTGGTGATGCCATTACCACTGACTCTGAATGCCAAGTAATTTCTGGCTCTGGCTCTGGCTCTGGCTCTGGCTCTGGCTCTGGCTCTGGCTCTGGCTCTGGCAGAACAGTATTTACTGCTTCTGAATCCAGCTCAATGGTCTCTTCATCTAACAGTGATGAAAAGTAATCATCAAGAGCCTCTTCACTGGTAAATGCTTTAAAATCAGCCATTAAGCTAATCTCTCCAAATAATTTAATAATGTTTTATAAGCAAAAACACCACGACTATTTGGCGAGACAAATGACGGCGGCATTCTTTTTAGACTGGCATCTCTAAACTTAGTATCAATCGGCACAGCTGATGCCCATACTTGATCTGAATATGTCGATTTCAGTTCCATTAGTGTCTGTAATGACGCATTAGTTCGTTTATCGTACATGGTTGGAATAATGGTAACATCGAACAAAGACGGTTTATTTCTCTGCATGATGTTTAGTGTTCTCATCATTCTCTCTAGCCCTTTCATTGCTAGAAACTCAGTCTGTACTGGAATCAAAATACGAGTGCTTGCCGCTAGTGCATTAACCATCATTACCCCTAAAATAGGAGGACAATCAATCAATACATAATCGTACTCATCTTCTAATGCTTTTAAAGCGCGTTTAAGTACTAATCCCATGCCGTTACGGTTACCCATAACACGATCTAATGTTGCAAGAGACATATGTGCAGGGATAATATCTAACCCTGGAATGTCACTTTTTAAAACAAATGGCATAACGCTTGTTTTATTGATCGTTGGCAATTGGAACAACTCAAATAAGCTGCAAGGCAAATCGTCTGAATCATAGCCTAAATACGTAGTTAACGAACCGTGAGGATCCGTATCTACCATAAGCACACGCTTACCGCGCTGAGAAAGTAAACCAGCTAAGGTAATCGTTGTTGTTGTTTTACCAACCCCACCTTTCTGGTTTGCTACGCTCCAGACAATCATTGCTATTTCCTACTTTAATCCCACTTCAACGAGCATTCTTTCTGCTACACGTTCAAGTGGTAAACTTTCTGATGATAAGCCTGCTTTATCTATCGCTTGAGGCATACCATAAACAACACAACTTTGCTCATCTTGAGACCAGATAGTCGCACCTGCCGCTTTTAGCATTCGACAGCCTTCACGACCATCAGCACCCATTCCTGTCAGGATCATAGAAAGTACTTTATCGCCATACACCTTAGCAGCAGATCCAAAAGTAACATCTACGCAGGGCTTGTAGTTCATGCGTTCACCGCCATCTAAGATCTTCAAACGAGAAGACCCGGGACGACCATCAACCATCATCTGCAAGCCACCGGGAGCAAGATAAGCACAACCAGGTTTAAGAACATCCCCATCTTGGGCTTCTTTCACTTGGATTTTACACAAGTTATTTAATCGTGCTGCAAAGGCCGCGGTAAAGGTTGCAGGCATATGCTGAACCAAAATAATCGGATGCGGATAATTAGCAGGAATAGCGGTTAGTATCTTTTGTAATGCAACAGGACCTCCCGTTGAAGTCCCGATAGCCGTTAATTGATACTTTTTGCCTGTCGCTTTAAAACGCTGACCTACAGGAGCTACTGGTGTATTTTTGACTGGCGCTGCTGATGTTAAAGCCGCAGAACGAGTCGTTGTTGCTCGTGTTGTTGGTGCTATTGCTGCTGTTGCTGTCTGCGATGCCAATAAAGGACGACGCATAAATGACTTTTTACGTGCAATTTCAGCAATACGTTTTTGCAATAAGCTTACTGCTTCGTCTCTATTGCGTGCTATATCTTCAAATTTCTTAGGTAAGAAATCCAAAGCTCCAGCATCTAAAGCATCAAGTGTTGCCTTAGCGCCATCATGAGTAAGAGAAGAAAACATCAACGTCGGCGTTGGACAGACCTTCATGATTTCTTTCACCGCAGAGATGCCATCCATTACCGGCATCTCAATATCCATGGTGATAACATCTGGCTTTAGTAATTTCGCTTTTTCTACCGCTTCTTTACCGTTAACCGCAACATCGATCACCTCAAGACGAGGATCGGCATTAATGATTTCACTAACTCTACGACGAAAAAAACTTGAATCATCAACAACTAATACTTTTATTGCCATGTTAATCCTTGTTCATTAACACATACGAACTGCGTAACGTTTTAGCAAATTTGGAACATCAAGGATCAATGCAATATGTCCATCAGATGTGATGGTCGCACCTGCCATTCCTGGCGTACCTTGCAGTAGTTCATCAAGAGGTTTAATGACCACTTCTTCTTGACCAATCAGCGTATCCACAACAAAACCAACTCGTTGTGCTCCTAATTGAATAATAACCACATGACCTAGTCCTTTACGTTCTGTTTGGCGAGAACCTTTAACTAACCAGTCTTGTAAGAAGAACAGTGGAATCGATTTTTCACGGACAATCGTCGTTAACTGACCATCAACCATGTTTGTTTTCGATAAATCAAGATGGAAAATTTCGTTTACACTAGCTAAAGGTAATGCGAATGGTTGATTCGCAACACCTACCATTAGAGTAGGAAGAATCGCTAGTGTTAGTGGCACTTTGATTACGATCTTTGTGCCTTCACCCATACTTGAATCAATATCAATAGAACCGTTTAGTTGGTTGATTGCAGTTTTAACTACATCCATGCCTACACCACGACCTGAGATATCTGAAATTTCAGTCTTAGTTGAGAAACCAGGAGCAAAAATTAAGTTATAACACTCTTTATTGGTTAATCGAGATGCTGCATCTGTATCCATTAAACCACGTGTTACGGCAATGCCACGAAGTTTATCCGCATCCATACCACCACCATCATCAATGATGCTTAATAGAATGTGATCACCTTCTTGAGAAGCAGATAAGATCACTTTACCGGTGCGATCTTTACCTGTTTTAGCTCGCACGTCTGGCATTTCAATACCATGGTCCACAGAGTTACGTACTAAGTGAATCAATGGATCAGCAAGCGCTTCAACCAAGTTTTTATCTAAATCTGTTTCTTCACCGCGCATTTCTAGCACGATGTCTTTTTTCAATGCTCGAGCTAAATCACGTACAACTCGAGGGAATCGACCAAATACTTTCTTAATTGGTTGCATACGTGTTTTCATTACTGCACCTTGTAGATCGGCAGTAACGACATCTAAATTTGAAACCGCTTTTGACATTTCTTCGTCATTGCTATTCAAACCTAAACTAACCAAACGGTTACGTACTAATACAAGCTCACCCACCATATTCATGATGTTATCTAGTGTAGATGTATCAACACGAACTGTACTCTCAGCCTGTGGCTTAGACTGTGGTTTAGCCGGCGCTTTAGCTACAGGCTTGACTTCAGGAGCTTGAGTTCTTGTTGCTACAGGAGCCGTTGTTCGTGTTGGCGCTTCTTGTGCGACAGAAGCTGGTGCTACCGAAGCCATTGCTGCCGCTGGTTTTACTGCTTGTTCAAGCTCTTCATCTGTTGGTCCCTTACCTGAACCATGTAGCTGATCTAACAGTTTTTCAAATTCATCATCGCTCATGAGATCTGAATCACCGGCTAACACTTCATCAACAGATTTTACATCTGCAGCTGGTGCTACTGGCGACTTACTTGGGCTTTGGCCTGAACCATGAAGCTCATCAAGTAAACGTTCAAATTCATCATCAGTAATATCGCCATCTGACATACTACTATTTGAGATTGATACCGTAGGTGCTGCTGGAGCTGGTGTTGCTACGACAGCTGATGGCGCAGTACCTTTTCCATGTAATTCGTCTAATAACTTTTCGAATTCGTCTTCAGTAATGTCATCCACGGAATCGTGCAAATTATTAGCTGGACTTTCAACAACCACATCTTCAACAACAGGAACTGCAATAGCTTTTTCAACGGCTAATGCCGCTTCATCTTCTGATGTAGGCTTACTTAGTCGATGTAACTCATCAAGAAGTCGCTGCTCTGCAGGTTGTAATGCTTCGCCATTCTGAACCGAAACAAACATAACATTAACGTTATCTAAGGTTTCAAGAATAGTATCCATTAACTCAGAAGTAACTTTACGCTTACCAGTTCTAAGAATATCGAACACATTTTCCGCACCATGACACGCATCAACTAACTCAGTTAATGAAAGAAAGCCTGCGCCGCCCTTTACTGTATGGAAACCACGAAAAATAGCATTTAATAGCTCAGAGTCATCAGGACGCTGCTCTAATTCAACTAATTGTTCAGAAAGAAGCTCAAGAATTTCTCCTGCTTCAATTAAGAAATCTTGCAGGATGTCTTCATCCATTTCAAAGCTCATAATATTCCTCTAAAATCCTAGACTGGCTAATAGGTCATCAACATCATCTTGTGACGCAACAGCATCTTCACGTTCATGCGGGTTTAAGATAGGGCCTTCGGCTTTAGAAGGTTTTTCTTTCCCTTCTTCCTTACCAAGCTGCTCTTCAACTTTAAATAAAGTCAAAATATCAACCAGTCGGTCTTCAACTTCTTGAACTAGCGTAATAACTCGTTTAATAATTTGTCCGGTAAGATCTTGAAAGTCTTGTGCCATTAAGATATTAGTCAATTCATTACGTAACTCTGAACTATTACCTTCAACTTGAGTTAATAATCCATCAATGTTGTGACATAAGGCTTTAAATTGAGCGAGCTCAATACGGCCTTTCATTAAACTGTTCCACTGTGGGCGAACCTGCAACAAGCCTTCATGCAACTCGTCAGCAATAGGTAATGAACGGTCCACAGCATCCATAGTTTTATTGGCGGCCATCTCCGTTTTATCAATCACATATTGCAAACGATCACGTGCATCAGGTATCTCATCATTCGCAATAGCAACCACACGATGATCAAGCTTAAAGTTCTTTAATGACTCATGAAGATCACGAGTTAAAGACCCTATCTCTTGCAACATTGGAGGTTCACTAGAAACGGCGAATGAAGCGACAAATTGATCCGCTTCTTCTTGCTTGCCTGCTTCTAATAAAGCAACAAGCTCTTTGGCATCAGTTAATGAAATCATCTTATTAGTTAATCCTTACCGAGCAACATTGACTTATAAACGTTCAAAAATCTTGTCTAATTTTTCTTTCAATGTTGCCGCTGTAAATGGTTTAACAATGTAGCCATTTACGCCAGCTTGAGCCGCTTCAATGATCTGTTCGCGTTTTGCTTCTGCTGTGATCATTAATACAGGTAAATGCTTTAATTCGTCATCGGCACGAATTGTTTTTAGCAAGTCGATCCCTTGCATCCCTGGCATGTTCCAATCTGTTACTACAAAATCGAAACCACCTTTTTTAAGCAGTGGTAATGCTGTTAAACCATCATCCGCTTCTTGAGTGTTATTAAAACCTAAGTCACGTAATAAGTTTTTTACAATACGGCGCATTGTTGAGAAATCGTCAACAATAAGGATCTTCATGTTTTTATTCAAAATCGCCTCCAGTGAGGGCAAAGTAACGGGATTTAATTATTCTACTGTCCAAGTTGATAACTTGGCCCGTAGTCGTTGCATTGATTGGCTATGTATTTGGCTAACACGAGATTCGCTTACACCAATAACGGCACCAATTTCTTTTAGGTTTAACTCTTCATCGTAGTAAAGAGATAAAACCAAAGCTTCTCTTTCTGGAAGTGTTTTAATCGCTTCCACAAGAGCCACTCTAAAGTGTTCGTCGGCAACACCTTGAAATGGAATATTATCGTCGGCTTGTTCTTCTGTTGTTATTACATCATCAGAAACACCTAAATCTTCCATGCCGACCAGTTTACCGCAATTTACATCATTAAGTATCTGATAATACTGATCTAAGGGTAATTCTAAATGCTCAGCTATCTCTTTATCGGTCGGTTCACGAGAAAGTTTAGCTTCAAGAGCTTTAATTGCTGCATTTACCATTCGACTATTTTTATGAACAGAGCGAGGAACCCAGTCTCCACGTCGAATTTCATCCAACATTGAGCCACGAATTCGGATACCGGCGTAAGTTTCAAAACTTGCGCCCTTACTGCCATCATAATTTTTCTGGGCTTCTAACAGACCGATCATGCCAGACTGAATAAGATCATCAACCAATACACTCGCAGGTAATCTGGCCATTAAATGATGGGCAATGCGTTTCACTAAATCAGAATATCTTTCTAAAAATGCTTTCTGACTGTTTACATTGCCTTTATGATCGTATGTTAAGCCATCAGACATAATCGTCCTCTACTTCACTTGATTTTTCATTTCGTAATAATTTCTCTACGAAAAACTCCAAATGGCCACTTGGAACCTTTGGTACTGGCCAAGTCACCACTTTATTTGCTAACGATTTCATCGCTAACGCTGCTGGAGAGCGAGGATAAGCATCTACAACAACTTTTTGTTTTCTAACAGATAAGCGTACTTTCTCATCCAAAGGAATACAAGCGACAAGTTCCATATTTGCAGACAAGAAGCGATCCGTAACTAAAGTTAACTTAGCAAACAATTCTCGACCTTCTCGATAGCTTCTTACCATATTCGAAACAATTTTAAAACGTTGAACATTATGTTCTCGGTTTAGCAATTTGATCAATGCATAAGCATCAGTAATAGATGTCGGCTCATCACAAACAACCACAAGTACATCTTGAGCTGCGCGTGAAAAACTTGTTACCATATCAGAGATACCAGCAGCCGTATCGATTAGTAATATATCAATTTCTTCTTCTAAACTACTAAAAGCACGAATAAGTCCTGCATGCTGCGCTGGTGTTAGCTCTGCCATCGATTTTGAACCTGAAGTAGCAGGAATTAATTTAACTCCGTATGGCCCTTCAACGATAATATCTTGTAAATCACATTCGCCATCAAGTACATGGCCTAGGTTTTTATGTGCTCGTACACCGAGCATAATATCAATATTTGCTAAACCAAGATCACCATCAAGTACCATCACTTTCTTTCCTTGCTGAGCAAGTGATAATGCTAAATTCAATGTTACGTTTGTTTTACCTACGCCGCCTTTACCACCCGTTACGGCAACCACTTTGGTCAACGTAGGTTTAGTCAATCGTCGTAATCCACTAGCCTGATCGTATATATTATTATCAATCATAAGTTGTCTGCCTCTGGCGTGTCACTATTCCAGAAATGAGGGTCCTTTTCCGTCGTCTTTTCTAGTAATTCATTTGCTTTTGCTACTAAGTATTTTGGTTGTGCAAGTACAATATCTTCCGGCACTCGTTGTCCATTAGCAATGTAGGCAATAGGCAATCCGTTTTCAATAGTTACACTAATCAGCTCACCTAAACTTAGTGATTCATCAATCTTACTTAAAATGCATCCCGATAATGGAATACGTTTAAAATGATCTATCGTTTCTTGTAAAACTCGTCGCTGCGCTGTCGCAGGCATAACTAAATAGCTGCTGATCTGTGAGCCACTGTGTTCCATTAAAGTATCTAACTGCTCAGTCAATCGAACATCTCGTTGACCCATTCCTGCTGTATCAACAAGAATTAGTCGGCGATTACGCAGTTGATATAATACTGCAGCTAATTCATCGGCATCTTTTGCGATACGTACTGGGCACCCCATAATACGACCATAAATAGCTAATTGCTCTTGAGCACCGATTCTGAAAGTATCTGTTGTAACTAGCGCAACTTGGTCTGAACCATATTCCATTGCAGCTCTTGCTGCTAGTTTTGCAATTGTCGTTGTTTTACCGACACCTGTTGGGCCTAATAACGCAACAATGCCTCCACGAGATAAGGTATCTACTTTAGAGGTTGGGATCTGCTCTGCAAGTAATTTAAGTAAAGCTGACCATGCATCTTTAGGGTCGGTATCTTCTGGAATATAGCACGCAAGCTGATCGGCTAGCTCTGCTGATAAACCCATTTTCTCTAAACGTTTAATTAGCATCGCACGCAATGGCTCACGTCTTTCAACTTCTTGCCACATTAAGCCTGAAACTTGATGCTCTAATAAACGACGAATAGACGACATTTCTGAACGCATGTTTTCTAAATCTTCATTAGAGTCATGCATAGAGCGTCGACCTTTCTCATAACGAGAAGGGTCTAATTTTGGTTGTGCTGGTGCGTTTTTTTGCCCAATTGGATCATCTGAAATTAGGTGCGCTAAATTTGGATTATTTTGAATCGCACGAGTCATTCCTGATGTATCTAATTTAGAAATTTGGGGCTTTACTGATGAATAAGATTCTGTCGGTTTATTTTGAAATTTAGACTGACGCTTTAACAAAGCCGCTAAGCTGTCTTCTTCTCGCTCAGCATTTTTAGGCTCAGATACATTTGAGTCCGAATTAGACCCCGCATTTGAACCATATTGTTTGATCATATTTGCAAAACGACGTGTCATTGACCCTTTTCCAACACTCACTTTATCCTCTTCAATACGGCGAGGGGCTTGTGTTGATAACGATCCTTGCTCTGCACTAGGATCAATCGCTGCAACGATCTCAATACCACCAGTTACTTTTTTATTTGACATAATGACAGCATCGACGCCAAGCTCTTCTTTTACTTGAACCAGAGCTGAACGCATGTCTTTTGCAAAAAATCGTTTAATTTTCAATATCGTATTCCTGCGCTAAATAAGTCGACACAATTAATTACCAACGGCTTGAACTATTCTTATTTGCTTCTCATCTGGAATTTCTTGATAAGAAAGAACTCGTAAATTAGGAATAGTATTTTTAACAAACTTCGCTAGCGTCGAACGTAACACCCCTGAAGTCAATAAGACCGCGGCTTCTCCTTTTAACTCTTGCTCTTGAGTCGCAAGTGTTAAAGAAGTTTGTAAACGCTCAGCTAATCCAGGCTCAATACCAGTGCTTTCACCGCCTGATGCCTGCATGGTTTGATGCAATATTTGTTCCAACTCAGGAATTAAGGTTATAACAGGCATTTCTGCCTCTATACCATTGATTTCTTGAACAATTAGTCGTTTCAATGAAATTCGAACTGCCGCCGTCAAAATGTCAGGTTCTTGACTTTTTGGCGCATATTCCGACAAAGTTTGGACAATGGTTCGAATATCACGAACTGGAATTGCTTCATTCAATAAATTCTGAAGCACTTTCACCACAGCACCTAATGGTAATTGTTCAGGAACTAATCCTTCTACCAGTTTAGGTGAACTTTGTGAAAGCAGCTCTAATAAATTCTGAACTTCTTCATGCCCAAGCAGTTGTGCTGCATTATTGGTTAATAACTGGCTTAAGTGTGTAGCTAATACAGTTGCAGCATCAACTACCGTATACCCTAGTGCTTGAGCGTGTTCTCTTTGCTCAGCATTAATCCACACTGCTTCTAAACCAAAAGCAGGATCAAATGTTGGTTCACCTTCAATAGCACCATACACTTGGCCAGGGTTAATCGCTAATTCTTTGTCTGGTCTAATTTCCGCCTCACCTCCCGCAACCCCCATTAAGGTTATACGGTATACGTTTGGTGGTAGTTCTAAGTTATCTCGAATATGAACCGCTGGTACTAAGAAACCAAAGTCTTGGGATAATTTTTTACGAACCCCTTTAACGCGATCAAGTAATTCACCACCTTGCTCTTTATCTACCATTGGAATTAAGCGATAGCCCACTTCAAGCCCAATAACATCAACAGGTTGAACATCATCCCATGATAGCTCTTTTGGTTTTGATGATGATATTTCCATTGGCGGAGCGGCTTTTTTATCTTCACTTTCTTGTGTTTTCTTCTTCGTTAGATAATACGCCCAACCACCAGCAAGAAGTGCAAGTAAGATAAATGGAAAATGCGGCATCCCAGGGACAATACCCATTACAAACATAATACCTGCGGTTACCATTAGTGCTTTAGGGTTATCAACGAGTTGGAATACTAATTGTTCACCCATATCTTCATCTGTGTTCTGGCGAGTAACCATGATCGCCGCACCGATAGACAGTAGTAACGATGGGATTTGAGCAACTAGACCATCACCTATGGTTAACAATGTGTAGATTTGGATTGCTTCACCAAAACCTAAATCAAATTGCGCCATACCAATAGCAAGGCCACCAATAATGTTGATAAATAGAATAAGGATACCTGCAATTGCGTCCCCTTTTACAAATTTTGAAGCACCATCCATTGAACCGTAGAAATCAGCTTCTTTCGTAACTTCAAAACGACGCGTTCTTGCTTGTTCTTGATCGATTAATCCAGCGTTCAAATCCGCATCAATCGCCATTTGTTTACCTGGTAATGCATCCAAGGTAAAACGTGCGCTTACTTCTGAAATACGACCCGCACCTTTGGTTACAACCATAAAGTTAATAATCATCAAGATAATAAATACGATCAAGCCCACGGCATAGTTACCGCCAATAACTACATTACCAAACGCATCGATTACGTTACCCGCAGCTCCAGGCCCTTCATGACCATGCAGCAATACCACACGCGTAGATGCAACGTTTAAGGCTAAACGGAGTAACGTTGACACTAGAAGAATTGTTGGAAAGGCTGCAAAATCTAGTGGACGTCGGGTATAGATAGTTACTAATAAAACAACCATTGCGAGAGCAATATTAAAAGTAAACATCAAATCGAGTAAGAATGCAGGTATTGGTAAGATCACCATAGCTAAGGTGGATAGCACCAATATTGGAGCACCTATTGGTGGTAAACGCTTACCTTGTAAGAAAGATAACTTATTTGGGAGTGGCATTTGAAATTTCATTAATTCCGCTTCTTATACTCGATTCTACTGTCAGTGTTCTAACAATAAATAACTAATCACATGAACTCGATCCCTACAAAGCAAATTTCGAGCCAGATTAATGTCACTTTTTTGGCTTTGTGGTATCACTTTTCTGACAGATATAACAGTAATCACAAAACTTAAATTAAGCACTTAATTTTTAAGGAAAAAGATCAATCTAGATTGAATATTATCGCGTCATTTGTATAATTATATTAATTATTTCTTTATCTGGTAGTAGCATGGCTGATGTATCTCTTAGTACTAATCAAAATGTACTGAATAAAATGGATATCGGCGGTAGGGTCATTATCGAAGTTACATGTCCAAATGGGCAATCAGCTCAAGCAAGTTCAATATTAGTTGGGTTTAAAAAAGGCCAATATATATTTATTGATTATCCTGCATCTCCCCCATTAGAGTTCAACAAAATCTACTTAGAAGGGGCTGAAGTTACTTTTAGGGCTGTGACTAATACGACACATCGAGATGTTATTGCATTTAGAACTCAAATCCACTCGGTGATTTACCGTCCTATGGAGATGATCTGCCTTCATGCGCCAAGCAGTATCTCAATGAGACAGATCCGAACTCATCAGCGACTTGATACAGAGTTTTCATGTAACTTAGCGGTAGGAAATCATAATCTGACTGGGCGAATGGTCGACTTTTCTGCTGGCGGGTGTGCGGTTTCACTGCCTGCAAAACTCAACGCCAACAACCTTATTAATCAAAAGGTTACAATCTCAATTGAGCTTGACGGGGTAGAGCCAATCTCGGTAAAAGGAGAGATAAAAAATGTCGAAGCAAAAGAGAACCAATCAAAACTGGGAGTAATGTTTGAGCTAAATAGCCTTAGTGAATCCGAGTTACAAACCCTTCATCACCAATGCATTCTTAAAAGCTGGTCTGTATAAAAAGAAAATCACTACTTCTTTAGTTCATCAGGTATTGTTAGCGTATCTTTATCAAGCTCAGGTCGTGTTCCGCCCTTCTTCTTGTATTGCTTCATCTGAAATATATACGCTAAAATTTGTGCTACTGCAGCAAACAACCCATCAGGAATTTGCTGCTCCACTTCCGTCGAGTGATAAAGTGCACGAGCAAGCGGTGGCGCAGGTAAGATATCAATATTATGCTCACGAGCAATTTCTCGGATCTTCATTGCGATATGATCCACCCCTTTTGCAACCACAATTGGCGCGGAGTCTTTGCTTTGATCATAACGTAATGCCACAGAATAGTGCTCAGGGTTGGTAACAATAACGTCAGCTGATGGGACATCTGCCATCATTCTTCGTTGTGTCATTTCTCGTTGAAGCATACGGATACGCCCTTTTACTTCAGGCTTACCCTCTGTTTCTTTATATTCGTCTTTAATTTCTTGTTTAGTCATTTTCAATTGATTGGCGTGTTGCCAAATTTGAAATGGAATATCAATCGCCACCACTATCAATAATGTACAACTGATCAATAAGATAAAGTTTAATAGAATATCCAAAGAGTGAAAAATATTGGCTGGATAAGTATCTAGACTTAACTGGAAAAGATCCGCTTTACTTTTATCTATCAGATAAAACGCTGTTCCCCCTACTAAAGAGACTTTTAATATCGACTTTAAAAGCTCAACCCAACTTTGCATACCAAACATACGTTTAATACCAGACATAGGGTTCATTTTTGAGGGTTTTGGCATCGCAGCTTCTGCCGAAAAACTGATCCCACCAAGCCCTGCAGCTCCAAGCAAAGCAGCAACAAATAGCGTAATAAGGATTAAGAAAACAGGGAATACAAGTGCAATTAAGGCACCGCCAACAATTTCTAATAATTTATTGGTGTCATAAATCTCTTCTCGTGAAATAGAAAAGAAACGTTCCATTATAGAAAATAATGCTTTGGCTACATCTTCACCAAACCACATTAATGCAACTGAACCACATACCAATACAGATACCGACGCCAACTCTTTTGACCTTGCAACCTGCCCTTTGTCTTTGGCCTGTTGCAAGCGTTTGGCCGTGGCGTCTTCCGTGCGTTCTTGACCGTCACTTTCAGCCATAGCTGACCTCCATACTCTTAATTATAACCATTAACAGTCTAGCCTAATCAAACTACAGATCTGCTCTTCAGCACGGATCCAGTGCAATTCATAATGATTAAATAAGCCAAGTATAATGTAAGACGTTAGTAATAAACCGACGAGTAGTGCAAAAGCAAAACCTAATGAAAATATATTTAGTTGCGGCGCGGCACGAGTCATTACACCAAAGGATAAGTTTACGGTTAATAGGGCAATAATGGCAGATAAAGACATACTGAGGCCCGCTTTCATCATGATCCCAAGCCAACTAGCCAGAGATTGATAATCTACACTTGTGAGTTTTCCAACACCAACCGGTAGCGTAGTAAAACTTATCACTGCAAAGTTAATCATTTTTAAGTGTCCATCGGTTGCTAAAAAAAATAGAATCGATAAAAACATGAATAACTGGCCTAATAACGGTGTATTCTGACCATTCGCGGGGTCAACCATGGAGGCAAAGCCTAAGCTCGATTGCATACCAATAATTTGACCTAGTAATACAAAAGTTTGAGTAACAAAGACAGTTACCATTCCCATTGCAACACCAATAATTATCTGCTCTGCTGTAGTCATAAAACCTTGAAATGACATTAGCTTAATTTCTGGGGGCATTGCTGGGATCATAGGCATCACAGCAAAAGTGATACTTAATCCTAAATAGAGCCGAATTCTAGGCGAAACAAATCGAGCCCCAAATACTGACATCACCATTAGCATGGCGGAGATGCGCGTATAAGGCCAAAAATAGGTCGCAATAAAATCTAATACTATTTGAGTTGGGTATTCCATAATGTCAATTCATGGGTTTTAATAAAGTATTGTCGGCATTCGAGCGATAATCTCATAAAAATATTCCATTAACATTCGAGTCATCCAATGCCCGAACAGCATCAATGCCAATAGTGTTACGATTAAACGCGGTAAAAAGCTTAACGTTTGTTCATTGATAGAAGTTGCGGCTTGAAAAACGGCAACCACTAAACCAATTAATAGACTCGGTATGATAATGGCACACACCATGATAAGTACCATGTAGAGTGCACCACGAAATATCTCAATCGCCATTTCAGGGGTCATATTCGTGCTCCTACGTACTAAAACTGCCAGCAAGTGTTGAAAGTATTAAATTCCAACCATCAACCAATACAAACAACATCAGCTTAAATGGCAATGAAACAATCATTGGTGAAAGCATCATCATACCCATGGCCATCAAAACAGATGCCACAACCAAGTCAATAATGAGGAAAGGCAAGAAAAGCATAAAGCCAATCTGGAACGCTGTTTTCAATTCAGAGGTAATGAACGCGGGAATAACCACTGTAATAGGCACATCTTCAGGGTTATCAACTTCTACCCCAGACATATTTACAAAGGTTTCTAAGTCTTTCACTCGCGTTTGCGCCAGCATAAACTCTTTCATTGGGATTTGAGCGCTATCAAATGCTTCACGTGCGGTAATGTCTTCATTGATATAAGGTTGAATGGCCGTTTCGTTCACCTTATCAAACACGGGAGCCATGATAAAAAAGGTTAAAAACATCGCAATACCAATAATCACTTGGTTTGAAGGCGTTTGTTGTAAACCCATGGCTTGTCGTAATATCGACATGACTACAACAATACGAGTAAATGAGGTCATCAAAATAACCATTGCTGGCAAAAAGCCCAACATGGTCATTAACGCCAGTATTTGAAGATTTACTGAATAATCTTCACCGCCACTGGCATTGCTTGTCATAGTAAACGCAGGAATACCACCACCAGAGCTGCTACCTTGAGCAATGGTTTTAGCTGCACCCGAATCTTTTTCCATCGCCGTCACAGTCATGCTTTCACCACTGGCTGCGGTAGCTGGGATGGCGCTTGCTAAATCATCTACCGCCCACGCAGAAGATGCCATGAATAAGAGTGAAAAAACCGCCAAAGTGGCGGCAATTAAATTAGTTTTTAGCATCTTTTTTCATCAGTTGGCTTAGTTGTGCAGAGAATGGCGCTAGTTTGCTCTCGCTGATTTCCAGCGGTTTCTCGAGCTTACTCAGCATATTGATATTTTGAGAAGTAATCCCGATAAGGAATTGCTCTTCTCCAACTTGAACTACAGCAATACGCTCTTTAGTTCCTACTGGCAGTTGTTTAACAATACTCATCGCACTGCCTGAACCACCAACCACACCAGGTACTCTCATTCGCTTTAATAGCCATGCAAAAAATAGAATTAATGCGATGACAAAAACAAGTGACCCTAAAGTGGCCGCTAAATCTACATTAGCTGAACCTGCGGCAAATAAAGGAAAGGGCATCAATGCCAATAACCATAGCTGTTTCATACCCTTCCTTTTATTTAATATTGCTTAATTAGCGTAGTTTTTTAATGCGCTCAGTTTGGCTGATAACGTCAGTTAAACGAATACCAAACTTGTCATTTACGACAACCACTTCACCATGAGCGATAAGTGTGCCATTAACCATAACATCTAGTGATTCACCAGCGATACGGTCAAGTTCAACCACAGAACCTTGGTTAAGTTGTAATAAATTACGAATACTAATATGTGAACGCCCTACTTCCATAGAGATAGTCACTGGAATATCTAAAATAGTATCAAGCTTACGACGTTCATCTTCATTGAACGATGGTTCTTTCGCTTCTAAATCATCCAAAGGTGCTGCTACTGCCTGAGCATCAGCACTTTCACTTAGTGCAGCTGCCCATTCGTCAGCCATCTGTTGTTCATTTGAATCCATGATCCATTACCTTCTCTATTTCTTATTCGTCGTCATCTAGATCAAATAATACGTCTTTACCTAAGAAGGCTAAATCCGTCTTCACCATATCTGGACGTTTAATTTTTTCAGTGATCTGTACTGCTAATTTGTCGTTAGATTTTCCAACTTTACCGCGGTAAGTTGGTAATTCCTCGACAAATACAGTCGCAGCTTCAGGCATTTCAACCGGAATAATATCACCTGCTTCTAAATCCATTAGATCGCGCAATGAAATTTTGCTTTCTAATAGATTAACTTTCATTTCAACTGGAATATCCATGATCTCATCGCGAAGTGCTTTACTCCAACGAACATCAGTGTCCATCTTGTCACTTTGAACACCTGCATCAAGTAATTCACGGATAGGTTCAACCATTGAGTATGGGAAAACAACGTGGAAATCACCGCCGCCGCCATCAACTTCAATATGGAATGAGCTCACAACAATCACTTCTGTTGGGCTCACTATATTCGCCATGGTTGGGTTAACTTCTGAGTCTAAATACTCAAATTCAACCCCCATTACTGGTGACCATGCTTCTTTATAATCTTCGAAGATTACTTTTAATAGTAGCTGAATAATTCGACGCTCTGTTGGCGTAAATTCTCTACCTTCAATCTTAGCGTGGAAGCGTCCGTCACCACCGAAGAAGTTTTCAACCAAAATAAAGACTAAACGCGCTTCCATCGTAACTAAAGCCGTTCCTTTCAATGGACGAAAACGCACCATATTCAAACTGGTAGGTACATATAGTGTATTTTGATATTCACCAAACTTCACCATTGATACGCCATTAATTGATACTTCAGCGGTTTTTCTTAGCATATTAAACAGGCTAATACGCATATGGCGCGCAAAGCGTTCGTTGATCAATTCCAGTGTTGGCATTCGACCACGAACGATTCGGTCTTGTGATGAGAAATCAAAGTTCTTCATTGAACCTACATTTTCATCACTACCGACAACTTCATCTTCAACGTCATCTACACCGTGGAGTAGAGCATCAATTTCATCTTGGGATAATAGATCTGTCACATTTAACCTATTGCATTACAAAGTCAGTAAATAATACTTTTTCTATTACAGGTTTCGCTGTAATTTTAGTAAAGGCATCTTGAATATCTCGTGTCGCCTGTTCACGTAGTTCTATTCGTCCACGAGGCTCTCTTAATTGCTCAACAGTCGCAGCAGCAAATGTTGACAGTAAAGCGCTTTCAACTAAAGGCGTATGTTGCTGTGCAATGGCTTCATTATCAGTACCTCGCATCATCACTTGTACTTTCAATTGAACTAATCGGTCACGTTTATCACCCGTGACATTAAAAATAAAAGGTTGAGGCAGGTTTAAATATAGCGCCGGCATTTTCGCTTCTAATGCAGCAATATCTTGCTCTGTAGGTTCTGCTGCTGGCTCACCAGATAAAAAGAACCAAGCTGCTGCACCACCGCCACTCAGTAATAATACAATCAATGCGATGATAATGATCAGTTTCTTCTTATTTTTAGGCGCGTCACCTTGCTCTGCCATTGTACTTCCTCTTAGGTAAATCGTTAATTATTATTCTAAAATCACGGCCGATAATGGCGTAGCATAAAGTTTATGCGTAAAAACTGATGCCATCATTAGGTTTTGATACTTGCACACTGACTTCATGCTCTTCAGAAGACGCTTCACTAAAACCAGAACCTTGACGAGAAGACTCTTCTTTTTGATAACCATACTGTGAAGAATCACCTGAACTTTGCTGCTGTACTGAAGTATCGGCTAATTGAATACCTTGTTGAGCAAACATTTCTCGTAGACGAGGTAAACTTTGTTCTATCGCATCACGAGCTTGTTGGTTTGACACGGTAAATTGAACCCCTGCACTATCAGCGCCCATGTTTAGGCGAATATGCATGCGTCCCATTTCTGGCGGATCAAGACGAATATCAACATGCTTTAAGTTTTTCGCCATCATCATATTGATTCGTTCAGCCACTTCATCGCTAACTTGTTCTTGGCGAATGTTCAATGGCGCCGTTGCTGGATCCGTTTTCTGAGCGGCTGCCGCTTGCTGTGTCGCCGTGGTTCCAGATGCTGTTGCTAGTTGTTGAATAAAAGAGTCTGCTGTTTTTGATTCCGTTAAACTTACCGTTTCACCATTAGTAACGGCAGTCATACCCAATGCTGATATATCCATTTTGGCTTTTTGTGCATCGGCTAATTTACCTGATTCGGCTTCTGCCTTGCCAATAAGAGCCGTTGCTGTTAACAACTCTTTAGTTGATTCTTTATTTCCTGAGGCTTCACCTTTGGTTTGAGTTTCCTCATTAGCTACTTTGGATTGTTGCCCCCATTGGATCTCTTTTACAGGATCTGATTCATCTCCTGTTGTTTTACTGCTTTCCTTTCCTGTAACTACAGCAACACTTGCTTGAGTCATTACCAACTCTGATTCTTGTTGCTCTGTTTCTTCGCCAGTATTTTCGGCTGACTTATCACTCTCTTTCTTTAACGTGCCATTAGCTTGGTCAAGGCGAGATAATAACTCAGAGCCTTCACCTACTTTATCTTCGACCGTATCTTCTTTTGTTACTTCAGCGTCTGATTTTTCTTTTTTTCCAGTTAAAACGACCTCATTTGCTGCAGTTTTCTCTTCTGCCGCTACTTTTTTGGCGTCTTCTTTTTCACTCAATCCCATCAACTCTTTTAGCTCTTCAACAAAGCCTTCAGATTCAGTTTTGTCTGCGGCAGCCGTTTTGGTATCAGGCTTTACAGGCACATTTTTATTGATACTGTTTAATGATAGGTCATGACTGCTCATAGTATATTCTCTACATTGAGTGTGGATTTTTTGACAAGAGCAATAGTAGCTCAACGTTTGATATTTTAAAGCAAATATTAAGCCACTTTTAAAAATAGTCCGTATTTATAGATGATGAGCAGATAAGATGATCACTAAGGTTTAGAGCGACGAGCAAATTGTAGGGTCGAAAATTCATCCATCATATTTTGCTCTTGTTTATCGAGCATTTTTTGACGTTCTGTTTTCTTTTTATCAATCATCCACTCATACGATCGGCGTTGTTTTCGCGTTTCTTGCCAATAGGTTTGACAATTATCCACTTGAGATGTGAAATGCGACTCTGCACTTTTTTGCTTCGTTAGGGTTTCATCTAATTGAACTAAAAATTTATTCAAATGACTGTATTGGCTGGCAGTTAACCCTTGCTGGCCACGCTGCAACAACTGATTACAGTAATCAAGACGATACTTTTCAATCTGCTTTACTTGTTCATAGAAGTTATCAAGCTCTGCTTTAGCGCTGTTTAATGCCATCACAGCTTGATTCTCTCTTTCTTGAGATTGCTCTAATAAAAAATCAAAGGTAGTACTCATGAGTTTTCCTTTTTTTCGTCCTTTGTATATTCATTAGCCACCTAACAACATCTTAAGCATATTCTTACACATGTCATACGGTACTGTTTCTTTCATGCGCTGTTGTAGATACTCATCTAAGCGTGGTTTTAAAGTAAAGGCTTGATCTATTGCAGGATCTGTTCCTGGTTTATAAGCACCAATGGAAACAAGATCTTGATTCTTTCTACAAATTGAAAGAACTTGTCTTACCGCTTTCGACATTAACATATGCTCTTCGTCGGTAATTTGTGGCATCACACGACTGACCGATTTTTCAACATCAATTGCTGGGTAATGCCCCGCATCTGCCATTTCACGTGATAGAACAATATGCCCATCCAAAATTGCTCGTGATGCATCAGCGATTGGATCTTGTAAGTCATCCCCTTCAGTTAATACTGTAAAGAAAGCCGTAATAGATCCTTGATTTTCATTACCGTTACCAGCTCGTTCAACTAAGGCTGGAAGTTTTGCAAATACAGAAGGCGGATAACCTTTTGTCGCTGGTGGCTCACCAACAGATAGCGCAATTTCACGTTGAGCCTGAGCAAAACGCGTTAATGAATCCATTAATAATAAAACATCTAAGCCTTGATCACGGAAATATTCGGCAATTGTTAATGCCGTTTGACACCCCTTTAAACGCATTAATGCTGATGAATCGGCAGGAGCGGCAACAACAACAGAACGTTGGCGACCTTCAGGACCTAAGATTTCTTCAATGAACTCTTTTACTTCTCGGCCACGCTCACCAATCAGTCCAACCACAACTACTTGAGCGGTAGTACCACGAGTCATCATCCCTAGTGTTACTGATTTACCTACACCTGAACCAGCAAATAAACCTAAACGCTGCCCTTTACCGACAGTGAGTAGTCCATTGATCGCTTTTAAGCCAACATCAAGAGGTTCTGTAATTGGCTTTCGTGCTAATGGATTGATTGGCTCAGAAGTAAAGGAGGCGGTTTTTTCAGTATATAACTCGCCAAGTCCATCAATCGGATTACCCACCCCATCAACGACTCGTCCTAACAATTCCATACCAACAGGAATACCGCTGCCACCAACGATAGGCGTCACTTTCGCCCCAGGAAGCACCCCTGAAACTTGCTCATTAGGCATTAAAAATAGATTTTCACCTGAGAAACCAACAACTTCTGCTTCAATCTCACCATTAATGGTTTCAACTAAGCATGAGCTGCCAATAGGAGCTCGACAACCTGTTGCTTCTAAGGTTAAACCAACAACTCGCACTAACTTGCCAGAAGCGATCGCTCGCGTTGTTAGTCCCGTTGTCTTATATTGAGAAAGGCGTTCAGACAATGAAAGCATTTACTGATTTCCTTGATGACGATTTACACCACAAAACTTAGCTAATACGCTTTTAATACGCTCTTCAAGTAAGTAACTCACTTTAGAATCAGACGCTTGAATTGTAATATCACCAATATTCATTGATGGTTCAGAGGTTAATGTCCACTGTTTCTGCGCTAACGTTTCTTCACCATAAGCTTCAACGACACGCTGGTGATCATCTGGGTGAAGTGAAATACTGATTTCACGCTCGGTAATCGGTAACGTTTCAACAGACTCTCTAACTGTATCAAGTAATACTTGTGGGTTGGTTTTAACCTCTACATGGATCACTTCTTTTGTCAGAGCTAATACCATATCAATCAATTGTTTTTCAACTTGTGAATCCATTAATTCTAATGGTGCAGCAAACTTATCTGCCATCTCAATTAACTGTTTAATTCGCTCTTCTATTTCAGCTTGTCCTGAAGCAATACCTTCATCATAACCGGCCTGATAGCCTTCAGGTTTACCCGCATCAAAGCCTTCTGTTTGACCTTTTTCTAATCCTTCTTTGTAGCCAAACTCTTGCCCTTGCATCAAGCCTTCATTATAAGCACCTTGTTTGATCTGCTCGATAATTTCATCGGTAAGAACAAACTCTTCAGGCTCTTCTTCTTTGGGAATTGATGGGGTCCAGCTAGGATCATAATTTAAAGCAGTTTCACGGGCTGGTTTATCTGGGTCAGAATAATCAGGCGACTCCCAAATATTGGTTTTTTGTAGTTCGCTCTCATCGGTAATGCGAATAAAGCCACGTTTTTTGCTGATACTCATGATGATAACCCGTAAAAATAAGATGATTAGAATGCATAACGGCCATTCCAATCATTGAAATAGCCGTTTAATTATAACTTAAAGAACTGACAACGTATTATACGAATTCGTCTGCGCCACCCGAAAGCATTAGATCACCAGAATCTGCCATTCGACGTGCCACTGCCAGAATTTCTTTCTGTGCAGCTTCAACATCAGCAACTCGTACTGGGCCCATTGCTTCAAGATCATCACGCATAAGTTCCGCAGCACGTTTTGACATACACTTAAACATTTTCTCTTTAAGTGCATCATCTGCGCCTTTAAGTGCTTTTTGCAACACTTCTTGCGGAACATCACGCAATAGCATTTGAATACCTTGGTCTTGTACATCGATAAGGTTTTCAAACACGAACATAAGATCTTGGATTTGAGTTGCAGTCTCTTCATCTTGGTCGCGAATTTGATCCATCAACATACCTTCGATACTGTTATCTAGGTAGTTCATGATTTCAGCCGCCGCTTTCAAGCCACCAATTTTCGCCGCTTGCGCACCAGATTGACCCGCAAATTGTTTCTCCATGATTTCATTCAGTTCAGCAAGTGCTGATGGCTGTACTTCTTCAAGGTGTGCAATACGCATCATAAGATCAAGACGTACACGCTCAGGGAACTGAGATAAAATTTCCGCTGATTGGTCAGGATCTAGATAAGATAATACAATGGTTTGGATCTGTGGATGCTCATTCATGATGATGCTTGCCACTTGACGTGGGTCCATCCATTTCAATGAATCTAAACCTTTAGAACCGCTTCCTAGTAGAATTTGATCTACTAGATTGTTTGCTTTATCTTCACCAAGCGCTGCGACTAATGCATTACGCATAAAGTCTTCACTGCCCATACCAATACTAGTGTACTTCTGAATATCTTCTAAGAAAGCACGGTGAATCGCTGACACTTTTATCTGATTTAAATCAGATACAGTTGCCATTGCTGCACCGACTTTTTGAACCTGTTTAGGCTCTAAATGACGAATAATACTTGCAGCATCCTCTTCACTTAAACTCAGTAATAATATAGCGGCACGTTCAGATCCTGATAACGAAGAGAGATCAAACTCAGGAGCTTCTTCATCTTTCTTTTCTGCTTCTACGATGTCATTAGCCATTTTCAGATACCCAATTTTGAACTACTTGTGCTGCCAATTCTGGTTCATTTGCTACCAGCGCTCGAACTGCTTTCAATAAGTCTTCGTCTTTATGTAAATTAGGAAGATCGATACCTGAACCAAATTCAAATCCATCACCATCCAAATCACTACCGATTAAGCCCATCTCACCTTCAGCACCTTCACCTTTGGCAATGGCATCATCTTCAGCTTGATTAGGGAACAGCAATTTATTCATTGCTGGTCGAACAAGGATAAGCAGTACGGCAATAATTACAATCGCTCCGGCTAACCACTTAATCCAATCGTTAAAGTTTGGATGTTCCCAAATTGGCACATCAATCATTATTGGTTGTTCTTCAATGGCAAACTTAACGCCTAGTACGTTTAATAAATCACCACGTTGCTCGTTTAAGCCAACACTACCAATAATTATTTGACGAATTGTTTCAATTTGTTCTGCTGATACAGGCGTATAAGTTACTTCACCAGTTTCAGGATTCACACTTTGACGCTCTTTTACTGCAACTGAAACTGTTTGACGAGCAACCGTTCCCGTTTGTTTACGCTCATGACTAATTGTAGTATCTAGCTCAAAGTTACGTGTCGCTTCTTTATGAACAGAGCCTTGACCTAATACCGAGCCATCTTTAAGTTCAGCAATATCTTGAGGGATAGCTGAATCTACAGGAGGCTGATTACTTAATGCACCAGGAACACCCGCAATCACATTACCGTTATTATAATCTTCTAATGTGTACTCACTTCGTGTTGATGGTGTCTGTGGATCAAATTGCTTACGTGTTTGCTCAACCGCACTAAAGTCCATAGATACATCAACTTGAGCTGTGTAATTACCTAGCCCTAAAATAGGGATAAGAATTGCATCAATTTTATCGCGTAGTGATTGTTCTTGCTTACGCTCTAATTCTTGCTCTTTACGATGAGCTGTTGCCATTGGATCTTGTGTACCAGAGCTCAATAAGCGACCATGTTGATCTGTCACCGTAACACGCGTTGGTTTCATTCCTGGAACCGCACTTGCTACCATATCGACAATTGAATCAACTTCTTCTTGCTTTAGATTTGCTCCCATACGCATTGTTAAGAATACCGTTGCCGATGCTTCTTGGTTATGACGTACAAAAACACTTTGTTTTGGCATCGCTAATAATACTTGAGCTTTGCGTATTGGACGCATTTGTTCAAACGTACTGGCTAATTGACGTTCGCGACTTAGTTTTAGACGTTCTTGCTCTAAACGTTGTGAAACCCCAAATCCCATATCTTGCAGTAAGATATCATCGCCTTCAGCTTCTGTTCGATTTAAACCAGCTCGAGAAAGATTAAGTTTCATTTTACTGAATTCAGACGCTGGAACTAAAATGGTATTACCATCCAGTTTATATTCTGATTTCTGCGCATCAAGATGATCGAGAACTTGGATAAGCTCGTCGGTTTCATACACACCAAGAGGTCGCATTTCAGGTTCTTGAACCCAAAAGAAAAGCATAACAATTAATGCTACACAGATAGACACAGATAACACTAAAATCACTTGACGTAATAAATCAAGATTACCAAGAGCTGAATCTAACTTTGACGAACTTTGCTCATCAACATCTAAATTTTGACTATCAACAGAATTATCCAGTGCCATTGCACTTCCTGCTGACATCCCATCAGATACCGTTAAGTCTGTATTTTTGTTATCTTCTGACACGCTTTAATTCCTAGAAATTATACAGGCATATTCATGAGCGCTTTATAAGCATCAACAAGCTTATTACGCACTTGAATTGTGGCATCAAATGCAACACTTGATTTATTGCGCGCTATCATAACGTCAGATAATGAAACCCCTTCATCACCTCGGTCAAAACGTACAGCCAAATCACTTGATGCTTGTTGTAAGCCATTTACGTTATTTACTGCTTTTGCAAACATTGCACTGAAGTCCGCACCGACCTCTTTGCCTGTTGCTGGACGCGTTGTATTTGACGCGTCAAGCATCATTGCTTGCATTTCGTCTTGTAAACCACCAATCTTCATTTCTATTCTCCGACCCAGTCAACTAATTGACTTAATTTTACGACCCGAAGTATATAAAGCAATTTACATACCAAAATATCAATAACTATAAGTCACTGTTTTAACTTGGGATATCAATTCCAGCATCTCGCATTTTTGCAAGCTTATAGCGGAGTGTTCTAGGACTAATACCTAATTTATCTGCCACATCTTTACGCTTTCCGTCACACGCTTTTATCGTTTCAAGAATAATTATGTACTCTTGCTCACGTAATTCACCGCCTAGACCTGTTGATGAGCTAGGACTCTCTATATTGACACTTTCTGTGCCAGCGATTAATGGTTCATTTATTGACGGTACCTGTTGTTCTGGTTTGATCATTGGAGCTTCACCACTGACAACCCGTTGCAAACTGCTTGCATCAGCCCAATCGACACCTTCAAGTAAAACGTCGTCAGCCGTAATCAAATTTGATTCCGCTAAAATAAGCGCTCGTTGCACAACATTATCCAATTCACGAACGTTACCAGGCCAAGAATAGCTTTCTAATTTTATCGTTGCTTCCTCACTGATCTTTGGCACAGGCAGGCCTTGTTTTTGACAGTGACGTTCAATTAAGTGCTGGGCAATTGGAGCAATGTCTCCTTTACGCTCTTTTAACGCTGGCCACGCAATTGGGAATACGTTTAAACGATAATATAAATCTTCTCTGAAATTGCCTTCTTCTACGTATTTTTTCAAATCACGGTTACTTGTCGCCAAAATACGAACATCTAATTTGATGCTCTTGCGGCCACCTAAGCGCTCAACTTCACGCTCTTGTAATACACGCAATAGTTTCGCTTGTAGGTTAAGATCCATTTCACTGATTTCATCCAGTAAAATAGTGCCGCCTTGCGCTTGTTCAAATTTACCCGGACACGCTTGAACGGCACCTGTAAATGCGCCTTTTTCATAACCAAATAGAGTTGCTTCTAGCATATTATCAGGGATCGCTGCACAGTTAATTGCAACAAAAGGGCCTTCACTACGCTGTGAATTGTTATGAATATAACGAGACATCACTTCTTTGCCTGAACCACTAGGACCAAGCACCATCACGTTTGCGTCAGTTCGAGCCACTTTATCTGCCAATTTAAGTAATTTGAGACTTTTTTCATCAGCAACAATGGCATCGCCGGTTTGTTCATTTTTTACTGGAGCATAGCGACTTACCATGTTTAACAGCACTTCTGGCGCAAAAGGCTTAGCCATGTAATCTATTGCGCCTTCTTTCATTGCAGAAACCGCATCTTCAATATTGGCATACGCTGTCATTAGAAGAACCGGTAAATTTGGCCAATTTAATTTGATACTACGCAGTAATGCTAAACCGCCCATTCCAGCCATTTGAACATCTGAAACTACAATATCAACAGATTCTTTTTTCAAAATTAACAAAGCAGTTTCTGCACTATCTGCTTCAACCCATTCATAACCAGCTAATTCTAAGGTGTCGATCAACGCTTCGCGTAGGCCTTCATCATCTTCTACGATCAATACTTTACTTTGCGCCATGGTTATTCTCCAGATTCTGTTTGAGTTGCGGATTCAGCATAAGTTGCTGTTAGCGGGATCGACATGGTGAAGCACGCACCATCATCCGGTTCTGAATACAATTCAAGTTGCCCTTTATGTGCTCGGCATACCATTTGTACAACCGCTAAACCAAGGCCTGTACCTTGAGAGCGCGTTGTAAAAAATGGTTCCATTATTTTATCTTGCAGTTCCAACGGAATACCGGGGCCGTTATCTTGCACCGATATTTTTAAAAATCCATTTACAGGCCTGAAAAATACATCAATTTGACACTCTTTTCCTACTGCCTGAATCGCATTCATAATCAAGTTGCTAATCGCACTGGCAATAGCATTTGCGTTACCCATTAGGATAGTATCTTCATCTTCGATCTCTAAGTGATAGTCAACTTGATTCGACTGCAAAGCGGTTTCAACCATAGGTCGATATTCAGCAACAAGATCACTGATCGTAAACGGTTTAACGACTTTATTATCACCACCTTTCGCAAAAAGCAGCATATCATTCACTTGTTTTTCAAGATCATGAAGACGATCTACTAATTTAGTTTGAAAACGTTTATGTGTTGCAGCAGGAAGGTTAGGTGACCCCAAATTAGAAGCGTACAACATGGCACTTGATAGAGGAGTTCTTACTTGATGGGCAAGGGAGGCCACCATTTTTCCTAATGAGGATAAGCGCTGTAATCCACTCACTCGAGCCTGTAATAAGCGGGTCTCTGTAAGATCGGTAATAAGAATCAATTGACCCGTTTCAGAGGCTGAGATAGCTAAACGGACTTTACGACCGTTACGCAATGAGATCTCATGCCCGTCATCTTCTCTAGGATCAAATGAACGTTGAATCACCTCAAACCAACGCTCGCCAAGTAATGGTGGCCCTAGTAATTTTATCGCTTCTGGATTGACTTCACACACCACGCCTTGGGTATCCAGTAATATCACACCTGCAGGCATTACATCGAGCACTTGCTTATAACGCGTATTCTGTTCTTCTACTGTACCAAGAGGTGAATTAATTTCATCCTCAGAATTACCATGCATAATTTTATTCCCGCCAAAACAACAAAAGGGCTAATGCATTTTACATGCCAGCCCTTTTATTTCTTACTTTCAATAACTTACAAGTTACATTCAAGTTTGACGAGTCAATTATTTGTCATTCTAGAATTAACGAATATCATCTTTATTCAGATTATATTTACGCATTTTCTCTACTAATGTGGTTCTGCGCATTCCCAGCATATCTGCGGCACGTGCAACGACACCATTTTGAGCTTCCAGTGCTTGGCAAATCATATTCACTTCAACATCAGCCAGCATTTCTTTAAGGTTTAAACCATCTTCAGGTAAATCATTTGCTGACGGACCAAAGCTTTGTGCTGATTGCTGAGGCACACCACCATCATTGAAATTAGAGAACATATCAGCCAACGCTGCTTGCTCTTGCTCTTCAATTGTCTGTTGATTATTGTTCTCTGGTTGAAATTCAGGAATATCACTGTAACGATATTTCGTTGGCAGATGATTCACATCCACAGACTCTCCAGGGAACAAAATCATCAAGCGCTCAATAAGATTCGCTAACTCACGAACATTACCAGGCCAATGATGCTCCATTAACGAATTAACCGCACGAGGAGTTAAACGAACACGGGCACTGCCTTCCGCTTCCATTCTTGCTAGTAGCTCTTGCAATAATAGAGGAATATCTTGCTTACGCTCACGCAACGCTGGCATTTCGATTGGGAACACATTCAAACGATAATATAAATCTTCACGGAATGTTGATTTGTCAATCATGTCATCAAGATTACGGTGTGTTGCCGCTACGATACGAACGTCTGCTTTAATGCTTTGATTTCCACCAACACGTTCAAAACAACGTTCTTGTAATACGCGTAATAACTTCACCTGCATTGACATTGGCATATCACCAATTTCATCTAAGAAAAGCGTACCACCCTGTGCCAATTCAAATCGACCTTTACGTGCCGTAATTGCACCGGTAAAAGCCCCTTTTTCATGACCAAAAAGCTCACTTTCAAGAAGATCAGGAGGAATAGCACCACAGTTAACAGGAACAAACGGACCTTTACGACGAGGTGAATGATAGTGAAGATTTCGAGCAACGACTTCTTTACCTGTACCTGACTCGCCTAATACAAGAACACTGGCTTCAGTGCCTGAAACTTGTTCAATTAAGTGACGTACTGTGCTGATAGCTGAACTTTGCCCAACCATACTGCGAAATAAGGTGTTTTTTCGACCAAGGTGTGGAATACCAAGACCACGGCGCCCCATAAATTCTTGACAGTGACGTAATGCATCCGTTAATTGAGGATAATTAACCGGCTGGCTTAATTCCCCTACGTAATTCGTCAGATCGTCAAGATCATGCTTTGCCCCCGCAAGCATAATCACTGGGATGTGATTATTATTAACTAACGATTGTTTAATAAGGTCTTTATTTGATCCACTAGAAATCTGCCCTAAAAAACATGCACTCCAAGGATCACTCCACTCAAAAGTAGACAATTCTGAACTTGAAATGGCATGACAATGCTCACCGATAAACTCAAGAATTACCTTAAGATTATGTCGATTCTGCTCATCATCTTCAATAATTAGTGTCTTTGCTAAACCGTGCATAGAGGTGATATGTGCCTTAATTCTTTGATTTAATTGGCCAATTCATTGAACAACAACGAAATTATAGGCCTATTTTATAGCATAAGAAAAATAAGGCAACCATGACTGCCAATAAAACGACAGCCATACCGTAAATGAGAGGTTAGTATAAAAATCAGAAAAAGTAACTTGATTTATAAAACTATTTGATTAAATACCAACTTGATCAGCGGTAAGGTTGTGAAACTCCGCTGGGATTTGATCCCATGCCGATTTAATTTCACGTAACATATCAACCACATCATCAATCGGTTGAGGTTCATTGTTTTGATTTGCGTGTGAAATTTGACGGATCATAAAGTCATACAAAGAATCAAGATTGCTTGCGATATCACCACCATCATCCATTGAAAGGCAAGTACGTAGACTAATCACGATATCTAATGCTTTACCAAGACGTTCGCCCTTTACAGCTGTATTTCCTTGCTGCATAGCTGCTTTACCTTGGATTAATCGCTCAATAGCACCAGCCATTAGCATTTGAATTACCTTATGAGGTGATGCAGCACTTAATTGGCTATCAATTGATACCTTCTTATATGCTTGTAGTGAACCTCTCATCGTATTTCCTCAGTTTTATTGAAATTTTCTATATAGCTGAACCGATTTTTTTGCATGGTTCAACTTTTGATAATCTAAAGCAAATTGCTGCCCTAATTGATTCATGTCATCAACAATTAATTGGGTTCTAGCAATTGCGGCTTGCCATTCAGTGGAATGCACTATTTCTGACACCTGCATACACTGATGCAAGAGTTGTTCCCGATTTGATAAAAAAGTCGCCAACAGTTCAAAATTAATATCATCGATTTGATATAGACTTTGTAACTCACGGTCTAATTTTTCTAATTGTTGTAATAACATCATCGAAAACACCTAATATATGGTTTTACTATTCTTTTAGCCTAATGCGTTCATCATGCCAGATAACTGAGCTTTCATTTTTCCTGTGACGTCTTGCATATTGGCAAATTTATTACGAGTACGCTCTTGCATGCTGTCCATTCGGCGATCTAAATCCACTTGCTGATCATTTAAACGATAATTTTGATCTCGCATAGTATTCATTCGAGTACGAATAGGACCAGTCACTCCTGTCATACTTTGAATAACATCTTCTATTTTTTTAGCAAACCCTTTCGAACCGCCAAAAAAAGTGTGCAATTGACCAAAGTTTTCATTCAATTGACGATCGAGCATTGTGTGGTTTATTTCTAACGTTCCCTGGCGAGTCGTCGAAATACCTAATTCTATAAGCGTTTTCACATCTTTTGGAGCGGATTCCACAGGTGCCACAAAAGCGGATTTCAAACGCGATTCAGCAGAACGAACGACACTATCTCCAGCTAATGGGCCACTTTGCCCTGTCGCAGGATCAAAACCACTCAGTGCTTGAGTCGTTTCATAAAACTGATTATAGGTAGCAACAAATTGTTCAATCGCAGCTTTTACACCATCCCTATCAAACTGCACATCTAAATCGATACGCTTGCTGTTCTCAGTTGTTGTGCCTTTTAGCGTGATATCAACGCCATGAACAGCATCTTGAATCACATTAGTATCACTGCTTATTCTAGCCACACCATCAAGAACCACTTTAGCACTGCTCGCAGTTTGAACTTCTTGAAGACCTGAATATAAAGGCTTACGTGGAGCTTCAGGCTTAATCGCTTCTACGACTTTTTCTATCGGTTCTAATTTTTCTTTCGCTATTTCTTTGATCGTTGGCGGCAGCTGTTCAATCTTTTCTTTTGCTATATCAACAAGTTCTTTTTTAGGTGCAACTTGAGGGGCTTCATAAGTGATACCTGCAGATTGAAATACAGTATCTGGAGTTTGACCTATTTCAGCTAACGCTTCTGCCGCCGATTGATCACCCTGTTTTGCCGCTTTAGCTAATTCTACTTTTTCATCTTCGCTTGGTAGCGCTGCTTGTAATGTACCAGCGGTACGCTCACTCCAGCCAGACATGCCTGATGTTGGGTCTGTTGGATCTTCAAGTGTAGATAATGCAGCCGTTGCCTCTTGTTGAACTAAAATCTCTTTTGCCGCTTTTTCTTCACGCGCAAGTTCTCTATTAGCAACATCAATTAAAGGTTTAAAGTAAGCGTATTTTTCTTCATCACTTAATTCTGGAATTTGTTCTTGAGTTAGAGGAGCTCCAACTTGTTGAGCGGCAATCTCAGGCGTATTTTGATAATTAAGAAGTGTTGGTATATCAAACTTTGTTGATACTGATGAATCAAAATTTGGATTGAACGCGAGACGATGTAGCTGATCATTATATTCTGCATCAACTTCAATTTTAACTTTATGACTTTCGCCAGGCTTATCTGAGGCGAGAATAAGACGTGATCCGCCATCGTCTTTAACGATAGAGGCTTGTACGCCAGGATTTGATGGCGCACCGTTGATCTGCTTTAACAAATCGGTAACTTTGTTATTTTTACCAATAATTTCAATAGTGAACTCTTTATCACCTAATGAAATATCAAGCTTGCCAGGACCAAATTTAGCATCATCACGAATTGGCGATGATGCTAATTTTTGTGCTTGAGCTAATTGTAAAACATCAATTGTGTATCGACCGGCCAAGGCTTCAGGTGTTGCTGTAGCACTCACCACGGCATCATCACTACTTGAAATCGTTCGTGATGCAAACGTATCTTCTTGACGAAACGTCGACATTAAGTTTTTCATGGTATCTAACGATTCTTGCAGACGGCCGTAACCACTGATATTCATATCTATATCTGAGCGCTCACGGTCAATGCGCTGCTGCTTTGGTAAGCGCTCGCTTTCAACTATTTTGCTCACCATAGAATTAATATCTAGGCCACCACCCATCCCCATCGGGCTCATACTCATGAAGCTCTTTCCTCAATTAACGTTTTATATCCTCTCAGCTATCAATCCAGAAGCACTGGCAGCTAATTCTCTAGCAACTTCCAACATTTTTTCATCAGGGATCTGACGGATGATATCACCTGAGCTAACCTCAATGACGGTAATAACCTGCCGCCCTGATTCTTCATCTAGGTGAAATGATAATCCTCGATCCATGCTTTTAACGTATTCATTCAGCTCTTTTACTGCTTTATGAAGTTCTTCTTTCTTTTTCGTTTCAAGCTTTTGTTCTGCTTCTACCACTATAGCTTGGCTTTGCGTCATTGTTTCTGACGGTTCAGTGTTTGCTGTTTTATTTACGGTATTCACAGATAATGTTGGCTGCACATTAGATCTAGCAATTTGCGTGCCGTTATTTGGGGATAGAGAGGACAGGATTGATGAAGATACAGATGATGGATTCATAGTATTTTCCTCCTAATACGAAAAAAGACAGCAGGAGAGCGGTCCGGCTGTCATATTTCAGTAAGTGGGTTGACGATGAAGCCGCCCACCTACCTATTTAAGTATTATCAATTAATCAGAGTGGATTAACGTAATAGACCTAGAGCAGCATTTGGCGCTTGCTTAGCTTGAGCTAAGATAGAAGAGCTTGCTTGCTGTAGGATTTGTGCTTTAGTCATTTCAGTTGTTTCTTTCGCGAAATCAACGTCTTTGATTTGGCTCTTAGCTGCAGAAACGTTTTCGTTAATGTTGTCTAAGTTGTTGATTGTGTGACCCATACGGTTTTGAGCTGCACCTAGCTCAGAACGGTGGCTATCAACAAATTTCATTGCTGCATCAACAACTGCGATTGCGTCTTGAGAACCAGCTACTGAAGTAACATCGATGTTACCAACAGTTTTTTGAGCTTGAATTGCATCAGACATACCAGTTTCGTTAGCTAGAGCGCCAGAGAATTCGATTTCGCCTTCAATAGTGCCTTTTGCTGCGAATACTTGCAGTTTACCGTCTTCACCAACAGAAGCGCTAACTTTGTCAGTTTGGCCGTTGATGTACGTTGCAACTTCTTCAATATCATCGCCAGCTTTAGCGTTGATTGAAACAGATTGCTCTTCACCAGACTTATCTGTGAAAGAGATTGTCATGTTTGCATCTTTACCAGCAGTCCAACCAGCAGCAACACCTTCTTTCGCAGTGAAAGATTGGCCACCCATGTTTGACTCATCTGCACGTAGGTTGTTCAGAGTAAGCATTACTGCCTCACCAGAATCAGCACCAACTTGGAAAGATTTAGTACCGAAGCTACCGTTTAGTAGACGAGTGCCACCAAAAGAAGTTGTTTCAGCGATACGGTTCATTTCATCAGAAAGAGCCGTTACTTCTTGTTGGATTGCGCTACGGTCAGCGTCAGTGTTTGAACCATTTGACGATTGCAGTGCAAGATCACGTACACGAGAAAGGATGTTTGAAGTCTCTTTCATTGCGCCTTCAGCTGTTTGCATCATAGAGATGCCGTCGTTTGCGTTACGAACCGCTACGTCTAGACCACGAGTTTGCGTGTTTAAACGGTTAGAGATTTGTAGGCCAGCAGCATCATCTTTAGCACTGTTGATCTTGTTGCCAGAAGATAGACGTTCCATTGATTGGTTAACGTCAGATGTTGCGCTGTTTAAATAACGCTGAGCTGTCATTGCTGATACGTTAGTATTTACTGTAATAGACATAAATAGATCTCCTAAGGGATAATGCAATGGCGGTGTGGTCTCATCCTCCGCACCAACCATCGTTTCTCACATATATTTAAAAGCATATCTCTATGTATTAAGTAGACTCTCACCTCTACAAAATACATCGCGAGATAGCCTAAGTTTAATTTTATAAAGTAAGTCAGACTCACTTATAACCTGTTGGGATAGAACTTTGCAGATAGCTTAGCTCTCATTCTCACAAGTGTTTACTATGCTGATTAGCCCAACAGGCCTAATGCTGCATTTGGTGCCTGCTTAGCTTGAGCAAGAATAGACGAGCTCGCTTGTTGCAGGATTTGAGATTTCGTCATAGCTGTCGTTTCTTTAGCAAAATCAACATCTTTGATTTGGCTGTTAGACGCATTCACGTTCTCATTAATATTTTCTAAGTTGTTAATGGCATGACCAAAACGGTTTTGGAAAGCACCTAAATCAGCACGATTTGAATCTACGTATTGCATTGCTGAGTCAAGAATTGCTACCGCTTTTTGTGAACCACCAACCGTTGTTACATCAATGCTTTTTACTGTATCAGTAACCTTGTTACCCATACCTAACTCGCTGCTTAATGCGCCACTGAATGCAATATCAGTTGCTTCAGCTGCTGCAAATACTTGCAGTTTACCTTCTTCTGTAACAGAGGCGTTTACGGCATCGCTTTGACCATTGATGTAAGTAGCTACTTCTTCAATGTCATCACCTGCTTTTGCATTGATTGTGATGTTTTGTTCTTGGCCATCTTTATCAACAAAATTCATTGTTAATTCAGTGTTTTCTGCACTTACTGACCAGTTTGCATCTTTGCCTTCCGTCGCAGAATAAGTGTGACCACCCATCGCTGTTGTATCAGAACGCATGTTATTCAGTGTTAGCATTACCGCTTCGCCTGAATCCGATCCAATTTGGAAAGACTTAGTTCCAAACTGGCCATTTAGTAGACGAGAGCCACCAAACGAGGTTGTTTCTGCAATACGGTTTAATTCGTCATTCAAAGCAACCACTTCTTCTTGAATCGCAGTACGGTCAGCTGTTGTGTTTGAACCGTTAGAAGATTGAAGTGATAAATCACGCATACGTTGAAGGATGTTCGTTGTTTCGTTCATCGCACCTTCAGCAGTTTGCGCCATTGAGATACCATCGTTTGCATTTCGAACTGCAACATCTAAGCCGCGAGTTTGAGAAGTAAGACGGTTTGAAATTTGTAGGCCAGCCGCATCGTCTTTTGCACTGTTAATTTTAAGACCTGAAGACAAACGCTCCATTGAGCTGTTTAGGTCGCTAGTTGCGTTGTTTAAGTAACGCTGTGCAGTCATTGCTGATACGTTTGTGTTTACATTGATAGCCATAATTTATTTCTCCACTTTGGTTCCGAATCACTCCGCTCCTGGACCGGAAACCGTATTAATCATCGTTTGATACTTAACTTAACGACCTTGTTTTAAATTACTTTAGAAAAACTTTTTATTTTTTTAAGTTTTTCTTTTGTAAGCATTTTAAAAAACCTCAGTCGTAATGCCTTGTAATTAAGTTATCGCTCGCGATCGGAAACTCTTTAGGAAAAAAGATAAAAAAAATGAAATAAATTTAAATGAAAGGTAAAACGGGAGGAAGATCGCTATAAATAGACATAAATACAATGATATCGCTTGATTTTTGCACAGTCAAAATCAAAGTTAACCCAATATACGGAACTTCATTTTAATTACTTATATAAAAAAAGCCGAGGCAAGCCTCGGCTTTGGCATAGTGTGAGAGCACTACTACCTTAGAAGTTTATATATTACCTATCTTAATAAGCCAAGTGCAGCATTAGGCGCTTGCTTAGCTTGAGCTAGAATAGACGAACTTGCTTGTTGAAGGATCTGAGCTTTTGTCATCTCTGTGGTTTCTTTTGCAAAATCGACATCTTTGATACGACTATTTGATGCAGATACATTTTCATTAATGTTATCTAAGTTAGAAATAGCATGACTAAAGCGGTTTTGGAATGCACCTAAATCAGCTCGATTCTCATCAACAAATTGCATTGCTGCATCAAGAACTGCGACTGCCTTTTGTGAGCCACCAACCGTCGTTACGTCGATGCTCTTAACAGTTTCAGCTTGTGCTGCACCCATATTTAGTTCGCCAGCCAGAGAACCACCAAAGCTCACCTCACCTTGCACCTTATCATTAGAGGTAACAATTTGTAGTTCACCATCTTCAGATACTGATGCATTAATTGAATCTGTCTGGCCATTAATATAAGTTGCCACTTGTTCAATATCATCGCCTGATTTTGCGTTGATTGTCAGTTCTTTCTCTTCGCCTGCTTTATTTAAAAATGACACGGTTAATTCTGAATTTTCAGCATTAGCAGCCCAGCCAGCATCAAGCTTAGTTTCTGCTTTATAACTTGTTCCACCCATTGAGGCTGAATCAGAACGCATGTTATTTAAGCTAAGCATTACTGCTTCACCAGAATCAGCACCGATTTGGAATGATTTAGTACCAAACTGACCGTTAAGAAGACGTGAACCACCAAATGAAGTTGTTTCTGCAATTCGGTTTAACTCGTCATTAAGCGCACCAACTTCTTGCTGAATCGCTTCACGATCAGCAGAAGTATTTGAACCATTAGAAGATTGAAGAGATAAATCACGCATACGTTGTAAGATGTTTGTCGATTCATTCATCGCACCTTCAGCCGTTTGTGCAATTGAAATACCATCATTTGCATTACGAACAGCAACTTCTAACCCACGAGATTGAGACGTTAAACGATTAGAAATCTGTAAGCCTGCTGCATCGTCTTTTGCGCTATTAATTTTAAAGCCAGAAGATAGGCGTTCCATTGATTGATTAACGCCATCCGTTGCATTGTTTAAGTAACGCTGAGCAGTCATTGCTGATACGTTAGTATTTACTGTAATCGACATAGTGGTATCTCCGTTTAGTTTTCCGATTGTTTTCCGTAGTTCGGAAAACTGAGCTTTATTATTCGACACTAAATTAGTTGCTATTAGTGCCTGATACTTAATTTAGCGACGGTTAAAAATAAACCTTTATCGATTTTCTTATAAAATCATTGATTGCTTTATGAACTATGACCACGCTTCAATTTTTTAAATCTTTGACAAAAAAACAACTAAAGTTTTTACTATTCTGTCCGAGAAAAGCACCTTCTCCTTTTCTTTAGGCAAAAAAAACCAGCTTTCGCTGGCTTCTTACTATATAAACTAACTGATGTATTAACCAAGCAACTTCAGTGCAATATCAGGCGCTTGTTTGGCTTGAGCAAGTACAGTGGAACTTACTTGTTGTAAGATTTGCGCTTTCATCATCTCAACCGTTTCTTTTGCAAAGTCGGTATCTTCAATACGACTGTTTGATGCCGAGATATTTTCATTAATATTATTTAAATTATTAATTGCATGATCAAAACGGTTCTGGAACGCACCTAATGTCGCACGCTCTTTATCGACAAATCCCATGGCTGCATCTAACGTTGCAATCGCTTTTTGAGAACCACCTACTGTCGTTAAATCTAAGTCATTCACGGTATCAAATACAGCACCACCAATGGCTAATTCAGCAGATAATGAACCGCCAAAGGTCACCGCACTTGAGACTAAATCACCCGCGGTAAATAATTGCAATTGGCCGTTCTCATCCACTGACGCTTGAACGGTATCATTTTGCCCATTGATGTAAGTTGCCAACTCCTCAATATCATCACCCGCTTTCGCTTCTATCGTGATTTCTTGAGCTTTACCATTTTCATCAGCAAATGACATTGTTAACGTTTGGCCGCCCTCAGGAACTGTCCAACCTTTGTTTAACTGGCTTTGAGAGGTGTAATGAAATCCCCCCATAGCTAAAGTATCAGATCGCATACTGCCTAGCGTTAGTTGAACAGCCTCACCCGCATTAGCACCAATCTGGAAAGTTGATGTTCCAAATTGACCATTCAATAAACGACGGCCACCAAAAGAGGTGGTTTCTGCAATACGGTTCAATTCATCATTTAAGGCATCCGCTTCTTCTTGTATTGCCTGGCGATCTTGTTGAGAGTTAGAGCCATTTGATGACTGCAGTGCTAAGTCACGCATACGCTGAAGAATGTTAGTACTTTCATTCATTGCCCCTTCTGCAGTTTGGGCAATAGAAATACCATCATTAGCATTACGCACGGCAACATCTAATCCGCTCATTTGAGCTTGTAGTCGATTGGAAATTTGCAGTCCTGCAGCATCATCTTTAGCGCTATTAATTCGCTTACCAGAAGAAAGACGTTCCATCGATTGATTTAACTGCTCTGTCGCTTGATTTAAATATCGCTGTGCCGTCATTGCAGACACATTGGTGTTTACCGTTACAGACATAACAATCTCTTAATATATTTAATCTTAATAGTTATAGCGGCCAAATTACTCAAAGCTTAACTGATATTTTGATGATGGCAGCGGCTGCTGCTTTCTATTTGATAATGATTAGGATCAATACCTTCCGACTTCAATAAGTTAATAAAAGCAGGACTTGAGCATTCTTCTCCTAAATAATGTTTTAGATCTTTTATGGCCTTACGTTTTACTTTATGAATAGGAGAATTAAAGCATTCTCCATAGCCTTTAATATGGCTATTTCTAGAATTGATGCCTTTTTCTTTAAAGTAGCGCTCAACATCTGGATCGATGCATGATTTAGCTAAAATGAATGAATCATATTTCACATAAGATACAACATCATTATTGTGCAGCTGGGCACTAAGCGTAGAAAAAGATAAAGAAGTTAATAATAAAAATCGTAAGAATGAACTCATAGCATGACCTTACTTATAGAATAGACAGTAAGTCATCGACCGAAATAAGGTTTTCTAAATTAAAAAGAGTATTTTTAGAAGGGTAGCCCCAATGAAGGGGCATAAAGCTAGGCTGGTTTTTTATGAGGAGATCTGTGAGAAGAACACAAAAAACCAGTTACCTGAAGCTTGCCAACAATCAAATGAACAAGAGGATGATGAGAGATGAGAGCACCTCTTGTTCACTAAGATGACTGTTGTTAGTTACTCAATTACTGCAGTAAAGTTAGTGCAGCGTTTGGTAACTGTTTCGCTTGAGCAAGAATAGACGTACTAGACTGCTGAAGGATTTGTGCTTTTGTCATGTTTGTTGTTTCTTTAGCAAAATCAGTATCTTTGATTCGGCTGTTAGAAGCAGACACATTCTCTTGAATGTTAGACAAGTTGTTGATGCTGTGGCCTAAACGGTTTTGTTTAGCACCTAAGTCAGCACGCTCACGGTCGATATAAGCAAGTGCAGAGTCGATAACGCCGATAGAAACTTGAGCATCACCCACTGATGTTACGTCTAGTTTATCAACTGTTGCTTTGATACCAGCACCGCCAGCTAAACCTAACTCAGACGCAAGGTTACCTGATACTGCTAACTCACCTTCGATAGATGGTTCAGCAACAAACAGTTGAAGTTTACCTTCATCACCAACAGATGCAGAGATCTTGTCTGATTGACCGTTAATGTATGTCGCTAACTCTTCAATATCGTCACCAGCTTTAGCGTTGATATCGATAGAAACAGCTTCACCTTTTTGAGTTGTAAACTCTAATTTTAGGTCATTTTTGCCAGCTTCTACATTCCAAGATGCGCCTTTACCGTTTTCAGAAACAAAACGTTGACCACCCATGCGGCTGTCATCAGCACGTACAGACGTTAATTCAATAAGGATAGCTTCACCAGCATTTGCGCCGATTTGGAATGCTGACTCACCGAACGTACCGTTAAGTAGACGACGACCACCAAAAGAGGTTGTTTCAGCAATACGGTTTAATTCATCAGACAGTGCATGTACTTCTTCTTGGATAGAAGAGCGATCTTGATCTGAGTTAGAACCGTTTGCCGCTTGTAGTGATAAATCACGCATACGTTGAAGGATGTTTGTCGATTCGTTCATCGCACCTTCAGCTGTTTGAGCGATAGAAATACCATCGTTCGCATTACGCATAGCAACATCAAGACCACGAGTCTGAGCTGTTAAGCGGTTAGAAATTTGTAGACCAGCAGCGTCATCTTTTGCGCTGTTGATTTTAGTACCTGAAGACAAACGCTCCATTGAGTTGTTTAGATCGTTCGTTGCGTTATTTAGGTAACGCTGCGCAGTCATCGCAGATACGTTAGTATTTACATTTACAGCCATCGTTGCTCTCCTTGAGTTTCGTTTTCACGAAATCTACTTTCTGCTCTATTCAGAAATATTTAAAATTCATAGTTAAATATCAGCCACAATTGGCCAATGTTTTTCAATGTCATGTAATTTACATATCAAATCTCATGCCAAGATGAGAGAAACACATACATTAATGACTGACATGCAAAAGCAAAATGATTAACTCTACTTTGCAACTGCTATGTCACTATTTACCATTGGCAAACTGTGAACGTCTCAGTCATAGTTATTAATTAGCATAAGGTGTGCCAGTTTTAAAAATTGAAAGGAAAATATCAAAAAAATAAAATACAACCAATTAAAATCAAAGACTTAAGTGACCAATCAATACTCACCCACCATACTCTAAATACTTGAAAACCAACCTTCTTGCCGCTTTTTTATAAACATTGCCGCATTGTCTCTCAGTCAATATTTAAGAACTAACCAGTAGATTACATTTTACTAAAACGTCTATCTATGGCTTAAGTACAACCAATAAGAATAAAATAGGAAAATAACTGTGATTTTCAATAATAGGCGGCAAATATTTACAATATTCAAGTGAAGCGGCAAAGCTATTCCTATTAGGGTTTTATTTTATAGTTCATATAGTTATAGAGATTTCCATAAATCACCACATTCATCTTCCCACACCGATGGTAACGATAAATAGCAGGCATAAAAAAAGCCCAACATGTCTGTTGAGCTTTCAATATTATTTAATCTCTATACGTAATTAAATAATGTTATGTCTTTTACTTTACCAAAGGCTTGCTGAGAAGCCTGAAGTGCACGTGTATTCTCACTAAATTCAATCACGGCTTGAGCATAATCCAAATCTTCAATTGAGCTTAACGATTTAGAGATTGTTAAATCAAAATCTTGGTGCTGCATTTCTTGTTGATCAAGCGTATTTTGTCTTGTTCCTACTTCAGCCTGAGCTTGGCTTAAGTGAATAAATGCGGCATGAAACTCATCAGTCACTTGATGTAACTCAGCTGTACTTGACGCATCAGATACATGGTTTAGTGCCAGTTCTTGTGCTTTTTTGAAAGAATCAAAAACGCTAATCGTTTTCTTTGGTTCAAGAGTAATCGTATCGCCTGCTTTTAGCTGGCCACGGATCTGTATATCTATCCCTTCATATTTAATCCCTTCAGCAGGATCAAACAGGGCAGTTTTTACTGCACTACCATCTTTTGATAATTGGTAATTATATTTACCATCAGCACCAGCATTAAAACTGACTTCATACGTTGCAGGATCGGTATAATTTGTATTTGTCGCTTTGGACAGTAGTAATTCAGACCCTTCTTTTAGTGAATATTGCGGGTCGTAATCACCAAATGGGTTTTTAATTTCTGTAAATAATTTACTGCCCGAGTCATTTACAGCCACTTCTATTGAACCTGATACTTTCAAACTACGCTGATATTCATCACCAGCATAAGCAACAGTTCCATCATTCGATCGGAAGAATGGTTGTGTTTTTGACTTGGTACCAGAGAATAAATAATTCCCTGATTCATCTAACATGTTAGTTAGATTTAAAAAATTATCTGCAATGCCTTTAATGTCTTGTGCATGAGCATAACGATCTTCTGGTGCAAGAGAACCGTTAATCATTTCCATAACACTACGTTTAGCATCATCAGCAAACTGTTCAGCATTAGCGATGGCTACTTCATGACGCTCTAAACGGTTACGCGCTAAAACAATAGTATCGCTGTATTGACGTAACTCTTCTTTCTTTTGCGTTAAGTTTTGTGCATATAACGCAGCAACGGGGTCGTCACCTGCAGTTAATAGCTTTTTACCTGACGCCAATTGCGCGCTGTTTTGATGAACTTTCGCTTCTTGACGAGAAATATCATTTTGAACTGATTGGTAGTTATGAAAGCTTGAAATACGATTTAACATACTCTATTGCCTCCTAATTACGATAATTGCAAAATTGAATTAAACGTCTCATCTGCCGCTTTCATGATTCGAGAAGAAGCCATGTATGCTTGTTGAAACTTCATCATGTTTGCCGCTTCTTCATCTAAGTTTACGCCAGCAACAGAAGCAACACGACTTTGTGCAGCTTCATTCTCTACACGTGAAACTTCAGATAAACGAGAGGCTGTCGCTTTTTTAAGGCCAATCTCTGTATTTACGTTCTGATATAAATCAATAACGGTTGAGCGACCTTCGTCCATCACTTTACGTGTTTGCAAGCCTTGCATTAATAGCAAGTTACCATTATCACCTTCAGATGGAACTAAGTTAGCTGCAAATTTATCATTTGCTGCGGCACCACCAGTAAGTTCAAATGTTGTACCACCCACAGTTACTGCGCCTTTTGGCGGGTAAGTTTGTGGTTCAAGCAACATTTTGCCTTTCATATCCAAAACGGCAAATTGATTTGCAGCAGGAGAAATAACAACTTGAAACTCTTTTAATTCACCCGCTTGTAATACTTTAAATTTTGCATTACCTGTTGCGAATGTCGCTGAGCTTGCATAGCTTTGTGCGGCTATTTTCTCAGCTTCATTCATTTCAAGCTTCATTTCGCCAGCCGCTATACGCGTTGGACGAAGTAATACACGTTCACCGGCACCTAGTGGTTCACGAATTTCAACTCGCATACCGTCTAGGAAAAAGGTCGATGGGTTACCGGTTGGGTCTAAACGCTGTACTTCACCTGTAGGTCGGGTCACCGTATATTGGCTGCCATCATACTTTAGGGCATAATCGCCTGCTTTTAGTTGGCTAATATCATCAATGAATACACCAACTTCAGCAGAAGAGTCCCCAGGAATAATGGCGCGGCTACGAGCTGCTTGCTCTGAGTTAACATCAGAGAAAATGTTTGCACCAATCTGTCCACGCAGATCTATTGCTTGGCTTTGTAAACGGTTAACTTCACTGCTGAAACCAACTGCCACGCGGCCTAATTCATCCATGATGGTAGGAATTGTGCTATCACGCAATTCAAATAACGCTGACATTTTACCGCCAATACTATCATGTTGAATCGCTTTCATTCCCTTACCTTCAACCATAGCTAGTCGGCGCTGTAATGGGTCAGGAGTCCCTGCTATCATTTTCAATTCACTTGAATGAGTACCAGACACTAGCATGTGTCCACCACCAATTAAGACATTGAATGCATTCTCGTTATCACGCTTAGTAATGGTAACTTTTGTGTATTGAGACAGTTCTTTAATTAACTTTTCATGACGATCCATTAGGTCATTGTGCGGACCCGGGGTCTTGACCATCATTTGGTTAATTTCTTTTAACTCTAGAGCAATACCATTCATGCGCTCTACCGTTAGATCCATCTTTTTATTTACGTCTGAGTTTTGCTGACGTACGTTCTCATAAAAGTCATTTAAGCTTTGTGAAACAAGACGTGATTTTTCTAGGACTACTTTACGTGCACCGATTTCGTTAGGGCTGTCGGCAAGAGTTTTTACGGCATCAAACCAATCATTGATGTTTTCTGGAATACGCTTAGCACCAATAGATGACATCATATTCGTTAGAACATCAAGGTTAGCTTCTGTATCCATAGAGTAGCTTAGGTTGGTTGTAGAAAGGTTCAATTCGTTAGTTGCGAACTGATCAAACGAACGTCGCACAGCGGCAACGTGCACGCCTGCGCCGAGGTTTGCACCTGACACCCAATGAGGCATATTTGTGTCTTGAACTACCGATTGACGACTAAAGCCTTCAGTATTAACGTTGTTAATATTGTGACTGGTCGTATTCAGTTGACGCTGCGCCGTAAGCACACCTTGTGTACCTAGATGTAGCAGATCAAGTCCCATGTTGCCTCCAAAAACTCTATAAAAGATGCGATAAAAAATTTCCTAACAAAACTAATATAGCAATCAGTGTGCCAACTTTTAAACTCAGCATTTTCAATGAGATAGATAAACCCACAACCTTAAAGTCTCTCTTTGCCACTAGATTTCTGTATTTATCGCCTTTCTTTGCCTCTTTTGGTTTTTAAGCGGCAATAAAGCAAAAAATCCTGCCGCTCAGTGATATGACAACACTAAGCAGCAGGATTTTAGATATTTACTAATTCAGTAAGGTTTATTTAGTTAAGCTTTCTACGGTCTTCATTACACTCATGACTTTATTAGTGTAGTTTGGATCAGTTGCATAACCAGCACTGTGGATCCCTTTAATAAAACTTTCTGAACTTTCTGTTTGTTGTAATGCGCGCTCATAACGTGGGTTTTGATTTAAGAATCGAACAAAATCACTAAAGCTCTCTTCATAGTTATCGTATGAACGGAAGGCAGCATTCTCTGTCACTGCGACATTATCGTGATATTCCAACGTATTCTTAGCTATCTTATCGCCCTGCCAGCTTCTATCGGCTTTAATGTTGAATAAGTTATGGCTAGAATCCACTGAATTTTGAATAACTTTTTTACCCCAACCAGTTTCTAGCGCGGCTTGAGCAATTAATACATTTGAGTCAATGCCTAATGCTTTTGCGGCTTTCTCAGCATACGGCTTCATGGTTTCTACAAATTGCTGAGGAGAATCAAATTTCTCAGGTTGTTGTACCGGTCTTGCTGCCAATGCTTTTTCTAGCTGTGCAATACTTGCTGATTCAGTCTGTGATGCTTGTTTAGCTTCAGAACCCTTTGGATATGAGTAATCAACCGGCAAGCGTAACGTTTCATCGGTTGCCGCTTTGCGCATTGCCATGCGAGCATCTTGCTCTAAGTTTTTGCCGTTATGCACTGGTGGCTCTTGATTCATTGATGCGCCAAGTTGTGCAACAATCATATCAGCTAAGCCTAATGAGCCTTTTTTCGACAATTCTGTCGCCATTTGATCATCACGCATTTGCTCAAAGAACTGCTGATTATCACTGCTCATCATATCTGATTTGAATGAATTATTAGCATTACGCATTGATTTAAAAAGCATTTGCGTAAAAATAGATTCAAATTGTTCAGCCGCCGCACGCAGCGCTTTGTCTTGGCTTTCTTGATCGCCATTAACCGCACTTTTACGTAAGTTATCTAGGCCACCCACATCATGGATAAAACCTACGTCTGTCATATTTACTGAATTATTCATTTTTACGCTTACTCTTTTTAATCAGGGTAATAAATCGACTGTCTCTACATTACTAACAGAGCAAGTTTAATGCCAAAAAAAACGCACTTCCGAAGAAGTGCGTTTCCTGTAATTATTTTTCTGTTTATCAAGGAACATTAAATAATGATCAATTGACCTTCAATTGCACCAGCTTGCTTCAATGCTTGTAGAATCGCCATCAAATCCGATGGTGCTGCACCTACTTCATTTACAGCTCGGACTAAATCATCAAGGGTTAGTCCCGGCTCAAACTTAAACATTTTGCCTTGCTCTTCTGTCACTTCAATATCAGAGTCAGGTACAACAACCGTTTGACCATCACTAAATGGACCCGGTTGGCTTACTTGTAAATTTTCTTTAATCGCAACCGTCATACCACCGTGAGTCACTGCGGCAGCTTTTAATTTCACGTGTTTACCGACAACAATAGTACCAGTACGAGAGTTAACAATAATTTTTGCAGAACCATCTGCTGGATCAAAATCAACATTCTCGACGGCTGATAAGAAAGCCACTCGTTGGCTGATATCACGAGGTGCACGCACACGAACAGAAGTTGCATCAACCGCTGACGCCATGTTTGGACCTAGGAAGTTGTTTACTGCATCAGCCATACGTTGAGCAGTAGTAAAATCAGACTCTAATAAATTAAAGGTGATGAAATCACCACGGCCAAATGGAGATGGGATCTCACGTTCAACCATTGCGCCACCAGAGATACGACCTACGGTTGGGTTATTACCAACAATTTTAGAACCGTCAGCCCCCGTAGCACTAAAGCCACTTACAATTAAGTTACCTTGTGCAATAGCGTAGGTCTTACCGTCCAGACCTTTCAGGAAGGTTTGTAGCAAAGTACCACCACGTAAGCTTTTTGCGGAACCTACAGAAGAAACCGTCACATCAACTACTTGACCTTGTTTTGAAAATGCAGGCAAGGTTGCGGTAACCATCACTGCCGCCACGTTTTTTGTTTTTGGCTTTGTACCTGGTGGTAATTGAATACCAAAGTTTTGCAGCATGGCATTAAAGCTTTGATCGGTAAATGGTGTTGATTCACCAGTACCTGGTAAGCCTGAAACCAAGCCATAACCAATTAATTGGTTACTACGAACCCCAGCAACTTCTGCCACGTCTTTAATACGTGCTGCTTGTGCTGTAGAGATACTTAGGCATAACCAAGTAAAGATTAAAGTAACTAGGCTTTTATTCACGTCAAAACTCCAACGATTCGTCATTATTATAGTGCTACATTAAAGAATCGTGCCAAGAATCCAGGTTCTTGCATATCTTGTTGATCACCCGTACCTGAATACTGGATACGTGCGTTTGAAATTCGGGTTGATGCAATGGTGTTATCAAAACTAATGTCATCAGGACGAATAGTGCCACTCAATCGGATATATTCATCCCCAGTATTAAGTGTTAGCCACTTCTCGCCACGGATCAATAAGTTACCGTTAGCTAAAACTTCTACTACTTCTACCGTGATCGAACCACTTAAACTGTTACTTTGGTTAGCTGAGGTGTTTCCGGTGAAGTTATTATCGTTAGATAGCTCGTAAGAGAAATTATATTGGCCACCCATCTGTAACTCTTGACCACCGACTTGCAATGGGTCCATGCTTGAATCATTTGATTTTGATAATTCAGCATCGGCACTTTTTGCCGCTTTGGTATTCTCAGCTAAAGTCACAGTAACAATGTCACCTAAACCACGAGGCTTGGTATCGTCATACATGTCTTGAGCATGATCCATATTGAACAATGAACCTGTTGCCGCAGCGTAATGCTCTGGTTTCTCTTTAGGATGAATAGGAGCCCAAGCTGGATCGCCTGAAATAGGATCATTACGACCACGAAGTGTATCAATAATGCCCCCTCCCTCTTCTTTCGCTTTATCACCTTCTACTGCATCAACATTGGTGGTAGCAGAAGTCACTTCGCTATCTTGTAAGTTCGGGTTTTGAACTAATAGCGCTTCACAACCGGTTAGAGTCGTTAGCATTAGTAAACAAAGAAGACGTTTCATCCTAATCACCAATTACAGTTGTTGGTTAACAAAGCTTGCCATTTTATCAACAGCAGAAATTACTTTTGAGTTCATTTCATAAACACGTTGTGCTTCGATCATGTTCACTAGCTCTTCAGTTACGTTTACGTTTGATGCTTCAAGCATAGATTGACGAATAGCACCTAAGCCTTCTACACCAGGAACCCCTTCCTGTGGGTCACCACTAGCACCTGTTGGTAAGTAAAGGTTTTGACCTACAGGCTCTAAACCACCTGGGTTAATGAAATCAACCGTTGTGATTTGACCAATCACTTGGTTATCTTGTTGGCCACGTAGACGAACAGACACTTCACCATCCGTACCAACAGTTACATTAATTGCATCTTCAGGAACGATAATTTCTGGTTCTAAACGGTAACCAGCGCCTGTTGTTACGATTGCGCCTTCATCATTTAACGTAAATTGACCATTACGAGAATAACCAATGTTGCCATCAGGCATAGTCACTTGGAAAAAGCCTTTGCCTTCGATCATCATATCCATGCCGTTAGACGTGGTTTGAGCATTACCGTTAGTAAATACTTTTTGTGTTGCCACAACTTTAGAACCCGCACCTAGCATTAAGCCAGTTGGTAACTCTGTGTTTTGTGTTGACTGAGCACCGGCTTGGTTTACGTTTTGGTAAAACAGATCTTCAAATACGGCACGGCTCTTTTTAAAACCAACCGTTGAGGCATTCGCCAAGTTGTTTGAGATAGTCGCAATGTTAGTTTGCTGTGCGTCTAAGCCTGTTTTACTTACCCATAATGCTGGATTCATTGTGTATTCCTCTAAATTCTTTAATGTATTAAGTTAATCAAGTTAATTGTTCAATTAACCCATACGTAATAATGAGTCTGAAGCTTTATCCATCTCTTCAGCGGTACTCATCATCTTGACTTGCATTTCAAACTGACGCTGCAAATCAATTAAATTGGTCATCTCACCTACGGCATTAACGTTACTGCCTTCTAATGCACCTTTTAGTACGGTTACACCCGCGTCTGCTTGAAATGCATTATTAGGATTTTTCGAACGGAACAAACCATTCGTGTCTTTAAATAAATCGCGATTATCGGTACGAACTAATTTAATGCGGTCAACTTCTGCCATCGCTTCAGCTGGAGCACCTTGCTCAAGAACAGAGATAGTGCCGTCCTTTGCAATTTGAATCTTTGAGATCGGAAGCGGCAACGTAATTGGCGCGTCATTCTCACCTAATACTAGGTGGCCGCTGCCATTCATTAATAAACCTGTCTCATCTATTTTTAGATTACCAGCACGAGTCAAACCTTCACGACCGGTGTTGTCCATCACTGAAATCCAGCCATCGCCTTCAATTGTTAAATCTAAATCACGGCCAGTTGTAATTACTGAACCTTGAGAAAAGCTACTTCCTGGACGCTCTGTCATATTGAACACACGAGTAGGCAAACCTTCACCATACGCTTGCATTGAACGTGCTTGCTCTAAATCAGCACGGAAACCCGTTGTACTTACGTTGGCAAGGTTGTTTGAACGCAGCTGCATAGCTTGCATGTTTTGCTTTGCGCCACTCATGGCTAAAAATAATGCGCGATCCATAATGAACTCCAATAATCTATCTGAAGTTATAATAGCAATGAGTGTGCCAAGTTTTTTTAATGTTTCATATCAAAAGGTTAGAAGTGTAACAGTGAAGAAAAAGAAGAGGCATGGTACCGGGGAGGAAAAAGATTGAAACCAAGAGGCAACAATTCTGGGTAAAAAATTGCCGTCAATGTCGACGGCAATTTGATAAATAGATACTCGTTTAAATTAACGAATTTGTAGGATATTTTGTTGCAGTTGGTTATGTACATCCAATGAACGAGAGTTCGCTTGGAAGTTACGTTGTGCAGAAATCAAATCAACCAACTCTTGAGTCATATCGATGTTTGATTGCTCTAACGTACCACTTTGAATATCACCAAATGAACCTTGGTTTGCTTCACCCCAAATTGCAGCTCCAGATGCTTGTGTCGTTGACCATTGAGTGCCACCGTTTTGAGCAAGGCCTTGTTGGTTAGTTACACGAACCATTGCTACGCGACCTAATGTCACATCTTTACCATTTGAATAAGAACCAACAATGTTACCACTCTTATCAATATCTACTTTTGATAAGTAACCTGTTGTTGCGCCATCTTCACTGAAACGACGCATTTCAAACGGTGCTGAGAACTGCGTTGGGTTATCAAACTTCATCGTTAATGTCTGAGAAGGATCAGCACCATTTAAGTTTAAACCATTCTCACCTAGCGTTGTTGTTGCAACCGGTTGACCAGCATTGATACTTTGAGTTGTACCATCATTATTAAATATAATCGAATGACCAGTTTGACCTGCCGCATTTGTCGCATCACCTGCATTGATATTTACGGGTTTTTCACCATCAATATCTGTTGATGAATAGAACACATTCCAGCGGTTTGGTTGCGTTGCATCTTTCACATAATAAGTGGTCATTTTATATGGTTGACCTAATGAATCGTACGTCGTTACCGATGTCGACTTATTGTAAGTATCAGGATCGTTCATATCAAAAAGAGCAGGATCTTTTGGTACTTCAGTCGCAGGCAAGTTCATGCCAATCTCAACGTTTTCTGTTGGTTTTGGTTTACCAAATTGGTCTGGGATCTTCAGTGCTTTTGGCTCATAAGAAGATACATTGCCTGACTCAGGATCAACTTCGTAACCTAATAAGAATTCATCATTTGATGTAGTTACATAGTTTTCATTATCTAAGTGAAATGCACCGTTACGGCTTAATTCATTCGTTGCTGGCTGTAGGCGATCTTTTGCTACCGCAAAGAAACCTTGACCAGAAATACGTAAATCCATTGGGTTGTTAGTATAAATACTTGAGCCTTCATGGAATTGCTGAGCAATTTTCGTTGTTTGTGCACCACCACCTGTTGTGGTTTTGGCATTTGAAAACAACGATGATGAATAAACATCACCAAACTCTGCACGAGACTCTTTAAAACCAAACGTATTGGCATTCGCCAAGTTGTTTGATGTTGTGTTTAGATCTTTTTGAGCAGCGGCTAGACCACTTAATGCTACGTATGACATTTGATATCTCCTATCTAGCTACGCTGATGATTTCCAATTCCATTAACGATCACAGTCAATTGGGAATGTTAAAGGAATTGGCATAGCTCTATGTTTTAATGAATTTGTTACAGTAAATGGGAGTATTCAGGCAGCGATAAACTGCTGCACTGAATATTCGCCTTTTATGCCTTACCTACTTCTAGCACTTCTGCCAGTTTCATAGGTGAAGCAAAACCAGCAAGATTAAGCAGAACATTGCCATCGCCTTTGCCTAGAAGAACACTATTTACGTTAGCGTATGTTGATACACCAAACTCTTTGTTTTCTCCATCAAGCACACCAGCAGCTTTGATATTATAGCTACCAGCAGGCATTACATTGCCTTTTTCATCCTTGCCGTCCCACTCAACACGAGTATCGCCAGCAGGTTTAGCGCCCACATTCAAAGTACGAATTAATTGGCCTTGCTCGTTTTCAACACGAACCATTAGGTTATTAATTGCCTGTGGCAATTTAACCATTGCCGCCATACTTTTATCTGCTTCTTTTAGCCCTTTAGCGCCAGGTACTAGAACATCACGGCCAACAAGCGATGATGCTTGTAATGCTTGGTTAGATGTCATTGATGAATTCAAGCTATCAAACTGTGTATTCATCTTGCCAATACCATCAACGGTTGCAAATGATGCCATTTGCGCAATCATTTGATCGTTTTCAACCGGCTTAAACGGGTCTTGCTGAGACAACTGTTTGGTTAATAATGAAAGGAAGTCTTCTTGCTTCAGTTCATTTTTGCCACCAGTAGCCTTTTCAGGCTTATTTGCCTCTTGAAGACTTTTAAGCTGGTCGATGTAGGACAAGCCGTTTTGACCAACGTTATTGATTCCAGTCATAGCTACCTCCTATCCTTATTGACCCATTCGCAGAGTACTCTGCAACATTTGTTTACTCGCATCTGCTACTTGAACATTCGTTTGGTATGAACGAGAAGCAGAAATCATGTTTGCCATTTCTTCCATCACATTAACGTTTGGCTTAAAAATATAGCCATCGTCATTTGCCATAGGGTGATCAGGATTATATTCAGCACGTAATGGTTTTTGGCTTTCAACAATACCAAGAACTTTTACAGGAACTGTATGATCTTGTTTGTATTTTGCTTTACTCAATTCCGCACCAAAGACAGCTTGGCGAGCCTTATAAGTTTCAGCAGCAGAGCTACTTACACTGTCAGCATTTGCCATGTTACTTGAAGTGGTGTTAAGACGAACTGACTCTGCACTCATCGCAGAACCTGTAACGTTAAAAACATTAAATAAGCTCATCTCTATTCCCCTTTAATTGCTTTGGTTAGGTTTTTGAATTTGCTACCTAAAAATTCCAATGATGCTTGATGACGAAGTTGGTTTTGCATAAATAAATTACGCTCCAAATCCACATCTACCGTATTGCCATCTCCCGTATCAGGTTGAGTTGGTACGCGGTATTGAATTTCCCCTGCCACTCGTGTTGAGGCATTGATGTGCCGACCATCTGTACGGCTAAGACCCATGCTTGCCTTAGATGTTGCCGACTGCATTGCTTTTTGAAAGTCCATTCCTTTTGCTTTATAGCCCGGAGTATTCGCTTGAGCGATGTTCGTCGCTAGCATTTCAGCACGTTCAGAGCGAACTCCAACCGTATACTGGTGAATACCTAGTGCATTATCAAAAGAAATTGCCATTTCAAACCCTCCACAAGAACTGACTAGCAGTATATATATTTCATATTGCAACCTGTATGCCAACTTTTCAATTCACAGAACAGATTGACGATACTACTTGCATAAAATTAGCAATATTTATGCCGACTCTAAATAACAAGCACAAAAAAAGCGACCTAAGCCGCCTTTTGTATACTAATTAATCAATTTTAATTATTTTAGCTTATAAATGATACCTGGATTACAACGAACCATTTCAAACTTATCAGTTAAACCGGTTAGTGATTCAGAAGCACCCAGTAGTAAATATCCGCCGGGGTTAAGACTTGCCGCCATCTGATTTAACACTTTGGCTTTCATATCTGGTGAAAAGTAAATCAATACATTACGGCAAAAAATGATATCGAACTTGCCTAATAAGCTGTAGCTATCCATCAAGTTTTGCGGACGGAAGTTAACCATACGTTTAATTTTATCATTAATCTTCATTTTGCCATCACCAGCATCTTCAAAGAACGCACGACGACGCTCAGGAGACAGTCCTCGGCTTAATGCTAAATTATCATAAACACCGGCTTTACATGTATCTAGCATTGTCGGTGAAATGTCCGTTCCAGTAATACTAATATTTGGAAGAAAACCAGGCTTACGCGCTTGGATTTCTGAAATAATCATCCCCATAGAATACGCTTCTTGACCTGATGAACTTGCCGCAGACCAAATTTTAAGAGGTCGACGGTTTGCCGCTAACTCCGGCAATAATTTTTCAGATAAAACGGTAAATGGGTAGCCGTCTCTAAACCATAGCGTTTCATTGGTTGTCATCGCATCAACCGCGGCAACACGTAATTCACGGTTACGACCAGAAATTACTTGTTTTAATAGATCAGATAATGAAGCTAATGAAAACTTAGCAACTAAAGGACTCAGTCGACTTCTTACTAAATATTGCTTACTGTCACCAAGGACAATGCCACATTGAGATTCAAGAAAACGGCTAAAATCACGATACTCTTGTTCGTTGATAGTTATAGTTGTCATTAACGATTTTACTTCCAAATAAAAATGAATTGCCATGTCTTACCAAAGCCATGGCTAATATATTAACTTATTGTAAAAAGCGGGAGTTACTTTTCTACCGCTCTCTTAACTGCAGCACCCAATTCATCTGGGTTAAACTTTGCAATAAACTGATTTGCACCTACACGCTCAACCATTGCTTGGTTAAATACACCACTTAAAGAAGTATGCAATATAACATGTAAGTCTTTTAATGCTGGTTCACGACGAATTTCTGCTGTTAATGTATAACCATCCATTTCTGGCATTTCAACATCAGAGATTACTAGGCCAATTTGCTCATAAATACTGCCTTCATTAGCCATATCAACGAGTTTATCTAGTGCTTCTTTACCATCTTTTACCATGATAGTTTCAAAACCGATAGATTGTACTGCACGTTGAACTTGCTTACGAGCAACACTTGAATCATCTGCAATCAGTACTTTTCGCACAATTTCAGGGCTGATTGCTGCCATTTCTTCAACCAATGTTTCATTCATGGTTTCATCAATAGGCGCAATTTCCGCTAAGATTTTTTCTACATCCAAAATTTCAACGAGTTCATCGTCAATATTTGTCACAGCAGTTAAATAGTTTGCACGTCCAGTACCTTGAGGCGGCGGTAAAATCGCCTCCCAATGCATATTAACAATACGCTCAACAGATTTAACTAAAAAACCTTGAATAGTACGGTTAAATTCCGAAATAATAATAAAGCATTTATCTATTTCTGTGGTCGGACGACCGCCAGTAGCAAGGCTTAAATCAATTACCGAGATCGTTTGGCCACGAATATGAGCTACGCCTTTTACTAAAGGATTCAAATTAGGCATTGAAGTCAATCTCGGACACTGTAATACTTCTTTTACCTTAAATACGTTAATACCATAACGTTGGCGTCCCATAAGACGAAAAGTAAGTAATTCTAAACGGTTCTGCCCTACAAGTTGTGTGCGCTGATTCACCGAATCCAGTATGCCTGTCATATGTGACTCCATCTTGTGCCATTATAAATGAATCGCGAGCCTAACATAAACCTATTAAGAACACGATATACCACATGGCATTTTATATTAAAATTATGATGATAATAGAAAAACATAGTATGAATATCACCATTTATCGACTTATAAGCGTTATCGGCATATTTATAAGTTTCTTTAGCTTGAATGTCCATGCTGCCACAGATGAGCAATTAAAGGCAATTAAACAGGCAGCAGAATCATTTATTGAACAGAAAATTGATACACCAAAAAATGGAACCTTACAAGTGGAAGCTGTGCGTATTGATAGCCGTATTTATGCGACTGATTGCCCAACCCCACTAACCACCACCTTGCCAGGAAAGCTCAATACTAGCGGAAATACTTCTGTACTTGTTGAATGCCCAACTGATAATTGGAAAGTGTATGTTCCTGTAAAATCAGAACTTATGATGCCTTTAGCTACCGCTGTAACCTCGTTATCAAAAGGACATACAATCTCGAATAGAGATATAACACTGACCTTAGTTACGAGTCGAGTCTACCGCAGAGGTGGGTATGTTAATGTAAACGACCTTATTGGTTCTCGTATTAAACGCAGTGTCAGGGCCGGTAATGTTGTTGAAAAAAACGATATCTGCATGGTATGCCGTAATGACAGCGTTATAATTAAGGCAGTAAAAGGAGAATTAAGTATCATCACAAAAGGAACCGCTTTAGGTGATGGTGCGCTTGGTGATAAGATCAATGTGAAAAATGATAAATCCAACCGTATAGTCAGTGGGATAGTAACTAATGTAGGTGTGATTAGTATTCGCTTCTAATAATACCGAATTTAGACCAATCAAAATTATTTTTTCTAAACTATCCCTGTTTACTGCCGATATGATTTTTGTGGCACTAATTATGCTTATATTATCCACAGTTTAAAAATAATGAAAAAAGCGTCAAAAAATTTCATTATTTACTTAAGTTATTTTTTTGACAGCCGATAGATAGATTAAGAGAATGTATTAACCGGCTAAAAAGGCTTGAATATATGACAAGTATTGACCAACTACGTGCTAGCCAAGCTATGGCGACATTACGTAATCAAGCTCGTGTTGATTCTGGTGATAAGTCACCTGCAAGTTCAACACCTGCTATGTCTGCGAAAATGGATGCCGTTTCTTTGAGTAATCAAGGTAAAGAAATTGGCCAAATGCACCAACAATTAGCAACAGAACCTTCGTTTAACGAAGATAAAGTTGCTGCAATTAAAGCAGCTATCGCAAATGGCTCTTACTCTGTTGATCCTGAGCGCCTAGCAGACAACATGATTAAATTTGAAGATGAATTAGCCGGCCTATAATCTTAGGCTGGTGATTTTTCTCATCATATCTATTTAATAAAGAGACACTATGGCTCAAACATTAACTGAATTATTAGATCTACAGCGTAGCGTTGCCCTCTCTCTTTCGACTGTTCTTAGTCGTGAGAAGGTTGCTATCGCCAGTAGAAAACCGGCTGAAATGGAAAGCGTTGCACATGATAAACTTGGCTTGCTAAACCAACTACGCCAATATGACCAGTTATTAGGTAGCCACGCAGAAAGACAGCTTCTTTCTGAAGATAGTGCATTAACAGAAAAAGTCACTGAAATAAAATCTATTATTCATGATTGCAAAGAAGAAAACGCCGTTAACGGTGAAGCACTTCAACGCGCACAACTTAGTTTTAATAAACTAAATAACCTGATGCAACAAAGTCGTGGTAAAAATGGCATGACTTACACCGCTGAAGGTCAAACTCGTAATATCACGACATTAGGTACTAACGTAAAAGCCTAATCTCCCCAACGCCCAAAAATCTTAAGTATCGATAATTTCTATCGATATACGGCACAGTGCTATCTGAACTTTTGTCTTTGTCTAAATATCTAGCCCCTGCCATTCCTATTTCTTACTCCCCCCCGCCTAAACTCTAGGCCTAGCTCTATCTATCCTTACTGTCCTCTAAACTCTAATTTCTGCTCTACCCATTTCTTACTCGTCCCTAACATCTAGTCCCTTTTACTCTTTCTCTTTCTCTTTCTCTGCTCAATAAAAAAGCCCCCGGAGCTAAAAACACCAAGGGCAAATATGTTGAATGAGAGTGTATTAATAAACGGTTATTAAATAACAGTCTATCCGCTATTTAGAACAGCGTGGTTTTTCTTTGTGTTGATGGTACGTCGTAAACCTGGCCTTGGTTTTTCATTCGTTCCATTTTTTTCAAATCTAATTTCAATTCAGTTACGTAGCTGTCACCAACTGGGTAAGTCCTCACGACTTCAGCTCCGCGAATGATACCATCAACACCAGCACTAGTTGTTTCTTCTCCTAGCTGTTGATCGTTCATTTCAACTTTACCGCTAATACGCATGCCATAAACTTGCTCAGCCAATTCTCTATAAGCGTCAACTTTTGAAGCGCGCATTGCTCGAATTCTCTGCTCATCTATATTTTTTCCGGCTTGCTCGCTAATACTGGCATAACCAACAGCATTTAGATGATCATCTTGTCGCATTGTTCCAAGAGGCTGACAACCGACTAGAACAAGTAGTGCTAATAGAAACCAATGTTTCATCGCAATTCTCCTTATGGACGTAGAATAATAGTATTACGCTCTGCTTTTTTCACATCAGAACGAATAAGAACACCATCTTCCATACGCATAGTATTTAAGGTATCTAAATCACGGCCAATTCGATCCGCAGGTAGGAAACCTTGTGCCGATGCCACAACAACTCGTGTTTGCATACCAATAACACGAGCATTAACTAACACACCACCATCTTGACGAAGCATGGTACCTGTTAATACATAATCAACTTGCTGCTCTTGTACTAACTCTTTCCAGTCTCGACTAAAGGCAAAATCACCTTGTTGAGTTACTCGAATGTTACCTGTCGTTTTATAGTCAATAACTTTAAAGCCACGACGTTGCAGCTGAAAGATAAACCCTTCAGTAACAGAGTTGCCTAACCAGTTTGTTTGATCCATTTGCTGTAAATCAACAAAAGACGTAATCGCAATTGGAGAACGTGCCGACAATGTCGTGTTCGATGTAACCAACTGCTCTGTTAAACTTTCAATAAAGTAATCCATTGTGTGTCGAGGAGTGTCCGCCAACATAAATGGGCTGCCATTATAAGGTTCTTTACCATTATAAATTGGTGAGTAAGCGCATGCACTAACCACCATTGACAGCAAAATTACAACTAATACTCTCATTCTATTATCTCCAGATAATGTTTTAATGTACTTACTCGCTTGATTTAAGCGTCAAATTTAAACTAGGAACAAAAATTGCAGTAGTTTATGAAACGCAATTTGTAAGTACTTTTATCAATCAACAAATAATAGTTAGCAAATTTCATACCCATTTGGCAGACAGCAGCAATGAAAAGAATATTTTTTTTACTTACATCATTATTAACAATAAGTTACGCACCATCAGCAAGTGCTGAATGGTTTGAGGTAACAGGGTCAGCGAGTGTGCTTACCAGTAAAAATGCGGCAAGATCTCATGCACTAGAAGATGCCGCTTACCAAGCTATGTTATTTTCAGGGGCTGACATTAGCCGCTTAAAAGATCTTAAAACCTTTTTAGAAAATGATGAAAAGCGTTATCAATTCAGCGGCAGTGAAATTCGCAGTATTGAAGTAGTAAAAGAGAAAAAGAAAAACGGCAAACTGTATCTTACTGCCCGTATTGATATCTATCCTTCGGCAAACAGTTGCCATATTGGTCAATACAAAAAAACCGTCATGACCAGTGAGATCACCATCGACTCTCCTCAACAAGCTGTCATGGGTAAAGTGTACAAAATGGGTGAAAGCCTTAGTACCGTATTTTCTCGTCAGCTAGATAAAGAGTCACAAAGTTTTATCTCTGTAGGAACGTCTCATTTGCGTATTGATAAACGCCAACCTGAAGTCGTTAAAATGATTGCAGAAGATCATGGTGCTCAATATATTTTCTCTGGAAACATCACAGATTTAAGTGCAACTATCGAACAAAACTTACTGCTGAAAGATACCATTAATCGTCAATTTGCTATTGAAGTTGCTGTACTGGATGGTAAAACAGGCCAAACTGTTTATAACAATAATTATCGTGAAGTGGCTCAGTGGGACTTCCCAAAAACCAGTGAAGTGGACACTCAAAGTGCTCGTTTCTGGACATCCGCTTATGGCGAGATGGTATTGCGAGTTAATCGCGATATGATGCTTGACTTAGAAAACCAATTTGCTTGTAAAATCACTCTTCCGCAAGTTGTTAGTATTCATAACAACCGTATCACGATGGATCTTGGTCGTATTCATGGAGTTAAAAAAGGCGATAAACTGGATTTATGGCACACTGGATCTTTCATTGATCAAAGTGGCTTACCTCGAAATAAGGTGGCCAAAACAAATATAACACTTACCGTTGATCGTGTTTATGAGCAGAATTCAGAACTAACTATTGATCAGCCTCAACTCATTAATAGTGTTCAAATTGGCGATGTAATGCATAAAACTGTCATTCAATAAAAATAGATGTAGATCATTAATATCTAAGAGAAACTATCAATGAAGGTAGTTTCTCTTTTTTTTATGAGCCTTGCCCTCGTTTTCCTTCTCCTCTTACGATACCCTTTACTAATAATTAGAATACTATACTTATTGAGTCATCATGCTAGGACACTTTCGACTACTTGTCGGCGCTTTTTTGCTACTGATCAGTACTTATCTATCCGCAGCTTCGGTTATGGAGGATGAGGAGTGGCAACAAAAATATCATCACAATAGGGTTTCTTCCCCAGAAAAAGCACTCGCTATGCTGCAAAGGGCCTATGACACTATAGACCCTAGTGCTGAACGTATCTATATCGCAAGTCGTATCCATGGCTTTGTTACCCGACGCGGTAATAATTATCGTCATAAAACGTCTAATAAAAGCCTAAACCCCTACGAACAAGTCGAATACTTTTCATTAATGGCAATGGATCATGATGATAGAGGGGAATACCAGAAAGTAATAGAATCAATAGAAGCCGCACTACACATTTCGAAATCACTGCATGACCCTGAATTGGATGCCGTATTATCTATTCAGCAATGCCGACTTAATTTAGATTTAGGTAATTATTATGTAGCTGAGTTTTATTGCCAATCAATCATTAAATATCTTGAAAAAACAAGCAGCCATTATATTGATAAAAAGTGGGTGTATCGCTTACTTGCAATGAGTTACCAAGGCAGCAGTAACTATGAAGCCGCATTACTAGCAAATGAGGAAGCACTTCGTCACAGCAAACCTTATGACATAAATGACACGACTTACTCAAACATTAGTCATTTATTGCTTAGTATGGGTCGATTACATAGCGCTAAAGAATTCGCTCAAAAAGCATTAGCCCTTCGTATTCAAAGAAACATCCCACAGAAAATAGCTCAGGCAAATATATTACTAGCGAGAATTCATCTTCAGTTATCACAATATGATGACGCTGAAATTCTTGCTCGCACTGCAATTGAAAACTTAAAAGAGTCAAATAACAGCTATACACGCAATATAGCCTACTTTACTCTTGGTTCTATTCTGCACAAAAAAGGCTTTCATGATGAGGCCATTGAATACTTATTGATTACATTGAATTCACAAGAAAAAGAATCAAATTCGATTTTTGTAATAAATACCTATCAAGTGCTTAGTCAGATTTATTTGCAGTATAAAAATCCAAACAAAGCGATTGAATACATTTTAATTGCCATTTCTAAATCAGAGACCTCACAAAGCCTTCAAGAACTCTCTGATTCTCTTTTGATATTGACTGATGTATATGAGTTTACTCAACAATATCAATTAGCTCTCAGCACACAAAAAAAACATCAAGCAGCAAAAAATAAAATTCATGCTCAAGATACAGCCAAGGCTTACGCTGCATTAAAGCTGAGAAATACTGTAATTCAAACGGAAAGAGAACTCATTGAAAGTCTTAAAGAGCAACAAGAACAGCAAAAAGAGCTCATTACCTCTCAACGCAATCGTGTTTATTCTCAGGTAATTATTATCGTTCTGGTTGTTTTTCTTATTTTCATTCTTCGCTCTCGCCAGAAACTAAATACATTGGCCTGTAAGGATGTACTCACAGGAGCAAACAGCAGACATCATATGTTTGAACTAATAAGAAAACGCCTTAGTGGATACCACCAACATACCGCTCTTGTTATGCTTGATATTGATAATTTTAAACAATTGAATGATAAATATGGCCACCCAAATGGTGATCTGGGCTTGAAGCATTTATATAAAACACTTGAAAGAGTAATACCGCTGCCACATCAGATTGGACGCGTTGGTGGAGAAGAATTTCTTCTGTTACTTCAAGAGGAAGGGAAAGATCACTGCCTCACCCTTATTGAGCAAGCTCGTCAAGCACTAGAGAGCTCAAGTTTTGATACGCTTGATGGGAAAAAGCTCTCTATTACAGCAAGTTTTTCTTGGATATACCTAGATAAAAATATGGATAATATTGATCAACTTTATTTCATCTTAGATGAAGGGCTATATCAAGCTAAGCAGAACGGTAAAAACTGTATCGTTAATGCGTTAGAAGACGAGATCACCTAACCCTCTTCTAATACCAACCGTAGTAAATTACTATCTAAAGTAATATTAAACTGGTATTAAAAAAGCCGCTGAATAATCACTTATTCAGCGGCCCTTGTATTTCATAATGACTAGATATTACTGAGCGTTAGCTTCACGTTCAGCAATAAATGCTAATGCCATCTTGATACGAGCAACAACACGCTCTTTACCAATGAATTGCATTACCGCGTCAACAGATGGAGATTGACCACCACCAGTAACAGCTACACGTAAAGGCATACCAATCTTGCCCATACCAATTTCAAGCTCTGCACATACTTCTTCAATCACATTGTGAAGGTTTTCAGTTGTCCACTCTTCTAGAGCTTCAACTTTAGTAAGAGCAAGCTCTAGTGGGCCTTTAGCAACGCCACGTAGGTGTTTCTTCGCTGCACCCGCTTCGAACTCTTCAAAATCTTGGTAGAAGTAGCGAGATTGCTCTGCTAATTCGATTAGCGTATTACAACGCTCACCAACTAAAGTAATTACATCAGTAATTGCTGGACCATTTTCAAGAGAGATCTCTTTTTGATCTAGGTGCCATTGTAGGTATTTTGCTACGTACTCAGGCTCTGATGTTTTAATGTAATGGTTGTTTAACCATAGAAGCTTATCAGTATTGAAAGCTGATGCTGATTTACTTACTGCATTTAAGCTGAATAAGTTAATCATCTCTTCTTGAGAGAAGATCTCTTGATCACCATGAGACCAACCTAAACGAACTAGGTAGTTGTTTAGTGCATTTGGTAGGTAACCTTCATCACGGTATTGCATTACTGATACAGCGCCATGACGCTTAGACAGTTTTGCACCATCATCACCTAGAATCATTGCACAGTGTGCAAACATTGGTACTGGAGCACCTAATGCTTCATAGATGTTAATTTGACGAGGTGTGTTGTTGATATGATCTTCACCACGGATTACTTGAGTAATACCCATATCCCAGTCATCAACCACTACTACGAAGTTATACGTAGGTGCGCCATCAGTACGACGGATGATCAAGTCATCTAATTGGCTGTTTGAGATTTCGATACAACCACGGATCTGGTCATCAAATACTACCGAACCTTCTTTAGGGTTACGGAAGCGAATAACACAAGCATCACCTTCTTTTGCTGCTGCATTAGCTTCAACAATTTTAGGGTGGTTTGCATCGTAGCGAGCCATCTCTTTGTTTTCTTCTTGCTCTGCACGAATTTCATCAAGCAGCTCTTTTGATGCGTAGCACTTGTATGCTTTATCTTCTGCAAGCAGTTGATCTACAACTTCGTTGTAACGGTCAAAACGCTTAGATTGGTAATAAGGACCTTCATCCCATTCCATACCCATCCATTGCATACCTTCTAGGATCGCATCAACCGCTTCCTGAGAGTTACGCTCAAGGTCAGTATCTTCGATACGAAGAACAAATTCGCCGCCTTGGTTTTTAGCAAAAAGCCATGAGTAAAGTGCAGTACGTGCACCACCAACGTGAAGGTAGCCTGTTGGGCTTGGAGCAAAACGAGTTTTAACCGTCATTGTTATTACCTTTTTGAAGAGGTTGCGCTGAATCTGTCAGCACCACATAATTTGTGGGCTATTTTAGCACCATAAGGTAAATCTACAATGATTGAGTGGCGTTAAGTTTCGTATTATCTAATTAACGCCTTAACAAGGATTTCATTACTTATTGTTCAAAAAGCCAAGAGATAACATTCTTCTTTTGCTCTGTGGTAGATTCATTATACCAATGCACCATCATATCTAATGCTTTAGAGTCATTTCCTTCGTCTAGATTAATGTTGTTTTTACGTGATTGGAAAGCTAATTCGGTAAACTCTTCCTTCTCTTTTCCTGATGCTTTTGAATACCAATGCTCGACCATTGCTACGGTATTAATACCACTTTCGTTCTCTACTATTTGTATAGTATCTTTATTCTCTACTTGTAATACAGCAGCTGAGACATCAGATAGTGCGATGTTGTTTTTTACATTATAACGAGCAATTTCTAATTCATAATCACGAGTAAAGCCCCCCGCACTAGGTAAAATACTTTGCTTTACAAGTAATCCAGTTTTCGCTTGTGGCTCTTTTAAGATAAATATAGGGTTCTTATTAAATATCACCGATTCTTTAACATTTTTAATATTCTTAGATGCTGATAACTGAAGATTTAAATCACTTGCATCAAATGTCATGATAACTGGAACTGAATTATATTTTTCTTTTTCGCCATATTCAGAAGTAATCAATTTTTCAATTCTTACAACAAGTTGGTTTACTCCATTTTTTAGTTCTAAATCACTATCCTTCAAAAGAGTGAAACCTAGAGATTCCCCATTTATTGCAACAACATGAATATCATTATCTAATTCCACATTCACTTCTGCCATTGCAGCTGAACATCCTAACAAAGAGGCAAGAGCTAATATTTGAACTCTTTTTTTCATCTTAAATACTCCATAAATGAAAAAAGCGAGCATCATAATCTGACGCTCGCCAATAAAATTATTTAATTACTATACTAACTAGAAGTAGTATTCAGCACCAACTAAGATTGAATTAGTCCAATCTTTGTTATCCATTTTATAGTTACGAGAATCGATATATAGGTAAGTACTTGGTAGTAAATAACCTAAACGAGCTGTAATTGCTGTATCACCCGTATCTTCTTTTTTTACTTTTGCTGTATCTTGGTCTGCATCTGTAGTCATAGAGTAACCAGCTTTGAAGACCCACTGATTATTAAGCATATATTGAGCAGTTGCTGATACTGCATCTTGACCATTAGTGCCTGTAGCTGTATCTGTTTCCATCATTTTATATGCAGCAGTTAATGTCACATCGCCTAGAAAAAAGCTACCACCGACGATTGCATAATTATTAGCATAATGAATAGTTGTTGCTCCACCTTCTACATACTCAGGGTTCGGAATAATTGAACTTCCATCAGGAGCAATAATATACTTAGGAACCTCACTAGCTAAAGATGTGTATTCTCCACGAGTATAGTAAGCAGCATGAACACTAAATAGATCTTGAGTATAAGAAGTTGCAATACTTGCAACAAGAGCATCTGTTGTTGTAGACATACCGCTTAATGTTGCTTGGAAATTAAAACCACCGAAATTAGCAGAATCAAATCTTAAGTTATTATCAGCACGATCTTCAAACGTTACGCCAAGATCATTGTTCCAATCAAATACATTACCTAAACCAGGGTTAGTGTGAGGCCAATCGACATAATTATACGCAGCTACCAGTTGACGACCAAACTTGAATGAACCAACACCATCAAAATCAAGACCTAGGAACGTATCACGAGCACCTAACTGGCCTGATTTTGCGCCGTTATTTGCATCGCCACCCTCAATTTGCCAGATTAAATCTGGACCAAAATCTTCAAACTCAACCGTACCACGAAAACCGATACGAGATTCAATAACTGCCCCAACACTATTTTCAGAGTCGCCATCACTAACAACAGTCATAAAGCCAGCAGCTTGGCCGTATACTTGAACCGCATCGCCAGCCAATTGAATAGCGGCATTTGCAGAGCCAGAAACTAATGTAGCAGCAGCAATTGCTGCACCTAAAAGTGTTTTTTTGAACATAGTCATAATTCCTTCATTTAACTAATTAAGTAATGCATAGATATTTAAGTTGGTCGCCGAAATGAACCATGCACTAGATTTGTTGTCTGAGGTGGACTATGACAATGTTTTTTCACAAAGAAAATATAGTTATGTTTTTTGAGTGACGAGCTTCAAACCTCAAGACTTATAAAAAAACATAATCAATAATAATCAACAACTTAATAAAATATATAAATAAACAACACCGATTAAAAATAAAACAAAAGAGACCGAAGTCTCAAAAATAACCCACACCAATATAAAACACACAGATCTATATCACATCACTTTTAGTAGCAATTAGATCTATTTATTTTAATTAAAAAAAAAGTGCGAACTAAGTCGCACTCATTTAGTTTATATAGATAGAAAAAGAAGGCATGAAACTAAATTTTACTTTCTTTTTTTATCTGATGTAATTAGTGTAATCTATTTCTCACGATCGAATAACCAGCTAATTATTTCTTTTTTCTCGCTATTATTTGATTCATTAAACCAATAGGCCATCATTTGTAAACTTTGTGATGATTCTGTTTTACCTATATTGATATTCGACTTTCTATTCTCAAATGCTAAGTCAGTAAATGCCGTTCTTTCACTTTCACTTGCTTTGTCATACCAATACTTGAGCATGTCTGTATTTTTTGAATCTGAATGATTTAGCTCTAACGGTTCTATTTTTTTCTGACTATCTACATTAGATATCGCAATTACTGATGTGGAATCTAGTTGAATGTTGTTTTTCTTATTAAAACGAACGATCTCTTTTTCGTAATCTCGAGTTATTCCACCAGAACTAGGAAGTACATCCTGCTGAATAATCGCAATTTCTTTATTTGTTTTAGTATTCTTTAAAATTAAGTTTGGATTTTTATCAAAAGCTGTAGATTGTTTTGTACGAGTTATTTCTTGAGGGGGAAGTAATTCGAGAGCCGAGTCTTGACTATCAAAAGTGATGATTATTGGTACGGAATTATATTTCTCTCGCTCTCCGTATTCAGAAACAACCAATTTCTCAACTCTAACAACTAATTGGTTAATACCATTATTTAGTTCTAAATCATTTTCTTTAAGAAGAGTAAAACCAAGGGACTCACCATTTACTGCTACAGGAGCAATATCACGATGAAGTTGAATATTCACATTTGCTTGAGAATACAAAGGCATTAATAATGAGGCACTAACCAAAACCTTTAACATCATTTTCATTTTATTTATTTTCCTTAAGTGAAAAAGCGAGCATCAATGATACTCGCTAATATACAACGGATTTACTCAATCTTTACACTAGAAGTAGTACTCAGCACCCACTAATACTGAAGACGTCCAATCATCTGAATTATTCATCTGATAATTACGAGAATCTACATATAAATATGTACTTGGTAGTAGGTAACCTAGACGAGCAGTTAACGCTACATCGCCAGTATCACCTTTAGCATGATCTGCTGTATCTTGGTCTGCATCAGTCGTCATAGCATAACCACCTTTAAAGACCCATTTGCTATTAAGTACATATTGAGCTGTTACAGAAAGCGCATCTTGACTATTAGTACCAGTTGCTGTGTCAGTTTCCATCATTTTATAGGCAGCAGTTAAAGTCACATCACCTAAGAATAAGTTACCACCAACAATTGCATAGTTATGCGCAAAATTAGTTTCAACAGCTCCGCCCTCTACATAATCAGGGTTCAGTATAATTGATTGACCATCAGGAGCTATAATATATTTCGGTTGTTCATCAAGTTGTGATTTATATTCTCCACGAGTGTAATAACCAGCATGTATGCTAAACATATCTTGAGAGTAAGAACCAGCAAAACTTGCAACCATGCGGTCTGTATCTTGTTCCATACCACTCAATGTAGCTTGAAAATTAAAGCCACCGAATGTTGCAGAATCAAATCTAAATGTATTATCTGCACGATCTTGGTAAGCAACACCTAAGTCATTATTCCAGTCAAATACATTACCTAAACCTGGGTTTGAGTGAGGCCAATCGACGTAGTTATACGCAGCAACTAGCTGACGACCAAACTTAAATTGACCAACACCGTCAAAATCAAGCCCCAAAAATGTATCTCGAGCACCTAACTGACCTGATTTAGCACCATTGTTCGCATCACCACCTTCGATTTGCCAAATTAAATTTGGACCAAAGTCTTCAAACTCTACCGTACCACGAAAACCGATACGAGATTCAATAACAGCACCAGCACTTTGCGATTTACTATCATCAATAACAGTCATATAACCCGCAGCTTGACCATAAAACTGTACGGCATCACCCGCTAGTGGAACGGCTGCGTTTGCTGAGCCTGCTACTGCTACTGCAGCTGTTGCGATTGCTGCACCTAAAAGAGTGCGTTTAAAAAATTTGTTTTCCATGGAATAAAACTCCTAAAAATGGATATAGCTGTGTTCGTTATTTACTGGCTTTAAGTTGGCCGCCGAAAGCAATAAATAACTCTCCTAATTCACACAATTTTTAAATAAGAAAAGGAAAATTTAAAAATTGTAATTACCTTATATTTTTTCCTGCATACACGCTGTGCATCCATGAAATAAATACTAAACCGATCAAAAAAAACATAAAACAAAAACTTAATTTTCTATAAAAAAAATATGAGCGAGCGCAAACTTCTTTCGCGTTAGTGATTAAGATCAAATTAAATAGATCAATAATCATCAAGAAACATCTTACAGAGCTAAAACAACAGGTTATAAATATAAAAAAAGACTCAATGCGACGCATATCTCGTTACTTTGAAAACAGTTGATCGTCTCATATAAATAGTTACAACGAGAATCGGTAGAAAGATTTAAGTTATACCAAACAATAAACCCATTAGTTTCAGGTGTAAAAAAAAGGAGCTCTAGGCTCCTTTTTACTTAATTAATGATTATTTAATTGTTAATTAAGTAACTCAATTAACTGTTCTTCATTCATTACTTCTATTCCAAGCTCTTCCGCTTTAGTTAATTTAGACCCTGCCGCTTCACCTGCAAAAAGAATATCGGTTTTTTTAGAGACGCTACCAGTAACCTTTGCACCTAATTCTTGCAGTGCTGCTTTGGCTTCATTACGTTTTAGTTTATGAAGCGTACCGGTAAGAACCACCACTTTTCCTGCTAATGGTTGCGGAACTGATTCATCAAGTGCTTTAATTTCAGGCCAATGAATGCCCATTGATTGTAAATCTTCGATTACGGCTTGGTTATGTGGTTCTGCAAAGAAGTTTAAAACATGTTTGGCAACGATATCGCCCACATCACTCACTTCTATTAATTGCTCAAGTGTCGCCGCCTGAACCGCTTCTAATGTTGAGAAATGCAAAGCTAAATTTGCTGCAGTAGCTTCACCCACTTCTCTGATACCTAAAGAATATAAAAATCGAGGTAAGGTTGTTGCTTTAGCTTTGTTTAATGCATCAACCACATTTTGAGCTGATTTAGGCCCCATACGCTCTAATACGGTTAATATTCCGGCTGAAAGCTTAAATAAATCAGCAGGGGTTTCTACCATTTCTTTATCAACTAGCTGTTCGACGACCTTGTCACCTAAACCATCGACATCAAGCGCTTTACGAGAGACAAAATGCTTTAGTGCTTCTTTACGTTGAGCTGGACAGACTAAACCAGCTCCACAACGAGTGACTACCTCGCCTTCCACTCTTTCAAGCTTAGAATCACAGGCTGGGCAGGTTGTAGGATAAATAATGGCTTTACTGTCTTCTGGACGACGAGCTTCAACAACTGAAACAATTTGTGGGATCACATCACCTGCACGACGAATAATCACAGTATCGCCAATATGAACGCCTAAACGTGCGATTTCATCAGCATTATGCAGTGTGGCATTACTTACGGTGACACCACCCACAAATACAGGTTCAAGTTTCGCGACAGGAGTAATAGCTCCAGTACGTCCAACTTGGAACTCAACATCATTAAGAACCGTCAGTTCTTCTTGTGCTGGAAACTTATAAGCAATCGCCCAGCGAGGAGCTCTAGCTACAAAGCCTAGTTGTTCTTGAAGTTCAATATCATCAACTTTAATCACCACGCCGTCGATTTCGTATTTCAATGCATCTCGGCGCTCAAGAATGTCTTTATAGTAGGCTTTTACTTCTGCTAAAGAGCCGCATTGCTTGGTCTCTTCACACATAGGTAAGCCCCAGCCTTTAAGCTGAACAAAACGCTGATAATGACTTGCCTCTAATTCACCACCATCAATCACACCAACGCTATAAGCATAAAAACTCAGTGGACGTGTTGCTGTGATCTTAGAATCTAATTGACGTAAACTGCCTGCTGCGGCATTTCGTGGGTTAGCGAATGGTTTTTCACCGCGCTTTAACGCTCGCTCATTTAAAGCATCAAAACCCGCTTTTGGCATAAAGACTTCACCACGCACTTCTAATCGTGTTGGCCAACCTTCACCTTGCAGTGTTAATGGAATGCAACGAATCGTTCTTACGTTTTCAGTAATATTCTCCCCCGTTGAACCATCACCACGAGTTCCTGCTTGTACTAATTTACCATTTACATAGAGTAGACTAACCGCAAGACCATCCAACTTAGGCTCACAACAGAATAGAGAAACAGGTTTAGCAATAAGACGATCGTTCATTCTTTTTTCAAAGGCTTCTAACTCTTCGTCACTGAACGCATTATCAAGAGAAAGCATTGGGATCTCATGCTGAACTTGAGTAAAACCATCCAACGCTTCACCACCCACACGTTGGCTAGGTGAGTCAACGCTCACTAACTCTGGATGTTCAGACTCTATAGATAGCAATTGTTGCATCATTCGGTCATATTCTGCATCAGGTAGCTCAGGGCTATCTTCTACATAATAACGATAAGCGTGGTAATTCAGTTGTTGTTTTAGCTCATCTAAGGTCTGTTCAATACTCATGATTCATCAACTTCTTGTTCTGTTTTCTAAAAATAAAAAAAAGGCTCCAAAAGAGCCTTTCTCATTAATACTAATTCTATAGTAGATAATCTATTTACGGCAAAAAACTTTCGCTCTTCCCTTATATTCATCTATTTTATTTGGTGTCAGCATGGCTCTTTTTTCATCGAGAACATTACCACCAAGCTCTGAGCTTACTAGCTGAGCCGTCTGTAACATCAGCTTAAAGTTATGTTCAGCATCACCAAAACAAGGTAATGGTAAGAAAAATGAAATACCTGGTGTTGAAAACTCTTCACCTTCAGGGACTTGAAAATGTCCTGGCGAAACCATATTTGCTGTACTAAATAACACTTTTCCAGATCCAGAGAGATCCGAATGGCGATGATAGATCCCCATATCACCAAACACTAATCCATTTTGTTCAAGACTATTGAACAAACGATTTCCGTTAAAGCGTTCTGTTCCCATACCATGAACATTAATTACAATAACGTCTTCTTCCGGTTCAGGCTCAGGTTCTTGCTCTGGTTTTGTTTCTATAATCGGCGCAACCACCGGCTCTTCTACTATTATTGGTTTTTCAATATGTAGCTCTGGCTGAGGCTGTTTTTCTTGAACGATAGCGGTATCATCAATTGCCGAAAAGGAGATCATTGGCTCTTCTTCGATGATTATTTCTTCTTTTACCGGTATCTCATTAACTACTGCCTCCTGTCTTTCAACAGGCTGCTCTTTAATCACTGCAATAGGCTCTTCAACCGTATTGTCTTTATGCTCAAAATCAAAAAGAGGATCCTTTGAAAAAGCCGGTTCTTCGCGTGTAAATGCAGGCTCTTTTCTTTCTTTTGGCGTATTAGCCTCTTCTTTTGCTTGATCAAAACCACGCATAGGAGCGACTTCTTCTTCATCAATGTCTGAATCAAAATCGATGTCTACTTTTTTCCCAAATTTTGAGTTTGTTTCTTTTCGACTTGTCCATAAGCCATGAAACAATAACGCCGCAATGGCCAATGCCCCAACAAGTATCAACACTAATCGCAATTCTTGCATCGCTAACTCTCTGCTCTTCTGCTTTATTGAACTCCCCTCTTTTATCGATAAAAAGAAAGAAGCTAACTTTAACTACTATATTAAAGTAGTTTAACTAATCACGTTAATCTACCACTACTTCTTGATAATGTACCAAATAATAGCCCCATTGTTGAATAACAAAATGAAAGTGGTGACATAAATCTTACATTTGAACAATTTGGACCGACTTTATTTACGGTAATTCCATTTATTTGTGCTTATTTTTGAGTATAGTGAATACATGATACACAACCGTAAATTTTGATTATGAATTCATTGAAACAAACTCAATCTGGTGTTCAGTACTTTTTTACTGGCATATCACTCGCAATGACACCAGGTATTCGTCGCTTTGTGTTTATCCCACTACTGATAAATTTTGTACTTTTAGGGGGATCGTTTTTTTATCTATTTAATCAAATTGGTGGCTGGATTGAACAGATCTTAGCTCAAATTCCAAGTTGGTTAAATTGGCTATCTTATATATTGTGGCCCCTTATTGTTATCAGTATTCTTGCCGTCTTCTCTTATTTCTTTAGTACCATTGCAAACTGGATAGCTGCACCATTCAATGGTTTATTAGCGGAACACTTAGAAGCAAAGTTAACCAATCAACCCGCTCCTGATGGTGGAGTTCTTGATGCTCTGAAAGATTTGCCACGGATCTTTACAAGAGAATGGCAAAAACTAAAATATTACCTACCAAAAGCATTAGGATTATTTATTCTATTTTTTATTCCTGCTATTGGTCAAAGTATCGCCCCTGTTTTATGGTTTTTCTTTACCGCTTGGATGATGGCAATTCAATATTGCGATTACCCATTTGATAATCACAAAGTGCCATTTGAAACTATGCGAGACGATTTAAAGACTAATCGTGGGAAATGCTTATCTTTTGGTGCTTTAGTTACCCTGTTTACTATGACTCCAATTTTAAACCTATTTGTGATGCCGATTGCGGTTTGTGGCGCGACCGCTATGTGGGTCGATGTGTATCGTAATGAACATACAAACCGTTAATCCATAACTTATAACCTTTTGATCCTTTCTCATTTAAGTAACTCTTCGTATTCTAAATAGGTAGAGTTACTCAAAAGAGTACAAAAATCATAACCCATATAATCACGCTTACCGTGAAATGAAGGAACAGATCATGACAAAGATTTACGAAGATAATTCTCAAACGATTGGTAATACACCGCTAGTTCGCCTTAATCGTGTAAGTAAAGGTAACGTATTAGCAAAAGTTGAAGCTCGTAACCCAAGCTTTAGTGTTAAGTGTCGTATTGGCGCCAACATGATTTGGGAAGCAGAAAAAGCAGGTACGTTAAAAGAAGGGATTGAGCTTGTTGAGCCGACGTCAGGTAATACGGGTGTTGCTCTTGCTTTTGTTGCTGCCGCTCGTGGTTATAAACTAACACTAACAATGCCTGCATCAATGAGTCTTGAGCGCCGTAAACTGCTTAAAGCACTAGGCGCAAACCTAGTATTAACAGAAGCACCTAAAGGTATGGGTGGCGCGATCGCAAAAGCAGAAGAAATTGTAGCAAGCGATCCAAGTAAGTACCTTCTTCTTCAACAGTTTAATAACCCTGCAAACCCTGAGATCCACGAAAAAACGACAGGACCTGAGATCTGGGAAGCAACAGAAGGTAATGTTGATGTATTCGTTGCTGGTGTTGGTACTGGTGGTACATTAACAGGTACAAGTCGCTTCCTTAAACACACTAAGAATAAAGCGGTACTTTCAGTTGCGGTTGAACCAGCTGAGTCTCCAGTGATTGCTCAAGCGCTTGCTGGTGAAGAAATCAAACCTGCTCCACATAAGATCCAAGGTATTGGTGCTGGCTTTATTCCTGGAAACCTAGATTTAGCATTAATCGATCGCGTTGAAGCCGTAACTTCAGAAGATGCTATTGAAATGGCGCGTCGACTAATGGAAGAAGAAGGCATTTTAGCTGGTATCTCTTCTGGTGCTGCTGTGGTTGCAGCGAACCGTATTGCTGAGCTTCCAGAGTTTGCAGACAAACAAATTGTAGTGGTACTACCGAGTTCAGGAGAGCGCTACCTAAGTACTGCACTTTTTGCTGGTTTGTTTACAGAACAAGAAAACGAACAATAAATCTACGTTTTTCACGTGTTCAAATCAATTTTTCCTCCAAAAAAGCCCCTTATGGGGTTTTTTTGTTGATTTCATTTCACTCCTTAGTAATAATCTAGCCACTTTATTTTTAGGTGTAAAATAATTACAATCCAAGATAAAGTATCAACATTAGACTCGTTTAATGTTACAAAATAAGAAAGAATATATAAATTACTGTCGTTAACCTATTTACTCTTAGACGGATTGTTTCTGAGGCTGTGATGTGCGAAAGTACATTCATAAACAGAATTGGTTAACGACATTAATTCAACATAAAATATAAATCGGGGTATACACAATGTATTCACAAGACGTAGTAATCACTGCAGAAAACGGCCTTCACACTCGTCCAGCGGCTCAGTTCGTTAAAGAAGCGAAAGGTTTTGATGCAAAAATCACTGTTACTTCTAACGGCAAAAGTGCAAGTGCTACTAGCCTTTTCAAACTTCAAACTTTAGGTCTAACTAAAGGTACTAACGTAACTATCTCTGCTGAAGGCGCTCAAGAGAAAGCTGCAGTAGACCACCTAGTTAAACTAATGGATGAGCTGCACTAATCAGCTTTTTCTTTATTATTCTCATTCTCTAATTTGATCAATGTTAAGGTAAAGCTATGATTTCAGGCATTCTAGCATCTCCAGGTATTGCTTTTGGTAAAGCATTATTACTTCAGGAAGATGAAATTGTCCTAAACAAAACTCCAATCTCTGAATCTCAAGTAGAAGCAGAAGTTAAATGTTTCTTTGACGCTAGAGCTAAGTCTTCTGAGCAATTAGAAGCGGTTAAAGCGAAAGCGCTAGCAACATTCGGCGAAGAAAAAGAAGCAATTTTTGAGGGGCATATAATGCTTCTTGAAGATGAAGAGCTAGAAGAAGAAATCTTAGCCCTTATCAAAGACGACAAGCTTGCTGCTGATTTTGCAATTTACTCTGTAATTGAAGAACAAGCTTGTGCTCTTGAATCTTTAGATGATGATTATCTAAAAGAGCGCGCTACAGATATCCGTGATATCGGTAGCCGCTTTGTTAAAAATGCACTAGGCATCAACATTGTTTCACTAAGTGATATCAATGAAGAAGTTATCCTAGTTGCTAACGATTTAACGCCTTCTGAAACAGCACAAATCAACCTAGACTACGTTCTTGGTTTTGCTTGTGACATCGGCGGTCGTACATCTCATACTTCTATCATGGCGCGTTCTCTTGAACTTCCTGCTATCGTTGGTACTAACGATATCACTAAGCAAGTGAAAAATGGCGACATGCTAATTCTTGATGCGGTTAACAACAAGATTGTTATCAACCCATCAGAAGCAGAGCTAGCTGAATCTAAAAAAATCCGTGACACTTTAGTTGCAGAAAAAGAAGAACTAGCAAAACTTAAAGACCTACCAGCTATCACTCTAGATGGCCACCAAGTTGAAGTTTGCGGTAACATCGGTACAGTTAAAGACTGTGACGGTATCATCCGTAACGGCGGCGAAGGTGTTGGTCTTTATCGTACAGAATTCCTATTCATGGATCGTGATGCACTTCCTACTGAAGAAGAGCAATATGTTGCTTATAAAGAAGTAGCAGAAGCGATGCATGGTGAGCCAGTGATCATCCGTACTATGGATATCGGTGGTGATAAAGATCTACCATACATGGATCTTCCTGAAGAGATGAACCCATTCTTAGGATGGCGTGCAATCCGTATCAGTTTAGACCGTCGTGAAATTCTACGTGACCAATTACGTGGTATTTTACGTGCATCTGCACACGGTAAACTGCGTATCATGTTCCCAATGATCATTTCTGTTGAAGAAATCCGTGAGCTGAAAAAAGCAATCGAAGAATACAAAGTAGAACTTCGAGCTGAAGGCCTAGCATTTGACGAAAGCATCGAAATCGGTGTAATGGTTGAAACGCCAGCAGCTGCTGCAATTGCACATCACTTAGCGAAAGAAGTTAGCTTCTTCTCTATCGGTACTAACGATTTAACACAATATACTCTTGCTGTTGACCGTGGTAACGAAATGATTTCTCACCTATACAACCCACTATCTCCAGCGGTTCTGCTTGTAATTAAGCAAGTAATCGACGCTTCTCACAAAGAAGGCAAGTGGACTGGTATGTGTGGCGAGCTAGCGGGTGATGAGCGTGCAAGTTTACTTCTTCTAGGTATGGGTTTAGACGAATTCAGCATGAGTGGTATCTCTATCCCTCTTGTTAAGAAAATCGTTCGTAACACAAACTTTGCAGCAGTAAAAGCAATGGCAGATGAAGCTCTTCAAATGCCTACAGCAGCAGAAATTGAAGCACACGTTGAAAAATTTATCGCAGAAAATACTAAGTAATAGTATAGTTGCAAAGAATTAAATATAGCCACTAAGTTTTAGTGGCTATTTAATATAAACTTTAGGGAGCTACACAATGGGTCTGTTTGACAAAATTAAAAGCGCATTTTCTTCTGAAAGCGCTGACGCTGGTGCTATCGACATCATCGCACCTCTTTCTGGTGAAATTGTAAACATCGAAGATGTGCCAGACGTAGTGTTCGCTGAAAAAATCGTTGGTGACGGTATTGCTATCAAACCTGCTGGCAACAAAATGGTTGCTCCAGTAAACGGTACAATCGGTAAAATCTTCGAAACTAACCACGCTTTCTCTATCGAATCTAACGACGGCATCGAGCTTTTCGTTCACTTCGGTATCGATACTGTTGAACTTAAAGGTCAAGGCTTTACTCGTATCGCTGAAGAAGGCCAAGAAGTTAAAGCTGGCGACACTGTAATCGAATTTGATCTTGCGTACCTAGAAGAGCACGCTAAATCAACGCTTACTCCAGTTGTTATCTCTAACATGGACGAAATCAAAGAGCTTACTAAGCTTTCTGGTGCTGTTACTGTTGGTGAATCTCCAGTTCTTAAAGTAACTAAATAACCTTTCCTAATCGATTGATTTAGTTTACACAAGACATTAAAAAGGCCGCTGTTATCTCTTAGAGAAAACAGCGGCCTTTTTGTATCTGCCCTAATATAAATAATCAAGCAAATACCATTATTTCTAATGGTACCTACTTATACCAATCGTAGTAAATAACTGATCACCCTAGCTGGTTAAAATGCTCGATAACTGCGTTGAATTTTTTGATTGTAGAATAACTACTTATCAAAAAAATTTGTCTTGTTCTCAAGCATTTTTCCTGCGCTATTTCTGATCACTTACTTACTGTGATTGGTATTAAACTTTAGAGCAAAATTATTTAACTTTTAGCTCAGCGAACATTTCTTGTGATGGTGCGAAGAAATAACCACCAGTAACAGCATCTGTAAAGCGTAGTAGTTGATCTGTTTTACCATCGATTTCACCGTACATGCTATCTAACATAACCTGGAAGTTATGAACAGAATGACAGTATGCGATGAACAATAAACCATGATCGCCAGAAACTGAGCCGTATGGCAAGCTATGACGTAAAATCTTAACGCCTTTACCATCTTCTTTAATATCTACTCGACCTACGTGAGAGGCTGCTGGAACGGCCTCTAGCTCTATTGAATCAGGCTTAGTACGACCAATAACTTTTTCTTGTGCAGATACAGATAAACGATTCCATGCCGGGATCTTGTGAATGAATCGTTGGCACATCATGTAACTGCCACCCGCAAATTCACCATCAGCAATTAATGCCACTTCTGCACGCGCTTCATTTTTTGGATTTTCAGTGCCATCAATAAAGTCGGTCATATCACGAGAATCTAAAAAACGATAACCAGACACTTCTTCTTTGATTTCAACATGCTCAGAAATCACATTCATCAGTTTACGTAAAATATAGAAGTGTAAATCGTGGCGGTTTGAGTGGATATGAATATAAACATCACCATGGGTTGCGGGAGCAATTATATCGCCTTTACCCAATTGCTTAAATTTAGCCAATTCAGAAGGCATAGGTGCGGATAATGTAGACCAGAAATCTGCGCCAAAAGAGATCGCGCTACTTAAATTTGCGTCTGGTTGCTCTTCGTTTAATTCAGAGATTAAAGATGGCAGTGATTGTAACTGCTCAAGAACAAGCTGAGGATTACTGTTAATATTTATCGTTACATATAATGCAAAGCGATCTGGTTCTGGCAGTAGTGCCGTTTGAGGGGTGTAAGACATGAACTCAGTTCCTTTCTATTTTGAATTAACTGAGTCCATTATATGTAATAAATCATGGGATTGTTTGATAATTAATAAGAGTTTATGAAGAAATCACTTCTACTGATAATTTTACGGTTTCTTTTGCTGAAGAATCAGAAACCATATAGGATTCTTGATTGTTAAGTTTAGTAATTATAGTGGGTGCACATAACACTCTCACCCGACCTTCACTCTCTTCTTCTACCACACGAAAAGCTATTTCTACATTCTCTGCGTCGATGTTCTTAATCTCAGCCCATGCTTTAACTTGAGACTGTTTATCAATTGAATTAAACACCAATGTTTCTTCACCCAATACCAATGAAGATGATGAATTTGTCATATATTGTAAATTAGGGCGATTAATCTCTAACCCAACATCTAATTGCCAATCCGCCATTGCTAACGGACTTAATAAAGCACTAAATAATAGCGCACTTGTTGATAAATCCATTGTCGACTCCTCTCTAAGTCAAACTAAAGCATATTTTTACTCTCTTACTACGAAGTAAAAAAATTAAAAACCAACTAAGAAGCAAGATAAGAACTGCACTGCTTAATTGAAACTCTCCTCGATTAATCACAACCGATTTAATTAACATTATGAGATCGATAAGTACCATCATAATAGTTAGCCATCGACCTTGCTTCCAAAGGGTGAGCATAAAAGGGCGTGTGGGCTTTTTAAAGCTGCTTAACCACATAAAAAATACAATCGGTAAGCTTAGATATAAACTTGTATACAGACTTGAATGGCTTGGATAAAACAGTGAAAGTAAATCTGCACCTTGTTCTCGACTCGCTCCTGCCATTACAAAAACAACAACAGAGCGGATTAATAGTGCCCAACCGAACCATAACCAGATCGGTGGTTTTAACCAGCCATGTTCGTCATATGCATCAAATGAATACTGCATTTTTCTACCTTAAAAATAACTATCTTCTTAGTAGACTTGTTCAGCTTACTAAAATGATTAAAAATAACGATTAGATAAAATTAAAACTTTGAGCTCACAACGGTTCAAAGATCAAAAGCAATGTTGCCATCACACTTTGCATCGCTTACTGTTTATGTATATATGCACATACTCCAAATTGTTTAAAATAAAGAATAATTATGACAAATAATAGAAAAACCAATGAGACCGTTTCAGTTGAATCCCAACAAGAAGCGATGAAGATAGCTAAAGCTACACAAAAACCGGCACAAACAAAAGAACAAACCAAATTGATTGCTCAAGGAATAGAAAAAGGAATTACTCTTTATAAGAAGCAGCAAAAAGAGAGAGCAAGAGAAGCGGATAAGTTAAAGAAAAAAACACAGCGTCAAAAGCAAAATAATTCAGCCTCTGCAACACTAGAAGAGAAGAAAATCCAGCAGGAAAATATCACCACAGAAACGAATAAAACCTTACCTTGGATTCTATTGGCTGTAAGCTGGGCAGGCTTTATTTATTATACTGTGCTTGGCATTTAACCCACTAAAAAACAATAAAAAAAGAGATGAACAATAAGCTCATCTCTTTTTTATTTTACTAATACGTAAGTAAATTAACTATTCTTTATCGGCTTTAAGTGATAACACCCAAATAGATAAAACAGCAACAGCAACAAACCCACCAAGGATAATACTAGGCATTGCAATGTAACCTAACGTATGCCAAATAACAGACTCTAATGTACTCATGCTATCTCCTTACCAACCTTCAACGCCAGACATGTCAGGCAGTTTATGAGCAATACCTTTATGACAATCTACACAGGTTTTATCGCCTGATGCTAATGCCGTTGAGTGTTGCTTCGCACTACGAGGTCCTTGCTCTGAGAAATCCATGTAGTTAAATTCATGGCAGTTACGACACTCTTGGGAGTTATTCTCTTTCATTCGGTGCCATTCTCGTTCAGCTAGATGACCACGACGTTCTTTGAATTTCTCTTCAGTATCAATCGTTTTAGTTACGTAATGCGCAAACAATTCTTTTGATGCTTGAACTTTACGTACGATTTTATCTGTCCAGTTATGAGGTACGTGACAATCAGAACAGATAGCACGAACTCCTGAACGGTTTGAGTAGTGAATCGTTTCTTGGATCTCTTTAACGATTGGTGCGTGACAGCCAGAACAGAATTCTTCTGTGTTGGTTGCTTCCATACCAGTGTTAAATGCGCCCCAGAAAAGTAAACCACCCATAAAGCCCATAAATAGGACAATACCTACTGCCGCTTTACTTGGAGATGAAAAACGCTTCCAAAATGCTTTTAATAATTTCATGTATAGCCTCTCTTAACTTTATTGGCTATCAACTAGCGCAATGAGTCCACACGTTCAAATTCATTCTCAACTAATGGTTTTGCATCAGCTTGAGGAACGTGACATTGTAGACAGAAGTAACGACGAGGCGATACATCTGAAAGTACAGCATCTTCACGATTCACATAGTGCGTAACACTGATCTTCGTTGCACCCATTTCTTTTGCATTTTTCCAGCTATGACATGATAAACATTTGTTCGCGTTTAATGACACTTCATAGTTACGAATCGTATGAGGAACTAATGGTGGCTGGTATACATAATCGCTTTCTAATGCATGATCACGAGGAAAACGTTTAAAATCATCTGCTGGACGCGTTGTTTCTAACTCAGACGCACCACGCAGTGACTCTACGCCACCGATGCCACCCGGATTATTTAACTCCGTAGTTTGTTCAGTTTCCGCTTGTACTGCGCCAGCAAACAAAAGTCCAACTGACATAAGCGCTATAATGAATTTTTTCATTCTAATTTCTCCGCCTTAAGGCAAACTCTTTGAAATAGGCTACTCACGTCTTAGTCAGTAACCTACCTATTAGTAATTAAGCAATTTTAGTGATCTTAACTGGGCACTTCTTATAATCTGTCTGTTTAGACAGAGGATCGGTAGCATCCAAAATCAATTTGTTAATTAAGATGCGAGCATCAAAGAATGGTACAAATACCAATCCTTTAGGCGGACGGTTACGACCTCGTGTTTCAACACGAACTCGAACTTCACCACGTTTATTAGAAATTAATACTTCATCGCCACGACGCAAATTACGCTCCTTCGCATCAGCAGGATGAATATAACAAAGCGCATCAGGAACAGCTTTATAAAGCTCAGGAACACGACGTGTCATAGTACCTGTATGCCAATGCTCAAGAACACGACCAGTACATAACCACATATCAAACTCATCACCAGGAACTTCTGGTGGCGCTTCATATGGTGCAGAGATAATTAATGCTTTACCATCAGGCTTTCCATAGAAGTCCCAATCAGACCCTTTTTTCGCGTATGGATCTGACCCCTCTTTAAAGCGCCATAATGTTTCTTTGCCATCAACTACAGGCCAACGTAAACCACGTACATTATGGTATGTATCATATGGTGCTAAATCGTGACCATGGCCACGACCAAACGTAGCGTATTCTTCAAATAGGCCTTTTTGTACGTAGAAACCTTGATCTTTCGCATCATCGTTTAGCTCTTGAGCTTCTGACAATGGGAAGGCATCAACATTACCGTTTTTGTAAAGTACGTCATACATAGTTTTACCACGGAATTCAGGTGCTTTAGCTAATAGCTCTTCGCCCCACACTTCTTCTACTGTGAAGCGTTTTGAGAATTCCATGATTTGCCATAAATCAGATTTAGCTTCGCCTTTTGCTTGTACTTGTTGGTACCAAGCTTGAGTACGACGTTCAGCATTACCATAAGCACCTTCTTTTTCTACCCACATTGCTGTTGGAAGAATAAGATCCGATGCTTGAGCTGTTGCAGTTGGGTATGGGTCAGAACATACAATGAAGTTTTCTGGGTTACGGTAACCTGGTAAACGTTCAGTGTTAATGTTTGGGCCCGCTTGCATGTTGTTATTACACATTACCCAATAAGCGTTAATCTTGCCGTCTTTAAGCATGCGGTCTTGAACAACGGCGTGTGCGCCTGGTTTGCCATTCAATGTACCTTCAGGTAGTTTCCAGATTTTTTCTGAAATTGCACGGTGCTTAGGATTAGCAACAACCATGTCTGCAGGTAGACGATGTGAGAATGTACCTACTTCACGAGCTGTACCACATGCTGAAGGTTGACCAGTCAATGAGAATGGGCTATTACCCGGCGTTGAAATTTTACCCGTTAACAAGTGAATGTTATAAACAAGGCTGTTCATCCAAACACCACGAGTGTGTTGGTTCATACCCATTGTCCATAAAGACATTACTTTTGTTTTTGGATCCGCATACTGCTTAGCTAGAGTGATCAGATCGTCTTCTGATACACCTGACATTTCAGATGCTTTTTTCGCTGTGTATGGTGCAACTGATGCTTTATATTCCTCAAAACTGATTGAGCTCATCGCTCCAGAGTTAGGATTTTCCGCTTTCATTTGTAGCGGATCAGTATCACGAAGACCATAACCAATGTCTGTTGTTGCTTGCTTGAAGTTCGTATGTTTATTTACGAAGTCCCAGTTTACTGCATCGTTTTGAATGATGTAGTTAGCGATGAAGTTAGCAATAGCAAGGTCAGATTGAGGTTCAAAAATATACCCTTTATCTGCTAACTCAAATGAACGGTGGTAGTAAGTAGATAATACGTTCACTTTAACGTGTGGATTACTTAAACGACGATCTGAAATACGAGTCCATAGTACTGGGTGCATTTCTGCCATGTTTGAGCCCCACAGAACAAAAGAGTCTGCGTGTTCAAAGTCATCGTAACAACCCATTGGTTCATCAATACCGAATGTACGCATAAACGCACCTACCGCTGAAGCCATACAGTGACGAGCATTTGGATCGATGTTATTTGAACGGAAGCCCGCTTTCATCAATTTAACGGCTGCGTAGCCTTCCATTACCGTCCACTGACCTGAACCAAACATACCAACACCTGTTGGACCATGTTTTTTCAGAGCGGCTTTCCACTTCTCAGCCATTGTGTCAAAAGCAACGTCCCAAGAAACAGGAGCAAAGTCACCTTCTTTATCGTATTGGCCATCAGTCATACGCAGCATTGGCGTTTGAAGACGATCTTTTCCGTACATAATTTTAGATAGGAAGTAACCTTTGATACAGTTAAGACCTTTGTTTACAGGTGCTTCTGGATCACCTTGAGTCGCAACAACGCGACCGTTTTGAGTGCCCACAAGAACTGAACAACCAGTACCACAAAAACGACAAGGCGCTTTATCCCATTTAATTTTTGTTTGGTCAGAACTAACGATTAAATTAGTTGCTGATGCTGGTAAAGTAATACCTGCTACAGCTGCAGCTGATGCTGCGGCGTTTGCTTTAACAAACGCACGTCTTGTCATTTTCATGATTCATCCTCACATTGCGAATCAAAGTGCTCGATTTGGTGGAAAACTAAAGCGACATTTAGAATCCCTTCGAAGTCATTTATTTTATCTATTGAATCTGTAATGTATCCTTGGTTTTCAGTTTCAAGAACAACAATTAATTTGCCCTCTTCACTTTCTCCATGGATCTCTGTATTCGGTAGTGCCAGTATTTTTTCTTTTGTTTGTTCTAAAAATTCAGGTTTAACATGAACCACTAAACTTGAAATATGAACTTCATTTTCAGGCAAATTTTCTAACATTATGTTTGCTCTTCCAGTGTCATGCTAATAGCAGAAGTAGGGCAAGCAGCAATACACCCCCCACAACCATTACACACATCTAAGTTAATTTGAGGCTGAGCGACATTTCCCAGCACCAATTGAAAACGTATAGCTTGTGTTTCACACATATCGCTACAACTACGACATTCAACCGATTGTTTCGCTAAACAACTTTCATTTATAAATACTTTATGAGAGAAAGCTGTAGCAACAGTTAAATCAAATAAGTTTTCAGGGCAACTTTGAGCACATCCTTCACAGAAGGTACATTCACCCTTGGTAAAGTCGACAATGGGAAAACCACCATCACCTTTAACAATTATGTTTTCTTCACAGGCAGCAATACATTTTTCACATTGAGTACATTGAGAAACAAAACTTGCTTCATTGCCTACCCAAGGTAGCCGCTGCTGTATTAAAGGATGTATCTTTTTCTTATTAGAGAAACGACTGAAAAGACCACGTTTAGAATGGTCAATTGTATTTTTTTGACTCATCTATTCACATCTCCTTTCGTCTATTCATATTTTTATATGTGGCATATTAAGTTTTGTCATATTTATTGATATACCTCATAATGGTTAAACAGTGGGTATACTTGTTCTGGATCAATTTTTAAAACAATTAAAAACAACAGAATAGGCCTAATTTGCCTTTTATTAATCATAGGTCACACATAACAAATATGAAACACAAGAAGACCTCAATTTTAACAAAAACCATTGCTCAAGTGATGTTATGGATTGTAATAATATCAATTGTGACAACTAGCCTAGCTTTGATGACGCTATCCTCCAGTATAAAAGATGCTGAGGCCGTTAATATTGCGGGGTCTTTACGTATGCAAAGCTACCGATTGGCTTTTGATATTGAAACCAACTCACCAGAACTTATAGCGCATTTAGAGAAATTTTCTGAATCGATAGAATCCCCTTCTTTTAAAACACTAGATCAATGGTTTGTTCCTGATGATATTGAAGGCTATTACGAAGATATTCGATTACAGTGGCATTCGTTGCATCCCTCGCTACTTAGTGATAATAAACAGATCTACCTTAATAAAGTCTCTAACTTTGTTGATGAAATTGATCGCTTTGTATTTCGTCTGCAAGAATTCTCAGAACGAAAATTGCAGCTTTTATCATTTATAGGTGCGCTTGGTTTATCGTTAATCGTCTTTTTAAGTGTTTTTATTATCTTCTTTACCCAACGAAAAATCGTAAGCCCACTTCATCATTTAGTTGCTGCAAGTAAAGCGATGACCAGCGGCAACTACTCTGTTCAGGTCAATTTAAAAAGTGACAATGAATTAGGTCAACTAAGTGATTCATTCAATCATATGGCAAAGCAAGTTGACCTTAGCTATAAAGAGCTAGAAAGCAGAGTTGAAGATAAAACAAAAAAACTGAGCCAAGCCAACCGTTCATTAACAACACTCTATCAGTGCTCCCAACAGCTATCCGCTTCTCAACTTGACGAACAGGTCTTTAAAAATATTTTAGATACCTTTGTTAATATCGAAGGGATTACCAGTGCTAGATTAATTGTTGAAGAAGAGTCTGGTGGAGATTGGGAAATTACGAGTGGAGAATCAAACACTTCACCTTGGAGCTTGCAAGAGCTATCTATTGATGGAGAACAACTTGGTTATTTACTGTGGCAATTTTCTCTTCCTTGTCCAGATCAAAAATTGATCATTAATATCGCAAATATTCTTGCTCGTGGCGTATTTTATAACCAAGTTCAAAAACAAACCCACCAATTAATTCTTTTAGAAGAGCGCTCAGCCATTGCTCGTGAACTGCATGATTCATTAGCACAATCTTTATCTTATTTAAAGATTCAAACCACCTTGTTGAAACGACGATTATCAGCATGCGATTGTAAAAATACAGGCAATACATTAATAGAATTAGATGAAGGGCTTAAAAGTGCCTATACTCAATTAAGAGAATTGCTTAATACCTTTAGGCTAACGATTAATAAAGCCCATTTTGGTGAGGCTTTACAAGAAATAACCACCACATTATCAGCACAAACCGAAATAAATATTAGAGTAAATAATGAGCTACCATCTTTACCCATAAATGCTCAACAGCATGTTCATTTATTACAATTAATTCGTGAAGCTACATTAAATGCCATCAAACACTCAAAAGCTGATAATATTATCATTACGTGTTTTCAAGAAGGTGAGCAAGGCTACATTAACATTGAAGACGATGGGGTAGGATTTGACCCTAGTAAAGAAAAAATAAATCATTATGGATTAAGAATAATGCAAGAGCGCGCTACCTGTGTTCGTGGCAATTTATCCATATCCTCTGAATTAGAACACGGTTGTACAGTGAACGTTACGTTTCCACTTAACCAATAAAGCAATAGAAGGTACAAATTATGTGGAATGTTGTAATCGTTGATGATCACCCGTTAATGCGTCGTGGTATTGGTCAACTACTCTCTTTTGAAGAAGAATTTACCTTAATAGGTGAAGCAAGTAATGGTACCGATGCCGTAGCTCTAATTTCTCAAGATGAACCTGACTTAGTTTTACTTGATTTAAATATGAAGGGAATGTCAGGTTTAGATACTCTTCATGCCTTAAGAAATGAAGGCGTTACTTGTCCAATCGTTATATTAACGGTTTCAGACAATAAACAAGATATCAAAACCTTAGTTAAAGCCGGTGCTGATGGCTACTTATTGAAAGACAGTGAGCCTGATGAACTGATTTCATTATTAAAAGAAGCGATGAAAGGCGGAAAAGCTTACTCTGAACAAGTAAAAGCATGTTTGGAACAAGAAAATAACGGTGATGATAAATTAGCTCACTTAACCGCTCGTGAATTAGAGATCTTACAAAATGTAGCAAAAGGGATGCGTAACAAACAAGTTGCAGACAAACTCTTTATCTCTGAAGCTACCGTTAAAGTTCACATGAAAAGTTTATTAAAAAAACTGAATGTAAAATCACGAGTTGCCGCGACATTAATTTACTTAGACTCATAATATGAAATTACTGATAACAGGACTGTTAAGTCTCTTTTTACTTAGTGGCTGCCAACTAACAACGCAACCAATGAGTGATGAATCCGAAACCATTGCACTTCATTACAATGATAATGCGGCTAAAGGCTGCACGGAAGTGGGAACAGTGACAGGAAGTGAAGGCCATTGGTATACCTTCTTCTTTATATCAAATAAAGACTTAATGATTGCTGCCGTTAATGACGTAAAAAACGAGGCTCAAACATTAGGAGCAAACACCGTAGTCCTTCAAGACCCAATGGCATTTAATACATCAGTAACCTTACTTGGCTCTGCTTATACTTGCCCATAGGTATTTTTAGTTCTAACTAAACCTCATTCATAAAAAATAAAAACGCCAACAATTATGTTGGCGTTTTTATTCAATCCTCAGCACAGTTAAAAGCACTGTGCTAATGATATAAAGTTGATGCGATCTCATCTTCTCGTGAGCATACCCAATCTGGATCATACGGCCCCCAATCTGAAAGACGATAATAACCGTCATTATGACGACGACCATCTTGCACAAACATTAACTCGATACCAATCCCAGGCAAAGCTTTCAATACATCTTGAATCGTACGACGAGGCCAACCTGTTAACTCGACAAGCTTAGGCACATTTGGCCTTTCTAAATTATGTACCAACAACGCTAAATATAAGCGCCTGGCAAATACTGGATTCAACTCCATTGATACCTCCTGATTTAATAAGAGTAATTATTAATCATTCAGTATTAATGATGTTGAGGTTGATCAACTAATTACGAAAATATACTTACAATTTCACTAATAAACACATAAATCTGCATTTCTTGTAATTAATTTTCATAACTATCATTACTCATAACCCTATAATCATCCAATATTAACCAGTAAAATACTAAATAACGCCTAGCCTCTGGCGTATTTGATCAAATCTAGTTATAAATAGACCATAATTAATAACATAATGAAGAAAGTCATGACTGCAATTTACGGAATTAAAAACTGCGACACCATTAAAAAATGCAAAAAATGGTTAGAAGCAAACGACATCAATTTTACTTATCATGATTACCGCACTGACGGTATTGATAAAGAAATGGTTACCACTTTTGTTCAACAATTAGGGTGGGAGAACGTAGTTAATAAACGTGGTACCACTTATCGTCAACTGAGTGACGAACAAAAAAACACGTTAAATGAAGAGAATGCGATTGAACTATTACTGGAAATGCCAGCAATGATCAAACGTCCTGTTCTTATTCATAATGATGTATACCATTTAGGCTTTAAGCCAGCTCAATACGAAGCGCTATTTAACGTTTAGTTTACTGTGCCATTTAACTCTATGGCCAATTTAAAAGAAGTAAAGGAATACATAATGTCAGATACCCCAACATTAGCACTTGCTAAAGATCTATTAAGCCGTCAATCCATCACTCCTGAAGATGCCGGCTGCCAAGAGCTAATGATTAAACGCTTAGAAGCACTTGGCTTTACTATTGAAATCATGGTTTTTGAAGATACAACTAACTTTTGGGCCCGCCGTGGTACAGAAGCACCCTTGTTTACTTTTGCAGGTCACACTGATGTCGTTCCTACTGGATCGTTAGATCATTGGAATACTGACCCGTTTGAACCAACGATTATTGATGGCATGCTATACGCACGTGGCGCAGCAGATATGAAGGGCTCACTGGCTTGTATGATTGTTGCCGTTGAGCGTTTTGTTGCTGAGCACCCAGACCATAAAGGTTCAATTTCTTTTTTGATCACTTCAGATGAAGAAGGTCCATTTATTAATGGCACAACTCGTGTGGTTGATACGCTAAAAGAGCGTAATGAAATTATTGATATGTGTATTGTTGGTGAGCCATCAAGCACAGATCATGTGGGTGATGTTGTGAAAAATGGCCGTCGCGGATCTCTAACTGGTAATCTAACGGTTAAGGGAATTCAAGGGCATGTTGCTTATCCGCATATTGCTCGAAATCCTATTCATCAAGCAATGCCAGTATTAACTGAATTAGCAATGACGGAGTGGGATAAAGGCAATGATTACTTCCCTCCAACCAGTTTCCAAATACCAAATATAAATGGGGGAACTGGGGCATCAAATGTGATCCCTGGCGATGTCGAAGTAATGTTTAACTTTCGCTTTAGCACAGAGTCAACAGTGGAAGGTTTGCAACAACGTGTTATTGATACATTAAATAAACACGATTTAGAGTATGACTTAAATTGGATCATCAATGGCCTGCCATTCTTAACCGATACTGGCGATCTACTTACTGCTGTTGTTGATGCTGTTGATACGGTTAATCAGCAAAAACCTCAACTATTAACCACTGGTGGCACATCTGATGGCCGTTTCATTGCACAAATGGGCTCTCAGGTTATTGAGCTTGGTCCAGTTAATGCTACGATTCATAAAGTAAATGAATGTGTAAAAGTAGATGATTTAGAAAAGCTAACGGATATGTATCAAGAAGTGCTTAATAATCTACTTGCCTAATCAATTTGGGTATATGATAAGAGGGTAACTCCTCTTATCATTGTTTGGTGATTTATGAATAATCAAGAACTTACCGGCTTATCTAGCCAACACCTCTCCTTTGTTGTGCCGCACCGTCAACTTCACCATGATTGTATTTTATCTTTCCAATCTTTAGAAAAAGCAGCATTAGAGGCTGGTTTTACCCTCACTATCGCGAGTAGTTTCCGTGATTTTGAACGCCAGTTGATGATTTGGAATAATAAGTTCAATGGTATTCGTCCAATTTCAGGTGAAGATGGTCAACCCATTGATAGCAGTAAAATGAGTGATATTGAAAAGATTCACGCCATTATGCGTTGGTCAGCACTTCCAGGTTCTAGCCGTCATCACTGGGGGACCGATCTTGATGTTTATGCCTCAAATACACTTCCAGAAGGGGTAAACCTTCAACTTGAACCTTGGGAGTACGATACCGGTCATCAAGCAACCTTCAGTCTCTGGCTAAAAGAAAACGCACCAACGCACGGTTTCTTCTTCCCTTACAATACTGACCGAAAAGGAGTGGCTATTGAACCTTGGCATATCAGTCATAGAGAGAAAAGTGCTGAGCTAATGACAATGCTAACGCCTGATGTACTTTTAAATGTTTGGAAAGACGTCGACTTGGCAGGAAAAGACACTATCATTAAACATATTGATACACTATTTGTACGCTACGTAACTAATATCAATAAGGAGTGAATATGGAATGGTTAATGAACCCTTGGGTTATCATCGTTATTGTTTTAAGTGTTGTCATTGGTAATCTTGCCGCTTTAAAAGCCACTGCGAATATGAAATTTAAGCACACCAAAAAAACGGTCACTCCTCAAGAAAAAGAGGATAAGTCAGAGCAAGAAACAACAGTACAGCAAAAAGAAGATGAAAAAAAAGACGCTCAGTAAAATGAGCGCCTTTTGCTGATATATTAACGGGTAAGTTTACTCTTCAGACTTTTCTTCTTTCGGCATATTATTTGATTTTTCGATCATCGCCGCTAGAACAGGAACCACTGAATCAAGCGTGGCTTCATCTACAGGTTTCCCTCCAGCATCGGTCACGTTAATTGAAGTACGGTTGCCTAAGTCACCCAATAGAAGATTATAAGTGCTGCCTTCAAAAGAGAGTGGTTTAGTTCCTATCTCTTGCCAGAACTCATCATCAGGTTCTTTATATTTAACTTCAATTGTTCCTTGAGAACGGTTTCTGTCTTCAATCGTTAGTCCCATCATTGGCAATAACTCACCAAGACGCTCCCAGAAGATATTATATGGTGCACGAGCAATAATGATTGGTAAACCACTTCTATCTTGCCCCATAGAGATAGGAATGCGCTTCACTAGCTCTTCCGCACGAATACGGGCTTCTTCACGTAACTGCTCATCATAAGCTGACGTCACTAAATTGGTCATTAGAATGTTATAACGAGCTTTATTGGCTTGAGTAACATCCATTTTCTTGCCATCTACTTGCCAATCAATCAGAGAAATTTGGAAACCAAAACGGTTATTCTGTTTTAATTTAACAATTTTATAGCGCGCACCAAACTCATGGTCTTCATCTTCTGAATTCCATTTTAGCCAATCGGTTTCTAATTCAGAGTCATTTTGTGTGATTAAACCAATATCACGCTTCTCAATTAAAGTTAACACCGTTTGCCAAAGCTTATCGACATCTTCTTTTTTAACAAGCCATACTGTCACCTCACCCTTTTGCTCTTCAATGCGAGCGCCAGGGATCAATTCAAGCACTTGCTGAGGCGGTCTAATATCGACATCCTTACCAATACCACCAACATACTCCCCTTTAGGGATATCATATTGAGGATAAAATTCAGGTTTTGCCTCTGCTGGTTGCTGCCACTCTTTTAAAGGTGGTGTTTCCAAGTACTTAAAATCTTGCTTAGCTTGGCGACGCTCTGTTGGACTGCTTGAACATGCTGATAAAACCGCAATCATCAATGATCCAACAACAAAGCGAGTGTTCACTTTCATTTTCAATCCTATTACTTCAACACACCTGAACGAATCAAAGCTTGCTCAACAATTGGTTGTGCTGACAGGCTTAATTCCGTAAGTGGTAAACGAATATCTGGGTGAGTAATCATACCTAAACGATGCGTAGCCCATTTTACAGGCATTGGATTCGCTTCAATGAATAAATCTTTGTGTAATGGCATTAAGCGTTGGTTAATTACTTCAGCTTCTTCAAACTTACCTTGAGCTGCTAACGCGAACATGGTTGCCATCTCTTTTGCAGCAATATTTGAGGTCACTGAAATAACACCGTGGCCACCTAATTTTACAAAATCAAGCGCCGTCGCATCATCGCCACTCAGTTGGATAAAGTTTTCACCACAAAGTTCACGAGTAAGTGCAATTCGGTCTAAATCTGCGGTCGCATCTTTTAACGCAACAATGTTTTCAAACTCTGACAGACGAGCAACGGTTTCAGGTAATAAATCAACCGCGGTACGACCTGGAACATTATAAAGAATTTGAGGAATATCTGTTGCTTCAGAGATCGCTTTATAATGTAGGAATAACCCTTCTTGTGTTGGCTTATTATAATAAGGTGTCACACTTAAACAGCCAGCAACGCCTGAGTCATGAAAAAGTTTACTAAACGTTACTGCTTCATGTGTTGCATTTGCACCAGTTCCTGCAATAACAGGAATGCGCCCATCAGCAAACTCAAGAGTCTTCATTACAAGCTTGACATGCTCTTCTACACTTAATGTCGCTGACTCACCTGTTGTACCAACAGCAACGATGCCATTTGTACCAGCATCAATATGATAATCAACAAGGTTTTTTAAACTAGTGTAATCGACTTCACCATCGGTATCGAGTGGTGTAACTAATGCGACAATGCTACCTGAGAACATATCCTTCTCCCTTTTTTCTTAGCCTGAATGTGCGAATAGATTCTGTTACTCATTAATATCATTGCAAAGAGTCATCATCCTTGACCATATAAAGCCATATGGTTTTCGTCTTCTATGCAATAAGCAGAATCATTCAATCAATATTCCTCAAGGATATTACATAAGAGCCTCTGTTGTAGAGTCTTTTTTTTGACGATTGTCCACTATTGCTTGCTTATCACACAATCACTTGCGTGTTAGTATTGGGTTATCTTTTTCAATAACGAGTTTTTTATGCCTCAACACCTTGTAATTACCGCTGTCGGCACTGACAGACCAGGTATCTCTAATAAGGTGACTCGTCTTGTCACCGACTCAAGCTGTAATATTGTTGATAGCCGTATTGCATCATTTGGTAGTGAGTTTACATTAATCATGTTGTTGTCTGGTACAGCAAATGCGATTTCTCGTATTGAAAATACCTTGCCTTTACTTGGGCAACAACACGATTTAATCACTATGATGAAGCGAACCTCTCCTCATCAAGATAGAGATATTTTTTATACCATTGATGCCTTTGTTGAATCAGAAGATCGCCCAGGCCTCACTGAGAAATTTACTGATTTTTTAGCCAATCGCGATATCGATTTAAAAACCTTAAGTGCTCAAACACTTAAAAAAGGCGAGAACCAAAACACATTTCAAATTCAAATTACCGCAGAAATTTTTAAAGAGTGCCACATCATTGAGATACAAGAGCAGTTTGAAGCGCTATGTGCCTCACTCAATGTAAGCGGTAAGATAAACTTTTATAAAACTAATTAGAAAACACAGTCAAAAGGAAATATCATGATAACGCCATTAGCTGCAGGCTCACCTGCACCCGACGTATCACTTCTTGATCAAAATGGAGAATCAATTTCTCTTTCTGATTTACAAGGAAAGAAAGTTCTATTTTATTTCTACCCAAAAGCAATGACGCCAGGATGTACCGTTCAAGCTCAAGGTCTTCGTGACATTAAAGCGGAGTTAGATGCCCATAACGTCGTTACACTTGGGGTAAGTATTGATCCTGTTAAACGTTTAGGAAAATTCATCGAACGTGATGAGCTGAACTTTACGTTGTTATCAGATGAAGATCATGCTGCTGCAGATGCCTTTGGCGTATGGGGTGAGAAGAAGTTTATGGGTAAAGTGTACGATGGATTACATCGTATTAGCTTTCTAATTAACGAAGAAGGCGTGATTGAACACGTGTTCAATAAATTCAAAACTAAGACTCATCATGAAGTCGTTTTGGATTATTTAAACAATAAATAAGCTAAACGAAAAGTAATCGTTTTTAAAAGCTCAAAACAAGAAAGGCGGTGCTCATCAAAAGCACCGCCTTTTATTTATTTACTTTATGATGCTTTATTAAATACTTCATCTGTCGCAGGTAACGCTTTCCAAACCGCTTTAACCAATGTCGCTAACGGAATAGCAAAGAAGACGCCCCAGAAACCCCACAAACCACCAAATACAAGCACCGATACAATGATCGCCACTGGGTGCAGATTAACGGCCTCTGAGAATAGGACTGGCACTAATACATTGCCATCTAATGCCTGAATGATCCCATAAGCAAGTACTAACCAATAGAAATCAGGGGTTAATCCCCATTGGAATAACGCCACAATCGCAATCGGCACAGTAACTGCAGCAGCACCTATATATGGGATAAGTACTGAGAATCCGACCATTACGGCTAATAGCAGTGAATAGCGCAAATCCATGATGAAGAAAGTAATGTAGCTCACCCCGCCAACAATGATAATTTCAACCACTTTCCCGCGAATATAATTACTGATCTGCTCATTCATCTCAACCCATACTTTGGTCGCTAAACGACGATTTTGAGGAAGGATGTTACTCATGGTTGCCACCATCTCTTCTTTATCTTTTAATAAGAAGAAAACCAGCAACGGAACAAGGATCAAATACACCCCTAACGCAGCAATACTAACTAATGATGCCAATGAGCCTTTAACCATGGTTTCACCCATACCAAGTACTTTGCCACGTAATGTATCTAATAAAGTATCAATCGATTGAGGCTGAATGAACTCAGGGTAACGTTCAGGAAGGCTTGATAAGAAATTATGCAACCCATTAAACATTGATGGCATATCATTAATTAAATTACCTATTTGATTCCAAATATTTGGCACCAATCCAAAAACAGCCATTAACATCACACTGATAAACAGAATAATCACTAACATTACAGAGAGGGTTCTTGGTATGCCAAGTTTAGTGAGCTTAACCACTGGCCATTCAAGTAAATACGCTAAAACGATGGCAACTAAAAGAGGGGCGATAAGATGGCCAAAGAAATAAATCGTAATAAAACCAACGATAAGAATGGCAACAAGGCTAACGGCGTGTGGATCTGAAAAGCGGCGTTTATACCACTTTGTAACCATATCTAACATATTAAGTTCTACTTCCTAGTAACAGTTAAAAACGAACATGAGTCTGTTTGTTCTAAATGAATATCAAATGAGTGTTGTTCAAAGTACCTCATGATATCGGCTAACGATGTTTTGTCGACGACTTTGAGTTGTAATTGTTCATCTTTACTCAAAGAGTGACTTTCTCGTTTTGCTAATAGTAATGACATTGGGCAACGATGTTGTGATAAATCTACGCTTCTGGTTTTCATTCTACGACTCTATAGATATGATAGATTCCAATTAAAAGAGTATAAATCACATAATTAAAACAAAAAAGAAACCAATTCCAAATGTGATACTCTTATATAGCTCAATTACGCTATTATTTTCTCTACGACTTATCCAGATTAGTATTGTTAAAAGGATTTGCAAAAACAACATGTTCAAACTAAAAAAAATGGCCAGCGCTTTATTGATCACATCAATACTGACAAGCACGCTTCCTGTTTATGCAAATAACGACCTTAATCTCCCTGATATTGGTACGACGGCAGCATCAACGCTGACCATAGACCAAGAGCTTATCTATGGCGATGCGTATATGCGTATGCTTCGCGCAAGCCAACCTGTTATTAATGACCCTGTTTTAGCAGAGTATGTCCAAGATCTTGGTCATCGATTAGTTGCAAATGCCAGTGATGTCAAAACACCTTTTCATTTTTTCCTAATTAATAACAGAAATATCAACGCCTTTGCTTTCTTTGGTGGTTATGTCGCGCTTCATTCTGGCTTATTTTTGCACGCGCAATCAGAAAGTGAACTTGCGTCGGTGGTTGCTCACGAAATCGCCCACATAACTCAACGTCACCTTGCTCGAAGTATGGAAGATCAGGCAAGACGTTCACCAGCAACCATGGCGGCTCTTATTGGGTCATTACTGCTCGCTATTGCCGCCCCAGAAGCAGGGATAGCCGCGATTCATGCCACTACCGCTGGTGCAATGCAAAGTTCGATTAACTACACCCGTAGTAATGAAAAAGAAGCAGATCGGTTTGGTATCGATACCTTGGCAAAGTCTGGTTTTGATGTCTCAGCAATGCCGCGTTTTTTCTCTCGCTTAGCGGATCAATATCGCTATGCAAGCACACCACCACCAATGCTGCTGACTCACCCATTGCCAACCTCTCGTATCACAGACAGCCGTGAAAGAGCGCAACAATACCCAATGCGTAGAGTGAGCACTTCATTACACTATCAACTTGCCCGTTCACGTATTGTGGCTCGTTACGCAGGAATTGATAGTAGTGCTGCTTTAGATTGGTTTTCACGTAAATCGAAAACGCATAATAGCGAGATTAAAAATGCCTTAAATTACGGTAAAGCATTAGTCTATATTGATTCAAAGCAATACGAGAAAGCACAGCCCTTACTTAGTGATTTATTAAAAAATGACCCTCTCAATGTTTTTTATATTGATGCAGCAACCGATTTAGATCTCTATACAAAAAAGAATGAGCAAGCCATTACGCGGTTAGAGAACGGCTTAGTTCAGCTACCAAATAACCCGGTATTAATCATTAACTACGCTCACGCCTTATCTGAAAGCAATAAGCCCGCAGAAGCGGTTCGTGTATTACAGCGTTATACACATGATAATCCAGACGATCCAACAGGATGGCAATTGTTGGCTAAGGCTTATCATGATAATGGCAGTGCTAATGGTGAATTAGCAGCAAGAGCAGAAGTCTACGCCCTTAAAGGTATGTGGAACAAAGCATTAAATAATTACACTCAAGCCAGTCAACTGGTTGAGTATGGAAGTTTAGATCAAGCAAGATACGACGCAAGAATCGATCAGCTTCGTCTATCAAGAGAGCGTTTCAGCGCTTTATAATCAAAAGGAAAAAGTATGTCTGTTATTATTTATCATAACCCTCGTTGCTCAAAAAGCCGTGAAACATTAGCGCTATTAGAAGCTCAAGGCGTGACCCCAAGCGTTGTGAAGTACCTAGAAGAAACACCAAGTGTTGATGCCTTAAAAACGCTATTCTCTCAATTAGAGTTCGATTCTGTTCGTAACATGATGAGAGTAAAAGAAGCTGAATATAAAGAACAAAATCTAGGAGATAGCTCAGTGACAGACGAGCAGCTCTTTGAAGCGATGGTACAAACACCAAAATTGATTGAGCGCCCTATTGTGGTTAACAACAACCAAGCAAAAATAGGTCGTCCACCAGAGCAAGTTTTAGAGATTTTATAGCATTAAGCAGGAAGCTAAACATGGATCCAGTTGAAATGAGCGCAGAAACAAAGCGCTATCGTTTTCTTGCACTATTTTGCAACTTAGCACTACTTGTCTTTGTCGCTCTTTGGCATAGTACTCTCTCTCCTCATCCGTTGATCAATCCATATGGCATTATGGTGGCATGGATTATTCCAATGCTTTTTCCACTAAAGGGGATCATTCAAGGTAAACCTTACACGCATGCATGGGCAAACTTTATTTTAATGTTCTACTTCTTGCATGGCTTAACCATACTTTGGCTTGATGAAGGGGAGCGTTATTTCGCGCTAGTTGAAGTCATCCTTACCTCAGGGGCGTTTATTGGTAACATTTATTATGCTCGCTTACGAGGCAAAGAATTAGGGTTAAAACTAAAACGCTTGTCTGAAGTAGAGAAAATAGAAAAAGCCAAATATACCGAAAAATAGTAAACTTACAGATACAAAAAAGGTGATTACATTCATTATGTAGTCACCTTTTTTATTTATATTTATCAAGGGTAGAAATGTCTTAACTTGCGCTCAATTGATACTCATGAACGACTGGCTGAACTTCTTCAGCTTCAGTTTGCATCTCTTCGCTCACGACAGGCATACCGTCGTCTACTGGGAGTTCTGCTTCTTGTGTCACTTCTTCTGTAATAACATCAGTTTTAATATCATCATCTACAGCAACAGCAATTGGCTCTTCTGGAATGAGTGAAATACGAGAGTTCTTACTTAAAAGTTCATCATTAAACTGTTGATAATCACCTAGCAAGCTTAATGTGTAAGTGACTTTATCACCTTGGATTGTATTTACCTGCACACTAGCTACTGAGTTCATTTGCTGTAATTGCTTCTCAATAGTGAAAAAAGAACGTGTTGTATGAACGCCTTTAATCGATACTGTTTCTGACTCACTAGCCACTGCAGCTAAGTTCTTAGTGTACGTTTTAGCAAAGTAATCACTCACTTCATTAACCATATCAGCTAACTGAACAGAGCCCGATGCTCGACCTTCAAGCGACTTTTTCGATGTCGTCACTAAATATTGAGGCGTAGAGTCAAATAGAGTCCATGTAGAGCTATTGCCACGTACTTTTACGACTAAAATAGCTTGTGGATTATAGCGCTCACTCGCATCAGCAATTGGTTTTTTAAAGTTACCCCATAAATCAGGGATCTCGATTGAGGTCACATCATCAAAATCCCCTACTGGGAACATGACAGGTAAGCCTCTTTCATTCGCAGCATCTTTAATTCGAGTGATTAAACTGTTGTTTGATTGCTCCCAAATAATACTTCTTTGGTAATTGTATTCATTCACAATCCAAACCAATACCGATTTACGTGGCGTCTCCCAAATACCGACTTCAGCTTGAGTTAACAAACTCAATACCATTTTCGAGTTGTACCCTAGTTTCATCGCACGTGGGGCATCATCATAATCAACAAAGCTCATTTGCGTTACGTAGCGATCACTCTGCGTTAATGCTTTTTTTATCACTTCATTATCAGCAATCGTTGGTTGCCCTGATACTTTAACTAATACATTAACTAGGCCTTCTTTTTTCGCTAAGCTTTCTGCTTTTTCAGAGCCAGTTAATTGTACTTCGGTATGATAAAGATCACTTTGCTGCTGTGCAAAAACAGGTCCTGCAATCAGACAAACAACTAAACATAAAATACGTAACATCAAACAACCTATAAATACTTTTATAATTACCGCTGATAATAAGGGCTATCCCATTATTCAGCAAGGATTCGAATTGACTCAGATCTAACTTTCAAGCTATTAGAGTGATACTTTCGTAAAAAGTTTTATTTTTTCACGAGCTAAATCAAGATATTTATTAATAAAATAGTGATAGAATCCCTCAAATTCATTACTGGAAATGGAAATGCTATACAATTTGTTCCAAGGCTTTCAAATGTTGTTCGTTGCATTTGGTGCACTCGTTCTTGTTCCCCTCCTGACAGGCTTAGATCCTAATGTTGCTCTATTTGGTGCCGGTGTTGGTACCCTTCTCTTTCAATTAGTTACTCGTCGCTCTGTCCCTATCTTTCTTGCTTCTTCTTTCGCTTTTATCGCTCCAATTATTTATGGCACCCAAACATGGGGCATTCCCGCTACGATGGGCGGACTAATGGTTGCCGGTTTAGTGTACGTTGCATTAGGCGCGGTCATTAAAGTTCGAGGGGTGGCGTTTATTCATAAATTATTACCTCCAGTGGTCGTTGGTCCTGTGATCATGGTGATTGGTCTAGGTTTAGCCCCAACCGCCGTTAACATGGCACTAGGTAAGACAGGTGATGGTGGATTCCAGCTTGTTGATGGGCAAATTGCATTTTGGATTGCTGCAGCGTCGTTATTTACCACGATTGGCGTCAGTGTTTTCTCTAAAGGATTCTTTAAATTACTGCCAATCCTTTCAGGTATCATTGTTGGCTATTCATTAAGCTTACTTTGCGGTATCGTCGATTTCACCCCAGTACATCAAGCCGCTTGGTTTGCTCTACCTAACTTTACTTACCCTGAATTTAATATCAATGCGATCTTATTTATGATCCCTGTGGCTATTGCGCCAGCAGTTGAGCACGTGGGTGATATGTTAGCGATTTCAAATGTAACTGGTAAAGACTATCTTAAAAAGCCTGGTTTACACCGCACGATCACAGGTGATGGTATTGCGACAATGGCAGCCTCTCTTATCGGCGCGCCACCAAATACGACTTACAGTGAAGTGACCGGTGCAGTAATGCTAACCAAAGCTTTTAACCCAGTTATCATGACATGGGCTGCTGTATGTGCCATTGTTCTTGCTCTGGTTGGTAAACTTGGTGCGATACTACAAACAATCCCAGTTCCTGTTATGGGTGGCATTATGATCTTGTTGTTTGGTTCTATCGCAACGGTTGGCCTAAATACACTGATTAAAAACCAAGTTGATTTACATAAAGCACGTAACCTAACGATTGTAGGTGTGACTTTAGTCTTTGGTATTGGTGGTATGGCGGTAGGTATTGGTGACTTTAACCTACAAGGCGTAAGTCTTTGCGGTATCGTTGCTATTGCACTTAATTTAATTCTTCCTGATGACCTAGGTGAAAGCCATGTTGTCGACAATGCACAGATGGAAGAAGATAAATAGCTCTAGGTTCTAGGTTCTAGGTTCTAGGTTCTAGGTAAGAAAAAAGGCTTGATGAGTATAATTCATCAAGCCTTTTTAAATTCTTAATTTTTAACTTTCTAAACTAGAAAATTATAAATTATTTAGTACCGAAGATCTTATCACCAGCATCGCCAAGACCCGGAACAATATAGCCCTTGTCATTTAGCTTCTCATCGATAGCCGCAGTATAAAGCTCAACATCAGGATGTGCTTTTTCTAGCGCTTCAATACCTTCTGGTGCAGCAACAAGTACAAGTACTTTAAAGTGCTTACAACCGTTCTCTTTTAGAAGATCTAGTGTTGCGATCATAGAACCACCCGTCGCAAGCATTGGATCAACAACAAGAGCAATACGCTCATCGATGTTAGACGCTAACTTGTTAAAGTATGGTACAGGCTCTAGTGTTTCTTCATCACGATAAACACCAACAACACTAATACGTGCACTTGGGATATGCTCAAGAACACCATCCATCATGCCAAGACCTGCACGAAGAATTGGCACTACTGTTACTTTTTTACCTTTAATTTGGTCAACTTCAACAGGGCCGTTCCAGCCATTGATAGTTACTTTTTCTGTTTCAAAATCTGATGTTGCTTCATAAGTCAGTAGGCTACCTACTTCAGTTGCTAATTCACGAAAACGCTTAGTACTGATCTCACCTTCACGCATTAAACCGATTTTATGTTTTATTAGCGGATGTTTTACTTCAACAACTTTCATTTCTGACTCCAGATATATTAATCAAACCTTTCAATTATACATGCTTTTTTCATTAAAAATAATTTCTAATAACAAAAAATGTGGTCATCTGACTAAAATAACTTACTTGCTTATTTTTAATTACAAAATTTCTTCAAATTTCCTTACGCAAACGTTTCCCTTTTTACATTGTGCTGTTAGAATGGCGCGGATTTTTGAAATCCAACCTATGGCGAGGACACCTCCGTGAGCGACAACAAAACTTCTCTTAGCTACAAAGATGCTGGTGTAGACATTGATGCTGGTAATGCACTTGTTGATCGAATTAAAGGCGTAGTAAAACGTACTCGTCGCCCTGAAGTAATGGGTGGCATTGGTGGTTTTGGTGCGTTATGTGAGCTTCCAACTAAATATAAACAACCTGTTTTAGTTTCTGGTACTGACGGCGTTGGTACTAAGTTACGTTTAGCGCTTGACCTAAATAAGCACGATACTATCGGTATCGACTTAGTGGCAATGTGTGTTAATGACCTAATTGTACAAGGTGGCGAACCTCTGTTCTTCCTTGACTATTATGCAACGGGCAAACTTGATATCGATGTGGCTGCTGAAGTAGTAACAGGTATCGGTGAAGGTTGTATTCAAGCAGGTTGTGCATTAATCGGTGGTGAAACTGCTGAGATGCCTGGCATGTACGAAGGCGAAGACTACGACGTTGCTGGCTTCTGTGTTGGTGTTGTTGAAAAAGAAGATATCATCGATGGCACAAAAGTCGCTGCTGGTGATGCACTAATTGCAGTTGGTTCAAGTGGCCCACACTCAAATGGTTATTCATTAATCCGTAAAATCCTTGAAGTTTCAAACGCGGATCTTAGCGAAGAACTAAACGGAAAAACCGTTGCTGACCATCTTATTGAACCAACAAAGATCTACATTAAATCAGGACTTAAAATGATTGCAGAGCATGATATTCATGCTATCTCTCATATTACAGGTGGTGGTTTCTGGGAAAATATCCCACGTGTACTTCCTGAAGGCACAAAAGCAGTTGTTGATGGTAAGAGCTGGGAATGGCCTGCTATCTTTAACTGGTTACAAGAAAAAGGTAACGTAGATACCTACGAAATGTACCGTACCTTTAACTGTGGTGTAGGCCTTGTTATTGCACTTCCAAAAGAACAAGCTGAACAAGCTGTTGCTCTACTAAATGCCGAAGGCGAAAACGCTTGGGTAATTGGTGAAGTCGCGGCGGCTGAACAAGGTGAAGAGCAAGTAGAGATCCGTTAATCGATTTCCACAAACTTTGAACTAGTTCATAAAGCATAAATAGAAAGGTGATCAATTATTCGATCACCTTTTTTATATCTGCCATTTGTGCTCGAATGGTTATCATTACTTAATATTAAACAAAATAAGATCATTATAATGAAGAACATTGTTGTATTAGTCTCTGGAAGTGGCAGTAATCTACAAGCGTTTATTGATGCCTGTGGTAATAATATTCCAAATGCCCGTATTGCTGCGGTCATTTCAAATAAAAGTGACGCTTATGGATTACAGCGAGCACTAAATGCAGGAATTAATGCTCACTGTCTAAGTGCTGTTGGTTATGAAAGTCGTGAACAGTATGATGAAGCCTTAGCGACACTCATTGATATCCATCAGCCAGATGTGATTATTCTCGCTGGATTCATGCGTATTTTAAGTGAAGACTTTGTTTTACGTTATCAAGGTAAGATGCTGAATATTCACCCTTCTCTTTTACCAAAATATACCGGATTGCATACGCACCAACGTGCTATTGATGCTGGAGATAAAGAGCACGGCACAAGCGTTCACTTTGTCACTCCTGAATTAGATGGTGGTCCGGTGATCCTTCAAGCAAAAGTACCTATTTTTGATAATGATAGCGCAGAAGAAGTCGCATCACGCGTGCAAGCTCAAGAGCACGTTATCTACCCTATGGTTGCCAATTGGTTAGTTGAAGAGCGATTAATCATGCAGGATGGTAAAGCCGTACTTGATGGTAATAGCTTAGGCCAATCAGGGTTAGAAACTGAATAATAAAAATGCCCATCAAGATGATATTGATGGGCATTTTTTTTATGCATAGTGCTTACGCATTAATTGGGCATTCTGATAGCGGTGGAGCCATATCAGGCACCGTATCATGATTACCTGCGGTTAATTCACCAAAATGAAACAGCGCATATTCGCCGACTTTCATTTTATGCCACTCTTCATTATCGGTTAATGGTCGAGTTACCACGACTGAAACCACATCATTCGGTGTCGTTTCTTTATGGAAATCTATCGTCACATCTTCATCAATCAATGAAGCTTGACCAAATGGCGCACGCCTTGTGATCCAATGTAAATTATTCGAACAGTAAGTCATCAGATACTCACCGTCACTCAAAAGCATATTAAACACCCCTAAGCTTCGCAGGTGATCACTACACTCAGTGACAAATTTAAACATCAGCATCATATCTTGAGGTGGCTCAGGATATTTATCTTCTAGTTGATTCAGCAACCAACAAAAAGCACGTTCACTGTCTGTTTCTCCAACAGGTCGAAAACGCCCTGTCGATAATTCATTAAAACCCGTTAATTGGCCGTTGTGAGCAAACGTCCAATACCTTCCCCATAACTCTCGTGTAAATGGATGGGTGTTCTCGAGATTAACATCACCACGGTTTGCTTGGCGGATATGGCTTATCACCGCTTTACTTTTTATTGGGTAATCTTGAACTAACTCAGCTATTTTTGAGTGACAACTTGGCTTTGGGTCTTTAAATGTGCGAAATCCTTTCCCTTCATAAAAAGTTATTCCCCAGCCATCACGATGAGGGCCAGTATTGCCACCACGTTGAACTAAGCCTTTAAAACTAAAACAAATATCGGTTGGTACATTTGCACTCATTCCGAGCAATTCACACATACTTGCGCAACTCCTTTATTCGCAATCAAACGGTTCACAACAACTAAAAATCATTACGAACCGTTTCAGATGAATTATTTTTCCATTTCTTTTTCAATTAATTGAATAACAATATGGATAATTTTAATGTGGATCTCTTGAATACGGTCAGCATATCCGAAATGAGGTACACGGATCTCAACATCAGCAAGACCCGCCATTTTACCACCATCTTTACCCGTTAGAGCGATGGTTTTCATGCCTTTCTCTTTTGCCGCTTCAATGGCTTTTAAAATGTTACCTGAGTTACCTGAAGTCGATAAACCAAACAACACATCCCCTTTAGAGCCGACAGCTTGAGTGTAACGAGAAAAAACATGGTCATAACCAAAGTCGTTACTCACACAAGATAAATGGCTAGGATCAGAAATCGCAATACCTGGGTAACCTGGACGGTTTTCACGGTAACGACCTGTTAGCTCTTCAGCAAAATGCATCGCATCACAGTGTGACCCACCGTTGCCACAAGACAATACTTTACCGCCTTGTTTAAATGAATCTGCAATAGTTTTGGCAGCTAACTCAATTTGAGCAAGGTTTTTATCGTCAGCTAAAAAGTCATTCAGTACTTGAGCGGCTTCTGTTAATTCAGAACGGATCAGATCTTGATAAGACATAGGATACTCTCTTTTATTATTTTCCCTAACTGGGGTTAATCTCAGTGTACCTATCCCGCTAAATCTTTAAAAGAGATTCACCTTATATTTCTTCTTTCTAGCGCATAAATTCTGCGATTCATCCCGGATTAAATTAGATATCGCGCACTCAAAAACAAATATTGTTTATTAATTACTCAAGCTAGATCACTTTTTAAGCATTAAGCTTATTTACTTTTTATTAACATTAGATCTACACTTAACATAACTGGTTAGACCTCTTATCAGGTTAAATTCAAAAATAACATTACGACCGAGTATCGTAACCACCTCTGTTCCTACAAACAGAGCAGCGCCGGAAAAGGAGAATCACATGGCCCTGACATTTTTAGCGACATTCATTGCACTTGCTGCATTAAGTTATCATAGACAATCCCTGCGAACCGCAACACTGGTCACCGCAGGTATTCTAGCGGTTAGTTCAGGGCTAGGTTATGCAGGCCTAATTACTTGGGGTATCTTCTTAGTCATTGCTGTGCCATTGAATATCCCTTCAATTCGACAATCTATTTTCAGTAATAAAGCACTCGCTATGTTTAAAGGCGTGATGCCTGAAATGTCGCAAACTGAAAAAGACGCGATTGAAGCTGGCACAGTATGGTGGGAAGCGGAGTTATTTAAAGGAAATCCAGATTGGAAATTTCTGCATAACATTCCAAAAAATACGTTATCAGCGGAAGAAGAGGCCTTTATGGATGGTCCAGTCGCTGAAGTATGTCGCATGGTAAATGATTACGAAGTGACGCATGAACTTGCCGATTTACCACCAGAAGTATGGCAATATTTAAAAGACCATAAATTCTTCGCCATGATCATTAAGAAAAAATACGGCGGTTTAGAGTTTTCAGCGTATGCACAATCTTCTGTTCTACAAAAACTAACTAGTGTATCAGGTGTTCTTTCTATTACCGTTGGGGTTCCTAACTCATTGGGCCCAGGTGAATTACTGCAACATTACGGTACTGAAGAACAAAAAAACCACTACTTACCTCGTCTAGCTGAAGGTAAAGAGATCCCATGTTTTGCGTTAACAAGCCCAGAAGCCGGTTCAGATGCAGGATCAATTCCTGACTTTGGTATCGTAACTAAAGGGATGTGGCAAGGCGAAGAAGTGATTGGTATGCGCCTTACATGGAATAAGCGTTACATTACCTTAGCTCCTGTTGCTACCGTTTTAGGCTTAGCGTTTAAATTACAAGATCCTGATGGCTTACTAGGTGATAAGAAAAACCTAGGTATTACTTGTGCTCTTATCCCTACAGATTTAGAAGGCGTTAAAATTGGCCGTCGTCATTTCCCATTAAATGTGCCATTCCAAAATGGTCCAACACAAGGTGACGATCTTTTTGTACCATTAGATTACATCATTGGTGGGCAAGAAATGGCAGGACACGGCTGGCGTATGTTGGTTGAATGTCTGTCTGTTGGTCGTGGTATCACTCTACCATCAAATGCAACTGGTGGTGCTAAAATGGCCGCGCTTGCAACAGGTGCTTATGCCCGAATTCGTCGTCAGTTCAAGCTTCCAATTGGTAAAATGGAAGGGATTGAAGAGCCATTAGCACGTATGGCAGGTAATGCTTACATGATGGATGCAGCAAGTGCACTGACGGTTGCTGGTATCGTTCAAGGTGAAAAACCATCAGTTATCTCTGCTATCGTGAAATACCACTGTACTCACCGAGCACAACGCATTGCTATTGATGGCATGGATATCGCTGGTGGTAAAGGGATCTGTTTAGGTAGCTCAAACTTCTTAGCACGTAGTTACCAAGGATCACCGATTGCGATTACCGTGGAAGGGGCAAACATACTGACTCGTTCAATGATCATTTATGGTCAAGGGGCTATCCGTTGTCATCCTTATGTTCTTGAAGAGATGGATGCGGCTTATTTAGAAGATAAACAAGAGTCTCTTGAGAAATTTGATGCCGCCGTTTTTGGTCACATTGGTTTTGGTATCAGTAACTTTGTACGCTCACTATGGTTTGGTTTAACCGATGGCCGTGGTTCTAAAACGCCATTCAGTGATGAAACAAAACGTTATTACCAACAAGTAAACCGCTACAGTACCAACCTTGCATTGTTATCTGATATTTCAATGGCAGTTCTAGGTGGTAGCCTAAAACGCCGCGAACGTATGTCAGCTCGTCTTGGTGATATTTTAAGTCAACTTTACTTAACTACATCGGTTCTAAAACGTTTTGATGATGAAGGTCGTCAGAAAGAAGATTTAGCATTAGTTCATTGGAGTGTTCAAGATTCACTACATCAAGCAGAGCAAGCAATTGATGGGTTACTAGCAAACTTCCCAAATCGATTTGTTGCAGGTGCTATGCGCTTTATCCTATTACCAACAGGTCTTCGTCGCCAACGCCCAAGTGATAAACTTGACCATAAACTGGCTCGTATCCTTCAAGAGCCATCAGGTGCACGTAGCCGAATTGGTCGTGGATTATTCTTAGAAGCAAGTCGATTTAATCCAGTTGGAAAAATGGAAGAAGCGCTAATTGATATCTTAACTGCCGAGCCAATTTATGATCGAGTATGTAAAGAGTCAAAACAGCGCTTACCGTTCATGCAATTAGATCGTGTCGCTAAAGTAGGGTTAGAACTAAATATCATCTCTGATAAAGAAGCACTGCTACTTCGCAAAGCAGAGAAGAGCCGCTTAGCAACCATCAGTGTAGAGGACTTCGACCCAAGTGAGCTTATCGTAAAGCCGCAAACTAATAACTTTGAGCACAGTAAAATAGCTTAAAATCACCATAAGTAGATAGCAAAAGGCCAGAGCAAATGCTCTGGCCTTTTTTAATTTAGCGATTAGGGAAATTATCTATTTAAGTTTACCACTAACTTTAAGTAAATAATTTCTTCGATGGATAAGTAATCAACGCTGTTATTATCAACACCTAGTAAGCCACAACCAATCAACTGGCTTAGTGTTACTTTCTTATTCTTCATCAGTAGATCATTAAACGTCTCTTCTAACGCCAGTCTATACTTATCCAAAATAGTCCCCCTATCAATAATTGACAGGATTATATTTAATAAAAAGATAGAATACAAACTTTATAAAAAAGCAATCGTTATCTATGTAAAAAATGTAACAAAATAAATAATTAACAATAAAAACCGCACTTATGCGGCTTTTTATACCAATGTAATTAGAATGAGAGTCTTACATTAGACTTTAGGTGGAGGTGGCATTGATAGCTTTTCTGATTTAGGCGATGCTGCTTTTTGTGCTTTAAATGCCTTTATCTTTTTCCAGCCAAAAATCCCCGCAAAAGTAAGAAGGATAATAAGTAAATTACCAACAGCAATATAAATCCAAAACCATTTACGAGCCTCAGCTCGCTCGATTTCTAATTTTTTCTGCTCTTCAATTTTACGTTGCGCCGCTTCTTCTTTAATTCTTGCTTCATAAGCCGCTTTTAAATCAATCGGCTCAGTAACACCATAATTATGCTTTCCAAGGTAAAATTGAAGCGGACGATTTGTCGCTAAGTCCGTTGCATATACCCAGCCAGACCACGTATTTTTGCCTGGTAAATAGCTATTAGGTAAATCAAAATAAAGTTTACTCTCTTCTTTCTCAGCTTGAGATTGAGTCACTGTTACAGCTTTATTTGGATCAATTTGTTCAATATGAGCGGCAAGTGAGCCCGCTTTAATCAATCCCCCCTCAGTATCAATACTCATCGAATGACTGCGATTTTCATTACGAGCCTGAGTAAAACTTGCACGAATAGGCGCAGGATAAACTAATACATCTTGCTCTACTGTTCTAAGAAAAACACCGTTACGAGATTGAATTCGAACCCAATATTTACCCGGTTTGATGTTTATTGGAAGATTAACGGTAAAAATACCATCGGCAGCAACTTCATCAAGATCTTGACCATCATCTTCAAAAGTCCCTAGAACCTCGGCTAAAGGGCGCGCCTCTTTCACTAACTCTTTTTCATTTGCAAGATAAGGTGTAAACGTGACATTCAACTTAATCCGATTTAAAAAATCACGCAATACAAGTGGTTTACCGTCTTGTAGCAAGCGAGCGGTAAACTTTAAACTTTCAGATTGGTACAGTTTTTTCGGTAGCGTATCTACATTAAGAGTCAAATTAGATAATATTTTTATTTTATTATCTGGAGTGATCTTACCTATCGCTTGCCATGGACCGGGCATTGGGTTTTCAATAGAAATGATGTCCATACCACTTTCTTCATACCAAGCAACATGTTCAGGGTGCTCCCACGCATAATACTTAGTGCCATCCGGACGAACGAGCGTTACGGCTTGAGATGCTTTCTCTCTATAAACTAAAAAAGAGACTTGTTTTATGGTTGGATCAACTCGAAAACGGTTATCCAGCCACGACATTTCAGTACTCTTTGCCCAAGAAACCATTGGGATAAACAGCACTATCATCAATAACCGCCACATATTACACTCCTAACTACGCCACAAACAGGCATCACCAACTATATCCAAACGCTTTTCATGCGCTTCTATTTCATCGGCCGTTGCACGTAAAACCTTTAATCCTTTTCTTCCTGAATTCAATCTTTTAATGCTTTCTTCAGAAGAATCTGATTGGTTTTCTGCATTAAAACTCAAACTGGTTTGCCCACCGGTCATTAGCAGATAAACATCAGCCAAAATCTCGGCATCGAGTAAAGCGCCGTGAAGTGTTCGGTGTGAGTTGTCTATTCCGTATCGGTCACAAAGAATATCCAGATTATTACGCTTGCCTGGGAAGATTTTCTTCGCCATGGCCAAGGTATCGGTAATTTTACAATACTGATCAGTCGTACCTATCAGCTTGTTTAATTTACTGAACTCATAATCCATAAAGCCGACATCGAAGGGCGCGTTATGAGCGACCAACTCAGCCCCTTTGATGAACGCTAAAAACTCATCATGGACATCTTTATATTCAGGTTTGTCATACAAAAATTCATCGGTAATACCATGTACATCAATCGCTTCAAGATCAATTAATCGATCAGGCTTGATGTACACATGGAAGTGGTTACCAGTTAACTTTCGGTTGATGATCTCGACCGCACCAATTTCAACAATACGGTGACCTTCATAAACTGGGCCGCCAGCAAAGTTCATACCGGTGGTTTCTGTATCGAGAACAATAATTCGATTCGGGGAATTGTCGCTAGTATTCATAGGCTCATTTGTGTCAGACTATTTCTAAATTCTTCTAATGATAACAGAGATAATGAAGCAGGTTGAAATTTTCACAGATGGTTCTTGCTTAGGCAATCCAGGTCCTGGTGGTTACGGTATTGTGATGCGCTATAAAGGCACAGAAAAAACCTTTGCCGAAGGGTTTAATCAAACCACCAATAATCGCATGGAAATGTTAGCGGCCGTAATTGCTCTACGTAATTTAAAAGAACCATGCTCTGTAATATTAACGACAGACAGCCAATACGTTCGTCAAGGGATCACCCAATGGATCCATGGGTGGAAAAAACGCGGTTGGATAAAAGCAGATAAAAAACCAGTAGTTAATGCTGATCTTTGGAAACAACTAGACTCAGAAGCGGAACGTCACACGATTGACTGGCGCTGGGTTAAAGGCCATGCCGGCCATCGCGAAAATGAAATGTGTGATGACCTAGCAAGAACAGCAGCTGAAAACCCGACTCAAGATGATACAGGCTATCCAGGTTAATTTGATTTAATCTTACTTTGACGTGTTTGAGCGACTGAAATAGGAGCCAATTTCGGCTTCTTTTTCCAAGCAGATTTAATCGGTCTCAATGGGTAAGTACGTTTTCTTGCTACGATAAAATAGATACCGCTGATTGGCTTAACAGAATCTCCACCTAAGTTTTCAAACCACGTCCATATTGTGCGATAGCGAGTCAAAGGCGCTAAAGCAAAGCAGTCACTGTATACCACCTCAAAATTTAATACGCTAAGCCAATCTTTAATTCGGTGAGGGGTAAACATACGCCCACTCCACGGTAAATTATTTTTTCGCCAAGGGAATAAACTCGCAATACCTATGGCACTCATAGGATTAAAGCCCGTTAAAATAATATAGCCGTCATTAATTAAAACTCGATCGACTTCCCTTAATAACTGATGTGGATCCGAGGAATAATCAAGCTGATGAGCAAGCACACACGCATCAATACTTTTCTCTAAAAAAGGTAGTTGAGGGAGCTCAGAAGTAATATTCTTTAATGAATTTTTGTTATCTAGGTTTACTTGGTGTTTAATATTACAAAAGCGACTATCAAGCTCAGCACTTAGCCCACCAATTTTAAGCATGTGGTAACCAAACAGTTTAGGGCACCATTCATCAAGACGAGACTGAATTAGCTCACCGATCCACTCACCGTGAGGGATGTCTGACCATGAATGCGGCCTTTCAATTTTTTTATCAAGCAGTGCTGGCTTAATCAATATCGTTACCTATAACTATTTATGATACAAAATTTGGAGATAAGGTTAATGCTATCAATAAAAAGCATACCTGCATTTAATGATAATTACATTTGGCTAATTCACAACACTGATAATCATTGTGTTGTGGTTGACCCAGGAGATGCAGCCCCAGTATTAGCATGTATTAAAGCACACAATTTTATTTTAGATGCTATTTTGATTACTCACCACCACCACGATCATATTGGCGGTGTTCCTGAGCTCGTACGTCAGTTTCCTAATATTAATGTGGTTGGCCCAGAAAATGAACCAATTCCAACCTTAACTCACCCTGTTAGTGACGGTGACTTCGTTGAAATATTTGACGAAAAATTCATGGTACTTGGTGTTGAAGGTCACACCAATGGCCATATTGCTTATGTCGGCGATGAAAAACTTTTTTGTGGAGATACTCTGTTTTCTGCTGGCTGCGGTCGTTTATTTGAAGGCACCGCAGAACAGATGTTTCATTCCCTACAAAAATTAGCGGCACTACCCGATGAGACAGAAGTGTACTGTGCTCATGAATATACCGCTTCAAACTTAGCATTCGCTCTCACTGTTGAGCCTGATAATGACTATTTACAGCAATACCGAGAAAAAGTTCTTAAGCTTCGCGCTAATGGTAAATCAACAATTCCATCAACAATGCAACGTGAAAAACTAATCAACCCGTTTTTAAGGACTAATGAAGCCAGTGTGAAACAGGCTGTTGCAAGTAAAGTACTTAACAATACAGAAGTTGAGACCTTTGCCGCATTAAGAAGATGGAAAGATGAGTTTTAAGTAGGAAACTTGTCTGAAGTGTGGTTGCAACGTATTATCCGTGTCCAAATAAAAAATATGAATGCCAATATCATCACTTGATGTTGGCATAAGCACACTGAAGGCACTACACAATGAAATTTAAACTCCATTGGATTGGATTAGCATTACTCGCTGGCTGTCAAACAGCTCCCCCACCTGAAGAGACTCCATCTGACAATAATTCAGGGAATTCATCAGCAGTAGTTGCCCCTTCAAAAACGGATACCACTCCTGCTAAAGTAGCCCCAGTTGAAAAACCAGCACCAACCCCTCAAGAACAGGAAGATGTTTGGCAACGAATCGCTATGCAATTGGATATGCCAATTCCTGATCATGAATCGGTTGATTACTACCGTAACTGGTACATCAAGCATCCAAGTCATTTACGTACAGTGGCAAAGCGTGCAAAACCTTTTCTATACATGATTACGGTTGAAATCGAAAAGCGCGGTTTACCAATGGAACTCGTTCTACTTCCAATTGTAGAAAGTGCGTTTGACCCATTTGCTTACTCTCATGGCAGTGCTGCTGGTTTATGGCAATTTGTTCCGGGTACTGCCGATCGTTTTAAATTAGAACGCAACTGGTGGTATGACGGTCGACGTGACGTTCCTGCAGCAACAAACGCGGCATTAGATTATATGGAATATTTTGACCGCCGTTTTGATGGTAACTGGCAGCATTCGATTGCTTCGTACAACAGTGGCGCAGGTCGAGTATCTCGCTCAATCACAAAGAATAAAAAGCTTGGTAAACCAACTGACTTTTTCTCATTAGATTTACCAAAAGAAACCAGCGGTTATGTACCGAAGTTACTGGCTTTGGCTGATGTAATTAAAAACCATGAAAAATATGGTGTTGAACTACCGCCAATTGCAAATAAACCAGTATTAGAAATGGTTAACCCAGAACAACAACTCGACCTTGCTATCGCGGCTGAGTTTGCAGGAATCACCATTACAGAGCTACAAGGCTATAACCCAGCTTATAATCAATGGGCAACCTCTCCTGATGGGCCGTATCATTTACTTTTACCAATTGAGCACGTCGCGCAATTTAAGGAAAATTTAAAGAAAAATGGCGATAAAACCATGAAAGTTGTACGTTACAAAGTACAACCAGATGACACCATTAGCCAGTTAGCAGTAAAACATAACACAACATCAAACATCATCGAACAAACCAATGATTTAAATGGTTCGAGTATTCGTGTCGGGCAATATCTATTAATCCCTACCGCTTCTCAAGGCAACAAAACGTATGCATTAAGTGCACCGCAACGCTTAAAGAAAACCCAAGAAAAAGCGAAGGGTAAATATAAGCTGAGCCATAAAGTAAAAGATGGCGAAAGTTTGTGGAGCATCGCGCGTGATAACTCTATTTCATACCGTGATTTAGCTAAATGGAATGGCATGGCACCAAAAGATTCTTTACGCGTTGGTCAAAACTTGGTGATTTGGAAAAACAGCTCAGATGGCGCAATCATCCGAACTGTACATTATCAAATCAGACAAGGTGACAACCTAAGCTCTATCGCACAGAAATTCAGTGTCTCTGTGACAGATATTATGAAATGGAATAACATCGAACGTGGCTCTTATATTAAGCCAGGACAAAAATTAAAACTTTACGTTGATGTTACTAAGGTAAACGTATGACACCTTCTTCAAATCCATTAATTTTATTGGTCGATATTTTCCGCTCTCCAGCCGATTGCTTTGCTGCATTATATGAACGTGGAAAATGGGCTTGGCTACCTTATGTTTTATTGATCTTCGCACCATTCATGTTTTGGGGAACCTATTTTGACCTCGTCAATTTTGAATGGGTTACCACTAACTTAACCGCACAAATCGAAAGCATTGGCGGACAAGTTCAAGGCGAATGGCTAACTAAAGAAATTTTATTAGCCGGTGAAGTGATTAATGATGTGATGGGCCGAACGGCAACTATTTTATTATTAGCACTATGGTTTAAGCTTGCAACCAAACAGAGCCAATATCAGCACGGTTACTTCAAATGGGTTGCAGCCAGCACTATCGTGATGTTCCCTGCGTTAATTGGCGATATTGCAAGTTATGCTAGCCTGCTACTTAATCATGCTAACATCATGCCTTATGCTGCCGATTTAAACAGCTTAAATGGGTTAATGAAGCTACCAATGACTGATCATTGGTCAGCTTATGCGAGCTCTTTCCCACTGCTTATGCCTTGGTATATCGCTTTAAGTTATGCCGCATTAGGTGCATGGACAGACTTAGAACGTTCAAAAGCGCTTATCATAGCAATCCTTCCTTGGGTTACTTGCTTTACTCTTTGGGGCTTTGTTACTGCTTTTTCAGGCTAAAACTTACCAGTAGTGGATTATGATCAGAAGCGTTACTCTTTATTGAGTGCGCTTCTTTTATTTCTAAGCCACGATAAAAAATATGATCCAAAGGCAACCCAGTAATAAAGCGCATTCTTTCATCTGGTGTAAATACCACTTCTTGTAAGTCCAGCGACTGCACTTGTTTTGTTAACTCAGTTAAGCGAGCATCACTCCAAGAATTAAAATCTCCAGCGACAATTAAAGGACCTTTATGTCCTTTCACTTCTTTAGAAAGTCCTTCAATTTGATTTTTATAATCTTCGGTTCCTAACGTAAAGTTAATCGCGTGAATATTGATTACCATCAGTTCTTCACCATTTGATAGCCGATATTCAGACAGCAACGCCGATTTAGGTAAACGAAGCCAAGGCTCTATGGCGGTATGCGCACACACTTTGGTCGCTGGCGCTTTTGCTAACGTTAATACCCCTGCGCTCGTATCAAAAATATCAAACGCACGTACTAGCTCTGCTGAATACGATTTATCAATGACAAATTGCTTTAGTTCCGGCATTAAGCTGGCTTCTTGCAATAGCACCAAGTCTGATTGAACTGATAATTTATTTAGTGCTATTTTCCAATTATCTTCTTGCTGTTTATAAATATTCCACACCAATACATTCAATTGACCATCACGATCAATTGGGGCAGAAACATCAAACTGAGCGCAGCCTGATTTATATTGAAGAGGTGTTTGTGATGAGGTATTAGAAAGCTCTATAAACTCAGGCTCTACTGGCACTGTGAAAATAATAGACTTTGCTGCTAATGTTAAACCAACAACAACTGCGGCACATGATAATAAGAGTGTTTTCTTTTTCATAAACAAAAAAGGAGTGAATAATCACTCCTTCCTTAAATAGTAATAATGCTAACTAGACTAGCAGATACTTTTGACCATTGAAATTACGATTAAATGGCATCTTCGTCTTCTTCACCCGTACGGATACGGATAACTCGACTAACATCTGTGATAAAAATTTTACCATCACCAATTTTACCCGTTTGTGCCGTTTCAATAATCGCATCCACACATTGATCAACGACATCATCAGTAACGACGATTTCTAATTTCACTTTAGGTAAAAAATCAACCATGTACTCTGCACCGCGGTATAGTTCAGTATGGCCTTTTTGACGACCAAACCCTTTCACTTCAGATACCGTCATACCTGTGATACCAACATCAGCAAGGCTTTCTCGTACATCATCAAGTTTAAATGGCTTAATAATGGCTTCGATCTTTTTCATATTAGTCCCTTAACATTCATATTTAATATCAGCCTATTATCGTTGAGCCAAAGCGAACATACAACCTAGGAATAGCATTACTTAATTGATGTTTACTTCATTGTCGAGTAATACGCCGCTAAATTCGCCATATCAGCATCATTCAACATTGCAGCCATCGGTTGCATTACTGCTGAATTACCACCACTACGTTGTTTGTTTTTATACGCTTTTAATGATGATTCAATATATTGAGCATTTTGCCCTTTTAGATTTGGGTAACCTGGGATAACAGCAATACCATCAACACCATGGCATGATGCACAAATAGCCGACTTTGCTTGGCCTGCTGCGGCGTCTCCCGCTGCAGCTGCAAATGTCGGTGCTGAGGCCAGTAATGCGATAACTGCTAATCCAATTGTTTTTTTCATTATATTGCTCCATTTATATTTTCAGTTATTTTGACAAGTTGGTCTAAAATGTCTATTTCGAGCCTGATTTCTTCCAGATCAGCTCACACTCTTTCCCTGAAAAGGTACGACAGACAAACAATCCAGCAATAGCGGCAAGCTCTTCATTATAAAAAATCATCGGTAGTCTGCTTCTTTGCCAACTCGGGATACCATACTCTTGATATAGCTTTTTCATTTTACGACGGCGTTCCCGTACCTCAGGGTGAGCTGTCAGCCCTAAAACATTGAAGCGTACTTCTATTTTTTCATCTTGATTTGGTGCTCTTAACAATAAACTTTGCTCATCATTTTTATTGTTTGAACCTATCTCTTCTACTCCCGTAGAAAAAATTAATCTACCAAGATCATCGGGCAAATCTAAGACATCACTCAGCTCTTTCTTCCAAGCCGAAAGATCTTGGTATTGAGGTAAACAATATAAATTATCTTGAAAACGCCTTAGCTGAATAGCGCCTAGCTCTAATTGTGGATTAGCGTCTTCTTTGGCTTTTGCTACTTCATTCCACAATATTTGTAATTGTACTTGGCTTGGTAAAGGGATAGCAAACTGCTTTAACCAAAGTCTTAATAACATATTACGAGCTAATTCCGATTCACTATTTAGCTGTGAAATAGAAATGCCTTGATACGCATTTTGAAACGCGATTAATTTAGGTTGAAGTAACTCACTTAGCAGACTTTCTTGTTCCGCACATAATTGAGCACTGCGTGACACAGCAGATGCAAAACTTGGCCAACGTTGTACCAAGTTAGGAACAATCTCATGACGCAAAAAATTACGATCAAATCGAGTATCCTTATTACTTTCATCTTCAACCCATTCAAGTTCATTATCTTGTGCGTATTGCTCAATTTCAGATCGAGAAATCGTGAGTAATGGTCGGCACTTATAGCCATTAGATAAAGGAATTACCGCAGGCATAGAAGATAAGCCTGCTGGTCCACTGCCTCTTTTTAATGCCAGAAATAAGGTTTCAACTTGATCATCTTGGTGCTGGCCAGTGAGTAATAAACTATTGGCTTGCATGTGCTTTTCTAAGGCTTGATAACGGGCTCTTCTTGCAACCTCTTCTAAACTGTCTTGCGCACTAACAACCAGCTGCACTCGTTCAATATAGAGCGGAATAGACAATAAATCACAATGTGCTTGGCATACAGCTTCCCAATCAAAGGCATGCTGACTCAATCCATGATTTACATGAACAGCAATGCATTCCAATTGTTTCTCTTTAGCATAAATTGAGGCAAGACGAAGCAAGACCATAGAATCAATACCACCACTTAAAGCGATTACTAGATGTGGTTTGGCTACAGGGTAAAAATCCAATTGGGATGAGAATTGAGAGTTAAGCATAACAGTATGTCCAGATAATAAAAAAGCGAGCACTTAGGCTCGCTTTCACTTTACTCTATCTGACAGAAATTATCAGCAGTAACCGTAGCTCATTAGGCGTTGGTAACGGCGATCAAGCAATGCTTCTTCGTCAAAACCTTCAAGTTCATTTAATTGTTCAATCAAACGAGCCTTAATGTTTTCAGCTGTTGCTTTATGATCACGATGCGCACCACCTAGTGGCTCATCAATGATCGTATCAATCAACTCAAGCTCTTTTAGACGAGGAGCAACAAGGCCCATCGCTTCAGCAGCTTGTGGAGCTTTATCTGAATCACGCCATAAGATTGAAGCACAACCTTCTGGAGAAATTACTGAGTAAGTAGAATATTGAAGCATGTTAACGTAGTCACCAACACCAATAGCCAATGCACCACCAGAACCACCTTCACCAACCACATTACAGATCACAGGAACACTTAGTTCTGACATGATTTTTAGGTTCATAGCGATCGCTTCAGATTGTCCACGCTCTTCTGCACCAACACCTGGGTAAGCACCAGCTGTATCGATAAAAGTAATAATAGGCATTTTAAAACGCTCTGCCATTTGCATTAAACGTTTTGCTTTACGGTAACCTTCAGGTTTTGGCATGCCAAAATTACGCAGTACTTTTTCTTTTGTACCACGGCCTTTTTGGTGACCAATGATCATCACAGGACGGCCATCTAAACGCGCCATACCACCGACTAATGCTTTATCATCAGCAAAAGCACGATCACCCGCTAGTTCATCAAACTCTGTAAACATATGTTCGATATAGTCTAGTACATATGGACGCTCTGGGTGACGAGCAAGCTGTGCAACTTCCCATGCGCCTAAGTCACTAAATGTTTTCTTTTTAAGCTCTAAACATTTATCTTCTAATTGCTTAATTTCTTTTTCTAGATCAAGCGTATTATCTCCACCACGACGAGAAATATCACGCAGTGCTTCAATTTTAGCTTCTAGTTCTGCAATTGGTTTTTCAAATTCAAGAAAATTTAGGCTCATCAAAGAATCCTTGTTAGTTCAAGGCCGCTCAAATTAGCAGCCTTAGTTATTCTAGTTAAATTCAAGCTCGACTTGCTGTTCGCCAAGCAACGACTTCAAATCATCCATCAGTTGGTCTGTTGGCGTAACTCGCCACTCTGTCCCTAAGACCAACTTAACACGAGCATCTGCTCGCTGATAATATACATTTACCGGAACAGTCCCTGCCCGATTAGGCTCTAGTATTTGACTAAAGCGCTCAAAAAATTGGTTATTAATTTGTGCTTCAGTAACAGAAACGGACAATCCACGAGCGTATTTTTCTCGTGCATCTCCCAATGACATCACTTCACGGGCAGACATTTTAAGCCCCCCGTTGAAATCATCAAAGCTGACCTGTCCAGAAACGAGCACTATTTTGTCAGTTTCTAGCAAATCGGCGTATCGATCAAGCGCATCAGAGAATAACATGACCTCCATTCGACCCGATCTGTCATCCAAAGTCATCAAACCAATACGACTGCCTCGTTTTGTTGTCATTACTCTAGCAGCAATAACTAAACCTGCAACCGTTACCGTTTGATCGCGCCTCGTAACGTGAGCATCATTCAAACGCCACGTGGTATATCGAGACAGTTCTTTAATGTACGCATTAACGGGGTGTCCAGTTAAGTAAAGCCCTAACGTTTCTCTTTCCCCTTCAAGCCAGACTTTTTCAGGCCATCTTGGAACATGAATATACGCTTGCTCTACCTCTTCTGGTGCTTGAGTTAATACCCCAAACATATCCGATTGACCAAACGATTCCGCTTGATGATGTTGCCCTGCCGCTTTCATTGCATCATCTAAAGAGGCCATTAATGCAGCGCGGTGTGGACCTAATCGATCTAATGCTCCAGAACGGATCAGTTTTTCAACCACTCGTTTATTGGCTTTCTTGGTATCAATTCGAGCACAGAAATCGAATAAATCACGGAAATGCCCGCCTTTATTTCGCGCCTCTATAATGCTTTCAATTGGGCCTTCACCCACTCCTTTGATTGCACCGATACCATAAACAATCGCGCCACTCTCATCGACATTAAAACGGTAAAGACCCGCATTAACATCAGGTGGTAACACTTTTAGTTTCATACGGAAACATTCATCAACAAGACCAATGATCTTATCGGTGTTATCCATATCTGCCGTCATTACCGCAGCCATAAACTCGGCAGGATAATGGGTTTTTAACCATAATGTCTGGTAAGAAACTAAGGCATAAGCGGCTGAGTGAGATTTGTTAAAACCGTAACCGGCAAACTTTTCCACCAAGTCGAAGATTTTCATCGACAACTCACCATCTACACCATTGGCAATCGCACCTTCTTTAAAAGTACCACGCTGCTTTGCCATCTCTTCAGGTTTTTTCTTACCCATCGCACGACGAAGCATATCTGCGCCACCTAGCGTGTAACCCGCTAAGATCTGTGCGATTTGCATTACTTGTTCTTGATACAAAATAATGCCGTAAGTTGGCTCTAGTGTTTCTTTTAATGATTCATGTTGCCATGTTGCATCAGGATAAGATACCTCTTCTCGACCATGTTTACGGTCAATAAAGTTATCTACCATGCCTGATTGCAAAGGACCCGGACGGAAGAGGGCTACGAGTGCGATAATATCTTCAAAGCTGTCCGGTTGCAGTCGTTTGATAAGATCTTTCATACCACGAGATTCCAGCTGGAATACCGCCGTTGTTTCTGAATTTTGAAGTAGCTTAAATGACGCGTGATCATCCAACGGGATCGACTCGATGCGTATTGGGTCTTTACCTTCTTTTTTCAAGCGTGGGTTAACAAGACCCAACGCCCAATCAATAATGGTTAATGTTCTTAACCCCAAGAAGTCGAACTTAACTAGACCCGCAGTTTCAACGTCATTTTTATCAAATTGTGTTACTGGAAAATTACCATCAGCATCACAATACAATGGTGCGAAATCAGTAATCGTCGTGGGTGATATAACAACACCACCGGCATGCTTACCGGCATTTCGAGTACAACCTTCCAAGATACGACACATATCAATCAAGGCTTTAACTTCTTCATCGGCCTCGTATAATTCTGGAAGTTGCGGCTCCGCTTCAAACGCCTTAGTCAGCGTCATCCCAGGATCTGGTGGTATTAATTTAGATAGGCGATCAACAAAACCATAAGGGTGACCAAGAACACGGCCAACATCACGAATTACCGCTTTTGCAGCCATGGTACCAAAGGTAATGATCTGAGATACCGCATCACGGCCATACATTTCAGCCACGTGCTCAATAACCTGATCACGTTTATCCATACAGAAATCGATATCGAAATCGGGCATAGATACACGTTCTGGGTTCAAGAATCGTTCAAACAGAAGATCATATTCAAGAGGGTCGAGATCGGTAATATCTAGTGCATAAGCAACTAATGAACCCGCACCTGACCCTCGACCTGGACCTACCGGAATATCATTATCTTTAGACCATTGGATAAATTCCATTACGATTAAGAAATAACCAGGAAAACCCATTTGGTTAACAACGTCTAATTCTATTTGTAGACGTTCATCATATTCTGGACGGCGCTCTAAGCGTACTTTTTCATCTGGAAATAAAAAGGCTAAACGTCTTTCTAGACCTTCTTGAGACTTCTTAACTAAAAAGTCTTCAATCGTCATCCCTTCGGTTGGGAAGTTCGGTAAGAAGTACTCTCCCAAGCGAACGGTAACATTACAGCGCTTCGCTATTTCAACACTGTTTTCTAACGCTTCAGGAATGTCAGCAAAAAGCTCACACATCTCTTCTTCTGAGCGTAAATATTGCTGTTCACTATAAAGCCTTGGTCTACGAGGATCGACAAGAGTAAAGCCGTCATGAATCGCTACACGAATTTCATGGGCATCAAAATCTTCTGCTTTAATAAAACGAACATCATTGGTTGCAACAACAGGCAACCCTTCTTTTTCTGCGAGATCTACAGCAAAGTGAAGATAACTCTCTTCATCAGGACGACCCGTTCGAGTTAACTCTAAATAATAATGTTCAGGAAAATGAGTTTGATAAAAATCAACACACTCAGTCGCTAACTCTTTGTTACCTTTAAGTAAGGCTTTACCTACATCACCACTTTTACCACCAGAAAGAAGTATTAACCCTTCTTTATGCTCAACTAACCACTCTTTATCCATAACGGGAGTATGTTGAACATGGCCTCGTAAATAAGCTTTAGATATTAATAATGTAAGATTTTTATACCCTTCATTATTTTTAGCTAAAACAGTTAAATTAAACAGCTCATTACCAAACTCTGCTGACTGAACTTTAAAGTCAGCACCAATGATCGGCTTAACCCCTGCTCCATGCGCTGCGTAGTAATACTTAACTAAACCACATAGGTTAGTAAAGTCCGTCAAGCCCATGGCTGGCATGTTCATTTCAGCCACTTTCTTCACTAATGGTGGAACTTTAGAAAGTCCATCTACTAATGAAAAGTCACTGTGTACTCTTAGGTGTACGAATTTAGGTTCTGACATTACTCAATTCCTAATACACGTTTCACTGGCTTAAAGCTACGTCGATGCTCTGAAATAACTCCATGCTCCTCAATCGCAGCAAAATGCGCTTTTGTCGGATAGCCTTTATGTTTAGCAAAGCCATATTGAGGAAATTCTTTATCTAGCACTTCCATTTCTCTGTCACGAGTTACTTTTGCAATAATAGATGCAGCACTGATCTCTTGAACTCGTAAATCACCTTTAACAACCGCTAAGCCATCCATAGGCAGTTCAGGAACTTTATTTCCATCTATTAAGGCAAAGTCTGGAGTTATCTTTAATCCAGCAATGGCTCTTTGCATCGCAACCATTGTAGCTTGAAGAATATTTAGTTCATCAATTTCATGCGCTTCACAGCGACCTAATGACCATGCTAGTGCTTTTTCTTGGATTTCAGGAAACAGTAAATCACGTTTTTTATCTGTTAATTTTTTAGAATCCGTTAATCCTTCAATTGGGTTATTAGGGTCTAAAATAACGGCAGCAGTCACAACTGCACCGACAAGCGGACCTCGGCCTACTTCATCAACCCCTGCAAATAACTGGTAACCTTCAGGATATTCAAATGGTGGTAATTCTTTAGCGTCTGTTTTTTTTGTCATGTGATTATTCTGCTGTTTCTTTATTAATTAGACGTAATACGGCCTGAGCAGCTTGCTTATCCGCGTCTTTTTTTATCCACTGATGCATTTCAGTGAATTTTTCAATGAGTTCGTGGTTATCGTTACTTAACACTTTTTCCATTGCGGGATAAAGAAAGTCTGAGTGACACTCTTCTTGAATAAATTCTTGAACCAATTCTTTTCCAGCTAATACGTTAGGCAAAGAAACGAATTCTGTAATAGACAACTTTTGAGCGATCCAACCCGTTAGTTTATTTACTTGATAACCAACAACCATTGGTCGCTTAACTAGCATACATTCTAGAGCAACGGTGCCAGAAGCAAGCAATACGGCATCAGCTGCTGTCATTACATTACGAGCTGTATCTTGAATAATAGTAAACTCTAATTCCGGTGCGGTTTCTTTCCAGATGGCTTCAAATTGTTCACGTCGTTTTTCATTAACTGCAGCAACGACAAAGCCCATCTCTGGATGTTGTTTATGGATGCGCTGGCAGGTTTCAATGAAGGGTTTAGCGATTAATGCCACTTCACCACCACGACTGCCCGGCAAGACAGCAAGCCATTGACGATCTTGCTCTAATCCAAGCAGTTCTCTTGCCGCTGCTTTATCACTTTGCATTGGAATAGCATCAGCAAGCGTATGACCAATAAATTCACAGGCCACATTATATTTATCATAAAATGCTTTTTCAAAAGGCAAGAACGCTAACACTAAATCAGTGGCAGCATCAATTTTAAAGATACGTTTTGGGCGCCAAGCCCATACAGAAGGGCTCACATAATGAACTGTTTTAATGCCTTTTTCTTTTAATGTTTTTTCTAAGCGTAAATTAAAATCTGGAGCATCAATACCAATAAAAACATCCGGTGGATTTTGCGTAAAATAACGTACAAGCTCAGCTTTAACTTTTAATAAGCGCGGTAAACGACCCAATACTTCCACCAACCCCATTACCGCCAGTTCTTCCATATCAAATAATGACTCACAGCCTTGAGCTATCATTTTTGGTCCACCGATCCCAACAAACTCTGCATCAGGATATTGCGCTTTAACTGACTTAATAAAGCCTTCACCTAGGGTGTCACCTGAAAGTTCGCCAGCCACAATGCCGATTCGTAATGGTTTGGTCATTTTTGCTCCAAAATAAAAAAGGCCTACATCAAGAGGCCTTTATAATATGCTTATATATTTTCTAAACGCCGTTATTAACGAATAATACCGCGCGTTGATTTCTCAAACAAATCTAAGAAGCCTTGAAGCACTGGAAATTCATCAATTTCTTTATTTATTTCTGCTTTTGCCTCTTCTAGCGTATTACCGTTACGATAAAGCGCTTTATAAGCACGGCGAATTGCATGGATTTCTGGTCTTTCAAAACCACGACGTTTTAATCCTTCGATGTTGATGCCGAAAGGTTTACAGTGGTTACCTTGCGCCATCACAAATGGAGGCACGTCTTGAACAACAACAGATGCGCCACCAATAAAGCTATGAGCACCAACTGTACAGAACTGATGAACAGGTGATAATGCAGAAACAATCGCATAATCTTCAACCGTTACATGCCCTGCTAACGTGGCATTATTACCCATGATGATATTGTCACCAAGGATACAATCGTGTGCGATATGAACATTTACACAAAGTAGATTATCACTACCAACAGTAGTCACACCACGGTCTTGAATCGTACCACGGTGAATCTGAACACTTTCACGGATAACGTTACGATCGCCAATAACGACGGTCGTAGCTTCACCACTGTATTTTTTATCTTGGCTTTCTTCACCAAGAATAGCGAATGCAAAAATACGGTTTCCTTTACCTATCGTCGTATCACCTTTGATAACTACGTGCGACATTACTTCCGTATCTTCACCAATCGTCACATTACCTGAGATATAAGTAAACGGACCAACAGAAGCATTAGCCCCAATGGTTACGTTTCCTTCAATCACAGCTGATGGATGAATTTTAGCCGTTTCATGAATCATAATTAAAACTCTCGTCTCGCACACTTAAGCTCTGCAGAACACACTACTGCACCATCAACTTTAGCCACACCATTAAATAGTGCGATACCACGACGGTCTTTAATGAATTCCACTTCAATCATTAATTGATCACCAGGAACTACTGGCTTACGGAATTTTGCTTTATCAATACTAGCAAAGTAATACAGTTCATTTTCAGCGGGTGCGCCAAATGATTTAAATGCTAGCAAACCTGTCGCTTGAGCCATCGCTTCAAGAATCAATACACCAGGAAAGATTGGCATCTGTGGAAAGTGGCCAGTAAATTGAGGTTCATTTACAGACACATTTTTGATCGCGTGTAGGTATTTTTCTTCTTCGAAATCGGTTACACGATCAATCAATAAAAAAGGGTAACGGTGAGGTAAAAGCGCTTGGATTTCTGTAATGTTTAATGTTTTATTTTCACGAGTCAAAATAATATTCCTGTAAAACAATATCGTATCTGAGTCTTAGTGTAGCTCAAATAGAGTAATAATAGATAGACAAAGGTCTGCAAAATGCAGACCAATACTTATTAATTAGAATGTGACAAAGGGATAACTAATCGACCAGTTTTCTCTCTACTGCCTTTAAGCGCTTGTTCATATCGTCAATCTTATGCACACGCGTTGCGGTTTTACGCCATTCTTTGTTGGTTTGCAGTGGGATACCTGAAGAATACATGCCCTTCTCAGCAATGCCTCTCATAACCATACCCATACCAGTAATGGTAACACCGTCGGTAATTTCAATATGACCGTTGATCACTGAACCACCACCAATAATGCAATGCTTACCAATTTTGGTACTGCCAGCAACAATTGTACCACCAGCCATCGCAGAACCTGATCCGATTTGTACGTTATGTGCTATCTGAATGTGGTTATCAATGATTACATTGCTTTCAATAACAGTATTATCAATCGCACCACGGTCAATTGCCGTATTAGCGCCGATCTCAACATTATCACCAATAATCACAGAACCTAGCTGTGGGATTTTCACCCATGTGCCACGATCATTTGCATAACCAAAGCCATCAGAACCAATGACTGTACCTGCTTGAACAAGACAAGATTCACCAATTTCGACACGATGATAAACAGATACGTTAGCCCATAACTTAGTATTTTTACCAATTTTAGCTTCTTGACCGATAAAACAGCCAGCGCCAATAATCGCACCATCTGCAATAACAGCTTTTGATTCAATAACTGCATTATGACCAATAGCAACACCTTCACCAATCACGGCATCATCAGCAATGAATGCTGACGCTGCAATGTCTTTTGCTGGTGCAGGTGTTGTATCTAACGCTTGCGCTGCTAATGCGAAACCCAAATACGGATCTTTCATTATCAATGCGTTTGATTGGCAAAATTCCACATCTGCTTCTTTAACTATCACAGCAGTGGCTTGGCAATCACCCATTTGCTTACGATATTTAGCATCAGAAAGAAACGTAATGTCCCCTTCGCCAGCTTTGCTCATCGAAGCGATAGAATGAACAACAACATCACCATTTCCGTGGACTGTTGCACCTAGTTTTTTTGCCAATTCAGCAAGCGTAATACGAGTCATGTTCAACCTTATTTAATTGCTTTAATTACTTTTTCAGATAGGTTGTCTTCTGGTTTTGCCCAAAGAAGTGTCGCTGCATCAACAACCATATCGTAACCTTCTTTATTTGCTACTTTTTCAACAGTTTGCTGCACTTGCATAATCAATTTCTGACGCTCTTCACCTTGACGACGACGGTTATCTTCATCTAATGCTTGTGCTTTTAATTTGTAATCTGATTGTAGAGAAGCGATCTCACGTTCTAGTTTAGTCTTACCAGATGCACCTAGTAGCTCACCGTCACGTTTGATTGTTTCTACTTTATCTTTGATTTTTGATTCTAAGCTGCGTAGTTCATCAATACGATCTTTAAATTCAGCACGAAGTTTTTCTGAAATAGCTTCACGCTGTGGCATCTGTTGAACGATTTGAGCCATGTTCACATAACCAATTTTAGTTGCTGCTTCTGCTGCATTAGCAAAAAAAGAACCACTTAACATTACTGCGCCTAAAGCGGCTACTTTTACTAATTTTTTCAAAATCATATCCTTACTTGATTATTATTGACCTAAATAGGTTTGTTTTACATTAACACTTTTCTATTAGAGCTATCAATACTTAGAAAGTTCGACCGATGGTGAAACTAAAGAATTCTTCATCATCACCTTCATAAATTTTCACAGGTTTCGCCACTGAGAATACCAATGGCCCCATCGGAGACATCCATTGAAGCGCGGCACCGTATGAAGAACGGAAGTTACTTGGGTCAGAATAATCATAGTAGTACTGACTACCACTTGCTATTTGACTGTCACTGTACTGAGCTTCGGTATCCCACACACTTGCCATATCAAAGAACACACTGGTTCGGATCTGACTTTGAGTTTCTTCACCGGCAAACGGAGTTGGTACAATCAATTCAACACTGGCTAGCGCTGTCGCATTACCACCGGTCGAATCATCCGTTACGATATATTCAGGGTTATTACCTCCAGCAGAACCAGAACCTTGGGCGTATACCGCTCTAGGACCTACTGAGTTTGAACCAAAACCACGTAAGGTTGTAAAACCACCTGCATAAAAGTTCTCATAGAATGGATACAGGTTATCATTACCATCGGTTTGACCGTAACCGTTACCATAGCCAGCCTTACCACGCATCAATAAAGCAAATTCATGCTTTTTAGTTAATGGGAAGTATTGGCGCACTTCATATTGTGCTTTAAAGTACTTAGCATCTGAGTTTGGCGTTGATATTTTATATGATGCACGCTGATAGTTACCTGCTGTTGGGAAGTACCCTTTATTCAGGTTATTACGCGTCCACGATAAAGTAATATCAAAGTCGTTTAAGTTTAGCTCATTGTTTTTGTCATCATAAGCATCACCAACTGATTGTTTAAACTTACTTACTTGTTCGTTCTCATCCAAGTTACCGATCTTATTATGAGTATAGCCAACACCAATCTCAAAATAATTCAGCTCATCAAATGGGAAACCCCAGGTTAAACTAGTACCATAACTTTGGTTGGTATAGTCAACAATACCTGCATCTGATGCTTCAAATTCGTTATAGAAAATCTTACCACCTAAACTGACACCATCAAGGTTCCAGTAAGGGTCTCGGTAATCTAAACTGATGTTCTTTTGGTAATCGTTCATCATTGCATTGATACCAACACGGTTACCAGAACCAATGAAGTTATCTTGCTGAAGGCCAACTTGGAAACTTACGCCTGATTCAGTACCGTAACCAACACCGAAGTTAACGCTGCCTGAGTTTGCTTCTTTTACAGAATAAACCAGATCAACTTGATCATCCGAGCCAGGAACACGAATCGTCTGTACATCTACCGTTTCAAAGAAACCAAGACGATTAAGACGATTTTTACCGGTTTCAATTGATTTTGAGTTTAACCAAGCGCTTTCCATCTGACGCATTTCACGACGTAACACTTCATCTTTAGTCGATGTATTACCAACAAACTTGATATCACGAACGTAAATACGGTTACCCGCTTCTACGTTAATGACTAATGATACCGTTTGGTTTTCATCATCAAATTCAGGCATGGTACGAACTTGAGGGTAAGCGTAACCCGCTTCACCTAAGATTCGTTTTACATTTTCTTCTAAGCGAGTAACTGCAGAGCCGTTATAAATATCACCGTCTTCAAAAGTAACTAGCTTTTTAAACTCTTCTTCTTTACCGATTAGCTCGCCTTGAAATTTTACACCACTAACCGTATAAGGAGCGCCTTCTTCAACCGTCAATGCAATATAAACGCCTTTCTTATCTGGCGATATTGATACTTGAGTTGAATCAACTTGGAACTTCAAATAACCGCGATCTAAGTAATATGAACGTAAAGCTTCAATATCACCTGCTAATACTTGTTTTTGGTATTTTTCATCCGCTAAGAAGTTCCACCAAGCAACATCAACACTTAGATTAAAGCGACCAAGCAATTGCTCATCCGTAAAAACTTCATTACCAATAAAGTTAATCTGTTGAATTTTAGCTGATACACCTTCTGTAAATACAAATTTCAAATCGGCACGGTTTCGAGGAAGTGGAGTCACTACCGCGTGTACCGTCGCATTGTATTTACCAACACTGTAATAGAAGTCCTCTAAGCCTTTTTCAATATTGCTTAGTGTCGTTCTATCTAAAGCTTCACCGACACGAATAGAAGAAGCTTCTAAGTTCTGCTGCATCTGCTCTTCTTTAATGGCTTTGTTACCAGAAAAAGAGATGTTTGCGATCGTTGGTCGTTCAGTAACTTTGATCAATAAAGCATTACCATCACGGTATACTTTTACATCTTCAAAGTTACCAGAAGCAAATAGTGCTTGAATGACTTGTGATACATCCTGCTGGCTCATTGAATCGCCAACTCGAACTGGAGTTTTAAGTAATGCGGCACCTAATGCTACACGCTGTAATCCCTCAAAGCGTATGTCATCAACCACAAAAGTTTCTGCGCTCTGCGCTGCTACACTGCTAAAGAGCAATGTAGCAATCAACAATTTTTTCATCGCCATAATACGTTTTATAATTCCCTTGCTACTACTTAAAGGCGCATAAAGTCGTTAAATAAAGCGACAGCCATTAATGACATGATCATTGCTGTACCTACTTTATAACCAATTTCCTGAACTCTTTCCGATACGGGTTTACGTGTAATGCCTTCAATAGCAAAAAAGAGTAAATGTCCGCCATCCAATACCGGAAGAGGTAATAGATTAATAATACCTAAATTAACACTAATTAAAGCTAAAAATCCTAAAAATGATACTAAACCATACTCAGCGGTGGTTCCTGCTCCTTTTGCGATAGAGATAGGGCCACTTAAGTTATTTAAAGCAACATCACCCGTGAATAATTTTTTAGTCATGGTTAATGTTAAATCAATAATACTGCCTGTTTTTTCAATCGCTTTTCCAAACGCAACAAATGGGCCGTACTGTTTTTCATAACGATAGCCTTCAGGCCATTGCTCAAAGACTGGTGAAACGCCAGCAAAGCCGATCACATCGCCTTTAGCATTTTCTTTACTATCTGGTGTTAATGCCAAAGTAGTTTCAACCCCATCACGAAGAACGGTTAATTCAATCGTTTTATTTGGGTTGGCTTGAATAGCATTCACCATCTCTTGCCACTTCGTTAACTGAGTTCCATTAATCGAAACTAAGCTATCTCCAGCAAGTAACCCTGATTTTTCAGCGGCACTGTTCGCACTAACATTCGCGATATCAAGCGTCAATTCAGGACGGTAAGGTAAAAAACCTAATGACACCATCGGTGAATCTTTTTCTGGGTCAAATGCCCACTCCGATAAATCAAGATATTTAGTAATATCTACACCAATATTATTTTTATCGCTGTAGGTTACCGTCATTGATTCATCACCGATATGAGAAACAATCGCCATGTTTACCGCTTCCCAATCGGAAGTTTTGATTCCTGAAATGGCTTTTAGTTCCACTCCTGATTCAATTCCTGCTTGAGAAAAAATAGAGTTATCATCAATATGACCGACAACAGGTTTAAGGGCTGTTACTCCGATCATAAAAGCAAGCCAGCATGCAATCACGGCAAAAATAAAGTTTGCGATTGGGCCCGCTGCAACAATAGCGCTTCTTTGCCATAGAGGGCGGTTATTAAAGGCGTGTTTTTTTAGCTCTTCAGGCACATCATCAACACGCTCATCCAGCATTTTCACATAACCACCAAGCGGGATCATTGAAATACTGTATTCAGTGCCATCTTTGCCTTTTTTACTCCAAAGTGCTTTACCGAAACCGATTGAAAACTTCTCAACAATTACACCACAACGGCGCGCAACCCAAAAGTGGCCGTATTCATGCACAGCAACAAGAATGCCTAGTGCAATAATAAATGATGCTAAATTCCATAGAAGTTCTGACATAGTTAAACCTTTTTAATTGCCTCATCGGCATAATGACGCGCCATTCTATCTAGGTCAATCAGGCTTTCCAAGCTATCTAGCTCAAGGTTTTGGAAGTTTGCACAGACTTTGTTCAAAACCAGCTCATTAATTCGAGCGATATCGGTAAATTTAATTTCACCGTTCAAAAAAGAAGCAACAGACTGTTCGTTTGCCGCATTCAAACCAGTCGTCGCATGCTGACCTAAGTAACATGCATCAATAGCTAACTTTAGACATGGATAACGAGAGAAGTCAGGAGTAATAAAACTAAACTCACCGACTTTAGTAAAGTCTAGCGGCTCAACACCCGCATTCACTCTTTCAGGATAAGACATGGTACACGCAATTGGTGTTCTCATATCTGGCAGCCCCATCTGAGCAAGCACAGAGCCATCTTTGTATTGCACCATAGAATGAATGACAGATTGTGGATGAATAACCACTTTCAACTGCTCTTTGCTCGCATTAAATAGCCAGCGAGCTTCAATATACTCTAAGCCTTTATTCATCATTGTTGCTGAATCGACTGAAATTTTAGGTCCCATCGACCAGTTTGGATGGGCAATTGCCATCTCAGGAGTGACCGTTTCAAGTTCACTTACATCGGTATAACGAAAAGGACCACCAGAGCCTGTTAATAAAATAGAGCTAATACCATTAGCATCTAAATCACAACGACCTAGCTTTGCTTGAATTGATTGAGGGAGGCATTGGAATATCGCATTATGCTCACTATCGACCGGAAGTAATTCAGCACCATACTGTTCAACGGCATCAATAAACAGTTGACCAGACATAACTAAAGCTTCTTTATTTGCCAGCAGAATACGTTTACCCGCTTTTACTGCTGACATTGTTGGTAATAGACCTGCAGCACCAACAATAGCGGCCATCACTGTATCAACTTCATCAAGCTGAGCTATATGACACAGGCCCTCTTCACCAGAGAATACTTCAGTCGTTATTTTACGCTCTTTTAGCAGCTCTTTTAGATTATCAGCAGCAGTCTTACATGCCATCGCAACGTATTTAGGCTGCCATTCACTGCAAAGTTCTAGCATCTTATCAACATTAGAACCCGCACCCAGAGCCACAATTTCAAATTGATCCACGTTCTGTTTTGCGACTGAAAGTGTACTACTGCCAATTGAGCCCGTAGCGCCTAAAATAGTTAACTTGCGCATAATAAAATTGCCATGATAAGTAAAAGATAGAAAAACGGTAGATAATAATATCTACCGTATAACTTAAAATTAATTAGGTGATATTCATTGCCGAATATCTAATGCCAGCGTATACCAATTCCATTAATTATCTGAACATTATTACTCGTTAAATCACTCGATAGTTGCGTTAAAAATTATTATTGTAGAATAACTACTTATAAGAATTTTTGCCTTACTCTTAAGTGATTTTCCTGCGTAATAAATAGAACATCTAATTAGTTACATTGGTATTAAAAGAAATATAAGAAAGCAAAAACAGGGAATGCCGCAGTTAAGCTATCGATACGATCTAAAATACCACCATGACCAGGAATGATGGTGCCGCTATCTTTAATATCAGATGCACGCTTAAACATGCTTTCTACTAAATCACCTAATACTGAGATGATTATAGTCGCTATAAATATTCCCATCATTGTTGCTGTGCTTTCAAAACGAATATCAAAGGCACTTGCTGCAGCCCAGCCAATAATAATTGCGGTGATAATGCCACCAATTAAACCTTCAATCGTTTTGTTTGGGCTTACCGCTGGTGACATTTTACGTTTACCAAAAGTTTTACCCGTAAAGTAAGCGCCACTATCAGCAGCCCACACTAGTAAACAAACTAATAAGACTAATTTCGCACCATAAAAGTTATCTAGTGCATAACTGTCTGCGCGAAGTAATAGAATACTCCACAAAAATGGGATCATGGTTAACCAACCAAAAAGGTGCTTTAAAAGGAGGTTGTTTTGCCATAATTTCTTACTGCTTGGAAACGTAAGTACGAGTCCTGACGCAACTAACCACCAAATAGTACCAATCAATAGTATCGCTTGGTGTCCATCACTTGGAATCATCAATTCAAGTGTTGATGTAGGAAGTAAAAATAAAGAGGCAGCAAGGGCTGCTACTGAAGGGATTAAAGCAACATAACGTGATTTTGATTCAGTAAACTGAGTCCACTCCCAAAAACCAACCAGAGTAATTGCAGTAATCGCAATTAAGAAGCCTTGCATTGGCAACATGAAAATGCCAGCAATGACTAGAGGGGCTAAGATAAGAGCAGTAATAATGCGCTGTTTCAAACTTTATCGATCCTTTTCGTTCATTAGAGCTTGGATTTGTTCACCCGTACAACCAAATCGTCTTTCTCGACTTACAAACCAAGCAACAGCATCTGCTAAGCTTTGTTCATTAAAGTCAGGCCAATATTGGTCGGTGAAATAGAACTCAGCATACGCCATTTGCCACAACATAAAGTTGCTAATACGACATTCACCACTGGTTCTTATCATCAAATCCACATCAGGCAAATCTGACATTGTCAGCTTAGAAGCAATCATTGCTTCATCTATATTATCTGCCTGTAAATTACCTTGCTCTACTTGATAAGCAAGACGTTTAACTGCTTGGGTAATATCCCACTTGCCGCCATAGTTTGCAGCAACATTTAACACTAAACCTGAATTTTCACAGGTTAATGCTTCAGCATCCACAATCTTCTTTTGAAGACGAGAGCTAAATTGAGAAGTATCACCTATCACACGTAATTGAATATTATTTTTATGAAGACGTTTTACCTCACGAGAAAGTACCGTGATAAACAACTCCATAAGAACGCTAACTTCTTCTTCGGGACGGCGCCAATTTTCACTACTAAAAGCAAAAAGTGTAATCGCATTGATGCCTAATTTACTCGCCGCTGATATGGTTTTTCTCACCGCGTCAACACCGGCTTTATGACCAAATACACGAGGTTTTCCCTGAGCTTTCGCCCAACGTCCATTACCATCCATAATTACCGCAATATGTTTTGGTAATACATCAAATGATAAAAACTCGCTGTTAGTTGGACTGGTCATATAACTCCCTTAAAAATAAAAGCGCTGATGTCTACACACAGCGCTTCTTATCGTGTTCATCGCCGATATCATATCATTAATTAAATGAAAAAATCAGTCTGAACAATGAGTAATAAAAGTAAATTATACTTCCATTAACTCTTTTTCTTTAACTGCAAGTACTTCATCAATGCTCTTCACTGCAATATCAGTTAGCTTTTGAATGTCGTCTTGTGTTCTGCGATCGTCATCTTCAGAGATTTCTTTATCTTTAAGAAGACCTTTAACATCACCGTTTGCATCACGACGAATATTACGAACAGCAACACGAGCACCTTCAGCTTCGCCACGTACGATCTTAACAAGATCTTTACGACGCTCTTCTGTTAGCGGTGGAAGTGGTACACGAATCACAGTACCAGCAGACATTGGGTTTAAACCAAGATCTGACATCATGATCGCTTTTTCAACAAGACCAGCAAGTTCTTTATCAAAAACAGTAATTGCAAGAGTACGTGAATCTTCAGCAATAATGTTAGCTACTTGATTGATTGGTGTTCTTGCACCGTAATACTCAACACTAAGGCCAGATAGTAGGCTTGGGTGAGCACGGCCTGTACGAATTTTTAACAGGTTATTTTTAAGTGCTTCAACACTTTTTTCCATACGCTCTTGAGCGTCTTTTTTGATTTCGTTAATCACAACTTCACCTTAATTGTTATTTTTATTTCGGACGATTATTTAGCGCTACTGATTAAAGTACCTTCAGTTTCACCCATAACAACACGACGTAATGCACCAGGTTTGTTCATATTGAACACACGAATAGGCATTTCATGGTCACGTGCCAGAGTAAATGCAGCTAAGTCCATAACTTTTAATTCTTTTTCAAGAACAGTGTTGTAATCCAGTTTATCATATAATTCTGCATCAGGGTTAGATACTGGATCTGCAGTAAACACACCATCTACTTTGGTTGCTTTTAATACTACGTCTGCTTCGATTTCAATACCACGTAAACACGCAGCTGAATCTGTCGTAAAGAATGGATTACCAGTACCTGCAGAGAAAATCACTACACGGCCTTGACGAAGCTGAGCAATAGCATCAGCCCAGTTGTAATCGTCACACACACCTTTAAGAGGAATTGCAGACATTACACGAGCATTAACGTAAGCACGGTGAAGCGCATCACGCATTGCCAAACCATTCATTACGGTTGCTAGCATACCCATGTGATCACCTACAACGCGGTTCATGCCAGCTTCAGCAAGACCTGCGCCACGGAAAAGGTTACCACCACCGATTACAACACCAACTTGTACGCCAAGTTCAATCAGTTCTTTTACTTCTTGAGCCATACGCTCAAGTGTTGCAGGGTCAATACCAAAACCCTCTTCGCCTTGAAGTGCTTCACCACTAAGTTTCAATAGAATACGCTGATATACTGGTTTCGGGTTCGTCGTCATGGTTCTTACCTTTTCACTAAGAGTTGTCGAAATAACTGTAGCCATTTGATATTAAATGTATTTCTGTAAAAGCAAATGGCTACAACTATCGTTTAATGTAATACAAGAGGCATTAAAACTAAGTTGATTCTTTATTCACAAAAAGACCGCAGCATGGCCACGGTCTTTTTTATCAACAATACGAAAGGATTAACCTTTTTGTACTGCAGCTACTTCGTCAGCAAAGCTCATTTCAGCCGCTTTCTCGATACCTTCACCAACTTCTAGACGTACGAAGTTAGATACTGATGCGCCTTTTTCTTTAAGAACTTCAGCAACAGTTTTCTTAGGTTCCATGATGAAAGCTTGACCTGTTAGAGAAACTTCGCCCGTGAATTTCTTCATACGGCCGATAACCATTTTCTCAGCGATTTCTTGAGGTTTGCCTTCGTTCATAGCGATTTCAACTTGAACAGCTTGCTCTTTTTCTACTACTTCAGCAGGTACGTCAGATGGGTTAACGTACTCAGGCTTAGAAGCAGCAACGTGCATAGCGATGTGCTTAAGTGTTTCAACTTCGCCTTCACCAGCAACAACAACACCGATTTTCTCGCCGTGACGGTAAGAAGCTAGTGCAGCACCTTCAACAAGTTGAACGCGACGGATGCTGATGTTTTCGCCAATTTTAGTAACTAGAGCGATACGAGTATCTTCAAATTTAGCTTGAAGAGCTTCGATTTCTAGACGCTCAGCTAAAGCTGCTTCAGCAACTTCGTTAGCAAATGCTAGGAAACCTGAATCTTTAGCAACGAAGTCAGTTTGACAGTTAACTTCAAGAAGAACGGCAACGCCAGCTTCTTCTTTAATAATGATTGTGCCTTCAGCAGCGATGTTGCCTGCTTTTTTAGCCGCTTTTGCTGCGCCAGATTTACGCATGTTTTCGATTGCTAGCTCGATGTCGCCTTCAGCTTCAACAAGTGCTTTCTTACATTCCATCATACCAGCAGCAGTACGTTCACGAAGTTCTTTAACTAGAGCAGCAGTTACAGTTGCCATTCTCAATTCCTCAATATAAATAGGTATAAAAGTTAAAAATCAGGGGCCAAATTGGGCCCCTGCTAACTATATTTAGTTTACTACGAAACTAAAAGACTCACTAGGAGCAAATAATAATTCGACGAGTCGAAAAATTACTCAGCTTCTACGAAACCGTCTTTTTCAGCTACAGCTGCAACGTCTTGGTTACGACCAGACTTTACAGAATCAGCAGCAGCGTTCAGGTAAAGTTGGATAGCGCGGATTGCGTCATCGTTACCTGGGATAATGTAGTCAACGCCATCTGGGTTTGAGTTAGTATCAACAACAGCAAATACTGGGATACCTAGGTTGTTTGCTTCTTTAACTGCAATGTGCTCATGGTCAGCATCGATAACAAATAACGCGTCTGGAAGACCGTTCATGTTTTTGATACCACCTAGAGATTTCTCTAGCTTTTCCATGCTACGTGTACGCATAAGCGCTTCTTTCTTAGTGATTTGCTCGAAAGTACCGTCTTGAGCTTGAACTTCAAACTCTTTTAAACGCTTGATAGACTGACGAACAGTTTTAAAGTTAGTAAGCATGCCGCCTAACCAACGGTTGTTCACGTAGTACTGGTCACTGTTGATTGCAGCTTCTTTAACAGCTTCAGATGCAGCGCGCTTAGTACCAACGAAAAGAACCTTACCTTTTTTGCTACCGATTTTAGCAAGTTCAGCTAAAGCTTCGTTGAACATAGGTACAGTTTTTTCTAAGTTGATGATATGAACTTTGTTACGAGCACCAAAGATGAATGGCTTCATTTTTGGGTTCCAGTAACGAGTTTGGTGACCGAAGTGAACACCAGCTTTAAGCATATCGCGCATTGATACAGTTGCCATTTGAGAATTCCTCTATTAAATGGGGTTAAGCCTCCACATACCCCGCTTGTAATCCGACCCTAACCATTTGATTGAAACAATCAAAAAATTGAGCACCCCGGACAGCGTGACGGTATGTGTGTGATTTAAAATTAAAGTATAGTCGGTATTGAGAACAAATTGTTCATCAATCCGGCGCGCTTTATACCATAAAAACGCCGCTAAAATCTACTATTTTCAAAAAAATCATTCTTAATTCCTTTGAAAGAAGAATTATTTTTCATTCTTCTTCATATTGAAAGATAAACACAGCCTAGGTAAACTAAGAACAATTATCGTTTAACCAGAACGATTTATTTCTAGATAGAGAAAAGCCCATGTCAGTAAATATTAAAAACGCTGCAGAAATTGAAAAAATGCGCGTTGCCGGCCAATTAGCCGCAGAAGTACTTGAAATGATTGAACCCTTCGTAAAAGCAGGGGTAACAACAGAAGAACTTGATCAAATTTGCCACAAGCATATTACTGAAGTACAAGGTGCTATTCCTGCACCACTGAACTACCATGGTTTTCCTAAATCTATTTGTACCTCAATCAATCACATTGTGTGTCACGGTATTCCAGCAACACAAGATGAGCAATACAATGGTTTTACTAAACCAGCAGTACTAAAAGATGGCGATATTCTTAATATCGACATCACAGTAATCAAAGATGGTTACCACGGCGATACTTCAAAAATGTTTTTGATTGGTGACGTTAGCTCTACAGATAAGCGTCTATGCTTAATTGCACAAGAAAGCCTGTATGTAGGTATGCGTAAAGTAAAACCTGGTGTAAAACTGGGTGAAATTGGTACTGCTATTCAAAAATACATCAAGGGAACAACACCAAAATGCTCTATCGTTCGTGATTACTGTGGTCACGGCATTGGTGCAAAATTCCATGAAGAACCACAAGTTGTTCACTATAAAAACAGCGATCGTACTGTATTAAAAGCAGGCATGACTTTCACTATCGAACCAATGATTAACCTAGGTAAATTTGGTTGTCTTCAAGATGATAACGATGGTTGGACTGTTTATACTGGTGACGGTAAAAATACCGCTCAATGGGAACATACCATTTTAGTCACTGAAACTGGTTGCGAAGTATTAACCCTTCGCGCAGAGGAAACTATTCCTCGCCATATGAAAAACAAATAATAAATATAAACAGAAGGCTTCGGTCTTCTGTTTTTTTATCAGCAGGGATTGCTATGAAATACACATCGCCTCTTGCTTTATCTGATCAGCAACTCACAATTACTGAATTAAAACAGCAACTCACTCTTTTCTCTCAACATCAAACGGATTGCTTCCATCAAAGCCTACTTGTTTCAGAGTTGGTTCTTCAGCGTGCCACCTATTTCGATCAGTTACTTTCACGTTTATGGCTATTTTTTAAATTTAATGAATCACCTAACTCCTCACTGATTGCTGTTGGTGGTTATGGCCGTAGTGAACTTCATCCTCTATCTGATATTGATATCCTTATCTTAACCAGTGACGCCACTAGCGATGATTTTTGTCAAAAAGTCAGTAACTTCGTCACGTTATTGTGGGATTTAAAACTAGAGGTTGGCCACAGCGTTCGCTCATTAGCAGAATGCATAGAGATAGGAAAAAATGATTTAACTGTAGCAACCAATCTACAGGAAGCTCGTTTAATCTGTGGTAATGAAGATCTTGCCCATCAGCTAAAATTAAACATTCATTCTGATAGTTTTTGGCCAAGCGAGGCGTTTTATCAAGCCAAAATTAAAGAACAAAAAAAACGTCACAGTCGCTACCACGACACAACCTACAATTTAGAACCAGACATAAAATCGAGTCCTGGGGGGTTGCGAGATATTCATACCCTAAGTTGGATTGCTCGACGTCATTTTGGTGCGACTTCTTTACTTGAAATGAGCCAAGCTGGTTTTTTAACCGACGCTGAATACCGAGAATTATTAGAATGCCAAGAGTTTTTATGGCGGGTAAGGTTTGCTCTGCATATCGAACTGAGACGATATGACAATCGCCTTACTTTTGGTCATCAACCACAAATTGCTGAACATTTAGGCTTTATCGGTGAAGGTAATCGTGGCGTTGAGCGCATGATGAAGGAGTTTTATCGAACTCTACGTCGCGTCGCAGAGCTCAATAGTATGCTTTTGAAAATTTTTGATCTTGCGATTATTAATCAAGGCGAGCAAGAAAAAGCCATTATTATTAATGATGATTTTCAGCGTCGTGGCCGATTCATTGAAGCAAGAAAACCTGCCTTATTTCAAGCTCGCCCTGACACCATTCTTGATATGTTCTTGCTCATGGCAAATGACTCGTCTATTGAAGGCGTTGCTCCACCCACTATGCGACAACTACGTACGGCTCGCCGACGATTAAATCGCTTTTTATGTGATATTCCAGAAGCGCGTGACAAGTTTATTCAACTAACACAGCACCCTAATGCTCTTCATAAAGCCTTTAGTTCAATGCATAAGTTAGGTGTACTTTCAGCCTACTTGCCTCAATGGAGTCACATTGTAGGGCAGATGCAATTTGATTTATTTCACGCTTATACCGTTGATGAACACAGTATCCGTTTACTGAAGCATATTAATACATTCTTAAATTCTGAAAATAGACCACAGCACCCAATTTGTTGTGAAGTTTATCCCAAGATAATCAAAAAAGAGTTATTGATCATTGCCGCCATTTTTCATGACATAGCAAAAGGCCGAGGTGGTGATCACTCTGAATTAGGTGCTGTTGATGCTTATGAATTCTGTATTACTCATGGGTTATCAAAGCCTGAAGCTAATTTAGTCTCTTGGTTAGTTAAAAGTCACTTACTAATGTCTGTGACAGCCCAACGCCGTGATATTTATGATCCTGACGTTATTACTGAATTTGCTAAACAAGTTCGAGATGAAGAGCGCTTAGATTACCTAGTTTGTCTTACTGTTGCTGACATTTGTGCTACTAACCCTGATCTTTGGAACAGTTGGAAACGATCTCTCATTGCTGATTTATACAATGCTACCCAAAGAGCGCTGCGTCGAGGATTAGAGAATCCACCTGACATGCGCGATCGTATTCGCCACAACCAATATATGGCTTCAGCACAATTACGCAGTGAAGGCTTTACTCAGTGGGAAATTGAAGATTTATGGCGCCGCTTTAAAGCCGATTACTTTTTACGCCACACTCACCAACAAATTGCATGGCACAGCAGTAATCTACTTCGTCATTCAGATAAAGAGTCATCACTCATATTGGTCAGTAAAAACGCAACTCGTGGCGGTACTGAAATTTTCATTTATAGTAAAGACCAAGCCCACTTATTTGCAACCGTTGCAGCAGAACTCGATAGACGCAGTATTACCATCTATGACGCTCAGATAATGTCGAGTAAAGATGGCTATGCTCTAGATACTTTTATGGTTCTGGATCAAAACGATGAACCAATAGATGAAGAAAGACAACAGCGCTTAATTGAACAGTTATATGCGGTTGAACTTGAAACCCAAGAAAGTCACATTAAAACCCGACGCCCACCACGTCAATTACAACATTTTACGGTCAAGACTCGTATGGAGTTCTTACCAACAAAAACAGGTAAACGTACCTTGATGGAATTTGTTGCTTTAGACACACCAGGATTATTGGCAACCGTTGGGGCGACTTTTGCACAGCTAGGCGTGAATCTTCATGCCGCAAAAATTACGACTATCGGAGAAAGAGCTGAGGATTTATTTATTCTTACCTCTGACCTAGGTGGTCGATTAGATGATGAAAAACAAGCTGAACTAAAGGCCGCATTAATTGAGAATGTCGATAATCTAATTAATTGATATTTATAAATGAAAGTGAGTGGGTCAACTAAACCGATCCACTCCACAAGTTTACCGTTCACTATTTGTGCTCATCCTTATCTTAGATAAAGATTGAAGCGACAACATAATAATAATGGAGTAAATAATGTACCCACACCTAGTTAGTCTTGGAATTTCAGAACCTGAAAAAATCGAACGTTACTCTCTACGACAAGAAGCTCAAAAAGATGTATTAAAAATTTACTTTGGCAAACAAAAAGGTGAGCTATTCGCTAAGAGCGTAAAATTCAAATATCCACGACAAATAAAGAATGTTCTAGTCGATAGCGGCAGTCATCGTTATAAAGAAACCACTGAAATTAACCGTAACCTTACGCTTATTATTGATGAGTTAAACAAGATCACACGCCCAGAAAAAGAAACAGCTGCCGATGTGAAAAAGAAAATCCTCAAAGATCTTCGTCATTTAGAAAAAGTAGTGGCAAGTAAAATTGAAGAGATTGAACGAGATCTAGATAAGCTATAACAATACCAATCTATATAAATACAGAAATAAAAATGGACCCGCGAAGGTCCATTTTTTATGAGAAAATGTTAAAGATCACCGATTAAGGCATCTCTTCAAACTCTTCCTCACCTTCTTTATCGATTGGTGTTGGCATTAGGTGCTCACGAGTGATTCCTAATTTAAGAGCCAATGCCGATGCTACGTAAATAGAAGAATACGTACCAACAGTAATACCCAATAGTAATGCAAGAGCAAAACCGTGGATCATCGCTCCACCTTGGGTAAACAATGCAATTACAACAAACAAGGTTGTCGCTGAAGTGATCAACGTACGACTTAATGTTTGAGTAACCGAATCATTCATAATATCTTCAGGCTCACCCTTACGCATCTTCAAGAAGTTTTCACGGATCCGATCAAATACAACGATGGTATCATTCAAGGAGTAACCGACTACCGTTAATAGTGCTGCGATAATCGTCAAATCCACTTCAATTTGTAGGAATGAAAAAATACCTAATGTAATTATGATATCGTGAGCCAGTGCCAATACAGCACCTGCAGCAAGACGCCATTGGAAACGCATCGAAACGTAAGCCAAGATACACAGTAAAGAAACAAGAATAGCTAAACCACCAGCTTCCGTTAGTTCGTCACCCACATTAGGGCCAACAAACTCAATACGACGCATCTCAACTTGATCACCAGTGCCTTCTTTAATCGCACTAATAATCTGGTTACCTAATTCTTCCCCTTTAATCCCTTCACGAGGTTGAAGACGAACAATAACATCACGTGCAGTACCAAAGTTTTGTACTGTTGCATCACCAAAGCCTTTTGCTTCTAGTGCACCACGAATATCGGTTAATTGAGCAGGTTGTTCAAAACCCACTTCAATTAATGTCCCACCCGTAAAATCTAAGCCCCAGTTCAACCACTTTGTTGATAGAGTAGCAATTGACGCTACAATCATCAGCATAGAGAAGAAAAAGGCAGGCTTAGACCAACGCATGAAGTCGATGGTTTTCTCTGCTTTCATTATTTGAAACATGACAAATATTCCCTTAGATCGACAGTTTGTCTACGCGCTTGCCGCCGTAAACTAAGTTAATAATACAACGAGTACCAACAATCGCAGTAAACATTGAAGTCAAAATACCAATAGACAGTGTTACCGCAAAACCTTTGATTGCACCAGTACCAACAGCAAATAGAATAATCGCAGTAATTAACGTGGTAATGTTAGCATCTGCAATCGTACTGAATGCATTCGCGTAACCTTGTTGGATCGCTTGTTGTGGATTACGTCCGTCTCTTAACTCTTCACGAATACGCTCAAAGATAAGCACGTTTGCATCCACCGCCATACCTACGGTTAATACGATACCGGCAATACCTGGCAACGTCATTGTCGCACCAGGGATCATCGACATAACACCAATAATTAATACTAGGTTAGCCCCTAGTGCTAAGTTAGCAACCAGACCAAAGCCACGGTAGTAAACCAGAGTAAACAGCATTACTGCAACCATACCCCAGATACACGCTTGAATACCCATATCGATATTTTGCTGACCCATAGATGGACCAATCGTACGCTCTTCAACAATCGAGATTGGCGCAATTAGTGCACCTGCTCGAAGTAGTAAAGCAAGATTGTGAGCTTCTGCTTGAGAGTCAATTCCTGTAATACGGAAACTACGACCCAATGCAGACTGAATCGTCGCTTGGTTAATTACTTCTTCTGTTTTAGAAAGAATAACTCGACCTTCAGGTGTACGACGACCGCTGTCTTTATACTCTGTAAATACCGTAGCCATTAGCTTGCCGATGTTTTTACGAGAGAACGCAGTCATCTTACTACCACCTTCACTATCTAGTGAGATGTTAACTTGTGGACGACCATATTCATCAGCACTTGAGCTTGCATCTGTGATACTCGCTCCGCCAAGAATAATACGTTTTTTCAGAACCACAGGACGACCATTACGATCTTCTTTAATCTCGCTACCTGCTGGTGCTCGACCATTTGCAGCTGCGGCTAAATCCGCTCTATCATCCACTTCGCGGAACTCAAGTGTTGCCGTCGCGCCTAAAATTTCTTTAGCACGAGCCGTATCTTGAACACCCGGTAATTCAACTACAATACGACTAGCGCCTTGACGTTGAACAAGAGGTTCAGCTACACCAAGTTCATTAACACGGTTACGAATAATGGTAATGTTTTGCTCAACCGCGTAGTTACGGATCTCTTGTAAACGTTGATCTGTGTACTTAGCAACTAATTTGTATTGACCATTTGATTCAGACTCAACAAATGTCATATCACGATGGATATCAGATAATACCTTTTTAGCTTCAGCTAGCTGCTCTTCGTTACGAAGAACGACTTCAACGGCATCTTTACCTGACTCACGAATCGCACGGTAACGAACTTTTGCTTCACGTAAATCAGTACGGAAGGACTCTTGCTGTTGACCAATAAGCTTACTCATTGCCGCGTCCATATCCACTTCCATTAAGAAGTGAACACCACCACGTAAATCAAGACCTAGCTTCATTGGAGCAGCACCAATAGAAGTTAGCCAATCAGGAGTTAATGCTGCAAGGTTTAGCGCCACTACGTAATCTTTACCTAGTGATTGATTGATAATATCTCGAGCACTGATTTGAGAATCAGTATCACTAAAGCGAACAAGTACACTGCCGTTTTCAAATGCAATAGACTTATAGGCAATATTATTCTTTTTTAGATTTTCAGCGACAACATCCAGCGTAGAGGTCTGAACCTCAGTACCACGGCTACCCGTGATTTGAACGGCTGGATCTTCACCATAGAGGTTTGGAAGTGCGTATAACGCGGCAATAAGTAGTACAGAGACTACCATCAAATACTTCCATAAAGGGAAACGGTTTAACACAGCGATGTCCTTAATGAAAAATACCCCCTAACCGAAATTAGAGGGCACAGTTTTTATAGTGATTTCAGAGTGCCTTTTGGCAGAACCGCTGAAACAAAATCCTTTTTAATTGTCACTTCGTTATTCGCGTTTAGCTCAATTACGATGTAATCATTTTCTTCAGATGCTTTAGTAATTTTACCTACTAAACCACCTGCAGTAAGAACTTCATCGCCCTTACCCATAGAAGACATTAGGTTTTTGTGTTCTTTTTGACGTTTCGCTTGTGGGCGATAAATCATAAAGTAGAAGATAACTGCAAACATACCAAGCATGATAAACATTTGCATACCACCGCCTTGTGGCGCCGCTTCACCAGCTGCATGAGCCTGAGAGAAAAAATTCATTTAATAACGTCCTCGTTAATCTAGTTTCTAATTTCCGGTTTCTAAAATGTGACCATACACATATCCCTTTAGATATATGGGTGATAACTCTGTTTTTAAAGGTCTTTTAATGGTGGAACTTCACGATCACGGCGTGCATAGAACTCTTCTACGAACTGCTCAAAACGTTCTTCTTCCAGTGCCTTACGAATGCTCGCCATAATACGTTGGTAATAACGTAAGTTATGAATCGTATTTAGACGCGCACCTAAAATTTCATTACAACGATCTAGGTGATGTAAGTAAGACTTGCTGTAATTCTGACAAGTATAACAATCACACTCAGGATCTAGTGGTGTTGTATCAACTTTATGTTTCGCATTACGGATCTTGATCACACCGCCAGTCACAAATAGGTGACCATTACGTGCATTTCGCGTTGGCATAACGCAGTCAAACATATCAATACCGCGACGAACACCTTCAACCAAGTCTTCTGGTTTACCAACACCCATTAGGTATCGAGGCTTATCTTCTGGTAATTGTGGACATGTGTGCTCTAAAATGCGGTGCATGTCTTCTTTTGGTTCACCTACTGCTAGGCCACCAACAGCATAACCATCAAAACCAATTTTCGTCAGCGCTTCAACAGACACATCACGTAAATCTTCGTATACACCACCTTGAACAATACCAAATAGTGCATTCGGGTTTTCTTGGCGATCAAATTCATTACGGCTACGATCAGCCCAACGGATTGAACGTTCCATTGAAATACGCGCTTCATCATGTGTTGCAGGATATGGCGTACATTCATCAAAAATCATAACCACATCAGAACCAAGATCGTACTGGATTTGCATTGATTTCTCTGCATCCATAAAGATCTTATCACCGTTTACCGGGCTACGGAAATGTACGCCTTCTTCAGTGATCTTACGTGTTTTACCAAGGCTGAATACTTGGAAACCGCCTGAATCAGTTAGGATTGGGCCTTTCCAGTTCATGAAGTCATGTAAATCACCGTGCAGTTTCATGATCTCTTGACCAGGACGCAACCATAAATGGAACGTATTACCCAGTAAGATCTCAGCACCAGTGCCTTTTACTTCTTCAGGAGTCATACCTTTAACAGTACCGTAAGTACCTACTGGCATAAATGCTGGAGTCTCAACCGTACCACGGTCAAATTGTAATTGACCACGACGTGCGCGACCTTGTTTTTTAAGTAGTTCGTATTTCACGAAACCTCCAATAAGCCAGAGAAACAATCTGACAATTTGTTTAATTTGCTCACATTAAAAGGGTAATGCAGCACCTCTGTATTACCACCTTTCGATTATAAATAATGGTGATAACACAGTCGAAAACGTCCTGTTTTCTATTTCACTGGCTCCGTGAGCGAAATCTAAATTTATCTTTGCGTTTAACGTGTCTTAATTACGCCGTTTTCTTCGTAATGAACATCGCATCACCGTAACTAAAGAAACGGTATTGATTATTTACCGCTTGATCATACGCCTTCATGGTATTTTCATAACCCGCAAAAGCACTTACAAGCATAATCAGAGTAGACTCAGGTAGATGGAAGTTTGTTACCAATGCATCCACAACTTGGAATTCGTAACCTGGGTAGATAAAAATTTCAGTGTCATCAAAAAATGGTGCTAACTCTGTACCTTGTTTTAACGCATGTTGCGCCGCACTTTCAAGTGAGCGAACCGAAGTCGTACCAACAGAAATAACACGACCACCACGAGCTTTGGTTGCTTTAATGGCATCAACTACTTCTTGAGAAACTTCCGCATATTCAGAATGCATGTGATGTTCTAAAATATTATCAACACGAACAGGTTGGAATGTACCCGCGCCAACATGAAGCGTAACGTAGGCAAATTCTACGCCTTTTGCGTTCATTTTTTCTAGAATCTCTGTATCAAAGTGTAAACCAGCGGTTGGGGCTGCAACAGCTCCCGGTTTTTCGTTGTAAACCGTTTGGTAACGCTCTTTATCTGCATCTTCATCTGGACGGTCAATATAAGGCGGTAATGGCATGTGACCAATTTCATCTAAAATATCTAATACTTTCTTTTCAGAAGTAAAACGAATTTCAAATAAAGTATCATGGCGGGCAACCATTTCTGCTTCATACTCTTGATTCTCGCCTAACCACAGTTGATTACCTGGCTTTGGTGATTTAGAGCAACGGACGTGGGCTAACACTGAATGCTCATCTAGAACACGCTCAACCAACACTTCTAGCTTACCGCCAGAGGCTTTAACACCAAACATACGAGCAGGAATAACACGCGTATTGTTGAATACAACAAGATCACCACTCTGTACTAAATCCAGTACATCAGTAAACTGACCATCATGTAATTCACCACTATTACCATTCATTTGTAATAGGCGACTTGCCGTACGCTCAGGTTGAGGGTAACGCGCAATAAGTTCATCAGGTAATTCAAAATGGAAATCGGATACTTGCATGGTTTACTTCTTCATCAAAAATGGCAGACAGAGTAGTATATTCACGCGAAGAGCAATAGCAAGGGATGAAGCAATATACCTCTCAAATTTTCAATAAATATACACTTTGCAGATTGAAATTGACTTTAAACAGAGAAAGTCCCATCAATATTTTTGTCTCTTCAAAAAATCTAGCCCGCTCGCACTTTTTTCTTTCATCTGCCTCTATATTTACTAAAGGATACATAAATCAGCAGGAGCAATTATGTTTACCATTAGCGACTTGATGACAACTCATCCTCATACTCTGCTTCGTTCTAATTCTTTAGAAGATGCCAAAGCATTAATGGACGAGCATGGTATTAGGCACGTACCTATTGTAGATACAGATCACTCATTGGTTGGATTAGTCACTCAACGAGATTTATTAGCAGCTCAGACATCATGTTTAGAAAAGCCCACCTTCGAAGATATCTCCACTCTCGATATTCCACTCAATGCAATCATGCATGAAAATATCATGAGTATTTCTCCACACGGAGGATTAAAATCAGCGGCAGTATTCATGCAAAAACACAAAGTAGGTTGCTTGCCAGTTGTTGATCATGGGAAGTTGGTAGGAATAATTACAGACTCAGATTTTGTTACCATTGCGATTAATCTATTAGAGTTGCAAGAGGAAGTCGATCCGATGGAGATCGATGAATAGCAATAATTAACAGACAAAAAGAAAGGGAGACTCCATTCTCCCTAAAACGTGATAATACGACTCTTTTTTATTATGTGGATATGGGGTTAGTATTAATTAAGCGTTGGTTTTAAATTGCTCTTCTTCTGTTGAGCCTGTTAGTGCGGTCACTGATGAATTTCCACCTTGAATGGTATTGGTCATAATATCAAAATACCCCGTACCTACTTCTTGTTGGTGCGCCACAAAAGTATAGCCCTTCGATGCCGCTTCAAACTCTTTACGTTGAACCATTTCAACATAATGACGCATTCCCTCACCTTGTGCATAAGAGTGCGCTAGTTCAAACATGTTAAACCACATGTTATGAATACCCGCAAGCGTAATGAACTGGTATTTATACCCCATGTCTGCCAGCTCTTGTTGGAACTTAGCAATGGTTTCTGAATCTAGGTTTTTTTCCCAGTTAAACGATGGTGAACAGTTATAGGCTAATAGCTGATCCGGGTATTCTGCATGAATAGCCTCTGCAAACTTACGAGCTTCTTCTAAACATGGCGTTGCGGTTTCACACCATACCAAATCAGCATAAGGTGAATACGCCAGACCACGAGAGATAGCTTGGTCAATACCTGCGGTTACTTTGTAGAAACCTTCAGCAGAGCGCTCGCCTTCAATAAATTCTTGATCATACGGATCACAATCAGAGGTCAGCAGATCTGCGGCATTAGCATCGGTTCTTGCAATAACCAATGTTGTTGTGCCTGCTACATCGGCTGCGAGTCGTGCTGCTACCAGTTTTTGAACCGCTTCTTGAGTTGGAACTAATACTTTCCCCCCCATGTGACCACATTTTTTCACTGACGCTAGCTGATCTTCAAAGTGAACCCCTGCCGCACCTGATTCAATCATATTACGCATCAACTCATAACCATTTAACACGCCACCAAAACCGGCTTCTGCATCGGCAACAATCGGTAGGAAGTAATCAATGCCCTCTTCTGGCGTTGTACCATTTGACCATTGAATCTGATCTGCTCGGCGAAAAGCATTATTAATACGTTTAACTACCGAAGGTACTGAATCTACCGGATAAAGAGATTGATCAGGATACATGGTCGATGCGGTATTGTTATCTGCGGCAACCTGCCAACCAGAAAGATAAATAGCTTCAATTCCGGCTTTTGCTTGTTGGACTGCTTGCCCACCCGTTAGCGCACCAAGACAGTTCACATAGCCTTTTTTAGATGTGCCATTCACTAGTTCCCATAATCTATCTGCACCTTTTTGAGCAATCGTATTTTCTGGTGCAAATGAGCCTCGAAGGTTGATCACCTCTTCAGCCGTGTAAGGACGAATTACGCCATCCCAACGTGGATTTTCTGCCCAATCTTTTTCTAGTGCATCAATTTGTTGTTGGCGAGTTTGCGGTTTAAATGTAGTCATAATAGTTCCCTCTCTTATAAATATTCATAGCCAGGTAGTGTTAAAAAGTCCGTTAGTTGATCACTGGTGGTTAGTTGCTCCATCAGTTTTGCAGCTTGGGTAAATTGTCCCGAGTCAAAACGCTCAGTTCCCAATTCATCCTCTATTACTTTTATTTCTTCCAATAACATGGTTCTAAACAAATCAGCCGTTACGGTTTCTCCGTTATCAAGTGATTTTCCATGTTGTATCCATTGCCAAATAGACGTTCGTGATATTTCAGCCGTTGCAGCATCTTCCATTAACCCATAAATAGGGACACATCCATTGCCAGTGATCCACGCTTCAATGTATTGAACCGCGACACGAATGTTATGACGCATTCCCTCTTCTGTTCTTTCACCTTCACAAGGTGCTAATAATTCTTCGGCGGTAATGGAGTTGTCATTTTCTCGACTGATATCTAGCTGATTGGTTCGATCGCCTAATACCTTGTCGAACTCTGCTCTCGCGGTGTCAGCTAATCTTGGATGAGCAACCCAAGTGCCATCATGTCCATTATTGGCTTCCAGTGATTTATCAGTTTGAATTTTATTCAACACCCAATCATTTTTTACCGGATCTTTCGATGGGATAAAGGCGGCCATTCCTCCCATAGCAAACGCTCCTCTTCGGTGACACGTTCTGATCAGTAATCGTGAATAGGCATTTAAAAACGGTTTTTCCATTGTCACTACTTGGCGATCAGGTAGCACGCGATCTGGATGATTTTTTAAGGTTTTAATGTAGCTAAAAATGTAATCCCATCGGCCACAATTCAATCCAACAATATGTTCTTTTAAGCTGTATAAAATTTCATCCATTTCAAATACAGCAGGCAGCGTCTCTATTAATACTGTTGCTTTAATAGTGCCTTGTTTTAAACCAAACTCACGTTCCGCAAAAGTAAATACATCACTCCACAACGCCGCTTCTTGGTAGGCTTGTAGTTTAGGAAGATAGAAATACGGACCACTGCCTTTTTTTAATGACGTCTGGTAGTTGTGATAGAAATAAAGCGCGAAATCAAACAAAGCTCCGGGAATAGCAACACCATTAAAAAGCACGTGCTTTTCTGGAAGATGCAAACCTCGAACTCGACAAATCAATACCGCTGGGTCTTGTTTAAGTTGATATACCTTTTGAGTTTGAGGGTTGGTGTATTGGATCGTGCCATTCATTGCATCTCTAAGGTTAATCTGTCCGTTTAATACCGCTTCCCATGATGGTGCTAGTGAATCTTCAAAATCTGCCATGAAGACTTTCACATTGGCATTCAATGCATTAATCACCATTTTTCGGTCCGTAGGCCCTGTGATCTCAACGCGTCTGTCTTGAAGGTCACTTGGAATACCTTGAATACTCCACTCAGACTCTCGAATAGATCGTGTCTCTGTCAAAAAGTCAGGTAGCTCTCCTGCGTCTATTTTTCGCTGTCTAGCTTGACGAGTTTCTAAAAGATCAGGCACTCGATGCGCAAATTTATCGACAAGATGAGTAAGAAAGCGAACGGCTCCAGCACTTAATACTTCGTCTACTTGGGGAAGACTAGGTCCAATAATGGATATCTCTTGTTCTTTCGTCGTCATGGTATCTGTCATGGTTTGCGCCTCCGGCAAAATTACATTTGTAACTAAAACACTACGATTTAGTATTCATGTTTCATCCTATTCATCGTTCTTACTGTTTACGTCTATTACATTCTCGAAAGAGCCAATGAATTACAACCCCTACCAAAGGCTAATATCACCTTGAATTTTCAATGAGATGTCGACATAAAACAGAAAGTTGAGTTATGAGTAAATGCTCTATAAAGATAATTGTCAAAGATTAATTTTTACATTTATTTAACACGGAAAGGTCGCTATGATCTGAAAATTACGTTATAAAATTACACAAATTAAACTTGTAAAATTGAACATGTAAAATTCACAGTTTTAATTTCACAAAGAAAACAGCGGGATAGAATAAAAAAGGGGTGATAAGTAAGCTTGTTTAGAGAGGAATAAAAAGAAAGTGGCGGTATACAACAAGAAGAAAAGAAATAAACTGGTCAGATCTGTTTGATGATAAATATAAAGAAGTGAGAATGCGGTCACTAATTGCTCTATTATTCAAAAGTAGAAAAGCGCTTATTTAAACAATAAATAAGCGCCTTAAATATGAAAATAAAATTATAAAATCTGTTTAACAACGTCTGCCAGCTGGTGAAAAGCTTGTAAACGAGATGAACTTGGACGCCAAACTAGCCCAATTTCTCGTGACGCTTCTTGACCCGGTGGCTCAACGACAACAAGATTTTGGTTATCCAACAAACCGTGCTTAATAGCCATTTGAGGAATAAATGTCGTCCCTAATCCATTAGCTACCATTTGAACTAAGGTATGTAAGCTGGTTGCAGTAAATGGATTTATTTTTTCTTTTTTAGTTAATTTACACGCTGATACCGCATGATCAGTTAAACAATGCTCTTTCTCTAGTAAAAAAACATATTCATCCGGTAGGTCATCATAACGAATAGGTGTAGAGATAGAACCCGCCTGATCTTTACTGATCACCATCTTAAACGGATCATTACCAACAACCAGACTGTCCATACCTCCAATATCAACAGGCAAGGCAAGAATAAGAACATCTAACTGTCCCTGACGTAAAGCGGCTAATAAATTGGTCGTTGTATCTTCTCTTAGTAACAAGGTCAGTTGTGGGTAGTTTTTATTGACCTCTTGTACTAAATCACACAATAAGAAAGGCGCAATAGTAGGAATACAGCCAACTCGAAGCTGCCCTTGCATAGCATCGCCTTGGCATAAAGAGCCGAGTTCGATTAAATCTTGACCTTTGGCTAGCAACTCGCGTCCTTGAGCAACGACTTTCTCTCCTATTGGAGTAAAAACTAATGTTTTTTTATCACGCTCATATAAAGGACAACCAATTAACTCTTCAAGGTTTTGTATCCCTTTACTTAAGGTTGACTGGCTAACAAAACATTTTTCTGCTGCATCACCAAAGTGACGAGTTTCATGTAGGGTAATAAAGTAGTGTAACTGTTTTAATGATGGCCACTTGTTCATCGCTTTTCTCGATTACATTAATCTATTTAATTCGCTTTTTTCTATCATACCTTTTGTACTATAGTTTGTCCTGTTGAAACAATTTATTGTTTTCAAAAACAAAGCCAAACACGAAGTTTGGGAAATCTAATTTTTAGGAGATTCAAAAATGGTACTAGTAGGTCGTCAAGCACCAGACTTTACTGCTGCAGCTGTTCTAGGTAATGGCGAAATCGTTGATAACTTCAACTTCAAAGAATTCACTAAAGGTAAGAAAGCGGTAGTATTTTTCTACCCACTAGACTTCACTTTTGTTTGTCCTTCAGAGCTCATCGCTTTTGACAACCGTCTAGCTGATTTCCAAGCTAAAGGCGCAGAAGTAATCGGTATCTCTATCGATTCACAATTCTCTCACAACGCATGGCGTAACACTGCTATCGAAGATGGCGGTATTGGCCAAGTTAAGTACCCATTAGTTGCTGACGTTAAGCACGAAATCTGTAAAGCATACGATGTTGAGCACCCAGAAGCTGGCGTTGCTTTCCGTGGTTCTTTCCTAATCGATGCTGACGGCCTTGTTCGTCACCAAGTAGTTAACGATCTTCCACTAGGTCGTAACATCGACGAAATGCTACGTATGGTTGACGCACTAAACTTCCACGAGAAGAATGGTGAAGTTTGTCCAGCACAATGGGAAGAAGGCAAAGCAGGTATGGACGCATCTCCAAAAGGCGTTGCAGCATTCCTATCTGAACACGCTGACGACCTAAGCAAGTAATTGCTGACCTAGAGTATTTACATCAAATACTCGACTGCACCTAAGCTCAACGGTGCATGTGGCTAGAATATTAAAAGCGTATAAACGCAGTAGCCTAAAATCAGAAAGTTTGCCTAATACTAAAAGCCCTGAAGTTTTCTTCAGGGCTTTTTTCTTTCTTCATAGAGCGTAATTCTGACGCCTTCTTCACACATCTAAAGATAAATATTCTTTATACTGACTAATTCTCCATTATTTCTATCTACATATCATGTCTATTAAAATTGAAGTCTGTATCGATAACTTAGAATCTCTGCATAATGCTATTAATGGTGGCGCAGATCGCATTGAACTCTGCTCTTCACTGGCGTTGGGGGGATTAACACCAAGCTTTGGTTTCATGAAAAAAGCAGCGGCTATCTCTTCTATTCCTGTTTATGCAATGATCCGTCCTCGCCAAGGAGATTTTCTGTATGACAACGACGATATCTCGGCAATGATTGAGGATATTCATGCAGCAAAATTAGCCGGCTTACAAGGGGTAGTTTTTGGCGTATTAAAAGCTAATGGCGATATTGATATGCCGCTGTCTGCACGATTAATGAAAATAGCTAATGACAATGATTTAGGTGTAACTTTTCACCGCGCTGTTGACCAATGTTCTAATTATAAAAAAGCCATTGAAAACATTGCAGAGCTAGGATGTGAACGTATTCTAACATCAGGCCTTGCAGCGAATGCTTATGATGGTATTGATGTTCTATCTGACATGGTAAAACTAGCAAATGGGCGATTTGAAATATTAGCAGGTGCTGGTGTCACCGCTGAAAATGCGAAAGAGATCATTGAAAAGACGGGTATAACTGAGATCCACTTATCCGGAAAATCAACTCGTCCAAGTAAAATGAAGTTAGTATTAGATGGCGTTAAAATGGGCGCTGGAGATTTAGATGATTTTATTGTCCCAGTGACTGACCCTAAAAAAATAGACGCAGTAAGACAACAAATTAGTTAATACGCTTTACTGTCATGACAAAAATGCCAGAGCTCATCACTCTGGCATTTCACTATAAATAACAATTAATTATTAAAATGGTTATTATTTTGCTAATTGAATAGAATTAACGTCAATCATTGTTTCAGTCCATTCTTTATCAACTTCACCATGAATTACAATTTTAGTTTCAGGTGTTGCTTCAATACCATTCCAATCTTTATGATCGATCTCTATTCTCACTTCACCTGTTTCATCTTTAAATTGGTACTCTTCATTACCTAATGAAGACGTGATGTAACCTGTCAATGTAACTGCTGCATCATCATCTGAATCTAAAGCAGCTCTAACTGTGCTCACTGACACTGAACTAGGGCCAGTAAAGCCACCTTTTACCACTTGAGTATTTTGAGCAGCAAAAGCTGTTGAAGATGCGAATACTAATGCGCTTGCTAAGATAATTTTTTTCATTTTATTGTGCCCTAAATTTATAATTAAATACTGATAACGCTATATTAGAAGTAGTAAGCTGAACTCAACATGAATGAGGTAGAATTAGCTACGCTATCTGCTTGATAACTTGCTGATGCACCTAACGCTAGGTTTGGGATCACCATGTATTCAATACCTACGCTTGCAATACCACCGAAGACACTTTCTGATTTAGATGCTCCATGTTCATAATCAGAAATTGATTCTTGATCTGTTAAATCATTTTCAATTTCTGTATATGCTGATGAGTCATATTTATACTGGGTATAAGTTAAACCTAAGCCCATTTTTAATTGTAATTTCTCATTAAAATTATGAAAATAGACTGGTTTAAACGTAAATTGACTTGCATCTAAATCGGCATTCCACTCACGTTCCGTTTCTACAGGTGGAACATAAGACAATCTCTTACTCTTCGAATCATCACTCTCAAATTTCTTATAGCCTAATTCTAGACCAAAATCGTTAAAACGATAGCCAACAAAACCACCAAAAGCTGAACTTGAGTCATCAGGAGTTAACGTTACATCTCCAGTAGTTTCTGAAAAAGTAGATGAATAATCATGACTCATGTTTGTTACGCCATATTCTAAGCCAACGTATGGAGCAGCAACCGTTGCTGTAGAAGTTGCAGCCATTAGCAAAAATAAATACTTTTTCATTATCAATTCAATCCTATAGTCATGGGGTTAAGCTTGGTCTTAATTCGTTATATAGGTACTATAGAGGGTAGTTCGTGAAGGAAGCGTGAAGAGTTATTAAATAATTCAGATTTTATAAGGAAATAATTCACCATGGCAAAAGATCTATTCGCCACATTAGATTTAAACTTATTGAGAACTTTTTTAATTCTTTCTCAAGAGTTAAATATGCGTAAAGCCTCTGAGCGATTATTTGTTTCTCAACCGGCAATCAGCCAAGCGTTACAAAAACTTCGTAACCATTTTGATGATGAGTTATTCATTAAAGTCCGTCATGGCCTGAAACCAACTCCTTTTTCTGAAGAGCTAGCCGAAAATATTCAACCCTATTTAGATGGTTTATCTTCTATCTTAAATTCATCTCAAAACTTTGAACCATACAAATTAGAAAAAACACTGACAATAGCCTTGGCACCTCAAGTATTGAGTTGTCTGTCTGGATCTCTATTTCACCAAATTCGTGAAGAAGCCCCTAGTGTTAACTTGCAGCTAGTTAATTGGTCCGAATCGACTTTTGATGATCTTATCAAAGGTAAAATAGATATCGCCGTCAATTACGAATTTAATGCCGTTCAAAAAGAGCTTATTTCGCACAAATTATTGGATATCAAAGGTTGCGTCATTGTGCGTCAAGATCATCCAATAACCAAAACACTCGCAACCCCTTATGATTTTGAAGGTTATGAAATCGCTTCTTTAATTATTCCTGGTTGGAACAATAATAAAAGCCTTGCCGCTGATGTTTTAGATGAACTTAATATAGATTATAAAGTGGGTTTTCGTTCTGAATTACCAATGGCATTAATTGATGTTGTGCAACATACGGATATGTACTTTCCGTCTACTTCTCTTTTCCCTACTCATCAATATTCATCACTTAGACGTATAGACCTAATTCTTGGTGATATTGTTTTAAATTACCCTATCTATAGCTTTTATCATCAAAGACATAAAAAGAATCCTCTCTACGTTTGGCTCAATAAATTGATTAAAGAACTCCTACTAAAAAGTAACACTTAACTTATCAATGGGGGCAGTATAAAACAGATACGATAAGGTTTGCTTATAATTAAAATAATTACAGGTGATTAGAAAGCAATCACCGAACTCAATATTATTCATTCCATCAAACGGAAACAGATTTATCGGTAAGCAAGGATGCTCATTACTGATCTAACTTATGATTAATATTGAGAGTTATAAAATGAAAAAATCTATCTTAGCACTATCCCTAACTGCCATCTTTTCTTCTTCTGTTATGGCTGAAACCATTCAGAACCCAGCAGAGCTTCCAGGAATTGACAACTCTATTCCATCTGTATCAGACCGACCAAGCCCTGATTTTGGAAGCACTCCCAACTGGGGATTAGGCCCAACTCAACCACCAATGGCAACAGAACCTGAATGGCAAGTTCCTTCAACACCGGTTGAACGTCCGCTGCCAGATACTCCTGTAGATCGACCACAACCGGCAGACCCAGACTTTGGTATTTCAGTTCCAACTCAACCACCACTTGATGACAATACACCAAACCGTCCAACTCCTGACTATGGTGATACACCTCACTGGGGAATTGGTCCAGATAAACCTGTCGATCGTCCAGAACCTGTAGACCCTGATTTTGGACAAGCGGTTCCTGAGCAACCACCAATGGATAATACTCCAGAAAGACCACAACCTCAGAAACCAACGCAACCGCCAGTTGATGATAATTCACCAGAACGTCCTCAACCTCAAGTTCCAGTGCAACCGCCAATGGATGACTCTCCTGAATGGGGGATCCCACACGTCACTGATGGTCAACGCATTACTTCATTAGAAAATGAATTCAAAGCCATGGCTGAAGAGAATAATCGTCGCTTCAATGAGCAAGACGAAAAGATTGATGGGGTTAGAGCAGGTTTGCATGCTGTAGCCAATGCTCGTCCATTTGTAACAAGTGGTGAGTTTGCAATCGGTGCAGGTGTTGGTTTCTCTGGTTCAAAAGAAGCATTAGCTCTAGGTGGGGCTTACGGTATCAATGAACAATTAAGTGTTTCTGGTACCTTCCACTATGAATCATCTGGTAACTACTCATCATCAGATGTCGCAGGTGGTGTTGGTGTTCAATACAGCTTCAAATAAATAACTCTCGCCCCGCCAAGGATTGGTAGGGCACTTTTATTTAATGCTTATACAACATAAATAATTTAATTCTACTGCAACTCTATTTCTGTCTTTGACAACTCACCATACCGGTAGTATCGCCTCTGCTCTCTCATACAGAGGCTTTTTTGTGTATTCCTTACAGTTCATCAAATCCATACCCATTAATAAGCTTTAGTTATGATTAAGATAAACACTAGTGATTAGTGAACTATGCAAGGATTTCTTACTATAGCTCCATCAAAACAATTAAAGATAAAACAAAGCACGGATGCTTTTTAAAACTATTATGAGAGAGTATCCAATATGAAAAAATCACATCTAGTTCTTGCTATTGCAACCCTATTTAGCGCAAACACTTTTGCTAATGACTTCCACCTTTCTCCTGAAATTAAAATCGGTCCTTACGGCGGCTTTGGTATTCAAGCAGGTGTGACTGATGCTCTAGGTTTTGATGCGGCATTTATCAGTTATGGACGTACTATTTATAGCAGTTCTATGTATGACGAAACTATCGATTCATACCGCTTTGGTATTCAACAGATGTTTGGCGCATCAAAAATGCATGGCATGCAGCTTGAGGTCGGTCTTGCAGATTATGATGGTAAGAAAACTAAAAGTGGTGAAACTACAAAAGAAAGTGCATTAGGTTCAAGCATTGGCGCATCTTATGTTTTCCAAGCAACGAACCATTTAGGACTAAGAGCCGGTGTTGATTTAAACTACTTCCCAATGAGCGATACTTATATTCCTTATGAGCTATCAACTAACTTTAATATCGGTATGACGTTCACTTTTTAAGTGAACCAATCACAGTAAGTGATCAGATACAAAAATGGCGCTGTTTATTTAAACAGCGCCATTTTTATTTAATATTGAATTGAATCAAATTACATCGCAAAGTTTACGATTGGGAAACAAGGTAGGAAACCATTTTCCGCACAGTTGATCAGACCAACTTGAACACCTTTGATTTCAGATGTCATGTTGAAGAAACCAACTTGAACGTGTGAATCATTTGAAAGATTAGCAACACCAACATCAACCATGGTGTAACCTTCAGAGTAGTTCACTGCAGATACGTTAGCACCTTTCACATTATTAGTGATGTTTACAAAACCTAGGTTCGCACCTAAATCATCACCCATATGCCAGTTAAACAGACCAAAAGATGCACCAGTCATGTTGCCATTAACTTTGTTCGCACCGATAAACAGTGGGAAGTTAACACCTGTTAGGTTATCACTCTCAGACATACCAAGTGCAAAATCGACACCTGTTACATCGCCAGTTTTACCATGAAGAGCTGCTAAGCGAACACCTTTTACTTCACTTGCCGCTGGTGCATTAAAACCATTCAGAGATGAAAACATCACTGGCGTACTATCCGCCATAGCGAATGATGAAACCATAGATAACGCCGCGCAAGTACCAACTAAAATCTTCTTCATAATATATTCCTTTATTACTATAATTTATGATTATTAAATGAATCTATTTTTGTATTATCAATCGCATTATGAATGCAATAGCTCATAATATACTCGTTAGTTGCGATAAATACAGCATAGCTCAAATTTTATTTGTTTGATTATTATTTTTAAGTCAAAGGCTTATTTCGAGTGAAGTATCACTCAACTTATTTAATCACATCATCAATATTTTGATCGCCGATATGACGTACATCCTTTCCTTTGACAAAATAGATAATATATTCACAAATATTCTGGCAACGATCGCCGACTCGCTCAATAGCACGAGCCGCCCACATTACCTTCATAACACTTGGAATTGAGCTAGGGTCTTCCATCATGTAGTTCATTAATTGACGAATAACCGCGTCATATTCTGCATCTATTTTATCGTCAAACTTATAAGCTTCGGTGGCCGCTTTTACATCCATACGTGCATACGCATCTAGTACTGAATGCATCATTTTTACTGATTGACGTCCAAGAGATTCAAGAGAAACTAATAAAGAATGATGTTTATTCGAAAAGTTTTCTAGCGATACTTTCGCTATTTGAGAAGCGACATCACCAATACGTTCTAAATCAGTAATCGTTTTAATGATCGCCATAACTAGGCGTAAGTCACTAGCGGTAGGCTGACGCTTTGCAATGATACGGGTGCACGCTTCATCTATTGCCACTTCCATGGCGTTCACTTTATGGTCTTCATGCATAACACGTTTTGCCAAATCGGCATCGTGATTATGTAATGCTTCTAATGCATAGGTAAGCTGCTGCTCAACCATCCCCCCCATGGTTAATACATGAGTGCGAATAGCTTCAAGTTCGGTGTTAAATTGGCCTGAAATATGTCGACCAAGTTGCATGGTATGTCCTTATTTTATCGTTAGCCTATCATAGGAATTATCCATAGCGGCCTGTAATGTAATCTTCAGTTTGCTTATGTATTGGTGATGTAAAAATCGTATTTGCATTACCGTATTCAACCAATTTACCTTGGTTGATAAAAGCGGTGTGATCGCTCACTCGTGCAGCTTGTTGCATATTATGCGTCACAATAACAACGGTATATTTACTTTTTAGCTCATAGATAAGCTCTTCAATCGTCAGAGTAGAAATAGGATCCAAGGCTGACGTTGGTTCATCTAGTAATAATACTTCTGGCTCAATAGCAATTGCTCTAGCGATAACTAAACGCTGTTGCTGACCACCAGATAATCCAAAAGCATTTTCATGCAATCTATGTTTCACTTCGTCCCATAGCGCTGCTGCTTTTAAGGCTTCTTCTACTGCTTCATCTAATACTCGCGCTTCTTTCACGCCCTGTAAACGTAAACCGTAAACAACATTCTCATATATTGACTTAGGAAACGGATTTGGCCGTTGAAACACCATTCCCACACGACGACGTAGTGAAGGTATGTCCGTATTTGGCTGATAAATATCATCACCAAATAATTTAATAGATCCTTGGATTTTGCAATTATCAACAAGATCATTCATGCGATTAATACAACGTAGCAACGTAGATTTACCACAACCAGATGGTCCAATAAACGCCGTTACTTGTCCTTTAGGGATACGCATCTCTATATTGGATAATGCGAATGTTTTATCGTATTTTAAACAAAGATTATTAATCTCTATTGCGGTATTTTCATCCGATAAATTATTTACGTCTATTGGCGATAGAAAAGAGAGATCCGGTGATAATGAATACATATAGTTATAACTCCAATGTTCGATATTTCTCTCGTAAATTATTACGAATTGCGATGGCCGTTAAATTTAATCCAATGATAACGGTTACTAATAAAAAGGCCGTTGCATACACAATAGGTCTGGCAGCTTCAACATTAGGGCTTTGAAATCCAACATCATAAATATGATAACCAAGGTGCATAAATTTTCTATCTAAATGCAAATAAGGAGCAACAGCATCCACCGGTAAAGAAGGCGCTAATTTTACCACCCCAACTAACATGAGAGGAGCAACCTCACCTGCGGCTCTTGCCACCGCTAAAATTAACCCCGTCATAATCGCAGGGCTTGCCATAGGCAAAACAATCTTCCATAAGGTTTCAAACTGAGTTGCACCTAATGCTAACGAGCCATGACGTACTGAATTAGGAATACGACTTAACCCCTCTTCGGTTGCAACAATCACAACAGGAAGAGTTAAAATAGCGAGAGTTAACGCTGACCATAACAACCCTGGTGTTCCAAACGTTGGTGTTGGTAATTCATTTGAGTAAAAAAGTTGATCAAGCGTTCCGCCCACCACATAAACAAAGAAGCCTAAACCAAAAACACCATAGACAATGGATGGTACACCCGCGAGATTTATCACCGCAATTCGAACTAACCTTGTTAACATATTAGGCTTTGCATATTCATGTAGATAAATCGCAGCAATGACACCTAATGGCATCACAATAACAGACATCAAAAGTACTAATAAAATCGTTCCGAAAATAGCTGGAAAAACGCCCCCTTCAGAGTTTGCTTCTCGTGGGTTATCAGAAATAAAGCCATACAATTCTTCAAACCAATGTTGTGTTTTCTCTTGTAATGACATCGCATTGGGAAACCATATATCAACGACATTATCACTGCTTAATTTATAAATCTCACCCTGACTATCTTTTAAAATTAAATAGCTATAGCTCAACTGGCTCGAAATCTCCTTAACTTGTTCATTAAGGCTTTCTTCTTGTTTTTTAAACTCACCATCAGTCAGTTCTGAGTTTAGTAATGCATCAAGCTGACGATACAGTTTATGTTGTTCTTGCTCTAATAAATCAATCTTAGCTTTTTCACTTCGAACCCATGATTCAACTTGCTGTCGATTAAGTTCAAGACCATTAGAGGTCTCAATAATCGTTCCAAAATATTTACCATGTTGAAGTCTATCCACCACCACAAGAGCTTTGGGCTTGCTTACTGATTTAATTTTGTTTTTATCTATATTAATAAAATCAAAACCATTAATGTCTCGATTCCCAACCTTAATCACTAACCGTTCTAATTTTTCAGTATTGGTATCATGCAACTTTTCAACATCATACAACTGTCCAATAATCACTTTTCCGTCTGTCGTGTGCCACTCTTGTAACGCCGTTGGCCAAAAATAAGATAATCCTTTCCAGCCAATCAATAATAGAATACCAAGAACCGCAATCATGCTAATACTCACAGAACCAGCTGTGAGCCATATCCAAGGTGAACCTGATTTAATCCAATGTTTCATTTATCTACCTTCATTAAGATCAAACCTACAAACTACGATACTTTTCACGTAACCCTTGGCGTATCCACTCGGCCAATGAGTTCACAAAAAAAGTAAATACGAACAGTAAGAATGCCGCTAAGAAAAGCATCCTAAAGTGAGAGCTGCCCATTTCTGATTCTGGCATTTCAATGGCAATATTTGCCGCAAGGGTTCTCATTCCCTCTAAAATATTGCCATCCATAATTGGGGTATTTCCGGTTGCCATCAATACAATCATGGTTTCACCAACCGCACGACCTAAGCCCATCATTACCGCTGAAAAAATACCAGGGCTTGCCGTCAGCAACACAACTTTGGTTAAGGTTTGCCATTGCGTTGCTCCTAATGCTAATGAGCCTTCAGATAAATGCTTTGGCACTGAAAAAATGGCGTCTTCAGCGATGGTGTAAATTGTCGGAATAATCGCCGCGCCCATGGCAATACCCACCACTAAAGCATTACGTTGATCGTAACCAACGCCTTTGTCACCAAGATAGCTGCGTAAATCGCCATGAAACAACCAACTTTCAATAATGTACCCGTATTGAAAAGTAAGGTAGCCAATCCCAATCAAAGCAGGGATAAGTAATATTGCGTGTTGCCCGCGCGGTAATTTTCGCATGATATGTGCAGGTAATATGTGCCAGATAAACGCAATAATAATCATACTTAGTGGAAAGAGTACAAATAGGCTAAATACGGCGACTAAATTATTTTCAACAATAGGAGCTAACCAAATACCCGCTAACAAACCAATAATCACCGTGGGTAACGCCTCCATTATTTCAATGGTTGGTTTGACATATCGACGAACATTGGAAGACATAAAGTAAGCGGTATAAATCGCACTGCCGATTGCAATTGGCCCCGCAAATATAAGCGCATAGAAAGCTGCCTTTAAGGTACCAAACGCCAAGGGCATTAGGCTAAATTTGGATTCAAAGTCATCATTGGCTGCAGTTGATTGCCAAATATATGCAGGATCAGGATACCCTTCATACCATATTTTACCAAAGACAGACTGCACACTCACTTCAGGGTGAGGATTGGTGACCTCAAAACATTGCCAACCTTTTTTCGTTAGCACGATAAGTTTTTCAGCATTTGGTGGTTGAGTTACTGCCAATACCTCTTCATCAAACAGATGCTGACTATAAAGCGCTTTCTCTGTTGTTGTGTGAACTAAAGATAAGTCACCTTTAGCATCAACAATCGCCACGCCTTTACGATATACCTCTGGTGCCACTTGTTTAATCTGGCCATCAACATTAAATGTACGGATTAAAGTTAAACTACGTTTCTCATTTTTAATCGTATCAAACCACTGCGATAAACTGCCATTCTCACTCTGTACTAATACCGAATGTGCACCAGATAATAACGTCAATTTTTGAGCTGATTCTTTTAATTCAATGCGTTCTCGTAAGTTGGCTTTATGATCTTTTAATGTCCAAACTTGCAGTTCATGTTGATACAAGAAATACAGAAAATCATTATTTGGCGTAATAACCATCGATAACAATTTTTTTGTCTTATCTAACGAAACCGTTTCAAATTCAATCGGGATCGCTTTCCAAACTGATTCACCTGTCATTTGGTTAATTACACTATCAAGTTCAACACCGAGTATTCTCTCATCTTGTGTTTGCGTTAAAACAACCCCTTCGACAGGAGTAAGACTTAGAGCAACTTGAGTTAAGGCTTGTTGTTTTTCATCAATTTGAATAAGAGGAAATGGCGTAAAACTTTCAACATAAGGGATAAGTTGACGCTTTCCTTGTGAATAGTTGGTTTGAAAGCCTATTTGAGCAAATTGAACTTGCCCTTTTGAATCACCAAAGGCAAACCAATCTTGGCTTTCAATGGTTGCAGCAAATGCAGTTGGGTTATCTATTATTTGAGTTTCACTGACTTGTTTCTTGCTTTGTAAATCAATGAATTGAACCTGACCTTTATCATCAATACGATAAGCCATTTTTCCTTGTTCATCAGATCCTATTGCCAATGTGACATTCTTATATGATGTAGGATATTGAGATAAAGGCTCAACCGTTACTGAGGTAAAAATAGGAGCAATGACCGCTAATAAATAGAAGCAAATAAGCATAAGAGCCGCAATGATCCCTACGCCGCTGGATTTCACCCAAATACGCATAATCAGATCTACAACATAGCGTTGTCTGTCTCGAAGTCTCTGATTAGGTTTGGCGTATGCCATGATGGGGTAACCTCTGCTCTTAAATTAATAGTAATTGGTTTTCTTTGTATTTTATTGCGTAAACAAGAGTTTAATATAACTCTAATTTAGATAATTCTTGTAAAACAAATCGTTCAGACAGGGCAATATAACCATCTTGTTCTACTCTCTTTTGACCATTCGATGAAAGCATATAACGAATAAATTCAGCTTCAAGCGGTTTCAGTTTAGCCGTCGGGGGCTTGTTAAGGTAGATATATAAGAATCGTGCTAATGGGTATTTCCCTGACGTTATATTACTTGTCGAGGGCTCAATATAATCTGCCCCTTCTACACTGATCGGTAATAATTTCACTCCAGACATTTGATAACCAACACCTGAATAACCAATGCCATTTAATGATGCTGAAACACCTTGAACTACAGAGGCTGAGCCCGGCTGTTCATTGACATTAACTTTAAAGTCACCATCACATAATGCATGCTGTTTAAAGTAGCCATATGTACCAGAGACTGAATTACGACCAAACAGTTGAATGCGATGCGTTGCCCAACGGCTAGTTATTCCTAAATCTTGCCAATGATTTACCGGCTTTAATGCACCACAACGCAACGTAGCGGAAAAGATAGAATCAATTTGAGTAAAGTTAAGCCCTTTAATTGGGTTATCCTGATGAACAAAAATTCCGAGAGCATCAATAGCGACTCGGAGTTCAGTTGGTGGATAACCAAATTGTCGTTCAAAAGCGGCTTTTTCACTTTGCCGCATCCGTCGACTCATTGGCCCAAATTGAGCAGTGCTTTCTATTAGTGCAGGAGGTGCAGTAGAAGAGCCTGATGCTTGGATTTGAATATTTACATTTGGATAAATACGTTGAAAATCTTCAGCCCATAAGGTCATCATGTTCGCTAACGTATCAGAGCCAATCGACGATAAATTACCCGAGATCCCAGCAACGCGCTCATAAGGTTCTAACTTTCCATCATAAGAAAAGGCATTTTGTATAAACCCCAGCCAAAGCAATCCCACAGAGATTAAACCCCGGATCCATCTTTGCTGCTTGCTATACATAACCTTCATGATGTCCTTATTTTAATATTAGTTTTTTTGGCAGAACAAATGAGAAAGTACTTCCTTTACCCAATTGGCTTTGTATTTCTAATTGTGAATCGTGGTGACTAAGTGCATGCTTTACTATCGCGAGTCCTAAACCACTGCCGCCAGTATCTCTTGAACGCGCCTTATCTACCCGATAAAAACGCTCTGTTAAACGAGGAATATGTTGAGGCTCAATTCCTTGCCCACTATCTGTTACTGTTAATACAGCCCCAGATCGTGCCTTTTTCCATTCAACAATAATCTCTGCGCCATCCGTAGTATGCTTAACTGCGTTATAGACTAGATTTGAAATTGCACTACGTAATTGGTCTTCATCGCCTAACACTTTAAGATCATGATCTATATTAAAGGTTACTTTGTGGTTTCTATTTCCACTTAATGCGATCGCTTCTTTTTCTAAAATATCTAACATGGATGGTACATCAACACGATCTTCTAGCATTGATGTTGCTGCGGCTTCTATTTTTGATAATGTAAGTAATTGCTCAACTAAGCCTTCCATTCGAGATAACTGCTCAGTCATCACACCATGTGCCCTATTCCACATTGGCCCAACAAGCATCTCAGGATCTTCTGACATTTCTAAATAACCACGAAGTACCGTCATTGGCGTTCGTAATTCATGAGAAACATTAGCAAAGAAATTACGACGCATACCTTCTAGTTGTTTAATTTGCGTAACATCACGTACCACCATCAAATATTCACCATCACTATACGGCACAATACGTATCTCAAGTGTCTTATCTGTGTTAATCGGTGATGGCATATCTAATGGAATATCAAAGTGTTGAGCCATTAAATATTGCACAAAATCAGGCGTTCGGATCAAATTAGTAATAGGTTGTCCTGAATCACTAGGCCAGCGAAAGCCAAGTAATGATTGGGCCAAGGTATTACACCAAACAATGTTGCCTTCATGACGAAAAACCACCACAGCATCAGGCAGAGCTTCAGCCCCTTGTCTAAAACGACGAATTAACGTGGATAGTTCTTTACGACGCTTTTTATGCCTTTTTTGCAGACGGTAAGTTTCATCAAAAATCGGTTCCCAGCTACCAGAAGCAGAGGGTGGCGTCGCTTTACGCCCTTCATGTAACCAGCGAGACATTTTAATTTGGTTATGCAAATGCCAAATCAATAATATAAACGAGGCAAGAAACAACAATGGCCATAACGCATCAAATAAATACCCAACGATAACCCAAGGTACGTAGAAAAAAGCCAATTCTCCAACGAGCTTTTTCCATGAGAGACGTTCAACCATGTATTTTACCTTTTGCTTCTATTTATATTTAAGAATTAAGACGTTTGAACAGAGAAACGATAACCCGCGCCACGAACGGTTTGCACTAAGCGATCATGCCCTTCCATTTCTAATGCCTTACGTAAACGACGAATATGAACATCAACCGTACGATCTTCTACGTATACATTCGTACCCCAAACATTATTCAATAGTTGTTCACGGCTGTATACACGCTCTTGATGAGTCATAAAGAAGTGCAGCATTTTAAATTCTGTCGGACCCATATCTAATGCTTTATCATTGGCTGTAACACGGTGTGATACTGGGTCTAATTTTAACCCTTGAACATCAATCAACTCTTCAACAGAGGTTGGAGATACTCGACGAATAACGGCCTTTAAGCGCGCCATTAACTCTTTTGGTGAAAATGGTTTGGTAATGTAATCATCTGCACCCACTTCAAGGCCGCGAACTTTATCTTCTTCTTCGCCGCGAGCTGTTAGCATAACTACTGGGATTTTTTTGGTAAATTCATCGCGCTTAAGGTGTTTGATTAAATTGATGCCTGAGCCACCTGGCAACATCCAATCCAACAAAATTAAATCAGGGTAAGGTTCGCAGAGTAAACCAAGTGCAGTGTCATAATCTTCTGCTTCTATCGGTTCATATCCTTTCTGCTCTAATACAAAACACAGCATCTCACGGATTGGCGCTTCATCTTCTACTACAAGTATCCTTCTAGACATTCTTTTTACCTAAATTAGCCAACAAAATTTATAACGCTATTATTAAAGCTAATTATGACACTTTTGTGACTATTGAAAAGAAAAGTTCATATTCTCATCAATGAAATACTATCTCAGTGTCATTTATCCAAGAACCTGAAATCTATACAAGCAATATTCAACAAAATCTCCTATCATAAGCGCACTTAAAAAAGACAGGAATTCAGCAGCATGATGTGGTTTAAAAATTGTTTAATTTATCGTTTTACTAAAGAAGTTGATCTCAACCCTGAGCAACTTGAAAAACAACTGAACGATTTCCGTTTCACACCTTGTGGTAGCCAAGATATGCAAAAGTTTGGCTGGGTAACTGCAATGGGCCGTCATGGTGATATGCTGACTCACGTCGCAAGCAAAAATATTCTTATTTGTGCAAAAAAAGAAGAAAAAATGTTACCCGCGTCAGTGATTAAAGAATCAATGAACGCAAAAATTGATGCCATGGAACTTGAACAAGGTCGCCCTCTTAAGAAAAAAGAGAAAGACTCTATCAAAGATGACATCGTTATTGATCTTCTTCCACGAGCATTTAGCAAGCACCAACAAACCTATGCATTAATTCTTCCAGAAGCTGGGTTTATTATTGTTGATGCTGGCAGTTACAAAAAAGCGGAAGACGTATTAGCGTTGCTTCGTAAATCTATCGGTAGTCTACCTGTTGTCCCTCTAACTTCAACTCAACCTATTGAAAATGCCTTAACTGAGTGGGTTAAAACAGGTACTACGCCTCAAGGTTTTGAGATGGGTGAGGAAGCGGAACTAAAAGCAATTTTAGAAGACGGCGGCGTGATCCGTTGTAAGCAGCAAGAATTAGTGTGTGATGAAATCCACGCTCATATTGATGCAAACAAAATGGTTACTAAGTTAGCGCTAACTTGGCAGGAACGCTTAGAGTTTATCCTTGCTGATGACCTATCGCTAAAACGCCTAAAGTTCAGCGATGAGATTAAAGACCAAAACGAAGACATTGGTTTTGAAGATAAAGCAGCACGTTTTGATGCAGATTTCTCTCTAATGAGTTCTGAGCTTGATGCGCTTCTTCCTGATCTATTCAAAGCACTTGGTGGCATTGAAGAGAAAGAGTAAAAGCAGGGTTCAGATCGGTCGCAAGCTCCCTTGAAGGGTTCAGAGGTGCTTGCGGCTATTTCTCAGCTCAAGAAAAATTATCTTGGATTCTTTACGTTCAGCGAATACCTCTGAAATCTGCTAGCGTAGCGATCTGAACTCTTTATCTCATATTTTCTTTGCTTTTCCCTGAAGCCTGCAAGCGAAGCGACCTGAAACCTTTCTTTATACCCTAGCACTTCTCTCACTTTACATGTAAAATCCGGCCTCCTTCATATCCTTGTGATATGACCTGACCTGAGATCAGAATACAACATTGGGAAGCAATCATGTTTAAGCCAGAACTACTTTCGCCTGCGGGCAGCCTTAAAAATATGCGTTATGCGTTTGCCTACGGTGCAGATGCCGTTTATGCAGGCCAGCCACGTTACAGCCTTCGTGTTCGTAACAACGAATTCAACCACGAAAACCTACAAATCGGTATTAATGAAGCACATGCGCAAGGTAAGAAGCTATATGTGGTATGTAATATACAACCACACAACTCAAAGCTAAAAACCTTCATTCGTGATTTAGCGCCAATCGTAGAAATGGGTCCTGACGCATTGATCATGTCAGATCCAGGTTTAATCATGATGGTTCGTGAAGCTTTCCCTGAAGTAGTTATTCACCTGTCCGTTCAAGCCAATGCGGTTAACTGGGCAACAGTGAAATTCTGGGCAACTCAAGGTGTTGAGCGTGTGATCTTATCTCGTGAATTATCACTAGAAGAAATTGAAGAGATCCGTGAGCACTGTCCTGATACTGAATTAGAAATCTTTGTACACGGTGCATTATGCATGGCGTACTCTGGTCGCTGCTTGTTATCTGGTTACATGAACAAGCGTGATCCAAACCAAGGCACATGTACGAATGCATGTCGCTGGGAATACAAAGCGGAAGAAGCAAAAGAAGACGAAAACGGTCAAATCGTTGAAGCTAACCCTACAGGTGTTGAGATCCAAGACGTTGAAGTTCAAAACGAACGTCCAGACAACACACTAGGCTTAGGTAAACCAACAGATGAGGTAGTTCTTCTTTCTGAAGCACACCGTCCAGAAGAGAAGATGGCAGCATTTGAAGACGAGCATGGTACTTACATCATGAACTCTAAAGATCTTCGTGCTATCCAACACGTAGAACGTCTAACTAAGATGGGTGTTCACTCTCTTAAAATTGAAGGTCGTACTAAGTCTTTCTACTACTGTGCACGTACTGCGCAAGTTTATCGTAAAGCGATTGATGATGCGGTTGCAGGTAAACCATTTGATGAAAGCCTAATGGGTACGCTAGAAAGCCTAGCTCACCGTGGTTACACAGAAGGTTTCCTACGTCGTCATACACACGATGCATACCAAAACTACGATTACGGTTACTCTATCTCTGATTCTCAACAATTCGTTGGTGAGTTCACAGGTAAACGCCGTGGTGATTTAGCTGAAGTTGATGTTAAGAATAAATTCTTAGTCGGTGACTCTGTAGAGATCATGACACCACAAGGTAACCTGACACTGACTCTAGATGTAATGGAAAACCGTAAGAGTGAAGCTGTTGATGAAGCAAAAGGCAATGGTCACTTTGTCTTCATTCCTGTTCCTGCAAACGTTGATCTAGAATACGGCCTGCTAATGCGTAACTTACACACGGGTGAAGATACTCGTAATCCACACGGCAAGTAAGTAATGGCGTTATTGATCAATAAAAAATGCATTAACTGCGACATGTGTGAACCTGAGTGTCCAAACGAAGCAATCAGCATGGGTGATGAGATTTACGAAATTAATCCAGATCTTTGTACTGAATGTAAAGGCCACTATGATGCGCCAACATGTCAGTCAGTTTGCCCTATCAGTAACTGCGTTATTTCAGATCCAAACAACGTAGAAACAGATGAAGAGTTATTAGAGAAATTCGTTAAGCTCCAAGGCCTAGCGAAATAATCTCTAATCACCTGATCTGATTCAAATAAAAATGCCCAGCGATATCACTATCTCTGGGCATTTTTTATTTACAGTGCAAATGGTTTACACGTTTATTTTTTCACAAGACCATACGGTTTACTTTTGAATACCTTTGGTTCATTTTGAATCGTCGGTGCGGCATGTGGCGTTTGCCAATCGAGTAACATTATCGCTAATACATTACGGTGCTCACCATCAGTTAAATCAGTACTGTTTGATGTTGATGGCACCATATTCTTCTCACGGTTAATCGCATCTTGAATGTGTTTTTGTGTTTTATAGACTACAGGGTCATCTTCTAACCCTGCCAATAAGAAGGTAATTCCTACTTCTGAAATAATGTCTTCTTTGGCTCTTTCTAAAATAGTATCAATATTATTACGCAGATAATCATATATCCATTGATGATCAGACTCTTTTAGGGGGTATTGATAATATTGAGAGTCGGCTAATAAAATATGCGTTAAGCCATAGATTTTATTGCCATACTGCTGCTTAGAAAGCGCTGCATCTTTATTATCTGGGTAGGCTAATTTGAATGCTTCAACAAACTCATCAACCACATCCTGCTCACCTAATTGACGTAACCAATAAACTTGGTTCGCTAGCTGAGCTGCCCATGCTTTAATCATCGCTTCATCAGTCGCGTATTTTTTAAAATCATAACGGCGGATAATTTCTCGCAGCTGTTTGTCATTACGATGCTTTAAACCGTATTCATTTGCACGAGCCATTGAGCCAAGTAAATCAACACCAAGATAGAGATACTCCGGCATAGTTTTAGTGGCTTGATAACGTAAAATACTACGGGTATCAGTATCATCTACGTAGGTGCTTAGCCGTTTATTGGAATACGCTTCAATCTGTTTTGGTGTATAAACTTCAGAAGAGAATTGATTAAGTCGACTTGCCACTCGTGCCATATCAGACCAAACGGCCGCTGAGTATTTAGGATCCATCGTTTGGCGATACATACGTAATCCGTAATGACCCGCTTTAAATGCCGACAGTGTATAGAGCTGGGTTTCATAGGTATGGCGAATTGAGGCGGCATCTTGCTTAAAGCTCGGGACCGTTCTCCCACCCTCCATTATTTCGGCATTGGCAGTAGTTGAACTAAGCAGTAAAACAATAAATAGCGATAACGTCCGTTTAAATAACCCCATACTCACTCTCTTCTACATTAAGAAACTAAAAACACAATTGGTTACATAATAAACGAGAAGAATAGGAAATAGTCAGCAATATGTAAATAAACGACATCTGATCATTTGTTGGCGGCATAAAAAAAGCCTAATGATATAAAATGAATATCATTAGGCTTAAATTTATTGGTTGATGGATTAACTTATTTAGTTAAATCATCAAAGAAGTTCTTAACGCCAGATAAGAAACCTTCTGATTTAGGGTTGTGCTTCATCGCATCTTTCCCATCAAATGATTCTTGGAATTCTTTAAGCAACTCTCTTTGGCGTTTGGTTAATTTAACTGGAGTTTCAACAATCAGTTTAACGATTAAGTCACCAGTGCTGTGTGTACGAACGCCTTTAACACCTTTGCCACGCATACGGAACATACGGCCCGTTTGAGTTTCTAGAGGCACTTTCAAGCTTACACGACCATCAAGAGTAGGGACTTCAACTTCACCGCCTAGTGCAGCCATAGTAAAGCTTACAGGCACTTCACAGTATAAGTTGTTACCGTCACGCTCAAAAATATTGTGCTCTTTTACATGTACTTGTACGTATAGATCGCCTGCCGGAGCGCCGTGCTCTCCCGCTTCACCTTCATTAGATAAACGAATGCGATCACCAGTATCAACACCTGCTGGGATCTTAACATTAAGCGTTTTAGTCTTTTGAACTCGACCTTCACCATGACAAGAGTTACATGGGTCTTTAATGATCTTACCTTTACCATGACAAGTAGGACAAGCCTGCTGTACAGCAAAGAAACCTTGACGCATTTGAACTTGGCCATGACCGTGACAAGTGCTACAAGTTGATGAAGAGGTACCTTTCTTAGCACCAGTGCCTTCACATGGATCACAAGAGACTAATGTTGGTACTTCAATCTCTTTATCACAACCACGAACCGCTTCTTCTAGCGTAAGTTCCATGTTGTAACGTAAATCTGAGCCGCGTTGTGCACGTTGTTGACCACCGCCACGACGGCCGCCACCAAAGATGTCACCAAACACATCACCAAAGATATCGCCAAAGTCACCTTGACCGCCGCCAAAGCCGCCGCCACCGCCCATACCACCTTGTTCAAAGGCTGCATGACCGTATTGATCGTAAGCTGAACGCTTTTGAGCATCCGTTAAGATCTCATACGCAACTTTTACTTCTTTAAACTTTTCTGGCGCTGTTTCATCGCCCTGATTACGGTCAGGGTGGAATTTCATCGCTAGACGCTTATAGGCTTTCTTAATATCACGCTCTGAAGCATCACGGCTTACGCCCAATACTTCATAGAAATCACGTTTAGACATGCTTTGGTCACCAATTCTTTTGATACTGCCGGCAGTGACACCATCAGTATGAGTTCAATCTAGATAATCAGGTTCAACGTTCGAGAATGATTATCTAGATTGACCTTAATAATATATCAACCTAAACAAGTACCGACTCATTCTTGCTTGTGAAAATTAATTATAACTTCGTTATAAATTATGTAATTAGAATACTAGTTAACACAATTTATGCCTTGTTCTAATCAATTTTTCCTACGCAATATCTGAATAGTTACTTATTCAGGTTGATATTACAAACTTGCGGGCGGTAGAGAAAACTCCAACGCCCGCAATATATTTTCTATCGAGAAACCGATAATTAATTCATTAAGTTATAAGTCGCTAGTTCAAGGAAAAAGCACGGAGTTTGCGAACGCAAATGAGTACTTTTAACGCCGAAATAGCGGCTTAAAACGACAGGAATTATTTATCCTTAACTTCTTCGAATTCAGCATCTACTACATCATCTTCTTGCTTAGGTTGCTCACCCGCTTCAGCACCTTGTTGTGCTTGAGCTTTCTGTTGAGCGATTTCCATTAGCTTTTGTGCTGCTTGCATTAGCTCTTGAGTTTTCGCATCGATTGCTTCTTTATCATCGCCTGACTTAACGTCTTCTAGAGCTTTGATTGCTGCTTCGATTTTTTCTTTCTCGTCAGCTGGAAGTGCATCGCCTGCTTCTTCGATTTGTTTTTTCGTACCGTGGATCATTTGATCCGCTTGGTTACGTGCTGTTACTAGCTCTTCGAACTTTTTGTCCGCGTCTTTGTTAGCTTCAGCTTCTTGTACCATTGCTTCGATTTCTTCGTCTGTTAGACCACCAGAAGCTTGGATTGTGATCTTCTGCTCTTTACCAGTCGATTTATCTTTTGCAGATACGTTTAGGATACCATCAGCATCTAGGTCGAATGTTACTTCGATTTGTGGCATACCACGTGGTGCTGCTTGGATACCTTCTAGGTTAAATTGACCTAGAGATTTGTTGTATGTCGCTTGCTTACGCTCACCTTGAAGTACGTGGATTGTTACCGCACTTTGGTTATCTTCAGCAGTTGAGAACGTTTGGTCCGCTTTAGTTGGGATCGTTGTGTTCTTCTCGATTAGTTTAGTCATTACACCACCCATCGTTTCGATACCGAAAGATAGAGGAGTAACATCTAGAAGAAGTACATCTTTAACGTCACCAGCTAGTACGCCACCTTGAACTGCAGCACCCATTGCTACTGCTTCATCAGGGTTTACGTCACGGCGAGCTTCTTTACCGAAGAAATCAGCAACTTTAGCTTGAACCATAGGCATACGTGTTTGGCCACCAACTAGGATTACGTCAGTGATTTCGCTTACTGATAAATCAGCATCAGCTAGAGCAACTTTTAGTGGTTCAAGAGTACGAACTACTAGGTCTTCAACTAGAGATTCTAGTTTTGCACGTGTAACTTTAACGTTCATGTGCTTAGGACCTGTTGCATCAGCAGTAACGTAAGGAAGGTTTACGTCAGTTTGTTGAGCTGAAGATAATTCAATCTTCGCTTTTTCTGCTGCTTCTTTAACACGTTGCATTGCTAGAGGATCAGTTTTAAGGTCGATGCCTTGCTCTTTCTTAAACTCATCAACTAGGAAGTTGATCATACGGTTATCGAAATCTTCACCACCTAGGTGAGTGTCGCCGTTTGTCGCAAGAACTTCGAAAGTTTGCTCGCCATCAACGTTGTCGATTTCAATGATAGAAATATCGAATGTACCACCACCAAGGTCGTATACTGCGATAGTGCGATCGCCGCCTTTTTTGTCTAGACCGTAAGCTAGCGCTGCTGCTGTTGGTTCGTTGATGATACGTTTAACATCAAGACCTGCGATACGACCAGCATCTTTCGTTGCTTGACGTTGAGCATCGTTAAAGTAAGCAGGTACAGTTACTACTGCGCCAGTTACTTCTTCGCCTAGGAAATCTTCAGCTGTTTTCTTCATTTTCTTAAGAATTTCAGCAGACACTTGAGGAGCAGCCATTTTTTGGCCTTGCGCTTCAACCCAAGCATCACCGTTGTCAGCTTTAACGATTTTGTACGGCATGATTTCGATATCACGTTGTACTTCTTCGTCTTCAAAACGACGACCAATAAGACGCTTAATCGCAAATAATGTATTTTGTGGGTTAGTAATCGCTTGACGTTTAGCTGGCTGACCTACAAGAGTTTCGCCATCTGTGTATGCAATTACCGATGCCGTTGTACGTTCACCCTCTGCATTCTCTAAAATACGTGGCGTGTCGCCATCTAAAACAGCAACACAAGAGTTAGTTGTACCTAAGTCAATACCAATGATCTTACCCATCAGGTTCTCTCCAATTATCTATTTAAACTTATCCAAAACAACTTGAATAAGGGTTGGGACTAAATCCCATAATTCATTCTATGACTAATTAATAAGGGCGCTAAATCACAATTCAAGGGAAACAATAAAAAAAAATCAATTTTATTTTCAACTGCACAAAAAAAAGCCTAACAATCATGTCAGGCTTGTCGTTCAGAATATTCTTAATCGATATCTACTTAATCAGAATCTTTGCAATTCATGACTTCAAAATCAATTGGCGGTGGATTTTGCTGCCACTCTTCTTTAGTTAAGTAGGTTTTACCACCCGATTTAATATATGGACTATTATCATCAACAATCAGTAAACCATCCGACGCAACGGTTCCCATGTAATACCATTTTGGTGTAGTGGTTAAATATTGAAAACGACTACCACCAGCACCGGGTAAATAATTGGCATTAGATAAATCACCATGAGAAACCGACGTATTCACTGTTGGGTAATAATCTGCTCCCGTACTGATTAACACTTTCGCCGTACTAATATCTTGCTTGCCTTGTGGTTTATCAGGAACCAACCATGCTTTCATTCGTACAAACGCGGCAAGGACATTTTCGCCATCAATAGCAACCTTACTGGTTCCACCATGCAATGGATAATGTTCTGAATGCAATTGATACTCTTTTAAACCATCGCTAGAGCGGCGATATGGGACATCTTCAATATATTTAATAATGTTGTGAGAGTAATAGGCAGCCCAAGAGACCGATGCTCTATTTACAGTAACATTGACCCATTCAGCCGTCAGTGGATCCATGCTTCCATCAGTCGATTGAAGTAACCACATATCAGCATCACCAATAACAACTCGAACATTTTTTGCTGTGTTTTTCTGCGCCTCAAATACCGTGAACCATTGTGTCATTCCCGTCCACGCATCAGAAGTGGTCATACTTTTATCAATGATCTCATTAGCCCAATATGACGGGGCAGCATCTCCACGAGGTATACCTTGAACAATAGTGGCTCCACGAGCCCAAGCTGAAGTCTCTGGTGCATTATATAATTTGGCATCATTTGCTAATGCCATTGAGGTATAAGTCTCAGACGCCACAACATGCTCAGCAAAACTTAACGGCGTGTAAAGACAAAGCGCGCCAACTAAAAGAGATTTAATGTTCAATTTGTTTTCCATTTATTTGTTCCTAACCATTCATCCATGATGAGTAAAATGTAGTAAAAAACAAAATAAATAACGATAGAAAAAATGATAAAATTTAAAAGCTTGAATCCCATTCCTTATTTACAACACACTTTCTAGAAAAGAAGACGGCCTATCTTAAAAGAAAGACAAAAAAAAGCGAACCCATTGCTGAATTCGCTTCATTTATCATCACTTAATTTAATTAAAAATAGTGATTATTGAGCAACCATTACCATTGCAGGACGCAGCACTTGCTCATTTAATGAGTAGCCTTTTTGCATCACAATCATCACGGTGTTTGACTCATGATCAGGGCTTGCTTGCATACCAATCGCTTGATGAAGTTCAGGGTTAAATGCTTCGCCAACTGGATTGATTACCGTTAAACCAAACTTTTCAACCGTTGAAATAAACGTTTGTAGTGTTAATTCAACACCTTCAAGCAACGCTTTTGCTGCTTCATTTTCTTTATCGCCATTCTCAAGAGCACGCTCTAGGTTATCGATAACTGGAAGTAGTTCACCAGCGAATTTTTTCAACGCATATTTACGCGCTTTATCGATATCGCCTTCCGCACGACGACGTACATTTTGCTCTTCTGCTTTTGCACGTAATACCGCATCTTGCTGATCTTTAAGTTGTGCTTGAGTAGCAAGTAATGCAGCTTCTAATTCTGCAATTTTTGCATCTTGGTTATCTTCAATAGATTCATTCCATTCAACATCACCTTCAGTGCCAACCGCTTCAATGTGATCTTCAACTACAACTTCTTCGTTTACTTTTTTCTCTTCGTTACTCATTACTGCTTCTCCAGAATGCTGATGACTAGCTATAAAGCGATCTTAATATAAACCAAGGCGTCGCTCTATACGCAAATTAAAACTTTGTCATTATTATGGGGACTAAATAAAGCGATTCAAGCATAATAGTGCTAATTGTAAAATTTGTTCCCCATTTAATGATGGATGATTGATATGAAAACCGCCTTTAACGTTATCGCAATCATTGGTAAGCCAAGAGATCCAAGCGCCGTAAAAACCCATTTAGCTCTTTATAATTGGTTAACTCAGCTTAATTATTCGGTATTACTTGATAATCGCTTACGTGAAGCTTTACCTGACATCCCTGATGATCGATTTAATCACCTCTTAAAATTAGGAGAACAAGCCGATCTCGCTATTGTCGTTGGTGGTGATGGTAATATGCTTGGCGCAGCTCGTGTTTTATCTCGTTTCGATATTTCAGTCATTGGCGTTAACAGAGGCAATCTTGGTTTTTTAACCGATCTTGATCCTGATAATTTTAAAGAGCCACTGCAAGCCGTCTTAAATGGTGAATTTGTTAAAGAAGAACGCTTTTTATTAGAAGCTGAAGTTCACCGCCATGGGCAAATAAAAAGCCACAATACCGCCTTTAATGAGGTGGTACTTCATCCGGGCCAAGTTGCCCACATGATCGAATTTGAAGTCTATATTGATGACAGCTTTGCTTTCTCTCAGCGCTCTGATGGATTGATCATTTCAACACCAACGGGATCAACTGCGTACTCTTTATCTGGTGGTGGTCCGATCCTTTCACCTAACCTGAATGCGATCTCAATTGTACCTATGTTTCCACACACCCTTTCAAGCCGTCCTCTGGTTGTTGAAGGTAAGCGTCATATCAAATTATTCATTTCACCAGAAAATCGTAGTGCATTGGAAGTGAGCTGTGACGGGCAAGTCTCATTACCTGTCAGCCCTGGTGATGAAGTGCATATTTTCCAAAGCCCTAGTCGATTAAAACTTATTCATCCTAAAGATTATAGCTACTATCATGTACTTAGAAATAAGCTTGGCTGGTCAAGCAAACTCTTCTAATCTCTAAATACAGATAAAGATAAGCCACTCACAAAAAGTTAATTTAAACTTTACTGTATAAAGAAACAGTATATACTGTTTCTTTATACAGTGTTTTTAGTGTTTAAATTTCACAGAGAATGGCTTATGTTGGCACATATCAAAATTACTCATTTCGCAATTGTAAAATCATTAGAGCTTGATTTAACCAAAGGCATGACCACCATTACCGGTGAGACAGGCGCAGGTAAATCTATTGCAATTGATGCTCTTGGTTTATGTTTAGGCGATCGCGCTGAAGCTTCTATGGTTCGCCAAGGAGAAGAGAAAGCTGAGATCACCGTACTCTTCACATTAGAAAATAATCTTAACGCCAAACGTTGGTTAGAAGATAATGAACTCTATGATGGCAATGAATGTATTTTACGCCGCGTAATCACTAAAGAAGGCCGTTCTCGTGGTTTTATTAATGGCAGCCCAGTTCCTGCGGCTCAATTAAAAACATTAGGCCATTTACTGATCAATATTCATGGTCAACACGCCCACCATGAATTAATGAAACCTGAATACCAACTAAATATGTTGGATCAATACGCAGGTCATGTATCTCTACTAAATAAGACACGCAGCCGCTACCAAGCGTGGCGCCAAGCTGATAACTCTCTTAAACAACTAATCAAAAACTCTCAGCAGAATGAAGCTCAAAAACAGCTGATCGAATATCAAATAAAAGAGTTAAATGATTTAGCACTAGGCGAAGAAGAGTTTGCTCAACTAGAAGAAGATCATAAACGTTTATCAAACTCTGGTGACTTGGTTGAATACTGCCAACAAGCCGTGTCGCTTCTTTATGAAAACGATGACGTTAACGCCCTTCAGTTACTGCAGTATGCAAATAATCATATTCAGCAACTTGGACAACTCGATCCACAGCTTGCTCCGTTATCAGAAATGCTTAATGAGGCAATGATCCAAGTAGAAGAAGCAAATCATGAAATTAAAAACTACTTAGATTGCATTGATGTTGATCCCGCACAAATTGCCTTTGTTGAGGAACGATTCAGCAAAGTTATGTCAATGGCAAAAAAACACCATGTACTTGCTGATGAATTATATGAGCACCATCAGCAGCTATTGGCAGAATACGAACGCCTTGATTGTTCCGATGAAAAACGTGAACAACGCGAGCAAGAAGTTGAAGAATTGAAACAACATTTCTTAGAAGCAGCCCATAAGCTCACGAAAAGTCGCCAGCGTTATGCTAAAGAGCTAAATAATAAGATCACCGAAAGCATGCAAACATTAAGTATGGAAAAAGCCGTATTTGATATTCAGATTGAAAGTGATGGTGTTAATAAAATTTCACCACTAGGAATTGATACCCTGTGCTTTAAAGTATCAACCAACCCTGGTCAGCCATTGCACCCAATTGCAAAAGTTGCCTCTGGTGGTGAGCTGTCTCGTATCTCTTTGGCTATTCAGGTTATTACCGCTCAGAAAGTCGATACGCCAAGTTTGATTTTTGATGAAGTTGATGTAGGTATTAGTGGGCCAACCGCTGCTGTAGTAGGAAAAATGTTGCGTACTTTAGGTGAATCAACCCAAGTGCTATGTGTTACTCACTTACCTCAAGTAGCTGGCTGTGGACACAACCAATTATTTGTCGCTAAGCACACTAACTCAGGAAAAACTGAAACCCAAATGCGAGCCTTAAGTACAGAAGAGCGCATTGAAGAGCTAGCCCGCTTACTCGGCGGGACACAAATAACAGACCATACGCTTGCTAATGCAAAAGAGCTACTAAGCGCTGCTTAATGGCTTGTAAATAGCTAAACTCACCTTTTAGTTAACGCCAATGTCGTCTTTGATGTTGGCGTTTTTATTCCCCCCTTCTTTTAAATTATGAATAGAATGCAACTTGATTCAAAATTTAGGGTCAAAACACAGCATAACAGGCTTAACCTTTTTACTTATTAGTCTAGCTTGTTTATCATCTGTTTAATTATTTTAAAGGCTAAGCTGTACGAACTATGCAATTCAAAAAATGGATCATTGCTCTACCCCTTGCTGTTGGGCTTCTGGGTGGTTGCTCGCTATTAGAACCGTTGGTATATCGAATTGATATTGCCCAAGGTAACTACGTCGAACAGGAAGCCGTCGATAAACTGCGATTTGGCATGACAAAACAACAAGTACAGTATGTTATGGGTTCTCCAATGCTTGTTGAATCAGGCTACCCAAATACTTGGTATTACGTCTACCTTTTCACTCATGGCCATGAAGAGTCGATTCAAAAGAACTTAATTGTTCACTTTGATGACAATGGTAATTTAACCAGCCTTGACGGTGTATTCCCAATGAGTGACAGTTTCTTTGAGAAAATCTAGTTTTCTTTAAGACGTTAAAACACAAAAAACCGGACATCGTTTAACGATCTCCGGTTTTTTATTATCTAACAATTCAGTAAATAAACTACTTTTTCGCCGCTTCTTTCTTCGCTTGTTCGGCTCTTTTTCGTCTAATTTCTTTTGGATCTGCAAGTAAAGGGCGATAAATTTCAATACGATCTTTATCTCTAATCGTTGCATCCAATTTTATATTACGACTAAATACACCAACTTTATTTACGTCTAAATCGATATCAGGGTATCGCTCTAGCACGCCAGATTGTTGGATAATCTCTTGTACTGTCTGTTCCGCTTTAACCGCAAGTTTAAAAACCACCTGCTCTGTTGGCAATGCGTAGACCACTTCAACATGGATCATCTCATTAATTATTGACATAAACCTGCTTCGCTCTTTGGGTAAATGAGTTCACCATATTATTAGTAAGCTCTTGAAATACTTTACCAAACGCCATTGCTACTAAGGCATTTGTAAATTCAAAATCTAACTTTAACTCCACTTTACATGCCGTTTCATCCAAAGCAGTAAAGTGCCAGCCACCAGTTAATGATTTAAATGGTCCATCAACTAAATTCATCCCAATCAATTGCGCATCAATTAGAGTATTTTTAGTCGTAAACGTCTTTTTTATGCCTGCTTTTGCTACATCAACTGACGCTACCATTGAACTTTCTGACTCTTCGATTACCTTAGAGCCAGAACACCCTGGTAAAAACTGAGGATAAGAGGCAACATCATTGACTAAATCATACATTTGCTTTGCGCTAAACGGTACTAATGCAGAACGGCTAACCTGAGGCATAAATTCTCCTTTACATAATAGAGGGTTGCATCATACCATCTTGATGTTAAGAGCCAAACTACTTCCCCTATTCTCAACTAATAACGTATAATGTGGGCATTATGGCAAAGAAAAAATCAAAAGATAAAGCGGGCAGTAATACCATTGCTATGAACAAGCAAGCTCGCCACGAATATTTCATTGAAGATGAAATCGAAGCTGGGGTTGAACTCCAAGGCTGGGAAGTTAAATCTCTTCGTTCTGGTAAAGTTAATATCGCGGAAAGCTACGTGTATGTTCGCGATGGTGAAATTTTTATTAGTGGTATGAACATCACACCACTGCAAGCCGCATCGACTCATGTTATAGCGAATCCAACACGTGTTCGTAAACTACTAATGAGCCGTAAAGAAATTGATAACCTTATTGGTCGTGTAAACCGTGAAGGTATGACACTCGTAGCAACAACAATGTACTGGGTTCGCTCTTGGGCAAAGATCAAAGTCGGCGTTGCTAAAGGTAAAAAACTGCACGATAAACGTACAGATTCAAAAGAAAAAGACTGGAATAGAGATAAAGCACGAATTATGAAGAGTAGTTTGCGTTAATTTCAACCAGTTAGACTGATACTAGCTAGACAGACGCTGTTTTTCTGTTAGTATCATCTGGTAACAACTTTGGGGCTGATTCAGGATTCGACGGGAATTTTGAAACCCGAGGAGCATGTCGTGGGGCGGTTGGCCACGTAAAAAGCCGCAAAAAAATAGTCGCAAACGACGAAAACTACGCACTAGCAGCTTAATAACCTGCTCAGAGCTCTCCTGCCCTAGCTTCCGTTTGTAAGACGGGGAATAACAGGGGATCAAACCCAAACGAACTAGAATGGATTCTCCCACCTGAGAGATGAAGTTCGAATTATAATTCAGGTTAGCCATAAGATAGCGTGTCGGTTCGCAGTTTTACGGTGAAATTAAAGATCGACTAAACATGTAGCGCCAACGGTGAACGGTTTTCGGACGGGGGTTCAAATCCCCCCAGCTCCACCAAACGTTTGGAAAAGCCCAACTTCGAAAGAGGTTGGGCTTTTTTATGTCTAATAGGTACCGTAATTTCCTCACTTCCTCTATCTTTACTCATTTTCCATCTCCCCTCCCTATTATCCTTAACATACTTAGTTACATCGAAGACCAACGTTTTTTAAATAATTTATATTCACTCAAAAAAACATTCCTTCACCTTAATAAACACTTCTGACATTCCGGTTAAATACCCATCAAATAACCATAACGACACAAATAATTACAGGTCTAACATTTAACTTAACCACAACATTAACCTCTTGTTTTAACTAAAAATAAAACTATCCATAATAAATAAAGACAACTCATAACCAAAATAATAATTTGAACTCTAACTATTTTTCTGTCATTTTATAATTAATTGAACGTTCAATAAAAAATAAAAGGACCGAAAGATGCCCAAGGTTGGGATGCCTGACATTAGAAAACCACAACTTGTAAAAGCGACTATGAAGGTCATTGATCGTGTTGGTTTGCACGCCGCTAGCATTGCTTTAATTAGTAAAGAGGCTGGTGTATCAACAGGGATCATAAATCACTATTTTGGTGGTAAGCACGGTCTACTTGAAGAAACCATGCGTGAGATCCTTCGCCAACTCTCCAATACCGTTACATCTCAATTAAAATCCTTACCTGTTGACGCTCATCAACTACGCATCAATGCCATTATCAATGGTAATTTTGAAGGCTATCAAGCAGAAAACGAAGTCGCTAAAACTTGGTTAGCATTCTGGTCTTACTCGATGCATGACGAACAACTAAAGCGTCTACAGCGTGTAAATGAAAGGCGTTTACTGTCCCACCTACGAATTGAACTAAAAGCCATGTTGAATAACCAACAAGCAGAACTCGTTGCTCACGGGATCGCATCATTAATTGATGGTGTTTGGTTGAGAGGTACATTAAACCCAGAAGGCATTAACGCTGACAAAGCACGTGCCATCATCAATGACTACCTTGAAAAGCAACTTTACTTTTATTCAAGTCAGCCAATAAATCACTCATAATAATTATTAAGTCAGATATTCAAATGGAAATTAACTCATTATATATCGATGGAAAGTCGATTCCAGCTACGTCTGGAGAAACCTTCACTAGCATTAATCCTGCTAATGGCGAACCAATTGCACAGCTAGGTCAAGCCTCTCAAGCCGATCTTGAGCTTGCTATTGAATCGGCAAAACGTGGTTTCGCGGTATGGTCTGCCATGACCGCCATTGAACGCAGTCGTATTCTTCTCAATGCGGTAAAAATACTTAGAGAACGAAACAACGACCTTGCTGCGCTTGAGGTTATGGATACCGGTAAACCGCTTCAAGAGGCATTAGAAGTTGATGTAGCCTCTGGTGCCGATGTCATTGAATACTTCGCAGGATTAGTTCCTGCAATGCAAGGTGATCAACAACCACTGGGTGAAAGCCAATTTTTTTACACTCGTCGTGAACCACTTGGTATTTGTGCAGGTATCGGTGCCTGGAACTACCCTATCCAGATCGCTATGTGGAAATCAGCACCTGCATTGGCAGCGGGTAATGCAATGATCTTCAAACCATCAGAAGAAACGCCATTAACAGCATTGAAACTGGCCGAAATATTTACCGAAGCGGGATTGCCAGATGGCGTGTTCAACGTCGTTCAAGGTGATTATCGTGTCGGTCAAATGCTGACTGCACACCCTGATATCGCAAAAGTGTCTTTCACAGGTGAAACAGGAACAGGCAAAGCAGTCATGGCTGACAGTGCAAAGACACTAAAATCTGTCACGATGGAGCTCGGAGGGAAGTCCCCAATGATCGTTTTTGATGACGCAAAATTGGATGATGCCGTATCCGCAGCGATGGTGGCAAACTTTTATACTCAAGGCGAAGTGTGCACCAATGGTACTCGTGTTTTTGTTCATGAAAATATTTATGACGAGTTCATTAGCCAACTTAAAGTTCGCACTGAAAAACTGATTATCGGTGATCCAATGGACATCGAAACCCAAGTCGGAGCTCTGATTTCAAAAGCACATTTAGCGAAAGTGCTAGAAGCAATTGAACAAGCCAAACAGTCAGGTGCAACTCTGCTTACCGGTGGCTATCAAGTGATTGATAAAGGGCTAGAAAACGGTAACTTTGTGATGCCTACCGTCTTTGTAAATTGCGAAGATGATATGCCACACGTTCAACAAGAAATCTTTGGCCCTGTTATGTCAGTCCTGAAATTCACTGACGAAGACGAGGTTATTCGCCGCGCAAACGACACTAAGTATGGGCTCGCTGCCGGTATTTTCACTCAAAACTTATCACGAGCTCACCGAGTAATTCATCAAATGCAAGCGGGTATTTGTTGGGTAAATACGTGGGGAGACTCTCCAGCAGAAATGCCAGTAGGCGGTTATAAACACTCGGGGGTTGGACGTGAAAACGGCCCTGAAACGCTACTGCATTACACGCAAACCAAAAGCATATTAATAGAGCTTGGTGATTTCGCTAGCCCTTACGCTTAATTTACCCTTCCAATAAAAACGTCTAGCCCTATGCGCTAGACGTCACGGAGAATACAGACATGGAACAACGCTACGATTATATTATCGTCGGCGCGGGTTCGGCCGGCTGTGTGTTAGCAGATAGACTAACCGAAAGCGGTCAACACAGCGTTTTATTATTAGAAGCAGGCGGGACGGATAAGAGTATTTTTATCCAAATGCCTACTGCTCTTTCTTATCCTATGAATTCTGAAAAGTACGCATGGCAGTTCGAGACTCAACAAGAATCAGGACTCGATGGACGCCAACTACACTGCCCTCGCGGCAAAGTTCTTGGTGGAAGCTCATCGATCAACGGCATGGTTTATGTTCGTGGTCACGCGTGTGATTATGACGAATGGGAAGAAAATGGCGCGACAGGTTGGAACTATCAAACCTGCTTACCTTACTTCCGTAAAGCAGAAACATGGAGTAAAGGCGCGGATCAATATCGCGGAGGCGAAGGCCCTTTAGGTACGTGTAATGGCAATAACATGACACTTAACCCTCTATATCAAGCCTTCATCAATGCAGGTAAAGACGCTGGATACCCAGAAACATCAGACTACAACGGCTATCAGCAAGAAGGTTTTGGTCCAATGCACATGACGGTAGATAAAGGCGTTAGAGCATCTACCTCAAACGCATATCTTCGTCGTGCTTTAAAGCGTCCTAACTTAACGCTAATGAAAGGAATTATCGCAAGAAAAATCCTACTTGAAGACAAGAAAGCCGTTGGTATTGAGTTTGAAAAATCAGGAAAAATCATCAATGTGCATGCGAATAAAGAAGTCATTTCAAGTGCAGGTTCAATTGGCTCAGTTCAATTACTTCAACTGTCAGGCATAGGCCCAAAAGCCGTCTTAGAAAACGCAGGCGTAAAGGTAAAACATCAACTCTCTGGTGTTGGTGAAAACCTGCAAGATCACCTTGAAATTTACTTCCAATACCACTGTAAAGAACCCATTACTCTTAACAGTAAACTGGGCTTGATAAGTAAAGGCTTAATAGGCACAGAATGGATACTAACTCGCAAAGGGTTAGGCGCAACAAACCACTTTGAATCGTGTGCTTTTATTCGCTCTCGTAAAGGTTTGAAATGGCCAAACCTTCAATATCATTTCTTACCTGCAGCGATGCGTTATGACGGACAAGCCGCGTTTGATGGTCATGGATTTCAAGTTCATGTTGGTCCAAATAAACCAGAAAGCCGCGGAACAGTATCAATAACCTCAGCGGATCCTCACGCAAAACCAAAGATCGTTTTTAACTACATTTCGACTGAACGAGATCGCCAAGATTGGCGCGATTGTATCCGCCTTACTCGTGAAATTTTATCCCAACCATCAATGGATTCATTCCGTGGTGATGAAATACAACCGGGTATCGAAATCACGTCTGATGAGGCAATTGATAAATGGGTTAAACAAAATGTAGAAAGTGCTTACCACCCTTCTTGTGGTTGCAAAATGGGTAAAGAAGAGGACCCAATGGCCGTACTTGACGAAGAGTGCCGTGTGCGTGGGATTGAAAATTTACGCGTGGTCGATTCTTCTGTGTTCCCAACGATTCCAAACGGAAACTTAAATGCTCCCACCATAATGGTTGCAGAACGTGCCGCCGATTTCATTCTTGGCAACCCTATGCTCACAGGGGAGCACGCCCCCGTTTGGATAGCACCAGAATGGGAAGAGAAACAACGAATAAACGCACCAATAAGAGAAGCAAACACGCTTTCTTAAATAATAAGAAACACAAAAAATACAGTCAGCAGCGCCGTTATACCCAATGGCGAAAGGAATCATTACAAGGAATTATTATGTCACTTACAAAAAAGACACTTGCCACATTAGCGATCAGCTCATTCGCTTTTAACGTGTATGCCAATCAATGTGAAACCGTACGTTTTGCAGATGTCGGTTGGACAGACATCACCGCAACAACCGCAGTAACCTCTGAACTACTTAAAGGCATGGGCTATAAAACCAAAACCGATCTTCTTTCTGTTCCCGTCACTTACTCTTCAATGGCAAATGGCGACATTGATGTCTTCTTAGGTAACTGGATGCCAACCATGGAAGGGGATATCGCTAAATACCGTGAAGCGGGCACAGTAGAAACCGTTCGTGCCAATTTAGAAGGCGCTAAATACACACTTGCCGTACCAAAATATGTGTACGATGCAGGTGTTACAAGCTTTGCAGATTTAGCGAAAAATGCCGACAAGTTCAAAGACCGCATCTACGGAATCGAACCGGGTAACGATGGTAACCGTATCATTCAATCAATGATTGATTCTGACGCGTTTGGTCTTAAAGAGTTTAGTGTTGTTGAATCAAGTGAAGCAGGTATGGTTTCTCAAGTATCACGCGCCGTTCGTCGCAGTCAATGGATAGTGTATTTAGGCTGGGCTCCACACCCAATGAACAGTAATGTAGAAATGGAATACTTATCAGGCGGTGATGACTTCTTTGGTGCTAACTATGGCGGTGCAAGCGTTTATACCAACGTTCGCTCTAACTACCTTTCAGAATGTAAAAATGTTGGACAGTTATTACAAAATCTAGAGTTCAGTCTTGAGATGGAGAATGAATTGATGGAAAACATTCTAAATCAAAAAATGACGCCAGAGAAAGCGGCTCAACAGTGGTTAAACAAAAATCCACAACAAGTAAAAGCATGGCTTGAGAATGTGAGATCACTGCAAGGTGACGCCGCAAATAAATCAGTAACCGAATACCTAAAACAAGTTAAAGCTTAATCAATAATGGTGGGTTTCGACCCACCTGTCATTTAAGGAAATATTGTGAATTTTATTACAGAGCACAAAATCCCTGTTGGGCAATGGATGGAAACAGGCGTTGACTGGTTAACTATCAATGCCGCTGGTTTTTTTGATGCCATTTCATTTTTTCTAGAAACTATTATCCTATTTTTAGTCGATGTATTTAAATGGATGCCTCCTGCGCTTCCTATTCTTATGACCGCTGCTATTGCGTGGTATTTACATAGAAAACCATCATTAGTGATTTTTGTCGTCATCGCATTACTCACTATTCTAAACCTTGGCTATTGGCAAGAAATGCTGGAAACCTTTGTCCTTGTTTTTGCAGCGACAACGATTTCCGTATTAATTGGCGTACCGATTGGGATCATGGCTGCGCACCGACCTTGGCTTTATACCGTGCTAAGACCGATCCTTGATTTAATGCAAACTGTACCAACTTTTGTTTACTTGATTCCAACTCTCGTTTTATTCGGTTTAGGTATTGTTCCTGGGTTAATTTCTACCATTATTTTTGCCATAGCCGCCCCTATTCGTCTTACGTATCTTGGTGTCACAAAAGTGCCGGGAGAGTTAATTGAAGCAGGCAAAGCGTTTGGTGCAAGCCGCATGAAGTTATTACTCAAAGTAGAATTACCTGCGGCACTTCCAAGCATTATGGCCGGCATCACCCAATGTATAATGTTGTCGTTATCAATGGTGGTTATTGCCGCACTTGTTGGTGCTGATGGCTTAGGTAAACCTGTTGTTCGAGCGCTTAATACCGTGAATATCTCACAAGGTTTTGAAGCAGGATTAGCCATTGTTCTTGTCGCTATTATTCTTGATCGCTTATGTAAAGCACCAAATCAGAAGGAAGTATAATCATGGATGCCATTACTATAAAAAACCTCGATGTGGTGTTTGGAAAAAAAACTAAACAAGCGTTGGAATTATTAGACCAAGGGAAAACTCGCCAAGAGATTATCGACGAGATAGGCCAAGTTGTCGGTGTTGATAATGTCTCTCTTTCAGTTAAAGAAGGCGAGATTTGCGTTCTAATGGGATTATCGGGTTCAGGGAAATCAAGTCTGCTTCGCGCCGTGAACGGGTTAAATGAAGTAAGCCGCGGTGAGCTCATGATTAAGAATGGCGACAAACTTGTTGATGTCGCTCTGTGTGATGAAGAAACTTTACGCCATTTACGTACTCAACGTGTTTCGATGGTTTTCCAAAACTTTGCATTAATGCCATGGCTTACTGTGCTTGATAACGTCGCTTTTGGTTTAGAAATGCAAGGCATCGCAAAAAACGAACGCCGAGCAAGAGCACGTGAACAAATTGAAATGGTTGGCCTTGCTGAATGGGAAATGAAATACCCTCATGAACTTTCAGGCGGTATGCAACAACGGGTTGGTTTAGCCCGTGCGTTTACGATGGATACCGACATTCTATTAATGGATGAACCATTTTCGGCACTTGATCCTCTTATTCGATCTCAGCTTCAAGATGAACTTCTTCTATTACAAACAAAGCTAAATAAAACCATTTTATTTGTTAGCCATGATTTAGATGAAGCATTAAAAATTGGCAATAACATTGCGATCATGGAATCGGGTAAATTAATTCAACACGGTAAACCAGAAGACATCGTGCTTAACCCGAAAACAGAATACGTGAAAGATTTTGTTGCTCACACAAATCCATTGAATGTATTAAAAGGCCGTTCATTAATGCAGCCTCTCGATTCACTTAAACAGGAAGATCAACGTTGGAAAATTTGTGATACTAAAAATTTATGGGTTAACCAACACCCATCGACGTTGAGTATTGAAGGGCAACCTGAGCTTACTTTAGTTAAGTGGGAGCAGACAAATAATGACTTTTCTGCAATAAATCAAACAACATTAGTTATCGCAAGCCCTGAGATCGGCATGCGAGATGCCATTAAGTTGAAACAATTAAGTAATCACCCTATCTTACTTGTCGAAGACAATCAGTTAGTCGGTATTCTTGATAATAATGAGTTTTACAGCGCCCTTATTGGTGATTTTCAATTAAATAACGCCGCATAAAAATACCGACCGCAGTGATGAGGAAAGTCCACTCCTCTTCACTGCCCCAATCAGTCGCTAGCACACAATATAGAGAAAAACTCATGATTGATGAGCCTGTAAAGTTATAAATGATTGAGAATCATCTGAACATCAGTACAATGCGGAAATCAACAACGTTGTAAACTATTCAATTTTGCATTTATACAAAGGTCTGTTACGTGGATAAACATGAAGAAGTACTGGTTGCTATTCGTCAGATAATTCGAGCTATCGATTTGCAATCGAAAAAACTGAGCAAAGAATATGGATTAACTGGTCCTCAACTTATTCTAATGCGTGCTATTCAAAGCATGCACAATGTAACGATCAAAGAACTGTCGAAACACACAAGTGTAAGCCAAGCGACAACGACAACTATTATCGATCGTTTAGAACATAATGGATATGTTCAACGTATTCGTAGTGAATCTGATCGACGAAAAGTACATGCTAATTTGACAGAAAAAGGCGAAGAATTACTTAGTAAAGCACCTCTTTCTTTACAAGATAACTTTGTAAACAAATTCCATAATTTAGAATCTTGGGAACAAAGCCTAATACTGTCTTCAATGCAACGCGTCTCTTCAATGATGAACGCTGAAGATATTGATGCGGCTCCAGTGCTGCAATTAGAAGGCATAGCAAAAAGTTAGTTTATGTAAGCTATTAGCCTACCATAGGCAAACTACTTATATTTAGAACATAAATGAAAAAGCCCAACATCAAATGACGTTGGGCTTTTTTGTGCTTATATATTGGATACTGATTTTTTATAGCAAAAAATTAAACATTCGCACTCATCTAAAGCATCATTCAATCTCATTAATTTTTTGCACTTCCGCACACAATAAAAAATAAACACTTAAAAATTAGCCACATTTCCTACTTATTGAAGAATTTACGACTATGTTAATAGTTCTAGTAAAATGCTTAATGCCAAGTGAGGGAACATGAAAAAAACATTTATTAAAGTTGTGGCAATGACCGCTGTGGCCATCAGTTTATCTGGATGTGTTGGCAGCATGGCAGTGACAGGAAAGCTAATGCAATTCAACGTTGAAGTCGTAGATAACCGATACGCTCGAGCTGGAGTAAACTTTTTATTATCACCCGTTTATGCAATTACAACCGCCGCCGATTATATCGTTTTTAACTCGCTTGAGTTCTGGACGGGGAAAAACCCAATTAATGGATCTCCACATATTTTTGATAGTAAAACAGAGACCATGCTAAATATTAATGACGATTTAGATGACTCATTAAAAACAGCACCTGTAGGACCAATCACCCTGCAAAGAACTTATGAAACAGGTCAATTTCAACAAATCGATGAAAACACAATTCAAATGGATATTACGTATTCAAACGGAGATAAAGCAACGCTTCTTGGTTTAAAAAATGACAATCAAGTAAGTTACTTTATTGATGGTGTACTTGTTGCGGAAACTACAATTGAACAACTACAAGAACTAGCAGCATCCAAAGCCTAATGCTTACTTAAATATACTCATTGATTTAATAAATAAAAAGCCCAATATTATTAGAGTGATATTGGGCTTTGTACTAATAATAAAGCTTATTAATCAATTAACACCAACGAATCTAAAATCCCTTTGCCGCTGTGGATCCCACCTTCATTTTCACTGGCAGGTTTACTGCGAATTAAATACCCTGCATAGCCTTCAAACTCTGTCACTGGTTTACCATTGTAATACGCTGTAAATAAACCAATTTCACTCACTAAATCATCCACCATAGTTTGTTCACCATCACGAACGGCAATGGTTGGCGTATCACGCTCATGTGGATATAAGCGTTGCATTAACGCCCATGCATCGTATTCTTCTGGTGCTAACTGAGTTAATTTTCCTGCGATATTCTGACCAAAGATACAATGACCACCACCTTCTCCTTGGTTTTTTAATACCCATTGATTTTGGTCTGCTTCGGTCGTAAACCAATCTATAGTTTGCGTATTAATCGGCTTCATCTCTGCCAGTACACTTTTAACTAATTGAGCCTCTTCTAACGTTAACCCCCAACGAGCATATTCAGTTTCTGGCATCATGGTTAATAACATTTGCATTGATTTACTGGTCGCTAATTGCTGACTGATCGTGGCATTCACGGCAACATGATGCTGCTCGATAAACAGTCTAATTTGACTCAATGTATGGCAGCACACTGGCTCATTTAATTCCGGTGCGAAATAATCCTCATATTGATAACCCGCACGTAAATAAACAACATCAATGGCCCCTACATTCTCAAGTAACAGTCGCTTATTCTCTCCACTAGAAAGTTGAGTACTTAACTGCTCAAAGGTGCGTCTTACGGTGCGTATTCCTTGTTTCTGCAGTTCAACTTCAAGTAAATGTTGGTCATAAACGTTATCTTCATTCTTCTGAACCACCATTAAAAACGTGGGTTTACTTTGGTCAGAAAAATCCGCTTTAATCGCTCTCGCAGTAGTTGCAATACCATAGGCCAATTGCTCCAAACCGTGGTTATCTGCAGAAATAGCTGAAGGGTCTTCAATCCATTGATTATACGTTTCTGGCCATTGGTGCTTCATAAAAGAGTGGAACTCAGCTGCTCGCTGCCCAAACGGCCCCATCCCTGCTGCGATTCCATTAAATTCAATTACCTTTGCTCCGTGCTGACGGTCATCCATAAAATCGGTACGCATCAATAATAATGGCTGACGCTCTGCGACAAGTTTATTGCCTGCATCACCATGTAATTGTTGATGCAATGACATTAACAAGCCAAAAAACGGATCGGCTTTCGCCATGCTGCTTAATGAGGCTTGAAGAAATTCATGATCTTCAGAGACGTTATTAATCAGCTTAGTTATCAATGGGGTTACCGTTAATAAATGATTATATACGTCACGCTCAATAGTCATTGGTGCGATACTAAATGGACAGTGTCGTGCTGTATTATCTGCCTGTCGAAAAGCCACACCATGCATAATCGCCCACTCACAAGCGTCTTCAATTATTTGTTGAGAAACAAACGGTTTTTTTTCTGTATTCATTTTAATTACTCTTAAATTCAATAATTCAAGCAGCGGTAATGCTAGCTAAACCAAGTGTGCTGTTCTGATGTTCATCTTCTTCTTGTGCTTTTTGTGTTAGGTACAACTCTCGATAATCTCCAGCTTGCACAATAAGTTCATCATGGCTGCCACTTTGAACCACTTTTCCTTTGTTCATTACTAATATTTGATCGGCGTTTTTAATGGTTGATAATCGATGCGCGACCATAATGACTGTTTTCCCATCTCGAATATTTTCTAATGCGGCTTTTACTGTCTCTTCCGTCTCACTATCAATGTTGGCCGTCGCCTCATCTAAAAGAAAAACACTTGGATCATGTGATAAAGCACGAGCCAGAGCTAACAGTTGTCGCTCTCCTACAGAAAATGAACCTCCACCGTGACCAGGATGATAATCATAGCCATCGGTAAGACGTTTAATAAAGTGATCAGCGTTAACTTGTTGCGCCGCTTGCATCACTTTTTCTTCGTTTGGCCTATCATGAGATAAGTCGATATTTTCTTTTATTGAACCACTAAAAATCGTTGGATCTTGAGAAACCAGACCAAATAATTTACGTAATTGGACTTCAGGTAAAGATTCAATCGGCTGACCTCCAATTAAAATAGAGCCTTGTTGCTGTTGATAGAATCGCATCAGCAAATTAATCACCGAACTTTTGCCACTGCCAGTATGACCAACTATCGCTGTAAACTGCCCTCCTTTAGCGACAAAATTCACATCAGATAAGACCAAATTACCTTCGTCATAACTTAAATCAACATGACGAAACTCAATGTCATGCGGCGCTGAGATTTCAACATGTTCTTGTGGATAGCGATTCTGTTCTGATTGCTCATCCAATAATTCAAATACACGTTTTGATGCAACCGTTGCCACCTGTAATTTACGTAGCTCCATTGAAAGTTGACGGAACGGGTCAAAGAAACGTTCGATGTAGTTCAAAAATGCGTATAACGTACCCACTTCAACCGCGGTAGTTAATGATCCATAAGCAAACCACGCCACAATTCCTGCTGCCGTTAGATTCGACACTAAACGGGTTAATGGGATCAGCATGAAGCTATCTATCGCGATTGATTTGGTTCTAAACTCAAACCAACGTTGGTTTTCTTGCTCAAATTTTTCTTTAAATGCTTTTTCTTGATTAAACGCTTGGATCAGCGCCATTCCTTGTAACGATTCATTAATCCGCCCATTGATATTGCTGATCTGCTCTCTAATCCCATTAAACACTGGCATTGAGATTTTTCGATACAAATGCATTGTTGTCAGTAATATCGGGATCAATACCAAACTCAATAGCATCAAGCGCCAATCCAAGATCGCTATCGCAATAAATATCGCAATGATGCGTAAGCTACCTTGAATGATCGTCGGTATCGTTGAAACAAACATATCGCGCATAGATTCAGTATCATTGGTAATATAAGAAACCAATTTACCGGCAGATAATTTATCAAAGCTACTGATCGAGAAATTCAACACATGATTAAACAGCTGTTTTCTCACGTCATTAATCACCAACAAGGCACTATGACGGAATGACACGGCTTGCAAATATGTAAATAACGCCGAGATCACATAAAACAACATCACCAAGCTAACAAGACCAATCAGGTGTGGCCACTCAAATTGTTGCGGTACGATTACCTCATCAAGGATAATCTTTGCTAGCCATGGAATTGCCATTTCAGCACTTATCGCTACCGTTAGCATCGTAAAGGCGACAATAAAACGTGCTTTATGAGGTAAAGAATAGGCTAATAATCGCTTAAATAAAAAGGCATCACTAGGCTGTTGTGCATTTTCTTCACGCATGAGATTCCCCCTCTGATTTTGACCCTTGAATACTCTCACTTGGGATATCTTCAATAACGGTGTTTAGCTGACTTTGTCGTTGGTAAACCATTGAATACCAACCTTGATTAGCCAATAGATCATGATGTGACCCTTGCTCTTCAATTTGCCCTTCATTTAATACAAAGATCCGATCAGCTTCGATTAAATTAGGTAAACGTTGAGTTACTAATAACATGGTTTTATGACTGTAATTTGCCTTTAGATTTCGACGAACAATCACTTCAGTTTTAATGTCTAACGCACTGAATGGATCATCCAACAACAGAATATCCGCATCAGATAGTAAAGCTCTTGCCAGTGTTAATCGCTGACGTTGCCCACCAGAAAGATTACTTCCTCCTTCTCGTAGTTGAGTATTAAACCCATCAGGCATCGCATCAATTTCGCTTTTAATTCCCGCCATCTCTGCAACATGTTTGATTTGCTCTTCTGTTGCATCCGGTTTAGCCAGTGCGATATTTTCAGCAATAGAGCCTGAAAAAAGAAATGGCTTTTGTGGAACCCACGTCATCTTGCTGCGTAATGAATGAAACGTTAATGATTCAACAGAATGACCATCAATACTTATATTTGATGAGCTTTGTAACTCGAACTGTCTTAGGATCAATTGTAATAAGGTACTCTTTCCACTGCCGGTTGGTCCGGTTATACCAACAAAACCACCTTCAGCTACCCTCATATTAATGTGCTCTAATGCTCGGCGATTCGAATTCTGGTAAGAAAATGAAGCGATATTAATATTCAGCGTTGCTTTCGCATCAGTTGGTAATATAACGGTCCCCTCTACCACTTCTTCTTTTTCTGAAAAAAGTGCTTCCAAGCGTTTCCACGACGTACTGCCACGCTGGAAAACATTAAACTGCCAACCAAATTGTAAAAACGGTCCCAATAACTGCCCAAGGTATAACGTAAACGTAGTAAACAAACCCACCGAGATCTGTCCATGGCTAATTAACCACGCCCCATAAGTCAATGAAATTACAAACGATAAGCCGTAAATTAACTGGATAGTTGGTGCAAATGCGGCATCCACTTTCGCAACGGCTAAATTTGCTTCTAATGTTTCATCCAGTGTTTTACCAAAGCGCTGCTCTTGACGCTGCCCAATACCATGAGAGCGAACGGCACGAATACCAGAAACAGTTTCACGCGCTTCTTCATTTAAATGAGCGAAACTTGCTTGCGCGCGACCAAATGTTTTATGCAGATTAGTACCATAATGTTTAGTGATATAAACCAATAACGGAAACGGTAATAGTGCAACAGCAGTAAGCTCACCACTCACAATGAATATCATGCCAAAAATAACAGTCAAACCGGCGATAAAGGAATCGACTAAAGTCATAACCCCCATTCCTGTTGCCTCTTCAACCGCATTCAAATCATTAGTGGCATGAGCCATTAAATCACCCGTACTTCGACGAGAATAAAATGACGGTGACAACCTTGAAAACTTTTTAAATAAGTCTCGACGCAGCACTTTCGCAATAGCAATAGAAGCCCCATACAATTGACTTTGCCACACATAACGTAAGCCATACATAGCAATCGCAGAGAGAGCAATACCACCAATATGAATCAATAAATACGCCATAGTTAGTTGGTTAGCACTGATACTATCGATGATCCTCCCAATTAACCAAGAAGGTATTAGACTGAGTAGCGCCACCACTTGTAATGCGATAATGGCGATAATATATTGGCGTGAAAACATCTTGATGTAACCGCGCAATTTCCACAAAATATTCATTAAATTACGCTACCGCCTCTTCTATTTCACAATCACACTGTAAATAATTTTTTTTCTGAATAAACTCATCAAAACTAATGTCTTGTTGTATTTCCATTTGCTGTTGTTTAACTAAAGACTCTGTCACTAAACGAGTTAAATTTTCCATTTCCTCTTCTTCAATCTTAGTGTCTTGATGCTGTTTAAAATGCACTATTGAGAGTCTCTGTGTTGCTCGTTTATATGAGAGTTTTTCCTCTTTCATCATTGCTAGCAGTTGTGCTGATGGCGTTAAATTACTATCTACAAACTTAGCTTTCTCACGTTCAATACCTTGTTTATGCCCTTGTGTAGCAAACGCATTATCTAGCCATGTTGCAACAGGTATCATTGCATCCAGTAATTCAGAACCAAGATCTTTAAGCTTAATACCTCCCTCTAACGTTGGTAATAATAGCCCATGTTTTCGCCCTTCTGTTGCTACTAACTCTTGACGACGGGCAATTAACTCTCGTTCATCATCGGTTAATTCTGGACTTGGTGCTAAAGCGTTGTAGGTAAGAAATGCATCAAGAAAATGACTTTGTTCTTCACTGATCCCTAATGGTAATAGTGGATTATTATCCAGACTGCGTAATTCAATGTATTGGATACCGTGATGGCACATTGCATATAAAGGACGCAATTGGTCATTAACGATTTTAGGTCTTACCGAACCATACAATTCATTTTCTAATTGTAAGACTGACCCATTTAATTGCTGCTCAGAATTTAGATGAGCATAACGTGCGCTTGGTGTTGTTAATGCATGACATAAATCAGTTAAATATTCTTGTTTACTATTAAAGCTCGTTGGATAAAGAGACTGCTCATTACTGCTATACCCCATATTGCTTAAACGCAGCGAAGTTGCCCATGGTAAATAATAAGTATCTTCGTCAAAAGTAGCTAAGGGGTGAGCTTGATCTGCTAAATAGCTTTTATCTACCGCTGGCGATGCGCCAAATAAATAAGGAATAACCCAACCGTTACGTAGAACATTACGGATCAGATGAAAGTAGCGATCTGAAATAAAATCATTTAATGGTAATTCACTACCTAGGTGTGCGTGTAATGTTGCCCAGAATGAATCGGGTAATGAAAAGTTATAATGAATGCCCGAAATTAACTGCATTCTTTTTCCATAACGATTGGCTAAGCCTTCACGGTAACGCACCTTATGTAGCCCAGTGTTCGATGACCCATACGCGGCAATCTTAATCTCATCATCATTTGGCAGTGCAGGTGGCATACTTGCCCCCCACATGATTTCATCTTCAGGCAAATGCGTCGCAACAAAATGATGTAAAGAAGCCAACGAATCAAACGTCGCTTTTCTTTCTGTCATTGCAGGGGTAACTAACTCTAATTGCGCTTCTGCAAAATCAGTCGTTATGTAAGGGTGCGTTAACGCAGAACCCAACACTTCTAGATGAGATAAGTTTGAAATACGGTTTTCAGGCGTAGTGCGGATCAACTCCCTTTCAATTCCACGTCGAATGTCATGCAACGTATTCATAGCATTGTCGTTATTTAAAAAAGAAAGCGCATTAGATTCTAGGTATTTCACATCTGTATTTTTCATTTATGTTCTTCATAAGAATATTTTTAACAACTTGAAGACGTACAAATAGAGAAAAAGACGCAAAAAAATTTAAATAAAATGAAAAAGAAAGAAAAGTAGATAAACGGAAAATAATGACTCTATTTACCGTTTATTTTAAATAGGAAATGAGACTACTTTTGATGTGGGGAGCAACTTGCTTTTTTAGGCGAATAACCCGTTACAATGCCCCCATCATTGAGTTCAAAATCACAACAGGTCATAAGATTTTCACGAAACTTTACTCGCCCACGTTGAATTCGACTTTTTGCCCCAGACAAGGATAACCCTAACTTATCAGCAATCTCTTGTTGAGGAACGCCTTCTAGTTCAGCTAAACGTAAAGGAATACTGTATTTTTCTGGAAGCTCATCAATTAGTGGACGGATACATTCAGCCATCTCTTTTCGAGCTTCCTCTACCGTATCTTCATCTTCTGCGACTAAATCTTCCGGTAGCTCATCATAAGGCAACTTATCACGGTAAAAATCCATGATGGTGTTATAGGCAATTTTATATAACCACCCTTTCAAGCTACCTTGAGATTTTAATTGGTGCAAATTGCTGCTGGCTTTTATATACACATCTTGAAGTATGTCATCTACCGCACTTGCATCATCCACTCGTTTGTAAACGTAATTACGCAATTGCGCTTTGTGATTTTGCCATTCTGACAGCATAAAAACGGAACCTCAAATAAGTGAATATGTTTAACCACTAAAGGAAAAATCATATTTTAGAACTGATACAAAATAAAATATTTACGATAGCTCATTGTAATCGATAACGCCTTATATAGGAAAAAAGCCCAACATCAAAAGTGATATTGGGCTTTTTAACGTCTTTAATCCATTCATCAATGAGCGAATATTTTAAAATAAGAGAGTGGTTAGCCTATCTCTAATACCGCAGAAGCTATCGCAAAATAAATTAATACGCCGGAAATATCGGCGATAGAGGTTATCATTGGGGCACTAGCAGAAGCGGGATCTAAATTGAGTTTATGTAAACCAAAAGGAAGTATAGTGCCAATTAAGCTACCTATAAGCACAATCGCTATCATACTTAAGCCAACCACCATCGCAATCTCATAGCCACCGCGATATAAACCTAAAAGATAAACGGCAGCAGCCATACTCAAACCAAGCCCTAGAGCGACAAATACTTCTCTGCCAAGCATTTTACCCCAGTCATTTGGTTTTACATCACCGGTAGCTAACGCTCGAACCATTAAGGTTGCAGATTGAGACCCGGCGTTACCACCGCTATCAATTAATAAAGGTAAGAAAAAAACCAACGCGACATAAGAGGTAATGATCTCTTCAAAGTAAGCGATACCTGCCCCTGAGAATACATTACCAAAAACAAGCAGCACTAACCAAAATACGCGTTTCTTATAAAGCACGCCAATTGACGCATTTTTTATGCTGATATTACTATCTTCAACACCAGAACCTTTATGCATGTTGTCTGCTGTTTTAATATGTTCGGTGTCTGTTTTTTGTTGTACAAATTCCATAATACGTCTCCAGGTCTGAAGACATATCACCCTCAGATCATCATGTAGAAAAAGAGTTAAACCACCAACTTGGGGGTTCCTGTTTACTTGTGTTCATGATGTGCTTCCTTGTATAAACAAGATGGGTTAATGGATAGCAGAAAAACTGCATTCAAAGACGGGCGGACTTTACCCAATAATAGTAAGAGATGCCATTATGGTGTGTAAGCAGGTATTGCAATAATCCCCTTCATTTACATTCAGCAATAAATACAGAAAAAATAATTAAAACGGCCATAAACTGATTAAATAATCAGCAATTAATGCGCATTGACTCATAAATGAGAACGCAATCGATATCACTATTTGCGAAAGTTAAGTTGAGCAATTACTCTATAAATATAATTACTCAAAAAGAGCCAACTCTTATGAAATTATTTTCACGTCTATTTTTATTCATTACTGCTATAACTTCTTTTTCTAGTTTGGCAGCATTAGGTGAACACCCAATAATCTTGATCCATGGCTTTCAAGCTGGTCAACTTCAAACCAAACCCAATCATGATGCGGTTGTTGCTGATGGAAAAACCTATTGGCAAGATTTTTGGTTAACTAAAGCCGATGAGCGTATCGACTGGCCTTCTCACGAACGTGTTGCAGGAAAAATTTCAAGCGATTACGTATGGCCAAAATTAAAAGCTCTTTCTGAAAATAACACCTGTCAAAATGGCTGTATTTTAGTGACTCATTCTACTGGGGATCTGGTCGCTCGCTATTTGTTAGACAATCAAGAAAACTGGCTGACCAATGCGGGGTTAGCTCCTCTTAATATTATTGCGACCTTTGATTTTGCTGGTGCAGGCGGTGGTTCTGAGCTGGGTGATATGGCGATTAATATCTCAGAAGGCAGTGGCGTATTAAATGCTCCGCTAAAATACGCAATGTCATTATGGTTAGGTGAAACACCTAGTGCAGGGAATACCGGCGTACTTAATGATTTAAAAATTACCAATGCACGCCAATTAGCCCCTTTACCTGATAACCGTATTCCTCGCATTCGCTTTGTCGGTAAAGGCAGTGACTATTTTGGATCAACCAGTGGATTTTTACCGGGTAAAGATGATGGCGTGGTATCAAGCCATTCTTCTTGTGGTTCAAGTCAATCTGGCTCATTTACAAGCTGTTCAACAACTCTCGCTTTTGATGGGAAAATAGAAAACCAGCCACAAGCGGTGACTAATTTTATGCCTTATCATTACCCACTATTGATGGGAGATGATTACAGCCATAGCGGATTAATTGGCACAAAACATCAAGGCAAAGTAACGGCAGTAAGCCAACAAAAAACACTGCTCGATGGCACAATCATTAAAGTAAGTACGACAGATTCTACTTATTGGTTAAGCGGCAATACATATCGTTACGTTGATAACTCAAAAAATGAAACCATGTCTGAACTGGTTAGTGATTTATTGTGATGAATAAGAATACTTTATTTATTGGTGCGCTGTTGATGACTTCAGCCACCACTTTTCATTGGATAATGCAGGATAACTCAGCCCCAACAATGGCAGGAGATCATTCTTCAGTAAAAGCTCACCAAAAAATAAAAACAGCTTCAGAAAGGCAATTAAAAAAAGAAGTCGTGCAAACAAAAACAGACCTTACACCTCCACAAGAACAAGATGAGATACCTCAGGCTTTCCCACAAGAGTTAACCAAACAATTTGCCTTATTATCTAAAGCTTACGCCGCAGATATTATTTATCCTTCATACTCAACGCCACTGCTTTCTAACGATAAAAGTTATCTTGAACCCAATCATTTTAGTGAAGTTAAGATCCCTGTATTAGATGGTTCTCATAAAGCTTCCCTCTCTTTAGATAAATATCGATTTTCTTACCCTGAGCCTATTACCATCACTCTTAATTCAGATCTCGCGGTTGATCATATCGAGTATGAGCTATTAGACCCAGAAACTCGCAAATCCCTCACAACTCAATACTCACAAGAGTTAATTACTGAGTTTTTACCTCAAAAAGAGTGGCCTCAAGAGATTAGAATTAAAGCGGTAATCTCTTTTTTAAATGGTGAAGATACTCTCACTACCGATATTCAATTCTCAAATCCAGTGGCTTATGTTAACTCAATAGAGCCTCCCTACTCTGCAGGAAGCGATATGATATTACCACTGAACGTTGAAGTGAAAGAGTCCGGTAACTACCGAATTAGAGCCAACTTATTTCAAAAAGATGGGAAGCCGGTTGCTTCCTTAACAAATAAAGGGAAACTCTCTCAAGGTGACGCTGTCTTTCAACTAAAAGCACATAGTTCGGTGCTTAAAAATGATGTAGCAGAGTTTGAACTGCGAAATATCACGGTGGAAAAAATGTCTAACTTTCCTGGAGAGAAAACGCGTTATGGCACAAGCCGAAAACCTGTTTTCCCAATTTCATCGTTTGATATTTCAAGCTTAAATGATGAACCCTATCAAATGTCAGAACAAGAAAAAGAGCGTCTTCAATTTTTAAATGACATCGCTCAGCAATAAAACGAAAAAAGGAGATCATATGATCTCCTTTTTATTATCAGTATTTGTTCTAATTCAGCATTTCACCATTATATTCACCGGTTAAGGTTTTTAAATAAGCACTGATATCAGCAACTTCACTCTTAGATAAGGTAACACCCACTTGGTATTGAGCCATAGCTGCAACTGCATCATCTAAAGTGTCTGCACTTCCATCGTGAAAATACGGTGCAGTTAATGCAATATTTCGTAAGGTAGGCACTTTAAAACGATTCATATCATGCGCTTTGTTGGTTACATTAAAGCGACCATTATCCACCTCAGATACATTGCCTCGCTCGCCAAAGTAATCCGCTTTTAAGCCCATAACTTCGAACGTTTGCCCACCCATTGCTTGACCAGCATGACACGTCGAGCATTTATTTTGCTTAAATAATTCATAACCGTGTTGCTCTTGCTCGTTTAACGCTAATGCATCGCCTTTTAAGAATTGGTCAAATCGGCTGTTTGGTGTAATCAAAGTTTTCTCAAATTCAGCAATCGCATCTGTAATGTTATCACCAGTGATCCCATCAGGATAAATCGCAGCAAAAGTCGCTTTCATCTCTTCATCAAGCTCAAGTTTACCTGTGATTTGATCCCATGAGGTTGATCCCATTTCAATAGGGTTCATCGGTGGCCCACCCGCTTGTTCTTGTAAATCATTCGCACGACCATCCCAGAATTGATGAATATTGTAAGATGAGTTAAACACCGTCGGCGCATTAATTGGGCCTTTTGAACCATTAATACCAGTTGAGGTGGTTAATCTATCCACCCCACCCGTTGATAATGAATGGCAGCTAGAGCAGGCTACCGTGTTATCACCAGACAGACGTTTATCATGGTATAGCGCATCACCTAATGCCACTTTTTGTTCATCTACCGTTATGTCAGCATTAATTGGTTGAACGGCTTCGTATTTAAACTCTGAGCTTGCCAATGAGTGCTTCTTCTTTTGTTCTTGCTTTATCCATGTGCGTAACGTTTGTTTTTCTTCGTTGGATAAGTTTGAGCGCCAGTGCATAGATAAATAGGCTTTTGGTGGCATAGAATTATCATTCAATACGCCACTGATCTTAGCCAATGCAACGTCTGAAATTTGATTACCCTCTTCAAAACTACTTAGTACTTCATCAAATTGAAAATGACGTAATCCACTTTCTACGTCTTTTTTCATCAATTGTTTAGCGATAGGAAGATTGGCATAAAAAGGCATTTCGCTATTTTCAGTATGGCAATAACCACAACCATTCTCTGTTAATACTTGAAACGCAGCTGAAGATATAGGGTCATCTTTAATTTGTGAGTTCGCTAGCTTTCTTTGACTCCGAGTGTCATCTGATGAGTCAACTACATAAACGGTACCAAGGTAGGCAATGACGCCAAGTCCTATAATTAATCCTATTTTTTTCATCATTCTCTCCTGCAATCTGAATATGCGCACACGATAGAGTGAAAAAAAAACGCTTTCCAAGGAAGAAATATCATCAGAATCATCGATTTAATCGATACCCCAACCTGATAACATTAAATAACCTTACTTTTCATAATGATAAATTACATCGGACTTTTATTTGTGTATTTTTTGTTAAATTACTAGCCGCTGGTTTCTTATTTTAGATCAATTTTATAAATCTTAATTTCAGGTGATGAACATAAAAAAGCCCGCTCATATTAACTACGAACGGGCTGCGCACTTTCTATCTATTATATTAGATAATCTCTTCTGTTCAGTTCTAGTTCTGTAGTGACTAGAACTTCACTAAGCGACTTTCTCTGCTTTCACTGTGATCTCTGGTGTATTAAAATGCTCTTGAGATGCGATAAGTTGCAGTTCATATGCTCCACGATTGAAGGTTTCTTGCATTACAGAATCAACCGCAGCATTGGTACGTTCAAACGCATCAATTGGAGAGTAACCCGCCATTAAGTTAGCAAGCATCACGCCACTGATTAAATCCCCAGCCCCTACTGGCTGACGCTTTGCATCAAAGTCATATAAAGGACGAGAAACGTGGTAGCTACCTTCTTTGGTGGTTAATAGCATTTCAAAGCGATCTTTTTTAATACCCGCACGACTTAAGTGTTTTACCACTACCATCTTAACGCCTTTTTCAAGCAGTTGATTATTCGCTTCAATCACTTGATCTAAGGTGTTGATCGTCATACCGGTTAAACTTTCTAACTCTAATAAGTTAGGCGCAATAATATCTGCTGATGCAAGTGCGGACTCTTTAAAAAAAGTAGTCACTTCTGGTGCAACAATGCAGCCTTTTTCAGGGTGACCCATTACTGGATCACAGAAGTAAATTGCGTTTGGATTGTCTTGTTTTATTTTCTGAACCGCAGTGATGATCTCTTCACCTTGCGCAGCTGATCCTAAGTAACCACTTAATACTGCATCACAAACGTGAGTTGCTTCAATTGCTGATAAACCACCAACCAATTCAGAAATATGACCTGCTGGCATCGCAATGCCTTTCCAGCCTTGTTGATATTGTGTGTGATTTGAAAACTGTACCGTGTTGATAGGCCACACTTCCATTCCCATTCTTCGCATTGGAAAAACCGCAGCACTATTACCTGCACAACCAAATACCACATGAGACTGAATGGAAAGAATACGTTTCATAACATCACCATAATTTAAAATAGAGTAAGGGCTTCCGTGCCCTAAAATAAACGATAATCCTTCAAAACCCTAGGGCTTAATCTTCTTTTAGTACTTTCACTGTGTAACTGCCATCTTTTTGAGCATATACACCGTGAATATCAGTTTCAAAGCCTGGGTAATGTGCGCCGATAGCACATAGCATTTCTAAGAAATCAAGTACTGGACGAGACTCTGTTGTTACCATTTCACCTGGAAGTACTAGTGGAACCCCTGGTGGGTAAGGAAGGATCATATTGGCACTTACGCGACCAACCATTTCTTCCAATTTCACTTCTTCCACATTACCGCGTAGCTCTTCTTGCCATGCTGCGTGTGGTGTTACTTTAAGCTCTGGTAATACATCAAACGCTTTAAACATCAGTTCTGGTAAACGGTATTGACGAGTTAGATCGTGAATGCCTTGTGCCAGTTCTTGAATACGCATACCTTCGTAGAAGCTTGGATCTTCGTTGTACAGTGAAGGAAGGAAGTTTTTCACTGTTAAGTTTAGATCAAAGCCACGTTTAAAGTCAGTTAATGCACGCAGTAGTTGCATTGCTTTTGATTTATCAATACCGATAGAGAATAGGAACAATAGGTTATATGGACCTGTTTTCTCTACTACGATACCGTGTTCATCTAAGTATTTAGCAACGATTGATGCAGGAATACCTGTATCACTCATTTCGCTATTTTCGTTCATCCCTGGAGTTAATAGCGTTACTTTGATTGGATCAAGGTACATGTGATCATCATCGATGTCCTTAAAGCCGTGCCATGAATCTTTAGGATCCAGTTTCCAACATTCTGTTGTATCGATGTTTTCTGGTTGCCATACATCAAAGAACCAGCTTTCACTTTCGCCTTGTAGACGTTTGATCTCTTTACGGAAACGAATAGCACGATCAATTGAATCTTGGATTAGTTTCTTACCAGTATTACCACGCATCATTGCCGCAGCGGTTTCAGTTGATGCAACAATACCGTATTGAGGTGATGTTGATGTGTGCATCATGAATGCTTCGTTAAATGACTCTTTATCAAACTCACCTTTTACGTGGATCATTGATGCTTGAGAGAACGCAGCCAATAATTTATGAGTTGATTGTGTTTCATAGAACACTTTACCTGGCATCGCTTCACCACTCATACCACATTTACCTTCGTAAATAGAGTTGAAGTTAGTGTAAGGAACCCAAGCGCTGTCGAAGTGAATGAATTTAGTGTCTAGCGTTTCTTTGATGTATTGAGTGTTGTACAACAGACCATCGTAAGTTGAGTTCGTAATAACTGCATAACCCGGCATTGTTGCGTTTGGTGTTGCTGCTACTTTTTGCTCAATCACTTCACGAGTGAATTCACTTTGTGGAATACCACCTAAAATACCGTAAGCGTTACGCGTTGGACGGAAGTAGATAGGTGTTACATCACTCATCATCATCATATGAGTCAGGGATTTATGACAGTTACGGTCAACAAGTACTGTGCTGCCTGCTGGTGCAGAGAACATACCTACAATCTTGTTTGATGTAGACGTACCGTTAGTTACGATGTAAGAGCTGTCGGCATTAAAGGTACGAGCAATGTACTCTTCAGCATCTTTATGAGGACCAGAGTGATCAAGCAATGAACCTAGTTCAGGCATTGAGATTGATACATCCGCTTTAAATGCATTTGGACCGTAGAAATCATAGAAGATGCTGCCTGCAGGACTTTTTTGGAAAGCAGTACCACCCATGTGACCCGGAGTACAGAACGTATATTTACCTTCTTCAACGTATTTGAATAACGCTTTAGTAAAAGGAGGCATGATTTGGTCTTTATACTCTTCAGTCGCTTGATTAATTTTCAACGCGATATCGTCAGCCATATCTAGGGCATATTCGAAGAAGTGAAGGTTTAGACGTAAATCAGTTAATGAAATATCTAATGTTGAATGTTGGTTTGCAAATGCGTACAAAGGCAATTTTTCATTCAAGGTATTAATTTCAGTACATAGGTCTAGTGAGTATTTATCCCAGTCAAATAACACACCACAAATACGTGGGTTCATTTCGACCATTTTGTATAAATCTTGCGCATCTACTGGGTAAACTACTTTGTAGCCTGCTTTTTCTAAAGAGGCATGTAATTCACGTACTGGCTCTTCTTTAAAGAAAACACCTGAGTGGTTTAGGATAGCAAAAATATTCATTTTATATCTCCAAGACGAAACAAGGCGCTCCCCATCTTTTTGATGGTGAGGTAGTGGAGCGCCTGAGGGTAAATTTATTAAGTTGGTAGCGTTAAGTATTCACGCTATCGAGTGATATTAATGGGCAGCAGCTTCATTGCTGATGTGTTGCTCTGATTGTTTCAAGCCCATTTTTTTTGCGTAGAACATTAAGATAACAAGTGACACGATGAAGGTTGCAGTCAGTGTTGCGCCTTCTGCACCAGCAAGAGCAATCATGCAGAACACACAAGCAATACCAGAGAAGAACATGGTGAAACCGCTGCGTGTTGTCATACCTTCGAATCGAATTAAGTTAATGCTTGAATAGAAGTAAGGAAGCATTGTTAGTAGTACGGCATCAGTCGTTAACTGATTAAATAAGTCAGCAGTATGTGCAGATTGAGAGCTAAATACAGTCAATACAACCATTAGCGCTGTCATTTTTAGCGAGGCAAGTACAAGACCTTTTTTCGCAACACCGTTTTTATCCGTTTCACCGTAGATTTTAGGGAAGTTACCATCGTGAGCGGCACGTTTACCGGCTTCACCAACTAACATCATCCAAGAACCCAGTGATGTGAAACATGCTAGGGCAGTAAATGCAGCAACAAATGGCGCTGACCAGCTACCGAAGATTTCTGTTGTCGCTAGCGCAAATGGTGCGCCTGATGCCGCCACTTCTGCTGCTGGGAACATACCGCTGATCACTTGAGTTGATAGGATATAAATCACACCCGCAATCGCAGTACCAAGCATTGTTGCTAGAGGAACGGTGCGTTTTGGATTTTTTACCATACCAGATGATACCGCTGCTGATTCAACACCAACGAATGACCATAGACAGATAAGAACCGCGCTAATAACAGCGTGACTGCTAGTACCTGAAGATACATTCCAGTTTTGGCTATATAAAGCAGGGTCGAAGTGAGTCCAGCCGACAACACCAGTACCCACAACAGGGATAAGGATAAGACCTAAACCTAAAGTACAAAGACGACTAACCCAGCTACCACCGAGTAAGTTAACTAGAGTAAATAACCATACTGATGCAATCGTCGCGGCAGCTGCAGGGATAGGGTCATTCAAAGCAGGGAAGAAAACAGATAAGTAAGAAACACCAGTAATGGCGATTGCTAAGTTACCAATCCAGTTTGCGTGGTAGTAAAGGACACCAGTTTGGAAACCAAACACCGGTGATACTTCACCAGCATAGGCAATAGGGCCACCTTCTTGCGGATTCTTAGTTGCTAAGCGGGCAAAAACAAACGCCAAACTTAATGCACCCACTAAACAAATGATCCAGCTAAAGATGGATACTGAGCCGACTGCCGCTAATGAAGAAGGTAATAGTGCAATACCACTCCCCATCATGTTGCCGGCAACAACACCCGTACAGGCAATTAAGCCAATTTTTTTTGTATTCGATTCCATAACATCTCCAGGGATTATCGAATGGGCTCTATTATTAGCCCGTTATGCGAAATTTTATTTAAGAGGGCGAGATGCTATTTAAACAGGTCATGCAAACTCTGTTGGGGTAGATAAACAACATCCCGCTCGAATGTTGAGATGAAGATTACGCCCAATGAATCGAAAAAAAATAAGGATAAAGTTATCAATAAAATAATGATAAAAAAATAAGGACATTTACTTGAATTAAAAAAACACAATATAGAAAACAACTTAATTTCAATAGGTTAAGTGATTTCATTTAGGTTTTATTTTAGATTAATAAAAAAGATAAACATCTCAAGGTGCTGTGTTTCCCCTCTTTAATTTAAATGTTTATCTCTTCTTTATAAGGAAAGAGAAAGAACAAAGACCATAATTATTTAATGGGTAATAAATATAAAAATCACAAGACTTAAATTGTAAATCTTTATACACATACGTAAAAAAAGTACGACATATTGTTTCATTATTATTGACTATACAACGCCCACTGAACTATATTAATCGCCGCAAATCCTTAGCAAACGATATTTCATACAACTTTATAACAAGGTTACTTATATTTCTTAAAGATTGGCGATTCGTTATCCATTTTTTAGGAAAAATAAATTAACGATTATTAATAAGGAAATTTCATGACAAACACAGATTCAACGCTAATTGAGTCAATGAACGAGGCATTAATGTCCGTTATTGGCGCGATCAATGGCCTTCTTTGGGGGCAAGTCCTCGTTTATCTTCTTGTTGGTGTGGGTGTGTACTTCACTGTACGCCTTGGCTTCATTCAGCTTCGCCAACTTGGTCATTCAGTTAAAATTTTACGCAGCGGTCAAGAGATCGACAGCGGAATCAGCTCTTATCAAGTATTTTGTACCTCTATGGCAGCTCGCGTGGGAACGGGCAACATGGCAGGTGTGGCAGTTGCATTAACCGTTGGTGGCCCTGGTGCTATTTTCTGGATGTGGGTGATTGCTCTATTTGGTATGGCGACAGCATTCATTGAATCAACACTAGCTCAAGTGTATAAAGTGAAAGACGTTGACGGTCAATACCGTGGCGGCCCTGCTTACTACATGGAGAAAGGTCTTGGTCAACGCTGGATGGGTACGCTTTTCTCTATCTTCCTAATCATTGCTTTTGGTTTAGTATTTAACGCCGTTCAAGCGAATACCATCACTGATGCTCTTAACCATTCATTTGGTTTTGATAAAACTATCATGGGTCTGGTTATTGTTGCTGTTTCTGGCTTCTTTATCATGGGTGGTTTACGTCGTGTTGCTAGTGCATCATCAAAAATCGTTCCTGTTATGGCAATTGGTTACCTTGCGATTGCACTGATTATTGTAGTAATGAACATTACTGAAGTTCCTGCAGTATTAACGCTTATCGTTAAGAGCGCATTTGGTTGGCAAGAAGCGGCGGCTGGTGGTGTTGCATATACTATCGCTCAAGCTATGCAATCTGGTATCGCTCGTGGTCTATTCTCGAACGAAGCGGGTATGGGTTCTGCGGCTAACATCGCGGCAAGTGCTACACCAAATCCTAACCACCCTGCATCACAAGGTTTTGTGCAAATGCTAGGTGTGTTTGTTGATACGCTAGTTATCTGTACGGCTTCTGCTGCAATGATTATGCTTTCTGGCGTAATGGATCAGCCAGATGCTGCAACAGGTATTAGCCTTCTTCAACAAGCGCTAACCAATGAGTTAGGCGGTTGGACAAGCTACTTTATGGCATTGGCTATTCTTCTATTTTGTTTCACTTCTATCATTGCGAACTACAGCTACGCTGAAACAAACGTAATGTTCTTGAATGGTAACTCTAAGAAAGGTCTGTTTGGTTTCCGTCTGTGTGTTCTAGCTATGGTTATGTTTGGCTCTGTAGCCTCACTACCAGTAGTATGGAACCTAGCTGATGCTTCTATGGGTATGATGGCATTAATCAACATCGTTGCGTTAATCCTACTCTCTAAGCTAGCTATCAAAATCATTAAAGATTACGAAACTCAACTTAAAGCGGGTAAAACGCCAGAGTTTGATCGCACTAAGTTCCCTGAGCTTGATGATTTAGACGGTGCATGGCACCCAAAGAAAAAGAAAGCATAATCTTTTTCTAGCTAACATTACTCTTAGCTAAAAACAAAAAGGCCTGTCAAACCTAGTTCGACGGGCCTTTTCTTATCTATCTATCTATCTATGACTAGATTAATCGAATACTACTTGGCTTAATCGCTTTATACATAAAATACGCAACCGTTTCGAGATCACTGTAAAACGCTAAGTTTTCACTCAACATGTATGTCTCTAACGATGTATCCATAAAAAACGCGCGACTATAAGCATCCCCTGCCAAATCTAGATTACCATTCAACTCTTCGAGTTTACCTTCTAGAATATAAGAGAAAGCCGACTCTCTACGCTTAAAAGCTAAGTTAAGATAATGCTGTGCAGCTTCTTTATTATCTTGCTTAATGGCATTCATCGCTAATGCTTCATAAATACGAGCAGGCAATCGTGCATCAGTTTCTAACCCGTATTTCTCCGTAAGGTTCTGACTTAAATTATCAATCTTAATCGTATTATCATTAAGTTCTAACGCCGGATTGAGTGCTGAAAATGCATTATAAGCAATATAAAGCTCAGCAGAAATGTAACCATTATTAGGCTCTGCTGCTGATATCTTTTCTAATAGTCTTATTCCCTGCTCAAACAATCTAGGATCTGGTTGATTAATGTAATGATTCGCTTGAATGAGCATCTCAAGTAACCCTGGCTCTTTTGGTAGCCCTACCATCAAATCATCCATCTGCTCTGTTGATACTTGCACTCCAAGTGCTTTCATCAAATCTAAAGAAGATTGACGCAATACCTGTTCAAGATTTGAGGTTGTCATTCGATACTGGCGACTGAACAATACTTTATTTGATGTATTACTGCGGTATTCAATATCTAAGTAGGTTTTATTCTGTTGCTCCTCTACCCGAACAGCAACCACTTTTCCCGGTAAAATTCCGGTGGTAAATGCTGTTTTATCTATCTGAACACGATAGTCACCAATACTGGCTAAATCTGCCATTAACTTTTGACTGATCCCATCCGCAAGAAACTCAGTTTCATCCTTTTGATTTCGACTCTCATGAAACGTAAATTCAATTAAATCAATATCAATTGCTTTGGTTATATGGGTACTGGTTTGTTGATATGTAGCCGACATGATCACTGCTATTAAAATACAGACAAGAAATGCATCAAACGCGAGTAATTTCCAGCGATAAAAAGAGTTAAAACTCGTTCCTTGTTTCTTTTTCTCGTTTTCAACATCTTTCGATATCGTTGTCATCGCACGAGTTAACGGTCCCGATGGAAAAGAGAGATCGGGCTCTGTCGATGGCTCTTTATCGTCAGTGAGTTCACTATCAATATTCTGTAATTCTATATTATTCGATACTAGTGGCTTTGTTGTTGCAGAGTGGTCGCAAGGCTTCCAAAACTCTGTATTTTCAAAATTAACAATTTGAGTTTCAGCAACCAACTTATAACCACGCTTTGGTACCGTAACTAAATATCTCGCGTTATCTAAGCGTCCATCTCTTAATATTTTTCGTAGTTCAAATATAGACTGAGTTACGACTTGATCCGTTACGAATGCTCCGTCCCAGACGTGCTTAATCAGCTCATCACGACAAAATACTTCACCTGAATGCTGAGCTAAAAACTGTAACAAGTTGACTAAACGAGGTTCGACTGAGACTTCCCTATCTTGGCGATACAACTTATTTTCCTCAACAACCAATGTCCAGTCATTAATTTGAAAACAGATCCCGACCATAAGATACTCATATTTGATTAGATATTAATATAAAACGAATGAAATAAACGCATCAAAAATAATAATCTTTAACGTGATATTTACGTCTATATATAATGAAAAATGGATTATAGATAACCCTTACTCTCTTTTATATGAGATTCCCCTTTCAAAAATGCAATCTTAGGATCCAAGTAAGAATCAGCATTAAAAAAACACCTACAAAATATCAGTAACCAAATGTTTTATAAGGCAAAAAATTACAACCTCTTAGGGTTACATCATGGGTAAACATTTGTCACTTTTTTTATCCACTAGATTAACAGAGCTGTTATTAGTATGAATAAAAGTCACCCAATATGAACACCACGTAAATAGAATATAAATAGATCAAGAAATCTCAACTCGTCATTTTCAAATCATTAAAAATAATAAGGATAAATAAAATCTAAAAAATTATTAATATATCCATCAGTTAAACGTTAATGAATTCGCCATACCTTAAAAATAAAACAAAAAATAAACTGTTGACCTAAAGTTAAGTTCAGGTTTTAGAGTGGACGGACATTAACAAAATAGACCAATGACAAGGAGTCACCTATGACACGATTTGAACACGCTAATATCACTGTACCTAATATCGATGCCGCTACTGCTTTTTTGTTAAACGCTGCGCCTGATTTTCGTATCAAGATAGATAAAACTCCTGATGGTGCTCATCGTTGGGCCCACATAGGCAATGCCAATTGCTATTTTGCTCTGCAAGAGCCACAAGAGATGAGTAATTCAAAAGACACACGCTATCCGTATAAAAATATAGGGATTAACCATATCGGCTTAATTGTTGAAGATTTAGATAAAATCCAGCAAAAATTACTGGCTTTAGGGTATGAGCAGAATGGAGATATCATGCAAGAAAAGCATGGCAGACGCCTATATTTTTATGATAAAGCGCATTTTGAATGGGAATTAGTCGAATACAGCAGTGATAAAGAAGAAGAGCGCTATTGTTATGAATAAAGAATAACTCATTAGAACTGGAGTAAATTCAAAGGAGCTAATGCTGAGATTAGCTCCTCTCTGACACTGTTTGATGTTACGTATTTTTATTAAGGATAAAGTGAGTACTTCCTAACCCTAACATCATGGCAAAGGTGAATATAACGACATCACTATTACCTAAAGCGAGACTCGATACTGCAGGTCCAGGACAAACTCCAGCAATACCCCAACCTAGCCCAAAGATCGCTGCACCTGATAGTAATTTGGTATCAATTTTTTTGCTGGTAGATAAACAAAATTCTTCAGCATTAAGTGGTTTTGTTTTTGGTTTAATTAGCAAGAAATAGGCAGGCATAAATACTAATAGCGCCCCTCCCATTACAAACATTAAGCTTGGGTCCCAGTTACCAGCGACATCTAAAAAACCAATCACTTTAGCAGGGTCAGCCATGCCTGATATTGTCATACCTAGACCAAATAGAAGACCAGAGATAAGAGCAGCTAAACGAAACAATACATTATTCATAACTACCCCTTATTAAAGTACATATAATCGAACAAACACAGTTACCGCAGCAACAAACATAAAGACCGCAGTAGCGACTATTGAGCGAATGGATAAGCGCCCAATGCCACAAATTCCATGACCACTCGTACAACCATTACCTAAGCGAGTGCCAATACCCACTAATAATCCGGCAACGATAAGCATGCTAGTGGTGGTTTCATACTCTTTTGGCACTTCAGCCCCTAAGAAATACACACCAATAGCACCACCACCAACCATACTAAGCACAAACAGCCATCGCCACGCATAATCACGTTTTTTCGGCGTCATTAACCCGGTAAGTACACCACTAATACCCGCAATTTTACCATTGAGTAAAAGTAGTAAAGTTGCAGATACACCTAATAGCATACCGCCAAATAAAGAGCTCCATGGAATAGTCATCATTCTTACTCATTAGTTTGTTTTTTGAACATATTGATAAGAATACGCACGAACCATATATTAGTCAATGCTTATTTAGCTTAAATGAAATTAGCTTTAGCTAAATTTATACTGATATAAATATAGAAAATGAATTAGACACAGTCTCGACACTCGATTCATAATAAGGTAAGTTTAGGAGTATAGACGTATAGAATGCTAGAAATTAAAATAACTTAAGGATAAGTTGTGCCGATAAAAATACCAGACCAACTCCCTGCTGCTGAAGTATTGCGTGAAGAGAATATCTTTATCATGCAAGAGTCTCGTGCCACCACACAAGCCATTCGACCTCTAAAAGTCATCATTTTAAATTTGATGCCAAAAAAGATCGAAACAGAAACTCAATTTTTACGCTTACTTTCTAATAGCCCATTACAAGTGGACGTTGAGCTATTACGCATTGACAATCGCACCAGTAAAAATACCCCGACAGAGCATTTAGATACCTTTTATCGCCAATTTGAAGGCATTAAGAATCGTAACTTTGATGGACTGATCATCACTGGCGCTCCATTAGGTTTAGTGCAATTTGAAGATGTGATTTATTGGGATCACTTACAAACCATCATGACCTGGGCAAAAGATCATGTAACCTCAAGCCTTTATGTTTGTTGGGCTGCTCAAGCGGGTTTAAAACTGCTTTATGACTTGCCAAAGCGGACACGTAAAGAAAAACTCTCTGGGGTATATCAACATAATAACCTTGATCAACACCACCCTATTTTACGTGGTTTCGATGATCAGTTTTTAGCTCCTCATTCTCGTTACGCTGATTTCTCGGCAGATTACCTGAATGAACACACTGATCTGGATATTCTAGCAACATCTGAACAAGCAGGTGTATACCTTGCTTCAACAAAAGATAAGCGAAATGTATTTGTCACAGGGCACCCAGAATACGATTCATTTACTCTGCATAATGAATATATTCGTGATTTAGGTGAAGGGATGGAACCTGTTATTCCTCTCAATTATTACCCAGATGATAACCCTGAGATCTCGCCAAAAGCAACATGGCGTAGCCACGGACATTTGCTGTTTTCTAACTGGCTTAATTACTGTGTTTACCAACAAACACCGTACGATCTTGACCACTTCTCAGAGCAAAACTTCACACGAGACTAGTCTTCTTTGGGTATTAGCGCCGAGTTAATACCCAAACCCCATCATATAATAACCAGTACAATCCGATAGATAGCGCCCATTTTTTCTTTTTTTGATAAAAAATGACCTTTCATTTAATTCAGATCAACCAAGCCTCTATTTATAAAACCAACAACAATCTAAATGAGAACTCCCTCAATTAAACCCTATGAAAAATAAGGTATTAATGCCTGTAGTTGATTTTAATTATAAATTGCATTTATGCAGGTGGTTCTATGTTGTATCTTGAATTTCTCTTTTTATTGCTCGTGCTCTATATCGGGTCTCGATTTGGCGGAATAGGTCTAGGGGTTGTCTCTGGTATTGGTTTGGTGATTGAAGTCTTTATCTTCAAAATGCCACCAACCTCTCCACCCGTCACGGTTATGTTGATCATTTTAGCCGTAGTGACCTGTGCTTCGATATTAGAAGCGGCTGGTGGTTTGAAATACATGCTACAAGTAGCAGAGCGGATCTTAAGAAAGAACCCTAAACGCGTTACTATTATTGCGCCATTTGTCACTTATGCGATGACCTTCTTATTAGGTACTGGCCATGCTGTGTATTCAATAATGCCAATCATTGGTGATGTTGCTCTTAAGAATGGTATTCGTCCTGAACGTCCAATGGCTGCGGCTTCTGTCGCTTCTCAAATTGCGATTACTGCCTCTCCACTTTCTGCTGCGGTAGTTTATTATCTAGCACAACTAGTCGATATCGACGCATCAATCACCCTAATGTCTATCTTAATGGTAACCGTGCCTTCAACTTTATTTGGTACGTTAATGCTAGCACTGTATAGCTTACGCCGTGGTAAAGAATTAGAAGATGACGAAGAGTACCAAGCTCGTTTAAAAGATCCTGTTTGGCGTGAAAAAATCTTAAATACAACCTCGACCTCTTTAGATGAACAACTACCAACAAAAGCGCGTAATGCGGTACTTATCTTTTTAGGTGCTATTGTTTCTATCGTTGTTATCGCAATGTGGCCAGAGGTTAGAACGATCACCGAAGGTGGCGCACCAATCAAAATGTCTGTTGTTATTCAAATGATGATGCTGGCGTTTGGTGGTGTCATTCTATTGGCAACGAAAACCGATCCTCGTGATGTACCTAATGGTGTGGTATTTAAATCAGGTATGGTTGCAGCAATTGCTATCTTCGGTATCGCGTGGATGTCTGATACCTATTTCCAATACGCAATGCCTCAATTTAGAGCGGGCATTGTAGACATGGTTACACTGCATCCTTGGACATTTGCTCTGGCACTTTTTATTGTCTCTGTTGTAGTAAACTCACAAGCAGCAACGGCTCGTATGATGTTACCTGTTGGCCTTGCTCTAGGATTAGAGCCTGCCTTGGTGATTGGTTTAATGCCTGCGGTATATGGTTATTTCTTCATTCCAAATTACCCATCAGACATTGCAACGGTGAACTTTGATAGCTCAGGCACGACTAAGATTGGTAAGTACTACTTTAACCACTCATTTATGTCAGTCGGTTTAATCGGGGTAATTTCTGCCTGTATGCTTGGTTATGTATTAGGCCAAATCGTGATCGGTTAATTAAAGTAGCCATTTAAAAAATAAAAAAGCCCATGCGTATTCTCATACTGCATGGGCTTTGTTTTAGCTTAAGATAATTACATCGATAAACTAAAGAATAGACCCGCTAAACATGCACTCATCAAGTTAGCTAACGTACCAGCCAGTACCGCTTTAAAGCCCATATTCGCTACTTCAGCACGACGCTCAGGAGCCATCACGCCAATAGAACCTAATTGAATCGCAATAGAACCGATGTTAGCAAAACCACATAAAGCAAAAGTAATAATCACTTGAGTATAAGCAGATAATTGGTCTTTATGTTGAACAAAGTCAATGAACGCAACAAACTCATTCAACACGACTTTTTGTCCAATGTAAGATCCTGCCATGATCATCTCATGCTTAGGTACACCTATAACCCAAGCCACTGGTGCAAATAGGTAACCAAATAGCGTTTGCAGTGTAATGCCCGCAAAACCAAACCACTCGCCAACCATTTCTAGACCACTGTTTACCATTGCGATAACACTTACAAACGCAATTAGCATAGTACCTACAGCAACAGCTACCTTCATGCCGTTCATTGCACCACTTGCTAGTGCATCTACTACATTACTTTGTTCGCTTTTATCAATCGTTAGTTCGTGTTGGTCAACTGGTGTTGATTGCTCAGGTACTAGGATCTTCGCCATTAATAGACTACCAGGAGCAGCCATGAAACTTGCCGCGATTAGGTATTTAAGCTCTACCCCTAAACCTGCATAACCACCAAGTACACTACCAGCAACCGATGCCATACCACCAGCCATTACAGCAAACAGCTCTGAACGGGTCATTTGAGCTAGGAATGGACGAATAAGAAGAGGAGATTCACCTTGAGAAAGGAAGATGTTACCAGTTGCGACGAGAGATTCTACTTTACTTGTACCGAGGAATTTTTGAATTGCACCACCAAGAACGGCGATGACTTTTTGCATGATACCTAAATAATATAGAGCAGAGATAAGAGCACTGAAGAAAATAATAATAGGGAGAACGCGAATTGCAAAAATAAAACCACTTGAAGCTAAATCACCAAATAAGAAAGCAATACCTTCATCAGCAAAACCAAGCAAACTGGCTACCCCATTACTTAATCCAGCCAGCGCAGCTTGTCCCCATGGAAAGTAAAGCACCAGAGCGGCAAAAGAAAGTTGTAATAAAAGGGCTCTAGATACGGTTTTCCAATTAATTGCTGAACGTTTCTCAGAGAATACCCATGCACAAAAAATAAGTGCACACATGCCTAATAGGCTAAATAAAATAGTCATCATTGCGCCTATGAAATTTTAGAATAAAAAGAAGAAACAAAAGGGGTTGCCATCGTAGATGACGAGATCGGTGAAGAGTGACTACACCAAGAGGAAGTGATGATAGAAATTAGTATGTTCATTGTTTACCCTTACAAGCTGTTTAACAGTAGCTGGTCCAAGTCCTTGGGGTCATTCACTGTTCCATGTGACGGCTTGTATTGGGGGAAGGAGTATACATACAGTAGATTTAAAATCACGAATTATGTGAGTTAAATCACAAAATTTTACTTATAAGAAAAGCCTTTGCAGCAAATAATCACAAATAAGAAACCAAATATCAACTAGCGTACTGAAATGACACATTCCCAACGAAATTCATACAAGGCCAACTTTATTAGACGTGCTAAAATCATAATTAAGTAATCTACATTAGGCTTAAAAAATGGCAAATCCAGAACATATCGAGAAGCTTGATCTTCTTGATAAACTCAGCGTGATCACTTATCGAGCTGGTATTACTTTATTTTCCTTGGCTTTATTTCTAAGTAGCATCGCTATTGCTGATGATATTTCACTCATTTTACTTAATGGACCAATAAAAGAGCTCGCGCTTATTTTTATTGCCCTCTCCTCAGCAATGAGTGCTGCTAACTTACATGTTTACGACAAGAAAATCAGAATGATCATTACTTGGTCTGCTTGGATAGGGTTAGTGTTATTAATTCAACTTGATAACTCTCAACTACTTTGGCTACCACTGGGCTTTCTTTTTGTGACTTTTTCAGGGATTGCGTTAAAAGAATCATTCTGTTTTAAAGTGATGGGATTAAAGTTAGTTCCTATTCTCTTATGCGTATCTACCTTTATGCTCGCGCTTGAAGTCTGGATTATTCCTATAATTTGCTTTGCTCTCTGCGGAATGATTTTTCTTTTTCTATCAATACAAAAATGGCGAATGCCACTTCATTTTGATATTGGCAATAAAGCGTATTATCAGAATTAACTGAAGCCAAAAATAGAAAAAGCCACAGGACATTATGTACTGTGGCTTTCTTATTATTTCATTATGTATATCAATCTAGGTTGATACTAATCGTGGTTAATATTCTTCAACCGCGAATAACGTTTCCATATTTAGGCCTTGTTGCGTCATTATTTCTCTTAAACGACGTAGCCCTTCGACTTGAATTTGTCTTACTCGCTCACGAGTTAATCCAATTTCTTTACCTACTTGCTCTAGTGTCGCTGTCTCATAACCCAATAGCCCAAAGCGTCGTGCTACCACTTCTTTCTGCTTAGGATTTAATTGACCAAGCCAACCAACAAGTGAAGCATTAATGTCCTCTTTCTGAGTTTCAGCTTCAGGATCAGCATGCTTAGTGTCAGGTAAGATATCAAGTAGTGCTTTATCTGATTCACCCGCAACCATTGAATCTACAGAGGCCACTCGTTCATTCAAACGTAGCATTCGACTTACATCACTAACGGGTTTGTCGAGTTTCTCTGCAATCTCTTCTGGTGTTGGCTCATGATCAAGCTTTTGTGATAACTCACGAGCGGCGCGTAGATATACATTCAATTCTTTTACAACATGGATAGGTAAACGTATGGTTCGAGTCTGATTCATGATGGCACGTTCAATCGTTTGACGGATCCACCATGTTGCATAAGTTGAAAAACGAAAGCCTCTTTCTGGGTCAAACTTTTCAACTGCTCGAATTAATCCAAGATTTCCTTCCTCAACTAAATCTAATAAGGCGAGGCCACGATGGTTATAACGACGAGCTATTTTTACCACTAATCTAAGGTTACTCTCGATCATTCGAGAACGAGCGGCTTCATCACCTTTTAATGCTAGGCGACTAAAGTACACTTCTTCTTCTGCCGTTAGTAGTGGAGAAAAACCTATCTCACCCAAGTAAAGTTGTGTTGCATCCATTACTTTTTGTGAGCTGCTTACCTCAAGACGTTCCGATTCATCTTCCACAATCGCTGATTCATTATCATTGATTGTCTCTAAATCGAATTCTTCAACTTCTTTAGTTACTGCATTGCTTTTACTCATAGCGCCTCCCCATGGCGAGCCAGCAAGACATTACAACTCAGCTATGTCATCCCTGTTAAGGTAAATACCGTTGTGGATTTACCGATTTCCCTCTAAAACGGATCTCAAAGTGTAAACGAACGCTGCTCGTACTTGAGCTGCCCATTGATGCAATTTTTTGTCCTGCACTCACACTTTGACCTTCTTTTACAAACAGTGATTCATTATGAGCATAAGCACTTAAATAGTCGTCGTTATGTTTAATAATTATTAAATTTCCATAACCTCGTAGTGCATTGCCTGCATAAACCACTTTTCCTTTTGCTGTTGAGATGATGTCTTGGCCTCGTTGACCTGCAATATCGATCCCTTTGTTTCCTTGCTCTCCTGTCGAAAACTTAGCAATAATTCGTCCTTTCGTTGGCCATAACCATGAATCTACTTTCTCTGATTTTTGTGGTACTGGTTTTGGCTTAGGAACAGGCTTTGGTTTTGGTTTAACAACCGGCTTAGGCTTAGAAGATGTTACCGATTTGTTATTATCAACATACTCCTTAGGTTTAGGGTTTTCAACCTTTTTCGTGCTTGTTTTTTGTGCTGAGGAGGTAGTAGAGCTCTTAGCTGCTGTTGATTTAGAACTACTTACCGGTTTATCAGCGACTACAGGAACAACCGCAACTGCTGTTGCAGTGGTCGTTGGGGAACCGTTCTTTTTATTTACAAGATGGCCATCATCACCATAAGCTGGGGCAACATATTTAGGTCCCCATAATTTAATTTTTTGTCCTGGATGAATTACATAAGGGGCTTTTAGCTCGTTATAAGCTATCAGTTCTTTAACATCTTTATTGGTAACATAAGAAATGAAATATAACGTATCCCCTTTTTCTACTCGATAATAACTGCCTCTATAGCTGCCGCGTTCTGCTCCTCCGTATGAAGTAGAAGAGCTATTAACACTTGATACAGGCGCAGGGCGATGTGGTCCCATAGAGCAACCAGAAAGCAATAAACTAAATATTGCAGCCATTAGCCACAAACGAGAAGAGATAACTGTCATTTTATTCATTATTATTATGCTAATTCACCTGCTACCAATGGAACGAAACGCACCTCTTCGATGGCTTCTGAGTAAAACTCATCACCCTGACGAACAATACGATATAAATGCTGTGTTTCTTCGCCAATAGGGATCACAAGTCGGCCACCCTCTTTTAATTGCCACAATAAATCATTTGGAATTGATTCAGCGGCAGCAGTAACAATAATCGCATCAAAAGGGCCTTTATTTGCCCAACCTTGCCAACCATCAGCGTGCTTAGTCGATACGTTATAAATATCCAATTGCTTTAATAAGCGCTTGGCATTCCATTGAAGCGATTTGATCCGTTCAACTGAGTTTATATGATCAAGCAATTGCGCCAACACTGCGGTTTGATAACCAGAGCCTGTACCAACTTCTAGTACATTAGAGTCACGCTGTAATCCTAATAGTTCAGTCATTTTCGCAACAATATAAGGCTGAGATATGGTTTGTCCCTCACCAATAGGCAATGCGTTATTTTGATACGCTTGATGTCCTAATGCTTCTGGAATAAAACGCTCTCGCGGCAATGCTCGAATAGCAGCCAAAACTTGCTCATCTTGAATACCTTGCTGGCGTAAAAACTGTTCAAGTAATTCAGCGCGTGAATTAGTCATTATTTGGCACTCTCTATTGATAACCAATCAGCCATCATAGTTAATGAATCATGAGCGGTTAAATCAACTTGTAACGGCGTTATTGATACCTGATTATGCTTAACGGCATAAAAATCCGTTCCTTTACCAGCGTCTTGCTTTTTGCCAGGAGGACCTAACCAATAAATGGTTTCTCCGCGAGGATCGGTGTCTTCAATCATACTTTCTGAATGATGTCTTGCACCTAAGCGGGTCACCTCCCAAGAAGAGAGTTGAGCATATTCACAATCAGGAACATTAACGTTGAGTACTCTTTTCTTTGTTAACGGTTTTTCTAAATGGTTCTTAACCAATGTTAAAGCAACTTGAGCAGCCGTATCGAAATGTGTGCGTCCAACTAAAGATATCGCTATTGCGGGTAACCCTAGAAAATGCCCTTCTGTTGCCGCCGCTACGGTACCTGAATAGAGTGTGTCATCACCTAAATTTGCACCATGATTAATGCCTGCAATAATTAGATCAGGTAAGTTATCTTTCATTAATTCATTCAACGCAAAGTGCACACAATCGGTTGGTGTTCCTTGCACTGAATGAATATTATCCGCTATTTGACGAACTCGAAGTGGTGATTCCAAAGTCAGAGAATTTGATGCTCCAGAGCGATTACGATCAGGCGCTACAATGGTAATATCGGCAATATCCGAAAGCACATTTGCAAGCGTGTTTATTCCCTCAGCAAATACTCCATCATCATTACTTAGCAATATACGCAATTTACTCACTCAACTCTCCACTTCTCATTCTAAACGGTATTAAGCGTATGTACGCTCTACTTCGATTTCTTGCAGCAATTCACGCACAATCACAGTTGCAAAACTGCCTGATGTTAAAGAGAAACTCAGCGTTAACGTATCGCCTTCAGAAGACCACGTTAAATTCTCAGGATGTAATTCAACACTGCGACGTTCATGACGCATGCGGTTACCACAGATCAGCGCCATTAAATCAGGTTCAGCATCCAACTGAGGTTGCTCAAACGTAAGTGCTTTATCTGTCGTAGGAAGTTGGTTATCACCTGCTAGTGCAGCAGAGATAGACAATTCACCATTTTGAATTTTTTGAATGCTCTCTTCTGATGTCACATTCTCATTTACAATACGATCATTTTGATCTAGTAGAATATCACCATCAACAGGTTGAGAGAAGTAACCCTCTGTTATTCTTTGAGAAACAATATGATTGAAAATCCAAGAACGAGCAGCAGACAGGTAGAAGCTACGCTTAGTATTATCACGAGTGCGCACATTTTCACGGCCCCAACGGCGTGCTTCTGTTACGTTATTACCTTCATGACCAAAACGCTGAGCACCAAAGTAGTTTGGTACACCAGTTAACTTCACTTTTTCTAAACGAGCCAATACATCTTCCATGTCAGTCACTTCAGTTGCAATTAACTGAAAGCTGTTTCCTAGAAGATCACCTGGACGTAATTTTTTGTTGTGGCGTGTCATTTCTAAAATTTCAACACCTGGGTGTGTCGCCTCAAATAAGGCAAATTTAAGATGATCGCTTTTTGGTAAGTGAACACTTAACCATTGCTCTGTCACTGCATGACGATCTTTTAAGCCAGCCCAGCTGATGTCTTTTGATTTTACACCACAAAATTTAGCTAATTCATTGGCAACATATTTGGTATTTTCACCCGTTTTACGGATCTTAACCATTAGATGTTCACCTTTACCAGTGAACGAAAAACCTAGCACTTCTTTTACAATGAAATGCTCTGGTAGTTGCTTTAATTTACCTGTTGCTACTGGTTTTCCGTATAACCACGAAAAATTAGACATGATGTCTGACATAGAATGTATCTCTAATTAATAAGATGTTTTAACTAACAGCACCACCGCTTCACAAGCGATGCCTTCTTTTCTTCCAGTAAAACCTAAACGCTCTGATGTGGTTGCTTTCACGTTTACATTGTCTACACTGGTTTCTAAATCTTCAGCAATTGCACTACACATTGCTTCTATATGCGGTGCCATTTTAGGAGCTTGAGCGATGATAGTCACATCTGCATTACCTAAAACTAATCCTTTTTCTTTTACTCTGCGGTATACATCTCTCAACAAAGCTCGGCTATCAGCCCCTTTCCACTTGTCATCGGTATCAGGAAAGTGTCGTCCGATATCGCCTTCTGCTATTGCGCCAAGTAATGCATCACACAACGCATGAAGTGCGACATCACCATCTGAATGTGCAATTAAACCTTGCTCATAAGGAACACTGACACCACCGATAATGACTGGGCCTTCGCCACCAAATTTATGTACATCAAATCCGTGTCCAATTCTCATTATTTGGTTTCCTTTTTCATTTTGTGAAGATAGAACTCAGCTAAATCAAGATCTTCAGGTTGCGTGACTTTTAAGTTATCGGCACGCCCATGAACGAGTTTAGGCTGATACCCCATTAATTCGATAGCGGAAGATTCATCAGTAATCGATAAACCTTTTTCTAATCCTGTTTTTAATGCCGAATACAACAGCTCTGTTATGAAAAGCTGCGGGGTTAATGCATGCCATAACACACTGCGGTCAATGGTGGTTTCAATGGTCGACTCTGGATTGGCTTGTTTCATTGTATCCCGTACAGGAGAAGCCAGAATGCCTCCAATATGATGAGGGATAACTTCAGTGATCAATTTTTCAATGTCATTATGTCGAATGCAAGGACGCGCAGCATCATGCACCATTACCCACTCACTGAGTTGATGTTCTTTTAAATATACTAGGCCAGAAAGTACAGAATCTGCTCGTTCTATGCCTCCTGATACACGTATTACCCGCTTATTTTTTGATATTGGCAATTCATCAAAGTAAGGGTCGGTATCACTAATAGCCACTATCACTTTATCAATACTAGGAAAAGCCAGTAATTGCTCAATGGTATGTTCTAAAATGGTTTTTCCATCAAGTAATAAATACTGTTTTGGGCGATCCGCTTTCATACGGCTCCCCACTCCAGCAGCAGGAACAATAACGCTAATTGAAAAATCAGAAATTATAGACATCAATTATCCCTCACTGTCTTCATCAATAATTCGATAAAAAGTTTCGCCTTTTTTTATCATTCCCAACTCATGCCGAGCTCGTTCTTCTATCGCTTCTGAGCCTTTTTTTAAGTCATCAATCTCAGCAAACATCTGCTCATTACGGTTTCGTAATCCTTGATTAACCTCTTCTTGTAAGGTGACATCATCAGATACTGTTGCATAATCCGACAGGCCATTCTTACCAAACCATAACGTCGATTGAAGCCAGCCTAAGGTGATCAGTAATAAAAGGGCAAAAGCGCGCATGATTGCTCCACAAAATTGGCAATGATAAAAGAAAGCTAACTATATCAACCCCTCATTAGAACTTCACTAGCTGTCTAGCGGAAATAAAAAAAACCGCCTCAAATGAGACGGTTTTTGTATCAAAATTCTAATCGAACGATTAAAGAATTAAGTCATACTCTCAAAAAATGAGATTATTGACCTTTAACTTCTTTAAGACCGTTGAATGGCGCTAGTTCACCTAGAGCTTCTTCGATACGGATAAGTTGGTTGTACTTAGCAACACGGTCAGAACGGCTCATAGAACCAGTTTTGATTTGACCTGCAGCTGTACCAACTGCTAGATCAGCAATTGTTGCATCTTCAGTTTCGCCAGAACGGTGAGAGATAACTGCTGTGAAACCAGCATCTTTAGCCATCTTGATTGCAGCTAGAGTCTCTGTAAGTGAACCGATTTGGTTGAACTTGATAAGGATTGAGTTAGTGATGCCTTCTTCGATACCACGAGCAAGAATCTTAGTGTTTGTAACGAATAGATCGTCACCAACTAGTTGAATCTTGTCACCTAGAAGTTCAGTTTGGTGCTTGAAGCCAGCCCAATCAGATTCGTCTAGACCATCTTCGATAGATACGATTGGGAATTGCTCAACAAGACCAGCTAGGTAATGGTTGAATTCTTCAGCAGTAAATTTCTTACCTTCGCCTTTAAGGTCGTAGATACCGTCTTCTTTGTTGAAGAACTCAGAAGCAGCACAGTCCATAGCAAGAGTAACGTCTTTACCTAGCTCGTAACCAGCAGCTGCAACAGCTTCTGCGATAACTTCTAGCGCTTCAGCGTTAGATTTAAGGTTAGGAGCGAAACCGCCTTCATCACCAACAGCAGTGCTGTAGCCTTTAGACTTAAGAACTTTAGCTAGGTTGTGGAAAACTTCTGCGCCGATGCGTAGAGCTTCTTTAAGCGTTTTAGCGCCAACAGGTTGAATCATGAATTCTTGGATATCAACGTTGTTATCAGCGTGCTCGCCACCGTTGATGATGTTCATCATTGGTAGAGGCATAGAGAATACGCCTGGAGTGCCGTTTAGGTCAGCGATGTGAGCGTAAAGAGGCATAGACTTAGCAGCTGCAGCCGCTTTAGCATTCGCTAGAGAAACAGCAAGGATTGCGTTAGCACCAAAGTTTGCTTTGTTTTCTGTACCATCTAAATCGATCATGATTTGGTCGATTTCAGCTTGGTTTTTCGCGTCTTTGCCGATTAGAGCTTCTGCGATTGGACCATTTACAGCTGCGATAGCTTTAAGAACACCTTTACCTAGGAAACGAGATTTGTCGCCATCACGTAGCTCAAGAGCTTCACGAGAACCTGTAGATGCGCCAGATGGAGCAGCAGCCATACCTACAAAACCACTTTCTAGGTGAACTTCAGCTTCAACTGTTGGGTTACCACGAGAATCGATGATTTCACGACCTAGAACTTTAACGATCTTAGACATTGTGTTTCCTCTACTTTATCTTTAATTTAAAAGCTAAAAATAGCTACTACAACATTGAGCAGCTATCCGTAAATCCTATTACTTTTCGAATTCACCGCGAGCATTTTCGCCTGCTGCTTTAACAAAACCTTCAAATAATGGGTGACCATCACGAGGTGTTGATGTGAATTCTGGGTGGAATTGAGCAGCCACAAACCATGGGTGGTTAGGAAGTTCAATAATTTCCACAAGCTTCTTATCAGCTGATAGACCAGAAATTTTAAGACCGGCTTTTTCAAGCTGAGGAAGTAAATTGTTATTTACTTCATAACGGTGACGGTGACGCTCTTCAACAGTTGCGTTACCGTAAAGCTCACGAGCTTTAGAGCCTTTTGCAAGGTGACATAGCTGAGAACCAAGACGCATTGTACCGCCTAAATCTGATTTCTCAGTACGCTCTTCAACATTACCTTCGCCATCAATCCACTCAGTGATTAGACCAACAACAGGGAATTTAGTGTCTTTAGAGAATTCAGAAGAGTGAGCCCCTTCCATATTAGCAACGTTACGCGCATATTCAATCAGCGCAACTTGCATACCAAGACAGATTCCTAAATATGGTACTGCATTTTCACGAGCGTATTGAGCAGCAAGGATCTTACCTTCAATACCGCGGTCACCGAAACCACCAGGAACTAGAATTGCATCTAGACCTTCTAGGATTTCAGTTCCTTTAGACTCAACATCTTGTGAGTCTACATATTTAATAGTGACGTTTAGACGATTTTTCAAGCCCGCATGTTTTAATGCTTCATTTACTGACTTGTAAGCGTCTGGTAATTCAATGTATTTACCAACCATACCGATAGTAACTTCACCAGTTGGGTTAGCTTCTTCATAAATTACTTGTTCCCACTCAGACAGATCCGCTTCTGGAGCTGTGATACCAAAGCGTTGACATACTAATTCATCAGTACCTTGCGCTCGGATTAGTTGTGGGATTTTATAGATTGAATCTACGTCTTTCATTGAGATAACAGCTTTTTCTTGTACATTACAGAAAAGAGCAATTTTCTTACGTTCGTTTGCTGGGATAACACGGTCTGAACGACAAACTAGGATATCTGGTTGGATACCAATAGAAAGTAGTTCTTTTACAGAGTGTTGAGTCGGCTTAGTTTTAAGCTCACCCGCTGCACCTAAATAAGGAACAAGAGTTAAATGCATAAACATTGTGTGTTCACGGCCTAGCTCAACAGCAAGTTGACGAATCGCTTCCATGAATGGTAGAGATTCAATATCACCAACAGTGCCACCAACTTCTACGATTGCAATATCATGGCCTTCAGCGCCAGAGATAACACGTTCTTTAATCGCATTCGTGATATGAGGGATAACTTGGATAGTTGCACCTAAATAATCGCCACGACGTTCTTTACGTAGAACATCTGCGTATACTCGACCAGCTGTAAAGTTATTACGCTTAGTCATTTTGGTGCGGATGAAGCGCTCATAGTGACCTAAGTCTAGATCTGTTTCTGCGCCGTCTTCCGTGACGAATACTTCACCGTGTTGAGTTGGGCTCATAGTGCCTGGATCAACGTTGATGTATGGGTCAAGCTTCATCATAGTGACTTTTAAGCCACGAGCTTCAAGAATAGCTGCTAATGATGCTGCTGCAATACCTTTACCTAGTGAGGATACAACCCCGCCAGTTACAAAAATGTAATTCGTCGTCATACGTTACCTGAAATTGGTGTAATGAGGAATAAAAATGGATTTCATCTGGACGGGAAGTGAATATACCAGAACCGCTTTATCGCCACAACGTGAAAAGTATCACAGTTAATTGATTTATTTTTTGCTCCAAATCAATTCCGCTCACTTCGCTTCACATTTTCCCATTCTGAGTCTAGTTCATTTAAATCACATTGCTCTATTTTTTTATTCTTTTTGGCGACGTTCGCTTCAATTTGACGAAAACGACGTTCAAATTTATCATTTGCCTTGCATAAAGCTTGTTCAGGATTTTTTCCTAAATGACGAGAAAAATTTACTGTCGCAAAAAGTAAATCACCTAATTCTTCTTCAAGCTTCTTCTCATCTCGTGGATTTTTCAGTGCTTCCTCTAGTACCTCTGCAACCTCTTCATTTACCTTATCGGCAACCGGTTGCAACTCATCCCAATCAAAACCCACCTTTGCACACTGCTTCTGGATTTTATTTGCTCGTAATAAGCCCGGTAAGGCACTAGGAATCGAATCTAAGATGCTCTGCTGTGCTTGTGACGGGCTATCTAACTCTTCTTTTACCAACCGCTCTTGTTGCTTCACTTTATCCCAATTCGCTGTTATCTCTTCTTCTGATGAGAACACTTCATCACTAAAGACATGAGGGTGCCTACGAACTAATTTTTCATTTAATGTATCAAGCACATCATTAAAATCAAACAAACCGTCCTCTTTCGCCATTTGAGCATAAAAAACAACTTGGAATAGTAAATCACCTAACTCTTCTTTTAAGTTATCCCAGTCCTTCTTATGAATGGCGTCCACCACTTCATAAGTCTCTTCTATGGTGTGAGGAATAATAGAATCAAAGGTTTGCTTTCTATCCCACGGGCAACCAGATTCTTTGTCACGTAGTTGTGTCATGATTGAAAGCAATTGTTCAAGGTTATTTGAAACTGTAATAGATTTACCTTTGATTAAAAACAAAAAAGCGATGACCATTATAGTCATCGCTTTTTCAAAATTCATATACCTTAATACTAAGGTAGCTTAACTTTTTGCTTCATAAAGCCTAGCCTAATAAGCTCATTGCCATGCTTGGCGCTTGTTTTGCTTGTGCTAGGATTGACGAACTTGATTGACTTAAAATTTGCGTCTTAGTTAAGTTCGTTGTTTCTTTAGCAAAATCTGTATCTTTAATTTGGCTATTTGAATCCGTGATGTTTTCGTTAATGTTTGTTAAGTTTTTAACTGCACTTTCAAAACGGTTTTGGAATGCACCTAATGAAGCACGATTACCATCAACGTATTCTAGAGCGGCATCAATCACATCAATTGAACGCTGTGCGCCACCAACGGTTGTAAGGTCCATAGATGCAACTGTATCGTCCGACTCGCCACCCATTTTTAATTCATTTGCTAGAGAGCCATTGAACTCTAATGGAGAAGAGATAGTTTCGCCTGACATGAACACTTGAAGTACGCCATCTTCAGTCACTGAAGCACTTAGTTCGTTCGTTTGACCATTAATGTACGTCGCTAACTCTTCAATATCATCACCTGCTTTTGCTGAGATGTTGATTTCTTGAGGATTACCGTTTTTATCATTGTATGTCACATTAAACTGCGTGTTTTCTGCACCTACTTTCCAGTTGATATCGCGACCTTCTTCAGCGAAGTAAGATTTACCACCCATTGTCGACTCATCAGCACGCATGCTGTTTAGTGTCATTGCCACTGCTTCACCTGAATCAGCACCAATTTGGAAAGATTTTGTACCAAACTCACCGTTAATTAAACGAGTACCACCAAAAGAAGTGGTTTCAGCAATACGATTCAGCTCATCAGTTAATGAACTTGCTTCTTCTTGCATCGCTTTACGGTCAGCGTCAGTATTTGAGCCATTTGAAGATTGTAGCGATAAGTCACGTAAACGTTGAAGTACGTTGGTCGTTTCTTTCATTGCGCCTTCTGCCGTTTGCGCAATTGACATACCGTCATTAGCGTTACGAACAGCAACATCTAAACCACGAGTTTGTGCTGTCATACGATTTGAAATTTGCAGACCAGAAGCATCATCAGCAGCGCTGTTGATTTTTGAACCTGAAGACAATTTCTCCATTGAATCAGTTTGAGCAGCAGTTGCATTATTCATGTAACGTTGTGCTGTCATTGCTGAGATGTTTGTATTTACTGAAATTGACATAATGTTTGCTCCGGTCGGCTTCATTTATTGTTATAGGATAGAAGCCTATAATTCATCGTTGATACATTTATTTACGGCCTGAAATTTCAGAACTTGAATTATTTTTTCAAAAAAAAAGCCAAATGTTGTAAATAACATTTGGCTTTAAAATATAATTATTATGAATCAATAATTTAGCTATATATGCTTAATAAGTACTTTATTACGATAATCGCATCGCTTCCATTACGTCTTTCACTTGCTCAACACGAGTAATTAATCGACTAAGGATATCCGCATTAAATACTTCAAGATCAAAGTCCATGATCGTCAGCTGTTTTTTATGATCATTTCGGCTCTTCATTCCTGATACTTTTACTTTTTCATTCGCAAAGAGTGTCGTGAGATCTTTTAATAGACCTGAACGATCCATTGCTGTCACTCGTAGGGTTAAGATATAAGACCCTTCAAAACCACTGCCCCACACCGTATCAATAATACGCTCTGCGGCATGATGACGTAGCTCATTAAGCTGATCACAATCACTACGGTGAACTGAGATACCACGGCCTTGAGTAATATAGCCTGCGATTGGATCACCAGGGATCGGCTGACAACAACGGGCAAGGTGTGTCATTAAGTTATCGACACCTTCTACAACAACCGCATCATTACGTTTCTTATTCTGTGCTTGAGCATGAGCTTGTGCTTTGGCTTCAGACTCTTGCAATTGTTCTAGTGCTTTTTGATCTTCTTGCTCTGCCGTTGGCTTATTGATTAACGCATTAATATGATTAATCACTTGGTTAATACGAAGATCACCACTACCTACACCAGCAAATAACTCATCGGTTGAATTAACATTAAAACGTTTTAAAGCATATCGCTCTGCGTCTTTTAATGTGCCCCCAATCTTCGCTAATTCAGTTTCTAAAATCTCTTTACCTGCATCAAGATTTTTCTCACGACTCTGCTTTCTAAACCATGCGTTGATCTTAGCGCGAGCGCGGCCTGAATTAACAAAACCAAGAGTTGGATTTAACCAATCTCGTGATGGATTCGGTTCTTTTTGGGTAATAATTTCAACTTGATCACCCATAGTTAATTGATGCGTAAATGGAACTATTCGTCCACCTACTTTCCCACCAATACAACGATGTCCCACTTCTGAGTGAATGTGATAAGCAAAATCCAACGGCGTAGCACCCATAGGTAAATCGACTACATCACCGCGTGGCGTAAAGGCATAAACTCGATCATCAAAGACTTGGCTTCGTAGCTCATCCAGCATTTCACCTGAATCAGACATCTCTTCTTGCCAATCAAGCAGCTTACGTAGCCACGTGATTTTTTCATCATAGCCACTGCGACTGCTGTTTGATGAACCTTCTTTGTATTTCCAGTGCGCGGCAACCCCTAACTCAGAGTCTTCATGCATATCCTTAGTACGGATCTGGATCTCAATAGTTTTGCCTTCAGGACCAAGAACAACGGTATGAATTGATTGATAGCCATTAGGTTTTGGGTTCGCGACATAGTCATCAAACTCACTAGGTAAGTGCTTAAATTTAGTATGCACAACCCCAAGAGCGGCATAACAATCTTGCAGTTGGTCAGCGATAATTCGTACCGCACGCACATCAAATAGCTCGTCAAATGCTAAGCTCTTTTTCTGCATCTTGCGCCAAATGCTGTAGATGTGTTTTGGACGGCCGCTCACTTCAGCATTAATGTTGTACTCTTGCATTTCATCACTGAGCCCAGTGACAAAATCCTCGATATACTGCTCACGAACAATACGTCGCTCAGATAACTGTTTAGCTATTTTTTTATAGGTATCTGGATGTTGGTAACGAAAAGAGTAATCTTCGATTTCCCACTTTAATTGACCAATACCTAGGCGGTTTGCTAATGGAGCATATAAGTTATTACACTCTTTTGCTGCAGCACGACGCACTTCATCAGGTTCATTTTTAACTTCACGTAAATTACAGATACGCTCCGCTAATTTTATGATCACACAACGAAAGTCATCCACCATCGCAAGTAGCATTCGGCGGATATTATCCACCTGAGAAGATGCCGACTCCGCATCTACAGACGCATTCAATTGACCAATGGCATCCATCTCTTCAACGCCATCAATCAATTTTTCAATTTCTTTATTGTAGTGCTCAGTTAGCGTTTCTCTGTCTAAAACACCAGAAGAAACCAAAGGGAATAACTGAGCGGCAATAAGTGTTGGCTTGTCCATGCTTAAGGTGATCAATATTTCGATCATCTCACGACCACGCCACAGCAAGAGCTGTCCTTCTTTATGAGAAGCGACTAACTCTTCACATTGCTTATACACCTCAGTCAATTTTTTTGAGGTGTTTTTATCTTGCTCAAGGCTGGTGATCCATTCACCTAACTCGAACGCTTCATTTTCCTTAAGATGTGCTCCGCGAACTGCGACCATGTTCGTTTCCTATAATCCAATTTTATAATGATTCTGTTTGGCTTCCATTTAGCGTCTTTGGTATTTTTTACTACCAGTTATCGCTCAAACAAGGCCATAGATTCTAAATGTCCTGTATGTGGGAACATGTCAAGCATTCCTAGCCTAGTCAGCTTGTAACCGTGTTGAATAAGTAATTGGCTATCGCGTGCAAGTGTTGCCGGATTGCACGATACATAAACCACGGTTTCAGGTTTCAATTTTGCCACAGTTTGCATCACTCCTGCAGCCCCTGCTCTGGCAGGATCGAGTAAAATCTTTGTAAACTTTGTTCTAGACCACACTTGATCATCAATACTTTCTTCTAAATTAGCCTGATAAAATGTGACATTCGATAATTTATTACTTTTGGCATTCTGTTGCGCGCGTTGAACCATTTCATCAACACCTTCAATACCAATGACACTTTCTACTTTTTGAGCCAAAGGTAGACTAAAATTGCCTAAGCCACAAAATAGGTCTAATACGGTGTCATTTTCTTTTAGATCTAACCAAGAAAGAGCTTGATGAACCATCTTTGTATTCACATCACCATTAACTTGAATAAAGTCTTTTGGAGTAAAGTAAATTTTAGCACCATCAATAAGGTAATATGGCTCTTCACCATAAACATGGTTTAAGACATCTGATTCCGGCATTAAATACAAGATCAAATCACGCTCTTCACAATAAGAGAGTAATGCTTGATGGTCAGTTTTATTAAAATCAACCAAATGGCGGATCAATAAGACACTGCCATTATCAGCTTGAACTAACTCTACATGTCCTAGATGCTTTTTCGATTTAAATGAATTTAATAATTCATAAAGTGACGTTAGATGTTGATCAAGTTCATTCACTAATACTGGGCAATGGCGAACATTTACAATCGCTTTGCTTTGCTTCTTACGAAACCCAAAATCAAGCTGATTCGTTTGTTTATTAAACATCAAACTAATACGAGCTCGACGGCGATAGGCTTTGTCATCACCAACAATCGGCTCAACCATCTCACAAGGTTCAACGCCTTGTTTTTGCATTAGCTCTTGCAGCTTAATATTTTTTGCGACAATTTGCTCATCGTGTTGAAGGTGCTGTAAATTGCAACCACCACACTCATGATAATACTCACAAATCGCATCTTGACGCTTTGGGCTTTTTTCCGTCAGCTTGATAAGCTTAGCTCGAGAGTATTGTTTTTTCTGTTCGATAAATTGAATAATCGCTTTTTCTTCAGGTAAAGCACCTTCAATAAATACTGGTCTCTTATCTACAAAAGCGACACCTTCGCCATTGTGATCTAATCGAACCACATCAACAGATTGATGCTTTGTGTTTACTGAAGCTTTCTTTTTAGGTTTGAAGAATTGCGCCATGATTATTGCCTGATTTACCAAAATTAGCGCCATTATACCCAAACAATATTAAGATGTAGTGCAGAATGGGCATTGATTTGTGTTTCAACTTACGATTTCTACATAGAATAATTGAGCTTACTCGTTAACTTGATTAAGCTACGCGCTCAAGGAAGTTAATAAGAACGAATCAATATGACAAAATACGGTTTACGCGCACGTGTTATTACCCTGACACTGGCGCCTACATTAATTATCGGTTTGCTACTTAGTGGCTTCTTTACCATGAATCGATACAATGATTTGGAAGCTCAGCTCATTTCGAGTGGCACCAGCATTATTGAACCGCTAGCCATCTCAAGTGAGTATGGTATGACGGGAAAAAACCGTGAAGCCGTTCGTCGTCTAATAAGCTATGCGCATCGAAAGCACTCTAAAATTGTTCGCAGTATTGCCGTATTTGATGAGCATCACGAACTGTTCGTTACTTCTAACTTCCATCCTAATTTTGAAAGCTTAACGTTTCCTAAAGATAAACCGATCCCACTATTACTTAATATTTCTTTTCAAGAAGAGTCTTTAATATTACGAACGCCTATTCTCCCTGAAGGACAGTTCTCTGCCAATTTTGACGCCTCTCATATCAATGAGCCTCTAGGCTACATCGCCATTGAACTAGACTTATCCAGTCTACGCTTACAGCAGTACCAAGAAATATTCTCTGCCTTGATTGTATTAATCCTTGGATTGAGCTTATCAGGCGTCTTTGCTTATCGTTTGATGCAAGATGTCACTCAGCCTATTTCACACATGGTCAGCGTAGTGGACCGTATTCGTCGTGGCCATTTGAATGTACGAATTGAGAATAAATTGCATGGCGAGCTAGATACCCTTAAAAATGGTATCAATGCGATGGCTATCTCTTTGTCTGAGTATCATGTTGAGATGCAGCAAAGTATCGACCAAGCGACCTCTGATTTACGTGAAACCTTAGAGCAATTAGAAATTCAAAACGTTGAATTAGATATTGCAAAAAAACGTGCTCAAGAAGCGGCGCGGGTTAAGTCAGAGTTCTTAGCAAACATGTCTCACGAGCTAAGAACCCCACTTAATGGTGTGATTGGCTTTACCCGTCAAATGCTAAAAACATCACTGTCTAATAACCAACAAGATTATTTACAAACCATTGAACGTTCAGCAAATAACTTATTAACTATCATCAACGATATTTTAGATTTCTCGAAACTGGAGGCGGGTAAGTTATTACTAGAGAACCTGCCATTTAACTTCCAAGACAGTCTAGATGAAGTGGTTAGCCTACTTGCTCCAAGTGCGCATGAAAAAGGCTTAGAAATTACATTAAAAATTGATCAACGCGTACCTTCTGGGCTTATCGGAGATCCACTTCGAATCCAACAAGTACTTAATAATCTCGTTGGTAACTCAATTAAATTTACCGAAAAAGGCAACATCGATATTTCGGTTGAACTAAAACACTTACATAACGACAGCATTGATCTTCAATTTGTGGTTCGTGATACTGGCATTGGTATTTCAGAGCGCCAACAGGCTCAATTATTCCAAGCATTTAGCCAAGCAGATGCTAGCATTTCACGCCGTTATGGTGGTACTGGTTTAGGCCTAGTTATTACTCAAAAATTAGTGGCTCAAATGGGTGGAGAGATAGGCCTTAGTAGTCGTCTTCACCAAGGTTCAACCTTTTGGTTTACTATCAAAATGAACTCAACAGATCTGCCTATGATTGATGAACGTGATGTTGCCCAATTAGATAAGAAAAAACTGTTATTAATAGAACCAAATATGCAATCAGCTTCTATTTTACAACAGCAATTTATCAATCACGGTGTCTTTGTCACTTACCGCTCAACACTGCCCGATAATATTGAACCTCATGATTTCGCTCTAATCAGCTTAAGCTCGACCGCTAAGCCAACAGCGCAATCATTACAAAAGATCTCAAATAAACTCGCGCCTTATTGCCCAACCGTAATTATCGGCTTACCAAGTACAGAGCTTGCTCTCACTGAGGAGTTAAATCAACAGACTCACATTACTTGTTTATCAAAGCCATTCGCTAAGAAAAAATTGCTTGATGCTTTACTCAACCATAAGCAATTAGAACAAATACCTACTTTACCGGATTTAATGGCCTCTCACGAAGGACCTCAGCGTTTACCGATTAAAGTGATGGCGATTGATGATAATCCAGCAAACCTCAAACTTATTTCTGCTTTATTACACGAACAAGTAGAGACAGTGGTTACCTGTAAAAATGGTATCGATGCGGTGCAACAAGCCACAGAGCAAAAGTTTGATATCATCTTAATGGATATTCAAATGCCAAAAATGGATGGCGTAATGGCATGTAAAGAGATCCGTAAAACGGTCTTAAATGCACAAACTCCTGTGGTTGCAGTTACTGCCCATGCTATGGCTGGCGAACGAGAGCGATTAATCAGCGAAGGCATGGATGACTACCTTACAAAACCAATTGAAGAGCATGTGCTTCAACAAGTCATTATTCACTGGAGTCCGTTAACCGATACGACGGATGTTGAAAAAATAGAGATCTTAGCCGACGAAATTCCTGCACTGCATGTTGAAGAAGCAAGCAGTAATAAGAATAGTAGCATTGATTGGGAAGCCGCATTAAAGCAATCGGCAGGAAAAGAAGATCTCGCTAAAGAAATGCTACAGATGCTGATTGAATTTATTCCAGAGGTCGATGATTGGATTGAAAAGGCCATTGCAGGAAACTCTTCTACTGAAGAGCTTTGTCACTATATACATAAACTGCATGGCAGCAGCTCATATTGTGGTGTTCCAAGATTAAAGCAGCTTTGTAATTTAATTGAAACGGCTCTACGACAAGATAGTTCCATTGAAGAAGTTGAACCTGAACTATTTGAGCTGCAAGACGAAATGACTAAAGTTACACAAGATGCTTCTCAATGCTTGAAATAGCTTAATTCAGGATTCAAAAATAACAGTCGCTACAGCGTAATGACGCTCATCAGAGATAGTAAGGTGAATATGAGAGACACTCTTTTGTTGTGATAAAGCAAGCGCCTTACCTGAGAGTGTTAATAGCGGCTTACCATTCTCATCATTAGAGATTGTAAAATCATGAAAGGTAACACCGTGAGCAATACCGGTACCTAACGCTTTAGAAGCGGCTTCTTTTGCTGCAAAACGTTTAGCTAAGAAACGTCCTTTTTGCTTTAATGATTGATATTTATTAAATTCAGATACACTTAAGATGCGCTCAGCGAACGCATCTCCTGAACGAGAAAGGGCTTTCTCAACCCTTTCTATTTCAGCGATATCAGTCCCTAGACCAACAATTGCCATTACTTACGAGCACCAAGCATAATACGGTGCATATCCGCGACAGCTTTTTCTAAACCATCAAACACTGCACGCCCCATAATTGAGTGGCCGATGTTTAATTCGTAGATTTCTGGCAGAGCTGCAATCGCTTCAACGTTATGATACGTCAAGCCATGACCAGCATTAACAATGAGGCCTTTAGAAGCCGCATAACTTGCGCCTGCTGCGATTTTTTTCAGCTCATCTTGCTGCGCTTCTTCTGTTTTTGCATCAGCGTAAGCACCGGTATGAAGTTCAATATATGGCGCGCCACATTCAACCGCTGCATCAATTTGCTCTTTATCTGCATCAATAAATAGAGACACTTTAATACCTGCATCAGAGAGCGTTGTCGTTGCAGCCTTCACTTTCTCAAGCTGGCCTAAGACATTTAAGCCGCCTTCAGTGGTTAACTCTTCACGCTTCTCTGGTACTAAGCAAACAAATTCAGGTTGTGTTTCAAGCGCAATACCAACCATTTCATCCGTCACTGCCATTTCTAAGTTCATTCGCGTTTGTAGCGTTTCACGCAGAATACGTACATCGCGATCATTAATATGACGACGATCTTCACGCAGATGAATAGTAATACCCGCAGCACCAGCACGCTCTGCGATTTCAGCAGCGTGTACAGGATCTGGATATTTAGTCCCTCTTGCATTTCTAAGGGTGGCTACGTGATCGATATTAACGCCAAGTAAAATTGAACTCATTTTAGAATACTCCTTGTTCTTGGAAGAAACAGTTCCCTACTTTTTAGGGGCTTGCCGCCAAGATACGGCTTTAAGGCTATGCGTGTAAAGCGTTTTGCCGCTTTTAATTGCTCTGGTGTCACAAATCGTCGCTCACTGATAGCAATCAATTCGTTTCCTTTAAAGCTCATTAAGGGATCATGACGAATAGATGCCATAAAACCTTGTTGCTCTCGATAACGATACGTCATCTCTGGAGAAACCATTTCACCACTGCCCGAACAATGTAAAAAATCTACGCCGTAGCCCATTGAAGACAACAAAGCTAATTCAAAACGTCGTAAAGCTGGTTCTGGGTTTTTGGTTTGTGCTAACTCAGTTAACGCGGTGAGGTAGTCTAAAAAAAGAGCTGGATATGGGGTTTCTTGTTCAATCACACGCACCAACAGTTCATTGATATACATGGCTGAATAGAGATTAATACCGGAAAGAGGAATAGCAAGACTGATGCTCTCAGCTTGACGCAATGTTCGCATCGAACCTTTACCCGACCATTTCATAAGTAATGGGGTAAACGCTTGCAATACACCTTTGAGGTTGGAGCGCTTACTTCGCGCACCTTTAGATATAATAGATAAACGGCCATACTCTTCGCTAAATACATCTAAAATAAGACTGCTTTCACTATATGGTCTTCGGTGCAGGACAAAACAACGTTGTAAGCCTTCTTCCACGTTTCTTACCTATAAAAAAGAATGCACTATGCGCTTCGCTAACTATAAACGCTTCGCTTCTAGATACTATAAAAGATGTATTTCGCTATAATAAAAAATCCCAAACAACTTAAATTAATTTGATTAAGTTATTCGGGATCTTGTTCTAGATCTTATCGTTTCTAGTTTCTAGAAATTATAAATCGTCGATGTAGCCTAGAGAACGAAGTGCTCGCTCATCATCAGCCCAACCAGATTTAACTTTAACCCAAAGCTCTAAATACACTTTACGGTCAAACAAGCCTTCCATATCAATACGAGCTTCACGACCAATAACCTTGATCTTCTCGCCATTCTTACCAACAACCATTTTCTTTTGACCTAAACGCTCAACAAGAATAAGACCGTTAATATGGAAGCCATCCATCTTAGGGTTGTAATCAAAACGTTCGATTTCAACAGTAACAGAATATGGCAATTCTTCACCCGTAAAACGCATTAGCTTTTCACGAATAATTTCAGACGCCATGAAACGTTGAGAACGATCAGTTACATACTCTTCAGGGAAGTGATGTACTGCTTTTGGTAAATACTGACGAACCAACTTTTGCACAAAATCAACGTTTGAACCTGATTTTGCAGAGATTGGCACAACATCTACAAAGTCCATTTTTTCAGTCATGGTTTGAAGATGCTGCATAACGTCATTTTTATCTTTAACGTTATCCACTTTATTTACTAATAAAACCGTAGGGAATTCCGCTTTTCTCAGCTTGTTCAATACCATTTCATCATCAGGAGTCCAGTGAGTACCATCAACCAAAAATAGAACCAGGTTAACATCACTCAATGATGAGCTTGCTGCACGGTTCATTAAGCGGTTAATTGCACGTTTCTCTTCAATATGAAGACCTGGAGTATCAACGTAAATAGCTTGATAGTCTCCATCCGTATCAACACCCATAATACGGTGACGAGTCGTTTGAGGCTTACGTGAAGTAATCGAAATCTTCTGTCCCAAAATTTGGTTTAGAAGTGTTGACTTACCTACGTTTGGGCGACCAACGATAGCAATAAAGCCACAGTGTTGGTTGTCGCTAGATTCTGTTTTAGCTTCTGATGAGAAGTACGCATCTAGATCAAATTCTTTTTCATCTGACATTAGTTTACTTGTCCTAATGCTATGTCAGCAGCCGACTGTTCTGCCTTGCGGCGGCTACTTCCTTTGCCGATAACAGGCTCATCCAAGCCAGCTACGATACATTCAATAGTGAACTCTTGATTATGAGCTTCACCTTTAATCTTTGTTACTGTGTACGTTGGTAACGGCTTACGACGACCTTGTAGGTACTCTTGAAGACGTGTTTTTGGATCTTTTTGTGACACACCAGGTTCAATTGAATCTAAACGAGTCTTGTACCATGCCAAAATAATCCCACGGATAACTTCAGTGTCGCTATCTAGGTAGATGCCACCAATGATCGCTTCAACCGCATCCGCTAAAATCGAATCACGACGGAAACCACCACTTTTCAATTCACCAGGGCCTAAAAATAGGTAATCACCCAACTGGAATTCACGCCCTAGTTCAGCTAACGTATGGCCACGAACTAAGGTTGCACGCATACGACTCATATCACCTTCGTCCACTTTAGGGAATCGATGATACAACTCATCAGCAATAACAAAACTCAAGATTGAATCACCAAGAAATTCTAGGCGTTCATTATGAGTGCCGTTTGCACTACGATGTGTTAACGCTAATTTTAAAAAGTTTTCATCTTTAAATTGATAGCCAATTTTCTTTTCTAAGCGTTGTAATGAAGAATTCATAATCTTTCAATCAGTCTATGCCACCGATGCGGTTAAAACGCACACCAGTAGGAATAAAGGAAGGCAGCACACTATCGCTACCACGTTCAAATTCAAAGCTGATCCAGATCCCGACCGCTTTACCCACTAAATTCGCTTCAGGAACAAAACCCCAATAACGACTGTCGGCACTGTTGTCACGATTATCGCCCATCACAAAGTAGTTACCTTCTGGTACAACCCATTCATTGTAACCTGGTCGTGGTTGGTACATAGATACACGATCAGCTCTCATAGGGTTAACCAAAATATCATGCGTTGTCTCTTTTGCTAACTGCTCGGTATATTGAACTAAGTTAGTACGATCTTGCATGAATTCACTGTCTTTCATGTTCGTTAACGGGATGATATTACACTTGCTCTCGCCTTTTGGCTTAATACACAACTGTTTTGAAGAACTGTAAATAACAGTATCACCTGGTTTACCGACTACACGTTTAATATAGTCTATATTTGGTTGTGGCGGATATTTAAAAACAACAACATCACCACGTTCAGGCTTACCCGTCTCTACAAGTTGTGAACGCCAAACTGGATCTTTAATTCCATAAGAGAATTTTTCGACCAAGATAAAATCACCGACTAAAAGCGTCGGCATCATCGAACCGGATGGGATCTGGAACGGCTCATAAATAAATGAGCGCAACACTAAAACAAGGCCAATCACTGGAAAAATAGAAACAGATTGCTCTATCCATGCAGGTTGTGGGGCAACTTTTGCGAGTGTTGCTTCATCAACTTGTCCATTCGCTTGCTCACTTGCTGCTGCAATTTTTAGTTTGCGCTTTGGTGCCCATACGAATTTATCAATAGCCCAAACAACACCCGTAAATAGTGTTACTAGAACTAATATAAGTGAAAAAGTGTTAGCCATTTCATTCCCTTAAGTTAAGTGTTGCAATAACAAAGAAAGCGAAGACCATTGATCATCGCTTTCTTTGAGCTGTAATAAAGTTTAATTTATATCACTCTGAATAATCAGAAATAAAAAACTAATCTTTACCTACATGAAGAATCGCAAGGAAAGCTTCTTGAGGTAATTCAACATTACCAATCTGCTTCATACGTTTCTTACCTTCTTTCTGCTTCTTCAACAGTTTTTTCTTACGGCTGATATCACCACCGTAACATTTTGCGATTACGTTTTTACGTAATTGCTTCACTGTTGAACGCGCAATAATGTGAGCACCAATCGCAGCTTGAATAGCAATATCAAACATTTGACGAGGGATGAATTCTTTCATCTTCTCAACCAATAAACGACCACGGCTTTGTGCATTCTCATGGTGAGTAATGATCGCTAGTGCGTCAACTCTGTCGCCATTGATTAACACATCTACACGTACCATGTTAGATACTTCATAACGCTGGAAGTTGTAATCCAGTGACGCGTAGCCACGAGAGGTTGATTTCAAACGGTCAAAGAAATCTAGAACAACTTCAGACATAGGAACATCATACGTCAGTGCAACTTGGTTACCGTGATAAACCATATCAACTTGGATACCACGTTTTTCAACACATAACGTAATTACATTACCTAAATACTCAGCTGGAACTAAAATATTACAACGAGCGATAGGTTCACGAATTTCTTCTAAGTCGTTTACAGCAGGTAGTTTTGATGGGCTATCTACATACAGTAAATCACCATTATTCAATACTACTTCATAAACTACTGTCGGTGCTGTTGTTATTAGATCAAGATCATATTCACGCTCTAAACGCTCTTGAATAATCTCCATATGCAGCATTCCAAGGAAGCCACAACGGAAACCAAACCCAAGTGCTGCAGAGCTTTCTGGTTCATAGAAAAGCGATGCATCGTTTAGACTTAACTTACCTAATGCATCACGGAAGTTTTCGTAATCATCAGAAGATACTGGGAACAGACCTGCATATACCTGTGGTTTCACTTTTTTGAAACCAGGTAGGCGTTCTTCACAACCGCCTTTAGCGTGTGTTAGCGTATCACCTACAGGTGCGCCTAGAATGTCTTTAATACCACAAACAACCCAGCCAACTTCACCGGTATTTAATCCATCAGTATCAATTTGTTTTGGTGTAAAGATACCAATGCGGTCAATACCCCAAACTTGGCCTGTGCTCATTACTTTGATTTTGTCATTTTTCTTAAGTGAGCCATGTTTAACTCGAACTAAAGAAACAACACCTAAGTAGTTATCAAACCATGAATCAATAATTAGGGCTTGTGTTGGGCCTTCAGGATCACCTTCTGGTGCTGGAATTGATTTAACGATAGTTTCAAGAACTTCATCAACACCTAAGCCTGTTTTTGCAGAACAACGCGTTGCTTCCATCGCGTCAATGCCTACGATTTCTTCAATTTCTTCTGCAACACGTTCTGGATCAGCCGCAGGTAAATCAATCTTATTTAAGATTGGAACTACTTCTAAATCCATTTCAATTGCGGTGTAACAGTTTGCTAAAGTCTGTGCTTCTACACCTTGACCTGCATCGACTACCAATAATGCGCCTTCACAAGCGGCAAGTGAACGCGATACTTCATAAGAGAAGTCAACGTGTCCTGGTGTATCGATGAAGTTTAGTTGATAGGTTTCACCGTCTTTCGCCGTATAGTCTAGAGTAACACTCTGGGCTTTAATGGTAATACCACGTTCACGTTCTAGATCCATTGAATCAAGAACTTGTGCTGCCATTTCACGGTCTGACAGGCCACCACAAACTTGGATTAGGCGGTCAGATAGTGTTGATTTACCGTGATCGATATGGGCAATAATAGAAAAATTACGAATATGCTTCATGAATGACGTGACAAACTCAATTAGTTAATGGGATTGGATCGTGAGATCAAGTAATGGGATTCTACCCAATTTCCTCGCAAGTCGCTATCTTATCCTGCAGCATTTACTGAGATAGTGTCAGAAATCGGCTCACCAAGGATACGAACGAGGCTAACTTGTTGTTCTGTGTTCTGTTCAATTCGATGAGAAAGGCGTTTCGCAATAAAATATCCTCCCCACGCTGAAAGTGCTGAAATGGCAATGGTTGTGATTTCACCAATACCAATTAATGGAGAGATTAGCCACTCCGAAAATAGTGCACCAAACAGAAGAAAAAATAACGGCACCAGATAAACAATAGCGGCAGATTGCAGTAAATTCTTTTCTGGCAATCCGATTTCAACCATTTGCCCTACCGTCAGTTTCTTATCTGTATGAAAAGCCCAGTGGTGGACTTTTCCCGGAAGCACTTTTGATACGATACCAGTACCGCAGGAATCTTTAGAAGAACAATGATTACAGCTACTCTTCTGCTGGCAGCCGACAACGACTATATCGTTTTGGATTTCAAGTACCGTTGCTAATGCGGTCATCATTATAATTACTTCGCCTCGCTGTCTACTTCTGAAGTACGAAATACAATAGATTTAGCAATACGCTTTGCCGTTATCGCAGGAATATCCCCGACGACACTAATTTCATAGTCGCCTTGAACATAACTATATAACGAACGTCTGCCTTGTTGGATCGATTGCTCTGTATGGCTAAGTTTATCCGCTTCTGAAATATAGACCGAAAAATTAAATAAGCCATCAGAATACATTTGGCTCTCAACTGAACGTTGATTCATAGCCAAACGATAACGTTTGAAATCGCTCTCTTTAAAGCCATTTGGCACCCAACTAACACTCCACATCGCTTGGTCTTGCGTTGTTGGTAATGGCGATACCACTTTAGGTAACTCAGCATCACCTAAACGTTGCTTCATATAATCCGAAATTTGATCATTGACGGTATATGACACTACGCGATATTGCTCAATGATGTCACCATCACGGCTTACTAGGTCGGTACGTAGTGGTAAGTTACTACGCTCGTCAATCCATACTATATAAGAGTAACGCGTTCCATCCTTTGACACGATCCGTATCACTTGCGCAGGTGAACCCGCCTCTCTTGCTCTTCCCATTGAAACAAAATCATAATATTTATTAAGGGGGACTATATCCTTATGCAACAAAGGAATAATTGGAGCAACAATGGACTCAGATTGTATTGAAAAAGGTTTACTGCCCTGCTCTAAATATGAAATTTCGTCATTACGGCGAATAACTTCACGCATCGAACCACTTAAATAGACCAAGTGAGATAACGTCATGTTGTCAGTATGAGAATGACGGTACATAAAAGGTTCAATGCTATTTTTCTTAACTAAAATATAAGAAAGTTCATAATTTAGTTTATGACTCGCCTCTCCCATTTGATGCAACAAAGCCTCAGCAGAAGGCGTTTCTTCCGCTGAGGCTGTTATTGGAAAGAAGCTGATCAAAGCGATAAAGCTGATCAGGATACGTTTCATTATTCTGCCAATGTTGTATTTGTCTCTAATAAATTACGATCAATAGAACCATCGTGAGCATTTAAGCGAAGTTGTAATTCATAATCTTGCAGCATCGCATTAATGCGTTTACGCTGCTCCATCACATCTGCTTCTGTTGATGTTTTCTTAACCAAAGAGTCTCGAGTTAAGCTTACTGGCTCAGCCGTTCCACTAAATGGAATTGTATCAAGGACCTGAATATCTCCACTTGATGGGATAATACTCGAATCTGCCCCATTATATTGCTGTACACCAACAATAACGACTAATGAGAAGCATGCTGCCATCGCAACTTGGCTAAACTGAGTTAACCAAGTTGGCAACGTTTTCTTTGCCTCATTAGGGGTCGGCTGCGAAGGCATAAACTCCGTCACAGTCTCATTCATTTGATGAACAGGTTCATCCTCAAGAGCAAGCGCAACACTAGCGGAAATATCCCACGCTTTAGCTTCTGGCGCTTCGCCTCTCATTACATCACCAATTAAATGGTAATTTTTCCAGGTTTCTGTATTTTCTTCACGCGACAACGATTCAATGAACGCATTGTCCATCTCTTCATTATCAATAAACGCAGAAATTTTTTCTTTATCAGTCATTGTCTTCACCGTTTGACCGTTGGAAAATAATTAACGCTGCATCAGCGGTTGGATCTTTTTCTCAACAACTTCACGAGCTCGGAAAATACGCGAACGAACCGTACCAACCGGACACTCCATTACAGCAGCAATATCTTCATAACTTAAGCCTTCTAGCTCTCGCAGTGTAATTGCTGTTTTTAAATCTTCTGGTAAACCATCAATTGTCGAAAATACAATTTGTCGTAATTCTTCAGTTAATGATAAATTTTCTGGATTAGTGACTTCTTTTAGTGCACTAGCCCCTTCATAATATTCAGCTTCTTCGGCATCAACATCCGATGCTGGCGGTCTGCGTCCTTGAGCGACAAGGTAATTCTTTGCTGTATTCACTGCAATGCGATACAACCAGGTGTAAAATGCACTGTCACCACGAAAAGTCGGTAACGCTCGATACGCTTTAATAAACGCTTCTTGCGCGACATCTGGCACATCACCACTGTTTTTTACATAACGAGCAACAAGACTACATACTTTGTTTTGGTATTTAATTACCAAATGGTTAAAGGCTTGCTTGTCACCACGCTGAACACGCTCAATTAAAACTTGATCTGTTAACTGCTCACTCATTGGAGCGGGTACTCCCATGTTATTCTTCTTAGATGCGCATAAAGTTTAGATTACGCAAATAACTGACAGTAAATCAGCTATACCACGATTAACTTGAGCACTATGTATGAGTTTCTAATCTTTAGAAAGTTCCTTTATTATTACATTTTTTTATCAATTTAATAGTTCAATGATTGATTTAAGGATATTTTTACCTCGTTTTAACCTCTCACTTTCTATTTTTTATTCTTGATATTTAAGATTCCACCTCAAAATGTGACGCTGCTGTCTAGATTCTGATAAAATGATCGGATTATCACAGGAAAATGATGAATATATGAACATAACCAATGAACACAGTTGCGACGTTTTAGTCATAGGCAGTGGTGCTGCTGGTCTTTCACTTGCACTTAGAGTCGCACCACATGGAAAGGTGATCGTTTTAAGTAAAGGCCCTCGTAATGAAGGCTCTACCTACTACGCTCAAGGTGGCATTGCTGCCGTATTTGATGAAAGTGATACCGTAGAGTCTCATGTAGATGACACCCTTATTGCAGGTGCTCATATTTGTGATAAAGATGTTGTCACCTTTATTGCTGAAAATGCGAAGCATTGCGTTCAATGGTTAATTGATGGCGGAGTTCCTTTTGATCATGATGATGAAAAAGAAACCGACATTACCGATCCAAAATTTCATTTAACTCGTGAAGGTGGTCATAGCCATCGCCGCATTCTGCACGCCGCAGATGCTACGGGTAAAGCGATGCAAAATTCACTACAAGACAACGTCCTAAACCACCCTAACATCACTATTTTTGAACGCCACAATGCGCTCGACTTAATCACTGAAGATAAAGTTGGCGGAGAAGCAGATAAAGTCGTTGGGGCTTATATTTGGAACCGTGATGCAGAACATGTTGAAACCGTTCGCGCTAAGTTTGTGGTTTTAGCAACAGGTGGCGCCTCTAAAGTTTACCAGTACACGTCTAACCCTGATGTATCTTCAGGTGATGGGATTGCGATGGCTTGGCGTGCCGGTTGTCGTGTAGCAAACTTAGAATTCAACCAATTTCACCCTACGTGCCTATTCCATCCAGATGCACGTAACTTCTTGATGACAGAAGCTCTTCGCGGTGAAGGCGCTTATCTACGTCGTCCAGATGGTACACGTTTTATGCCTGACTTTGATGATCGTGGTGAGCTTGCTCCTCGTGATGTCGTGGCTCGTGCTATCGACTTTGAAATGAAACGTTTAGGTGCTGATTGCATGTACTTAGACATTAGCCATAAACCAAAAGACTTTATTCACCATCACTTCCCTACCATTAATGAAAAACTGCTTTCATTTGGTATTGATATGACTAAAGAGCCTATTCCAATCGTGCCTGCTGCTCACTATACCTGCGGTGGTGTTATGGTTGATAAACAAGGCCAAACAGATATTGATGGTCTATTTGCGATTGGTGAGGTGAGTTATACGGGTCTTCATGGCGCAAACCGTTTAGCTTCGAACTCTCTGTTAGAGTGCGTTGTTTATGCATGGTCTGCTGCAGAAAATATTATTAAAGACATGAATAACCGAGATCTTCCACCATCATTGCCAGCATGGGATGAAAGCCAGGTTGAATGCTCTGATGAAGAAGTTGTGATTCAACACAACTGGCATGAATTGCGTTTATTTATGTGGGATTACATGGGAATTGTTCGTACTGATAAGCGTTTAGAGCGAGCGCTTCGTCGTATTCAATTATTGAAACAAGAAACCCATGATTACTATAGTAATTTCCGCGTTTCTAATAACTTGATCGAACTGCGAAATCTGCTTGATGTATCTGAATTAATGGTACGTTGCGCGATGGAGCGTAAAGAAAGCTGTGGTTTACATTACACGCTAGATTACCCTGAAGCACTTGAAGAATCAGGTCCAACAATTCTAACACCTAAAAGCTTCAACTAATCATCTCTAAATACCACACTCTACGTATTGCTAGGGTGTGGTCTATCTTAAAAGCACACTGAATTGATGCTGTTCATTTATCCCCATCGAATCCTGAAATAGATAAAAATACTGCCCTACATAATCATTATGCGCATGAATAATAATTATATTTTTACTCACCCAAAAAACACGCGTAACAATCCAATCTCGATGATAATCAGAAGGATTTCTTACAAACGTGTAATCGCCTTGTCGTTCTAGTAATTGGTGATAAATAGACGTGATATGTCGATGTATAAAATAAAACAGGAGGGGGATCAGAGGAAATAGAATTGCATCCATCAATACCATCACCCACCCGATGCAAAAATAACAACCATGCAATGTAAGGTAGGCGATAGATGAAAAGTTAAGAGTGACCTTAACGGAGCTTACTGAGGTTATGCTCAACGATCTTATCAATCATAGACGCATGAGCAAGATTATCACTGCGTCCGTGGCCCATGATCCATGTAAATAAATCAGGATCATCGCACTCTAATAATGAAACAAAGTTTTGCTGTTCAGCTTCTGTTAGCTCCTCAAAACATTCGTCAAAAAATGGCATCACTACCACATCTAATTCCAGCATCCCACGACGGCAAGCCCACTTTACTCGTGCTTTCTCTTCGACACTATACATACTGTACCTAGTTTAAAAATAGAAATAACTCACTGGAGTCTACCAGTCTCTTTCTACGACAACCATGATCTAAAGTCACAAGATGAAGAAGATGAGACATAAAACTACTTGTTTCTTTTTACTGACATTTAAAATGCAGACATTTACTATAAGGGAAATGACCTAACCAAATAAGAATGTAATGATGAGCACTTTATTCCCAGAATTATCCATTAAAAAAGACGCTACCTTACCAAGCTTTGCCATTTCAGAATTGAATAATTGGGCATTAATTACCATGGTAGGTAACGATAAAAAATCCTATCTACATGGCCAAATTACTTGCGATGTAGTGGCGTTAGCTCAAGATGAGATAACGTTTGGTGGCCACTGTGATGCTAAAGGTAAGTTATGGAGTATCTTTCAGCTTTTCCATCACAACGAAGGTTATGCCTTATTTCAACGTAAAAGTGCGATTGAAACTGAATTAACTGAAATCAAAAAATATTCAGTATTTTCTAAAGTTGATATCACTATATCTGACGATGTATTACTAGGCTTTACCGGACAAGAAGCAGAAGCTTGGATTAATGAGAATACAGATTCACAAAGCTTTGTTCGTACCTCTCAATTTGGTACTTTTGCAAAAACAGGTGAGTCACAATGGCTACTAGTGACAACAAATGAACATAAAGAAGCTCTACTATCATCATTAACTCAAGCAACCCTATGTGATGAATCCTTGTGGGAGCTTTACACTATTCAACAGGGCCTTCCTCTACTTGATAAACCATTAGTTAATGAGCATATTCCTCAAGCAATGAACTTGCAGGCTATTGGTGGCATTAGCTTTAAAAAAGGCTGCTATACCGGCCAAGAAACTGTCGCAAGAGCTAAGTACCGAGGCATAAATAAGCGAGCAATGTATCTTGTTTCTGGTCAATCAGAACAAGCTCCAGTTGCTGGCGATGCCATTGAGCGTAGTGTTGGTGAAAACTGGCGTAAAGGCGGAACGATTGTTTCTGCTTTCCGTTACGAAGATGGCCATACCCTTGCCTTAGCTATTCTTCCAAATGATCTTGATGATGACACTCAATTCAAGCTTCAAGAGTCTATTTGGGAGAAAATGTCTCTTCCATACTCTCTTGATGACGAATAAGACGATTATTTTCGTATCAAAAATAAGATTAATTTACACGATTGCATTTTATTATTGATCTTAAACGCAGATTTCAGCCAACAAATATGAATTGTTATTTATTTTTTATGAATAAGTAGCAAGTTAGTTATTCTTTAGCTATCTTTACTGTGTTCTTTTCTTACAAAAGAACGCATAAATTGTTTAACTCCAAACAATTTACTCCAATGTATCTATATATTGGAAATGCATCTGTGACTGTTTGCCCGAATTTATTCGGGCTTTTTTTTATCTTTTTCTAGCTATTGATAGTGTTTAATATTGGATAAAGATCAAATTTAAGAACATAAAAACACAAAAACTGACTTCATCATCACTCTATCCTACATTTGTAACACAACCTTCATCTGTTCTGATTTATAATATGACTAAAGCACATAAAGCGCTTTGTTGTATTAATCACTAAAGGATAATGTGATGCGATTTTTTAAGCACTATGCACCAAGCATGATTGCTAAACATATTAGTCGACTGTTTAACGGAAAGATTCATATTCATGGTATTGGAGAGTTTAGGTTTGAAGCAGGGAAATTAATTATCCCTTCTCAAGCGGAACGCGAACAATATCGAATGATAAAAGAGATTAACTTGGAAGTAGCTCGATTACGACTTTCTTACTAGACCCATATGTAAAATCGATACAAATAAAAAAGGTAGCTAACGCTACCTTTTTTATATCTATAACAATGTAAATTATGCTTTATTCTGAGCTATTTTTGGTAATCGGCCAGACACACCTAATGCTCGTTTCAAACATTCATCTTTAACGGGAGTGACTTCATTAGTCAGAGACATACCGATCCCTCTAACTAACTTTTTAATCGGATTAGAACCTGAAAACAACTCTTTAAATCCCTGCATTGAGGCAATCATCTGTGCCGCTTCTGCTTTTCTCCAGCGCTCAAAAGGGCGTAAATTCATTTTTAGTCCGATATCTTTGCCTTCTTGATGCAACTCATTAATAGTTTCAGCTAATGCCGCGGCATCAGCTAAACCCAAATTCACCCCTTGTCCTGCTAATGGGTGAATGGTATGTGCAGCATCACCCACAAGGACAACGCGTTCTTTTACAAAGTCTTTGGCGTAGCGCATTTTTAAAGGAAATGCTTGTCGTTCACCTTCAACTTTGCATAAGCCCAGTTGATTATCAAATGCGGCGGTTAGCTGCTTATTAAACTCTTCTTCTGGCATTGACACTAAATTCTCTGCATGAAGAGGATCTAATGACCATACTATTGAATTTAAATTATCTTCACCTAATGGAAGGAATGCTAATGGTCCTTCTGGTCTAAATATTTGACGGGCTGTTTTATCATGAGGCTCTACAGTTCTAATATTAGCAACTAATGCACTGTGTCCGTAATCCCAATGGGTAAGAGGGATATCAACCTGCTGGCGTAACCATGAATTAGCACCATCTGCGCCAACAACAAGCTTAGCGGTCACCGCTTTTCCTGATTCTAAATTAAGCCACGCTTCGCTTTCACCAAACATAATATTACTGCAACGCTCTGGCGCTAATAGCGTTACGTTTTCTTGTTTTGATACTTTCTCAAGTAGTGAAAGCTGAATAACACGATTTTCAACAATATGCCCTAGATTACGCTGAGCTATCTGCTCTGCTTCAAATTCAATACGAGCAAAACTGTCTTGTTCCCATACTTTCATTGAAGAATAAGGAGAGGCTCTTCGAGCAACAATCCCTTGCCATGCGCCAACATGCTCTAAAATATTTTCACTTGCTCGACTAATCGCAGACACTCGCACATCCGGTAAATCGGCCAACTCAGTGTCAGGTAATTTACTTTCAATGATGGCGATTCGTAATCCACTATTTTCTAATGCAGCAGCAACAGTCAAACCAACCATGCCACCACCAATAATCGCAATATCTACACTTTGCATCATAATTATCTATTCACTCTACCCATAGCTCGTAATGTTAAGGGCTTTAAAAAAGCACGGAAAGTATCAACAGCACACAAACTTACATTTCTTCCTATAATCATGGGAAACGCATTATTTGCAAAAATAGAGATCAGCCCTGCTGTCATGCCTATTGTTTGTTGTTGATCAGGTTGGCGACGTTTTTGATATGTTGAAAGTACAGCATATTCACCGACATCACGACCCCGCTGATTGGCTTGAGAGATACATTCAGCTAAAGAAAAAACATCTCTAATCCCTAGATTAAAGCCTTGGCCCGCAATCGGGTGAAGCGTTTGAGCGGCATTACCTATGGCAGCAAAACGATGCGATACATGCTGCTTTTGGCGACGTAACCATAGTGGATAATGTGCACGCTTACCTGTTTTAATTAACTGACCTAAACGCCACCCAAAAGCACGTTGTAGATGCTCTAAAAAAGCAGCATCATCATAAGCTAGTATCTGTTGTGACTCTTCAGGGCTTACGCACCAAACTAAAGAGCTGCGTCCTTTGGACATAGGAAGTAAAGCCAACGGCCCATGCTCAGTAAAACGTTCAAATGCTTTACCTTGAGGATGAATATCGGTCGTGATATTTGCAATAATAGCAACTTGCTGAAAATCATCATTCTGACTCTCAATATTCATACTCTTACACGTTTTAGATTCCGCGCCATCAGCCGCAATCACTAACGATGTTGAAATCACCTCGCCCGTAGATAACGTTAAGGTAGAGACTGCCATTTCACGCTCGATATTAACAACGGAGGTAGGACAAAGCAGACTGATATTTTTAGAATTAGCTAGTTTTTGATGATAAAAACGACCAACATCAGCTAACTCCACCACATAACCTAGGCCATCAACATTAAGCTCTTTAGAGGTTAATTCTGTTAATCCCATATGATGCTGATCTGACACATGAATATGATGAATGGCCGTTGAAAATAATTCGATCTCCGACCAAAGACCAATATCTTGTAATAATTGAGCGGTGCCATTTGATAAGGCGATACTTCTCGAGTCATAACCTGGATGTTGATCCAAATTTGGCTCTAACGCTTCAATTACCGCAATCGATAATGTCTCTTGATTCATTTTTTCCAAAGCTAAAGCCAAGGTTGCCCCTGCCATTGCTCCACCCACGATCACTACATCATAATGTGTCATAGCATTGCCCGTTAATGTACTGTTTTCGATGCGTCTTTATGTACTTTCTGCCCTAACTCAGCATGAATGGTTAATACACAAATACGAACATGCTCTAATACTTGTTCAAATAGGTCTTCTTGCTCTTCAAGATCATCATCTTCATCAATACCTAAGCGTGCTATCTCTTCTAAATCTAAAAGCGCTTCTTTAAGTGAATCAGAGGCGTTATCCATTTTTAGACCGACTAAACCAAGCCCTGAAATAAAGTGGTTAACCCACTCACTTAAACCGTCTGCGCGATTCATTAGCGTTTCTTTTTCATCAGGAATTAATAGCGATAACGCCATTTTTTCCGACGTCAGTTCTTCTATTGTTGATTGGAAAGCCTGAGTCCCAACTTGAATAGCACTGTCTGGCCATCCCATCCCATCATTCGTGTAATCATAAATAAGAGGTTTCCAGGTTTGATCGTCTAACGATAATCCACCGCTGATCATTCCAGTCAGTAAACCATGTAATTCTGATGGCGTAACAGCCAGTCCGCTGTCTTTTAGAACTGACTCAACAGCCAGGAATTCAGGTATTTTAATTTCGCTCATAATTAGACGATCTCTGTATTTATAATTGATAGCGCAATGCTACCACTTTGAGCATACTCAGAAAACTCACTATCTCTCGCAATTGCGTATCTTTTCATCATATTGTTGTTTTATTAAGAATATAGTTAACCACTATCAACAAAGAGAAGGGAAATGCTTGAATCTTATTACTGCATTTCTTATAGTTTCATTTACTTATCACTGATGATGCTTTCCTATCAGTGTAATCCCATAGTTTAACGATGAGTAATGTATTGTGATGACAAGCCAAGCCGTGCAAGTCCAAATTTTAGGACGAGCCATCAAGGTTAACTGCCCTGCTGGCCAAGAAGCTGCATTAAAAGAGGCCGCTAAAGATTTAGATAACCGTGTAAATGAATTATCTGAACGAACGAAAGTAACCAATACAGAGCAACTATTAACTATTACCTCGTTAAATATCTGCTATGAACTGCATGTGGCGAAAAAAGAAGCAAATAAGCATTCTTCAGATGTTTATGAGCGAATGGGATTACTTGCTAACGCATTAGAAGCGGCAATTTCTACCGTAAAGCCTAGCCAAATAGAAGAAAATACGGCAGAATAGAGCTCTCGCTAAGGATAGCAAAAGAATAAAATTTACCCTGGAGTGTTTGTAGGCGGATCTATGTCCCTGAGCCGATAAGCACAAATTAGGGTTAGTATTTATTTACTATTGAGCATGCTCGGCTTGTACTGAGAAGCCTACGGTAAATTTTGCTGATCCGCCTTGAACCTAGGGTTCAAGGGCTACGACCACTACGGCACTTTGGGGTATTCCATGACATCTCGTCGACACATTCGACAATCCATTCGCCACACTCGTAATTCATTAACTCCTCAAGAACAACATCAAGCAGCCACAGACCTTGTCTTACAGTGCGCTAATGACCCTTATATTCAAAAAGCCAAATCGGTCGCTATTTATCTCTCTGTTGATGGTGAAATCAATACCTCACTTCTCATTGACTGGCTCTGGCAACAAGGTAAATCCGTTACTCTGCCTGTGATCCATCCTTTTAGTAAAGGGCATTTACTGTTTCTTGAATACACCAAAGACACCCCTCTTATTTTAAATAAATACCAAATCTTAGAACCTAAACTAGATAAAACTCAGGTCGTTCCAGTCAACCAGTTAGATGTTATCATCACGCCTCTTGTGGCTTTTGACCATTTGGGTAATCGCTTAGGTATGGGAGGTGGCTATTACGATCGCACTCTTGTTAATTGGGAGCAAAATCAAACAGGGCCAATGCCTATTGGTATTGCTCATGCTTGCCAACAAGTTGATGCATTGCCGATTGAATCTTGGGATGTTCCTCTACCACGGATAATTACGCCAACGCAGATCTGGCATTGGTAATACTCTTATTATCGTCCCCTCTATTCTCAATATTACTTCCAAATTAACCAACAACGAAAACGTTTGCATTTATTCTCTATTTTCTCCATTTATTGACTTCTTTTTTCTGACGAAGAAAAAACAGTACGTTATAATCACGCCGATTTCATTTAATGCCAATTTAACTAAACCTTTAATCAAAGGCTTAGTTAAATTGGTATAAACACTATTATTTCATTAGGAGAATGTCATGACTCAAGACGAGATGAAAAAAGCAGCCGGTTGGGCAGCGTTAGAATACGTACAAGCTGGCAGCATTGTTGGTGTGGGTACAGGATCAACAGTTAATCATTTCATCGACGCACTTGCGACCATGAAAAAAGAAATCAAAGGTGCAGTATCAAGCTCTGTAGCATCAACTGAAAAGCTGAAAGAACTAGGCATTCCAGTCTTCGAGTGTAATGATGTTTTCAGTCTTGATGTTTATGTTGATGGCGCAGATGAAATCAACGCTAAAAACGAAATGATTAAAGGCGGCGGTGCTGCTCTTACTCGTGAAAAAATCGTTGCTGCTATTTCTGAAAAATTCATTTGTATTGTTGATGATACGAAACAAGTAGACGTACTAGGTCAATTCCCTCTGCCTGTTGAAGTTATCCCAATGGCTCGCTCTTATGTAGCTCGTGAGCTAGTTAAACTTGGTGGTGATCCTGCATACCGTGAAGGCGTAGTTACCGATAATGGCAATATGATCTTAGACGTACATAATATGCAGATCACTAACGCTAAAGAATTAGAAGATAAAATCAATAGTCTTGCTGGCGTTGTCACTGTCGGTTTATTTGCTCACCGTGGCGCAGACGTACTGTTAGTTGGCTCTCCTGACGGCGTAAAAAAATTCGATTAGACAACAAATTACCTTTTTACCTCTTAGGTTGAGAGCTGAAAATGTCATTTGATTACAAACGGTGCTCATTAGCACCGTTTTTTATTAACTATTCCGTAATTTTCTTACCCAAACTGATTATTTTTTGATACTTTATAATCATTGAACATAAACTCCCCATTTAAATTTGTTTTTAAGGATAAGAACACCATGGCAAAAGTATCTCTGGAAAAAGAAAAAATTAAAGTTCTTCTTTTAGAAGGATTGCACCCATCTTGTGTTGAAGTCTTTCAAGCTGACGGCTATACCAACATTGAATACCACAAAGGTTCATTGTCGGAAGAAGAACTTCTTGAAGCAGTGAAAGATGTTCACTTCATCGGTTTACGCTCACGCACTCAATTAACTCAAGAAGTATTCGAGGCTGCAAACAAATTAGTGGCTGTCGGTTGTTTCTGTATTGGTACAAACCAAGTTGATTTAACCGCAGCGGCAAAACGTGGTATTCCAGTTTTTAACGCACCGTTCTCAAATACACGCAGTGTCGCTGAATTAGTACTAGGACAAATTTTATTACTACTTCGTGGCATTCCAGAAAAAAATGCACAAGCTCACCGTGGCGTTTGGAAAAAAAGCGCTGACTCTTCTTTTGAAGCACGAGGCAAACGTTTGGGTATTGTAGGTTATGGACATATCGGCACACAATTAGGGATCTTAGCTGAAAACCTAGGTATGCGTGTTTATTACTATGATATTGAAAATAAATTATCTCTAGGTAACGCCACTCAGATCTCAACCATGAGTGAGTTACTAAATAAGTGTGATGTTATCTCTCTTCATGTACCAGAAACCGCTGGCACAAAAGACATGATGGGCGCTGAAGAGTTTACTCGTATGAAGCCTGGAGCTATCTTTATTAACGCCGCTCGTGGCACGGTAGTGAAGATCTCTGATTTGTGTGATGCACTTGAGTCAGGACATCTAGGAGGGGCTGCTATCGATGTATTCCCTACAGAGCCAAAAACAAATGCTGAACCGTTTGAGTCTCCATTACAGAAGTTTGATAATGTTATTCTTACGCCGCATGTTGGTGGTTCAACTCAAGAAGCTCAAGAAAATATCGGCGTTGAAGTTGCTGGTAAATTAACGAAATACTCAGATAACGGTTCAACTTTATCATCGGTTAACTTTCCTGAAGTATCTCTTCCATTGCATACAGATACCTCGCGTCTACTTCATATTCATGAAAACCGCCCAGGTATCCTAACGAGCATTAACCGTATTTTTGCTGATGAAGGCATTAATATCGCAGCACAATATCTACAAACATCTGCTGAGATGGGTTATGTAGTCATTGATGTTGAAACGGCTCGTTCAGAAGAAGCACTCGTTCAACTAAAAGCAATCGAAGGCACAATCCGAGCTCGAATCCTGCACTAATAACCGTGTTTATTCTTTTTGATATAAAAAGGGTTACCATTACGGTAACCCTTTTTTCTGTCGCTATATATCTTTAATCTTTAAGACGATAAACAACTGATACCGAATCAGAAATCACCATTTGACTGTCTTGATAACTTTCAGCCACATTAGATGCCGCATCCATTCTCATACTTTTCATCATAACAGGTTGGCTGTAGTTATTATGGTAAGAGACTTTCCAAACACCTTTGACCTGAGTTCCAAACCCCTTTGCTAATGAATTGGCTTTTTCATTTGCATCTTTAATCGCCTCTAAGCGCGCCGCTTCAATATATTCTTTTTCTTTACTGGTTTTCAACTCAATCTGGTTAATGCGATTGATGCCATCACCTAGGGCTTTATCTAGATAGCTATTTAACTTATTTAAATCCATCACTGTAACCGTAATATTGCGAATAGCTTTATACCCTACAAGCTCTGGCTTTTTTCCTTTTGGATAACGATACTCTGGCGTTAAACGAATATTGCCACTGTTAATATTTTCACGTTTCACGCCTTGAACTTCTAAACGAGCCAGAAAACTAGTCACCGCTTTATCTGCTGCTTGTTTCGCTTTCTCTGCCGTTGCTTTACTTTCAACTACATCAACAGAGAACTGAGCCATATCAGGAACAACAAATACCTCACCTTTGCCCGACACTTCAAGATGAGGGAAATCAGGTGATGACGCAAAAGCCGCTGGAGTTAAACAAGCCGATAAACATAAAGCGCTGATTATTTTTTTCATTTTAAATTTCTCAAAGTAACATCATATAGTTATGACTGTCGTTGTTATAAATAATTCCCTTAGGTACTTTATATATTGATATGCATTAAATACCTAACAAAAAAAATGCTACCCGAAGGCAGCATTTCATGTTTTGATTTAAATAATACCAATCACAGTAAGTAAGTGTTCAGAAATAGCGCAGGAAAAATGCTTGAGAACAAGACGAAATTTTTCGATAAGTAGTTATTCTACAATCAAAAATTTCAACGCAGTTATCGAGCATTTTAACCAGCTAGGATGATCAGTTATTTACTACGATTGGTATAAAGCTTAATCCGCTTTATTTAAATGAACATCCATTTGTGGGAATGGGATCTCGATACCTTCGTTATCTAGACCTTCTTTAATCGCTTGAAGCGTATCAAAGTAAACATCCCAGTATTGCTCTGTTTTACACCAAGGACGAACAACAAAGTTTACTGATGAATCAGCAAGAGCAACAACACCTACTGTTGGCGCTGGTGTTTTTAGAACACGCTCATCAGACTCAAGAACCTTAGTGATTACTTCTTTTGTTTTCTTCAGATCAGCACTGTAAGAAACACCAATTACATGATCTACACGGCGAGTAGCATGACGTGAGTAGTTTGTGATTGGGCTGCCAATAACACCACCATTTGGAACTACAACCATTTTGTTATCAGGAGTAGTTAGAATGGTTTGGAAGATCTGAATTGACTCAACAGAACCTGCAACACCACCAATCTCAACGTAATCGCCAGATTTAAATGGACGGAAAGCAACAATCAATACACCTGCTGCAAAGTTTGATAGTGAACCTTGAAGTGCAAGACCAACCGCTAAACCAGCCGCACCAATAACAGCAACCACAGAAGCGGTTTGAACGCCTACTTTACCTAAAGCTGCAATTAATACGATAATGAATAGAAGGTAACGAACTAGAGTATGAACAAAGTCGACAACCGCTTTATCCATTTTCTTCTTCTCAAGAGCCTTGCTTACACCACCTGCGATTTTCTTAACGATAATATTACCGATAAAAAGAATAGCGAGTGCTGAAATAATATTTACCCCATAAGTGATAAATAATTCTGAATTATCTGTTAGCCAATGTTCTAAATTTGCTACTCCACTAGTAGCTAAATCAGTTACAGCGCCTTGATCTGCCATTTGATTTGTCCTTTATAGTTATTCTCAGTATAAATTGAGATGATTGCCATTATGTTGACGATTTATACCAATTCTAACACTCCGAGCGTCAGCTTGATGTAAAATCCTTTTTTAAAACACACGTATTTGGTCATATTCTCTTCAATAAGAAAAGGAAAACAACCTTAATTACAATAACCTACCCAATACTATCAGATAAAATAATTATCGAAACAGTTTAGTTACATAAAAGATACATTCACTTGTGTAATTACAATTATTTCTTCTGCTCTTCTCTTTTGAATACAAGTTCGCTGCTTGATGACTCTGCATCTACAAAGTAGTAACCATCAACGGTAAAGCTTTTTAGTTCTTCTATTGTTGATATTCTATTTTCAATAATAAAACGAGCCATTAAACCTCTGGCTTTTTTTGCATAGAAGCTAATGATTTTGTATTGTCCATTTTTACAATCTTTGAAAACTGGTGTAATCACCTTAGCCGTGAGCTCTTTTGGTTTAACCGCTTTAAAATACTCATTTGATGCTAAGTTAATCAAGATATCATCACCTTGCTCTGCAATAACTTGATTTAATTTTTGAGTAATTGAACTGCCCCAGAATTGGTATAGGTTTGTTCCTCGCTTATTCGCAAGCTTGGTTCCCATCTCTAAACGATAAGGCTGCATCAAATCTAATGGCTTTAATAAACCATATAACCCTGAAAGCATACGTAAATGTGTTTGAGCATAATCAATGTCACTACTGGTTAAGCTGTTTGCGTCTAAGCCGGTATACACATCACCTTTAAAAGCAAATAAAGCCTGACGAGCATTTTCCTGAGTAAAGCTCGTTGACCACTCTTCAAATCGTACCGCATTCAGGCTTGCAATTTTATCACTCACCTTCATTAAACCCGAAATATCTAATGGCGTTAGCTGCTTACAAACTTCAATAAGCTCCGCTGAATCTGTAATAAAATCAGGCTGAGTATGGATTTGTGTTGGTAATGGAGTTTCATAATCAAGAGTTTTTGCTGGAGAAACGACGATAAGCATGAGCAAGATATCCTATGTATTTTTATATACTAAGATAGTAACTATTCAGATATAAAAAAGCCACGCTAGGTTGCGTGGCTTTATCTATTTATTTAATGGGTGAAAGCAATGACTACTTTTGCTCTTTAGTATTATCCCAGATGCCTTCTTCAAGCTGAGAATGTAGCTCTGGATAATCCTTACTATCAAACGTAGGAACTTTTCCCTCACTCAGCTGCTTATTGTAATCTTTTGCAAGCTTAATAACGGTGCCTGACAATAGAGAGATAGCAATTAAGTTAACTATTGCCATTAACCCCATTGAAACATCAGCTAAGGCCCATACTGTTGGTAATGAGGATAATGCACCGAACATTACCATGCCCAATACAACAACACGGAAAATACCAATACCTGCTTTATGGTTATGCTCTAGGAAAATCAAATTTGTTTCTGCATAAGAATAGTTAGCAATGATTGAAGTAAACGCAAAGAAGAAAATCGCTACAGCAACAAAAATACCGCCCCAATCACCCACTTGGCTAGTCAATGCTAATTGTGTTAATTCAATCCCCGTAACTTCACCATGCGGCACGTATTCACCAGACATTAAGATAATAGCGACCGTTGCAGAACAAATCACAATGGTATCCATAAATACGCCTAGCATTTGTACATAACCTTGAGATGCTGGGTGTGGTGGATATGGTGTAGCTGAAGCTGCAGCATTTGGTGCAGAGCCCATACCTGCTTCATTAGAGAACAAACCACGTTTAATACCATTAATCATCGCTTGTGCAATCGCATAGCCTAAACCACCTGCAGCCGCTTCTTGCAAACCAAAGGCACTCTTAAATATTAAGGTAATCACACCTGGTAGTTTTTCTATATTAGTAACCATGATAAATAAGGCAATAGCTAAGTAAGCAAGAGCCATCACTGGTACTACGATTTCAGCCGTACGAGCAATCGTTCTAAAACCACCAAAAATAACCACTGCAGAGATAATTACAATGGCAATACCTACATATAATGGCTCCCAACCAAAGGCTGTTTGCATTGCTCCTACAATAGAGTTTGCTTGTACTGCGTTAAATACCAAACCAAAAGCGATGATCAAAAAGACAGAGAATAATACGCCCATCCAGCGCATCCCTAATCCTTTTTCCATATAATAAGCAGGGCCACCACGGTAGTTCCCTTCATCATCTTTGGTTTTATATAACTGTGCTAATGTACTCTCAGCAAAAGAAGTTGCCATACCTAGCATTGCTATCAACCACATCCAAAAAATAGCACCTGGACCACCAGCAGTTAATGCAACAGCAACCCCTGCCATATTACCAGTACCAACACGAGCCGCGAGACTTGTACATAGCGCTTGAAATGATGATATTCCTGATGGATCTGATTTTCTGCTGTTTTTCAGTACCGAAAACATATGACCAAAATGGCGGAACTGAATAAAACCTAATCGAATAGTAAAATAGATACCAATGGCAACTAATAGATATACAAGTACTGAACCCCATAATAGGTCATTCAGTAAATTAATAAGACTTGTCACATTTCCCTCTCAGTTACATCAATAGTAATGATTGCATACGCTTATACTATAAAGCGCTCCTACTAATCTTAATTGTTATTGTTGATTAATTATTTGGGTACAGTGAAGAGTTACCGTCATGCATTGCAAATTTATTCATTTATTAACAGTAAATCTAAATATTTACTCACCCAATAAGATTAGCGCGCTGAATGATGCTCAGTATTTACTAAAAAATCAATAAAAAACAGATGTTGAACTTATGACACTTTTTCTACAACTTTAGACTTCATACTTATTTAGCCAACAGAAAAAAAACAGATTACTGACATTTAAATCAATAAAAAAACATCAACGAACAGTAATTAACCTTATCTCAGCCGATAAAGATTCAGCCATGAGTAATAGAAAACAGTAGGATATCAATCTTATTTTATCTCTTTATTTTTTCTTGGTAATTCATCACAGCTAAAAATAGTTCATAAACAATCAAATGGAGAGCAGATAGAAATAGCTATGTTAGTTAACAAAAATCAAACAAAAAATCCGTCTGTTTTTTCTATCTAAATAATAAATATGGAGCAAATTGTACTTCCTAATTCTAAATTAAGATCATTTTAGTGATCGCCATCTCACATAAAATTCATCAAAAAGAAACAAATGCGAAACAGTTCAAGGTCATAATTCTCACTCTGTGATATTTAATAACACGCTAAATAAATACTTTTACTCTTTGTAATAATTAATTAATTTATAAAAATGAGGTGCTTATGGATGGGTACACACTAAATGATTTATTAGCTACGAAAACAACAACAACCAAAAAAAAACAAAAAAAGCGTCTTTGGCGTGAGATAGAAGAGATTCAAGATCGTCGCCAATTGCTACATGAACTAAAAGAACTGGACCCCTCATTTAAAGGCAGCATTGACGCCGCTTTTTTTAAGTAGTTTTTTAAAGTTAAAACAAATAAAAAGGAGAGACTAATGCTCTCCTTTTTCATTAAATAAACTATTATCTTACTTTACCTGCTAGCTCAAGATATCTCTTATTTACTTGATGACCAAAAACTGGATCCTCTTCCTCAACCCAGTTACTTTCGAGATACTTCCAATCATCCACTGTTAAATGTGCTTTCAAAAAAGGTAAGATCTCTTTTTCTTCTAGTTCAAGATGCTGCCGAATACGATAAGTGAATGCTTTCAGTTGCTCTTTAAACCGATCTTTTGGAACGATAGCATCATTTAGAATCATATCTACCGTAATAGAGAAGCCTTCAGTATCGTCAGATAACGTATGATGCTCGAGTAATAAATTCGTCAGCCCTTCATGCTCCCCATAATGATCAATATAATATTGATAGATCATGTCTTCTTTAGGGTGATGGACTTTCTCTGCAACCAATGATAAATAATCAATACTCTCTCGGATCACATTATAATTAACGTTCTTTTCATCTTCTAATCGAGAAAGCTTACTATCCAATAATTGAATAATGCGATTTATATATCCGTGCTCTTTATAAATACTTTCTATCAGCATCCTTTCCTCCCAAAGTACCTTAATGATTTAAGATACCTTAAGTGTATATCACTGATATAAGAGCACAGGATTTAGTTCAAAAATTATACAAAAAAGTTATGCAATTGGAGTCCAATTGATCTCTGATAAATTTTTCGACTTAAGCAGCTCATTGACTTGAGAGAAATGTTTACAACCAAAAAAGCCTCGATGTGCCGAAAGCGGAGAAGGATGCGGCGCTTTTAGAACAGAATGGCGAGTACCATCAATATTCGCCCCTTTCTTTTGAGCATGAGCTCCCCAAAGTAAGAAGATAACATTTTCTTTGTTCTTATTAAGCTGTTCAATAATGCTGTCAGTAAAGGTCTCCCAACCTAATTTAGCATGGGAGTGTGCCTTTCCTTCTTCTACGGTTAATACCGTATTTAGCAATAAAACCCCTTGTTTGGCCCAGCTCTCTAAGTAGCCGTGATCTGGAATAACAAAACCGTCAATGTCTTGCGCTAACTCTTTATACATATTTCGCAAAGAAGGTGGGGTTTTAATTTCAGGTAGAACAGAAAAAGAGAGGCCATGAGCTTGACCTGCTCCATGGTAAGGATCTTGACCCAGAATAACGACTTTCACGTCATCAAAAGCAGTTAAATCAAATGCAGTAAAAATATCCTTTTCTTTAGGAAAAATGATTTTACCAAGTACTCTCTCTGCCTCTATTTTGGCATTCATCGCTTGGTAATATGTTTTTTCTTTTTCAGCCGATAAAATCGAATTCCAAGTCGTTGTCATTACTTTTTCTCGCTTAATACTCTGAGTTGGGCTATTTCATCTTTCCAAATCTCAGGATCAATGGTTTCCAGTACAAGAGGGATATTATTAAATCGCTCGTCTTGCATAATATATTCAAAGCAATCCCAACCGATGTTCCCCTCACCTAATGACTGATGACGGTCAACTCGACTGCCTAATTCAATTTTTGCGTCATTAATATGCATACCACGTAAGTATTGAAAACCAACAATGCGCTCAAATTCAGAAAACGTATGCTCACACGCTTCTTTGCTACTTAAATCGTAACCTGCAGCGAAAGTATGACAAGTATCAAGACAAATCCCTACTCGTGCTTTGTCTTCCACTTGATCGATAATTTGCGCTAGATGTTCAAACTTCCAACCTAAATTTGTGCCTTGTCCTGCTGTGTTCTCGATAACAGCAACCACATCAGGAACCGCTTGATGCGCTAAATTAATTGACTCTGCAATCAAGGCTAAACATTCATCTTCTGAAATTTTCTTTAAATGACTTCCAGGATGGAAATTAAGTAACGTTAGACCAAGCTGATTACAACGTTCCATCTCATCAATAAATGCCGCTCGAGATTTCTCTAACTTCTCTTCTTCTGGAGAACCTAAATTAATTAAGTAAGAATCATGAGGTAAAATTTGATCACTAGAAAAGCCAAAACGCTTACAGTTTGCCTTAAAATCAGAGATGACTTTTCTTGTCAGTGGTTTTGCAACCCATTGACGTTGGTTTTTAGTAAATAATGCAAATGCATTAGCTCCAATTTGATAAGCTCGTTTAGGTGCTTGATCAACACCACCCGCCGCTGATACGTGAGCCCCAATATATTTCATCTCTGTACTTTCCTTTCAAAATTAACATCACGCTATTATTGCGGTAAACACTTTATTTGTCAGTAGTTCTCTTGCTTTGCCTAGCGATTTCCTTCCATTTCCCTGATTACATAAAACACCCATTTTGTAGTAATATTACTACAAAATGGACAAGTGACAATAAAGTGGTAGACTGCACTTTTCGTGCTACAGGCTAGCTATATGGTACTTTATTGATTTAAAGCAAAGTTTATAAGATGAAATAATTAGCACTTTTTGTAGTTTTTTGACCTATATCAATATACAAAGTAAGGGTATCATGTATATAATGTGACCCATTAGATATTTACAAAATAACCACAAAGTGGACTAGGAGAAAGTAAAATGATCACAGGTATCCAAATTACTAAAGCTGCAAATGACGATCTTCTTAACTCAATCTGGCTACTAGATAGCGAGAAAAACGAAGCTCGTTGTGTTGTTGCAACTGCTGGCTTTGAAGCTGACCAAGTTATTGCTGCAAACGAACTAGGCGAATACGAAAGCCGTGACGTTGCAATTGAAAAAGCACCAAAAATTGAAGGTGGTCAGCACCTAAATGTGAACGTTCTACAACGTGATACATTAGAAGATGCTGTTAAGCACCCAGAGAACTACCCACAACTAACTATCCGTGTTTCTGGTTATGCTGTGCGTTTCAACTCTCTAACTACTGAACAACAAAAAGACGTTATCGCACGTACATTCACTGAAACTCTATAATTTTAGAGTGAATTGAATTCAATAAAAACGGCACTCATTGCTCATGAGTGCCGTTTTTTTGTGCTTAAAAAAGCCTCTTAAATAACGACTTATTTAAGAGGCTTTTTCATAAATAGCACATCAATTAATTATGATGTGCTACTTGAGTTATATTATTAATGCTTTTAGTTACTGAACTTTACGAAGTACTGCTTTTAATGCATCAAAATCGTTAGCAAGATCTTCAGATAATAGTTCCATTGCATTATGTTTAGCTAATGGAGCTGGCAGTTCAAGATCGCTACCTAGAATATCATCGACGACTTCTTTAAATTTCGCAGGATGTGCTGTACATAAGAAAAGTCCGGTCTCACCTTCATTAAGCTGCTCTTCAAGAATGCGATAAGCAATTGCACCATGTGGCTCACATAGGTAACCTTCAGCATTCATCGCTTTTAATGTTTCAGCGCTTTGCTCATCCGTCACTGCACCTTTACCAAGCGTTTCTAAGCCCCAACCTAAACGCTGACATAGCTCTTCAATTCGAGGCCAATTGTTTGGTTGGCTCACATCCATTGCATTGGAAATCGTTGGGATCGTCGTTTTTGGCTCCCACTTACCTGTTTCAAGGTAGCGCGGTACGGTGTCATTAACATTAGTTGCAGCAATAAAACGCTTCACAGGCAAGCCAAGTGATTTCGCTAATAAACCCGCTGTTAAATTACCAAAATTACCACTTGGTACAGAGATCACGACCTCATTACGCTTTTCTTTTGGCAGCTGAGATACCGCTTCAAAGTAGTAACAAATTTGCGCCATTAAGCGGCTAATATTGATTGAGTTCGCTGAATTCAACCCTACTTCTTTACGTAACTCTGCATCATCAAAAGATTGCTTAACTAACGCCTGACAGTCATCAAAGTCACCATCAACAGCAACGGTGTGAATGTTCTTACCTAACGTACAAAATAATTTCTCTTGCAGTGGGCTGATCTTACCTTTCGGATAAAGGATAACTACTTTGATATTTTCCATACCATAGAATGCATGAGCCACAGCGGCACCAGTATCACCTGATGTTGCTGTTAAAATAGTAATTTGCTCATTACCTTCAGTTACCGCTGCTAAAGATTGCGCCATAAAACGGCCACCAAAATCTTTAAACGCTAACGTTGGACCATGAAATAGCTCAAGAGCATAAACACCCTCTTTTACAGCATGGATTGGTGCAGGGAATTGAAACGCATTTTCAACCATGCTCTTCACTGTATCTTGCGATAGTTCATCACCAATAAATGCAGATAGGATCTTAGTACTACGCGGTATAAAATCTTCAGCTAGAAGCGCATCAACATCATCAAACTTAGGTAATTCTGATGGAAAAAACAGTCCTTGGTTACGACCTAGACCTTGGCGAACCGCTTGGCCAAAAGAGACCTGTTCATCATTTTCTTTTATGTTATACAACTTCATAGTTTACTTCCTGTTACTTGTGAGCCTTGCTTATCTAAACGACAAACATGGACAAATCCTTCATCATTTTGAACATAATTTTCTTGTAGCCAACGAGAGACTCTATCTGCTACGTCTTTATCTTTACAGATACTAAATAGCGTTGGCCCTGAACCAGAAATACCGGTTGTCAGCGCACCTGCTGAAGCGGCGTATTCACGCGCTTGAGCAAAATTTGGTAACAGACGCTCACGGTAAGGTTCTGCCACCACATCTTTAATCATTTTTGCAGCTAACTCTGGTTGCTTTGAATAACATGCATGAATAAAGCCTGCTAAGTTACGGCCATGAGCTATCACATCCTGACGGCGATATTGAGAAGGTAGAATCTCACGCGCTTCTGCCGTTGATACTTTAATTCCTGGGTATGCCATCACCCAATACCATTCATCAAAACACGGAACTTCTTGGCTGATAATACCTAGTTCTTCAACCATTAATTGCAGACCACCAAGATAACAAGGGGCAACATTATCATAGTGAATACCACCAGATATCTGCCCTTCCATCTCACCCATTAGCGCCAACACTTCCATGTCAGTTAATGGTTTATCATGAAATACATTCAACGCATCTAATGCAGCTACAATCGAACAGGCACTAGAACCAAGCCCAGAGCCAATTGGCATGTTCTTCTCAAGCACCATATGAATCTGTTTAAGCTCAATGCCTTTTTTGGCAAGCTCTCTTGCAAATACACGCCAGCAGTCATAAACAATATTTTCTTTTGGATCTTCAGGTAGCTTATCTACAAAGCTACCTGCCGTTGCTAAGGTGAAAGCTTCCGTTCCTAATTCAACTAAAACACGATCACCCAACAATGTGCCATCAATTGGAGATACTGCGGCACCTAATACATCAAAGCCGACGCTAACATTACCAATTGATGCTGGAGCATAAACAACCACACTCATTTTTATACTCCTAATTTCCAACCAAGGGTACGCATTAAGTCCGAGAATACGCCAGCCGCTGTTACTTCAGTACCGGCACCGTAACCACGTAATACCAATGGGATCGGTTGATAGTAACGACTATAGAAAGCTAAGGCATTTTCACCATCTTTAATTTTAAACATAGGATCATCGCCATCAACAGCCGCGATACGAACCTTACATTTGCCTTCTAGGATCTCACCGACATAACGCAGTACCTTTCCTTCAGCTGCTGCTTTTTCCGACTCTTGAGCAAAATATGCATTCGCTTCAGGAAGACGAGCCATAAACTCTTCAACCGTACCTGAATCATCAAAACCTGGTGGTAAAGCTTGTTCTACTTCAACATCATCGAGTTCAATTTCAAGACCAGATTCACGAGCAAGAATGAGAAGCTTACGAGCCACATCCATACCAGAAAGGTCATCACGAGGATCCGGCTCAGTAAAGCCATTTTGTTTCGCAACATTAGTCGCATCACTCAATGACATACCTTCATCTAACTTACCGAAAATATACGATAAAGAACCAGATAAAATACCATTAAACTTCACCAATTCATCACCAGCAGCAATCAAGTTCTGAAGGTTTTCAATTACTGGTAGACCTGCACCTACTGTTGTCTCATACATAAACTTACGACGAGTACCACGAGCAGCATTACGCAACTGATGGTAATACGCCATTGAGTCTGTATTGGCTTTCTTGTTTGGGGTAATTACATGGAAACCCGCAGATAAGAAATCAACATATTGAGCAGCTATGCCATGATCTGACGTACAATCAATAATGACAGGGTTGATAATATGGTTACGCTGCACTAAGGCAATTAAACGGGCAAGGCTAAACTCTTCTGTTGTATTATTCATACGATCACGCCAGTTATCTAACGGGATGCCTTTACTATCAAGCAGTAGTCCACGACTGTTTGCTAAACCACAAACACGGATCTCAATGCCTTTTTCTGCAAGTTTTGGTTGCTGACGTTGAATCTGATCAACTAACTCACCACCAACACCACCAACACCAACCACGAATACATCTAAGAAATGCTTACTGTTAAACAGGTTTTCATGACACGCTTTAATTGATTCTGAGATTTTATCTTCAGGAATAACGGCTGAAATCGCACGCTCAGATGAACCTTGAGCAATGGCAATAATATTAACGTTTACTTCAGTTAATGACGTAAAGAATTGAGAAGCGACGCCTTTTGATGTGCGCATACCATCACCAACTAAGGTCACAATAGCTACGTTATCAGTGAATTCTACCGGCTCTAATAAGCCATCTTTCAATTCAAGTTCAAATGCTTCTCTTAATACTTGCTCTGCTTGAGACTTATCTTCTGCTTCAATACAAAAGCTGATGCTGTACTCTGAAGAAGATTGCGTAATAAGAACAATAGAGATACCAGAAGTAGACATCGCACCAAATACACGGCTTGCCATGCCAACCATGCCTTTCATACCTGGACCACTAACATTAACCATTGTTAAGCTATTTAATGTAGTAATACCTTTAATGGCAAGATTATCTTCACCTGTATCTTGACCAATTAATGTACCTGGACCTTGAGGGTTAAAGCTGTTTTTAATTAAACAAGGAATATGGAATTGCGCGATAGGAGCGATGGTTTTTGGATGCAGAACAGACGCACCAAAATAAGAGAGCTCCATGGCTTCCTGATAGCTTAATGATTTTAATAAACGTGCATCATCAACTAAACGAGGGTCACAATTGTAAACACCATCAACGTCAGTCCAAATTTCACAGCATTCAGCTCGAAGGCAAGCAGCAAGAACCGCTGCTGAATAATCAGAACCATTACGACCTAAAGTAACCAGTTCACCTTTCGCATTACCCGCAGTAAAGCCCGGCATAATGTTTACATGACCAGAAGGTAAAGGTTCATTTTTAAAATTGAGCGTTGAGATATCGACATCAACAGCACCTTCAAGGAAGTCACCGCGAGCGTATAGATATTTAACAGGGTCAATCAGACTTGCCGGCTGGCCTTTGGCCTCAAGAACGGTTTTCATCGTAACGATTGATATGCGTTCGCCTTTACTGATGATTTTTGCGTATACGTTATCAGGACACATACCTAACAGGGTTATGCCATGAACGTACTGACGAAGTTGAGAAAGCGAATCTTTTAGTTTATTTTCAAGCGCTTTAAGATCAACTTGTGGTAAAGCGACAGCAATTCCATTAAATAACTGAACAAAAGCAGATTCCAGTTCTAAAATCTGTAATTCAGCTTCCCCATTGGTAAGAACATTATCCACCACTGAGACTAATTTATTGGTTACTTTTCCTGGTGCCGATAAAACAACAGAAACTTCTTGCTGCTGTGCATTATTGGCAATGATATCTGCGGCACGTAAAAAACGATCTGCATCGGCTAATGACGAACCACCAAACTTTAATACTCGCATTTCTATCCTCCCTAAAAACGAGTGTTACTGCAGTATCCTTACTGCTTCTTAGCATAATAACCATTTCGGTAAAGAATGAAAGAATACAGTTAAGAATTAGTAACTAAATTGCAAAAAAAAGCCCGCTCTGATTAATCAGGGCGGGCTTTTTTTAAATACTTACGCGTATCAGCCCACCCCAGCAACCATGGTGCCGGTAATTGTTGTGGTGATAATCATTGAGCTGATAGTGAACATATAATAAAAACTCTAAAATAAATGATTGCGATATACAATAATTACCTTACTTTCCTCTTACAAGTCAATGAAAACTTTATTCATTAATTTAACAAAAGAAGAATATATCGCCTCAAGTCATTGAGTATCATCTATAAAATAAGCTTTTATAATTTTAATCTTTACCGTTAAATTAGTAATTCTTTACTCATCAAAACCCCATTAAGATCGGCATAAATATAATCGCCTGGAGAAATGATCTGTGTATTAATGGTGACGGACACCTGCTGCTCTCCTGCCCCTCTTTTCTCTGTTTTAAAAGGGGAGGTACTTAACGCCTTTAATCCTAATGGCATATTCTGTATAGCGCCAACATCGCGCACCGCACCATAAACGACGACGCCTTCCCACTGGTTGTTCACCGCAAGCGTTGCAACTTGATCGCCTAGTAACGCTTTTTGGCAAGAGCCATTGCCATCAATCACTAACACTTTGCCTTTACCATTGGTTTGTAATACTTCTCTCACTAACGAGTTATCTTGGTAGCAACGTACCGTTACAATCTCACCATAAAAGCACACTTTTCCACCATAATTTTTAAACTCAACATCAATGAGCTGTACTTTGTCTTCAAATTGGTCACAAATATCAGGTAATAAATCCATTTTATTTTCTCCTTGTTTGTAAAGTTGACTCTACAATAACAACATTCGTTAAAATACTTCGCGATTATTCGCATAGTTATTTACAAATTTAATATAGCTATGTCTCTATATTTATTACTACACGCTATTGATATCGATTACTATTGACCTAAATCAATAAAATGTATGGAAATAAAAATCGCTTATTGTTAGAGTGGTGTTAAGGGATTAAAATCTCCCTTCTAATGGAGTTTCAGCTAGTAGCTCACGAAATTAGAGCTTTATCATGTTATTGGGTATATATTCAATAACAACCACCAAGGATGGCGTACCGTTTAGGTTTCTGTTCTTCTCTTAAACATTTTAGTTGAGTATTGAAGAATCTATTCCTATTTGTAAATTTTTTATTATAGAATTAACACCCTTAATTCTACTTTTGACTTTAATCAGTTAGTTAGGTACCGCCCATGCAAACCCCTCAGATCCTAATCGTTGAAGATGAACACGTAACTCGTAATACACTAAAAAGCATTTTTGAAGCCGAAGGCTACAATGTTTTTGAAGCGAGTGACGGCGAAGAAATGCACAATGTGCTTTCTGAGCAACAACTTAACCTTGTGATTATGGATATCAACCTACCAGGTAAAAATGGCCTTCTTCTTGCTCGTGAACTTCGTGAGCGTGGCGATATGGCTCTAATGTTCCTAACAGGTCGAGACAATGAAGTTGATAAGATTTTAGGTCTAGAAATTGGCGCTGATGATTACATCACTAAGCCGTTTAACCCTCGCGAACTAACTATTCGTGCGCGTAACTTATTAACTCGTTCAATGAACCAAAGCACAACAGTTGAAGATAAGAAAACTGTTGAACGTTATGCGTTCAATGGTTGGACAGTTGAAATCAATAGCCGTTCTCTTGTAAGCCCAAGCGGTGAGAGCTATAAGCTTCCTCGTTCAGAGTTCCGTGCTCTTCTTCACTTCTGTGAAAACCCAGGTAAGATCCAGACTCGTGCTGATCTTCTGAAAAAAATGACAGGTCGTGAGCTTAAGCCACACGATCGTACGGTTGATGTGACAATTCGTCGTATCCGTAAGCACTTTGAATCAGTAACTGATACTCCAGAGATCATTGCTACGATTCACGGTGAAGGTTACCGTTTCTGTGGTGATTTAGAAGAGCTATAAGCCTCTTTTAATTTACCAATAAAAAATGCCCAGCTAGTAATAGCTGGGCATTTTTAGTTTATACAAAGCAACTAGCCTCGAGTTGAGGTTGACTAGTAAACCGTGTCGATCTGAACGTCAGTTTCAACAATCCACTCATTATTTGCTTCAATTGCGATATCAACAGGCTGTGCTGCGTCTATATCGTAAAAAGATTGTCCTGCGATTTCCCAAGTATGGTTATCATGAACCCGTACTTCAAACTCTTCATCAGATAGCGGCCATGAATTATCACCTTGACGAAGAAGTACTTTATCAATAACCAACTCAGGAGCAATTACCTGTTCTGATGTTAACGCCAGAGAAAAATTAACTTTACTCTCATCTCTTTCTTCACCAATGGTAGGCATCTGGTCAACCCATACCGCTGAATTAAGCTGAATTTTAGCATCCATCACTTCAATTTTATTATCTTGCTTCCAATCAGCTTGTGGCTGAGATGTCATTTGACAACCTGATAATGCGACCATCATTACTGAGGCTAATAATACCTTTCTCATCATATCCCTTATTTATCTTGCTGCTCTAGCCAGCTTTTTAATATTTGAATATCATTTTCATATTCATTTTTGATTTCTTCAACCCAATCATCAATGTTTTCCCACCATGCAGGTAAATCTGGCGATTGTGCTTTTTGAGCGACTTGTTGAATATGCTTCAATCCAATAGAGCCCGCCGCGCCTTTCATTTTATGAGTTTCAAACACAATACCGTCTTGATCTCTTGCTGTCATGTTTGTATCTAGAATTTGAATGTATTCTTTCATGCTTTTTTCAAACATTTCAATACTAGCGTGGACAGGTTTAGTCCCTACAATATCAATGTATGACTCTAACATCTCTATATCTAATAAACGCTCAATCAGCTGTTCATTCTCTAATTGTTCCGCTGTTTTTACTGGTTGTTTTAATTTCTGTTGTACTATTTTCTTATCTGACATCGAGAATAACTCAAGCACTTCGGTTAATGCTTTCACACTAAGAGGTTTGCTTATCGCCTCATCCATGCCCTTTTCAAAGTATTCATCTTTCTCTTTTAATAAATTAGCCGTCAATGCTACTAATGGCGGTAACTCATCGAACTTCTCTCTCAATGCCTGAGCAACATCAAAACCTGTCATATCTGGCAATTGAATATCCAGTAAGGCTAGGTCGTATTTGGTTGGGTCAAATTGATTAAGAGCGTCTTCACCACACATGGCAACATCCACTGTATGCCCAAGACTTTCAAGCAATGAGCGAGCTACTGTCACATTCAACTCAATATCTTCCAACATAAAGATACGCAATGACTTAGCACTTTTCTTTTCTGGCATCGCTTCTTCTTCTTTTACAGAATCCACTAATGGCACATTAATCGTTACTGTAAATGTACTGCCAAAGCCTAGTTCACTGCTTACGGTAATATCTCCATCCATAAGGTTTATAAGCTCTTTAGATACAGCTAAGCCAATCCCTGTTCCGACGGCATGCAGATTGTCTTTGCCTTGTTTTACTTGATAGTACATTGCAAATACATTATCTAACTCTGATTCAGGGATCCCAATGCCAGTGTCTTCAATCTCAAAGGTTATTTCTGCACTGTCAGAATATATATCTGCGCCCACAGACATTACGACACTGCCTTCTTTAGTGAATTTAGTCGCATTACCAATTAAATTCCAAAGCACTTGGCGTAGGCGCGTACTATCAACACTAATATTTGCGGGTAAATCAGAGAGTCTTTCAAGATCAAAGCGCAATCCTTTCTGCTCAGCCATTAAGCCTGAAATATTTTCCATCTCAGTAACAAAGCTTATGAAATCAAGCGGCTTAGGTAGCAGTTCTAATTTACGACGATCAAATTTATCCATATCAATAATATCGTTAAAGATATTACCAAGGGTGATCGCACTGACATTAATGGTTCGCATATAGTTATGCTGTTCATCATCAAGACGGGTATCTAACAACATACGACTTAAACCAACAATGCCATTCAGTGGAGTGCGTAACTCATGGCTTATTGTAGAAATAAAGGTGGTTTTATCACGACTGGCTTTTTGTAATGCATCTTCATATTCTTTACGTTCGGTAATGTCTCGTCCAAAACCAACCAAACCAAGATGACGGCCTGACTTACTGTAGAACGGGATCTTACTTAGCTCAAAACACGCTTTACGACCATCAGGGTAATCTAACCACTGCTCATAAGTTAAGGCTTTGTCGTCTCTCAATACTTGTCTATCAGTATCAATAACTTTGGCAGCGACTTCTGCGTTATAGACGTCTTTTGGAGATAAACCGATCAACTCTTTTTCTGTTTTACCCGTAAGATCTTCCATCGCTTTATTACAGCCAGAAAAAAGACCAAGGTCATTTCGATAATAGATAATGTCTGGAGAGGTATCTAGGTAAGATCTAAGTAATGCGGTTTGTTCTGCTAATTCTAATTGCGCTTTTTCTCGTTGAAAGACTTCATTTTCAAGATCTTCCATCGCTTCTTTTCTGCCATCTTCTGCTTTTTCACGCTCTTCAATTTCTTGATTTAGCTTCTTTACGTTGCCTTGTAATTTTTTATTTAAATCTAAATCACGAGTGCGCATCTCTTCCATCTTACTGACTAATTTAGAAAGTCTTTGACGAGAGTCTTCTAAATGCTCAACGACGACGGATAAGAAAAAGACAGCCCATGGTGTAATTAATAACCCAAAGAACACTGAACGAACAATATCCAAATCATTAACTTCACCACTTAATACAAGCGTAACGCCAACTTGAACAATAACGGCCAATGCAACTAAAGCAATGGCAAGTAAGAGACTAAAACGAACGATGCCAAGTCTCACCATGAGATCGACATAAAATTGCGCGAGAATTTTTAACTGCTTCATAAACACACCCTGATAGTATTCAGCTAAATAATATCAGGGTTAGCTCTATTTGAGTTATTTTTTCAATACTGGGGCGGTATATTTGAAGGGTTGGTTAATCAAAGAGCCTTGTGCACCTTTGTTATTTAAAGCCATACCAACATTTGTTAAACCTAACCAACGCGGTTCGCACCATAATGGCGAAAGAAGGGTTGGTCTTCTTGCTGTCGCTGATACTCGGTGATACACAATCTCTGGAGGGGTTAATCGAATTAATTCACAAGCAACATCGACATAATCATCCATCTCTGGCGCTTCTATTTTTCCCGCTCGCCACGCTTTGGCCATAGTACTGCCTTCAACAATATGCAAAGGATGTAATTTAAGTCCATCCGTTCCTGTTTCAAGTACTTTAGCCAAGGTAGTGCGGTAGTCTTCCTCGGTATCGCCGGGTAAACCAATAATTAAGTGCGTACACACCTTAATCCCAAGCGCTCTTGCTTTACGAGTAATCGCATCATAACAAGCAAAGTCATGACCTCGATTAATACGTTTTAGGGTTTTATCATTGGCCGTTTGCAACCCAAGCTCTAGCCAAACTTCATAACCATCATCAACATAGCCCTTCAATAAGTCTAATACGGCATCAGGCACACAATCAGGACGAGTTCCAACGCATAGCCCTACAATATTTGCAGATTTAAGCGCTTCTTCGTACATGTTTTTAAGAACTTGAACTTCAGCAAAGGTATTCGTATAAGCCTGAAAATAAGCAAGGTACTTTTTAGCACGCTGCACTTCTCCTGCTCTATCTACCAACTGATCATGAATCGATTTGAACTGCTCTTGTTCATCAGAAAATGAAGCTACATTACAAAAGGTACACCCACCCTTTCCTATCGTTCCATCCCTGTTTGGACAACTGAATCCACCGTGAAGGGTCAGCTTATGTACTTTTTCACCATAACGGCGCTGTAAATCCTGTCCAAATGTATTTGCTAGTTCATGAAGTTGCATCGCGATAACCAATTAAGTAAATCAAACACTTAGTTCACAAATAAAAAGAAGTCTCAATTCTATTTGTGAAAGTTGCTAACTCGTTTGTAAAAAAAGACCGTAAATAATAGCGAAAACCGTCACTCGCAATTGTAATTTATATCAATAAAAGACGCATAAAGTGGCGGTTAAATGCGAAAAAAGCCGAATTATTATAAATACTTATTCATTTTGAGTAAAAAAAGTGAAAATTACGTGCAACTTTCGTTGGTATTTAATATGACAAAAATGTAGGATAGTTACATCGTAAAATAGTTTAATTTGCCATCAACATGAATGTTGTGGTGTTTCGATAGTGATATCTACCCTCAGACAACAAATACAACGGATAAAAATGTATTTGATAGATATCACAATGGATTGGGTTCGTTTGCACGTCATATTAAGTGATGCCAGCAAGCGCCAGAATGGATTCAAACTTGCTACCTCTTGAGACTAACTCACAGCAAGTTCGATTAAAATTTAGCAAAGGACTAGACAGAAACTTACGTAGAGAAGTTGTGTCTGCATAATACTGGAAGGATGTATCTATGGTAGATAGAGAGCAGAATACACAAGGCATGTATACTCCCGAGTTGGAGCATGATGCGTGTGGTATCGGTTTTGTCGCTCACCTCAAAAACCGTAAATCTCATGATGTGGTTACTCAAGCGCTTGATATGCTTGCTCGTATGGAACACCGTGGTGGTCAAGGCTGTGATCCATGCAGTGGTGACGGCGCGGGTATTCTTTTACAAAAGCCTCATGAGTTTTTATTAGAAGAAGCCGTAAAACTTGGTATTAAACTGCCATCTTTTGAGAAATACGGTGTTGGTGTTGTCTTATTCCCTAAAGATGAGCATAAACGTCAACAATGTAGAGATATTTTAGAGCGCAATGCTCAACGTCTTGATTTAGAAATCATTGGCTATCGCGTTCTTCCTGTCGATAATTCAATGCTAGGCGACGATCCACTAAGTACAGAGCCTCAATTTGAGCATGTATTTATTTCTGGTGGCCCATCAATTACCCCAGAAGAGCTTGAACGTAAATTGTATGTTCTACGTAACTACACCGTTCGAGTCTGTTTGGAAAGTATTTCTAATATTGGTGATGATTTCTACATCAACTCTCTATCGTACAAAACACTTGTTTATAAAGGCCAATTAACGACTGAGCAAGTTCCACAGTACTTCCTAGACTTACAAAATCCAACGATGGTGACGGCATTAGCGCTGGTTCACTCTCGTTTCTCTACGAATACTTTCCCTCGCTGGCGTCTAGCTCAACCATTCCGTTACATTGCCCATAATGGTGAGATCAACACAGTTCGTGGTAACTTGAACTGGATGAAAGCCCGTGAAGCGATTATAGAGTCTGATCTATTTAGCCAACAAGAAATGGATATGCTACTTCCGATTTGTCAGGAAGGCAGCTCAGATTCATCGAACTTTGATATGGCGCTAGAACTGCTTGTTCTGTCTGGCCGTAGCTTGCCACACGCATTAATGATGATGATCCCTGAAGCGTGGCAAGAAAATAAAAACATGGACCCTACCCGTCGCGCGTTCTATCAATACCACGCGAACGTAATGGAACCTTGGGATGGCCCTGCGTCTGTTTGTTTCACTGATGGTGTTCAAGTAGGTGCAACACTTGACCGTAATGGTCTGCGTCCTTCTCGTTATACCGTGACAAAAGATGACTTCCTTGTGATGGCATCTGAATCTGGTGTTGTAAAAATAGCACCAGAAAACATTGAATTCCGTGGTCGTCTACAGCCAGGTCGTATCTTTGTTGCTGACTTAGAACAAGGCCGCATTATTTCTGATGAAGAAGTAAAAGATGGTATTGCGAAATCACAACCTTATGAAAAATGGGTTGAAGAGAACCTTCTAAGCTTAAATAAACTGCCTGAAGCGACAAACCAATTCAGCCAGCCTTCTCCTGAGCGCCTACTCAATCGTCAACAAGCGTTTGGTGTTACCTCTGAAGAAGTGAATGAGATCATCCTACCATTAGCGAAAACGGCTTATGAGCCACTAACAGCAATGGGTGCCGATTGGCCACTAGCGATCCTTTCTCATCAATCTCAGCATTTATCTAACTATTTTAAGCAGTTGTTTGCCCAAGTAACTAACCCACCGATCGACCCGATCCGTGAGCGTATGGTTATGTCGCTAAACACCTACTTAGGTAAAGACCAAAACTTACTTGCTGAAACGCCTGAGCACTGTCAGAAAGTCGAACTTGAATCACCGGTTCTTTCTAACTCTGAACTAGAAAAACTGCGTGCTATTGATAACGAACATCTACAAGCAAAAACACTAGATATCGTTTTCCAAGCCAATGAAGATTCAGGAAAGCTTGAGCGTGCACTTAAACGTATCTGTCAGTATGCTGAAGATGCCGTCGTTGATGGTTACTCTATCATTCTACTAACAGACCGCGCTGTAAACTCAAACCACGCTGCTATCCCTGCAATGCTTGCGGTTGGTGCGGTTCATCATCACCTAATCCGTAAAGGGTTACGTGCTAAGTGTGACATCGTGATTGAAACGGGCGATGCTCGTGAAACTCATCACTTTGCAACCTTGGTTGGCTATGGCGCAAATGCGGTTAACCCATACCTAGTGATTGAAACTATTGTTGAACTTCAACGTGTTAAAAAGCTAGACCCGACGGTACATCCAAAAGTATTGTTTGATAACTACCGTAAAGGGGTTAATGGCGGCCTACTTAAGATTTTCTCTAAGATGGGCATTTCAACACTACAGTCATACCATGGCGCTCAAATCTTTGAAGCACTTGGTATCAGTAAATCAGTGGTTGATAAGTACTTCACAGGGACAGTTTCTCGTATCCAAGGTCTAACGATTGATGATATCGCAAAAGAAGTGTTAATCCGTCACCGTGTTGGCTATCCAACTCGTGAAATCCCAGTTCAAGTACTTGATGTGGGTGGCGTATATCAGTGGAAACAACGTGGTGAGAAGCACCTGTTTAACCCTGAGACAATTTCACTGCTTCAAGAGTCAACTCGTAATAAAGATTACGGGCAATTTAAGAAATACGCGAAGGCGGTTGATGATCAAGGTGATGATGCAGCAACATTACGTAGCCAATTAGATTTCATCAAAAATCCAGCAGGATCTATTCCTTTAGAAGAAGTAGAGCCAATTGAGAATATTCTAAAACGCTTTGCCACTGGTGCAATGTCGTTTGGTTCTATCTCACACGAAGCTCACTCAACACTTGCTGTTGCAATGAACCGTATCGGCGCTAAATCTAACTCAGGCGAAGGTGGTGAAGACCCGATTCGTTTTGAGAAAAAAGACAACGGTGACTGGGAACGTTCAGCAATCAAACAAGTGGCTTCTGGTCGTTTTGGTGTAACGTCTTACTACCTAACTAACGCTGATGAGCTACAAATTAAGATGGCTCAAGGTGCAAAACCTGGCGAAGGTGGTCAACTACCTGGTGATAAAGTCGATGATTGGATCGGTGCGACACGTCACTCAACTCCTGGAGTTGGTCTGATTTCACCACCGCCACACCATGATATTTATTCAATCGAAGATTTAGCACAACTTATTTACGATCTGAAAAACGCCAACCGTAAAGGTCGCGTTAACGTTAAGTTAGTATCTGAGGCGGGTGTTGGTACTATCGCCTCTGGTGTAGCCAAAGCAAAAGCAGACGTCGTTCTTATCGCTGGTTTTGATGGTGGTACGGGTGCATCGCCAATGTCATCTATCCGTCATACAGGCCTTCCGTGGGAACTTGGTCTAGCAGAAACACACCAAACACTACTGAAAAATGGGTTACGTAACCGTATCGTTGTTCAGTCTGATGGCCAAATGAAAACACCTCGAGATCTTGCAGTAGCAACGCTTCTTGGTGCTGAAGAATGGGGCGTAGCAACCGCAGCTCTGGTTGTTGAAGGTTGTATAATGATGCGTAAGTGTCATAAGAATACTTGCCCTGTTGGTATCGCAACACAAAATAAAACCTTGCGTGAGCGCTTTGACGGCCGCGTAGAAGACGTAGTTACGTTCTTCCAATACATGGCTGAAGGTCTACGAGAAGTGATGGCTGAACTTGGTTTCCGCTCTATCGATGAAATGGTTGGTCAATCTCATAAACTGAAAGTTCGTGATGATATCGGCCATTGGAAATACAAAAACTTAGATTTAACTCCAGTACTCCATGTTGAACAACCTCGTGCTGAAGATGGAATTTATAACCAAATTCAACAACAGCATAATCTTGAAGATGTTCTGGATCGCAAGCTTATCCAAGCTGCTATTCCTGCTCTAGAGAAAGGTGAAGCCGTTACTGCTGAGTTCGATATCCTAAATACCGACCGAAGTGTAGGTACTATGCTGTCGAATGAGATATCAAAAGTGTATAAAGACCAAGGCTTAGCACAACCGATGAACGTGAAGTTCAATGGCTCTGCTGGTCAAAGTTTAGGTGCATTCCTTGCAAAAGGCGTGAAGTTTGAAGTCGAGGGCGATGCGAATGACTATTGGGGTAAAGGTTTATCTGGCGGTACGCTAGTGCTTTATCCAAACGCAAAATCAACGATTGTCGCTGAAGATAACATTATTGTCGGTAATGTTTGTTTCTACGGCGCAACTTCTGGTGAGTCGTATATTCGTGGTATGGCTGGTGAGCGCTTCTGTGTACGTAACTCAGGTGCAAAAGTCGTTGTAGAAGGGGTTGGTGATCACGGTTGTGAATACATGACTGGTGGTGTTGCACTAATCCTTGGCTCTACAGGTCGTAACTTTGCGGCAGGTATGAGTGGTGGTGTTGCCTATGTTTGGGATAAGTCTGGTGATTTTGAATCGAAACTCAATTCTGAACTTGTTGACCTAGACCCTATTGAACAAGAAGATAAAGATCTTCTATTAGAAATGCTAACTAAGCATGTTGAATTCACAGGAAGTGAAGTTGCTCAGTCTTTCCTAGATAACTTTGAAGCAAACTTGGCCTCTCTGGCTAAAGTGATGCCGCGTGATTACAAAGCGGTTCTTCAAAAGCGTAAAGCTGAAGCACAACAGGCACAAACGGAAGAAGTGGAGGCAGTATAATGGGTAAGCCTACTGGATTTTTAGAACATGGTCGTGAGCTACCAAAGAAACTCGACCCAACAGTTCGAATTCAAGACAATAAAGAATTTGTATTGAATGATGAATTTGCTGACAAGATTGGTACACAAGCATCTCGTTGTATGGATTGTGGCGTGCCGTTTTGTCACAACGGTTGCCCTATTGGTAACATCATTCCTGAGTTTAATGATGCGGTATATCGTGATAGCTGGGAAGAAGCGTGGAAGATCTTAAGTTCAACCAATAACTTCCCAGAGTTCACAGGCCGAGTGTGTCCTGCTCCTTGTGAAAGTGCCTGTGTTCTTGGTATTAACCAAGACCCAATCACTATCTGTAATATCGAAAAAACGATTGTAGAAACCGCGTACCGTGAAGGGTACGCGCAGCCTAAAAAACCTCGTTCTCGTACAGGTAAAACAGTTGCTATTATCGGTTCAGGTCCTGCAGGTTTAGCCGCAGCAGAACAACTAAACAGTGCAGGCCACTCTGTAACTGTATACGAACGCGATGAAAAAGTCGGTGGTCTACTACGCTTTGGTATCCCTGACTTCAAGTTAGGCATGGACATCATTGATCGTAAAATCAACTTAATGGCTGATGCCGGTATCAAGTTTGAAGTTAATGCTCACATTGGTGTCGATATTAATGCACTGCAATTACGCCAAGACTTCGATGTCGTTCTACTCACTGGTGGCTCTACAGTACCAAGAGATCTACCTATTCCAGGACGTGAACTCAATGGCGTTCACTTTGCTATGGAATTCTTAGGTCAAAACAACCGTCGCGCTAATAACATGGATCTTAAAACTAAAGAGATCCATGCTAAAGGTAAGCATGTTGTTGTTATTGGTGGTGGAGATACGGGTTCTGACTGTGTAGGTACGTCGAATCGTCATGGCGCAGCAAGCATTACTCAGGTTGAGATCATGCCGATCCCACCAGAGAAACGCCCTGCAAATATGCCTTGGCCTCAATATCCAATGATCATGAAAACAACCACTTCTCACGAAGAAGGCTGTGAGCGTCATTGGAATATCTTAACCAAAGAGTTTATCTCTGATGATGCTGGTAATGTAACTGGTCTTCGTATTGCTGATATCGTTTGGCAAGACGCGAAACCAGGTGAACGTCCAGGATTTGATGAAGTCGCTGGTAGTGAGCGAGTGATCCCTTGTGATCAAGCATTCTTAGCGATGGGCTTCTTACACCCTGAACCTACAGGTGTATTAGCTCAACTAGATATTAAACTGGATGACCGTGGCAACGTAGCAACAGATGGCTATGCAACCAATCAAAAAGGTGTATTTGCTGCTGGTGATATGCGTACTGGTCAATCCCTGATTGTACGTTGTATTAATGAAGGCCGTGAATGTTCTAGAGAAGTAGATGCTTATCTTATGGGTAACTCGAATCTAGAAGCAAAAGCGGATTCGCTAATGCTATCTGCATCCTAGTTTTTGATATAGATTAATTCAGGTTTCCTTCCAAACCTTTGGCCAACATTTCGATGTTGGCCTTTTTTATTCTATACTAACAACGCCTATTCAAAATAATGAACTGACCTATGATAAAAATAATCTCCATATTTTCAATATTGCTAACACTTACCGCCTGCAGTAAAGGAATCGATAATATGCCTGATAAGTCAAAAATGATGTGTGCTGATAAACCTAACTGCATCTCGACATTAGAAACTAGAGCTGATTTCAACGCTGCCCCTTTCACACTTAATAACCCCGATACAAAAATAGAGACTATCGCTCAAATAGCAGAGCAGCTCAAAGGTGCAAAGATTGCAGTTATGAGCGAAAACTACGTCAGAATAGAATCGACAAGTACTGTCTTTCGCTTTGTTGATGATTTAGAGCTTAGAATAGAAGGGAGTAACCTTATTGTTCGTTCAGAGTCTCGTACAGGACACTCTGACTTTGGTGTAAATAAAAAGCGCGTTGAAAAATTAAGAACGATGCTACTAGAGCAAAACATAATTTCTCAATAAAAAGCTCTCCAATAGAAAGTCTAACCAACTGAACTACCACTTCACAGTGTCTATTCCGCATCATTTTACTTTTAGATAGACGTAAAAAAGCCCTAATCTTTCGATTAGGGCTTTTTCAAATAGTGGCGGAGTGGACGGGACTCGAACCCGCGACCCCCGGCGTGACAGGCCGGTATTCTAACCAACTGAACTACCACTCCGCAGTGTCTATTCAGCATAATGCTATTACTTAAATAAAACATATTATGTTTTATTCTGTTTTTATCTTTAAAAAGATAAAAACTAATTTAAAGCCTGGCGATGTCCTACTCTCACATGGGGAAACCCCACACTACCATCGGCGCTATTACGTTTCACTTCTGAGTTCGGCATGGGATCAGGTGGGTCCATAACGCTATGGTCGCCAAGCAAATTCTTTCTATCTACCTCAATAAGAGATAAATAATAATCAGGAAAGCTGGTATGTGTTCTTAATCACATTCAATACGTTTCTTGCAATTTCAAATCCGTTCAAAACCCCTTGGGTGTTGTATGGTTAAGCCTCACGGGCAATTAGTACAGGTTAGCTCAATGCCTCACAGCACTTACACACCCTGCCTATCAACGTCGTAGTCTTCAACAACCCTTTAGGATACTTAAAGTATCAGGGATGACTCATCTCAAGGCTCGCTTCACGCTTAGATGCTTTCAGCGTTTATCGATCCCGAACTTAGCTACCGGGCAATGCTACTGGCGTAACAACCCGAACACCAGAGGTTCGTCCACTCCGGTCCTCTCGTACTAGGAGCAGCCCCTTTCAATCATCCAACGCCCACGGCAGATAGGGACCGAACTGTCTCACGACGTTCTAAACCCAGCTCGCGTACCACTTTAAATGGCGAACAGCCATACCCTTGGGACCGACTTCAGCCCCAGGATGTGATGAGCCGACATCGAGGTGCCAAACACCGCCGTCGATATGAACTCTTGGGCGGTATCAGCCTGTTATCCCCGGAGTACCTTTTATCCGTTGAGCGATGGCCCTTCCATTCAGAACCACCGGATCACTATGACCTGCTTTCGCACCTGCTCGAATTGTCATTCTCGCAGTCAAGCGGGCTTATGCCATTGCACTAACCACACGATGTCCAACCGTGTTTAGCCCACCTTCGTGCTCCTCCGTTACTCTTTGGGAGGAGACCGCCCCAGTCAAACTACCCACCAGGCACTGTCCGCAATCCCGATAAGGGACCAACGTTAGAACATCAAGCATACAAGGGTGGTATTTCAAGATTGCCTCCACCAATACTAGCGTACTGGTTTCAAAGGCTCCCACCTATCCTACACATGTAGGGTCAATGTTCAGTGCCAAGCTGTAGTAAAGGTTCACGGGGTCTTTCCGTCTAGCCGCGGGTACACTGCATCTTCACAGCGATTTCAATTTCACTGAGTCTCGGGTGGAGACAGCGTGGCCATCATTACGCCATTCGTGCAGGTCGGAACTTACCCGACAAGGAATTTCGCTACCTTAGGACCGTTATAGTTACGGCCGCCGTTTACTTGGGCTTCGATCAAGAGCTTCGACCGAAGTCTAACCCCATCAATTAACCTTCAAGCACCGGGCAGGCGTCACACCGTATACGTCATCTTACGATTTAGCACAGTGCTATGTTTTTAATAAACAGTTGCAGCCACCTGGTATCTGCGACTCCCGGCAGCTTAGAGAGCAAGTCTCATCACCGCTAGGAGCGTACCTTCTCCCGAAGTTACGGTACCATTTTGCCTAGTTCCTTCACCCGAGTTCTCTCAAGCGCCTTAGTATTCTCTACTCGACCACCTGTGTCGGTTTGGGGTACGATTCCTTATAATCTGAAGCTTAGAGGCTTTTCCTGGAAGTATGGCATCAATAGCTTCACATCCGTAGATGCTCGACATCGTGTCTCAGCCTAACAAGAGTCCGGATTTACCTAAACTCTTAGCCTACGCACTTGAACTTGGACGACCGTCGCCAAGCCTACCTAGCCTTCTCCGTCCCCCCATCGCAATTATAAGAAGTACGGGAATATTAACCCGTTTCCCATCGACTACGCTTTTCAGCCTCGCCTTAGGGGTCGACTTACCCTGCCCCGATTAACGTTGGACAGGAACCCTTGGTCTTCCGGCGAGGGGGTTTTTCACCCCCTTTATCGTTACTCATGTCAGCATTCGCACTTCTGATACCTCCAGCAGCCCTTACAGACCACCTTCAACGGCTTACAGAACGCTCCCCTACCCAGCACAATAAATTGTACTGCCGCAGCTTCGGTGTATAGCTTAGCCCCGTTACATCTTCCGCGCAGGCCGACTCGACCAGTGAGCTATTACGCTTTCTTTAAATGATGGCTGCTTCTAAGCCAACATCCTGGCTGTCTGAGCCTTCCCACATCGTTTCCCACTTAGCTATAACTTTGGGACCTTAGCTGGCGGTCTGGGTTGTTTCCCTCTCCACGACGGACGTTAGCACCCGCCGTGTGTCTCCCGGATAGTACTTACTGGTATTCGGAGTTTGCAAAGGGTTGGTAAGTCGGGATGACCCCCTAGCCTTAACAGTGCTCTACCCCCAGTAGTATTCGTCCGAGGCTCTACCTAAATAGATTTCGGGGAGAACCAGCTATCTCCAAGTTTGATTGGCCTTTCACCCCTAGCCACAAGTCATCCGCTAATTTTTCAACATTAGTCGGTTCGGTCCTCCAGTTGATGTTACTCAACCTTCAACCTGCCCATGGCTAGATCACTTGGTTTCGGGTCTATATCCAGAGACTGAACGCCCAGTTAAGACTCGGTTTCCCTACGGCTCCCCTAAACGGTTAACCTTGCCACTGAATATAAGTCGCTGACCCATTATACAAAAGGTACGCAGTCACATAACAAGTATGCTCCTACTGCTTGTACGTACACGGTTTCAGGTTCTATTTCACTCCCCTCACAGGGGTTCTTTTCGCCTTTCCCTCACGGTACTGGTTCACTATCGGTCAGTCAGTAGTATTTAGCCTTGGAGGATGGTCCCCCCATATTCAGACAGGATATCACGTGTCCCGCCTTACTCGTTTTCACTGATGATGAGATGTCGGTTACAGGACTATCACCTTGTATCGCGGCACTTTCCAGAGCCTTCACCTGTCTCATTAAAAGCTTAAGGGCTAACCCAATTTCGCTCGCCGCTACTTTCGGGATCTCGGTTGATTTCTCTTCCTCGGGGTACTTAGATGTTTCAGTTCTCCCGGTTTGCCTCGCTGCGCTATGTATTCACGCAGCGATACTAGCTTATGCTAGTGGGTTTCCCCATTCAGAAATCGTAGACTCAAATGGTTTTTACTACCTAATCTACGCTTATCGCAAGTTAATACGTCTTTCATCGCCTCTGACTGCCAAGGCATCCACCGTGTACGCTTAGTCACTTAACCATACAACCCCAAGAGGTTTCGTATGGACCGTTTGCTTTCACTTTTCAAAGTGAAGACAAAACAGCAACCAAGGTTGAACTCGTCATTGCGAGTTCTGGTTTTTCGCCGGATTCAAAATACAAGAACACTTGAATGTGTTTTTAATTTGTTTATCTAAAAGATAAACAAAAGATATTAAGAACTTTTAAATTTTGATTTATCTAACTCTTAAGTTAGTTAAATCAGTCAGCTTTCCAAATTGTTAAAGAGCGATTTCACGCTAATGCGTGTAACCATTTTTAAAGACTCTTAAAGGTGTTACCTAAAAGAACGTTTAAAGATGGTATCCCGTAGGGGAGTCGAACCCCTGTTACCGCCGTGAAAGGGCGGTGTCCTAGGCCTCTAGACGAACGGGACACTGGATACTCTAAATTAAAACCTAATTAATCTGTGTGAACACTCATAAATCGCAATCTATCGTTTAAGGAGGTGATCCAGCCCCAGGTTCCCCTAGGGCTACCTTGTTACGACTTCACCCCAGTCATGAACCACAAAGTGGTGAGCGTCCTCCCGAAGGTTAAACTACCCACTTCTTTTGCAGCCCACTCCCATGGTGTGACGGGCGGTGTGTACAAGGCCCGGGAACGTATTCACCGTGACATTCTGATTCACGATTACTAGCGATTCCGACTTCACGGAGTCGAGTTGCAGACTCCGATCCGGACTACGACGCACTTTTTGGGATTCGCTCACTATCGCTAGCTTGCAGCCCTCTGTATGCGCCATTGTAGCACGTGTGTAGCCCTACTCGTAAGGGCCATGATGACTTGACGTCGTCCCCACCTTCCTCCGGTTTATCACCGGCAGTCTCCCTGGAGTTCCCACCATTACGTGCTGGCAAACAAGGATAAGGGTTGCGCTCGTTGCGGGACTTAACCCAACATTTCACAACACGAGCTGACGACAGCCATGCAGCACCTGTCTCACAGTTCCCGAAGGCACAAGTCCATCTCTGGTCTCTTCTGTGGATGTCAAGAGTAGGTAAGGTTCTTCGCGTTGCATCGAATTAAACCACATGCTCCACCGCTTGTGCGGGCCCCCGTCAATTCATTTGAGTTTTAATCTTGCGACCGTACTCCCCAGGCGGTCTACTTAACGCGTTAGCTCCGAAAGCCACGGCTCAAGGCCACAACCTCCAAGTAGACATCGTTTACGGCGTGGACTACCAGGGTATCTAATCCTGTTTGCTCCCCACGCTTTCGCATCTGAGTGTCAGTGTCTGTCCAGGGGGCCGCCTTCGCCACTGGTATTCCTTCAGATCTCTACGCATTTCACCGCTACACCTGAAATTCTACCCCCCTCTACAGCACTCTAGTTCACCAGTTTCAAATGCGGTTCCGAGGTTGAGCCCCGGGCTTTCACATCTGACTTAATGAACCACCTGCATGCGCTTTACGCCCAGTAATTCCGATTAACGCTCGCACCCTCCGTATTACCGCGGCTGCTGGCACGGAGTTAGCCGGTGCTTCTTCTGTCGCTAACGTCAAGATATGCAGCTATTAACTACACACCCTTCCTCACGACTGAAAGTACTTTACAACCCGAAGGCCTTCTTCATACACGCGGCATGGCTGCATCAGGCTTTCGCCCATTGTGCAATATTCCCCACTGCTGCCTCCCGTAGGAGTCTGGACCGTGTCTCAGTTCCAGTGTGGCTGATCATCCTCTCAGACCAGCTAGAGATCGTCGCCTTGGTGAGCTCTTACCCCACCAACTAGCTAATCTCACCTGGGCTAATCTTAGCGCGAGAGGTCCGAAGATCCCCCTCTTTGGTTCCTGTCCGTAATGAACAAAAACATTATGCGGTATTAGCTATCGTTTCCAATAGTTATCCCCCACACTAAGGCATATTCCCAGGCATTACTCACCCGTCCGCCGCTCGTCAGCAAATTAGCAAGCTAATTTCTGTTACCGCTCGACTTGCATGTGTTAGGCCTGCCGCCAGCGTTCAATCTGAGCCATGATCAAACTCTTCAATTAAAGTTTTTTGGTTGCTCTGTCTTTTCTATAAGGAGAAGCAGAAACAAAACCGGCTCAATGATTAATACTGATTGTTACATAAAAGTAATTTTGTGTAGTCACTCAGTTCATTGATTATTTTGTTTGAATTCACTTCGAAAAGTAAAAGCAAACTAGTGATTATCAACTCACAAGTGCCCACACAGATTAATAGGTTTCAAATTTTTAAAGAGCAAACTAACAAGGCATACTGTGATTTGAATCACTCGCTCCGTGTCAGTGGATGCGCAGTATAGGCAATTAAGAATTTCGTGCAAGGCTTTTTATTAAAAATAATATCGTTCGAATAATAATTAAACAATCCGAGCAAATATCAATCTAAAAACACCATTTTATACGTGATTAACCTCATTACTCTTAGCTCCTCACTCTTTAATAGCTATGTTACAATTATCATCTATTCAAACTTTATTGAGATATACACATGAAAATCGGCATTATTGGTGCAATGGAACAAGAAGTTGCCATTCTAAAAGAACAGATTGAAGGCTTAACGACAACAACAAAAGCAGGATGTACTTTCCATACAGGTACATTATCTGGCACTGATGTTGTATTGCTACAATCTGGTATTGGTAAGGTTGCTGCTGCAGTAGGTACAACATTACTTATTTCAGATCATAATGTAGATCTTGTACTAAACACAGGTTCAGCTGGTGGGTTTGATTCATCACTAAATCTTGGTGATGTCGTAATTTCAACAGAAGTACGTCACCATGATGCAGACGTAACTGCTTTTGGTTACGAAATGGGTCAAATGGCACAGCAACCAGCTGCTTTCAAAGCCGACGAGAAATTAATGTCTGTGGCAGAGCAAGCATTAACACAAATGGAAAATAAACACGCTGTACGTGGTTTAATCTGTACTGGTGATGCTTTTGTATGTACTCCGGAGCGTCAAGCATTTATCCGCACTCACTTTCCATCAGTTATCGCTGTTGAAATGGAAGCATCAGCAATTGCTCAAACTTGCCACCAGTTTGAAATTCCATTTGTTGTTGTTCGTGCAATTTCAGATGTCGCTGATAAAGAATCACCAATGAGCTTTGAGGAGTTTTTACCTCTTGCTGCGCAAAGCTCATCAGAAATGGTGACTAAAATGGTCGCATTGCTAAAATAATTGCAACGTAATTGAGCTAACAAATTAGTTAGCTCAATTCTTTCCCTCTATATAGTAAACATATATGTCTGAAAAATTATCTCTACTCATTGCTGATTACTCTCTATTGGTTTTATGGGGAGCATTATTATTTCATTTACTTCTACCGATTCCCGTACATGCACACCCAATGACTATCTGGCGGAAATTCGCTGAACTGTTAGCCACAAAAGTAAATACAGCTCGCTCTTACCAACAACGCCTTCTTTCTGGCTTTCTAGCTTGGACGTTAATGATCATTCCTGCATTTATTGTGTGTATTGCCGCTCAACCAATCGCTTGGAACCTTCCGCTATTTAATTTAGGTCTATTGCTTATTTCATTAGAATGGCGAGGGGTTGAAAAACTCTGCAAAGCAACGATTCAAGCAATTAATCAAGACAATAAGAAAGACGCAAAAAAAGCACTACAACCGTGGATCAATAGAGAGGTTGAACCTTTATCTTTATTGGGCTTAGGTAAAGCAAGTGCAGAAGCAATAATTTTAGGCTATGCAAGAACGGTTATCGGTGTTTTATTTTGGTACGGTATTGCAGGAGGAATAGGTGCATTTATCTATCGCCTATCATTAGAATTAGCAAGAGCTTGGTCTCCTTCAAGAGATTCATTCAGACCTTTTGGTAATCCCGCATTAACTATACAAACCTTTCTTGATTTTATTCCTCTCAAACTTTTTAGTTTGCTGTGCCTTATTGGAAAGCATTTCCAAATAACACTTCAAACACTCAACCAACAACGTAAGAGTTGGGCAAATACAAATAATGCGTGGCTACTTATCATTATTGGTAAAAAATTTGAGCTTTCTCTAGGCGGTCCTGTTATTTATCAAGGCAAGAAAATCAGTCGTCCAAAACTTGGAGGGAAAATTGCGCCTTCAGCGATTCATTTAGCGCAAATACATCGTTTTTTAAGTTGGAGAATCGCTATCTGGTTAATTCTTCAAAGCACCCTAATGGTTATAATCAAACATGGGTTATAACTTTTTATTTCAACGACATCATGCAGTAAGTCATAGAGGACAAGATGTTAATCTATATAATTGATATGTTTGGTACCGCCATTTTTGCTATTTCAGGAGTGTTATTAGCAGGAAGATTAAAAATGGACCCTTTTGGGGTCACTGTACTTGCTAGTGTTACCGCTATTGGCGGAGGAACGATTCGAGATATGGCGCTTGGCGCTACCCCTGTTTTCTGGATTACGGATACCAACTATTTATTAGTCATCTTTGTTACCTGCATTTTAACCATGTTAATCATCAGAAAGCCCAAACGTCTTCCTTGGTATATCCTGCCAGTATCAGATGCCATTGGTTTAGCGGTCTTCGTTGGCATTGGTGTCGAAAAGGCACTGAAATATAATGCTGACCCTATGGTTGCAGTCATAATGGGAGTAATTACTGGTTGCGGTGGCGGTATTATTCGCGATGTACTTGCTCGTGAAGTGCCTATGGTTCTTAGAAGTGAAGTCTATGCAACGGCTTGTATACTAGGAGGCATTGTACATACTTCATCATTAGCCTTTGATATTGAAGGGTCAACCTCAATGCTTTTAGGCGTAGCTACAACACTAATCATTCGACTCGCAGCCATTCGCTGGCACTTATCCTTACCGACCTTCGCTCTTAATAAATAAAACGTTAAGCCAACTCTTTTCCATTATTGAGTTGGCTTTTCTTGTTTATTTTAAATTTATTGAACTTTTTTTTATTAAAAGGTGACAAAACGATAACTTCATCACATAGCAGTTAACCTAAAAACAAGCTAAACTCCTATGTCGTTATTTTTATGAATTCTTTACCTAATTAGTCGAATGATATTATCTAAATTAACTCGCATTCCTGTTATCCATCGCATTCTTATTGGTATTTGCAGTGCTGGAATAGTTGCTGCTGTAGCGACTATCCCAGATTCTGTCGCACCAGACTCCGGTTTTTATAAATTATCCGTTGGACAAACATACCCGATTGAAATTCGCCAAGAGTCCCTTATTTCTCATGAGCAAGCCTCTAAAAATAAACAACTCTCTTGGGAAACTTATACTGTAAAGTCTGGTGAAAGTGCTTCTGTACTATTCAGCCGCGTCGGTTTAACTGCTCGTCAACTTTATAACTTAACCAGCAGCGATAAAGAGATAGAAAATCAGCTCACTCGGCTTCGCCCAGGAGACAAATTAAAATTTGGCTTCAACAAAAACCAAGAAATAATTCAACTTATCCGTCCAATCAGTAAATTTGAGACATTTCGGATCAGCAAAGTAGGTGATAGCTATCTTGGTTTATTTGAAAAACAAGATATCGAAACACAACTTAACTACACCAAAGCAACGATTACATCCAACTTCTGGAATGCTTCAATAACTGCAGGTTTAAATGCCAACCAAATTATGGAACTGGCGGGGATTTTTGGTTGGGATATCGATTTTGCATTAGATATTCGTGAAGGTGACAACTTTAAAGTTCTTTATGAAGAGCGATATGTAGAAGGCGAATACGCAGGCAAAGGTAATATCATTGCTGCTTCTTTTACCAACCGTGGAGATACTTTTACCGCTATTCGTAATGATAAAAATGGCAATTTCTACGAGCCAAATGGCAGAGCAATGAAAAAAGCCTTTTTACGCTCTCCAATTAACTTCCGTTATGTAAGTTCTAACTTTAATCCTCGTCGCTTACACCCAGTGACTGGCCAAAGAAAAGCACATAGAGGTACAGATTATGTCGCACCGGTTGGTACGCCTATTTGGGCTGCGGGTGATGGTGTCGTAGATAAGTCGGGTTACAATAGATTTAATGGTAACTATGTCTTTATTCGCCACAGTAATACCTACATTACTAAATATTTGCACATGACTAAACGTTATGTAAAAGCAGGCCAACGAGTAAAACAAGGTGATACTGTCGGTACGCTTGGTGGTACAGGCCGAGTTACTGGCCCTCACTTACATTATGAATTCTTAGTTAACGGTGTTCATAAAGACGCTAGAACAGTCTCGTTACCACAATCAAAATCATTAACAGGTAACGATAAGAAAGAGTTTGAACTTGTAGCAAAAGAACGCCTAAAGCAACTTGAGCAGTACAGCCAATTTATCGTTGGCAAGCCCCCTGTACTAACTCACTAGTAAGTTAAAGTACGATAATGCCCTACGACGTCATGATCTGATGACATCGTAAGGCATTATTTTTATCTCTCGTTTGAGTATGCTTTATCTCTGCCTAACATCAGTAAACAAGGCGTTAATACTAACGTTAATACCGTCGCAAATGCTAAGCCCCCAGCAACTGCCGTTGCTAATTGTGACCACCACTGAGTACTAGGTGCACCAAACTCCACTTTTTGACTTACCAGATCAATATTCATTTCCAGTACCATTGGCATTAAACCTAAGATCGTTGTCACCGTAGTCAATAGCACTGGTCGTAAGCGTTGAACACCGGTTTGTAATATCGCATCTACTTTTTCAAGCCCTTCTTTACGTAACGTATTGTAGGTATCAATAAGCACAATATTATTGTTTACGACGATCCCAGCCAAAGATATCACCCCTATTCCAGACATGATGATCCCAAATGGGCGCTGGAATATCAGCAAGCCAGCAAAAACACCAACGGTTGAAAATAAAACTGCGCTCAGAATAAGAAAAGCCTGATAAAAACTATTAAATTGCGTTACCAAGATAATTGCCATTACAGCCAAAGCGACAATAAAGGCATTTTGAAGAAATTTAGCTGAATTATTTTGCTCTTCATTTTGCCCTCTTAATTTAAACTCAACATCCTCAGGTAAATCTAAAGAATTCAATGCTGATTCAATCTTTGGTAACTCAATACTTAAGTTATAGCCATCACTCATATCTGCTTTAACAGTTAAGATCCGATGACCATCAATTCGATGAATCGTATCTTGTTTATGAGTCGGAATGATCCGCGCAAAATTCGTAATGGGAACCAGCCCATTTGCCGTTTTTACTCTTAACTCATCAAAGCGCCCAATATCTCGATGCTCTTCAGGGAAACGAACAAGAATATCGACTTGTTCATCATTATCATCTGGTAAGTAATCACCAATTTTGAGCCCATTCGTAACAAATTGCACCGTATTACCAACCAGTGTCGCATCAGCACCAAAGCGCGCAGCATCATCTCGACGAATATCTATTTTCCAATCAATTCCTTGTTTATTCGAGGTATCACTTACATTGGTAAAGGCTGGATTAGCGTCAATCCACTCTCTCACTTTCATGACTGATTGATTAAGCTTCTCGCCATTTCTAGCACTGAGTTCGATAACTAAATCATGCTCACTCGGAGGCCCTGCATTTGGCGTACTGAACTCTAATTCAATACCTGCAATACCCTTTGTTTGCGCCCTTAAATCACTAATGATCTCTTTTACTGGTCGACGATATTGCCAATCGACTGGGGTGATCTGTATTTGTCCAATCTCATCATCACCTCCAGTTCGAGTGTAAATACTGTCTAACTCTTTCATCCCTAGTATTTGGTCTTGCACCTCAACCATTAATTTATCTTTTTCATTAATAGAGAGATCACCATGAGAGCGCACTTTGACCGTTAAGAACGGAGGGTCAACATCAGGGAAGAAGACGACACCTAAACCGGCTTTAGCGTAAGTAAAACCAATCCCAACCGCTAGCACAATTGCCAACAGTAAAATTTTAAACGGGTGTTTTAATGCCATCGATAGCGTATGGAAGTAGAGTTTTGTAATTCCTTCAGCCTGACTATAATCTCCCTGACTCAGGGCATACAAGCTCTCTCTCTTTTGTGGCAATACTTGCTGTGGCTTCCCAAATAAGCTCCCCAAAACAGGGACAAACAGCAGAGCCATAACAAGAGATGCACTCAATGTCGCGATTAAGGTGAGAGGCAAGTACTTCATGAACTCACCCGTAATATCTGGCCAAAATAGCAAAGGAGCAAAAGCGGCTAATGTCGTTGCTGTAGAAGCGGTGATCGGCCAAGCCATTCGCTGTGCTGCTTCTCGATATGCATCAATGCGATGCGACCCTTCTTGCATTCGTCGATCAGCATACTCTGTAACTACGATCGCTCCATCAACCAACATCCCTACGGCCATAATAAGAGAAAACAACACCACGATATTGATGGTTAATCCCGACAATGCCAGCATTAATAAGCCGGTAAGAAATGATCCTGGGATCGAGATCCCTACAAGAAGTGCTGTTCTTGCTCCCAAGATTGCAATAATAACAATCACAACCAGTAAGATAGCCGAAAGAATATTATTTTGCAGATCATTAAGCATGATCTTAACGTCTTTTGATTCATCCCATGTGTATTTTACCAATAGATTATTTGGCCATGAATCAAGCTCTTGAGCACCAGCTAAAACCGCTTTTACTATCTCAACAGTTTCAATAATATTTTCGCCTGAGCGTTTTTTGATATCTAAAACAATCGCCTTTTCACCATTTAGCCGGGCGTAACTGTTTGGGTCTCTAAAGGCTTTTCGAACCGTTGCAATATCTCCAAAGGTAACAACTTGCTTACCATCCACTTTAATCGGTAGCTCAAGGACATCTTTTAATGAATCAAAAACAGAAGGCACCTTAACTGAGAATCGTCCATAACCGGTATCAACAAACCCTGCGGCTACCACTCGATTATTCAGTGCTATCAGGTTATAAATAGCGGCTTGATCTAATCCGTAACTTTCCAATAAAAGAGGATCGACAATAATTTCGACCACATCTTCCCGATCACCAGCAATATCAACTTCTAGTATTTGCTTATAGCTTTCAAGCTTATCTCGTAATTTACGAGCTATTTGTACTGTTGTTCGCTCAGGAACGGTTCCATATAAGACAACAGACAACACCGCTTGTTCTGCTGCTAAAGTAACTTCATTGACAGTTGGTTCATCACTCTCTTCTGGTAAATCTGGCTTTACCAAATCAACCGCATCCCTTACATCCATTAACGCTTTATCTAAATCAGTACCCACGTTAAATTCTAATGTCACTGAACCATGCCCTTCACCAGCAACAGCTGTCATTTCTTTAATTCCTTCAATAGAGCGTAACTCTTGCTCCATTGGACGAACTAATAAACGTTCTGAATCTTCAGACGAAATGCCTTGGTGACTCATCGACACATAAATAATAGGTATCGTGATGTCTGGATTAGATTCTTTTGGAATGACTATATACGTAGATACGCCAGCCACAAGCAGTAACACAAGTAGCATCAACATAGTTCGAGCACGGCTTAATGCCGCATTAATAATAGCTAACATATGACGTCCCTACTTACGTTGAGCGTGAATGAAATCATCATCACGGACAAATCCTTGCCCAACAGTAATAATGTCGACTTCATCACCAAGTCCTGTTAACCAAATACCATCATCTTCTGCTTTTACTAATTGGATCGGCACAAATTTTACTTTCTGATCACTCTCAGGGTTCCCTTCACTCTGAATAACCGTTTTTACTCCTAAATCCCCCGCTTCATTTAGCGCTAACATGGCAGGAGAGACTTTTAACGCCAACTGAATATCGAGGTTTATTTCTACTTCAGAACTCATGCCTGCATAGATCTCTGCTCCAACATTCGGTATTTCAACCTCAACAGAAAAAGTGTTGGTCGACAATGAGGAAACACTCGATATATAACGAACATAACCCTCAATTGAAGAACCATTAATAAAGAATACCTCTGCTTTTTGACCTTTATTAATCTGCTCAATATGCCTTTCACTGGCGTTAACTTCGATAACTAAAGGATCTAATACCACCACTTTTGCCATAGGGTCACCACGACTGACAAAGTCACCTACTTCAACAAAGAGGTGTTCAACAATGCCATCAAAGGGTGCTGTGATTGTGGTATTTTTTAAGATGAGTTCAGCATTTCTTACGCTTGCTCTGGCTTCTGCCAAAGAGGCCTCTGCCTGACTAAAAGCCACTTCTCCTTGTAGACCTTTACGACGAAGCTCTTTTGCTGCTTTAAATTCTTTCAGACGAACAGAATAGATGGCTTTAGCTTGGCTTAAACGCAAATCAAGATCTGCCATATCTAGATGAGCAATCGGTTGACCTTTTTTAACCCTAACCCCTTTTCTTACTAATAAATCTTCAACTTGAGCAGCAACTTGAGCCCCTAATATCGTTTTACGATCAGGCGCTGTTCTTCCATATAATGAAATCGTTTTATGGGTGGGGGTTGATTCGAAGCGCTCAACAATAACATTCGCTAAAGGTACTTTTAAGGCTACGTTATCTGACTTTTTTTCTGTATTTTCAGCATGAGAAGGACCGCTCATTATCCAGAGAAATAAGCTCAAAAATAAAAAAGAAGAAATAATCCAAGGGCGGTGAATAAGATAGGAGAAAAATGCAGATGTGTATTTACCCATAGCAACAATCCTTAGTGCTTAGAAGGTAGGTAAACAGTAATACATCCTGATTTACTGTAAGTTTGAGTTATCTTTTATATCGTAAGTTTATAAAAAAAGGTAAGTAGAGAGTACTCAACTTACCTTTCTATCTCAGTAGTTACACACTAAATGATGCGCCACAACCACATGTTGTTGTCGCATTTGGGTTATTAATAAAGAAGCGAGAACCCTCTAGGCCTTCTGTATAATCAACAACACCGCCAATCAAGTACTGTAAACTCATTGGGTCGACAACTAAAGTTACGCCATCATTTACTAGCGTCATATCGCCTTCGTTTACGTCTTCATCAAAAGTAAATCCGTATTGGAAACCACTACAGCCACCACCTGTAATATATACACGTAGTTTTAGATTTGGGTTTTCTTCTTCTGCTATTAACGTTTTTACTTTTGCTGCAGCAACATCAGAAAACGTTAACGGCACAGATACATCACTCATTTCAACCTCTCAGATTGGTTTCCAATTCTATTTTAATTCTGATTATCTAATACCTGACTGTTTCATTCAAGTATTCAATACATCCATCACGCTTAACAGAGCTAGTTAGCTCTCATTCAGCATAATTATTTACTTATTAGATGGGGATTAATACGATCAACTCAAGCATTCTGATTCAATTTAGGTACAATAACTGCCAACTGGTCCAATTGATTACTACGAGGATATAAGTAATGACCAAATCAGCAGAACTATTTGCAAAAGCGCAAGAGAAAATCCCTGGTGGCGTTAATTCACCTGTTCGTGCTTTTGCTGGTGTTGGTGGCTCACCAATTTTCATTGAGCGTGCCGATGGCCCATTAATTTTTGATGCCGATGGAAAAGCTTATATTGATTACGTTGGCTCTTGGGGTCCAATGATCCTTGGCCATAACCATGCTGCTATTCGTGAAGCCGTAATATCTGCTGCACAACGTGGTTTAAGTTTTGGTGCTCCTACTGAAACTGAAATCAATATGGCTGAGCTTGTCTCTGAACTAGTACCATCAATGGAACAAGTTCGTATGGTAAGTTCAGGTACGGAAGCAACAATGAGCGCAATTCGTCTTGCTCGTGGTTACACTAGCCGTGATAAGATCATGAAGTTTGAAGGCTGTTACCACGGTCATGCCGATAGCTTACTTGTAAAAGCAGGTTCTGGTGCATTAACGTTGGGTCAACCTAGCTCTCCTGGCGTACCTGCTGATTTTGCTAAGTACACACTAACTGCAACGTTTAATGACTTAGCGTCTGTTCGTGAACTCTTTGCTGCAAATAAAGGTGAGATCGCTTGTATTATTGTTGAGCCTGTTGCTGGCAACATGAACTGCATTCCACCAGTAGAAGGTTTCCATGAAGGTCTTCGTCAGATCTGTGATGAAGAAGGCGCGTTATTGATTTTTGATGAAGTAATGACGGGTTTCCGTGTTGCAGAAAACTGCGCACAAGGTTACTACAACATCAAACCGGATCTAACTTGTCTTGGTAAAGTTATTGGTGGCGGTATGCCTGTTGGCGCTTTTGGTGGCAGCAAAGAAGTAATGCAATACATTGCTCCGACGGGTCCTGTATATCAAGCGGGCACCCTTTCTGGTAATCCTGTTGCAATGGCGGCTGGTTTTGCTTGTTTAAAAGTACTAACAGAAGAAGGCAATGAAAAACGCCTTGCTACTACAACGAAGCAATTAGCACTAGGCTTAAAAGAGCTAGCAAATAAACACGGTATCCCAATGGTTGTAAATTACGTTGGTGGTATGTTTGGTTTCTTCTTTACTGAGCAAGAAACAGTAACAACCTACGAAGACGTAACTAAGTGCGACATCGAACAATTCAAACGTTTTTTCAATCTAATGCTAAAACACGGTGTTTACCTTGCTCCTTCTGCATTTGAAGCTGGATTTACTTCTTTAGCTCATGGTCCAAAAGAGATTGAAGCGACACTAGAAGCCGCTGATCGTTGTTTTGCTACAATGGCTTCAGAAGCAAAATAAATCTAAAACGATAAGAAATTAATCAATGGTCGACTCTGTATTGAGAAGGCCATTTTTATTGCCAGAAATACACCACCATTACTATTAGTCCAATCATAATTACAGGAACAACTGGTAATTTTCTTTTTTTATTACTACTGCACGTCTCTTTATCACAACAGCCCATCGTTACTCTCCATTATTCTTGCTAAGCTAACCAAGTACCTATATAACTTAACTAACTATCAGTATTTATAAATAGCTAACCGCATCATAAGGGAATAATGTGTCTCATTTCAATAAACTAAATTCTAGCCATTGGGTTTTAATTGCTGCTTTACTTGCCGCGGGTTATGCGTGTTTTCTATTAATTCAGCCGTATTTAAATCCTATTATTCTCGCCTTTATTATGTCTTTGTTATTTGCACCTCTGCATAATAAAATCAGCGAAAAACTACCGAATAGCCCAAATAGTGCGGCTATTTTATCTTGTACTGCCCTGACCTTTATTATTGCTATTCCCTTATTTTTTGTCTTTGTTGCCATTGTGCAGCAAGGAGCAACCTTCTCTAAAGACGCTTATCACTGGGTCACAGAAGGTGGCGTTCAGACTTTATTTGAACACCCGATTGTCGCGCAAATATTAGCGTTTATTAATAAGCATCTCCCTTTTGATGCTATTGACCCTGCTGAAATCACTCAAAAAGTGGCTCAACTTGCTTCTCAAGTAGGAACAAAAGTGGTTGGCGTCAGTGCTCAAATATTGGGTGATGTGACAAATGTACTCGTGAATTTCTTCTTAATGCTATTCGTTCTCTTCTTCTTATTACGAGATCAAGACAAAATTATCTCAGCATTTCGCCATGTATTGCCTCTTTCAAGAAGCCAAGAAGATCGCTTATTGAATGAAATTGAAGAGGTTTCAAAATCAGCGATTCTTGGATCATTCTTAACCGCTATAGCCCAAGGTTTAGCTGGTGGTTTTGCTATGTGGTTAGCTGGTTTCCCTGGCTTATTCTGGGGAACAATGATGGGATTTGCCTCTTTCATTCCTGTTGTTGGTACTGCTCTTATTTGGGTACCTGCAACGATTTATCTACTTTTAACGAACCAATGGGAATGGGCTATTTTCTTAACCGCGTGGGGAGTTCTGGTTGTAGGTTCGATTGATAACATCGTACGACCATTATTGATGCAAGGTAACTCAGGAATGAATACGTTACTCATTTTCTTCTCTTTATTAGGCGGTATTCACTTATATGGCTTAATTGGTTTAATTTATGGCCCTATTATTTTCGCTTTAACTTTAGTTCTTTTTAATATGTATGAGACTGAATTTAAAACATTTTTAGACCAACAAGATAAGAATTAGCACCGTAAACTTTATCAGATAGAGGCTGGATTTCTTTACTCACGTAAACAGCCTCTTACTTTTCTTTTCCTTCCCCTTTCTTTGTGGGACAATCTCGTCAGTTTTTGTATTCTTTCGAGGCCATTATGTCTTACTCAGCTCCAAGTCAAATCACTCAACGTCAACTTGCTTATTTTGAAAGCAAACACGTTCTCATTGCTGGTGAACTTACTGATGATTTCCCACTTGAGTTAGTCAAACATTGTGCTTCAACGTCAATTTTCACGACTAACTATGGCTACTATAAGCAGTTTGAAAACAATGACAGTATTGACTGCCATTTTGGTTCTGAGTTAACTGAAGATACCAATGCCGATATGATCCTACTTTATTGGCCAAAAGCAAAAGCTGAGGCTGAGTATCTACTGACTATGCTTCTAGCCAAGCTAGGTAAAGATACTGAAATCGCTGTCGTTGGTGAAAACAGAAGTGGTGTAAAAAGCATTGAAAAAATGTTTGCCGATTTTGGACCAATCACTAAATTTGATTCTGCTCGTCGTTGCAGCTTTTACTGGGGGCAATGCACTGAATCAGTACCAAGTTTCAATCAACAAGATTGGTTTAAAGAGTACCAAGTTCAATTTGAAGAGCACACTATTGAAGTAAGAAGCCTACCTGGCGTATTTAGCCATGGTGAATTTGACAAAGGTTCTGAATTACTACTACAAACACTGCCATCATTGCGTGGACACGTCCTTGATTTTGGTTGCGGTGCCGGTGTTTTAGGCTCAGTAATGAAAACATTAAATCCTAAGATTCATTTAGATATGGTTGATATCAGCGCGCTCGCTATTGCCTCATCAATTGAGACTTTAAAAGCAAACGATCTTGAAGGTAATGTCTTCGCCAGTGATGTTTATTCTAATACTAAAGAAAATTACCAATTTATTGTGAGTAACCCTCCGTTTCATGCCGGTTTGAAAACTCACTATTCTTCAACAGAAGAGTTACTAGCAAAAGCACCACAAAATTTAACCCATCATGGGCAATTAATTTTAGTGGCAAATAGCTTCTTACAATATCCTCCAATTATTGAAAAAGCCTTTGGTGAATGCACAACATTAGCTAAAAATAATAAATTTAAGATCTACTCCGCACAAAAATAATCTAGCACCCCGCCGCAACTTACTATTCTGCTGCTTGATTTTTAACGTAACTTACGTATAAGAAGCAGCAGAGTTTCTCGTTAAAATTTCACTACCAAATACTTACTGACACGTTAATTGTGTCAATTCCGCTGAATGGACAACAGTGTAAATCAGGCTTAACATGGATAAAAAACAACACTTTAAACGTCTTCAACATACGTTAATGATTGCATTTCTTGCATTGAGTATTACCCCCCTATCAATTATCGCTATCTTCTTTCTTCAATCGCACAGCCAAGATCTAGCGACTCAAAGTACAGCTCACCTTGTTTCTTTGAGAGACAATAAAGAACAGCAAGTAACAAACTACTTTAAAGCTCGAAAGTCAGAAGTTTTAGGCTTTGCACGTTCAGAATTAGCCAATGCGAGTGGTGGCCGATTTTATGGCTTAATCAGTGCGTTTCCGCATTTAGGCTCATCGATTGAGAATGCGAGAAAAAACGCACAATTAAGATATATAGAAGGGTCAGGAAATAAGATTCGCACCAGTATTTTGCCAGAATCAGATTCTTATATTGGCAGTGAACGCTATCGTCTTTTGCATAAACGATATCACTGGGCTTACCAAGAGTTACTAAAACGTTCTGATTTTACCGATATCTTATTAGTGGATATTGATGGCAATGTTGTGTACTCAACTAAAAAAGAAGACAACTACGGTACTAATTTACTCAGCGGTAAATATAAAGGCACCGCACTTGAGCATACGTACAGCAAAGTACGTAAAATGATGGATAAACCAAACAACCAAGACAATATTCCCGTTATATTCTCTGATTTCTCTTACATTAATGATGAAAGTACCGCATGGTTTGCTGCACCTATCGTTCAACAAGGGTACTTACATAGCTTTGCTTTATTTAAATTACCGAATACAGGTCTATCTACGCTGCTAGATAATAAAGAAAATAGTTCAACTAAAACCTATTTTGTTGGTGAAGATTCTTATTCTCGAATTAGCAATAACGACACGAACAAAAACTTAACTCAAAATATAATAGCGGCACTGTCAGGTAAAACTAACGTTGGCAGTTTTATAGATAAAAATGGTCAGAAAGTATTAGCTGCATTTGCTCCAATTAATATTGATAATCATGTTTGGGGGTTATCTGTTGAGTTACCTGAAAATGAAGCCTTTGCTCGTATTCAGCAATTAGAGCACATTTTTATTATTGCTATGATCATCGCTATCGTCAGTGTTGTCATCGCCTCTCATTTCTTATCTAACTCAATTACGGCTCCTTTGCTACGTCTTACTTGGGCTGCAGAACGAGTATCCGCAGGAGATTTAGATCAAGATATGATCAGTACCGATAGAAAAGATGAGATTGGCCGTCTTGCGGTAAGTTTTGCACGAATGCAACGATCAATAAGAGAAAAGATTCAACTGATCAAAGCTCAAAATAAAGAGCTAGAAGCAAACCTTGCTATTATCAAAAATAAAAACAGTGAATTAGAAGCCGCTGATAAATTAAAAGATGAATTCTTAGCAACAACCTCTCATGAGCTAAGAACCCCACTGCATGGCATGGTTGGTATTGCAGAAGCTCTTTATACTGGCGCTAATGGCCCTATATCAGCCTCTCATCGTCATCAATTAGAAATCATAATTAATAGTGGTCAACGACTCACTAACCTAGTTAATGATTTATTGGATTATCATAAAATGCGCCATGGTAATTTAGATATTCACCGTCATGTCGCTGATCTTTCTTCTGCCACAAGTCTCGTTCTTGAATTATCGCAGCATTTACTTGGTAATAAACCCATCCGTATTATTAACCAAGTTGATAAATCATTACCTTCTGTTTATGCCGATGAACAGCGCCTTGAGCAAGTTCTGTATAACTTAATTGGTAATGCGATTAAATATACTTCAGAAGGGAAAATTGTTATTTCAGCCAGTGTTGTTGACCAATTCTTGCGTGTGCAAGTGGTTGATACAGGGCATGGGATCCCAGCCGATGAATTAGAACATATTTTTGAACCTCTGATCCAAGCAGGTCATGACTCTAATCGCTACAGACAAGGCTCTGGGTTGGGTCTATCTATTAGTCGTCAACTTATTGAGTTAATGGGTGGTTCTTTATATGTAAGTAGTCAGCCAATGGTTGGTGCTACTTTTAGCTTTACTGTACCTTTAGCCAGTAAAGAACAGATACAACAACATAAATTATTAACCAAAGAAGATATCGCTCATTTCCAAAACCCTGAAAAATTAGAATACAACTTAGATGATCTGACAGAAGAACTCCCAGAGAACCCTGATGGTCCTCTGCTATTAGTTGCTGATGATGAACCTATCAACCTACAAGTATTAAGTAGCTTCCTCAAAGTTGAAGGCTATCGCGTGAAAACAGTTAATGATGGTCCTGAAACCCTGCAAGCCTTAGAAGAAGAAAAACCAGAATTGCTTCTCTTAGACGTAATGATGCCAGGAATGAGTGGCTATGAAGTTTGCCAATCAATTAGGCAAACATACAACCACTCCCAGCTGCCTATTATTATGCTCACCGCATTAAATCAAACCCAAGATAGAGTACGAGGCTTTGAATCAGGGGCCAATGACTACTTAACTAAACCATTCAATAAGCAAGAACTGGCCGCTAGAATTAAAGCTCACTTACAAGCCAGCCAAGCCGAGGGAAGGTTGACTGAAAATGACAGACTACAACAAGAGATCCGTCATCGCGAGAAAGTAGAAACCAGCTTACTTGAAACCCAAGGTCATATACTAGGACAGTTAACTCACGCACAAGAAGCCATCATTTGTGCGAAATCTGATGGCAAAATTCAATATGTGAACCAAGCGGCAGCAAAACTTTTCTTACGAACAGAAGAGCAACTGTCTCGATATTCTATTGATGAGTTAATCGCTAAACGCAGCTTAATTGAAAGTGAGCAAAATTATAGAGGTAATATTGACGTCTATATTGATGGTGCAATAAAGCAAATTAATGCTGACCTATTGCATCTTCCTGTCGCTTCAGGCTTATCTATCATGCTTGTGGTGAGCCATAAAAATGAAGCTAGCGATCAACGTATTCATGACTTAGAAAGTGCCGTAGAAGCGCTCTCTGCGTTTGCTTTTGATGGCGATAAACAGAAACTTGATTCTTTATCTATTATGGGGGGCGATATTGCTCAGTTAGCCATTAAAGCCAATGAGAATAAAGAAGATAAAGGAACGATTATGCGAGAGCTCATTGTTGATGGAATGATTTCTGCTCTTCAATATTGGGAAGACTCAACAGGACAAACTAAATTTACTCTTGCAGAGGAAAGTGGTTTATGGCGCGTTTATCTTGATAGAAGCACACTGCAAACTCGAACTTTAGATAAGTACTTACGAGTAGAGTCTTTGCCTAAAACACCGCGATGGCGAACTGTTGTGAGTACATTAGAATATATCCTTACACACTGTAGTGAGCATAACCAAGAAAGAGAAAAACTAATAAGAATAAAGGATAAACTTCAGGCTTTAATCTCATCGAGTTAATCATTAAAGTAATTAAATTAAACCCGTATTTTTATACGGGTTTTTTTATATCCATACTATTTCACAGCACAAATTAACTGCTTTTACATTCGTTAAAAACAACAAAAAATATAATAAAAAACCGTGTTTTACTCAGTGAAATCTATATTTGTCGTAAGAATGAGAAGCGAATCACAACAAACCTAACCTGATAATTTTAGCGATAAATTTACGGACCTAAGTCACACGTGATCGCAATCACTCTCTATCAAACAAGTAGGGAAACCATATACACATCATAATAAAGGGGGTAAGTACACACTAACTTTTGCCTTTACAGTACTTCATATATTGAACATGCATCACACTGGTGTTAGTGTGCGAAATATGGGCAAAACATAGGAAAACAACAATTTTAACGTAGCAAAACCCAACTTTGACGTTTTTAACGGGAATCTAAATTGACGTTTTAAGCAGAAAACGTTTTCCTATACATGCCCAAGGCCTACAGACCACTCAAAAACCATGGTAAAGGTAATTTAAAAAATGGATTTGAGGTAAGCCTAAAATGTGTGTTTATCAGATTGATAAAGACGTATATATCGTGAAACTAAAGCAAAGAGTAAGGAACAGCTATGCTTGCCAATATTAAAAAAACTACACTAGCTGCTGCAGTATTAGCAGCAACAACTGGTTTTGCTGCTACAGATGCAGCAGCTCGCAGTGAGCTAACAGTAGTACCTGATTTCTACCCTACAATGATTCAAAACTTTAACCCATACTTAGCAACTAATCTTCGTACAACAACTGATTTTGTTTACGAACCATTAGTTATCTTTAATGAGATGCATGGCAATGAACCAGTAATGCGTCTTGCGGAAGACTTCCGTATGTCTGATGACCTAATGAGTGTAACTTTTGACATTCGTAAAGGCGTTAAATGGTCTGATGGTGAAAAATTCACAGCTGACGATGTTATCTACTCTTACCAACTATTGAAGGACAAGCCAGAGCTTGACCAACGTGGTATTAATAAGTGGGTTACAAAAGTTGAACGTTTGAATGAATACCAAGTTAAATTCAGCCTATCTGAAGCTAACTCAAACGTACCTTATGAAATCTCATTGGTACCAGTAGTTGCAGAACATATTTGGTCTAAAGTTAAAAACCCAACAACATTTACCAATGAAAATCCAGTAGGTACTGGTCCTTTCACTGAAATCGATACGTTTACACCACAACTTTACATTCAGTGTCGTAACCCGAATTACTGGGACAACGATAACCTAGATGTTGACTGTTTGCGTGTTCCTCAAATTGCAAACAACGACCAACTACTTGGTAAAATCGTAAACTCTGAACTGGATTGGACTTCATCTTTCATTCCAGATATCGATCGTACTTACGCTTCAGCAAATCCTAATCACCAATACTGGTACCCGCCATCAGGTACACAAGCATTGATGGTTAACTTTAAAAACCCAGATGCAGCAAAAAATGAAGCGTTAACTAACGTTGAATTCCGTCGCGCTATGGGTATGGCACTTGACCGTCAAACTATCATCGACATCGCATTCTATGGTGGCGGTACTGTCAATGACTTCGCATCTGGCCTAGGTTATGCGTTTGAAGCTTGGTCTGATGAAGATATTCATAATAAATACAAGAAATTCAATACTTACAACGTTGAAGCAGCTAAGAAACAATTAGCTAAAGCTGGCTTTAAAGATGTAAATGGCGATGGTTATGTTGATACTCCATCTGGTAAATCATTTGAGCTTCTAATTCAATCACCAAATGGTTGGACTGATTTCAATAACACTGTACAACTTGCTGTTGAGCAATTAGATGAAGTGGGTATTAAAACAAAAGCGCGTACTCCTGAATTTGCGGTTTATAACCAAGCAATGCTAGAAGGCACATACGACTTAGCTTATACCAACTACTTCCACGGTGCTGATCCACACCTATACTGGAACAGTGCATATAACTCAGCACTACAAGAAGGCGATGGTATGCCTCGTTTCGCAATGCATTACTTCAAAGATGCGAAACTAGATGCCCTACTTGATAGCTTCTACAAAACAGCTGATAAAGACGAGCAAATCGAAATCGCTCACGGTATTCAGAAAATCATCGCTGAAAACCAAGTAACTCTTCCTATTATGTCTGGTGCTTACATGTACCAATATAATACACAACGCTTCACTGGTTGGTGGAACGAGAAGAATCCTAAGGGCCGTCCAAACATCTGGGCTGGTATTCCTGAGCGTCTTCTACACGTTCTTGACCTAAAACCTGTTAAGTAATATGTAACAACTTTTGCGGTGCATATCTTGTGCACCGCCTATTCTCCCCTTCCCTACTAGCTAAAGGATTGGCGCTTGTCGTCAGGGGATTTTGCGTCCTGATTTCCAGGTCAGGCAAATAACATCTGGATGAGTAAGGTGTGAGTTATGGGATTTTTTCTAAGACGTTTATCGTTCTATTTTATTGCGTTGGTCGTTGCTGCAACGATTAACTTTATCATTCCGCGAGCAATGCCAGGTGACCCTGTTGTCATGATGTTTGCGAATGCCACCACTCAGGTAACTCCTGAGCGTATCGAAGCTATGAAACAACTGCTAGGTTTTGTTGATGGCCCTCTTTATCAACAATACTTTATCTACATCAAAAACATTCTAACTTGGGAACTAGGTACTTCTATCAAATTCTACCCTCTAAGTGTAAACACACTATTAGGTGGCGCATTTGGTTGGTCTCTTTTCCTAGCTGGTACAGCAGTTATTCTGTCTTTCTCTCTAGGTTCAATCTTAGGTATTTTTGCTGCTTGGAAACGCGGTAGTGCATATGACACATTTATCTCTCCAGGGATGCTGGTTATTCAAGCCGTGCCGCAAGTGGTTATCGCAATGCTTGCCATGTTTACCTTTGCCGTCGGATTAAAATGGTTCCCTACAGGGTATGCGTATACTCCCGGAGTTATTCCTGACTGGACTAGTTGGGTATTCATAAAAGACGTCGCTTATCATGCCATTCTTCCATTGATCTGTGCTTCAGTTGTTCAAATTGGTGGTTTCTTAATCAACATGCGTAACAACATGATTAACCTGTTAGGTGAAGATTACATCACCATGGCAAAAGGAAAGGGATTAAGCGAAAACCGAGTTGTATTTAACTACGCAGCACGTAACGCAATGCTTCCAAGTGTTACCGCTCTATCTATGTCTCTTGGTATGGCTATTGGTGGTCAACTTATCGTTGAAATTATCTTTAACTACCCAGGCCTTGGTTCAGTATTGTTTAATGCAATTACGTCTCGTGACTACCAAGTTCTTCAAGGTCAGCTACTTATCATGACTCTGTTCATGTTGTTCTTTAACCTTCTTGCTGACATGTTATACGTTGTTCTAGACCCTCGCCTACGCAAGGGAGGAAAATAATAATGAAAGGCTTAATTAAACTTCTTTCTGGTAACCCTAAGTCACTGTTTGGTTTAGGTATCCTATTCATGTTTATCTTTGTTGCTGTGTTCGCCCCATTTCTTAGTGACCACGCTCCAGATAAACGCACAGGTAAACCACATGAATACCCAAGTTTCGTTGTAACGTCTGCACAAAACAACCCAGATGGTTGGGTTTCTGAAAACTTAGCAACTGACCGTCGTACATTATTGATGTCTAAAAAGGCAGACCACGTAATGGGAACGACACGTATGGGTCGTGATGTTTGGTCTCAACTTGCTCATGGTGCTCGTGTATCACTAGCGGTTGGCTTTAGTGCAGGTTTAGTGGTGTGTTTCTTAGCAACTGTTATCGGGATCTCTGCGGGTTACTTCGGTGGCAAGGTTGATGACATCTTAACGGCTGCAATGAACATCATGCTGGTTATTCCTCAGTATCCATTGTTGTTCGTGCTTGCTGCCTTTATTGGTGAAGCTGGCCCTATGACCATAGCCCTCATAATCGGGTGTACGTCCTGGGCTTGGGGCGCACGTGTAATACGCTCTCAGACCTTAGCATTACGTGAAAAAGAATTTGTAAGAGCTGCTGAAGTACTAGGTGAATCATCATGGCGCATCATCTTTGTTGAGATTCTGCCAAATCTTATCTCAATCGTAGGTGCAAGCTTCATTGGCTCTGTAATGTACGCAATCATGATGGAAGCAACGATTTCATTCTTAGGTCTAGGTGACCCAAGTACGATTAGCTGGGGCATCATGCTGTACAACGTACAAACGTCTTCATCTATCTTAATTGGCGCATGGTGGGAACTAATCGCTCCTTGTATGGCACTGACTCTTCTAGCTGTCGGCCTTGCAATGCTTAACTTCGCTGTTGATGAAATTGCTAACCCACAACTTCGTTCTCACAAAGGAATGAAACGTTGGAAGAAATTAGCCACTCAAGATACGAATGAACGTAAACCAGATTTAGCTAAACCAGTATTAAATTGGAACAGGGAAGATTGATATGACTGACCCACAAATTTCTATCCGCAATCTATGTGTGGATTACATTACTGAATCAGGTGATGTGCGTGCTGTAAACAATGTGAGTTTTGACATCGGTAAAGGTGAAGTCTTTGGTCTAGCTGGTGAATCAGGTTGTGGTAAATCAACTATTGCATTCTCTTTAATGCGCCTACATAAGCCGCCAGCATTCATCACCGGTGGTGAGGTTATATTTGATGGACAAGACATCTTAAAATATAGCGACCCACAAATGCAGGCTTTCCGTTGGAGTGAGATGTCAATGGTATTCCAAAGTGCCATGAACGCATTAAACCCAGTACTTCCGATGGAAGAGCAGTTTTGTGATGTAATCATGCGCCATACCACAATGACTCGTGAGCAAGCAATTACTCGCGCTCAAGGTTTATTGGAAATTGTTGATATTCATCCGAGTCGTTTAAGTGATTATCCTCACCAATTCTCTGGTGGTATGCGTCAGCGTTTGGTTATTGCAATTGCATTAGCACTAAACCCTAAAATGATCATCATGGACGAACCAACAACGGCACTAGATGTTGTGGTTCAACGTGAGATTTTACAGAAAATTTATGCGCTAAAAGAAGAGTTTGGTTTCTCTATTCTATTCATTACGCATGATTTATCACTAATGGTTGAGTTCTCAGATCGCATTGGGATCATGTACTCAGGTGAATTGATCGAGGTTGCTTCTTCAAAAGAGATCTTAACCTCTCCTTACCACCCATATACAAAAGGGCTGGGTAGTTCATTCCCACCACTAACGGGACCAAAAACCAAATTAACAGGTATCCCTGGAAACCCTCTTAATTTATTAGAGATTCCGCAAGGTTGTCGCTTCCAGTCTCGTTGTGATCGTGTACACGAAGCATGTCGTACGATTCCTACGCAGCTTCGTCAGATTGAGCCTGGTCACTTGTCAAATTGCCACCTTTACGGTGAGACAATTGCACAAGCAAAAGCATAAAACGGATTTTCTGGAGTAAATTATGAGCAAAGCATTTGGCGAACTACTGATTGAAGGCAAAAATCTAGTTAAAGATTTCCCTGTAAGTAGTAACGCACTTAAAAACCCAATGATGCGAGCAATCAACGACGTATCATTCAAGATGTACAAAAGTCGTGGTCTTTCTGTTGTAGGTGAATCTGGTTCTGGTAAATCCACCACTGCAAAAATGATCGCAAAAATGTACGCACCAACAGACGGCGTTATTGAATACAAAGGACGTGATATTCAAGATATCGTTAAGAAAAATGATCTCATGAAATATCGTGAAGGCGTACAAATGGTATGGCAAGACCCATTTGGTTCTTTAAACCCAACCCATAATATTTTCCATCATATTGCTCGACCACTTCTTATTCATAAGAAAGTCACATCTGGCAATCAAAAAGAACTTGAAGATCGTGTTTATGATCTTCTAGAGCAAGTTGGTTTGATCCCACCAAAAGAAACCGCGGCTAAGTTCCCGCACCAGCTTTCAGGTGGTCAACGTCAACGTGTCAACCTTGCTCGAAATATTGCTGTAGGTGCTGAAGTTGTTCTTGCTGATGAGCCTACATCAATGCTTGATGTTTCTATCCGTGCAGGTGTTCTTAACCTAATGGAAGAGATGAAGTTTGAGAAAGAAATGTCTCTACTTTACATCACGCACGATATCGCAACCGCTCGTTATATCGCAGAAGATCTCGCGGTAATGTACGTAGGGCACATGGTTGAATGGGGTGACACTGATGAAATCATTCACGATCCTCAGCACCCATATACACAGCTATTAGTGTCAGCGGTGCCAGATCCAAGCAAATCGATCCACACCAAGTTGAAGGGAAATAAAGGGGAGATCCCTCTTTGGACTCCAGAATCAGCAGGCTGCCCATTTGCTGGCCGTTGTACTCACGTAACAGAAAAATGTAAAGAACGTATGCCTGGCGTAACAAAACTGTCAGACAACCATTTTGTTCGTTGTTACTTATACGAAAATTAATTTCATTAGTAATATCGAACAGCAGTAATTGGTATTTTGGAGAAATAGATGCAACTGTTAACTAACCATATTGGATATGAAACAAACGGACCGAAATCAGCGGTATTATTGGCTACCACTGCCCTAGCGCAGCCAATCTCTGGTCAAATTGTTTGTACTCAAACACAACAGGTAAAACACCGTTTTTCTATTTCTTCATCAAACCAAGTTGCTCATTGGCATCAAGGTTACTTTGCTGAGATTTCATTTAATGAATTCTCAGAACAGGGAGAGTTCATTCTTGTAATCGAAGGGGCGATTTCTCATCCTTTTATTATCAAATCAAACCTATTAATGAGTCATACATTCTCTGATGTTATGCACTACTTTAAATCGCAACGTTGTGGTGGAATTTTTGATAAACAAGATAAGCAAGCTCCTGTATTAAACAGTAATGAAACCGTCGATGTTCATGGTGGTTGGTACGACGCATCTGGTGATGTAAGTAAATACTTCAGTCACCTTTCTTATGCTAATTACTTAAACCCTCAACAAATTCCAATGGTTGTTTGGAATATGCTGAAAGGGCTTGAATTAACTCAAAACCTATCGAGTTTTGCTGCATTCTCTCGCACCCGTCTCACGGAAGAGGCATTGTTTGGTGCTGACTTTTTAGTTCGAATGCAAAATCCGACAGGTTTCTTTTACATGACCGTATTTGATAAGTGGAGTAAAGATATCAATCAACGTGATATCTGTGCTTACGCGACCCAAGAGGGTCTGAAATCTGATGATTACCAAGCAGGTTTCCGTCAAGGTGGAGGAATCGCAATTGCGGCTCTTGCTTCTGCTGCTCGCTTAGATATTGATGGTGAATTTACTAGTGAAAACTATTTAGACGCAGCGGTAAAAGGTTATTGGCACCTAAAAGAACATAACCTTAATTATTTAAATAATGGCGAAGAGAATATCATTGATGAATATTGTGCTCTTCTTGCTGTTATCGAGCTATTCAAAACAACTCAAGATAATGCCTTTTTACTGGAAGCTCGTTCATGGGCAGAAAGATTATCAGCTCGCCAACAAAGTGATGAGCAGCAAAGCAACTTTTGGTCTGCAACTCAAAATGGCGAACGTCCTTATTTCCATGCAGCAGAAGCTGGTCTTCCTGCGATTGCACTATCTCAATACTTAGAAATAGAAACTGACAATAGCCGTAAAGCTCATACTCAATTAATTATCAACAAAGCTGTTGAATTTGAATTAACTATCTCTTCAGAAACATTCAATCCATTTGGTTATCCAAGACAATACGTTAAGCCGGTTAAGGGTGAAAAACGCAGTGCCTTTTTTGTCGCTCATGACAATGAGTCTGGCTACTGGTGGCAAGGAGAGAATGCTCGCCTAGGTTCGTTGGCGAGCATGAGCTATTTAGTCCTACCTCATATTACTTGTACTGATATTAAACAGAAATTAGAGATCTTTGCTCAGAATAATTTGAACTGGGTATTAGGATTAAATCCTTATGATATGTGTATGTTAGATGGTCATGGTCATAACAACCCTGATTACCTTCCTCATCTTGGTTTTTTTAATGCTAAAGGTGGTGTTTGTAATGGCATTACTGGTGGTTTTGATGATGAAGAAGATATCGCTTTCAATCCTGCACCACACGGTGAAGATATGCTACAAAACTGGCGTTGGGGTGAACAATGGATCCCTCACGGCGCATGGTATTTATTAGCAATTATGACTCAATCATCTTACCAAGCGAAACTAGGAGAATAGTCATGAGCTATTTATATGTTGGAATTGATGGTGGTGGTACTTCTTGTCGCGCTCGAATTCGCAATGCACAAGGTGATTTATTAGGTGAAGCTAAAAGCGGCAGTGCCAATATCTTATTAGGTATTGAAGTTGCAATGGATTCAATCATTACTGCGATTACCCAAGCGGCAGCACAAAGTAAATTATCACAAAATGATTTTGCCACAATGCACGTTGGCCTTGCCCTTGCTGGTGCAGAGCAAAAATCAGCTTGGCATAAATTTATGCAATTAAAACACCCTTTTGCCTCAATGACATTAAACACAGATGCTTACGGCGCATGTTTAGGTGCCCATAAAGGCAAAAATGGAGCAATCATGATAGCTGGAACTGGCTCTTGTGGTATCTACATCCAAGATGGTCAACAGCATGTTGTTGGCGGTCGAGAGTTTCCAATATCAGACCAAGGTGGTGGCGCAATTATGGGCCTTCATTTAATTCAAAATACGCTTTTGGCTTCTGATGGTATAAAACCTATGACAGCTCTAACCGAGCATGTATTAGCGCATTTTAATCATGATATCGATAGCATCGTTGATTGGTCTAAAACGGCTCGCCCATGCGATTACGGACAGTTCTCTCCAACTATCTTCGCTCTTGCGTTAAAAGGGGATGATCTTGCTATTGAGCTGTTACAACAAACAGCCAGTGATATCGAAATGTTTTTAACGGCTTTAAATAAGAAAGGCGCAACACAAATTGCGTTAATGGGAAGTATTGGTGAGCGCATTGTTGAGTGGTTATCCCCTTCTATTCGCCAATATTTAGTACAACCACAATGTGATGCGATTGAAGGTGGCATCATGATGGCAGGAAAAGCAGAACATAACCTGTTCTAGCATTTTATAAGGAAAAGATGATGGATTATCGTGTAGATCTTGTTGTTTTGTCAGAAAAAGACAATCTAAGCCGCTTTGGCTTAACGTTACACAATTTAAGCGATGTGGATCTTCATCATTGGCAGTTTCATTTTACGATTGATCGCTTCATAGCTCCGCACAGTAATACTCAAGGTACTTTAGAGCAAATCGGTAGTTTCTGTAAGCTGATTCCAAATGCTAACCAAGTACTGAAAGCAAACAACCATTACTATGTAGAATTCAGCATTGGAACGGCCCCTTTTCGTTTTATTTCTGATGGTCTTGATGATGCAGCTATATTCATTACCGATAGCGAAAAGCCTCAATTTTTAGAGGTTTCAATCTCTCCAATAGTATTAGCATCACCACACACGGAACGCACTCAAATACCAAGAGTTGCACCTGCTGAATTATCGTTAATTCCAAAACCAGAATCAGTACAACGCCTTGATGGGTTATTTAATTTAACGAACTCCTCACTTGAGATTCAAACTCATTTAGCAAAAGGCCCTGCAACATGGTTAAGTGAAGAGTTAGAGGTAATTACATCAAAAAGTCATCCTCTTAGTGATAATGGACAGATCCTATTTATTGCTAATCCAACACTAGATAGAGGGGCTTACCAAGTCTCAGTGGTGGAAGATAAAGTCACTCTTCATGCTGGTTCAAATGAAGGTTTTGCTCATGCTTGCGCTACATTACTGCAATTAATTAATGAAAACACACAACTAGTACCATGTGTAAAAATTAAGGATCAACCACGCTTTCACTACCGTGGCATGATGCTAGATTGCGCAAGACACTTCCATCCACTTGAACGAGTAAAGCGTTTAATCAATCAATTAGCTCAATACAAATTCAATGTTTTCCATTGGCACCTCACTGATGACGAAGGATGGCGCGTTGAGATCAAAGCATTTCCAGAATTAACTCAAGTTGGTGCTTGGCGTGGTTCTAACCATCTTTTAGAGCCTCAATATACGCATGTTGCTAGCTCTCATGGTGGCTTTTACTCACAAGAAGAAATTAAAGAGGTGATCGCTTACGCTGAAGTTCGTGGTATTACCGTGATCCCTGAAATTGATATCCCAGGGCATTGTCGCGCAGCTATTAAAGCACTACCTCATTTATTAGTTGATACCGACGATCACTCAAATTATCGCAGTATCCAACATTACACAGACAATGTACTTTCTCCTGCATTAGAAGGAACTTACACCTTTATTGATACGGTACTTGAAGAAGTTGCTGCACTTTTCCCTGCTCCATATATTCATATCGGAGCTGATGAAGTTCCAAAAGGCGTTTGGACAGACAGCTCAAAATGCCAAGAACTAATGGAACAACAAGGCTATAGCGATCCAGTAGAACTTCAAGGCCACTTACTTCGTCACGCTGAAACAAAATTGAAACAGCTTGGTAAAAGAATGCTTGGATGGGAAGAAGCTCAACATGGCAATAAAGTCAGTAAAGATACGGTTATTTATTCTTGGTTAAGCGAAGAAGCGGCACTTAATTGCGCTAAACAAGGCTTTGATGTGGTACTTCAACCAGGACAAACGACTTACTTAGATATGGCTCAAGATTATGCTCCTGAAGAACCGGGGGTTGATTGGGCTAATGTACTTCCTCTTGAAGATGCATATAACTATGAACCATTAGCAGAACTTGCTGATAACGACCCTATTCGTAAACGAATTCTTGGCATTCAATGCGCGCTTTGGTGTGAAATCATCAATAACCAAGCGCGTATGGACTACATGATTTTCCCACGCCTTTTAGCAATGTCTGAAGGTATGTGGACACAAAAACAACACAGAAACTGGACAGACTTTTTATCAAGGTTAAATGGACGATTACCAACCCTAACACGTCAGGGTATTAATTTCCGTCAACCATAAGTCACCCAATTATTAGTATTTTAGTTAAGGATAAAACAATGAAATACGGCTTTTTTGATAACGATAACCGTGAATATGTAATCACTCGCCCTGACGTACCAGCACCATGGACTAACTATTTAGGTACAGAGAAATTCTGTACGGTTATTTCTCACAATGCTGGCGGTTACTCTTTCTATAACTCTCCAGAGTACAACCGTGTTACTAAATTCCGTCCAAACGGCACATTTGATCGCCCTGGACACTATGTTTACTTACGTGATGATGAAACAGGCGATTACTGGTCAATCTCATGGCAACCTGTAGCAAAAAGCTTAGATGAAGCAAGCTACGAAGTTCGTCACGGCCTGTCTTACTCTAAATTCAAATGTGATTACAACGGCATTGAAGCGACTAAAACCTTATTTGTTCCAAAAGGTGAAGACGCTGAAGTGTGGGATGTGGTTATTAAGAATACTAGCGATAAGCCTCGTGTTATCTCTGCATTCTCTTTTGTTGAATTCTCATTCAGCCATATCCAATCAGATAACCAAAACCACCAAATGTCATTGTACTCTGCAGGTACTTCTTACAATGAAGGTGTGATCGAATACGATCTTTACTACAACACCAATGATTTTGAAGGTTTCTACTACTTAGCATCTACGTTTGATCCTGACTCATACGACGGTCAACGTGACAGCTTCTTAGGCGCATACCGTGACGAAGCAAACCCAATTGCGGTTGAAAAAGGTCAATGCTCTAACTCAGCACAAACCTGTTACAACCACTGTGGTTCGCTTCATAAGCAATTTACTATTCAACCTGGTGAAGAAGTTCGTTTTGCTTACGTACTTGGTCTAGGCAAAGGCAACGGTGAGCGCCTACGTCAAAAATACCAAGACGTTGCTAATGTTGATGCCGCTTTCCAAGAGATTAAAGATCACTGGAGCGAGCGTTGCGATAAGTTCCAAGTTAAATCACCAAACGAAGGTTTGGATACAATGATCAACACTTGGACACTATATCAAGCAGAAACTTGTGTGGTTTGGTCTCGTTTTGCTTCATTCATCGAAGTGGGTGGACGTACTGGGCTTGGTTACCGCGATACCGCTCAAGATGCGATCTCTGTACCTCACGCTAATCCAAAAATGACTCGTAAACGTATCGTAGACTTATTACGTGGCCAAGTAAAAGCCGGTTACGGTCTACACTTATTTGATCCTGACTGGTTCGATCCTGAAAAAGCAGACGTTGTTCCATCAAAATCACCAACAGTGGTTCCTACTCCATCGGATGACGATAAGATCCACGGCATTGAAGATACCTGTTCTGATGACCATTTATGGATTGTTCCGACGATCATCAAATATGTAATGGAAACTGGTGAACATTCTTTCTTTGACGAAGTGATCCCATACGCTGATGGCGGTGACGCAACAGTTTATGAGCACATGAAAGCGGCGTTAGATTTCTCTGCAGAATACGTTGGTCGTACTGGTATTTGTAAAGGTTTACGTGCTGACTGGAATGACTGTTTGAACTTAGGTGGTGGCGAATCATCAATGGTTTCATTCTTACATTTCTGGGCATTAGAAGAATTCTTAGATTTAGCTAAATTCCGTAACAATGATGCTGATATCTCTAAATACTCAGAAATGGCAGCTAACGTACGCGAAGCGTGTGAAACTCACCTTTGGGATGAAGAAGGCGGCTGGTACATTCGTGGTCTAACCAAAGATGGCGACAAAATTGGTACAGCACAGCAAACTGAAGGCCGTGTTCATCTTGAATCAAACACATTAGCGGTTTTATCTGGTGCGGTATCTCAAGAGCGCGGTGAGAAAGCGATGGATGCTGTTGATGAGAACTTATTCTCTGAATACGGTTTACACCTAAATTCACCTTCATTCTCAACACCAAATGATGACATTGGTTTTGTTACTCGTGTTTACCAAGGCGTAAAAGAGAATGGCGCAATCTTCTCCCACCCAAACCCATGGGCTTGGGTAGCAGAAGCAAAATTAGGTCGTGGTGACCGTGCAATGAAATTCTATGATGCATTAAATCCATATAACCAAAATGACATGATTGAAAAGCGTGTTGCAGAACCATACTCATACGTACAGTTTATCATGGGTAAAGATCATCAAGATCATGGCCGTGCTAACCACCCTTGGTTAACAGGTACTTCTGGTTGGGCTTACTTCGCGGTAACTAATTTTATTCTAGGTGTTCGTGCTGGCTTCGAAGGCTTAACGATTGATCCTTGTATTCCAACTAATTGGCCTGAGTTCTCCGTGACTCGTCAATGGCGTGGTGCTACATACAATATTCAAGTTAAGAACCCTAACTCAGTAAGTAAAGGCGTTCAATCAATCACGATTAATGGCGAAGAAGTTAATGGCGCAGTCCCTGTTCAAGCAGAAGGCAGTGTGAATAACGTTATCGTAATCATGGGTTAAGTACGTTTAATTAACGCTTAATTTAAATGATAAAAGTAAGGAGCTTATAGCAAGCTCCTTACTCTAAAAGGAATTTACAATGATTCAATTTGGTACTGGCGGATGGCGTGCTTTCATTGGTGAAGAGTTCACTAAAGACAATGTACGTCTTGTCGCACAAGCGTTATCTAATATTATGATCAATGAACAAGCGCAAGAAAAAGGCTTTGTTATTGGCTATGACCGCCGCTTTCTTTCAGATAAAGCAGGTAAATGGTTTGCTGAAGTCGTCGCGGCAAACGGTATTAAAGTTAGCTTTATTGACCGATTCGTTCCAACCCCGATTGTTATGTTTCAAGCAAAAGAGATGGGATGTATTTACTCGGCTTGTATTACTGCCTCTCACAACCCTGCAGATTACAACGGCGTTAAAGTCTTCATTGAAGGCGGACGCGATGCTGATGAAATAATCACTCAAAAAATTGAACAACAAATTGCTCATTTAACGCAGCAAGATGTAAGCAGTGTTGATTTTGAAGAAGCGCTAAACGATGGTTGTATTGAGATAATTAATCCAATGAACGCATTCGTTGATTCCATCGTTAACTTTATCGATATGGAAGCCATTAAAAAAGCGAATTTACGCGTACTGATCGACCCTATGTTTGGAGTTGCAAAAAATGCCTTACAAACCGTATTAATCAGTGCTCGCTGTGATGTTGATGTTATCAATGACGGTGAAAACCCTTCATTTGGTGGTCTAATGCCATCGCCTAACGCAGCAACATTATATCGTTTAAAACACTTGGTTGCTCATGATGGTTATGACATTGGTATTGGCACCGATGGTGATGCTGACCGTCTAGGTATCATTGATGAGAAAGGTAACTTTATTCATCCAAATGAAGTGCTATTGCTACTTTATTATTACCTACTTGAGTACAAAGGTTGGAAAGGTTCTGTTGTTCGTAATATTGCTACCACTCACCTACTAGATAAAGTCGCAGCCGATCATGGTGAAAAGAGCTTTGAGGTTCCGGTAGGCTTTAAGCATATCAGTTCACAAATGGAAGCGGATGATTCTTTACTTGGTGGTGAAAGCTCGGGTGGCTTAACTATTCGTGGTCACATTAAAGGTAAAGATGGCGTATTCGCTTCAAGTTTACTCGTTGAAATGATCAGTGTGACGGGTAAAAAACTCTCTGAAATGCTTGATGAAATTTATGCTAAATATGGTTATGCCTACACTGCCGAAGGCGACTGTACATTCAAAGCAAGTGAAAAAGAAGCGCTGTACAATAAAATTTATATTGAAAAACAACTGCCTGAATTTGAACATGAAATTGAAAAAGTGAGCTATGAAGATGGCGCTAAAGTTTATTTCAAAAATGGTGGCTGGGTAATTGCTCGATTCTCAGGAACAGAACCGTTACTAAGAATTTTTGCTGAGATGGAAGACAAATTAACAGCAGAAAAAGTATTGAATGAAATGAAAGCTTTCCTTTCTCTTTAGTTTCCAATGTATTTTTAATAAAAATACACTTCTAAAGACTTAACCCAGCTAATTCTTGAGTCGATTAGCTGGGTTCTTTTTATCTAAAAGCTTAATTATTTTCTTGAAGGAATACGATTGGACAATGAGGCTTAATCTCAACTCTTACCTTTTCACCATTAGATAAAGAGTCATTAGAAACACCAATCAATTGCGTCCCATCATCTTCAATCACATATCGGCACGTATCACCCATAAATTGTAATTCTTTAACAATAGCACAGCCTGATGCGTCTCTATATAACGTAATATTTTGTGGTCGAAGTAAAACATCGGCTTTCTTATTTGCATCTTCAGTACTACGACCACAAGAGATCAAACCAACCGCAGTTTCAATGTTTCCATCATTGCCAATCATACCTGAAACATAAGAACCACCACCTAGGAAGTCAGCAACAAAGCGGCTGTTTGGCGAATAATACAAATCATTAGCACTGCCAAATTGCTCAATTACACCATGGTTCATTACTGCCAATTTATCAGAGAAAGCGAATGCTTCTTCACGGCTATGAGTAACGAAAATAGCCGTCACACCTTGCGCTTTAAAGATACGGCGGATCTCTTTGATTAAATCGTGACGAACCTGTGTATCAATATTAGAGAATGGTTCATCTAATAACAGAAGATCAGGCTCACTGGCTAGTGCTCTTGCAATCGCGACACGCTGCTGCTGACCACCCGATAGTTGATGAGGATAACGATCACCAAAACCACTTAAGTGCACAAGATGAAGCATAGATTCTACTTTATCTATTGCTCGCTGCTTTTCCCATTTTTTTAAGCCAAACCCGATATTTTCGCTTACCGTAAGATGTGGAAACAACGCATAATCTTGAAAGATCATACCTATATTTCGCTGCTCTGGCGGCAACCATGTATGACTGCCGGTAATAACTTTACCATTAAGATTCATCTCACCTTCAGACAGAGGCAAGAGACCTGCAATCGCTTTTAGAAGAGTGGTTTTTCCGCAGCCACTCGCACCTAGCAAACAAACAATTTCACCCGATTCAACGTCTAAAGAGAGCTGAGATAAAATATCCTGATCATGATAGCGACAGGTTAAATTAGATATAGATAATGCAGAATTCATTAATGCTGTTGCTCCAAAGAACGGTTAACAATGATCAATGGGATCAATCCAACCAATACCAATAATACCGCAGGCATTGCTGCAATCTCTAATTGCTCATCAGAAGCAAAATTAAATACATAAGTGGCTAGTGTTTCAAAGTTAAATGGGCGTAATAATAAGGCCGCATTTAACTCTTTCATGGTTTCAATAAAGACTAATAACCCAGCAATCAAGCAACCCCGACGAATTAATGGAAAATGAACTCGACGTAACATAGACCACGTTCCACAACCTAAAGTGCGCGATGCCATATCCAATGACGGTGGAATTTTATTTAAATTACTTTCAATCGATCCAATAGCCACTGCTGAAAAGCGAGTCACAGATGCAAAAATTAACGCAAAGATTGAGCCTGAGAAAATTAAACCAACCATCCCAAAACCCAGTTGTTTTGAAATATCATTAACTAAATGATCCAAACCAATCATAGGTAACATTACGCCAATCGCTAGCACTGTTCCGGGAACTGCATAACCAAGTGATGCTAAGCGCATCGGGATCACACTCCACTTACTGCTAGGTTGCAGACGGTGTAAGAAATTAACCACAATTGCAATAATTACAGCAATGATCGCCGCAATAGATGAGACATATAAACTATTGACTGCATACTCTTGAAACTCTGCCGTCCAACTCTCTTCAAAGTAATGAAAAGAATAACTAATGAGCTGCAATAATGGAAAAATAAAAGCAATCGAGACTAATCCCCAGCACCAAGTAAATGCACCCCACTTTTTCCAACCATGAAGTTCATATTGAAACTCTTCGTTGGTATTAAACTTCTCTTGGAACATTTTTTGTTTACGGCGGCTATAACGCTCACCACTGATCAACAATAAAATACCCATCAACATAAACGCTGACACTTTAGCTGCGGCATTCAAATTCGAATAACCTAACCACGTATCATAAACCGCCGTCGTTAATGTATTTACTGCAAAATAGCTAACCGTACCAAAATCCCCTAACGCTTCCATCGCAACTAAAGATAAAGCAACCGCAATAGAAGGTCTTGCTAGAGGTAGCGATATGCGTTTAAAGCTCTCCCAAGGAGTACATTTTAATAATCGCGCCGACTGTAGCAAACTGATGTTTTGCTCCATAAATGCAGCACGAGCAAGTAAATATACATATGGGTATAGCACCAAAGACATTACAAGAATGGCACCAGTTAAGGTTCGAATATCTGGGAACCAATAATCACCGTAAGATTGCCATCCAGTGATATCGCGGAGTAATACTTGGATTGGTCCTGCAAAATCAAGCCAATCGGTATAGATATATCCCACAATATAAGCTGGCATAGCCAAAGGAAGAACTAAAGCCCATTGTAAAACTGACGAGGAAGGTATACGACACATGGCCATAAACCATGCAGAAGGGACCCCTAAAATTAAGGAAAAGAACATCGCACCAAAGACTAATAACACCGTATTCAGCGTATAGGTTGGTAATACGGTATTAAACAGATGAGTAAAGATATCATCTGTGTTACCTAGTGCGGTATATAGGATCGCTAAGATCGGCAAAACCAGTAGTAGAGATACACTCCAACTACTGGTTTTCCAGAATAATAATTTTTCTTTCATTGCCTAAACTGCAAGGCTCTTTTTAAAATGGTGAGGTATTGTTACCTCACCAATAGTAAATATCAAATTAAAGATCAAATTTAACTTCATCTAAAAGTTTAATCGCTTTAGTGTGGTTATCAGCAATCGCATCTAAAGATAGCGTATCTGCTTTGAAATCACCCCAAGATGCAACTAACTCAGAACGCTTAACACCAGGTTTTACTGGGTATTCGTAGTTCACTTCAGCGTACATACCTTGTGCAACATCACCCGTTAAAAACTCCATTAATTTCAAGGCATTGCCTTTATTAGGTGCGTATTTAGCCATTGCCATACCACTAACATTTACGTGAGTACCATCAGTGTTTTGGTTAGGGAAGTTAATGTATACAGACTCAGCCCATGCAACTTGCTTAGGATCATTAACCATTTTACCTAGGTAGTAACTGTTACCTAAAGCGACATCACAAAGACCTTCTTTAATTGCTTTAACTTGTGCACGGTCATTACCTTGTGGCTTACGAGCAAGATTATCTTTTACGCCTTCTAACCATGTTTTTGTTTCAGCTTCACCATGATGAGCGATCATAGATGATACAAGAGAAACATTGTAAGGGTGCTTACCGCTACGAGTACAAATTTTACCTTTCCACTCTGGGTTTGCTAAATCAGCATAATCAAAATCAGCACCTAATTTACCAACACGGTCACGAGATGAATATACGTTACGAGCACGTAGAGTTAATGCGAACCACTCATCGTCTGAATCACGATATTGAGCAGGAACGTTAGCATCAATCGTTTTGCTATCTACTGGTTGTACTAGATTTTTATTTGTTAGTTCAGCAAGACGGCTAATATCAGTTGTTAAGATAACATCAGCAGGACTTAATTCACCTTCTTGAGCTAGCTTTTCAGCCAAGCCTTTTTTAGCAAATTTCACGTTAACTTTAATACCAGTCTCTTTGGTAAACTCTTTAAACATTGGCTCAACCAAGAAAGGTTGACGGTAAGAGTAAACATTGACTTCTTCAGCAGCCATAACACTTGGTGCAAACATACCTGCGATTAGTGCAGAAACTGATAATAACTTTTTCATGATATTCCTTTAAATTTTTTCTAGTTACAAATGGTAATAAGAATACTTATCAATATCGCTATTATACAAAGCAATTATTAAATGGCAATGATCTCACGCATTATTTACTAAAAAAGCCTCAACACAGGCGGTGTTGAGGCTTCATATTTTGTAAATAAATATTAATAATGTTATTTATTTCACACTAACAAACTCTGGATAAGCATCTATTCCACAATCGTGAACATCCATCCCTTCAAGCTCTTCATCTTCTGTTACTCGGATCCCCATGGTTGCTTTTAATATTGCCCAAACCACAAGACTTGCACCAAATACCCAAGCAAAGATAACGACAGCTCCAAACAGTTGAGCGCCAAACGTTGCATCTGCATTATTTAGTGGAACTATCATCAAACCAAATAACCCACATACACCATGAACTGAAATAGCCCCCACTGGATCATCAATCTTAATTTTATCAAACCCAACAATACTAAAGACAACCAATGCACCAGCCACAGCACCGACACTCACAGCGGCCAATGGAGACGGGGATAAAGGATCCGCAGTAATCGCTACAAGCCCAGCTAATGCACCATTTAATACCATAGTTAAATCCGCTTTGCCCCACGTAGTTTTACACACGAATAACGCTGTGATGGCACCAGCTGCTGCTGCTGCATTGGTATTTAAAAAGATTTGGCCAACTGCAGTTGCATTCTCAAAGTCTGAAATCATTAATTGAGAACCGCCGTTAAATCCGAACCAACCAAACCATAAGATAAAGGTACCTAATGTTGCCAGTGGCATATTAGAACCAGGAATTGGGTAAATTTGACCTTTCTTACCGTACTTACCTTTACGAGCACCAAGTAATAGTACGCCAGCTAATGCGGCTGAAGCACCAGCCATATGAACAATACCAGAACCGGCAAAGTCACTAAATCCTGCTTCAGATAAGAAGCCACCACCCCATGTCCAATACCCTTCCATTGGATAAATAAAGGCCGTTAAAATGGCAGAGAACACAAGAAAAGACCAAAGTTTCATACGTTCAGCCACGGCACCAGATACCACTGACATCGCTGTAGCAACAAAAACCACTTGGAAAAAGAAATCCGATTCTAATGAATGATCAGCCCCTTCTGATTGAGTACCAATTAAGGCACCAATAGAAGGCATGATCCCACCCGCTGTATTATCGACATACATGATGTTATAACCGACAACTAAATAAGTTGTACAAGCAATCGCATACAAACATAAGTTCTTAGTTAAAATTTCAGTGGTATTTTTTGAGCGAACTAAACCGGCCTCTAACATGGCAAAACCTGCTGCCATCCACATGACCAAAGCACCTGACATTAAGAAGAAAAAGGTATCTAAGGCATAACGAAGTTCTGATACTGTTGTTGAAAGTTCCATAATATTGTCCTCTATCCTTAAAGTGCTTCTGTATCAGTTTCACCAGTACGAATACGCACGGCTTGCTGAAGGTCATAAACAAAAATCTTTCCGTCACCAATTTTTCCGGTATGTGCAGCTTTTGTAATCGCCTCAATAATATTGTCTACATGCTCTGCTTGAACTGCTATTTCAAGTTTTACTTTAGGTAGAAAGTCGACTTGATACTCTGCACCTCGATACAATTCAGTATGTCCCTTCTGACGTCCGAACCCTTTCACTTCCGATACTGTCATTCCATCGACGCCTGCTTCTGCGAGAGCCTCACGAACATCGTCTAATTTAAATGGCTTTATAATGGCATTGATTATTTTCATACTTCAGTCCTTGAATTATTTGTAACTTATAATTAACAATCCAATTCGTGTGCCAACTTTAAAAACATAAAAAATTCAATGCGTTAATTAATCTCCATCAAAAAAATGAAAAAAGGCTGCACTAAATAAGTGCAGCCTTTCCCTAGTATTGAGCAATAAATGGCTCAGATCAGAAGCGTCGAATAAACGCCTCCCAACTTTGGAGCATGGTTTCAAAATCTTCTAATCCGCATACAGAAATACATTCATCGTCATACATATGAATATCTTCTTCAAATTCTTCTTCTGAATTTTCAAATAATGCGTTTTCTTGGACGATAACTTCTTGATCCGTCAGAATTAGAGTCATTACCTGACCTGAGCGTTTCCATTCGTCTTGAGTATTTTTTACTGCTGCTATTTGCTGATACAGCTCCGCCAATAGTTCGGTATCTTTTGCGACATCTTCTACCAACCAACGTCCCATGGCTTCATGCCCCATAGAAAAGTTTGCATGATAAGTGCCATCGAGTGTATTTTTCTTAAATTCGTAATCCATCGGAAACCCTTACGATAATTGACGTTAGCTCACACGTTTTTAACCAAAGACAATGCTGAGCTATTTTCCTCCAGTATAATCCTATCCCTAGTATTTTTATAGTTAAGCCCTTATCCCATGATGAAAGAGATCCAACCATGCAACTAACCACCGTGATCGCAAAGCAAATCGTTGAGCGCTCAATGAAAATCATCAAGCATTCTGTCAATGTGATGGATGAATATGGCGTAATTATTGGCTCTGGCGATCCATCTCGCCTTAATTGCCGTCATGAGGGGGCTATCTTAGCCATTAATGAAAATCGTATTGTCGAGATTGATCACGCAACCGCCCAGCAATTACGAGGGGTAAAAGCTGGGATCAATCTACCAATTATCTTTCAAAATCACATTATTGGTGTGGTCGGTATTTCAGGTCAACCTGCTGAAATTCACCAATATGGAGAATTAGTTAAGATGACGGCAGAGTTGATCATTGAACAAGCCGCATTGATGACAGAGATACAGTGGTCAAAACGACACAAAGAGGAGTTAGTTTTACAGCTTATTCAACCTTCGGAGCTCAACACTCAACAACTGTATTCGATTGCTGAACGCTTAGAGCTCGATCTTCATCAACCTCGGATCGCTACCATCATTAAGGTTGATTCATTTAACGGAGAGAACCTGTCTCTTACTCACCTACAAAAGCTCGTTCATTTACTTGAATACCCTGAACGCGATAATTTGGTGGCGATCAGTTCAGTGACATTAAACGAAGTTGTGGTGTTAAAACCAATTACACTGACGGATACAGGGTGGAATAGATCTCACGAAGAAAAACGTATTCGCCAACTTTTCCAACGAATATCCCATGATGAGAAATTCACGATAAAAATAGCACTTGGTGATTACTTTCCTGATTTAAAAGGTCTTGCACAATCTTATATGACGGCAAAGGCCACCATGAATACCGCAGACTCCAAAAGCCGCATTCTTTTTTACCAAGATAATATCTTGCCTGTTTTAATTGATGGCTTACGACCTGATGCATGGCGATCGGAACAATTGGCGCTTCCGATTCAAAAGCTGATGGCCAGTGATACAAAACATATTTTAATTAAAACACTACGTGCCTTTTTTAATCATAATTGTGATTCAGCTCAAACCTGTAATGCGCTTCATATACATCGTAATACTCTCCGCTATCGACTAGACAAGATACAACAAGAAACCAACTTAAATATCAATAAGATAAACGATCGTACTTATTTATATTTAGCAATACTATCAAGCAACAAGTAAATGTGAATTTGTGCAGCTGCACAATCAAAGCTACACCCCGGCGATAAAATTTGTTCATTCGTCTAAAGCTTATTTCTACTCTTAAAGATAGATTACTGGCATCTTAATTATTAAATGGAACATTAATATGATCGAAGTATCAACTTTAGGTGCACTCGCCGCCTTGACCGTTGCAATTACACTCATTTTGAAAAAAGTACCGCCGGCTTATGGCATGATCATTGGTGCTTTAATCGGTGGTATTGTTGGTGGCGTATCACTTACCGATACCGTGAACTTAATGATAGGTGGTGCACAAGGTATCGTTACTGCTGTGCTTCGTATTCTAGCTGCTGGTGTTCTTGCTGGTGTTCTAATCGAATCAGGCGCGGCAACCTCTATTGCAGAAACCATTGTAAAGAAAGTCGGTGAAACTCGTGCTTTATTTGCTTTAGCCGTCGCGACAATGATCTTAACCGCCGTTGGGGTTTTTGTGGATGTTGCTGTTATCACCGTAGCTCCTATTGCACTTGCCATTGCTCGTCGTGCTGATCTTTCAAAAATGGCGATTCTATTAGCTATGGTTGGTGGCGGTAAAGCGGGTAACGTTATGTCTCCTAATCCAAACGCCATTGCAGCTGCTGATGCCTTTAATGTTCCTTTAACTTCGGTAATGGCAGCAGGTGTGATCCCTGGCTTATTCGGCCTAGTCTTTGCCTATTTCATCGCTAAGAAATTAGTCAATAAAGGCAGTAAAGTTCAAGAGCACGAAGTCGTGGCAGTTGATCACTCTCGTTTACCAAGTTTCGTTACTTCAATCGTCGCTCCTCTTGTTGCTATTAGCCTTCTTGCGTTACGCCCTATCGCAGGGATTAACGTTGATCCACTCATCGCACTTCCACTTGGTGGTTTATTAGGTGCTGTTGCTATGGGACGTTTTAGAGACACCAATCACTTTGCAGTATCTGGCCTTTCCCGTATGGCTCCAGTGGCGGTAATGCTACTTGGTACAGGTACTCTTGCAGGAATTATTGCGAACTCGGGACTTAAATCAGGCTTAATTGAAGTATTAACCGCATCAGGTCTTCCTTCTTATTTATTAGCGCCTATTTCAGGTGCAATGATGTCACTCGCAACGGCATCAACGACCGCGGGTACAGCAGTTGCAGCCAGTGTCTTTAGTCATACTATTTTAGAGCTTGGTGTTCCCGCTCTTGCTGGTGCTGCAATGATCCACGCAGGTGCGACAGTATTAGATCACATGCCACACGGCAGCTTCTTTCATGCAACAGGTGGCGCAGTTCACATGGACATGAAAGAACGTTTAAAACTTATCCCATATGAATCAGCGGTTGGTCTTATGATCGCAACTGTTTCAACTCTCATCTTTGGTGTCTTCGGTTTATTTGTTTAATAAGGCTTTATTATGAAAATTGTTATTGCTCCTGATTCTTACAAAGAAAGTTTAACAGCGATGGAAGTCGCTACGGCAATTGAAGCTGGATTTAAACAGGTATTACCTAACGCTGAATATATTAAATTACCGATGGCCGATGGCGGTGAAGGGACAGTTCAATCTCTAATTGACGCTACTGGTGGGTCTATAATTGAACATACGGTTACCGCTCCTCTTGGTGAGAAAGTAACTGGATTCTATGGATTACTTGGGGATGGCCAAACCGCAATTATAGAAATGGCTGCGGCATCAGGCTTACACCTTGTTGAACCCAATTTCCGCAACCCTTTACACACTACAACCTATGGTACTGGCGAGTTAATTAAAGCGGCTCTCGATAAAGGTGTAAAACATATTATTGTCGGAATTGGTGGCAGTGCGACTAATGATGGCGGCATTGGCATGGCTCAAGCACTTGGTATTAAGTTGCTGGATAACGATGGTAATGATCTTACTTTTGGTGGCGGTTCATTAGCACACCTTGCAACGATCGATACTTCAAATAAAGATCCTCGTCTTGATGATATTACGCTTGAAGTCGCGTGCGATGTTGATAACCCATTATGTGGCCCCAAAGGTGCATCTTTCGTGTTTGGCCCACAGAAAGGGGCAACACCTGAAATGGTCAAAACATTAGATTCAAACCTAAACCATTACGCTGATGTGATGAAATCACAATTGAATAAAGACGTAAAAGATACAGAAGGCGCAGGTGCTGCAGGTGGTCTTGGTGCGGCGTTACTTGGTTTATTTAATGCGACGCTTCGACCTGGTATCGAAATTGTAATGGACGCGGTTAATTTAAGTAATGTGTTATCTAAAGCAGATTTAGTGATTACAGGTGAAGGCCGAATTGATAGTCAAACCATCCATGGTAAAACGCCTATTGGTGTAGCAAGAACCGCGAAAAAGTTTGATTTACCCGTTATTGGCATTGCTGGTTGTCTATCTGATGATTGCGCTGTTGTTCATGAATATGGCATTGATGCGGTATTTAGTGTCGTACCTCGCTCTGTATCTTTAGAAATAGCCCTAAAAGAAGCTGCAATCAATGTTGAAAATACAGCAAGAAATGTCGCTGCGATTTACTCGATGAATATAAAAAAATAGCATGATTTTTTATACCAATGTAACCAATTAGGTAAGTTATTTAACCAGCAATAATGATCATATAATTAATGGAATTGGTATTATTGAATAGGTTATTAATATAAAGTTATACGCAATAAAAAAGCAGCCAATTTGGCTGCTTTTTTCATTTATAAACAAAGATTAAGCGGGTTCTTGGAAAATAACTGTGTCTGCTTTATCTGTATACTGACCCATTTTATGGAAGTTCAGGTAACGGTATGTATCTGCAGCTGTTGCATCTATCTTCTCTGCGTACTCTAAGTACTCTTCTTTTGTTGGAATGCGGCCAAGAATCGCACCAACAGCAGAAAGTTCAGCAGAAGCCAGATAAACGTTCGCACCTGTACCCAAACGGTTCGGGAAGTTACGAGTAGAGGTCGACATTACTGTCGACTTGTCAGCAACACGGGCTTGGTTACCCATACATAGTGAACAGCCAGGAGTTTCGATACGTACCCCAGCGCGACCGAAGATGCCGTAGTAGCCTTCTTCTGTCAGTTGGTCTTTATCCATCTTCGTTGGCGGAGCAACCCATAGACGAGTATTTAGTGAGCCGTTAAACTCCTCTAACATCTTACCTGCAGCACGGAAGTGGCCAATGTTCGTCATACATGAACCGATAAACACTTCTTGAATCTCAGTGCCTTGAACATCAGATAGAAGACGAGCATCATCTGGATCGTTTGGCGCACATAGGATTGGTTGGTCGATATCAGCAAGATCAATCTCGATAATATGAGCATATTCAGCATCTGAGTCAGCAGCTAACAACTCAGGGTTCGCTAACCACTCTTCCATTGCAATTATGCGACGTTCAATCGTACGAACATCACCGTAACCTTCGGCAATCATCCATTTAAGCATGACGATATTCGAGTTTAAGTACTCAGAGATAGACTCTTGAGAAAGCTTCACTGTACAACCAGCTGCCGAACGTTCAGCCGATGCATCTGAAAGCTCAAATGCTTGCTCTACTGATAGGTGGTCAACACCTTCAATTTCTAGTACACGACCAGAGAATTCATTGATCTTACCGGCTTTTTCAACGGTCAGTAGACCTTGCTTGATACCGTAAAGAGGAATTGCATGTACCAGGTCACGTAGCGTGATACCCGGCTGCATTTCACCTTTAAAGCGAACCAAGATTGATTCAGGCATATCAAGAGGCATAACACCTGTTGCTGCAGCAAATGCTACTAAGCCAGAACCCGCAGGGAATGAAATACCTAGAGGGAAACGTGTGTGTGAATCGCCACCAGTACCTACAGTATCTGGCAATAACATGCGGTTTAGCCATGAGTGGATAACACCATCACCCGGACGCAGTGAAACACCCGCACGGTTCATGATGAAATCAGGTAGCGTATGGTGAGTGTTTACATCAACTGGTTTTGGGTATGCCGATGTGTGACAGAAAGACTGCATTACAAGATCAGCAGAGAAACCAAGACATGCTAGATCTTTAAGCTCATCACGAGTCATAGGACCGGTCGTATCTTGAGAACCTACCGTTGTCATTTTCGGTTCGCAGTACTGACCAGCACGCACACCTTCAACGCCACACGCTTTACCAACCATCTTCTGAGCTAGCGTGTAGCCTTTATCAGATTCAGATGGATCGATTGGTTTAGCAAATAGATCCGTCTCAGCTAGGCCTAGAGCATCACGAGCACGGCCAGTTAAGCCACGACCAATAATCAGTGGAATACGGCCACCAGCACGCACTTCATCGAGAAGTACTTTGCTTAGCTCAAAGTTTGAAATTACAGAACCGTTCTTGTGAACAACACCTTCATAAGGGTAGATATCAATCACATCACCCATGTTCATATCTTGTACGTTCAACTCAATTGGTAGTGCACCTGAATCTTCCATTGTGTTGTAGAAGATTGGTGCAATTTTACCACCAAGACAAACACCGCCAGTACGCTTATTTGGTACGAATGGAATATCTTCGCCCATAAACCAAAGCACTGAGTTTGTTGCCGATTTACGTGAAGAACCGGTACCAACAACATCACCAACGTAAGCCAGTGGAATGCCATCTTTCTGCATTTCTTCAATTTGATTGATTGGACCAACGCTACCTTGCTCATCAGGAGTGATACCATCACGCTCCATCTTCAGCATCGCTTTTGCGTGTACTGGAATATCAGGTCGTGACCACGCATCTGGCGCAGGAGATAAGTCATCGGTGTTGGTTTCACCAGTAACTTTAAATACTTTAACGGTGATCTTTTCTGCTACTTTGTTTTTCGCTGTAAACCATTCAGCATCAGCCCAAGATTGAAGTACTTGTTGTGCAAATACATTACCAGCTTTCACTTTCTCTTCTACATCGTAGAACGCATCGAACATAAGTAGAGTATGAGACAGTGCTTTTACAGCGATAGGAGCAAGCTCAGCATCATCTAGTAGAGAAACTAGAGATTCAATGTTGTAACCACCTTGCATAGTACCAAGCAGTTCAGTCGCTTTTGCTTTGCTAACTAATGGGGACTCCACTTCACCCTTTGTAATTGCTGTTAAAAAACCAGCTTTAACATAAGCGGCTTCATCAACACCAGGGGGAATGCGATTTTCTAGTAAATCAAGAATGACCTCTTCTTCACCTTGTGGCGGATTTTTTACTAGTTCAACTAATGCTGCTACCTGTTCAGCATTTAATGGTCTTGGGACCACACCTTCAGAAGCACGTTCTTCGACGTGTTTACGATAAGCTTCAAGCACGACTTAATTCCTCACTTTCTGGTCTACTCTTAATGAGTAAACATCCTTGGAAACGATTCAGTTTATATCCATTAACTTTTTAATTCTGTTATAAATCTCAATAAAACAAGAGAATATGTATCGGTATAGACTAAAATGTGGCCAGATGATATCAAATTTAACTTAAAATTAAAATCTCACCACATCAAACAACATACGACTTATAGCGCAATTTTAAACATTATAATGTTGCACCAATGCTTAAATATACTGATTCATGATTTTGCTCTGTACGACCATAAGCTAAAATAATTGGTCCTAATGGCGAGTCTATTCCTGCGAAAATAGAACCTGAGGTATAAATAGGTGCGTCATCAAAATGCTCATCATTCCATAGCCCTCCATTTTCGACTGAAGCCCCTAAATATATAGGGGATTGAAATAATCCAAAATCGTTATCCATTAAACGATATCGATATACAAGACTAGCAAACGCCAAGTTTTGCCCTGTTAAGCTATCTTTTGGTGTGCCTGATAAGCGTAAAAATCCGCCGAGAGATTTGGGTTCTAACTGTAAATCTCCATTCTTATTTTCGACAACACCATATTCAAAATTACCGACGAAAGTATGACGAGAATAAGTCCAAGCAGCTCTGGTATTCACAGAAAACTCTATAACTGAATCTTTAGTTCCATCAATATCAATAACGCTGTCATCTACATTATCATGAGAATAAAGGTACTCTGAACGAACATAGAAACCTTTAGTTGGAAAGGTATAGTTATCTAATGTATCAAGGCGATACTGAGCAAAAACACCTTCTCGCGTGTAACTTGCATCGATACTTGAGATGCTACTAAAAGCGACGTCACCTTTAGTGTATCGCCCACCAATTCTAAAATCACTCCATAAACGACCTTGTAGCCCAAATGCAGCTTCAAAAACTAAGTCACTGTATTCCAATGGAAAATCATTATCAATTGAGCTTAATTCATTACCTGATAAAGAGAATTTTTTCTGCTCTACACTATAAGTAGACTTAAATGATGTAAATAATAGTTGGTTAATTAAAAATGGGGTGTATAGCTCTGCAGAGATTAATTTATCTGTTCCCAACTCAAAGTTAGTTCTTAATTCTGAACGGTTATCTCTAAAGCCAGTTAACTCAATATCAGTAAAATTAATCGACATCCCTAATGAATATTTACTCTGATTATCAAAGTCATCTTCTAATGCAAATCGAAAATCTAAATAATTTGGTCCCCAACTCTTTTCCTTCACTTCAACAACTAGATCATGAGTTCCAGCTTCATTCTCTTCATAGTAATAATCGACCCTCTCAAATCTATCTATCACATATAAATCTCTTACATGTTCCTCAAGCTCACTCGCGCTATACGCTTTGTTTTCTTTTAAATTCAATCGATCACGCAGCATCTTCCCTGTATATAAACTGTTGTTTTTAATTACAATTTCATTAACTTGAATAGTTTCACCACGAACAAGTTGTTCTGTTTTATGTGTTTTCTCATCTAAATATGATTTATAAGCACTTTTAGACAAGACTAACTTATCTAATGCTTTATGCTTCTCATAAGCGATATCGTAGCCTTTTTCATAGGCAAACGACATTTTATCAAACTCAGCGGTTTCCATTTTACCAACATGAGGTGAGAGCAAAATATCTTGTTCTTCTAATAATTTCTCTTGTTGAAGGGTACTGTTTTTTACAATGTAATTTGTTAATTGTCCCATTACAGATAGATAACTAGAGATATCTTTTGCTTCTAAGTAATCAGAACCGATATCTACCGCAATGATAATATCTGCTCCCATCTCCCTTGCTATATCAACAGGCATATTATTTACACTACCACCATCAACTAACAAGCGTCCTTCATATTCAACGGGTGGAAGGGCTCCAGGAACCGACATACTTGCCATCATTGCTTCAGCTAAATTGCCATGATCTAATATAACAGGCTCTAGCTTTTCTATATCGGTGGCAACGGCTCTGAATGGGATAGGAAGATCATCAAATGACTCTAAATAAGGAACATTTCCTGAGGTTGTTCTCAGAATTTTCGCCATATTCTGACCTTGAACAAATCCTTTTGGTGCTTTTAGTTCTGTGAATGAGAAGCCGATATCAGTTCCTATTTGATAACGATCTTCATATTCTTTGTCTCTAATTTGTCTTTCACTTCGTTCAACTTTATCTACAAAGCCACTATTCCAGTCAATAGAATCAATAAATACTTCAATTTCATCCGCACTTAACCCAGACGCATACAAGCCTCCAATATAAGCTCCCATACTAGTGCCTGTAATATAATCAATTGGAATATTCATTTCTTCTAATGCTTTAAGTACACCAATATGGGCAGCACCTTTTGCACCGCCTCCCGCCAATACAAGACCGATTTTAGGGCGAGCTTCAGCAGCCAGCGATGCTGACGAAAATAGATATAGAGCAATAGAAGAAAATAAGAGAGGTTTGAAATGCATGATGTCATCCTTGAAATAGCAATATTAAAAGAATACAGGATGAAAGGTGATAGAGAAAGATAAGTAGCTGAGTTTTGTTTTAATTGATTATGTTAATGAATAATTTTATACCAGTGTAAAAAACCTAGCCAACTGAATTATCACTTCGCAGTGTCTATTCTGCATCATTTTACTTTTATATAGACACAAGAAAGCCCTAATCTTCCGATTAGGGCTTTCTTGGTATAGTGGCTGAGTGGACGGGACTTTCTATTAACCTTAAAAACGACACGTCCCCCGGAGTGACAGGCCGCTAAGCTCTCCAATAAAAAGCTAACCAACTGAACTGCCACTCCACAGCGTCTAGTCTGCATCATTCAACTTTTATACAGACGTAAAAAAGCCCTAATCTTTCGATTAGGGCTTTCTTGGTATAGTGGCGGAGTGGACGGGACTTTCTATTAACCTTGAGAGCGACACGTCCCTCGGCGTGACAGGCCGCTAAGCTCTCCAATAGAAAGTCTAACCAACTGAACTACCACTTCACAGTGTCTATTCCGCATCATTTTACTTTTAGATAGACGTAAAAAAGCCCTAATCTTTCGCTTAGGGCTTTCTTGGTATAGTGGCGGAGTGGACGGGACTCGAACCCGCGACCCCCGGCGTGACAGGCCGGTATTCTAACCAACTGAACTACCACTCCGCAGTGTCTATTCAGCATAATGCTATTTTTGATTTTACTTTTTATTAAAAAGTAAAAATAAATAGGAGCCTGGCGATGTCCTACTCTCACATGGGGAAACCCCACACTACCATCGGCGCTATTACGTTTCACTTCTGAGTTCGGCATGGGATCAGGTGGGTCCATAACGCTATGGTCGCCAAGCAAATTCTTTCTATCTACCTCAATAAGAGATAAATAATAATCTGGAAAGCTGTGTATGCGTTCTTATTCACATTCAATATCGTTCTTGCAACTTCAAATCCGTTCAAAACCCCTTGGGTGTTGTATGGTTAAGCCTCACGGGCAATTAGTACAGGTTAGCTCAATGCCTCGCAGCACTTACACACCCTGCCTATCAACGTCGTAGTCTTCAACAACCCTTTAGGATACTTAAAGTATCAGGGATGACTCATCTCAAGGCTCGCTTCACGCTTAGATGCTTTCAGCGTTTATCGATCCCGAACTTAGCTACCGGGCAATGCTACTGGCGTAACAACCCGAACACCAGAGGTTCGTCCACTCCGGTCCTCTCGTACTAGGAGCAGCCCCTTTCAATCATCCAACGCCCACGGCAGATAGGGACCGAACTGTCTCACGACGTTCTAAACCCAGCTCGCGTACCACTTTAAATGGCGAACAGCCATACCCTTGGGACCGACTTCAGCCCCAGGATGTGATGAGCCGACATCGAGGTGCCAAACACCGCCGTCGATATGAACTCTTGGGCGGTATCAGCCTGTTATCCCCGGAGTACCTTTTATCCGTTGAGCGATGGCCCTTCCATTCAGAACCACCGGATCACTATGACCTGCTTTCGCACCTGCTCGAATTGTCATTCTCGCAGTCAAGCGGGCTTATGCCATTGCACTAACCACACGATGTCCAACCGTGTTTAGCCCACCTTCGTGCTCCTCCGTTACTCTTTGGGAGGAGACCGCCCCAGTCAAACTACCCACCAGGCACTGTCCGCAACCCCGATAAGGGGCCAACGTTAGAACATCAAGCATACAAGGGTGGTATTTCAAGATTGCCTCCACCAATACTAGCGTACTGGTTTCAAAGGCTCCCACCTATCCTACACATGTAGGGTCAATGTTCAGTGCCAAGCTGTAGTAAAGGTTCACGGGGTCTTTCCGTCTAGCCGCGGGTACACTGCATCTTCACAGCGATTTCAATTTCACTGAGTCTCGGGTGGAGACAGCGTGGCCATCATTACGCCATTCGTGCAGGTCGGAACTTACCCGACAAGGAATTTCGCTACCTTAGGACCGTTATAGTTACGGCCGCCGTTTACTTGGGCTTCGATCAAGAGCTTCGACCGAAGTCTAACCCCATCAATTAACCTTCAAGCACCGGGCAGGCGTCACACCGTATACGTCATCTTACGATTTAGCACAGTGCTATGTTTTTAATAAACAGTTGCAGCCACCTGGTATCTGCGACTCCCGGCAGCTTAGAGAGCAAGTCTCATCACCGCTAGGAGCGTACCTTCTCCCGAAGTTACGGTACCATTTTGCCTAGTTCCTTCACCCGAGTTCTCTCAAGCGCCTTAGTATTCTCTACTCGACCACCTGTGTCGGTTTGGGGTACGATTCCTTATAATCTGAAGCTTAGAGGCTTTTCCTGGAAGTATGGCATCAATAGCTTCACATCCGTAGATGCTCGACATCGTGTCTCAGCCTAACAAGAGTCCGGATTTACCTAAACTCTTAGCCTACGCACTTGAACTTGGACGACCGTCGCCAAGCCTACCTAGCCTTCTCCGTCCCCCCATCGCAATTATAAGAAGTACGGGAATATTAACCCGTTTCCCATCGACTACGCTTTTCAGCCTCGCCTTAGGGGTCGACTTACCCTGCCCCGATTAACGTTGGACAGGAACCCTTGGTCTTCCGGCGAGGGGGTTTTTCACCCCCTTTATCGTTACTCATGTCAGCATTCGCACTTCTGATACCTCCAGCAGCCCTTACAGACCACCTTCAACGGCTTACAGAACGCTCCCCTACCCAGTACAATAAATTGCACTGCCGCAGCTTCGGTGTATAGCTTAGCCCCGTTACATCTTCCGCGCAGGCCGACTCGACCAGTGAGCTATTACGCTTTCTTTAAATGATGGCTGCTTCTAAGCCAACATCCTGGCTGTCTGAGCCTTCCCACATCGTTTCCCACTTAGCTATAACTTTGGGACCTTAGCTGGCGGTCTGGGTTGTTTCCCTCTCCACGACGGACGTTAGCACCCGCCGTGTGTCTCCCGGATAGTACTTACTGGTATTCGGAGTTTGCAAAGGGTTGGTAAGTCGGGATGACCCCCTAGCCTTAACAGTGCTCTACCCCCAGTAGTATTCGTCCGAGGCTCTACCTAAATAGATTTCGGGGAGAACCAGCTATCTCCAAGTTTGATTGGCCTTTCACCCCTAGCCACAAGTCATCCGCTAATTTTTCAACATTAGTCGGTTCGGTCCTCCAGTTGATGTTACTCAACCTTCAACCTGCCCATGGCTAGATCACTTGGTTTCGGGTCTATATCCAGAGACTGAACGCCCAGTTAAGACTCGGTTTCCCTACGGCTCCCCTAAACGGTTAACCTTGCCACTGAATATAAGTCGCTGACCCATTATACAAAAGGTACGCAGTCACATAACAAGTATGCTCCTACTGCTTGTACGTACACGGTTTCAGGTTCTATTTCACTCCCCTCACAGGGGTTCTTTTCGCCTTTCCCTCACGGTACTGGTTCACTATCGGTCAGTCAGTAGTATTTAGCCTTGGAGGATGGTCCCCCCATATTCAGACAGGATATCACGTGTCCCGCCTTACTCGTTTTCACTGATGATGAGATGTCGGTTACAGGGCTATCACCTTGTATCGCGGCACTTTCCAGAGCCTTCACCTGTCTCATTAAAAGCTTAAGGGCTAACCCAATTTCGCTCGCCGCTACTTTCGGGATCTCGGTTGATTTCTCTTCCTCGGGGTACTTAGATGTTTCAGTTCTCCCGGTTTGCCTCGCTGCGCTATATATTCACGCAGCGATACTAGCTTATGCTAGTGGGTTTCCCCATTCAGAAATCGTAGACTCAAATGGTTTTTACTACCTAATCTACGCTTATCGCAAGTTAATACGTCTTTCATCGCCTCTGACTGCCAAGGCATCCACCGTGTACGCTTAGTCACTTAACCATACAACCCCAAGAGGTTTCGTATGGACCGTTTGCTTTCACTTTTCAAAGTGAAGACAAAACAGCAACCAAGGTTGAACTCGTCATTGCGAGTTCTGGTTTTTCGCCGGATTCAAAATACAAGAACACTTGAATGTGTTTTTAATTTGTTTATCTAAGATAAACAAAAGATATTAAGAACTTTTAAATTTTGATTTATCTAACTCGTAAGTCAGTTAAATCTGTCAGCTTTCCAAATTGTTAAAGAGCTTAAAGCAAAAAGCTTTAATCAATAATCGAAATCATTAATTAAAGCTCTGTCACTTCAACTTATTAAAACCTAATCAATCTGTGTGAACACTCATAAATCGTAATCTATCGTTTAAGGAGGTGATCCAGCCCCAGGTTCCCCTAGGGCTACCTTGTTACGACTTCACCCCAGTCATGAACCACAAAGTGGTGAGCGTCCTCCCGAAGGTTAAACTACCCACTTCTTTTGCAGCCCACTCCCATGGTGTGACGGGCGGTGTGTACAAGGCCCGGGAACGTATTCACCGTGACATTCTGATTCACGATTACTAGCGATTCCGACTTCACGGAGTCGAGTTGCAGACTCCGATCCGGACTACGACGCACTTTTTGGGATTCGCTCACTATCGCTAGCTTGCAGCCCTCTGTATGCGCCATTGTAGCACGTGTGTAGCCCTACTCGTAAGGGCCATGATGACTTGACGTCGTCCCCACCTTCCTCCGGTTTATCACCGGCAGTCTCCCTGGAGTTCCCACCATTACGTGCTGGCAAACAAGGATAAGGGTTGCGCTCGTTGCGGGACTTAACCCAACATTTCACAACACGAGCTGACGACAGCCATGCAGCACCTGTCTCACAGTTCCCGAAGGCACAAGTCCATCTCTGGTCTCTTCTGTGGATGTCAAGAGTAGGTAAGGTTCTTCGCGTTGCATCGAATTAAACCACATGCTCCACCGCTTGTGCGGGCCCCCGTCAATTCATTTGAGTTTTAATCTTGCGACCGTACTCCCCAGGCGGTCTACTTAACGCGTTAGCTCCGAAAGCCACGGCTCAAGGCCACAACCTCCAAGTAGACATCGTTTACGGCGTGGACTACCAGGGTATCTAATCCTGTTTGCTCCCCACGCTTTCGCATCTGAGTGTCAGTGTCTGTCCAGGGGGCCGCCTTCGCCACTGGTATTCCTTCAGATCTCTACGCATTTCACCGCTACACCTGAAATTCTACCCCCCTCTACAGCACTCTAGTTCACCAGTTTCAAATGCGGTTCCGAGGTTGAGCCCCGGGCTTTCACATCTGACTTAATGAACCACCTGCATGCGCTTTACGCCCAGTAATTCCGATTAACGCTCGCACCCTCCGTATTACCGCGGCTGCTGGCACGGAGTTAGCCGGTGCTTCTTCTGTCGCTAACGTCAAGATATGCAGCTATTAACTACACACCCTTCCTCACGACTGAAAGTACTTTACAACCCGAAGGCCTTCTTCATACACGCGGCATGGCTGCATCAGGCTTTCGCCCATTGTGCAATATTCCCCACTGCTGCCTCCCGTAGGAGTCTGGACCGTGTCTCAGTTCCAGTGTGGCTGATCATCCTCTCAGACCAGCTAGAGATCGTCGCCTTGGTGAGCTCTTACCCCACCAACTAGCTAATCTCACCTGGGCTAATCTTGACGCGAGAGGTCCGAAGATCCCCCTCTTTGGTCCGAAGACATTATGCGGTATTAGCTATCGTTTCCAATAGTTATCCCCCACATCAAGGCATATTCCCAGGCATTACTCACCCGTCCGCCGCTCGTCAGCAAATTAGCAAGCTAATTTCTGTTACCGCTCGACTTGCATGTGTTAGGCCTGCCGCCAGCGTTCAATCTGAGCCATGATCAAACTCTTCAATTAAAGTTTTTTGATACCTTTCAGCAGAAAGGATATCGACTCAATGATTAATACTGATTGTTACATAAAAGTAATTTTGTGTAGTCACTCAGTTCATTGATTATTTTGTTTGAATTCACTTCGAAAAGTAAAAGCAAACTAGTGATTATCAACTCACAAGTGCCCACACAGATTAATAGGTTTCAAATTGTTAAAGAGCTTTTCTTCTACTTTCAAAGCGTTTTCGCTTTTCTGTGAAGAGGACGGTCATTTTATCGATTTAAGTCTCAGTGTCAAGCACTTATTTGAAACTTAATTTCTAAACCATCTTACTAACTCTGATTGCTAACCCCTTATGGGATGGGCTCTCCGTGTCAGTGAGGTCGCATTATAGAGAGTTCGAACACATTGGCAAGGCTTTTATCTTATTATTAAATATCCATTTAAATGCACAAATAGGCATCAGATCGAACATTTATCCCCCACTTTACTACTGGAAATGTCTCATTATATGAATAAACCCTTTCAATCATCTTAAATAAAGCTAAGTCTATCTATTCTAAAATCCAATTAAATGATGATTTAGATCCATTCATTAAAAATACAAATGCTATATAAATGAAAAATCATTAACTGGTTACTTATTTATTAATCTTATATATTGTCTAGCCAATAGATAAATTACACCATAGTTACAACTATTCTTAGGATAAACTGGCATGAAGCTAAAAACACAATCTTATGTTCTCGCTACCATTATTTTATGTTCATTAATTATAATGACAGCTACTGGGCTGTGGACATTACGTATAGCAAGCACTCTTGATAATAAAGCGCGAGTAACTGAAATCTTTCAAACCACTTATAACTTGATTACCAATATGGAAGAAATGGTTAAACAAGGAAAGATTGAAGAAGCAAAAGCCAAAGAGCTTACTATTACTATCTTACGTAATAACATTTATAAAGATAATGAATACGTTTACGTAGCAGATGAGAATTTAATGTTTTTAGCCGCCCCTCTTGATCCTCAACTTCACGGAACTAGTTTCCATGAATTTCGAGACAGTGAAGGAAAAAGTGTTGGTCAAATATTAGATAATGCCATTTCTAAAAATCCAACAGGAATTGCAGAATACACTTGGTCTTTAAAAATGCCTGATGGCAGCATTGATAAAAAACTTTCTATCGCAGAAAAAACTCAGGACTGGAATTGGATTGTCGGAACAGGTATTGGCGAAACAGAAGTGAACGACCGCTTTTGGGCAACTGCTCAATGGCAATTTGGTTTAGCCTTCATCATTGCTAGTTTAATTTTCAGTATCCTAATGATATCGATGAAACGCATGATCTCATTACTTGGTGGAGAGCCTCGTGATGTCCATGCAGCAATTCAAACGGTTGCAGCTGGTGAGATCGTAACTCAGTTTGAAACAAAAGCACCTGAAGGCAGTATTTACCAAGCGGTTCAAACCATGAATATCTCATTAGCTGATCTAGTTCAGCATCTAACTCAATCGATGTTAGCGTTAAAATCAGAACTATCAGATGTGCACTCACGAGCAGGTACAGTTAGCCAACTAACAGAGAACCAACACCAATCAACAGAAATGATAGCAACGGCAATTACTGAAATGGCGTCATCAGCCAACAATGTTGCTGAGTCAGCACAAGAAACCGCAATCAATACAGACGAAGCCGACAAACAAAGTGTTCGAACTCAAGATCTCATCAATGCTACTGTTTATAATATCGAGGGACTCGCTGAACAACTAAATACAGCAAGTACCGCTGTTGCCGAGCTAGATAGTGATGTTAATAGTATCGTTAAGGTTCTTGATGTCATTGGAGATATTGCAGAGCAAACAAACCTACTTGCTTTAAACGCCGCAATTGAAGCTGCTCGAGCAGGAGAGCAAGGACGTGGTTTTGCTGTTGTAGCAGATGAAGTACGTAACCTAGCAGGAAGAACTCAAGGCAGCACTAAAGAAATACAACAAATGATATCTAACTTACAAGAAGGATCTCGTAACGCTATTTCAACAATGGTGATTTGTGCTGAGACAAGTAAAAATACCGTTTCAGAATCTAAAAATGCGTCCGATGCTCTACAACAAATCGTTACCGCTCTTGAATCGATATCAAGTATGAGTCATCAAATTGCCAGTGCTTCTGAAGAACAGAAACACGTAAGTGAAGATATCACTCAACGAGTAAATATGATTGAAGAGAGTGGTCAACAGTTGGCAAATGTTGTTGCTGAGAGTAAAGAAAGCACTCATACCCTAACTGAATTAGCTGATGATTTAGAAACTTGGTTAAACAAGTTTCGAGTGAAAAACTAGTTAACCAACATTGAATGATAAATAGCACACCTCCTTGGTGTGCTTTTTTTATAACTAAATATTTATAGCTAAACAAATGTAGCTTCTAAATAGCGATGACAAACCGGTTATTCAAATAACTTTTATGTATGAAGATGGGCATCATTTTATTATTACCAAAACGAAAAAAGCCTCGTCATTTCTGACGAGGCTTTCGTGTATGGCTCCCTTTGCTGGACTTGAACCAGCGACATACGGATTAACAGTCCGGCGTTCTACCAACTGAACTAAAAGGGAACAGGTGTTGCGTCTCACTAGGAGAATTAATGGTGCCGACTACCGGAGTCGAACTGGTGACCTACTGATTACAAGTCAGTTGCTCTACCTACTGAGCTAAGTCGGCACACTAATTTTTTATTGCTCGTGTTAATAATTTACTAAGCACTAACAATCTAATATGGTGCCCGGAGGCGGAATCGAACCACCGACACGAGGATTTTCAATCCTCTGCTCTACCGACTGAGCTATCCGGGCAACGAGGTGTATTAGAATGCTTTTCGGCATTAAGGTCAACTAATAATTACAAAAAAAAGTTTGTTTGATGAAAATATACACTGAATGCTTATTTTTATGACATTTCGTCAAACAAAACATTGATAGACAACACCAAACATCACTTTTTTTCGCAATTACTTAATTCTTATTAATCGCCATTAATGATAGAAAGTACTTATTTACAGCCCAAAAATATCAGTTAGCCAAGCTGCAGGGCTATTTTTCTTCTCACATTCAGTTTTATATTGACCGCTTTTATCCCAAATGGGTAATTTCACATTACCAGTACAATCTGTTTCTAGTGTTTTATTACTTTCTAAATCAAAACCAGCAGTAGTGATCTTATTAGGCCATGGTAATTGATAGGCTTCTGGAGTTCTCATACTTAAATAATCAGCATAAACTCTTAACGCCCCACTAGAGCCTGTTAATTTCATCGGTTTATTATCATCCCGACCAAGCCAAGTGATCGCAACCTCTCTGCCATCAATACCGGCATACCAACTGTCTCGAGAATCATTACTGGTTCCTGTTTTACCGGCTAAGGCAGCCCAACTGTATTTACTATTCAAAAATCTAGCCGTTCCTTCACTTACCGTTTTTTTCATTCCATAAATCGTCAGCCACGTCGCTTGCTCAGGAACCACACGTGACGAGCGAGGGAAATTTTCATACAGTAATTCCCCGTCTGTATTTACAACGGCTTTTAACGCAGTTAAAGGTGACTTACGTCCGCCATTACCTAATGTTTGATACATTTGAGCCACTTGATATGGCGATAAACTAATAGACCCCAGTAACATTGATGGAACCTGATTAATCTCCTGAGCATCAACACCCAACTGAACTAAAGTATCACTGACTTTACTCAGACCAACCATTAAACCTAAATTCACCGTTGGCACATTTAATGAACGAGAAAGCGCATAGTACAAAGGAACCTGACCTCTAAATTTACGATCGTAATTTCTAGGTGTCCACGTTGTTCCTTTACTGCCTTTTAATGAAATTGGTTTATCATCTAATGTTGTGGCTAATGAATATTTTTCTGGATTTTCCAATGCAGATAAATAAATAGCAGGTTTAACTAAAGACCCAATTGGGCGCTTCGCATTAATTGCCCTATTAAATCCATCAAATCCAGTTCTACTGCCACCGATCATCGCTCGAATTTCACCACTTTGGCGATCCACGATCACCATAGCAGACTCTAATCCTTTACCTGCTCGTTTCTCTAACTGAGGCACTGTTCGCTCAATGGCTTTTTCTGCTTTTTGCTGCGATAACGGATCAAGTGTCGTGAATACTCGTAATCCTTCACCTCTTTGATAAGCCTCTCCCGCCTTCTCTTTTAACTCCCACTTTAGCTGCTGAAAATAAGCAGGTTGCCTGGTGGAAATACTTGCACGCTTTTTAACATCCAATGGACGACTCGCTGCCATATCATATTGGCGAGGAGAAAGTATTTCCTCTTGCATCATTAAGCGTAATACCAAATCACGACGATCTTTTACACGATCAGGAAAACGCATAGGATTGTAATACGATGGTCCCTTCACCATACCGACTAACATAGCTAATTGATCGATCCGTAACTCTTCAATTGGACGTCCGAAATAGACCTGAGCAGCCAATCCAAAACCATGAATAGCCTCTCCACCCGTTTGTCCTAGATAGACTTCATTTAGATAAGCTTCTAATATTCTGTCTTTGCTATAACGATAATCTAAAATCAGAGCAATATACGCTTCTCGAATTTTACGCCATAACGTTCTCTCACGAGACAGGAATAGGTTTTTCGCCAATTGCTGAGTTAATGTACTCCCGCCTTGAACTGTTCTTCCTGCTTTTGCATTCACTACAACCGCACGAGCAATCGCTAAAGGTGAAACGCCATCATGTTGATAAAAGTCTCTATCTTCTGTCGCTAATAGTGCATCAACCATGACTTCTGGAAATTGCTCTCTACGTAAAAATAGACGTTGTTGATCGTCATCAGCATCCAACATACCTAAAAATTGAGGTTCAATTTGTAAAAAGCCCATTTGTTTTTTCACTGTTCTGTTCTCAATTTTTTGTAAGCCATCAGAGTTAAAGTACAACATCACATGACGATCTGGTTCTGGTCCTTGCTGAAACTCAAATGGGCGACGGATTAATTCAATTTTTGTCGACGATGACGAATACTCTCCAGATCGCTGAGGTTGACGCACTTTCTGATATTTTAATAAATCTAACTCTCTCGTTACGGTTTGTAAGCTAATATTCTGCCCAGGCGATAGCGTCAATACTCGGCTATAGACAACCGTTGGCAAGCTAAACAGCTGACCATCAAAACGCTTCTTAACCACTGTATCTAAATAGATGCCCGCGATAAGTAAGATAGCAAGCATAACAAGGCTTAATTTAAAACCTAGTATCATTAACCCTTTCCAAAAAGGACGTGGCGTTTGTACTTTTTTCTTACTCACTGATTTTCTTTTTGTTGGCGCTTTCTTCTTTGCGGTCGCCTTTTTAGGCGCAGCCTTTGCTGGTGCTTTTTTCTTTTCAGCCATGAGAGATCTTTTTTAGTTAGAGAATTAATTAAAGTGACGTTTTGTTTTTTTAGTCGCTTGATGAGTTGCAGGATCATCAGGCCAAATATGCTTTGGATAACGCCCTTTCATTTCTTTTTGTACTTCTTTATACGAACCTTGCCAAAAGCCCGCTAAATCACTGGTGGTTTGTAGTGGTCTTTGTGCTGGAGATAGCAATTCCATCACCAACTTCTTTTTTCCTTGAGCCAATAACGGAGTTTGAGCTTCGCCATACACCTCTTGCATTCTAATAGAAATCTTTGGTTCAGACTGTAACCCATAACGGATCTTTGCTTTTGTCCCTGTCGGTAATAAATAATGAGTAGGTAAATATTCATTAATACGTTTCATTTTATCCCAACCAACATAGGCCTCTAATGCATCAATAATATTGAGGTTCTTAAGTTGTTTATCATTTTTGATGCCGTTCATAAATGGCAATAACCACAGTTCTGCACACTCAAGTAATTGCACCTCCTGCATAGGAGGAAGACCTACATCTGGTAGCCACTCTTCACAACAAATAAGACGAGAATGCAAAGCTTGCACTTCTTTATTCCAATCTAAAACCATCATCCCTTTGCGCTTGAGCATACTAATCAATGCTAACGATATTTTGTCAGGATCAGGTGAACTCATCCGCTCTTTGTGAAGAATAATCTTTCCTAAATAGGTTCGTTTCTCGGCAAGCATTCTGCCCAATTTTTCATCCCAATCTACGTGCTCTTTTTCTGTTATCAAATGAGATGAAACATTCATTAAAGATGCTTTAGATAACGGTGCTGCAAGAAAAACGTAGCTGCGATTTTGACTGCCTTTTAATAAATCCACCACGACCAAACAATCACTTTGTGCTATCAATTCAACTTCATCAACTTGCACACCATGACCATTAGCTAATTGAAACTGACCTAATGCGCCTTTTGCCATTGCTAATCTATCTGGAAAACCTGCAGCTAATACTTCACCAATAAGCTCAACCGAAGCCAACGCTTTATCTAATTTTACCGAAAGCAAATAGGCTAAACGCTGAACTCTTTGTTGATAATAATTCTGTTTTGGGTATCGACCCTCAAGAAATAACGAAAGATGGTGACTAAGATCTTTCGATGAAACTGATTTCGCAGCTTCTTCTATTATTGGTAGTGCATATAACGCAGTCTGTAAGTGTGCCGCTGATTGGGTACTCGCTTGCAATAGCACCGTAGCAAGACGAGGTTCTATGGCCAATTGTTGTGATTTCTCACCGACGACAGAAAGCTGAGCATGCTTATCAATAAGCCCTAGCTGTGATAATAGGGTACGAGCTTGTTGAATATTTGCATTAGGCGGTGGAGTTAACCATTGAAGAGATTTAGGATCCGTCACTCCCCATTTTACCAATTCCAAAACTAAGGATGAAAGATCTGATGATTCTATCTCTGGTGTTTGAACAGCGGCTTGTTGCTGATACTGAGACTCACTGTATAAACGAATACAGACTCCCGGTTCTAAACGCCCAGCACGGCCTTTTCTCTGTTCCGCTGAAGATTGTGCAATCCGCTTTTTTTCTAATTTCGTAATGCCCGTTTTGGCATCAAACGTGGCTTTTTGCTCATAACCACTATCAATGACAATTCGAATACCTTCAATCGTTAAACTGGTCTCAGCTACATTGGTCGCTAATACAATTTTTCGTGTTCCCTTCAATGCAGGCTGCAACGCGTGTTGCTGCTTTTTCGCATCAAGTTGTCCATATAAAGGGGCAACTATTACGTCTGATGATAAATCCTTTAATCGCTCTTCAAGTTGCTTTATTTCACCCACTCCCGATAAAAACACAAGCATCGAGCCAGTTTCATTTAATAGCGCTCTACGAATTGCTTGTTCAGTCGCCTCAACGATTCGTTGGTTTGTTTTAAGAGGGCTATAAAACGTCGTCACCGGGAACATTCGTCCATCAGATTCAACATATGCTGCATTAGGAAGTAAATTTTGTAATGCCGTCTGATCTAATGTAGCCGACATCACCAACAACTTAAGATCATCTCTTAGCGCTTCTTGTACTTCTAAAGCAAAAGCTAATGAGGTATCGGCATGAATACTTCGCTCATGATATTCATCAAAAATGAGTAACCCAATCCCTGTCAGTTCAGGATCAGATTGGATCATTCGAGTCATAACCCCTTCAGTGACAATTTCTAATCGTGTTTGAGCGCTAACTTTAGTCTCACCTTTGATCCGAAAGCCAACTTGCCCTCCCACCTTTTCTCCCAATTGAGATGCAAGATAGCTCGCAATATTTCGAGCCGCCAATCGTCTTGGTTCTAGCATGATAATTTTGCCGTCAATCACCTTCTCTTTTAATAGCATTAAAGGCAGGTGAGTTGACTTACCTGCCCCAGTCGATGCTTTTAAAATAAGCTGAGAATAGCGTTGTAATTTATCAATCAGTGATGGGATCACTCTTTCAATCGGTAACTGTGACAATGGGTTCGCCTTGTGGCATTATCTCGAATTAAACCATTGTACAAAAAAACAGTAGTTAAATGAAATTTGAACCTGAATTAGAATCTGGAATATTAATAAAACGCTATAAACGCTTTTTAACTGACATCAAATTACCAGATAACAGCGAACGAACTATCCATTGCGCAAATACCGGAGCAATGACTGGTTGCGCTGACACTGGCAACACGGTGTTTTTTTCAACATCCAGTAACCTAAAGCGTAAATACCCTAATAGTTGGGAGCTTAGCGTCACAGAAAATGCTCATACAATATGCGTTAATACCATTCGAGCAAATCAATTGGTCGTGGAAGCGATTAACAATAAGCAGATTGATGAGTTGAATGAGTACAACACACTCAAAACAGAAGTGAAATATGGTTCAGAAAACAGTCGTATTGATATTCTACTTAGTGAAGAATCTCTACCTGACTGCTATATTGAAGTAAAGAGCGTTACTTTATTAGATAAGGAAGGTCAGGGTTATTTTCCTGACGCAGTGACCACTCGAGGACAAAAACACCTACGAGAACTGAATGAAATGGCACTAAATGGAAAAAAATCCGTTTTATTTTTCGCTGTTTTACATTCAGGTATTGAAAAAGTATCAATCGCACACCATATAGACCAACAATATAATTCTTTATTAATAGATGCGATTGAAAGTGGGGTTACGGTTCTCTGTTACCAAGCAGAGATGTCACCAAAAGAGATGAAGATCGTACGTAAGCTACCTTTTAGTATTTAGTTGCTTTAATAAGCAATCATTACATTCTTTTTAAGAAAAGTGCTACGTTCTTGCTACTAGATCTCAATTGGTGTATTCAATATTTGATTGCCCCTTTTCTTTCTGTTATAGATAGCGCCCTCATTGGCTAGTGAGAGTCAAAGACGTTTAGGAGAAGCTGTAATGCCTGAGAGCAATACAAAAAGAACGCTAGGTATTCTAGCTATCGCTGGTGTTGAACCTTACCAGGAAAAAACTGGTGAAGAGTACATGGGCCAAGCTCAAGTTGAACACTTTACTAAGATTCTAGAAGCTTGGCGTAATCAACTTAGGGACGAAGTTGAACGCACAGTAAATCACATGAAAGACGAAGCTGCGAACTTCCCAGATCCAGTAGATCGCGCAGCTCAAGAAGAAGAATTTAGTTTAGAACTGCGTAATCGTGATCGTGAACGCCGTCTAATTAAAAAAATTGAGAAAACACTAAACAAAATTGAAGACGAAGATTTCGGATTCTGTGATTCTTGTGGTGTTGAAATCGGTATTCGTCGCCTAGAAGCGCGCCCAACCGCTGACCTTTGTATTGACTGTAAAACACTTGCAGAAATCAAAGAAAAGCAAATGGCTGGCTAATACCAATCAAAATAATAAAAAGGGAGCACTGGCTCCCTTTTTTACGTTTATACAGTGATATACGATGACTACTCAATACATAGGTCGCTTTGCACCATCCCCATCAGGCCCATTGCATTTTGGCTCTCTTGTTGCCGCTTTAGGTAGTTACCTGCAAGCGAAATCACAGCAAGGTAAATGGTTGGTTCGTATTGAAGATTTAGATCCACCACGAGAAATCGCTGGAGCCTCTTCCTTAATCATCCAAACCTTAGAAGCTTATGGCTTTGAATGGGATCATGACATTGTTTACCAAAGCCAACGTCATGATATTTATCAGTCTCAAATTAACCAATGGGTTGATAAGGGTGATGCGTATTTTTGTCAATGTACTCGTAAACAAATCAAAGAAGATGGTGGGTTTTACTTAGGCCATTGTAAACATAAACACCTTTCAGAAAAAAATGCTTCTGTACGTTTAGTTATGCAGCACCCTGTTGAATCATTTTATGATATAAAGCATGGGACGATTCACATACCAACGCAGCTTGCTCAAGAAGACTTTATTATAAAACGTCGAGATGGCTTATTTGCCTATAACCTTGCCGTTGTATTGGATGATATTGACCAAGGCATTACTGAGGTGGTCCGTGGCGCTGATTTAATAGAACCGACGGGGCGTCAAATATCACTTTATCGTCAACTAAATGCAAGAGAAGTCAGTTATCTTCATTTACCACTTGCTGTTGATGAGTTAGGAAACAAATTATCCAAACAAAACTATGCGCCAGCTATTGATAACTCAAACCCAATACCAACGCTGCTTGAAGCCTTGAAGTTTTTAGGTTTTGTTTTACCAAGGGACATAGAAACCGTAACATTGAATGAAATTCTTCAATGGGCAATCAAAAATTGGCAACTAAAACAGCTTCCAACTGGGCTCGAGATCACTACCCCATTCTCAAAACCCACAATTTAAGCTATGATGCACGCCTATTTTTGACTGCTCACTTGAATATCGAGGTCATTATCTTTAATCAAGTTGCCCGTTTTTGTCGTAATTTACTCAAAAACAACAGTGATATTTGCTCTACAGAGGATTTGAAACTGAACGTAATCACACGCCAAGAACATAATATTTCACGTAAAGACCTAAGCGATAATGCGCTAAAAGTTCTTTACCGTTTAAGTAATGCTGGATACGACGCCTATCTCGTAGGTGGAGGTGTGCGCGACATTCTTCTAGGTCAAGAACCTAAAGATTTCGATATCGCAACCAACGCAACACCAGAGCAGATCAAAAAACTATTTAGAAACTGTCGATTGATTGGCCGAAGATTCCGTCTTGCTCACATTCTATTTGGCAGAGATGTCATTGAAGTCGCTACTTTTCGTGGTCACCACAAAGAAGAAGATGATGATAAATCTGAGAAGAAAAATATCTCAGCTCAGTCAAAAGAAGGCATGCTGTTACGTGATAATGTCTACGGGACTGTTGAAGAAGATGCTCAACGCCGTGACTTTACGATTAATGCGATGTATTACAATATTGCCGATTATTCAATCCACGATTACGCCAACGGTATTGAAGACTTAAACAATAAGATTGTTCGTTTAATTGGTGATCCTGAAACTCGTTATCGCGAAGATCCTGTTCGTATGCTTCGAGCAGTTCGTTTCGCAGCCAAATTAGACATGACTATTTGTGATAAAACAGCAGAACCTATGGTTGAGTTGTCTTCTTTATTACAAGATATTCCTGCCGCTCGCTTATTTGAAGAATCATTAAAATTATTGCAAGCAGGCAAAGGGCTCGATACTTATTACATGCTGCGTAAATTTAATTTATTTCAGCAACTGTTTCCTGCACTAACTCCTTACTTAACAGAAGAAGGAAATAGTTCAACAGAACAGATGATCGAATTAGTATTACGCTCAACAGATAAACGTATTAATAGTGGTAAACGAGTTAATCCAGCCTTCATGTTTGCTGCAATGCTTTGGTACCCATTAACGGTTAAAGCGCAAGAAATTCAAGATGAAAATCCAAAGTATGATCATTACGAATCCATCATGGAAGCGTCTAATATAATTCTTGATATCCAAGTGAAAAGTACTGCAATTCCACGCCGACTAACCGCGACAATTCGTGATGTTTGGCAGCTTCAATTGCGCTTACCTCGTCGCAATGGCAAAAGAGCATTTGTTCTTATTGACCAACAAAAATTCCGTGCAGCCTATGATTTCCTTGAAATGCGCGGAGCGGTAGAAGGTGGCGAAACAAAAGCACTTGCAGACTGGTGGACAGAATTTCAAGATGCACCGGCACCACATCGTAATAATATGATCCAAGCTCTACACGGTGGTCGCTCTACAGGGACACGCAAACGTCGTAGCCCATATCGTAAGAAAAAACGCACAAATAACGACTCATGATCAAAGTAATTATTGCGATTGGGAGTAATCTAGGCAACCCAGTGGAACAGGCTAATGTTGCTATTGAAGCACTCCATCACCTGCCTGACTGTAAAGTGACTGCAATTTCATCACTTTACAGTAGCTCTCCAATGGGTCCTCAAGATCAACCTGATTATATTAATGCGATTGTTGAAATTGAAACTAACCTTGAACCATTAGACCTACTTGACCTCACTCAAAAAATTGAGCTTGAGCAAGGTCGTGTGCGTAAAGATGAACGTTGGGGACCAAGAACCCTAGACCTCGATATTATTTTATTTGGCGATCAAGTGATCGACAATGAGCGATTAACAGTGCCTCATTACGGCATGAAAGAACGTGAATTTGTTCTATATCCGCTCTCAGAAATTTATAACGATTTTACCTTTCCTGATGGCACAACACTTTCTCAACTACTCACAAAAGTAGATAGAAATGGCTTAACTATCTGGCAAGCGTAATCGCTTTTAGTAAGGATGTTTTATGAAAAAAATCTCTATTAATGACTTAATGAAATGGAAGCAAGAAGGTCGTAAGTTTGCAACAGTAACCGCTTATGATGCTAGCTTCTCTCAACTATTTGAACAGCAAGAAATGCCTGTTTTACTTGTTGGTGATTCATTAGGTATGGTTTTACAAGGTAAAAATGACACCTTACCTGTAACAACCGAAGAGATCGCTTACCATACTCGCTGTGTTCGTGCAGGGAGCCCAAATAGTTTAGTGATGGCTGATATGCCATTTATGAGCTATGCAACCCCTCAACAAGCCTGTGAGAACGCTGCTAAATTAATGCAAGCTGGCGCTAACATGGTAAAAATTGAAGGCGGTGAATGGATAGCAGAAACAATTAGTATCCTTGCTGAACGCGCTGTACCTGTTTGTGCACATCTTGGTTTAACACCTCAATCAGTTAATATTTTTGGTGGTTTTAAAATCCAAGGTCGTGATCAAGAAAAAGCAGACCAAATGGTAAAAGATGCCCTAACGCTTGAAAAAGCTGGCGCTCAAATTATTTTACTAGAATGTGTTCCAGCCTCTCTTGCTGAACGTATCACTAAAGCATGTACCGTTCCGGTAATTGGTATTGGTGCAGGTAATAGCACTGACGGTCAAATCTTAGTTATGCACGACATGTTCGGTATCTCTGCAAACTACATGCCTAAATTCTCTAAGAACTTCTTAGCTGAAACTGGCGACATGCGTACTGCTGTCACTAAATATATTCAAGATGTTGAGCAAGGGGTATTCCCAGCAGCTGAACATACATTTAATTAAGGGCCCGTAATGGACATTTTTGCTGATATTCTACCATTACGTGAACAAATTAAGACTTGGAAACGCGAAGGCAAACGTATTGCTTTTGTGCCTACCATGGGTAACTTACATGAAGGTCACCTTACGCTTGTTCGCACTGCACGTGAACACGCTGATATTGTTGTTGCTAGTATTTTTGTTAATCCTATGCAATTCAATAATAATGATGACCTAAACAACTACCCTCGCACTATTGATGAAGATATTGAAAAGCTAACTGTTGAAAAAGTAGATTTAGTTTTCACTCCAACACCTGAAATTATGTATCCAGAAGGATTAGATAAGCAGACTGTTGTCGATGTTCCTGTTATTTCAACTATCTTAGAAGGCGCGTCACGCCCTGGACACTTTAAAGGTGTCTCTACGGTAGTAAACAAACTGTTCAACATCGTTCAGCCTGATGTGGCTTGTTTTGGTGAGAAAGATTTTCAACAGCTTGCTCTTATCCGCCAGATGGTGATTGATATGGCATTAGACATTGAGATTGTAGGCGTTGCTACAGTACGTGAAGCTGATAGCTTAGCAATGAGCTCACGTAATAATCTTCTAACATTAAATGAACGTCAGCGAGCTCCCGTTCTAGCGCGTACAATGCGCTGGATCAGCAGCCAAATGCGTGGCGGACGTACTGATTATGAATCGTTAATTGAAGATGCTAGTGACCAGTTGCGTGCGGCTGATTTGCAACCTGATGAAATCTTCATTCGTGATGCAAGAACGCTTCAAGAACCAACAGAAGAAACAACTCAAGCTGTAATCTTAATGGCGGCCTTTCTTGGTCAGGTACGATTAATTGATAACTTGGTTGTTGAACTTCATATTGCAGCAAGCGAAGAAGAGACAGAAGAATAATTCTGATTCTACTACCATATTAAAAAAGGGCTGATGATTATGAATCATCAGCCCTTTTTTTAAGAGTTCTACTTTAGCTTCTTAAGCCGGTTCCCTTTGAGATTAAACGCAAAGCAATAGCATATAAAGCAAGAATGAAAATAGATAACACAGCAAAAGCGGTTCCAATTCCTACATCTGACACTCCTAAAAAGCCATAACGGAATGCGTTTACCATATAAACGATTGGGTTTAGCTTAGAAACCCCTTGCCAGAATTCAGGCAATAAATTAATCGAGTAAAACACGCCACCTAAATACGTTAATGGCGTTAAAATAAAGGTAGGGATAATACTAATGTCATCAAATGTTCTCGCGAACACCGCGTTAATTAATCCACCTAAAGAGAACACAATCGATGTCATTAATACTGTTAGCATAATGACACCAAGATGGGCTATTTGAATATCAACAAAAAATAGAGATACACAAGTAACCAAAGCACCCACTAATAAACCACGAACAACACCACCACCAACAAAACCAGCAATAATGATGTAGTTAGGCACAGGAGCAACTAATAGCTCTTCTATATTTTTTTGAAACTTGGCACTAAAGAATGAAGACGCGACATTAGAATAAGAGTTAGTGATAACAGACATCATGATCAAGCCTGGAACAATATATTCCATATAGCTAAAGCCACTCATTTCCCCAATGCGAGAACCAATCAAGTTACCAAAAATAATAAAATAAAGAGTCATTGTGATCGCAGGTGGTACTAGGGTTTGTACCCAAATACGAGTAAATCGATTTATCTCTTTAGATATAAGGCTTTTAAATGCCGTCCAATATAAGTTCATCATTATTTAGCTTCTCCACTACGGACGATACTGACAAATAGCTCTTCTAATCTATTCGCTTTATTTCTCATAGAAAGTACGTTAACGCCTTGATGATTTAGTTGCTCAAAAAGATAATTTAATCCTTGAGATTTATCGATTTCAACCTCTATAGAGCCTTCTTTACTGCTTGTCACTTTCGCGCCTTCCAGTTGAGGAATAGGACTACCTTCCGCTAAATCTAAAATAAAGGTCTCTACTTGAAGTTTATTAAGCAGCAGTTTCATTGAGGTATTTTCAATGACTTCACCTTTATTAATAATACCGATATTCCGACATAGCATTTCTGCTTCTTCAAGATAATGCGTAGTAAGAATAATAGTGACGCCTTGTTCGTTGATCTGCTTTAAAAATTCCCACATAGAACGACGCAGTTCAATATCAACACCGGCGGTTGGTTCATCAAGAATTAATAGCTTTGGCTCATGCATTAATGCGCGAGCAATCATTAAACGACGTTTCATGCCACCAGATAAATTACGTGCTCGCTCATCTTTCTTACCCCAAAGATCAAGCTGCGATAAGTATTTTTTAGCTCGTTCTTTAGCAAGAGTTCGAGATACACCGTAATAACCAGCTTGTTGGATAACTATCTGCTGCACGGTTTCAAATGGATTAAAATTAAACTCTTGAGGTACTAATCCAATCTGTTGCTTTGCTTGAACCAGGTGAGTATCGATATCATAACCAAACACCTTAACTCGGCCAGAGGTTTTATTCACAAGTGAACTGATAACGCCAATCGTCGTTGATTTACCCGCTCCATTTGGTCCTAACAAGGCATAAAAATCACCTTGTTCAACCGTTAAATCTACGCCCTTTAGAGCTTCAAAGCCCCCAGCATAGGTTTTTCTTAATTGTTCTATTTCTAATGCGTACATATATTTACCCAGCACCTAGATTAAGCATCTATTAATAACAACTAGCTTATCGTTGAATGACGATTAAAGCAAATTTGAAAAACAGTAAGCCAATAAAAAACCGCAGAGTTTGTCACTCTGCGGCTTAACTTATACCTATTGAATTAATGAGTTACTCTTCACTAGGCGAAACGTATTTAATCGCAGACTTAAGTGCCTCATAACGAAATTTAAACGTATTCTCATCAGGAACTAAGTCCGTCACATGAAACTTCTCTAGTTGCTCTCTTGTTTGCTTATTTGGGCACAGTAAATACACTTTACAATTGGCATCCAATGCATCATTAATCGCATTCTCTAACGCTAATCCTACCGTGACATCAATCATAGGGACATCGGTTAAATCTAGAATCATCACTTCATAATCAGAAATACTTGTATGCTGACGAGAGATCGCTTTTGAGACACTGAAGATCATTGGGCCAGATAAGTAGAAGAACAACACTTTTCCATTCGCTTTATCCAACAAACCTCTTTCACTCTCAGTAAGAGGCACGTCATCTTCATCAGCATCACTAATCGCTTTGACTTGGCGAGCTTGCTCACGACTTAAACGTTCAATAATAATGATATTTGAAATAAAGACACCAAGACCAACCGCGACAATTAGATCAACAAACACAGTCAATAACATTACGCCATACATAATGGCCATGCCCTGAACGCTCACTTTATGCGCGCGTTGAATAAAACTCCAATCAAGAATATTAAAACCAACATAAACAGCAATACCGGCAAGTACCGCCATAGGGATAGGTTCTGTCAGTCCTCCAGCGACTAATACCACTAGAGCTAATACTGCAGCTCTAAACACACCAGACAAAGGCGATCGCGCCCCCACTTGAATATTCGTTACCGTTCCCATAGTGGCACCCGCACCAGGTAGCGCACCAAATAGACCCGAGATCATATTTGCCAACCCTTGGCCTCTAAGCTCTTTGTCTGAGTCATGCTCTTTACGTGTTAAGGAATCTCCGATAACCGCTGTTAATAGTGTATCAATACAACCTAATGTACCTAGTACCAATGCGTCGATTACCATTGTCATAAACATATCGCTATTAATCGTAGGAATAACGATAGAAGGTAAACCTGCGGGGATCTCTCCAATCCGGCGAATAGAGTCCATATCAAAAATGATGACAGAAATGAGGGTTACCGCCACTAAAGCAACTAATTGCGCTGGCACATATTTACGATAATGTTGGGGAAAAAGAAACAGAACAGCCAGAGTCAGTAAGCCCAGAAATAGTTCTTTAATATCTAGGTTACTCAACGTATCAGGTAAGGCGCTGAGCGTGCCTATTACGCCCCCAGATGGTGCAGCATGGCCCAGTAAAGGTGAGAGCTGCAAGATAATAAGAATAACGCCAATCCCAGACATAAAGCCTGAAATAACACTGTAAGGCATTAAGGTAATGTATTTACCTAGTTTTAATGTACCCAATAGAATTTGAAAAGCTCCGGCCATCATCACAACGGTAAAGGTCATTGCAATTCCAGTCTCAGGGTATTTAGCAACCATACTCGTTAAGACCGCGGTCATAATGACCGTCATTGGCCCGGTAGGCTCAGAGATAAGTGTTGAAGAACCACCAAATAGGGAAGCGAACAGCCCTACCATGATAGCTCCCCAAAGACCCGCTTCTGCCCCTGCTCCCGAAGCAACACCAAAGGCTAATGCTAAGGGTAGTGATATGATGGCTGTTGTTACCCCACCAAAAAGATCACCTTTTAAATTTATGTTTTCAAATCGTTGCCCAAACACCGTTAGCTCCTTGCTATACACATTGACTTCATTAATTTAACAAATGTTATTCTTCTCTCATAACAGTTAATTAGAACTAATCACTTCTGCTTATGTCTTATCTATCTAGTTCATGTTTCAAATCCTACTTTTAAAAGCATCTACTCGTCAGATGAGTACTTTTAACGCTAATTTTTAGCAGATTGAAATTGTAACATTGTGTATAGTAAATAGACCTGTTGACGTTTTTAACAGAAAGAAGTTTAGGGAATACCCTACCTTCTTATGCATTTAAGGGATGAAAAATTTAAAATGCCAGAAATTAAAGAGCTTTTTGAAAACAATTCTAAATGGGCAAAATCAATTAAAGCGGGACGCCCTGAATACTTTTCTCAGCTTGAGGAAGGGCAAAATCCTGGGTTTTTATGGATTGGTTGCTCTGACAGTCGAGTTCCTGCTGAACGTTTAACAGGGCTTCATTCAGGCGAATTATTTGTTCACCGTAATGTCGCCAATCAAGTTATTCATACCGACTTAAATTGCTTATCCGTATTACAATATGCCGTCGACGTATTAAAAATCAAACATATCATCGTTTGCGGCCATTACGGTTGTGGTGGTGTAAATGCTGCCATTGATAACCCCCCATTAGGGTTAATCAATAACTGGCTGCTGCACATTCGTGATTTATACCTAAAGCATCGTACTGTATTTGGTAGTTTACCTCGTGAGAAATGGGGCGATAAATTATGTGAAATCAATGTCGCAGAACAAGTATATAACGTAGGTAATTCAACCGTAATGCAAACCGCGTGGGAGCGAGGACAAGACGTTCAAGTTCACGGCGTTGTTTATGGTATGGGTGATGGTGTTTTAAATAATCTTGGTGTTAAAGGCCACAGCCGAGAATCATTAGAGATCTCATATCAAGCCGCAATGTCTGTTATAACACAGACTACTGGTGAAAAATAAAAGGGCAATAACACCCCTTTATTATAAAAATATAGCCAGAGAAAAATTCACCTCTACTTTCTCTGGCTTAATATTACGTTGCTATTCTCAAACGGACGAGTCGACGAAGATGACGAATTTGGCGTTCAGTCTTGATTGCCGGAACCTCAAGATCACTGATTGTTCGACCATCAATATGCAAACCAATATCTTTAAGTAGATATTCATTTCCCCATGGGATCTCATACTGAACTTTACGTACTTTCCGCTTCCATTCGCGCTCTTCTCGAGCAAAATCGGCTTTAATTAATAAAGTAGCTAAACGTAGATATAGTGAATGACGCATAATATTTCTCCAATAGATTAAGCTGAGAAATAGAGCGACTAATAGTATAAAGATAGGAAGTTCCCTTCTTAGGTAGCCGCAATATTCGCAGCCAAAGAAGGTTACGAATTAATTAATCGTTTCGATCGTTAATGGGTGTAAACGACATAGTGGTGGCGCAACACATTTTGTATGAATGAATAACTGTCATGTTGACCTCCTAAAACTTAAAATTAATTCTTTAAATGGGTAAGTTGTAAAATTTATTTACGGTTAAATTGTAACCACTACAGGTTAATAATCAAGCACAAATATGCAACATAAAAAAAACAAAATAAAAACCCAGTAACACTCGAACTAGATCGCCATACACTACGTAGAAATATTAGATTTATAATATAACACCGAACTTTAAGCTATATTACATAAGTGATAGATATAACAATAATAAAAAAGCCGAAGGCACAAATGCATCTTCGACTTTTTATATTTAAAATAACCTAGTTACTTTAAATTACTGTAATTCAATATTGATATTACTCTTGTGGTACCACTTTACCAATATAAGGTAAATTACGGTATTTTTGAGCGTAATCAATACCCACACCCACAACGAATTCATCAGGTATAGAAAAACCAATCCAATCCACTTTAACATCAACTTCACGTCGAGAAGGCTTATCAAGCAGTGTACAAATCGTAATTGAGTTTGGCTCACGAATAGATAAGATTTCACATACCTTGCTTAGTGTATTACCCGTATCGATAATGTCTTCCACTAATAAGATGTCTTTGCCTTTTATATCATCATCAAGATCTTTCAAAATACGAACATCACGCGTACTTTCCATACTGTTGCCATAACTTGATGCTGTCATGAAATCAACGGTCATTGGTGCTTCAATAGCGCGAGCTAAATCGGCCATAAATACAAACGAACCGCGTAGTAAACCAACCATAACTAGACCATCAGACTCTTTATAGTGTTCTGCAATCTGCTGCCCTAATTCTTTAACGCGTTGGCTAACCTCTTGCTCAGAGATCATTACTTCTACTGTATGTTTCATACCATCTCACTTAATTCATTGAACCTACCGACGGTAGGGTTTAGACCTATACAGTTTACAACAAAAACTACAAATAAAATGCGTTCAATTACAAAAGTTTTTTATACTACTTTGTGATTAACTCACAATACTTTATAAAACAGATACTGTTAAAATAAGTTTATACGGTAAATAATTGCAATTTCTAAAAATAACCTTTAACTCCGTCATATTTTTAATTGATTTGGTGAATAGTTGTTGAATATATAAGCAGCCTTATGTAAGGTTATTGAGAATAATAATAATAAAACCCTATAAAAAATAATAATTTGTTGGCAAGGATATAATAAAATGGATACGATCCAAAAAAGGCCTAGAACAAGGCTATCTCCAGAAAAGCGTAAAGAACAACTGCTTGATATTGCAATCGAGGTATTTTCACAACGTGGTATTGGCCGTGGCGGTCATGCTGATGTTGCAGAAATCGCGCAAGTATCGGTCGCAACGGTTTTTAATTACTTCCCAACAAGAGAAGATCTTGTTGATGATGTATTGAATAAAGTTGAAGAGCAGTTCCACCAATTTGTACAAAACTCAATTTCTCTAGAACTTGATGTCCGTACAAACCTTAACACCCTTTTAATGAACATTATTGATTCAGTTCATTCTGACAATAAATGGATTAAAGTTTGGTTTGAATGGAGTACATCAACACGCGAAGAAGTGTGGCCTTTATTCTTAAGTACTCATGTGAATAATCAAAAGATCATTCGTACTATGTTTGCTGAAGGTATTGAGCGAAATGAAGTATGTAACGATCATACTCCTGAGAACTTAGCAAAAATGCTTCATGGCATTTGTTACTCCGTTTTCATTCAAGCGAATCGAAGTAATTCTCCTGAAGAGTTAGAAGAAACGGCAAATTGTTTCTTAAACATGCTGTGTATTTATAAATAATATTCAGAATAAAATTCAGGAAGTGATAATAAAAAAAACCGCTGATTAATCAGCGGTTTTTTTATATTTAAACTCTAATGGTTTGAGAGAAAATTATTTTTTTCTCTTAACTGCTTTTGCATTTGGAAGGTCTGTAATAGAACCTTCATAGATTTCAGCAGCCATACCAATTGATTCGTGCAATGTTGGGTGAGCATGGATAGTTAGTGCGATATCTTCTGCATCACAACCCATTTCGATTGCAAGACCAATTTCACCAAGAAGTTCACCAGCATTAGTACCAACAATAGCACCACCGATAACACGGTTAGTGTCTTTATCAAAAAGAAGCTTAGTTAGACCATCAGCACAATCTGAAGCGATTGCACGACCTGATGCAGCCCAAGGGAAGCTTGCAGCTTCGTAGTTAATGCCTTCAGCTTTTGCTTCTTTCTCAGTTTTACCAACCCACGCGACTTCTGGTTCAGTATAAGCAATTGAAGGAATAACTTTAGGGTCGAAGTAGTGCTTCTTACCAGAAATAACTTCAGCAGCTACGTGACCTTCATGCACACCTTTGTGAGCAAGCATAGGTTGACCTACGATATCACCAATAGCGTGGATATGAGGTACGTTAGTACGCATTTGCTTATCAACATTAATGAAACCACGTTCATCAACAGCAACACCCGCTTTCTCAGCGTCTAGTAAACTACCGTTTGGAACACGACCGATTGCAACAAGAACAGCATCATAGCGCTCAGCTTCTGCTGGTGCTTTTTTGCCTTCCATTGAAACGTAGATACCATCTTCTTTCGCTTCAACTGCTGTCACTTTCGTTTCAAGCATTAGGTTAAACTTGTTTTTGATACGCTTAGTATAAACCTTAACGATATCTTTATCTGCCGCAGGGATAACTTGGTCAAACATCTCAACAACGTCAACTTGAGAACCCAGAGCATGATAAACCGTACCCATTTCTAGACCGATGATACCACCGCCCATAATAAGCAGTTTCTTAGGAACTTCTTTAAGCTCAAGCGCATCCGTTGAATCCCAAATACGTGGGTCTTCATGTGGAATGAACGGTAGCTTAATTGGACGAGAACCAGCAGCAACAATCGCATTATCAAAGTTGATTGTTGTGTTGCCATCTTCACCAGTTACTTCAATAGTATTTGCGCCAGTAAATTTACCAAGGCCATTTACTACTGTTACTTTACGCATCTTAGCCATACCGCCAAGACCGCCAGTCAGTTGAGTAACTACTTTTTCTTTCCATAAACGGATCTTATCGATGTCCGTTTGAGGCTCACCAAATACGATGCCGTGATCTGCCATCGCTTTTGCTTCTTCAATAACTTTAGCTACGTGAAGTAATGCTTTTGATGGGATACAACCAACGTTTAAACATACGCCACCAAGTGTGTTGTAACGTTCAACGATAACTGTTTCTAAACCTAAATCTGCACAACGGAATGCTGCAGAGTAACCAGCAGGACCGGCACCAAGTACCACAACTTGGGCTTTAATTTCTTTGCTCATTTTGACCTCGTTATAGTCATTTCCCTAACAGGCTGACCGATGTTCTAGTATTGTTTTCAGACTGACTTTATTTTACATATATGTTAACAGTGTGAAAGCAAGATGGGGTTAGCCTGTGAGCTAGACAACAATTCACGTTAATACACTTCATATGAAAAGTATGTAAGACCCGTAAATTGTATTTAATTCTAAAAACTGAAGTTAACCTTCAATTTATGAAGCAATAAGGCGGCTTATTTGCCACCTTATTGTTTATTTCAATTACCGCTAATTACAGTACTAAACGACGAATGTCTGATAATGCACTGTTTAAGAAAGTAATGAAACGAGCGCCTTCTGCACCATCAATCACACGGTGATCGTAAGATAGAGACAGAGGAAGCTGTAGGCGTGGAGCGAACTCTTTGCCATTCCAAACTGGTTTAATTTCAGATTTAGATACACCTAAGATACCTACTTCTGGAGCATTTACGATTGGTGTAAATGCTGTGCCACCGATACCGCCAAGGCTTGAGATTGTGAAACAACCGCCTTGCATATCAGAAGCCATTAATTTACCAGCACGTGCTTTCTTAGAAATAGCCATTAGCTCTTCAGATAGCTCGTAAATGCCTTTTTTGTTCACGTCTTTAAATACAGGAACAACAAGACCGTTTGGCGTATCAACAGCGATACCTACGTTTACATACTTCTTAAGGATGATGCTTTCGCCGTCATCAGATAAAGAAGAGTTAAACGATGGGAATGCTTCAAGTGCTTTCGCAACTGCTTTCATGATGAACACAAGTGGCGTGATCTTCATACCAGTATCATTTTTCGCTTCGATTGCATTCTGCTCTTTACGGAATGCTTCTAGCTCAGTGATATCAGCGTTGTCCCACTGTGTAACGTGCGGGATCATTACCCAGTTACGGTGCAGGTTAGCACCAGAAATTTTCTTAATCTTAGAAAGTTTCTTAACTTCTGTTTCACCAAACTTGCTGAAATCAATTTTTGGCCATGGAAGTAAACCAAGAGCTGAACCGTCACCGCCTTTACCTGATGCAGCAGCACCAGATTCAAGACGCTTAAGTGCATCTTTAACAAAGCTTTGAACATCTTCTTTTAAGATACGGTCTTTACGGCCAGTACCTTTAACTTTAGCAAGGTTTACACCAAACTCACGAGCTAGACGGCGAACAACTGGAGACGCGTGTGCGTATTCGTTGTTTGCTTCAAATTCACCCGTAGCTGCTGGAGCAGAAGCCGCTGCAACTGCTGCAGGAGCTGCTTGTGCAACTGGTGCTGCTGTCGCTTGTGCAGCAACTGGTGCTGCACCTTCAACAACAAATGTCATGATTAGAGAGCCAGTTGATACTTTATCGCCAGCTGCAATCTTAATCTCTTTGATAGTACCAGCAAAAGGAGCTGGTACTTCCATTGATGCTTTGTCGCCTTCAACAGTAATTAGAGATTGCTCTTCTTCTACTGTATCGCCAACAGCAACCATGATTTCAGTTACTTCAACTTCATCACCGCCGATATCTGGAACGTTTACTTCTTTCTCAGCAGATACTGCTGGAGCCGCTGCAACTGGTGCTGCCGCCGCTTGAGGAGCAGCTACTGGAGCAGAACCTGCAACTTCAAAGATCATAACTAAAGAGCCAGTTGACACTGAATCACCAGAAGCGATTTTGATTTCTTTAACTGTACCAGCGAATGGTGCAGGAACTTCCATTGAAGCTTTGTCGCCTTCAACAGTTAAAAGAGATTGCTCTTCTTCTACTGTATCGCCAACAGAAACCATGATTTCAGTTACTTCAACTTCATCACCGCCGATATCTGGAACATGAACTTCTTTAAGCTCAGCAACAGATGCCGCAGCAGGAGCAGCTACTGGAGCCGCTTCAACTACTGGAGCTGCAGGTGCAGCAGCACCCTCAGCTTCAAAGATCATGATTAGAGAACCAGTTGTTACTGAATCGCCTTCAGAAATTTTAATTTCTTTAACGATACCCGCTTGAGACGCAGGAACTTCCATTGAAGCTTTATCGCCTTCAACAGTGATCAGTGACTGCTCTTCTTCAACTCGGTCACCGACCTTAACTAGAATCTCAGTTACTTCAACCTCATCTGCACCGATGTCAGGTACATTAATTTCGATTGTCATTGTTTTCTACCTTATGCGTATTGCGGGTTAGTTTTTTCAGTATCGATATTGAATTTAGCAATTGCTTCTGCAACAACTGATTTCTCAATATCACCACGTTTCACAAGTTCAGTTAGAGCAGCAACAACTACGTAGCCTGCGTTAACTTCGAAGTGACGACGTAGGTTCTCACGGCTGTCTGAACGACCAAAGCCATCAGTACCAAGTACTTTGTATGATTCAGTTGGCATAAATGCACGTACTTGCTCAGCGTAGTTCTTCATGTAATCTGTCGCAGCGATTGCTGGTTCGTTACCAAGAACAGTTGTTATGTACGGTACTTTAGCTTCTGCTTCTGGGTGTAGCATGTTGTAACGCTCTGCATCTTGACCATCACGAGTTAGCTCGTTGAAAGAAGTAACAGAGAATATGTCCGACGCTACGCCGTAATCTTCACTTAGGATCTGTGCTGCCTTACGTACTTCGTTCATGATAGTACCAGAGCTCATTAACTGAACTTTAGCTTTAGAACCAGCATGAGACTCAAGCTTGTAGATACCTTTACGGATGCCTTCTTCAGCGCCTTCAGGCATTGCTGGCATTGCGTAGTTTTCGTTCATTACTGTTAAGTAGTAGTAAACGTTTTCTTGGTTCTCACCGTACATGCGACGAATACCGTCTTGCATGATTACCGCTAGCTCGTAAGCAAACGTTGGGTCATAAGAAATACAGTTAGGAACTGTGTTTGCCATGATGTGAGAGTGACCATCTTCGTGTTGTAGACCTTCACCGTTTAGCGTTGTACGACCAGCAGTAGCACCTAATAGGAAGCCACGTGCTTGTTGGTCACCCGCTAACCATGCCATGTCACCAATACGTTGGAAACCGAACATTGAGTAGTAGATGTAGAATGGGATCATTGGTAGATCGTTGGTGCTGTATGATGTTGCAGCAGCAACCCAAGACGCCATTGAGCCTAATTCGTTGATACCTTCTTGAAGAACTTGACCAGAAGTTGCTTCTTTGTAGTAAGAAACAATACCTTTATCTTCAGGAGTGTAATCTTGACCGTGTGGGTTGTAGATACCAACCTGACGGAATAGACCTTCCATACCGAATGTACGCGCTTCATCACAAATGATAGGAACGATGTTCTTACCAATGTTCTTATCTTTAAGTAAGATATTTAGTGTACGTACGTAAGCCATTGTTGTTGAGATATCACGCTTTTGCTCACCTAATAGAGGGGCAAATGCATCAAGCTCAGGCACTTTGAATTCTTGAGTAAATTTAGGCAGACGCTTAGGTGTGTAACCGTGTAGCGCATCACGACGAGCGTGTAAGTAGTTGTACTCAGCAGAACCTTCTTCTAGTTTAAGATAAGGAAGCTCTTTGATTTTTTCATCAGAAAGAATGTCTTCTAGACCTAAACGATCACGTAGGTGTTGAACATGAGTCATGTCCATTTTCTTAACACCGTGTGCAATGTTCTTACCTTCAGCAGCATCGCCCATGCCGTAACCTTTAACAGTTTTAGCTAGGATAACTGTTGGCTTACCGCCTGTTTCTTTTGCATTGTTGAATGCAGCGAACAGTTTAGATGAATCATGACCACCGCGCTTAAGAGCGAAGATTTCGTCATCAGTCATATCAGCAACAAGTGCTGCAGTCTCAGGGTATTTACCAAAGAAGTTCTCACGAACGTAAGCGCCATCTTTAGATTTGAATGTTTGGTAGTCACCATCGATAGTTTCGTTCATTAACTGAAGAAGTTTACCAGTCGTGTCTTTAGCAAGTAGTGAATCCCAGTTGCTACCCCAAATAACTTTAACAACATTCCAACCAGCACCTTTAAATAGGCCTTCTAGTTCTTGAATGATACTACCGTTACCCATAACAGGGCCGTCTAGACGCTGTAGGTTACAGTTGATTAGGAAACATAAGTTGTCCAGTTTTTCACGAGCAGCGAAAGAGATCGCACCGCGTGATTCTGGCTCATCCATCTCACCATCACCTAGGAAAGCGTATACACGCTGAGCGCCAGTCTCTTTCATGCCACGGCCTTCAAGGTACTTAAGGAAGCGCGCTTGATAGATAGCAGAAATAGGACCAAGACCCATAGATACTGTAGGGAACTGCCAGAATTCAGGCATCAGTTTAGGGTGAGGGTAAGAAGGAATACCTTTACCATCAACTTCTTGACGGAAGTTATCTAGTTGCTCTTCAGTTAAACGACCTTCAACGAAAGCACGAGAGTAGATACCAGGAGAGATGTGACCTTGGTAATAAACTAAATCACCACCGTCCGTCTCATTCGGAGCACGGAAGAAATGGTTAAAACATACTTCGTAGAATGCAGCTGCAGATTGGTAAGACGCCATGTGGCCACCAAGATCCAAATCTTTCTTCGAAGCACGTAGAACGATCATGATTGCGTTCCAACGAATAATTGAACGGATACGACGCTCAAGAGTAACATCACCTGGGTACGCAGGTTCTTGCGTTACAGGGATGGTATTGATGTAGTTAGTATTGATGCCAGTTGGCATATCAACACCATCTAAACGAGCTTTATCAAGAACTTGCTCTAATAGATACTGGGCGCGTTCAACACCCTCTTCACGTACAACTGACTCAAGAGCTTCTAACCAATCTTGAGTTTCTAGTGCATCAACGTCATGCTTCATGTCAGACATGCGAGCTATCCTTTTATTTGTTGGTTCAAATAGGGTGACAATGAAATGAATCGAATTAATCCATATCATTACTTTGTTGAATTCGACGAAGCGAGCACTCTCTGCGGCTCTCTTCTTTTGTCAATTCCAACAATGTTTCTTCAATATAGGCTAAATGAGAATGAGAGGCCAAACGTGCCTTTTCAGGCTCTCCTGACACTATCGCTTCTACCATTTCAGCTCTATGTGCTCTCACCTTTTCCACCACCGCATCACGGCGATTTAATAAGGTAAAGTTTTGTAATACATTTTGTTCAAGCAAGGGTTCTAAACTACGGACCATGTGTAGTAATACCACATTGTGCGCCGATTCAGTCACCGTGATAAGACAGTTCATAACCGCAGAAGCTTCTGCTTTTAAATCACCGTCTTGTTGTGCTTGTTGGATTAACTTATGTGACTCTTTAATCCGTTTAAAATCTTCGTCGTTACCACGTAAAGCAGCGTAATAAGCAGAAATGCCTTCTAACGCATGGCGTGATTCAAGTAAATCAAATTGAGTTTCAGGATGCGTTGCTAATAAATCTAGCAAAGGCTCTGAAAAACTTTGCCATAAACCTTTATTAACAAACGTTCCACCACCTTGGCGACGAGTTAATAGGTGCTTTGCCTCTAAACGTTGTATCGCTTCTCGTACTGATGGACGGGAAACATCAAACTGTTTTGCTAACTCTCTTTCTGCTGGTAATTTTTGCCCAGGAGAAAGGGTTCCTTCTAAAATCAGCCGTTCAAGCTCTTGCTCGATTACATCGGACAACTTCGGCTGACGTATCCTTTGATATGTCATCGTAGCTCAACCCAATTTAAGTTGATTACTTCCCACATTACCGTGAGTCATTCGTCACTTTAAATAATTGGTATTACCAATTTTATTTGAGGTGCAATTTATCATTAAAAAAGGGAATTTGTCTAGGTAAAAGTTGATTTGAATCATGGAATGGAGTCTCTTTATATTGTTAATTAACAATATATAAACATAACAAACACAATTGGTCAGACCAATTTTTATTTATATTAAATACTAATGTGCCAAATTTAAGAAATTCAGTCATATAGACTTTAAAGCTAACCTCTTAATTTATGGTATTTTTCCCAGTCAAATGACAACCCTGGATCTGTCTTTCTTAACGGCGCAATGTACTGGTGGCCAGTGATACGCTGATCAACAATCAATGGGTAAGTATCTTGTAGCACGTTTGTTACAGCAGCCAAACTATCATATTGGTCTTGAGTATAGGCTGTAAAATCAGTCCCTTCCAACTCAATACCAATACTATAATCATTACATCGAGCACGCCCTGCAAATGATGACATTCCAGCATGCCAAGCTCTAGCATTAAAAGGAACAAACTGTATGACAGTACCATCCCGACGGATCAAGCAGTGGGCTGATACTCTGAATTTATGAATCACTTTAAAAAATGGATGAGCGGTAGGATCCAATGTGCCAGTAAACAATTGTTCGATATAAGGCCCACCAAATTGCCCCGGTGGTAAACTAATATTGTGAACAACAAGCAGAGAAATATCTTCATCATCAGGACGCTCGTCATAGAACGGTGACACTAAGTGTCTTGCTTCATTAAGCCAATGATCTGTTGATAAAGTGAATTTCATCATCTATTCCTCTATGAATTAAAGTAACTTGTGTAACTTACGTATATCTTATGATGAAATTCTGCTCTAGCGCGAGTATTATTGTCGCCATAAACTTATTTCAAATCATTCAATGGACCTCACCATGATCAAAACCCATGATAGCGCCTCTCGTCTTGAATATTTAAAGCAACAACTTCCTACAGAAATCACTCGTGCCGTTTCAGATACACTACGTGAGGATTTAGGTGGAACACTAGATGTAAGTACTGACATAACAGCAAGTTTAATCGCTGAAGATACTCAATCTGTTGCAACAATCATCACGCGTGAACATGGTGTATTTTGTGGAAAGATGTGGGCCGACGAAGTCTTTAAACAGCTAGGTGGTACCGTTGCTATCGAATGGCACGTTCAAGATGGTGACAAAGTAGAGCCAAACCAAACGCTTTGCACCTTAACAGGCCCATCACGCACACTATTAACCGGTGAGCGTAATGCGATGAACTTCATTCAAACACTCTCTGGTTGTTCTACCATCACAGCAATTTACGCTGAAAAAATTGCACACACCAAATGTCGTCTACTTGATACTCGCAAAACCATTCCGGGTTTACGCAGTGCATTAAAATATGCCGTAGCTTGTGGCGGTGGTTTCAATCACCGTATTGGTGTGTTTGATGCTTATCTAATTAAAGAAAATCACATTATTGCCTGTGGCGGTATTGAAAAAGCGATTTCTACAGCCAAAGAACTTAACCCAGGAAAGCCTGTTGAAGTAGAAACAGAAAGCCTAGAAGAGCTACAACAAGCGATTGACGCTGGTGCTGACATTATTATGTTAGATAACTTCACTACCGATATGATGCGTGAAGCTGTAAAACTAAATGCTGGTCGCGCCGCATTAGAAAACTCAGGTAATGTCACTTTAGATACTATTGCAGAATTTGCTGAAACTGGAGTTGATTACATCTCTGTTGGTGCATTAACTAAGCATCTAAACGCAATGGATTTATCAATGCGCTTTAAATAAGTCATTTAAGCGAATGCTAACATTTCAAAGGGCTGGTTCTTCATCAGCCTTTTTTGTATCTATACATAAGCTTCAATTCAAATACCTCGATACTCTCCACAAATTCCGCCTCTCATTCTTCTTTTTTCTTCACTCGCTTAATAATAAGAATTGCGACTCATACTAGATAAGAAAAGTTATCTTCTTGAAGTGAACCGTAATTGAAATCCATCACTATCATTCACTTACATGAAACCTTCTAGCAACTCGAAAGCTCATTGCTTATCTCTTCTTTCTCTCTAATTTCCTTCTATGCTTCTCTTACTGAATGAACATGATAAATAGTAAAGGAGAAGATAATGAAAGAGCGTCAAAGGCAAAGAGGTTTTACCCTGATAGAGTTAATGATCGTCGTTGCCATTATTGGTGTGTTATCAGGCGTAGCTGTCCCGGCCTATAAAAATTATGTCGCTAAAAGTGAAGTCATAGCAGGATTAGCAACAATGAAAGCACTATTAGCCCCTGCTGAATTAATCTATCAGGAGAAAGGAAAGCTAGCATCAGGAACAAACTTAAATGATTTGGGTATCACAGGTACATCAAATAAACTTGGCACTATATCTATCTCAGCAGATAACAAAATCAAATTCCTTTTTAATGCTGAAAGCGCAATTAAAGATGCATATTTAACTTTTGAAAAAACAGATACCGGGTGGGCATGTCAAATAGTCTCTGGTGGCGTGAGCTCTTTTCCTTCTATTGATGGTTGTTCATAGTCAATGCATACCAATCTAGCCTCAATCCTACGTCAAGCTGAGCTAATCAGTTTGACGCAAGAAAGTGCCATCATAGAATTAATCCAAGCAAAAACACATACAGTGACTTCTGCACTTTTGACTCAAGGCATATTTAGCTCTAATGAATTACTTGATCATCTTGCACGTATTTTTGGTCTGGAGAGTGTTGATATCACTCAGCATAATTATACCGAGACATGCCAAAAGCTAGGGCTGCGAGAACTAATCATCCAATACCAAGCCCTTCCTATTTGTCATGACAACAACACGATTCGTTTAGCGATTTCAGATCCAAGCATTAGCCACATTGAAGAGGATTTTCGTTTTACTAGTGGAAAACAGATCGACATTGTTCTAGCAGATCAAGAACAGATCAACGCAGCAATTCGCCGAGTTTATGGCTGCACACTTTCTGAAAACGCTGCGCAATATAAAGAGATCACTCAAGACGAGCTTGCTTCTCTTGTCGAACTCTCTTCAGATGAAATCGAATTAACGGAGGATCTCAGTAAAGACGATGCTCCAGTCTCTCGCTTTATTAATCAAATCTTAATTGAAGCGGTTCGAAAAGGAGCATCCGATATTCATTTTGAACCCTATGAAGACAGCTATCGAGTTCGCTTTCGTTGCGATGGGATCTTAATAGAAAATAGCACCCCGTCCTCTCACTTGAGTCGACGTCTTTCTGCTCGTTTAAAGATAATGGCAAAACTTGATATAGCAGAGCGTCGCCTGCCTCAAGATGGCCGAATCAAACTCAAGTTAAATAATGACACCGCCGTTGATATGCGCGTTTCTTCTTTACCGACATTGTGGGGTGAAAAAGTAGTCTTGCGTTTATTAGATAGCAGCTCTGCATATTTAGATATCAATCAACTCGGCTACAGTAAAAAGCAACAACAACTCTACCTCTCTGCACTAAAACGCCCCCAAGGGATGATTCTAATGACGGGGCCGACAGGCAGTGGAAAAACAGTTTCCCTTTACTCTGGGCTCAATATTTTAAATACCCCAGATAAAAACATATCTACCGCTGAAGATCCCGTAGAGATAAACCTTACTGGCATTAATCAAGTCCAAGTAAATCCCAAAATAGGGTTTGATTTTTCTCATGCATTACGCTCATTCTTACGACAGGATCCTGATGTCGTGATGGTAGGTGAAATTCGAGATCTTGAGACCGCTGAAATCGCAATCAAAGCCGCCCAAACAGGGCATTTAGTGCTTTCAACGCTTCATACTAATTCAGCCGCAGAGTCCATTGTTCGTTTAGCTAATATGGGGATAGAGCAATTCAATCTTGCTTCATCTCTAAGCTTAATCATTGCACAACGTTTAGTAAGAAAACTGTGCCCACATTGTAAACACGTTGACCCTCTCAGCTCAGGTATCAGAAATAAGTATGCCATCAAATTAGAAAGTACCCTTTTTAAAGCCAACCAAAATGGCTGCAACAAATGCACTCATGGCTATTCAGGCCGCATTGGGATTTATGAAGTCATGCCTTTTAGCAAAGAATTATCCGCCGCTATTTTAAAAAGAGCCTCAGCTAATGAAATAGAGGAACTTGCCATTAAACAAGGGATGGATAGCTTAGCAACCTCAGGAATTCATCGATTAGAAGATGGAACAACAAGCTTACAAGAACTCACTCGAGTGCTCTATTTCTAACACTTTAATGGCACCAGACTATGCAGAACTCAGTAAATAAAGCCAACTTCCCTCGCTTAACACGTTTCTACTGGAGGGGCCTTAATCAGAAAGGTCAGAACGTTTCCGGCACACTATTGGTATTGAATGAGCAAGAAGTTAGAGCAAAACTAAGCACACAACAAATACGAATAAAGAAAATAAAAAAACGCCATATTTCTAGCATGGAAAGAATAAAGCATTCGATAAAAGGTAAGGACATCACTCTATTAACGCGTCAGTTAGCAACGATACTAAATGCGGGAGTACCGTTAGTTCAATCTTTGCAGCTTATCGCAGAAAGTAATCCCAAAGCAGAAATGAAATCTATATTAAATCAAATAATTTTATCCGTAGAATCAGGAGAGCCTCTTTCCAAGGCCATGCTAAGAAGTAGCCCTTTCTTTGATCCCTTTTATATTGATATGCTTGCTACTGGAGAGGAAACAGGATGCTTGCCCCAAACCTTTAAGCGTTTAGCGTCTTATAGAGAAAAAAGCGAACAATTAAGATCGAAAGTCATCAAAGCGATGATTTACCCAACCATGGTTTTACTTGTTTCCATTATCGTGGCCATTTTAATGCTTACTCTCGTCATTCCTGAATTTGAAAATATCTTTAGTGGCTTTGGCGCTGAACTTCCTTGGTTTACCCAGCAAATAATTCAAGCATCATATCTATTACAGCACTATGGCCTATGGATATTGATCCTAATGATCATCGGCAGTTTTATTTTTAAGTCTGTTCATAGGCGATCTTATACGCTGCAACTGATACTCAGTAAAAACAGTCTACGCATTCCGATTATTGGTTCTATTTTATCCAAAGCGGCTATCGCAAAATTTAGCCGTACTTTAGCAACCAGTTTTAGCTCAGGATTACCTATTTTACACAGCTTACAAACCACCAGTAAAACCGCAGGAAACCTATACTATCAACAAGCAATTTTTTTAGTGCAACAAAGCACGGCGGCAGGAATGCCTCTTTATCTTGCTATGCGTCATTCTCAAGCTTTCCCCGAGATGGTACTTCAGATGATTATGATTGGTGAAGAGTCAGGACAACTTGACGATATGCTCAATAAAATAGCGCTGATCTATGAAGAAGATATTGATAATACGGTAGATAATTTAGGCAAGTTATTAGAACCATTAATCATCATTTTCCTAGGTGGTATGATTGGTGGGTTGGTCGTTGCTATGTATCTTCCTATCTTTAATTTAATGAGTGTAATAGGATAAAATTCTGATACCATCTCTGTACTTATGCTCTTCTAATACTGGACGCTTTTTACATGGCTGTTTTTGATTACTATCCTTGGCTCTTCCCACTCTTTGCTACACTATTTGGTTTATTAGTCGGTAGCTTTCTTAATGTCGTGATCTATCGCCTTCCTATCATGATGGAAAAAGAGTGGAAAAAAGAGTGCATTGACTGTTTTCCTGATTTAGAACCAAAGAATAAAACAGCTAAGAAAGAAGAAGTCTTCAACCTTAGCGTGCCTCGTTCTCGCTGTCCGAAATGCAACACTCAAATTAAATTTTATGACAATATTCCAGTTATTAGCTGGTTGCTCTTAAAAGGAAAGTGCCGTCAATGCAGTAATCCTATTAGCTTTAGATACCCTGCTATTGAGCTTTTATCCGGCGCGATGTGTTTTGCCGTCTCTTACTTACTTCCCTTCTCATACTTTGCTGTCGCCGCCATCCTATTTACCTTAGTTCTCATCGCACTAACCTTTATCGATATTGATACGATGTTGTTACCCGATCAAATTACCTTACCATTAGTATGGTCTGGTATTTATTTGGCTTTAGTTGGATGGAGCCCTGTTAGCTTGATTGACTCTGTTATTGGTGCAATGGCTGGCTATCTTATTCTGTGGTCTATTTATTGGGGCTTTAAGTTATTAACCGGTAAAGAAGGCATGGGGTATGGTGATTTTAAATTACTGGCTGCCATTGGCGCTTGGTTAGGTTGGCAACAGCTGCCCTTAGTGGTTTTACTCTCTTCCGTTGTCGGTGCCATTATCGGCATTGCGATGTTAAGTGCACAAAAAAAAGGCTTTGATAAAGCGATCCCTTTTGGTCCGTATTTAGCCATAGCTGGCTGGATCTGCCTATTGTGGGGACAACAAATTGGCCAATGGTATTTCACTACAATTTTAGGTTTCCCACTATGAGTTATGTTGTCGCAATTACTGGCGGGATAGGCAGTGGAAAAACCACTGTTGCTGATACTTTTCAGAAAAACCATGCTATCGATATTGTGGATGCAGATATCATTGCTCGTGATGTTGTAAAACCTAATACAAAAGGCTTAACCTCTATCGCTGAACATTTTGGTCATTCCATTCTATTACCTAATGGAACTCTAAATCGAGCAGAGCTTCGACAACGCATTTTTTCAAACACCAATGAAAAAACATGGCTTAATAATTTACTTCATCCATTGATCCGTGAAGAGATGCAGCATCAACTGTCATTATCCACATCACCTTACGCACTGCTTGTTGTTCCACTTTTAGTTGAAAATCAGCTGCAATACCTAGCAAATAGAGTCCTTGTTGTTGATGTTTTGGAGCAAACTCAAATTAATCGTACCATTACCCGTGATAAAGTAGATACTGAACAAGTTAAAGCTATTCTTGCTTCGCAAGCCTCACGAGAAGAGCGACTGGCACTTGCTGATGACATAATTAAGAATGATCTCAATATTTGCGATCTCGATAATGAAATAGCTCTGCTACATAATAAATATCTGTTATTGTCTCAGGCATCTATAAATAAAGAGAATCAATAAAGACTATGAATGGATTGGGTATGCAAAAATTTGAACACCCTTTAAATGAAAGGACTCGAATTTATTTACGAATAGAATCCCTATTTCGTAAGCTTGGGCATTCTGCTGATTTAACTCAACCATTTGAGTATCAGGTATTCTTTAGTTCTCTTTTTAATATGCTCGATATTTTAGAGCAAGTTCAGGTGAAGGCCGATTTAGGCAAAGATCTAGAAAAGCTGCGTTTACAATATCGCGCTTGGATGGATATCGAAGGAGTTGACCAATCGGCTTTACTTTCTGTTTTAGAGCAAATTAGTCAAGTGCATTATAATCTAATGCAAACCACTCGACCGGGTCACTCTTTAAAAGAAGATCGCTTTCTATCTGCATTAAAACAACGATTTTTTATTCCTGGTGGCGATTGCTGCTTTGATTTACCCGCATTGCACCATTGGTTACACCTCCCTTTAGAAGTTCGATGCCGTAATACTCATAATTGGATGTCTCAGCTACTTTCGTTATCAGACGCCTTATCATTGTGGCTACGACTAACGCGAGAAACCGCTCGTTTTGAACCTCAAATTGCCCGTAATGGATTTATGCAAAGTGAAATGGAGAATTCCAATTTATTGCGCCTAGAGATCCCTATTGAGCAAGGAGTTTATCCAATGATCTCTGGGCATAAAAGTCGTTTTGCGTTACGCTTTATGTCTTTCGAAACCAACAAGAATTGTGAAAAAGACATTGAGTTTACGCTTGCTGTCTGTTGAGGAATCCATGTCAGAATCAAATAATATCCAACTAACTACGGTAAAATGTCCAACTTGCCAAGCTCCAGTTATCTGGAACGAAGAGAGTCAATTTCGTCCATTCTGTAGTAAAAAATGCCAAATGATTGATTTTGGTGAGTGGGCTGATGAAGAAAAATCCATTGCTGGCGCTCCTGATATGTCAGATTCAGATGGCTGGTCTGAAGACCAATATTAATTCGATATTATCTGCTCCAATAAAATTCAAAAAAAGCGATCATTTATGATCGCTTTTTTTATGTTCACAGACCACAGCATCAGACTAACTAAAGCATTTAAGTACTTGATTTAAAATAGGCACATTTGCTTCAGGGAATTCATAAGAAGCGAGTTCTAAAATAGGAACCCATAACCCTTGTTGTCCTTCCTTTCCATAAGGTTCACCTGCAAACTGAGTAACGGTGAAAAAATCAAAATAGAGAGATTTATCAGGGTAGTCATAATTTAACGACTCGAAAATGGTTAACTCCGTAGTTTCAATGCCAATCTCTTCATATAACTCTCTGATTAACGCCTGCTCTGCACTTTCCTCTTGCTCTACTTTCCCACCAGGAAATTCCCAGAATCCGCCCTTATGTGCTTTATCTGGGCGCTTAGTAATAAATACTTGGCTCTTATCTGCATTTAAAATAATGGCAGCAACTATATGTAATCGTTTCATTTATGGCCTTTATATCAATGATATACCTATAAAAAAGCCGCTAAAAATAGCGGCTTTCGATTATGAATCAACAGTGTATATCAACTAGATTTTACCGTGACACTGTTTGTATTTTTTACCTGAGCCACAAGGACAAACTTCATTACGCCCTACTTTTCGCTCATCGCGAACCATTGGTGTATGAGCTTCTTCTGCCGTTTCACCATCGTCTAATTGGCTTTCAGCATTTTGATGCTGCAGCTTCTGACGACGAGTCATTTCTTCCGCTTGTTGACGACGTTGCTCTTCCATGCGCTCAACATCTTCTTGTTGTTGTACACGCACTTTACTTAAAATTGAAATTACATCAAATTTTAACGTATCAAGTAAGCCTTCAAACAACTCAAACGATTCACGCTTGTATTCTTGTTTCGGGTTCTTCTGAGCATAACCACGTAAATGGATACCTTGACGAAGATGATCCATCGCCGCTAAGTGCTCTTTCCACAAACCATCAAGTGTTTGTAGCATAACTGCTTTTTCAAAGTTACGCAGAACTGATTCACCAACAGACTCTTCTTTATCTTTATAAACTTGAATCGCAGTTTCAATCACTTTTTCACGTAGATTATCTTCATGAAGTTTATCATCGCTATCTAACCACTCTTGAATTGGAATATCCAAATCAAAATCAGCACGTAGACGTGTTGTTAATCCTTCAACATCCCACATTTCTTCTAATGACTGTGCAGGAATATATTGACCAAATAGCCCTTCAAGGACATCTTGACGGTTATAAGCAATCATCTCGCTAATATCATCAACATTCATCAGCTCATCACGTAGCTCATAAACGACTTTACGTTGATCATTGGCAACATCATCGTATTCAAGCAATTGCTTACGAATATCGAAGTTACGACCTTCAACTTTACGTTGTGCATTTTCAATCGCTTTTGTTACCCAAGGATGTTCAATTGCTTCACCTTCTTCCATGCCTAACTTCTTCATCATGTTAGATACACGATCCGAAGCAAAGATACGCATTAGAGCATCTTCCATTGATAGGTAAAAGCGTGAAGAACCCGCATCACCTTGACGACCAGCACGACCACGTAATTGGTTATCGATACGACGAGACTCATGACGCTCTGTACCAATAATATGAAGACCACCAGCGGCAAGTACTGCATCGTGAGCTTCTTTCCATTTAGCTTTCGCTTCTTGGATTTGTGCATCAGTAGGTTCGTTTATTTTAGCAAGCTCTGCCTGCCAGCTACCACCAAGAACGATATCCGTACCACGGCCTGCCATGTTAGTAGCAATAGTTACCGCACTTGTTGTACCTGCATTCGCAACGATGTCTGCTTCTTTTTCATGGAATTTAGCATTAAGTACGTTGTGCTTAATTTTTGCTTTTTTCAATGCATTTGAAAGCAGTTCTGATTTTTCAATCGAAACGGTACCAACCAATACTGGCTGACCACGTTCAGAACAGCCTTTAATGTCTTCAATGATAGCTGCAAATTTTTCTGCTTCTGTCATGTAGACTAAATCACCCATATCATTACGAGTCATTGGACGGTTAGTTGGAATTACTACCGTATCAAGACCATAAATAGATTGGAATTCAAAAGCTTCCGTATCAGCAGTACCCGTCATACCTGACAGTTTGTCATATAGACGGAAGAAGTTTTGGAAAGTGATTGATGCTAATGTTTGGTTTTCGTTCTGAATTTTAACACCTTCTTTTGCTTCAACAGCTTGGTGTAGACCTTCAGACCAACGACGACCTGGCATTGTACGACCAGTATGCTCATCAACAATGATAACTTCATCGTCTTTTACAATGTAGTCCACGTCTTTTTCAAACAATACATGTGCACGTAATGCTGCATTGATGTGATGAAGTAAGCTGATGTTAGCTGGAGAATACAAGGTATCATCCGCTTCCATTAAGCCTTCATCTTTTAATAGCTGTTCAACAAACTCTTGACCGTTTTCAGTCAGGTGCGTTTGTTTTCCTTTTTCATCTAATGTGTAGTGACCTTCACCGCGATACTCTTCACTGTCTTCTTCATCTTGTTTCACAAGTTGAGGGATCAGTGTATTAATTCGCGTATAAAGCGCAGAGCTATCTTCCGCAGGACCAGAAATGATAAGAGGGGTACGAGCTTCATCGATTAAGATTGAATCCACTTCATCGATTACTGCGAAATAGCGTTCACGTTGAACACGATCTTCAGCACGGAAAGCCATGTTGTCACGTAGATAGTCAAAACCAAATTCGTTATTTGTGCCATATAAAATATCGCATAAATACGCTTGTTTTTTCTCTTGAGGTGGCATGTTTGGCACGTTGATACCAACAGTCATGCCTAAGAATTCAAATAACTCTCGGTTAGTTTCAGCATCACGCTTTGCAAGGTAGTCATTCACCGTTACGACGTGAACGCCTTTACCTGTTAATGCATTTAAATAACATGGCAGCGTTGCTGTTAATGTTTTACCTTCACCAGTGCGCATTTCTGCAATTTGGCTATCGTTCAGAACCATGCCGCCAATCATTTGAACGTCAAAGTGGCGCATACCATACAGACGCTTAGATGCTTCACGTACCGTCGCAAACGCTTCTGGCAGTAAACTATCTAAATCTTCACCTTGCTCTAAACGTGCACGGAACTCGATTGTTTTCGCTTTTAATTCTTCGTCTTGTAATGATTCGAATTGTGGTTCGAGTTTATTAATTTGATCTACGATTTTACGTAGCTTACGTAATGTACGATCATTACGGCTACCGATAACTTTTGTTAGAATTTTAGAAAACATGATTCCGTTGCTTCTCTTATCTCTATGATCATTTCTGATCGGTTTATCTGAAATGTGAATCAATCACCTAGAGAAATTACTCTAAGAAAAAAACTTCTTTATATACTTATCTTATGGGGATTCGACTTTGATTTTTCAAGGCCTATCATGATAGTTGTGTTGCTAGTCATCATAAGTAATAATTAGGAAAGTATAAGCGATAATGTAAAGCAATCCTAAGCTAAATCCGTAGAGTTTGATTTCAATTCTGAAAAATTCAGATCTAATTGGCATTTATGACTTTTTCTTTGGTGTTAGCCTATTAAATAGCACTCTATATATGAGAATTACTAACGATGCGAGACCACAGACCCCAGCCTGCGAATGATTTTTTTAATAATACTCGCTTTAAAGATATTCAAGAAAAGGCGATTATTCTATCTAAATTATCGCATGTACTAAAAGATGCGTTACCCGCGGGTTGTGAAGATCATTGCCGCGTGGCAAATTACCGCCAAGGATCTTTAGTGATCGAAGTCTCGGGTAGCGTTTGGGCAACACGAATAAACTATGAAAGATTAGCCATATTATCTGCTTTTCGCCGCCATGGATTACCTGGATTATCGAATCTAGAAATTAAAATCAATCCGGATCTTGCTCGATCTTTTGTTGGTGAAAAGCCGGCGGTGTACAAAACTGAAAAACAAGCAAAGCGAGAATTATCGGCAGCAGCAGCAAGTGCTTTGGAAATGGTCGCAGAGACTGCATCACCAAAACTTAAAAAGAGATTAGAGAGCTTAGCTGCATTAGCAAATAAGAAATAAGAAATAAGAAATAAGAAATATTACAGACAAAAAAAAAGCCAAGCACAATGCTTGGCTTTTTAATTTTATGATGGATTAAGCAAGTACCATTCCTGGCTGCATAAATGCAACTGGTGATTCTTGTTCATCTTCAATGGTTGTCCACTCCCATGCTTCTTGATCGGCAAGAACAGCACGAAGTAACTGATTATTCAGAGCGTGACCTGATTTATAAGCGCTTATTTGACCCAAGATACTATGACCACACATATATAGGTCACCCACAGCATCTAGAACTTTATGCGTTACAAATTCATTATCAAAACGTAATCCGTCTTCATTTAGAATACGGTAATCATCTAGTACGATTGCACAATCAAAGCTACCACCTAAACATAGGTTTTGCGATTGTAAGTACTCGATATCACGCATAAACCCGAAAGTACGAGCTCGTGAGATATCTTTGATGAACGATTGGCTTGAAAAATCAAACACTAACTTTTGGTCATCTGAGTCAATTGCTGGGTGATTGAAGTCAATAGTAAAATCTAAGCGGAAACCGTTATAAGGACGAATTTCTGCCCACTTATCACCATCTTCAATGCGAACAGGTTTCTTAATACGAATGAATTTCTTCGCTGTATTAAGTTCTTCAATACCCGCTGACTGTAAAAGATATACAAAAGGACTTGCACTGCCATCCATAATTGGAATTTCAGGAGCATCAACTTCGATAACTACGTTATCAATGCCCATGCCTGCCAATGCAGCATTTAAGTGTTCAACCGTTGAGATTCTTACGCCTTCATCATTAACTAACGCTGTACATAGCATTGTATCGCGTACTGACTCTGGGTCCGCAGGGAAATCAACAGGTGGGTTAAGGTCGGTACGACGATAAATAACACCTGTGTTAGCTGCTGCTGGACGAAGAGTAAGCGTGACCTTACGGCCTGAGTGCAAACCCACGCCTGTCATTTGTACGATACTTTTCAGTGTACGTTGTCTGATCATATGCTCATCTCAACTATAAATATGCTTGATTTCAAACCAATTCTAAGAACTGGTCTGATATTCTAGCACACAATTTTCTATAAAACCAAATCGTTTGATGATTAATTAGTCAGCTTGACGTCGTAAAAACGCAGGGATATCTAAATAATCTTCTTTCTGATCTGGCTTAGCTTGCGCTGCACCAGCATTCTGAACACCTGCCGCTGGCGACGTTGATGGTGTAGTTTGCGGTGCTGCTGATTTAGTTACCTGCACATTTTGTGCCGCTTTCTCAACCGTTGGCTCAACAACTGGAGCTTTCGCTTGAACTACCGGTTGTGCTGCAGGTGCTGACTGAGCCGGAGCTGTCGTTGTTTTATTTGTTACTAACGTGATTTCTGGTTTCTTTTCAGAACCAATACCCGTAGCAACAACCGTTACTCGAATTTCATCCGTCATATCAGGGTCAAGAGAAGTACCAATAACCACTGTTGCATTATCAGATGCAAAAGCTTTTACTGTGTTACCAACAGTTTCAAACTCATCAAGGCGCATATCAAGGCCAGCAGTAATGTTAACAAGAACACCACGAGCACCAGCAAGATCGATATCTTCAAGTAATGGACTTGAAATCGCTTCTTCTGCAGCTTGTTCAGCTCGGTCTTCACCGACTGCAATACCACTACCCATCATTGCATGTCCCATTTCAGACATAACTGTACGAACATCGGCGAAATCGACGTTGATCATACCTGGGCGTGTAATCAGCTCAGCAATACCTTGAACCGCATTACGAAGAACATCATTTGCTTTTGCAAATGCTTCTAATAATGTAATCCCGCGGCCAAGTACTTTTAACAGTTTCTCGTTTGGAATCGTAATTAATGAGTCAACGTGTTTAGATAACTCTTCAATACCTTGCTCAGCAAAAGCAAGACGTTTACGTCCTTCAAAACTAAACGGTTTTGTTACAACAGCAACCGTTAGAATATTTAATTCTTTTGCAACTTCAGCAATAATTGGCGCAGCACCTGTACCAGTACCACCACCCATACCAGCTGCGATAAATACCATATCGGCACCAGCTAATACTTCTTTAATTGCTTCACGATCTTCTAGCGCAGCATCACGACCAACTTGCGGGTTTGCACCTGCACCTAAGCCTTTTGTGATGTCTCCACCAATTTGAATAACTGTATTTACACTAGTCTTACGAAGAGCTTGCGCATCAGTATTTACACTAATGAATTCAACACCTTCAATTGACTCACGTACCATGTGCTCGATAGCATTACCGCCACCACCACCTACACCGACTACTTTAATTACTGCTTCGTCGGACATTTCCATCATCGGCTCAAACATCTGTTCTCTCCGTTTCTTCCTGTTCGCTCAGGTTAAAACTCTTTTAGTATCCAATTTTTAAATTTCTTCATTACAGTTGTAAAAGATTGCTGCTTATTCGGCACATAATCTTCATCGTCATGTAATTGACTTTCTTTACCGTAATGCAAAAGCCCTACCGCTGTTGCTTGATAAGGCTCTTTTACGTAATCTGTTAGGCCTGTTACCTCTAAAGGTTGGCCTATTCTAACTTGGGTCTGGAACACGCGCTCAGCACAATCTACCAAACCATTAATTTGTGATCCGCCACCAGTTAATACAATACCTGCGGCAAGATGGTGCTTTGTACCTTCAGCGCGTAATTTATCTTGAATAGCAAGAACACGCTGGTTTACAAGCCCGAGTAGCTCAGAATACCTTGGTTCAATCACTTCTGCTAGCATTCTTCGCTGTAAACTTCTAGAAGGTCGACCGCCAACACTCGGTACGTTAACCGTTTCATCACGATTAATGTGTTCACTAATGGCACTACCGTATTTTACTTTTAATTTTTCAGCATCGTTGAATGGCGTACCAAAAGCGTAAGCAATGTCACTTGTTACTGCATTTCCAGCATAAGGAAGGACCTCTGCATGGCGCAATGAACCATCGGTCCAAATCGCAATATCCATTGTTCCGGCGCCGATATCAACGACACAAACACCAAGATCTCGCTCATCTTCTGTAATAACTGCATTACTTGATGCTAAACCAGAAAAGATGATGTGTTCAACTTTTAAGCCACAACGCTCTACCGCTTTAACGATATTACGCGCCATATCATTATGGCAGGTAATAAGATGAACACTCACTTCCATTCTCATACCCGATAACCCAATAGGATTACGAATACCTTTTTGAACATCAATAGAGAATTCCTGAGGGATAACATGTAGTGTGCGTTGTTCATCACCAATCTTAACTGATTTAGCGGTATGAATTACACTATCCATATCATCTTGGGTTACTTCTTCTTCAGAAATAGATCCCATACCTTTCTCTATTTGACTAGCAATGTGTTTACCCGATAAAGAAATAAACACAGAGGTAATGGTGCACTCTGCCATCAATTCAGCTTGGTCAATCGCTCTTTGAACCGATTTAACTACCGATTCAAGATCGTTAACGCCACCTTTATCCATTCCGCGAGAGGGACATGAACCAGAGCCAATAACGCTCACTTGGCCATCAGGTAAAACTTCGCCTACTAGTGCTGAGACCTTGTTTGTACCGATGTCTAAACCAACAATAATACTGCCTTCTGGCGTTTTACTCATGTCAATTCTCTTCTTTAATCTTCTACATTATCAGGCTTCCACCCAACTGCAGCGCCAGTATCATAACGAAGATCTATATAATCTATCGAATTCTTTTTATCATCTAATTGCTTATATAAAGCAATAAAACGTTGTACTCTTTCTTCTCTAGCATCACGACCAAGCTCTAGTCTAATACCATTATCCAATACAACCTGCCACGATAAACGTTCAGTTAATGCAACACTATGCACTGTTGTATTTATTACTGTAAATTGAGCCTGTAACTGATGCCAAAAATCGAGCACCTCTTTACTATTTGCTTCTGGACCAAATAACGCAGGTTTAGGTTCTAACAAATCACTCATTGGTGCATTAAAAACTACACCTTCAGGATTAACAATGACTTTGTTATTCCATGTTGCTTCTGGCTGGTTTTCCACCACAAACACTTTTATCGTTTCTGGCCATTGCTTACGAACAGAAACCTGAGCGATCCACGGCAAAGACAATAAGGCATCTTGCAACTTATTAACATCCTGCGTCATGAAGGTACCAATAGAGTCCATTGAGTCTATCGCTTCACGAATATCATCTGCCGTAATATGCTTCAACTGCCCTTGGATAATCATATGAGATAAAGGCAATCTATCTTCATCTGTCATCCAACTTATCGTTGAGGCAATCAGCCATAATGAAATCATCACAACCAAAGAAAGAAAAAGCGCACCTGGCAGGTGTTTTCTTATTTTTTCTTTATCAAATGAAGTATTCATTTTGACCGTCTTAATCATATTATTTTCACAACAGAGCCAAAATCTCGTCATCACTTTTATATTACATAAAATGACTGCGTTTTGATGGCATTAAAATAAATTCATCTAATAACTATAGGGTGCAAAAACCCTCTATCCCAGTTTCTGATAGGATATTATTAATACAATGAGGATTCTATCTCATTATTCGTGTTTTTATTAGAAGTTCTAACTAATTAAACAATTATTACCCTAATGTTTTCATTGTTTCAATATTTAACTCTAATGAAGCTAACTGTTTTGCTAGTTTACCAACATCACCAGCACCCTGTGTCAGGACTAAATCACCTTCTTGAATGATATTAGCTAATACTGGTGGTAACGCTTCTATATTTGGCACAAAAATAGGATCAATTTTTCCACGGCCACGAATAGTTCGGCATAATGCTCGACCATCGGCACCTACAATTGGGGTTTCACCTGCAGAGTACACATCAAGCATGATAAGAACGTCTACATTATCCAATACATTCGCAAAATCATCATATAAATCACGAGTTCGGCTATAACGATGCGGTTGGAAGATCATAACTAAACGCTTATCAGCCCAACCTGCACGGGCAGCTTTTATCGTTACATCAACTTCTGTTGGATGATGACCATAATCATCCACCAACATTGCAGAACCATTACCCGTTTCAAATTCACCTAATTGGTCAAAACGACGACCTGCGCCTTCAAAATTCAACAGTGCGGATAGAATTGCTTCATCTTCTACTTCCTCTTCTGTTGCCACTGCAATCGCAGCAGTTGCATTCAAGGCGTTATGCTTTCCTGGAATATTAAGAACAATATCTAAATCAGTACGATCTTTTCTTTGTACTGTGAAGAAACTTTGTTGAGCAACTTGACGATAGTTAACTAAACGAACATCCGCATCTTCTGAAAAACCATACGTAATAACCTGACGACTGACTCGAGGTAATAGCTCTCTTACCACATCATCATCAATGCACATTACCGCTTGACCATAAAACGGCAGATTATGAAGGAAATCAATAAACGTTTGTTTTAATACTTCAAAGTCACCGCCATAGGTATCCATGTGGTCAGCTTCGATATTAGTAACAATACTAACCATTGGTTGAAGGTGCAAAAATGAAGCATCACTTTCATCGGCTTCTGCAATAAGAAAACGACTAGAACCTAAACGTGCATTTGTACCTGCATTTTTAACCAAACCACCATTAACAAACGTTGGATCCAAACCTGCTTCTGAGTAGATTTGAGTCGTTAATGCTGTAGTCGTTGTTTTCCCGTGAGTTCCGGCAACCGCAATACCATGACGGTAACGCATCAGCTCGGCCAACATTTCTGCACGGCGGATCACTGGAATACGATTTTCTTTCGCAGCTACAATTTCAGGATTCATTGGATCAATCGCGGTAGATACCACAACAACACTGGCTTTTTCTACATTGCTTGCTTGGTGACCAAAAAAGATCGTTGCGCCTTTTTGAGCTAAACGAACAGTGACTGTATTTTCAGCCATATCTGAACCACTGATGTTATAGCCTTCGTTTAAAAGTACTTCGGCAATACCACTCATGCCTGCGCCACCAATACCAACAAAGTGAATGCATTCTACACGGCGCATTTCAGGGATCATGGTTCTAATTTCAGCTAATTGCAGTTTCTGATCTTTCATCATTCTAAATCTCAATTCTTCTATTTTGCGAGGTCTTTAATCGCACTGGCAACACGTACGTCAGCATCAATAATGGCTGCCTTACGAGCATTACATGCCATTTCTAATAATTCTTTTCGCTCTAAACCATTCAGTGTATCAACCAAACCCTGAACTGTTAAATCTTGTTGTTCAATCATTTGCGCTGCGCCACACTGTACAAGGTGATCCGCATTTAATGCTTGTTGACGATCTTTGTGCATAAAGGGAATAAATACAGAGCCAACACCAGCAGCTGAAACTTCAGATACCGTTAACGCACCTGAACGGCACACCAATAAATCAGCCCATGCATAAGCCGCAGCAACATCATCAATAAACTCTGTTACGTTCGCGTCTGTCATTCCATTATCACAATATGCTTGATGAACCGTTTCTTGATTGCCTTTACCTGCTTGATGCCAAATTTCAACAGAGTGATTCAGTTTTGGCAATGCTTCTGGCAATGTCGTATTAAGAATACGAGCACCTTGACTGCCTCCCATGATTAATACACGAATAGGGCCACTACGTTCAGCAAATCGTTCGCTTGGATGAGGCAGTTGACATACATCTTCCCTTACTGGATTACCAACGACGTCTGCATTTGGAAAAGCACCCGGAAACGCTTGAAATACACGTTTAGCAATTTTAGATAACCACTGGTTGGTTAAGCCAGCAACGGCATTTTGTTCATGTAATACAACAGGGATACCAGATAACCAAGCAGCAATACCACCTGGGCCACTTACGTAGCCACCCATACCAAGTACAACATCTGGCTGCCATGCTTTGATATGCTTTTTAGCTTGAGAGATCGCGCCCAATATTTGAAACGGCGCAGCAAGCAACTTTTTAAAGCCTTGTCCACGTAAGCCTTTTACTTTGATAAAGTCGATTTCAATACCATGTTTGGGTACTAAATCCGCTTCCATTCTATCTTCTGTACCTAACCAGCGAATTTCCCATCCTTCACTTTGTAGCTGTTTTGCTACTGCTAACCCAGGAAATACATGACCGCCAGTACCACCAGCCATCACTAATAAACGTTTATTTTTGTTCTTCATTTTCGCTCCGTGGAGGCTCGTTTTCTAAAAAGACGCGACATTCATGATCAATACGAATAAGCAGAGATACTGCTACTGACATAATAATTAAACTGGAACCGCCATAACTGATAAGAGGTAACGTTAATCCTTTCGTTGGCACAATACCCGCTGCCGCACCAACATTAACTAACGTTTGAAACGCAAACCAAATGCCGATACCAAAAGCTAAAAAACCACCAAAACGCTGATCATGTTGTAGACACTTACGTCCAATAAGCAGTGCTTTTAATACTAAGGAAAAAATCAAAACAAGGACAAGAGTAACACCAACGAATCCTAACTCTTCAGCCACTACCGCAAACACAAAGTCGGTGTGAGCTTCTGGAAGATACTCTAATTTTTGAATTGAGTTACCTAATCCCTCACCAAACCAACTACCTCGACCAAATGCCATTAGCGATTGAGTTAGCTGATAACCACTGCCAAACGGATCTTGCCATGGGTCTAAGAAAGAGGTGACACGACGCATACGATAAGGTTCAGCCACAATCAATACGATAACTAATGAGATACCACTCATCACTAACGCTATAAATTGCCACAACTTAGCACCTGCAATAAATAGCATGCCGATAGTGGTAACAAACATTACGATTGTTGTCCCTAGATCGGGCTGTAGCAGTAAGAAAAAAGCAAGACCAATAAGAACGACTAACGGTTTTACAAATCCTTTAAAACTGTCTCTCACCTCACCATGGCGACGAACAAGATAACCAGAAATAAAGACAAATAAAGAGAGTTTAGCAACCTCTGCTGGTTGTAAGTTAAAGATCCCTAACGGCAACCAACGCGCTGCACCATTAACAGATTTACCCACCACTAAAACAGCAGCCAATAACAAAAAAGAAATCAATAATAGGTGACTACTGTACTTCAACCAGTCATCTAATTTAATACGCAATACTATTGATGATGCACCCAACGCCAAACATACAAACAGCATATGTCGCATCATAAAATGAAATGGCTGACCTGTTAAGCGAGTACTAATAGGGAACGATGCAGAACCTACCATAACAAGGCCGGTCAACATCAAAGCAAGAGCAATCCAAATCAACTGACGATCAAACATCACTTTAGGTGACGGGGTTAAACACCACTCTTGAACAGGAGATGTCCATTGTTTAATACGATCAATTATCAAAATTAACTCTCAGTTGAATATTGTTTTGCTAGTTGAGTGAACGCGTCACCTCTAGCCATAAAATTTGCGTACTGATCAAAACTCGCACATGCTGGAGATAACATCACCATGTCACCAGCGCCTAACGTAGGAAATAGCGTTTCAATGGCTTCATCCATTGTTTTACATAAACAAGATCGAGGATCTAACGAAATGAATTGGTTTCCATCTTCCCCAAAGCAATACATCATTACATTTAATGCTTTTAATGCTGGTGCTAGCTCTGAGAAATCAGCCCCCTTACCAACACCACCGACCAACAGATGTAATTTGCCATCAATTTTCAAACCAGATAATGCAGCCAATGTGCTTGCCACATTCGTTGCTTTAGAGTCATTGACCCAGCGAATATCTTGATTATCAGCGACAACTTGGCATCTATGTGTCAATCCATTGTAAGTTCTTAATGTTTCTAGGGTTAAATCAAGATTAATTCCAACCGCATCCAATAAAGCAATCGCAACTAAGCTATTGGCTATATTGTGTTTACCCACTAAACCCAATTCATTGGTTGCAAGAATTGTTGTTGCGCCTTTTGCTAAGTAATGAGTTTGATTTACTTCGATACAACCATAATCACCTTGATCAAAGCCAAAACTCTTAACGGTTTTATCTTGTGCGTCTGGATAGGTAGCTCTGTCATCACGATTCACAATACACACTTCTGCGTGATCAAAAATACGTAACTTAGCTTGACGATAATCGGCCATTCCTTGATATCTATCCATATGATCTTCAGATAGATTTAAGAATGCTGCCGCTTTTAGTTTTAATGATGAAGTCGTTTCGAGTTGAAAACTTGATAACTCAAGCACATAAAGATCGGCGTCTTGCTCTAAAAGATCCAGAGCAGCAAAGCCAATGTTACCACCCACAGCCGTTTTAACACCGGCAGCATTAGCCATTTCACCGGTTAAATCTGTGACGGTACTTTTACCATTTGAGCCCGTAATGGCAATCACTGGTGCCGTAACCGCCCAAGCGAACAACTCAATATCACCAACAATAGGCGTGCCTTGCTCTATCGCAGGTTGTAATTGTGATGAGGCAAGTGCGATACCAGGGTTGGTTACAATAAGATCAGCTTCTAAAAGCCACTCTTGCTGCCAACCACCGGCGTGTAACTCAACCTGTTCAGGCAATTGATCTTGGCCTGGCGGTGTATCACGAGTATCAATAACCTTTATTGTTAACGCTTCAGGTTGTCGTAGTAGATGCTTAACAACAGATAAGCCTGTCATACCTAAGCCAACAACAACAACATTTTTAACACCACCAAAACCAGTCATATTAACGTACCTTCAATGTCGCTAATGCAATAAGAACCAATAACATAGAGATAATCCAAAAACGTACAATAACACGTGGCTCTGGCCATCCTTTCAGTTCGTAATGGTGATGTATTGGAGCCATACGGAAAATACGCTGACCACGTAGTTTATATGAACCTACTTGAAGAATTACCGATAAGGTTTCAACAACGAATACACCGCCCATGATCACTAATAAGAACTCTTGACGAACAAGAACAGCAATCGTACCTAATGCACCACCTAGTGCTAATGAACCTACATCGCCCATAAATACTTGTGCTGGGTAAGTGTTAAACCATAGGAAACCAAAGCCAGCACCAACGATTGCGGCACAAACAACCACCAGTTCACTTGCTTGTGGAATGTGTGGAATGTGTAAGTAATTCGCAAACTGTACATTACCTGTTGCCCATGCAATAAAGGCAAAACCTGCAGCAACGAATACCGTTGGCATAATCGCTAAGCCATCAAGACCATCGGTTAAGTTAACCGCATTACTTGTTCCGACAATAACAAAGTAGGTTAATAGGATATAAGTCAGACCAAGCTGAGGCATGATGTCCTTAAAGAAAGGAACAACAAGCTGAGTTGCCGCAGTATCTTTACCGTAAGCGTACAGTGCAAAAGCAACAACAAGCGCGATTGCAGATTGCCAAAAATATTTCCAACGAGCGATAAGCCCATCGGTATTTTTACGTACCACTTTGCGATAATCATCAACAAAACCGACAGCGCCATAGCCTAATAACACAAACATAACCGCCCATACATAAGGGTTTGTAAGGTCTGCCCATAAGAGAACGGTTACCGAAATGGCGGTTAAAATCATGATACCGCCCATCGTTGGGGTACCACGTTTACTAAAGTGAGATTCAGGACCATCATCACGAACCACTTGACCAATTTGCAGGCTCTGTAACCATCTAATTAGTTTAGGTCCCATCCATAATGAAATAGATAATGCCGTGATAATACTTAAAATAGCTCGGAAGCTAAGGTATTCAAATAAACGAAAAAACGGAAAATATTGCTCTAGAAAGTTTGATAACCAGATGATCATTACTGACACTCCTTAAGAGCAGAAACCACTTCGCTCATACGTGAACTATTGGCACCTTTTACTAACACGGTAACCTCATTATGTTTAATTAATTGTAATTGTTGCAGTACATAGCTATTTAATGCATCACGAGACTCAAAATGATGCCCCTCACATAACTCACTAATTACCTTTGTGTCGTCGCCAAAAGTAAGTACTTGCTCAAATTGATATGGGGCAGCATATTCACCAACTTCACGATGAAGTGCAAGGCTTTCTTCTCCAAGCTCTGCCATATTTCCTAAAACAAGCCAACGATTGCCGCTAAATCCGCCTAATAAATCCACTGCCGCTTTCATAGCAGGAACACTGGCATTGTATGTATCATCAATCACCTTAAGCCCTGACGGTAAGATCTCCACAGCGACTCTACCTTTAACATTACCTAACGCTTGTAAACCTTGCTGAATATCATCCAATGTACATTTTGCTTGAATTGCTAATGCTGCTGCTGCAACGGCATTGGCAACATTATGTTTTCCAATAATCGCTAAAGAAACACTGATACTGCCAATTGGAGTATTCAATTTGAATGACGGTTCACCCAGTGCATTCACCTCTATACTACTGGCATAAAAGTCTGCTTGGTGATTGTCTTGAGAAAAACTAAATACCGTTTTACCTGCAAATAAAGCGTTCCAATCAGGTAAGCCGTTACTATCTAGATTATAAATAGCGGTACCGTTCTCTTTTAGACCTTCAAAGATCTCACCTTTTGCCTTAGCAACTCCCTCTATCGAACCAAAGCCTTCTAGATGCGCCGCCGCGATATTATTAACCAAGGCCACATTAGGTTGAACAAGCTGTGTGGTATAGGCGATTTCATTTTGATGATTAGCCCCTAATTCAATAACGGCAAAATCATTACTTGGTTGAGAGCGTAATAAGGTTAATGGAACACCAATTTCATTATTAAAATTACCCGCCGTCGCCAGTACTTCTCCTGAGAATTTCAAGATAGAGGCTAACATCTCTTTTACGGTTGTTTTTCCACAACTTCCTGTTAGCGCCAGCGTAAATGTATTGCATTGCTGATGAACGTATTGACCTAATAAGCCTAGCGCTTTTTCGGTATCATCAACGAGGATTTGAGGTAATAGAGAGTCAACCTCACGCGAAACTAATAGCGCAACGGCACCTTGTTCTTGAGCAACAGAAATAAAAGAGTGAGCATCAAAACGCTCACCAATAAGTGCAACAAACAACCCTTTTTCTGCCATATTTCGGCTGTCAGTAGACACACTTAAAATTGTGGTGTCAGAGCCAATTAAGCGCCCATGACACGCTTGAGCAATCTCATTTAATGACATTAACATCATGATGATAATCCTAATAATTTCTGGGCGGTTTCACGATCTGAGTAATGGATAGTCTCATTAGCAAGCACTTGATAATCTTCATGGCCTTTGCCTGCGAGTAAAATAATATCCTTTTCATTCGCTTGAGAAAGTGCAAACTGGCACGCATCAAATCGATGATGAATAACATGAGCGGCTTCAGGTTGCTTCAAGCCAGCTAACATATCATTGGTAATAAGCGTAGGATCTTCAGAGCGAGGATTATCATCACTTAAAATAACAACATCTGCTTGCTGCTCAGCAATAGCGGCCATCATCGGGCGTTTACCCGTATCTCTGTCTCCACCACAACCGAAAATACACCATAACTTACCATCACAATGTACTCGTAATGCTTGTAGTGCTTTCTCTAGAGCATCAGGGGTATGAGCATAATCAACAACAACTTTCGCTCTGTTTTCTGAACTAAAAAGCTCCATTCGACCAATAACTGCTGTTAACTTTGGTGCGGCTTCGGCTAGTTTTTTAATATCGTAACCAAGAGATAAAAGCGTCGCAAAAGCAACCAATATATTACTGGCATTAAATGCGCCAATTAATGGTACAGAAAGCTCTGTATTTCCCCAATCAGATACCAATGTTAATTGAATACCATCGGTAGAATACGCAACAGAGGTAGCAAATACTTTTTGACCAGAATGACCAACGAGCTGTTCTTCATTAAGTGATACACCAACAACATGAGGTAACTCTTTTAACCAAGAGAGACCAATCGCATCATCTGCATTGATAATTGAGTACTTAGGTTGATGAGCGGTAAATAATAGTTTTTTCGCTTCAGCGTAATTCTCCATAGAGCCATGATAATCAAGATGATCACGACTTAGATTGGTAAATACAGCAGCATCAAAAGACAACGCGTTAACACGACCCTGAACTAAACCATGAGAAGAGATCTCCAATGCGGTTAATTCAGCACCTACACTTTCAAGTTCACTTAATGTTTGTTGAATTTCAATTGGGCTTCCCGTGGTATTTAGCGCCGGTTTTAAATCCGTTAATAAACCATTTCCCGTTGTGCCCATTACTCCCGCTGCCGTATCTAATAAGCTAGCCCACTGTGCAATGATCTGTGAAATGGTTGTTTTACCGTTAGTTCCCGTAATACCAACCAATTGCATCTTTCGTTTATCTGCTTGATAAAAACGTCCTGCAATAGCACTTAGCTTTTCTGATAACGAATCAATATAAACCACAATAGTTTGATCTATAGTTATCACTTTTCCTGCGACATTGTCGGCATCAGCATCGGCAATTACGGCAACAGCTCCATTAGCGATTGCTGAAGAAATGAACTGTCGGCCATCAACGGCATGACCTTTAATTGCCACAAATAAACAACCCGCTGAAACTTTACGACTGTCCAATGTCATGGATGAAATTGCCACAGCTTGAGTTAACTCGCACCAAGGCAACAGTAATTCAGATAACTGCATCATCAATATCCTAATTCAATACATCAATATGTTTTACGGTACTTTCGTCCGGCGCTACGTTCAATATTTGCAGCGCATCTTTCATTACCTGACCAAAAATAGGTGCCGCAACTTGTCCGGCGTAATATTCATCGCCTTGTGGTTGGTTAACGATAGTAACTAAAGCAATTCGAGGGTTACTTACTGGTGCGACACCGGCCGTCACCGTCATGTATTCATCACTGTAACCACCACGAACCGCTTTACGAGAAGTACCAGTTTTTGCGGCGACTCTATATCCAGGGACTGCGGCTTTGGTCGCAGTGCCTCCAGGTTGAGTTACGGTTTCCATCATTTCCAATACGGCTTTAGCGTGTTGACGATTGACGACTTGTTTACCCGGAGTTGGACCTGTCGTTTTCAAAATAGACAATGGACGATATTCGCCATAAGCACCTAAGGTGGCATAAGCATGAGCCAGTTGAATTGGCGTTACCGATAAACCATAACCAAAAGCAAGTGTTGCGATCTCAAAATCAGACCAACGACGACGATCAGGGAAGATACCTGTTGCTTCACCAATCAAATTTAAACCTGATGGGTCAGCAAGACCAACTGCCGCGTACTCTGCTAGCAGTTCTTGTAATGGCATCCCTAACGCTAAATGAGCCACACCGATATTACTTGATTTCTTTAAGATGGTCGTTAAATCAGCCTTGCCGACTTTAGAGCTGTCACGCACACGACTACCACCAATTCTCATAATGCCATTACCGGTATCTACAATAGTGTTTAAGTTTGCAGAACCACCATCTAACGCTGCTAATACGACAAATGGTTTTACTGTTGAGCCAGGTTCTAACGTATCGGTAATCACGCGATTTCGCATTCTAAAGCTTTGTAACTGGCTTCTATCATTTGGGTTATATGACGGCGCATTCACCATCGCAAGCACTTCGCCCGTCTTAATATCAATCATCACAACTGAACCTGACATCGCTCGATAATCAGCAACCGCTTGTTTGATTGCACGATAAGCAATAGCCTGTAAGCGTTGATCAACACTCAGTACTAGCGGCTTACCTTCTTGCTTCTCTTTTAATGAAATATTTTCAACAACACGCCCATAACGGTCTTTACGAACGGTTCTTCTACCAGGCTCTCCCGTTAACCAACCATCATAGCTACGCTCAACACCTTCAAGACCATGGCTATCAATACCGGTCACACCAATAACGTGCGCACTGATCTCTCCCGTTGGATAATAGCGACGAGATTCCGCTTTCAACCCAATGCCGGCTAATTTTAGTTTTCGAATATATCCCGCAACTGCCGGTGAAATTTGACGTTGAAGGTAAATAAAGCGACGCTTTTTATTCTTCTCAATTTTAGAGAGTAACTCTTTGCGTTTTAGACCTAATACATCAGCAAGCGCATACCAGCGCTCAACTTCAACTAGACCGCCTGCCTTATAAATGGCAACGGGATCGGCCCAAACGGCATCCACAGGAACACTAACCGCAAGCTGTTCATCATTACGATCAGAGATAATGCCACGAGCAGAAGGAAGGGATTTGACTCGGATTGAACGCATATCGCCTTGTTTAATCAAATTATCAGGTTCAATAACTTGAATATAAGCCGCTCGTGCTATCAAAATCGCTAATGCGAGAAAAACGAAGAAAACAATAACGCCAAAGCGCCACTGAATTAGAGTCGGCGGCGCTTTGGTTATGCGTTTATTATTTTTTTTTCTATTTGGTAGTTTCATCGTAGTTTAATTATGACTTCTTTATCTGGTGCTGGTCGTTCCATATCCAACTCTTGAACGGAACGAGACTGAACTCGACTGTGCTCAGCTAATGCACTTTCTTCTAGAATCAAATTACGCCACTCACCATCTAGTATGTCCTTTTCAAGCAACAAATTTTCTCGCTTAACCGCCATTTGACGAGTGCTATGAGTTGCTAACACCACCCCGATGGCGCTGAAAAAAACACAAAATAACAAAATCGTATGAAGTCGGCCTACATTAAAAAGGTCTAGGCCAATCATTTTTGTTAAATTAGATGTTGGAGAGGTATCTTGACTCATAAGCGCTCAGCAATACGCAAAACAGAACTGCGTGAACGAACATTCACATCAACTTCGTTATCAGTCGGTTTAATTGCTTTACCAACCGCTTTCATTTTAGCACTGCCTAACGCACTAATTTGAGCTTCAGTTAGCGGTAGACCATGAGGAACTTGTGGGCCTCGGCTTTCTTTACGAATGAAGTGCTTAACCATACGGTCTTCTAACGAATGGAAGCTGATCACCGATAAACGGCCACCTTCAGCAAATACATCTAGTGCGCCATTCAATGCAGTATCAATCTCATCCAATTCACTATTAATGTAAATACGGAAAGCTTGGAAAGCTCGAGTTGCAGGGTGTTTTTTCTCTTTAAAATTCTTTGGAGCCACATCAGAAATTAGCTTAGCTAATTGACCGGTACGCGTTAATGGCTCATTTTCTTCATTTTCACGATAAGCAACAATGCCTTTTGCAATGCGCCATGCGTGTTTATCTTCACCAAACTCACGGATAACCCAAGTAATGTCTTCAACATCAGCATCTTGTAGCCATTGAGAAACAGGCATTCCAGAGGTTGGGTCCATTCGCATATCCAAAGGACCGTCTTTCATAAAGCTGAAACCACGATCGGCATCATCTAATTGTGGTGATGACACACCTAAATCCAATAAGACACCATCAATTTGTCCAACCAGACCAAGCTCTTCAACGTACCCTTTTAATCCTGAAAAAGGACCATGGATAATAGTAAAGCGTGGGTCGGTAATGGTTTTCGCTTCAGCAATCGCTTGTGGATCACGGTCAATACTGTACAAACGTCCATTATCACCTAATCGCGATAAAATTTGACGGCTGTGACCACCACGACCAAAAGTACCATCAATGTAGATACCATCAGGTTTAATAGCTAAGCCATCAATAGATTCATTAAGAAGTACAGATACGTGTTGAAATTGTTCAGACATAGTGAGTATTTACTACCGTAATTATGAGAATAAGCGACTGAATTTTAGTTTTAAAGTGTAAACTAAAAATACAGGGATGTGTGTCAAATTAGTGATAATTCTAAACCAATGTTGCAGAAAGCACAAAGCCCACCATAACACTACCGAAATAGTACTATGGTGGGCTAAGTTAGGAGCCGACATATAAGCCGGGTTCTGTCCCGCTTGCGCGGTGGTAACCATTCGTCTAGGCCTGCAATCGCTCACAGGCTCAAGCAATCTACCCGCCCCCAAACACGAGCAATGCTATGTGAGGGCCTATTTGATCTTGCTCCGGGTGGAGTTTACCTTGCAACGCACTATTACTAGACGCCCGGTGCGCTCTTACCGCACCCTTTCACCCTTACCTGTGCTTACTTCCTATCCCGAAGAATAAAGAAGATTAAGCCATCGGCGGTTTTCTCTCTGCTGCACTTGTCGTGGGCTTGCGCCCCCCAGGCGTTACCTGGCACCCTGCTCTATGGAGCCCGGACTTTCCTCCCCTCCATCAGTCTCCCGAAGGACATCAATGAAGCAGCGATTACCGAGTCAGCTCCTGAAGCGAATGATATAAGAGTCAGTAATAAGTTACCACCCCTTTTTCTCAATTCTCTTAATCTAAATGCTCTAAACCCCATTTATATAGGGCATTTTTCTTCACGCCATGAATTTCAGCCGCCATTGCTGCTGCTTTTTTAAGCGGAAGCTCTTTTACAAGGATAGAAACTGTACGAGTTGCTTCAAATGGCAATTCATCTTTCGCTTCACTTCTAAAGCCATGGATCAATAAAACCATCTCTCCACGCTTACGATTTGAGTCCTCTTTTATCCATTCAATCAGCTCACCAAGCGGTGCACCATAAATGGTTTCATAGGTTTTAGTTAATTCACGAGCAAGAACAACTTGTCGCTCAGCACCAAGAACCGTTAGCATGTCGTCTAATGAATCCATAATTCGGTGCGGTGATTCATAAAAAATACACGTACGTTCTGCTTGTGCAATTTCTTCAAATTTATCACGACGCCCTTTGCTTTTTGGCGGCAGAAAACCTTCGAAGCTAAAACGGTCTGAAGGCAGGCCCGCTGCTGATAACGCAGTAATTACCGCACAAGCACCAGGTAATGGCACAACATTGACGTTCGCTTGACGACAACGATTCACTAAATGATACCCTGGATCACTAATTAACGGCGTTCCAGCATCTGAGACAAGCGCAATAGATTTGCCTTGTTGTAATTTACTGATCAACAAGTCTGCTTTATGCTGTTCGTTATGATCATGTAACGCAAATGTTTGACTAGAAATACCAAAGTGAGACAATAACTTGCCTGTATGTCGAGTATCTTCAGCAGCAATTAAGTCAACGGATTTTAACACTTCTAAAGCGCGTTGCGTTATGTCACCTAAATTACCGATTGGGGTAGGTACAATGTACAAAGTTGCAGTCTCTACCACAGATAAATTGTGATCTGTCATTTGTTTACTATCTCTTCTGCGATTAATATAGGGAATATAGATAGACACCACTATAATCAAAATAATATTTTAGCTGTTCGGGTGATTAGCATCCATAGTAAAAACAGCCCTTTTAAGTAGGACCAGTATATTACCCATGGCAAATATGACCCTTAGAAAGAACAGTGTAACACGCCTGATAGCTCCTGTAGCCTTAGCACTAACATTGGCAGCATGTTCGAGCTCACCAAAAGCGCCTGATCATCTTGATATTACACAATCACCATCAGAAACCAGCAGTGCTTATATTTTAAAAGCAGACCAACAACAAGGTACGCTTCAGGCTGATTTTCTGATCATGGCATTAAAAGCTGCCGTGCAAGAACAGAATATAGATTTAGCAAATAAGCTATTAACACGCTTAGCAAGCATGCAACTCTCTCCAGCTCAAACCGCAGAAATGCAGCTAAGCCACGCAAACATGCTAAAAACACAGAGTAAGTATGAAGAAGCTCTTCAAGTACTCAACTTTCAAACATGGTGGAAGCTAGAAGACAGTCAGTGGATTCAATACCATAAACTACGTCATGAGCTTTACTTATTCAGTGGCGACAATCTTAACTCTGCTCGTGAGTTAATTGAATTAGACACCTTCACGCCTAACGATCAAAAAGAACAGCTTTGGGCTCAAGTGTGGACCAATGTCTCATCGCTAAATAGTACCAACCTGCAAGACGTTAAGTTAGATGAGAGTGAAACAAACTTACATGGCTGGGTACAACTGGCGACTTATTTAGATACGTTAAAACACTCTCCTGCTCGTCTTCAAGAGACATTGAATGAGTGGCTACAAGCAAATCCAAGCCATCCTGCAGCGACTTATACACCTCAAGCAATCCTCGATATTCTGGCGCTAGAAATTGTACGCCCTGATAATGTCGCACTGCTACTGCCGCTTACGGGTCGATTTGGGCCGCAAGCAATACGTGTTCGAGATGGCTTTATTAATGCCATGATGGAAGATAAAGAGCGTGGCGAATTTACCAAATTTAAAGTCATTGATACTGAAGCGACACCAATGACTGAAATTATCGCCACATTAAACCAAGAAGATATTCAATTTGTTGTTGGGCCACTTCTACGCAGTAAAATTGAAGAATTTCAATCATTAAATGAATCTGAAATTCCTCAGTTAGCACTGAATATCCCAAGTGTTATTGATACTGACAAGAACAGCTGTTATTTCACTCTTTCACCAGAACAAGAAGCTGAACAAGCGGCTATCCACCTATTTAAACTAGGTCATAAGCACCCACTATTCTTAGCACCGCAAGGCACTATGGGCGAACGTCTTAGCCAAGCATTTAGTGACAAATGGTATCAATTAACAGCCAAGAAACCATCGATCAGCTACTTTGGTAAAAAATCACAATTACAACAGAAAGTGAACAGTGTGTTTGGCCTTGAAAGCAGCCAAGCCCGTATTTATCAAATGAATGCCCTGACGAAAATAGAGCTAGAATCTCAACCTCGTAGCCGTCGTGATATTGATTCTGTTTACATGGTTGCAAGAAGCAGTGAATTAGTACTATTAAAACCTTTCATTGATGTCGCAATTAACCCAGGAATTACCGTACCAAAATTATACGCAAGTTCACGCAGTAATAGTGGTAGCCAAACTAAATTGGTAGAAATTCATGGTATTGAATTCAGTGATATTCCACTATTAATCAATGAAGATAATAAGTTTAAAGCACAATATGATGAGCTTTGGCCAAAAAGCAGTAATGGCGAAACTCGACTTCACGCATTAGGGATGGATGCTTACCAATTGATTGCCGAATTACCACAAATGAAAGCCTTAGATGATTATCATATGGAAGGTAAGACCGGCGAGTTGAGTATTAACCAAGAATGCGTTATTCAACGACAAATGAGTTGGTCTATTCATGGAGAAAAAGCAGAATAAGCGAGCAAAAGGTGAATATTATGAGTTGATGGCTCAAGGCTATTTAGAGCAACATCAACTCATATTCATTGATCGTAACTTCCATTCAAAGACAGGTGAACTCGATCTCATCATGCGAGATCGAGATAGCTTTGTATTTGTCGAAGTAAAATATCGCGCCACTTCAAATTACGGTTCCGCGCAAGAAATGGTAACATGGCAGAAACAGCGCAAATTACAGCGAACCGCTCTCTTTTGGCTCATGAAGAATGGGCTCTCTGTTGAACATACATCTTTTAGATTTGATGTAGTTGCTATCCACTCCCAAGGTAAGGAAATCAACTGGATCAAAAATGCAATTGTTGAAGGGTAAACAATGCTAGAACATATTAAAGAAAGCTTTACTGAAAGTATCCAAATCCAGATAGCAGCAGCTGAAGCGCTTCCTGACCACATTATGCACGCCTCTCAAGCGATGGTTTCTACCTTATTAAAAGGAAATAAAATCTTATCCTGCGGTAATGGTGGTTCTGCATCTAACGCTCAACAATTTGCATCCTGCCTATTAAATCGTTTTGAGACAGAACGTCCTAGCTTACCAGCTATGGCTTTAACGGCTGACACTTCAACTTTGACAGCGATTGCCAATGACTATAATTATGATGAGATTTTCTCTAAACAAGTGAGAGCTCTAGGTCAACCTGGGGATATTTTACTTGCTATCTCCACCAGTGGTAATAGCCAAGATATCTTAAAGGCGATGGAAGCTGCAGTAAGTAGAGACATGACTATCATTGCTTTAACAGGTATGGATGGTGGCGTTATGGCTGGTCTATTAGGTGAGTCTGATGTTGAAATTAGAATTCCATCTCACCGTGTTGCCCGAATTCAAGAGGTTCATCTTTTAACCTTACACTGTATTTGTGATCTTGTTGATCAAGTACTGTTCCCACAACATTCAGAGTAATACGATGAAATTAGTAAAACTAAGTGCTCTTTTACTTTCCGCCGTTTTATTACAAGGCTGTGCTGGCTTATTCATTGCTGGCGCGGCAACAACCGCTTCTGTTGTGACAGATAACCGTTCAATGAAAGAGCAGCTATCTGATAAGAATCTATCTTTAGAAGCGACAGGCCTAGTCAATAAAGCCCCTTATCAATATAACATGCGCGTAAGTGCTGTTACTTACAATGGTAAAATATTACTAATGGGGCAAGCAAAAGATGCACAACTCAATCAAAAATTTGAGCAACAAATTAAAAACATGAATGGTGTAAATACCGTTTATAACCAAATTCGAATTCGTCCTTTATTAACCTTTACTCAGATTAATAACGATAGCTGGATCACCACAAAAGTGAAGTCTTCATTGCTCGCTAAATCAGAATTGAATGGGATAAAGATCAGTGTATTCACTGAAGCACAAGAAGTCTTCCTTGTTGGTTTTGTCACAGAAGAGCAAGGTAATATTGCCGCAGAAGTCGCACGCAATATTAAAGGCGTTAAAGAAGTGATTAAGGCCTTTGAATACGGCCAAGGTGGCGATGTAGAAAAATAACCTTATTTCTATGATTTCTATTCAAAAAAAAAGCCTGCAATGATATGCAGGCTTTTTTATTATGCTGGATGTAAATAGTATAAACTACTTAACTACTCGTAAACTTGGTCGACCTGTTGGTCGTGGTGGCTCAGGCTTATCATCTGATGATGTTTCATCTTCAGATACAGAAGAAAGTGTCTCTTCAAAAATCCCTTCGTCCGTAGTCAACTCATAAGCCTCTTCTGGTTCAAACATAGTTCCAGCGCCGTTTTCACGCGCATAGATAGCTTGAATCGCATATAGAGGAAGAATAAGCGAATGTGGGCGACCACCAAAACGGGCATTAAATGTTACCGCTTCATTACCCATTTCTAAATTACCAACAGAATGTGGTGCCACGTTTAAAACGATTTGACCATCTTGAACAAAGTCTTCAGGTACTCGAACACCATTCATAGTTGCATCAACAACAAGATGGGGTGTTAGCTCGTTATCAACGATCCATTCATAAAATGCTCGTAATAAATATGGGCGACGCGGCATCATTGAACTAATATCCATTAGTTTGTTAGACGCAGTTCACGTTCAGCTTCTGTTAGCGAAGCTAGGAATGAATCACGTTCAAATACACGAGTCATATAAATTTTAAGTTCTTTAGCACCTGGGCCTGATAATTCAATTCCCATTGATGGCAAACGCCATAGCAGCGGAGCTAAATAACAGTCAACTAGGCTAAACTCATCACTCATGAAGTAAGTGTATTCAGCAAAAATTGGACCTAACATTAGTAAGTCATTACGCAGTTTTGCACGAGCAGCTTCAGATTCTTCAAAAGAACCAGACTCAACAATTTTTGCTAATGAGTACCAGTTAGTTTCAACGCGGTGCATCATTAGACGACTATTACCACGAGCGACTGGGTAAACAGGCATCAATGGAGGATGAGGAAAACGCTCATCTAAATATTCCATAATGATGTTTGAATTGTATAGAGCAAGCTCACGGTCAACTAGCGTTGGTACAGTTTTGTAAGGGTTTAATTCTACAAGTTCTGCAGGCAAGTTAGATGGTTCAACCAATTCAACTTCAACACTTACACCCTTCTCAGCAAGTACAATGCGTACTTGATGACTGTACATGTCAGAAGCGTCTGAAAAAAGCGTCATTACTGAGCGTTTGTTGGCAGCAACAGCCATTGAGCCCTCCGGTATTTATCTAGGAGCAAAAAGCACCATATTGTTGGTGCTTGTCAGCTACCATTCAATCTAGAATAATAGTGACACAAAAACAATGGAGGCTAAGCCTCCATTGCGTACAATTAACGATCTAGAATATCACGATTAGTGGACATCGCGCCAATATTCTTTCTTAAGCAGGTAGCAAACAAAGGCAAATATCACTAAAAAGCCCATCACCCACCAACCTAAACGGTGACGTTCAAGCTGTACAGGGTCACCTGAATACTCTAAAAAGTTAACTAAATCACGAACTGCCACATCGTATTCACCCGTGCTAAGTTCACCAGTACCATCAGACTCAACACCCACTACCACTTTATGCTCAACGCCATCAACTGTGGTCGTTTCATAAATAGGAGTAGTTACGCCTTGTAGCTCTTGAAATACGTGAGGCATACCAACACTTGGGAAAACCATATTATTCACACCAAATGGGCGCGTTGGATCAGCATAGAATGTACGTAAATACGTATATAACCAATCCGTGCCACGAACACGAGCAACAAGAGTTAGATCTGGTGGCGGAGCACCAAACCAGTTCGCCGCTTGTTTTTCAGGAATTGCGTTTTCCATCAAATCGCCAATTTTAGCGTTCGGATCAAAAACAAGGTTATCCATCATTAGATCAACAGGGATGCCTAAATCTTCTGCTACTCGACCATAACGTTGGTACTGAGTTGAGTGACAACCAGCACAATAGTTCATGAATAACTTAGCACCATTTTGAAGCGATGCTTGGTCACGTATATCATTGTTTGCTTTATCTAATGGAACGCCAGCCCCAGCAGCCATTGCCATTGATGGCAACAAAGCAAAAAGTACTAAAATCAACTTTCTCATTTGAATGTCACCCTCTCTGGTAATGGTTTTGTCACTTCGTTTTTGCTGTAAACAAACAAAAGAACAAAAAACATAAAGTAAGTTAAGCTGAATATTTGCGCCAGTAACGTATATAGCGCCGTTGCTGGTAATGCACCTAAAATACCAAGAGCAATAAAGCTAATAGTGAATTGTGCAATATTCAATAAATGTAACTTACTACGGTAGCGATATGAGCGTACTTTACAACGATCTAACCATGGTAGAAGGAACAGAACAACAATCGATGCACCCATTGCAGCAACACCGATTAATTTATCAGGTACCGCACGCAAAATTGCGTAGAATGGTGTGAAATACCAAACAGGGGCAATATGCTCTGGTGTTTTCAGTGGGTTTGCTGCTTCAAAGTTAGGCCCTTCAAGGAAGTAACCGCCCATTTCTGGATTAAAGAACAACACATAACAGAAGAAGAATAAGAAACCAGCCACACCGATCATATCTTTTACCGTTCCATACGGATGGAAAGGAACAGAATCAATAATGTTATATTTCTTAGTGTAGTATTCGTGAAATTTAAATTGGGTTGTATGATCGCCTTTGTCATCTTTTGCTTTTGGTATTTTAAGCTCGATACCATCAGGGTTATTTGACCCAACTTCATGTAAAGCCAGTACATGTAGTACAACCAATAGCAGCAATACAATAGGTAAAGCAATAACATGCAGAGCAAAGAAACGGTTCAGCGTTGCACCGGAAATTACATAATCACCACGGATCCACAGTGTTAAGTCATCACCAATAACAGGAATTGCACCAAACAGTGAAATGATTACTTGAGCACCCCAGTAAGACATTTGACCCCATGGTAATAAATACCCCATGAAAGCTTCAGCCATTAACACTAGGAAGATCAACATGCCAAATAGCCATAAAAGCTCACGAGGCTTCTGGTATGAACCATAAATCAAACCGCGATACATATGAAGATAAACGACAACAAAGAACGCTGACGCACCAGTGGAGTGCATATAACGCAATAGCCAGCCGTAATCAACATCACGCATAATGTATTCAACAGAAGCAAACGCACCCTCACCTGAAGGTACGTAGTTCATCGTTAGCCAAATACCAGTAATCAACTGATTAACTAAAACCAGCATTGCTAGTGAGCCAAAGAAATACCAAAAGTTAAAGTTTTTCGGCATTGGATATTCTGATAAATGCTTTTTATAAGCATTCATTGCAGGTAGACGTTTTTCTACCCAATCAAGTAATGGTTGCATTAGGCTTCCCCTCCTTCATCAACCCCAACAAGGATACGAGTATCACTAAGGTACATATGCTTAGGAACAACAAGGTTTAGTGGTGCAGGTACGCCTTGGAATACTCGGCCAGCCATATCAAATTTAGAACCATGACACGGACAAAAGAAACCAGAATTAACCCCTTCAACTTGCTCACTAAAACTGTCAGGTAAATAGGTAGGTGAACAACCAAGGTGGGTACAAATCCCAACGGCTAAAAATATCTCAGGCTTAATTGAACGGTATGCATTTTGAGCATAGTTCGGTTGTTGCTCTTCCCCTGAAGAAGGATCTCGTAGTTGACCATCAATTTCAGTTAACGATTGCAGAAGTGCCTCTGAACGACGTACAACCCATACAGGTTTACCTCGCCACTCAACACGAACCATCTGCCCATCTTCAAGCTTACTGATATCGACTTCAACCGGAGCACCTGCAGCTTTCGCTCTTGCACTCGGGTTCCAAGATTTAATAAAAGGTACGGCCACCGCTGCTGCCCCTAATCCACCAACAACTGCAGTTGTTGCGGTTAAGAAACGACGTCGACCATTACTCACTGGCGCATTGCTCATCCAACTTTCTCCCATGTGCTCTTTATATAGTTTTTATTATGTCCATACATTTTCGAGCTACGGCTAACTTTAAGGTGTGATACAACAGAGTTTTGATACCTCAAACTCTAAATAAAGCTAAAGAATTTGTTCATATTTTTAACGCTGTCGTTTTAACCCATAAATGATAAAGAAAACCTTACTTTTTGACAAGGTAAAGCTACTTTTTTGCAACATTTGTGAAGTAGGTATACTTTTTAAAGCGAGAGGGAAGAAAAGACAAGAAAAGATAAGGAAATTCAAGTGATGAAGAGTATGTGAACTCACAAAAACAAAAAAAGCCCAGCATAAAATGCTGAGCTTTTTCCACAATAACCAAAATGACTTTGAAACCAAAGCCACTTGGCAAGCGTAATATTAACGCTTAGAGAATTGTGGTTTCTTACGAGCTTTACGTAGACCAACTTTCTTACGTTCAACGCAACGAGCGTCACGCGTAACATAGCCAGCAGCACGTAGTGCAGGACGTAATGTTTCATCGAATTGCATAAGAGCACGTGTGATACCGTGACGGATCGCACCAGCTTGACCAGAAATACCACCACCAGAAACAGTGATGAATAGGTCTAGTTTATCAGTCATTTCAACTAGCTCTAGAGGTTGGTTAACAACCATACGTGCTGTTGGACGACCAAAGTAAACGTCAAGGCTGCGCTTGTTGATTACGATGTTGCCAGTACCCGGTTTGATAAAAACACGAGCTGCTGAACTTTTACGGCGACCAGTGCCGTAGTATTGATTCTCTGCCATTGCCATGATCCTCGGTTAAATGTCTAGTACTTGTGGTTGTTGAGCAGTGTGGTTATGCTCAGCGCCAGCGTAAACTTTAAGTTTACGGTACATAGCACGACCAAGAGGACCACGTGGAAGCATACCTTTAACAGCTAATTCAATAACCATTTCAGGTTTACGAACAATCAGTTTCTCGAAAGAAATAGATTTTAGTCCGCCTGGGAACTCTGAGTGGCGGTAGTAGATCTTGCCAGCTGCTTTGTTACCAGTTACGCGTACTTTCTCTGCGTTGATAACGATGATGTAATCACCAGTATCTACGTGAGGAGTGTATTCTGCTTTATGCTTGCCACGTAGGCGAGATGCGATTTCAGTTGCGATACGACCAAGAGTTTTACCTTCAGCGTCTACAACATACCAGTCACGCTTTACAGCGGCTGGTTTAGCAACGAAAGTTTTCATGCTAATGATACCCGTTTTAAAATAAATTCACTGATTAGGAGCTTTCGCTCCCACTGTATATTTTCGAGCCCAGTCATCACCCCTTCGAGTGGTTGGCACTCTTGGCTATTAAGCCAGTACAGTAACGGTGGGTCGGAGGATTATAGTGAAGCGTGAAGAAAAAATCACCTTTTTTTTGAAGATATTTCACATATTAGGGAAAAAAGATAAAAAAAATGAATTTTGAACCTCATCACATCAAATAAACCCCTTAAATTATAAAAACAAGGGGAAAATGATTAGGATAAATGTTCTTTTGCTAGGTATTCATGGCTTTGCATTTCAATCAACCGAGACTGACAACGTTTAAATTCAAACGTTAAACGCCCTTTTTCATAAATACAGGCTAAATCCACCTCTGCAGATATGATTAATTTGACGTTTCGCTCATAAAACTCATCAACCATCGCAATAAAACGACGAGCCGCATCATCATTCAACTCGCCCATCACCTTAACATTAGAAAGTAAGACCGTATGGTACAAACGAGACAACTCTATATAGTCATGTTGACTTCGTGCACTCTCGCATAATGCTGAGAATTCAAAATGAACAACCCCATCACCCTCTGCTTTTACCTGTAATTGACGATGGTTAATTTCAATAACTGTTGGTTTGTATTCACTTTCAGATGTGAGCTTTTCAAAATATGTTTTCATATTCTGCTCTGCTTTATCATCTAATGGAAAATGAAAGATCTCTGCCTGCTCTAATGTCCTTAAGCGATAATCAATACCACTATCCACATTAACAATGTCACAATGTTCTTCTATAAGGGCAATAGCAGGGAGGAAACGCGCACGCTGTAATCCATTGCGATACAAATCTTGAGGTAAAATATTTGATGTTGCCACCAACGCGATCCCTCTTTCAAATAAAGCCTCTAATAAAGTAGCTAAAATCATCGCATCGGTAATGTCAGAGACAAAAAACTCATCAAAACAGATAATGTCCGTTTCTTGTTTAAATTTGTCCGCCACAATTAATAGGGGATCAGCCTGCTGTTGCAATTCCCCCAACTCATCATGAACGCGCTGCATAAAACGATGAAAATGCACTCGCATCTTTCGCTCTGTTGGCAGTGCATCATAAAAAGTATCAACTAAATACGTTTTGCCTCGCCCTACCCCGCCCCAAAAATACAGGCCTTTTTCAGGGATTAGCTTTTCAGGCGTCGTTTTCTTAAAAAAAGTGCGCCATGATTTTTTCACTTCTGGCTGAGGAACTTTTTGAGTAGATAAGCGTCGATATAATGCATCAAGGTGCTCAACCGCATTTAATTGAGCACTGTCTTGATGAAATCCATTCTGTTGTAGGTCGAGCTGATATTTTTCTAATGGTGTCATCAGTTTTAATCTTTTCTTTTGTTGATTGACTCTCTTCATAGTAGCATGATCTCAATATACCCGATGAGTGGGCTGACTCACACTTATGCCGACTCACTCTAAATAAAAATGATAAGGAGCACTTCATGGCTTGGACCTATGCCTTAATTGGCTTAGCTGTTGGGATTATAATTGGTTTTCTAATTTCTCGCGTTACAGTGCCAGGTATAAAACACCAAAAGACACTGAAACAAGACTTAGAAAAATCAAAATACGAGCTAGAGCAATACCGACAAGAGTTGGTCGATCATTTTGCAACCAGTGCTACCATGCTAGAAGCATTAGCAAAAGACTTTAATAAAATGTACGACCATATGGCATCAACTTCAAAAGAACTCATGCCAAATCTACCTGAGCAAGATAACCCTTTCTCTGCTCGTTTAGATGAAATGACTCTTTCACCAGAGCTGAATAAAAAAGTGGCTCACATTAAAGAAGAAATTGATAGCCAGCCAAAAGATTACGCTAATGGCGCTTCAGGTTTGTTAAAGGATGAACCACTAAGTGATATAAGTGCGAATAAAGAAGAAAAAATCGCATAAGCTTACAATCAGCACTCATCGAAGCTTTAATCCTATGAGTGCTGATTTTCAATCTCTACTTTTTATTTACGTTCAATGTTATCCTAACTAATTATTGTTTTATTCATTTAAAGGTTAGGAAGGCAATGCTTTCATTCTTATTGCGCTCAGCTATTATCGGAACAGCAACCGCTGCTGTGCTGTTATTTGCATTCCCTAATCTGCGCTCTTCTATTACTACAGAACAAAATCAAACTGTTCAAGGTTCTCAGCAGATCAATAATCAGATCTCATTTAATTATGCTGTTCGTCGAGCCGCTCCTGCTGTTGTTAATATCTATAGCCGTAAATACAATGATAAAGACCGACTACGATTAGACACAGAAGGCCTTGGTTCTGGCGTTATCGTTAGTGACAAAGGGTATATCATCACAAATTACCATGTCGTTGCCGATGCTGACCAAGTCATTGTCGCTCTTCAAGATGGGCGGTTATTTAATTCTCAATTGGTCGGAAAAGACAAACGCACCGATCTCGCTGTACTACAGATAAAAGACACTAATCTTCCTGTGATCCCTTTAAATCCAAATTATCAAGCAGATATTGGTGATGTGGTATTAGCGATTGGCAATCCTTACAACTTAGGACAAACCACCACTTTTGGTATTATTTCCGCAACAGGCCGTGCGGCTTTAAGTGCTGATGGTACTCAAGGATTAATCCAAACCGATGCAGCAATTAACCGTGGTAATTCTGGAGGTGCTTTAGTTAATACTCGTGGTGAATTAGTGGGTATCAATACCGCCTCTTTCCAACAAGCCACAGAATTAGAAACCTACGGAATTTCTTTTGCAATCCCTTACGATCTCGCCGATAAAATCATGCGTCGTTTAATCGCTGATGGGCAAGTTATCCGTGGTTACATCGGCGTTGATGGCCGAGACATTAACCCTGCAATGGCTCGCCTTATGAATGCAGATAACATCAACGGTATCTTAGTATTAGGCGTTGCACCAAATAGCCCAGCAGAAAAGAGTGGCATTGTTTCACAAGATATCATTACGAGTATAAATGGTGAGAGTGTGATTAACCGCCAGAATGTCACTGACATTGTCACTGAGCTTCGCCCGGGAACTGAGGTCGATGTTGATATTATTCGTAAAGGAATAGCTCAAACAATTAAAGTTACAATAGAAGAAGCTCCAGAAAGTTAATTCTATATTCAATCATTAATAGATAAAAAAATAGCGCATGATGAATGCGCTATTTTTATATGTGTATCAAACTTAAAGAAGATACCGACTAATTCCAATCGAAATTGATATTACTCTTTTTCTTCTACTTCAACTGAAGTACTTTCACCATTAACATCAATACGAGTCACTCGCTGTAAACCTCTAGGTAATAAAGAACCACGACGGCCTCGTTCACCTCTGAAGTTATCTAAGTCACTTGGTTTCAAACCTAACTTACGCTTACCCGCATACAAGGTAATAGTTGCACCTTGTGGCAATGGCAATAAGTGAGATAAGAACTCTTCACGAGACTTAGAACGTGCTGCTGGAATGTTGATGATCTTGTTCCCTTTGCCTTTACCTAATTGTGGTAAATCTTTAATTGGGAACAGTAGCATTCTACCTTCATTTGTAATCGCTAAAATTTCATCATTCTCTAAATCAGAAACAGACTCAGGATTCATCACTAGCGAATTTTCAGGAAGCGTCAATAACGTCTTACCATTCTTATTCTTCGATAGTAAATCACTTCCCTTACAAACAAAGCCATAACCCGCATCAGAACTAATTAACCAGGCTTGATCTTCTTCACCCATAACAACATGGGTAATTTGGCTACCTGCTGTTATATTCAATCGGCCTGTAATTGGCTCACCTTGGCTTCTTGCTGAAGGCAAAGTATGTGATTCCAGTGCGTAACTGCGACCGTTACTGCCCATGAAGACGGCAGGAGCATTACTCTTACCACGCGCATGAGCTAGGTATTTATCACCCGACTTATAGTTTAACGTGGTTGGGTCAACTTCATGCCCTTTCGCATGACGGATCCAACCTTTATCAGAAAGAACAACAGTAATCGTTTCGCTTGGAATTAAATCACGCTCTGTTAATGCTTTAGCTTCTTCACGCTCAACCAATGGAGAGCGACGATCATCACCAAACTTCTCTGCATCCGCTAAGATTTCTTTCTTAATTAACGTATTTAGACGACGCTCAGAACCTAATAACTTCTCAATTTGATCTCGTTCTTTCGCTAATTCATCTTGCTCACCACGGATCTTAATCTCTTCCAGTTTTGCTAACTGGCGAAGTTTAATCTCTAAGATGGCTTCCGCTTGAATTTCAGTTAAGTCAAAGCGCGTCATTAGCTCGTGTTTTGGATCATCTTCGGTACGAATGATTTCGATAACTTCATCGATATTCAAATACGCAGCCAATAGACCATCTAAAATATGCAAACGAGCTAAGATTTTATCAAGACGATGCTGTAAACGCTTACGAACGGTCGTGCGACGGAATTCAATCCACTCATTAAGAATGCTAACTAAGCCTTTAACTTGTGGGCGTAAGTCCAAACCAATCATATTTAGGTTCACACGGAAGCTTTTTTCAAGATCCGTAGAAGCAAATAGATGATTCATTAACGGCTCAGCTTCAATACGATTTGAGCGCGGAACAATCACGATACGCGTCGGATTTTCATGATCAGATTCATCACGAAGATCGTCTACCATTGGTAACTTTTTCGCTCGCATTTGACTTGCAATTTGTTCTAATAACTTACTGCCTGACACTTGGTGTGGTAACGCAGTAATAACGATATCACTGCCTTCTTTATGCCACACTGCACGCATTTTAATGCTGCCACGGCCAGTACGATAAATTTTCTTAATATCGGTATGAGATGAAATGATTTCAGCTTCAGTTGGGTAATCAGGCCCCTGAATGAAATCCATAACTTGATCCAAATCTGCTTTTGGATTATCCAATAAATGCACTGTCGCATTCGCGACTTCACGCACATTATGAGGAGGAATATCCGTCGCCATACCAACCGCGATACCCATGATGCCATTCAGCAATATGTGAGGAAGACGAGCAGGTAAGATCTTAGGCTCTTTCATCGTACCATCAAAGTTTGGCTGCCATTCAACCGTACCTTGGCTTATTTCACCAAGTAATACATCAGCAAACTTCGATAATTTTGATTCGGTATAACGCATTGCTGCGAACGATTTCGGATCATCTGGCGCACCCCAGTTACCCTGACCATCTACCAATGGGTATCGGTAAGAGAAAGGCTGAGCCATTAGTACCATTGCTTCATAACAAGCAGAGTCACCGTGTGGGTGGTATTTACCTAATACATCACCAACCGTACGTGCCGATTTTTTGTATTTTGCATTCGCAGATAAACCAAGCTCTGACATCGCATAAATAATACGACGTTGAACAGGTTTCAGGCCATCACCGATATAAGGCAATGCGCGATCCATGATTACGTACATGGAGTAATTTAGATAAGCGTCTTCTGTAAACTTGCGCAGCGGCAGCTGTTCAACACCTTCCAAGGACATTTCTGAACTCATATCTTATACCTCTGCCTGATCGCCGTTAGATTGTAGCCAAGCACGACGATCGTCTGCACGTTTTTTGCCTAAAAGCATATCCATCATTTCATTGGTCTTTTCATCATCATCAATGGTTAATTGCACCAAGCGACGAGTATTTGGATCCATCGTTGTTTCACGAAGTTGAAGTGGGTTCATCTCACCCAATCCTTTAAATCGTTGCACGTTAATTTTTGCACGTTTATTACTTAAACGATCTAACACGCCTTCTTTTTCTGCTTCATCAAGGGCATAAAAGACCTCTTTACCACAGTCAATACGATACAGCGGTGGCATTGCCACATAGACGTGTCCAGCACGAACCAGAGAAGAGAAGTGCTTCAGGTATAACGCACATAGAAGGGTCGCAATGTGCAGACCATCTGAATCGGCATCGGCAAGGATACATACTTTACCGTAACGTAAGCCTGATAAATCATCCGAATCAGGATCAATCCCTAACGCAACAGAAATATTATGTACTTCTTGAGAGGCTAATACTTGGTCTGCAGAAACTTCCCATGTATTTAGAATTTTACCACGCAGTGGCATTACCGCTTGGAATTCACGATCACGAGCTTGTTTTGCAGAACCACCCGCCGAGTCCCCTTCCACTAAGAAAAGTTCGGTACGAGCTAAATCTTGAATTGAACAATCTGTCAATTTACCAGGCAATGTAGGACCTGACGCAATCTTCTTACGAACGACTTTCTTAGCCGCTCGCATACGACGGTGTGCATTGGCAATACACGCTTCAGCAATCAGTTCTGCGATTTGTGGTTTTTCGTTCAACCATAAACTAAAGGCATCTTTTACAACACCAGAAACAAATGCAGCACATTGACGTGAAGATAAACGTTCTTTGGTTTGGCCTGCAAACTGAGGATCTTGCATTTTAACCGACAAAACGTAAGCACAGCGATCCCAAATATCATCCGCAGTTAATTTCACACCACGTGGTAATAAGTTTCGGAACTCACAGAATTCACGCATTGCATCTAAAAGACCTTGGCGCATACCATTGACGTGCGTACCACCTTGAGCCGTAGGGATAAGGTTTACATAGCTTTCAGAAACAAGCTCTCCACCTTCAGGCAACCAAGTTACGGCCCAATCAGCGGCTTCACCTTTACCTAAGAATGCGCCCGTAAATGGGTCTTCAGGTAATAATGTATAACCACTAACGCCCTCTAATAAATAATCTTTAAGACCATCTTCATAACACCATCTATGCTCTTTATCGTTTACTTTGTCTTTAAAAACAATCTCTAAACCTGGGCATAATACGGCTTTAGCTTTTAGATTATTAATAAGACGAGTCACTGAGAACTTCGGTGAATCAAAATAGCTTGTATCAGGCCAGAAATGTACGCTAGTACCACGATTACGACGGCCACAAGTACCTACAACCGTTAAATCAGAAACCTTATCGCCATGTTCAAACGCAATTTCGTAGATCTCACCATCACGGCGAACCGTCACTTCTACACGCTTTGACAAGGCATTTACTACCGAGATACCAACCCCGTGCAAACCACCTGAGAATTCGTAGTTTTTACCTGAGAATTTACCACCAGCATGTAACTTACAAAGGATCAGTTCAACACCTGATACTTTCTCTACCGGATGGATATCAACAGGCATACCACGTCCATCATCAATCACTTCTAAAGATTGATCGGCGTGTAAAATTACTTCAACTTTTTTCGCATGTCCGGCTAAGGCTTCATCGACACTGTTATCTATAACTTCTTGCCCTAAATGGTTTGGGCGAGTAGTGTCGGTATACATACCAGGACGGCGACGAACGGGCTCAAGGCCATTTAGAACCTCTATGGCTCCTGCATTATATTGTTCAGTCATATCTCGGAAGGCTTCTTAAAATTTGTCACATAGTCTGAAAGGGAAGGAGGAAAGTCAAGTAAACGACCCTATTCCACTCTAAATATGTGGCTTTGTATTAAAGATTGTATAGATACTGTGTCTCTAGCGTAGAGAAAGCGTAACTATAAATTTAGAAATTGAATAATTTGTTCGGGGTAACGCTCAAAATCAACAAAACTGTGGTCACCCTCTTTTTCTATTGTTTGTTTACAGGCTGAATATTTGTCTACTGCTTGTCGATAATCAAGCACTTCATCGCCTTCTTGCTGTAATAACCACAAAGAACTAGGGGTATCGATCGTATCGACACGTAATGAAGAGAGCTCTTTCATGTGCTTTTCTTCAAGGAAATATTCTTCTTTTGTATACGGGTTTACTTGAGTTCCTAAATAGTCCGCAAGTAATTCATAAGGTTTTACTGCAGGGTTAACTAACACCGCTTTAAATCCATAACGATGATTTAACCACGTTGATAAATACCCTCCAAGCGAACTGCCAACTAAGCCTATTTGATATTCAGTTTGATATGTTTCAACAAGTTGAATTAAATATTGAGCGGCTTCTTTTGGATAAGAAGGCAATCGAGGTGTTATCACTTTAATGTCTGGACGTTGCGCTTCACAATAACGAGTCATGACTTGCGCTTTATGAGATAACGGAGAGCTGTTAAATCCATGAATATATAAGAGTAGGCTTGGTTTTTTCACTTAATAACCTCCAGCATCACTGTCAGCAGAAAAATCACAATTCTCTAAACGGTATACTTGCGTCTCAATTTTCCCATCAGGCAATAAGTCCAATGTTCTCCAACCTGGAGCTTGTGAGTCTAGAGCAAAATCGTCTGAATCAGGAAGAAATTGAACACAAGTTGAAGGGGTAGCAAGTAATCTGACACCATTAACAATACGATCAAGTTCTTGATGAATATGACCACAAACAATACCACTTACATTGTTATGCTGACCAACAACAGTCCAAAAGTCATCATTGTCTTTTAGCTGATGCTGATCAAGCCACGCGCTACCAGCAGGTAGTGGATGATGATGCAGTAGTATTAATGAGTGACGATCTGGATTTTGAGATAATGCGCTATCAAGTAAGTCTAATTGCTGTTGTGACAAGGCACCATGAGGCACGCCTACCACTTGACTGTCCAAGATGATTAATTGCCAATGCTGACCAATAAATAAATGTTCACAAGCTTGGATTTGAGAGGATGGCAGTACCCCACCCATACTAGGTTTATAGTCATGATTACCAGGCAACCAATAACATGGTTTAATCAATGGTTTAATTCCATCAACGAAATGCTGATATGACGGCACAGTATGATCTTGAGATATGTCGCCCGTTGCGATAATCGCATCAAAATTTGGCGTGCGTTGCTGTACCTGTTCAACAACAGTTTGAAAACTTTTTAATGTAGGTACACCAAGAAGCGCCCCATTTTCAGGCGCAAACAAATGCGTATCTGTTATCTGTAACAACCGAACTGGGCCGTTTTCGTTATTTAATAATGTTTCCGAGAGCAAAATAGCTACAACCTTTTAATTCTTTTCTAAAAAAATGGGCTCTTGGCTAATCCCATTTTTCAAACAAAACGTTAGCCAGTCACTTAAGAACTGGTTTAATTGATGCTTTTCATCTTTTTGAAGCATCTTCCCATTCGGGTAATCATATTTCGCTTTAATATACGCAAGCTGCTGGCTTGCACACACTTCTGCTACTCTGGCATCGTGATAAAGTCGAACCGTTAACTTTGGAAGTGGGTATATTGGCTGTTCATCTATTTGATAAACTTCAACTAATGTTGTATATACCGTCACCTCGAGTACCTTAATCTGATACTGCTGCTTACATACTTTATAACTTGCAAGTTCGCCAATTATTTCATTTCTTGGCAAAAGTGAAACTAATTTCGCGTAATTAGTTTCATATATACGCATCAAGCTCGATAAATCGACGTGATATTTACGCATGTTATAGTGAATTCCACTGTGATCGTAAGCGTGAAACATTCAATTCTAACCATTGAAGCGCAATAATTGAGGCCGCATTCTCAATTATGCCACGAGTGACTAGCTCATAGGCTTTCTCTCTTGTCACAACGTGTACTTTAATGTCTTCGCCTTCTTCTTCTAAACCATGAATACCTGTTGCTTTAGAAGCGTCAATACAACCAACAAATACATCTAACTGTTCTGAACACCCGCCAGATGAAGGATAAAAATGCGAGATTTTTTCTAAACAAGACACGCTAATACCGGCCTCTTCATTCGCCTCTCGAATCGCAACTTGCTCGGCAGTTTGGTCTTTATCTATCATTCCTGCCACGATTTCATATTGCCAAGGAGAATTAGAGCCTAAGGCACCAACGCGAACCTGTTCAATCAGAACGACTTGGTCTGTGATAGGGTCATAAGGCAATAAAGCCACAGCATGGCCTCGTTCAAAAAGCTCTCGCTCTATCACTTCGCTCCAGCCACCACGAAACAGTCGATGACGAAAAGCGATATTAGTCATTTTAAAAAAACCGTTATACAAAGATTCTTTCGACAAAACGTCAACATCATCAGCGGTAAATTGATTTGATAGTGCGATATTCGATGATGTTTTCATTCTTATTCCCTAAATCTTCTGTTCCGTTTTATCACTCATCATACAGAGCAACAATTTTTTAACTCGTTTTTTTTGATAATGCTTACATTTTTTTTAGAGGCTTTCCACAATATTTAGATGATACTAATCGTACAAACGTAAAAAAACGTAATCTTTACAGCCAGAGTCTAGAGAGATAAGGTACACTCTATAGACTATATTATATAAAACAATTTTGCGGGACAAACCACCATGAGAAAACTGCTTCCACTCTTTATTGGAATGGCACTAGGTAGTTTCAGCTCTTTAGCTGCTGCCGATGACCTTGCGCAAGTATACAATCAAGCTAAAGAAAACGATCCTCAATTACTAAGAGCTGCTGCAACTAAAGATGCGGCTTTTGAAGCGGTAAATTCTTCGCAAAGTTCTCTATTGCCACAGATTGATTTAACTGCGGGTTACAACATCTTACGTAGTGATGAAGATCGCCGTGATAATGATCGCTTAACAGCAGGTATTAATTTATCCCAAGAGCTATACCAACAATCAAGCTGGGTTAGTTTAGACATTGCAGAAAAAAGTGCTCGTCAAGCCGATTCTGCTTATGCAGCAGAACAACAAGGTGTAATTTTACGAGTTGCTCAAGCGTACTTTGATGTATTACGTGCTAATGATAGCCTTGAATTTGTTCGCGCAGAAAAAGCAGCGGTTGGTCGTCAACTAGAACAAACTAAACAACGTTTTGATGTGGGTTTGTCTGCAATTACCGATGTTCATGATGCTCAAGCGCAGTACGACAGCGTATTAGCTAACGAAGTATTAACTGAAAACCAATTGGTTAATAGCTACGAAGATCTTCGTGTTATCACAGGCCAAGGTCACACTAAGCTAAGTGTGTTAGATACTGAACGTTTCTCTGCAAGTCCTTCAACACAAAGTTCTGATAGCCTAATTGACGAAGCTCAACAGAAGAACTTAAGCCTATTGGCTGCTCGTATCAGTGCTGATGTAGCTAAGGATAATATCTCTCTAGCAAGCTCTGGCCACATGCCATCATTAACATTTGATGCCGGTTATAACTACACAGACCAAAGCAACTCAGGTACGCCAACACAAGATGGTAATTACGGCGATATCAATGCTGGTATTAACTTGTATATTCCATTGTATTCAGGTGGCAACACAAGTTCATTAACTAGCCAAGCTGAATTCCAATACGTTGCAGCAAGCCAAGATTTAGAAGCGACTTACCGTGATGTAACTAAAAACGTTCGCGCTTACAACAACAACATCAATGCCTCTATTGGCGCATTGAAAGCGTACGAGCAAACAGTTATCTCTGCAAAATCAGCATTAGAAGCAACAGAAGCTGGTTTTGATGTTGGTACACGTACTATTGTTGATGTATTAGATTCAACACGTCGTTTATATGATGCAAACCGTAACCTAGCAAACGCTCGTTACGACTACATCTTAAGTGTCCTTCAACTAAAACAAGCGGTTGGTACACTAAGTGAGCAAGATATCATGGATATTAATGCTGGCTTAAAAGCGAATAAAACGACTCAAGCACAATAAGCTTATTTCACCTACATTATTGTTAATGTAGGTGATAATAGAAAAAGAAAAGCCACATTAATCACTTAATGTGGCTTTTCTTTTTAGGCTTAGTAGAGGTTAACCTCTACCACCTTTAATCGCTTCAATAATACCTGTAGTTGAGCAGCCATCTTCAAAGTTCAAGACTTTTACTTCGCCACCCGCAGCAATCACCTCTGCACCACCCGCAATGTCTTCAATCGCATAATCGCCACCTTTCACCAACATCGTTGGTAATACCGCCGCGATTAAGCGTTGTGGGGTATCTTCTGAGAAAGGAACAACCCAATCAACCGCACCTAAACCAGCCAATACCGCCATACGACGATCCGTTGGGTTAATAGGGCGACCAGGGCCTTTCAAGCGCTGTACTGATTCATTCGTATTAACCGCAACAATTAAGCGGTCACCTAATTCTGCTGCATGGTTCAAATAAGAAACATGACCGGCATGTAAGATATCAAAACAACCGTTTGTCATGACAACTCGCTCACCACGCTCACGCGCTTGTTTTACTGCATTGATTAATTGGTCTTCACCAATAATGCCAAAACCAGAATCTTGACTACCGTGAATCGCTTCTGCTAATTCAATCGTTGATAATGTTGATGTACCCAGTTTACCAACCACAACACCAGCAGCAGCATTGGCTAATGCACACGCTTCATCAAGTGGTTTGCCAGTAGATACAGAAGCGGCTAATACCGAAATAACCGTATCACCCGCACCAGTAACATCAAATACTTCACGCGCTTGCGTAGGTAAATGTAACGGAGCCATATCACGGCGAAGCAAAGTCATACCGTGCTCACTACGTGTTACTAATAGCGCTTCAAAATCAAATTCTTCAATAATTTGCTGGCCTTTAGCTACTAAATCATCTTCGTCTTTTACTTTGCCAACAACCGTTTCAAACTCCAGCATGTTTGGTGTTAATAATGTAGCACCACGGTAGCGTTCAAAATCAGCCCCTTTTGGATCGATAAATACAGGAACATTGACTTTACGTGCTTCTTGGATCATTAACTGAACGTGCTCTAATGCCCCTTTGGCGTAATCCGATAATACAACCGCTTTTACTTTTGATAGCGTTGCTTGCATACGGCTGATTAACGGTTCCGCAGGTACGTCATGGAAGCTTTCTTCAAAATCCAAACGAATCAGCTGTTGACCACGGCTCATTACTCGTAATTTTGTAATTGTTGGAAACTCAGGAAGCGCCACAAAATCACAATGTACTTTTAATGATGCTAATGTCGCTGTTAATGCTTTGGCTGGTTCATCATCACCAACAAGACCAACAAGGTGAGCATCGCCGCCTAACGCTGCAATATTCATCGCTACGTTCGCTGCGCCACCTGGACGCTCTTCAATATTATTAACTTTAACCACAGGTACTGGAGCTTCTGGTGAAATACGAGTTGTTGGTCCGCCCCAATAGCGGTCAAGCATTACATCACCAACAATCAATACACCGGATTGATCGTAATTAGGAAGTGTTGGTTTCATTCTTTTCTCCGGGTAATAAACAGCAAATCATCTACCATTATTGGTTTGTGCTATCTATCAAAATCATCTGTTATAAATGGTAGCATTTACGCAAGTTCTGCGCCAACTTAGAAATAATAAACTCAAGATTAAGTAATATTTACTCACCAAACCATTGATTCCAAGCGGTAACGACTGCTTGTCGCTCTTCGATAAAACTGGCATCAGCAACATCGGCATCGAAACCCAATAAGTTACGATGATGGATCTCATTTCTCATAACACAGTAAGCATGGATCAAAGACAAAGATAACTCCTCACTCATCACATCCTGCTCAGCAAAGCTTTCAAAAATACGAACATTGTCAGACCATCGGGTTAGTTTTGGCGCTTGGTGAGCGTGATTTAACACTAAGTATTGGGCTAAAAACTCAATATCAGTAATACCACCCGCATCTTGCTTCAACATAAAGCGTCCCGTTTTCTTTCCGCCTAAATGATCTCGCATTTTTTCACGCATTTCGACAACATCTTTCTGTAGTTTCTTCTCATCTCGCTCTAAACAGAGGATCTCATGTCGCGTTGTATTAAACGCCGATTGTAACGCCGTATCACCATAGATCATACGAGCACGAACTAAAGCTTGATGTTCCCATGTCCACGCATCTTCTCGTTGGTACTCATCAAAGGCTTCGCTAGTACTGACTAACAGACCTGATGCCCCTGATGGACGTAAACGAGTATCGACTTCATACAAAATACCAGAAGAGGTACGTACAGAGAAAATATGAATAATACGTTGCGCTAATCGTAAGTAGAACTGACGGCCATCGATCTCTTTTTTACCATTGGTGTACGTATTCACATCGCAATCGTGCATAAATACGATATCAAGATCGGAGTTATACCCTAACTCCCAGCCTCCCACTTTACCGTAGCCAATCACCGCAAACCCTTTGCTATCTCGCCCCTCAAGATGAGTTGGCTCACCAAATTTTTCAGTCACTTGTAACCAAGCTTGATTAACCACCGCTTCAACGAGCGCTTCTGATAAGTAAGTTAAGTGGTCACTTACTTTCATTAAAGAAAGTCCGCCAGCAATATCTGAGGCGGCTATTCTTAATAAACAGACTTGCTTAAATTGACGTAAAGCCTCCATCTGCTGTTCCATATCATCTTCTGGAATACGGGCAAGAAACTCATTTAATTCAATTTTATATTGGCTCAACTCAATTGGGTTATAGAGTTGATTTATATCCAATAATTCATCCAAGAGTATAGGATAACGAGTCAGTTGTTCTGCCACCATAGGACTTGCAGCACACAAACGAACTAGGTGTTGTAATGCCCCATTATGCTCATCAAGCAATTCTAAATAGGTGGTTCTAGTCGCAATCGCTTGGATAAGCTTAGTTAAACGCGGTAAGGTATCACTTGCATCTTCTCGGCCAATCACAATACTGAACAATTTAGGCATTAAATGAGTGATCGCTTCACGCCCTCTTGGTCCTAATGTTTTCTTCTTCAAGTCCCCTTTGAATTCAATAATATGGCAAGTTAGTTGTTCTGCTTGGTCAGCGTTCAATTCTTGTAAAATACTCTCAAGCACTTCAGGGTTATGCGCCATGTCCCACAGCTCTACATACGACTTATCAATGCTGTTTTCGGACTCTTCTTCATCATGGCCAATTAAATTTTCAAACACAGCATGTATGGTATTCATGTGCTTTTCAATCGCACTATATAGCTCATCCCAATTAGCCATTCCCATAGCAAAAGCAAGGCGAGATTGATCTCTCTCGTCCATTGGTAATGTCTGAGTTTGCTTATCTCCAATCGCTTGTAGTAGGTTCTCTAAACGACGTAAGAAGCAATAACCCGTGGTTAAATCATCGACCTCTTGAACTGATAGCTGCCCTAACTCTTTAATTGCTACAAGTGTTTCTAATAAGCCACGCCCACGTAAAGATGGCTCTCTGCCACCACGAATAAGTTGGAATACTTGAGCGATAAATTCAACTTCTCGAATTCCACCTGAGCCAAGTTTAATATTATCGTTCAATCCACGACGACGAACTTCAGTGGTGATCATCGACTTCATACGACGCAACGCTTGAATTGCACCAAAATCAATGTAACGGCGAAAAACAAATGGGCGCAACATTTGACGAAGTTCTTGGTAATGACTGTAAGTCTCTTTCCCCATTACGCGTGCTTTGATCATTGCGTAACGTTCCCAGTCTCGACCTTGCTCTTGATAATAATCCTCTAACGCAGCGTAACTCATGACTAACGGCCCACTCTCACCAAATGGGCGTAAACGTAAATCAACGCGATAACAGAAGCCATCCAATGTCATTTGGTCTAATGCTTTAATGATCTTTTGACCTAAACGAGTAAAAAATTGAGCATTAGCAAGGCTTCGACGAGCGCCCTCAGTCTCACCATTTTCTGGATAAGTGAAAATCAAATCAATATCAGACGAAAAGTTTAACTCTCCACCACCTAGTTTACCCATACCAATAATAAGCATAGGTTGCTCTTCACCTTGAGCATTCTTAGGTGTACCCCAATCAATACACGCTTGCTTATAAAGCCATTGATACGACTCTACAATCAAGGCTTCAGCTAATAAAGAAAGATGAGACAAACTGGTTTCTAAAGACCAATCACTTGCTGGGATATGAGAAAAGGTAAAATCACGCCATGCAATGTAAGCCATTTCATGTCGTCGAAAATAGCGAAGCTCTCGCATCAACGCATTTTCATCATTGCATTGCGATAAGCGATCTTGTAATCGAGAGCGATATTCTTCACTGCGATCAATGACTTCAAACATTGATGGGAAGCTTTGGCATAACACTTCATCTTGCTGAAATGCCTCATGCAAAAAATCACTACAACCTAAAGCGATTGATAGCTGATCCTGCAATAAATTAGGCCACTGCTCAATATGAGAAAGATGAGTTAACTCTTGTTGACGACGTTCTGCTAATGACGCTAGTGAGGATGGCAAAGACATGATATTCCTTATCGAAAATTCCTTATGATCGCCAAGTACGATCAGACTCTTGATACTGTGCCAAAAATTGTTTTTCGCCGCAAACAAAAACGCCTACAACTGAGTGTAGGCGTCAATTAAAATCAAGCGAGTGATTTAAATTTTGAAGACTTTCATCTTCGCTTCTAACTCTTCTGCATTTTTTTGCATCTCTTCAGACGTTTCAGTCAATTCAGTCATAACAACCACAGAAGCCTCAACCAATTCTCTAACATTAGTTAAGTTTTGATCCATCTCTTCTGCCACTGCACTTTGTTGATCAGCAGCGCTTGCGATTTGGAAGTTCATTTCATTAATATGGTTCACTTGATTCACAATGCTGTCTAACTCAGTGCCTGCATTAGTTACAAGCTCTACGCCTTCTGCCGCCTCAACAACACTTTTTTCCATTAACTCAACAGCCTGATTCGCACTGTTTTGCAACTGAGTGATCATCTCTTGAATTTCAACCGTTGCACCTTGTGTACTCTGCGCTAAGTTTCTCACCTCATCGGCAACAACCGCAAAACCTCGCCCTGCATCACCGGCACGAGCTGCTTCAATCGCCGCATTCAACGCAAGTAAATTTGTTTGCTCAGAAATACCGCGAATCGTTTCAACAACTGAACTAATCGACATTACTCTTTCTTCAACTTGATTTACCACTTCAGCAGACGCGGCAATATCACCTGATAGCGCTTGAATTTTAACGATAGTACCTTCAACAAACTCTTGACCAACTTTCGCTTGTACTTGAGCTTGCTCTGTTCCTGTTGATGCATTACGAGCATTATCCGCTACATTTTGTACGGTTGAATTCATTTCGCTCATCGCTGTTGCTAATTGATCAATTTCAGCAAATTCTTCTTGAGCGGCTTCTTTTGTTCCTTCCATACTAATCGTCATCACTTCAGTTAAACTAGCCAACTCTTGAGACGCTGATAATTGAGTTTCCACGACTGATTTAAGCTGAAGGCGAGTTTTATTTAGCTCTCTTGCTAAATCACCAAATTCATCTTTACAGCTCATCTCTACTGGTTCAGAAAGATTTTGAGCGGCAATCTGTTTCATTGAAGTGTTTAAATACTTCATTTGACGCAACATAATGCTTGAGGCACCTAATAAAATAACCATGAAAGCGACAATCATGACTATCGTCTGCCAAATCACTTGGTATAAGTAATCTTGATAATACTGTTCTGCACCGTCTGAGCTTTGAGAGGCAACCACCACCCAGTTATGATTAGGCACTTTAACTGCAAATTCATAACGAGAATAATCATTCATCGAATACGCTTGCTGAGAAGATAAGCTACCAATAAGCTGCTTTAATGAAGCGCCATTATCTAGAGAGTCAGACAGTGAAGAGAGAGATTGAATTGATTTATGACCAAAAACGGTGCCGCTATCACGATCAATCACATAGATATAATTGCCCTGAGACCATGCTTTTGCTTGAACACTGATCGCTTCACCAGCCAATTCTTTACCATTAGGCTTATGATTTAAAATTCCATTAATCAATTCAGCGTTAGCAATGGCGGATTCTTGAGCTTTTTCTTTCTGAATAGCAATTACTGATTGGTAAAAGGTATTTGCATCCCACAGCTGCTTGGTTACTAACAGTGCAGTACTAAATACCATTAAAATGACCAATTTTGGCACTAATTTAATATCAGTGACCAGCCTTTCCCATGGCCTAAACGTTATTGCAGACATAGTCTTTCCCCACTACCTTTCAGAATCGATTTTTTTAGTGCATGATTAATAGCTTCAATCATCATTTAAACACTCTTTAATATTATATCGATGGATACCCATAAATAATTAGTATGAATCATAACAAAATTGACCTTAACCCCATGAGCTTAATGTCGCTGATACTCTCCTTTTTATCCTTAATTGTGATCTCAAGCCTGCTGTTTGTACCGCTAGATCACGCCAGTCGTACTATGTTAATCACACTCGACACCATTATCTGTGCCCTCTTTCTCTTTCAGCTCAGCCTTGATTTGTTTCGCAGTAAGCACCGTCTCCAATATTTAAAAGAACATTGGATCGATTTCGTAGCAAGTATTCCAATCATTGAACCCATTCGTTATGCACGCATTTTTCATATCTTACGTATTTTTCGCTTACTTCGCTCTAGCCAGTCTGTATTAAAGCAGATCCAATCCAATCGAAAAGAAGCCACTATTGCCTCTATTTTAGTTTTAATGGTTACTCTTATTTCTTTAGGCTCTGTTTTTATGCTGATGTTTGAAGGGTCAAATCCTGATGCCAATATACATACCGCAGGAGATGCCATATGGTGGGCCTTTGTCACTATATCAACCGTTGGTTATGGTGATCACTATCCTGTCACTGTTGCGGGAAAAGTTTTAGCGGTGTTGATTATTTTATCTGGTGTGGGGATTTTCGGTATGATCTCAGGCTTAATAACCTCAATTATTACCGAGCCGGCAAAAAATGAAGAACGCAAGAATAGAGAAAAAGAAAAGCAGTGTCGAGATGAGAAATTAAACTTACTTTTACAGCAGCAGAATGAGATCCTAAAAAGATTAGCATCCATTGAGAATAAAAAAGAGAAGTAATTACATCAGAATAATTTAATCACTTCTCTTTGTATTTAGGGTATCAACCTAAAAATGTAGGTTGGAATAAACCATTATTGCCAATAAGGGGGGTACTCTAAGCCTGCTTGGCGAGTTTGTTCCATAGCATGTAAAATAGAGCGTTCTTGTCTTAGTAACCAGCGCTCTAACTGCTCTCGCTCTTCAGCATCATCTAATAACTGAACACGAGTCCGTAAAGGCTCTAAACTCATTAAATCATCAATACCTTGTAAAAGATCAAGCCAAGGTAAGCGGAAACCTTTTCTTCGGTCATCATCATAAATAAGCGCAAAACAAGTGCCCGTCATTAAGTTACGACGTAAACGCATTTTTAATTTGAAGTAATCGGTCGGTAATAGCTGATTGGATACAGAGAAAGCCTCATCTAACGCTTCCCAAGTTCGATCCAGTAACACCCTAGAATGACTGTCTATTGATTCTTGTAATTGCTGACGCTTTTTATCATCTAAGAAAGGCTGCCAATCTCGCGTTAATATCCAACGACTCAAATCAAGCAATAACCCACAGTAACGAGATGAGACTAATAACATCAGCATCTCTTCTGTATTCGGCAGTGATTTCTCACTCTCTTTCAGGCTGGCTACCAAGAATTTACGTGCATCTAGCTTTCGTAATACATGCCCTTTTTCTTCAATTAAATAAGCTAAGTGGTCTGATTCATCAAGCCAATGCAACTCTTCTTCTAACCATTTAAGCTCTTGGCGTAATCGCTCACTAGCACGCTTTGGTACCATTTCGCCAAAAACTAGAAAAATTTGACGTAAAAATGCGATCGCAATACGAATTTCTTGTAGCGCTAATTGGTTTTGAGTATCGATGTAAATTTGTTCATGATAATGCCAATGAGAAAGTGCATACTCCAACGAATTAACAAAGCACGTCTCCACACTATCTGTTGATTCTGTTTTGACCAATGAAAGTGGTTTGACTTTATCCGCAGGTGCGTTCATTGCTAAACGGTAACCTTTTGCAGCTTTACTTTGATTGCCTAAACGCATCCCACCAGAACTGCATAAGTCTCTAGCCAGAGTAAATAACGCATCGGTCTGGCCTGATTTTAATTCTAATTCTACTTCGCAGATAGGAGTCGTTCGATCGCCTGCAATTACTTCACCTTGATCAAACGCCAGTTCAATCTCACTACCATCAGGCATTTCAATTAACCACTGCTTACGAACAAAGTTCGTTGAAAACAAAGGAGAAAGTTGTGATTGAAGATCTGCCAAAGCGATATCACTAGGCCAAGCATCTTGAGGATGTAAATACACATTAGGGACATCACAGTCATGTTCAGCATTGTATTCTGGACGCTGGTGCAACCCTGCTACCACACGACCTGCCGTTTTTAATGTTTGTGTTCGTTCATCATTAAATCGACGAATACGTAACCCAGTATCGTGTTTACGAAGATGCTGCTCTGGGGTGTCAAAATAGATGTTTCCTAAATTTAAGCAACTATGCTCAATGACTTTTGCTCCTGATATTTTGTCTATAATTGTGTCGACAAACTCAGGAAAAACAAAAAATTTTAGTTCGATTTCAGTTTCCATAATGACCTCATAACCGTTGTCTTTCCAAGGATATGGCTTAAACTGTTCGGTATCAAGCTAGAAATAACGCCCAAACCATGATCTAAAGTAGTTTTATTGATAGTGGGATTGGGTTAACATTCGCGCCTTTGTGGCCATCGTCTAACAATTCACCATTAGGTGTTTGTTTTATTAGGTTAAGAAACCATGCCAGTAAATACTATTATGGGGTTATTCGCCAAGTCCCCAATGAAACCTTTGCAGCGTCACGTTGTTTGTGTCAATGAATGCTGCTCACTTCTTGTTCCGTTTTTCGAAACGTGTGCAAAAGGTGACTGGGAAAAAGCGAGTGAACTTCGTGCGCAAATTTCTCATCTAGAGAAAGAAGCGGATGTTCTAAAACGTGAAATTCGTTTAAAACTTCCTCGTGGGTTGTTTATGCCAGTTGATCGTACCGACATGCTCGGTCTGTTAACTCAGCAAGATAAACTCGCAAACCTGGCTAAAGACATCGCAGGTCGCGTTGTTGGTCGTCAACTTGAAATTCCAAGCTCTATGCAGGATGCATTTTTAGCTTATGTTCAACGCTGTTTAGATGCGGCTAATCAAGCGCAAGAAGTAATCAGTGAATTGGATGAGCTATTGGAAACAGGCTTTAAGGGACGAGAAGTCACTTTGGTTGCTGAGATGATCAATAAGTTAGACATCATTGAAGATGATACTGACGAATTGCAAATTCAACTGCGCCAGCAACTCATGAGCATCGAGCACAAATACAACCCAATCGATGTTATGTTCCTTTATAAAATTCTTGAGTGGGTTGGTGGCATTGCTGACCAAGCACAGCGTGTAGGTTCTCGTTTAGAACTCATGCTATCTCGCTCATAAGTTTCTGATTCAGTAACAGGTAATACAATGGATATTCTTGCTAACTACGGCACGACCCTTATTTTAGTTGCGGCCTTCTTCGGCTTCCTTATGGCGATTGGTATTGGTGCAAATGATGTTGCCAATGCGATGGGCACCTCAGTTGGGTCTAAAGCACTAACAGTAAAACAAGCGATCATCATTGCAATGATCTTCGAATTTGCAGGGGCATACCTTGCAGGTGGTGAAGTTACAGATACAATTCGTAAAGGGGTAATTGATACCTCTCTTTTCGCCCATCAGCCTGAAGTATTAGTTTACGGCATGATGTCAGCGCTTCTTGCTGCAGGTACTTGGTTATTGCTTGCGTCTTACATGGGCTGGCCGGTATCAACAACTCACTCTATTATCGGTGCAATCATCGGTTTTGCGTGTGTTGCAGTAGGTACTGAAGCGGTTGATTGGAACTCAGTTCAAGGTATCGTAGGGAGCTGGTTAATCACTCCTCTCATATCCGGTATTTTTGCTTACATGATCTTTATCAGTGCTCAGCGACTGATATTTGATACTGATAAGCCATTAATGAATGCTAAGCGTTTTGTTCCGGTATACATGTTCATCACCACTATGGTTATTGCACTTGTTACTATCAAGAAAGGTCTAAAACACGTTGGTCTACATTTAAGTAATGGCGAAGCATGGGTTGCATCTGCAGGCGTATCAGCATTAGTAATGGTTGGTGGTTATCTGTATATCTCTCATAAATTTGCAAATACGGTAAATGATGAGAAAGACAGCCGTGGCTTTACTGGCGTAGAAAGTATCTTCAGTACATTAATGGTTATTACCGCGTGTGCTATGGCATTTGCTCATGGCTCTAACGATGTTGCTAATGCGATTGGTCCACTATCTGCTGTTGTTTCAACCGTTGAGCACATGGGTGAAATCACAACGAAAAGCACAATTGCTTGGTGGATTCTTCCTCTAGGTGGTATTGGTATCGTTGTTGGTCTTGCAACATTAGGCCACAAAGTAATGGCAACCGTTGGTACAGGTATTACTGAACTAACACCAAGCCGTGGCTTTGCTGCACAGTTAGCAACTGCTTCTACTGTGGTATTAGCATCAGGTACTGGTCTTCCAATCTCAACGACACAAACGTTGGTTGGTGCTGTACTAGGTGTAGGTTTTGCTCGTGGTATTGGTGCCCTAAACTTAGGTGTTGTACGTAATATCGTAGCGTCTTGGGTTGTTACCCTACCAGCAGGTGCATTGCTAGCCGTAGTTTTCTACTACGCAATGCAAGCAATCTTCGGTATCGGCGTTAGCGCATAAGCTTAATCAATTTTGAAACAATTGCACAAAGAGGAGAGTAAAATCTCCTCTTTTCTTGCATCTGGGCCCAAATATTTTTAGTATCTATACCTTCGTTTGAATCGATGATAATGCATGAATTAATAAATTGGTGTGTAACGGTTCAGGATCCATTTTTCAAAGGAATATTATTGTGAAGCATTTTATTAGCCTAATTTTACTCGCTTGGGCTATTGCTACGCCAGCGCAAGCTCAAACTCGTTATATTTCTGATAACCTGTTTACGTACATGCACTCAGGTCCAAGTAATCAATACAAGATCATTGGTAGCGTAAATGCGGGTGAACGCATTACTCTATTAAGCAGCAATAAAAACTCTGGTTTCACACAAATCGTGGATACCAAAGGCCGTAAAGGTTGGGTTGAAACTAAGTTTGTTTCTCGTCAAGCAGGTCTTGGTGAGCGTTTACCTAAAGTTGAAGCCGAACTGACGTCAGTTAAAACACAACTGGCCAATGCTCGTAAAGCGGCAAATGATGAGAAAGCAGGTTTAGCTGATAGCCTGACTCAACGTAACCAACAAATGCAAGATTTAGAGCAAAGCTACAGCGATGTTAATAACCAATTGGTTAGCTCTCAATCTGAAATTCGTGAATTACGCGCTAAGCTAGATACACAAAAAGAAGACTTATTACTTAAGTACTTCATGTACGGCGGTGGTGTTGCTGGTATTGGTCTATTATTTGGCCTTTTACTTCCTCACATGATCCCAAGCCGTAAGAAGAAACAAAACGGTTGGTCTTAATCACTCTTGATAACTAACAACTATTGATAACTAATCAATAAATGATAGATACAAAAAAGCTCAGATAATTCTGAGCTTTTTTATGCCTGCTAAACAATAATCCCTTATCCCTTATCCCTTCCATTCATACAATGCGGGAATCTCTATTTTCTGACCTTTAAACTCAATCACTACATTTCTAGGATTAATTTCTAATAGAGAAATAGACGGTGTAATGCTGCCTCCAACATTCACTTCTTTGCCATTCACCTTGATCCAGCGGCGACTTGGTTTTGAAGTATAGTTATGAGTTTGAAAATTTAACGCAGGTAAACGACCCACAAGCTGAGAACCGCTTTTCTCTAATTGAAGATAACCATCACTTTGTATTGGTTCTGGGTTTTCTTCCATTTCGTATTCTGATGGCTCACTTAAAATAGATTCAAATCGTGCCGCTAATTCTGGTGACAATCCTGATAAATCAAGGGCATCAATATCCAATAATTGCTCTGGCTCTGATGTTGAACTTTCAGAAACCTCTTTACTCTTTGGTGCTGAAGTTGCTCTAAACGACTCAATTGAATTTACTTTTTTTGGCGATTCTTTCAAACCAGTTAATGATAGTTCTTGAGCTCGTAGTGGTAACTTCACCGTTGCTAGTATTGGTAATGACAATACCGTATAGGTCGGCTTATAAGGCTCTAATTCCTGTTGAGACGCTTTATAATGAGGCAATGAAAGGTAGCTAGATATCATCAACGGAGGAAACACCACAATTGAGCCTAATACCCATAAAGGAAAGCGAGAAGACGACATTTACTTATCTCCTTGAAGCAAAGGCGCATCAATATTAACAACACTGTCTAACCACATTAAGGTACTTGATCCTACAACTCCATCAGTAGCTAACCCAAATATTTCTTGGAATTCTTTCACTTGTTGCTCTGTCTCTTGATTAAATTTGTCTGAATCACTAAACGGTTGTTCCAATGCAAAAGACAGTAAACGATTCAACTCTAGGATCGCTTTTCCTTTATCACCACGCTTCATCGCTCGTTCAGTAATGATTGGTTTTTTCCACAACTGGATATAAGCGCCATTCCAATGTTGTTCAAACCATTGATGAGAAACTTCAACATGTTTAGACGGTAAAAGTAACTCCACCCCTTTAGAGTGAACACGATAAACGAGTACTAGTAAGTCCTCACCCGTTTGTTGTTGTAACCAAGCCACCGCAGGTCTATTAATCGCTAATAAATCACTCAAACTGCCATTGCTATCTAAACAATATAGTTGCGCCCTTTTTGCATTAGTACAATTCGCTTGGAACTCATTTACTGAATAACCCCATACCGACAATAACGATTGAAAAGCCTCTGATTGCGAGGAGAACCCCTCTAATGGCACCTCAATAGCAGGCTCTATAATTGGATAATGAGCATCTAAATATCGAGGTAAAAAATGATAACTTCCCACACTCAACACTAAAGATAACCCTACCGCGATCATCGTTGGTGCCCATGATGCAGGATTTTTATGTCTTACCCCTTCACTTTCAACCTGCCAATCTAGCACTAATTCACAAGCTCGAATAACAGCTTGGTTATCTACACTCTGCTTGCCCTTTTGGTAGCTAACCCACAATGCTTTATCACACAGTAGGTTGATCACTCGAGGGATGCCATTAGAGTGACGAGCAATTTTCTTTATGGCAGAAGATGGAAACAGTGACAGCTCTCCGCCTGCAATCGTCAAACGGTGCTGTATATAAGATTCAATCTCTTGAGGTGTTAAAGGCAATAAATGATATCGTGCCGTAATACGTTGTGCGAGCTGACGTAAATTCGTTTGCTGTAACTTCTGTTGTAACTCAGGTTGGCCAATCAATAACACTTTTAATAACTTATCACGGTCTGTTTCAAAGTTAGTGAGTAAACGTAATTGCTCCAATACATCTGGGCCTAAATGCTGCGCTTCATCAATAGCAACGATAGTCTGAAAACCTTTCTCTCGCTCTGCTTTAAGAAAATAAACAATATTGTCGGTTAACTGTTTTAACGACGCCTTTTCAGAATAAGAAATCTCAAGCTCATCACAGATCGCCTCTAATAACTCTTGAGCGCTGAACATAGGGTTCAAAATTAAAGCAAGATGCACATTACTGTCTAATTGAGAGAATAGTGCGCGTGATACGGTCGTCTTACCCGTACCGACTTCTCCGGTTAATAACGCAAACCCACCGCCTTCTCCTAATCCCGACAATAAATAATTCAGCGCCTCTTTATGACGTTCACTCAAATAGAGAAAACGTGCATTAGGAGTCATTGAGAACGGAAGCTCATTAAAGCCAAAAAAATCTTGGTACATAAGAATGGTGTTTGTCCTATCAGGAAAATTCCAAGAATAAATATGGAATAAAAAGTCGAAAAGCTATGATTGCACGGTATCATTGGAACTAAGAAAGTAAAGAAAGTTCTCTTTATCTTGGCAACGAGTAGGGCAAAACGTGAATATTTATTTAGTTGGTGGTGCAGTTCGAGATTCACTTCTCAATATTGATGTAAAAGATAAAGATTGGGTTGTCGTTGGATCTAGCCCTAACGAGATGGGTTCACTTGGCTATCAAGCCGTTGGGCAAGATTTTCCTGTATTTCTACACCCGAAAACTAAAGAAGAATATGCACTAGCGAGAACTGAGCGAAAAAGTGGCCAAGGTTATAAAGGCTTTACTTGTTATGCCGAACCAGATGTCACTCTAGAAGAAGACTTGCTGCGCCGTGACCTTACCATTAATGCTATCGCTCAATCCGATAGTGGTGAATTGATTGACCCTTATAATGGGCAAGATGATGTAAATAATCGTCTACTACGCCACGTATCTGATGCCTTTATCGAAGACCCATTGCGTGTACTACGCGTCGCTCGATTTGCCGCCCGTTTTCATTATCTTGGTTTTACTATTGCACCAGAAACAATGGCATTAATGAAAACCTTAGTAGACAGCGGTGAGTTGTCTCACTTAACGCCAGAGCGTGTATGGCAAGAATGGGAGAAGTCTCTTTCGAGTCAGCACCCTGAGATCTTTCTTTCGGTATTAAAAGAGTGTGGTGCTCTCGCCGTTGTATTACCAGAACTGGATGCATTGTTTGGTGTACCTCAACCAGAAAAATGGCACCCTGAAATTGATACGGGGATTCATACTTTGATGGTAACGCAACAAGCTGCCCTATTAAGCCAAGATTTACCGACTCGCTTCGCAGCTCAAGTTCATGATTTAGGAAAAGGCGTCACGCCAGAATCAGAATGGCCAAATCATAAAATGCATTGCCATACTGGTATTAAACTGATTAAAACGCTCTGTGCACGAATTAAAGTTCCTAATGAGTACCGAGATTTAGCACTACTGGTTTGCGAACACCACACCAATATTCATCGAGCACCTGAATTACGAGCGCAAACCTTCATTAAGATATTCGATAAAATGGACGTATGGCGTAAACCAGAGCGCTTAGAGCCTATCTTACTCTGCTGCCAAGCCGATCATACGGGCCGATTAGGATTAGAGTCTGAGCCATACCCACAAAAAGCACGTTTTGAAATGGCGTTTGATGCTGCAAAAAGTGTGGAAGTGAAAGAAGTGGTTGCTGCTGGATTTAAAGGCGCTGAGATTAGAGAAGAGTTGAATAAAAGACGAGTTGAAGCAGTGAAGAGTAAGTTAGATATCAAATAAACTATACGCTACGCTAACTAGAACGCTTCGCTCTAGAAACTATAAAAGCAAAAGCTAAGGTTTCAGGTTTCAGGTTTCAGGAAGATCAAAACCGAGCACACCTGAAACCTGTAAGCGTAGCGTCCTGAAGCCTAGAAAATTGCCACTCTAGCCATACTGCTCTTATCGTTTCTAGTTTCTAGTTTCTAGTTTCTAGTTTCTAAGCAAAGCTTAACCACATAAGTAAACTCGTACCTAATAGTAAGCGATAAATAACAAACGGCGTCATTCCCATGCTTGAAATCAGCTTTAAGAAAAAGTGAATACAGATATAAGCACTAATAAAAGAAACCACCACACCAGTACTTAATAAACCAAAATTAATTGAAATATCACTCAGAGCCAATTTTAAACCAAGATAAGAACCCGCTAAGGTAATGATTGGGATAGACATTAAAAACGAAAAACGTGCAGCAGCTTCACGGGTAAAACCAAGGTAAAGTGCAGCGGTAATCGTAATACCAGAACGAGAAGTGCCCGGGATCATCGCCATTGCTTGAGCAACACCTAAAAATAACGCTTTTTTCCACGTCATCTCATATTCACCTTTGGCTAGTTCTGAGTTTTTATCAACCCACCAAAGCAATAAGCCAAATACGATCGTTGTCGTTGCAATAACCCATGCGCTGCGCAAATAGATCTCAATAAAATCTTTAAGTAACAGACCACAAAGTGCCGCTGGAATGGTTGCTAATATAATCAACCAAGCCAGTTTAGACTCTTTATTGTGTTCCTTTTTAGTAATCGAGCCTACCCACGCTGTTAATAACGTCACGACTTCTTTTCTAAAATAGATAATAACCGCCGCTAATGTTCCAACATGAACAGCGACATCAAAGGCTAAGCCTTGATCAGACCATCCAAGAACTGCAGAAGGGAGTATAAGGTGGGCAGAACTTGAAATAGGTAAAAACTCAGTAAACCCTTGCAACAAAGCAAGAAAAAAAGCTTCAAAGTACGTCATGATAGTCCATTAGAATGTTAAATTTAATAAAGCAGGTTTTAACGATTGAGAATAAGGGAACTCTGCCCATATTTCACTGATTGTACGTTCTGTACTTGGAATAATAAGATCTGGATTCAATTCCACCATAGGTAAAATAGCAAACGCGAACTTAAAAAGATCCTCTCTCGGTAACTTAGGATCTGATTCAGACACCAAATCACCATACAAAAGAATATCCAGATCTAATGTTCGATCTTGATTCTTCTGCGCATTAAGCTCTCGACCCCATTTAATTTCGATTGCACGTAATAGTGAACCTAATTCAGTCAATGAATGAGCAACGTTTAATTCCACCACTAAATTAAAAAAATTATGGCTTGAGAATCCAACAGGCTCAGCTTCATAAACCGTCGAAATCTTAGTTACGTCACCTAACGCTTTTAATTCATCAATCGCTGCTTTTACGTGTTTTTCAGGGGCAATATTGGAACCAACGCCAATATAGGTGGTGATCATTTGCTTCCTCGCTCAATCACAACCCCAACACTGTGTGCATTTACCACTGCTCCTGGTTTAGATAAATGAATGCGGATCCAAGGCACTGAAAAACGAGTCATAATAAGATCTGCGATCTCCTCTGCAACACGCTCAACTAATAAGAAGCGACCGTTTTGAATATGAGCCGTCACCGCCTCACTCACTTCTGCGTAATTTAAACAATGTTGAACATCATCAGATGCTGCTGCGGGTTTATTGTCGTGAGCCATATCAATATCTAATACGAGCTTTTGTTTAATGCCCTGTTCCCACTCATAAACGCCAATGGTTGTAATAACTTCAAGCTGTTTTATAAATACTAAATCCATCTTTGATCACACTTTTTATTAAGAGGTCGGATACCCATCAAAAGAAAAACAACGTAATATTGATATTACCTTGCTCAATATGCTGAGCAATATACTATAAAAATGATTTTTGATCGCTCCTGATCACCTAAATAAAGGCTCATTCATGACCCCTCTTGCACTAATTATGATCATCATCGCCTATCTTCTAGGATCGATCTCTAGTGCGGTTTTAATTTGTCGATTAAAAGGCTTACCCGACCCAAGAAATTCAGGCTCTCATAATCCAGGGGCAACTAATGTCTTTCGTCTTGGTGGTAAAGGAGCGGCAGGGTTAGTTCTACTTTGTGATATTTTAAAAGGCATGTTACCGGTATGGGGAGGCTACTTTCTTGAAATCAACCCTCTACTATTAGGCATCATTGCAATTTCAGCCTGCTTAGGTCACATGTACCCACTATTTTTTCACTTTAAAGGTGGCAAAGGGGTCGCAACCGCTCTTGGCGCATTAGCTCCGATAGGATTAGATCTAACGGGAATGTTATTTGGCAGTTGGGTTATCACGGTATTAGTGACTGGCTACTCTTCTTTAGCGTCAATGATCACCGCTTTACTTGCGCCTTTATTTACTTGGTTAGTCAAACCTCAGTATACCCTTCCTGTTGCTATGCTTTCTTGTTTAATCGTTCTAAAACATCACGAGAATATTCGTCGATTTTTTGCAGGTGAAGAGAAGAAAATTTGGCAAAGAAAAAGGGACTAATTTAGTCCCTTCTATACAAACCAGAAATAAAGATCATTTACGATCTTTGCTGATCACTACTATTTTGCAATTGGTTTAAGCTGATCGATAGGCCAACGTGGCTTAGCTTGAACCGCTAAATCTGTTGTCTCACCATTCTTCAAACGCTGCATACCTGCATAAGCAATCATGGCGCCGTTGTCGGTACAAAATTCAGTTCGAGGATAAAACACCTCACCACCAATTTTCTTCATCATCGCTTCTAGTTCTTGACGAAGGTAAGTATTCGCACTTACCCCACCCGCCATCACTAAACGTTTCATACCAGTTTGCTTTAATGCACGACGACATTTAATTGCTAAGGTATCCGCCACGGCTTCTTGGAAAGCAAACGCAATATCTGCACGAGTCTGCAAATCATCATCATTAGCACGAATGGTGTTTGCGGCAAATGTTTTTAGACCAGAGAAGCTAAAATCTAAACCAGGACGATCAGTCATTGGACGAGGGAATTTAAAACGACCTTTAGTGCCACTCTCTGCTAATTTTGATAGCAAAGGACCACCAGGATAATCAAGCCCCATTAATTTAGCTGTTTTATCAAACGCTTCACCTGCGGCATCATCCACAGATTCACCAAGAATTTGATATTCACCAATGCCTTTTACTTCAACCATCATGGTGTGGCCGCCTGACACAAGTAGTGCTACAAACGGAAATGCAGGAGGCTCATCTTCAAGCATTGGCGCAAGTAAATGGCCTTCCATGTGATGAACAGGAATAGCAGGAACATCCCACGCATACGCAATACTACGGCCAATAGTCGAACCAACTAATAATGCACCGACTAAACCTGGACCTGCCGTATAAGCAATACCGTCGATATCGTCTTTGGTCATGCCCGCATCATTTAATGCCGCTTGGATTAATGGAATTGTCTTTTTAACATGGTCACGAGAGGCCAATTCAGGGACAACACCACCGTAATCTGCGTGCAGTTTTACTTGGCTATAAAGTTGATGAGCTAATAGCCCTTTTTCATCATCATAAATCGCAACACCCGTTTCATCACACGAGGTTTCAATGCCTAAAATTCGCATATTTTTCTCAGTTACCTGTTAATTTAACGCCATATTACCTACATCACTAAGCTACCTCAAGCGACGTGATGACTAGAGAAGGTAAAATAAACAAAGAAATTACTCAATTCTTAATCAAGAATGCTTTACAAAACGCCTCGATCGGATTAAAATTCGGCACCAATTTGAATAATAGCTGGTTAATTATAACTACCAGCGAATTGACTAACACCTGAGGTGAAAGGCATATGCCAGTAGTTAAAGTACGTGAAAACGAACCGTTCGACGTTGCACTACGTCGTTTCAAGCGCTCTTGCGAAAAAGCAGGTATTCTTTCTGAAGTTCGCCGTCGTGAGCATTACGAAAAACCTACTACAGTACGTAAACGCGCTAAAGCAGCAGCTCAAAAGCGTCACGCTAAGAAGTTGTCTCGCGAAAACGCACGTCGCGTTCGCCTGTACTAATAACTTACCTAATTTAGGACTAAGTTATGGCTCTAATTGAAAAACTCAAAGACGAGCAAAAGTTAGCGATGAAAGCCAAGGATAAATTACGCCTTGGCACAATTCGTTTAGCTTTATCTGAAATTAAACAACGTGAAATCGATGGTCATACTACCTTGTCTGACGATGATATCATTGCTGTTTTAACGAAGATGGTTAAACAACGTCGTGATTCAGTATCGCAGTTCACTGCTGCTGGTCGTGATGATCTTGCTGAGAAAGAGAGTGCTGAAATTTTAGTACTTGATGACTTTATGCCGCAAGCACTAACTGATGAAGAAGTTGCTAAGTTATTAGACGAAGCAATTATCGAATCTGGTGCTGCAGGAATGCAAGATATGGGCAAGGTGATGGGCGTATTAAAACCTCAAATCCAAGGCCGCGCTGACATGGGTAAAGTAAGTCAATTAGTTAAATCTAAACTGGCTTAATAATACTCTATTTATAAAGCAAGCCGTGCTATCTTTGATATGCACGGCTTGTTTGTATCTACAGGAAAAGAAAAAAGATGTCTGGACATATCCCTCGCAGTTTTATTGATGAGCTTTTAAATCGACACGATATTGTCGATATCATTGACACAAGAGTAAAGCTGAAGAAACAAGGGAAGAACTACGGTGCTTGCTGTCCATTCCATAATGAAAAATCCCCTTCTTTTTCTGTTAGCCAAGAAAAACAGTTTTATCACTGCTTTGGCTGTGGTGTTCATGGTAATGCCATTGACTTCCTCATGGAGTTCGACCGTTTAGAATTCGTCGAAGCCATTGAAGAACTCGCCTCTATGCTTGGTCTTGATGTTCCTCGCGAACAACGTAGTGGCTTTAACGCCCCTTCAGGTCCAACGGCCAATTCAGAACAGAAACGAAGCCTATATGATTTAATGGGCGGTATCAGTCAATTTTATTGCTCCCAATTAAAATCTGCCACCAATATTCATGCTATCAACTACCTTAAAGATCGTGGCCTTTCTGGCGAAATAGTTCAGAAATTTGGTATCGGTTATGTGGCTGATGAGTGGGAATTAGTCAAAAATAACTTTGGCCGAGACAAAACATCACAAGATGCTTTAGTCAGCGGTGGGATGTTAATTGAAAGCGATAATGGCCGTCGTTATGACCGTTTTCGTGGTCGAGTCATGTTCCCAATTAGAGATCGTCGAGGTCGCGTTATTGGCTTTGGTGGTCGCGTAATTGGTGAAGGCACTCCCAAATATTTAAATTCACCTGAAACACCTATTTTCCATAAAGGCAAAGAGCTTTATGGTTTATATGAAGCGCTGCAAGCTTATAAAGATTTACCCCAAGCTCTCGTTGTTGAAGGCTATATGGATGTCGTAGCTTTAGCTCAGTTTGGCGTAGATTACGCTGTCGCCTCTCTAGGTACAGCAACGACAGGCGATCATATACAACTTCTCTTTCGCCAAACAAGCACTGTCGTGTGTTGTTATGATGGTGACCGAGCAGGTCGAGAGGCTGCATGGCGAGCAATGGAACAAGCACTGCCATACTTAAATGATGGCCGCCAATTAAAGTTCATGTTTTTACCTGACGGTGAAGACCCTGACACCTATATTCGCCAACACGGTAAAGTTGCCTTTGAACAAGCCGTAACTCAAGCTGAATCATTAATTGATTTTATGTTTAGAACGCTGGTCGATCAGATAGATACGAGTAGTCGAGAAGGAAAAGCGAAGTTAACAACACTTGCCGTTCCTTTAATCGATAAAGTGCCCGGTGGGACTCTGCGTCTTTATTTACGTGAGCAACTTGGCAAAACGCTCGGAATTATGGATGAAAGCCAATTACAGCAACTAATATCTAAGCAAGGTGCTCCAGAAACAAAGCGCCAAGCTCAACCAGAGATGAAACGCACAGCCATGCGTGAAGTGATCACGCTGCTGTTACAAAATCCAAATTTGGCGCAATTAGTCCCAGATTTAAGCAGTGTTCAAGACATTCCACTGCCTGGCTTAAGTTTATTTCTACAATTACTTGAAAATTGCAGACATAATCCCCATATCTCTACAGGCCAATTATTAGAACATTGGCGTGGGGATAAAAGTGAAAAACTATTATCGCGCTTGGCAGTATGGGAATTACCCATAGATCAAGACAACACCCAAGATGTATTTATGGATTCACTGGACAATGTTTTGGCCCAGTGCATCAATCAACAAATTGAAAGTTTACAGACGAAAGAAAGAACGCTTGGCTTATCAGTCGAAGAAAAGCGGGAGCTACTAGCCTTAATGCTAGAATTAAAAGCATAGAATCCCTGCATCGTCATCAACACATAAATTTGTTATTATTAATGGTTTGCATTTCGCATACTAATTCCTTCACACAGACCAGAAGTAGGATACCGTCTATGGATCAAAATCCGCAGTCACAGCTAAAATTACTTGTAATCAAAGGCAAGGAACAAGGCTATCTGACCTACGCAGAAGTTAACGATCACCTACCAGAAGAAATTGTAGATTCTGAGCAGGTTGAAGATATTATTCAAATGATCAATGACATGGGCATCAAAGTGGTAGAAACCGCACCTGATGCCGATGATATGTCATTGAATGATGATGATGCCGTAACTGATGAAGATGCAGCAGAAGCAGCTGCAGCCGCACTATCAAGTGTAGAAAGTGAAATTGGCCGTACAACGGATCCTGTTCGCATGTACATGCGTGAAATGGGTACTGTTGAACTTCTTACTCGTGAAGGCGAAATCGACATCGCTAAACGTATTGAAGAAGGCATTAATGAAGTTCAGTGTTCAGTTGCTGAATTCCCTGGCGCAATTTCATACTTATTAGAACAGTTTGATAAAGTTCAAGCCGAAGAGATTCGACTTACTGACATCATTTCTGGTTTTGTTGATCCTAATGATGATGGTTCAGCAGCACCAACAGCAACTCACATCGGTTCTGAACTGAGTGAATCTGATCTTGAAGACGAAGATAAAGAAGCTGAAGATGATGAAGACGAGGAAGAAGAAGATGTAGGTATTGACCCAGAGCTTGCTTTGGAGAAATTCACAGAACTTCGTACGTCTTACCACAACATGCAACTTGCTTTTGAAGAACATGGTCGTGATAACGCAAAAGCACGCGTAGCGATTGGCGAGTTAACGGATGTATTCCGTGAATTTAAACTGATCCCTAAACAGTTTGATTACCTAGTTCGTGAAATGCGCGGCAGCATGGATCGTGTTCGTACACAAGAACGTTTAATTATGCGTATGTGTGTTGAATACGGAAAAATGCCTAAGAAATCATTCATTTCTCTTTTCTCTGGTAATGAATCTTCTGACGAATGGTTCAACGAAATCATCGCATCTGACAAACCATACGTGGAGCGTCTAAAGCGTTACGAAGAAGATATTCGCCGTTCAATTAAGAAAATTGACAGCATTGAGAAAGAAACTGGATTACCAGTTCTAAATATCAAAGACATCAGCCGTCGCATGTCTATCGGTGAAGCAAAAGCTCGTCGTGCGAAAAAAGAAATGGTTGAAGCGAACTTACGTCTTGTTATCTCTATTGCTAAAAAATACACAAACCGTGGTCTACAATTCTTGGATCTTATTCAAGAAGGTAACATCGGTCTGATGAAGGCTGTAGATAAATTTGAATACCGTCGTGGTTACAAATTCTCTACTTATGCGACATGGTGGATCCGTCAAGCGATCACTCGTTCAATTGCCGACCAAGCACGTACAATCCGTATTCCAGTTCACATGATCGAAACGATCAACAAACTGAATCGTATTTCGCGTCAAATGCTACAAGAAATGGGCCGTGAGCCATTACCAGAAGAACTTGCTGAGCGCATGCAAATGCCTGAAGACAAGATCCGTAAGGTTCTGAAAATCGCTAAAGAGCCTATTTCAATGGAAACACCAATCGGTGATGATGAAGATTCGCACCTAGGTGATTTCATCGAGGATAATACCCTTGAACTTCCTGTTGATTCTGCAACTTCAACAAGCTTGAAATTTGCAACTAACGACGTTCTTGCAGGCCTAACTCCTCGAGAAGCAAAAGTACTTCGTATGCGTTTTGGTATCGATATGAATACCGACCATACTCTTGAAGAAGTAGGTAAGCAGTTTGATGTAACGCGTGAGCGTATTCGTCAAATCGAAGCGAAAGCACTTCGTAAATTGCGTCACCCAAGTCGTTCGGAAGTATTACGTAGCTTCTTAGACGAATAATTAAACATAATTATTTGTTAATAGAATCAAAAAGGTGAGCTTAGGCTCACCTTTTTTCGATCTAGATGCATATTTTCAATCAAGTGATTAAAAAGCAAACGCCTTATGGCTAGACACTGTTTTCATCTTCCCCTATAATCACCACCTACAACGGCCCCTTAGCTCAGTGGTTAGAGCGCACGACTCATAATCGTTCGGTCCCCAGTTCAAATCTGGGAGGGGCCACCAAATTAGAAAAGGCTGATAAGTATTTTTACTTATCAGCCTTTTTGCTTTTTAATTTATCTTTTTTTTCTTGATGATTAGTAAGTACCCAATCAGAAGTAAAAATATAGATAGCTCTATTGCCGCCCTCATCAACCCTGAAGTACATACGGCAGCAATAATTAATGCAATAACAATCGCTAACAGTCCTTTTTTATTCATATACTCCATCCTAGAAATTATTCGAATACTATTATTCAGGATCTATCGCGCAATGAAAAATAGCGAATAGCACTATCAAAGAACCAATTGCACTATCAATGGATCACAAAAAAGCATTAATAATTGGGATATTAAATAAAGCTACCTATACTAATTGATAATTATTTTGATCATGGAGCTATCAATGAAACGACTACTTTTACCCCTTCTTATCTCTAGCACCTCTTTCTATGCTCTTGCTAACGATCAACCTAAGGTTAGCGGCTTTTATGTTGGGGCAGGTTTCGGAACATTTGGTTACTCAGAGGAAGACTCTTGGAATGACAATAATAATAACCTTCTCTCAGCAGAAGCTGATGGCAACTCAACAAAAATTTATCTCGGCTATCAATTCAATAAAATTGTTGGTATTGAAGGAACATATACCGACTATGGCACAGCCAAAGCAAAAGTGGGTAGTTATTCAATGAAACCTACCTCTATTTCCTTAGCTGCCAATTTAGGTTACACCTTTGGAAATGGCCTTAGACCTTTTGGCTTAGTTGGTATGTCGAGTTTAGATTTAAATCAAAATGAAGAACAGTTAACCGACGATAACGGAGCCGCTTTTAAGGTTGGGTTCGGTGTTGAATACACACCAAAAGCATTAAGCGGGGTTCAAATTCGAGCAGCCTATGAAGTGGATATGTATGCAGTTGAATATGAGTCAACGAATGGGTTTTACTCAGAAACCAATCTCTACGCCTTAGACTCTTTATACCTTGGTGCTTCTTATAAATTTTAATGACTAAACAGAGCATTGGTACCCCAACCTTTGCTCTTATTCTTAATAAATGAGTAAAATCTTTTTTTCCTCTCAGCTTTTATATCTTTCTTGATATACACTCCCCTTGTATCCAACACTAACTAATAAAAAAATAAAGGTTATCTATGTATAATTTAGCCAATAATCTTGAGCGTAACGCAACTTTTCGTCCTAATAATATTGCCCTCATCTTTCAAGATCAGAAAATTACTTACCAAGAATTAAATCAAAAAGTAAACGCCATTGCTGATCACTTGAGTCAACTCAATATAAAACCTGATGAGAAAATTGCTCTATCTTGTCCTAACACGCCTGAATTTGTTATTGCTTATTATGCCATTCAAAAAATTGGAGCTATCGTTGTTCCTCTGAATGTAATGCTAAAAGGTGAAGAAGTTGCTTATCACCTAAAAGATTCTGATGCGGTAGCCCTGATTTCATACCAAGGTTCGGATGCAATGCCTATCGGTCAGTTTGGCTATGAGGGCTACAGTAAAGCGGACTTTTGTGAACACTTCATCCTAATTGAAACAACACCAAACTCTCAAGAAGCAGCCGTCGCTCACTCATTTAACCAATGGTTAGAAAGCGGAAGAAAGTCTTTTGAAACAGTCTATCGTTCAGCAGAAGATAGTTGTGTCATTCTATATACCTCAGGGACTACTGGTGCAGCCAAAGGGGCTGAATTAAGTCAAAGTAACATGCTGTGTAACGCACAAGCATGTCAGTCATTGACGAATCAAAAAGGGACTGACGTGAGTATTGCGATACTTCCGCTATTTCATACCTTCGGTCAATCTCTGATCATGAACACTTCGATTCTTGCTGGTAGTGCGCTCGTTCTTATTTCTCGATTCGTACCAAAAACCGTTCTTCAACAAGTTTATGAACACAAAGTGACTCATCTTGCGGGTGTTCCAACCATGTTCATTGGTTTACTGGCTTATGCTGAAAAGCATCCAGGAGAGCACCTAAAAGAGATCGCAAAAAATCTTAAAGTCGCTATTTCAGGTGGTGCATCAATGCCAGTTGAAGTGCTAAAACAATTCGAAGAAAAACTTCAAGTACCGGTTATTGAGGGCTATGGATTATCTGAATCATCCCCTGTCGCCGCATTCAACCATTTAGAGTTTGAAAGAAAGCCAGGAAGCATTGGGCAGCCTTTACCAGGTGTCACCATGAAAGTGGTAGACAAAAATGGGCATGAACTACCAACAGGACAAGAAGGTGAGCTTGTAATTCGTGGCCATAACGTAATGAAAGGCTATTACAAAAAACCACAAGAGACCGCAAAAACAATTGTAGATGGTTGGCTTCATACGGGCGATATTGTTCGCTTCGACGAGGAGGGTTATATCTATGTCGTTGATCGCTTAAAAGAACTGATCATTAGTGGCGGCTATAATGTCTATCCACGTGAAGTAGAAGAAGTATATATGAAACACCCTTCAGTACATTTAGTTGCTGTCATTGGTGTTGAGCATCCGCGTTTTGGTGAAGAAGTAAAAGCCTTTATTATTCTTAAAGAAGGCCATTCTATTTCAGAAAAAGAACTGATTAAATGGAGTAAACAACACCTCGCTGATTATAAGTGCCCTAAACATCTCGATATTGTAGAAGCATTACCAATGACAGCAACAGGCAAAATTTTAAAGCGAATGCTAAAAGCATAAAGGTAGAGTCTACCTTCTATAATTGCAGGTATATTCCCATATAAAAAATAGGTATATACTTGCGTATCACTCCCTGATGGATACCTACTATGTCAAACAAAACAAATAAAGGCATTTGGTTTGCCTATATTGCTAGCCTACTTACCCCCTTAACTTTAATGCTATCAGGCATCATAGCCATTATTTTTGCAGGCTATCAGATGAATAAAGGCACAAATGATGAAGTTGTCGATAGCCACTACTATGCGATCATCAAAAGTTTCTTTCTATTTCTTACTTTTTTCGTCGTCCTTGGTGTTACAGCCGCAACGATGAGCGGCATGGTTGCAGGTTTAGAGTATTGGGTCCACAGCTCTATTCTTGATAAAATCTATTCAGCTATACCGGTTATCGGCGCTGTCATTTCATTACTTGCTATTGGTACTTGGTTTATAAAACTGGCCAAAGGAATGCAAAAACTTAAAGCATATCAAGCAATTGAAAATCAATAATATAAAGGCACTTTAAGTGCCTTTTTTATTTCGAGTAACAAAATAAACATTTAGTAAATATCATCACAACAAGAAAGTGATCTTCATCAGTTTTACTGTTAGAATTTGCCACCAAAAGCGATAGAAACTTACAAAAAAGATCCGACTGAAACGATGTTGAGTAATGTAAATTTGTTTTTAATATTGTGATTAAAGTGCAAATTGTTTACCTGAATCAATAATCCATTACTCTTTTCAGTCTAAACTACAGGTAATTATTAAATTTATATGCTTAGCCATAAAGATTTTGAAGATAAAACTGTTGTTATATTTCAACACTTCATCCCATTTAGGCTGAGCATTACTGCGTTTATCATTTTAAATATACTCATCTGGAGAGATTTCTCACATGAAAAAGACCAAAATCGTTTGTACGATTGGCCCAAAAACTGAGTCAGTAGAAAAACTAACTGAACTTGCAAATGCTGGCATGAACGTAATGCGCCTTAACTTCTCACACGGCGATTTCGCAGAGCACGGCAACCGTATCGATAATCTTCGTCAAGTAATGAAGAACACAGATAAGCAACTTGCTATCCTTCTTGATACTAAGGGTCCTGAAATCCGTACTATCAAACTAGAAAACGGCGATGACGTTGCTCTAGTTGCTGGTCAAGACTTCACATTTACAACTGATATTTCAGTTATTGGTAACAAAGACGTTGTTGCTGTTACTTACCCAGGTTTTGCTAAAGACCTTGAAGTTGGTAACACTATCCTTGTTGATGATGGCCTAATCGAAATGGAAGTTGTTGCAACAACTGAAACTGAAGTTAAGTGTAAAGTTCTTAACAACGGTGACCTAGGCGAAAACAAAGGTGTTAACCTTCCTGGCGTTTCAGTTAAGCTTCCAGCTCTTTCTGAAAAAGATAAAGCTGACCTTAAGTTTGGTTGTGAGCAAGGCGTTGATTTCGTTGCAGCTTCTTTCATCCGTAAAGAAGAAGATGTTAAAGAAATCCGTGAACTACTTGTTGCTAATGGCGGCGAGAACATTCAAATCATCTCTAAGATTGAAAACCAAGAAGGTGTTGATAACTTCGATTCAATCCTAGAAGCTTCTGACGGTATCATGGTTGCTCGTGGCGATCTTGGTGTTGAAATCCCAGTTGAAGAAGTAATCTTCGCTCAGAAGATGATGATCGAGAAATGTAACCGCGCACGTAAAGTTGTAATCACTGCAACTCAAATGCTTGATTCTATGATCAAAAACCCACGTCCAACACGCGCAGAAGCGGGTGATGTTGCTAACGCAATCATGGATGGTACAGATGCAGTAATGCTTTCTGGTGAATCGGCTAAAGGTAAATACCCTGTTGAAGCAGTAACTATCATGGCTCAAATCTGTGCTCGTACAGATAGAGCTCTTAAAGCAGAGCTAGGTTCTCGTCTAGACAGCCCACGTCTACGTATCACTGAAGCGGTATGTAAAGGCGCTGTTGATACAGCTGAGAAACTAAACGCTCCTGTAATCGTTGTAGCAACTGAAGCTGGTAAATCTGCTCGTTCTATTCGTAAGTACTTCCCAACAGCTAAAATCATCGCTGTAACTACTAATACTAAGACAGCTGCACAGCTTTGTCTTTCTAAAGGTGTTACTCCAATGGTTGTTGATGCTATCGATAGCACTGACGCATTCTACCTACGCGGTAAAGAGCTAGCTCTTGAGTCTGGTATTGGCGCTAAAGGCGACATCGTTGTTATGGTTTCTGGTGCTCTAGTACCATCAGGCACAACAAACACAGCATCGGTACACGTATTATAATTCATCTGAATTTATAATCGGTTATACGACATTCAATAAAAGAGGGCTTAGGCCCTCTTTTTTTATGAAATTTTATTGGCAGTAAAGATACGATACGTTATACTCGAAATCATTAACAGAACTGCAGATGGTATATATCATTCTTGGTATCTAATATATTTATAAGCCAAGTTGACATCATTCATTGCAATCAAGATTTATTAAAGAGAGTAGCGAAGTGTCTAGCCCAACCCTTACAGATAAAGTATCAAAAATGATTCACCAAGATATTCTTAATGGTGATCTGCACCCAGGTCAAAAATTGGTTGTTGCCGAACTAAAAGAACGTTACAGCGTTGGCGCATCTCCAATTCGCGAAGCACTTGTTCAGTTATCTTGGAATAAATATGTAAAACTTCAACCTCAAAAAGGCTGCTGGGTTGCTGCTATTTCATCAGAAGAACTAAAAGAATTATTCGAAGGTTTATCTGTTATTGGTAAGGTTTTACTGTCAAAAGCCATCAAAAATGGCAATGAAGCATGGGAGCTAAGTGTTCTAACTACCTTCCATAAATTAAGCAAAGTAAATCTAACTGAACCGTCATTAGAAGTTATGCTTGAATGGGAAGAACGATATTCAGCATTTCATAGTACCCTTCTTGAAGGGGCTAATGCGCCAATTATGCACCAATTCCACCAAGAGTTAACAAACCAAATTAAACGCTATCACCATCTTCAAAGTAATTATAATGAAGCGTGTAAAGAATATACTGATTTCCTAAAAGAACATGAAAGCATTATGAAACTGGCATTAGCTCGCAATGAAGAGCAAGCGATTGAATTACTAGAAAAGCACTATGTCACTACAATGGATTTACTATCGGGCTCATTTGAAGCCTAACATTCATTTATGACTAAAATAGAAAACCAGACACTATCGTCTGGTTTTTTGTTTTATGCTATATCTATTTACGACTCGGCGATTACCAACCAAAAAACTCTTTATTATGAGTACCTATCAGTAATACCATTAATAAAAAATAAATCGCACTCAGTTGAAATCCTAAAATAGCCAGGCTACCTACTGTTAGTCTTACTAAAAAATCAGTAAACATAAAGACCTCGTACTATCCTCAGCCCATTCGCTTACTCCCTACTAACGTATAGCATCCTACTATAGGCTTATTTATCAATAAGAGTAAGTATAGCTAAGCTTCTACTTTAGTCTAATGAGAAGCCAATAACTAATTAGGCTAAATCTTCCAAACTGGTGCATATTGAGATCGTATTACGACCATTAGCTTTTGATTCATACAAAGCAAGATCCGCACATTTATACGCATGATCGGTAGAAATACCGATATCCGTTAAGCCGCCGCTAACCGTCACTTGATATTTTTCTATTTGAGATACCGCAACACGAAGTCTATTGACTACCATTTCTGCATCTTTCAACTCAGTATGAGGCATAATAATAGCAAACTCCTCACCACCAATACGAGCAACAAAATCGGTATCTCTGCTCCCTCCTTTCAAAACAGATGCAACTAATTTAATAACTTCATCACCAACGTCATGGCCTTTGCTGTCATTAATTCGTTTAAAAAAATCAATATCAAAAATAACTAAACAGCATTGATGTACAGGGTAATAACGCTTAGTCAGTAACGTTTGGTTCTCTAATTCAAACTCAAATTTTCGTCTATTCCAGCAATCTGACAGCGAATCTTTTTCACTTAAATAGCGCAACTCTTTTTCTAATAATTTTCGCTGAGTAATATCGATATAAGAGATAATATAATATTGAATATCTTTACGCTTATTCTTAACCGATTGAATTCTAACTAGTAAACTTAATTCTTCTTGAGCCTTACTTAATACATCGATTTCACCTTGCCAAGCACCTAACTCTTCAACTTGTTTCCAATTATTCAATCTTTTTTGCGATTGTTCACAATTTGATGCTAATACATCAAACGTACTTTTCCCTATTGCATCGGCTGATGTATAACCACAAATTGAAGTGAATGCGGTATTTACTTTAATAATTCGCTGGTGTTTATCTGTAATAACAACGGCTGACATTCCTTCCAATGCCGATTTCGCAAGTTGGCTCTCTAAGTTTGATCGATCCCATAGCGTTAATAATATTCCAAAAGGAATAACGATTAGCCCTAGCAAAAGAAAAATAATCATAGCCTCTTCAACAACCTCTATTTGCAGGTTATAAAAGAACACATCAAGTTCTGAAGCCGGATAACATAATAAAAAATAAGCATCTTTATTCGGTTCACTTTTATCAATTGAGAAACGATAAAAAGAGTAAATATTGCCATTTAGATAAGTACTTCCTACCTGCATTTCAGACATAATACTCCACAGTTCAGGCTCTTCTGCCTTGAGTGTTTTATCCGCTCGACCATTAACTAAATGACCAAATACTTCTTCTGATTTATCAGTTAGAAGATAGTATCCATCTTGGTTAATCATCGAAGGTGAAATACTAAGCGTTGGTGAAAACTTCACAACATTAACAATACTAGCGTCACTCAACTCTGCTAATACATAGCCTTTTCTTAAACCAACAACATCAATAGGAATAAAGATCTGCATCATTGGCTTATAAACACCTGAATTAGCCAATTTACGATTAAGCACAACACCTTCCGAAAAAATGTGACCTTCTGGTAATGTTGCCAACCTCTCTAGAAGTAGATCGTTAATTGAGCTCTCATTCGTAATTCGTTTTGTCGCTTTCCCTGTTTTAGCGTCATAAGTAAACAGAAATAAACTCTCCCCACTCTCATCAACTAATTCCAATTTCGAAAAGAATTTTTCTGCTTGCATAAGGCGCAGCCAAGAAAATTCAACAGCTAGCTGAACTCGCACAGAGGGGTATAAAAAGTAGTCATATAAAGGGCGGCTTTTAGAGACAAGATCTAATGTATTCGCAATACGATTTGAAAGCTCATTAAATTCATTATGGGTATAAGCTAATTGTTGAGTCGATTCATTTTGAATTTTCTCTACAACAACTGCTTTTCTTTTTTGAAAGTCATTATAAAAATACAGTGAGGCTATGATAGAAAAAAATAGATATACGCATATTGAATAAACAACTATTTTAAGTTTTTTATGGCGCATATATTCCCTCTTCAATTTGCGGATAGTCATTCTATATTTAATTTATATAACAAACAATAAAGCCCTCTTTATAAAAAGAAGGCTTTATTAAATAAATAGCTTAGACAATATGATGCTCTACACTCTTAAGGATTTTTCTCCTCGAGCGATACCAACAACACCACTTCTCGCCACTTCCACGACTTCAGTCACTTCTGCTACCGCTGTAATAAACGCGTCAAGTTTTTCAGAAGTACCTGCTAGCTGAATCGTATATAGTGAGCTTGTTACATCAACTATCTGGCCTCGGAAAATATCAGCCGTACGTTTTACTTCTGCTCTTGCAAAGCCACTTGCTTTCACTTTAATCAATAGCAATTCACGTTCAACATGCTCTGTCTCAGTAACTTCTTGAACTTTAATGACATCAATTAATTTATGCAACTGCTTCTGGATCTGCTCAAGTTCCATCGCATCACTCGCCGTTGTAATATTTAAACGAGAAAGCGTTGGATCTTCTGTTGGTGATACCGTTAGCGATTCAATATTGTAACCACGTTGAGAGAACAAGCCAACCACACGAGATAATGAACCTGATTCATTCTCTATTAATAGTGAAATAATATGTCTCATTAGGTTCTCTCCGTTTTACTTAGCCACATTTTATCCATTGCTTCCCCTTTGATCTGCATAGGGTAAACGTGCTCTGTTTCATCAACATTAATATCAACAAAAACCAAACGGTCTGTTAATGATAGTGCTTTTTCTAATCCAGCCTCTAATTCGTCAGGATGATTGATTCGAATACCTACATGCCCATAAGCTTCTGCAATCGCGGCAAAATCAGGCACTGACGTCATATAGGAATTAGAGTGGCGGCCTTGATAAATAATATCTTGCCACTGCTTAACCATTCCCAAAAAACGGTTATTCAGGTTGATAATTTTAACTGGGATATCATATTGTAGAGCAGTTGATAGCTCTTGAATATTCATTTGAATACTGCCATCACCAGTAACACAAACAACAACCTCATCAGGGTGAGTAAACTTCACGCCAAGTGCTGCTGGTAAACCAAAGCCCATGGTGCCAAGGCCACCAGAGTTAATCCAACGTCGCGGTTTATTAAACGGATAATACAATGCCGCAAACATTTGGTGCTGACCTACATCAGAGGCAACATAAGCATCACCATTGGTTAGTCGATGAAGAGTTTCAATGACTTGCTGAGGCTTAATTCGATCAGGAGATGTTTCATAAGATAGACACTTACGATCCTGCCACACTGAAATATCTTTCCACCATGCATCTAAAGCCGCTTTATCATTGCAATCACCTTGCTCAGAAAGCAACTTAAGCATTGATTCCAAAACAATTTCCGCAGAACCTACAATAGGCACATCAACTCGTACATTTTTAGATATTGATGATGGGTCAATATCAATATGCATGATGGTCGCATCTGGGCAGTATTTATCTAGGTTGTTGGTGGTACGATCATCAAAACGAACACCAACACCAAAAATAAGATCGGCATTATGCATCGCCATATTAGCTTCATAAGTACCATGCATCCCTAACATACCTAATGCATTTTTATGGGTACCAGGAAAAGCACCTAAGCCCATAAGCGTACTGACTACAGGTAAATTAAGTGATTCAGCTAATTTAATAACGTGTTGCTCGGCTGATGAGATAACAGCTCCACCACCAATATAAAGAACTGGTTTTTTTGCAGCCAAAAGAGTTTTAAGGCCTTTTTTAATCTGACCTTTATGCCCTGTTGTCGTTGGATTATACGACCGCAATGACATCGACGTAGGATATTGATAAGGGAATTTAAACGCAGGACTCATGACATCCTTTGGGATATCAATAACAACAGGTCCAGGACGACCTGTGGATGCGATATAAAATGCTTTTTTTATAATTTCAGGAATGTCTTCGGCTTTTCTAACTAAAAAGCTATGTTTAACTATCGGGCGAGAAACACCTACCATGTCACACTCTTGAAAAGCATCAGTGCCTATCATGCTGTTTGGTACGTTTCCAGAAAGCACAATCATAGGGATAGAATCCATATAGGCTGTTGCTATTCCAGTAATTGTATTTGTTGCTCCAGGGCCTGAACAAACAAGAACCACACCCGGTTTACCTGTTGCTCGAGCAAATCCATCAGCCATATGTGTTGCCGCTTGTTCATGCCTTACTAGCACATGCTGAATATCATCAGCTTTCATGTGTAGTGCATCATAAATATCCAACACAGAGCCACCAGGGTAGCCAAATATGTGTTCAACACCTTCATCAATCAGAGATTGTACAATCATCTCTGCGCCAGATAACATTTCCATATTTATCTCCAGACATAAAACCTTTAAATTAACGAAATGAATTATCGCTAAATTAGTGGTTTACATAGTTAGGGCTTATTTTTAGCCTAAACCGACATTAATCAGATTAAAATCCTATGTAGATGCTCGTCATTAGTAACAAAAACCAACATCACGAAACAACTTTAACCTTTTATTAGCACTTTGGTCTAGAGGCTATTTATTGAAACCGATAATATGTTCAACCTTAAAAGATGAAGTAGTGATTTACTCTCATTTCGAATAACAAATAAAGAATTAAAAGCTAACATTAGTCAAATAATGAAAGATAATAAATTGTTAGACAGAACCTAATTAGGTGTTTTAGATCTCACTTTAAAGGCATAAAAAAACCAGCCTATAAAAGACTGGTTTTCTGCTTATTTAAAAAAATAGAAACGTATGATTATTTATCTTTTTTCTCTTTTGTTTCTTTTTTATCGTCATACATCTCTTCAATCTCGTCTTGGTAACGCTCATTGATCACTTTACGACGTAATTTTTGTGTTGGTGTTAATTCGCCTTTATCCATCGAAAACTCTTTAGACAATAAAGTGAATTTTTTAACTTGTTCAAAACGAGCGAGTTCTTTTTGCAGATTAGCAACACGCTTCTCAAGCATCTCAACGATTTCGCTGTTTTTCACCAACTCCATACGGTCATGATAAGCAATGTTCAACTCTTTCGCATACTCTTCTAGCGCATCGTAACAAGGTACGATAAGTGCTGATACGAATTTACGAGTATCTGCAATGACAGCAATCTGCTCAATAAAATGGTCTTTACCGATAGCGCCTTCAATAACTTGTGGAGCGATGTATTTACCACCAGAGGTTTTCATTAACTCTTTAATGCGGTCGGTAATATATAAGTTACCTTCTGCATCAAACTCACCAGCATCACCTGTTTTTAAGAAACCATCTTCTGTAAAGTTCAATGCCGTTTCTTCCGGTTTATTGTAGTAGCCTTTCATAACCATTGGACCACGTACAAGGATTTCGCTGCTTTCACCAATCTTAACTTCAGCACCTGGCATTAATGTGCCAATAGAGTCAGGGTGAAACTTACCATCTTCCCAGCATGAGATCGTTGCTGTCGTTTCTGTCATGCCATAACCTAATTTTACATTAACACCTAAGGCATGGAAAAAACGTCCAATAGTCGCATCAAGCTTTGCGCCACCACATGGCATGAAATTAATATTTCCACCGAGGATCATTCTAAGCTTTGACAGCACTAATTTATCAGCCACTTTGTGTGACTGTTTAAGTAACCATGATGGTTCACGCTGCTCTTGGTGACATGCTGACATTTTTGCCCCCATGTTTACCGCCCAAGTAAACATCACTTTACGATGCGCAGGAGCACGAGATACTTTTTCATGTACGGTAGAGAAAATCTTTTCATAGAAACGAGGAACGGCACACATCACCGTAGGTTTCACTTCGGTTAGCGCTTCTTTAATTAGGTTTGTATTTGGTAGGTAGCAGTTTGTCGCCCCTTTATACAAGACATAAAAGGTCCATGCGCGTTCAAATACGTGCGATAACGGTAAGAAACACAGTGACACGTCTTTTTCTGTTAATGCCAAATTAGTGTTGTGTCCCTCTAGCTGTGAACCAACATTAACATAATCTAGCATCACACCTTTTGGCTCTCCCGTTGTACCTGAGGTATAAATCAACGTGAGTAGGTCATCCATTTGTGCACTATCTAGACGAGCTTGCAACTCATCTTTGTGCATGTCATCGGCTTTAGCAATGAAATCATTCCAAGAAATACCCGCTTGGTGATCATTTAAGTCAATATCATCACTTAATGCCACAATATGAGTCAGCTGAGGACATTGATCAAAAATAACCACAGCAGCATTGTATTGCGCCTGCTCACCAACAAATAAAATACGGATATCCGCGTCATTAAGGATATAAGCGGCTTGCTTTGGCGTGTTAGTTGGATAGATAGGTACAGGAACTGAACGCAATTGCATAGTAGCAAAATCAGCGATTGTCCAGCGAGGCATGTTATTTGAGAATATACCCACCTTTTCTTGCACATTTAACCCATGAGCCAATAGCGCTAATGATAGCGTATCCATCTGCTCTCCAAATTCACCCCAAGTAATGTCACTCCATGCAGCGCACTGAGTGTCACTCCAAGCACCACATTTACGTTCACGTAATGCTGTTGCATTGGGTTTATTTGCGATATGTTTGCGGATCTCTTTTACAATATGTAGGTTTTGAATAGTCATCTCGAATTCACCTTTAGGCTTACACTTGTAAGCTATAATCTGCACAAAGTGTACAAGTGGCAGTAAAAAAGGCAACTATTTCTCTGTATAAAATGTAAGTATTGTTGTGTGAAACTCATTTCCGCTTGCTCTATTAACAAATTGATTATTTAAAATCTACATTTTGTTTATATCGTACAGCTACCTACAAAAAAGGCAGCGTCAATTCGCTGCCTTTCTATTTATTACTTTTATTATAGCTTTAAAACATCATACCTTTGCTTGAAGCTACAACTTCTTCACCACAAATAAGCATTAGTTGATCTCTCATCCAGATATGCCCTTTGTCTTTTTGGTATGAATCATGCCAGCTTAAATAACCACTGATGCCTTTTGATTCAATCGGTAATGGAAGGATCGCAAGTTGATCACGATTAGGCATAGAATTCACCAACCATTTTGGAGCTACGGTAATTAATTCAGATTGAGAAACAACATATAAGATATTACTGATACTTGCGCCTTTATACGCTTGCTCATACAGTGAATCCATATAAATGTGATCCGCAAATCCTTTCGTATTTTCAAGACGAGCTGGCACTGCATGTTTTTCATTTGCCAATTGCTCTTTAGTAATACCGCCTTGAATACGAGGGTGATTAACTGAAGTCACAACAACAAGTTCATCCGTAAATAACTCAGTACTCATATAACCAGGTTCATCAAAGCGCACATAATCAATCACGAAATCCACTTCTTGATAACGTAGTTTTTGAGCAATTTCTGGATCATGCTCACCTGATAATTTCAGATTAATGTATGGCGATTTTTGTTGAATATCTCGCATGATGCGCGGGGCAAAACGAATATCTGATGGACTACAAATGGATAGCTTAAATTGTCTTGCTGATGTTTCAGGAGAAAAAGTAGAGCTTGGCAGCTCGTTCTTCACTAACTGCAGAGCTTGTCGCATTGGAGCAAACAGTTGACGTGCTCGCTGAGTTGGCTGAATACCTCTTCCATGACGAATAAATAGTTCGTCGTTGAACATCACTTTCAAGCGAGAAACCGCATTACTTACCGCAGGTTGCGACATCCCTAAATTTTGCGCAGCACGAGTAATATTTTGCTCCTGCATTACGGCATCAAAAACAGTTAATAAATTTAAATCAACACTGCGTAATACTTGTTCTGAACTTGCAACAGGTACGGAAATAGGGCTAGGTTCTGACATATTCATTTAATGACTCTCTCAATCGGCCAATCGGCAATTTTATTCAAATTAATAGTTAATCATGGCTGCATATTTTTATTATTATTTCGAGATATTGATCTCATATATGTTAGCCAGTTCTTAATCATCATTACTGAATAGATTTACAAAATCCATAGCACCTACAGAATTTTAATTTTAATTTATGCTTAATGAATTTAAATAACAAAATAAAACTTATGGATCAGATAATTAGCAATAAATATAAATTTATCTAAAGCCATATTGAATCCGTTTTTTCCTACAAACCAAAAAAAACCATGCAATATTGCATGGCTTAATAATAAGAAACATCAATCAATTATGTTAAAAAAGTGACGATATTCGATTTAAGTCTGATTGTATTGCACCCGCCGTTACTTCCCTACCTGCGCCAGGTCCTCTAATAACTAATGGATTATCTTTATACCATTTGCTTTCAATGGCAAAGATATTATCGCAAGGGAGTAAATTAGCTAATGCATGATGCTCTGCAAGTGCTTCGATACTCACAGTAGCGCTCCCATCTTTGTTTAAACGAGCAACATAACGCAAAACCTTTTGCTCTTTTTGTGCTTTCTCTAAACGCTCAAGCAAGGCAAGATTAATTAGCTCTCCTTTTGCGAGAAAGTCATCCAAGCTAACATCTTTTAACTCCGCAGGAACCAAAGACTCAACTTTTACTTGCGTTGGTTCAATCTTCAATCCAGCTTCACGCGCTAAGATCACCAATTTTCTCATGACATCAGAACCATCTAAATCATTTCTAGGATCCGGTTCAGTTAAGCCTTGTTGCCAAGCCAGATCGACTAACTCAGTAAAAGGGACATCACCATTATACTGTTGAAATAACCATGATAAAGTTCCAGAAAAAATGCCTGATAACGCAACTATTTCATCACCGCTTTCTCGTAAATCTCTAACGGTGTGATTAATAGGAAGACCGGCGCCTACTGTTGCATTATACAACCAGTGACGCCCTGTTTTTGCAAACGCATCCACCACTGCTTGATATTCTTCGCTTGGCGCTGAACCCGCCACTTTGTTTGCAGAAATAAGATGAATCCCCTGCTCTGCAATTTTCGTATATTGTTGTGACAGCTCGGCACTTGCGGTGACATCAAGCACGACAACATCATCGTAGCCTTGAACTAATCCAAGCTTTTCTATCCAATCAAAATTCTGATATGAAATCGCTTCATCATCAAATTTTTCAACTACTGACGTTGAATCTAGTCCATCAAAATCTAACCAATGACGATGACGGTCAATGACACCAACAAGTGAAAACTGCATACCATGACGTTTTTCAAGGTTACGTTTTTGCTCAGTAAAAAGAGACAGCCATTGAGAGCCAATATTGCCATGCCCACACAATACAAGCGCAACACGTTTTTGAGCTTGGAATAAGTGAGTATGGATATCATTAATTACTGGCGTCGTATCCACTTTACGTAATATCGCAACCAAACTTAAACCAGATTCAGATTCACACACAAACTCTAATGGGCAGTTCTTTAATTGATGGTAAAAACCATGACTATGAATCGCATTACTCGTCACGCCAGCACCAACCGCCGCAATCATCGAGTAGCCTTCTTTAAGCTTGATTTCAGCATGAACCGCAGAGTTCTGTAACACCTCTAATGCTTCATGAACGACTTCTGAGGTATAAGTAAGTAATAGCGTAAACTGATCAGCCTGCGCTTCTAATGCCAAAGGTTGAAGTTGAGAACGAGTAAGAAGAGAAAGTACCTCTTGTTTCGCACGTTCAAAATCTTGTCCACGACCAAAACCTAATTGGATCAAATACACATCTTCTAATGAGGTAACAATTTTTGCACCACGACCAGAAGCCAATACACGTTCAATACGAGTCGAGCCAGATTCTGGCTGGTAACTACAACGTAAGCTTAAATCCAATGCACTTTGAGCAACAGGTTGCAGGGTTCGGCTGTGTAATACTGGTGCTGCTAATCGAGCCAACTCACTCGCTTCATCTAAACGAAGCAAAGGCAATAAGCAAGCATCTGCCACTTTTCTAGGATCGGCACTAAATACCCCAGCGACATCACTCCAAATAGTAACGCGAGAGACTTCAGCTAATGCCCCGATCATGGTCGCTGAATAGTCAGAGCCATTACGACCAAGTAGAACGGTTTCTCCTTTTTGATCGCGAGCCATAAAGCCGGTGATCACGATTCGTCCATGAGGATGCTGAGCCATTTGCTCTTTAAATAGTGGCCACGACAGTGAACGATCTACTTCAGGTTGAGCAGCTCGCTCCGCACGTAAAAAAGTTCGAGAATCGAGTGGCGCTGCCTGTAAATCTATTTGATTTAAATACGCAGAAAGCAGTCGAGATGACCATACCTCACCATGCCCAAGAACATCAGCCTGTTGAACTTCAGTTAATGGCGCGTGCAATTGACCAATAGCAATCAGTTCTTTATGCAGTAGTTCAAGTAATGGCTCCGCATTTTCAGCGCTAAGTAATTCTGAAATCAGCTCTTGTTGGTACTTTCGTAAAGACTCCAAGACTTCATGTGCTAATCGGCCATCTTTTAATAAACCATCAAACCATTCTAAAATTCGGTTTGTGGTGTTGCCCGCAGCAGACACGACAACCAGATCATGCTCGCTTGAGTATTCTTTTAAAATAGTCGCGACACGGCGATAGCATTCTGGATCGGCAAGGCTGCTACCACCAAACTTATGTAATTGACGTGGTACTAATCCTGTCATTACTTCACCTCTGCAGCGATAACGAAGGCTTGTTTCAGATCCGCGATAAGATCACGGCTGTCTTCTAATCCAACCGAAATACGTAGCAGTGTTGGAACTAAACCCGCTTCGGCTTGTGCTTCATCTGACATTGCTCGGTGAGTCATAGTACCTGGATGCGCAATCAAACTTTCTACACCACCAAGAGATTCTGCTAAAGAGAAATATTTTAGCTCTTTCACAAACACTTTCAGCTGTTCTAGTGATCCATTTAGCTCAAAACTTAACATCGCACCAAAGCCTGCTTGCTGACGCTTTGCAATCTCATGTCCTGGATGTTCAGGTAAACTTGGGTGATAAATTGTTCCTACTAAAGCTTCTTCTTGAAGGCACTTAAGCACCTCCATTGCATTCTCTTCATGTACTCGCATACGAGCACTAAGGGTACGAATTCCACGTAAGGTTAAGTAGCTATCAAAAGCCGTTCCCGTCGCACCAATACAGTTTCCCCACCACGCAAGATCATCTGCGTGTTCTTGTGTTTTAGCGATTAATACACCGCCAACTACATCTGAATGACCGTTAATGTATTTGGTTGTCGAATGAAGGACAAAGTCAGCACCTAAAGTTAGAGGTTGCTGTAATACAGGAGAAAGGAAGGTATTGTCGACAGCGACTAAAGCGCCGACTTTTGCAGCTTTTTGACAAATCTCAGCAATATCAACCACTCGAACTAATGGATTAGAAGGGGTCTCTAATAGAATAAGCTTTGGCTTTTTAGCAATCGCAGCATCAAGTGCGTCGGTATCAGATTGGTCGACAAATAGAGTTTTGAAGTCACCTTTATTAGCACGAGTATTAAATAAACGATACGTACCGCCATAACAGTCATGAGGCGCAACAATAAGATCATCTGGGCCAAGCAGAGCTGAAACCATTAGATTAAGTGCTGAAGTTCCGCAGTTTGTAACAACCGCACCAGCACCACACTCTAAATCAGATAAAGTGGTTTCTAATTGAGTTCGGGTTGGGTTACCTGAGCGAGCATAATCGTATTTTGGTACATCACCAAATTCAGGGAAGCTGTAGTTAGTTGATAAGTAGATAGGAGGTACAACCGCATTGTGTTGTGAGTCAGTCTCAATACCGGTACGAACAGCAATAGTTGCAGGTTTTCTCTCGCTCATAATTTCCCTTCCAAACTGCTAGGCAGTGGTCTGATACCAATCACCTTAATGAGATATAAAGCGGTAATTTTCTACTCATCTATCTCAGATGACTGATATAATCTAATCCATAAGTTATATTCTTCTACTTTACCATCACAAAATGAGACGTCAATACTTCTAGACGTCTATATATCTTTGCTTATAGCCGTAAATATCGCTAGAATTAGCCTATCGTATTTTAAACAACAATAATCCAGAACGAAGGTGAACAATGGCTGATTGGAATGGTGACTATTTAAGTCCTTATGCCGAACACGGTAAGAAAAGCGAACAAGTAAAAAAAATTACTGTTTCTATTCCAACAAAGGTACTACAAATCCTTACTGATGAACGTACGCGTCGCCAAGTAAGTAACCTACGTCACGCAACGAACAGCGAATTATTATGTGAAGCATTCCTTCATGCTTACACTGGCCAACCTTTACCAACAGATGAAGACTTACGTAAAGATCGCCCAGATGATATTCCAGCAGAAGCAAAGGCCTTAATGACTGCAATGGGTATTGAGTTCGAAGCATTTGATGAAGAGTAAATAACTTTCATCTCCACCTCCTACCTCCTCCTTATTTTTTATAAATCAGGAGGATTACATTTCTACTTGCTTAATAAATAATCACAGTACCCTACTATAATTATAAAGGACTTACTGTGAAAAATAACATGGCAAAAACAGCGATAGCACTCGCTATTACCTCTCTATTGAGCGCCTGTACCTCAACCTCAGAAACAGCACAAATAACCTCAACTTATCAATGTAATCCTCAAATGATGGAAGAAAGTAATCATTTACGCATCTATCAAATCATGGTGGAAAGCTTTGTTGATGGTGATAACAGCATTGGTCATGGCACAGGTTACGGCCCGAGTCATCATAATGGTGATCTACAAGGGATCATTGATTCATTAGATTATATTCAATCATTAGGCATGAACGCCATTTGGATGACACCTATTTTTGAATCCGCACCAATTGAGGGCCAAGAGCATTGGGCTGATAAACTAGATGCTACTGGCTATTTCGCGACTGATTTCTTCAAAATTGATCCTCGCTTTGGCACATTAGAAAAAGCAAAAGAATTAGTAGAAGAAGCACATAAACGCGGAATGTATGTCTTATTTGATGGTGTATTTGGTCACCATAAAGAAGGCCTAATTAAGCCATCACCATCAGGCTTACTACCGAGTGGGAGTAATAATCCTGTTGATTACCCTGAGAGCGAAGATTTTTACTCTGAAGTAGCTGCATATTGGATCACTGAATTAAATATTGATGGTTGGCGACTAGATCAAGCTTACCAAGTACCTACTGAATCTTGGATAAACATTAGAAAAGCCGTTGATACCGCATCACAAAATACGACGTATATTAATAATAAAGGCGAACAAGTTAACCCGCTCGGTTACATGGTGGCTGAGATCTGGAATAACGAAAACTACATTACAGAAACCGGATACGGAGAGGAGAACAATCCAGCTCTTTGTTCGGCATTTGATTTTCCCTTACGCTTTCGTATTACCGAGACCTTCGCCGTCAATGAGAGTGGAATAGGAAATAAAGGAGGTGATTGGCTTAACGAGGGAATGCAAATGCATGAACTCTACCCTTCACACGCAACTCCAAATCTAATGCTAGGTAACCATGATGTGGTTCGCTTTGGTGATTTATTACAACGTGGTGATATTGCAGAACCAAGTGACAATAATTATTGGTTACGTCACAAAGCAGCCCTTTCATTTCAAGCAGCTTATAGCGGTCCTATCACTCTTTATTACGGAGATGAAATTGGCGATCAAGTTGATGGTTTCTCTAACAAAGAAAATAAAGATACCTGTGCTATTAAAGGATTATGTGATGATCATATCGCTCGCTCATCCGCCAAAATTGATGGCCTTACCGCAACACTAACACCTGACCAACTTAAGCTAAAAACCTACGTCTCAAAGCTAATGACTTTACGTATTGAAAACCCTGCATTATCGGAAGGCGTCAGAACCAATATTATCGCTAATAAGGCGGTATATGTAGATCATAAGCAAGCAGAAAATAATACGATTCTATTCATGGTTAGCACTCAAGAGCAAAGCCAAACGCTTTATCTTGAAGCTGAACAGATAGGATCAAAAGGTAATTTAGTCGATTTATTAACAAGCCAAATATTTAGCCCTAACGAAGGTGTATATACAATTCCTCTATCTAACTTTGAAAGCCGATTTTTAAAGATAGAAAAACCAAACTCTATCGGTCCTAAAGCAACAGTAAAAGAAATTGCTCTGTATGGTAGTGGTTTTATGGCCCAATGTGATAATCCGACAATACCCACCACTAACGCTCCAATCAAAGACACTCTATATCTTGTAGGTGATTTCTCAGATTCTCGCTGGGGTCATAAAGAACCTAGAGCCTATCAATACAAAGGGAACGACACCTATCAAGTTGTGATAAACGAAAAACGAGGCTCTTATAAAATGCAATACGCAACAAGAGATTGGGGAGCTCAATATACTGCTGAGGGATTATCTCCAAAATTAGGCCAATTGAATGCATTAATTAACGGTGGCTACGGCCAAGATACTGCGATCTATCTTCCTGAAGATGGTAACTATGTATGGAGTTTAAAGTTTACCCCTCAAGGAGAACCAAAATCGATGATGATTTCGAAGTGTAAATAAATGAATATAAACTGAACTACTTCTAGCTAATGAGGTCTATCATTAGCTAGATCACATTTCTGATTATTTCCTATTTTCTTTATTCCCTCCATTTTTACATTAATTCCTATTTTGAAATATCTTCGCACGTGAGCATTATCTCATTTATGCTCTGAATACATCCTACCAAGTGTGATTATTATCAACAGAAGACCTATAGCTAATTTTTCTCATCCCTAACTCTACGCCCTCTCTTTTATAAAAAGAGGAGGAGTTAAATATCGTGATTTATTTTTAATCTGTCTCTCGTTCAATAACGACGACGATGTTTACTTTTCTTCCCTACACTGCCTTAGTTGAGTAAACATTTTCAAATCAAAATATCCTTTAAAAAGGAAATAGGATTTTAAGATGAAAATGAATAAATACACATTACTTGCTGCCGCTGTTTCTACAGCATTACTTTCTGGTGCTGCATTTGCTGAAACAGAAGTTGCTTTAGATGTAATTTCTGGTGATGAAGCCGCACCTAAAGTTGAAAAAGTAAATGGAACGGATGTATTAACAGATGGTTGGGAAGTACACGGTTACGGCTCTTTTAATTATCGACTACAAGATGGTGAAACGGTTAATTCTGAATTTGGTAAAACCAATTATCATTCTGCTGGTACTTCAGGAAAAAGCACTAACCAAGTTGAATTCGTATTAAAAAAACATACAGAACATCAAAACGGTGTTTGGTCTGATTTTGTTTTAAGAACTGAGTATGGTAATGGTAATTCTTTCGCTTACAGTTCAGAAGGTTCACAAAAAAAGAATGACCAAGCACAACTTGAAGTAAAAGAAGCATTTGTTGAAATTGGTGGCTTATCTTATTTAGGTGACGACACATCAATTTGGAGTGGTCATCGTTATTTAAATCGTTCAGCGGGCCTTTTATCAGGTGAATTTTGGAACCAAACATCTGGTTTAGGTGCAGGTATACAATCTAAACTCGCAGGTCATACAACAGGATTTGCTGTTGTTTCTGCAGATATGAATGATGAAATAAATAATGATGTAAATAATGACCGTCAAACTGTTACATCTTATAACCTATACTACTATGGGGTTGAAGCGCTAGGTGGTAGCTTTAACTTCGATTTAAAATTCATGAGCCAAGCTAACCAAACTGGTGGTGAAGCTGAAACTGGAGTTGGTGGTGCAATTACATATAACCGTGATTTTTACGGTTTCGATGGTTGGTCTCAGACAGGTTTAGCATATGGGCAAGGTGTGGCAGCTAATAGAGGTGTAAACTTTGGTTCATGGAGTGGTGATGGTACATTTACTGATGACTCAAATAGCCTTTTCTTCACATCATATGGTGTAGCTAACCTTTCTAAAAACTGGCAATTAGGTACTGAATTTACCTATTGGGCTACAGAGGAAATATATGGCCAAGATGATTTTACTCGAATCATGTTTGCTGCTCGTCCATCGTATAAGATTAATGATAACCTACGTTTTGAAATGACCGGTAGTGTTTCTTCGGAAACACTAGCTGATGGACAATCTTGGGGTCGCCAAGATGATAATATGTACTACATGGCAGAAGTGGCATTACCATTTACAGTCAATGCCGACTACTTTGGTCGTCCACAAATTAAACCATATGTAACCTATTATCACACTGAAGATGAAAGTGCAGGTGGTTTAGAGTTGAATGGTAACGACGGTAGCGAATTTGTTGTTGGTATTCACACTGAAATTTGGTTCTAATTGCTTTAAAATTAAAGGCAGCCATATCGGCTGCCTTTTTGCGTTTATTTATCGAATCATGGAGAGTCTTGATGAACACCAAAAAATTATTACTTAGCTTACTTGTCGGGCTTTCTGTAACCGCGTGTACTTCAACTAAAGTCATTCAAGAACCAATAGTTCCAATTGCTTCCTCTGAAGTATGTTGCTCTGATTTTTCACAATTTCCATGGATACAACTTAGCAACACGGAAGAGTTCGACTTTCAATTAGATACTGATTCTCCTATTGGTCATTTCTCTGATGGAAATAGCTATTTTAATGCTTTTAAATTATCAGAACGTTCAGGAAAAGTGCAATTACGTCTGTCTAGTTTAATGATCAACGACTCGGTAGTTGCTCCGAAGCTAATTGCTCTTGATGACCAATTCAAAATTGTTAGTACGACAAATTTAGACCAATTTGACATTAAAACGTCTGATGCTTTTACTCGTACTCAATTTCAATTAAATTTTGACCTTGATGCTACAAAAACACCTTATTTTATTATTTATTCATCGGAAGCTTATTTAGGCCAATCAATAAAAATAAAGCACCCAGCAAGGGTCAGAGCTGAAGAACTAGGTGAAGCAATGCCAATGGTGACCGATCCGACTTATAAATATGAGCGTTTTGGAAAGCTAAAATTATCAGTAAAAACACTGTCTCTACAGGCGTATAAAGTACCAGAAAAACAAGTAAAACCTATTACTGCCTTAGCTCAACCAGAAACTCAAACATTTTATCAAAATGCCATTATTGAAGCTGTAAATACAAATAATATCACCAAAGCTCTTGCCTTATTAGAAGAGGCTAAAGCATTAGGAATTAAAAACGCTGAAACTGTTTTTGTTAACGCATTAGAGAGTAAAAAATAATTATTACTTTTTAACGAACCCCCAACAAAAAGGCTTCCTCATCAAACGATGTAGGAAGCCTTTTTTATGCTTACAAGAAAGACAAAAGCGACTTTTACGCTTCCATGTAGTTCTCTGGCATTTCAATACGTGCTACGCCTGAATCAACGGCTGCTTGTGCTACTGCTTTAGCAACGCGAGGAAGTAGACGAGGATCCATTGGTTTAGGAATGATGTAACCTTTACCAAACTCTAGCGCATCAACCCCTGCGGCTTTTAATACTTCAGCAGGTACAGGCTCTTTTGTTAACTGACGAATCGCTTCAACTGCAGCTAACTTCATCTCATCGTTAATCACGCTTGCACGAACATCTAATGCACCACGGAAAATGAATGGGAAACAAAGCACATTGTTTACTTGGTTTGGATAATCTGAACGCCCCGTACCCATGATTAAATCATCACGAACCTCATGAGCAAGTTCAGGTTTAATTTCTGGATCAGGGTTTGAACATGCAAATACAACGGGCTTGTCTGCCATTAATTTTAACGCTTCAGGTGGTAATAGGTTTGGACCTGATACCCCTAAGAATAAATCTGCACCTTCAATAACATCTTCAAGCGTGCGCTTATCCGTGTTATTAGCAAAACGTTGTTTGTATTCATTAATATCATCACGACGAGTGTGAATTACGCCTTTACGATCCAACATGTAGATCTTCTCACGCATTGCACCACACTTGATCAATTGCTCCATACACGCAACTGCAGCAGCGCCAGCACCAAGACAAACGATGATCGCATCTTCTAATTTTTTACCTTGTAGTTCAATCGCATTCAGCATGCCCGCCGCTGTTACAATCGCGGTGCCATGTTGATCATCATGGAATACAGGTACATCACAACGCTCAATCAGGCGACGTTCAATCTCAAAACAATCAGGTGCTTTGATATCTTCTAAGTTGATACCACCAAAAGTATCTGCGATGTTCGCAACCGTATCAACAAACTCATCGATAGTGCGGTGTTTTACTTCGATATCAATAGAATCCAAACCAGCAAAGCGTTTGAAAAGTAATGATTTACCTTCCATAACAGGTTTTGAAGCCAAAGGACCTAAGTTACCTAAACCAAGAATAGCAGTGCCGTTTGAGATAACTGCAACCATGTTGCCTTTTGATGTGTACTTATAAACATCGTCTGGATTCTTTGCGATTTCACGTACTGGTTCAGCAACGCCTGGGCTATACGCCAAAGCTAGATCTTCTGCAGTATTTGCAGGCTTCGTCAGTGCTATTTCAATTTTACCCGGAGTTGGATAAGCGTGATAATGGAGAGCTTGTTCGCGAAAGTCGTCAGACATGATGTTTTCCTGAATGCTAATAATTATAAGAGGATTGTTTCAAAACAGTGAATTATATAATAGTTGATCTAGTTCAAACTTCATAGTCTTGGCATACACATCGTACCAACAAGAATGAGGGATAAAATGGTCAAACGCTGTTTTACAGGCATAAAAAAAGGAGCCCTATAGGACTCCTCTTTTATCGGAAATTGGTAATTATTTCTTAGAACCAATTGCACCGAAACGTTTGTTGAAACGATCAACACGGCCGCCAGTATCTACGATACGTTGCTTACCAGTGTAGAACGGGTGACATTCGCCACATACGTCTAGGTGGATTGTGTCTTTGCCTAGCGCAGATTTGAATTCAAATTCGTTGCCGCAAGAACAAGTAGCTTGAACAGCTTTGTATTCTGGGTGGATACCTACTTTCATGGGGAAAACCTTATAGTTTAGGCCGTGTCGCCATCCGAATCTAAGCCGAACACCACACGTAGTTTAACAAAAATAGTAAGCGTAAACAGATTACACCTACTTAAGGTCGCGTATAATAATGAATCCTGAACGATCAATCAACTAATCTGTTACTTTTTTCACCGATTATTTTACTCCGTTGCGATATTCTTATCTAAGAGTAGACTATTCCCTATCTTATTCCTTACTGATGTTAGCCATGCCGTATTCAATCGCCCACATTGCACTGCCTGTTCCTCTTGACCGCACCTTTGATTATTTAATCAAACCGGGTCAAACACCTGCCATTGGCGGTCGTGTAAAGGTGCCTTTTGGTCGTCAACGTTTGATTGGCATCGTTGTGAAGCTCAGTAATGAATCTGAATTTTCTCGTGAAAAATTAAAAGGCATTGCTGCGGTACTTGATAACAGTTCATTGTGGCCTCCTCATCTTTATAAGCTACTTAATTGGAGCAGTACCTATTATCAATATCCTTTAGGGGAGACCTTAGCTAACGCAATGCCTGCATGGTTACGTAAAGGCCGAGAAGCCAGTTTTTCCGCATTAAAAGCATGGCAAGTCACTGAGCTAGGCAAAAACCAAGATCTCAATAAACTGACTCGTGCCCCTAAGCAAGCTAAAGCTCTCAATTTAGTGCGCCATCAACAATGCAGCCATGAACAAATGCTTGAGGAAGAAATTACCCCTGCCACGTTAAAAGCGGTAGCAGATAAAGGTTGGATAGAAGAGATCTCTCTTGCTCCAAAACCGAGTTATTGGCAGCGCAATGTTGAAGTTACCCAAGAGAAACCACAACTCAATGAAGAACAAGCCATTGCGATTGCAACCGTCAATGCAAGTCCTGAATTCGGCTGTTACTTATTAGATGGCGTAACAGGTTCAGGAAAAACCGAAGTTTATTTGCAATTATTAGAGCCCATTCTAAAAGCAGGTCGCCAAGCTCTGGTTTTGGTTCCTGAAATTGGCTTAACCCCACAAACGATTAATCGCTTTAAACGTCGCTTCAATGTTCCTGTCGATGTAATTCACTCAGGTCTAAATGACACTGAACGCTTAAATTCATGGTTGGCAGCACGAGACAATCACGCTGGCATTATCATAGGCACTCGCTCAGCCCTTTTCACTCCATTTAATGATCTTGGTATTATCATTGTGGATGAAGAGCACGATGCTTCTTATAAGCAACAAGACAGTATGAGATATCACGCTCGTGACTTAGCCGTAATGCGTGCCAATTTAGATAACATCCCTATTATTTTAGGTTCAGCAACGCCTGCGCTAGAGACGTTACACAACGCTAAAGTTGGAAAATATCATCACTTAACACTAACGAAACGTGCAGGTACGGCAATTCCAGCTCGTCATGGAGTATTAGACGTAAAAGGCCTGTATTTAAATAGTGGATTATCTGCACCCTTGATCGCTCAAATGAGAAAACACTTATCTGAAGGCAATCAGGTCATGCTGTTTTTAAACCGTCGAGGCTTCTCTCCTGCCTTAATGTGCCACGAATGTGGTTGGATGGCAGAATGTAAACGTTGCGATGCTTTCTACACCTTCCACCAGCACAGTAGCGAGATCCGTTGTCACCATTGCGGCTCACAACAGCCAATTATGCATCAATGCGGTGGATGTGGCTCAACTCAGTTAATCTCAGTTGGTGTCGGCACAGAGCAACTTGAAACTCAGTTAATGAACTTATTTCCTGAGTACAAGACGGTACGCATTGATAGAGACAGTACTCGTCGAAAAGGCAGCCTAGAGAATTATTTAGAAGCGATCAAAAATAATGAATATCAAATTCTGATTGGCACTCAAATGTTAGCTAAAGGCCACCACTTTCCTAATGTTACTTTGGTAGGGCTAATTGATGTCGATAGCTCGCTATTTAGTAGTGATTTTCGAGCACCAGAACGCCTAGCTCAGTTATTTATTCAAGTGGCAGGCCGTGCTGGACGTGCGAGTAAGCCAGGGGAAGTGATTTTACAGACCCACCACCCTGAACACTCCCTATTACAGAGCTTATTACATCAAGGCTATGGGCACTTTGCTGAGTATGCTTTACAAGAGCGTAAATTTGCACAATTGCCACCTTACACCCATTTGTCTCTGTTTAGAGCAGAATCAAATAACAATGAAAATGTAGAACAGTTTCTACGCCAAGTGCGTGATATTTTAGAAAGTCACCCACAGTTTCATGATGCAACTCCTGTACTCGGTCCCATTCCAGCACCTTTAGCACGACGCGCTGGAAAATACCGTTGGCAACTGCTTTTTCAAGCTCCGAATAGAACCGTTATGCAATCCATGTTACGTGGTGCAAAAACAGCGATTGAATTGCTTCCTCTCGCAAAAAAAATTCGCTGGACGCTAGATATAGAGCCACAAGACCTTAGTTAATTTAAGGAATTACATGGCGATTGTTTTTGCACAAAAAGAAAACAATCGGCCTTCATGTGAGTCAAGTCACAATATAGATGTAACTTTTGTTAAATCACCCGTATTTAAATCTTTATTTTGCACATAAAATATCTCTTAAAATAATTAGGCAATCGTTTACTTTAGATTTAATTTTAGTTGGGAGAGGAATATTATGGCGACAATGAAGGATGTTGCTTTATCGGCAGGTGTATCAACAGCTACCGTATCACGAGCGTTAATGACTCCAGAGAAGGTTTCACTATCGACCCGTAAGCGCGTTGATGATGCCATTTCAGAAACGGGATATTCTCCAACGACATTAACACGTACGTTGCGCCGTAATGAATCAAAAACAATTGTGACTATTGTTCCTGATATTTGTGACCCTTACTTCAGTGACATCTTACGAGGTATTGAAGACGCCGCAGTAGAGAATGGTTATGTCATTTTAGTTGGCGACAGCAGCCAACAACAAAAACGTGAGCAGTCTTTTGTAAATCTTGTTTACACTAAGCAAGTGGATGGAATGGTATTGCTAGGTTCCGATCTTCCTTTTAATGCCAGTCGTCAAGAACAAAAGAACTTACCTCCTCTTGTAATGGCATGTGAATATGCACCAGAACTCGAACTGCCAACCGTACATATCGATAACCTCACTGCCGCATTTGAAGCCGTAAACTACCTAACCAAATTAGGTCACAAACGAGTGGCTGAATTATCAGGCCCTGAAAGCTCTTCGTTATGTCAGTTTAGACATCAAGGTTACCAACAAGCCTTACGCCGCGCAGGTATCGCAATGAATAATGCCTATATTCATTATGGTAACTTTACTTTTGAAGCAGGCGCTGCAGCAATAACTCAACTACTCTCTCTCTCTTCACCACCAACGGCTGTTTTTTGTCACAATGACATCATGGCTATTGGCGCAATTCAAAAAGCAAAACAGATGGGCTTTCGTGTTCCACAAGATATTTCAATTATGGGTTTTGATGATATTGAATTCTCACAATACTGCGATCCGCCATTAACCACTATTTCGCAGCCTCGCTATGAAATTGGTCGTCAATCCATGCTCATGCTACTAGAGCTATTAAAAGGCAATGATGTTCGTTCAGGCTCGCGATTATTAGAATCATCTTTAGTTGTCAGAGAGAGTACCGCACCACCAAAAAATCGTTAAACTTAAGATTAAAACGATAGATAATGAGAATGATTCATTAGAAATGGTTCTTTAAAGTAATCTATTTGTCTAAATAGTGACTTTTTGCGTACTTTTTTACACAAGTACTGGTATGAGTTCATACAACTGATTACCATGAACTACTCTCTTTAAAATCTAGTAAAGTAAAGAACTGTGGCTAATAAAGATTACGTAAAACGTGGACGCTCTCCTAAGAAAGCGACAAAAAAAACAACCAAGAAAAAAGGCGCTAAGCAACCTGTATCGACAGGTTCAACGCCATGGAAAGCCGTGGCTGTTGCAGGCCTCTTAGTTGCTGTTTTTGGCTATGCACTTTACTTTTTAAACGACGCTCCAACACCAGAGAAAAAAACAACGGTAACGGAAGTCGCTCCAGTAAAAACGAAAAAGAAAACCAATAGTGAAGATATCCCTCCAATGCCAGAAGAGCAATGGAGCTATATGGATGAACTGCCAAATAAAGAAATTGAAGTCGTACAAAAAGATCTGAAAGTCTCAGAGATCCCTTACATTATGCAATGTGGTGCCTATAAATCGAGCTCGCAAGCTGAAGAACGTAAAATGGATATCGCTTTTCAGGGTTTAAGCTCAACGGTACGAAAAAAATCAGGAAGCAGCTGGTATCGTGTCGTTCTTGGCCCATACAAATTTAAACGTGATGCAGAAAAAGATCGCCATAAATTACAACGCGCTAAAATTGAGCCTTGTGCAATTTGGAAAGATCAATAATCACGTAGCATAAGAACAGCGATTAAAATCGCCAATAGCATCACACATTTAAAAAGGAGCGCATTGAGTGCTCCTTTTTTCTATCCATTCAACTTGAAAACCCTTCCCCTTCCCCCCATTACAGTAGTAATAATCATGAAGATGGTGCCATGCTTTAATTAATGACATTATCGAATAAGAGGTTTTACTCGTGACTACAATTGTTTCTGTACGCCGTGAAGGCAAAGTCGTGGTTGCTGGCGATGGCCAAGCATCTCAAGGTGATATGATCGCCAAAGGTAACGTTAAAAAAGTACGTCGCCTATACAATGATTCAGTACTTGTTGGCTTTGCAGGCAGCACTGCCGATGCCTTTATTCTGTTCGACCTGTGTGAACGTAAATTAGAAATGCACCAAGGCAACCTAACTAAAGCTGCGGTTGAGTTAGCAAAAGAGTGGCGCAGTGACCGTACTCTACGTCGTCTTGAAGCAATGTTAATCGTTGCTGATAAAACGACCTCTTTAATCATCAGTGGTACAGGTGATTTAATCAATGCTGATAATGATCTATTAACTATTGGTTCTGGTGGTTACTTTGCTCGCTCTGCAGCGACGGCATTACTAGAAAACACCGATTTAGATGCTCGTGAAATTGCCACAAAAGCACTGACTATTGCTGGCGATATTGACGTCTACACTAACCATAATCATACCGTTGAAGAACTGAACGTTTAACGACAAATAATAAGGAATACCCATGTCTGAGATGACTCCTCGTGAAATTGTACACGAATTAGATAGCCATATTATTGGTCAAGATAAAGCAAAGCGTTCAGTGGCAATCGCATTGCGTAACCGCTGGCGTCGTATGCAACTTAACCCTGAGCTTCGCTCTGAAGTAACGCCTAAAAATATTTTGATGATAGGTCCAACAGGTGTTGGTAAAACTGAAATTGCCCGCCGTTTAGCTAAATTAGCAAACGCGCCATTCATTAAAGTTGAAGCGACTAAGTTCACCGAAGTTGGCTATGTTGGCAAAGAAGTTGATAGCATCATTCGTGACTTAACTGATGTGGCAATGAAAATGACCCATCAACAAGCGGTAGAAAAAGTAAAATTCCGCGCTGAAGAGCAAGCAGAAGATCGCATCCTTGATATTTTATTACCACCAGCACGCGATGCATGGGGTAAAAATGAAGAAGGTGATAATAACTCTGGCACTCGCCAATCTTTCCGTAAGAAATTACGTGAAGGCAAACTAGACGACAAAGAAATTGAAGTTGATGTTGCAGCCCCTCAAGTTGGCGTAGAGATCATGGCTCCTCCTGGTATGGAAGAGATGACAAACCAACTTCAAGGCATGTTCCAGAATCTTTCTGGCGGCGACACCACTAAAAAGCGCAAAATGAAGATTAAAGATGCGCTTAAAGCACTGACTGAAGAAGAAGGTGTGAAGCTGGTTAATCCTGAAGAGCTAAAAGAACAAGCCATCTTCAATGTTGAAAACCATGGCATTGTCTTTATCGATGAAATTGATAAGATCTGTAAAGGCTCAAACTCTCAGTCTGGTGATGTTTCCCGTGAAGGTGTACAACGTGATTTACTTCCGTTAGTTGAAGGTAGCACAGTAAGTACTAAACACGGCATGGTAAAAACAGACCACATGCTATTTATCACATCGGGTGCTTTCCAAATGGCAAAACCATCTGATTTAATCCCAGAACTACAAGGTCGTTTACCGATCCGAGTTGAGCTTGAAGCACTTACAGCTAATGACTTTAAACGTATTCTAACAGAGCCAAATGCATCGTTAACAGAGCAATACATTGCTTTATTGGCGACAGAGAATGTGAATGTTGAATTTACTGAAGATGGGATTAGCCGTATTGCTGAATCTGCATTCCAAGTGAACGAAAGCACAGAAAATATTGGTGCTCGTCGTCTGCATACCGTGATGGAGCGTCTGATGGAAGAGATCTCTTATGACGCATCAGAAAAAGACGGTGAAAGCCTTGTGGTTGATGCAGATTATGTCACTTTGCGTTTAGGTAAATTAGTTGCAGATGAAGATTTAAGCCGCTTTATCCTGTAATAAATAATTATCACACCAAAAATAAAGCCTTACTCTATAAAATGAGTAAGGCTTTTTCTTGATTGTCATTTAATCAAAAATAGCGATTAAGCTAAAATCTCCCAAGAATGTGTCATTTCAATGCCTTCCCCCAGCATTAGACACACAGAACAATATTTTTGTAATGAATCCGCAGTCACCTTCTCAACAACTGCCTTATCAAGATCATGACCTGATACTTCGAAGTGAATATTTACATGAGTAAATATTTTTGGTGCCGTTGCTCTGCGCTCACTTGATACTTTTGCGATGCAAGCTGTGACTGCTTGATCTGCTGATTTCAAACCATCAACAACATCAACTGAACTGCAGCCACCCGCAGCCATTAGCACTAATTCCATTGGGCTTGGTGCCTTTTCTCCACCATTACCATCCATTACAACAGAGTGACCAGATTGAGATTGACCTAAGAAAGTAAATCCATCAATCCATTTAACTTCAGCGTTCATAAAAGCCTCTTTACTATATAAAAGGAAAACTCGTGATCCATTTCACGAAATTGTGCCCTTGGTCGCACATTTCATACGATCAAAGTCAAGAAATCAACGGCGAAACAGGGTATGATTTTATCAATTATCTCAACGAACATGCAGCCTTGTTCCGATAACCATATTGTATAGGCCAAACTGATATTTGGCTCAGTTATTTTAAAATGGACATCGCCTACTTGGCAAACGCAGAGGAAGTATAAAGTATGGTTCTAGGTAAACCTCAGACAGATCCAACATTAGAGTGGTTCTTATCTCATTGTCACATTCATAAGTATCCTTCAAAAAGTACTTTGATCCACGCTGGTGAAAAAGCTGAGACTCTTTACTACATCGTAAAAGGTTCTGTTGCTGTACTAATTAAAGATGAAGAAGGAAAGGAAATGATCCTTTCTTACCTTAACCAAGGTGACTTCATTGGTGAGCTTGGCTTGTTTGAAGAAGGTCAAGAACGTTCAGCATGGGTTCGTGCAAAAAGTCCTTGTGAAGTTGCTGAGATTTCATTTAAGAAATTCCGTCAACTTATCCAAGTAAACCCAGATATTCTGATGCGTCTTTCTGCTCAAATGGCAACTCGTCTACAAATCACTAGCCAAAAAGTAGGTGATTTAGCATTCCTAGACGTTACAGGCCGTATCGCTCAGACTCTATTGAATCTAGCTAAACAACCAGATGCAATGACTCACCCAGATGGCATGCAAATTAAGATCACTCGTCAAGAGATCGGTCAAATTGTAGGTTGTTCACGTGAAACTGTTGGCCGTATCTTGAAGATGCTTGAAGAGCAAAACTTGATTTCTGCACACGGTAAAACAATTGTAGTTTACGGTACTCGTTAATTTAACGCTACCTTAAACAAATAAAAACGCAGCCCTTGAGCTGCGTTTTTTTATGCCTAAATTTTAGAATTAACTGTCTGTGCTTTCAAAAATCTTATCAGCAGATGCAGCGACAAATCCTGTATATATCTTGCCATTAGGTAGCGAATAACGCTTAGCAAACTCATAAAATCCACCAGGAATTTCAAACTCACCCTCAGTAAAATTCACTTTCACTTTATCCGCCATTGTTGATGACTGCTCTAAGTAAACCTCAGGAGAGCCTTTCACTTCACCACCCACTTCGTTCATTGCAAAACCTGCATCACGTAAGTGTTGGTTCACATCAACCACTTCAGCAAAGGCTTCAAGCTGATTAACGTAAACCGTAAAGTGATTAGCGCCATAACCATGAGCCGCTAACCAAGAAGCGTACTCACTTTCCTTCGCTAATACTTGATAGTCTTCGAAACTTAATGTCCAAGGCCTACCGGAAGAAAGAAAATCACTGGTGGCAAAATAGTGGGCTGGTACTTGTTCAACCAAGCCATGAATAATGTCCTGTATTTCAGGTGATAGCTCTTCTACTAATAATTCACTAATAAAAACGAGTGGTGCATTAGGATCTGGGTGTTCAAAATGCTGCGCTTTCAGTTTTTTAGCTTCAAAGTCATAAGTCTCACACGCTTTATAGCCTATTGCTAAAAATGGTGCAGCAAGAGTCTGTAGTCCAACTTTAGGTAAATTAAACGTACGTAGCGCAATATGATCGTTAATCAGTTCATCGTTATTAGATAGTAATTGATGAACCTTCCCAGCAGATGGGGATAAGCGCGCAATATAATCTTGCCACAATGACGAAAATAAAGAGTTTACATTATTCATGTTTATCGCCTCTTATAGAGTTAAACCCGGAGAGAGTTGAGCTGGAATTTCACACGCATCTCCTTCCATTGATGCCATTGGGTATGCACAATAATCCGCAGCGTAATAAGCACTTGGTTTCATGTTTCCTGATGCACCCGGACCACCAAATGGCGCGTCACCACTTGCTCCAGTCAGTTGACGGTTACGGTTTACAATACCTGCACGAATATGCTCTACAAAATATTCCCACTCACTGTCATCCGTTGAAACAAGGCCTGCCGATAAACCATAACGAGTGTCATTAGCAAGCTCTACGGCTTCTTCTAATGTCTCGTAACGCACCACTTGCAGTAATGGTCCAAAGTATTCTTCATCTGGTAATTCAGCAACCTTAGTCGCATCAATAATACCGGGTGAAACGAAGGCATGACCTAAGCTTTTGGCTTCGAGTAAAGACTCGCCACCCAAGTCTTGTAAACTCTTCTGGGCGTTTAGAATAAATTCTGCCGCTGCGACTGATATTTGCGAGCCCATAAACGGAGCGTTATCAGCAAACGGTTGGTCAACAACGATACTTTTTGCCACTTCAACAAGGCGAACTAACAATTCATCGCCTGCTTTTCCAATAGGAACATATAAGCGACGAGCACATGTACAACGTTGACCCGCACTAATGAATGCCGATTGAATAATGGTGTAAACTGCCGCTTCTTGATCACCAAAATCTTTTGAAATAACCATCGGGTTATTGCCGCCCATTTCTAGAGCCAGCATTTTTCCTGTGTCTCCTGAGAATTGACGATGCAGGATATGTCCAGTATTCGCACTACCGGTAAATAACAGGCCATCAATACCTTTAGCGCCCGCTAACGCTTCACCTGTTGCACGAGCACCTTGTACTAGGTTAATCACACCATTTGGCAAGCCTGCTTGTTGCCATAATTTCATGATCACTTCACTGGTCCATGGCGTCTGCTCTGAAGGTTTTAGCACGACTGTGTTACCGGCAAGCAGTGCTGGAACAATATGACCATTAGGAAGGTGCCCAGGGAAGTTGTACGGCCCAAAGACAGCCATAACACCTAAAGGGCGATGTCTAAGTACAATTTTATTTCCTGCGGCTTCTCGCTCTTTATAGGGCGTTCTTTCATGATAAGCACGAATAGAAATGGCGATCTTACCAACCATCGCACCGGCTTCCGTTTTGGTTTCCCAGAATGGTTTACCGGTTTCTTTAGCAATCACTTCTGCTATTTGATCTGCATTTTCTTTTACTAACTCAGCAAAACGCTCAATGATCACTTGGCGCGCTTCAAAAGGCTGTTTTTTCCACTCAATAAAGGCATGGCGTGCCGCACCAACGGCTGACTCAACCTGTTCTTTGGTTGCGCTGTTCCCTTCCCACACCACTTCACTGTTGTACGGGCTTACTGATTGTATTGTTTCACCATTACCTGAAACCCAATCCCCTGCAATCCAATGTGTCATATCCTTTGTCCTCTATTGAGCTAATAAACGTACGTAATCATCCACTTCTACTTGCAATGCCGTTGCCGCTTCTTGTGTTAAATGAACGGTATCGGTCGCTTTATCATAAGCGGCGGTGGTTGCTGTTGCTCTGAAATTCTCAAACGATGTATTTGCAATTAAATACTGCTGCGAGCTGTTATGCTCAGTGATGATCACTTTAGCTTTAAATGAATTTCGCACTGATTCAATGCTGCGCAAATCACATTCAACCGTCGGCCCTGCATCAAAAATATCGACATAACCTCGACAGCGGAAACCTTCATTTTCTAATAGTCTTAGAGCCGGTTTAGTATTGTCATGTACCTTACCAATCACCGCTTGCGCTTCTTTACTTAATAAGCTGACATAAATCGGTAATTTAGGCATAAGATCCGCAATAAAACCTTTATAACCAATCCCCGTTAGGTAATCAGCTTCGGTAAAATCGATCGAAAAAAAGTGCTTTTGTAGCCATTTCCAAAAAGGAGATTGCCCCTCCTCATCTGAGACACCACGCATTTCAGCAAAAATGGTATCTGAGAAACGGTGCGGGTGCTCTGCCATCATTAAAAAACGCGCTTTAGACATTAAGCGGCCATTAAGACCTTCACGAAATTCGGGACGTAAGAAAAGCGTACAGATCTCTGTGCTACCAGTATAATTACTACCAAAAGTCAGTACTTTCACGACATTATTAACATTGAGCTTACGTGAGAAATGAACCACTTTACTGATGTGATAATTATAGAAAGGTGAATCCAAACCAACTGCGGCTTCTATCCCTGTCGTTCCCGTAACCTCACCGGTGACCGAATCTTCCCCAACCATAAGGTAACCTTCCGTGCCAGGGGATTGAACTTCTTTTTCAAAGCTCCCAATAGAGTGATCAATTCGATTTCGTAATTGCTCTTCATTGACAGGTAGTGAGGTAAAGCCGTGGCCAGATTCTACGGCACACTGATGAAGTGCAGGATAATCTTCCTGAGTGATAGGACGAATAACAAGCATCAATATTCCCTCCGATGCGATGTTTCATAGACTGTGCTAAGTCCAATAGATAAAACTTCAAGGCTATCTATTGGAATGAACACCTAGGTTTTAAATCTAAATAAAAAGAGGGCAACCCAAACTCCGGAGTTGCCCAAATCCCTATATGAATCTATTTATTTAATGACGCAAGTGCCTTATCTAAACGAGTAAAACCAAGCTCAACGTCTTCTTTTGTGATCACTAATGATGGTGTAAAACGAACTACATTCACGCCAGCCACAAGTACCATTAGGCCTTGTTCTCCTGCGGCAACAAGGACATCACGAGCACGACCTTGCCATGCTTCATTTAATGCTGCGCCAAGTAGTAAACCTTTGCCACGGATCTCTGCGAACATATCGTATTTTACATTTAACGCTTCTAATCCATCGCGGAACCATTGCTCACGCTCTTTTACGCCAGCCAATGTTTCTGGTTTGGATACTTCTTCAATCACAGCTTCAGCCACTGCACACGCTAATGGGTTACCACCATAGGTTGAACCGTGAGTGCCCACTTTTAAATGTTGAGCCAACTCTGTCGTTGTTAACATGGCACCAATAGGGAAACCACCACCTAACGATTTTGCTGTACTTAAAATATCAGGGGTAACACCTAGACCTTGATAAGCATAAAAGTCACCAGTACGACCATTACCGGTTTGTACTTCATCAAAAATAAGCAGCGCGTTGTATTTATCACACAGGGCTCTTACACCTTCTACAAATTCTGATGTAGGTGAGATCAGTCCACCTTCACCTTGCAATGGTTCCATCATAATTGCACAAGTCTTTTCTGACATGTGCGCTTCTAGTTCTGCAAGATTATTGTATTCAAGGTGAGAAATATCACCTGGTTTAGGCCCAAAACCATCAGAATAAGCGGCTTGACCACCAACCGTTACTGTAAAGAAAGTTCGACCGTGAAAGCCTTGTTTAAATGCGATGATTTCACTTTTCTCTGCACCATGAACATCAACTGCCCAGCGTCGAGCTAATTTCAATGCTGCTTCGTTCGCTTCTGCACCAGAATTCGCAAAAAATACTTTTTCTGCAAATGACACTTCAGTTAATTTTTTCGCTAAACGAATAGCAGGTTCATTGGTCATTACATTACTAAGATGCCACAGCTTTTGTGACTGCTCTTGCAAGGCATTAACCATGATAGGATGACAATGCCCTAAGCAACTCACGGCAATACCACCAGCAAAATCAATGTACTCTTTTCCTACTTGATCCCATATACGAGCCCCTTCCCCTTTAACTGGAATAATTTCCATTGGGTTATAACAAGGTACCATTACATCATTAAAATCGTTACGTTCGACGTTTGAATTGGTCGTCATCACACTTTCCTTCTGCGTATGCCGTTTTTCAGCATAGTATTTACAAACCATTAACCTTTTCAATAGCACAAAATTCTTTTTTTGAACTAAAAAAGTTCCATTTTATATCGACAAATGACTGAAGAGTCAGTTTATTAGAATAGTTATAATTCAAAGCTATAGTAGGTAAGTAGATAAGTAAACGAATTTATAAGAATAGAAGGCATAGCTCTTATGCATAAATCATCAGATAAAAAATATACTGAAGAGACAAAAGAAAAAGTAAGAAGGGTGAACTAGATCGCTCTAGGGAATTGAGAAGATATTAATTATTTATTAAAAAAATTAGCAAGAATATCGTGACCTTGCTCTGTCATTATCGATTCAGGGTGAAATTGTACCGCTTCTATCGGTAATGTTTTATGGCAAAATCCCATAATTTCATCCATATCTCCCGCTTCATTTTCCGTCCATGCAGTGATTTCAAAACAGCTAGGTAAGGTCTCAGCTTTAACAACAAGAGAGTGATAACGAGTAACAGTAAGAGGATTATTCAACCCTTGGAATACACTTTGATTGGTATGAATAATTGGGGAGGTTTTTCCATGCATCACTTTTTTAGCACGTACCACATCACCACCAAACACTTGAGCAATGGCTTGATGACCTAAACACACGCCAAGAATTGGTAATTTTTCTGCGAAATATTCAATGGCTTGCAAAGAAATGCCAGCCTCGTTAGGAGTACAAGGGCCGGGAGAGATAACTAAGTGAGATGGGTTAAGTGCTTCAATGCCTGCAATGTCAATTTCATCATTACGAACCACTTTTACCTCTGCACCTAACTCACAGAAATACTGATATAAGTTATAGGTAAACGAATCATAATTGTCGATCATTAACAGCATAAAAAACTACTTAGGAAGATAAATAAGAAATAAAAATTGCCCGTAAGGAAACCCTACGAGCAATCTATTTTATCAGAGCGACAGACTATGGGCGAGTAACAAAACCAACCGCTTCAAACGCTTTTTTCAATGTCACTGCTGCTCGCTCAGAGGCTTTCTCTGCACCCGCTTTCATTACAGAATCCATGTAGGCACGATCTTCTCGAATACGCTTGTATTCAGATTGAATCGGCTCAAGCATAGTCACAATTGCTTCACCAACGTCTTTCTTGAATGGACCGTACATTTCAACACCTTGGTATTGAGCTTCGATCTCTTCAAACGTTTTACCTGATGCCGCAGAGTACAGACCCATAAGGTTTGAAATACCCGCTTTATTTTCCCAATCATGAGCAATACGCGGTGGCATTTCTGCATCTGTTTGTGCTTTATTAATCTTCTTAAGAATCGACTTAGGATCTTCTAGCAGCGTAATAACGTTCTTACGGTTATCATCTGATTTAGACATTTTCTTCGTCGCATCTTGCAGGCTCATTACACGCGCATTCACTTGTGGAATGTACGGTTCTGGCACGGTAAATAATGGCGCTTCAGGGCTGTAGATATTGTTAAAACGGTTGGCAATATCACGCGCTAATTCTAAATGTTGCTTTTGATCACTACCTACAGGCACTTGATGTGCGCCATAAAGTAGAATATCTGCCGCCATTAATACTGGGTAATCAAACAAACCTACGTTAATGTCATTAGCATAACGCTTTGATTTATCTTTGAATTGAGTCATACGATTCAATTCACCCATTTGAGTGTAACAGTTAAGAAGCCAACCAAGTTGAGCATGCTCTGGTACGTGCGACTGAACAAATAGCGTGCTCTTCTTTGGATCAACACCAACCGCTAGACAAATTGCCAGTGCATCGAGTGTTGCTTCATGCAGTGCTTTAGGATCTTGGCGAACCGTAATTGCATGAAGGTCTACTACACAATACTGACAATCATAATCGTCTTGCATCTGTTGCCATTGACGTAGAGCACCCAAGTAGTTACCGATACTTAGTTCACCTGATGGTTGAACACCACTTAATACGATGGGCTTGCTCATGGTTATGATTCCTTGTTTAACTGTAAAAATTAAATGATCCACGATGGGATCATTTAATGGTTATTCTATTGTATTGATAGTCTTTATTTGTACTTATCAATGAATACTATCTTGCCACACTCATCACGGCTAATAAATGATTAAATTCATCACTTACTACATCTGGCTTACTGTCTGCTATTGGCTCGCCATGGTTATAGCCATAAGTCAGGCCAAAGCTATAACAACCCGCCGCTTGTGCCGCTTGAATATCATTTCTTGAATCACCCACCATCAACATCTCAGAAGCGCTTAATTGATGCTTATCGAGTAACCAATTTAGTGCAAATGGGTTTGGTTTTTTCTCAACGAAGGTATCGCCACCAATAACATCAACAAAAAGGTGAGCCAATTGATGTTGCTCAAGCAATTCTGGAACAAATTGCGCAGGTTTATTAGTCACTAAAGCTAAGGTGTATCCTTGCTGATGAAGTGCTTCTAGTGTCTCTTTTACCTTTGGATACAAGTGACTTAACTCATGTCCACCATCATGGTAGTGATGATCTAAACGAGCACGAGCTTGCTTAATCAATTCAGGGTCTAGTCCTTCTTGAACGGTAACACTTTGGCTTAGTGCACGAGAAACAAGAACATCAGCACCGTTACCAATCCAATGAGACGCTTGTTCTAGCGTTACTCTTGGGTAACCTACATCTTGCATAGCAAGGTCAACTGCGCGAGCTAAATCTGGAACACTATCAAGCAGCGTTCCATCTAAATCGAAAGCGATCAGTTTGATGTTTTCAAACATGAATTCTAGTTACCTTTCACTTTTGCTAATTCAGCACGCATTTCATCCATCACTTCTTTGTAGTTTGGTTGATTGAAAATAGCAGAGCCTGCAACGAACATGTCTGCACCGGCTTCAGCGATTTCACGAATGTTATCAACCTTCACACCACCATCGATTTCAAGACGAATATTACGGCCTGATTCATCGATAAGTTTACGAACTGCACGCAGTTTATCTAGAGTATGAGGAATGAATGATTGACCACCAAAACCTGGGTTTACAGACATAAGTAAGATCATATCTACTTTATCCATAATGTAATCAAGGCAAGATAATGGTGTTGCTGGGTTTAATACCACACCAGCCTGACAGCCGTTTTCTTTAATTAATTGAAGAGTGCGATCAACATGTTCTGATGCTTCTACATGGAAAGTGATCATTGTTGCGCCTGCTTTAGCGAACTCAGGAACAATGCTATCTACTGGCTTAACCATTAAATGAACATCGATAGGAGCAGTAATGCCGTAATCACGCAGTGCTTTACAGATTGGCGCGCCAAACGTTAGGTTTGGTACATAGTGGTTATCCATTACGTCGAAGTGAACGACATCGGCACCTGACGCTAATACTTTTTCAACGTCTTCACCAAGACGAGCAAAATCAGCAGAGAGAATAGATGGTGCGATCAAAAAATCTTTCATGTTGAGCCTCAGGTTAATCATTATTTAAGTACCGCTATAACGATATAGCGCAATCGATTAAATCGACGGCGCAATTCTACCTGATAATTACAAACCTGTCTTAGGCTCTGTTAACCTTTTGAACGGAATTTTGAAGGGGAATGTTCTATTTACTCAGTACATTTAGGCGCATAAAACAGAGCCATTAGCTCATCTACTTTATTTCTGCTACCGCCATTTCGACTAATAGTGCGTTTCACCTTAATCGTATTCAAGGTTGCACCATGGTACAAACGTCGTGTGAGTGTTGTATCGTGGTTAGAAATAAGAACTGGGATATCACGCTCAAATGCTGCTTTTTCAGCGATATCAGCCAATGCAGCCTGATCATCTAATGAAAAACCATTACCGGCATAAGAGGTAAAATTCGCGGTTGTTGATAATGGTGCATAAGGAGGATCACAATAAATCACGCAGCCTTTACGAGCACGCTTAAATGTTTCTACGTATCCCTCACAAACAAACGTTGCTTTCTTAGCTTTTTCAGCAAAAAAGTACATCTCTTTCTCAGGGAAATACGGCTTCTTATACGAACCAAAAGGCACATTAAAACCGCCTTTTTTATTATAACGGCATAAACCATTAAAACCATGACGATTCATGTATAGGAAAAGTAACGATCGACGATAAGTATCTGTGCATTGATTAAATTCAATACGTAGATCGAGATACACTTCTTTTTGATTGTATTCTGGTTGGAATAACGCACGAGCGTCTTCAACAAAACGTTCTGGGTCATCTTTAAGGTGATTATAAAGATTAATCAAATCAGGATTGATATCGGCAAGAAGGTATTGATCATAGTCAGTATTCAAAAAAACTGAGCCCGCACCGACAAAAGGTTCGATCAGTTTTCTAGCATCGGGAAGATGGCGTTGAATTTCTTCTACCAGGCTATATTTACCGCCAGCCCACTTGAGAAATGCACGATGCTTTTTCATACGTCTTTTACGCCCTATTACCTTGATCCAGAAAGCGGGGGATTGTACCCTATTTTTTCACTATGGTCTGTTTATCTTAGCGCTTATTTTACAGAATCAATCTCTCGATGCACCTGCACTAAAGATTTCGCCCAAGGCCCTAAGCTTTGTACTGAACTTGGTAATGTTTGCACTGCACCACGCGCTGCTGAGATTGAAGCATAATCACCAAAAGTAACGATGTACCAAATAGAACCATTCCGCAATGCTTGATAGATTCGAGCTGATTTTTCAATCTGGTGCTCAAGTAGAAACTCTTGTACTGCTTCTTCATTAGTTAACGCTGCTAGCTGTAAGATATAACGTTTTTGAGAAATACCTTTTAACTCGCTATTCGCCAAACTAAATGTGATGTTTGAACTAGCTTCCTGTTTAACTTCAGGCTCAGTTATTGACTCTTCTTTTACTGTTTCAACAGTCACGGCGCGAGGCTCATCTTTCACCGTCGCATCTTCTTGCTCTAATGCATCTTCTGAATCACCAACTAAAGAGTCGACCAACTCTGAAGGAACAACAACACGCTTACCCTCTTCAACAGTCGTCTCAGCAATGATAGGTGTATCGATCACTTCGGGAGGAATAGTATGAGTATCATCTTCTGGTAAGTTCACACTTTTTAATTCGGTACTATTAATCGCACCGCTAATTTGATTATCTAATCCAGCCGCTAGTTTTGTGTCGTGTTCTAGTGCCGTATCTACCACAGAAGATATAGGTACTGTGGTTGCTTGATTTAACCACCAATAGCCACCCGCAGCTGCCAATAATAGAACCCCTGCCACGCCTAAGATACCAATAGGAGAACTTGTCACTGAGCGAATAATAACTCGGCGTTCTTTTTTCTTTTCACCTAATGCAATTAACTCTGCAGGAAGACGATTACTTTTATCTACCAAATTACGGATACGACGCTTCTCTTCGCCATTTGCTTTAAAGCGAACCACCAACATTTCAGTAAACGTTGCGGCTTCTTCAGCGCTCAATAATTCAATATCAATATCGATAGGTTTATTATCTTGCCCATAAGACATTCTTGATAATGCTGGTATTAATTTCCCAGCCTCTGAAAAGAGCAGAACGTTGATTTGCCAATTTGGCGTTGATTGTGCTTTTTGCACTAAAAGCCAAAGTTCACTGAGTAATTCGGTAGAAAGTAAATGTGCGTCATCAATAACCAACAATAAGTTACACGTTTCGCCAGCTAACATACGACCAATACTGTCGACAACAGTATCAAACTCATTAAAAAGTGGGTCTCGGACCACTTGTTTTAAGATGATCCCACGCTGCTGTTGAATCGATTGATTTTTGTGGCACATAAGCAGAGCTTGATTGGCATCATCACTCCACTTTTCAAGATAGCGCTGAGCAAGCCATGACTTTCCAGAGCCTTTGACTCCTTCAATATGCACTAAATTAGAACCAAAACGAGACACAAATTGAATGCGTGATAACACATCAATTTGGCTTTCTAATTCCAACACAGTTAAATCATGACCAATACTCATATTTTACGCCTTACATTGCTCAATTACATCAGCAAGCACATCTTCAGAAACACCAGTTACGACTTCAGAACTGCCAATTGATGTTGGCAATACCAAACGTAACTTACCTGACAACACTTTCTTGTCACGCATCATGTGCTTCATAAATGCATCTACTGTCATCTCTTTGGGTGCTTTAAGTGGCAACTTCGCTTTTTCTAATAGAGCACAAATACGCTCTACGTCATTTTGCGAAATTAACCCTTCTTTTTGAGCTGTTACTGCCGCCATTACTGTGCCAGCAGAAACCGCTTCACCGTGAAGCCAATTACCGTAACCCATTTCAGCTTCAATCGCATGACCAAAAGTATGACCTAGGTTCAAGAGTGCACGCATCCCTGATTCTTTTTCATCTTTTGCTACAACATCTGCCTTAATTTGACAACAACGTGAAATAGCATAAACCAACGCATCATGATCCAATGCATACAGTTTATCCATGTTCTCATCAAGCCAGTCAAAGAATTCACGGTCAATAATAATGCCGTATTTAATCACCTCAGCCATCCCTGCTGCGAATTCACGCTCAGGTAATGTTTTCAGGCAATTAATATCAATAATAACGGCTTTTGGTTGATAAAATGCACCCACCATATTCTTACCAAGCGGATGATTTATTGCAGTTTTACCACCAACAGATGAATCAACTTGAGAAAGAAGTGTTGTAGGTATCTGAATAAAATCAACGCCACGTTGATAACATGCGGAAGCAAAACCAACCACATCACCAACAACTCCGCCCCCTAAGGCTACAATCGTTACGTCACGACTGTGATTTTCCTCAAGCAGAAAAGTTAGGATTTTATTGAAAGTGTCTAGATTCTTATATTGCTCACCATCGTCTAATTCCAACAATGATACTTGGCATTCAAACGTGTTTAATGTGTCGATGACTTGCTGAGCATACAACGGTGCAACCGTTACATTACTGATAACGACAACACGTTTTTTGGCAGGTATTACAGATGAAAAATGCGCCGGGTTGCAAAACAACTCGGCGCCGATAGAGATGGGATAGCTACGTTCTGCTAAATCTACATGAATCGTTTCCATGATTCGTTCCCAGTATCTGTCTTAGTAAATGACTTGAATTAACGCTCTTCAAGCATTTGGATGATTTGATTTGCAACTACTTTTGCACTTTGATCATCGGTGCGAACAACGTAATCAGACACTTCTTCATAAAGTGCGTTACGCTCTTTCGCTAGTGCTTCTAACACTTCACGAGGTTCATCAGTTTGAAGCAACGGACGTTTTTTATCGCGTTGTGTGCGAGCTAATTGCTTCTCAATTGTAGTTTCAAGATATACAACAACACCACGAGCAGATAAACGATTGCGACTCTCTTTACTAATAACAGAGCCACCACCCGTCGCAAGTACAATGCCTTGCTCTTGAGTTAAATCGTTAATTACACCTTCTTCACGTACACGGAATCCTTCTTCACCTTCCACGTCGAATACCCAAGCAATATCTGCGCCTGTGCGTTCTTCGATTACCGTGTCAGAATCAAGAAACTCCATATGAAGTTGCTGTGCTAAGTGTCTACCAATTGTACTTTTGCCGGCGCCCATTGGGCCAACAAGGAAAATATTTCGTTTTTCAGCCATTTTTTAGAAATTATGCAAAGTTCATTAACGACATTGCCAACAGTTGTCTCTTCTAGACATGCTTCTGTGGCACCATATTCCTCACAGATATTTTGTGATCAGACTAAAAATTATCTCAGTTAATAGCTAGTGATTGCAATAGCTAGATGAAAAGTTCAGCATAATAATTTTTTTTACCCCTTATTTTAATAACATTTCACACCTTAAAATAACGCTATCTTATTACTGTATAACAACTTTTGGGGTAACGAAGATTAATAATTCTTTTTTACCTATATTTTCTGAGCTACGACGAAATAGTGCTCCTAGCAGAGGAAGATCTCCTAATAAGGGAACTTTTTCTACACTATTTGATAATGAATGCTGATAGATACCACCTAAAACCACCGTCTCACCATTATCTACTAACACTTGAGTTCCAATTCGCTGAGTATCAATTGCTACCGCCTCACCTGTTCCTGTTTTGACGACCTTACCGGGTCTATCTTGCGTCACAATCAAATCAAGAACCAAGCGATTATCTGGGGTAATTTGTGGTGTCACCATTAAACTTAACACTGCTTTTCTAAAAGAGACCGATGCAGCTCCACCCGAAGAGGCTTCTAAATATGGAATTTCGGTTCCTTGCTCAATATAAGCTGGTTGTTTGTTGGTAGTGATCAGTCGAGGGCTCGAAATTATTTCAGCCTTAGACTCAGCTTGCAGCGCCGAAAGTTCCAGATCCAACAATAAGTTAGAACCTAATTTGGCGACCTGAAAAGCAATACTCGATGCTGCCGGATTGACTAAACCAAGATTTACATTTAAAAAATCATCAACAGGAAGGCCAGACTTACCACCATCATAGAGCCCAATCGTCGCTAAGTTATTTTCAATTGAACCGCCAATCGTAGTACTGCCATTAATATTCGTTACTCCCCAACGAACGCCAAGTTCATCTAAGTGACCTTCATTAATAGTGACAATTCTTGCTTCAATCTGAACTTGTTTGATGGGTACATCTAAGGTTTCAATAATATCTTTAATAACGTCAATACTTTCTGGTAAATCACGCAGTAATAGTGAGTTGGTTCGCTCATCAACGGTGATACTACCGCGCTGAGAGAGCATAGTTACCTCACCATCTCCAGTGAAAAGTTCGGCAATATCGGATGCTTTAGCATAGCTAATTGGAAGTATGACAGAAGAAAGCTCCGTTAATTCCGAGGCCATTTTTGCTTGCTCTAAACTCTTTTTCTTTTGTATATCAAACTCTGATGTTGGAGCTACCAAGACCACATTACCTTCAACGCGTTTATCCAAATGCTTGGCTTTTAGAATGATATCTAAAACTTGTTGCCACGGTACGCCATCTAAACGCAGTGTTAAATTGCCTTCAACCGAGTCTGATACCACTAAATTAAAATCATTATAATCCGCGATCAACTGCAATACATGCCGCACTGATATATCTTGGAAGTTAATCGAAATCGGTTTGTTTTTATGATTATTTAATAAGAGATCATTCGAGCCCGTTGATTTCTTAGACTTAGAAACGATAACCCTCACTTGTTTATCTATTACATCGTAATCGTATTGATAAGTGTCATTCACCTCCACCGATAATCTTGTGCTACTCCCTTCTCTAAAGGTTTCAATTCGAGAAACTACTGTAGAAAAATCGTCAACATCCAAGATAACTAACTTATCATCGCTGATCTTCGTATCATGCAACTCAATAATTAATTTACGATCTTCTTTTTTAAAATCAACCAAAGCCGATGAAGAAGCGAGATCAATAGTAATCTCCCCCTCTTTTTTCTGACCCAATTTAAAATCCACATTCAAAAGTTGATTCGTCACTATTTGATTCGCCTGAACCGCCAAACTCACCCAACTGACAATAAAAATGGCACTACATTGAATACTGAACAATTTGATACTTTCTCTGCATCCTTGCAACATGCCTAATCCCTATTTTTGTTCCGCACTTATCTTAATACCAAGGCGAACTTTCTTTTCTTCCAGCAACCCAAACCATCACTTAAGATCTCTTTGATAATGATTTTATTTGATTGAATACTGATGAACTTCCCATTGTTCTGTCCTATATATTGGCCTTTACGGACATTAACCACGTCGCCACTTGGGGTTTCTATTAAGGCAATAACATCAGACTCAAACCCCATCATTCCCTTCAATCTCAACTGTTCCAAAGAGTAGTGTTCCAGTGGATCTTTTTTCTTTCTAAGCAGTGGCTGCCAACAGTCCTTTGTCTCTAACGGTTGTGAGGTTATCTCTGTTTGATTTGGTAATGAAAAGGGAGAGCGGAGATTCGCTTTACTATATGACTCAACATCAAAAGAGATTGCGGGAGATAGGCCTTCTATTTCAGCACCTCCTTTTTGTTTCGCTTCACTATAAAAGAGATCCAGAGGTTCTTTATTCGCTTTGCAACCAATAAGAGTGAGCATAAAAATAATGAGGGTTATCAACCTAAATCGATTATTCATAAGCACTCTTAAGCTGATAGGTGTTTGCCATCACTCGGACGTGCAACATATCACTCTCTGGCGTGACTCTTTGAATATCCACCACATCTAAGCTAATCATCCGCGGCAGATCGGCAATGGCTTCTGAAAATGCACCTATGTCATGGTACTTGCCTGTTGCTTCAATATTCAGTGGTAACTTATAGAAGAAAGGCTGTTCTTCTCTCTCACCCCAATCAATTCGCGTCAAGCTTAATTGATGATTAATACCAACCTGATTAATAGACGAAAGCACACTTGCTAACTCTTTCTGTTCTGGTAATTGCCGCGCTAAAAAATCATAGCGTAAGTTCAACTCACTAAGTTGATGATTTATTTGAGGCTCCACTGCCATTTGGCTATATTTATATTCAACTGCACTTCTTAACGAGAGTTCTTCTGCTTTCAACTGCTCGATATCATCACTAAGGGGCTGCAAAAAAAACCAATATCCGGCACTTTGAACCACAAGACATAACAGTAAAATAACCAATATTTTTGGCAGCAGTGGCCACTCTGCTATTTCATCCAAATCCAACGCTAACCAGTCAGTCATAATCCCTCAAAGCCCACAAAAGGAAGTAGCGAAAATGAAACGTCAAAACGGTTAACCTCGCTATCAAATACAGATCGTTCAGAAACAATAGAGTGCATTTTCACTGATGTTATATATTGCGATTGTTCTAATTTATCTAACATACTGGCAAGGTGAGCATGACTGTCACTCACCCCATTTAGTTCCACCTTCCTTTCATGGATACGAACTCTATTAAGATAAATACCCTCTGTAATAATCTCAGGTAACGTATTCAGTAATTGAGTGGTTTTATTTTTATTCTGTTGCAGTTCTTCCACCGCCGTTAAGCGCTGTAATCTCTCTTGATACTGTTTTTTGATGGTGTTTAATTGTATTAACTCTTGTTCCAGTTTCTCTATATGCGCTTCTAGGGATCCATTTCTCTTCGCTTGCTGTGAGTACTGGCTGTGCAAATAATTAAAACCACGCCATTGGATCATTGCAGCTAAGACAATGACAACAATCAATACCAATACAAACTGGTGCTTATGCTTGGTTCGCTCTTTCTCCCTCCAAGGCAATAAGTTTATTTGGTAAGCCATTCAATTCCTCTTAATCCCAAACCTAAAGCCGAGGCATATTGATTAATAGGTGTATCTACAGAAGGCAGTGACTTACTTGATGGTTGAAATAAGGAGAGAAGATTAAATTCTAAAATCGGCAATGATATTTCATCACTCAATAAATAAGCTAAATCGGGATACAGGGAGCCACCACCAGTAATCCACACGCCTTCTACTTTGTGATCGTGAATTGAAGAATACAGAGTGATTTGACGACGAATATGTTCGGATAATTGAGCGATGTATTGCTCTCTATTATTTGTATTTTGAACCATTGATGCACCAAAAGTAACTTGCTTACTGTATAAGTGCTGATTAGGAGAGGCGATACAAAATATGAGTTGTTGATATCCAATATCGACTAACATCCAGTTATTTTTATCCGGATAGGCCATCACCCCTCGCTGCCATAACGCTAATAATGAGTGCGAATGTATTTCTGCGAGTACCGTCAGAAAGCCAGCACTTTCTATCCACTCCTGACGAGAGTGAACAATCTCTTTACGGGTAGCGAATACTTGATAATTCGTTATTTTTAAATCATCACTTTCCAACGGTTTTATCATAGAGAAATCGATATTTAATTCAGCAGAAGAGAGCGATGTTTGTTTTTCAAACGCATGAGTCAGAGTAAATTCTATTTCTTTGTCATCCAATTGGCTGTCTATCTGAATTAACTTACTCATTATGTGATGATCAGGAATAGAAAAAGCGACCCGTTTTTGATTTGATTTTACTCTTCTTTTTAATTGAGATAACTGCAGTTTTACACTTTCATTTAATAATCGACCTCCCTCAACAAATACTGACGCAGACAATGGTATTTCATGATAGCCAACCAATTCTAATTGACCTCTTTTTAACCTTACTGAGACGGCTTTAATGCTATGATGCCCTATATCTAAACCGGTAATGGTGGGATAGTTCATCTTGGGTTAACTCCAGGTAATAAATAAATATCTCAAATTTAAGCGTTTATTTGCGTTATCTTTTGTTGTGTTATATTTATACTACTCAGTTACGGGTTAGAAACGACAATACAGATTAAAGTAAACGGGAATTATCAGGTGAAGTTCATAAAGGCACTGCTTATAGCTACATTGGTTTGCATTATTCTTGGGGTCACAACAATTTTTGGTTTTTACCAATATGTGAAACCAGAATTACCAGACGTGGCAACATTGAAAGATGTACAACTACAAACACCAATGCAGGTATATAGCCGCGATGGTAAATTAATTGCTCAATTTGGCGAGAAGCGTCGTATTCCTCTTAAATTAGAAGAGATGCCTCCTCATTTACTTGAAGCGATTATTGCAACCGAAGACAGTCGCTTTTATAGCCACTATGGTTTTGACCCTATCGGTATTACTCGTGCTGCTTTTGCTGTTTTAGCTTCTGGCTCAGCAAAACAAGGGGCGAGTACCATTACTCAACAACTTGCGCGTAATTTCTTCTTATCTAATGAGAAGAAAATCATGCGTAAGATTAAAGAGATTTTTATTGCCGTTCATATCGAGCAATTACTAACAAAACAAGAAATCTTAGAACTCTATCTAAATAAGATTTATCTTGGTTACCGCTCTTATGGCGTTGGCGCAGCAGCTCATGTTTATTTTGGTAAAGAAATTGGACAGCTCACTTTAGGTGAAGTTGCCATTATTGCAGGCCTACCAAAAGCCCCATCAACTATGAATCCTATCTATTCTGTTGATCGTGCAACGACTCGTCGCAATGTTGTTTTAGCTCGTATGCTTGATGAAGGTTACATTACTAAGCAAGAATTTGACGATGCTAAAGCTGAAGTGATTATCTCTAAATACCACGGGGCAGAGATTGAACTTCAAGCACCTTACATTGCAGAAATCGCTCGTGCTTGGATGGTGAATAAGTACGGTGAAGAAGCCGCTTATACTTCTGGTATGAATATCTACACGACTGTCGATTCAAAAATGCAAGCGGCAGCAAACAAAGCATCCATTGATAATCTACTGGCTTATGACGAACGTCATGGCTTCCGTGGTGCAGTGAAAACAGTGTGGGAACCAAAAGCGACACCATTCGATGAAGATGCAATTGCTAAGCATTTAAGAAATGAACCTTCTTATGGTGATCTAATGCCCGCTGTTGTTCTTTCTGTTAAAGGAAAAACAGCAACGGTTGATATTAAAAATACAGGTATTGCAACTATCCCTTGGGACGGTTTGAAATGGGCTCGTCGCTTTAAAACAGACAAACGCCAAGGCCCTGCGCCTCGTCGTGCCGCTGATATCTTAGCTGCAGGTGAGCAAGTGTATGTTCGCCCATTAAGCCAAGAGACTACCGATGACGTAACAACAACGGTGTGGAAGCTAAGCCAAGTGCCTGCTGCAAATACCGCGTTTGTTGCTATGGACCCAACCGATGGAGCTATCACCTCTTTAGTAGGTGGTTTCAACTTTGTTCACAACAAATTTAACCGTGCTACTCAGTCTGTGCGTCAAGTTGGTTCTAGTATTAAGCCATTTATCTACTCTGCTGCTCTTTACCACGGTAAAACACTAGCAAGCTTAGTAAATGATGCTCCGATCAATACTTGGGATCAGAGTCAAGGTACAGCATGGCGACCTAAGAATTCGCCACCAACTTATGTTGGCCCTGCTCGCCTACGTATTGGTTTAGCTCAATCTAAAAACGTAATGGCTGTTCGTGTGTTACGTGAAGTCGGTTTAGATGAAACCATTGATTACCTGACTCGCTTTGGCTTTAAAAAAGAAGACATCCCACACTCTGAAACCATTGCACTAGGTGCGGGTAGCTTAACGCCAGTACAAATGGCACAAGGCTTCTCTGTATTTGCCAACAATGGTTACTACGTAGAGCCTTACTACATTGACCACATCAATGGTCCATTTGGTGATGAAGTTTATAAAGCAACGCCAAAAACCATTTGCCAAAGTGATTGTTCTCAACAAAATGATGACGACTCTCCTTATGCTAAAAAAGTTATCTCAGCGCAAAATGCATTCTTAGTTAAACAAATGATGTATAGCAATATCTGGGGTGGCGGTAGCTGGCGTAAAGGCACTGGCTGGAATGGTACTGGCTGGCGTGCACAAGTTCTAAAACGTCGTGATATTGGTGGTAAAACAGGGACAACTAATGACTCAGTTGATGCATGGTATAACGGCTATGGCCCAAATGTAGTGGCAACTGCATGGGTTGGTTTTGATAATCCATCACACCGATTAGGCTATACCACTAAAAACGACAACATGACCAAAGAAGAGATGCCTACCGGTGGCGAAGCTGGCGGTAAAACGGCTATTTACGCTTGGGTTAATTTTATGAAAGTTGCGCTTGATGGTGTTCCAGAAGAGAGCCAACGTCTTCCTGCTAATATCATCAAGGTAAAAATAGATCGCGAAACAGGTCTATTAACCAATAAAAATGATGAAACCAGTATGTGGGAATATTTTGCTGGTGGAACTGAGCCGACAGAATACGTAAAACAAGATTTCCAAGATACGCTTTATTCATCTGGTGATACGGATGGTGATGGTGAAGAAGACGAAAGTTTATTCTAAATCAGTTATCTAAAGAAAATAAAAAGGGACGCTACTTAAGCGTCCCTTTTTTATTCTTAACAGCCTAGAGTTAGAGGTTTAATTAATAACGGCTGTCATTTTATGTTCTATTTCTTTCGCTAGCGCTTCGTAACGACTTCTTAATGGCGAACCCGGACGATAAGCCAATACGATTTGACGATGCGGGATCGGCGCTTTAGCGGGTAAATAACACACCCCATCTCGCTCTTTTTCTTTTGGTACAGAAAGGTATGGCATCAATGTTATCCCACTACCCGCAGCAACCATATTACGCAAGGTTTCTAAACTAGTGGCCTTGAAGTGATCATCATCTTTAGCTCCTGCAGCAAAGCAGAATCCTAAAGCTTGATCTCGTAAGCAATGACCATCACCTAGCATTAAGACAGATTCCCCACTTAAACGCGACATATCAATTGACTCTTCAGACGCCCATTTATGATCTTTAGGAACGGCTAAAACCATTGGCTCGTCATAAACAGGGACTTCAATAAAATTATTTGTTTCATCTACAGAAGCCAATATCATGCAGTCAATTTTACCTTCTTCAAGCATCTTAACTAATTGATGAGTTTGCGCTTCATGAAGATATAAGTTTAAATCAGGAAACTGTGCTTTTAGTGTTGGAACAATCCAAGGTAAAACATAAGGCCCAACAGTAGGTATAAAACCTAGATGTAATGGCCCCGTCATTTCCTTGCCTTGTTGGTTAGCAAGTTCAGAGAAACGTTTAACTTCAATGAGGATCCGTTTAGCCTGCTCTACTAATTGTAAGCCTGCATCAGTAAATAACACCTTACGACTGGTTCTTTCCAATAAGGTTAATCCAACCTCTTCTTCTAGCTTCTTGATCTGTCCACTTAATGTCGGCTGACTAACAAAACAAGACTCTGCCGCCTTACGAAAATGTTTATGCTCAGCAAGTGCGACCAAGTACTCAAAATCACGGATATTCATGTATTACACTCCTGACAGCTTTGATTCATAATATGACAATATAGTTGATAGATTTTAACGATTGAAACGATAACACCAAACGATTAGAACTATCAAGCAAGCTTTTGCATAATAGCTACATCAACCGGGCAGACCCCGAATAAGAAATTCAAAATTAATTAAAATTTAAAGGACATCATTATGTTTACATCTAAAGAAGGTCAATCAGTTCCTCAAGTTACTTTTCCAACACGTAAAGGCGATGCTTGGGTTAACGTAACAACAGAAGAACTATTTAAAGACAAAACCGTTATCGTATTTAGCCTTCCAGGTGCATTTACTCCAACGTGTTCTTCAAGCCACCTACCTCGTTACAACGAGCTGCATTCTGTATTTAAAGAGAATGGTGTAGATGACATCTTATGTGTTTCTGTAAACGATACGTTTGTAATGAACGCATGGAAAGCAGACCAAGAAGCTGAAAACATTACTTTCATTCCAGATGGTAACGGTGAGTTCACAGATGGCATGGGTATGCTAGTTGAGAAAAATGACATCGGTTTTGGTAAGCGTTCATGGCGTTACAGCATGCTAGTTAAAAACGGCGTAGTTGAAAAAATGTTTATCGAGGAAGATGTTGCAGGCGACCCGTTCAACGTATCTGATGCTGATACTATGCTGAACTACCTAGCTCCTGAACACAAAGAGCAAGAGTCAATCACTGTATTTACAAAACCAGGTTGTCCTTTCTGTGTGAAAGCAAAACAAAACCTAATCGACAAAGGTCTTAACTACGAAGAAGTTGTATTGGGTAAAGATGCAACAACAGTAAGCTTACGTGCAATTACTGGTCGTTCTACCGTTCCTCAAGTATTCATCGGTGGCAAACACATCGGTGGCAGTGAAGAACTAGAAACGTTCCTAGGTTAATCCATTAAGATAGACCATCAACTAGCCCACCACTTTGTGGGCTAGTTAATCACTTCAAAGATTAGAAAACACAGCAACGCCAAACACTCAAACTAACCTATTATCTGACTGACTTAAAAATAATAATAAAAGTCGGAGGGGTTCGTTCACTCAAAATAAAGCGATTACGAGAGAATTATTATGAAACAAGTCAATGTAGATGTAGCTGTTATCGGTGGTGGTACAGCAGGTTTAGGCTCTTACCGTGCAGCAAAAGCACATACTGACAGTGTTGTCATGATTGAAGGCGGACCTTATGGTACCACTTGTGCTCGTGTTGGTTGCATGCCATCAAAGCTATTAATTGCAGCAGCAGAAAGCGTTCACCAAATTGAAAAAGCACCTCAATTTGGTATTCACCCTCAAGGTGAGATCGTTATTAATGGCCGTGAAGTCATGGACCGAGTAAAATTTGAACGTGACCGTTTTGTTGGCTTTGTTTTAGAAGGCGTTGATGAAATACCAGCAGAAGATAAAATCTCTGGTTACGCTAAATTTTTAGATGACAACACGTTACAAGTTGACGACCACACTATCGTCACTGCAAAACGCATTATTATCGCAACAGGCTCTCGCCCTGCTTACCCTGCAGTATGGAATGAGTTAGGTGATCGTTTGATCATCAATGATGATGTATTTAATTGGGATGATTTACCAAAATCAGTCGCGGTATTTGGCCCTGGCGTTATTGGCCTTGAGCTTGGTCAATCGCTTCACCGTTTAGGTGTTGAAACCAAGCTGTTTGGTTTAGGCGGCCAAGTTGGTCCAGTAACAGACCCTGAAGTAATGGCGTATGCAAACAAAGCCTTTAATGAAGAGTTTTATCTTGATGCTGATGTAAAAGTAGAAAGCATGAAGCGTATTACGACTGAGTCAGGTGAAGATCGTGTTGAGATTATATTCATCAACAAACAAGGTGAACTAGAAACTAATCTTGTTGAATATGTATTAGCCGCAACAGGTCGTCGCCCAAATACTGATAAATTAGGTCTAGAGAATACCTCTCTTGAACTAGATGCTCGTGGCGTACCAACCGCTGATCACTACACATTACAAACATCACAACCAACCATTTTCATTGCGGGTGATGCAAGTAATCAACTGCCACTATTACACGAAGCAGCAGACCAAGCTCGTATTGCGGGTGATAACGCCGGTCGTTTCCCCGAGATCCGTGCAGGCCTTCGCCGTTCGAAAATCTCAGCGGTTTTCTCTGACCCACAAATTGCGATGGTTGGTGAAACGTATAAAGAAATTACAACACGTTTAGGCACTTGTGGTTGTTTCGCAACAGGCGAAGTCTCTTTTGAAAACCAAGGTCGCTCACGAGTGATGCTACGTAATAAAGGGATTCTTCATGTATACGGAGAACAAGGAACAGGTCGTTTCCTAGGTGCTGAAATGATGGGCCCAAATGCGGAGCACTTAGCACACCTATTGGCTTGGGCACATCAAAATAAGATGACGATATCAGACATGCTCGATATGCCTTTCTACCACCCAGTGATTGAAGAAGGCGTTCGTACTGCCCTTCGTGATTTAAATGCTAAATTACACTTAGGCCCAGAGACGATCAAACATTGTATGGATTGTGGCCCAGGTTGTTAATCTGATTCAATAATGCCTAAAAAATAAAAGACCAATGTTTGCGCATTGGTCTTTTTGCATTTAAAGTTCAGATCATTACGTATTAGTCTAAGAATCTATCATCATGTCATGTAAAACTTGCCGTTCAGACATCTTTAAACAAAAGCTCGGTCGTTGCTCTCGTTGCATGAAACAGCTGACTTTTCTCTCTATCGGTGGCTGGCTTACCTGGCTAGAGTTCTTTCAATCAACCCCCTATCAAATAGAAGCGATTACTACTTTTATGATAAGTAGTGCTTTTACTGGGTTACTTAGTCTGCATCTATTAATGATGTTCTACTATCGATTAACATCAAAAAACACTATGACGTACAAAAAATAAAGCCCCGATATCAAAATAGATATCAGGGCCTCTTAGAATCTTTCTAAGAAAAAGCAGTATTAATAAGACTAGTATCTAATTAAAAAGTTCACCACATTTTCTTTTTTATTTTGAGTATTTAGTTAACTGTCTCGCATAACTATTGTAATACTCATTAAGCAACACTGGTTTTAATGATCACTTGTTCTTGTAGGTTAACTTCAAGTGCAACCTCATCACATGCGTGTTGACGAGGACACTGATCGCAATCTTTCAGAACTTTCTCAGGCAACAACGAGCGAGAGGTTGGAATAAAGTCTTGCTTCATAAAGAACTCAGGAACACGAGTTAGTACAAAGACTTTCTTAATCGCCATCTCACGAGCTTTCTCAACTAAGTGTTGAACAATCGCCTTACCTTGACCTTGGCTCTGCCAACCCGCTTCAACACCGAGTGAGCGAATCTCTGCTAAGCCAGAATCGTATACATATAAAGAGGCACACCCTGTAACCTCGCCATGATGCTCTGATACAGCAAACGAGCCGATATCACGCACCAATTCATTACGATTACGAGGTAAGTTCTCACCAAGGCCAGCCCAATACGCAACCATTCCTTCTAACGCATCTAAATCAGTTAAACGAGCTGGACGTACTTTCACGCCAGTTGAATCGCGCTCTTCTAAACGTTTACCTGCTTGCTCTACAGCATAAGCGACCTGCTCTGGTGCAACGCCACCAAGAGCACAACGTTTAGCTAAACAAGATTCAATGGTTAAGATCTCATATACATCGTCTTCAATTACATCAGAGAATGCTTTTAATTCTGCGATAGAAAGCTCTTCTAGTGCACAACCTTTCTCAATCGCTCCGACAACAGCTACACCGACAATATGGTGCGCTTCACGGAATGGGATACCTTTTGCTACTAAGTAATCCGCTAACTCTGTTGAGTTTGCATAGCCTTGTTTTGCCGCTTCAAGTGTACGCTCACCATTGATTTTGATGCCTTCAAAACATAAAGCGGCCATTTCGATACAATCAGACCAGCTGTCTAGGGCATCAAATAAGCCTTCTTTGTCTTCTTGCATATCCTTGTTGTAAGCCAGAGGTAGCGCCTTTACTGTCATCATCATGCCAGCCAATGCTCCGTAGACACGGCCACATTTACCACGAATCAGCTCTAATGCATCTGGGTTTTTCTTTTGTGGCATTAACGATGAACCTGACGTTACCGTATCTGCCAACTCAATGAAGTTTGATTCACCTGAGTTATAAAAAATCATATCTTCTGCAAGACGCGATAAATGAACCATTGAGATTGAAGCAATCGACATTAGCTCCATCACATGATCACGATCCGATACCGAATCTAAACTGTTACGCGTTGCACGTTGGAAACCAAGGTTACGAGCCAGTTTCTCACGATCCATTGGATAAGCAGTGCCTGCTAGCGCGCCTGACCCTAATGGACAAGTATCTAAACGATTAATCGCATCTTCAAGACGAGAGTGATCACGCTCAATCATTTCAACGTAAGCTAAACACCAATGAGCAAATGTCACCGGTTGCGCACGCTGTAAGTGTGTATAGCCCGGTAATACCGTTGCTTGATGCTCAGATGCAACATTAACTAACTGATTAAGAAGTAGATCAAGAGTACGAAGTAATTGGTGGCCTTGTTGACGACACCACAGTTTTAAATCCGTCGCGACTTGGTCGTTACGCGAACGACCTGTATGTAATTTCTTGCCTAGGTCACCAACTTTACCAATCAGTTGTGTTTCTACCCAGCTATGAATATCTTCAGCATCAGACAATAAAATCTGCTCTGGATCTTCCATCACCTCTAATTTTAATTCATTCAGTGCTAATTCAAGCTTTTGCTGCTCAAGATCATTAATAACATTGACAGAAAGTAGTGCTTTAGACCATGCAATAGAACCAACAATATCTTGTTCTGCAAGGCGATAATCGATACGAAGTGAATCGTTAAACTGTTTAAATCTTGTGTCTGCTGCTTGACTAAAACGTCCGCCCCATAATGCCATGGTGTTTCTCCTAAATGCACAGTGCTCACTGCTTTTTGCAAATATTAATTCTGATTCAATTCAGTATTTTTCTTGATGGTTCAAACTTACGGCAATTCACGACAAAAATAAAGGTTTAATTCACTTTATTTACATATTTATTCATTAAACCGTGAGGTATCTTTATTGTAATCGTTTAGACAAAAAAAATCGAAGCGCATTTAGTAACTAAATGCGCTTCGACTAGTGTAAATCAAATTGTTTAACAGTTGTTATTAATTATATTTTAGCCACTGACGTCTGTTAATGGGAACCTTAGCCTATTTACTATTTAGTGCACGAATACGGCTTGATAGTGAGTAAAGACGAATAAAGCCTTCAGCATGGCTTTGGTCATACACTTCATCTGCACCAAACGTTGCAAACTCTTCAGAGTATAAACTGTTATCAGAATGCTTCTGAGTTACTGTCGCTTGACCTTTATATAGCTTAATCACAACATCACCATTCACATCTTGTGCTAGCTCTTCAGTCGCCGCTAAGATTGATTTACATAGTGGAGTGAACCAACGGCCATCATAAACAAGATGAGACGCTTTAATGCCTAGCTCTTCACGGAACTCAAACGATGCTTTATCTAGAACCAATTGCTCAACAGCACGCAACGCTTCATTAATAATCGTACCGCCCGGAGTTTCATAACAGCCACGAGATTTCATGCCAACTAAACGGTTTTCTACGATATCAATACGACCAACACCGTGCTTGATGCCTTTCTCGTTTAGGTAAACAACCACTTCATAAGGGGTCATCGCTTTACCATCAACAGCAACAACCGCGCCTTTTTCTACTTTAATTGATACTGTTTCTGATTCATTTGGCGCTTGTTCTGGATCAACCGTCCATGCCCAGCAATCATCATTTGGCGCATTCCATGTATCTTCAAGCACACCACCTTCTGTAGAGATATGCCATGCATTCGCATCACGAGAATAAATCTTAGTTAATGATGCTGAACAAGGGATATTACGCTCAGCTAGGTAATCAAGACACTCTTCACGACTCACTAAATCCCACTCACGCCATGGCGCAATTACGTGTAGATCTGGTGCTAATGCAGCAAAGGCACCTTCAAAACGGATTTGGTCGTTACCTTTACCTGTACAACCGTGACAAAGTGCATCAGCACCCACTTGGCGCGCTACTTCTACTTGTGCTTTTGCGATAATAGGACGAGCCATTGAAGTACCTAGTAGGTACTTACCTTCATAAAGCGCACCCGTTTTTAATGTTGGGAAGATATATTCTGATACCATTTCTTCTTTTAGATCAGCGATATAACATTCAGAAGCACCCGATGCGATGGCTTTTGCTTCAATGCCTTCAAGCTCTTCTTCACCTTGACCAACATCGGCAACAAAAGCGATAACTTCACAGCCGTAGTTTTCTTTTAACCATGGAATAATTACTGACGTATCTAGACCACCAGAGTATGCAACAACAACCTTGTTTACTTCTACTTTCTTGCTCATTCTATTCTCCTTGATCCGCATACTCGCGGTGACTGTATTCTTAAAAATTTAAACTTAAAAAATGGGACTTATTGCCTATTAAGGCTGAAACTGGGTACCAATGCTGTTTCCAATAAACAACTCAGCTAATTTTTCTGGAGAGCGCCATGATGCCACTTCTATCGCTCTTCCTAATTCTTGTGCCGCTTCTAGTGCCGCACGAACTTTAACAATCATGCCATCGGTAATGACATCTTGTTGGATCAATAACTCAGCTTGCTCTGAATCCAAATGGGTGATCAGTTGTTTTTCACTATCCAAAACACCAGCCACATCCGAAAGTAAGACTAAATCAGCATCTAATGCCGCCGCAACAGCGACTGCGGCTTGATCGGCATTAACATTCATTAACTCACCTTGAGCTGTAATACCAATCGAACTAATAATAGGAGTCACTTGAGTCGCTAAAATAGCATTCAACACCGTAGCATCACCTGCGGTCGCTAAACCTACATTACCTAACTCAGGGTTCAGTTGAGTGATATGACATAAACCGCCATCAGCCAAACTAAGTCCAATTGCCTTTACACCATTCTTCATCGCTTGGCCTTGCAGCATTTTATTTGCCGTACCAGCCAGAGCACCAGTGATATAACCAATTTGATCTTTTGGTGTAACGCGTAAGCCTTCTTTTTTAATGGTTTTAAGTTGAAGTTTGTCCATCAACTCGTCCACTAAATAGCCACCACCATGAACAATCACTAATGCTCGGTTTGCTTGCTGTTGATAGTTTGAAACCGTTTTAAACAATTGTGTTAACGTTTCGGTTGATGACAATACCGCACCACCTAACTTAATCACTAAAGGACGTTGCTTCATACTAAATACCATACTTTATATTAAAGACGTTAACATTGGAAAGCCAAAACGAATATTAATGCATTGCATTGCTTGGCTTGATGCACCTTTTAATAAATTATCAATCGCAGAGACAACAATTAGATGCTCACCTTGCACTTTCCAGCCAATATCACAGAAAGGCGTTTTTTCAACAGATTGAATTTTTGGCATCTCATTACCAAGTAAACGAACCACAGGTGTTTCTGCATAGGCGCTATTAAATGCCTTTTGAATGTCTGCTTCTGTTACGCCTTTCTCTAACTTGGTTGTAATCGTCGCTAAAATGCCACGTTTGAAATTACCAAGATGAGGGGTAAAAATAACATCACAACCTAAATGCGCTGCGATTTCAGGCTGATGACGGTGATTAAAAACACCATAAGGTTGAAGGCTAACCTCACAAAAGCTGCTGACTAAATTCGCTTTACGACCCGCCCCAGTAACGCCACTGGTTGCATTAATAACAGGCCATTGATTTTTATCTAATAAGTTAGATTCTACTAATGGTTTTAGTGCTAATTGTGACGCCGTTGGATAACAACCCGGAACCGCAACCAATTGAGCTTGAGCAATCGCTTCAGCATTCCACTCAGCCAACCCATAAACGGCTTTATCTAACCACTCTTCATATTGATGCTCAAAACCATAATACTCAGAATAGAAACCTTCTTTTTTTACACGGAACGCACCAGATAAATCAAAAACGACGCAATCATGCTCTAAAAATGTCGCCGCTAAGTCGTGGCTAACTTCATGAGCAGTCGCAAGTAACACAACATCAGATTCTTTAGCAACTTGAGTTATATCCAACAACGGCTGTAATGCGTCATCGACAATACCCTTTAGTGAACCATAAAGATCACTGATCGCTTTTCCTTTATCCAAGCTATTTTCTGATACGTACAAACCCGCTAAAGAAAGGTGTGGGTGCTTAAATATCATCAGTGCCAATTCTGCACCTGTATATCCGCTTGCTCCGATGATGGTTGTTTTCAACATAATACGTCCGTTTATCTCTTCATCTATTGAAGGAAAATGCCATTCAGGGTAACTTGAGCGTTACACATATTCGATACTGACTTTCCTTTTTATAATTTAGTTTATTCATTAAAATTAAACTAAACTGTATTTCTATTCACTTTATGTGATTTAATATGTGTTTTACAGGGTTCTATCTTTTGTGTCAACAGTGGATGTATGAATAAATGAAATTTCCAGAATTTAAAGAGTATTATCAGCAACTCATTTCGACCTCATCGATCAGCTCAACTGACTCAAGTTGGGATGAAGGCAATGCCGAAGTCATCCATAAATTAGCGCAATGGTGTGAAGATTTAGGGTGTGAAGTCGAAATTGAAGAGATTGAAAAAGGCAAACTCAATCTATTGGCTAAATTAGGTTCAGGCGAAGGTGGGTTATTACTCGCAGGACATACAGATACCGTGCCTTATGACCAAGGACGTTGGAACTATGAGCCTCATGCCCTAACCGAAGCCAATGACCGATTTTATGGTTTAGGTACTGCCGATATGAAGGGCTTTTTTGCTTTCATCTTAGAGGCGATTAAAAATATCAATTGGAAAGACCAATCTAAGCCACTTTATATTCTAGCAACCTGCGATGAAGAAACGACCATGCTAGGGGCTCGTCACTTTGCCTCAAACACTCAAATCAAACCGGATTACTGCATCATTGGTGAACCGACGAGTTTAAAACCTATTCGTGGGCATAAAGGGCATGTTGCTAATGCCGTTCGAGTTACAGGAAAATCGGGGCACTCTTCTGACCCTGCTCATGGTGTGAATGCATTAGAGATCATGAATGAGATCATGTTTGCCTTAATGAACCTAAAAAACAAACTGGTTAAGGAATACCATAACCCTGGATTCTCGATTCCATACCCAACATTAAACCTAGGCCATATCCATGGCGGCGATAGCCCTAACCGTATCTGTGGCTGTTGTGAGTTGCACTATGATGTGCGTCCATTACCAGGGATCAGCCTTGATGGGTTAGACAATATGCTGCGTGATGCATTAAAAGAGGTTGAAGCTAAGTGGCCTGGTCGTATTGATATCACCCCTCTTCATGAGCCTATTCCAGGTTACGAATGTAGCGCAGACAGCCCAATTGTGACGAGTACTGCTGAGATTTGTGGACAAGAAGTAGAGACAGTGAACTATTGTACCGAAGCTCCTTTCTTACAAGATCTTTGTCCAACGCTCGTTTTAGGTCCTGGTTCAATTGAACAAGCGCACCAACCTGATGAATTTTTAGCGTTTTCTTTTATTGACCCAACGATCAATGTATTGAGCAAGTTAATGTACAAGCACTGTTTTTAGATGAAATAAATTTACAAAAACCGTCAATATCAAAATGAATATTCGATGATCTACGGCAAGATATTGTTTAAAAAGTCATCGTTTATTCTTCAATATTTGACGAAGCGCCGTAAATTCGGATAGATTGGTGGTAGAAAAAACTTAGGATGTAACAAAATTACAGTATAGGAAGTATGTATGAATGAAAAGTACGCTGCTTTAAAAAGCAATGTCAGCATGTTGGGTCACTTACTTGGAAACACGATTCGAGACGCACATGGTGAAGAGCTATTAGCAAAAGTTGAAACCATTCGTAAGCTGTCTAAAACAGCACGCGCAGGAAGCGACGATGACCGTAATGCACTGATTGAAGAAATTAAAAGTCTTCCAGATGATCAACTGACTCCAGTTGCTCGTGCATTCAGTCAGTTCCTAAATTTAACCAATATGGCAGAGCAGTACCATACGATTTCACGTCATTGTGAAGCACACGTATGCGAACCAGATACCATTAGCACCCTATTCTCTAAACTAAGCCAAAATGACGTTAGTAAGTTGGATACAGCACAAGCGGTTCGTGAATTAAACATTGAGCTTGTTTTAACGGCACATCCGACCGAAATTGCACGTCGCACTATGATCAACAAGTTGGTGAAAATCAACGAATGTTTATCAAAACTTGAGCTTGGTGATATCTCTTTCTCTGAACGTGATAAAACGGAACGTCGCCTTGAACAACTGATTGCTCAAGCGTGGCACTCTGATGTTATCCGTCAAGAACGCCCAACCCCATTAGACGAAGCAAAATGGGGCTTTGCCGTTGTTGAGAACTCTTTATGGCAAGGTATTCCGGATTTCTTACGTGAATTCGACCAACGTTTAGAAGGTCACCTTGGTGAAGGTCTTCCAATTGATGCTCGTCCTGTGCATATGTCCTCTTGGATGGGCGGTGACCGTGATGGTAACCCGTTCGTAACACACACGATCACTCGTGAAGTAATGCTTCTTTCTCGCTGGAAAGCCGCTGACCTGTACTTAAAAGATATTAACGAATTGATCAGTGAACTTTCGATGGTGAAATGTTCTGATGAAGTTCGTGAACTAGCAGGTGATCAACACGAACCTTACCGTGCGATCCTAAAACAGCTTCGCGTACTACTAGGCGACACACTTGAAAGCCTAGATGCACAAATGAAAGGTGAACGAGCGCCGAATAAAACTATTCTGACCGATGCTGACCAACTGTGGGCACCACTGTATTCGTGTTATCAATCACTGCATGCTTGCGGTATGGGTATCATTGCAGAAGGTTCACTATTAGATACATTACGTCGTGTGAAAGCGTTTGGCGCACACCTTGTTCGTTTAGATATTCGTCAAGAAAGTACTCGTCACTCAGATGTTCTATCAGAGCTGACTCGTTACTTAGGCATTGGTGATTACGATCAGTGGAGCGAGCAAGACAAAATCTCTTTCCTTGTGAACGAGCTAAGCTCTAAGCGCCCTCTTCTACCTCGTAATTGGGAGCCATCTCCTGAAGTTCAAGAAGTTATCGACACCTGTAAAGTCGTTGCTGAGCAATCTAAAGAAGCGTTAGGCTCTTATGTTATTTCAATGGCTCGAACTGCATCTGATGTATTAGCGGTTCACTTATTACTTCAAGAAGCTGGCTGTCCATTCCGTATGGATGTATGCCCACTGTTTGAAACTCTGGACGATTTGAATCGCTCAAAAGAAGTAATGGAACAGCTATTCTCTATTGATTGGTACCGTGGATTTATCCAGAACCATCAAATGGTAATGATCGGTTATTCTGATTCTGCAAAAGATGCTGGTGTAATGTCAGCAGGTTGGGCGCAATACAGCGCGATGGAAGCACTGGTTGAAGTGTGTGAGAAAGAGAGCATTGAGCTTACTTTATTCCACGGCCGTGGCGGTACTATTGGCCGTGGCGGCGCTCCAGCGCATGCAGCTCTTCTGTCTCAGCCACCGAAAAGTTTAAAAGGCGGTTTACGCGTAACAGAACAGGGGGAAATGATCCGCTTTAAATTGGGTCTACCTGAAGTTGCTGTAAACAGCTTTAACCTATACGCAAGTGCGATCCTTGAAGCTAACCTTCTGCCACCACCAGAGCCAAAACAAGATTGGCGTGATCTGATGGAAGTGCTGTCTGAAGTGTCATGTGAAGCCTACCGTAATGTGGTTCGTGGCGAAAAAGACTTTGTTCCTTACTTCCGTGCAGCAACACCGGAGTTAGAACTAGGTAAACTTCCGCTAGGATCTCGCCCTGCTAAGCGTAACCCAAATGGTGGCGTTGAAAGCTTACGTGCTATTCCATGGATCTTCTCATGGAGTCAAAACCGTTTGGTTCTTCCTGCGTGGCTAGGTGCTGGTGAAGCAATTCAATATTCAATTGATAAGGGTCATCAAGAGCTATTAGAAGAGATGTGTCGTGAATGGCCTTTCTTCTCTACGCGCCTTGGTATGCTTGAAATGGTTTACACCAAGTGTAATCCACAGATGTCTGAATACTATGACCAACGTTTAACAGATAAGTCTCTATGGCCTCTAGGTGAGCGTCTACGTAATCAATTACAAGCGGATATTAAAGCGGTATTGAACGTAGAGAACAGCGATCACTTAATGGAAAGTGACCCATGGGGTTCTGAATCAATCAAGCTACGTAACATCTATGTTGATCCACTAAACATGCTGCAAGCTGAACTGCTGTTCCGTACCCGTCAGCAAGAAGATACGTCACCAGAGCTTGAAGAAGCATTAATGGTTACGATTGCAGGTATATCTGCAGGTATGCGTAACACGGGTTAAGCCTAAGCGTTAAAACCCCCTTCCTATTATTCAAAGGTCACTTCGGTGGCCTTTTTTTTATCTTTTAGAAAGATACCGACATAAAAAAACCGCTACAGTGAGCGGTTCTTTATCAATGATTCTTAGGCAATTTTAGCCTTTAGGACGAACACCTAGTGTATGACACAGTGCGTAAGTATGTTCTGCACGGTTTAGCGTATAGAAATGGAAGTCTTTCACACCTTCACGACTTAGAATACGCGTCATATCAATCGCATGACTTGCACCAACCATTTGACGAGTCACTGGATCATCATCCAAGCCTTCAAACTGCTGTGCCATCCAACCAGGGATCTTCACATTGTTCATTTTCGCAAAACGAGAAGCTTGTTTGAAGTTTGATACAGGTAAAATACCTGGAATGATCTCAACATCGATGCCAGCAGACACACAACGGTCACGAAAACGCAGGTAACTTTCTACATCAAAGAAGAATTGAGTAATCGCACGATTCGCACCTGCATCTACTTTACGCTTTAAATTAAGTAGATCAGCTTGTGCACTTTTCGCTTCAGGATGAACTTCAGGAAATGCCGCTACTGAAATATCAAAGTCATGTTGAGACTTTAACAACTCAACCAAATCTGATGCATACATTTCTGGAGCACCGCCGCCAGCTGGAATATCACCACGTAATGCAACGATATCTTTAATGCCATTTGCCCAATAGTCATTAGCGATATCAACAAGCTCTGAACGGCTTGCATCAATACAGGTTAAATGCGGCGCTGCAATAAGACCTGTTTGTTCTTTGATTTCTTTAATGATTGAGTGAGTACGATCACGCTCGCCAGAGTTTGCACCATAAGTAACGGAGACAAATTTTGGTTTCAATGTTTTTAAGCGGTGAATCGAGTTCCACAATGTTTCTTCCATCTTCTCTGAACTTGGCGGAAAAAACTCAAAAGAGACATTGATATTACCATCAAGCTCAGCAATATTTTGATTTAGTGATTCTAGGTGGCTTGCGTGTGAATAGGCCATATCTTGCTCTCCCTGCTGTAATGCTAAACATAGTGCATTACAAAAATATATCATCCGTGTTGACATCATTTAGACGTCTATATGTCTACAGAATGTATGTTATAGCGTTCAATGTCAAGGGGCTGATTATGAATTTTTCTCAAGTTGTTATTGAGTTATTTTCAAGATAGAAAAAAGTGATAGGGAGAATAGAAAGGATATATGAATGTAATTGAAAGACAAAAAAAACGCCAGCACTAAGGCTGGCGTTTAAATTATAAGTTAGCTAGTGATTACTCAGCAGCTGTAACTTCTAATTTCAATGTAGCAAATACTTCAGAGTGAAGTTGGATGCTAACTTCGAAAGAACCAGTTGTACGTAGAGCGCCTTCAGGAAGACGAACTTCGCTTTTCGCGATTGCAACGCCAGCAGCTGTAGCAGCGTCAGCGATGTCACGAGTACCGATTGAACCGAATAGTTTACCTTCGTCACCAGATTTTGATGCGATAGTAACTTCTAGAGCGTTAACAGACTCAGCACGAACTTCAGCAGCAGCTAGTTGCTTAGCAACGTTAGCTTCTAATTCAGCACGACGAGTTTCAAACATCTCTACGTTAGCTTTAGTTGCCATAACAGCCTTACCTTGTGGGATAAGGAAGTTACGTGCGTAACCAGCTTTAACGTTAACTTGGTCGCCAAGGCCACCTAGGTTACCGATTTTATCAAGTAGAATAACTTGCATTATCTTAGTCCTCTATAAACTTATTAAACCGCTATCGACTTACAGATGCTTATCTGTGTACGGTAGAAGTGCAAGGTAACGAGAACGCTTGATAGCGCGAGCTAGCTGACGTTGGTATTTAGCACGAGTACCAGTGATACGGCTAGGTACGATTTTACCAGCTTCAGTGATGTAGTTTTTTAGAGTTGCTACGTCTTTGTAGTCAATCTCTTGTACGCCTTCTGCTGTAAAACGGCAGAATTTACGACGACGGAAGAAACGAGCCATGGGCTATCTCCAGATCTAAATTAATTTAATATGCTCAGCATGTAACACTACTCTCGCCACGCCATTTCGGCCTGTCTGATAAGTGATAAAACCACCTACCGTAACGTTACTGCTTTGAGCCAAGTTTGCAGTTAAAGCTTGAGACCCTTGTCCACTAACTACCACGCTCATTCTGCAATAGACTTCACGTGATAAGCCAGCTTCCTGTTTAATCGAACGATGCTCAATGACAAAATGACAATGAGGTATGCCCGCAGGACTAAGACTTCGAACCGGAGCCTTGGCGATAATACCGCTCAACTCCAATCGATTGGTCATCAAATCAATTACTCAGCAGCAGCTTCTTCAGCGCGTGGTGCAGCGTCTTCACGCTTAGCAGAACGCTCTTCTTTAGCTTTCATCATTACTGATGGCTCAGTGATCGCAGCTTTAGTACGCATGATCATGTTACGTAGAACAGCATCGTTGTAACGGAATGCAGTTTCTAGTTCATCAATAACAGATTGCTCAGACTCAACGTTCATAAGAACGTAGTGTGCTTTATGCAATTTGTTGATTGGGTAAGCCATTTGACGACGACCCCAATCTTCTAGACGGTGGATAGTACCACCAGCTTCTGTGATTGAACCTGTGTAACGCTCGATCATGCCAGCAACTTGCTCGCTTTGATCAGGATGCACCATGAATACGATTTCATAATGACGCATTGGTTGCTCCTTACGGATTATTCAGCTTCCACGATTGGCTCAGTCATCCAAGGGAAGCAAGGAACTAAAAAAAAGACTGAGAATTAAGAACGGCGGATAGTATAGAAAAACAGCGTTATTGGCAAGAAAAAGATATCTAAATCACAAAAATATTTTCTTTGATTCAGTTAAAAAAAAGAAGGTAATGGAATACTCATCACCCTCACTCTTAGCCACTTGTTTTTATAGACTATTTAGCCTTGTAACGAACGTTGACGTACTGCTTCAAATAAACAGACACCTGACGCTACAGAAACATTTAAACTGCTTACAGAGCCTGCCATTGGGATTTTAATTAGGTCATCACAGGTCTCGCGAGTTAGGCGACGCATACCGTCCCCTTCCGCTCCCATAACGATAGCTAATGGGCCTGTTAACTTAGCTTGGTATACATTATGTGTCGCTTCACCAGCAGTACCGACAAACCATACGCCTTTTTCTTGCAGAGCACGCATAGTACGAGCTAAGTTAGTCACACGAACCAAAGGAACCACTTCCGCAGCACCACAAGCGACTTTACTTACTGTTGCTGTCATTGATGCCGACTTATCTTTAGGAACGATAACCGCCGCTACACCAGCACCATCAGCATTACGTAGACAAGCGCCTAAGTTATGAGGATCAGTAACACCATCAAGAACTAGGAACAACGGGTTCTCAGTCTTGTTGATGATGTCATCTAAATCATGTTCATTAAGCTGCTTAGCAGGAGTAACACGAGCAATAATACCTTGGTGATTCGCACCATTTGCTTTGTCATCCAACGTTTTACGTGGAAGCTCTTGGATTTTAAACCCAAGATCAGTTAGCTCTTTGATGATAGGTAGCAAACGATCGTCTTCACGACCTTTCAATACAAATATTTCAATAAAACGGGCCGGATCACGCTCTAATACTGCTTTGGTTGCGTGGATACCAAAAAGAAATTCATTACTCATGTTATCGCTTCTTTCTATTACAAATTAGTGGTTCTAATGAGGCACGTTTGCCTCATTATCGAAGGGTTGCTTATTCCGCTTTTGGCTTAGGCTTTCTTGCGCGCACTTTTTTCTTGTGCTTAGGTTTTGGCTTTCTTTTTGCCTTAACCTCTTCAGCAGAACCGTCTGGGCGTTTTGTTGGTTCAACCATGGCTTGAGCTTTTGATTTCACTTTGCTCTTACCTTTGGATTTACGTTCACCTAATTGACCACGACCTTTTGGCTCCGCTTTATCCCCTTTTTTCTTCGCTTTGAAGTTTGGATCACGGCGCGGTTCTTTTTTGCCATCGCGTTTCTTCGCATTGTCTTTGGCAGTTTTACCGTGACCACGCGCTTTACGCATTGAACTTGTGCATTCAAAGTCAATATTGCGATCATCAAGATTTACCGCAACCACTTTAACCGTGACTTGGTCACCAAGACGGAAAACTTGACCCGAACTTTCACCCGTTAAGCGTTGACCAGCAGCATCAAACTGATAGTAATCATTCGCTAACGATGAAATATGAACCAAACCATCAATGTGTAGATCATTCAATCGAACAAAGAAACCGAAGCCGGTGACATTGGCAATCACACCTTCTAGCTCTTCACCGATATGATCTTGCATGTATTCACATTTAAGCCAATCAGCAACATCACGTGTAGCATCATCAGCGCGGCGCTCAGTCATTGAACATTGCTCACCAAATACATCCATATCATCGAATGAATAGTGGTAACCACCTGTTGGTGTCCAACGATCGTTGTTTTGACCTTTCTCTTTGGCAATGAGATATTTAATTGCACGGTGTAATAGTAGATCAGGGTAACGACGAATTGGCGACGTAAAGTGCGCATAACGCTTCAATGCGAGACCGAAGTGGCCTTGATTATCTGCGTTGTATACCGCTTGCTTCATTGAGCGTAGCAGCATAGTTTGAATCAATTCTTTGTCAGGACGATCGGCAATCAAATGCACCAATTGACCGTAATCTGTTGGTGATGGAGTTAATCCACCCGATAAGCTTAGACCAAGCTCTCCTAAGAAATCACGGAAACCTTGCAGACGTTCTTCACCTGGAGACTCATGTACACGGTACAGCGCAGGCTCTTTCGCTTTTTCTACAAAGCTTGCCGATGCGATGTTAGCTAAGATCATACACTCTTCAATGATCTTATGCGCGTCGTTACGAATAACAGGTTCAATACGATCAATTTTACGATCAGCATTAAAAATGAACTTGGTTTCAATCGTTTCAAATTCAATTGCACCACGTGCTTCACGTGCCGTTTTTAGCACCTGATACATGTTGTGTAATTCTTTAAGATGCGGAACTAATGGCTCATAACGTTGAGTCAGTTCTTCATCTCCATCTAGAATGTCACTTACTTTGTTGTAAGTTAGACGAGCGTGTGAGTTCATCACCGCTTCGTAATGTTTAAAGCCTGACAATTTACCAGATGCTGAGATGGTCATCTCACACACCATACATAAACGGTCAACTTGTGGATTCAATGAACACAGGCCATTCGATAATACTTCTGGCAACATTGGAACCACTTGCGCAGGGAAATAAACCGAGTTACCACGCTGAATCGCTTCTTTGTCTAATGCATTGTCTGGACGAACGTAATAACTAACATCGGCAATCGCAACCCATAAACGCCAGCCACCAGAGGCTTTCGCTTGACAGAATACCGCATCATCGAAATCTCGAGCATCTTCACCATCAATGGTTACTAATGGTAGTTCACGAAGATCAACACGGCCTACTTTTGCTTCTTCTGGTACTTCTTCTGCTAAGCCTTCAACTTGTTTTTCAACTGCTGTAGGCCATACATGAGGAATATTGTGAGTACGCAGTGCAATATCAATCTCCATTCCTGGCGCCATATTCTCACCAAGCACTTCAATAACCTGACCTGACATGCCACGAGCACGGCCACCACGGTCAGTAATATTAATCACAACGACATTACCCATGCGAGCACCCATTTTGTGCTCAGTAGGAATGAAGATATCTTGATTAATACGTGAATCATCAGGTACAACAAAACCTTGACCATCTTCAATAAAGAATCGACCAACAATGCCGTCATTGTGAGGTTCTAATACTCGTACTACGCGACCCTCTTTACGGCCTCGCTTATCTGTACCAGTTGGCTGAGCTAGTATCACATCACCATGAATGAGTTTCTTCATTTGGTGGAAAGGTAAAAGCACATCATTGTCTTTACCAACACTGCCTTCAGGACGGATCCAACCGAACCCATCACGGTGTCCAAGTACAACACCTTTTAATACTTCAATGCGTTCTGGTAATGCATAACACTGACGACGAGTGAAAACTAATTGTCCGTCACGCTCCATCGCTCTTAAACGACGACGTAAGCCTTCATAGTTATCTTCACCAGATAAACCTAGGGCTTCGAATAAGTCATTACGATTTAAAGGCGCTTCTGCTTTTTGGAAAAATTCAAGAATGCACTCACGGCTTGGAATTGGATTCTCGTATTTTTCTGCTTCTCGATCTTTGAAAGGATCGTTTTGAATAATCTTAGACATAGGCTGACCTGCTTAGTCGGAGGAGATAATAAGGTAATTGTACCTGAGTATAGAAACAACAGATAGGAAAGGATCTTGAATTACAAGCTTAAACTCGCTTTAACAAAATCAGTAATTCACTGTTATCTGTAAGCATATCTTGAATCGTATAGTTATCTAACTCATCCAAAAACGCTTGCTTGGCTTTAGCAAGGGCACTCTTCAATCGACATGCTGATGTAATATGACAAAAATCAGGTGCACAATTAACGACTTGTAATGGTTCAATCGAACGAATAACGTCACCAATAATGATCTGCTGAGCAGGCTTACCTAAGCAAATCCCCCCGTTCTTTCCTCGAACGGTTTTTACGTAACCTTCTTGACCCAGTTTATTGATAATCTTCACCATATGGTTACGCGAGACATCAAATGTTTCAGTCACTATTGTAATGCTAGTCAATTCATCTTTCGGTAATGATGCTAGGTATATCAAGGCTCTTAAGCCAAAATCAGTAAAATTTGTAAGTTGCATATCCTCTCCCTATCTCTTTTTTATTGTAATTCTTCTCTTGACTAAAAGATATATTTTAGATACAACTTATAACATATATAATAAATACACCTTTAAAGGTAACTACTATGCTCAACAAAAATACTATCGACATTATCAAATCAACTATTCCATTACTTGCACAAACTGGTCCTGCATTAACCGCTCATTTCTATGATCGTATGTTTACTCATAACCCTGAGTTAAAAGATATTTTCAATATGAGCAATCAGCGCAATGGCGATCAACGAGAAGCGCTATTCAATGCGATCTGTGCTTATGCCGGTAATATTGAAAACCTAGCCGTTTTACTGCCTGCGGTTGAAAAAATAGCACACAAGCACACGAGCTTTATGATCACAGCCGAGCAATACAATATTGTTGGTGGCCACTTAATTGCGACGCTTGATGAAATGTTTTCTCCAGGCCAAGAAGTATTAGATGCATGGGGCGAGGCTTATGGCGTACTTGCTAATGTATTCATTCAACGTGAAGAGCAGATCTATCAAGATAACAACGCTCTTGATGGCGGTTGGCGTGGATTGCGCGAGTTTGAATTAGTCGCCAAAGAAAAAGAGAGTGAACACATCACTAGCTTCACGTTTATGCCGACAGATGATCAACCTGTTTCACACTTCAAACCAGGTCAATACATAGGTATCTACTTAAATCCTGAAGAGTTTGAAAACCAAGAAGTTCGCCAATACAGCCTATCTTCTGCACCACAAGAAAAAACATATCGTATTTCAGTAAAACGAGAAGACGGCGGTAAAGCATCAAATTACCTACATGCATCTCTGAATATTGGCGATAAGGTAAACCTTACTGCCCCTGCTGGAGATTTCTTCTTAGAAGTTGAAGCATCAACACCTGTTACGCTTATTTCTGCTGGTGTTGGCTTAACTCCGACACTTTCTATGCTAGAAACACTTACTCAACATGAAGAAAAAGTAACGTGGTTACACGCAACGGAAAATGGCTCTCAACATGCATTTAAACAACACATTTCTGCTTTAGCTGAGAAACATGAACATATCTCTGCGTATACTTGGTATAACCAAGCACAGGAAACAGATACGCTAAATCAAGACTTCCAGTTTAACGGTCTAATTAATTTAACTGAGGTTAAAGAAGCGATCGTCTCTGATAATGGCCACTACTACTTCTGTGGTCCTGTTGGCTTTATGCAACATGTCGCTAAGCAATTGATTGAACTTGGTGTTACTGAAGATCGTATTCATTATGAGTGTTTTGGCCCTCATAAAGTTCTATAAATTAATAGAGTCTTAAATGCAAAAACGCCCAGCGATAATTTATCACTGGGCGTTTTTTTGAGCTGATGAAATTACATATCTAACAAAAACAGTTAACTATTAAACTTTAGGTTCTACCAGAAGGTATCTCGTCTTTTTGCTCTCGCAATCACATTGCCAGGCATACGCATTTCTAAACCATCTCTTAAGTTAGCAATTCGTTTATGTTTACGTCCATCGGCAGTAACCGTGTTATATAACCATCGATACGCATCTTCGTAATCTAACGGGCTACCGTAATCACTCAGAAGTAACTCAGCGAGGTGAATACGAGCGTTTACATTTCCCATTCCTGCGGCTTCGCGTAAATATGGAATTGCTCGCTCTCTATCTTGTTGCACTAATGTGCCCTTGGCATAGTATCGGCCAATTTGCTCAAGTGCCGCTGGTAAGCCTTGCCTTGCTGCATTTTCCATATAGTAAAGCCCTAGCTCTACATCACGGTCCACACATACTCCCCACGCTAACATGTCTCCATAAAGGAACTCATAAGCGGGAGAATCAATTTTAGTTGCTCGTGCAACGATATCTTCAACTAATTGACAATTGTCCACGTTCTTCACACGAGTTAACTGTGAATTAGTATCAAACAACCGGAATAATTGGTTTTCGGTGTAAATTGGGATCGGTTCCCCGATCTCTTCGCTAGAAGCATGCATGGGTACAAGGGCTACCATACAAGCTGCTACGAGATGTCGTAGTTTCATAATTCATCAACTCTTTATAACTGTATTTATTGTATCGACGTCAGCGGCAAGTTCTTTAGACAAAATTTGCCCTAAGTGGCAATTTTTTGCCCATACTTTATAAGTTGTTGATTAAATGAAATTTAGAAGCTTAATGGGGAAGAGGTAAGGGCTAGGGACTAAAACAACAGATATAAAAAAACCAGCTACATGAGCTGGTTTTTCTTCATTCTCTAAGCGATTACGCTTGGAATGGGTGTGCTTTGATGATTGTCTCGTTACGGTCAGGACCAGTAGAGATAATATCAATAGGCACGCCTGTTAACTCTTCGATGCGCTTAACATAATTTAGAGCAGCTTGTGGAAGCTCTTCAATTGTTTTCGCACCAAATGTGTTTTCAGACCAACCAGGCATAGTTTCGTATACTGGTGTTGCTTCTTCAAATGCTTCAGCAGCCATTGGAGAAACTTCTAGTACAGAACCGTTATTCATCTTGTAACCAGTACAGATTTTAAGTTCTTCTAGGCCATCTAATACGTCTAGCTTAGTTAGACACATACCAGATAGTGAGTTGATTTGAATTGCACGACGCATAGCAACGGCATCGAACCAACCAGTACGGCGTAAACGGCCTGTTGTTGCGCCAAATTCATGACCAACATCGCCTAAGTGCTTACCAACTGGGTCTTGTTTTTCTAGACCGTCATATAGCTCTGTAGGGAACGGACCTGAACCAACACGAGTACAGTATGCTTTGGTAATACCTAGGATATAACCTAAGTGACGAGGACCAAAACCAGAACCAGCAGCAACACCGCCAGCAGTCGTGTTAGAAGACGTTACATAAGGGTAAGTACCGTGGTCGATGTCTAGAAGTGTACCTTGAGCACCTTCAAACATAATCTTGTCGCCACGCTTACGTGCAGCATCAAGAGTATCAGTAACATCAATAACCATTGAAGTAAGTAGATCAGCATAGCTCATTGCTTGCTCAAGAACTTCTTCATAGCTTACAGCGTCTACTTTGTAGTAGTTAACTAATGCGAAGTTATGGTATTCCATTACTTCTTTTAGTTTCTCTGCAAAAGCAACTTTATCAAACAGATCGCCAACACGTAGGCCACGACGAGATACTTTATCTTCGTACGCAGGACCGATACCACGACCAGTTGTACCAATTGCTTTGTTACCACGTGCGATTTCACGCGCTTGGTCTAGCGCTACGTGATAAGGAAGAATTAGAGGACAAGCTTCAGAAATGAATAGGCGTTCACGAACTGGAATACCGCGCGCTTCAAGTGGCGCCATTTCTTTTAGTAAAGCATCAGGTGAAAGTACTACGCCATTACCAATAATGCATTCAACATTATTACGTAAGATACCTGATGGAATTAAGTGTAGAACGGTTTTTTCACCGTCGATAACTAGAGTATGGCCTGCATTGTGACCGCCTTGATAGCGAACCACATACTTTGCATCTTCAGTTAAAAGGTCTACTATTTTACCTTTACCTTCGTCACCCCATTGGGTGCCCAGAACGACTACGTTATTTCCCATCTTTCCAAAGTCTGCTTGTTAGTTAAAAATGGATTCTAGCATTGATAGACAAATGTTTCATTTATTTTTAAGCGAAATCTCACTTTCACAATAAAGCGCTGTCAATATAAACAAATTTATCATTTATTTTCTCAATAAAATCAAAAACAAGTTTATGACTTTACATTTATCGTAAAATTCAAAGCATCACACTACAGATAACAACACCAGCCACCACTAAACAACCGCCAATGCGTCGTAAAGTATTATCTGGTTGCTCACTCAACTGAGCCACCATATTACGCCATCCATTGGGAGCAATTAAAGGACCTAATCCTTCAACGATGAGTACACCACCAATCGCTAACCATATTGCATTACTCATCACTTATCCTTTCAATATCTATCGAGCAGAAACAAAACAAGGCCCCGAAGGACCTTGTTAATTAAGATAAATCATAATCTACAGGTGATTATTTTCCACCTTTTGGATCATTCATGTATTTGAAGAAGTCAGTCTTAGGATCAAGTACTAAGATATCACTCTTACTGTTAAACGATCTCTCATAGGCTTTTAATGAACGAATAAAGCTAAAGAACTCAGGCTCTTTATTAAACGTATCAGCATACAGTTTTGCGACTTTCGCATCGGCATCACCACGAGTAATCTGTGCTGTTTTATCTGCTTCTGCAATAATAGTTGCTACTTCAAGTTCTGATTGAGCACGAATAACTTCGGCTTTTTCACGACCTTGAGAACGTAGTTTACGAGCAACCGCTTCACGCTCTGCACGCATACGACGGTAAATCGATTCAGAGATTTCTTCTGGTAGGTTGATTTTCTTGATTCGTAAATCAATCACTTCAATACCTAAATCACCCGTACCTTCTTGAGAATCAAGAAGTACAGTTGCCATTACTTGTTCACGCTTCTCAGAAACGATCTCTTTCACGGTTTTATTACCAATCTCAGCACGTAGGCCATCAGATACACGACGTTGTAATAGTGACTCTGCTGTTAAAATATTACCACCGCCAGTCGCTAGATAGAATTGACCAAAATCTTTGATCTTCCATTTCACGTATGAATCGATAATAACGTCTTTTTTCTCAGAGGTTACGAAACGGTCTGATTGATCATCCATTGTTTGAATACGAGCATCTAACGTATTAACACGATCGAACATTGGCATTTTAAAATGCAAACCAGGTTCATAGATACGTGTAATATTATTATCATCTTTAATCAAACGACCAAATCGAGTAACAATACCGCGCTCGCCTTCTGGGATCACAAACAGTGACATTAAGAAAATAGCGATAACAACGATAAGCGTTGGGATCATTAACTTACGCATGATTAATATCTCCCTTCACGAGTTGAGTTACGACCAGTTGTATTAGTCTGTGAATCTGGCTGACCATTCTTCTCTAACTCAAAATCATAATTCTTAGACGATGATGTTGATGTTTTAGGAGATGACTTCACTGAGCCTTGCTGATTACCTGTAATTTTATCTAGTGGAAGATATAACAAGTTACCATTTGATTCAGAGTCAATCAGAACCTTACTTGTATTACCGTATACTCGTTCCATTGTATCTAGGTACAAACGAGTACGAGTAACTTCAGGTGCTCTATTGTATTCAGGCAATAGTTTTTCAAACTGTGCAATCTGACCAATCGCTTCGTTGACTGTACGCTCTGTATAACCTTGAGCCTCTTTCTTCAAACGCTCAGCACGACCTGTTGCTTTTGGAAGAATATCATTGCTGTAGGCCTCAGCTTCACGAATGAAACGCTCTTCATCTTCTCGAGCTGCAATCGCATCATCAAATGATGCTTTTACTTGCTCTGGCGGACGAGCTAGCTGGAAGTTGACATCAACAACAATTAAACCCATGTCGTATTTATCAATAATACGATTAAGTGTTTCTTGTGTACGTTGACGAATAACTTGACGACCACTGGTCAAAATATCATCCATCTTCGCATCACCAATAACGGCACGTAGTGCAGAGTCAGTTGCTTGGCGTAAGCTGTCATCTGCATTAGTTACTGTGAATAGGTATTTTCTTGCATCAGCAACACGGTACTGAACACCCATTTCAACAGTTACAACGTTCTCATCTTTCGTTAGCATTAAGCCTTTTGAGTTTAATGAGCGAATTGATTGAATGTTTACTGGCGTCACTTGGTCAATAAATGTTGGTTTCCAGTTTAGACCTGGATCAACCATACGATCATATTTACCTAAGCGTAAAACGACACCGCGCTCACTCTCACCAATAGTGTAGAAGCCTGAGAATACCCAAATACCAATAGCAACAACTGCAATAAGACCTAAGCCAATTGCGCCGCCATTGCCAAATGAAGGTAAACCGCTACCACCTTTATTGTTTCCGCCTTTATTGCCACCACCGAACTTACCGCTCAGTTTTTGGCTTAGTTTATTAAAAACTTCATCAAGATCTGGTGGACCTTGATCACGACCGCCACGATTTTTATTACCCCAAGGGTCTTTATTATCGCCGCCGCCATTATTATTGTTGTTATTTCCAGGCTCATTCCACGCCATTAGAAAACTCCAAAGTAATTATGAAGACAAAGAATTCTGTGAACTCTCATTAGTAATAATAAAATTACTTAATGGAGTCTCTTCACGTTTTTCTAACTTAGACCAATCAACTTGCTGCATACGTACATCAATCAACAAGCTGCCATCATCCTGATATTTTTCTTTTACAATGCTTTGCATTTGAAAGAACTTACTTCGAAGACGCCCAACCGACTCTGGAGGTAGCTGCAATGTATGCATTACCATCTGCCCAGCTAATCGTTCCGTTAATGCTTGAAAAAGTAATTCAATGCCTTGGCCTTCCATTGCTGAAACCCAAACACATCGAGGAACTCCCTCCTCATCACGTTCGATTCGTGGCTGTTGATCTTCTAAGCTATCAATTTTATTCATTACGAGAAGATAAGGCACCTCATGGGCATCAATCTCTTCAAGAACAATATCTACTGCTTCAATATTCTCACGAAAACGCTCATCACTGGCATCAACAACATGTAACAAGATATTTGCTTCTTGCGTTTCTTGTAATGTCGCCTTAAAAGCAGCAACAAGATCATGTGGTAAATGACGAATGAACCCTACCGTATCTGCAAGTATTGAAGTACCAACATCAGCGACATCAATCTTACGCAATGTAGGATCGAGTGTTGCAAATAATTGGTCAGCGGCGTAAACCCCAGCTTCGGTAATTCGATTAAATAACGTAGATTTCCCTGCGTTGGTGTATCCGACTAACGAAATGGTTGGAATTTCAGCTCGGAGCCTTGCTCGGCGACCTTGCTCTCGCTGCTTTGCAACTTTACCTAATCGACGTAGAATTGCTTTGATACGATCTCGCAATAATCGTCTATCGGTTTCTAATTGAGTTTCACCGGGACCACGTAAACCAATCCCGCCTTTTTGACGTTCAAGGTGTGTCCATCCGCGGATCAACCGAGTAGATATATGACGTAATTGTGCTAATTCAACCTGCAACTTACCTTCATAGGTTCGCGCACGTTGAGCAAATATATCCAGTATTAGGCCTGTACGGTCTATTACTCGACATTGACATATTTGTTCTAAATTTCGTTCTTGAGCAGGGGACAGTGCATGATTAAAAATCACGATATCCGCATTATTAGCTCGAACAGCATCGGCAATTTCTAGTGCCTTACCCTCACCTACATAATATTTAGGGAGTGGAGATTGACGGGTTCCCGTCACAACACTTAGTGTGTTTACCCCCGCAGAAGATACCAACATCTTACATTCGTCGAGATCTTCTAACTCCCCTTCATAAGTGAAGTTAATATGCACAAGAATAGCCTGTTCACCGGATTCATAACGGTCAAACAAGCATTAACTCCTTAATAGACCCTCTATTCAATAATAGAATAGGACTATTCTTCCGTTGTTTCTTGTGGACGCTCGCCTTGTGGGCGATCACTTGCAGTGTGATGGCTTACAGCACGAGCTGGAACTACAGTAGAGATCGCATGCTTATATACCATCTGGTTTACTGTGTTCTTCAATAGGATAACAAATTGATCAAATGATTCGATTTGTCCCTGTAATTTAATCCCATTCACTAAATAGATAGACACTGGAATCCTTTCACGACGCAGCGCATTCAAAAATGGGTCTTGCAAAGATTGCCCTTTAGCCATTTTTTTTTCCTTTTTGGTTTGTAATTGTAATTTTATTTAGCTATTAGTCTTTAGCTTATGACTAAATGCTCTGAAGTTAAACAACATTGATACGTTTTTGTGCTTATTTTTTCTCTAAACGATCAGAGATCATATGTAGGGCACCATCAATGTCATCACTATCCAGCCAAGTTAGTTCTTTCCAGCTACGTAGCCAGGTGATTTGTCGCTTGGCTAATTGACGAGTAGCGCACACGCCGCGGAAAATCGCGTCATCTAATGTACCCTCCCCATCAAAATAGTCCCACATTTGTCGATAACCTACGCAACGAATAGAAGGAAGGTCAGCATGAAGATCATCGCGCTCATACAAGGTACGAGCCTCTGCTTCAAAACCGGCGTCCATCATCATCTTGAAACGCAGTTCAATTCGACGGTGAATTTCCGCTCTCTCTTTCGGTGCTATCGCAAATTGATGCACTTCATAAGGTAGAGGATCACCTTTAATCTGGGTTAATTCTGTTAAAGTTTTACCCGAAATTCGAAATACTTCCAACGCTCGGGAAAGTCGTTGTGGATCATTTGGATGAATTCTCTCTGCCGATACAGGATCAATTGTTTTTAATTGATCATGCATTGCTTCCCATCCAAATTGCACCGCTTCTTGCTCAATTTGAGCTCTAATATCAGCATCCGCTGCTGGTAATGGTGAAAGACCTTCAAGTAGCGCTTTGTAGTACAACATGGTACCACCAACCAATAAAGGTATCTTTCCTTGAGCAACAATGTCATCCATTTCTTTCAGGGCATCACGACGAAAGTCAGCCACTGAATAGCTCTCTTTTGGGTCAAGAATATCAATAAGACGATGAGGAGCCTGTAAAAGTTCCTCTTCATTTGGTTTTGCCGTACCAATATCCATTCCCTTATAGATAAGGGCTGAGTCTACGCTTATCAACTCTACAGGAAAACGTTTTCGCAATTCAATTGCTAAGTTTGTCTTTCCTGATGCTGTTGGTCCCATCAAAAAGATGGCTTGAGGTAATGCTTTATTCATGACTAAATGCTTGTACCGCTTGAGTAATATCGATATTTTTTAACAGTTTTTTATTAAACTTGGGTAGTTCACTTCCCCATAACTGTTCTAATTCCATCACTAGCTGTATCGCCTGAGCGGTACTGTAACTGGCTTCTTCATGCTGAATTTGATGAGAAAGCCAAATTATCACCTGTTCAAGTGATGGGTTAATGCTATCTAGATACCTTAACAGATTCGGGATCAATTGTTGTAAATTCTGCTGTCTAATCGGCTGACAAACCGCCATAACGATTATATTTGTCTTGTTTTTTACTTTAAGATCAATACCAAGAGGTTTCAAGAATAAAGCATAATCCAATACTTTATTACAAATTTCTTCTTCTATACCAATCGAGATAGGTATTAATAACGGTTGAGCCTTCAAAGGTTCAAAATGAACACTGTTTAACTGGCCATAACTTTTTACAAATTCAGCATATCGCAAGTCCAATAATTGCAATTGCCCATCTTGCTGTAGCAAGGCAAAGACCTTCTCAACAATCGTTAATACTTTACCAAGAGGGGCCGCTTCATTTGAAGTAGCCGAAACCATAGGTACACACTTCTCAACAATCTCTGGCACAACTTGATTTAAGCGAGCTTCTTTTACCTGATTATATAACGAAGCTTTGCTTTCATTAGCAGGGCTTAATAATGCCTTATACGTGTTCAGCTCTTTTTGAGAAGGCTTATTAGAAACCCAAGAATCTGAGGGGGCTTTATTTGGATAACTTGGTGTCGAATCTACCGCCTTTCTTAATTGTTCCGTCTTATCAATACTCTCTTGATACGGTTGACGAACGTACTCTTTCATTGGCGGAAAATACGTTTCTTTGTTGTTAGGTATAACGATTTCAGATTCGACTTCATGGTCATGAGTCAATTCACTCATTGGCATATTCGACAAGCTTGCACTTTGCTGTAATGCACCATAAATCGCTTGATAGATAAAATCATGCACTAAGCGAGCTTGATGAAAACGCACTTCATGTTTTGCAGGATGAACATTCACATCGACATCATGAGGACTAATCTCAATAAATAGAATATATGCCGCATATTGATTGGCTAGTAGAGACGATTCATAACCTTGTCGAATAGCATGATTGATTAACTTATCTTTCATCATACGGCCATTCACATAACAGTATTGGATATCACCTTGTGCTCGCGCCCCTTCTGGTGCAGAAATCCAACCATGAAATTTAAGTTCACCATGCTCCAGTTCAACTTCTAATGCATGCTGTAGAAAATTAGAACCACATACCGCAGCAAGGCGCTTTTCAACTTGAACTTTCGTTTGAGCCGCTCGATATTGACGAATTTGTTTGCCGTTATGACGCAGATTGATCGTAATATCCAATCGACTCAAGGCTATTCGCTTTAATAGCTCATCAATATGAGTGAATTCCGTTTTTTCTGTTCGGAGGAATTTTCGACGAGCTGGAGTATTAAAGAAAAGATCAACCACATCGATAGTCGTACCAATTGGGTGAGCTGCTGGTTTTAACTTTACCGTCATATCTCGACCTTCAGCATACGCTGACCATGCTTCTTCTTGAGCAACGGTTCGAGAGGTTAACGTTAGGCGAGAAACTGAGCTGATCGAAGCAAGCGCTTCACCACGAAAACCAAGACTAACAATGGCTTCTAGATCATCAAGAGTGGTTATTTTTGAGGTCGCATGTCGACTTAAAGCGAGGGTTAATTCATCTTTTGCGATACCAAACCCGTTATCACGGATACGAATTAACTTACTGCCGCCTTTTTCAATCTCAATATCGATGCGAGTTGCCCCCGCATCGATACTGTTTTCTACAAGCTCTTTTACAACAGAAGCAGGGCGCTCAACAACCTCACCCGCCGCAATTTGGTTGGCTAATCGAGCTGGTAAGATTTGAATTGGCATAACCCGGTCCTTTAACTGGTTGGTATAACGAGTACCTGTCCGATTGCCAATTCATCTGAACGTAATTTATTGGCCTTTCTAAGACTGGATACAGACACTCCATATTTAGTCGCAATTTTACCTAAGAACTCACCACGTTTCACCGTATGTTTCTTAACTGGCGCAACAATACTCACTTTCAATTTTTGACCGACAAATAAGGTATCTGACTTCAATCTATTTAATGAGCGAATGCTACTGGTTGATACTTTATATCTAGATGCAATTTTTCCTAAGTATTCACCAGAGCGTACTTTATGAGTAATAATCGTGCGTGCTTGCGCTGAACTTGATGTTGTCGCTTTTGATGTCGTCGTTTTCGGAGCAACATACACAGGTTTATTACTTGGAATTATCAGCACTTGCCCTACCGCTAAACCAGTACTCTTAAGCTTATTGGCACTTTTTAGCTTAGTCGTCGTGGTACCGTACTTTTTAGCGATAACTGACAGTGATTCACCAGAGCGTACTTTGTGTTTCTGCTCCTGTCCTTTTGCTGCCAGCAAAGTACCTTGCGGAGGGTTATCTTTAAAGTAACGAGTAATAGCCCTTGAGATCGCTCGAGCAATCTTATCCTGATGAGCACGCTGGAACAGTTGCTTCTCTTCAGTAGGGTTCGACATAAAACCCGTTTCAATTAAGATTGATGGAATATCTGGTGATTTCAAGACAGCCAAACTCGCATGTGCAGGTTTAGATTTATGCAGTTTAATCACTTTACCCATTTCAGAAAGTACATTAACCGCTAATTTATAGCCTTCTTCCGTTGAGTTTTGAAACTGCATATCTAAAATAGTTTGGCTTACGTTTCTGTCTTTATTATTTTTAGATAGCACATCTCCTGCGCCTCCTAAAAGCTCTGATTGCTTCTCATGTTTCTCTACCCAGCGACCAATTTCGGTATTTGCACGACGTGTATTTAACACAAAAACAGAACCACCTCGTGGCTTTGGAGAGCTAAAACTATCGGCATGGATCGACACTAAAAAGTGAGCTCTATTTTTTCTCGCTAATTCAGTTCGTTGGTTTAAATTAACAAAGTAATCACCGCTACGAGTAAGTATTGCTCTCATGCCCGGTTGAGCATTAATTTGCGCGACCACTTTCTTTGATATAGCGAGAGTTGCATGCTTCTCATATTTTCTTGTCGGTCCAATAGAACCAGGATCTTCCCCACCATGTCCAGCATCAATGGCAATAATAATCTCACCACTTCCAATAATTTGATTGGCTTGGGAATTAATAATTGGTTTTGAAGAAGCGGTAGGTTTACTTTGAACTGGTTTTGAATTTCCTTTAGATTTATGAGGTAAATCCATTACTAAACGGTGTCCATACTGGCCACCAGGAGTTGGTGCTAATTTAAAAATCTCTGCTGTAACGGAATGTTTTAATTCAAAAACAAGTCGAGTCGTCCCTTTTGATGGCGCAGAGCTCTTTCTTATTTTTGATAACACCTTACTATCACTAACGGTAAGTGGTAGTTTTGCTTTTACATTGGTATTTTTAAGATCAACCACTAAACGATAAGGGCTACTAAGCGTAAAATAGCTATAGTTAGCTTCTGAGTTTAGATCTATAACTATGCGAGTTTCATCTGGCGATGGCCAAACTCGAATTCCCTCTAGGGTATTAGCAGACACAAAAAAGCTACTTGTTGATAAAACAACAAATAGCGCATACCAAATAACTCTAAAATATTTACCGATTAACACAAATCCAACCGCTGTACTAAACCACATCCATACTCATTATTACCCGTGATCACAACATGACGAGCTTCACCATCATAGCGAATATCAATATCAATATCAGGACTTGGTAATAACCCTTCCCCTCTTTCTGGCCACTCAACTAAACAAATTGCATCATCAGTAAAGTAATCACGGATCCCCATAAACTCGAGTTCTTCAGGATCAGCCAAACGATACAGGTCAAAATGATACACTTGCCATTTATCCAATTCATAAGGTTCAACTAAGGTATATGTTGGGCTTTTTACATTACCAACATGACCTAATGAACGAATAAAGCCTCGGCTAAAGGTTGTTTTACCAGCGCCAAGATCACCATGTAAATAGATGGTGGTTTGTTGAGTACAAGCTTGAGAGAGCTGTCTACCAAATTCAACCGTGTCGTCTTCAGTAGCTAAATTAAATTCAAAGCGTTCCATTATTCACTAATTTCACTATTTTAATTGTCTAAATTGATGGACTTGGTATCAGATTCACAATTTATTTGCTGAATATTTACACACAAGTTCGCATAGATTGCGTTGATTCAATGTCTTTTGAGTTCATTGAAGTACGTCTTATCAATCCTATATGATAAACTTTTACTCATAATACTGTAATAAAAAAATGTACTCTCTCTGTGAATATCGATTATCAAGCACTCGCAAATAACATCAAACTATGGGCACAAGAACTCGGCTTTCAAAAAGTTGGGATCTGTGACGTTGATTTATCTCAGCACGAAGCCGCTTTAGAGCAATGGCTTGATGCCGGCTATCATGGGTCTATGGACTGGATGGCTCGTCATGGCGTCATGAGAGCAAGACCCGATGAACTTCATCCTGGCACCATTAGAGTCATCAGTGCCCGTATGGATTATTTACCTCCTCAAGCGGGTTTTGCAAGCAATTTAAGCGATCCTACACAAGCTTATATCAGTCGATATGCGCTCGGTCGTGATTACCACAAACTCATTCGTAACCAACTTAAAAAACTAGGTCAAAAAATCGAGGCTGAAGTTGAGCAACTTGGTTATCGTCCCTTTGTTGATTCTGCACCAATCTTAGAGAGGCCTTTAGCAGAAAAAGCGGGACTTGGTTGGACCGGAAAACATTCGCTTCTACTTGATAAAGACGCAGGGTCTTGGTTTTTCTTAGGCGAGCTCTTAGTTGATATCCCACTGCCGGTTGATTCTCCGGTTGAGAACCAATGTGGTAAGTGCACCGCCTGTGTCACATCATGCCCAACAAATGCGATATTAGAAAATGGAGTGATTGACGCCCGTCGTTGTATTTCTTATTTAACCATAGAAAACAGCGAGGTTATTCCTGAAGAGTTTCGTTCATTGATGGGCAATCGAATTTATGGCTGTGATGACTGCCAACTCGTTTGTCCTTGGAACCGTGAAGCCGATATAACACAACAAAATGATTTTCATCGTAGAGAGTCTCTAGACAACGCTAACTTACTCTCTCTTTTTGCATGGGATGAACCTACCTTTTTAAAAAATATGGAAGGCTCTGCAATCCGTCGTATTGGTCATTACCAATGGCTGCGTAACATCGCAATCGCAATGGGTAATGCGCCACACTCTGAAATGATCATATCAGCATTACATGAGCGCCTTGGGCTTAATGACAATCTCGATATTCACCTTCTTTGGGCAATAGAGCAGCAGCAGTCTCAACAAGTAAATACAAATAGAAAAGAGCAACGTCTCATCCGAATTATCGAAAAAGGCTTACCTAGAGATGCATAAATGGCTCATGAAGCCTTATGCTGCGGTTCATTAAGTCAATAAAGTTGAAGTGTATCGAAAAAAATGTGGAAAAGATTATTAGACAGGGTAAACAATAGGAATAATCGAAAAGTTAAACACAAGACAGGAATATGATTAGGATCAAAGAAGTCAAGCAAAAAGATCTTTTAAATCACTAAGAATAATGCATGCAAAACAATAATTCCTTATTTATCATAAAGATACAGTTACACCAAAATATCTTCGATCATAAAATAGAAATAAGATCTTTATTTAAACTCTTTTTTGGAAGGCAATTTCCAAACAACTAACAGAGTTATCCACAAAAACTAATGTGTGGATAACTCTGTTAGTTATATGGTAATTAACAGATATAACTGTTCCTCTGCGGCTGTATCTAATTAAAGAGACAATAATATATGCAGATAAATAGACGGTTCGATTCTTTAATTTATAGGAATCAGAATATTCTAAAGAGCAGGGATTTTTTCGTGGGGTTAATGCTTCACAGCATTAATTTTAAAGAAAATAAAAGCGCTGAATATAATTCAGCGCTTTTATTTTGTTTGGAGCGACACACGAGGCTCGAACTCGTGACCTCAACCTTGGCAAGGTTGCGCTCTACCAGCTGAGCTAGTGTCGCATGATCAACGCTTATAAAGCATTCAATCTAAATGTGGTTGCGGGAGCAGGATTTGAACCTACGACCTTCGGGTTATGAGCCCGACGAGCTACCAAGCTGCTCCATCCCGCGTCCGGATGCATTGTTTAAGACAATGAGACTATAAACCAAACTCTCTTTTCGAGAAGAACCATTAGGCTCTTAAAGAGAAATTGGAGCGACACACGAGGCTCGAACTCGTGACCTCAACCTTGGCAAGGTTGCGCTCTACCAGCTGAGCTAGTGTCGCATGATCAACGCTTATAAAGCATTCAATCTAAATGTGGTTGCGGGAGCAGGATTTGAACCTACGACCTTCGGGTTATGAGCCCGACGAGCTACCAAGCTGCTCCATCCCGCGTCCGGATGCATTGTTTAAGACAATGAGACTATAAACCAAATTCTCTTTTCGAGAAGAACCATCAGGCTCTTAAAGAGAAATTGGAGCGACACACGAGGCTCGAACTCGTGACCTCAACCTTGGCAAGGTTGCGCTCTACCAGCTGAGCTAGTGTCGCATGATCAACGCTTATAAAGCATTCAATCTAAATGTGGTTGCGGGAGCAGGATTTGAACCTACGACCTTCGGGTTATGAGCCCGACGAGCTACCAAGCTGCTCCATCCCGCGTCCGGATGCATTGTTTAAGACAATGAGACTATAAACCAAACTCTCTTTTCGAGAAGAACCATCAGGCTCTTAAAGAGAAATTGGAGCGACACACGAGGCTCGAACTCGTGACCTCAACCTTGGCAAGGTTGCGCTCTACCAGCTGAGCTAGTGTCGCATGATCAACGCTTATAAAGCATTCAATCTAAATGTGGTTGCGGGAGCAGGATTTGAACCTACGACCTTCGGGTTATGAGCCCGACGAGCTACCAAGCTGCTCCATCCCGCGTCCGGATGCATTGTTTAAGACAATGAGACTATAAACCAAACTCTCTTTTCGAGAAGAACCATCAGGCTCTTAAAGAGAAATTGGAGCGACACACGAGGCTCGAACTCGTGACCTCAACCTTGGCAAGGTTGCGCTCTACCAGCTGAGCTAGTGTCGCATGATCAACGCTATAAAGCATTCAATCTAAATATGGTTGCGGGAGCAGGATTTGAACCTACGACCTTCGGGTTATGAGCCCGACGAGCTACCAAGCTGCTCCATCCCGCGTCCGGATGCATTGTTTAAGACAATGAGACTATAAACCAAATTCTCTTTTCGAGAAGAACCATCAGGCTCTTAAAGAGAAAATGGAGCGACACACGAGGCTCGAACTCGTGACCTCAACCTTGGCAAGGTTGCGCTCTACCAGCTGAGCTAGTGTCGCATGATCAACGCTTATAAAGCATTCAATCTAAATATGGTTGCGGGAGCAGGATTTGAACCTACGACCTTCGGGTTATGAGCCCGACGAGCTACCAAGCTGCTCCATCCCGCGTCCGGATGCATTGTTTAAGACAATGAGACTTTAACCAATTTCAATTTTCGAGAAGTATCTAAATACTAAAAAGAAATTGGAGCGACACACGAGGCTCGAACTCGTGACCTCAACCTTGGCAAGGTTGCGCTCTACCAGCTGAGCTAGTGTCGCATACTGATATTCTGATAAGGAGTAGCTCCTCGTTCAGAGGCTGCGAATTATACGAGTAAAACGTGATGATGCAAGCGGATTTTGAAAAAAAACTAAAAAATCTTTAAAATCCGCCACTTTCGCTCAACAATTCATCAAAAGAACTAGATTGTGAAAATATGTTGACGGTAATACTTCAACTCAGCAATAGATTCTCTAATATCATCCAATGCTAAATGTGTTCCTGTTTTCTCAAAGCCATCAAGAACTTCAGGTTTCCAACGACGAGTGAGCTCTTTAATCGTACTTACATCAACGTAGCGATAATGAAAATACTCTTCAAGCTTAGGCATATGCTTATATAGGAAGCGGCGATCTTGACCAATACTGTTACCGCAAATTGGGGAAATACCTTTTGGTACCCACTTTTCAAGAAAAGCGATAGTCTCTTCGATCGCAGCAGCTTCATTGTATTCACTTGCTTGTACACGAGCGACTAATCCACTATTAGTGTGTGTGTTTGTACACCAATCATCCATCTTAGCTAACTCATCTTCTGGCTGATGAATAGCAATAACCGGCCCTTCTGCTAAAATATTTAGCTGAGCATCAGTTACAATGGATGCGATTTCGATGATTTTATGAGTTTCAGGATCCAATCCTGTCATCTCCAAATCAACCCAAATCAGGTTTTGATCATTAATTGCCATAGAGAGCTGCCTATTTTGTAACTAAAAAGGGTATGATACTCGGGCCGATTTATCTTTCAACATAAAACTGAAAGCCAACCTACAAGTGAAATCATTTCGTGGCAAAAAAGACAAAGTTAACTAAAGGCCAAGTTCGCCGAGTACGTTCTAATCAAAATAAACGTATAGAAAAGATAAAGACCACCATTGAGTGGGATGAATCCTCATTAGAAGCAGCCAAAGAAGGGCTAGTAATTACTCGCTTTGGCCAACATGCGGATATCGAAGATCCAGAAAGCAAAGAAATACATCGTTGTAACTTACGTCGAGGTATTGAAAGCTTAGTGTCTGGTGATCGTGTTATTTGGCGTCCGGGTACAGAAGTACTTGCAGGTATATCTGGTGTAGTGGAAGCCGTTCAACCACGTACATCTATGTTAACTCGACCTGATTATTACGATGGCATTAAACCGGTTGCAGCCAACGTTGACCAAATGGTCATTGTCTCTTCTATCCTTCCTGAGTTGTCATTAAATATTATTGACCGCTACCTTATTGCTTCAGAGACACTAAAAATAAAACCACTTATCGTTTTAAATAAAGTGGATTTACTTTCTGAAAAAGAGTTCTCTGATGTAAAGCAGCTGCTTAGCTTGTATGAAGACATCGGCTATAAAGTTCGATACGTCAGTAAAGAGTCGGGCTACGGTGTAGAAGAGCTTGAAGCAGAGCTAAGAGACCATATCAATATTTTTGTTGGTCAATCAGGTGTGGGTAAATCAAGTTTAGTGAATGCGTTAATGCCTGAATTAGAAATAATGGAAGGTCTTGTTTCTGAAAACTCCGGACTTGGGCAGCACACAACAACCGCTGCACGTTTATACCATTTCCCTCGTGGCGGCGATCTTATTGATTCCCCTGGCGTTCGAGAGTTTGGCTTATGGCACTTAGAAAAAGATGAAGTAACGGCTTCTTTTGTTGAATTTAAAGACTTCTTAGGCGGTTGCAAATTTAGAGACTGTACGCATAAAGATGACCCAGGCTGTATTCTTCAAGAAGCGGTATCAAACGGAAAAATAGCTAAACTTCGCTTTGAAAGTTACCACCGAATTATTGAAAGTATGTCTGAGAATAAGGCTAATCGCCAATTTTCTCGTAGTAAAAAAGCGGATTAATAAACCATGTTAATATGTGGTAATATCTATCTTAAGTGATAACTAGTAGGCAAATAACGTGTCAGATAATTTAAAAATTGGGTTACAGTATTTAACCCCAAAACATGCACTTACTCGTTTGGCTGGCAAATTAGCATCAGCAAAAATGGGTTGGTTAACAACAGCGGTAATTAAGTGGTTCATCAAACAATATAAAGTTGATATGAACGAAGCTAAAAACCCAAATCCAGAAGCATATTCTACGTTCAACAACTTTTTTGTTCGCGAATTAGAAGATGGCGCTCGCCCAATTGATGACGATGTGAATGTTATTTCTCATCCAGCTGATGCATGCGTAAGCCAATTTGGCCCGATTACTGATGGTCAATTAGTTCAAGCTAAAGGTCATGTATATTCAGCTCAAGAGCTGCTTGGTGGCGATGAAGATCTAGCTGAAGAATTTATGGGTGGCGAATTCGCAACTCTATATTTATCACCACGCGACTACCACCGTGTACACATGCCTTGCGATGCTACATTACGTAAGATGGTTTACGTTCCTGGTGATCTTTTCTCTGTTAATCCATTAACAGCAGAAAATGTACCAAACCTATTTGCACGTAACGAACGTGTGGTCTGTATTTTTGATACTGAATTTGGCCCAATGGCTCAAGTTCTTGTTGGTGCAACTATCGTTGGTAGTATTGAAACAACATGGGCTGATACAGTAACGCCACCGACAGGACCAGCTGTTAAGACATGGCACTACCCATTAACCGGTGATGATGTCATTCGCTTTAAGAAAGGCGAAGAAATGGGTCGCTTTAAATTGGGCTCAACGGTTATTAATTTATTTGCACCAAACTCAGTGAAGTTTGATGCATCAATGGAAAACGGAGCTCCAACTCGTATGGGTACTCCATTTGCGCATATCGTAAAATAATTAAATCCATTAATAAATCATAAAATAGCGAACCTTGTGTTCGCTATTTTTTTATCTATTTTATTCTTTAGTTGAACAATAGCCCAGTTCAGATAATCTGGAGGGATGGGCAATTACAATCAACGGAATGATTAATGGGATATGAATGGTTAGCACTTGGCGCTGCTTGTTTATGGGCACTATCAAGTATGATATCTGTCGCTCCTGCTCGCCACCTTGGTGCATTCGCTTATAGCCGCTGGCGCATGGGCTGCGTAACAATAATGCTCTCCACGCTCGCTTGGTTTACAGGCGGCTGGCTCTCTATTGATCCTTCTCACCTTTATCCAATGATGCTTTCAGGTTTGATAGGCATTTTCATTGGCGATACCGCCTTATTTGCCTGCTTTAATCGCATGGGACCTAGACAAGCTGGGTTACTCTTCTCATGCCACGCTCTATTTTCGGCTATCCTTGGTTACTGGCTATTTAATGAAACCTTACAAGGTTGGGAGCTAGCTGGTGCTATTTCTGTTTTCTCAGGCGTCTCTATTGCCATTTTCTTTGGTAAAAAAACAGATAATCAAGGGACATGGGAAGAAGTCAGAGGCAATATTTGGATAGCCATATTTTTAGGGCTACTTGCTGCTTTTTGCCAAGCTCTTGGAGGGGTAATAGCAAAACCAGTGATGTTAACCAGTGCTGATCCTATTGCTGCATCAGCGATTCGAATGGCCTCAGCATTTGGTGCTCATAGTTTACTAAGAATGACTAATTTCCCTCTGGCACGCCCAATTACTCCGATTAACTTACGTATTCTTGGTATTGTGGCACTAAACGGATTTCTTGCGATGACCGTCGGCATGACCTTAATCTTATATGCTCTACAAAAAGGCAATGTAGGTATGGTTGCCCTACTCTCTTCAACGACTCCCATCATGATCTTGCCTTTACTGTGGCTATATACAAAAAAAGCACCTAACCGTTTTGCTTGGTTAGGTGCTTTTTTAGCGGTCATTGGTACCGGATTAATCGTCAGCTAATGAACGATCCAAATAACTAGGCTCTATCAAAAGGAAAAGCCATCACTTGATCGATGTGCTTTTCTCCCATTGCCAACATAATAAGACGATCAATCCCTAGAGCAACGCCTGCGCAATCAGGAAACCCTGCTTCTAGTGCCGCAATCAAATGATAATCAATCGGCTGTTCAATTAAGCCCATTGATTTACGTTTCGCATTGTCATCTTTAAAGCGAGTAAGCTGTTCTTTGGCATTATCTAGCTCATGAAAACCATTCGCTAGTTCAATCCCTTTAAAGTACACCTCAAAACGTTCAGCCACTCGTGGATCCGTCGGATTAATCTTAGCAAGAGCCGCTTGAGACGCCGGAAAATCATAAACAAAAGCAGGAACGTCTAAACCAATTTTCTCTTCTACACCCATACTGAATAATAACTGCAGTAATGTATCTCTATCTTCTTCAATGTCTGCAATATCTGATAGTCCCAACGGAGCTGCAACTGCTCTTAATTCATCCATAGAAGCCTCTAATGGGCAAACTCCAAGCACCTTAATAAAGGCGTCTTGATATGTCATGCGTTCAGAATCATTGCACTTTAGCACTAACATCAGCAGTTCATTCATTTCATCCATCAGTTGATGATGATCGAACATTGGTTGGTACCATTCCAGCATCGTAAATTCAGGGTTATGAAAACGCCCCGCTTCTTCATTACGAAATGCCTTATTAATTTGATAAATCGCACCACTTCCTGCCGCCAATAATCGCTTCATATGAAACTCAGGGCTGGTCATAAAATATAAGTGAGCGCCATCAGCATAACCAGGCCCAACAAAATCCGTTTGGAAAGTATGAAGATGCACGTCCGTCACAGTGGCATGGCTCATTGCAGGGGTATCCACTTCCATCACTTTTCGCTCAGAAAAGAACAAACGAATCGAAGCAAGAATATCAGCGCGTTGGTGTAATTGTTCAATTGATGCACTAGGCATCCAAGATTGGCTAGTCATAATTTTATACATTAGAAAAACTTATCCAAAATGATACCTGATAACCCATTTTAAGGTTACCTATTTTTTAACTTTATAAATACCCTTACCCATCAAGGGGATACGAAGCCGATAAGAATCATTATCACTTATAAAGCAACAACTTACCTACAACCACTGGCGAATATTAACAGCTTTAACTAGTTGACGGAGATCACATTATTCATAACAAACCACCCCATTAGTGGTACTTGCACGACAAAACTTTATCCATATCAATTTTTATTACAAAAGCTCACATAGAATAGGCATCAGAATTTTTAAGTTTTATTTGCTCTTTATTTGTCACACGAGCAGGCTAGATTCTCATAATTAATCACATTTAGGTGGTTAATTTAATTTTTTATCTTTTATCCCGGAGAATAACTGTGAAAACGATAACCACAGATATTGCAGTGATCGGCGCGGGCGGTGCAGGTCTACGTACTGCCATTGCAGCAGCAGAAGCTAACCCAGAGCTAGAAATTGCTCTAATCTCAAAAGTTTACCCAATGCGTTCGCACACTGTTGCCGCAGAAGGTGGGTCAGCAGCCGTGACCAAGGAAGAAGATACACTAGACAATCACTTCAACGATACTGTTGGTGGTGGTGATTGGCTGTGTGAACAGGATGTTGTTGAATACTTTGTAAAAAATGCATACCGCGAGATGACTCAACTAGAACAGTGGGGTTGTCCTTGGAGCCGTAAAGAAAATGGCGAAGTAAACGTTCGTCGTTTTGGTGGTATGAAAGTTGAACGTACGTGGTTTGCAGCCGATAAAACGGGCTTCCACATGCTTCACACCCTATTCCAAACTTCAATGAAGTACCCTCAAATCAATCGTTTCGACGAGTACTTTGTTGTTGATATTTTAGTTGAAGATGGCCAAGTTCAAGGTCTGATTGCTATTCATATGGCTGAAGGCGAACTTATCTGTATTAAAGCAAAATCTGTTGTTCTTGCAACGGGTGGCGCAGGTCGTGTTTACCACTGTAATACCAATGGCGGTATCGTTACTGGTGATGGTATGGCAATGGCATTCCGTCACGGTGTGCCTCTACGTGATATGGAATTCGTACAATATCACCCAACAGGTTTACCAGGTACTGGCATCTTGATGACTGAAGGTTGTCGTGGTGAAGGCGGTATCATGGTTAATAAAAATGGTTACCGTTACCTACAAGATTACGGTATGGGCCCAGAAACGCCTATCGGTGAGCCAAAGAACAAATATATGGAACTGGGTCCTCGTGACAAAGTTTCTCAAGCATTCTGGCATGAACTGCAAAAAGGCAACACTATCAAGCACCCTCTTGGTGATGTAGTGCATTTGGATCTTCGTCATCTAGGTGAAGAGTACCTAAATGAGCGCCTACCGTTTATCTGTGAACTTTCAAAAGCTTACGTTAACGTTGACCCAGCAAAAGAGCCAATTCCAATTCGTCCAACGGTTCACTACACCATGGGTGGTATTGAAACGGATAAGAACAACGAAACAAACATCAAAGGCCTATTTGCTGTTGGTGAATGTTCTTCTGTTGGTCTTCACGGTGCAAACCGTTTAGGTTCAAACTCGCTTGCTGAATTAGTCGTATTTGGTCGTCTTGCTGGTGAAAAAGCGGCTGAGCGTGCTGCTGAATTTACGGCTTGGAACGATGACGCAATCAAAGCTCAAATTGAAGAAGTTCAAGGTCGCATTGATGCACTATTAGCTCAAGAAGGCGATGAAAACTGGGCTGATATCCGTACTGAAATGGGTCACTCAATGGAAGCAGGTTGTGGTATCTACCGTAAAGAGCACGAAATGCAAGATACGGTTGATAAACTGGCTGAGCTGAAAAAACGTTACAAAAACATCAGCATCAAAGACAAAGGCAAAGTATTCAACACTGACCTATTGTACGCAATCGAAGTTGGTTACGGCCTTGAAGTTGCAGAAACAATGGCTCACTCTGCGATTCTACGTAAAGAGTCTCGCGGTGCACACCAACGTCTAGATGAAGGTTGTACTGAACGTGATGATGTGAACTTCCTAAAACACTCATTAGCGTATTACAACAAAGATGCAGCGCCGACGATTAAATACAGCGATGTAACTATCACTAAATCTCAACCAAAAGCTCGCCTATACGGTGAAGCAGCAGAAAAAGCAGCAGCGGCAGAAGCTGAAGCAGCTAAGATCCCAGAGGAGCAAGCATAATGACAGCTGGTAAGAGAGTTCAAAAAGTAAGCATTATGCGTTACGATCCAATGGTAGATGAGAAACCTTATCTACAAGCATTCGACGTGCCTTGTGATGATACAACTTCTGTTCTGGATGCAATTGGTTACATCAAAGATAACCTAGACAAAAACCTATCTTACCGTTGGTCTTGTCGTATGGCGATCTGTGGCTCTTGCGGCATGATGGTAAACAACGTACCTAAGCTTGCTTGTAAAGCGTTCTTACGTGATTACCCGAATGGCTTAACACTAGAACCATTAGCAAACTTCCCTATCGAGAAAGACTTAATTGTTGATATGACGCCGTTCATCGAACGTCTAGAAGCAATCAAGCCTTATATTCTAGGTAACGACCGTACTCCAGATCAAGGTCCTAACACTCAGACTCCTGAGCAAATGGCAAAATACAAGCAGTTCGCTGGTTGTATCAACTGTGGTCTATGTTATGCAGCGTGTCCTCAATTCGGTCTAAACCCTGAATTCATCGGTCCTGCAGCACTGACTCTTGCACACCGTTACAACCTTGATAGCCGTGATAACGGTTCTGCTGAACGTATGAAGCTTATCAATGGCGACAATGGCGCATGGGGCTGTACGTTTGTAGGTTACTGTTCTGAAGTATGTCCAAAACACGTTGACCCTGCAGCAGCAGTTAACCAAGGTAAGATCGCATCGTCTCAAGACTTTGTTATCGCAATGCTTAAACCACAGGAGGCATAAGGATGAGCAACCGTAAACCTTACGTTCGCGAAATGACACGTACTTGGTGGAAAGATCACCCTTTCTACCGCTTCTACATGGTTCGTGAAGCAACAATTTTACCGCTAATTTTCTTTACTATCTGTCTGCTTGTTGGTCTAGGTAGTTTAGTGAAAGGTCCACTAGCTTGGGCTTCTTGGTTAGATTTCATGGCAAACCCAATCGTGGTTGCTCTGAACATTGTTGCTTTAGCGGGTAGCTTATTCCATGCTCAAACTTTCTTTAGCATGATGCCGCAAGTAATGCCTATTCGTATCAGTGGTAAAACACTAGATAAGAAAGTCGTTGTTCTTGCACAATGGGCAGCTGTTGCTGCAATCACATTACTTGTACTGGTTATCGTTTAAGGAGAATAATTGTGGTAAATCTTAATCCAAAGCGTTCTGACGAACCAGTATGGTGGGGCTTATTCGGTGCCGGTGGTACTTGGTTTGCAATGCTAACACCTGTAACTATCTTAGTTCTTGGTATTTTAGTTCCACTAGGTGTGATTGGTCCTGAATCAATGAACTACCTACGTGTTGCTGGCTTTGTTACTAGCATCATTGGTGCATTATTTGTTATCGGTTCTATCTCTATGCCTATGTGGCATGCGATGCACCGTTTACATCACGGTATGCACGACCTGAAATTCCATACAGGTACAGCAGGTAAAATTGCTTGCTACACAACAGCAGCGCTATTTACTGTGCTTTCTGTTGTATTCATCTTTATGATCTAATCTAAAGTTGAAGCAATAAAAAAGGTTGGCTCTGATGCCAACCTTTTTTGTATCTACGATACCCATAATTCCTATTTCTATTCCATTAATTATCTAATAGTGTAGATAATAAAAAAGGCCACCGAAGTGACCTTTTGTATAAAGCTAATCTCAATATAAATCGAAATTACTTAACACGACCTACATATTCGCCTGTACGTGTATCAACTTTAACTACTTCACCGATAGCGATGAATAGTGGAACACGAACAACAGCACCTGTTGCTAGTGTTGCTGGTTTACCACCAGTACCTTGAGTATCACCTTTCAGACCAGGGTCTGTTTCAGTCACTTCAATCTCAACAAAGTTTGGCGGTGTCACTGTAATTGGATTATCATTCCAAAGAGTCACAGTACATGTGTTGTTTTCTACTAGCCATTTAGCCGTATCACCAACCGATTTAGCATCAGCAGCGATTTGCTCAAAGCTTACGCTGTTCATGAAATGGAAGAATTCGCCATCGCTGTACAAGTAGTCAAGTTCTACGTCGACAACATCAGCAAGCTCAAAGCTTTCACCTGATTTAAATGTTTTTTCTAGTGTTTTACCAGAAAGCAATTTGCGAAGTTTTACACGGTTGAATGCTTGGCCTTTACCAGGTTTAACATATTCATTGTCGATAATTGAGCATGGCTCGTTATCAAACATAAATTTCAAACCGCCTTTGAATTCATTGGTACTTACTGACGCCATGATTTCCTCTTAACATCGTTGAGTTATAAATAATGTCACACATAATAACCCGAAATGACGCTCCTGTTGAGCAAAACTGGCTCAAAGAGATCTCAAATGCGATCTCAGATCCTCATCAACTGCTTTCAACTCTAGGGATTGATAGCTCTCCGTGGGAGAAAGGATTAGAAGCGAAAAAGTTATTTGCGTTACGTGTGCCGACAAGTTTTGTCGATCGAATGGAGTTTGGCAACCCTTTTGATCCTTTATTACGTCAAGTATTGCCTTTAGATCAAGAATTCGAAGTACATGACGGATATTCGAACGATCCTCTCGATGAGCAAGACAACGAACAACCTGGATTACTGCATAAATACAAAAACCGTGTTTTGCTAATATTGAAAGGAGGCTGCGCTGTAAATTGCCGTTATTGCTTCCGTCGTCATTTTCCTTATCAAGATAACAAAGGCAGTAAGTCCATCTGGCAAAAATCCATTGATTATATTGCTGAACATCCAGAATTAAATGAAGTGATTCTTTCTGGTGGTGATCCACTAATGGCAAAAGATCATGAGATTGATTGGTTAATTCAACACTTAGAAGCCGTCCCTCATATTAAACGACTGCGTATTCATAGCCGTTTACCTGTGGTGATCCCCAACCGCATAACGGATACTCTATGTCAGCTATTCAAACAAACACGACTGCAAATTATTATGGTCACTCATATTAATCATGCTAATGAAATCAGTGTTGAGCTCGAAAATAAAATGACTCAGCTAAAACAAGCTAACGTCACTCTATTAAATCAAAGTGTCTTACTCAAAGACGTCAACGATACAACAAAAGCGTTAACAGATTTAAGCGAAGCCTTGTTCGATGCAGGCATCCTACCTTATTACCTTCACGTGTTAGATAAAGTGCAAGGGGCGGCTCATTTCTTTGTCTCAGATAAAGAAGCAAAGCGATTAATGGGAGAGTTAATTGAAAACGTTTCAGGTTATCTAGTGCCTACTTTAGCGCGAGAGGTGGGAGGAAGAAAAAGCAAAACCCCACTCGATCTGTATTTAGAGTAAAAAAACATCTCAATTCAACTAAATTAAAAAATACCTCATTTTTCAAACATAAAAAAACCGAAGCCTAAACTTCGGTTTTTCTTTTATAGCATTGGTCTATTCTAAATTAGAATAACTCTTCTGCTACTTTATAAAGTTCTAGTTTCTCTGGACGACGCATGTTTTCGATTGCATCGATGATATCGTGGTGAACAAGCTGTTCATTTTGAATACCAACACAACGACCACCATGACCTTCAACAAGCAGTTTAACGCCGTAGTTACCCATACGAGATGCTAAGATACGGTCAAACGCACCAGGTTGGCCGCCACGTTGAATATGACCAAGAACTGTTGCACGAGTCTCACGACCTGTTTCTGCTTCAATTTCTTTTGCTAATGCGTTCGTATCTGTCATTAACTCAGTAATCGCGATAATTGCGTGTTTCTTACCTTTCGCAATACCATCTTGAATGTTTTGAATTAACGCTTCTTTGTTTAGGCCAGTCTCTGGAGTAATTACGTACTCACAACCACCTGCAATTGCAGCCATTAATGTTAGATCGCCACAGTGACGACCCATAACTTCTACAATAGAAATACGTTGGTGAGAAGAAGACGTATCACGTAAGCGGTCAATTGCATCAATAACAGTGTTTAATGCCGTTAAGTAACCGATCGTGTAATCCGTACCTGCGATATCATTATCGATAGTACCTGAAAGACCGATACATGGGTAACCCATTTCAGTTAGCTTCTTAGCACCCATGTAAGAACCATCACCACCGATAACGATTAACGCATCAATGTCGTGTTTCTTAAGGTTTTCAATCGCTTTTTCACGAACTGCTACTTCTTTAAATTCAGGAAAACGTGCTGAACCTAGGAATGTACCGCCGCGGTTGATCATATCAGATACGCTATGGCGCTCTAATTTCTCGATACGATCTTCAACAAGACCTAAGTAGCCATCATGAATACCAAATACTTCTAGGCCTTCGGTTAATGCTGTACGAACAACACCACGAACTGCCGCATTCATACCTGGCGCATCGCCACCACTTGTTAAAACACCAATCTTCTTGACCATGGTTACCCTCTAATATGGTTGGGAATTTCAATTTCAATTTCTAATACAGCAAGTAAACTCCCTAATCTACTCACCATTAATAATCTGTAATTTTTTTTCTTATGTAAGAGTATTACCAGTTTACTGAAAAAGTTCGTTGATTCACATCAGAATCAATCACGACTATTTCATTTTTCTGTTACCAAAAAACAATAACTGCTAATAATACTACTAATTCTTACTGAAACTGTGTTTGCTCTCTGTCTGAGTCTAGCACAACTGAAAGTGGGTCTTGATGAATTATAATATCAGAATGTGGGAAAACTGTTAAAAGTTCATCTTCCACTTTATCCGCAATTCGATGCGCTTCAACTAATGGCATCTGATCTGGCAGCTCTAAATGCAATTGAATAAATCGGGTTGGGCCAGCTAAACGAGTTCGTAAGTCATGGATACCTTTAACACCATCGACACGACAGCACGCTTCTCTTATCTGCTCTAATTCTTCCTTTGGCAGTTGTCTATCAAGTAACAATTGGATTGCTTCATACGCCATTTTAAAGGCGCTAATTAAGATATACACCCCAATGACTAGAGCGAAAATAGCATCCGCTTGATGCCAACCATACCAGCTTAACCCAAGTGCTAACATAATAGCCGCATTCATAAATAAATCGGTTTTGTAGTGTAATGAATCAGCAGCAATGGCTTGGCTTCCGGTTTGTTTAACGACCCATTGTTGAACCATTACCAAACCAAAAGTTAATACAATCGCAAAACCACTAACATAAACCCCTAATTCAGGAGAAACAACATCTTGAGGGCGGAAAAAACGCTCAACCCCATTCAATAATAAGAAACAGGCAGAGCCAGAAATAAACATCGCCTGAGCTAATGCCGCTAACGACTCCGCTTTACCATGACCGAAACTATGCTCTTCATCGGCAGGTTGTAATGCGTAGCGCACCACCAAAAGATTGGTAATAGATGCCCCCATATCAAGCAGAGAATCAACTAATGACGCCAATAAACTTACAGAGCCGGTTACCCACCAAGTTCCTAATTTGAACAACATTAAAATTGTCGCAACAATGGTTGCAAGCCATGCAGCCATGGTGACTAAAGACGCATATCGTTGGGTCATCTTTTTTCCAATACTTAAAAAATCAGTCCTTAGTATAAAGCCTTAATCTAATGATCGTTATTCCATTTATTAATATATTTACAACAAAAAAAGTATAAACGAAAAAGCGGGCCTCTATTTATCATAAAGGCCCGCTTTCATTTACTACAGATACTTAAGATTATTTAGCGCAATCTGCGATGTATTTATCTTGGTTTGCTTTAAATTCTGCTTTTTGATCTGGAGTTAGAATATTCATCATTTCATGACGTTTCTTCATCATCTCAACACGGCGATCAATTTGACGCTGTGACATTTTTTCAGCCAAATCTCGTACCGCTTGCTCATCAAAGTTATCAGCTAACATTAAGTTTTGCATTGCTTCATGATCCGCTTTCATCTCAGCTGTTGGTTGACGTTTTTGACCTTTTTTCGCTTTCATTTCAGCTTTACGAGCGTCACGCATTTCATCGAATTGGTCTTCTTGAGCATCAGTAAGATCTAAATCTTTAAACGCTTTTTTATTGGCTTTCATCATGCATTTGCCACCGTGCATGCCTTCGCCTTTCATTCCGCCTTCATGATGGCTTCCACCTGCAGCAAACGCTGATGCAGAAGCTAAAGAAAGAGGAAGAACAACTGCGCCTAAAACCATTTTTTTAATCATGTTCATTGTGTTATCTCCGTTACAGAAAATTTATTTCAATCAAAGGCAGCTCGTTGCTGCTTGGTATGGGATAAGAATAGCTCAGTCAACGTAAATGTGTGTATTTTGAGCGTAAAGCAACGTAAAGGTCATTATCAAGGTTGGTATTCATTCGTTTATTTGGCGATACTATATTCAGAAAATATTACGCAGGTAAATGAGAATGGCAAAAATTTTATTGGTTGATGACGACGTCGAGCTAACCGCATTATTAAAAGATATCCTAAGTCTAGAGGGCTATCATGTTGTAGAAGCAAATAATGGTATTGAAGGCCTTGAAGCGGTTACCGATGATTTGGATCTTATCCTGCTTGATATCATGATGCCAAAAATGAATGGCATGGACATGCTACGAAAGCTACGTGAAACCAATGAAACGCCGGTACTAATGCTAACAGCAAAAGGCGAAGAGATTGACCGCGTCATTGGTTTAGAGCTCGGTGCAGACGACTATCTACCAAAGCCTTTCAGTGATAGAGAGTTACTAGCGCGTATTCGTGCCATTTTGCGCCGAACACAAAGTAAAACCAAAGAGAGCAGTAGTAGCAGTATTAAATATCAAGGAATTGAAATATTCGTAGGCAAACAAGAGGCCTACAACCATGGTGAATTACTGGATTTAACCGGCACAGAGTTTGGATTATTATCTCAATTTATTCAAAAACCTGGTGAGATCATCTCTAAAGAAGAACTCAGCCTAGAAGTACTTGGTAAACGACTTGCTCCTTTTGATCGCGCTATTGATATGCACGTATCAAATCTACGTAAAAAACTGCCTCCTTTATCAGAAGGAAAGCCTCGAATTAAAACCTTACGTGGCCGCGGCTATCTGTTTGTTGAGGAATAATCCTTGTTTAACAAGAAAATGAAATTCCCTCTTATTTCGAGCCTATATGGTCGTATCTTTGCCATATTTTGGTTTACCTTACTATTGGTTTTAATTGGGGTCGTTATCGGCCCTAATTTTGACCCACGCGCTCGCCATAATATTGCAACAGAGCATCTGACTAAGATGACGCAAATTGCAGCTTACATTACCGGTAAATATTCAGAACGCGATGATCTCAAGGCCACATTAAGAGTTATCAGTCATAAAGCGCATAAACACGACGAAAATCTAGACCTATTTTTCACCACACCAACTGGTGAAATTTTAGATAAACCAAAAGAATTACGAGGTAGAAAAAAAGCCTTACTTAATTTTTTAACTTTATCTGATGATCCAAAGCTACCACAACAAAAGCTCTACGGCAGAACTATGATGGCTGGCCCGTTTGATATTGTGATCGCTCATGAAACGGTTTACATGTACGTCGGGAGATATTGGAAAAAGCCTCCTCCTTTTATCCTTCGTATTTTAGATAAACCAATACAGCTCTTATTAGTAACTATGCTCGTTAGCACCCCATTTTTATTATGGTTAGCTTGGGCATTAAGCCAACCTGCAAGACGATTACAAAAAGCCGCGGAAAGGGTTGCCAGAGGTCAATTTGAAAAAGACGAAGCTTTAGAAAAAGGCCCTAAAGAATTCAGAAAAACAGGACAAAGCTTTAACCAAATGGTGGGGTCATTAAACACCATGATTTCAGGTCAACAGCGATTACTTTCTGACATTTCACATGAATTGCGTTCACCATTAACTCGCTTACGAATGGCCACCGCACTTGCTACCCGTAAACAAGGGGAAAGCGCTGAATTATCTCGTATTGATATGGAAGCAGATCGACTTGAGCAGATGATTTCAGAACTATTAGAGCTATCTCGTATTCAAGTGAACAGCCATCAAGAACGAGAGAAAACAGATGCCTACACACTTTGGTTTGATATTTTAGAAGACGCCAAATTTGAAGCGGAGCACATGAACAAAACACTCTCATATGTAGGGTTAACAGAAACCCCTATTTTTGGTAATCCTAATCTATTGATGAGTGCGATAGAAAATGTCATAAGAAACGCGATTAAATATGGTAATGATGTCATCACCATTCATCTCGCCGTGCATGAAAACTCCCTAATTATTCATGTTGATGACAATGGTGATGGTGTTCCAGAAGATGAACTGAATGATATTTTTAAACCTTTCTATCGTGTATCAACCGCCAGAGACAGAAGCAGTGGTGGCACCGGTTTAGGTCTTGCTATTACTGAGAGTGCAATGCACCAACATAGCGGAACCATCATTGCGAGTAAAAGCCCTCTTGGTGGATTACGAATGACGATCACCTTGCCTATCGAACAATAATGATCTCTAACAACATGGCTTACCTCAAAGTAAGCCATGTTGTTACGAGTACGCCCTACCCCGATACCAATCAATTAGATATACTGCGTTTAATTTCCGTTTATTCAAGAGTTCACTATGTTTGATATTGCGTTGTACGAACCTGAGATCGCCCCAAATACGGGTAACATCATTCGCCTGTCTGCTAACTGTGGTGCAAATCTGCATTTAATTGAACCGTTAGGATTCGATTTAGAAGAGAAAAAACTTCGCCGTGCTGGGTTAGATTATCATGAATTAACTCATGTAAAACGCCACAAAAATTACGCAGCCTTTCTTGATTATTTAGAGAATGAGAGTGAAGGTGAGCACCGTATCTTTGCCTGCACCACTAAAACCACCGGTCATCATACAACCCCAAGTTACCAAAAAGGTGATGTGCTACTATTTGGTCCAGAAACTCGTGGATTACCCGCGGATTTGATTGATGGCTTACCAATGGAGCAACGTGTTCGCATTCCTATGATGCCAGACAGCCGCAGTTTAAACTTGTCTAACTCCGTTGCTATTATTGTATTTGAAGCATGGCGTCAAATGGGATTTGAAGGCGGGTTATAATTTCTCTTTTCTCATAGTCAAAATACAAAAATAGCCACGATTAAGTGGCTATTTTTTATCGATAAAGATAAGTAATAAAATGGATTAACTGGATCTAATATTAAATACCATCACCAGAAATAAACGTCTGAGATTTCCCATTAAATTGCTGATCCATATCTAAAGACGGCATTTCAGAACTTGGACGTCCAACGATTTTTGCAGGAACTCCCGCCACTGTTGTATGAGGAGGCACCGCCTGTAAAACAACGGAACACGAACCAATCTTCGCGCCAATGCCCACTTCAATATTACCTAAAATCTTCGCACCAGCGCCAATCATAACGCCTTCACGGATCTTAGGGTGACGATCACCACACTCTTTACCTGTACCACCAAGCGTTACGTCTTGTAAAATAGAAACGTCATTTTCAACCACCGCGGTTTCACCAATAACAATGCCCGTAGCATGGTCAAACATGATCCCTTTACCAATGGTTGCCGCTGGGTGAACATCTACCTGACAAGCGACTGAAATTTCATTTTGAAGATACGTCGCAAGTGCAACACGTCCTTGCTTCCACAACCAATTTGACACACGATAACCTTGCAGAGCGTGATACCCTTTTAAATACAACAAAGGCATCGAATACATAGAAACAGCAGGATCTCGATTGACCGTCGCACAGATATCGCAAGCAGCCGCATCCGTTAAACTAGGATCTGAAGCAAATGCCTCTTCTACAACTTCTCGTACCGCCATAGCAGGCATAGATGCCGTGGCTAATTTATTAGCAAGAATATAACTTAATGCCGCAGCAAGGTTTTCATGTTTAATAATGGTGGCATGATAAAAGCTTGCAAGCATGGGTTCTTGTTCTGATTGCTCACGCGCTTCTTGAACAATACATTCCCATACTTTATGTTTCTTACATTCTTTCATTTTCATACCATCCTTGAATTATGATTCTGATTTTTTGTCGCGTGCTAATAAATCCTGCGCAGCAACTCTTGCATCTTTCCCTTGATACAATACTTGATAAATTTGCTCAACTATAGGCATTTCCACACCCATACGTTCTGCAAGTAAAAAGACTTCTTTAGTATTTCTATAACCTTCAACAACTTGGCCAATTTCTTCCTGTGCACTATCAACATCACCACCTTTACCTAACGCTAAACCAAAGCGACGGTTACGTGATTGATTATCGGTACAAGTAAGAACTAGATCACCAAGACCCGCCATGCCCATAAAGGTTTCAGCTTCAGCTCCTAACGCTACGCCTAAGCGCGTCATTTCAGCCAAACCACGAGTGATCAATGCCGTACGAGCATTAGCACCAAAACCAATACCATCAGACATACCAGCACCAATAGCGATCACGTTTTTCACCGCACCACCAAGCTGCATGCCAGTGAAATCATTGTTTGCGTATACTCGGAACGTTTTTGAACAGTGGATCTTCTCTTGAAGATCTTTTACAAATTGCTGATCAGGTGATGCAACTGCAATCGCTGTTGGCATACCAGAAGCAAGTTCTTTAGCAAAAGTAGGTCCAGAAAGTACGGCCAGTGAGTGTGATTCACCTAAAGCCTCTACTGCCACTTCTTTTAATAAACGACCTGTTTCAGGCTCTAGCCCTTTTGTCGCCCAACACACACGAGAATCTTCACGTAAGAATGGTTTCACATTACCTAACACCAAACCAAATACATGACTTGGAACCACAACAAGTAAATCACGACTTGCTTGCACTGATTTTTCAAGATCAGTAGACATGATTAATGATGGTGGGAAAGCAACACCAGGTAGAAACTCTTCATTCGCACGGTCCGCTTCTAAACGAGCCATGTGCGTCTCTTCATGTCCCCATAAAATGACTTTTGCGCCATTACGAGCAAGAGAGATAGCAAGAGAAGTTCCGTATGAACCGGCACCAAGCACGGTCATTGAAATATCAGAGTAATCAGTTTGTGTTGTCATAGTGACCATCCAAAACAAGTATCAAAAGATACTAGGTAATAAAAACAAAATGCACTTGTTATCAAAATATAGAAGCTATACAAAAATATAGGACCATATTAGATAAAAAAGTGCATTTATTCTCTACAAATTAATCAATAGCAAATACTATCAACTTATTATATTCAAGATTACGCTTGAGCTGGTGCTTCTGCGTTTTCTTGAGCTTGGTTTTGTAGGTAGTTCATGAACAATGCGTCAAAGTTAACTGGCGCAAGGTTAAGTTGTGGGAACGTACCTTTAACCACTAAGCTTGAAATAGTTTCACGAGCATATGGGAAAAGGATGTTCGGGCAGAATGCACCTAGGCAATGTGCTAGTTGAGCTTCTTCCATTTGACCAGCAGTAAAGATACCACCTTGTTGAACTTCACATAAGAATGCAGTTTCTTCTTCGTTCTTAACAGTAACTGTTAGACGAAGAATAACTTCATAAACACCTTCGCCTAGTTCACGGCTTTGAGTATCAAGATCCAGTTTAACATCTGGATTCCACTCTTTTTGGAACATAGTTGGTGAGTTAGGCGCTTCAAAAGAAACGTCTTTTAGGAAGATACGTTGAATTGCAAAGTTTTGTTGTTCTTGTTGTGCTGCTTCAGCCATGGGAAAAGTCCTTTCTATTTAAATATGTATGAACGCAGAATAACGATGTAATATTACTCTGCATTCGTGATATCTAAAAAATGAGCCAGATATCACATCAATATGAATCAGTTGCCTAGGAAATCAGCAATTACTTTTTACCTTTAACTAACGGTAGGTTAGCTTCATTCCAAGAGATTAGGCCATTCTTAAGTAATTTAACTTGCTCAAAGCCTGCAGCATGCAAATCATTTGCAGCAGTTTGAGCCGTTTGGCCTGTTTTACATACCACAATAATTGGGGTTGTTTTTGAGTTTTCAAGACCAGATAAGTTACCCGCTTTGATATCGCTTGGTAAAATGTGACGTGCATCCGTAATGTGACCTGATTTGAACTCATCTTTAGAGCGAACATCTACAACAATCGCGTCTTCACGATTCATTAAGGTTGTTGCTTGTGCAGGATCAACCTCTTGGTAGCCTGATGTTTTTTGCTTTACTACGTTCTGAATTAACGCAACAATAATACCAACCCAAACAACAGCTAAAATCATGTTGTTGGTTACAAAATCGATGATTGACGTTTCCATATTCTTTATCTCTAATGTTTTAGATAATCTGATGCGTTCACGCGATTCAGTTACCGTGGGCTCTAAAATTAAGTCGAAAGTATACCCTAGGGTTTGTTCCGAGACTAGCGAGGATAAAAAAACAGGCCGACACAACGAAAATGCTGTGATATTGGTTTTACAATTGAGACCAAACATCAACTCAGTCTAGTCAGACTCAACTCTATCTGAAATAATGCAATGATGAAAATATCCCTTATGAATACGCTTTTCTCTTGTCGTCAAATTTGTACGACGGCGTTAGTGTGCCTGACACTTACTCTTCCGATTTCAGCTCATGCTAACGACGCAGAGTTAAAAGGGATGAAACAAGAAATATCACGCCAAAACTCAGTATTAAGCAAACAAAAAAAAGAACTGACCAGTCTGCAATCGAGTCTTAAAAAACATGAACTCTCAATCGCTAACGCCTCAAAGAAAGCTCGTCGTGCCGAAAAAGATCTGGATGACGTAAAATTGTCCATTTCAAAACTAAAACAACAGCAATCTGAATTAGCTCAACAACAAATTGGGCAAATCGAGATATTAAAAGATTTACTGGTTAACTATTATCTTACTAGCCGTAACAACCAATTATCCAACGTATTGAGTGGCGACGATGTCACTAAAATAGATCGTATGACTCAATATGCACAACGAATTTCTGAAGCCAGAGTCGGCGCTATTTCTCAACTAGAATTCACAACCATGCAACTAAAAGAGAAAGAAGCGTCTCTTCTTAAACAGCAGCAGCGACAAAGTGAGTTACTTGCTCAATACAAAAAAGAGAAAACGACCCTTCAAACATCGCAAAACAAACGTAAGAGCACCGTTTCAAGTATCAAAAAACGCATTTCAAACGAAAATGGCTATTTAAATGAACTACAGCAAAATGAAAAACGCTTAAAAGTTGCCATCGCAAAAGCAAAGGCAAAAAACAACGTGCCTATGGATGGCATCGCCCGCCAAAAAGGTCGCTTACCTTGGCCTATCAGCAACCCAAAAACACTACACAGTTTTGGGACGAAACAAACTGGCCAATTAACTTGGAAAGGCATGGTGTTAGCGAGTGAATATGGCGCACCAGTAAAAGCTGTTGATTCAGGAAAAGTTGTTTTTGCTGATTGGTTACGTGGTTATGGCTTAATGGTTCTGATTGACCACGGTAAAGGTGATATGACCTTATATGGCTATAATCAAAGCTTAATGAAGAAGGAAGGCGATAAAGTACGCGCAGGTGAAACCATTGCCGTCGTTGGTGACAGTGGCGGTCAAGATAGACCTTCCCTGTACTTTGAAATCCGCCGTAACAGCAAAGCACAAAATCCTCGTTCTTGGTTAAAACGTTAGGGCTTAATTAATCAGTAAGTTCAGACAGTAAAAAAGCCGCGTTCTCAATTCATATAGAAAGAGAGCGCGGCTTTTTTAATTCAATTTATATATCGGTGATTATTTTAGGGTTTTATTCGGATCGTCTTCTTTACGCTGAAACTCACCTTCAAATACATCGCCTTGCTGATCATTGTGGTTTGCCTGATCAAATGGATTGCCTTGATTAAAAGGCCCGTTTTGGTCAAATCCACCGCCGAAACCTGCATGGAATCCACCTTGTGATGCTCCCATACCATTCACTTTTACACGACTCATTAATTGTTTTGCTAAATATGCTCTTGGTGCCGGCAATAACACCAACATACCTAATGCATCTGTCATAAAGCCAGGAACAAGCAATAACACGCCAGCAACCGCCAACATAACGCCTTCTACAATTTGTTGTGCAGGTAACTCGCCTTGTTGTAATTTTGATTGTACTGACATTAACGTTTGAATACCTTGGCTTCGCACTAATGATGCACCAACAAACGCAGTGATAATTACCAACCCAAGCGTCGGCCACATACCCAACATGCCCCCCACTTGCACAAACAGTGCAATTTCAATAATGGGAACAAAAATAAACATCAGTAATAAAATAGGAAACACAACACACCTCGATTGGATTTAAGACGATCTTTCGCTTTATATTTCTTTATTTAGTGTAGCAGGCATTAACCGCAAACCACTTTTTATCTCTCTATTATGATAGATGCGGCACTTCTGTTCAATTTTCAAGAAAGAACTCTGTAAAAGAGTGTAAACAGCCACCAAATTCATTAACTCAAGTAGCAGTTATATAACCTATAAAGTAAAGATATTAACAACTAGTGAGAGCATTATCTCAATTTGAAATATTTTGCAAAAACTAGACTTAAAAAGTGATCAACTTAACACTTTTACCCCTAAAGAGGTGTATGATGACGTTAAAACAAGGCATCAGGTACGATATTGATCACCTTCTGACGAACGGATTCTACTCGCAGATATGGTCACTTGGACAGAATCCAATAATTAAAATATAGAACCTTAAAGGCTTACTATGACTCAGATGCTTGATTTAGAAAAAACAAATACCGCTACTCGTATTGAAGAAGATTTGCTAGGTGAACGTCACGTTCCTTCAGAGGCTTACTACGGTATTCATACCCTTCGCGCTATGGAAAACTTCAACATTTCAAATGTAACTATTTCTGATGTTCCTGAGTTTGTTCGTGGCATGATCTACACTAAAAAAGCAGCCGCTTTAGCTAACAAAGAATTAGGTGCTATCCCTTCACAAGTTGGTGAGTACATCATCAAAGCATGTGATTTAATTCTTGAAACTGGCAAGTGCATGGATCAATTCCCATCAGATGTTTTCCAAGGCGGTGCTGGTACTTCAGTTAACATGAATGCTAACGAAGTTATTGCTAACGTTGCTCTTGAACTTATGGGTAAAGAGAAAGGCGAATACGATATCATTAACCCTAATGATCACGTAAACCGTTCTCAATCAACTAACTGTGCATACCCAACTGGTTTCCGTATTGCTGTATACAACAGCATGATGAAACTAATTGAAGCGATTGAATACCTAAAAGGTGCATTCGATCTTAAAGATCAAGAATTCCGTAACGTTCTGAAAATGGGTCGTACTCAGCTTCAAGACGCTGTTCCAATGACTGTTGGTCAAGAGTTCCACGCTTGGGGTGTTCTACTTCAAGAAGAAGTGAAAAACCTTAACTACACAGCGCAACTTCTTTTAGAAGTAAACATCGGCGCTACAGCAATCGGTACTGGCTTAAACGCTGCGACTGGTTACCAAGAAGCGGCAGTTCGTCACCTAGCTGAAGTTACAGGCCTAGAGTGTGTTGCTGCTGAAGACTTAATCGAAGCAACATCTGACTGTGGTGCTTACGTTATGATCCACGGTGCGCTAAAACGTACTGCGGTTAAAATGTCTAAAATCTGTAATGACTTACGTCTTCTTTCTTCTGGTCCTCGTGCTGGCCTTAATGAATTGAACTTACCTGAGCTTCAAGCTGGTTCTTCAATCATGCCTGCTAAAGTAAACCCAGTAATTCCAGAAGTTGTAAACCAAGTATGTTTCAAAGTAATTGGTAACGATACTACAGTGACTTTCGCTGCTGAAGCTGGTCAACTGCAATTAAACGTAATGGAGCCTGTTATTGGCCAAGCTCTTTTCGAATCTATCGAAATCTTGAAAAATGCATGTGTAAACCTACGTGACAAATGTATCGACGGTATTACTGTAAACAAAGAAGTATGTGAAGCTCACGTATTTAACTCTATCGGTATCGTTACTTACCTAAACCCATTCATTGGCCACCACGAAGGTGACATTGTTGGTAAGATTTGTGCTGAAACAGGCAAAAACGTTCGTGATGTAGTTCTTGAACGTGGCCTTCTAACAGAAGAACAGTTAGATGACATCTTCTCAGTAGAAAACCTGATGCACCCGCAATACAAAGCAAAACGTTACGATTAATCCGTAACACCTCAAATAGCGAGCTCACTGAAGCTCGCTTTTTTTATCTTCTCAATATTTTATTTATAAAAAGATAAGTAATCATTCATACTTTTATTGGTTTGCTGTATATAGCTGTGCAATAAAAATCTGAATAATTATTTTAAATTTAAACACTGGAGTTATCTATGATTGCTGTACAGCTTCTTGTCGTACTACTGTTCATCTATTTAGGTGCACGTATTGGCGGTATCGGTATCGGTTTTGCGGGTGGTGCGGGCGTACTTGTTCTTACCATGATCTTAGGACTAGACGCAGGTTCTATCCCTATCGACGTTATTTTAATCATCATGTCTGTAATTACTGCCATTGCTGCTATGCAAGTGGCTGGTGGTATGGATTGGTTGGTTGACCTAGCAGAGAAATTCTTACGTAAAAATCCAAAACGCATTACTTTCTACGCACCAATCGTGACTTATTTCATGACGATGCTAGCAGGTACAGGTCACACTGCATTCTCTACACTTCCTGTTATTGCAGAAGTAGCTAAAGAACAAGGTGTTCGCCCTTCTCGCCCACTTTCTATCGCTGTTGTTGCTTCTCAAATTGCAATCACTGCGTCTCCAATCTCAGCGGCGGTTGTTTTCTTCTCTGGTATCCTTGAGCCATTAGGTGTGGATTACTTAACGCTATTAGCAGTATGTATTCCATCTACATTCCTAGCGTGTATGGTTGGTGCATTCGTTGCTAACTTCCTAGGCTGTGAATTGAAAGATGACGTCGTTTATCAAGAGCGTCTTGCAAAAGGCCTAATTAAAATGAACGGCGCAGGTAAACGTGAAATCTTACCTACGGCAAAAGCATCTGTTTATATCTTCTGTGTTGCTATCGTTGCGGTTGTTGCTTATGCAACCATGATCAGTGGCAGTGTTGGTCTGATTGAACACCCAACCATTGGTCGTAACGAAGCTATTATGGCATTAATGCTAACCGCTGCTGCTGCTATCGTGACGTTCACTAAAATTGATGCATCTAAAATTGCTAACGCGGCAACATTCAAATCAGGCATGAGTGCGTGTGTGTGTGTTCTTGGTGTTGCGTGGCTTGGTGATACGTTTGTCTCTTCTCACATTGGTGAAATCAAAGAGTTCTCAGCAGAGATCCTTGCACAATACCCGTGGATGCTAGCAATTGTTTTATTCTTTGCTTCAATGCTTCTTTACTCTCAAGGCGCGACAACTACCGCTCTAATGCCTGCAGCCCTTGCGATTGGTGTTGCTCCAATTACGGCAGTTGCTTCGTTTGCTGCAGTAAGCGCACTGTTCGTTCTTCCTACTTACCCAACGCTACTTGCTGCGGTTGAAATGGATGACACCGGTTCAACACGTATTGGTAATCTTGTATTTAACCACCCATTCTTTATTCCGGGTGTTGCAACGATTTCAACGTCTGTTGCACTAGGTTTTGTATTCGGCGGTATTATTCTTTAATTAAGAAAATGCATATATACCTCCCAAAATGGCAGCTAATATTAGCTGCCATTTTTTATGCCCGTTCTTTATGAGCTGATCGGGACAACTAAAATATCGACTGGAGTATGATGAATTAACGGTCGAGAATACGAAATTATTTTACTTAAAAAGTCATGATGATGCCCACAAATCAATAAATCGATCTCATGCGCTTTCACTGCAGCTTCAACTTTATGGCTCAGATCCCCCGTCCCTACCCAAAAGCTTTCAATCGGGAAATCGGTATATTGCTGAAAGTCAGTCAACCATTTATTTGATGGTTCATTTAATGGCTTACGCTCAGGGTCAGCCTGTATATCAATTAAATCTGGATAAATCTCACCATGAGTTCCATCAATGTGAATAAAAGAAACTTTTGCATTTAATAACTCCGCCATTGAAACGGCTCTATCAATCAACACATGACTCTCTTTGGAAAGATCTAATGCAACAAGGATATGTTTGTATTTCATCACGCAGTCCTCTTATGGCTCATTCTATTAATTAATCATCGCAACAAGCATAGTTTCTAAGCAGACAAAAGAGTGTCGTAGGGATCTCGAAACCGTGACAAATAAAAAATAATTACACCAAGTACCGAAGAGAAATGAGCAGATCATTAACGTAATTGATACTATACTTGCCGAACTCTTGACCATTTCGATAGTCATATCCATATCTATTTTTATAAAGACTTTCACATGACGAACTTACTCCGTTTTCGAGCAGCCCTTTTATCATTTTTCATTCTATTCAGCTCCTTTGCTCCTCAAGCTGTCGCGTCTTTTGACCTGACTAAATTACAAGGTGAGCAAACCTCTTCTTTTGTGACAGTGAATGAAGCTTTCCCATTTAATTTCATGCAGCAAGGGGATCGTGTCTATTTAGATTGGCAAGTAATGCCTGATTACTACCTTTATCAACAACGAATTTCAGTTACTGCGAATGGCGCTGAAATTGCGAATTTAGTCATGGAAGAAGGTACACCTCATAACGATGAATTTTTTGGTAATGTAAACATATATACAGAACCGCTTACGATCACAGTTCCTCTTATCTCGGTTAGTGATAATGCAGAGTTAACCGTGCGATACCAAGGCTGTGCCAAAGCCGGATTCTGTTATCCACCTGAGATCCGTAAAATTCCACTATCCGCACTAACAGGGTTAAGTTCGTATCAAGATGAAACGGCCAACACCCATGTTGTGGCAAAAAGTGATAGCGCACCGGTTAGCGTAGAAAAGAACACATCGTTGGCTCCTGAACCAAAAGTAGTCTCTCAAACTCAACAGCAAGAACTGGCTGACAACTTGGGTGATGCTTGGTGGACTCCATTTTTATTCTTAGCGCTTGGTATTGGACTTGCGTTCACACCTTGTGTACTGCCTATGTACCCTATCTTAACGGGTATTGTTTTAGGTGGCGGTAAACTGTCTCATGGCAAAGCTTTCAAGCTCTCTTTTGTTTACGTGCAAGGCATGGCATTAACTTACACCTTACTTGGGTTGGTGGTTGCTTCGGCGGGCATGCAATTTCAAGCGGCACTACAGCATCCTTATGTATTGATTGGTTTGAGCATCATGTTTGTTCTGCTTGCCCTATCAATGTTTGGGGCTTACACCATTCAACTGCCAAGTAGCCTACAAACTAAATTAAATGACATTAGTAACCAGCAAAAAGGCGGTAACCTAGGTGGCGTTTTTGCAATGGGCGCAATCTCAGGTTTAGTCTGCTCACCATGCACCACTGCACCACTGTCTGGAGCCCTGTTGTACGTTGCCAAAAGTGGAGACTTACTAACGGGTGCTGTTGCCCTTTATGCTCTGGCTATTGGTATGGGTATCCCACTAATTCTAGCCGCTGTATTTGGTAATAAACTGCTACCAAAAGCCGGTGTTTGGATGACTCATGTAAAAACACTGTTTGGTTTTATTTTACTGGCTGTTCCTGTTTTCCTACTAGAGCGTATTCTTCCTCATAGCATCACACCATTTATTTGGTCTGCTCTTGGCGTTGCTGCGTTTGGTTGGCTCTATCATGTCAAAGCAACCATGCCTCAATCTTGGAAAACAAGTGTTGCTGGGATCATCGCGATCTTAGGTATTGTTGGCTCAGCAATTCCGGTGATTGATGCTATTTCAGGGAAAAGCAATACAGAAGTAAACACCACCACTCAAGCAGTGACGTTTAAAAAGATAAGTACGATTGAAGACTTAAACAGAGAGTTGGAAGCAGCCAAAGCCCAAGGAAAACCAGTCATGCTCGACTTTTATGCTGACTGGTGCGTCGCGTGTAAAGAGTTTGAAAAATACACCTTTCACAATGAAAAAGTAGAACCACTTTTAGGTGAGTTTATTTTACTGCAGGCAGACGTAACCAAAAATAGCCCTGAAGATATTGCACTGCTACAACAACTAAAAGTTCTTGGTTTACCAACCATCGATTTTTGGAATGAAAATGGGAATTATTTATCTGACGCTCGATTAACAGGATTTATGAAAGCAGAGCCATTTATACAGCATTTGCAGCAAAGTGTGAGCTCGGTTAAATAATTTAGGTCCTTTATTGACCAAAATCATTAGCATTACGAAGATACTTATTTTACAATGCGAATTAACGCAATTAAGCAAACTATTACATTAATTTTTTGAGGTATATGATGAGACTTATTCCATTAAACCAAGCAGAACAAGTAGGCGCATGGTCAGCACAGCACATTGTTAACCGCATCAATGAGTTTAACCCAACAGCAGATCGTCCATTCGTTCTTGGTCTTCCAACTGGTGGTACTCCTCTTAATACTTACAAAAAGCTAATCGAACTGCATAAAGCGGGTAAAGTAAGCTTTAAGAACGTAGTAACATTCAACATGGATGAGTACATCGGTCTTGATGCTAACCACCCTGAATCTTACCGTACTTTCATGTTTGAAAACTTCTTCAACCATGTAGATATCCAAGAAGAAAACATTAACCTTCTAAACGGTAACACTGATAACCACGAAGAAGAATGCCAACGTTACGAAGACAAAATTAAGTCTTACGGTCGTATTAACTTATTCATGGGTGGTGTTGGTAACGACGGTCACATTGCATTCAACGAGCCTGCTTCTTCTCTAGCATCTCGTACTCGTATCAAAACACTGACTGAAGATACCCGTATTGCTAACTCTCGTTTCTTCGATGGCGATATCAACCAAGTACCTAAGTACGCGTTAACAATCGGTGTTGGTACTCTACTTGATTCTGCTGAGATCATGATCCTAATTACTGGCCACAATAAAGCTCTTGCACTACAAGCTGCTGTTGAAGGTTCAGTAAACCACCTATGGACAGTTTCTGCGCTTCAACTTCACCCTAAATCAGTAATCGTTTGTGATGATGCATCACAACAAGAACTGAAAGTGAAAACAGTTAAGTACTTTAAAGAATTAGAAGCTGAAAACATCACTCACGTGTAATTTTTGACTTCAATTAAATAAAAAAAGGAGAACATAATGTTCTCCTTTTTTTTAATTTGATTAACCACATCGTCTCATATCCCCTAGTTAGTAAATTCATCCGCTTTTATTTTCCTACGTCCTTCTTCTATTCAGAACATTCACAGTCTTTTTAAAACCTAAATTCTTTGCTTTTGGTAAACGACACCCATGATTAACCAAGATAGACCTTAATACCCCTCACCCCTTAAGGGGTAATTATATTTGTAATAAAGTTTCACTTTAAGGTATTAACAATGAAGCCATTTAATTCGAATCGTGAAAGAAATATCAAAGTGAGATCTAGATCTTGTTGGGGTTTTATTATTTAAATATAAATTCAAAATAAGTGATTCGCATCACCTTTTTCCCTCTAGGTGGATACCAATAAATGTGACGTTGCACGATTTATTATTATTGACAATATTGCTTTTAACTATTTGTTGTAAAGTTTCATATCAATAACGTTATGGAGATCTACTTTATTTGGATTAGTTGCTGAGGTTTTGTGGAGAGAATCACGAATTTCCCGTTATCGGTTCTATTAAAAAATCTATGGTAAATTATGTCTGTACTTAGAAATTAACCAATGGCTTTGGCGAGCCATTTTAGAATATTTAATAAAACCTCAAACGGGGAATCACTTATGATATCACCAGATGCAAAGATCAAGATACAAAATTTTGGTCGTTTTTTATCAAATATGGTAATGCCTAATATCGGTGCGTTTATCGCATGGGGCTTTATCACTGCTTTATTTATCCCAACAGGTTGGATCCCTAACGAAGCATTAGCGAAACTTGTTGGCCCAATGATTACATATCTACTTCCACTACTAATCGGTTATACCGGTGGTAAATTAGTTGGCGGCGAACGTGGTGCTATCGTTGGTGCTATTACAACAATGGGTGTCATTGCCGGTACTGATATTCCAATGTTCATGGGCGCAATGATGGTTGGTCCTATGGGTGGCCTAGCGATTAAACTGTTCGATCAAAAAGTCGATGGTAAAATCAAAAGCGGCTTTGAAATGCTAGTAAACAACTTCTCAGCCGGCATTATTGGTATGCTATGTGCGATTGTTGCTTTCTACTTTATTGGTCCTTTTGTTAAAGTATTATCAGCCGGCCTTGCAGGGGGCGTAAATTTCCTAGTAGAAGCTGGTCTTCTTCCGCTGACTTCTATTTTTGTTGAACCCGCAAAAATTCTATTTCTAAATAACGCGATTAACCACGGTATTTTCTCTCCTCTTGGTATTCAACAAGCAAACGATGTTGGTCAATCTATTTTCTTCTTAATTGAGGCGAATCCAGGTCCAGGCTTAGGTATTCTTCTTGCTTACATGTTCTTTGGTAAAGGTTCTGCAAAACAAACAGCTGGTGGTGCATCAATAATCCATTTCTTTGGTGGCATCCATGAAATTTACTTCCCATACATTTTAATGAATCCACGTCTAATCCTTGCTGCTATTGCAGGTGGCATGACAGGAGTATTTGTTTTAACTCTATTTAATGCAGGTATGGTTGCTCCAGCGTCTCCAGGTTCTATCTTTGCTATTTTATTACTAACACCAAAAGCATCAGCTATCGGGGTTATCTGTTCAATTTTATCAGCAACAGCAGTTTCATTTACTGTAGCTGCACTACTAATGAAAATGCAGACAACATCAGATGAAGATGACGGTACGTCATTAGATGACGCCACTGCAGCAATGCGTGATATGAAATCAGGCTCAAAAGGCAAGGCTTCTGGCATTACTGCTGAGAAAAGTAATTCACCTAAATTAAATAATATCCAAAAAATCATCGTAGCGTGTGACGCCGGCATGGGTTCAAGTGCCATGGGTGCCGGACTTCTTCGTAAAAAAGTCCAAGCAGCAGGCCTAAACATTAGCGTAACAAACTGTGCTATCAATAACTTACCTACGGATGTCGATATTGTGATTACTCATAAAGATTTAACGGACCGTGCACGTAAGCACGCAGAAAATGCAGAGCATATTTCACTTACTAACTTCTTAGATAGCCATATCTACAACGATTTAGTTGCACGTATCATGGCATCAACTTACCCAGAAGCCGCGAACGATGATGAAATACCACAAGTCTCTCCAGTAGCAGCGAATGATGAGTTTTTTGAACCACAAAAAGCACAGCCATTTCAAATTGAAGAAAAAAATATTCACCTTGGACTAACCTTCAAAACAAAAGAAGAAGCCATTCAATACGCCGGAGAACAACTTGTATCTCTTGGCTACGCAGAACCAGAATATGTAGCAGCGATGTTTGATCGTGAAAAACTAGTACCAACCTATCTTGGTGAATCTATTGCCGTACCACATGGAACAATAGAAGCCAAAGACCGTGTAATCAAAACAGGCATCGTCATCTGTCAGTATCCATCAGGTGTTCAATTCACTGAAGACGAAGATGATGTAGCTAAATTGGTTATCGGTATCGCAGCTAAAAATGACGAGCACATACAAGTAATTACCTCTATTACCAATGCGCTTGATGAACCTGGTGCCATTGAAAAACTAACATCCACTAACAGCGTTAGTGAGATTTTAGAAATTCTTTCAGGCGAACAAGCAGCATAACAATCATATAGAAATATAGATCAGCTCTCCCCCTATAGGGTTGATCTATCTCCTAATATCAAATTGAAGGTAATTATTATGAAAGCAGTACATTTTGGCGCAGGCAATATCGGTCGTGGTTTTATTGGTAAAGTTCTTTCTGATTCAAACGTCGCTGTTACATTTGCAGACGTTGATGCTCCATTAGTTGATCAACTATCTCATGACCAATCATATAAAGTGAAAGTCGTTGGTTCTGAGTGCCAAATAGACACAGTTACACACGTAACTGCTGTAAATTCGGCAAGTGCCGATGTAATTGACCGCATTGTACATACCGATTTACTAACAACCGCGGTAGGTCCTAACGTATTAAATATTATTGCGAAAACCATCGCAAAAGGCTTAACCAAGCGTTTTGAAGCAAACAATAGCTCACCACTGAATATCATTGCTTGTGAAAATATGGTTAGAGGTACCACTCACCTTAAAAACGAAGTCTACTCTCATCTTGATGAATCTTTTCATGCCCGTTGTGATGAGCTAGTTGGTTTTGTTGATTCTGCGGTTGACCGTATTGTTCCGCCGTCAGAAGCGGCGAATGACGACTTACTTGAAGTGACTGTAGAAAGCTTCAGTGAATGGATTGTTGATGAACAACAATTCAAAGGTGGCGTACCTAATATTGCAGGAATGGAAAAAACAGACAACTTAATGGCGTTTGTTGAGCGTAAGCTTTTCACCTTAAATACAGGTCACTGTATCACCGCTTATCTTGGTGCGTTAAAGGACCATGAAACTGTACGTGATGCTATTCAAGATCCTGAAATTAGAGCTGAAGTAAAAACAGCAATGGAAGAAAGTGGCGAAGTACTTATTCGTCGCTACGGTTTTGATAAAGAATTACACGCTGCTTATATTGAAAAAATTCTAGGCCGCTTTGCGAATCCATACTTACGAGATGAGATTGATCGTGTTGCACGCCAGCCAATTCGTAAATTAGGTGAAAATGATCGCTTAATCAAACCCTTATTAGGTACAATAGAATATGGCACCAAGAACAAAACATTACTAAAAGGTATTGCCGCTGCATTTAAATATGTCAATGAAACAGACCCTCAAGCAGTTGAACTACAAGATTATCTAAAAGTGTCAGGATTAAAAGCAACATTAGCTCATTACACAGGGCTAGATGAAAACGGTATCGAAGCGATGGAAATTGAAAAAATATTCAACGCACTAAACTAATAATAAAAATAAGAGAGGCGACGGCCTCTCTTCTTATGGCTATTTTATGACAGAAGTAATTAATGAATCTTACATTATTGAGCGATTAGACAACGCCCCATCAATGCGTGGTTTTTTTATTATTGCCGTCGATATTCTAAATGAATCTATTGACGGTTTAATTCAGCGCATTTTCCAAAAAGATAACTTTGCGGTTCAATCTGTAATTGGTCCTTTACTACAAGATTCTGGCCCACTGGGTGATTTAAGTGTGCGTTTAAAGCTGCTCTTTGGCTTAGGTGTTCTACCGAATAAAACCTATCATGATATTGAAGGCATCATTAAAATACGCAATGCCCTTAATTCAGCAATGGAAGATGTACAATTCACAGATCCTCAAATAATCACCCCAATAAACAAGCTTAATTTAATTACAAGAATGGGAATGATGCAGTTAGAAATACTACCGCTAAATGATGATACTGATTTGATTTTTTATCAGATGCAAGTCGATAGACAAAAGCAAATGATCCGTTCAGGACTCTCACTTGCTATTGTAGATATTTGTTCTGAATTACAAAAAGAAAGTCCATTTTAACGGCTTTCTTTTTGCAAAAATTTATCTCTTAGGCAACTTAATCGATATCACCGTAGCCAATAGCAAGAACCCAAACGACACCCATAAACAGGCAGCTAGCCCTGCTATCTGAAATACCAATCCCGATAAAATAGTCCCAATTAAGCGTCCCATCGCATTTGCCATATAATAAAAACCAACATCCATCGACACCCCATCACCTTTGGCATAGCTGACAATTAAATAAGAATGTAGCGATGAGTTAATCGCAAACACAGCACCAAAGATTAATAATCCAATGACGATAACATATTGAGCTTGCCACCCTATTTGCACACCATAGGCAATAAGCCCAGTAACCAGAGTTAATAAGCCAGCCCACCACATTGCAGCGCGTCCATCCGGTACTTTACCTTCTGCTTTACCTGTTATTTTTGGTGCGAAGCCTTGTACAAATCCATAACCAATCACCCACAGAGCGAGAAAACCACCAACCCACGAATGGTCCCAGCCAAAGGTTGTGCCTAAGTAAATCGGTAATGCGATCACAAACCAAACATCTCTCGCACCAAATAAAAATAAGCGCGCAGCGGAAAGAATGTTGATCTCACTCGATTTAGAAAACAGCTGTGTAAATTTAGGCTTAGATTTGGCTTTACCCATATCTCCATCAAGAAAAGCTAAACTACCAATCAATACCACAAAAAGAACCACAGCCATGGCGATAACTGCCGCTTTAAATCCTATGGTAGAAAGTAGAACCCCTCCTAAGAAGAAACCCGCTCCTTTTAGTGCATTTTTAGATCCCGTTAAGATAGCAATCCACTTGTAGAGAGCTCCTTCTTGATCGCTTGGCACTAATGTTTTTATCGCACTTTTAGCACTCATTTTATTGAGATCTTTTGCGATACCAGAAAGAGCTTGAGCCGCCATTACCCAAGGGATAGTTAGCCACACAGTAGACACAGCAAGCATCAATAATGCAAATACCTGCATCCCTAAACCGACGTTCATGGTTTTATTTAACCCCAAACGTGCACCAAGCCAACCACCAATTAAGTTAGTCACCACACCAAAAAATTCATAAAACAAAAAGAGCGAAGCAATGGCTAAGGTGCTGTAACCTAAATCATGAAAATAGAGCACCACTAACATGCGTAATGCGCCATCGGTAATAGTGAAGTTCCAGTAATTGAACGTCACTATCATGTACTGTCGTACACTATGACTTAATTGAGAAAACATAAAATTCATCCGTTCAAATAAAAAAGCCCCAGAAGATAATCACTTTCTGAGGCCTTATCTAAAATTGATTATTTGCTAGCAAGCGCATCAATATATTCAATTTGTACTGGCTTCGTGAAAGCGCCTGGACGTAATGCTTGAACCTGCTGCTTAATCACATCCAGATCCCAACCTAAGTCCAACAATAAATGCCCAGCAAGCAAACCTGTGCGACCAGACCCGCCCATACAATGCATTGCTACCTTGCCATTATTTTCTAATACTTGTTGCAGCTCAGGAGTCGCTGATTTCCATTGTGCTGCAAACTCATCACCCGGTGCGCAATCGTCTTCAATTGGTAAATAAAACCATTTCATGCCTAGACGTTGCACTTCTTCACCAAGAGAGCCTACGCCTTTTTCTGTTAACTCATCTTGGTTTAATGCCGTTGCTACCGCTTCAACACCTTGTGCTTTTAATTGCTCTAATGAGGCCGTTAACTCAACCCCTTTTGTTCCCGGACACGGAGTCAAAATTAATGCGCCATTAGTGCCAGTAACCGGTAGTTCCCAAATAGGATGTGTCATTTTAGATTCCTTAAAACAATGCCATTAATATTAAGCTAAACCAACGTTACGAACCAACTCAGCAGTACGAGTTGCATAGCCCATTTCGTTGTCATACCAAGCGTAAATCTTCACCATGCGCTTACCCACAAGCATAGTAGATAGCGCATCCACAATCGTTGAGCGCTGGTCGCCTTTGTAATCAATCGATACAAGTGGACGCTCTTCGTATCCTAAAATACCGTTTAGATCACCTTGTGCTGCATCCTTTAATAACTGATTTACTTCTTCAACCGTGGTGTCTCTTTTTACTTCAAAGATAATGTCAGTCAGTGATGCATTAGCTAAAGGAACGCGTACCGCATGACCATCAATTTTATCTTTTAGCTCAGGGAAAATTTCTACAATCGCTTTAGCAGAGCCTGTTGTTGTTGGGATCAAACTCATGCCACACGCACGTGCACGGCGAAGGTCTTTATGGGGAGCATCTAAAATGGTTTGTGTATTGGTCAAATCATGAATAGTGGTAAATGCTGCATTTTCGATACCCAACCCTTTATTGATAACTTTAACAATTGGAGCGAGGCAGTTGGTTGTACAAGATGCTGCAGTCACAATTTGGTGAACAGCTGGGTCAAAAATATCGTCGTTCACACCAACTACAATGTTCGCAACGCCTTCTTCTTTGACCGGAGCAGAGACAACTACTCGCTTAACACCTTGTGCTAAGTATTTATCTAAAAATACGCGCTTACGGTGCACGCCCGTCGCTTCAATCACAACATCACAACCTGACCAATCAACCGCGTCGATGTCTTTTTCTTGCGTGGTTTTAAGCTTTTGGTCACCGATGATCATAATACTTCCATCAGTAGTCACTTCATGCCTCCAACGCCCTTGAATTGAATCAAACTCAAGTAAATGCGCCAATGTATGGGTATCTCCTGCCACATCATTGATTTGTACAAACTCCAGTTCAGGCCAATCAAATGCCGCTCTTAATGCTAAGCGTCCAATGCGGCCAAAACCGTTAATACCTACTTTAATTGTCATCGTCTTAATCCTTAATTTAGCAACACACTTTCATTGCGTTTAATTTATCAGTGTCTTTTTTGTATTGAGCTTGCAAACAATTCGATTGCTTCAAACCCTCTATAATTTTGTTTAACCAGCCTGGTAATTCGGTGCTGATTTGGTAATACACCCACTGACCTTCACGCGTATCAACCAATACACCTGATTGACGTAGCAAAGCTAAATGACGTGAGATCTTCGGTTGGCTTTCATCTAATGCTTCTGTCAGTTGATTTACGCATAAACGACTTTCACGAGCGATAAGTAACAGACAGCGCATGCGCGTTTCATCAGACAGCAGTTTGAAAAATTGATGAGGTAACATAAAAAGCCTTAAATATGGATATATGCATTTCCATATATAATAGATAAAAAATGGGAAAGATCAAGGATAGAAAACTAAGTGTCATAAAAGATTCATATAAGAAAAATAAAACAAAAAATAGCGCTTCAGCAATCACTTTCCTAAACTAAAAGATAAATAGTGTGGTTTTAAAGTTAATTCAAAGAAATTAATATTAAATAGTGATAGTTTTATAACTATATAAAGTTCAAATAATAATCGCTTTACATGGATGTGCGTATGACAGCATTTTTGACTTCTCGTTTTGATTCACAAGATAACATTATTGACCTATCAAAATGGCAAGAACTTGCAGATTTAATTGTTGATATTTTTGATGCTGATTGTGGTGCTATTATCGAATTTACAGGCCGTTCTTTTCATACTCTTGTAAGCAGTAATAATGACACAAACTTTCTTCATCAAGGCTCTCAATGGTCTAGTGACAGTAAAAGTTTTTGTCGTACGATTGTTGAAACAGGTAAAGAGCTATACGTTCCGAATGCATTAGAGAGTGAATATTGGATAAATGCACCCGCGGTTGAGAATGGCCCTGTAAGATCATATTGTGGAGTTCCCGTCTTTCACCCTGATGGTTCTATTTATGGGACTGTTTGTGCGATAGATACAAAACATACCAATTATAAAAATGCATTAATTAAACTATTACTTCACCTTTCAAAGCTCATCACTGCTGACTTAAAAATGGCATACGAAGCTGAACAACATAAACAAATGGCCCTGACCGATTCAATGACAGATCTACTTAATCGTCGCGGTTTAGACGTTTTAGGTAAGCAAAAACGAAAAGATGCAAAACGATACCAAAAAACTATTGGTATTCTTTATCTTGATATTGATAACCTAAAACAAGTAAATGATAATTTTGGTCACTCAACTGGAGATCAATGCATTCAAGTCTTGGCAGATATTCTAAAAAGCGAAGTCAGAGAGTCAGATCTTATCGCTCGTACGGGTGGCGATGAATTTATTGTCTTAACGTTATTAAATAAAGAACAAGAAACTGAATTAAATGCCCTTTCATTACGCATTCGTCAGCGTTACCAAAAGAAAACACAACACCAGCCAGGTCTAAATATCAGTAGCATCAGTATTGGCCTGCACCTTGAATCCCATAACTCAACAACCTCACTAAAAGACATGTTCATGAATGCTGATGCCTCTATGTATAAAGAAAAAGAGCAGAAAAAAAACACCATCGAATAATGTAATTCAAACAAACTGCCAACTATTACGTATTAGTAAAAGTGATTTTCTTTTTATGGCTATTATCACGGTTTAAGAAATAAATATAATGCTCACATCCAAGCAGAGTGCACTATTTAAATACTCTGTTAAATAATACATTCCGGCCTTTGCCAACGCTTTGAATTGATTTCAAAGTTTATATTATGTGAGTAAAAATTATGTCCCGAATCATTGTGGTTGGTGGTGGCGCTGCTGGCCTAGAATTATCAACCCTATTAACTAAATCAACCCGTAAACAAGATGAAATCATTTTAGTTGAACCAGAAACACATCATTATTGGAAACCTCGTTTACATGAAATCGCTGCAGGTACGTTCGATAGTGATTTAGATTCGGTCTGTTATTTTACTCACGGTGCTCACCATGGCTATCAACATTACCAAGGGGCAATGACAGATATCGATCGTGAAAATCAAACCCTCTTCGTTCGTCGCCCTGATGGTACAAAATCAGGCCTAAGTTATGATTATCTTGTGGTTGCTATTGGTGCAATCAGTAATGATTTTAATACCTTAGGCGCTCAAGATAACTGTTTATTTTTAGATTCAGCAGGACAAGCTCGCCAGGCGTGGAACCAAATTAGTCAAATATTACGTGAAGGTAAAAACAGCACTATTAATATAGTTGGTGCAGGTGCAACAGGCGTAGAGCTGTCAGCAGAATTAGCTCGAGTAAGTAAAAAACTAAAACGTTATAACGCCTCATCTTTAAACATTAATTTGATTGAAGCAGCGCATCGAGTTCTACCAAATAGTCCACAAAAAATGTCTGACAAAGTATTAAAAGAACTAGAGAAAAGCGGTGTCAATGTATTACTTGAAACTCGTATTAGTGAAGTAACGACTAATGGAATGAGAACCAATACTGATAAATTCTTGGGTGCCAATATTCAATTCTGGGCCGCTGGTGTAAAAGTACCTGATTGGCTAAATGGGATTGGGAACTTAAGCTACAACCATATGAACCAAATTAACGTAAACCAAAATCTGAGCTCAACAGAAGATCCTCGCATCTTTGCTATTGGCGATTGTGCTGCTATTCCACAATCTGATGGTTCTTTTGTACCACCAAAAGCGCAGGCGGCTAACCGTGCAGCTGTTCACTTAGCAAAAAGCTTAGGTCGTTATTTACGTGGTAAAGAGTTAACTGATTTTACCTTCCAAGACGGTGGTATGGTGGTTGCTGTAGGTCATCACTTTGCCGTTGGTACCTTTGCTCCAGGTACGCGTTTAGAAGGGAAATTAGTATTACAAGGTCGATTGATTCGTCGTTTATACGATACTATTTTCCGCCTACACCAGAGAACAGTAACGGGTATGTTTACCGTTTCACGATTAATGATAACTAAGCGATTAAAGGCTTTCTTTAAACCTGCTGGTATTTAAGTTATATCGATTCGACTTCTGATAAAAAGTGATACAAATAAAATGGCAGTCAATTATAGACTGCCATTTTATGATTATAATCTTATTACTTTCACTATTTAGCTAAAATAATGAACACTATATTCCCATCCCAACCTGGAAATAAAGCGCGGTATCTTCTTCGCTAAACGCTAAATCAATACCTGTTTTCATGCCATAGCGACGAGCAATTAAATAGCGAAATCCGACACCGTAAGCGTATTGTTCATCTTCTTTAAGTAATGAATTATGGTGTGAGGATGCGTAGCCCAATCCAGCAAATAGATTGCTTGACCAACGCGTTGTCCATTGATAATTAACTTGTCCTTCAAGCGATAGCGTCTGCTCACCTTGATATCTATTTCTTGCGATACCCCGGAGTTCAATATCAGGGTAGGCAGGAGGAGGTAACACGGTTTCATCAGTGAACAACGATTTATAGTAGCCTCTAAATGCTAAAGACCATTGTGGGCTTAACGTCCAATAATGATGACCTTTCACATTAAAAGTATCAAAGTCGTAGTCACTGCCAATATCATCCCGAAACCAAAGATATTCAACCGTGTAGTTAAGCCCTTCTGTTGGATTTAAAAAATTATTCTTACTATCATATTCCATCAAAAAACCAACACCTGATGCTGTTGGCGTTGTATTCCCTAATCGATTTAAAATTTCATCGGCTTTTGGGTAACTATTAATACTTAACTCTGGCTGAAAATATTTCTGCACGACCCCAATAAACAACGGCGTATCCTCAACTCGAAACTGAAGCTGCTGCATTCCACCGCCGCCATTCATTCCAAACTCCACACCACTATTTTCAGCAATAGGGCTAAGTGCCCCGGATTTATTATCTTGGCGATAAAACGTCATATTCATATCGCCATAAGCTAACCCTCCCGTATAACGGATAGAATCTTTATTCCACGTTCTTCTGTGCCCTATAAACCCCATCCATGTACCATTCTCTGTTGCAAAGCCACCAGCAATGGTAATCGCAGGAGTTAATAACTGAGCGCCACCGTCTAATGATGTTGCAGCTAACTGCTTACGTTTTTCTCTTTGAGCATCGGACTCATGTAAAAACACACCAGCAAAACCAAAACCATAACCAAGGGCTGGTTCCGTAATTAAAATAGGTACCGGCAGAAAACCATACGCATTTTCAGCAAGATACTCCCCCATATCGAGATTCCCATCAATGGGATCAGTAAACTCAACCGCGAGAGAAGAAAAGGAAGTCAGAAAACTAATAAGTGTGCAGTGTTTCCATGAGATAAAACGCATCATAAACATCCATATTTAAGAAGCTGAGCATAGGTAATACGGTAAGTATGGCTAAAAGTCATTCAAAAACAAAATATTAAATAAAAAATGGCGATACCCATCATTGGATATCGCCATTCGAATTATATTTTTGTATTTACCCGTTAGTGGGGTCGACTTAACAAAATTACTCTACCGTTACCGCTTTCGCTAGGTTACGAGGTTGATCGACATCCGTCCCTTTAATTAAGGCAACATGGTACGAAAGTAACTGCATCGGTACTGTGTAGTAGATAGGTGCTGTTACTTCACTTACGTGAGGCATCTTGATGATCTTCATGTTCTCATCCGCTTCAAAACCTGCTTGTTCATCAGCAAATACATAAAGTAAACCACCACGAGCACGCACTTCTTCTACGTTTGATTTTAGTTTCTCTAATAAATCATTGGTTGGTGCAACCACAACCACTGGCATGTCAGCATCAATTAATGCTAATGGGCCATGTTTTAATTCACCGGCGGCATAAGCTTCAGCGTGAATATAAGAGATTTCTTTAAGTTTCAGAGAGGCTTCAACGGCAATTGGATAAAACTCACCACGCCCTAAAAATAGCGTGTGTTGTTTGTCTGCAAAGTCTGGGGCTAACGCTTCAATCTCTTTATCAAACGATAACGCTTGTTCGATTTGAGCAGGCAATGCATGCAAGGCTTCTACGATCTCTTTTTCTTTTTCTTTTGAGATACGGTTTTGCTGTTTACCTAATGCCGTAACTAACATCAATAACGCGGCAAGTTGTGTGGTAAAGGCTTTCGTTGATGCAACGCCAATCTCAGTTCCTGCACGTGTCATGAAAGCAAAATCAGATTCACGAACCAGAGATGAGCCTGCCACGTTACATACTGTCATTGCGCCCATGTAGCCACGCTCTTTGGCTAAACGAAGTGCTGCTAAGGTATCTGCCGTTTCACCTGATTGAGATAAAGTGATCAATAAGCTATTTGGACGCGTCACAAATTTACGGTAACGGAATTCAGAGGCGATTTCGACATCACAACTCACGCCCGCCAATGATTCAAACCAATAACGAGCCGTCATGCCTGCATTGTAAGAGGTACCACAAGCAATAATTTGTACATGTTCTACTTTATTTAGTATCTCAACCGCGTTAACACCAATACTTTCAGTCACAACAGAGTCATTGGTAATGCGGCCTTCCATGGTATTAATTAACGCTTTTGGCTGCTCAAATACTTCTTTTTGCATAAAGTGACGATATTGCCCTTTATCACCCGCATCGTGCTCAGCATTTGATTCTGTTATTTCACGCTCTACTCGTTCACCGCGGGCATCGAAAACCACCACATCACGACGAGTGATCTCTGCAACATCACCTTCTTCAAGATACATAAAGCGACGAGTCACATTAAGTAAGGCAAGTTGATCAGAAGCCAAGAAGTTTTCACCAACACCACGGCCAATCACAATTGGGCTACCAGAACGAGCAACAACAAGACGTTCTGGATCACGACGATCCATAACCACAGTACCGTAAGCACCATCTAATTGTTTTGCTGTTTTTTGTACTGCTTCAATTAATGAATCTGAAGTACGTAGCTCCCATTCAACTAAATGAGCAATCACTTCAGTATCGGTTTGAGATTCAAAAACATAACCACGCTCTTGCAATAAAGAACGCAATGTTTCATGGTTTTCAATAATGCCATTATGAACAATCGTAATATCACCAGAGACATGAGGGTGCGCATTAATTTCAGAAGGCTCACCATGAGTTGCCCAACGGGTATGAGCGATGCCTGTACCGCCAACGACATGAGATTCTTCTACTGCATTCGCCAGTTCTTTTACTTTACCCAAACGACGTAAACGAGTGTAGTTACTGTCTGCATCAACAACCGCAACCCCTGCAGAATCGTAGCCGCGATATTCTAAACGACGTAATCCTTCAACTAAAATTTCAGCTACATCTCTTTGTGCAACTGCACCTACGATCCCACACATGGCAATACTCCAATTATTCTAATTTTAAATTCTAGGTTTTAAGAAGCCTCTTATTGCTTCTTAAGTTATAAATAACCGCTGATCGGCAGCAAAAATGTCAGCGGTATCGTATAAATTAAATCACTGAGCTCTGATGACTCGTACATTATGTGATTCAATTTTCTGTTGTTGTTCTTGGCTTAAATCATTATTGGTGATCAACACATCAATGCTGTCCCATGGCAATTCAACGTTAGGGATTTTTCGACCAATTTTTTCAGATTCCACCATTAAAATAACTTCACGAGCCACTTCAGACATCACGCGGCTTAAACCCACTAATTCATTAAATGTGGTTGTTCCGCGTTCCAAATCAATCCCATCAGCACCAATGAACAGCTGATCAAAATCATAGGATCTTAAAACCGATTCGGCCACTTGACCTTGAAATGAATCAGAGTGACTGTCCCATGTTCCACCTGTCATCAATAACGTTGGTTCGTTTTCAATTTCTTGCAGTGCATTAGCAACAGGTAATGAGTTGGTCATTACAACTAAGCCATTTCGTTTCGATAATTGATTAATTAATGCTGCTGTTGTACTGCCACTATCAATAATGATCCGATTATGATCTTTAATCAGTTCAACGGCGGCAGTAGCAATAGATAACTTTCGTTTCGAAACTTCTTCACAGCTATCTTCTTGAATGATATTTGATGGCATTAAAACTGCGCCGCCATATTTACGCATCAGTAACCCATTTTTTTCTAATTCTGTTAGGTCTTTTCTGATGGTAACTTCTGATATATCAAACAAATCAGAGAGAGATTCAACACTCACCTCACCTTGCTCCGTTAATAGAGAAAGGATCATATGGCGGCGTTGTTTAGTGTTTCTTTTTGACATAACAAACTCAATAAGTTTCGATTTGAAAGAAGTTTAGTTTCGTTTCATTCGATTGTCTATAGCAAGAAATTAATTCGTTTTAAATAATAAGATCCTCAATATCATTATTTTTCCTGCAAACCACTAATAAGTAAGAGAGGCAGCGCAGACTTTAGCGCCTAAAAATTGCTCAAGAGAAAGTAAGATGTTAATTTTGCTTTATAACTTATAAGGAATTTTGTAGCTATGGACGACAACTACACTATTATTATTGCGGATGACCATCCCTTATTTCGCAATGCACTTTTTCAATCTATTCATATGGCGATCAGTGGGGCTAATTTACTTGAAGCGGATTCTCTTGAAGGCTTATTCGCGGTATTAAACAAAGAGCCTGATCCTGATTTACTCCTATTGGATTTAAAAATGCCCGGCAGTAACGGAATGTCTGGATTAATACAGCTTCGCTCTCAATATCCAGATCTGCCTATTGTTGTTGTCTCGGCCAGTGAAGAAGCCAGTATTGTTTCTCAAGTCAAAAGCCATGGCGCTTTCGGTTTTATTCCTAAATCCAGTGACATGAAATCACTCATTGCGGCCTTAAACCAAATTCTTGCTGGTGATTCCTATTTTCCAGAAGGCTCAATAAAAAACTCAGCAGCTTGTGATGATTTAGCGACAAAAATAGCAGCCCTTACCCCTCAGCAATATAAGGTGCTTGGCATGCTATCTGACGGCTTACTCAATAAACAAATCGCCTATGATTTAGAAGTATCAGAAGCCACGATAAAAGCACACATGACGGCAATATTTAGAAAATTGGGCGTTAAAAATCGTACTCAAGCGGTTATTTTGTTGCAACAAACGGAAAGTTAACCTTGATATAACACTCTAGCCGTTAAAATCAGTTAGGTTACCCACTCATTATTTTAATCCCTCTGCGTAACCTAACCTCTGGGAGAACCCATGATAAGCATCCTCATCACTCAATTTGTTGTTCTTTGGGCGGTCATTGATCCTATTGGATCCGTTCCTGTCTATCTTTCACAAACTCAGCACCTAACCGCCAAGCAGCGTAAAGTAGTGGCACTTAAAGCCGTTGCGATCGCGACTGCTGTACTTTTATTTTTCCTTGTTATTGGGCAACTCCTCTTAGAAGCCATGCAAATTCCTCTACCAGCCTTTCAAGTCGCTGGTGGATTAGTTCTGTTAATCTTTGCTCTTACTATGATTTTTGGTGAGAGCAAGCCAGACCAAGAACAGAAAATGAGTGAAGAGCTAAGTCATTCAGACCTGGCTGATTTAGCCGTTTATCCTTTAGCTATTCCGTCAATTGCATCGCCTGGTGCCATGATGGCTATTGTTATGCTGACAGATAATTCTCGTTATTCTTTTTTAGATCAATCAATTACCGCTGCAGTAATGATTGTGGTTCTCGTCATTACGTTATGCTTATTACTTGGCGCAACATTTATCCATAAGATAATTGGTAACGTCGGTGCTGCTATTATTAGCCGCGTGATGGGGTTAATTCTAGCGGCGGTTGCTGTCAATAATTTACTTCTTGGGATTAAGAACTTTTACTTTTAGTCCTTTATAAAGTCTTAGACCTTGGTATTAATTAACATAATATCAACATAATAAAAAAGCTATCCACTTCACATAAAACGCTCATATTTTGGGCGTTTTTCTTTATCTGCTCGACTAAAGTTGCACTGTTTTCTTCTCTTCTCACTGCTAATCTCTTTTTGGTTACATATTTTTAACATTAAAAAGGAGCTGGCTATGGCGTTCGAAACAAAAGAACAAGCACAAGCCTATTGGAAGGAAAATCTAGGGATCATGGGCGGACTGCTCACGATCTGGTTCTTAGTCTCATATGGCGCAGGGATATTATTTGTTGATGCACTTAATGCATTTCAATTTGGAGGATTCAAATTGGGGTTCTGGTTTGCACAACAAGGTTCAATTTATACCTTTGTGGCACTGATCTTTATCTACGTTGCACGCATGAATGCACTAGATAAAAAATACAACGTACAAGAAGACTAGAGGAATTAGCATGGATATCCAAACTTGGACGTTTATATTAGTAGGTATCACTTTTACCCTTTATATCGGTATTGCGATATGGGCTCGCGCTGGATCAACCAGTGAATTCTATGTCGCGGGCGGGGGCGTTCACCCTATTGCCAATGGCATGGCAACAGCCGCTGACTGGATGTCGGCAGCATCGTTTATTTCAATGGCGGGTATCATTTCCTTTGTTGGTTATGATGGCGCTGTATATCTTATGGGTTGGACCGGCGGCTATGTGTTATTAGCGCTTTGTCTTGCGCCTTATCTACGTAAATTTGGTAAGTTCACCGTGCCAGATTTTATCGGTGAGCGTTACTATTCTCGAACTGCTCGTATGGTGGCGGTTTTCTGTGCCATCTTTGTCTCTTTCACTTATGTGGCAGGACAAATGCGTGGTGTGGGCGTTGTATTCTCTCGATTCCTAGAAGTTGATATTAATATCGGTATCATCATTGGTATGGGTATCGTATTTTTCTATGCGGTACTAGGTGGCATGAAAGGCATCACTTATACGCAGGTTGCTCAATTCTGTGTCCTCATTTTCGCCTTCCTTGTTCCTGCGGTTTTCACCTCAATCATGATGACTGGTAATGTATTCCCTCAAATAGGTATGGGCTCAACCGTTACTGGTTCAGAAGTCTACTTATTAGATAAGTTGGATGGATTAACCACTGAACTTGGCTTTACGCCATATACTGACGGCTCTAAGAGCATGGTTGATGTCTTCTTTATCTGTGCGGCTCTTATGGTAGGTACTGCGGGTCTCCCTCATGTAATCATTCGTTTTTTCACTGTACCTCGTGTTAAAGACGCACGTATCTCTGCTGGTTGGGCATTACTATTTATCTCATTCCTATACACAACTGCACCTGCGGTAGCCGCATTTGCTCGTGTAAATATGATTGAAACCATTAATGGTCCAGATAGCCAAGGGGTTGCCGCTGCTGATGCTCCAAGCTGGTATAAAAACTGGGAAGACACTGGCCTAGTCGGTTGGGAAGATAAAAACGGTGATGGCAAAATGTTCTATTCTGGTGATGAACGTAATGAAATGGACATCAACCGAGATATCATCGTTCTAGCATCACCTGAACTAGCAAATTTACCAAACTGGGTTGTTGCATTGTTGGCTGCAGGTGGCTTAGCTGCTGCATTATCAACGGCTGCTGGTCTACTACTGGTAATATCGACCTCTATCTCTCATGATTTATTGAAAAAAGGCTTTAAGCCAAATATGACAGATAAACAGGAGTTGCTCGCCGCCCGACTTGCCGCCGTTGTTGCCATCGTTGGTGCTGGTTACTTAGGGATTAATCCGCCAGGCTTTGTTGCACAGGTGGTTGCGTTCTCCTTCGGTTTAGCCGCCGCATCCTTCTTCCCTGCGATTATCTTAGGTATTTTCTATAAGAAGATGAATAAAGAAGGGGCGATTGCAGGTATGGTTTCAGGTGTCGCATTCACTACCGCTTATATCGTTTACTTTAAATTCATTAACCCTGCAGCAAGCACACCTGATAACTGGTGGTTTGGTATCAGCCCTGAAGGGATCGGTACGCTAGGTATGTGTCTGAACTTCATTGTCTCGATTGTAGTGAATAAAGTAACCGCTGAAGTACCACAAGATGTGCAAGATCTGGTTGAGTCTATTCGTTACCCTAAAGGGGCAGGTGAAGCTCACGATCATTAATATCTTATTAATTAAATAGATAACGTCAGATATTGATTAATAATCTAGGCTAGAAAAAGGGAGTTAGTGAATGCTAACTCCCTTTTTATCTACACTGGATTAAACCTAATTACTTACGCTTTTACATGCCGATTTAATACCGCCCTAAGCTTTAACGGCTTAACTGGCTTTGCTATAAATCCAAAGCCATTGCTTTTAATACTTGCCAATAAATCATCGGTTTTGTCGGCACTGATCATCACTCCTTCAAACGTATTCCCTAAACGTAAACGGCATTGTTGTAATACCTCAAGGCCCGTTCTGTCGTTATCCAATCGATAATCTGAAAAGATAACATCAGGAGTCCAACCTTCTTCCAAACACTGTAAACTGCTCATTAAATCTGTTGCCGTTTTCACTTCGCAACCCCAACGAGACACCAATGATTCCATACCGATAAGAATGTCTGGTTCATTATCCACGCATAACACGCGAACGAAACTTAATGGCAATTCAGGCTTTTGCTCTACCGTAGGCTCATTGCTCTCAAGCAATACACCTCTATCAAGCGTAACAGAAAATACCGAGCCTTGATTAAGCCATGAACGTAATGAAATCGTATGACCAAGTACATGAGAAATACCGCGAGCAATGGCAAGTCCCAACCCTAATCCTTGATCTGCTCGATTTTGATCAACACGGGTAAACTCATCAAAAATAGCCTGTTGTTTCTCTTCTGGAATACCAATACCGCTGTCCCATACGTCCACACGGATCTTGCCTTCAACTCTTCTCGCACCAAGAACTACTTTACCTTGTGGATTATATCTAAATGCATTGGTTAGAAAGTTTTGTACCACTCGGCGCAGTAATTTGGGATCAGATTCAACGATCACATTCGAATGAATAACAGAGAACTCAATGCCTTGCTGTTTTGCTAAAGCACCAAATTCGGCTTCTAAATTTGAGAACAGACTGCTCAATGAAAAACCTTGAACATGTGTCTCTAACTTACCGGCTTCTAGACGAGAAATATCTAATAAGTCACCAATCAGCTCTTCTGCTGCACCTAAAGCACTCTCAATGTGACCGGATATTTTTTTGGTTTCTGCTTCTTTTGCTACTTCACTCAATGAAGACGCAAACAAACGCGCTGCATTTAAAGGTTGCATTAAATCATGACTAACGGCGGCGAGTAGACGACTTTTTGATTGAGAAGCCAATTCTGCACTTTGGGTGGCGCTAACTAATCGCTGATTTAATTTTTCTAACTCTTTGGTTCGCTCATGAACTCGAAACTCCAAGCTCTCATTGGTTTCTTTAAGTGCTTTTTCTGCTTGTCTAAAAACGGTGATATCTGTAAAACTCATCACAAATCCACCATTAGGCATCGGGTTACCCTGTACTTCAATAACCTGTCCATCCGCTCGAATTCGAGAAGACACGTGTCGGGTCCCACGTTCTAAATGCTCAACCCGTCGCTTAACATGCACTTCAGGATCTCCGGGCCCACAAAGACCTTGCTCTGCGTTGTGTCGGATAACATCTGCAATGGGTCTTCCTACTTGAATTAACGCTGTTGGGAAGGTGAATAATTCCAAATAGCGTTGATTCCATGCAACCAACTTCATCTGCTTATCAACTACTGCAATTCCTTGGCTAATGTGCTCAATCGCCCCTTGCAATAAACCACGGCTAAAATCATACAACTCAGAGGCTTCATCAACGATTGTTGCGACCTCTTCCAATTGCATATTTCTGCCTTGCAATGCTGAAGTAAGAACTAAACGAGAAGAAGATGCGCCAAAGACTCCGGCCAATACTCGCTCAGTATGACGGATCAACGCAGAGCTCGCTTGTTGTTGTGGCAATAAGGATTCATCATGTTGGTGAGAGAACTGGCGAAAGGCTTTTTGAGCTCGGCGGCGACCAACAAATCGCGAAGCCAACATTTCCAACTCACCAACCGTCACTCGAGTTTGATAAACACTAACATCTTCATTTTCAGGTAAAGGGGCTCCAACAAAAGAGGCCGCTTGTAAGCGCTCACTTAACGATGCTCGAGTGATTGATGATACAAAAATAAATAATAGGGTATTAAGTCCTAAACTGAGCATCATACCCCAATCCGAGGTCTGCACCTCAAGCGTTTGCAACCACTGCGGCGGCGTAATAATCCATAACAAAAGATTATTTTCGGCACTGCCTGCAAGTATCTGAGTCTGGCTCATTAACGTGATTAACCACATTAAAAAACCAATCATTAAGCCTGCATATACCCCTTTCTTATTGGCATTGCGCCAATACAATCCACCAATCAAAGCGGGTGCAAATTGGGCTATCGCCGCAAAAGCTAATAAGCCAATGACCGACAGTGAATCAATTGAATCAAGCGCTTGATAAAATCCCCACGCGGCTAATAACAATAAGAGAATGAGTACGCGTCGAATAGTGACTAATAAGTTTGAAAAGTGCCCAAATGAGCGTCCTGTGGTTTTGACTCGACGTAATAATAAAGGCAGAACTAAATCATTCGATACCATAATGGCAAGTGCGATAGTAGATACGATAACCATGCCGCTGGCTGCTGAGGTTCCACCAACAAAAGCCAGTAATGCCATATTCTCAGCACCTACCGATAGCGGCACGCTAATAACAAAACTATCACTAACCTCACCAGAGAGCAGAGCTTGTCCCGCCCACGAGATAGGCAGTACAAATAGACCAATCAAAAACAAGTAGAGTGGAAATACCCAACGCGCCGTGCGTAGATCTTGCGCCTGTTCATTCTCCACTACCGTAGTATGAAATTGGCGCGGTAAACAGATTATCGCCGCCATCGTTAAGATCGTATGAAACAAAAGCGTAATGATATTTGGGGATTGGTAAGTTTCTTTGGCAATTGAAATTAAATCAACATTACTATCAGAATACGCTAAATAAAGAATGAAACCTCCGACCGCAAGAAAAGCGACCAATTTCACTATCGATTCAAACGCGACCGCCATCATCAAGCCACGGTGATGCTCTGTGGTATCAATGTGTCGAGTACCAAAAAGAATCGTAAATACCGCAAGGGCACCACCAACAAACCAAGATATATGCCCATCTTGATAGCCTAAATCCAGAGCTAAATTAGGGGCAACAAGATCGAGTCCCATCGTGATCCCTCTTAATTGCAATGCAATATAAGGAAGTATCCCGACCACCGCGATAATCGTAATAACACCAGCTAAACCTTGAGATTTTCCATATCGAGCCGCGATAAAATCAGCAATAGAGGTGATATGCTCTCGCTTTGCAATCAAGATAATTCTGGCTAAAAAACGCCATGCAAATACAAACACAAAAATGGGAGCAAGATAAATGGGAAGGAAAGACCACGGGTTACTGGTGGCTTGGCCTACGGTGCCATAAAAGGTCCATGACGTGCAGTAGACTGCAATAGAAAGACTATAAATCCACGGGCGATACTGAGCTAACCACCCTTTTTGCCTATCGCCATACCAGGCAATTAAAAATAATAATCCTAAATATGCCAGCGACACTGGCACCACTACCCATCCTTGTGTCATCACTCATCCTTGGTGATACCATTCTAGTGCCATAAAAAAACGCTAGAAGGGTACAAATACTCTGTAGCACCATTCTAGCGTTATATTGTCGCTTGTTTTTTACTCAAGCTAACAAATGTGATTAAGACCTATTTATCTTTCACTTTATCCAATTTAATCAGCAGAGCAAAGGCTCCCATCACAGCCATGAACCAGAAAATATTCGCTCCCCATGCTTCATAACCCCAACCACTTAATGTCGTCATTAGTGCAATAAATGCACCTAAAGGAATCGCATTATATAAGGCTTGCAGAGGGATCATTTTATTTTGAGGGAATCGCTGAATATATTGAATTGCCGCTAGGTGCGCCATCGCAAAAGTCACACCATGTAAAGCCTGAACGAGCACTAAAGCAAACAGTTCTGTCGTTGCTGCGGTTAACCCCCAACGGACCATGACCCCAACAGCCGCAACTTTAAATAGTGTTGATATTTTCCATCCTGCAAACAGTTTTTTACTGAAAGCAAATACCATTACCTCTGCAACAACCCCTAAACTCCATAGATAGCCAATGGTACTTTCTTGATAGCCCGACTCTTTCCAGTAGATAGAACTAAAACTGTAATACGCTGCGTGACTGCCTTGAATTAAAGAAACCAAAATAATGAATTTTAATACTGGTGCTTCACGAAGTAAGGCCAATAATTTGGGACGTGTTTGGTCTTCTTCAGAGACCGATACTGGCATTGGATTAGGGTTTCGCATCACTAAAAACAGTGCCGCTAATATCCCAGCAATCGCGGTATACACGATCATATCGGTACCAAAGCCTGACACTAAATAACCCACTACCGTAGAGCCGGCAATAAAACTCACCGAACCCCATAAACGAGTTCGACCGTAATCTAATAAATTATTCTTCGCGTAATAGTTTGTCATCGCATCAGACAATGGAACTGCAGGACCACAGGATAAATTAAAGAGCACCGTGACAAATGCCATCCACCAGAAACTTCCCCCATTAATTAAAAATAGACCAAGTGCAATTAACGAGGCGAGAGTAAGAATTCGTAACGCGGGAATTAAGTATTCAACCTTATGCAAACGAGGAGTTATTACCAAGTTCGCTACACAACGCGTCGCAAAACCTAAACCAATTAAGACTCCGATATCTCCAGCAGATACGCCTTGATCTTCAAACCACAGCGCCCAAAATGGTAAATAGACACCATAGGCGAAAAAGAACCCACCAAAGTATTGAGAGATCCAAGCAAAAGGAGAAACGCGAAACATGACAATTTCCAAAGGGAATAAAAAGAGACGCTCATTATGGCATTGTATTTGTTTATAAAAAGGGAAAACAAAAGAGAAGAAAAGTGCACCTTTTAAAATGTGACTTCGCCTTCAAATTTCACACCTTTTATGAAAACTCTAGACTAAAGTCGTCTTCATTCTTAGTTCATTTCTAGCGAGAATAGAAAAAATCGTCGATTAAAGGATGGAGTTATGCCAACTGAACTCAATTTCTCAATAGCCCCATTCAATATTCTGACAGCTGCACAACAAGAACAATTATCTCGTCATGTCGATATCGCTTACTTCCGCTCAAATGACATTATTTTGCATCAAGGGCAATCCTCAGAAAGCTTATACATTATAATAAAAGGCGTAGTTGAAGAGCGATCTAATGACAGTGGGGAGATCTATGCTCATTATACTCATGATGATATTTTTGATGTTCGTTCTCAATTAGATCACTGCGTAAAACACAATTATCACGCCCTTGAAGACACCTTATGTCACCTTATTCCTACTGAACTATTTCTCTCTATTTATCATGAGAATCCAGATTTCTCCGCTTACTTCAATGGCAGTTTAGCAAAACGAAAAGCGCTTCTAGCCCAAGCAAATCAACAACAAAATTTGGCTGAATTTATTCTCACAAAAGTTGATGATGATACGATTCACAAATCAATTACGGTAGATTGGAATACCTCATTAAAACAAGTCACTCACCTGCTTAAAGAAAATAATATTGATGCGCTTTTTGTAGCATTAAATCAGTATGACCCAAGGCATAAAGAAAGTGAAAATCCGTTACCCATCGGGATCATTACTCGTACCGATTTATTACACGCGTTGGTACTTGGTGATCATGAACAAAATCATCCTGTCGGCCCAATAGCAACCTACCCAATCGTGTATATTCAAAAACATGACTATCTATTTAATGCCATGACCCTTATGACTCGCCACCACGTAAAAAGAGTTGCAGTGTTAGAAGAAAACAAATTAATTGGTATGCTCGATATGACACAGGTATTGAGTCTTTTTTCTACTCATTCTCATGTATTAACTCTGCGTATCGCCCGCTCAAAAAGCATTGAAGAGCTAGCAATAGCAGCCAACAGTCAAACCCAACTCATTAATACTTTAATAAATAATGGCATTCGCACACGATTTATTATGGAGCTAATATCTACCGTTAATGAACAGATCATTGAAAAGGCATTTACGTTAACTATTCCAAAAAGCCTTCATGATCATTGCTGTTTACTGGTTATGGGATCAGAAGGACGTGGGGAACAAATTTTAAAAACCGATCAAGATAATGCCTTAATCATTAAAAACGGGTTGGAATGGCATCAAGTTGGTGAGCTGATGACACAATTTACCCAGACATTACTGCAACTTGGCTACCCTTTATGCAAAGGCAATGTTATGGTCAGTAACCCCCACTGGGTAAAAACAGAACAAGGGTGGCAGTATTATATTCATCAAATATGTACTGAACATAATGGCGATAATATGATGAATTTAGCCATTTTTTCTGATGCCCAAGCCATTGCTGGTAACCGAGCTTTACTCTCTCCATTAAAACAGATCCTTAGTGAGAAATTAAAAGACAACGAACTTGCATTAAGTCTTTTTACTCGACCCGCCTTACAATTCACAGTGCCACTCACTCTGTTTGGTAACGTCAAAAATAAAAAAGAAGGTATCGATATTAAACAAGGAGGGATTTTCCCTATTGTTCATGGCATTCGCGCCCTTTCTTTAGAGCAAGGAATAGAAAAAACCAACACCTTCCAACGTATTGAAGAATTAAGTTCACGCAGAGTATTAGAGCCATCAACCGCCGATAATTTAACTGAAGCATTGAAATTATTTTTTAAATGGCGACTTCGTCATCAACTGCAAGAAAGCCAAAATAGAATTTCCAATTATATTCATATTGAACAGCTCGATAGAACAGAAAGAGACTTACTGCGCCATAGCTTACATGTGGTAAAAAAGTTTAAAGAGTGGCTTGGTTACCATTATCAAATAAGGGATTAAGCGATGAATATTCTGCAACGATTATGGTGGCGATATAAATTACAAAATCATGCACACCACCCTCTCTTTTCATCCTATTCTGGTGATGAGTTAGTCTCTATTGATTGTGAAACCACCAGTCTTGACCCTAATCATGCTGAATTGGTTTCGATCGCGGCCATTAAAATTAAACATAATCGAGTATTAACCAGCCAAACAATCCATTTAAAGCTGACACCACCACAAAGTTTGAACTCTGATTCCATTAAAATTCATCAACTTAGACATCAAGATCTCACTTATGGTCTATCAGAAAAAGAAGCGCTCAATCAGTTAATTCAATTTATTGGCAATCGACCAATCGTCGGCTATCACATTCACTATGATAAAAAGATTTTAGATCGTGCTTGCTTACGCCACTTTGCTCATCCTTTACCTAATGCACTCGTTGAAGTGTGTCATATCTACCATCATAAATTAGAACGACTATTACCAAACGCCTATTACGACCTAAGCATTGAAGCTATTTCTAGACATTTAGACCTACCGCAGGCCGAACGCCATGACGCATTGGAAGATGCCATTGCCGCCGCATTAATCTATGTTCGCTTAACTCATGGTGATTTTCCTGATTTACCTAAAATAAGAAATGCACACAGTTACTGATCTACGTCTCAAAAATCAACACTCACTGCCCTGAAAATTCAGTAAACCCTTCTTTCTCTGACTAAAGTCTAATTGTTGAAAAACCATTTCTAACCGAAAGTAATATCAACCCTACCAATAAAAAAGCAGAGCCAATGACGGTGCTGCAATGAAATCCAGTCATAAATTGGATATTTGCTGTATTCACAAGGAGAAACAACATGAGTGACATTCACGTATACCCAGTCAATCAAGACATCGCAATCAATGCCCATGCCGATGAAGATAAATACCGTGAAATGTATCAGCAATCCGTGATTAATCCCGAAGGATTTTGGCGTGAACATGGACAAATTGTGGATTGGATGACTCCTTATACCAAAGTAAAAAACACCTCTTTCGATACTGGTCATGTAGACATTAAATGGTTTGAAGATGGCGAATTAAATGTCTCAGCAAACTGTATTGATCGCCACCTTGCTACTCGTGGTGACGACGTTGCAATTATCTGGGAAGGCGATGATCCTCAAGATGATGCCTCAATTACCTTCAGTGAACTTCATGAACAAGTATGTAAATTTTCAAATGCACTAAAAAGCCAAGGGGTACGCAAAGGCGATGTGGTCTGTATTTATATGCCGATGGTGGCAGAAGCCGCAGTCGCAATGCTTGCTTGTACCCGTATCGGCGCGGTCCATACCGTTGTTTTTGGCGGCTTCTCCCCTGAAGCACTAGCAGGACGAATTGTTGATTCCGATGCAAAAGTCGTGATCACGGCAGATGAAGGCGTTCGTGGCGGACGCACGGTTCCACTAAAAAATAACGTGGATGATGCTTTAAATAACCCAGCAGTTACCACGATTGAAAAAGTTGTTGTGTTCCAACGTACAGGTAATGACATTGAATGGACTGAAGGTCGTGATGTTTGGTGGCATGAAGCAACCGCGATTGCTTCTTCACATTGTGAACCTGAAGCGATGAATGCAGAAGACCCTCTATTTATTCTTTATACTTCTGGCTCAACAGGAAAACCAAAAGGCGTATTACATACCACTGGCGGCTATCTTGTTTATGCAGCAATGACCTTCAAATATATTTTTGATTACCAAGAAGGCGAAGTATTCTGGTGTACTGCCGATGTTGGTTGGATCACAGGGCACACTTATCTGATTTATGGTCCATTAGCGAATGGGGCAAAAACCATTTTATTTGAAGGCGTACCTAACTATCCAAGCACGAGCCGCATGAGCGAAGTGGTAGATAAACACAACGTAAATATTCTTTATACTGCACCTACTGCAATCAGAGCATTAATGGCTCACGGTAAAGAAGCGATAGAAGGTACATCAAGAAGCTCTCTTCGAGTGATGGGCTCGGTAGGTGAACCTATAAACCCTGAAGCATGGGAGTGGTATTACAACACTATTGGTGATGCTCGCTGTCCAATCGTTGATACATGGTGGCAAACTGAGACCGGTGGAATATTAATATCTCCACTACCTGGTGCAACGGCATTAAAACCAGGCTCAGCAACTCGTCCATTCTTTGGCGTTCAACCTGCTCTGGTTGATAACATGGGTAACCTCATTGAAGGTGCTGCCGATGGTAATTTAGTTATTACTGATTCTTGGCCGGGGCAAATGCGCACCATCTACGGTGATCATGAGCGTTTTGAACAAACTTACTTCTCAACCTTTAAAGGTATGTACTTTACCAGCGATGGCGCTCGACGTGACGAAGATGGATATTATTGGATCACTGGCCGTGTTGATGACGTATTAAATGTCTCAGGTCACCGAATGGGAACCGCTGAAGTTGAGTCAGCCTTAGTCGCTTTTGATAAAATAGCAGAAGCCGCGATTGTTGGCGTTCCTCATGATATTAAAGGGCAAGCCATTTATGCCTACATCACACTAAACTCTGGTGAAATACCAAGTGCAGAACTGCATAAAGAAGTAAAAGATTGGGTTAAAAAAGAAATAGGCCCTATCGCTACACCTGATTTTCTACACTGGACCGACTCATTACCAAAAACACGTTCAGGAAAAATCATGCGTCGTATTCTTCGTAAAATTGCCACTGGTGATACTTCAAATCTAGGAGATACCTCTACTCTTGCCGATCCAAGTGTGGTTGATAAACTGATTGAAGAACAAAGAAAAATTGCCTAAGTGAATCTATTTACCAACACCAACCTCTAGAGTAAAAACTCTGAACAAGGTATTTAGTCGCTATTAGCTATAATAGCGACTTTTTTCTTGTGACTTCTAGCTCAAATTTACAGAACTGTTAGCCCTTTCCTCATTAACTTGCTAATAAACAAAATTAAAAACTGTATAATTACTCAACAAATTAGAAAGTATTTGTTAACTAACAAGTAAAATTACGGAACTTAACTGCCCTCTTTGCTTCTTATTATCACATTTGAGTCAAAATATGTTTTATTCTCTTCTCATAAAGTGAGAACTTAGAGCTGATAAGACCAGTATTTTGCTGCGATTTGCTGTGATATTGTCTATAATTGCTTTTTATGAGTATTTGTAAGCCAATATTTGCAAAAACTCATTAGATCGAATATAAAAATTATGCTTTTTTTACTTCAATCGCAAGAACAAGGAATTTAGCATCACAATGTCGACTCAATCACGAATTTTAGTTCTCAATGGCCCGAATCTAAACTTATTAGGTCTTCGAGAGCCTGCACATTATGGCAATCAAAATTTAGAACAAATTGTTAATTCTCTAACTATTCAAGCCAATGCATTGAATATTGAACTTGAGCATTTACAGTCAAATCGTGAATATGAGTTGATTGAAGCAATTCATAATGCTTATCAAAACATTGATTTCATTATCATCAACCCAGCAGCGTTTACGCATACTAGTGTCGCTTTACGCGATGCATTGCTTGGGGTTGATATTCCTTTTATTGAAGTACATTTATCAAATGTCCATGCTCGCGAACCTTTCCGCCATCACTCTTATCTTTCAGATAAAGCGGTTGGTGTGATTTGTGGTTTAGGCGCTGATGGCTACGAATTTGCTTTGAATGCAGCAGCAAAACGCCTGCGTTCAAATTAATCACTGAATATAAAACAGAAGAGATTACACAATGGATATCCGCAAAATTAAAAAACTGATTGAACTAGTTGAAGAATCTGGCATTGCTGAACTTGAGATCTCTGAAGGTGAAGAATCAGTACGCATCAGCCGTGCTGTTGCACCAATGGCTCAATTAGCACCAATGCAAGCAGTTGCAGCTCCTGCACCTGTAGCGGCTCCAATCGCAGCACCTGCGGCAGCTCCTGTTGCTGAAGCACCAGCTGAAGTTGCTGGTCATAAAGTTTGCTCTCCAATGGTTGGTACGTTCTATGGCGCTTCAAGCCCTGACGCAAAACCATTTGTTAAAGTTGGCCAACAAGTAACTGCTGGCGATACATTATGTATCGTTGAAGCAATGAAAATGATGAACCAAATTGAAGCAGACAAATCTGGTGTTGTTACCGCGATTCTAGTTGAAGACGGTAACCCGGTTGAGTTTGATCAACCTCTTGTTATCATCGAATAATAGAGGTCTCTATGTTAGATAAATTAGTTATCGCAAACCGTGGTGAAATTGCACTACGTATCTTGCGAGCATGTAAAGAACTTGGCATCAAAACCGTTGCTGTACACTCTACAGCTGACCGTGACTTGAAACACGTTCTACTTGCTGATGAAACGATTTGTATTGGTCCTGCTCGTGGTATCGACAGCTACTTAAATATCCCTCGTATTATCAGTGCAGCTGAAGTTACTGGCGCTGTAGCGGTTCACCCTGGTTATGGCTTCCTGTCTGAAAATGCAGATTTCGCTGAACAAGTTGAACGCTCTGGCTTTATCTTTGTTGGTCCAAAAGCGGAAACTATCCGCATGATGGGTGACAAAGTGTCAGCAATCACTTCAATGAAAAAAGCTGGCGTACCTTGTGTACCTGGTTCTGACGGCCCATTAGATGATGATGCCGCTAAGAACAAAGCTCACGCAAAACGTATTGGTTTCCCTGTAATCATCAAAGCCTCTGGTGGCGGCGGTGGTCGTGGTATGCGTGTTGTTCGTGCAGAAAAAGATCTTGTTGAAGCAATTGCAATGACTCGTGCAGAAGCAAAAGCATGTTTCAATAACGACATGGTTTACATGGAAAAATTCCTTGAAAACCCTCGTCACATTGAAGTTCAAATTCTTGCTGATGGCCAAGGTAATGCTATTCACCTTGGTGAGCGTGATTGTTCTATGCAACGTCGTCACCAAAAAGTGGTTGAAGAAGCTCCGGCTCCTGGTATCACTGAAGAGATGCGTAAATACATCGGTGATCGTTGTACTCGTGCGTGTATCGAAATTGGTTACCGTGGTGCAGGTACGTTTGAATTCCTATATGAAAATGGCGAATTCTACTTCATTGAGATGAATACACGTATTCAAGTTGAGCACACGATTACTGAAATGGTAACGGGTATCGACTTAGTAAAAGAGCAACTGCGTATTGCTGCTGGCCAACCATTATCTTATACCCAAGATGATATTAAGCTACGTGGCCACTCTATTGAGTGTCGTATTAATGCTGAAGACCCAGTTAAATTCTTACCGTCTCCAGGTAAGATCACGCGATTCCATGCTTCAGGTGGTATGGGTGTTCGTTGGGAGTCTCACATCTATACTGGCTATACAGTGCCACCACACTACGATTCAATGATCGGTAAGCTAATTACTTACGGTGAGAACCGTGATGTTGCTATTGCTCGTATGAAGAACGCATTAAGTGAAATGATTATTGAAGGTATTAACGTAAATACGTCTCTTCAACTATCAATCATGAACGATGAAAACTTCCAACACGGCGGTGCTAATATTCATTATCTTGAGAAAAAATTAGGTCTTCAATAAGACGCTAATTTTATTCTTTTAAGTTAAAGAAATAAATAAAGGCCGTGAGTGATTACACTCACGGCCTTTTTCTATGATAAAATTCGCCGATATTTCCAACTAAAAAAAGTGATCCCCATGCCTTGGATTCAAGTAAAACTAAACGCAACCTCTGAAAATGCTGAACAAATCAGTGACATGCTAATGGAAGAGACCGGTGCTCTTTCTGTAACTTTTTTAGATGCTAAAGACGTACCTATTTTTGAGCCTCTTCCTGGAGAAACTCGTTTATGGGGCGAAACGGATATTGTTGCTCTTTATGATGCAGAAACCGACATGGATTTAGTGATTGCACAGTTAAAATCAAGCTCAGTACTTGATGATAATTTTGCTTATAAAGTAGAGCAATTAGAAGACAAAGACTGGGAACGCGAGTGGATGGATAACTTCCACCCTATGAAATTTGGTGAGCGTTTATGGATTTGCCCAAGCTGGCGTGAAATCCCTGAGCCTGATGCTATTAACGTAATGCTTGACCCTGGTCTAGCGTTCGGTACAGGCACACACGCAACAACCGCACTTTGCCTTGAATGGTTAGAGAGTATCGACCTAACAGGTAAAACCGTTATCGACTTTGGTTGTGGTTCTGGCATCTTAGCGATCGCGGCGATCAAACTAGGCGCAGCGAAAGTGGTTGGGATCGACATTGATCCTCAAGCGATCACCGCTTCAAAAGAGAATGCCGCTCGTAATGGCGTTGTCGACCAATTAGAATTATTCTTACCGGAAGAGCAACCAGAGAACCTTGTCGCAGACGTAGTTATTGCCAATATTCTTGCTGCTCCCCTACGTGAACTTTCAAGCATTATCACTGCTCACGTTGCCCCTGGCGGCGCTCTAGCAATGTCTGGTGTACTTGATACTCAAGCTCTCGATGTCGCTTCATATTATTCTGAGAACTTCACTCTTGATGCGATTGCAGAGCAACAAGAATGGTGCAGAATCTCAGGAATTAAGAAGTAACGTCGCCTCAGACCTACTCCTCCTAGAAAAAACTTCAATGCCTCAATACTAAATTTGAGGCATAAAACCGTCTAATTGACTGAAATATAAACAAATTGCATAAACTATTTGTAAATGCTCAAAATTTGCTCTTTTCAGGCGGACAAAAAATGCGTAAAATGCGCGCCCTTGCTGACACAAACGTGTGTGGATGTTTTGCAGATAGGTAAATATACATTAAAGAACAATCTTATCGTTGCTCCTATGGCTGGTGTAACTGATAGGCCCTTTCGTGAGTTGTGTATGCGTTACGGCGCAGGTATGGCTGTGAGCGAAATGATGTCTTCTAATCCAAAACTGTGGAAAACATCTAAGTCCCAAAATCGCATGGTACATGAAGGTGAATCTGGTATTCGCTCAGTACAAATTGCAGGGGCAGATCCAAAGTTAATGGCGGAAGCAGCGCAACACTGTGTTGAAACTGGTGCGCAAATCATCGATATCAATATGGGATGCCCTGCTAAAAAAGTGAATAAGAAGCTTGCAGGCTCAGCGCTTCTACAACGACCAGATTTGATTGAAGAGATCTTACTGGCTGTGGTGAATGCAGTTGATGTTCCTGTCACTCTGAAAACGCGCACAGGCTGGGATCCAGACAATAGAAACTGTGTTCAGGTTGCAAAAATGGCAGAACAGTGTGGCATTCAAGCTTTAGCGCTCCATGGGCGAACCAGAGCTTGTATGTACAAAGGTGATGCTGAGTACGACAACATTAAAGCGGTAAAAGAAGCGATTTCTATTCCGGTTATAGCGAACGGTGATATCGACTCGCCGGAGAAGGCTCGTTTTGTGCTTGATTACACAGGCGCTGACGCTTTAATGATCGGCCGTCCTGCACAAGGTAGGCCATGGATTTTTCAAGAAATCCAACATTATTTAGAAACGGGCGAACTTATGCCACCTCTTCCAATTGAAGAAGTGAAGGCCACTTTACTTGGCCATGTTCATGCGCTTCACCAGTTTTATGGTGAGTTTTTAGGCCCTCGCATTGCTCGTAAGCATGTGGGTTGGTATTTAAAAGAGCATGAGCAAGCAAATGAGTTCCGCCGCGGCTTTAATGCGATAGAGGACGCCTCACAGCAACTCCATCAGCTTGAAAGCTATTTCGACCACGTTGCATCATAATAACAGAAGAGCTAAACAGAATATGTTCGATCAATCTATGACTTCAGAAGCATTAACAGTTACAACAGTTACAGCACAAGACCAAATTACTCAGAAACCACTACGTGACTCTGTTAAGGCTTCGCTGAAAAACTACTTAGGCCAATTAAACGGTCAAGAAGTTAACGACTTATATGAATTAGTATTAGCTGAAGTAGAGCAACCTCTACTAGACATGATCATGCAGCATACTCGCGGCAACCAAACAAAAGCAGCAAATATGATGGGTATCAACCGTGGTACACTTCGTAAGAAACTTAAAAAATACGGCATGAACTAATATAAATTCATATCTTATTGAAAAATTTAAAGCAGTGTTAAGCAATTAACGCTGCTTTTTTTATGCCTAAAATAAACACATTCATATCTTTCTAGGGACAATAGGTATAAAAAAACCGATACTACATTTCTGTAATATCGGCTTTTAAATCTTTTACCTACTATGGCGGCCAAGCTCGTTTCTTGCCACCACCAGCCCCAGCTCCTGAGCGAATAAGCTCAACAGCTTTTGCTGTTTTCTCTTCAATTCCTTTCAAACGCTCATCAAGTTCACTTAAATCAGCAGAGGCTCCTGCAGTACTCGTACCTTGAGTAGCAACACCATCAATCATTTTACCGATCTTGGCATTCTGAGCTTCAATACGCTTAATACGAGCATCAAGCTCCATTACTGCTTTGCCTTGCTCACTGATTTTTTTATCGATAACTTTCAGAGCGGAAAGCAATTTCATTACGTATTGTTTTTCCATTAATTGGCTCTCACCTAATTTTTGCTCGTATTCTTATACATAAACTATCGACCATTTTATCAACATCTTGAGTAAACAGGCATAATAATTTACGCTTTTTTCTCTTCTAGCTCAGCCAAGGCTGAAAGAATCGAACAATGTGAGGCATCATCATCAATATGACCACAACATGCATCATTAATACTTTTTAATGCGGTACGAATATCTGTTAACTGCGCAATTTTTTCATCAATGGTATTCAACTTAGCTTGGGTGATCGATTTAACCTCAGCACAACTATGTTTAGTGGCCTCTAAACGGATCGCAAGTAATTCCTGGATCTCATCTAACGTTAACCCTAGCTGCTTTGATTTTAAAATAAACCGAATTTGAGCCAAATTTTCTTCATTATAAAGACGATAACCACTGCTACTTCTTCCTGATGGAATAAGTAAGCCATTTTTCTCGTAGAAGCGTAACGTATCACTGGTTACCTTACACAGTTTTGCCAATTCACCAATCAAATACATTTTATTTTGCCTCATCCCTCTTTATACAGGCCTATTTTTATTCTTTTTTTAGAGAAATGGCATCTTTTTTTTACCAGTGCAAACGATTGCGCGAGCTTTTTTGTTTAACTTTAGTTAGAATATGCGCCATTGCGTTGATGTGATGTTTCTAACTTCACTCTCGATTAGGGTATTTCCCAAAACTGGCCAATTACTGTTTATTACTTTTACTACTTAATAAAAGACAAACAGAACAAGTTCATTTTTGGCAAAAATCCTAACTTAATTCTAAAGGAAGAAAGTAGCAATGAATAACCCACGTCCGATCCGTCGCGCGCTAATTAGCGTATCTGATAAAACTGGTATTGTAGAATTTGCTCAAGCACTGACTGAACGTGGTGTTGATATTTTATCTACTGGCGGCACAGCTCGCCTGCTGGCAGAAAAAAATATCCCTGTAACAGAAGTATCTGATTACACAGGCTTCCCTGAAATGATGGATGGCCGCGTTAAAACTCTTCATCCTAAAGTACATGGTGGTGTTCTTGGTCGTCGCGGTCAAGATGATGACATCATGGCTCAACATGGTATCAACCCAATCGATATTGTTGTTGTTAACCTTTATCCATTCGCTGAAACCGTAGCAAAAGAAGGCTGTACTCTAGCTGATGCTGTTGAGAACATCGATATCGGTGGCCCAACAATGGTTCGCTCTGCGGCTAAAAACCATAAAGACGTTGCTATTGTCGTTAATGCTCACGATTACGATCGCGTAATTTCTGAAATGGACGCTAACGACAAATCACTGACTCAAGCAACGCGTTTTGACCTTGCGATTGCAGCATTTGAGCACACGGCCTCTTACGATGGCATGATCGCTAATTACTTCGGCACCATGGTTCCTTCTTATGGAGAGAATAAAGAAGGTGATGAAGAGAGCAAGTTCCCTCGCACCTTCAACCAACAATTCGAGAAAAAACAAGACATGCGCTACGGTGAGAACAGTCATCAAGCTGCTGCATTCTATGTTGAAGCAAATCCTGAAGAAGCGTCAGTATCAACTGCTCGTCAGATCCAAGGTAAAGCGCTTTCTTACAACAACATTGCAGATACAGATGCTGCTCTAGAGTGTGTGAAAGAATTTGACGAACCTGCATGTGTTATCGTTAAACACGCAAATCCATGTGGTGTTGCCCTAGGTAAAGATGTTCTTGAAGCTTATGACCGCGCTTTCAAAACAGACCCAACCTCTGCATTTGGCGGTATCATCGCATTTAACCGCGAACTAGATGCAGCTACAGCAACAGCAATTACTGAGCGTCAATTCGTTGAAGTTATCATTGCTCCTTCTGTTTCTGCTGAAGCAATTGAAATCGTAGCGGCTAAGAAAAACCTTCGTCTACTTGAATGTGGTGAGTGGGCGACGAAAACAACTGGCTTTGACGTGAAACGCGTTAACGGCGGTTTACTAGTTCAAGATCGCGATCAAGGCATGGTATCTGAAGATGAGCTTAAAGTGGTTTCTAAGCGCCAACCAACGGCTGAAGAATTAAAAGATGCATTGTTCTGCTGGAAAGTAGCTAAATACGTTAAATCTAACGCGATTGTTTACTCTAAAGGTGACATGACTATCGGTGTCGGCGCTGGCCAAATGAGCCGTGTTTACTCTGCAAAAATCGCAGGCATTAAAGCCGCTGACGAAGGTCTTGTAGTTGAAGGCTGTGCAATGGCATCTGATGCGTTCTTCCCATTCCGTGATGGTATTGATGCTGCAGCTGAAGCAGGTATTAAATGTGTTATCCAACCGGGTGGCTCTATGCGTGATGACGAAGTTATTGCTGCCGCTGACGAACATGGCATGGCGATGATCTTTACCGGTATGCGTCACTTCCGTCACTAATCAGAAAAGGCTCTAGGTTTTCCTAGCGCCTTTTTTATTCGTTTAACAGTTCATCAATGTTGGCTTTTTACTCATCAACATTAATAGAAGTTTTAATTTTTAGAGCAAAATCAGATTGCCTAGTTCAAGGAAAACACGCGGAGCTTATGACTATAAGTGAGCATGTTTGACGCCGAAATCGGTAATCTGATGAAGCTATCAAAGGTAAAATAAAATGAATGTATTAATTATCGGCGCAGGCGGTAGAGAGCATGCTTTAGGCTGGAAAGCGGCACAAAACCCAAACGTTGAAACGGTATTTATCGCTCCAGGTAATGCAGGTACAGCGCTTGAACCAAAATTAGAAAACGTGGCGATTGATGTTGAAGATATTACTGCTCTTGTTGCGTTTGCTAAAGAAAAAGAAATTGAACTGACTATCGTTGGTCCAGAAGGCCCATTAGTGATTGGTGTGGTTGATGCATTCCGTGAAGCCGGATTACCTATCTTTGGTCCTACGAAAGCGGCAGCACAACTAGAAGGCTCTAAAGCGTTTACTAAAGACTTCTTGGCTCGCCATGATATTCCAACAGGCTACTACGCTAACTTCACTGAAATTGAGCCAGCATTAGCTTATGTTCGTGAACAAGGTGCACCGATTGTCGTTAAAGCCGACGGCCTTGCTGCTGGTAAAGGCGTTATTGTTGCAATGACGCTTGAAGAAGCAGAAGAAGCAATTAAAGATATGCTTGCTGGTAATGCCTTTGGTGACGCCGGTAGTCGTGTCGTTATTGAAGAGTTTTTAGAAGGCGAAGAAGCAAGCTTTATTGTTATGGTTGATGGCGCAAGTGTTCTACCAATGGCGACTAGCCAAGATCACAAACGTGTAGGCGATAAAGACACTGGCCCTAACACGGGTGGAATGGGTGCATATTCTCCAGCGCCTGTTGTTACTCCTGAAATCCATAATCGTATTTTAGAAGAAGTTATCTATCCTACGGTTCGTGGAATGGATGCTGAAGGCGCGCCTTACACTGGATTTTTATATGCTGGTTTGATGATTGATGCTGATGGCACACCAAAAGTCATCGAATATAACTGTCGCTTTGGTGATCCAGAAACACAGCCTATCATGATGCGTATGGAATCAGATCTTGTTGAGCTATGCCTAATGGCGATCGATGAGAAACTGGATGAAGCTGAATCTAAATGGGATCCACGCGCTTCTATCGGTGTTGTCCTTGCTGCTGGTGGTTACCCTTCAGATTACGCAAAAGGAGATATCATCTCTCTTCCAACGACTGAAGTTGAAGGCCAGAAAATATTTCATGCTGGCACAAAAAACAACGACGCTGGTGATGTAGTTACAAATGGCGGACGTGTGTTATGTGCAACTGCATTAGGTAATACCGTCTTAGAAGCTCAGGAACGTGCATATGAGCTTACAAAGCAAGTTAGTTGGAATGGAATGTTCCACCGCAATGACATTGGTTACCGTGCCATTGCTCGCGAATTAGAAAGCAAATAAACATCACTTGTCTACAAATAGCAAAAAGGCGCTGATGATAGCGCCTTTTTTATTGTGCAATAATCGACAACTGGTATTAATCTTCAATAAGATTTGGACGTTCTACACACTTATAACTGTCATCGGTTAATAATAATAACTCCGACATTTTTAAGATTTTCTTATCTCGATTTTTCTCTTCACCTAAAAATGAAATAAAGCTATCTAAACCAGACAGTCTTGCCACGACAAAATTAGGTAAAATCTGATTAAACTCTAATTGACTGTATTGCTTCCCATCACAAGAATTAAATGTCTCGCCGTCCCACTCACCTTGAAATAAAGAAATGTTATCTTTATTTAACCCTTCAACTTTAGCAATTAGATACGTTGATTGATCTTGAAATTGAGCTAACTGGGTTGGCATTAATGGAAATATACGGCCGTTTTTACGGTAGCGTTGATACACGGCTTCTCCGTTACCGTTATAACGAACGTGCATCATGTATGGGATAAGTCCATCGGTACTATCCAGCATTTCGCCTTCACGAACCGCTTCAACCAGTATGTTTTTTTCCCAACGGTAAGTCGTTTGATACCAACCATAATCACCCATGGTCACGTAATCAGACGCATTAATAGATTGTTGTAGTCGACGGGTATACCAATAAAAACTGGTCGCATCACCTTGTATTTGACCACCCGTTAAAGTGACCGATTTGATGCGTTGCTCATCTGAAGGATTTGATGAACAGCCAAAGAGAAATAAAGAAAGAAGTAAGGTAGAGAGAATGCGCTTCATAAAAAATGCCGAGTTAAGGGTTAACTCGGCAAAGTATATCTTAGTTCACTGATTCTTTCAGTGCTTTACCTGCAACAAATGCTGGTACATTAGCCGCTTTGATTTGAATCTCATCGCCAGTCTTAGGATTGCGACCAGTACGAGCTGCACGGTGATTTACTTTAAACGTACCGAAGCCAATAAGTTGTACCTGTTCGCCATCTTTAAGTGCGCCAGTTACGCCTTCTAGAGTCGCTTCAAGAGCTGCTTTTGCTTGTGCTTTTGATAGGTCTGCTTTTTCAGCAATAGCATCAATTAACTGGGTTTTATTCATTAGGGTTTCCCTTCTATTTTTTTGAAATCTTGTTCACTCTAATGCATAAAGACCCTATCTGGCAAAGGTTTGTCACGCTTCTTGCTACAGAATGCGTGTTCTTTAGGCACAAACTGAGTAACGTCTCACAAATTGTTACTATTTTTCACTTATGAGTCATTGTATTTTGGTCAATCAGCACCCATTTTATAAGGGCTTGCTTACTTTTTTGAGATTAATAATGTTTATTTTATCCATCTATATCGCCATTTCTATTAGCGTATCTTTCATTTGTTCTGTTCTTGAGGCTATTTTACTGAGTATTAGTCCAAGTTATTTAGCCCAAATGCGTCAGGAAAATCACCCTGCAGCAGAAAGGTTAACGAAACTTAAAAATAATGTAGACCGTCCTTTAGCGTCTATTTTAACGCTAAACACTATCGCTCATACTGCGGGTGCCGCGGCATCTGGTGCTCAGGCCTCTATTGTTTTTGGTAGTGAATGGTTAGGCGTATTCTCAGCGTTCTTAACGTTCGCTATCCTATTATTCTCAGAGATCGTACCTAAGACGATTGGTGCCACTTACTGGCGTCAACTAGCACCAATGGCAGCAAGAATGCTTTATTGGATGGTTCTATTACTGACTCCTGTTGTTTGGGCTTCAGAGCAACTGACCAAACGTTTAGCTCGTGGCCACCAAGCGCCAAAATTAAGAGATGAAATTGCAGCAATGGCGACGCTTGCAAAAGAGAATGGTGAGTTCGCTGAAGGTGAATCAAAAATACTAACAAATATCTTAAACATTAAAGATATCCCTGTGACACAGATAATGACACCAAGAACAGTATTGTTTCGCGTTAATGCAGAAATGACGGTTGAAGGCTTCCTAAAGGAACACATGAATACGCCATTCTCTCGTCCTTTGATTTACAGCGAAGACAGCGACAATATCATTGGCTTTACTCACCGCTTAGAATTGTTCTCTGCAATGCATGAAGGGCAAGGAAAACGCCCTCTTGGCTCTATCATGCGCCCTATCCAGATTGTCATCAGCACATCAACCTTACCAAAGGCATTTGAACACTTGATGAAGCACAGAGCGCAGCTTGCTCTAGTCATTGATGAATATGGCACGGTTCAAGGTTTATTAACGCTAGAAGATATCTTTGAATACATGGTTGGCGAAGAGATTATTGATGAAGCTGACAAAACAACAGATATGCAGCAACTTGCTCAACAACGTTGGACAAATTGGAAAACTAAACACGGTGTTATCGATAATACAGATAAAGAAGAACACTAAGTAAATTCAAAAATAAATATAAAGGTGTTAGCAAGCCCCTTTAGATTAAAACAAAAAAACCGATGAATTATCATCGGTTTTTTTATGCAAGTAAGAGTATTAGTAGCTCAGTTCAAGTCCAATATTACTTACATTTTCATCTCGTAACTCTTGGCGTAGATCTTTAATTAAATCGATATCACGCTCTTCTGCTTCACGAAGAGGACGGAAAATAGCCCACTGGACATCCCACTCTTCACAAATCACTTCAATTTCTTTTTGATTTTCGTCTGTTACTTCTTCACCCGTTTCCGCTTCAACTAGTTGAGCAACCGTCATCACAGATAATTGACTGATCTTAAACATCGCGTCTTCTAATACATCACGATCTAAGATCCCGTGTAAGAAAGTCGATAGCGCAACACACGCATCAATAGCCGGATAAGTTAGGTAAATTGAGTCATCATCTAACTCAGGGATCATTTCTTCTAGCTTTTCTAATTGACGTTCAAAATTAATCTTGGCATTTTTAACGGTCAATAGTTCCCAAATACTATCTAGTATAACGCGATAGGTTTGAGGCTCAGCAAAGCCTGTAGCTTCACAATAATGGGCATAGTTTGGATACATACGCTCACATAAAGAAGCCATAAAAGTAATTTGTTGCCATGGTTCAAACTTTTCTAAACGAACTTGGATAGGATTGCGTAACATATACGATTCTACACTATAAAAAAATGACGCTTTAAGTGTACTTGATAACCACGAATGACAAAAGGAAGGTTATGAATAAATTACTTATCATTTCAAAAGAAAAAGAGAAATACCTCTCACTTTTCAAGCAATCGGATCTTCCTGATCTCGAAATTTGTCACGATCTTAGAAAGGCTGACATTGTTCTTGCCGACCCACCACTCATTCTGGACTTACTTAACCAATTTGAATCTATCGACTGGGTTCAATCTACCTTTGCGGGTATTGACGCTTTAACACACCCAGACTTACGACAAGACTACAATCTGACCAATGTAAAAGGGATCTTTGGTCAACAGATCTCTGAGTATATCTTGGGTTATTGCATTCAATATTTTCGTCACTTTACATTGTATGAGCAACAACAACAGCAAAAACAATGGCAACCTCATAGCTACTCATCACTCACCGATAAAGTCATGGTCATTCTAGGTACGGGATCGATTGGTTGCGCTCTTGCAAAAACGGCAAAAGCATTAGGTTTTACTACTTATGGTATTAATCGTTCAGGCATTCCACCCAAAGATTCTCCCTTTGAAAGAGTATTTCACATTACTGAAATGAGCAGCGCTTTTAAGCAAGCAGACGTGATTGTCAGTACTTTACCTAAAACAGAACAAACCGTTGGCTTACTTAATATTGATACGTTAAACGACTGTAATGGCGCATTACTATTTAACGTTGGACGTGGTGATGTCATCGATAACTATGGCTTATTGCATGCCCTAGAGTCGCAATCCCTCTCCCATGCTTTTCTCGATGTGTTTATTAACGAGCCCTTATCTCAAGAATGTCCCTATTGGCACCACCCTAACATCACAGTGACTCCACATATTGCTGCAATCAGTTTTCCTGAGCAGGTTTTTGAGCAATTTTCTGAGAATTACTTACGATGGCGTGATGGGTTTTCATTATTGAACTTGGTGGATTTTGATAAGGGTTATTAAGATCATTTAGTAAAAAACAAAGCCTGTTTATGCGCAGGCTTCAATATTCTGTTAATTAATGTTCAATTACTGATGTTTTGGTGCGGCGGCAAGTTTTGCTCGTATAAACTCTAAATGATCAAGATAGATCAAATCGGAGACTTGGCGAATAACAGCCTCTTCCATCGGTTCAATAATGCCATCGGCATACGCAACAGCCCACATCGCTTCGATTAAATCATAACGCTCATTTGGCATTAAGGCTCTCAGCTTAGTCGTAAACTCATATAAAGACGTCGACGCTTTACTTTTAGCTACCGCTTCCAGCAATAATTGCTGTGCTTGTTCTTCACTAATATCGAGCAGTTTTACCAATAACTGTAGTTTCGCGCTATCTTCACGCTCATCACTTTGATGATCAGCGCCCGATACTTCGCAAAGTAATGAGGCCATTGCTAAATGCATCGAGGTCGTATCATTTGAGCCGCTTTCTGCCGCTTCATTGATGACTTTTTTTAATAAGGTACGTAATTGTTTAAACATAACTGGCTCTTTATTGCTTTCATCTAATTTATGACAATAAAATTATAGCTCTGTTCCAATAAAAAAGGAGACTACAATGAGTCTCCTTTCTATCTAGGATCTTAAACTAAGATTTTATTTATGGTAAGGCTTAGATAAATCATGAACCGCTTCCACAAATACACCTGCATTTTCTGGCGGAACGTCTAAGTGAATACCATGACCTAAGTTAAATACGTGGCCTGTTCCTTCATTACCAAAACCTTCTAGAATAGTACCCACTTCTTGGCGAATACGTTCAGGTTGTGCGTAAAGGATTGATGGGTCCATATTACCTTGTAGAGCCACTTTATCACCAATGCGAGCTTTCGCATCTGCAATATTGATTGTCCAATCAAGGCCTACGGCATCACAGCCTGTTGCTGCAATTGACTCTAACCACATACCACCATTCTTGGTGAATAGCGTTACGGGTACACGACGACCTTCATTTTCACGAATTAAGCCATCAACGATCTTATGCATGTACTGCAAAGAGAATTCGTTGTAATCACGAGGCGTTAATACACCACCCCATGTATCAAATACCATCACTGATTGTGCACCCGCTTTAATTTGCGCGTTTAGGTATTCAATAACTGTATCAGCTAATTTATCTAGCAATAGGTGCAATGTTGCTGGCTCTGCATACATCATCTTTTTGATCTTAGTGAATGCTTTTGAGCTTCCACCTTCAACCATGTATGTCGCTAGTGTCCAAGGACTACCAGAAAAACCAATCAGTGGCACTTCGCCTTTTAGATCTTTACGGATCTGACGCACTGCATTCATTACGTATTGCAGCTCACCTTCAGGATCTGGAAGGCCAATTTTAGTTACGTCAGCTTTACAAGTAATTGGGCGTTCAAACTTAGGGCCTTCGCCTGTTTCAAAGTACAGACCTAAACCCATTGCATCAGGAATAGTCAGAATATCTGAAAATAGAATCGCTGCATCTAGAGGAAAACGACGTAAAGGCTGAAGAGTCACTTCTGAAGCAAGCTCTGCATTTTTGCACAGAGACATGAAATCACCAGCTTCTGCTCGTGTCGCCTTGTACTCTGGAAGGTATCGACCTGCTTGGCGCATCATCCAAACTGGTGTGTAATCTACTGGTTGTTTTAATAACGCACGTAAATAGCGGTCATTTTTTAATTCTGTCATGATCTTTCCTTATATTAGCTCCCGCTATTGTAGCACTCAATCTCTGGAACAAAAGCTTACCTTTGTTATCAAGATCATATTTACTTAATCTTCTACTAAATGCGAATTATTCAATTCTTTGCTGGACTTCTATTTCGTCAAAGGTCGCCTCGATTAACGAACGAGCTATTGTGCCCTTTGGTGCTAACTCTGGCAGATTATCTTGATGGTACCAATCCGCTTTTATTAACTCATTTTTATCTACTTTGATCTCTCCAGAGTCATAATCAGCCATATACCCCATCATTAAACTGGAAGGAAAGGCCCATGGCTGACTACCAAAGTAGCGAATATTAGAGATGTTAATCCCCGTTTCTTCAAACACCTCACGCGCGACAGCCATCTCTAACGTTTCGCCAACCTCAACAAAACCAGCAAGAACAGTGAATAATCCACCTTTATGTCGTTGGTGCTGTGCTAATAAGATGGTGTCATCTCGACGTACCGCAACAATAATTGAAGGAAAAATACGAGGGTAATGCAATTTTCTACATTCATTACATTGCATGGCTATTTGGTTGAGGTTTAATTGCGTTCGGCCACCACATTGAGGGCAAAAGCGAAATTCACGAGCCATGAACCCATATTGAATCGCTTTACTTATCATTAGAAATAACGGTTCTTTGATCTGTAGTAGATCTCTCAAGCTAGTATACTCAACGGTTTGCTCTATGTGTTCATCATTGATCCACATCACAGGGAAACCGTCATAATCACCAATGCATACCGCTTGCTCAAAAGGTAAATTAAGTTCAATGGCACTCCCGCAAGGAAGGTTACTGCCCTCTAGCCAAATTGCTGAATCATTTACGACACACCAGTGCGCGTTTGTATGTTGGTTTAACATCTTTATCACAACCCTCTTGCAGCCATCAATATTTACTGGCAATCTTAAAGAACATAGTAATGAGTGTATACCCAACCGATCTTCTCTGAAACTGTATTTTAATATGTTGGGTATAGATATAAGACGTTGGTTTATTGCTTGCAACTACAAGGATATCGTTATGCTTACTAAACTAAATCAATTCCAAGAACAATGGGGTGGGAATAACGATGTTATTGACCACTGGCTCTCTACTAGACAAGATTTGTTGGTTGAATACTGTAAATTAGCAGGGCTTCCTCCATTTGAAAGTTCAGCAACCTCTCTGCCTTCTTTTTCTTCCATTCAATCATTTACTCAACATCTGATTGATTACATTTCAGAAGGGCATTTTAAGATCTACAATATGGTAATGGCAAAGTGGGACGCAACAGGGTTCTCTCCAACAGAGGAAATGAGCCTCTCCTACGCAAACATCACTAAAACAACGGATCCTATCCTTAATTTTACGGATAAATACGCCAAAGAAGATGAAGATCTTCTGCTAATCAATTTTGATAACGATTTTTCCACTCTCGGTGAAATTATTGAAGCAAGATTTGAATTAGAAGATGGGCTGATAGAGCAAATTTCAAGTAGCCTAGCACATCCTCCGGGGGCGTAAGCCTTAAAATACGAGGATCTTTATTAAATGGCAGACCCAACTATACTTACTAATCAACAAACCGTTGAAAGGAATTCACTTTGTATAGTAAAGATGCCTTACGGCTATTGTTCATCACAAAAAATCAAAAACTAAGCACGTTGATTTCTGACATATTAATCGAAACGCTGCCAAGAGTAGTCATGAACTCAAGTCTTGACTACTCAATGCTGCCTAAGATATCCAACTTATCTCTCGCGATTATAGATTATAAAACAACATCGCTCTTCGTCTCTGATGTTTACACGCCAAAATCAACACCCTATCCTTGGTTAATCATCAACACTAACCAAAGCTTTGAACTTTCGACTCAATTAATAGAACAAGGATATTGTGGTGAGATTTATCAAACACAGGTCATCGAGCAAATTACCAAAGCCGTAAAATCCATCCTTTGTGGTGAGTTATGGTTTTCTCGCCATACACTATCAAAGGCCCTAAAAGAATCAGTAAAACCCGCATTTGAGAGCGCTTTTATCTGTCAAAAATATGCATGTCACTATGATTTAACTAAAAAAGAAATCCACATTTGTAAGTTACTAATTCAAAATAATACCAATGCTCAAATATCTGAACGATGCTTCATTAGTCAAAACACCGTTAAAACTCATTTATCAAATATTTACCGTAAATTAAATGTTCACTCACGAAGAGAGGTTCTAACTCTGTTTCAAGCCCTATCTCATTAAATCACCCATAAATCCCCCTATAAAGACAATAAATCTCACCCCTTGGTATGACGTGGAAAAAGCCGGCACTAACTAGACTTCTTTTGCGAACATGTGAATTCACATATGCATAGACGAGGGATTGAATATGAAAACAACATTATTAGCAGCAACCGTTGCTTTAATATTTTCGCCAGCATTAATGGCAGCCACTCTTTCAACAACAGAAGCTGAAACATTTACAGGCTCTAGTGATACTGTTGTTTTAGATATATCGGGGAACATTCCGGTTAAGTGCGTTATGACATTTATGGACTTATCTGCAGCAAGTAATTTTACATCTTTAGATTTGTCAGTGACGGGGGCTGGAAAAACACAAGTGGGTGAAGTACTCGTATGGTGTAACGATGGACACGGTAGAGCCAATATCAATGTAACATCACTAAATGATGGTCAATTAATGAATGATGATGGTGGCAGTATCGATTACTTATTCCGTTTCCATGAAAATAACAATAATACAGGGATTGTCAGTGATAAATTCTTCCCTATTGACGAACCTACCGATTTGGTTGAAAGCATTTGGACAAGCTCAAATGGATCGGCATTTGATCCAGCAGTCGTCGCGCTTTCACCTCAATCGAAAAAATTATACGTAAAACCTATTGGCTTAACCGGAATGGAAAGAGCTGGTGATTATAACGATGTCATCACTTTAACAATTTCTCCAGTAAGTCTTTAAATAGTCACTATACTTAAAGCGAACCTGTTCAGGTTCGCTTTTCTTTTGAAAGGGACTTTACTATGAAATATATTCTTTATTATCTGTTATTTTTCTTTTCTCTTAATGTTTCTGCTTTTCAAGTTGAACCCTTTGTTCAGGTTATGGAACCGATAGGTCAAAAATCCAATGCTGTTTTTAAAATAACAAATACTTCCGAAGAGTCATTACCTATAGAAACTGAACTATTAAAATCGATGTTAAATGATAATGATGTGGAACAAACGACTGTTAGCGATGATTTTTTCATCATGCCTCCTCAAGCATTAATCAAACCCAATAGCTCTCAAATATTTCGGGTTCGTTATTTAGGCGATCCAAGCATTACCTACACCTACCCTTACCGAGTAATATTCAAACAATTATCCCTCGATAAAGATGCCATCACAGGTTCTCATATTAAAGTGTTATTTAATTTTAGTGCCTTGATTTTAATCAGCCCAAAAGACGCTGAAGAAGAGTTAAAAGTCAGCATAACTCCGTCAGATAAAAACTATAAAATCACAATAGAAAATCAAGGGAACAAGTTTATAGACCTTTCTCAAAAGAAATTAAAAATAATAGGAGAGAAGAAAACCTTAACGCTAAATTGGCAAGAATTTTCAGATCTGACTCAATTCCAATTCATATTACCAAATAGAAATAAATTTTTTTTCTTAACACCTTCAGCCATACCTTCTATTGGTAACTTTCAAAATATTGAATTCATATCAATGTAACTATGCTTCGAATATTGTGTCTTCTTTTGCTCATATCACACAATGTTACCGCTAATTGGATTATGGCATTTCCAATAGAAATGAATGAGCGTAATATTTCATCGATTCAAGCAACGACAAACGGCATCACAATCATAGGGTTGGATACGTTAGAACTGAAATTGGCGCTGCATGGAATCGTCACCGATGATGTACTCGAAGACATCCGCCGTAAAGAAGGAGATTCAACAACGCTACTGTCGTTAGGAAATTATGGTATTCAAATGACATTTGATACCCAATCTCTAGTTTTAAGACTCTCTCTATCTCCACAATTAATGGCGCTTTCCCGTCTCGATTTTAATAAAAACTATCAAGTTCCAAACTATACCATTCCTGCAAATTATACGTTTCAAAATGCATTCAATCTTGTCTCTTCGTATAGCCCCGATAGCCATCAGCACTCAAACAGTTTAGAGCTTGTTGGTGCCCTAAATATAGGTGGGGTTTATGGTGCAAATCTTATTTGGAATGGCTATGTCGATTGGGAAGATGATAATCAAACGACGACAGGCCGAGGTCCCATCCAACTTTATTTTGATAATCCAGATTCACCCTATCGCTTAACTCTAGGCGAGGTTGATACCTCCTCTTCTAGTCAACTGTCCTCTTTAACCATTGCAGGTATTGAAGTATCAAGAGCAAGAAGCCAATTAAGACCTACAGAGCAAGTTACCTCATCACCAAATCAGGAATTTCAATTAACAGAAAGTGCAGATGTAACCATCACGGTTAACGGGCTCTTTATAACCAAGATTCGTTTAGCTCCAGGGCGTTATTCTCTTAATGACTTACCTGTATCCGCGGGTGCTAACGATGTCGTTCTGACACTTGAGTACTTATCAGGAAAGGAAGAAAACCTAACTTTTAGTAACTTCTTTTCTCATCAGATTTTAGCTAAAGGATTCGATGACTTTAATTTTTCTTTAGGGATAGAAACAGATTACTCTTCTACATTACAGGCAACTTATACCGAAAATATTATTGCATCTGGTAATTATCTATATGGTTTAACTAACGAAGTGACAATCGGGTTAAATAGTACTTATCATCCTAATGGACAGATCTTAGGTGGGAATATGACAGTTAATCATCCTATTGGAGTTATCACTATTCGCCCAAGTTTTGCGTATTCAGAAGGATCGATATCCTCAGTTGCAGCCATTGATTATTCGAATACTTTTTTTTCGACTCCAACCTATTCAGGAACTGATATTCGGTTCAATGTAGAGCATTTATCTAACTACTCGAGCTCACCTTGGGATGATAATGAAGCGGTCACTGTAAATCGTTATAATATGAACATTAATCAATCTATCATGCAGCAATTAAGCTTTGATTTTATTGGTAATTATGATGACTACAAGGAAAGTGACAACTATCGTATCCAAGCAGCTTTAAATTGGTCAATTCATAATATTACGTTAAAGCTTGGATCGAGTTATGAATATATTGGCGAAAACAATTTTGATGAAACGCTTTATTTTGCCAATATTCGTTGGAGGGAATCGATTCCTAATACAGAATTTCAATCACTCATAACTTATGACAGTCGGTATGACTATACTAGAGCTGAAGTAAGTAAAAATACAGATTCATATGTTGGCAGCACAGGAGGGCTAATTGCCTACAATCAATATGAAGACACCTCCAGCACAGAAGCAGAAGTCCGCCACATAGCCAATCGTTTTAGAGCATCTGCCTATTATTACCAGAACAATACTAATAAGACATCCAATGTCAGTACTAACCTATCTTCAACCTTGGCAATTGTTGATAATTCAGTTTCAATATCACCCCAACCTATTGCACCTATTGCGATAGTTTCTGTTCATCCGTCACTAAAAAGTGCTGTAAATATAAACCCCACCATTGAACGAAACATCGAAGCGATTGCAACACCTACATTGTCTTCACATATATCACTAGCACCCCATATGAAAAACCAGCTAATTACAGAGTCACCAATGGCCCCTCTTGGCTATAATTTAGGTTCTGGCTCTCATCAAATCACCCCAGGAAGCCTTACTGGTTATAAAATAATGGTGGGCTCTGACTATTCAAAAACAATTATTGGTACTCTAAAGCACATTAATGGGGAGCCAGTTATATTACAAAGTGGTATTGCGAAGAAAAATGAGCACAGTGTTTCATTTTTTACAAATAGTCAGGGCCGATTTGTTCTTGAAGGTATGAGTTCAGGGAGATATTTATTAAGCATTACGACAATGAAAAATAGTGAAGGCGAATTACTCATTCCTGACACCCCTGAGCTATTGCTTAATATAGGAGATGTGATGCTAAGGGCAAAGAACACTCCGACCCAACTTCGTAATAAGGAGTAAATTATGACGTATTTAAAAATCATGATACTACTTGTTTGTTTACCACTTTATGCCGAAGCCCAATGCAATATAAAATGGTCCATTCAACAAAAAGTAGCTCAAAAATCATCCCTGCAGAAGAATGAACACTACATACCTGTTCATATTTCCTTTCATCAGAGCTCTCTCTCTTGCGCTGATTATATTATTGTAAAAGTAACTCGCCCATTCGATTTCTCTCACATAAATTATCGAGCATCCGATTCATTATTTAATAACTCATTAAATCCTCTTAAAAAATTGCAGTCTCAGCAGTACCTACTACCTATTAGTACAAAAAACACGACTCAATTGATGGTAAAGGTTCCTAGTCAATTATTATTATCACCAAAAACTTACCGACAAAACTTAGAAATACTCGTTATGGAAAGCAATAAAGAAAGGCCTATTAAGCAGAAAAAATTAGACCTTCTTTACGTTGTTGAGCCTATCGCCACACTCAATATTCACTCAGGAATAAGCGGCAATATTTTATCGAAGCATTCCCTAGATTTTGGAGAGATAAAAGAAGGAAAAAGTAGAAAAGTTCAACTAATTGCACAAAGTAATACTAAAACAAATCTACTTATAACATCACAAAATGCAGGATTAACTCACACCCGATATAATTCGTCGAAAATTGAATACCAAATAAAAATCAAAGAAAATAAATTTATTCCGACTCAATATGAAAAGAGTAAAAAACTCTATAGATTCACTCAATTTGGGAAAATAGCCATCCCAATTGAAATTCTAATTACTGATAAAGCAAAAATACATAGAGCCGGAAATTACACCGATCAACTAACAATTAAACTTGAAGTAAAGCTATAAAATCTGATTGGTTTCTGATGCGTATTTACGAAAAATAGGATTTTTTTTGCTGTCTGAATTTGCTGGGCGCCATAACTCTTGATTTAGTCACCGGTACAGCCTCAGCAAATAACAACAATAATGCCACTATAGATCAGTATTAGATCACTAAAATTTTTAATTGTATAAAAAAAGCCCTGCATCTCTGCAGGGCTTTTTATTTAGCGATTATTAAATCTCAATTACTCTTCAGAAGAGAAACCTGCATTTAATAGTGCTGCTAAGTTGTCCGTCGCTTGCTCAGCAGATGGAGCTGCTTGCTCTGCTGTTTTTTGCTTTTGACGTTCTTGGTGGTAAGCGAAACCTGTACCCGCTGGAATTAGACGACCAACGATTACGTTTTCTTTCAGACCACGTAGTTCATCACGCTTACCAGAAACCGCAGCTTCAGTAAGTACGCGCGTCGTTTCTTGGAACGATGCAGCAGAGATGAACGACTCAGTAGCAAGAGACGCTTTAGTAATACCTAGTAGATCACGACCGAAACGTGCTGGTTGCTTGCCTTCTGCTTCAAGCAGACGGTTTGCAATCGTTACGTTAGCGAATTCTAGTTGCTCACCTTCAAGGAAAGTAGAATCACCAGAATGTGTAATCGTACACTTACGTAGCATTTGACGAACGATAGTTTCAATGTGCTTATCGTTAATCTTAACGCCTTGTAAGCGGTAAACTTCTTGAACTTCGTTAGTGATGTATTCAGTAACTGCATGGATACCACGTAAACGTAGGATATCATGTGGAGTTTCTGGACCATCAGAGATAACGTCACCACGTTCAACTTTATCACCATCAAAGATGTTAAGTTGACGGTGCTTATGAATCATTTCTTCATAAACTTCGCCGTTATCGTCACGAGTGATCAATAAGCGTACTTTACCTTTAGTTTCTTTACCAAACGCAACAATACCTGCGTGCTCAGCAAGAATTGCTGGCTCTTTAGGTTTACGAGCTTCAAATAAGTCCGCAACGCGTGGAAGACCACCGGTAATATCTTTAGTACCACTTGAAGCTTGAGGAATACGAGCTAGTGTTTCACCGATACCTACGTTACCGCCATCTGCAAGGTTAACAATCGCCTTACCAGGTAGGAAGTATTGTGCTGGCATTTCAGTGCCAGGGATCATGATGTCACGACCATTCGCATCAACAAGTTTCACTGTTGGACGCATGTCTTTACCAGCAGAAGCTCGCTCAGCCGCATCAAGGATTACAATTGAAGATAGACCAGTTAACTCATCAGTTTGAGTTGTGATCGTAACACCATCAATCATGTCCACGAATTGAACTTGACCTTGTACTTCTGTAATGATTGGCATTGTATGCGGGTCCCAAGAAGCGATCTTATCGCCTTGAACCACTGCATCACCATCTTTCTTAGAAAGAATAGTACCGTAAGATAGCTTATAGCTCTCTTTCGTACGGCCATGCTCATCAATAACTGTTAATTCAGAAGCACGAGAAGTAATAACTAAGTTACCTTCGCCATTCGTTACGTGCTTAGCATTATGAAGTTTAATCGAACCAGTCGTTTTAACTTGAATGCTGTTATCTGCTGCTGCCGTAGATGCCGCACCACCGATGTGGAACGTACGCATCGTTAGCTGTGTACCTGGTTCACCGATTGATTGAGCAGCAATAACACCTACTGCCTCACCTTGGTTTACCATATGGCCACGAGCCAAGTCACGACCGTAACAGTTTGCACAACAACCGAAGTCAGCTTCACAGCTTACTACTGAACGTACTTTAATTTGGTCAACTGAGTTATCTTCAACGATTTGACACTGCTTCTCATCAAGAAGCGTGTTACGTGGAAGAAGGATTTCATCTGTACCAGGTTTCAATACATCTTCAGCAACCACACGACCTAGAACACGCTCGTGTAAAGGTTCTTTAACATCACCACCTTCAATTAGAGGGGTCATGGTCACACCTTCGTATGTACCACAGTCATCTAAGTGAACAACTACATCTTGAGCAACGTCTACTAAACGACGAGTCAGGTAACCTGAGTTCGCTGTTTTAAGTGCTGTATCGGCAAGACCTTTACGCGCACCGTGCGTTGAGATGAAGTATTGGTTTACGTTTAGACCTTCACGGAAGTTCGCCGTGATCGGTGTTTCGATGATTGAACCATCTGGTTTCGCCATCAGACCACGCATACCTGCTAGCTGACGAATCTGAGCTGCAGAACCACGAGCACCTGAATCGGCCATCATGTAAACGCTGTTAAACGATTCTTGTTGCTCTTCTTCACCATCGCGGTTAAGCACAGTTTCTGAAGACAAGTTATCCATCATCTCTTTAGCAACTTGTTCGTTCGTTGCTGCCCAGATATCGATAACTTTGTTGTAACGTTCGCCCGCAGTTACAAGACCAGATTGGTACTGTTCTTGAATTTGCTTAACTTCTTCTTCTGCATCAGCCACTTTAGTGTACTTAGCATCAGGAATAACCATGTCGTCGATACCAACAGACGCACCAGACAATGCTGCGTATGCGAAACCTGTGTACATGATTTGGTCAGCAAAGATTACGGTCTCTTTCGAACCAAGAGTACGGTACGCTTCGTTTAGTAGGTTAGAGATTTGCTTCTTACCTAACTTCTGGTTAATGATGCTGTAAGGTAGACCTTCAGGAACGATCTGCCATAGCATTGCACGACCAACAGTCGTATCAACCAGTTTAGTTTCACGAGTTTCAATACCGTTTTCATCACGAAGTACTTCTGTGATTCGAACTTTAACGCGAGCATGCAGCTCTGCACAACCTGTACGGTATGCTTTCTCAGCTTCAGCAAAACCTTCAAGGTACATGCCTTCGCCTTTCGCGTTAATTTTGTCACGTGTCATGTAGTACAGACCTAATACAACATCCTGAGAAGGAACGATGATTGGGTCGCCTGATGCTGGCGACAGAATGTTATTCGTCGACATCATTAGGGTACGTGCTTCTAATTGAGCTTCCAGAGTTAGAGGTACGTGTACCGCCATCTGGTCACCATCGAAGTCGGCGTTATATGCCGCACACACTAGTGGGTGAAGCTGAATCGCTTTACCTTCGATTAGTACTGGTTCAAACGCTTGGATACCAAGACGGTGAAGTGTTGGTGCACGGTTAAGCAGTACTGGGTGTTCACGAATTACGTCATCTAGGATATCCCAAACGATCGCTTCTTCACGCTCTACCATTTTCTTAGCAGCTTTGATTGTCGTAGCAAGACCACGACCTTCTAGTTTGCTGTAGATAAATGGCTTAAATAGTTCAAGTGCCATCTTCTTAGGAAGACCACACTGATGTAGACGAAGGTATGGACCTACTGTAATTACAGAACGACCAGAGTAATCTACACGTTTACCAAGTAAGTTCTGACGGAAACGACCTTGTTTACCCTTGATCATATCAGCAAGAGATTTCAGAGGACGCTTGTTAGAACCTGTAATCGCACGACCACGACGACCGTTATCAAGCAGCGCATCAACAGACTCTTGCAGCATACGTTTTTCGTTACGTACGATGATGTCTGGTGCAGCTAGGTCTAAAAGACGCTTCAAACGGTTGTTACGGTTAATCACACGACGGTATAAGTCATTTAGATCAGACGTAGCAAAACGGCCGCCATCTAGTGGTACTAGAGGACGAAGATCTGGCGGAAGTACTGGTAGAACAGTTAAGATCATCCACTCTGGGTTATTACCAGATTGAACGAATGCTTCTACAAGTTTCAAACGCTTAGTCAGTTTCTTACGTTTTGTTTCAGAGTTAGTTGTTTCTAGCTCTTCACGCATGTTCTCGATTTCAGCTTGCATGTCCATAGAACCAAGCAAGTCTTTAATCGCCTCAGCACCCATTTTAGCTGTGAATTCGTCACCGAACTCTTCTAGCTTATCAAGGTACTCTTCTTCTGAAAGAAGTTGGCTGCGCTCTAAGTCAGTCATACCTGGCTCTGTAACCACATATGATTCAAAGTAAAGTACACGTTCGATATCACGTAGAGGAATGTCCATTAACAAACCAATACGAGATGGAAGTGACTTAAGGAACCAGATGTGTGCAACAGGAGACGCAAGTTCAATGTGGCCCATACGGTCACGACGAACTTTAGTTTGCGTTACTTCTACGCCACATTTTTCACAGATAACACCACGGTGCTTCAGGCGCTTATATTTACCACATAAGCACTCGTAGTCTTTAACTGGGCCAAAGATACGTGCACAGAAAAGACCGTCACGTTCTGGCTTAAAGGTACGATAGTTGATTGTTTCTGGCTTTTTAACTTCACCAAAAGACCATGAACGAATTTGGTCAGGTGAAGCAAGACCGATTTTGATTGCATCAAATTCTTCAGTCTTATGTTGTGCTTTCAGAAACTTTAATAAGTCTTTCACATTCGGCTCCTGTAAGGAGAAAAAAGGCGCTCGGCGAGCGCCTTATATTCTACCGGACAATCTCAATGAGATTATTCTTCGTCTTCTAACTCGATGTTGATACCAAGTGAACGGATCTCTTTCAACAATACGTTGAATGATTCCGGCATACCTGGTTCCATACGATGATCGCCATCTACGATGTTCTTATACATCTTAGTACGACCGTTCACGTCATCCGACTTAACGGTTAGCATTTCTTGTAGAGTATATGCAGCACCATATGCTTCAAGTGCCCATACTTCCATCTCACCGAAACGCTGACCACCGAACTGAGCTTTACCACCAAGTGGTTGCTGAGTTACAAGGCTGTAAGAGCCGGTAGAACGTGCGTGCATCTTGTCATCAACTAAGTGGTTTAGTTTTAGCATGTACATGTAACCAACAGTTACAGGACGCTCAAACGCATCACCAGTACGACCATCAAACAGTTTCAACTGACCAGATTCTGGCAGATCTACAAGTTTTAATAGTTCTTTAATTGATGCTTCTGGAGCACCATCAAAGATTGGTGTTGCGATTGGTAAACCACCGCGTAAGTTCTTAATTAATGTACGAACTTCGTCATCAGACAATGCAGCGATGTCTACTTCTTGGCGAGTTTCACCAAGATCGTATACTTTTTGTAAGAAGTTACGGAACTTATGTAGTTCTTGTTGCTCTTTAAGCATTTGGTTGATCTTATCACCAACGCCTTTCGCAGCAAGACCCATATGAACTTCAAGGATTTGACCGATGTTCATACGAGAAGGTACACCCAGTGGGTTCAGTACGATATCTACTGGCTGACCTTTTTCATCATAAGGCATGTCTTCAACAGGGTTGATCTTAGAGATTACCCCCTTGTTACCGTGACGACCCGCCATCTTATCACCAGGCTGAATACGACGTTTTACCGCTAGGTAAACTTTAACGATTTTCAGTACGCCCGGTGCAAGATCATCACCTTGAGTGATCTTACGACGTTTAGTTTCGAATTTCTTATCGAACTCTGCTTTAAGCTCATCATATTGCTCAGCAAGCTGCTCAAGTTGATTTTGTTGAGATTCATCATCAAGAGTGATTTCTAACCACTGCTTACGATCCATCGCATCAAGCTTAACTTCAGAAGTACCTGCAGCAAGTAGAAGTGTGCGAACACGTGCTAATAAGCCACCTTCAAGAATCTGGAATTCTTCAGTGATGTCTTTCTTAGCTTCTTTAAGCTGCATTTGTTCGATTTCTAGAGCACGTTTGTCTTTTTCAACACCATCACGAGTAAATACTTGTACATCAATGATAGTACCTGAAACAGAGTTTGGTACACGTAGAGAAGAATCTTTAACATCAGATGCTTTTTCACCGAAGATAGCTCGTAGTAGCTTCTCTTCAGGAGTCAGTTGAGTTTCACCTTTAGGCGTTACTTTACCAACTAGGATGTCACCACCCTTAACTTCAGCACCAATGTAAACAATACCTGATTCATCAAGTTTAGACAGTGCAGCTTCACCTACGTTAGGGATATCTGCAGTGATCTCTTCTGAACCAAGTTTAGTATCACGAGCCACACAAGATAGTTCTTGAATATGGATTGTCGTGAAACGGTCTTCCTGAACTACACGCTCAGATACAAGGATTGAATCCTCGAAGTTATAACCATTCCAAGGCATGAACGCGATACGCATGTTCTGACCAAGTGCAAGCTCACCAAGATCCGTTGAAGGACCATCAGCAAGTACATCACCACGAGTTACAGGTTCACCAGGAAGTACTGTAGGACGTTGGTTGATACACGTATTTTGGTTAGAACGAGTGTATTTAGTTAAGTTGTAGATATCGATACCAGCTTCGCCAGGTACCAATTCTTCTTCGTTCACTTTAATAACGATACGAGAAGCATCTACTGACTGAACCATACCGCCACGTTTAGCAACAGCAGTTACACCTGAGTCAACAGCTACATTACGTTCAATACCAGTACCAACTAAAGGCTTATCAGCTCTTAGTGTAGGAACGGCTTGACGTTGCATGTTCGCACCCATTAGGGCACGGTTCGCATCATCGTGTTCTAGGAACGGGATAAGCGATGCAGCTACAGATACAACTTGGTTTGTCGCGACATCCATATATTGGATGTGTTCACGTGGGTGCAGTCCAGATTCACCTTTCTGACGAGCGATGATTAATTCATCAGCGAAAGTACCTTCTTCTGTTAACACGGCATTCGCCTGTGCAATAACAAAAGTACCTTCCTCGATAGCAGACAGGTAATCAACATCTTCAGTAACAACACCATCAACAACACGACGGTATGGAGTTTCTAGGAAACCATACTCGTTACATTGTGCGAATGCTGATAATGAGTTAATTAGACCGATGTTTGGACCTTCAGGTGTTTCGATTGGACATAGGCGACCGTAGTGAGTCGCGTGTACATCACGAACTTCGAAACCAGCACGCTCACGAGTTAGACCGCCAGGACCTAATGCAGAAATACGACGCTTATGCGTAACTTCTGACAATGGGTTATTCTGATCCATAAACTGAGATAGCTGTGAAGAGCCAAAGAATTCTTTAACTGCAGCTGAAATCGGCTTAGCATTGATAAGATCTTGAGGCATAATTGCATCAAGGTCACCAAGACTTAAACGCTCACGAACAGCACGTTCTACACGAACTAGACCAACACGGAATTGGTTCTCTGCCATTTCGCCAACAGAACGAATACGACGGTTACCAAGGTGATCGATATCATCAACCTCGCCTTTACCGTTACGAATATCGATCAGCTTACGCATAACCTCGATGATATCTTTCTCATCAAGAATACCATTACCTTCGTCATTATCACGGCCAATTGAGCTATTAAACTTCATACGACCAACAGTCGATAAGTCATAGCGATCTTCAGAGAAGAATAGGCTTTCAAATAATGATTCAGCAGCTTCTTTTGTTGGTGGCTCGCCTGGGCGCATCATTCGGTAAATTTCAACTAGAGCCGATAAACGGTCAACAGTTGAATCAGCACGTAATGTGTCTGAAATGTATGCACCATGATCAAGATCATTGGTAAATAATACTTCGATCTTCTTATGGCCAGCTTGAGATAAATTAGCAAGATCTTCTAAGCTAAACTCTTGGTTAGCTGCGATAATGATCTCACCTGTGTCTTCATTCACATAATCGTGAGAAGCCACTTTACCTACGATATAATCCACTGGTACTTCGATATAATTTACTTCGTCTTTCGTCAATTGACGAATGTGACGCGCAGTAATACGACGACCGGCTTCAACATAAACCTTGCCGTTCGATTCGATATCAAATGTTGCAGTCTCACCACGTAAACGCTCAGGAAGTAATTCCATCATTAGCGTTTGATCTTTCACTTCAAATACAACTTTATCGAAGAATAGATCTAAGATTTCTTCAGTTGTCTTACGAAGTGCACGTAAGATGATCGTTGCTGGTAATTTACGACGACGGTCGATACGTACGAATAAGTTATCCTTAGGATCAAATTCGAAATCTAACCATGAACCACGGTAAGGAATTACACGTGCGTTATAAAGAACTTTACCAGATGAATGGGTTTTACCCTTATCGCTGTCGAAGAAGACACCTGGGCTGCGGTGCAGCTGGGATACGATAACCCTTTCAGTACCATTGATTACAAAAGTACCGTTGTCTGTCATAAGCGGAATTTCGCCCATGTAGACTTCTTGTTCTTTAATGTCTTTTACCGTGCCTGCAGGTGCATCTTTATCATACACAACTAAGCGTAATTTAACGCGTAGTGGTGCAGAATATGTAACACCGCGGATTTGACATTCTTTAACATCAAATTCTGGCTCACGGAGATTGTAGCTAACGTATTCTAGCTTAGAGTTGCCGTTGTAGCTCTGAATTGGAAAAACAGAACGGAAAGCAGCCTCAAGACCGTATTGCCCTTCAGGATCTTGCTCGATAAACTTAGTAAAAGAATCAAGCTGGATCGATAGCAAGTATGGTATGTCCAACACTTGTGGACGCTTACCAAAATCCTTACGGATGCGCTTTTTCTCTGTATAAGAGTAAACCATGGGGTTCCTCAGCTCGCTGATAAGTGACCCGAACCATCCGCCTTCGAAAGGTTGGGACAGTAACTAATAACACTGTTTTCTGTAGGACATAATCTCTGATTGAGACTATGTTTTTTGCTCGGATATAGGGACTTTAAACAGTGTGAAATTACCCTAAACCCTACAGCGCAAAAAGGCCGGTGGTTAATAAACCACCAGCCATTAGCCGTTAGGCTATGAAACTAAGTAATAATTACTTGATTTCAACAGTCGCACCAGCTTCTTCTAACTGTGCTTTAAGACCTTCAGCTTCAGCTTTGTCAACGCCTTCTTTTAGAGGTGCTGGAGCTGAGTCTACAAGACCTTTAGCTTCTTTCAGGCCAAGACCTGTAGCGCCACGTACAGCTTTGATTACAGAAACTTTGTTTCCGCCAACAGCAGTTAGGATAACGTCAAATTCAGTTTGCTCTTCAGCAGCGTCAGCGCCTGCAGCACCACCAGCAACTACTGCAGCAGCAGCAGTAACACCGAATTTTTCTTCCATAGCTTCGATAAGCTCAACAACTTGCATTACAGACATTTCTGCAACTGCGTCTAGGATTTGCTCGTTAGTAATAGACATAACAATTCTCTTTTAAGTCAACAATAATTTATTTTGTAATCAAATAAAGCAGGGCTTATGCCGCAGCTTCTTCTTTTTGATCACGAACAGCAGCGATAGTACGTACCAGTTTACCAGCAGAAGCTTCTTTCATGCACATCATTAGGCGTGCGATAGCTTCGTCGTAAGTTGGTAGTGTCGCTAGTACATCAGCATCAGTAACTGCGCCTTCAAATGCAGCAGCTTTAATCTCGAAGTTTTTATTCTCTTTAGCAAAATCTTTAAAAAGACGTGCTGCAGCACCTGGGTGCTCATTAGAGAATGCAAGTAGAGATGGACCAGTAAATGTGTCTTGTAGACACTCATACTGAGTACCTTCTACTGCACGACGTGCTAGTGTGTTACGAACAACTCTCATGTAAACACCCGCTTCACGCGCTTGTTTACGTAGAGAAGTCATTGCGCCAACAGTAACGCCACGAGAGTCAGCTACAACTGCAGAAAGTGCACCACTGGCTGCTTCGTTGACTTCAGCAACAATTGCTTTTTTGTCTTGAAGATTTAAAGCCATTTGGATTAACCTCTGGTTGTGATTACACCACTCACTACAAAATTGTAGGAGAGTAATTACGATGCATTCCCAGAAAACTAATATAAAAAAAGTTTTTAGTTCGGGCACCGTCTACGCAGGTTTTATTAAGCTCTTTCGAGCGCCTACGGTCTTGGACGGAGACTATTTAATTAAAAATTAAACAGCCCCAACCATAAATTTGATAAGCGAAGAATTATACACAAACTCTACGCTTTTGCAAATTAGTTTGTAGCAGTATCTAGAGTCGTTTGATCTAGAGATACGCCAGCACCCATTGTAGTTGAGATGCTTACCTTCTTCAGGAAAGTACCTTTCGCTGAAGTTGGTTTTGCTTTCTTAAGTGCAACTAGAAGAGATTCTAGGTTCTCTTTAAGTTGAGCAGCATCAAAATCCACTTTACCAATAGTAGTGTGGATGATGCCGTTTTTGTCGTTACGGTAACGAACCTGACCAGCTTTAGCATTTTTAACTGCTTGAGCAACGTTAGGAGTTACAGTACCAACTTTAGGGTTTGGCATAAGACCGCGAGGACCTAGGATTGTACCTAGTTGACCAACAACGCGCATTGCATCTGGAGAAGCAACAACAACGTCAAAGTTCATTTCGCCTTTCTTAACTAGTTCAGCAAGATCTTCCATGCCTACTAGATCAGCGCCTGCTTCTTTAGCAGCTTCTGCGTTTGCACCTTGAGTGAACACAGCAACACGGATATCACGACCAGTACCGTGAGGTAGCACAGTTGCGCCACGTACGTTTTGATCTGATTTACGTGCATCAATGCCAAGGTTGATAGCAACATCAACACTTTCATTGAATTTAGCAGTAGCTAATTCTTTAAGAAGAGCAACAGCTTCGTTGATTTCGTAGTCTTTAGTAACTTCCACTTTTTCGCGGATATTACGCATACGCTTAGTAAGTTTAGCCATTTTATTAACCCTCTACCACTAGACCCATTGAACGAGCAGTACCAGCAATTGAACGCTTCATAGCTTCAATGTCAGCACCAGTCATGTCCGCAGCTTTAGTTTCTGCGATCTCTTGTACTTGAGCGTCAGTAATAGTACCAACTTTCTCAGTGTTTGGACGACCAGAACCAGACTTAACGCCAGCAGCTTTCTTTAGAAGAACAGCAGCAGGTGGAGTCTTAGTAATAAACGTAAAAGAACGGTCGCTGTATACAGAGATAACAACTGGAGTAGGTAGACCTTTCTCAACAGATTCTGTTCTTGCGTTAAACGCTTTACAGAATTCCATGATATTCACACCGTGTTGACCTAGAGCAGGACCAACTGGTGGACTTGGGTTCGCCATACCTGCTGCAACTTGCAGTTTGATATAAGCTTCAACTTTCTTAGCCATAATATTTCCTAATTTTGGGTTCAATCGCCATCCAACTGGATTAGCTCCCCGTTAACAAAAACGCGCGAAATTATAATAATAATTCGCGCGCTTTACAATAGCTTTGATGATTTTTCGATCAGTTTTTTTCTACTTGGCTAAACTCTAGTTCAACTGGAGTTGCACGGCCGAAGATAGAAACAGATACTTTGATGCGACTCTTCTCGTAATCGACTTCTTCAACAGTACCGTTAAAGTCAGCAAATGGGCCTTCTGTAACACGAACCACTTCACCAGCTTCAAATAACGTCTTAGGACGAGGAGCTTCGCTCGCTTGTTCAAGACGATTCAAAATAGCATCAGCTTCTTTATCTGTGATAGGTGCTGGGCGATCTGAAGTACCACCAATGAATCCCATAACACGTGGAATACTACGTACCAAGTGCCATGATTCATCATTCATGATCATTTGCACTAACACGTAACCTGGGAAAAATTTACGTTCGCTTTTACGACGTTGACCGGCACGCATTTCTACCACTTCTTCAGTTGGTACAAGTACTTCGCCAAATAACTCTTCCATGTTATGAATTTTAATATGTTCGCGTAGCGATTGTGATACACGACCTTCAAAACCTGAAAAGGCTTGAACTACATACCAACGTTTCTTTGGAGCTTCACTCATGATCACTTATCCTCAAACACCTGTGATTAAGCCAATTAGTCTTACCATGATACCATCAATACCCCATAAAATAAGGGCCATAACGATACATACAGCAAGAACAATGAAAGTTGTCTGTGTTGTTTCTTGGCGTGTAGGCCAAACAACTTTACGTACTTCCATTCTTGATTCACGAGCAAATGCAATTGCAGTTTGACCTTTTGCTGTGAAAGCAGCAATACCACCAGCAGCAGCAATTAATGCAACTACACCGGCAGCTCGAATAACAACAGACAGATCAGCTAGTAAATAATTACCAATTACCGCAGCAGAAAGTAGAACTAAAACTAGTAACCACTTAATTGTATCAACTGCGCCTGAAGTTTCTGTCGTCTCAGTATTTGTTTTCATAAACCAACCTGTGACATAACTAAAATCATTTTCCATCATTAGACAGAAATTCAAAAACAAGAGTAAATATACCCTACTCTCTTCATCCTATAAACCAGCTATTTGCTAATTTGTCTGCGCTGTACTCTATATTTTCTTATTAATTTAGATGAAAAATAAAACAACACACAATACAACGCAGAAAAAGGGCATCAAATGATGCCCTTTTTACTAGTACTTCGTCAAATCTTACGCGAAGATTTTAGCAACAACACCAGCACCAACTGTACGGCCACCTTCACGGATTGCGAAGCGTAGACCTTCGTCCATAGCGATTGGAGCGATTAGCTCAACCGTCATTTGAACGTTGTCACCAGGCATTACCATTTCAACACCTTCAGGAAGTGTGATATCACCAGTTACATCCGTTGTACGGAAGTAGAACTGTGGACGGTAGCCTTTGAAGAAAGGAGTATGACGGCCGCCTTCATCTTTAGAAAGAACGTATACTTCTGACTCAAATTTAGTGTGTGGGTTGATTGAACCTTTAGCAGCAAGTACTTGGCCACGTTCAACGTCATCACGCTTAGTACCACGTAGAAGTGCACCAACGTTCTCACCAGCACGACCTTCGTCAAGCAGTTTACGGAACATTTCAACACCAGTACATGTAGAAACTGTAGTTTCTTTGATACCAATGATTTCTACTTCGTCACCTACACGTAGGATACCACGTTCGATACGACCAGTAACAACAGTACCACGACCTTGAATTGAGAATACATCTTCAATTGGAAGTAGGAAAGGCATGTCTACAGCACGCTCTGGAAGTGGAATGTAAGTATCTAGAGCTGTTGCTAGCTCAACGATTTTATCTTCCCACTCTTTTTCGCCGTTTAGAGCGCCAAGAGCTGAACCTTGAATTACTGGTAAATCATCACCTGGGTATTCGTATTCAGAAAGAAGTTCACGAACTTCCATTTCTACTAGCTCAAGAAGCTCTTCATCGTCAACCATGTCACATTTGTTCATGAATACAACGATGAAAGGGATACCAACTTGACGACCAAGTAGGATGTGCTCACGTGTTTGTGGCATTGGACCATCTGTTGCAGCAACAACTAGGATACCACCATCCATTTGAGCAGCACCAGTGATCATGTTTTTAACATAATCGGCGTGTCCAGGACAGTCAACGTGTGCATAGTGACGCTCAGGTGTATCATACTCAACGTGAGAAGTTGAGATTGTGATACCACGCTCGCGCTCTTCTGGAGCGTTATCGATTGATGCGAAATCTTTAGCAACACCACCGTACACTTTTGCAAGTGTAGTACAGATAGCAGCAGTTAGAGTTGTTTTACCGTGGTCAACGTGGCCGATAGTACCAACGTTTACGTGCGGTTTCGTACGTTCAAATTTTTCTTTAGACATGATAGTCCCTCTAGGTACGGCATTGGTGGTTATAAATGACCACGTAACCAAAAAATATATTTGAAATATAAGGAAAATAGGAGATGGAGCGTGCAGCGGGAATCGAACCCGCATCATCAGCTTGGAAGGCTGAGGTAATAGCCATTATACGATGCACGCAATGTAACTCGACAGAGCTATTTTACCTTGAAAATGGTGGAGGGGGACGGATTCGAACCATCGAAGCTTTCGCGGCAGATTTACAGTCTGCTCCCTTTGGCCACTCGGGAACCCCTCCAAATTTTATATCTATTCTTTAATATAATTTAAAAATAGAATGGTGCCGACTACCGGAGTCGAACTGGTGACCTACTGATTACAAGTCAGTTGCTCTACCTACTGAGCTAAGTCGGCACAATTGGTGCGCATTCTAGTTAATCTCTAAATATCATGCAACCGAAAAATCAAATAAAATGATTTTTTTTACCTTTTCACTCCAATTTAGCGAATTCTAATCAGTTCTATGACTGAAAAAGAGCAACTACTCTTTTTTCTTATACTTCCTTATTGTATTGTTTGCCCTTCATTAAATCCCTCTGGTAAACAATGTGAGCACTTACTTAACTTTTTCTCGTAAAGAATGGGCTGAATTACGCAATTCAACTCCTTTGACATTAAGCGAACAAGAATTAACTAGCCTGCGTGGGATAAATGAGAATATCAATATTATGGAAGTGGAAGAAATTTACTTACCATTAATTCGATTACTTCAACTTCACATAGAAAGCCATAAAGAAAAAAACATCATTTTAGAAAATTTCTTATTAAACAATACCATCAACTCACCATTCATTATCGGAATCGCTGGTAGTGTTGCTGTTGGGAAGAGTACAACCGCGAGAATCATTCAAACGTTATTACGTCAATTAATACCAAATTTAAGCACACAATTAGTGACCACTGACGGCTTTTTATATCCAAATCAGGTACTGATTGATAAGGGGATCATGCACAAGAAAGGGTTTCCTGAATCATATGATATGAAATCTCTCGTTTCATTTGTCGCTGACGTTAAAATGGGAAAACGTTCTGTTGAAGCTCCCATTTATTCGCATTTAACTTATGATATTACTGATGAGAAAAAAATTATTTCAAATCCCGACATTTTAATTATTGAAGGATTAAATGTTTTACAAAATAATTATGACTATCCAGGGCAGCAGCATAACCAATTCGTTTCTGATTTTTTAGACTTTTCTATTTATGTTGATGCTACCCAAGAACAGTTAAAACTTTGGTATACCGAGCGTTTTTTAAAACTAAGAACCAGTGCCTTTAGACAAAAAGGAGCTTATTTCTCGCACTATACTGAACTGTCTATTGATAAATCAAAAGAAAAAGCAGAGCATATTTGGGATACTATTAATGGTTTGAATTTAAGAGAAAATATACTACCAACAAAAATGCGTGCTAGTTTGATATTATCAAAAACTAAAAACCATTCAATCAATCAGGTCTCAATAAAAAAATAGTTACTCTTTCTTAATCGATATCTCACCACCAATGAAGGATAGTATCTCTCCATTAATTTCAACTAATATTGCGCCTTGTTCATCAATCCCTTTGCAAATACCCGTCACTCCATTACTGCCGGTTTGTAAAGTAATTGTTTTATCCATAAAATTATCCAACGTCTTCCATCTTTCAATAAATGGACGTAGCCCAGATATTTGAAACTCCTCCATAGTTTGATGCATTGACTTTAATAAAGTATTTGCAAGCTTATTTCGTTGGTTTTCTTTATTAAGGACCTCTTTCAAATCAGTCCATGGTTGATCTATCTCAGCATTAAAACGATCATCAAGATCTACGTTTATACCAACACCAATAACAACATGGGCGGCACCGCCTGACTGAGCCGATAACTCAATAAGTACTCCCGCTAATTTTTTCCCATTCCAGTAAATATCATTAGGCCATTTAAGTTTTAAATCTTGGCAGCCAAGTGATTCTAACGCATTAACAACAGCAATCCCGATAGCAAGGCTCAAACCCATTGCGCCGGCTAATCCGCTTTCAAGCTTCCAATATAAAGAAAAATAGATATTACTTCCGAATGGCGAAACCCAAGTACGACCGCGGCGCCCTCTTCCTGATGTCTGATATTCAGCAAAACAAGATTGTCCCGATTTCAACGTCTTCATTTCGTCGAGTAAATACTGGTTAGTAGAGTCAGTAACACCTAATAAAATAGGAATAGGCAATTTTTCATAGCCTACCTTATCAGGGGATAACAGTTCGAGGGGCTCAGATAACGAATAACCCTTACCTTTGATTTTATATATGACTAGTCCCCACTCTTGCAGAGCAGAAATATGCTTGCTGATTGCAGATCGTGAAACATTAAGACTCACACCTAGGTCTTCACCTGAATGAAAGCGTCCATCACTAAGTTGACGAAGTATCGCAAGTTTCTTTACGTGTTCTTTCACTTAAAATAACTCCGTTAAAGATGTTTCTTTTGAACCGGAATAGAATCTAACTTCATGCTCCAAGTCAATTTGATACAGATCGTATACTTTCGTTTTAATATGATTCGCTAAACTTAATATATCGCTTGAGGTCGCATTACCATTATTAACAAGAACAAGAGCCTGATCTTTATGAACCGATGCATCATTAATTTGAAATCCTTTTAATCCAGCATTATCGATAAGCCAACCTGCCGCAATCTTTTTATTCTCCCCAAACTCATACGCAGGAAGTTCCGGGTATTTCTCCTTCAAAAGACAATAATGATCATTTGAAATGATAGGATTTTTAAAAAAGCTTCCTGCATTACCTAATAATCTAGGATCCGGCAACTTATTAGACCTAATATCACAAACTTTCAAAAAAATATCTTTTGCTGTATTACTCGTAGCATTAAATTGAGAGAGTGGGCCATACGATAGAAGGGGCTGCCATATTTTAGACAAACGTAATGTTACAGCTGTGATTATGACCTGATCTTTAAGCTCTTGTTTGAAAATTGAATCTCGATAACCAAATCGACATTCAGAATGCTCAAGTTTTTTAATTGTTAGTGTATTAAGATCTAAATATTCGACAGATTCACAAATATCTTTTAACTCTAATCCATAAGCTCCAATATTTTGAATCGGTGATGAACCGACACAACCAGGAATCATTGCCAAGTTTTCGATGCCGTAGTAATCATGATCTACACACCATTCAACAAAGCTAGGCCAATCTTCACCACTTGCAACCGTAATTAAATAATCATTACCCTTTTCTTCAACTTCTTTTCCTAAAAGACGATTAAGAACAACAATCCCTTCAAATGGACCACAAAAGAGAGTATTACTCCCTCGACCTAAAGGAAGCTTTACTGATTTTGAATACTTTTCTGATGACCAAATATCAATTAAATCTTGAGTCGTTTCAGCTTCTATGATCAGTTCAGCATTTTCATCTATCGAAAAACTGTTATATGGCTTTAACATTTTTGTAGGTAAAATTTTCATATCGACTATATTTAAAAGACTAAATTAAGTACATTCTAACTTAATATTAAAAAACTATATAGAAAACCCCATGAATCTTACTGTGTCTTACCTAGAGAAATTACGACTCCCCCTTCTACATAAGCTATATAAAGATAACTACCCCTCAGGAAAACCAAAAGGGAAAGAAGACATAGTCATTCTAGAAGAGGATAAAAAAATAATCGGCTCAATCCGAATAAAAACTTATGACGACTGTCATTTCTTGACTGGAATGATGATAATAAATGAAAAAAGACAACAAAATTATGGCAGCATATTATTAAAAAACTTGCCTCAATTCTTAACTTTAGATGCAGCTTACTGCCTATGTGAACCTAGCCTAACTCCATTTTACATTAAAAATAAATTTAACTACGCTAACAGTTCTGAAGTTCCACATATTGTAAAAAACAAATATGAACGTTATACAAAAGATGGAAAACTCTTAGACATTTTAGTATATCAAGGCTGACTCTTTGATATTACTCTCGGCAATATCACTTTATTTTGCTAAAATGATTGATCTTATATTGATAATTTAATGACTTGTTATGAATACAAAACCTCTAGAAAGTAAAGAACAGCTATCTATGCTTCCAATGTTGTCTCAAAATCCTGAGAGTTTAAAGACTCTTCATACTGCAGAAGATTTTCGCTATGAGCTATTAAAGCAAATTGAGAATGCGAAACAACGGATCTATATTGTTGCGCTTTATTTAGAAAATGATGATGCTGGTCGCGAAATATTTACCGCATTATACGAAGCAAAACAGAAGCAGCCGACACTTGATATAAATGTCTTAGTTGATTGGCATAGAGCTCAACGTGGGCTTATTGGTGCTGAATCTAGCGATGGTAACGCGGCTCTTTATAGAGAGTTTTCAGAAAAATACAAACACTCAATTAATGTTTTAGGTGTTCCAGTCCGTAATAAAGAAGTGTTTGGGGTGCTACACCTTAAAGGTTTTATTTTTGATGATACTGTAGTGTATAGCGGAGCTAGCTTAAATGATGTCTATTTGGCTCATAAAGAGAAATACCGCTGCGATAGATACCATTTATTGAATAATCAATTTCTAGCAAACTCTATGGTGTCGTTAATTAAAAAAACATTAATAGCGAGCCCTGCTGTAAATTGTTTATCTCAACAAAATAGACCAAATACCAAATCATTAAAACCTGCGATCAAAGAACTTCGCAAACAACTAAGTGTAGTTAATTACCAATTTACTCCTCAAATGCGAAAGTCAGGAGAAATAGGTATAACCCCACTTATTGGTCTGGGTAGAAAAGGCAATAAGCTTAACAGTCATATTCTGCTTCTATTGGCTTCTGCTGTATCAGAAATAACAATTTGTACTCCATATTTTAATTTCCCTAAACCTATTGCTAAAGAACTTAAGAAAGCCTTACGCAGAGGTGTGAAGGTAACCGTTATTGTTGGTGATAAAACAGCTAATGACTTCTACATAGCTCCAGAAGAAGAGTTTAAAACCATTGCTGGTTTACCGTATTTATATGAGATCAACCTTCGAAATTTTGCTAAAGCGAATGAAACCTACATAGCAAATAGACAATTATCTCTTCGCCTTTGGAAGCATGAAAATAATAGTTTCCATTTAAAAGGTGTCTGGGTTGATAACGAATTCACGTTGATTACTGGTAGTAATTTAAATCCAAGAGCTTGGAAGTTAGATCTAGAAAATGGCTTGCTTCTTCAAGATCCTGAACAGCTATTACTAGGTGAGAAACAAGCCGAACTTGAAGTTATCTTAAAACATACTCAGCTTATAGCTACTTATAAGCAAGTTGATAAATTAGATAGTTATCCGCTAGAAGTTAAACGTTTGATAAAACGAATCAAACGAATCAAAGCTGATCATATTTTAAATCAAATCTTATAATTAATTTGATGCCTAGCGTGAGTTTGAAAGAACTCATGCTATTTACTGTCTTCGCCTCTTCACTGAATATCCACCTTATCTAACGCAATCGATACTAAAGGTTTGCTTAACGATAGAGATGGAAGAACAGCCCTCTATAACCGCTCACTAAGCTCTCCATAGACAGCCTAACCAACTGAGCTACCGCTTCGCTGTATCTATCCTGAGTCATTTTACTTTTAGACAGACGTAAAAAAGCCCTAATCTTTCGATTAGGGCTTTTTAAAATAGTGGCGGAGTGGACGGGACTCGAACCCGCGACCCCCGGCGTGACAGGCCGGTATTCTAACCAACTGAACTACCACTCCGCAGTGTCTATTCAGCATAATGCTATTTTTGATTTTACTTTTTATTAAAAAGTAAAAATAAATAGGAGCCTGGCGATGTCCTACTCTCACATGGGGAAACCCCACACTACCATCGGCGCTATTACGTTTCACTTCTGAGTTCGGCATGGGATCAGGTGGGTCCATAACGCTATGGTCGCCAAGCAAATTCTTTCTATCTATCTCAATAAGAGATAAATAATAATCTGGAAAGCTGTGTATGCGTTCTTAATCACATTCAATATCGTTCTTGCAATTTCAAATCCGTTCAAAACCCCTTGGGTGTTGTATGGTTAAGCCTCACGGGCAATTAGTACAGGTTAGCTCAATGCCTCGCAGCACTTACACACCCTGCCTATCAACGTCGTAGTCTTCAACAACCCTTTAGGATACTTAAAGTATCAGGGATGACTCATCTCAAGGCTCGCTTCACGCTTAGATGCTTTCAGCGTTTATCGATCCCGAACTTAGCTACCGGGCAATGCTACTGGCGTAACAACCCGAACACCAGAGGTTCGTCCACTCCGGTCCTCTCGTACTAGGAGCAGCCCCTTTCAATCATCCAACGCCCACGGCAGATAGGGACCGAACTGTCTCACGACGTTCTAAACCCAGCTCGCGTACCACTTTAAATGGCGAACAGCCATACCCTTGGGACCGACTTCAGCCCCAGGATGTGATGAGCCGACATCGAGGTGCCAAACACCGCCGTCGATATGAACTCTTGGGCGGTATCAGCCTGTTATCCCCGGAGTACCTTTTATCCGTTGAGCGATGGCCCTTCCATTCAGAACCACCGGATCACTATGACCTGCTTTCGCACCTGCTCGAATTGTCATTCTCGCAGTCAAGCGGGCTTATGCCATTGCACTAACCACACGATGTCCAACCGTGTTTAGCCCACCTTCGTGCTCCTCCGTTACTCTTTGGGAGGAGACCGCCCCAGTCAAACTACCCACCAGGCACTGTCCGCAATCCCGATAAGGGACCAACGTTAGAACATCAAGCATACAAGGGTGGTATTTCAAGATTGCCTCCACCAATACTAGCGTACTGGTTTCAAAGGCTCCCACCTATCCTACACATGTAGGGTCAATGTTCAGTGCCAAGCTGTAGTAAAGGTTCACGGGGTCTTTCCGTCTAGCCGCGGGTACACTGCATCTTCACAGCGATTTCAATTTCACTGAGTCTCGGGTGGAGACAGCGTGGCCATCATTACGCCATTCGTGCAGGTCGGAACTTACCCGACAAGGAATTTCGCTACCTTAGGACCGTTATAGTTACGGCCGCCGTTTACTTGGGCTTCGATCAAGAGCTTCGACCGAAGTCTAACCCCATCAATTAACCTTCAAGCACCGGGCAGGCGTCACACCGTATACGTCATCTTACGATTTAGCACAGTGCTATGTTTTTAATAAACAGTTGCAGCCACCTGGTATCTGCGACTCCCGGCAGCTTAGAGAGCAAGTCTCATCACCGCTAGGAGCGTACCTTCTCCCGAAGTTACGGTACCATTTTGCCTAGTTCCTTCACCCGAGTTCTCTCAAGCGCCTTAGTATTCTCTACTCGACCACCTGTGTCGGTTTGGGGTACGATTCCTTATAATCTGAAGCTTAGAGGCTTTTCCTGGAAGTATGGCATCAATAGCTTCACACCCGTAGGTGCTCGACATCGTGTCTCAGCCTAACAAGAGTCCGGATTTACCTAAACTCTTAGCCTACGCACTTGAACTTGGACGACCGTCGCCAAGCCTACCTAGCCTTCTCCGTCCCCCCATCGCAATTATAAGAAGTACGGGAATATTAACCCGTTTCCCATCGACTACGCTTTTCAGCCTCGCCTTAGGGGTCGACTTACCCTGCCCCGATTAACGTTGGACAGGAACCCTTGGTCTTCCGGCGAGGGGGTTTTTCACCCCCTTTATCGTTACTCATGTCAGCATTCGCACTTCTGATACCTCCAGCAGCCCTTACAGACCACCTTCAACGGCTTACAGAACGCTCCCCTACCCAGCACAATAAATTGCACTGCCGCAGCTTCGGTGTATAGCTTAGCCCCGTTACATCTTCCGCGCAGGCCGACTCGACCAGTGAGCTATTACGCTTTCTTTAAATGATGGCTGCTTCTAAGCCAACATCCTGGCTGTCTGAGCCTTCCCACATCGTTTCCCACTTAGCTATAACTTTGGGACCTTAGCTGGCGGTCTGGGTTGTTTCCCTCTCCACGACGGACGTTAGCACCCGCCGTGTGTCTCCCGGATAGTACTTACTGGTATTCGGAGTTTGCAAAGGGTTGGTAAGTCGGGATGACCCCCTAGCCTTAACAGTGCTCTACCCCCAGTAGTATTCGTCCGAGGCTCTACCTAAATAGATTTCGGGGAGAACCAGCTATCTCCAAGTTTGATTGGCCTTTCACCCCTAGCCACAAGTCATCCGCTAATTTTTCAACATTAGTCGGTTCGGTCCTCCAGTTGATGTTACTCAACCTTCAACCTGCCCATGGCTAGATCACTTGGTTTCGGGTCTATATCCAGAGACTGAACGCCCAGTTAAGACTCGGTTTCCCTACGGCTCCCCTAAACGGTTAACCTTGCCACTGAATATAAGTCGCTGACCCATTATACAAAAGGTACGCAGTCACATAACAAGTATGCTCCTACTGCTTGTACGTACACGGTTTCAGGTTCTATTTCACTCCCCTCACAGGGGTTCTTTTCGCCTTTCCCTCACGGTACTGGTTCACTATCGGTCAGTCAGTAGTATTTAGCCTTGGAGGATGGTCCCCCCATATTCAGACAGGATATCACGTGTCCCGCCTTACTCGTTTTCACTGATGATGAGATGTCGGTTACAGGGCTATCACCTTGTATCGCGGCACTTTCCAGAGCCTTCACCTGTCTCATTAAAAGCTTAAGGGCTAACCCAATTTCGCTCGCCGCTACTTTCGGGATCTCGGTTGATTTCTCTTCCTCGGGGTACTTAGATGTTTCAGTTCTCCCGGTTTGCTTCGCTGCGCTATGTATTCACGCAGCGATACTAGCTTATGCTAGTGGGTTTCCCCATTCAGAAATCGTAGACTCAAATGGTTTTTACTACCTAATCTACGCTTATCGCAAGTTAATACGTCTTTCATCGCCTCTGACTGCCAAGGCATCCACCGTGTACGCTTAGTCACTTAACCATACAACCCCAAGAGGTTTCGTATGGCATAAACAACCAAGGTTGAACTCGTCATTGCGAGTTCTGGTTTTTCGCCGGATTCAAAATACAAGAACACTTGAATGTGTTTTTAATTTGTTTATCTAAAAGATAAACAAAAGATATTAAGAACTTTTAAATTTTGATTTATCTAACTCGTAAGTCAGTTAAATCAGTCAGCTTTCCAAATTGTTAAAGAGCAATGTTTCTTTCGAAACCATTTTTAAAGACTCTCAAGGAGAATACTTAAAGATGGTGGAGCTATGCGGGATCGAACCGCAGACCTCCTGCGTGCAAGGCAGGCGCTCTCCCAGCTGAGCTATAGCCCCAAAATATAATGTCATCACCAATACTTACTGGAAAAGTATTGGTGGGTCTGAGTGGATTTGAACCACCGACCTCACCCTTATCAGGGGTGCGCTCTAACCAACTGAGCTACAGACCCAACATTATGTCTCTTTTATTTTTTAACCTAATCAATCTGTGTGAACACTCATAAATCGTAATCTATCGTTTAAGGAGGTGATCCAGCCCCAGGTTCCCCTAGGGCTACCTTGTTACGACTTCACCCCAGTCATGAACCACAAAGTGGTGAGCGTCCTCCCGAAGGTTAAACTACCCACTTCTTTTGCAGCCCACTCCCATGGTGTGACGGGCGGTGTGTACAAGGCCCGGGAACGTATTCACCGTGACATTCTGATTCACGATTACTAGCGATTCCGACTTCACGGAGTCGAGTTGCAGACTCCGATCCGGACTACGACGCACTTTTTGGGATTCGCTCACTATCGCTAGCTTGCAGCCCTCTGTATGCGCCATTGTAGCACGTGTGTAGCCCTACTCGTAAGGGCCATGATGACTTGACGTCGTCCCCACCTTCCTCCGGTTTATCACCGGCAGTCTCCCTGGAGTTCCCACCATTACGTGCTGGCAAACAAGGATAAGGGTTGCGCTCGTTGCGGGACTTAACCCAACATTTCACAACACGAGCTGACGACAGCCATGCAGCACCTGTCTTACAGTTCCCGAAGGCACTAAGCTATCTCTAGCGAATTCTGTAGATGTCAAGAGTAGGTAAGGTTCTTCGCGTTGCATCGAATTAAACCACATGCTCCACCGCTTGTGCGGGCCCCCGTCAATTCATTTGAGTTTTAATCTTGCGACCGTACTCCCCAGGCGGTCTACTTAACGCGTTAGCTCCGAAAGCCACGGCTCAAGGCCACAACCTCCAAGTAGACATCGTTTACGGCGTGGACTACCAGGGTATCTAATCCTGTTTGCTCCCCACGCTTTCGCATCTGAGTGTCAGTGTCTGTCCAGGGGGCCGCCTTCGCCACTGGTATTCCTTCAGATCTCTACGCATTTCACCGCTACACCTGAAATTCTACCCCCCTCTACAGCACTCTAGTTCACCAGTTTCAAATGCGGTTCCGAGGTTGAGCCCCGGGCTTTCACATCTGACTTAATGAACCACCTGCATGCGCTTTACGCCCAGTAATTCCGATTAACGCTCGCACCCTCCGTATTACCGCGGCTGCTGGCACGGAGTTAGCCGGTGCTTCTTCTGTCGCTAACGTCAAGATGTGCAGCTATTAACTACACACCCTTCCTCACGACTGAAAGTACTTTACAACCCGAAGGCCTTCTTCATACACGCGGCATGGCTGCATCAGGCTTTCGCCCATTGTGCAATATTCCCCACTGCTGCCTCCCGTAGGAGTCTGGACCGTGTCTCAGTTCCAGTGTGGCTGATCATCCTCTCAGACCAGCTAGAGATCGTTGCCTTGGTGAGCTCTTACCCCACCAACTAGCTAATCTCACCTGGGCTAATCTTGACGCGAGAGGTCCGAAGATCCCCCTCTTTGGTCCGAAGACATTATGCGGTATTAGCTATCGTTTCCAATAGTTATCCCCCACATCAAGGCATATTCCCAGGCATTACTCACCCGTCCGCCGCTCGTCAGCAAATTAGCAAGCTAATTTCTGTTACCGCTCGACTTGCATGTGTTAGGCCTGCCGCCAGCGTTCAATCTGAGCCATGATCAAACTCTTCAATTAAAGTTTTTTGGTTTGTTTCAGCAGAAACAAAACCGGCTCAATGATTAATACTGATTGTTACATAAAAGTAATTTTGTGTAGTCACTCAGTTCATTGATTATTTTTGTTTGAATTCACTTCGAAAAGTAAAAGCAAACTAGTGATTATCAACTAACAAGTGCCCACACAGATTGATTTGGTTAAATTGTTAAAGAGCTTGTCTTTCAACCACTTAGCGTTACCGCTTCGTCGCTTCAGGCTGCGTATAATACGCTTTCTGATTTGAAAGTCAAGATAATATTTTCAACTTTTTCATTTATTTATGAAAGACTTAAAAACGTTATGTTGACTTGGCTCACAGTGACAAACTGGGAGCGAAATAAAAGCCCGTTCTATTGAACGGGCACTTATTCAAATTCAAGCCTGGCGATGTCCTACTCTCACATGGGGAAACCCCACACTACCATCGGCGCTATTACGTTTCACTTCTGAGTTCGGCATGGGATCAGGTGGGTCCATAACGCTATGGTCGCCAAGCAAATTCTTTCTATCTACCTCAATAAGAGATAAATAATAATCTGGAAAGCTGGTATGTGTTCTTAATCACATTCAATACGTTTCTTGCAACTTCAAATCCGTTCAAAACCCCTTGGGTGTTGTATGGTTAAGCCTCACGGGCAATTAGTACAGGTTAGCTCAATGCCTCGCAGCACTTACACACCCTGCCTATCAACGTCGTAGTCTTCAACAACCCTTTAGGATACTTAAAGTATCAGGGATGACTCATCTCAAGGCTCGCTTCACGCTTAGATGCTTTCAGCGTTTATCGATCCCGAACTTAGCTACCGGGCAATGCTACTGGCGTAACAACCCGAACACCAGAGGTTCGTCCACTCCGGTCCTCTCGTACTAGGAGCAGCCCCTTTCAATCATCCAACGCCCACGGCAGATAGGGACCGAACTGTCTCACGACGTTCTAAACCCAGCTCGCGTACCACTTTAAATGGCGAACAGCCATACCCTTGGGACCGACTTCAGCCCCAGGATGTGATGAGCCGACATCGAGGTGCCAAACACCGCCGTCGATATGAACTCTTGGGCGGTATCAGCCTGTTATCCCCGGAGTACCTTTTATCCGTTGAGCGATGGCCCTTCCATTCAGAACCACCGGATCACTATGACCTGCTTTCGCACCTGCTCGAATTGTCATTCTCGCAGTCAAGCGGGCTTATGCCATTGCACTAACCACACGATGTCCAACCGTGTTTAGCCCACCTTCGTGCTCCTCCGTTACTCTTTGGGAGGAGACCGCCCCAGTCAAACTACCCACCAGGCACTGTCCGCAATCCCGATAAGGGACCAACGTTAGAACATCAAGCATACAAGGGTGGTATTTCAAGATTGCCTCCACCAATACTAGCGTACTGGCTTCAAAGGCTCCCACCTATCCTACACATGTAGGGTCAATGTTCAGTGCCAAGCTGTAGTAAAGGTTCACGGGGTCTTTCCGTCTAGCCGCGGGTACACTGCATCTTCACAGCGATTTCAATTTCACTGAGTCTCGGGTGGAGACAGCGTGGCCATCATTACGCCATTCGTGCAGGTCGGAACTTACCCGACAAGGAATTTCGCTACCTTAGGACCGTTATAGTTACGGCCGCCGTTTACTTGGGCTTCGATCAAGAGCTTCGACCGAAGTCTAACCCCATCAATTAACCTTCAAGCACCGGGCAGGCGTCACACCGTATACGTCATCTTACGATTTAGCACAGTGCTATGTTTTTAATAAACAGTTGCAGCCACCTGGTATCTGCGACTCCCGGCAGCTTAGAGAGCAAGTCTCATCACCGCTAGGAGCGTACCTTCTCCCGAAGTTACGGTACCATTTTGCCTAGTTCCTTCACCCGAGTTCTCTCAAGCGCCTTAGTATTCTCTACTCGACCACCTGTGTCGGTTTGGGGTACGATTCCTTATAATCTGAAGCTTAGAGGCTTTTCCTGGAAGTATGGCATCAATAGCTTCACACCCGTAGGTGCTCGACATCGTGTCTCAGCCTAACAAGAGTCCGGATTTACCTAAACTCTTAGCCTACGCACTTGAACTTGGACGACCGTCGCCAAGCCTACCTAGCCTTCTCCGTCCCCCCATCGCAATTATAAGAAGTACGGGAATATTAACCCGTTTCCCATCGACTACGCTTTTCAGCCTCGCCTTAGGGGTCGACTTACCCTGCCCCGATTAACGTTGGACAGGAACCCTTGGTCTTCCGGCGAGGGGGTTTTTCACCCCCTTTATCGTTACTCATGTCAGCATTCGCACTTCTGATACCTCCAGCAGCCCTTACAGACCACCTTCAACGGCTTACAGAACGCTCCCCTACCCAGCACAATAAATTGCACTGCCGCAGCTTCGGTGTATAGCTTAGCCCCGTTACATCTTCCGCGCAGGCCGACTCGACCAGTGAGCTATTACGCTTTCTTTAAATGATGGCTGCTTCTAAGCCAACATCCTGGCTGTCTGAGCCTTCCCACATCGTTTCCCACTTAGCTATAACTTTGGGACCTTAGCTGGCGGTCTGGGTTGTTTCCCTCTCCACGACGGACGTTAGCACCCGCCGTGTGTCTCCCGGATAGTACTTACTGGTATTCGGAGTTTGCAAAGGGTTGGTAAGTCGGGATGACCCCCTAGCCTTAACAGTGCTCTACCCCCAGTAGTATTCGTCCGAGGCTCTACCTAAATAGATTTCGGGGAGAACCAGCTATCTCCAAGTTTGATTGGCCTTTCACCCCTAGCCACAAGTCATCCGCTAATTTTTCAACATTAGTCGGTTCGGTCCTCCAGTTGATGTTACTCAACCTTCAACCTGCCCATGGCTAGATCACTTGGTTTCGGGTCTATATCCAGAGACTGAACGCCCAGTTAAGACTCGGTTTCCCTACGGCTCCCCTAAACGGTTAACCTTGCCACTGAATATAAGTCGCTGACCCATTATACAAAAGGTACGCAGTCACATAACAAGTATGCTCCTACTGCTTGTACGTACACGGTTTCAGGTTCTATTTCACTCCCCTCACAGGGGTTCTTTTCGCCTTTCCCTCACGGTACTGGTTCACTATCGGTCAGTCAGTAGTATTTAGCCTTGGAGGATGGTCCCCCCATATTCAGACAGGATATCACGTGTCCCGCCTTACTCGTTTTCACTGATGATGAGATGTCGGTTACAGGGCTATCACCTTGTATCGCGGCACTTTCCAGAGCCTTCACCTGTCTCATTAAAAGCTTAAGGGCTAACCCAATTTCGCTCGCCGCTACTTTCGGGATCTCGGTTGATTTCTCTTCCTCGGGGTACTTAGATGTTTCAGTTCTCCCGGTTTGCTTCGCTGCGCTATGTATTCACGCAGCGATACTAGCTTATGCTAGTGGGTTTCCCCATTCAGAAATCCCAGACTCAAAAGGTTTTTACTACCTAATCTGGGCTTATCGCAAGTTAATACGTCTTTCATCGCCTCTGACTGCCAAGGCATCCACCGTGTACGCTTAGTCACTTAACCATACAACCCCAAGAGGTTTCGTATGGCATAAACAACCAAGGTTGAACTCGTCATTGCGAGTTCTGGTTTTTCGCCGGATTCAAAATACAAGAACACTTGAATGTGTTTTTAATTTGCTTATCTAAGATAAACAAAAGATATTAAGAACTTTTAAATTTTGATTTATCTAACTCGTAAGTTAGTTAAATCAGTCAGCTTTCCAAATTGTTAAAGAGCAATGTTTCTTTCGAAACCATTTTTAAAGACTCTCAGGGAGAATACTTAAAGATGGTGGGCGATACCGGGCTCGAACCAGTGACCCCCTCCTTGTAAGGGAGGTGCTCTCCCAACTGAGCTAATCGCCCACGAAAGTTTTAATTCCTTCGTGAGAAAGAATGGTGGGTCGTGCAGGATTCGAACCTGCGACCAATTGATTAAAAGTCAACTGCTCTACCAACTGAGCTAACGACCCAATGGTATCCCGTAGGGGAGTCGAACCCCTGTTACCGCCGTGAAAGGGCGGTGTCCTAGGCCTCTAGACGAACGGGACACTGGATATTTGAAGGTGTTGGGCACCTTCTATTGCTTCTTTACGTTTTTAACCTAATCAATCTGTGTGAACACTCATAAATCATAATCTATCGTTTAAGGAGGTGATCCAGCCCCAGGTTCCCCTAGGGCTACCTTGTTACGACTTCACCCCAGTCATGAACCACAAAGTGGTGAGCGTCCTCCCGAAGGTTAAACTACCCACTTCTTTTGCAGCCCACTCCCATGGTGTGACGGGCGGTGTGTACAAGGCCCGGGAACGTATTCACCGTGACATTCTGATTCACGATTACTAGCGATTCCGACTTCACGGAGTCGAGTTGCAGACTCCGATCCGGACTACGACGCACTTTTTGGGATTCGCTCACTATCGCTAGCTTGCAGCCCTCTGTATGCGCCATTGTAGCACGTGTGTAGCCCTACTCGTAAGGGCCATGATGACTTGACGTCGTCCCCACCTTCCTCCGGTTTATCACCGGCAGTCTCCCTGGAGTTCCCACCATTACGTGCTGGCAAACAAGGATAAGGGTTGCGCTCGTTGCGGGACTTAACCCAACATTTCACAACACGAGCTGACGACAGCCATGCAGCACCTGTCTTACAGTTCCCGAAGGCACTAAGCTATCTCTAGCGAATTCTGTAGATGTCAAGAGTAGGTAAGGTTCTTCGCGTTGCATCGAATTAAACCACATGCTCCACCGCTTGTGCGGGCCCCCGTCAATTCATTTGAGTTTTAATCTTGCGACCGTACTCCCCAGGCGGTCTACTTAACGCGTTAGCTCCGAAAGCCACGGCTCAAGGCCACAACCTCCAAGTAGACATCGTTTACGGCGTGGACTACCAGGGTATCTAATCCTGTTTGCTCCCCACGCTTTCGCATCTGAGTGTCAGTGTCTGTCCAGGGGGCCGCCTTCGCCACTGGTATTCCTTCAGATCTCTACGCATTTCACCGCTACACCTGAAATTCTACCCCCCTCTACAGCACTCTAGTTCACCAGTTTCAAATGCGGTTCCGAGGTTGAGCCCCGGGCTTTCACATCTGACTTAATGAACCACCTGCATGCGCTTTACGCCCAGTAATTCCGATTAACGCTCGCACCCTCCGTATTACCGCGGCTGCTGGCACGGAGTTAGCCGGTGCTTCTTCTGTCGCTAACGTCAAGATATGCAGCTATTAACTACACACCCTTCCTCACGACTGAAAGTACTTTACAACCCGAAGGCCTTCTTCATACACGCGGCATGGCTGCATCAGGCTTTCGCCCATTGTGCAATATTCCCCACTGCTGCCTCCCGTAGGAGTCTGGACCGTGTCTCAGTTCCAGTGTGGCTGATCATCCTCTCAGACCAGCTAGAGATCGTTGCCTTGGTGAGCTCTTACCCCACCAACTAGCTAATCTCACCTGGGCTAATCTTGACGCGAGAGGTCCGAAGATCCCCCTCTTTGGTCCGAAGACATTATGCGGTATTAGCTATCGTTTCCAATAGTTATCCCCCACATCAAGGCATATTCCCAGGCATTACTCACCCGTCCGCCGCTCGTCAGCAAATTAGCAAGCTAATTTCTGTTACCGCTCGACTTGCATGTGTTAGGCCTGCCGCCAGCGTTCAATCTGAGCCATGATCAAACTCTTCAATTAAAGTTTTTTGGTTTGTTTCAGCAGAAACAAAACCGGCTCAATGATTAATACTGATTGTTACATAAAAGTAATTTTGTGTAGTCACTCAGTTCATTGATTATTTTTGTTTGAATTCACTTCGAAAAGTAAAAGCAAACTAGTGATTATCAACTCACAAGTGCCCACACAGATTGATTTGGTTAAATTGTTAAAGAGCTTGTCTTTCAACCACTTAGCGTTACCGCTTCGTCGCTTCAGGCTGCGTATAATACGCTTTCTGATTTGAAAGTCAAGATAATATTTTCAACTTTTTCATTTATTTATGAAAGACTTAAAAACGTTATGTTGACTTGGCTCACAGTGACAAACTGGGAGCGAAATAAAAGCCCGTTCTATTGAACGGGCACTTATTCAAATTCAAGCCTGGCGATGTCCTACTCTCACATGGGGAAACCCCACACTACCATCGGCGCTATTACGTTTCACTTCTGAGTTCGGCATGGGATCAGGTGGGTCCATAACGCTATGGTCGCCAAGCAAATTCTTTCTATCTACCTCAATAAGAGATAAATAATAATCTGGAAAGCTGGTATGTGTTCTTAATCACATTCAATACGTTTCTTGCAACTTCAAATCCGTTCAAAACCCCTTGGGTGTTGTATGGTTAAGCCTCACGGGCAATTAGTACAGGTTAGCTCAATGCCTCGCAGCACTTACACACCCTGCCTATCAACGTCGTAGTCTTCAACAACCCTTTAGGATACTTAAAGTATCAGGGATGACTCATCTCAAGGCTCGCTTCACGCTTAGATGCTTTCAGCGTTTATCGATCCCGAACTTAGCTACCGGGCAATGCTACTGGCGTAACAACCCGAACACCAGAGGTTCGTCCACTCCGGTCCTCTCGTACTAGGAGCAGCCCCTTTCAATCATCCAACGCCCACGGCAGATAGGGACCGAACTGTCTCACGACGTTCTAAACCCAGCTCGCGTACCACTTTAAATGGCGAACAGCCATACCCTTGGGACCGACTTCAGCCCCAGGATGTGATGAGCCGACATCGAGGTGCCAAACACCGCCGTCGATATGAACTCTTGGGCGGTATCAGCCTGTTATCCCCGGAGTACCTTTTATCCGTTGAGCGATGGCCCTTCCATTCAGAACCACCGGATCACTATGACCTGCTTTCGCACCTGCTCGAATTGTCATTCTCGCAGTCAAGCGGGCTTATGCCATTGCACTAACCACACGATGTCCAACCGTGTTTAGCCCACCTTCGTGCTCCTCCGTTACTCTTTGGGAGGAGACCGCCCCAGTCAAACTACCCACCAGGCACTGTCCGCAATCCCGATAAGGGACCAACGTTAGAACATCAAGCATACAAGGGTGGTATTTCAAGATTGCCTCCACCAATACTAGCGTACTGGTTTCAAAGGCTCCCACCTATCCTACACATGTAGGGTCAATGTTCAGTGCCAAGCTGTAGTAAAGGTTCACGGGGTCTTTCCGTCTAGCCGCGGGTACACTGCATCTTCACAGCGATTTCAATTTCACTGAGTCTCGGGTGGAGACAGCGTGGCCATCATTACGCCATTCGTGCAGGTCGGAACTTACCCGACAAGGAATTTCGCTACCTTAGGACCGTTATAGTTACGGCCGCCGTTTACTTGGGCTTCGATCAAGAGCTTCGACCGAAGTCTAACCCCATCAATTAACCTTCAAGCACCGGGCAGGCGTCACACCGTATACGTCATCTTACGATTTAGCACAGTGCTATGTTTTTAATAAACAGTTGCAGCCACCTGGTATCTGCGACTCCCGGCAGCTTAGAGAGCAAGTCTCATCACCGCTAGGAGCGTACCTTCTCCCGAAGTTACGGTACCATTTTGCCTAGTTCCTTCACCCGAGTTCTCTCAAGCGCCTTAGTATTCTCTACTCGACCACCTGTGTCGGTTTGGGGTACGATTCCTTATAATCTGAAGCTTAGAGGCTTTTCCTGGAAGTATGGCATCAATAGCTTCACACCCGTAGGTGCTCGACATCGTGTCTCAGCCTAACAAGAGTCCGGATTTACCTAAACTCTTAGCCTACGCACTTGAACTTGGACGACCGTCGCCAAGCCTACCTAGCCTTCTCCGTCCCCCCATCGCAATTATAAGAAGTACGGGAATATTAACCCGTTTCCCATCGACTACGCTTTTCAGCCTCGCCTTAGGGGTCGACTTACCCTGCCCCGATTAACGTTGGACAGGAACCCTTGGTCTTCCGGCGAGGGGGTTTTTCACCCCCTTTATCGTTACTCATGTCAGCATTCGCACTTCTGATACCTCCAGCAGCCCTTACAGACCACCTTCAACGGCTTACAGAACGCTCCCCTACCCAGCACAATAAATTGCACTGCCGCAGCTTCGGTGTATAGCTTAGCCCCGTTACATCTTCCGCGCAGGCCGACTCGACCAGTGAGCTATTACGCTTTCTTTAAATGATGGCTGCTTCTAAGCCAACATCCTGGCTGTCTGAGCCTTCCCACATCGTTTCCCACTTAGCTATAACTTTGGGACCTTAGCTGGCGGTCTGGGTTGTTTCCCTCTCCACGACGGACGTTAGCACCCGCCGTGTGTCTCCCGGATAGTACTTACTGGTATTCGGAGTTTGCAAAGGGTTGGTAAGTCGGGATGACCCCCTAGCCTTAACAGTGCTCTACCCCCAGTAGTATTCGTCCGAGGCTCTACCTAAATAGATTTCGGGGAGAACCAGCTATCTCCAAGTTTGATTGGCCTTTCACCCCTAGCCACAAGTCATCCGCTAATTTTTCAACATTAGTCGGTTCGGTCCTCCAGTTGATGTTACTCAACCTTCAACCTGCCCATGGCTAGATCACTTGGTTTCGGGTCTATATCCAGAGACTGAACGCCCAGTTAAGACTCGGTTTCCCTACGGCTCCCCTAAACGGTTAACCTTGCCACTGAATATAAGTCGCTGACCCATTATACAAAAGGTACGCAGTCACATAACAAGTATGCTCCTACTGCTTGTACGTACACGGTTTCAGGTTCTATTTCACTCCCCTCACAGGGGTTCTTTTCGCCTTTCCCTCACGGTACTGGTTCACTATCGGTCAGTCAGTAGTATTTAGCCTTGGAGGATGGTCCCCCCATATTCAGACAGGATATCACGTGTCCCGCCTTACTCGTTTTCACTGATGATGAGATGTCGGTTACAGGGCTATCACCTTGTATCGCGGCACTTTCCAGAGCCTTCACCTGTCTCATTAAAAGCTTAAGGGCTAACCCAATTTCGCTCGCCGCTACTTTCGGGATCTCGGTTGATTTCTCTTCCTCGGGGTACTTAGATGTTTCAGTTCTCCCGGTTTGCCTCGCTGCGCTATGTATTCACGCAGCGATACTAGCTTATGCTAGTGGGTTTCCCCATTCAGAAATCGTAGACTCAAATGGTTTTTACTACCTAATCTACGCTTATCGCAAGTTAATACGTCTTTCATCGCCTCTGACTGCCAAGGCATCCACCGTGTACGCTTAGTCACTTAACCATACAACCCCAAGAGGTTTCGTATGGCATAAACAACCAAGGTTGAACTCGTCATTGCGAGTTCTGGTTTTTCGCCGGATTCAAAATACAAGAACACTTGAATGTGTTTTTAATTTGTTTATCTAAAAGATAAACAAAAGATATTAAGAACTTTTAAATTTTGATTTATCTAACTCGTAAGTCAGTTAAATCAGTCAGCTTTCCAAATTGTTAAAGAGCAATGTTTCTTTCGAAACCATTTTTAAAGACTCTCAAGGAGAATACTTAAAGATGGTGGAGCTATGCGGGATCGAACCGCAGACCTCCTGCGTGCAAGGCAGGCGCTCTCCCAGCTGAGCTATAGCCCCAAAATATAATGTCATCACCAATACTTACTGGAAAAGTATTGGTGGGTCTGAGTGGATTTGAACCACCGACCTCACCCTTATCAGGGGTGCGCTCTAACCAACTGAGCTACAGACCCAACATTATGTCTCTTTTATTTTTTAACCTAATCAATCTGTGTGAACACTCATAAATCGTAATCTATCGTTTAAGGAGGTGATCCAGCCCCAGGTTCCCCTAGGGCTACCTTGTTACGACTTCACCCCAGTCATGAACCACAAAGTGGTGAGCGTCCTCCCGAAGGTTAAACTACCCACTTCTTTTGCAGCCCACTCCCATGGTGTGACGGGCGGTGTGTACAAGGCCCGGGAACGTATTCACCGTGACATTCTGATTCACGATTACTAGCGATTCCGACTTCACGGAGTCGAGTTGCAGACTCCGATCCGGACTACGACGCACTTTTTGGGATTCGCTCACTATCGCTAGCTTGCAGCCCTCTGTATGCGCCATTGTAGCACGTGTGTAGCCCTACTCGTAAGGGCCATGATGACTTGACGTCGTCCCCACCTTCCTCCGGTTTATCACCGGCAGTCTCCCTGGAGTTCCCACCATTACGTGCTGGCAAACAAGGATAAGGGTTGCGCTCGTTGCGGGACTTAACCCAACATTTCACAACACGAGCTGACGACAGCCATGCAGCACCTGTCTTACAGTTCCCGAAGGCACTAAGCTATCTCTAGCGAATTCTGTAGATGTCAAGAGTAGGTAAGGTTCTTCGCGTTGCATCGAATTAAACCACATGCTCCACCGCTTGTGCGGGCCCCCGTCAATTCATTTGAGTTTTAATCTTGCGACCGTACTCCCCAGGCGGTCTACTTAACGCGTTAGCTCCGAAAGCCACGGCTCAAGGCCACAACCTCCAAGTAGACATCGTTTACGGCGTGGACTACCAGGGTATCTAATCCTGTTTGCTCCCCACGCTTTCGCATCTGAGTGTCAGTGTCTGTCCAGGGGGCCGCCTTCGCCACTGGTATTCCTTCAGATCTCTACGCATTTCACCGCTACACCTGAAATTCTACCCCCCTCTACAGCACTCTAGTTCACCAGTTTCAAATGCGGTTCCGAGGTTGAGCCCCGGGCTTTCACATCTGACTTAATGAACCACCTGCATGCGCTTTACGCCCAGTAATTCCGATTAACGCTTGCACCCTCCGTATTACCGCGGCTGCTGGCACGGAGTTAGCCGGTGCTTCTTCTGTCGCTAACGTCAAGATATGCAGCTATTAACTACACACCCTTCCTCACGACTGAAAGTACTTTACAACCCGAAGGCCTTCTTCATACACGCGGCATGGCTGCATCAGGCTTTCGCCCATTGTGCAATATTCCCCACTGCTGCCTCCCGTAGGAGTCTGGACCGTGTCTCAGTTCCAGTGTGGCTGATCATCCTCTCAGACCAGCTAGAGATCGTCGCCTTGGTGAGCTCTTACCCCACCAACTAGCTAATCTCACCTGGGCTAATCTTGACGCGAGAGGTCCGAAGATCCCCCTCTTTGGTCCGAAGACATTATGCGGTATTAGCTATCGTTTCCAATAGTTATCCCCCACATCAAGGCATATTCCCAGGCATTACTCACCCGTCCGCCGCTCGTCAGCAAATTAGCAAGCTAATTTCTGTTACCGCTCGACTTGCATGTGTTAGGCCTGCCGCCAGCGTTCAATCTGAGCCATGATCAAACTCTTCAATTAAAGTTTTTTGGTTTGTTTCAGCAGAAACAAAACCGGCTCAATGATTAATACTGATTGTTACATAAAAGTAATTTTGTGTAGTCACTCAGTTCATTGATTATTTTGTTTGAATTCACTTCGAAAAGTAAAAGCAAACTAGTGATTATCAACTCACAAGTGCCCACACAGATTGATTTGGTTAAATTGTTAAAGAGCTTGTCTTTCAACCACTTAGCGTTACCGCTTCGTCGCTTCAGGCTGCGTATAATACGCTTTCTGATTTGAAAGTCAAGATAATATTTTCAACTTTTTCATTTATTTATGAAAGACTTAAAAACGTTATGTTGACTTGGCTCACAGTGACAAACTGGGAGCGAAATAAAAGCCCGTTCTATTGAACGGGCACTTATTCAAATTCAAGCCTGGCGATGTCCTACTCTCACATGGGGAAACCCCACACTACCATCGGCGCTATTACGTTTCACTTCTGAGTTCGGCATGGGATCAGGTGGGTCCATAACGCTATGGTCGCCAAGCAAATTCTTTCTATCTACCTCAATAAGAGATAAATAATAATCTGGAAAGCTGGTATGTGTTCTTAATCACATTCAATACGTTTCTTGCAACTTCAAATCCGTTCAAAACCCCTTGGGTGTTGTATGGTTAAGCCTCACGGGCAATTAGTACAGGTTAGCTCAATGCCTCGCAGCACTTACACACCCTGCCTATCAACGTCGTAGTCTTCAACAACCCTTTAGGATACTTAAAGTATCAGGGATGACTCATCTCAAGGCTCGCTTCACGCTTAGATGCTTTCAGCGTTTATCGATCCCGAACTTAGCTACCGGGCAATGCTACTGGCGTAACAACCCGAACACCAGAGGTTCGTCCACTCCGGTCCTCTCGTACTAGGAGCAGCCCCTTTCAATCATCCAACGCCCACGGCAGATAGGGACCGAACTGTCTCACGACGTTCTAAACCCAGCTCGCGTACCACTTTAAATGGCGAACAGCCATACCCTTGGGACCGACTTCAGCCCCAGGATGTGATGAGCCGACATCGAGGTGCCAAACACCGCCGTCGATATGAACTCTTGGGCGGTATCAGCCTGTTATCCCCGGAGTACCTTTTATCCGTTGAGCGATGGCCCTTCCATTCAGAACCACCGGATCACTATGACCTGCTTTCGCACCTGCTCGAATTGTCATTCTCGCAGTCAAGCGGGCTTATGCCATTGCACTAACCACACGATGTCCAACCGTGTTTAGCCCACCTTCGTGCTCCTCCGTTACTCTTTGGGAGGAGACCGCCCCAGTCAAACTACCCACCAGGCACTGTCCGCAATCCCGATAAGGGACCAACGTTAGAACATCAAGCATACAAGGGTGGTATTTCAAGATTGCCTCCACCAATACTAGCGTACTGGTTTCAAAGGCTCCCACCTATCCTACACATGTAGGGTCAATGTTCAGTGCCAAGCTGTAGTAAAGGTTCACGGGGTCTTTCCGTCTAGCCGCGGGTACACTGCATCTTCACAGCGATTTCAATTTCACTGAGTCTCGGGTGGAGACAGCGTGGCCATCATTACGCCATTCGTGCAGGTCGGAACTTACCCGACAAGGAATTTCGCTACCTTAGGACCGTTATAGTTACGGCCGCCGTTTACTTGGGCTTCGATCAAGAGCTTCGACCGAAGTCTAACCCCATCAATTAACCTTCAAGCACCGGGCAGGCGTCACACCGTATACGTCATCTTACGATTTAGCACAGTGCTATGTTTTTAATAAACAGTTGCAGCCACCTGGTATCTGCGACTCCCGGCAGCTTAGAGAGCAAGTCTCATCACCGCTAGGAGCGTACCTTCTCCCGAAGTTACGGTACCATTTTGCCTAGTTCCTTCACCCGAGTTCTCTCAAGCGCCTTAGTATTCTCTACTCGACCACCTGTGTCGGTTTGGGGTACGATTCCTTATAATCTGAAGCTTAGAGGCTTTTCCTGGAAGTATGGCATCAATAGCTTCACACCCGTAGGTGCTCGACATCGTGTCTCAGCCTAACAAGAGTCCGGATTTACCTAAACTCTTAGCCTACGCACTTGAACTTGGACGACCGTCGCCAAGCCTACCTAGCCTTCTCCGTCCCCCCATCGCAATTATAAGAAGTACGGGAATATTAACCCGTTTCCCATCGACTACGCTTTTCAGCCTCGCCTTAGGGGTCGACTTACCCTGCCCCGATTAACGTTGGACAGGAACCCTTGGTCTTCCGGCGAGGGGGTTTTTCACCCCCTTTATCGTTACTCATGTCAGCATTCGCACTTCTGATACCTCCAGCAGCCCTTACAGACCACCTTCAACGGCTTACAGAACGCTCCCCTACCCAGCACAATAAATTGCACTGCCGCAGCTTCGGTGTATAGCTTAGCCCCGTTACATCTTCCGCGCAGGCCGACTCGACCAGTGAGCTATTACGCTTTCTTTAAATGATGGCTGCTTCTAAGCCAACATCCTGGCTGTCTGAGCCTTCCCACATCGTTTCCCACTTAGCTATAACTTTGGGACCTTAGCTGGCGGTCTGGGTTGTTTCCCTCTCCACGACGGACGTTAGCACCCGCCGTGTGTCTCCCGGATAGTACTTACTGGTATTCGGAGTTTGCAAAGGGTTGGTAAGTCGGGATGACCCCCTAGCCTTAACAGTGCTCTACCCCCAGTAGTATTCGTCCGAGGCTCTACCTAAATAGATTTCGGGGAGAACCAGCTATCTCCAAGTTTGATTGGCCTTTCACCCCTAGCCACAAGTCATCCGCTAATTTTTCAACATTAGTCGGTTCGGTCCTCCAGTTGATGTTACTCAACCTTCAACCTGCCCATGGCTAGATCACTTGGTTTCGGGTCTATATCCAGAGACTGAACGCCCAGTTAAGACTCGGTTTCCCTACGGCTCCCCTAAACGGTTAACCTTGCCACTGAATATAAGTCGCTGACCCATTATACAAAAGGTACGCAGTCACATAACAAGTATGCTCCTACTGCTTGTACGTACACGGTTTCAGGTTCTATTTCACTCCCCTCACAGGGGTTCTTTTCGCCTTTCCCTCACGGTACTGGTTCACTATCGGTCAGTCAGTAGTATTTAGCCTTGGAGGATGGTCCCCCCATATTCAGACAGGATATCACGTGTCCCGCCTTACTCGTTTTCACTGATGATGAGATGTCGGTTACAGGGCTATCACCTTGTATCGCGGCACTTTCCAGAGCCTTCACCTGTCTCATTAAAAGCTTAAGGGCTAACCCAATTTCGCTCGCCGCTACTTTCGGGATCTCGGTTGATTTCTCTTCCTCGGGGTACTTAGATGTTTCAGTTCTCCCGGTTTGCCTCGCTGCGCTATGTATTCACGCAGCGATACTAGCTTATGCTAGTGGGTTTCCCCATTCAGAAATCGTAGACTCAAATGGTTTTTACTACCTAATCTACGCTTATCGCAAGTTAATACGTCTTTCATCGCCTCTGACTGCCAAGGCATCCACCGTGTACGCTTAGTCACTTAACCATACAACCCCAAGAGGTTTCGTATGGCATAAACAACCAAGGTTGAACTCGTCATTGCGAGTTCTGGTTTTTCGCCGGATTCAAAATACAAGAACACTTGAATGTGTTTTTAATTTGTTTATCTGAGATAAACAAAAGATATTAAGAACTTTTAAATTTTGATTTATCTAACTCGAAAGTTAGTTAAATCAGTCAGCTTTCCAAATTGTTAAAGAGCAATGTTTCTTTCGAAACCATTTTTAAAGACTCTCAAGGAGAATACTTAAAGATGGTGGAGCTATGCGGGATCGAACCGCAGACCTCCTGCGTGCAAGGCAGGCGCTCTCCCAGCTGAGCTATAGCCCCAAAATATAATGTTACCACCAATACTTACTGGAAAAGTATTGGTGGGTCTGAGTGGATTTGAACCACCGACCTCACCCTTATCAGGGGTGCGCTCTAACCAACTGAGCTACAGACCCAACATTATGTCTCTTTTATTTTTTAACCTAATCAATCTGTGTGAACACTCATAAATCGCAATCTATCGTTTAAGGAGGTGATCCAGCCCCAGGTTCCCCTAGGGCTACCTTGTTACGACTTCACCCCAGTCATGAACCACAAAGTGGTGAGCGTCCTCCCGAAGGTTAAACTACCCACTTCTTTTGCAGCCCACTCCCATGGTGTGACGGGCGGTGTGTACAAGGCCCGGGAACGTATTCACCGTGACATTCTGATTCACGATTACTAGCGATTCCGACTTCACGGAGTCGAGTTGCAGACTCCGATCCGGACTACGACGCACTTTTTGGGATTCGCTCACTATCGCTAGCTTGCAGCCCTCTGTATGCGCCATTGTAGCACGTGTGTAGCCCTACTCGTAAGGGCCATGATGACTTGACGTCGTCCCCACCTTCCTCCGGTTTATCACCGGCAGTCTCCCTGGAGTTCCCACCATTACGTGCTGGCAAACAAGGATAAGGGTTGCGCTCGTTGCGGGACTTAACCCAACATTTCACAACACGAGCTGACGACAGCCATGCAGCACCTGTCTCACAGTTCCCGAAGGCACAAGTCCATCTCTGGTCTCTTCTGTGGATGTCAAGAGTAGGTAAGGTTCTTCGCGTTGCATCGAATTAAACCACATGCTCCACCGCTTGTGCGGGCCCCCGTCAATTCATTTGAGTTTTAATCTTGCGACCGTACTCCCCAGGCGGTCTACTTAACGCGTTAGCTCCGAAAGCCACGGCTCAAGGCCACAACCTCCAAGTAGACATCGTTTACGGCGTGGACTACCAGGGTATCTAATCCTGTTTGCTCCCCACGCTTTCGCATCTGAGTGTCAGTGTCTGTCCAGGGGGCCGCCTTCGCCACTGGTATTCCTTCAGATCTCTACGCATTTCACCGCTACACCTGAAATTCCACCCCCCTCTACAGCACTCTAGTTCACCAGTTTCAAATGCGGTTCCGAGGTTGAGCCCCGGGCTTTCACATCTGACTTAATGAACCACCTGCATGCGCTTTACGCCCAGTAATTCCGATTAACGCTCGCACCCTCCGTATTACCGCGGCTGCTGGCACGGAGTTAGCCGGTGCTTCTTCTGTCGCTAACGTCAAGATATGCAGCTATTAACTACACACCCTTCCTCACGACTGAAAGTACTTTACAACCCGAAGGCCTTCTTCATACACGCGGCATGGCTGCATCAGGCTTTCGCCCATTGTGCAATATTCCCCACTGCTGCCTCCCGTAGGAGTCTGGACCGTGTCTCAGTTCCAGTGTGGCTGATCATCCTCTCAGACCAGCTAGAGATCGTCGCCTTGGTGAGCTCTTACCCCACCAACTAGCTAATCTCACCTGGGCTAATCTTGACGCGAGAGGTCCGAAGATCCCCCTCTTTGGTCCGAAGACATTATGCGGTATTAGCTATCGTTTCCAATAGTTATCCCCCACATCAAGGCATATTCCCAGGCATTACTCACCCGTCCGCCGCTCGTCAGCAAATTAGCAAGCTAATTTCTGTTACCGCTCGACTTGCATGTGTTAGGCCTGCCGCCAGCGTTCAATCTGAGCCATGATCAAACTCTTCAATTAAAGTTTTTTGGTTTGTTTCAGCAGAAACAAAACCGGCTCAATGATTAATACTGATTGTTACATAAAAGTAATTTTGTGTAGTCACTCAGTTCATTGATTATTTTTGTTTGAATTCACTTCGAAAAGTAAAAGCAAACTAGTGATTATCAACTAACAAGTGCCCACACAGATTGATTTGGTTAAATTGTTAAAGAGCTTGTCTTTCAACCACTTAGCGTTACCGCTTCGTCGCTTCAGGCTGCGTATAATACCGAGCCAAACTTTTAAGTCAAGTTTTATTTAAAATTAATTTAAACACCTCAAAACTTAATGTTCTCAATCGTTTCTGCTTTCGCTTTTCTCTTGGGAACGAGGCGCATTATAGGGCGCTTAAAGTTATTCGCAAGCACTTTTTGAATAATATAGTTCAAGTGATTATTTTCTACACAGATCACTTTTTTTAACACAAAACCCCTACAAGAAAAGCACAATGACTTAATTAGTTGGCAATTGATAAATAATATAAGTAGTATCAATGTGATTTTATTGTTAATTCATCACTTTCCATTTATTTACTAGACATTACTTATCATGAAATCTACTAACTCAAATATTATTATCATTGCTATTGCTGCACTAGGTGCAGGTGCAATCTCGTTTTTTCCGGTATCTCCCGCTTTTGCTTTCGCTTTTGGCGCAGTAATTACAGGTTTTACACTATTAACCATTAATAAAGCGCCAACCAAGGCAAGTACTACGGCTTCTGTTGATGATACTCAAACAACAGACCAAGCAAGTACGACTCTTTATGTTGGTAATCTTCCTTACCGAGCAAATGAATCAGATGTAAAAGATTTATTTGCAGAGTTTGGTGACGTATTTGCCGTTCGTTTAATGAAAGACAAACGAACAGGTAAAAGAAGAGGCTTTGGTTTTGTTGTTGTTGCAAGTAAAGATGCGGATAACGTTATCGAAAACTTAAACAATAACGAATTTGATCAGCGTACACTTAAAGTACGCATTGCTAATGATCCTAAAACTTCGGGTAATCCAAATATTGAAGAGGACTAAACCCTAGTTCTTGAAATGTTTTATTAAGTGCCTCTTCATTCTTTGTTGAGGCACTACAAAATACCTCTCCCTTTATAGCTTCATTTCCTTTCTCTTTATAATCCCCTAATAATTGTTTTACTCTTCTTGCTATCGCCTCACCTGAATCAATAAGCAATACATTACCATTCAATACTTTTTTAATTTCGTTTCTCAAAAATGGAAAATGAGTACAACCAAGGACAATTGTATCCACCTTATCTTGCCAAGGAGATAAAATGACTTTTAACTCTTCAAGGTCAACATCCACCCCTATCATTTTTTCTTCCGCCATTTCAACCAATCTAGTTGAACCTAATAGCTGAACATCAGAAATTGGAGCAAATGATTTAATCAAGTCATAAGTGTAGCTTCGTTTTACCGTCGCAGGAGTCGCAAGAAGTCCAATCTTAGTTGATACTAGCGCAGCTGGCTTTATCGCAGGAACCACACCAACCACTGGAATGGTTAACTTTTCTCTAAGTGTAGGCAAAACAATCGTACTTGCTGTATTACAAGCGATCACCACTATATCTATAGAAAATTTGCTAGAAAGCTGAGAAATGATATGGGCCGTTCTTTCAATTAAAACTGATTCAGTGAGTTCACCATATGGAAACGCCGCATTATCAAAAGCATAAATATACTTCGCTAGAGGTAATTGGTATTGGATCTCTTTATATACAGATAACCCACCGATACCTGAATCAAAAATCAAAATATGTTTTGGCATAACTGAAACCACAGACTCTTTTAAGTCGATATGAAGATTGGGGCTCTAATCATACCTTTAATGCTATTTTTGTAAAACAGAAGCCTGATAACGTAAATGAGTAAACCTTTCTTGTTCATCGATTCTTATATCAGATAACTCTATAGAGCCACTAAAACAAGGAGCCTCTATTACTAATGTATGAAACTCCCCGTCTTCTCCGCATGGATCAACGTGTATTGGTAACTCAGAAAGTAGCTGCGTTGTGTATTCTTGACTACAAAATTGATTATCTAATTGAGTTCCATCCGTTGTAACAAGAATGGTTTTAATTCCACAGTTAATGATTTCTTCTGCTAGCTCACGACTTGATTGCCCTACCAATGGAAAAACACACTCCCAACCGGCTGTTTCTATATAGCTTTTACGGTATTCGACAATGCCATTACAAAACATATCGCCAAAGGCTACTGCATCAAACTCAATACCACATTCCTTTAAACCAGTTACGACTAAACTTTGATATTCATTGTTGGCAGGGAACACGGTAGGTAATTCAATTGCTATTAATGATAAACCCGCTAAATCAGCCTGCATTTGAACAACTGAAAGAGGAGTAACTTGAAAAGGTACTTCATTTGCGACATGGGTTGTATATAAAGCAACAACCTCATAATCAGGATTTTGAAGTAGACGGATAAGAGTGAGTGTTGAATCTTTACCAGAAGACCAACTGATGATGACTTTCTTTTTCATAGATACCTCAGAAAAGAAAAAACCGCCGATGAAGGCGGTTTAAATGAATATACGGTTTAGAATTTGTATGTTGCTGTTCCGTAATAGCTACGTTCTTGGGTATTATAACCGCCAGCAGTTTCATATTCTTCATTAAACATATTAGCTATTCGAGCACTTACAGAGAGAGAGTCCGTTATAAAATAGGTTCCTGCAAGATCAAAAAGTGAATATGAATCAAGCATATCACCGCCAGAGTAATCTAGACGTTCACCTTGATATAAATAGCTTAAATCAAACAAGAAATCATTCACTGCATATGAACTATTCCACTTACCACTTTTTTTCGCTCTTCGTGCTAAAACTTCACCTGTTTCTTCATTTTTAGGGTCCATCCAATCAAAGCTCACTTGATGGAAAATTGGTCCCGTGTCAAAACTACTTGATATTTCTATTCCTTCAATTGTTGCTTTATCTACATTCTCACTCGGAGTGCCATACACAATTAAATCTGTAATTTTATTTTTATATGCAGCTAAACGAACAGTAGCTAAAGAATAATCAACAATAAGTGCAACTTCCATATTTTCTGATTGTTCCGGCTTTAAATTTGGGTTGCCACTATCGCCATAAATAGGATTAGTTGCATAAAGATCATTAAATGTAGGAGCTCTAAATGCAGTCCCAGAATTAAAAGTAAGTTTATAATGTTCTATAACTTGATAGCCAATACCAAATTGCCACGTTGTATTATTACCATAACGCTGATTATCATCATTTCGTAAACTAGCTTCTAATTGGAGGTCATCTTTTTGATAAACTCCCGTTACAAACCCTGCTAAATTTGTTCTTGAGGTTTCATCAAATGTTGCGGCATCTGTTGAATTAGATACATCATCTTTATACCAATCAATACCACCGCCAACATTTAACTCATTAGTTAATTGATAAAAACTATTCAAATAAATAGAGTCACGCTGAGTTTCAAAAATAGCATCAGTATAAACACCGGTCCAAGAACTGTAAGAATGCTCATCATTATGATCCTGGTTAGTAGCTACAACTAATGACGTTGCCCACTTATCCGTTTTGTATTCATTACTCAAAGCTACATTATAGTTCTTACTATCTTTAGATGACGCAGCTGGATCATAATCAACTGAACCTTCGCTATAATCTATATTGACTCTGCTAGTAAATGATTCTGAGAATTTATATGCTAATTCTAAAGATAAATTATTACTTTCAAATCCATCATTATCATTATCTTTAGTCGGGTCATAACTACTATTCGATTCACTGTATGCAGAAAACCCGTCTTCTTTTTCTTGGCTAACTGCTACTTTTACATATAAATTATCATTTACTTTTGTACTTGTTACTGCACTTAGTTGTTGATATTGATTAGAACCAAAACCACTACTAATTTCTGTATATTCATCAGTTGTTGATGTAATGATATTAATAACACCACCAATAGCATCTGCACCATAAATAGCAGTACGAGGGCCTCTAATATACTCAACCCTTTCTACACCATTTAATGAAATAGAATTAATAGCCGCAACCCCTGAAGTTGCACTACCTAATCTCACCCCATTCATTAAAATAAGTACATGATCAGATTCTGTACCACGAATAAATAAACTCGTTTTCTGACCATAACCACCATTTTTTCCAATTTGAACACCAGGAAGTCGACGTAATACTTCATCAAGAGATTTAGCTTGCATCGCTTCTATTTCTTCTTTAGTAACCACTTCAACAGGTGCAATAACATCTTTAGCTGACTGCTCAAATCGATTAGCAGTAACAACCATAGTTTCATCAGTTTCAGTTGTGGTGTTTTGGGCAAATACAGGGGAAGTATAGGCGTGAGAAAGCAGCGACACTATTGCAGTCGCAAGGGCAGTTTTTTTCATTTCCATTGTTTCCTAAAATCGCGTTAAGTCCATATAGCAATACCTTATGTATTGCATATTGCTGGCAGGTCTTCGGACTTGAGAGCAGTTAGCCTACGGTACTCACTTCCCATTCCTTCTCTTTACATCCTTTAATAAAGAAAAATAATAGTGTGGTTCGTGTACCTTCGTTCTCTCTTACCGCTGCGCGTCAGTTCTGGATTTTCACCAGATTCCCTTTTCAGGCTATTCTCAAATATGAAAATAGCGCACCAACATGGGCGAAATAGTAATGGCGTACGCTATATTTGTCTAGGTTTATGCGCTTAATATCACAACACTGAAGCAATTAGTTTCGACCAATAACACACAAAGACTGGACAACAAATCTCTATCGCATAAAATCGGCGCTCTTATTTTGAGCAGCGTGAGGCAAGACAATGACACAATCCGTCATGAACCCAGAAAATTATCAAGTACAACTAGATGAAAAAGCAGAAGCACTGTCTGCAATGTTTTCTGAATTCGACGTTCCTGAACTTGAAGTCTTCTCTTCTCCTGCTGAAAACTACCGTATGCGAGCGGAATTTCGAATTTGGCATGAAGGTGACGATATGTATTACGTCATGTTCAATCAAGAAACCAAAGAAAAATACCGCGTAGATTACTTCTTACCTGCAAGTCGCATCATTAACGATTTGATGCCGCTACTAACTGAAGCGGTAAAAGAAAGTAAAACACTGCGTTATAAAATGTTCCAAGTGGATTTTTTATCAACTCTAAGCGGTGAGATTTTAGTTTCTATGCTTTATCACCGTCAATTGGACGATGCATGGAAAGAAGAAGCAAAAGCCCTAAAGCAGCGCTTAAATGATGAAGGCTTTAACTTAAATCTTATTGGTCGTGCTCGTAAGATGAAAATCGTACTAGACCAAGAGTTTGTAATTGAAAAACTTAAAGTAAACGATGATATCCTGACTTATAAGCAAGTTGAAAACAGCTTTACTCAACCAAACGGTGTTGTCGCACAAAAAATGTTGGAGTGGGCGGTAGACTGTACTCAAAACAGTCAAGGTGATTTATTAGAACTGTACTGTGGTAATGGTAACTTTTCTTTAGCCTTAGCTAAAAACTTTGATCGCGTATTAGCTACTGAGCTAGCAAAACCCTCTGTTGAATCTGCACAATACAATATCGCAGCAAACAATATTGATAATGTTCAAATCATTCGTATGTCAGCAGAAGACTTTACCGATGCGATGGAAGGTAAACGTGAGTTTAGACGCTTAAAAGATCAAAACGTAGATTTAAAAAGCTATAACTGCAATACCATTTTTGTCGATCCACCACGCTCTGGTATGGATGAAGGCACTTGTAAAATGGTACAAGGTTATGAGCGTATTATGTACATCTCTTGTAATCCTGAAACATTGAAAGAAAACCTAGAGATTTTAGGTAAAACTCATAACATCACTCGTTTTGCTTTATTTGATCAATTCCCATATACACATCATATGGAAGCCGGTGTTTTCTTAGAAAGAAAATAATCATTAATAATAGATAGAAAAAAGGCTCAGAACACTACATTCTGAGCCTTTTCTTTTTTGAACTAATTAAACTTCTGCTGGTTCATCTTTCTTTTTTAAAAGACCCATTTTAACGCCAACCCAAAGTAACAAGCTAAGTACAACAACAATAGATAGGAAGTTACCTCCCATTTCTGGATATTGCGCTTTCACAAATGCTGAATGGCCAAATAAACCGACAAAGAAACAAGCCGCAGCAATCAAAGAAGTATCTTCACTTTCTGGTTGACGTAAATACTCTTGATATAAACCTTGAGCCGCAAGAACCAACGCTATAATTGGAAAAATTGAAAATGCAACTTCCGTCGCCGTAAACCCAACCCAAACGGCATTCAAACAAAGACCAGTCACTACGGATAGCACTAACGTCTTACGTTCATTTCTACTATTTTCATGTGTCATTTTCATTACCTCGTATAGACATTGATTCACTGCGATCAATGCATCTAAATTCTATTCTTCATTCTCTTTACGATACAAATAAGCCCCTTTGGACAACATTCGTAATTGGAATATCAATCGTTTTGACAATTCATCTCTGTGCGGTGCATCCAGATCTAGTGCTTCCGCTCCAGAACTAAAAACCAATGTTACTGATGCTTCAGCCTGAACCGACGCCTCTTCACGAGCAACTCCTGTTGTGGCAACCAAATATTCAGTTAGTTCCGCAACAAAATGTTGGATCTCACGTGCAACTGCCGCCCTAAATGCAGGAGAAGTACCTGAGCGTTCACGCAATAGCAATCTAAATACGTTTGGGCTGCCTTCAATAAATTCCATAAAGGTTTCAACCGACGTTCTGATCACACTGCCTTCAACCACTATCCGTTGACGAGCTTGACGCATCAACTGGCGTAGAATCAAACCGCCTTCATCGACTAACGTTAATCCTAATTCATCCATGTCTTTAAAATGACGATAAAATGAAGTGGGTGCTATCCCCGCCTCTCTTGTTACTTCACGCAGACTCAAACTCGTAAAGCCTCTTTCGGCACACAGTAGGCAAAAAGCAGCATCAATAATGGTTCTGCGTGTTCTCTCTTTTTGCTGCGCTCGTACGCCTTTGGCGCTTACTGGTCGTTTTACTTCAGACACTGTATTGAGATCATCAGCTTCAAATTCAGGATACATATATTTTACCGTATATTGAACAATTTAATTAAATGGGTACCACAAACTTTTCGCTAGCTCACATTATCGATTTCTCACTGGCTATGTAAATAATGAAATACATAATCGAGTACATTTCCATAAACAACGTGATCCTCTCCACTCTATCTTACTCACTTGATTTACCAAACGAATGAAAAGGTTAAGATAGTTCACTAGCAATGTTGCGAGATTGATAATAATAAGGCGTTAATAATGACTAACTCGACCCCTACACATTCGACCCATTTTGATGCCATTGTAATTGGCAGTGGCCCAGGGGGAGAAGGCGCTGCAATGGGACTCACCAAAGCAAACCTGAATGTAGCCATTATTGAAAGAGAAGCAAGTGTCGGTGGCGGCTGTACTCACTGGGGAACCATACCATCAAAAGCACTGCGCCATGCCGTTAGCCGTATTATTGAGTTTAATTCAAACCCTCTTTATTGTAAGAATAATACCAGTCTTCATTCTACTTTTTCAGATATTTTAGGCCACGCCAAAAGTGTTATTGATAAGCAAACGAGAATGCGACAAGGATTTTATGATCGTAACCAATGTTCATTGATTTTTGGTGAAGCCAGCTTTGTTGAAAAAAATACTATTGCGGTAACGACAAAAGACGGTTCTATTGAAACTTACACCGCTGACAGATTTATTATCGCAACGGGATCACGCCCTTATCGTCCTGCTGGCGTGAACTTCAATCATAGCCGAGTCTACGACAGTGATTCAATTCTATCTCTTAAGCATGACCCACGACATATCATTATTTATGGTGCAGGGGTTATTGGTAGCGAGTATGCCTCTATCTTTCGTGGATTAGGCGTTAAGGTTGACCTCGTCAACACTCGAGATCGTTTACTTTCATTCTTAGACAACGAAATGTCTGACGCCCTCTCCTACCATTTCTGGAACAGCGGTATCGTAACACGCAACGATGAAACATTTGAGAGCATTGAAGCGCATGACGAAGGCATTGTAATGTACCTAGAGTCCGGTAAGAAAATGAAAGCGGATTGCATTTTATTTGCCAATGGACGAACCGGTAATACCGATAAACTTAATTTATCCGCGGTAGGCTTGGAAGCTGACTCTCGCGGTCAACTCAAAGTAAATGGAAGCTATCAAACTATTGTTGATCATATCTATGCCGTTGGTGATGTCATTGGCTATCCGAGCCTAGCTAGCGCCGCTTATGACCAAGGACGCTTTACTGCACAAGCAATAACAAAAGGCAAAGCAGAAGCTCAATTAATTGATCATATCCCTACTGGCATTTATACCATTCCTGAAATCAGCTCAGTAGGTAAAACAGAACAAGAATTAACGGCGGCAAAAGTACCTTATGAAGTAGGAAGAGCATCCTTCAAGCATTTAGCTCGCGCTCAAATTGCGGGAATGGATATCGGTAGTTTAAAAATTCTTTTCCATCGTGAAACCAAAGAAATTTTGGGCATCCATTGCTTTGGTGAGCGTGCTGCTGAAATCATTCATATCGGTCAGGCCATTATGGAACAAAAGGGGGAAGCAAATACTATTGAGTATTTTGTTAATACCACATTTAACTACCCAACAATGGCTGAAGCTTATCGTGTTGCGGCTCTAAATGGATTGAACCGCCTCTTTTAAATCAAAAAATAGAGCTATATACATCAGCAGATAACAAAAGGGATTAAGCATGACTTAATCCCTTTTTAGTTTAACTATCAATACAATAAAGTATTTGGCCTATGATAGGAAAATTGCTTTTTTCCATTGAATAGAAAAGGTAATTGCTAAGCTGATACCACGCATCGCCATAAAAGATAACATCGCCGCCCACAAAGCATGATTGCCATAATCCTGCATGAACCACCACGTAGTAAAGAACGTCAACATAGCGATAAACATGGAATTTCTCATCTCAGAGCCCTTGGTTGCCCCAACGAAAATACCATCTAATAAGAAGCACCACATCGACACTAATGGCATAGCAACAAGCCAAGGAAGATAAATAAGTGCTGTTTGTTGTACCGCTTCAATAGAAGAAATCATCGAAATTAATTGATAGCCACCAAACCCAAAGACTAAGCTAAGTATCAAACTAATAATGAAGCTCCAAAAAGTAGTACCAATTAAAGAATCAGATAACTGAGATTTACTCTTCGCTCCGATGGCTTTTCCTACCATCGCTTCCATTGCATAGGCAAAACCGTCCATCCCATATGAAATCATCATCAAAAAACTCATCAATACGGCATTAGCTGCAACAATATCTACTCCTAATGATGCCCCTTGGAAAGTCATAAAAGTAAAACAAGCTTGTAAGCATAATGAGCGTAAGAAAATATCTCGGTTCAATTTAAATAAACGCTTAAAGCCAGAAAGAAGATCTGCAATTGGCATAATGAAACGAGGCAATTCTAATTTTTTACTTTGCTTAAGAACAAAGAACAGACCAATTACAAACGCTGAATAATCAGCAATAACAGAAGCGAATGCGGCCCCTTCTACCTTCCAGTTAAATCCGACAACAAAGAGTAAATCGAGAATAATATTAATGCTGTTCGTTATAATAACAAGCCACATAGGATAACGAGCATTCTGCGTTCCGAGTAACCAGCCCATGATAACCAAATTACTCAACGCAGCTGGTGCACTCCATATCCGAATAGAGAAATATTGCTCGGCATACAACTTAACTTCAGGTGCTGCGTCACTAAAAGAAAAAATAGCGTAAGAAAGTGGTTGATGAAAGATAAGAAGAATAAAAGAAAAACAGAGAGCTAAGAAAATACCCTGAGAAAATGTTTGGCTCAGCAGCATTTTATTTTCAGCACCATACGCTTGTGCAGATAAACCCGTGGTTGCCATACGTAAAAAGCCCAACAGCCAAAACGTCACGCTGATCATGGTACCGCCTACTGCAACCCCTCCTAAATACCATGCGTGTTCAAGATGGCCAATTACAGCTGCATCAATTAAACCTAATAATGGAATAGTGATATTTGAAAGCACCATAGGAATAGCTAGCGCTAATACCTGTCGGTGTAAAGAAAGGTTTTTTAATGCCTGTAACATGAATGGATACCAAGATTGAAAAGTAATCATATTATTACTTACTTTCTTTCAATCCAAAACCTTTGGCTTAGCTCAAGTTACTTACAGCATCATTACCAATTCATATGGATTAGCAGTGGCGTAACTCTGTGCTTAAACAGTGGGAACTTAGACAACCAACGTTGCCACGCTTTCCACCGTGTGCAGTCATGCTCAAGAGGCGATGTCACAGATAATTTTTCTATCCACGGTAGCCAACCCGTAAAATGTTGCTTTGGTTGATATAAACCATGTTGATATTCAATACTGCCAAGCTTTTTGCCTATCATGGTATTACAGCGATCCCCCGCCACCACAAACAATGCTTCTGCATGATGAAAACGACGGCCTAATAACTGAACAAATTTCGCTAACTGTCTTTCATTACATTCTAATAATGCATGCTCACAGACAATCATGACAGGTACATCATGTGGCACAGGAAGATTATCTACCCAACTTTCTTCTGTTACAGAGCCACAGCGTAAATAATAACGCTCATTAGTATGAAACAGCTTTTGTCGCCAGAGAAGATTTTCATTGATATCAAGTTCAAGCCAATGACAACGGCCATTATCTAATCGATAAAAACGCGTGTCTAACCCTGCCCCGACATTCACAACCCAACCCGATGGATTAGATTTTAAAAATAGAGAAACCTGTTGGTCACACTGAACAGTAAGAGTGGCATGGAGTAATTGCTTTTGATCGATATCTCCAGAGAGACATTCAGAAGAAAGGTGACAATGTCGACATGCAGCAGCTGCAATAGGATCGTAAATTAATCCATTATCGATCATACTTTCACGGCTTCTCAACCAAAGAGGTTGCAGTAGGCGAGAAGGAATTTTATGGCCGAGCTGTGTCATTATCATCTCCTATGAAAGAGACTAGATGATAATAACTATCATTACCACTTGTAAAGTTCTATTTAAGAAAAACAAGCGATAATGACAATTTAATAATACCCATCAATAAAATTATTTAAATGAATATTAATTATGCGTAAGTATTACATCCAAGTGGTACTGCGAATAACGCCAACAGCAAGACCTTCAATACTTAAGCTTTGTGATGTTAAATCTACTTCAATTGGCGCAAATTCTTCATTTTCGGCATGAAGAAAAACCATAGACCCTTTACGCTCTAAACGCTTAACAGTTACATCATCATCTACTCGTGCGACAACTACTTGTCCATCGCGAACATCTTGAGTCTTATGAACCGCTAATAAGTCACCATCCATAATCCCGATGTTTTTCATGCTTTCGCCATTCACGCGCAATAAGAAATCAGCTTGCGGCTTAAACATACCAGGATCCACTTGATAATGGCTCTCTACATGTTCTTGAGCAAGAATCGGCTCTCCTGCTGCAACTTGGCCAATCAAAGGAACACCAAGCTCTTCGTTCTCAGCTTCTTGCAGAAGAATACGGATACCTCGAGAGGCTCCTGGAATAATCTCAATAACCTGTTTACGAGCAAGTGCTTTTAAATGCTCTTCTGCGGCATTCGCAGAACGAAACCCCAACTCACGAGCAATCTCTGCACGTGTTGGTGGCATGCCAGTATCATCAATTTTTGCTTTGATTAACTCAAAGACTTCTTGCTGTCTTGCCGTTAGTGGCTTCATAACTCACCTGTTTGTTTATACAGTTAACTGTGAGTATATACAGCTGTGCTATTCTTTGAAAGACCTACTGATTAAAAATAAAACAAAACTGGGCACATTTATGTCATATAAGTCGTACTATTGGGGATAATCTGTTCATTCCTATTAAAAGGTTTGACCAGTTCTGCTATTCTTGCCGTGAAATTGTAAGCAACTATATAAACCGGCTGATCGGTACATAACTAAGGCGTTATTGTCATTATGTCTACAGGACAAACTATCTATCACTCTTTGCTAAAACTGCCATTGTCAGTAATGGTGAAGAGTACCTCGATTCCATCAAATCCAATTGAAGACCTTAAGATCGATCTTGAGCGTCCAATTATCTATGCACTGCCATTTCGATCACATGTTGATTTACTAACATTACAGAAAAGTGCATTAGAATTAGGATTACCCGATCCTCTTTCTCCAATAAAAATTGATGACGTTGAATACCCGCGCTACGTATTTACCTCTATCGGCCCAAAAATGTTCGATACAGATGAAGACCTACCGCAAGAATCATTAGATCTATTTAAAATAGTTCTAAAACATCACGAAGAAAACTCAGCAGCAGATTTCCAGTTGATCCCAACATCAATCCTATGGGGAAGAAAACCAGGTAAAGAAGGTACAAGTAAGCCTCATTTAATGCCGCTTAATGGTCCAGAAAAATTCATCACGTTAATTAAAGCCGGTCGTGATTCAACCGTTCGTATCAGTCCAGTCGTCTCTTTACGTTACATGGCAGATAACCACGGTGCAGATGAAGCGATTGCCCATAAGTTAGCTCGCGTTGCTAAGATCCACTTCTCTCGCCAAAAACTAGCGGCATCAGGACCTAATCTTCCTAATCGCCAAGCACTCTTTAATCGCTTATTAAAATCTCAAGCGATAGAGAAGGTGATTTTAGAAGAAGCCAAAATACGAAATGTAGATGTAGAAAAAGTGCGTAAAGAAGCCATGGGTATCATGGAAGAAATCGCAACTAACTTCTCTTACTCATTAATTAAAAACGGTAATCGCCTACTTAAATGGTTATGGAACCGTTTATACCAAGGCTTAAACATCAATAATGCGGCAACGGTGCGTAAATTAGCGCAAGAAGGTCACGAGATTGTTTATGTTCCTTGTCATCGTAGCCACATGGATTACTTGTTACTTTCTTATGTGCTTTATCATGAAGGGTTAGTGCCACCACATATTGCGGCAGGTATTAACTTAAACTTCTTCCCTGCGGGTCCTATCTTCCGTCGTGGCGGAGCCTTCTTCATTCGTCGTAGCTTTAAAGGTAATCGTCTTTACTCGACTATCTTCCGTGAATATTTAGCAGAGCTTTTTGCTAAAGGTTATTCTGTGGAATATTTCAGTGAAGGTGGGCGTTCACGTACTGGTCGCTTATTGGAAGCTAAAACCGGAATGTTAGCAATGACAGTTCAAGCGATGCTACGCGGCCTAAATCGCCCTGTTACGCTAGTCCCTGTTTACATTGGCTATGAACACGTAATGGAAGTAACCACTTACGCTAAAGAGCTTCAAGGCAAACGCAAAGAAAAAGAAAATGCAGGGCAAGTGTTACGCACACTTCGCAAACTGCGTAACTTTGGTAAAGGTTATGTCAACTTTGGTGAGCCAATTTCATTAAACCATTACTTAAATGAGCATGCGCCAAATTGGTCTGAATCAATCAATCCAATTGAACCACAAAGACCAGAATGGATGGTCCCTGTCGTTAATGGTATTGCTAATAAAATGATGACGCACATTAATGATGCGGCAGCAGCGAACGCCTTAACATTATGTGCAACTGCTTTACTTGCTGCTCGTCAGCGTGCGTTAAGTAAAGAAGATCTAACTGAACAACTGGATTGTTACTTACAGTTACTGCGAAATATCCCTTATTCTGATACAGCAACAGTCCCAACAGACAGCGCTGAAGAGTTATTGGATCATGCTATTGCTCTCGATAAATTTGTTATTGAGAAAGATACGCTTGGTGAAATCGTTTCATTAGACAGAAACCAATCGATTCTAATGACGTACTATCGCAATAATATTATCCATCTATTTGCATTGCCTTCATTGATTGCAAAATTAGTGGTTCAGCATCGTTCGATTTCTGTTGATGATATCCAACAACAAATTCAAAAAATCTATCCATTCCTCAAAGCTGAATTATTTTTACATTATGAAGAAGATGGATTGGACACTGTGGTTACTCAACATATTGATGAACTGGTTCGTCAAAAATTAATCACACTAGAAAATGGGCTTTTACAGCTTAATTCAACCAATATTCGTAAGCTTCACCTATTGGCTCACACTATTTCAGAAACACTGCAACGCTATGCCATTGCTCTTACGCACCTGCAAGCGTCACCTGAATTAGATAAAAGCGAATTAGAAGAGCAAAGCCAGATCATGGCTCAACGTCTCAGTCGTCTACATGGTATTAATGCACCTGAGTTCTTTGATAAAGGGGTTTTTGGTATCTTGTTTAATAGCTTAAAAACGGAAGGTTACCTAGACAGCGATGGCAATGCCGTACTTGAGAAAGTCGCGCCATTCGCACACGATATCTCTAAACTGTTAACGCCAGAGATTAAGTTAACCATCCAAGCGGTGATGAATAAAGAAGACTAGTTTTCTTTTGATACAAAAAAGCCAGTATGATATTTCTTATTGAAAGTCTCATACTGGCTTTTCTTTTTAATAAAGATAATTTAAATCAGAACCGTTGCGCTAATAGCAGCAAACACCAAACCACCCACATAATTATTGTTTAGAAACGCTTTAAAACACGCCTCTCTTTCGCGACCTTTAATCAACCATTGTTGATAAACAAAAAAACCTGCCGCCGCTAACACTCCCCAATAGTACACACTCGAAAGTGCTAACTGAGAACCAAGAATAATCAATAGCGTCAGGACACTTAATTGCAGTAGGCCTATGATGAGCTTATCGAAACGACCAAATAAGATCGCCGTTGATTTAATTCCTATCTTAAGGTCATCATCTCTATCTACCATGGCATATTGCGTATCATAGGCAATTGTCCATAACGCGTTAATCACAAACAATAACCACGCTTCTGGTGGTACTTGATTAGACTCTGCGGCATAAGCCATAGGAATAGCCCAGCTAAATGCTAACCCAAGAACAAATTGAGGTAAGTAAGTGACTCGCTTCATAAATGGATAAGCAACAGCAAGTACAATACCTATACCTGACAGCATAATGGTGAGCGTATTCATGGTTAATACGAGTAAAAATGAACATACAACTAAAACTGCAAAAAGCGTAAGGGCTTCTTTAGAAGAAACAAGTCCTGAAGGTAACGGGCGATTCGCGGTACGCTTAACATGGCCATCGACTTTACGATCAGCAAAATCGTTAATCACACACCCAGCAGAGCGCATAAATAAAACCCCTAATACAAATACAATCAGTACATGCCAATCAGGTAATCCATCCGCAGCTAAAAATAGAGCCCATAGTGTTGGCCATAAAAGCAATAAAGAACCAATAGGTCTATTCATGCGAGTTAATTGCCAAAACGCCAGTGCTTTTGACTTGGTCATTAATCCATTTCCTTTGAGTAAATAGGTGCGTTTGGTAAAAATAATTCCGCAACCAACATTGGCTTTTCATTCATCCATAAACGAGAGCGGCGAGCAAATAACTCTCCTCTCTCTGTCATGACTTTTGCAACTTGTAGCTTATCCCTATGTACACTCTTAGCACTAAAGACCGTAATACCTAAAGGAACATGACCTTGACGCGTTAAATCGTGTGGTTGGTCTTGAAGCGACGATAATGGGATCAAAGTACGGCCATAGACCCATGATGCTTGATCTCCTTTTAATATAACTTTTCGACGCAAGCACACCTCTCCGCTAAGAAGCGCTATTTCTTCTTCGGTTAATGCGTTTGGATTAACATGGGTATTATCTAAAACCGATACAGACAACACTTGGCAATGTTGCTCTAAACGACGTGATAATGAATCTAGTCCGAGCAGCCAATATTGCTGCCATTCATTATGACACTTGAAGGTATCGGCCTCTTGCCACTGCACTTTTTTAAGTACTGAAGCACACCAAGAATTGATATCTGACATATTCTCTATAACATCTCTCACATATATCGATTATATTGAGAGATAACGGTTAATTTTTTCTCACAACTGCCGACTATTGTAACAAGTAATAAAATAAATTGACTGACGAATGGATTAGAAAATGACAAAGAAATCATTATTTGTAGGGTTACTGCTAATTATTAGCCAACTTTTTGCCCCTACTGTTTTTGCTGAAGAAGAAGGTAGCCCTCAAATGGGATACTTTACTTTAGCTCCAGACTTAACAACAAACTTTGTTACCGCAGGAAAGAGACTCGGATACATTCAAATCCGTGTTGATATTCTAGTGGCCGATAATCGTGAATTACCTAGTTTAGAGCATCACAATCCACAGATTAGAAATGCATTAGTAGAAGTTCTAGGCCAACAGCCTGAGCAGAGAATTAAATCTCTCGCAGGTAGAGAAGAGATCAGAAAAGAGTGCTTAACAGCAATCAATGAACTCTTACTCGCTGAGACAGGAAAAACTCTTGCGGTAGATTTACTCTTCACTAAATATATCTATCAGTAATAGTGATTTGATCTCATCGCCTTAAATTAAATAGAAATAAAAATGAGCAAGACAGTTGATGTCTTGCTCATTTTTTTATGATCTCTATTTCGATGCGTTTTTCAGCTTACTGTCTATTGCCGCAATAACACAACCAGTGACTAAACCCGCTAAATGGGCGGTATTGGCTATTGCCATGAAAGGTTGTGCGTACCCTAATACTATCCATACCAACATAAAGCCGACAATCGGTTTAGATACAGATATTCCTCTCTCTGGAGCTAACCACCCAATAAACCAAGAATACCCCAGTAACGCATATACTACGCCAGACAAGCCACCAAAATTTGCCCCTTCAATCCAATACTGCCCTAAACCAGAAAACAACGCTGAGAATAAAAATAGTTGAACCAGCTTCGTTCGGCCTAAACGTAATTCAATATCCCCTCCCAATTGCCACCACCACAATAAATTAAAGATGATGTGCATAGCAGAGAAATGAAGCAGTGCATGAGAGAACCAACGCCACACTTCAACGCTCTGCGCTTGGCTTGCGGGAAAATGTAACGCTTGAAAAATCGAATTATTCCAACCTAATTGCTGCAATGCAAAAATAACAATACAAACCGCCATGATGAATAAAGTAAAGAACCCTGCTTTTGCTTTAATCATTTTCATGAGATCGGGCGAACCATAAGCAAACTTTGCCGTTCGCGTATCAGCCATATCCCATGATGCTAATTGATATTTCGTATCATTCGGATTTCTTAAAAAAGCGTGCAGTTCAGATTCAACTTCCAGCAAATAAGCATCATCAGATACCACCCATAATGCAAACTGGCCGTCTCCTTCTGGCATCATTTGAATATCTATTTGGCGCGATGCCATATAATCGATAAACGCCTGCCCAGCTCTTGGGTTAGATAATGCGATTAATCTCTGCATATAATTTTACTTCTCCACAGGTAACCCTGCTTTATGCCAACCTTCAAAGCCACCATCAACACTATAAACCTCATCATAACCTTGATTAATTAAGTATTGGGCAGCGCCTTGGCTACTATGTCCGTGATAACACATCACTAATACAGGTTGTTCAAAATCAACGGTATTCATTAATTCAACAATTGTGTCATTGGTTAAATGAAATGCATCAGTCACATGGCCACGTGAAAAGGATTGGGGATCTCGAGTATCAACGATCACCGCATTAAGATCTTTATTTTGTAGTTTTTCTTGAGCATCTACTACTGAGATATGTTGAAACTGTTCCATTTTGACTTTTCTCTCTATTTTTCTTCATTGTACTCTGGATTAATCACAAGAAAAACACAGAGTATGTAAGGGTTAAACAAAGTTATGCACAAGGTTATTATCCACATTATTTTTACGCCAAAAGAAAGGTGTCTATTTTTTAATCAGCTGTGGAAAAGCTTGTGGATTACGTTGATAAAGTAGATTAAATAAAATGGATCCACTACATGTAGTAACGATCCTTTTTAAGGTGTGGATAGTAATAGCTACTTAAACCTATACTCCACCTAGCTTTTAGATTAAATCATGAAGATCTAAACAGATAACTCCCTACTTATACACAAGATTCTATCTTGCAATTATATCAACCCATACAAGTATTCATCACTATGGGAGCAACTCTTTCAGATAAAAAAAAGGCTGACCTCTTTCGAGATCAGCCTTTCTTTTTAATTTTTTAACTAGAAAACATCACCAACGGCATCTTTTAGCTTTTTCATCGCGTTCTTTTCAAGTTGACGAATACGTTCTGCAGACACTTCATAAGTATCAGCCAATTCTTGCAAGGTTACCTTTTCATCCGCTAACCAACGAGATTGCACAATGTGCTGGCTACGATCATCTAAGGTAGCAATTGCATTTGCTAAACGATTATTAGTGTAATCTTCCCAGTTATCTTCTTCTAGAGAATGTGCAACATCAGATTGCTTATCTTCTAAATAATAAACGGGAGCAGTAAATGCCATATCACGATCATCATCTTCTGCTGGCGCTTCAAACGTTGAATCTTGCGCAGCAAGACGAGATTCCATTTCTCTAACTTCAGAAGGAGATACACCAAGATCTCTTGCTACCGCCTCAACTTCACCGTTATTAAACCAGCCAAGACGTTTTTTATTCTTTCTTAAGTTAAAAAACAATTTACGCTGTGCTTTTGTGGTTGCCACTTTCACAATACGCCAGTTTCTCAACACGTATTCATGAATTTCAGCTTTAATCCAATGCACGGCGAAAGAAACCAAACGAACACCCACTTCAGGGTTGAAACGTTTTACTGCTTTCATAAGACCGACATTACCTTCTTGGATAAGATCCGCCAAAGGTAAGCCATAACCAGAATAACCACGAGCAACATGCACGACGAAGCGAAGATGAGATAAAATTAGCTCTTTCGCAGCTTCTATTTCTTCTTTGTAGTGTAAACGCTCAGCCAGTTCACGTTCTTCTGTCACTGTTAGCATCGGATAACTATTAACAGAACGCAGATAGCTATCAATACTATCTTGTGAAACGGCTGCCATTGAATACATCTCTTTCGACATTCAAATCCCCATTTATATCTTGGTATTACTTAACTTAACCTTGCAATGATGTACTTAAAATAAACAGACTGCAAGTGAAAGGCGGAAAATTATCCACACTTTATGGACTAAATTCTGTTAACTAAGTTCAACTTTTAACAAAATGAATACAAAAAAACCGCTAATTCAATGAATTAACGGCTCATAAGATCTTAGTTCATGTAGATATGATCTTTGTTATTAAACAGGCTCTATCTCTTTTAAATGACGCAATACTGAAATACGAGCAGCTAATAAACCCAAAAATGACGATAACATTAACAATAACAAGCTTTCATCCCATGTCAGGCCAATCAATCGAAATACACTGTCGTAAAGTACAGCGACATTATCTACCGCCCCATTAAGCGTTACGGTAATGATCGCGGTTAATAGCCAAGCAACAAAGCCCCCCAGCAAACCAAACCACATTCCTGTATATAAGTATGGGCGTAAAATAAAAGTATTGGTGGCTCCAACGAGTTTCATTACTTGTATTTCATCTTTTTGCTCTAATACATTAAAGCGTAGGGTATTACCCACAATTAAGAAAACAGCAATAAACATCAAAATCGCCAAGGTAGTCGCAACCACTACCGCGACATGCTTAATCGCATCTAAACGCTGTAGCCAATCATCATCTAAGCGCACTTCACTCACATTAGATTGAAGTTTAAGACGGCTGACTAACTGATTTACATTATCTGTACTTTGCCATTCACTCTTAGGAGAGACAATCAATACCGATGGCAGTGGATTCGTATCAAGTAGTGTTAACGCTTGTTCAAATCCAGAATGCTCACTCAGCTCATTTAACCCTTCTTGTGGTGAAATATATTGAACGGCTTCAATCTCTTTCCACCCTTCAAGTTCAGATTGTAAACTCTTTACTTTTGATTCTGGTGTTTCTTGCTGTAAGTACAAACTTACTTGTGAAGGTGCTTGCCACTTAGAAGCAACCATCGTTAAGTTTTTACCGACTAAATACATACTCGATGGCAACGTTAATGACATCGCAATCACTGCTAACGTCAGCATGTTACCTAGAGGACGGCGTAATAACTCTTGAAAAGAAAGTTTAGCCTGTTTCTTATGAGTAGCCCAAAAGCCATCGCTTGATGCCCCTTGAGTATTTTTTACTTTGCTACGCTTAGCCATGATCTGCAACCTCACGTAAACACCCTTGGTGTAAATCAAAACGGCGATATTTATTACCACCAATTAATGACAAATCATGCGACGCCATTAATACACTCACACCAACGCGATTAAACTCAGCAAATAAATTAAATACTTGGCGAGATAATTGTGGGTCTAAATTACCTGTTGGTTCATCAGCTAACAACAACATTGGCTTATTTACTACCGCTCTCGCGATGCCGACACGTTGTTGCTCACCACCAGATAACTGCATTGGATAACTTTTGGCTTTATCTAATAAACCGGTTTTATCCAATGCTGCAGACACACGACGTTTAATGTCATTCTCTCTCACCGATTCAACACGCATTGGCAGTGCCACGTTGTCAAATACGGTTCGGTTCATCAATAATTTATGATCTTGAAAAACAATACCAATATTACGACGTAGAAAAGGAATGTCTTGATTAGAGATCTTAGTAATGTCATGACCATTAAATAAGATCTTTCCATCACTTGGGCGTTCAATGGCACAGATCAATTTCAGCAAAGTACTTTTACCCGCACCAGAATGACCACTTAAAAAAGCCATTTCACCTCTATTAAGGTGGAAGTTTACTTTTTGTAATGCTGGACGACCGCCACGATAGGCTTTCGACACTTGCTGAAATCGAATCACGCGTTATTCCTCACGACTAAATAATGCATCAATAAAATCTTGCGCCACAAATGGACGTAAATCATCAATTCCTTCACCAACACCAATATAACGAATTGGGATTTGAAATTGATCGGCAATAGAGAAAATAACACCACCTTTTGCTGTGCCATCTAATTTCGTTAACGTAATGCCTGTTACTGGCGCAACATCACTAAATAATTTGGCTTGGCTAATGGCATTTTGTCCCGTACCCGCATCAAGCGTTAACATCACTTCATGTGGCGCTGTTGGGTCAATCTTCTGCATTACACGAACGATTTTACGCAATTCTTCCATTAAATTGCTCTTATTTTGGAGACGACCCGCAGTATCTGCGATAACGACATCTACTTTTCGTGCTTTTGCCGCTTCAATTGCATCATAAATCACAGAAGCACTGTCTGCTCCTGTGTGTTGTGCAATCACAGGAACATCATTACGTTGACCCCATACTTGAAGTTGCTCAACCGCAGCAGCACGGAACGTATCACCCGCCGCTAAAATGACAGATTTACCATCATTCTGGAATTGTTTCGCTAGCTTACCAATTGTCGTTGTTTTACCAACGCCATTAACCCCAACCATTAAAATCACGTGAGGCATGTTTTTTTCATCGATTTCTAACGGTTTTTCTACTTTAACTAAGATCTCAGCCATTTCTTCTTTTAATAGACCGTATAAAGCTTCACCATCTTTTAAATCACGCTTGCTTGCTTTCTCGGTTAAGCTATTAATGATTTTCACTGTGGTATCCATGCCCACATCAGCAATCAATAACTGCTCTTCTAATTCTTCAAATAGATCTTCATCTATTTTTTTACCGCTGAATAAACCAAAGAAACCCGCACCGATATTTTCTTTAGTGCGTTGTAAGCTGCGCTTTAAGCGAGCAAAAAAGCTTTCTGTTGGCTTTTCCTGCACTTCTTCAATTACAGGCTCAGATTCAATCTTTGATTCAACAGGCTCTATTAGCGTGTTTTCTTTTACCTCATTAGAAGTCGTGTCACTTTCTTCTTTTTCACTCACTTCTATTGACGTTACTTCAGTCTCTTTAGACTGTTCAAGTTCAGCGTCTTCCACTACACTCTCAACAACACTGTCTTCTTGAGACGGTGCTTGAGATAAAGTATCAGTGTCTTCTTGTGCTGATTGTTGTTCTACTGTTGGTTGTTCGGCTTTTTCTTCATCACCAAAACCTAACCAAGACAATAATCCGCGTTTCTTTTTGCCTGTCATTGGGAAATCCTAGAATTAAATTGGTACAATTTTCTCGTATACTATCACTTTCTGAGCGGTCAAAATATCTATGCTTAAACGTAAACAACACTCATCTCGCACTTCTGGTACAAATGGTCGCTCTGGAAGCATTCGTATTATCAGCGGACGCTGGCGTGGACGCAAACTTCCTGTGCATGATGCAGAAGGATTAAGACCAACCACAGACCGAGTAAAAGAGACGGTTTTTAACTGGCTAGCTCCTGATATTCCACGCGCTCGCTGTTTAGATCTTTTTTCTGGTAGCGGTGGTTTAGGGTTTGAAGCGGCCTCTCGTGGTGCAGAACAAGTAATAATGCTTGAACTTAATAAGCAAGCTTATTCACAACTAAAACAAAATGCCGAAAGCTTAAAAGCCGATAATATTGAGCTTCATCATACCGATGCTCTCACTTTTTTAGATAAAACGGCAACACCCTTCGATGTGATTTTTATCGATCCTCCTTTTAGAAAAGATTTATTAGAAGCAACATTAACAAAATTAGAAAATAATGGATGGTTAGCGAAAAATGCCATGATATATATTGAAGCAGAGAAAGAGCTCAGTGCCTTGCCTGTTCCTGCTCATTGGCATTTACATCGAGATAAGACCGCTGGACAAGTTACTTTTAAATTATATGAGAGAGAAGAATAGATGAAAGGATTGATCATTCTAGCCAAAATTGCGATTGGGTTTGTTTGGCTAATACTATTACTTAACCTATTTATGCCTTTCCCTGGAACAGGCGCGATTGCACTTTATATTCTGACTGCATTTTTATTTATGATGCACGGCTTACAAATGCTTATTTTCATTGGCGCATTCGGCGATAAAATTTCAATGAGTCGATGGGAAAAATGGTCAATCCTGATATTCGGGGTTTTTGCCTTACTGGATATCAGAAAAAAACACATGATGGATAAATAGCAGATCATTACATCATTTTAATTAGGAGCAGTTATTGCTCCTTTTTTACACTTCTATATATTCCATCCCCCCGTGCCCGATAACTATCTATGTTATGATCTTCCCCCTATTTCTTACGATTTTAATTTTGGTACTCATTTATGGAAACTCTATCCGCAGCAGTCATGCTTTTTCTGATCATGGATCCAATGGGTAACTTACCTGTTTTCACCTCTATTCTTAAACATGTGGAAAAGAAAAGAAGACGTATTATTTTAATTCGAGAACTTCTTATTGCTCTTGCCATTATGATGTCCTTTCTCTTTATGGGAGAACAGATACTGAATTTCCTAAGTTTAAAAAAAGAGGCCGTCTCAATCTCAGGCGCAATTATCTTATTCCTAATTGGCTTAAAGATGATCTTTCCGCCAGAAGGGGGATTAGGCGCGAGTTTAGGTGCAGGTGATGAACCTTTAATTGTTCCTCTGGCAATACCTATGATTGCTGGTCCTTCTATTCTTGCTACTTTACTACTACTTGCTCACCAAGAGCCTGACCGCATGGTTGATTGGAGCCTAGCACTCATCGGGGCTTGGTCTGTCACGACGGTTATTTTGATGTTCTCAGAACTATTCCAACGCATCGTTGGTGAAAAAGGCCTCGCAGCCATTGAGAGATTGATGGGTATGCTACTACTGATGATTTCAGTACAAATGTTCTTAGATGGTATTACGAGCTATTTCACACACATCTAACTCATAATTCATGCTGAAATAAAAAAGGTCGCACGTCAATGCGACCTTTTTTATTATCAATACCACCATTCTTAATGATTGCAGATCCGATCAGGGTTAGCCGTTAATCCAGCCTCTAACTCAATCACTTTCTTTTTAGATAAAATAAATTCAAGCAATTCCGTTAATGTTAGTCCCTGCTGGCTACACGTATGAAAACACACGTCATGACCAAATTCACTTTCAACCATATCTTCCAATTGCGAGCGAGAAAGGGGCTTTTCAGAATCCAATAAAATATTTAATACCGTGTGACCATGAATGTCTTTTTTCATAACCTGCCTAATTTCTTTAAATGTAAAAGTAGAGGGTATCAAAGAGGATAAAATAAACATTGCGAACGATCTATTTCATTGTGATTGTTCTTTTTCATAACCATATAAAACCTCCCTTTCTCCTTCCTATAGACTCAAAACACCAAAACCGCAAGAAAACAGAGTGAGCAACATAAAAAAAACAGAATAAAAACAACAAAAAAGAAGAGTAAAAACCTTAATTAACAATGAGATAGATTAATTAAGTTATAAATTTATAGAAAAAAAACAATAAATAAACCCTACTAGATATAGGATTTAGGTGAAATTTAATAGCATTCAATGGCTTAATAACATAAACCTCAATAATAAAGCCTCTATATAACTTTATAAAAAATAGAAAACAGATAGTAGAGTGACATCTAGAGGATAAGGGGTGAAATGAGAACAAAAATAGATGGTCAATTATCAAACCATTAAAAAACAAGTAAAAATCATTAATTTCAACAACTTAAGACAAGCAATCAATAAATTAACATAATAAAGCACAATATCAACAGACAAAAGAACACCTAAACACGCGAGTAAACCGCCACTTTTGTCATAGAAAAGTTATTTTTTCAAGCTTTAGAGCATTCAGCACTTGATCAACAACTAAAAACAGTGCTATTCTATTTGTCAAGCAATGATAGAATACATTAAAGGAGAACGGTAATGATTACTTCATCGCAAAAACAAGGACTTATGATGATCGCTGTAGTTGTTGGACTAATGACTCTGCCAATGATGTATTAATCTACATTCAAATAAGTTTATATAAAAAAACGGACGCATTTGCGTCCGTTTTTTTATGCTTACAATAAATACATCAAAACAAATGCTTTATATTATCCCAATGAATCAAATAGATAGCTAAAGATGCTAATGTAGAAAGCAATACAATTGCCCCCACAAGTTTCCACAAGAAACGGTTGGCTCTAGGCGTTAATATATCCGTCATATCTTTGCATGTTGCTTTGAAGCCCGCCTTATCCTCCAACTTATACCCCTCTTCATGCACTACCTTATTTCTCATAGTTGCAATAAAGCGTAATTTTCCAATCACCTCATGAGGCAAGCGCTCCTCACAACTAGTAATAAGTTGGTGAAGTCCTTTTCCTTCAGCGTGATAATGCGTCTTTAAAAGCGATTCAATATTTCGACTTTGTTTTACAACAAGATCAATGTCAGACATCTCACTCTCCTATCCTACGTTTTGAACGTCTCTTTGTATTTATACCACTCTAACGCCCGTTTCTCTTTCCGATCCTTAAGATTATTTCTTTTTAAACCTGACTTATCTCTTAATTCCTTAACTCATAAAATAATAGGAGATATTTAATCAATAGTATTCGAGCCAGATCTCAGTTCCAAATTCATTTTATACGTAGCCAAGCAATATCTATAAGATAACGAGAAAACCCGCACAAACTGAACAAATACTCCTTATCTATCTATAGAGAGAAGATTAGAATACTTATGTTCATATGTATTACTCGCAAGTTTAAGGACAAATCATGCCTGTTACTTATATCGTTATTTTGATCGCATTTATTCTAATTGCTGCCGTACTGTTCCAGCGCTTCCAAACAAAATTTATTTTGGGAGATAACGCGCCAGAAATGAAAGCAGAAGTCACTATTTTAGATAAACAGATTATTGAAATCCCAGATACACAACCAGGAGAAGACGACCAAGAGTTTTGGATTTACGTTCAGAAAGGGAAATTTGGCCCAAAACGAGAGTTTGAAATCGGTGTGCACTATTTTCATGCTCTAAATCCAGGAGATAAAGGTATAATGACTTATCAAGGGCGTAAATTTCATCACTTTGCTTTAAAGCGAGATTAACACTAGGACAATAATTATGACCAACACAATGCTTTCTGCGATTCCATTAACCTCTCTTGCTGGTGTTGGAGCCAAAGTAGCAGAAAAGCTCGAAAAAGTTGGGTTGGTCACCATTCAAGATCTTCTTTTCCATCTTCCTCTTCGCTATGAAGACAGAACTCGTGTTTATCCAATGGCGCGAGTTCACTCCGGTTTATTTGCTGCCGTTCAAGGCAAGGTGATGTCTTGCGATATGCAATTTGGCAAACGTAAAATGTTACTGGTTAAAATTAGTGATGGTAATGGCACAATTACTTTGCGCTTTTTCAATTTCAATGCCGGTATGAAAAATAGCTTCAGTGAAGGAAAATTAGTTCACGCTTACGGCGAAATTAAACGTGGCGGAAGCGGTTTAGAAATTGTTCATCCTGAATACCAATTTCATACCCCTTCTAAAGCTTTAGATATTGAAGCAACATTAACACCGGTTTACCCAACCACTGATGGGCTTCGTCAAAATACATTACGTAGTTTGACGGATCAGGCTTTAGAGCTATTAGATAAAGCCGCCGTTAGCGAATTATTACCTCAAGGCTTGTACAACAACCAAATCACCCTTAATCAAGCACTGCATATTATTCATCGCCCTGATCCTTCTATTAATCTAGATGCGTTTGATGAAGGAAAGCATCCCGCTCAACAACGTTTAATTATGGAAGAATTGTTGGCTCAAAATCTTTCAATGCTTTCGGTACGTAGCAAAGGCCAACAAGAAGACGCACTCCCATTGGCTACTGTGACCAATCTAAAACAAAAATTATTAGACCAATTACCTTTTACCCCAACGGGAGCTCAGCAACGAGTTGTGGCAGAAATAGAACAAGACTTAGCAAAACCGCACCCGATGATGCGATTAGTTCAAGGAGATGTTGGATCAGGTAAAACTCTCGTTGCAGCCTTAGCCGCAGTACAAGCGCTCGAACATGGATATCAAGTGGTGCTAATGGCCCCAACCGAATTATTAGCAGAGCAACACGCAGTAAACTTTGGTAATTGGTTTGAAAGCATGGGAATTCCTGTTGGCTGGTTAGCAGGAAAGCTCACCGGTAAAGCAAAAGAGAAGGAATTAGCTCGTATTGCCAGTGGTGAAGCCAAGATGATAGTCGGTACTCACGCCCTATTTCAACAGCACGTTGAGTTCCACCACCTTGCTTTGGTTATTATTGATGAACAACACCGCTTTGGGGTTGATCAACGTCTAGAGCTACGAGAGAAAGGCGAGAAAGACGGTGCTTACCCACATCAGTTGATCATGACAGCAACGCCTATTCCAAGAACCTTAGCCATGACGGCGTATGCAGATCTAGAAACCTCAGTCATCGATGAGCTTCCACCAGGTCGAACGCCAATTCAAACCATTGCTTTGCCTGATACAAGACGCGATGAAATCGTCAATAAAGTAAGAAGCGCCTGTGTGAACGATGGACGACAAGCCTACTGGGTTTGTACTTTAATTGATGACTCCGAAGTACTTGAAGCTCAAGCCGCCTCAGATACGGCTGATGCGTTACGACTGCAGCTGCCCGAGCTGAATATTGGCTTAGTCCATGGTCGAATGAAATCAAAAGAAAAACAGCAGATCATGCAGGAGTTTAAAGAAGGTAAATTGCATTTGTTAGTGGCTACTACGGTTATTGAAGTCGGGGTTGATGTTCCTAACTCAAGCTTAATGATTATCGAGAACCCTGAACGTCTTGGTTTAGCCCAACTGCACCAACTACGTGGTCGAGTCGGTCGTGGCTCTGTTGCTAGTCACTGTGTACTGTTGTACCACTCTCCACTCTCTAAAACAGCTCAAAAGCGCTTGAGTGTTCTACGTGAAAGTAATGATGGCTTTGTGATTGCCCAACGAGATTTAGAGATCCGAGGCCCTGGTGAATTATTGGGGACAAAACAGACCGGATTGGCTGATTTTAAAATTGCAGACTTGGTTCGAGATCAGCATTTAATTCCTGAAGTACAACGCATTGCACGTCATTTACATGATAATTACCCTACCCATGCTAAAGCGATTATTCTTCGTTGGTTAGGTGAGCGAGACATCTACTCAAATGCATAAAAATCATGGCTTTCATGCTAGGAGCCAAGAATAACAGGCACAAAAAAGGTGAGTACCTACTCACCTTTTTAACTCGTTGATTAAGCTAAACGCTTAGTAGTAAGAGTGCTCACCACGATCATGTTCAGTTAAATCTTTAACTGCGGTTAGTTCACCTTCAAATTGAACTAACAATTCTTTTTCGATGCCTTCTTTTAGGGTCACATCTACCATTGAACAACCATTACAACCACCACCGAACTGAACAATTGCAATGCCTGCTTCAGTGATTTCCATCAGACTAACGTGACCACCGTGGCCAGCAAGCTGTGGGTTAACTTGAGTCTGAATTGCGTATTCAACACGTTCAAATAAAGGAGCATCATCGTTTACTTTACGCATTTTTGCGTTTGGTGCTTTCAATGTTAATTGAGAGCCCATCTTGTCAGTAACGTAATCGATATCAGCATCTTCAAGAAAAGGTAAGCTTAACTCATCAACATACGCTGATAATTTTTCAAATTTCAGCTCAGTATCATTCGCTTCGATTGCTTCTGGTGGACAATAAGATACGCCACACTCTGCGTTTTGAGTACCCGGATTAACCACGAATACACGGATGTTTGTCCCTTCTGGCTGTTGTACCAGAAGTTTTGCAAAATGCTCTTGAGCACTTTCAGTAATATTGATTGAAGACACAAGTAATACCTGACTAAATTAGTATGATTAAGGATTGTACTCTGAAATACAATTTTTTTCGAGTAGAATTCTTTTCGAGTCGAGTTCTTTTAAAATCAAATTGTTTAGAGCTACCTACTAGCAGTATAGCAATCTTAATAATCTATTTATCAAGATTGGCTCTAATTATTTACACGTTAAGATCGTATTCCAAGGTAAGTTTTCATCACCTAACACAATAAAATTAGGGTTCTCTAATGACTCTCTTTCGTTATAAGAGAGTGCTTCAAGTTCTGTCGATAAAATACGACCACCCGCTTCTTGAACAATGCACTGTGTTGCCGCAGTATCCCACTCACCTGTCGGACCTAAACGTAAATAACAATCCACCGCCCCTTCAGCCACAAGACAGGCTTTTAATGCCGCAGAGCCAAGAGGGACTAAATCGTAATTCCATTCAGCACTCATACAACGGGTAATATTATTAATGTTTTGACGACGACTAATTGCGATGGCTATCGGCTGTTTTTCTTCTTCATGCTTAAGGGTGCTAATACGAACGCTTTCATCCATATCTGGAATTTTCCACGCCCCTTTCCCTTCATAAGCATAATAGGTAACACCCGAAACGGGACCATAAACCACGCCCATCACAGGACGATTATTTTCAACCAAAGCGATAACCGTTGCAAAATCCCCACTGCGAGCGATAAATTCTTGAGTGCCGTCTAGAGGATCTACCAACCAATAGCGATTCCATTGTGCTCGTTGCGCTAAAGCAATATCCGCATCTTCTTCTGATAAAATAGGAATATCAGGCGTCAATTGAGCCAACTTTTCCATGATTAACTTATGTGCCGCTAAATCAGCACTGGTCACTGGTGTTTCATCTGACTTAGTAAACTCTTCAAAATCACCCTTCTCATAAATATCGAGAATAAGCTGACCTGATGCACGTGCAATATTGATCACTTCAGGAAGTAGGTGCGAAAGTGTTGAATCCATCAATATTACTCCTTAGATAAAAATTGTTGAGCAAGCAAGAGCGCACTGATGCTCCTTGCTTCTGAAAAATCAAGGTGATGTAAAAGCTCAGAGGCTTGAGCTAAAGGCCATCGAACAATATCTAATGGTTCTGGCTCATCGCCTTCCAATCTCTCAGGGTATAAACCTTGAGCGACAAATAACGTCATCTTACTTGAAAAATAAGAGGGAGCGAGAACCAACTCTTTTAATGGAGTCAACTTCTCAGAACCAAAACCAATCTCTTCTTTTAATTCACGATTTGCCGCTTCTAGCGGAGATTCCCCTTGGTCGATCAAGCCTTTTGGAAACCCTAATTCATAGCTTTCAGTTCCCACCGCGTACTCTCGCACTAACAGTAGATCGCCTTGCTCAGTAATAGGTACCATCATAACGGCATGACGACCACTCGGTTTCATTCGTTCATAGGTACGCTCAACCCCATTAGAGAAGCGTAAATCTACCGATTCAATACAAAACAACTTTGATTTTGCTTCAATGCGTTTATCTAAAATTGTCGGCAATTGTTTTTTAGCCATTGTATTTCCTTACAGACGTCCTGAATAAGTTACTTTATATTGCCCTTTTGAATCAGGCTTGCCTAGCCATTTAAGTTGGCTTCTTAAGCTAGATGGGAAGTTTTCCTCAGGTTTGAACCAACCCTTAACCTGATAAGAACGATTTGGATTAAGCACCACATCGAACTGGCTGCCCACATCTTTTGATGATTGCTTACTGATCAAGGTTATCTTGTTATCCACACAAGTGACATCAGCAATGGCAGTATTAGGATCTATGTTACCTAAAGGAGAAATAATCTTACCCGCAGACCAAACTACCTCACCCGTTGCTTGTTTACACCAAGGTTGCCCTTGTTGAACATAACTAATATTGAGTTCGGCTTGCCCTTGTAAAGACACAGGTAACGCCATTGGTACTTTATTCATAATGCTGGCGACAGGAAGTGATACCACCATATTTTCAGCATACGCCCCTTTTGATACGCTATAACCGACCGTGCCTTTACCGCGCAACTCTAATTCGCTACCACGACCAAAGCGCACCGCAAACACCGCATGCCCTTTTAGTATAGCCATTGGATCTATCTGCCATTGTAATTGCCCATAATTCACTCGTTGCCATGATAGTGAATCAACTTGGCCTTTCCACGGCGTGCCTGATAACCCCGTTAATGCCAACCCTCTGATAGTAGGTGCTTGCTCAACAACCCACTGAATTGGTATATGCAACAATGCACTGGCGGTAAAAAAGGTAGAGAAGACCGTTGCGATTAGTAATTTAAACTTCATGATCACTCTCTACTTAATTGAAGGCGGTTTACTTCAACCATACCTTCTACATCGGTTTTATTTAAATCTAAAAACTGAGCATGAATGCCTTGGGTATCTCTCAAATACGCCAACCAATTAATTAATGAATTAAAAGGCAGAGGTTTAACCCACACCTGCATTTGCTCGCCACGAGGCTGCATACGAATCAACTCAATTTGGAATTGGCGCGTACTGCTTGGGATCACTTGATTCATAGGACGGTTCGCCACTTGCGATCCTCCTGATGCTCCACCGCGAAGTGTCACAATCGTATCAGCTTTCTTTTGCACCCAAGTTAATAAACTGCGTTCACTGTTAATCCGATTCTGCGCTAATTCTGCTCGATCATTTAATGGCTTAATGCCTCCCCAATAAATAACAGCAATCAATAACGCAACACTGCCACCACTAACCAAAATTCGTTCTCTTGGTGAGATACTTTGCCACCATGTCGTAAAGGCTTTCATTATTTTCTCCTAATAACAATCGCACCAAATACTTGGTTTTGGTTTTTATTCAGTTGGCCTTGCTCAACCTCAAATTTAGCACTTAACTCTGAAGTCAATTTTTCAAAATAAGGAAAATCTGACGCACTGGCTTGCAATCGCAGTTCATCTCGTTTGCCATCAAATTTTAGGCTTTGTAATTTCACTTGAGGCACTTTTGCTAAGTATGGTGCAAGCTCTGCCATCCAAGCCAATAAATCATCCCCACCCGAACCACCTTGTAAGCGTGCTTCTTCGTTTTTCATTTGAGATTTTAAATAACTCACCGTTGGGATCTTACGTTTACCTGGGAAAATATCTCTAAAAATTCGTTCACTTTCAGTTCGAAGCGCAATACTGTGCTGCTCCAGTTTTTGTACTTCAGTAATATGTTGAGCAACAAAAGCCACCATCACTAAACCAAAAGCCAAAATTACTTTCTGCCAGATACGCCAATGCTTGCGCCATGAAGATTGAGGACGATACTTACCATTCAATACATTCACTTTAGAGTTAAGAGTCCCTTCAGCCAGTAATTGCATCACTAACTCTGGCGTCTCTTTTATATGCTTGGTATTCGCTACGTTAATTTCACAAGGCGAATAGCTATGAAGAACATAACTCTTTGAGTCTTCTACATCCTCATTATCAGTATCTTGTTCTTCCGTATCGACAACTGATTTAGCGCTATTGGTAACGAGCCCCTCCAATAGCATTGGTAGCCACTCAGATTCCGCAATCGCGCCTTGATACTCACTAAAACGCAACAACCATTGTTGATTAAACTCAACCATAGACGTTCCATCTTGGTGAAACGGCAACGCCAATACATCAGGTAAGAAACGCTTAGTTTGAATACCTGCCTCACTAAGTTGCCCTAACCATTTCACCATTTTTTGATGTTCAACAATGGCGACCTGAGCAATTTTGTTGGTTTTCTTCAAAATAACGATATGTAAATCATCGACATCTTGAGCTAAATCGTCTTCAACTATAAAAGGCAGCATCGACGAAAATTGTCGAGCCGCCCCTTCAGGTATCACCACTTCTCTCAATAACACATCACTGCTAGGCAATAGAGCTGAGACGGTACGCTGATCGCTGTATTGCGATAACGATGATAACTCTTCCGCAGAACTTAACTCTCCAGACGCTATCACTTCTTTATTTTCTGGTGACCAGACTATCCATTGAATGGGATCTGATGGCTGACTATTCAGCCTTAGTATCAGATGTTCGCTCATTCATTCCTCCATACTGGCGACGGACTACGTTCACCACCTTTTTATCACTACTGTGTAATAAAGAACGCACACGTACGCGCGAATCTTCTACTAATACTTGAGCATCTAACTCAAAAAACTGACTATCTATCGATAAATACGGTTTTGCTTGCTTGCGTGTATTGGCGTCAACTTGGCTTATTGCCCCTTCCGCTAAAAAATCATCAATACTAGCCCAGCCATCAAAAGGTCTATTTTCTAATACTTCTCGAGCATTCTCTTCGCTTAACCCAGGAGAAAACAGAGCCACTAAAATATTGGCATTTTCAGGTGCTAAGGTATTTACGTTTAAATAAAAATTACTGCTTGGTATCGCACATACCAAAGGTGAAACGGCCTCAATCACTTGCGCCGTTACCCCGTTAATTGCTCGTAACTCACTGGCATCGCCTATCCAACCATTTGGCGCTAAATAGGCAGGTTTAAACGATTGATAAGTACTGTCTTCAACACCTGAGATAGATTGAACCGTGTCGTTCTCATCCATGAACTCCCAGGTAGAATCCGCAATGACTTCTGCAAGGTAATTTTCAACCTCAACCGATTCTAATAAGTTCATCCATACTTTAACTAAAAATGGACGCTGAGATGGATCACTACTCGGTTTCACACTGCTCAATGCATTCAAATTAAAACACGCTTGTTTATCTTTCACCCCACCAAAGGCTTCGCCGTAATCAAGTGGGTAGCTCGTTTCTTCTATAGCCCATGCTTGGCTCAAATTAATGGTGTCACCATCTTTATACGCCTCTTCGATGCCCGCCTTCGCCAATGCTTCAACCCCTATTGAGTACCAATAAGCCTGCTGATGATTGACTTGATTCTGCGCCCGATGAAACTGAATAAACAAGCGCTCAGACATTTGAGCCGCAATGGTCACCATAATGGCGAGTAATAACAAAACTACGATCAGTGCAACGCCTTGCTGTTTTTTTGAGTGGCGACTTAAATGCACTTTTTTATTTCCCATTATGACTCACCTTGTTCTTGTGATGCGTCACCGTTTTGATCTGAATTTTCTTCGATTTTAAATCCTGAGGTTAAATAAATACGCTCAACATCGCCATAATCTTTAAAAGTAATAATAACCTTAGTGGCTTTAGGCAATTGGTTTTTCACATCCCATATTTTCACCCATTTTTTGCCGTCATAAAATTCAAACTTAAGCTCTTCAATCCCATCAATTAAAGGGGTAACAACGGGCTTTTGTCCTACAGGAGTATCCGGATAACGCCACCACAAACGCTCAATGGTATTTTCAACGAGACGATAACCAACTTTAGTTATCTCACCACGAGGGAAAGCCTGTTGTGGATTTTTCCATCCTAAACGTACAAATAAAATACCTTGAGATTCAGAGTCCAATAAATACTCATCGGCAGACAATAATTTATCTGACACTTTTTCACCATTGGTGCGAAATGGACGAGCAACAATTTGACGAAAGTCGTTATCTAAAAAGACCAAGCTGCGTTGAAGTTGCTTAATGCGCTCACTCTTTTCTAGGGATAATTCATTACTGCGCTGAACTTGGTTCACCACTTGATACGCTGAAAAACTCAAAGTGGCAAAAACCGCAATGGCTACCATCACTTCAATCAGCGTAAACCCTTTGACTGAGCCGCGAGAAGAGTTATGGCGCAACATACGTTCGTACCGTAATTAATGGGGATTGTTGATCTTTACTGGTCGATACCGATACATCCACTGACTTTAAAATATCAGAAGTTGTTTTTACCGGAGCAATGGTCCAATACCATGTTTGACCAGCCAACTCTGTTTCACCTTTTTTGGTCGATGTTGGTGGCTTATCTAACATCATCAATGCCATTTGATTATCTACCACCATTCCTGCGAACGTCTTTTCTTCTAAATAACCTAAGGTATTAATATGCTGAGTTACCGCTCTTAATACACTCAAGGCTGCGGTCGCAAAAATAGCAAGCGCCACTAACACTTCCAATAAGGTCATGCCTTGCTTGGTTCTTCGTAAAGAAAAGTTACTCTTCATCTCGTTCATCTCCCGGAGCAAATAAACGGATCAAACCAGACTCATCGGCTTTAACTTCCCACGTTTTATCATCGAGATTACCGCGTTCATTTTCAGGAAAAAAAGTCACTATAAAAGGCGTCACTTCGCCACTTGATAGCACCATCACCTGCGGAGGAATTGGTTTTTTGTCTTCTTCGAGATCAGCAAACATCTCTTCATCAAATAGGGAACCCGGTTCAAATAAGCGATCATCATCAGCCCATGCTGAACCACCTAGCTCCATCTCAAATTCTACGGATGAGTCTTCCATTTTTACTTCGGTAAAAAAGCGACTTTGCTCCATTGGCTGCCAACCATCGACATTTAATTGCATAAAGCGATATTCTTGTCGCTCTTGATTAAAGTAAATGCCGTAATCCATCCCATTGAGCAAAGCATCTTCATTGAGAAGCTGAACTAACTGATAAAAACGTGAGGCTTGTTCTTCCACTTGATCATCTTGACTATCAGGAAGGCTCATAATTACTGCCATCGAACTGACCGATAGCAGTACCAATACCAACATAATTTCGATTAGGGTAAACCCAACCTCACGTTTTATCTTCATCATTGTTATTATCTAGCGCTTATGACTTATTGAAAGTCTTGCATGTTCCAGTTACCAATATCAGCATTGGCACCTTCACCGCCTTCTTGACCATCTGCACCTAATGAGAAAATATCAATTGTGCCGTTATCGCCAGGGCTTAGATATTGGTACTCGTTACCCCATGGGTCATTTGGTAAACGACGAATATAACCATCAGCGCGGTAATTACGAGGCTCAGGACTTGACGTTGGTTTAGATACTAATGCTTCTAAACCTTGGTCTGTGGTTGGATAAACACTGCTATCTAACTTGTACATATCCAATGAATTTTCTAATGCCACGATATCAGTAATCGCTTTTTGTTGATCGGCTTTCTCTTTGTTACCAAGTAAATTTGGTACGACTAAACTTGCTAAAACACCAAGAATAACGATAACAACCATCACTTCTAACAGTGTGAAGCCACCTTGTTTACGTTGAGCTGAATTGACTTGCATGGAATGACTCCTGAGATTAAAAATCAATATATTAATAAAAAGAAAAAGGATAGTAACTACTTACTACCCGACTAAATTATTTAGTTCAATGATTGGCATTAATGTCGCGACAACAATAAAAAGTACGATGCCGGCCATAAAAACAATCAGTAAAGGTTCAAAAATACCCAGAGCCATATTAACCAGAGATTCAAAATCACGATCTTGGTTATCAGCTGAACGCGTTAACATTTGCTCTAATTCACCACTTTGCTCACCACTTGCGATCATATGAAGCATCATTGGTGGAAACAACTTTGTTTGTTCTAAAGAGATACGTAAGCTCGCCCCTTCACGCACATTATCTGCCGCTTCTAATACCTGCTGCTTAAAGTATTGATTACTCATTACATCTGCCGCCACTTTCATCCCATCCAATAATGGAATTGCACTTGAGGTACAGATCGATAACGTACGAGCAAAACGAGAGGTATTCAATCCACGAACCACCTTGCCAACAACAGGTAAGCGTAAGATTTTTTTATCCCACGCTAAACGCAAATGAGGCTTAGTGAGTAACCACTTCACGCCAACAATAAAGAGCACCACCACAATCACAACCAATAAACCCCAATGAACAACAAAGTTACTGGCTGCCAATAATATTTCAGTTACTGTCGGTAGGCCTTGTCCCATTTGCACAAATTGGTCAACAATTTTCGGTACTACCGTCGCAAGTAAAAAAGAGATAACCGCAATCGCAATTAACGTCAGCATGATTGGATAAATCATCGCTTGTTGTAATTTACTGCGCATCTTTTGCCGATTCTCAGCGTAATCAGCCAAGCGGTTTAACACCGTATCTAAATGGCCTGATTTTTCACCGGCAGCCACCATTGAGCAAAACAGTTCATCAAAGACATGCGGGTAATCAGCAAAGCTTTCTGCCAACGGATACCCTTCTATCACTTTAGAACGAACTCCCATCATCATGCTGCGAATGTGGGCTTTTTCACCTTGCTCTGCGACGGCTTTTAAACACTCTTCTAATGGCATTCCCGCTTGAACTAAGGTCGCTAATTGGCGAGTGATCAATGATAAATCATTAACACTAATCCCACGCTTAAAGCTTAACCCTTGAGAGGCACTCTTTTGCTGCTTTGATTTGGTTTCAATCACTTCAACCGGAATTAAGCCTTGCTCTTTTAACCGTTGGCGAACTTGACGTGCATTATCGCCTTCCATGACGCCTTTTTTCTGCTTGCCTGTTTTTTCTAATGCTTTGTATTCAAAGGCTGCCATTTACCCTTCCCGAGTGACTCGCATCACCTCTTCCAGTGTTGTGATCCCTTGTTGTACTTTTAATAAACCATCTTGCTGAATCCCACGAGTGGTACCACGAACTTCTTTTTCAATCTCTTGCTCGCCAGCCTCTTTGTGGATCAACTCTTGAACTTTCTCATTTACAACCAGTAACTCATGAATGCCGGTACGCCCACGATAGCCCTTACCATTACAGTGATCACAGCCCTTCGGTTTATAAAGAACCAAGCTATCTGAAGCGGATAAATTAAAGAGTTTTTTCTGCTCGTCATCGGCTTCATAAGGCGTTTTACACTCCTTACATAAAGTACGGACCAGACGTTGAGCAAGTACACCAAGCAGAGAGGATGAAATTAAGAAAGGTTCGATTCCCATATCACGCAGACGAGTGATCGCCCCCACAGCCGTATTGGTGTGAAGTGTCGACATCACTAAGTGGCCGGTTAATGAAGCTTGAACGGCGATTTCTGCGGTTTCTAAATCACGGATCTCACCGATCATTACCACATCTGGATCTTGACGAAGAATGGCACGTAACCCACGAGCAAACGTCATGTCTACTTTTGGATTAACTTGGGTTTGACCAATGCCATCAATATCAAATTCGATTGGATCTTCTACGGTTAGAATATTCGATTGAGAACTGTCTAACTCCCCTAAACCGGCATATAACGTGGTTGATTTACCTGAACCTGTTGGACCAGTAACCAAAATAATGCCGTGAGGACGCTTGATGATGTGCTGAAAGTTTTTATGGTTTTCAGCCGACATACCTAAGCTATTTAAGTCCAAACGAGTCGCATTTTTGTCTAATAAACGCATTACCACACGTTCGCCATGGGAAGATGGCATGGTAGAAACACGTACATCAACCGCTCGACCACCAATACGCAATGAAATACGGCCATCTTGAGGGACACGCTTCTCCGCGATATCAAGTTTCGACATCACTTTTACACGCGATACCAACAGTGGCGCCAATTTACGGCTTGGACTCAAAACATCACGCAATACACCATCAACACGGAAACGAATCGACAATATTTTTTCAAACGTCTCAATATGAATATCTGATGCACCCTCTTTAATTGCTTCACCCAACATGGCGTTGATCAATTTAATGATGGGAGCATCGTCTTCTGATTCTAATAAATCATCATTATCAGGCAGCTCTTCAGCCAGAGAGAAGAAATCATCATTATCGGCACCAATATCTTCCATCAGCTGTTGCGCTTCTGACGAGTTACGTTGATAGACTTGAGTTACCTTGGTATCAAATTCTTCTTTGGTTAATTGAATTAACGAAAAACCTGATTTACATACTCGACGAATTTCACACAGTACCATTGGCGAAGGGGTGAGCGCGTAATACAGCACCCAGCCTTCAGAACTTGCTTCAATAACTACAGAATGCCTTTTTGCAAAAGAAAAAGGCAAACGCAGCATTGCTGAAGATTCAGGAAATAACGTATCCGCCATTATTTTTCCTTATCTTCACTAAATTGTTCGAAGAACGCTTGGATCTCTGCTGGATGATTAACCTCTTTACCAAATTTAGGTAATACCGGAATATGGGCGTCATCCATCAACTTCAAACCTTTCTCAGCGTTATACAATTGCTCTGCTCGAATGTAGTTATATTTACGTTGAGTGATCCCATCAGCCGTCATGCCATCACGAATAATGGTTGGCTTGATGAACACCATTAGATTTTTCTTCTCAACTTGCGTACTGGTTGATTTAAATAGGTAACCTAAGATAGGAATATCACCCAAGAAAGGAACTTTCGATTCACTCTCTAGTGCTCTCTCATCAATCAAACCACCAAGAACAAGCATCTTGCCATCTTCAACCATCACTGACGTATTTAGCTGACGTTTAGCAAAACGCACATCAACCGCACCATTAGCACCTAATACGTTAGACACTTCTTGTTCGATATCTAAACGAACTGAGTTACCTTCGTTTATTTGTGGCACAACTTTAAGCTTGATACCGACTTCTTTACGATCAACTGTTTGGAATGGATTTTCATTATTTGAGCCTGATGTAGATCCCGTTAATACTGGAACTTCTTCACCAACAATAAATGACGCTTCACCATTATCCATTACGGTAATACTCGGTGATGACAGAATGTTAGAGTTTGAATCAGTCGATACGGCAGTAATCAATGCCGCCCAATCCCCCATCATGACACTGACTGCAGCACCTTGAACGCCTTTAAGAGCAGTAGCTAATGAGTCATAGCTACCTTTTTCAGTCGTCGTTTCATTTCGTAAAAAGTTATTATTTTCATCATAAACAGCGGTTGTTGTTGTTGTGTCTTTAGCTTTTTCTAAACCAACCATGGTGGCACCAATCGATGCTCCCGTATTGCTATATTGGATCATAGCACCCGTTTCGAGGTTACCCCATTGTACGCCAAGGTTTACGCCATCTCCTTCGGCTAATTCAACTATCAAGGCTTCAATCAAGACTTGAGCACGACGAATATCTAACTGAGCAATCACATCTTTTACTGCACGCATTACATCTGGCGGCGCAGTGATCACTAAGGCATTGGTATCAGCATGAGCAGAGATCATCACATCACTGCGATTACTTGAACCACCTTTTTGAGAACCACCTTTACTCGCGGTTAAGTTATCAGAAACCCCTTTTAGTACATCAACCAAATCTTCTGCTTTGGCATAACGTAAATAGACAACTTGGTTATTACCTTTAGTCGCCATTTCAACATCAAGCTGCTTAATTAATTTTTTAAGACGATTACGTACCTTTGGATCACCCGAAATAAGAATCGAGTTAGTGCGCTCATCTGCAACCAATTTAGGCTGTAAAAAAGCAGGGGTATTTTTCGCTTCTGTGGTTTTATTTAGCGCATCAACAATACGTACCATTTCAGCGGCAGAGGCATTTTGTAAATCCACTACTTCAATTTCTTTATCGCCAGCTTGGTCAACACGTTCAATAATTTCCGCTAAGCGATTTACCACCGCCGCACGACCTGTGATCATAATGATATTGGCAGGATCATAGTGCACAACGTTACCCGCACCGGCATTATCATTTAGCTGACGTAACAAAGGAGACAACTCACGCACAGAGACATTACGAACGGCAATAACACGAGTAATTACTGCATCACCTGTAATTTTGTCTTTTGCACCAAGTACTGGAACGGCTGAGGTTTTAGCGTCTTTATCTTTAATGACTTTTAAAATGCCACTGTCCATCTCAACAACAGCGTAGCCATACACTTCAAGTACACTTAAAAAGAACTGATAGTATTGCTCTTCATTTAATAAGTCATAGCTACGAACATCTACTTTGCCACGAACAGAGGGATCAACAATAATGGTCTTTTCTAAGTTTCGACCCACAATATTGATGAACTCTTGAATATCCGTCCCTTTGAAGCTAGCACTAAAGTCATTTGCAATAGCCGATGTCCACATCATGCTGCCCGCAAGTAATAAGGCTCCCTTGCCTATGCACTTTTTCACAATATACCCTTATTCATTTTCTTATTTATCCGTTATAAACCGATAAAAATGTCATGTAGTTGACCGTCACGCTGAACGGTTAAATTAAGCTCTGTCATTTCCGACATGTTTTTCCACAATGCACTCATTGCGGCAGGATCAGTTAAATCAATCCCATTTAAGCTGGTCGCTATATCACCTGGCTTAAGGCCAACTGAATCAAATAATTTACGGTCTTTACCTGGATTAACACGATATCCCGTGATTTTTCCATTATCAGACACTTGAGAAAGACGAATGTATTTCAATACCGATTGTGGGTTTTTCGCTATCTCTTTACGAATATTATCCAGTTCGTCTTGATTAGAATTTTGACGATTATTTCCCAACACAGTGCCAGAACTACCCGTACTATTTCTCTCTGTTGATATTTTTGTGTACTCAATGCCTTCTAACATTAAAGTTTCATCACGGCCATTATTAGAGATAATAATGCGATCCACACTGATCGCTTTTACGGTTGCACGCGTTCCATCAATCGTCTCGTCAATACCGTACGTATTCTGTTTTCCTCGATTCGCAATAACCGCCAAACTCAATGTAGGCTTAGAACTGGCAACGACACCTGCTAGGGTTAAATTTAAGCGAGTCTTAGGGGCGTCTTTCACTTCAACTATTTTTGGCTGCTCAACTTTTTTCTCTGTATTAAAATGCCCAAACACTTGGCTATTCAATAAACCAGATAAAGAGTCATCTCCATTTTTCTTTTGCGTATTAGCGACAACCACAGCTTTAGGCTGCCATTGAGAAACAGATGTTTGAGGAGCAAGCATCGACCAAAAGAGAGAGCCACAAATCCACGCAAAACAAGCAACCAACACAACAGTTAAACTTTTAGATATCGTAGATTGATATACCGACCAATATTGAGAAATTTTTTCTATTTTCATATTAGCTATCATTAGGCTCAGAGCTTCCTTTCTATGTTACAAAGTCAATTAAATAGTTGATGTCAGTATGAATTATAAAATATCACCGCATAATTACCGAGAATAATGTCGTTTTATTGAATTACTCGAAGACATATCACGTAATTAAAGAGGGGGAACTCGTTATTAGAGCATTATTTCTCATTAATGACTCTAGTTGCTTATCAATTTTGATTAATTCTCCTCAAAAGATTGAAAAAAAAATTCCTGACACCATTAAATAAGCAGAGAAGTAAGACATTAGGTAGGCATAATGAGTTCAAAATCTAATACCAACGATGGCATCAGACTCGATAAATGGCTCTGGGCTGCTCGTTTTTACAAGACTCGCTCTATTGCGAGAAATATGGTTGATGGCGGTAAAGTTCATTATAATGGCCAACGAGCTAAACCAAGTAAATTAGTCGAAGTTGGTGCGGAAGTTAAACTTCGCCAAGGCAACAACGAAGAAATCGTCGTGGTTATTGAAATCCTTTCAGATCAACGTCGCGGTGCCCCTGTTGCACAAACGCTTTATAAAGAAACAGAAAGTAGCATTAAGCATCGTGAAGAGAATGCAAAATTACGCAAACTCAATTCTCTTGGCAGCCCACATCCTGATAAACGTCCAGATAAAAAACAGCGACGTGATATCATGAGATTCAAGCAACAATAATCACTATACTGTGAGCGACAACAACCCTTAATACAATTGCTGGAGTATTTCATGGCAAATAACACATTGCATCGTTACCTATTTGAAGATTTATCTGTTCGTGGTGAACTTGTTCAATTAGACGATGCTTACCAACAAATCATTTCTAGCAAGGAATACCCTAAAGCAGTACAAAACCTTTTGGGTGAGCTATTAGTTGCAACCACACTATTAACTGCAACATTAAAATTTGAAGGCTCAATTACCCTTCAACTTCAAGGTGACGGTCCTGTTTCTCTTGTAGTAATTAATGGCGATAACGATCAAAAGGTTCGTGGTGTCGCTCGCTTTGATGGCGAAATTTCTGATGATGCCACACTGCACCAATTAATGGGTAAAGGTTATCTAGTTATTACTATCGCACCAAAAGATGGTGAGCGTTACCAAGGTGTTGTTGCACTTGACGGTAAAGATTTAGCTGCTTGTTTTGAAGGTTACTTTGAACGTTCTGAGCAATTAAAAACTCGCTTATGGTTACGCCTAGGTGAATTTGAAGGCAAACCTCACGCTGCTGGTATGCTACTGCAAGTTATGCCTGACGGCACTGGCTCTGCAGATGACTTCGAACATCTAGAACAACTGACTGATACGATTAAAAACGAAGAGCTATTTGGCCTAGAAGGCGAAGACGTTTTATATCGTTTATACAACCAAGATAAAGTGCAATTATTTGAACCTCAACATGTTGAGTTCTTCTGTGGTTGTTCTCGTGAGCGCAGCGCAGGTGCAATTGTTACGATTGAAAGAGCTGAAGTTGATGACATCGTAAAAACAGAAGGCAAAGTTTCTCTTCATTGTGATTACTGTGGCACAAGCTACGATTTTGACAGTATCGATGTTGCGAATATTTTTGAAGACGCGACAAAAGGTAATGACACCGTTCATTAATTTACCATACAGAATAAGTTACTTATTTTGTCGAAAAGCCAGCCATTAGGTTGGCTTTTTTTATAACTAAATTTGATATCAAACACCTTTTTAATTCCACTTATCCACACTTAATTTTGTTTAAATAATAATCAATTACATCTAGCGCAAACGATTTCTTTAAGAGTAGAATAGGGCTATTGCTATTTTGTGATGGTGATTAAATAACCACTACTACTTTATGGTTATTTTATGATTCATCTCCCTGTTTTCAATTTACCGCATTGTTAGCATGATTAGCAGAATACAAATAATTAGAAATATTAAAAATCCCTACAAAATTCCTTTAAGGAGCTCCTATGACTGTTATGGAACATAAAAAGGCTGCACAGCTCGATCTTACTCAACATGGTCTAACCAATGTTACTGATGTTCTCCGTAACCCAAGTTATGACCAACTGTTCGAAGAAGAAACACGTCCTGACCTAGAAGGTTATGAGCGTGGTGTAATGACAGAGCTTGGCTCAGTTGCGGTAGATACTGGTATTTTTACTGGCCGTTCACCAAAAGATAAATACATCGTAAAAGATGACACGACAAAAGATACACTGTGGTGGTCTGATCAAGGTAAAAACGACAATAAAGCTATCACACCAGCAGTTTGGGATGATCTAAAAGCCCTAGTCACAGAGCAACTTTCTGGTAAGCGCCTATTTGTTATTGACGGTTATTGTGGTGCAAACCCTGATACTCGTTTGAGTGTTCGAGTCATTACGGAAGTGGCATGGCAAGCACACTTCGTAAAAAACATGTTCATTCGACCAACAGAAGAAGAACTAGCAACGTTTGAACCCGATTTTGTGGTAATGAACGGTGCAAAAGCAACCAACCCTAATTACGTAGAACACGGATTAAATTCGGAAAACTTTGTTGCTTTCAACTTAACAGAGCGCGTACAAATCATCGGTGGTACTTGGTACGGCGGTGAAATGAAAAAAGGCATGTTCGCAATGATGAACTACCTTCTTCCACTGCAAGGCATTGCATCAATGCACTGTTCTGCAAATGTGGGTGAAGAAGGTGATGTTGCGGTATTCTTTGGTTTATCAGGTACAGGTAAAACTACGCTTTCAACCGATCCAAAACGCCAACTCATTGGTGATGATGAACACGGTTGGGATAATGACGGTATCTTCAATTTTGAAGGGGGCTGTTACGCAAAAACAATCCGCCTATCGAAAGAAGCTGAACCTGATATTTTCAATGCGATCCGCCGTGACGCTCTACTTGAGAATGTAACTGTTCGTAGTGACGGCACTATTGATTTTGATGATGGCTCTAAAACTGAAAACACTCGTGTTTCTTACCCAATTTATCACATCGATAATATTGTTAAGCCAGTATCAAAAGCAGGCCATGCAAATAAAGTTATTTTCTTAACCGCAGATGCATTTGGTGTTCTACCTCCTGTAGCAAAACTAACGCCAGAACAAACTAAGTATCACTTCCTTTCAGGTTTTACTGCTAAGTTAGCAGGTACTGAACGTGGTATTACTGAGCCGACACCAACGTTCTCAGCAGCATTTGGCGCGGCGTTCTTAACACTGCACCCAACACAATACGCCGAAGTTCTTGTAAAACGAATGGAAGCAGTTGGCGCAGAAGCATACATTGTAAATACAGGGTGGAATGGCACAGGTAAACGTATCTCTATCCAAGATACTCGTGCAATTATTGATGCGATTTTAGATGGTTCAATCGACCACGCTGAAAGCAAAAACATTCCAGTATTTAACCTAGAAGTACCAACATCATTACCAGGTGTTGATACCTCAATCTTAGATCCTCGTGATACTTACACTGACCCACTACAATGGGACAGCAAAGCGGAAGATCTAGCTCAGCGTTTCATTAAAAACTTTGCTCAATACACAGATAATGACGAAGGTAAGGCGCTAGTTAAAGCAGGTCCTCAACTTAACTAAGTTATCTAGTAAATACATCGATAAATTCAAGCCCTTCCATTGTGAAGGGCTTTTTTATGCAATCAGTTCAAACAACAGTGCAAAACAGTGATTACCTCTAAGTAAACCATCACAATAACTTGATTGCATTTGATTTTTACTCCACTCTTTCTATTCCTATTTCTCTTTTGGAGTTAACAATGTACACCACACTGAAAAGCCTTGGTTGGCTTATCTCTTTTTGCCTACTACTTGTGGTCGCATTTTTATCCCTTTTGCATACACCTTACGCACAGCCGGTATTAACCCCCCTTATCAATAAGATCACTGATCAAAAGGTCACTTTTGGTGGCATAGATTACTCTATTCAATCTCCTTTATATCTCACGCTCTCTGACGTCACGATTATTCAAGAAGATCACTTATTACAGATCCAACAGGTTGATTTTTGGCTTTCTCAACATCCAATAAAAAAAGGAAAATTGGCTTTTGATAGTATCAAAATTGATGGTTTGAGCTTACAAAACGGACTTCCAACAAATGAAGGTATTCATTGGATTTCAATAGACCAATTAAATATTTCTAACTTGGACTTTGCTAATGAAGACGTCGTGCTTCGTGACGCACAAATCCAACTCACCAATTGGTCAGTACAAGAAAATACGACAATTCCTTTTGAAGGCAGTTTTCAGTTTTCAACACAACAATTGTACTGGCAAGGCGAAGCACTTAATGACGTATTAATCGATGGCTATTACAGCGAAAATTACACCGCGTTACATGGCCTTTCTTTTATTTGGCGAGACAGTACGATTACCGCTCAAGCAGAACTAAAAGAAAATACCTTATGGGTTATCCCTCAATTTACGCTACGTAATTTTAATTTAGAATCTGATAATGCAGACATAATAGGAAAACCATTAAATTGGTTAACTCAACAAGGTTTCACCTACCAATTTGAGCGTATTGATTTACTAGACATTAATGTGGAGTTACCCCAATTTAGCGTAAACAATTTAAGTTTATCTGCTGAAAATGTACTGCTTCCTTATCATTTGTGGCAACAAAGCGAGGCTGCGATTTCCTTTAATGCCGACAGCGTGGTTTGGAATCAACATCTTATTGAAAACCCAATTGTTAATTTAACTCTTAATGGTAAAAAAGCAGACATCACTAATCTGTCTTTCGATATCTTTGATGGCAATATTCAACTTTCAGGTCAGGTGTCTCCAAATGCCATTAACCTAAAAACCTTTACGGCGGAACAAATAAAGTGGATCGTCACTGATGAGGAAGCCCAAGCGTTTAGCCAATATATAAAGCAGTTAACAGAAGTAAAAGTAGCTAAAATAGATCTCAATAATGTTCAGTTGATTCAATTAAATAGTCTTTACCCTTACCAATTATCGGGCGTAAACGTTGAAGGTAATGATCTCGATTTATTGCGTTATGCACAATGGGGGTTATGGGACGGAAAGCTTTCAATTAGCGCCTCTAATGCAAGTTTCAATTACTTGTTAAGTCAGCAATTATTGATAGAAATGAATACTGTAAATGGATTATGGTCAATTGAACGTGCACTACTTCCTTTACCTGAAGGACTTATTGGCTTTACTGGTAGCATTCAATTGATGCAAGACAGTCAACCTTGGCAACTTGAGGCGTATGGCGATGGATTACCCGTTAGTTATCTTAGCCATTTTATCTCAAATCCAATCCCTCTTGATGGACTCACTGAATTCACTTTTAATGGCAATGGATTAGCTGTAAATAGAGACAGTTTTAACTACAGTTTTAATGGTGAATTGAATGTCATCCCAAGAGAAATGCTCACAACAAAGACAGCAAAAGAATTGTGGCAATATAAGTTAGGATTAATTCCTGATAACGATCAACCTAATGCCTCTCTCGAAACTAAAGAAAAGATTCAAGAAAAAGTACCAGTAGCACAATATCCAATACATGTTGACCCGATCACGGTTACAGCAAACCGTGGGCGTATTACCATTGAGCCGATTATGATTACTGGGGAAGGTTTTAACTACAACATTGAAGGGGATTACGATTTAGTAAACCCAGAGCAGGCAGAAGCCATCACTTCAATTACACAAGAGTGCCACCAATTAAAACAAAAACTCTTTTCAAAAGAAGTTCAAATTATCAATTATTGCCAGTAATAAAAAATCATAATTCCTAAATAACAAAGCCCCATTAATCGCACACTTAAATAAGATGTACGATTAATGGGGCTTTTTTGTCTAGTTATTTAACTACTTAGCGAGAATTGATTGATACCACTGCTCTGCATCTTGATAGGTTTTCTCTACCGTTTTAGATGAAAAACCCAATAATCGACTCGTTTTATCTATCTCTTCCCAATCACCGACATCTAAACTTTCATACAGCTCTAGCATTGAACCAAGCAAACCAACACGAAGTAAAATCGCTTGTTCAATTTCGTGACTTAAAGATAACTGCTCTAAAACATCATCAAGCTTGCGATCAAGTAGTGCATCAAGCAGTGAAAATAAGCCCACAATAAAGGCTTGCTGTCCTGGCGTACCATTTTGAATACGACAGATCATTAATTCACAAAAACGCCCTTTCACTAACGACTGCTTATAAAGCTCTTTTGGTTTATTTATCGCAGCATGAGCTGTCGCAATTAAGGTTACAAACATTTTTATTTGTTCTTCACCAAGATAAACCAGTGCTTGCTTAAACGATGAAATAGGATTCTCTAATCGTGCTGACGCTGTATTTACAAATTTCAGTAATTGATAAGACAAAGAAACATCTTGCGCAATAAGCTGTTCTATTCGGACAAAGTTAACCTCTTCGCGGCACACTTCTTGAAACAGCTGCATCGTAAGGAATTCTTCTGGTTTTACAACGCGATTTTTAATGATCTCAGGCTTACTGAAGAAGTAACCTTGATAAAAATGAAAACCAGCATCAAACGCCAATTGAAACTCTTCATTAGTTTCCACTCTTTCGGCTAAGTAATGACGCTTACAGCCCTGCTGTTTTCGTTGTTTAACGTATTCACATGCGACTTCAATGCCTAATTGCATAATGTCTAGCTTAACGATATGTGAATAAGGTAAAAAACGGTCCCATGCGGTATCTAAACTAAAATCATCCAGAGCAATAATGTAACCCATTCGATGTAAATGCTTAATCGCACTAAACAGCTCATCATTAGGGGTACAAGTTTCTAATACTTCGACGACAATCTTACGTTTAGGGAAAGACGTTGGAACTAGAGATATCAATGACTCTTGGGGGAAATTAATAAAACTACGTGGCGATTCTAATGCAGGATTACAACCCGTCGACATAAAGTTTTCAACTAACAATCGACTCGTTGCTTGATTTGCTTCTATATTAGGAAACGCATTACTTTCACCATCACGGAAAAGTAGCTCGTAGCCTATCGTTTGTTTTTTCCGACTCAGGATCGGTTGTCGGGCAACGTATGCATACATAACTTAAAAGCGATATCCTGTTACAAGTACAAGTGTCATAAAGATAATTATCGGCATAATCATCCAAATCTTAAGAAAAAGAACGACAAATGGTAAGTTTATTTATACGCATCATAATCGAATAGCATAAAAAAAAACATACGTTTGGTTAATTAACAGCCAAGAAATAGTCAGAATGTGCGATTACTGCTATAGAAACTGGATTAAAAATTGCGAATAAGAGATTTTGTCCTTTTTCTTGGAGTAACAAAGAGGGATAAACCCCGAATTCTCCAACTTAACTTCACTTGGGTATATAATAACAACAACCCACTATTTACTGTTATGTTGTGAGCCTAATGAAAGAAACCACCTTTATTCAAGAATCACATTATCTTGAAACCATGAAAAATGACGTTACTCCTTTTTGGGAAAGACGCCAACACGGCTTTTATCAAGGTGAAAAATCGACACAACTGCATTGGGTAAGTTTTACCAGTCCAGCCAACCGCAAAGCTATTATGATCGTCAACGGACGCATTGAAAGTGTTCATAAATACCAAGAGCTGTTTTATGACCTTTTCTGTCAGGGTTATGATATTTATTCATTTGATCACCGCGGGCAAGGCCTGTCAGAACGACTAACAGACAATCAAGATATTGGGCATATCGAAGACTTCAATGATTATATTCTCGACCTAAACAACATGACTCAATACCTAATTACACCTGAAGACTACCAAGATTGTTATTTACTTGGTCACTCGATGGGCGGTGCAATTGCTACTCAATATGTAGAAACTCACTCACATCCATACTCCGCAATGGCATTAAGCGCACCAATGCACGGCATTCATATTCAGCCTTGGTTAAAACCAATTGCAGGCCCAATAAGTCGCTATTTAAGTCGTTGGGCTTCACAGCCTTCTTACGCTTTAGGTCAAGCTCCCTACCAGGAAAAACCGTTTTTAGATAACACATTAACCACCTGTGAAATTCGCTATCAATGGTTCCGTGAATTATACAACCTAAAGCCTGAGCTTCAGATCGGTGGACCAAGTAATCACTGGGTAAATCAAAGTTTAAAAGGGTCAAAACTTTGTGTCGAGCAAGCCGCATTTTGCTTGGTGCCTACTTTATTACTTCAGGGAGAAAACGATCGCATTGTAGATAATAATGCTCATGTCGCTTTTCAAAAAAAAGCCCCAGATTGCCAATTAATCACGATTAAAAAAGCAAAACACGAATTACTTTTTGAATCCGATAGTTGCCGTAATCAAGCACTCTCGGAGATCCTCAATTTTTTCCAACATCATAGTTCATCATCAGAAATGTGATGCCTTACTAAAGTAAAAAGAGGAAAAGCAATATTGTTATCTTTACCCTCTTTTTTCTTTATAAAGTGACGTAAACTGAACTCAGTTATTTTTAAATCTATTCTTTATTTCTGAGGCTTTATGATTACTATCGTTGCATCTGATCTTGACGGCACGCTACTGACTCCTGAACACAAAATTGCAGACTTCACAAAAAAAACACTTAATAAACTGCACCAACAAGACCTGACCTTTATTTTTGCAACGGGTCGTCACCACATTGATGTGGGCAATATTCGTAACGATGTGGGCATTCCTGCTTACATGATCACATCCAATGGTGCTCGCGTTCACGATGCTGATGACACTCTTATTTACAGTAAAAACCTGCCTGAGCATTTAGTTCCGCAAGTATTAGACCTACTAAAAAATGATGACTCTTTATCTATTCATATGTATTCCGACGATAAATGGTTTATGCATAAAGAAGATGAAAGCTTAAAAGAATTCCATGACAGTGGTTTCACTTACACTTTATTTGATGTTGAAAACCCACCGGTTGAAAACATGGCAAAAATTTTCGTGACCATGCCAGAGCATGAATATTTGGTGCAATATGAAGCTAAGCTAAAAACACAATTTGGCGATCAATTAATGGTCGCTTTTTCAACCCCTTGGTGCTTAGAAGTGATGGCTTCAGAAGTCTCTAAAGGCGCAGCATTAGAGGCTGTTGCTAAGTTACTTGGTAAGACATTAGATAACTGCATCGCGTTTGGTGATGGCATGAATGATTATGAAATGCTGCATATGGCTGGTAAAGGGATCGTGATGGGAACATCGCATGAGAAAGTAAAAAAAGCCCTACCAAATAATGAAGTTATCGGCTCATCTGCCGACGAAGCCGTTGCTCATTACTTAGAAAACCTACTGTTAAAATAAGCGTACAGACTACTTAGCCGATCATAGGCCAAATAGTTAACTGTTATTTAAAAACAAATGGTTACCTAAGTTCATAGTAAAAACAATCAAGTATAAAAAAGCCAGATACGTAATAATACGCATCTGGCTTTTTTATACTTGATATCAATCTAGATACCCCGTTGAATAAATTATTTTTTCTTCGCTCTTGGATGCGCTTGGTCATACGCTTGAGCAAGATGTTGAAAATCTAAATGGGTATAAATTTGCGTAGTAGAAATATTTTCATGCCCAAGTAACTCTTGAACGGCACGTAAATTTCCACTCGATTCAAGCATGTGGGTTGCAAATGAGTGACGTAATTTATGTGGGCTAATATGACTATTGACCCCCTGTTTCATTCCCCACTCAGCCATTCTTTTTTGCACATTTCGATGCGAAATACGAACACCCAATTTAGAGACAAATAACCCTGGCTCTTCTGGTTTTGCTAGTTGATTTCGAACTTGTAACCAATGCCCTAACCACTCTTTCGCTTGACCTGAAAAAGGAACTTTACGTTCTTTATCGCCTTTACCAATGACGCGTAATTCGCCTTGGCGTAATTGAATATCACGAACATCAATACCCACTAATTCAGCCAAACGTAAACCAGCACCATACATGAGTTCCATCATGGCACGATCACGAATCGATAATGGATCATCTTCGTTTACTTCAAGTAACTGCCCCATCTCATCCACATCGATATTTTTTGGTAATGGACGAGATTTACGAGGTGCAGAAACCCCTTTCGCAGGGTTGGCCGCTAATATGTTACGTAATACCAAAAAATCAAAAAAACTGCGCAGTGAAGATAATCGAGTGGATAAGCTACTCGCTTTCAGTCCTTCTCGCATGCCTTTACTGGTAATTTGACGCACCCAACCCGCATCGACGTCTTGCCAAGACTCTACGCCTAACTCAACCAGTTGCTCTGCAATCGTGGTGAGTTGGCGTTTATAACTGCGTTGAGTATAAATACTTAAGCCTTTTTCATTGCGTAAGAATTCATAAAAGGCATCAAGGTGTTTTGAATATTGAAGAGGAAGTACATCACTCATGAGAAGATTTCGACCATTGCATTAATAAATAATGGAAAACACTAACCAGCTGTTCTAAAAATAAGGTATCCATATTTGGTTCGAAATGCCGGCCATCACGACTAGCAAACGCCATCACACCAATAGGTTGAGATTGACCTAATGGAAGGATAGCAAACGAACCTAACTCTGCACTTGAGTGGTCAAGCCCGCCATAGGCCAATAAGCTATCACGCTCAGCCTTACGTAAGCGACCTAAATACGCAGAGTGTCCATTCAAAAACTTTTTAATAAAATTATCGAGTGCGGTTTTATCCACATGATACTTAGGATGAGCATGATCAATGATTTTAATATGCGCGGTTAAATCTAGAGAAAGTGCTTTTTGCTCGATAATTTTTGCCGCTTGAGAAAAATCCTTACACAGTAATAATTGTTTTTGTATATTAGCAAAATCATGAAATAGACGATCATTTTTTGCTGCAAGTGACATGAGTTGAGTAATTTCTTCTTCTAAGTCACCGATACGATCACGCAATTTACTGACTTGAACTTCAACTAAAGAAACCACGCCTCGCTCAGGCGTGTCTACTTTAATTCGTCCAAGTAACTCTGGATGCTGCTGAAAAAAATCAGGATGGTCCATTAAAAATTGAGCAACAACGTCTTCAGTAAGTTGAGTGGGTTGCGGCTCGATTGATGTTACGTCATTCATATTGATAATTGACCATCATAAACATGGGCTGCAGGACCAGTCATGAACAATGGGTAACCTGGACCTTTCCATGAAATCTGCAAATCACCGCCAGGCAAAGAGACTTTAACGTCTTCACCTAATAATTCTTGCATGATACCAATAGCAACCGCACCACACGCGCCACTTCCACACGCTTGAGTTTCACCAGCGCCACGCTCATAAACACGTAATTTCACTTCATTCGGTGAAATAACTTCCATAAAGCCCGCATTCACACGATCAGGAAAACGCTCATGCCCTTCGACTAACGGACCATATTTATCAACGTCATAATTATCAACATCATCAACCACGGTGACACAGTGTGGATTCCCCATACTTACCGCACCACAGAAAAGTGTTTTATCTTCTGCTCGTAGTAAATAGGTTTTCTCAGCTTGAGTGGCTTTAAATGGAATTTTATTTGGTTCAAATACTGGTTCACCCATGTTTACCGTTATTTGATCATCATCTTCCACTTTTAACGTCATTTTGCCTTTTTTGGTGCTCACTGAAATGCTGATTTTATTGGTTAAGCCTTTCATTCGAACGAAACGTGCAAAACAGCGAGCGCCGTTACCACATTGCTCTACTTCTGTACCATCGGCATTAAAAATACGATAGTGAAAATCAGTTTCAGGATCATAGGGAGCTTCAACCACCAATAGCTGATCAAAACCAATACCACGGTTACGATCCGCTAGGCGACGGATTAAATCTGGTGAAAAGAAAATATTTTGAGTTAAGCAGTCAACCACCATAAAGTCATTGCCAAGCCCGTGCATTTTAGAAAAATGAAAGTGCATAGTTGTTCTTCTTTTTTATATTTTAGGTTGAATACCAAAAGAGCAAGTAACGTTAAGCTGCTTGCTCTTTAATCTAAGTTAGTTTGGTAAGATGGATTCTAGTTCCCATAAAGAACTTAACTCTTCTCGTTTACGAACAAGATGAACTTGGTCCCCATCAACCATTATTTCTGCGGCGCGAGTGCGCGTATTATAGTTTGATGACATCACAAAACCATAGGCTCCAGACGAACGAACCGCAAGCAAGTCATCAGCTTCGAGAACTAGATCACGGTCTTTACCTAAGAAGTCACCAGTTTCGCAAATAGGCCCAACTAAATCATAGCTTTGCGCTTCACCTTCACGAGGAGCCACAGGCACGATATCTTGCCACGCTTGATATAATGCAGGACGCATCAAGTCATTCATTGCCGCATCAATAATGGCAAAGTTTTTATGCTCAGTGTGCTTTAAGAATTCAACTTTAGTCACCAAGATACCTGCATTTGCTGCAATCGCACGACCTGGTTCAAAAATCAATTCAAGATCTTCACGGCCCACTAACCGACTTAATAATGCGGTTGCGTATTCTGATGGCTGCGGCGGTAACTCATCACGATAAACCACACCTAAACCACCACCCACATCAAGGTGACGAATATTGACACCTTGTGCTTTTAAGTCATCAATCAAGGCAAGAAGACGATCTGTGGCATCAATGAATGGCGTAATATCCGTTAACTGAGAACCGATATGGCAATCAATACCTTGGATATCTAAGTTCGATAGGGTTTGTGCAAATTTGTATACTTCAGGTGCACGATCAAACGCGATACCAAATTTATTATCACGCAAGCCCGTTGAAATATATGGGTGTGTTTTCGCATCGACATCTGGATTAATACGCAGTGAAATTGGTGCAATTACCCCCATTTCAGCAGCAACCGCATTTAAGCGCTCAAGCTCTGGTTCTGATTCAACATTGAAGCATTTAATTTTTAGTTCTAGTGCTCGGCGCATTTCATCAGCCGTTTTACCAACGCCAGAAAAAACCACTTTAGTTGGATCGCCACCGGCAGCCACAACACGCTCAAGTTCACCTTGAGACACAATATCAAACCCTGAACCTAGACGGGCAAGTGCATTTAACACGCCGATATTTGAGTTCGCTTTTACGGCGTAACATACAAGATGAGGTTGTTCACCTACCGAGCTATCAAATGCATTCCAGTGGCGCTCTAATGTCGCACGAGAATATACATACAATGGCGTGCCATACTGCTCAGCTAATTGTGCAACCGGTAACTCTTCAGCCCAAAGTTGTCCATCATCCTTATAATTGAAATAATCCAATGTCGTCTTCCTTGTCTAGTTCAGTGTTTATTAGCCAGTGATTATTCAAATACACTGACTACAAATAAATTATTCTGCTACTTCTGTTTTTGGTGCGTCATCTGCAGGCATGTACAACGAACCCGTTTGACCACAACCTGCCAGCGTTAAGGCACTCAATAGCATTAACGCCATCACTCTTTTTTGCATAAGATTTTACCATTAGTGTTAATATCTGGTTATGCTCTCTATAATCGCACCACAGCCAAGAAAAGCAATAGGATAAATAAGATGAATAACACTGAATTTCACGAGTTAGTCGATGCAAAACTGCAATTAATCGAAGATATGATTGATGAATCTGGTGCCGATATTGAACCAGTTATCACGGGTAACGTTTTAACATTAGAATTTGAAAACCGCAGCCAAGTCGTGATCAACAAACAAGAACCAATGCACGAAATCTGGTTAGCGTCAAAATCTGGCGGCTTCCACTTTGCTTATACTGATGAGAAATGGACATGTTCTAAAACAGGCATGGAATTTATCGAAATGGTAAAAGAAGAGTGCCAAAAGCATGCAGATGAAGAGATTGAGTGGGCTTAAAGCAGAGTTCAGATCGGTCGCAAGCTCCCTTGAAGAGTTCAGAGGAGCTTGAGATTCAGGATTCAGGATTCAGGATTCAGGATTCAGGATTCAGGATTCAGGATTCAGGAGGATTTTATTGCTCTTCCTGAACCCTGCAAGCGAAGCGGCCTGAAACCTTAAGCTCCAATACCCGCATGACGCAGCATTGCATCTACTTGTGGCTCACGACCACGGAAGCGTTTGAACAGTTCCATTGGCTCTTCACTGCCACCCATTTCAAGAATATTATTCAAGAAACTTTGGCCTGTTTCTGTATTAAAAATGCCTTCTTCTTCAAAACGAGAGAATGCATCCGCTGATAATACTTCTGCCCATAGGTAGCTGTAATAACCCGCACCGTAGCCACCCGCAAAAATATGACCGAAGCTGTGAGAAAAACGGTTCCACTCAACACTTGGTAATACCGCTACTTTCGCTTTTACTTCAGCTAGCGTTTCTAATACTTTTGCACCTAAATCAGGATCATAATTTGTGTGCAACGTGAAATCGAACATACCGAACTCTAGCTGACGCAGGATAAACATCGCTGATTGGAAGTTTTTCGCAGCAAGCATTTTATCTAGCATCTCTTTTGGCAGTGGCTCACCCGTTTCATAGTGACCAGAAATAAACGCCAACGCTTCTTCTTCATAACACCAGTTTTCTAAGAACTGACTTGGCAATTCAACCGCATCCCAAGGCACGCCATTGATACCAGACACTGACGCCACATCAATTTGCGTTAGCATGTGGTGAATACCGTGACCAAATTCGTGGAATAAAGTAACCACTTCATCATGAGTAAATAGCGCTGGTTTACCACCAACAGGCTTATTGAAGTTACACGTTAGGTACGCCACTGGCGTTTGCAGTTCGCCATTTTCAGTAATACGACGCACACGACACTCGTCCATCCATGCGCCACCACGTTTGTGCTCACGCGCGTATAAATCTAAGTAAAAACTACCACGTAAGGTATTGGTAGAATCAAAGATATCAAAGAAACGCACTGACTCATGCCATACATCAACACCCTCACGCTCAACTACCGTCATACCAAACAAACGGTTTAATACTTCAAATAGACCAGAGACGGCTTTTGATTCAGGAAAATAAGGACGTAGCTCTTCATCAGAGATTTGGTACAGCTTTTGTTTTAGCTTTTCAGAGTAATAAGTCACATCCCACAGATCTAACTCATCAATATCAAACTCTTCTTTTACAAAGGCTTTTAACTCTTCAACTTCGCGCTCACCTTGTGGTTTCGCTTTCGCTGCTAAATCATTTAAAAAGCCCAGTACTTGAGTTGGGCTTTCTGCCATTTTGGTTGCTAATGATTTTTCACTGTAAGAAGCAAAGCCCAATAAACGTGATACTTCATGACGAAGTTGCAGTTCTTCAGAGATTAAATCGGTGTTATCCCACTTACCTGCGTTTGGACCGCGATCCGATGCACGAGTCACGAACGCTTCGTAAATTTCACGACGCAGTGGTTTATTATCAGCATAAGTCATGATTGGAATGTACGATGGCATTTCTAGTGTCAGTAACCAACCGTCTAACTCTTTCGCTTCTGCCGCGGCTTTTGCTGCTGCCATTGCAGATTCTGGTAAACCTGATAATTCAGCTTCATCGGTAATGTGTTTTGACCAACCCATGGTTGCATCAAGCACGTTGTTACTGAAGTTTGAGCTTAATTCTGAGGTACGCTTACTGATATCACCGTAACGTTTTTGTTGATCTGCCGGTAGGCCAATGCCTGATAATTCAAAATCACGCAGCTCATCAACGATGGTTTTTTGTTGAGCTTGAGACAGGGTTGCAAACGTCTCACTCTCTTTAATTGATTTATACGCTTCGTACAATCCTTTATGTTGGCCTACCCACGTGCCGTACTCAGATAACGCAGGTAAACACGCTTCGTACGCTTCACGTAAGGCTTCACTATTTTGTACAGAATTCAAATGGCTTACTGGTGACCAAATACGACTTAGGCGATCATCGGTTTCTGCCAGAGGAATAATTATGCTCTCCCAACTTGGCGCAGCATCAGACGCTAATACTTCTTCCACTTTAGCGCGACAATCAGCAATGGCTTGCTCTACCGCAGGCTGAATATGCTCAGCCTTAATTTGAGAAAATAGCGGTAAATCAGTAAAGGTTAATAACGGGTTAGACATATTCATTCCTTTTCTATTTTTCATTTTTAGGATCGGCTTATCCCTTAAAGATGGTGCTTAATGGATAAAATTTCAATGGCTGATGCAAGAGTACACACATTGAGCGATAAACTTGGGTATAATCATGTGATTCCAATAGTGAGAGTTCATCCATGCTAAGTTATCGTCACAGTTTTCATGCAGGCAACCATGCCGATGTGGTTAAACACATTGTACAAAGCCTTATCCTTAATTCATTAACACAAAAAGATAAGCCATTTGTTTATCACGACACCCACTCAGGGGTTGGTCGTTACGATTTAACGCATGAATGGTCTGAAAAGACAGGCGAATACAAGCAAGGTATCGCTCGCATCTGGGAGCAAACTGATCTTCCTGAAGAGATCACAAGCTACCTAAATGCCATCACTGAATTAAACGACGGTGAAGAACTGCGTTACTACCCAGGTTCACCTCGTGTTGGTCGTGCTCACCTGCGTCGTCAAGACCGCATGGTATTAACCGAACTTCACCCTGCCGATCACCCTCTGCTTGAGCAAGAGTTTCACCGTGATCGCCAAGTGTCTATTTATAAAGAAGACGGCTTTGCACGACTAAAAGCAAGCCTTCCACCAAAAGAGCGCCGAGGATTAGTCCTAATCGACCCACCTTATGAGCTTGCAAAAGAATACCGTGATGTTGTGACTGCAATTGCTCAAAGCCATAAACGCTGGGCAACGGGCATTTATGCAATTTGGTATCCTGTGGTTAATCGCTGTGATATCGAAGATATGATCGAAGGATTAAAAGGTCTTGGTATTCGTAATATCCTACAAATTGAATTAGGTGTTTCTGCTGATACTAACGAGCGTGGCATGACCGCATCTGGCATGATCGTCATTAATCCACCATGGAAATTAGAAAACCAAATGAAAGAAATTTTGCCTTTCTTGAAAGAAGCAATTGCACCAGCAACAGGTCACTTTAAAGTCGAGTGGATTGTTCCGGAATAAGATCTAAGAATTCAGTTCGGTCGCAAGCTCCCTTAAAGAGTTCAGAATAGGTAGCGGGAGGCGCTCACTCTCAACAAACACCTCTGAACTCTGCAAGCGAAGCGATCTGAATTCTCAAGCTTTTGAAACCTCGTAGGCCTTGAAAAAGAAAAATTTGGTCGCATTTCATACATAGTATTAAAAAAATTAACACCAATATAATTAGATAATTATTAGCATTGGTATAAAACCTATCGGAGAGAAAGTAATGGCTACGCATTTTGATTATATCTGTATCGGCGGTGGTTCTGGCGGTATCGCATCAGCAAACCGTGCGGCTATGCACGGCGCAAAAGTTGCTCTTATTGAAGCACAAGAGCTTGGCGGCACGTGTGTAAACGTGGGCTGTGTTCCTAAAAAAGTAATGTGGCACGGTGCACAAGTTGCTGAAGCAATTAATTTATACGCTGAAGATTACGGCTTTGATGTTGAACTGAAAAAATTCAACTGGAGCAAAATGGTTGAAAACCGCCAAGCGTACATTGGTCGTATTCACCAATCTTACGATCGCGTTCTTGGTAACAATAAAATAAACGTAATTAAAGGCTTTGCTAAGTTTGTTAATGCAAACACAGTTGAAGTAAATGGCGAGCACTACACAGCGGATCATATCCTTATTGCTGTTGGTGGCCGTCCATCAATCCCAAATATTCCAGGTGCTGAGCACGGTATCGATTCAAACGGTTTCTTTGAGTTAATGGAGCAACCAAAACGTGTTGCTGTTATTGGTGCAGGTTACATCGCAGTTGAAATCGCAGGTGTTCTTCACTCTCTAGGCACTGAAACTCACCTTTTCTGCCGTAAAGAATCACCATTACGTAGCTTTGATCCAATGATCATCGATACGCTAGTTGAAGTAATGAACACAGAAGGCCCTACACTTCATACTCACTCTGTACCAAAAGCAGTGGTTAAAGAAGCCGATGGTAGCCTAACACTTCACCTAGAAAATGGTGAAACACAAAACGTTGATACCCTAATTTGGGCAATTGGTCGTCACCCTGCGACTGACGCAATCAACCTAGAAAAAACAGGCGTTGCTACTAACGATCGCGGTTACATCAAAGTTGATGAATACCAAGAAACTAACGTGAAAGGCATCTACTGTGTAGGTGATATCATGGAAGGCGGCATTGAGCTAACACCTATCGCGGTTAAAGCCGGTCGTTTATTGTCTGAGCGTCTATTCAACGGTCAAACAAACGCAAAAATGGACTACACATTAGTTCCTACTGTTGTGTTTAGCCACCCACCAATTGGCACAATTGGTCTTACTGAACAAGAAGCTGATGAGCAATACGGCAAAGACAACGTGAAAGTGTACACATCAGGCTTCACAGCGATGTACACAGCGGTAACTAAGCACCGTCAGCCTTGTAAGATGAAGCTAGTATGTGCTGGTGAAGACGAGAAAGTTGTTGGCCTACACGGTATCGGTTTCACCGTTGATGAAATGATCCAAGGTTTTGCAGTAGCGATGAAGATGGGCGCAACTAAGGCTGATTTCGATGCAGTTGTCGCTATCCACCCAACAGGTTCTGAAGAATTTGTAACGATGAGATAGTCTATTTTTAGACTGTTTTGACTATAAAAAACGCCGCCAATAGTTAATATTGGCGGCGTTTTTGTTTTATTTAATCAGGTTTAATTCAATTAAATATGATGTTTACTTGCCTGACTTTTCTGCAATTTTATCTTCAACCATTGGTGCTAACTTTTCATAAGGTAAATAGCCCGGAAGAAGTTGGCCATCGATCAACATAGCAGGAGTCCCCCTTGCGCCTAAATCCGTAAATAATTGGCGGTTTTTTGCCACCATATCTTCCACTTCTTTATCCGTTGATACGTACTTTTCAGCATCATTCGCTTTTGCTACTTTCATCACAGAGCGCACATTGTGAATGCCGGGTTTACTCCATAAGGTTTCGTTAATTTTATTAAATTTTTCAGGGCTTTCTTTCCATACTCTCATTGCAAAGGTGGCAGAGTTAATCGGGTTCAAGCGCTCTTTAAGTGGTACATAAATATTTATCACTTTAAGATCATCTGGGTGCTCATCGACCAACCTCATTAACACTGGATCTAGTTTTTTACACCAAGGGCAACTTAAATCCGTTAACACCACAATAGTTAACTTAGGATCTTTGGCACCAAACGACGGAAGGTTCGGGTTGTTGTACATATAATCATGATAATCCGCTAATGTTTTTTGGTAGTTACCTTGTTGAACAATATACATAGCTAAACTTTCATGAAGACTGTCAATAATTGCAGGATTCCCTTTAAGCATCTCATTGATATCTTGAATTTTCTCCGACTGAGTCATTGCAGAAGCAAGGGGAGAAAATAAGCATGCCATTACCAGTGTTGTGATTAATTTCGTTTTAAATTTCATTTTTTATTGTCCGTATATATTTGTTTAGATAAGCCATAAGCGAGCAAGTAATCCCATCGGAGTTGTTATCCCCGTAGTGATGTTTTTTATCTCGCCTTTATCAATAATGACGATCGTTGGAGTCACTCTAATGCCCCACTCTCTTGAAATATTGCCGCGCGTATCATTAATATTTTTAAAGGTATATTCGTGGGATTTCATATAGCCGGAGACTCTTCTATCCTCTCCAGAACTCGTACTCACTCCAACAACCTGATAAGAATCACTGAACCAATTAATTGTTGGTGTTACGAATCGACACGCTGCACACCACGTCGCCCAAAAATAGACCACTACAGGTTTTTCTTGGCTCATCGCAATAACATCTATCGACTCTCCTGTAGTGCTAATCCCTGCAACTGCAGGAGTTGCATTAACAGGCATGTCTTTGGTTCTCCACATATCAACAGCAAAGCTAAGAGTAATGATCATAACCAGGTAAATAAGCGCTTCTTTACCCCAACGTTTCATTTTTTTACTCTTACCCATCACTATTCCCTCCTGCTTTTTTAATCGCATCCATAACGGCTTTTTCATTCAAAATCACAGGAAGTTCGATGCCGTTTGGCGCTCCTGGGCCATAAACCACATTAAATGGCACCCCAAATCGGCCATGATCTTGTAGGTAAGAAGTAATTTCTTCATTCGGAACCGTCCAATCTCCCTCCATAGGAACAACATTGGCTCTGTTTAACTCGCTATAAACCGGCTCTTGAAGCATCACACCAATCTTGTTTGCCTTACATGTCACACACCAATCGGCGGTAACATCAACAAAGACCACTTTTCCTTCATCGACATGTTGCTGAATAGATTCACTCGATAAAGGAACCCAATTGGGCTCGGCAGGTAAAAGATCCGTTGACGTCATGCTGTCTATCACGGTGCCAAAACCAAATGCGATAGCAAACAAAATACTCAGCCACCCCGCCGCTTTCTTACTATGCACTTGAACCGTTCGCAGCAAAATTGCACCACCTGCTATCACTGCAATGGCATAAATCCAAAGCTCTGATAAATGATTAGACAGTAAATTCAGTAACCAAATACTGGTGATAAGCATCATCGCACCAAAAAGAAACTTAACCTTACTCATCCATGGACCAGGTTTTGGTAGCGAAAGAGCAATCGATGGGAAGATCGCAACCAATATCCACGGTAAGGCCATACCAAGCGCTAACGCAGTAAAAATGCCGTACATGGTTGGGATATTTGTCGCTAAAGCAAAAGCAACCGCAGTTCCTAAGAAAGGAGCGGAGCAAGGCGTGGCAAGTAAGGTGGCAAACATACCTTGAATGAAGTGACCAAAGTAAGAGTTGTTCCCTTTTGATGCGATCCAAGTGTTGGTGTTTGATGATAATCGGATTTCAAATAAGCTCAGCATATTGGCACCAAACAACACGGTAATGAGTGTCATTGCCCCAATAAACCACGCACTCTGAAATTGAATCCCCCATCCAATTGCATTACCCGATAACTTAAGCACCACTAAGAAAGAAGCAAGAAGCCAAAACGAAAAAATAATCCCACTTGCAGAGGCTAAAAACTGCAATTTAATCTGTTTTTTCTCAAGGCCTTGGGCAGAGATAACACTACTTAATTTCATACCCAGTACAGGGAAAACACATGGCATGATATTTAAAATAAAACCACCAAATAAAGCAAACAGGACCATTTGTACAATAGATTGCATACTGCTTGCGATCATTCCATCACGAATACTTGCGGGTTGCTCAGCAATAAACGCCTTATCTTTTAAGGTAACACTGATATTTTCACCGATTAGATTAGGAGTTCCCATCCAACTGCTGACATCGAATGTTGCGGTGATATCATCACCATCCACATCAATCTTTGGACGAGAAAAGTTATCGTCCTGCATCTCATCGGAAGGACCATCAACCAATACATCGGGCGCTATCCACCCCATTTTTTTGGTTGCTGTCACCTGAAGCTGCATTTTTGTGGCATCCCACACCGCTTTCACATCACTGATCAATGCCGATTCCTTTGGAACCTGACTTAACCCTTGGGCATAAACATGCATCGCTTCTTTGGAAAGCGTTAGATCGGTAGGAGTGAACGTAAGTTCAAATGGATAGTCAGTCAGTACGCAGATAGTGGTACAAGATGACAAGGTGAGATCAGCCTTAAAGGTAACAGGCTTATTGAGATCATCAATATGAAGTGTCATAGGAAAAATAACACTTCCCTTATAGCCTAAGGTTTCAATACCAAGTAAATCGAAGCGTTTCGGATATGGCCAATACCAATCGATACTGCGAATGTTTTGAGAATCCTCCCACGTCATGCTCGGGGCAATTCCCCCTTCTCCAGGGCTTCTCCAATAGGTTTTCCAATCACCGGCAAGACGAACTTCTAAGAATCCGGCAACGGTTTGATCAACTTTATTGATTTGTCCAGTAAGAACAAAACGCGTTTCGATTGGGGTGTGGTTGGGGTTTTTAATCCATCCAGTATTTGGCGTTTCTGCATGGGCAACAGATATAAATACGCTGCACAATACCGCGAATAGCCCAAATAAGACTATACGCGCTGTCATTGCTGATTTTTGCATGTGTGTTTCCTTTAAAAATAAATATACGTCGAATGTCGATAAAACATTCGATTATTTATTCTCTAAAGACACATAACTTGAGATGAAGCCGCCTTCCTTTGTGAAGGATTGGCTCTGTAAATAGGGAGGTATAACTAAAAGATAGCAGCAACCCTATCACTAGGAGGACTGTAAATATCTGTACAATAAGTACATGCTCGCCAACTTGATGTAATTCAAAATGAACTAAATGATCTGATAATTCGCATTTATCACTTAATCCGTTTTTATCTTGCTCTACTTTTGATCCCTGCTGAACAGAAGCAGACTCCAAATCAGTTAACGGCAAAGAACATGAATTCAAGAAACCAATATTATTTGCCGCACAGACAAAGATAACCCAACATACGAGAATGAGGGGCCATCTAAAAAATTTATGTCTGTGAAACGCAGATTTCATCAACCGGTTAACTACAAATAATAAGGAACGAGTGCAATTAGGACACACGCTCCTTTAAATAGTTTCCTAGTTTACCTATTTAAATTTAATGCGAGTGATCATGACGATGGTTATGACCGCAACCACAAGTCGGGGCAGCGATCACACTTTGTAGGGGATGAAACTCCATATTTTCTTGCAGAGCTTCTGGCGTTAACGAGTTTATTAACTGCATATTTTCCATATTCACCGCATCCACATTACCCAACTCACGCTGCGCCTTAACCACTTCAATAAACTGACGGCTTAATACTTCTGGCAGTGTAAACTCTCGAACAGCGACGAGTAAATTCGTTGCACTATCTACCGCTATCATAGAAACAGATAGAGCTTTCTCTTCTGTCAGTGTGAAATAATCTTCAGGAATAGCGGCTGAGTTTAATTGCATCTCAAATGCTAGATCACCAAAACTAACCACAACCAAGCAACCCCCATTATCAGAGGTAATGACACTAAGTTGCGCGTCAGTTTGACCTAAAACCGCTTGTTCATCAGCGGTGATATTACCAAGGCCAACATAAAGCATATTTGGTAAATCATTACGGAACAACTCAAGCATTGCACCATCACCTTCTTGAAACGGGTGATCTGTAAACGTTTGTCCAACTTGAAATTGCAGAGTGTTGTGTTCAGCCATAATAATTACCTTCTATGCATTAACTCGATTTGATGAGACTAAGTGTAAGCTTTATTTGAAAAATGACTATCCCAGTAAAAAGCAAATGACTATTACGTGAGTGTAATAATGAAAGTAACACTCTAAAAATAAAGAAGTTATTCTACCCCTCAACTTTCATACAATATAGCCACCTTTAAATTGACTTACAGGCCTAAACATATAGAATGCGCCAAATTTATAAATATGCATTCCCCCAATGAATAAGTCAGCCTCTCGACTAGCCACTATCCTTATTGGATTATTAAGCACATATACTTATGCGAATAACATAGGTCATCTTTACTTTGGTGCCAGTCTTAGTGTCAATAATGAAACCAAATTAGATGGTTTTTTAGCTCCTCTTAGTGAAGCATCCGATATCGGTTACAACGCTCATTTAGGTTTTCTATTTAATGTACACGAATTAATAAACTTAGGTATTGAAGCTGAATATCGACAACTAGGACAAAGCAATTATTCAAATCTAGTGCTCTACGAAGGATCGGCCACTTTTGTAAATATAAAACCTAAATTTGTTAATTCAAATACACAACTTTATTCAGCGGTATTATTAGGAATAGGGAAAATAAACTCTAATTTTCAAACCTATGACACAACAATTAGTTATCGCAGCACTGGTTATCAATATGGTATTGAAGTTGGCTATGATTTCAAATCTGGCCTTTCTTCCTACCTTGGATATAAAGCACTAAAAATCGATGAAGAGATCATTAAATTGGCCAGTGCTGGTCCTTATGTTGGAATGAGCTACTCATTCTAATACCATAATAATAAGAAAAAACACATGGCACTAAGTAGTACCGCAACAGATATTTTCTATCAATTAATGGATTATAACTCTGTACAAAAGCAAAACTATTTACAACAACTTGAAATCACTAATCCTGCACTCTACCAAGAATTACTCCCCCTTCTGGAACAGGAAGAATCAGAACAAGTAGCTGAACTATTTAAATTTTCTATCCAAAAAACGGATTTTAATGATTGGGATTTTAGCCATCAAATAATTGATAAATACAAGCTCACCCATGAACTGGGCCGTGGCGGAATGGGAGTGGTTTATTCTGCGCATCGTGCTGACGACACCTTTGAGCAAGAATTGGCCATTAAATTCATTCAGCCAATACTAAATAACGTATTAAGTAAACATGCGCTTTTTGAAGAGGCGCAGTTATTAGCACGCCTCAACCACCCTTACATTGCCAAAGTGTTTGATGGCGGGCGATATAAAGAATACGTTTATGTGGTCATGGAAAAAATTCATGGCTCGACTTTAGATAACTATCTCATTAGTGAAGTACCCTCGAAAAAACAAAAACTGCTGCTTTTTCAGCATATTTGTAAAGCCATTGAACACGCTCACCAGCACCAAGTATTACATGCAGATTTAAAGCCTGAAAATATTTTAATTGATGAACAGAAAACACCAAAATTGATCGATTTTAACTTAACGCAAAAAGTTCAACATCAGATGGATAGTCGTAATATAAATGTACTTGCTTACAGTAAAGAATACGCTAGCCCAGAACAGAAAATTGGCGACTATTTAACCCAACAGAGTGACGTTTACTCGTTGGGTAAAATTTTAACTTTGCTGTTTCCAAATGAAATGCCTGATTCCGACATTCTTATCGTGCAACAGAAAGCAACGCGAGCAGAACTAAAGGAACGCTATATTTCTGCGCTTGAACTGCGTCAAGAAATAACAAAAATAATAGAGTCTCGACCGATCACCGGTAAAAAGTCGACTCCATTTTATACATTACACTGCTTAATAAAACGTAGACCATTGCAATCAATATTGGCTAGCGCATTAATCGTATTAAGCCTCAGTTTTTCTATTGTATTGGTCTTACAAAACCAAAAATTAGCACAAGAAAAGCAAATTGCAGAAAATATGATGTATGAAGTGACTCGCTTACTATTTCATGCGAAAGGCACAAAATCTGCACAGGTTTCTATAGGGTCCATCTTGGAACTGACTCGCCGCCGCATACTCTCAAATCCCGACTTACCGACCCATATCAAACAAAAAATGTTATTAGCGATGATGACTCCTGTGCCAAGAAGAGCTACAGAAGAAAACCAAATCACTACCAATAATGCATCATATTTAGAAGAATAAATCATGAAAAAAATGAAATGGATTCCATTTATACTATTAAGTATCACGACCATTAGTCATGCTAATTCCGAAGTAAAAACGGGCTTTTTTATTGATTCTCCCGTTACAGGGCTATATTACGAAACCAGCTCAAACCTCTCAGGTGTTACCAACAAAGGAGCCTTTGATTATCGCTCTGGTGATGTGGTGCATTTTTTCCTTGGTAAAGACAATTCTGGCTATTTGATTAGTACGATGTCTGCTCAAGAGGTGATAACTCCAACTCTAGCTAGCACTACACCAAGTAAAAGCATTAATCTTACACGCTTATTACTTTCATTAGACAGCACACCAAATAACCGTGACGAGATAATTTTAGCTAGCCGCGCTTTATCCGATACCGTGTTTCAACAACAATTAAAAAATATTGACCTATCCACGCTTGACCAATCTGCACAACAATTAAATTTAGAATTAGTGTCCATAGAAGACGCGGTAGAGCACCTCAATCAAAGCCAACAGTACATTGAAAAAAACTTCACTTCTAATGAGATTATTTACCGCCCTTTAAATAAGCGTTTAATTGCTATTTATATTCAAAAACAAGACTGGAAAGGGCGTCGTTGCTATTACGACTTAAAATACAAAGATCACCCTAAATATTCTCCCCCACTAGGGAGAATTGAATACTCCATTGGGGAAGACTACCTAACACAATATCCAAGTATTGGTGATTACTTTAAAGGCTGCCAATTAATAAAAGAAAAGGCCTTAACCCATGACCAAATTCCAATAAAAAAAGCCTTCGGCTGGGGAGGACTGATTGATTGCGCTTCATCTGGTTGTACTCGTAATGATCTTAATGGTTTTAATGTAGAAAATCGTAAAGACGACGACAGTTGGAAATACCGCTCTATCGCCATGAACTTTGATCCTGAAACTCAACTATTCATGAACAAAACACAAGGCTTGGGGAAGAACGAACATATTCAATACCTTAATAGAGGTGAGTCATTTGGTTTTGTTTATGAAAAGAAAAAAGGAAGCAGCATCGCCTTTGAAGGTATCTGGCAGCAAACCCAATACGAAGGGGTACAGATAACACAATCTTGCCTACTCATTGAAGATAAAAAAATATTTGCTACGCCGTCGAAAAAAGATATTTGCCCCACTAGCAGGGCCTCATACATGAATGATGTAACTAAACTGTATGGAGATATGTGGTGGGTGCAAAATCCGACACCTTATGCTGAATTAGAGCAAATGAATTTACTTGTTCGTTGGCATGAAAAAGGAAAAAAACCTCAATATACCTCTTGGGAATACCTTCCTGCCGGATCAACCTGGGACCAAGGTCTACTCTATCGCTACCAACAAGAGAAACATAGATACCCTAACGGAACAGAAGATATGAATACCTTCCGAATCTCAGAGTTTAGAAAAATAACAGGACAAATATAATGACAAGTTCATCTGGATTAACCCTAATAATTCATCAATGGCAATCAGGTAATAAAGAAGCAGAAAACCAACTATATCAATTTGCTTATCTACATTTGCGCCGCATCGCCAAGGAAGAGCGCCAGCGTAGTGCCAAAAAATATGGTGAGAGTAATAATGTTATTAGTGACAGCATGAACAGCACAACTGCCTTAATTCATGATGCTTATATTAAATTATCCAACTTTGATCTAGAAGACATAAGCTCACAACGTGAGTTTTTTCTCATGGTCGCTAAAATCATGCGTCAAATATTGATCGATAACGCGCGCGCTTTACAGGCAAAAAAGCGCCAACAACTCACCAATATAGAGCAAGATAGTGACCGATTTGAGCTGTTTGTCATCATGGATAAGGTGCTCGATAATTTCAGTATTCGATACCCTCGCCAATCAAACGTAATCAAACTTAAATATTTGATGGGTTTACAAAACAAAGAAATTTGTACCCTTTTAGAATGCAGCGCCAGTCTGATTGAAAAGGACCTCAAGTTCTCTCGCTGCTGGTTGCAATCAAGAATGGCGTAATGCTCATTATTCTTCTTTTTTATCTTATTGCATGTATTATTTTTAGGTCTTCAAAATGAACCTTCCTTTTTCATTATCTTCCTTCTCATGCGTTTCATTGACTATTATTTCACTCACAAGTGGCTATTTTTTTTATATGGTGCCCTTTTCAAAAACGGAGAAAATGGAAAGTAGTGTAACGCATAAAAACGATATAAATCAAAGCAATAACAATCAAAATTCAGCTTGGCCTACAGTAGGCCAAACCGATTCTAGATCAAATAAAGTAACGTCGAAAAATAAAACACAGCAAGTATTGGCGCCACTGCCGATAGTCTCTTCTACAAATAAAAAAAATAGTGACCATCCATTACCCATCTTGGTTTCAAATCATAGTCATTCATTAATCACAGCCTCAACACCGTTAAAAAACAAATTGGATTTATCACAAGAAAACCAAAGACCCAGCATAAATAGTGATACACAACAACGCCTTCAAGAGCACCTAAACAACTGGGAATTTGCTCAATCAACACCTGTAAATTATGTCTTTAATTTTAACGGATTATTTGTCGACCCTGAGAGGGACTTTATTACTACTCGCGTGAATTTTTTCTCTGAAGGTTTAAGCCTAAAAAACAGAGGGGCTCTACGCATTACCGGTATACCAAAACCAAGCGAGCACCCAAGCGTCTTCACTATCTCTGCCAGAGACGATCAACATGGTGAAAGTGAAGAAGCTTGGGTACATGCTACTTTCGAGCTTCCTATCCTCAATGGCGCCCCAATAGCAGAAAAGAGGCATCCTCTTTTGGATCAAATATGGTACCGATTAGAAAGTAGTTACTTCTTTTTAGATGAAGGGTTTGAGTATGAAACGGTTTATTGTGAAGCGTTTAAGTTTAGCGAAAATCAAGCCTATTATGCCAAAAGTACAACAAAGCAAACCTGCCCTAATGACGAACAATTGCAACAAATTGGCAGCTACCATTTAGAAGACAAAACCTTAGTAGTGTTCAGCAATCGCTCTGTATTTGATAACAATCTAACTTGGGATATCAAGCATTCATACCTTTCAAAAAAAGGCAAAGGAGAAAGTCACTTAACCACTGTATCCAGTGGTAAACATGTTGAAACATATACACTATTAAAAGATAAAACAGCAATGGAGAGTCGCTTAAACATCACTACCGGAAAAGAACAATATCAAATGGAAAAATTTGAATATCTCTTACCTATACGGAGTAACAAGGATACAACCATACAAAATAAATACACTTATTTACCAGTAACAGCAGGAATTTACATTTTTGATAATAGGAAAATTGATTCACTCTATTATCAGACAGACTCTGATCTAAATATTAATTCTCAAACTCATAATATGAAGTGTGAGGACATCACTTATTTTTATCAAAGCTCGATAATGGGAGGTCAAGGTGTATTCAGTGAGATAATTTCCACATCCTTAGATGACCACAATGGCAGTCCGATTGAATGTGAAATGAGAACCAACACAGACATTAATAAAACCTTTGCTTATCTCGATTTAGATTACGACGACTACCATGAATTTATTGAAGGAGAGGTGTACAGCTACGTTCTCAAACCAAAGGTCGAATACGCTCACATGGTGGAAGAACTTAAATTAAATTTGATCTATCACGACCCAAACAAATAATACTAATAAATAACAGAGATCCATATGATAAAAAAATACATTCTTACCGTTACTATTCTTTTCTCCTTAATAGGATGTAACGATGATGTCTTACTTGATACTGCACATCAAACCGTACCAGCAATGCCAAACGCAATTATTTTTGATGATATAAACCATGACGGCGTGCAAAACACGGATTCAGAACCAACGCTAACCACAACAGACATGAAAGGTAAATTTCGTTTACCACCAAGAACCAAACTAACGGGAGATCTCGCGGTTAAATCACAAGATAATGCATTGGTTTTACGTACCCCTAACAATGAAAAAATCATCTCATCACTTACTGATTTAGTTGTGATTGAGATGAATAAAGAGAGATTGTCGGCGAGAGTAATAAAAGAAGAAGCGGTACGAAAACACAACGCGGTAAACAAAGTTGAATCCAAGCTAGGAATCATTAGCGCTAACACAGAAAATAGTGAACTTTTCTCTCACTTTATCAATGACAAAAATAATGTGTTAACAGATACCGCAGAGTATTTAACTGCGACCAAAATCAGTGACCCAATAGCCTATGAAAAGAACTCATTACTTATTGCATCAACCGCAAGTCAGTTAGCCAATAATCCTATTAAGTGCAGTATCGCAGAACAAACCTTAAGTATAACGGCCAAAGGAGAGCGAGTATGTAATGCCCCCATAACCGTAAACCCTAGTCTTGCAGCCTATTTACAACAAAGTTTACCAAGCCCAATAAAGGGCATGGCTTTTGATGGGTTTGAAGCATCTCTTTTCAACTTATTTAATAACGATATCGACCTCGGTAGTAACAGTAACTCATCGCCAATCACTCTTCATAGTCCAACTTTATCGGCGACGGGTATTACTGCGAGTATTCTATGGGGTAGCAACCTTAAATTATCATCGACGAACCTAGTTTCTGGTGGAGGAACGCACCTTATCACCTTAACTATGGATGATATTGGTTTGAATTTAGGTACCCTTGATAACCCTAAAAGTAACTACGAAAAAGTCAGTACAACGAGCGTCATATTTGAATTAACCATTCTTCAAAATGATAACAATCTAAGTGTCAATGCTGAGAATTACGCACAACTGCAAAACACCATTAATCAGTGGGATTTGTCGGTTAATGAGCCATTTAGCGCCACACTCACGTTAAGCTCATTATTTAATGACCCCACAGATACCTTTAGTCATGTAGAACTAAAACACATTGATATTCATGGCCTTGATTCTTTTGACCAAAACACCTCATCAATGACCATCGAGGGCATACCTTTATTTGCGGCCGAAGCAGGAAAGAAGCTGATTATTTCAGGAATCGATAAACAAGGTGAGCATGTTGATGCTATTTTTTCTCTTCCCGAAGTAAAGTTAAATTACTTACCACCAGAAATAGAATACGGTACTAACCTTGAAGATTACTTTATTTATATCAAGCCCATAGAATCATTAAGAGGTGAATCAGGAAATCACCTTGGAGCTGGTGTGGTGTGTGAAATTCGCTATTTTAATTCTATTGATACAAGCCTGTATTCTTATGTTCGTATCTTAGAGAGTTATAGCCAATGCCCTGTTTTTTCTGAAGGCACAATCCCAAGTAAAAGTAATGGGTTTGAGAATTATGGTCAATATAAGCGAGATCCTATCTCAAACCGTCTTACTTTTGAGTTAGAAGAGGATGGTGAATTTATGACAATAACTTATCAAGCCCAAGAGATAACCATTGATGGTAAGACGCATTTACTTATGCATAACAGCGAAAGCATGGAAGATGAAAGTATGTATAGCCTCAATACAGGATATTCATCAACTGTAATCATTAATTCGGTGCTCTCGCAATCACTCGATACAGACATTACAAGTAAGGTGAGTTTTTTAGGTGATGATAATCAACCACAGCAATTAAGCGTGACGGCCTCTATTCCCTCTAGAGTACCAGCTGGCGAAACGGGCAATGCCGACGCTAATTTAATTTTACATAATATGAAATGCGTCCAAGCGACCAGTATCTATTCATTTACTGCTGACTATTCCATTGCGGGTAATCCGATGATGTGGGATTTAGAGACTACATATGAGGATAAAGGGGGCGATTGTCATGTAGATTTTTCAAGCCAATCACGACTCTCTTCGGCCATTCATACATTGTATGGTGAAGTAAGGACTCCATACGTGGCAAAATATGAAGACATCTCTTTTAGTTTTAATCACTTAAGAGATTAACCCACACTCACTTCATTGCTGTAACATAACAAAACCCCGATGCAATATCGGGGTTTGCTTTACGTCTTTAATTCCTTTCTCATCCCATAAAAAAATAAACTCTTTATTTAAAATAATAATAAAATTTTACGGTTTTTTCCCTATTTTTCGTATCTTGAAAGCAGATGTTATTAAGCGTAAAAACGCGCATAAATAAAAGCCAATCATTGGCTTACTTTATACAATCACATTATTAAAAAATGAGAATTGGCTAGTTCTCGTTTCAAAAAGGATCCTTGAAAATGAAAAAAATTAGTTTACTTGCAGCGTCAGTGGCATTCGCGTTAATGGGTTGTGGCGGCTCAGATGGTGGTTCATCAGATAACTCAAATACAACAGCTAAAGCTCAAAAGCCAAGCATTGCTGTACCAACAAAAGGCGAATTTATTGATGCTAAGGTTATTGGATTAGATTACGTTTCTGGTGGAACTATTGGGCAAACAGATGAAACTGGTGGCTACACTATTGATCCTAGTAATCCTGAAGTGTCTTTCTACCTTGGTGGTCAAGACGGTTTATTTGTTGGTTCAGTTTCTGGTCGTCACATCACAACCCCATTTGAAGCAGCAGGCACACATCAACGCGCAGTAAACCTAGCAAGATTGCTGCTGACAATTGATGAAGGGACAAGTACTTTAATTAACTCAGGGCAAGCAGAACTGATTACTGAAATAACGTTACCTACAGATTTCGCTGCTGCCGCTGATAAATTAAAAATAGCAATGCTTGATGATGAAGGCTCTCTCCAAGAGATTGCAACTGCTTTAGGTAAAGGAGCATTAATAACAGAAAAAGATGCCACAACACACATGGAAGCATCATTAGCAAATATTGAGCGTGGTTCTGCTGTTAACCTATCTCATTGGTCTCGTGGTTCAAACTGGACATTTGTATCGAGAGATTCAACGCAACGTATACGCAATGCCCCTTATACTGGAAACAATAACCCTGAATTCGATCTTGTTATTAATGTTGACCGCACTTTAACAGATCGAGAGGGTAACCCTCGCGATTTGTTTGAGCAAACATCAAGCATGACTTTTACCTTAGCTGATAATAATTTAATTGTGCGCAAAGGAAGTAATGATTCATCAATTAGTGGTGGATATGTTGCGGATTATTTAACTTGCTTAGATGATAACGGTACTTTCAATATCGAAGAAGATGAAAACGGAAACGACAAACGTACATGTGATGGCGAAGGAATAACACCAAACCATGATAAGTATGACTACTTTTTCAACCAAGAGAGCAAATTTCAATATTCATTCATAAACCCAATCAAAGAACAAACATCAGATGAAACTGAATCATGGGCTGAAATGGAAGAAATGGGTGGAGCATTTGAGTGTATGGCCAATAAAGACTGTACAGAACAAGCGCTAAGTAAATTTAGAGTTCTTGAAAGAGACGATTCAGATGAACAAGATGGTTCTGCTATGCAAAAAGAAACCATCTCAGGCTCTTATGACCCAATTACAGATGTCTACACAAATACAACTCAAAAAGAATACCTAGATGGGGAGCATAAAGGCCGCATTAGTGAAAGCATTTCTTTCCTATACCCAGTAGAAGCAGTAGGCCAAGATCGTTATGTTAATTTCATTGGCACATGGGAAGCTCGTGAATTATGTGGCAACGATGTTGCTGTTGCTCAGATGACATTCACTGCAACTGGCTTAACGATGACAGGTGAAGAATGTAATGGCAATGGTAGTATTTCTGAGGACTTAGATGAAACCAACTCATATAACGAGCTACCTAAAGATTTATGGTGGTTTGGTACAAATGCTGCTGGCGACTCAAAAGCAACGCTTGATCAACTAAACAGCACTGTTCGTTGGAATGATAAAGACTCTGCTGAAGAGCCTGATGACATCAAAATCAACCGCTTCACTTATATCCCTGCTGGCGCAAACTGGGATAAAGGCTTGTTGATTCGTGATACTCTAAATTTAGATGGCACTAAGAAATCGACCATCACAATGAAAAAAATTAACTAATTATTTCCCTTAACATAGTTTAAATAAAACCCCGCGTCGCGGGGTTTCTTTTATCTACGACCTGAAACCCTCACTTCCAACTCCAACAAAAAATCCAACCAAAATCACAAAACTCATCACTCTCAATTTAGCTTCCACTTTCCATTACTGCGATTTCCAGTTCATAACCCTATAATAAATAAGTGAATAAATTTAAAACTTTGAACTCATCCCACCAACGCCTTCCTATTTCCACTTCAAAGTGGAAAAACTCTCCCTGTTCACTTTTTCTTTCCACTTATATTATTAAACCATCAAGTTAAACATTAAAACTTATTATGTAGAGGGAACAACAAACGTGGATAGTCCTACTCTAGAAATTAATGAAGAGTTATTCACTGAAGAAGTAGATTCAACGTTCAATAAAGTAATTTCTATTTTAAGAGCTGAGAAAATATTTCCAGACAGTGTTCAAAAACAAATGCTTTATTCTCATTTAAAAGCAATGGTAATTAGATCTCATACTCATGAACCATTACCAGAAGTTGAAATTGACATGTTTGATGAAATCTCAAAATCATCACACAAATTAGCAGAAGATGTGGTTAATTTATTTCCAACATTAGCGTACGAAGAATCTTATTTATTATCTGTTCACTTTGAAGTGGCAAAAGAAAACGAATTAACCGAAGAATTTGGAGCATAACATGACAAATATAACAGTAGTGATTGGCGACCGTTTAGGTAAAGGGCAAAAAGTAGGTTTAGGTGTTGAAGCGGCGGGTGGCATTGTCACTGTGATCCCAGGAATGGCTGCAGACATGAAACTTGGTGACATCATGAACCAAGAACAAGCAGACTTCGGTATCTCTTTCTGTGGCAGCGGCGGCGCTGGTGCAATCACAGCTCAAAACAAATACGGTTACAAAGCAAAATATGGTATGCGTTCTGTTGAAGAAGGCGTGACCGCTATCAATGAAGGCTACAACGTTTTAGGTTTTGGCTTCATGGATAAAGAAGAACTTGGCCAAAAATTGGTTGAAGCATTCGTTAAAAAATACAGAAGCTAATATGAAAGAATCTATTACAACAACTGTAACAGTTAGTGGTGATGGAAATACAAAACAATCAGCTTTCAGTGCCGCATTAAATAATATTCAAAAAACAATTCTTAAAGATAATGAACAAGTTATTTTACGTATAGAACCTGTTGATGTGAAATTAATTACTGCGGACAAAAAAGAAAGAATAGAAAAGTTTATGTTTTTCTTTTTACCACGAAATAAAGCCACGTATTCAGTAACGTTAGATGTCACTGTTAATGTCACCATTATTAATATTGACCAGCTGGATTTTAAATCAATATAAACACCTATTCGCTTTAAATAGTAAAAAATTATTTAAGTATATAAATGGAAGGTATATATAGATGTTCTTAATTATATTAATGAAGTCTCTAATAATAGGGGCTTTAGTGGGCGTAGGCGTCGGTGTGGGTGCCGCTCGTATGTTCCACGCTCCAACCGTTCAAGGTATGGGTGCATTCCGTACTCTTGGTGAACTTAACTCTTGTGAAGGCGATCCTGCATCTCACTTTTCTTTTGGCCTTGGCTTCTTCTTTAACGCATGGGCGTCTTCTGTTGCAGCGGGTGCCTTCACTCAAGATGTTGACCATCGAATCATCCCTCACTGGGGTGCTGCGGCTCTAATGTTTAAAAATAAAAATGTTGCAGAGACAATGCATGACCCGAAAAAAATGGGTATTGCGTGTGGCATCATCGGCATGATTGTCGTGGCATTTTTAAACTCAACAGCATCTGCTGTTCCTGAAAGTCTACAAATTACCGCAGTGAAAGTACTGGTTCCAGCAGCCAACCTACTCGTAAACATTGCGATGCCAGTTATCTTCTGGTTAGCCGCTATCGAAGCAGGTCGTCGCTCTGGTTTTTGGGCAACTATTTTTGGTGGTCTTGCTCAAATGATCATGGGTAACGCTGTACCTGGCCTTGTTCTTGGCATCTTAATCGGTAAAGGCGTTGAAGATGGTGGATGGAATAAAGTAACCAAAATTATGCTGGCAGCGGTTATCACTCTGTTTGTTATGAGTGCCTTCTTCCGTGGATTCGACATTGAGCTTATCGAGTCTTTCAGACTCACCGTTCCTACTTGGTTAGAGAATGTTCATACCACCCTTAGCGGCAATCAGTAAGTCTGGAGTTGAAAATGGATGACAAATTAAAGAATAACTTTTGGTACGCAGATTGGTCTTTTCCTTTCTTCGTAGGTCTGCTGTCTTCAGGCGTGTTTGCTGGTACACACATGTACTATTTATACGGCATTGGCGCATTTAATGAAGTGGCATTCGTATCGATGTTACGCGCTGGAATGGACAGTGGTGTATATGGTGCAGTAGCAGCCTTTGGTGCAAGCTTCCTGTTTGCTCGAATCATTGAAGGTTCACTGGTTGGTATTTTAGATATAGGTGGTGCGGTTCAAACGGGTGTTGGTTTAGGTGTTCCAGCCCTGCTACTTGGTGCTGGTATTGTTTACCCATTAGAAAACTTCGTCGCTTCATTGATTGTCGGTTTCTTACTAGGCTTAGCGATTGGCTACATCATTATCTTGGCTCGTAAATATACCATTGGTCAAAGTAACTCAACTTATGGCGCTGACGTCATGATGGGTGCTGGTAATTCATCAGGTCGATTCTTAGGCCCACTGATTGTTCTGTCTGCAATTGCCGCGTCAATTCCAATTGGTATCGGTTCATTAATTGGTGCGCTTGCATTCTATCAATGGCAAAAACCAATTACTGGCGGCGCAATTATCGGTGCAATGGTATTTGGTTCTCTATTCCCAGTCGCTATTGGCTAACTCTCTCCACATTAATGCTCTTTCAATAAGAGAGAGCATTACGTAATACAGGTAAGAATTATGTATGACTTACTGATAAAAAACGGAAAACTGACAAATGGTGACATTGTTGATGTCGCTATTCTAAATGGGAAAATCGCTGAACTTGGCTCTAATATCAACGAAGTAGCGACAAAAGCAATAGATTTACAGGGTTTACACTACCTTAGTGCTGGTTGGATTGATTTACACACTCATTGCTATCCGTCATCTCCAATCTACAACGACGAACCAGATTTAATTGGTGTTAATCATGGCGTTACTACCGTGGTTGATGCTGGCAGTGTTGGTGCTGATGACGTAGATGATTTTTATCGTTTAGCTCAAAAAAGTACCACGAATGTATACAGTATTTTAAATATCTCTCGTATTGGCTTATTACGACAGGATGAACTGGCTGATATGAGCGACATTAACTTAGATGCTGCAAAAACTGCCATTACTAAGCATTCTGATTTTGTCGTTGGCATTAAAGCAAGAATGAGTGGCAGCGTTGTAAAAAATAATGGATTAGCACCATTGATTAGAGCCAAAGAAATGCAGGCTCAAAATAACAACTTACCTTTAATGGTACATGTTGGGAATAATCCACCAAATTTAGATGATATTGCCGGGCTACTAACAAAAGGCGACATCATTACACACTGTTATAACGGTAAACCAAACCGAATCTTAACTCCTGATGGTGAGTTAAAAGAGTCGATGAAAAAAGCCATTAAGCGTGGCGTTATTTTGGATGTAGGCCATGGCGGTGCAAGCTTCAGTTTTGATGTAGCTGAACAAGCGATTAAAAAAGGGATTTATCCTGACACCATTAGCTCTGATATTTATTGTAAAAATAGAATTTCAGGCCCTGTACGTAGCTTATCTCACATTATGTCTAAGTTTTTAACTATTGGCTTACCAATGGAGAAAGTGATCGAATGTGTCACCATTAATGCGGCCAATGCTCTAAAAATGGACACAAAAGGCACATTAAAAGTAGGAAAAGACGCAGATATAACGATTTTTAATGTTCTCAATGAAGCCTGCACCTTTGAGGATTCAGAACAAGGGTTTCGCCAAGGAACTGAGTCATTTTTACCTTTAGCCAGCATTGTTGCAGGCAAACTAATTGCAACACAACACGGAGAACAAGCCAATGTCTTTAATGCATGAAAAGTACGGTCTTACTGAAGTAATTAATGCGTCAGGTCGAATGACTGCATTAGGGGTATCAACGCCAAACGAAGACGTTGTTAATGCAGTGAAAGAAGGCCTTGGCCAATATTTTGATATGAAAGATCTGGTGATAAAAACCGGTGAATATATTGCAAATATTCTTAATGTCGACGCGGCAGTCGTTGTTTCTTGTGCCTCTGCGGGCATCGCTCAATCTGTTGCTGCTGTGATTGTGAAAGACAGCCAATATCGATTAGAAAACTTACATGCGCACGCCCATGATGTACCTTCTGAAATTGTTCTTCCAAAAGGTCACAATGTAAATTTTGGCGCGCCAGTCGGCACCATGGTGACATTAGGTGGCGGAACAATTAAAGAAGCAGGTTACGCTAACGAATGTTCCGCTGAGCAGCTCGAAGCAGCAATCACAAAGAATACCGCAGCTATTTTATATATAAAGTCTCACCATTGTGTTCAAAAAAGTATTTTAACCGTTGAACAAGCCGTTGTTGTCGCACAAAAGCATAACTTGCCATTAATTGTTGATGCTGCCGCTGAAGAGGATTTACACGGCTATTTTGCAATGGGGGCTGATTTAGTCATTTACAGTGGCGCTAAAGCAATTGAAGGCCCGACAAGTGGCTTAGTTGTTGGTAAAACGCAATATGTAGATTGGGTACGAAAACAATCTCAAGGTATTGGTCGAGCAATGAAAGTCGGTAAAGAAGGCATTCTAGGCTTAACCCATGCCATTACTGATTACCTGACAATTGAAAAAGAAACAGGCCAAGAGATGGTCACTAAGATGGAAAAATTCATCTTTGATATCAATACCATTAACGGCGTTAAATCTCGTGTGGTATGGGACAGCGCAGGTCGTGATATTGCAAGAGCAGAAATCGCATTTGACCATGATATTTTAAGTACCACCACCACAGATATTGTTAAACGATTAAATAACGGTAACCCAGCGATCTACTGCCGCGGTTACAAAGCCAACGAAGGCATTATCGAAATTGACGTTCGCAGTGTTAATGCAACTCAACTTAATACTATTTTCCTAAAAATTAACGCATTATTTTAAGAGAGACATCCCATGAGTTTAAAAGCTAATTTCTACAAAAATCGTGTATGCCTGAACGTATTAGCAGGCTCTGTTGATAATGCTGGTGAAATTTATGACGCTGCAGAAGGTCATGTTTTAGTTGGTGTTTTATCTAAAAACTATCCAGATGTTGATACCGCGGTTAGCGACATGAAAAAATACAGTGAAGTCACCAACAATGCCGTTTCTGTTGGCTTAGGTGCTGGTGATCCAAACCAATCAATGATGGTGTCTCTTATTTCTCAGCACGTACAACCACAACACATCAACCAAGTATTTACGGGTGTAGCCACAAGCAGAGCACTAGCTGGACAAGATAAAAGTATCGTTAATGGCTTAATCTCACCAACTGGTACTGTTGGTATGGTGAAAATCTCAACGGGTCCACTAAGCTCTCGCGCTGAAGATGCAATTGTTCCTGTTGAAACAGCCATTGCAATGCTAAAAGACATGGGCGGAAGTTCAGTAAAATACTTCCCAATGGGTGGATTAGAAACCCGTGAAGAGTTTGCTTATGTAGCCAAAGCTTGTGCAGAACAAGACTTTTGGTTAGAACCAACTGGCGGTATTGACCTTGAAAACTACGAAGAAATCATGCAAATCGCATTGGATGCAGGCGTGAGCAAAATCATCCCCCACATCTATAGCTCAATCATTGATAAAGCGACAGGAAATACCCGTCCAGCAGACGTAACAACTCTACTTGAGATGACAAAAAAATTGCTTAACTAAGTTTGCTCCTCCAAAGCCGGAACCCTGCCCCCAGGTTTCTGGCTTTTTTATTTTCTTAAAAAGAACTTATTTCGAACCAAAAAAAATAACTCAAGATAACAATCACACATTCAATAAATATTGATATCTAGTTACTTAAAACTGGTTGATATTATTGTTAATAAAAATCAACTCACTTTATCGGTTTTCTTATGATTCAATTGCCTTATCCGCGCCTTAATACCATCTTTGAAGCTCTTAGATACGAAGCTCTTCCTCAACAGGAGCTTGCACAGCGTTGTGATATTTCAACTCGAACCATTCGCACTGATATCTCTGCATTAAACGATATTTTAGCGTCTTATGGAGCTCAAATTCAGCATCAACGCGGAAAAGGCTATCACTTCGATATTTACGATGAAACACGATTCTCTGATATTGAAAAACAAACAAAAAAGATGAAAACCTCACCGCGAAACGCAAAAGATCGCGTGGTGTATTTAATTATGCGTCTTCTTTCTCAAGAGGAGGAATGCAAATTAGATGATTTAGCAAACCAGTGGTTTGTTAGCCGAACCTCTTTGCAGGCTGACATGGCTGAGATTAGAGAGATATTAGAGCAGTATAATTTAGAGATTGTCAGCAAAGCTCACCATGGATTGAAACTGTTTGGCGAAGAACAAGCCATTCGTGCATGCATTGCTCATGTCTTATTTCAATTTAAACCCAGTGATCGTACGTTTGTAGATGTATGCGAACACTTTTTCCCTGAAATAAACCTTCCTTCTTTACGAGAAGATTTATTGCATTTAATTAATCAAAATCACATAAGATTAACCGATGAGGGATTACATCATTTATTAGTGTATTGCGGTATCACCTTACATCGACTTAAATTAAATGCCATTATTCATCATGTTCATCAACCACAACTCAGCAGTGAAGCACAGAGTGCCGCATTAGATCTGAGTAAAATGATTGAAACCTTACTTGGAACTCGTCTACCTCAATCAGAGATAGATTATTTAAGTATTCAAATTGCAGCTCGTCGAGTTACAGGGGTCACTGTGATCGACACAGAAAAGCATACAGAACAGTTAGAATTAACGAATTTTTTATTGGATTACGTTAACAAGCATTATAATTACGATTTACGTAACGACGGATTACTTAAGCGTGATTTATTGTGTCATATCACGACAATGATATTACGAGTAAAATACCAAATCACCATTCCAAATCCATTAGTCGATCATATCAAACGTTATTACCCACTCGCTTATGATATGACCGTTGCTGCCATTTCTCATTGGGGAAAACATTTAATTCCTGATGGCGAGGTTGGTTATCTAGTCATGCATATTGGGGTTGGATTAGAGCGAAATTTTGCCTTAGAAGAACAGCAACCACCTAGAGCTTTATTGGTGTGTGATTCTGGTACCTCGATTATGCGCCTACTTGAATCTCAATTACTTAGATCTTTACCGCAATTAGATATCCAAAAAATAGGCTCAGTCAGAGAATATGAAACGTTAACAAAAGTAGATGCTGACTTTGTTATCTCTACAGAAAAAGTATCACAAAAAAATAAACCAACGATCGCAGTATCACCAATACCAACCAGTTTTCAGGTAGAGCAAGTAAATAAATTAATCCTGATGAATCGGTCTCATCCTTACATGCTGGATAAATTTTTTGATCATCGTTATTTTTCAGTACTCGAAAAACCAACCACACAAGCAGAGTTATTAAAAACCTTCTCTAGTCACTTAACTCAAGACAATATCACCCCGACTGAGTTTTATAATTCAGTGATCGAGCGTGAAAATATTACATCGACTATTTTAGGGGAAGGTATCGCTATTCCTCACTCTCTAGGGTTATTAGCCAATGAGACCAAGGTATACACCATTATTTCACCTCATGGTGTTGATTGGGGCAATGGAAAAATAGCGCATGTAATTTTCCTTTTTGCTATCAATAAAGACGACTATGAAGAAGCAATGAGTCTCTATGATTTATTTGTGACTTTTATGAATGGTAAAGCTGTAGATACGATTTTAGGCTGTTCATCTTATGAAGAGTTTCAATATGTGGCAAAAGAGTGCTGGTTTAATCGAAAAAAAGATTGGTAATTAAGTACATTAATATAATAAAAAATCCCAGACAGTCTGGGATTTTTTATCGATAACAGAAATAGATGATTAACCGCGAGGCTTAAACTCCAGCACCGGAGCTTTCTCACCGTCATTTACATCTTTTGGATTATTAATAACCAAAAAATCCAGCGCTCGTCCGGTTGGGCTTAATAACGCTAACTCTTCTTTATGTTCATCTTCTAAACAAATATTCAGTGTTATGTTTGATAGCGCTTTAACACCAAACTCATCTTCTAATGTCTCTAATGCTTCTTGTAAATTTTCCGCCAGAGACTTACTGTCCCAGCGACCTTTAAATTGGATTTCCAACGACTTTATCCTCTGCTTTTTTCGTACACATCACATTGAGCATGGATGCATTTTTTAATTGTCTTGTTGCACCATCTTTAAAGAGGCCTAAATCATCAGCGCCCCAATAAGGTAATAATATCGGCCATTTATCTTCTTTCATGATGTTGGAATCAATCAATATTTGCCATTGTTCTTTTGATACTAAATTCATATCTATACGCTGACAAATCTCTTGGCTACCTTTTGAGCTTGCTCGTAACCAAGGTAAGGAATCTTCCATATAAAAACCATAATCATCACTCTGAACAAATGGCACTGCAAATTGTTCGCCATTAATAATGACTTGTTTGCGAATAGTAACAGGATCAGGTGTTGGCTCAACGGCTATTTTAGGTAATTCACTTTTTTCAGCTTTAGACTCCACCTTAGGCAACGAAGCAAGAGCGACTTCTCTTAATGCTGACTGTCTAAACAGTAAATCCTTTTGTAATGCTTTTAATTGCTTTTTAGCGACCGAAAAATTGTTATATGGGCCGATTAAACAACGCTTACCTTTACTTTCTGCTTTCATGTTTATTGGTGCGTCAACTTTCGATTGAATTCGGCTCACCTTATCAGCACCAAGTGGTTTACTAAATACACCACATTGGATCCAAAACTCACTCTCACCTTGTGCCAATTTTGCGGCTTGATTACCCCAAAGTGCTTCTCCAATAGGGCAAGAATCAGGTAAATAACCCGACGTGGAACAAACAGAAGTGAGCGCACTATTATTACTCTCAAGATACTGAGTTAACTCATCAGCCGCCTTGGCTTGAGATATTGTCGCCAATAACATTAACGGCATTAATAACGTATTTGTTTTTTTAACGATTGCCATCATGGAAGTACCTTAAAGAAATGTATCTATTAATGTTAGCAAAAAGTCAGTTGAAAATCTGAGATTCTACTGTGTATTTTTGTCTATAAATCACGCTTATTTTCAAAAAATAAACACAATTCAGATAGATATCGTCATGATGATAAACTACACTAAATCCTTACTTTCTACATTACTATCGAGCCCTACATGGAAGTTGAACTGCTAGAGATCCAACACTTTTTATCCCAATACCCTCCTTTTAATTTGCTACCTGAAGAGGCGATTAAAGAAGCGGCACAAAGTGTCGAAATTTCTTATTATCGAGCAGAAAGTATGGTGATTGGTTTTGGTGATGAGATCAAAGATTTATACATGGTTCGCAGTGGTATTATCGAAGTCTACCGTCGAAACGGTGAGCTCTATAATCGATTAGATGAAGGCAGTATCTTTGGCCAAATGGGGCTATTGATGAATAATAAAGTACGTTTTCCAGCGAAGGCTTTAAACGATTCTTTATTATATTGTATTCCTGAATCGGTATTTGATGATTTCTGTGAGCGCTATGATGAATTCTCAGACTTTGTTGAAGTAGAAGATGCAACTCGCCTAAAACAAGCAGTAGAAAGTAACCATGATGATGCGAATGATTTAACCACCTCGAAAGTAAAAACCTTACTGACTCGTGAAGCGGTCATGATCACCAAATATGAAACCATTCAATCAGCCGCAAAAACGATGGCTGAAGAGAATGTCTCTGCGGTGTTAATTACCGATCCTGAAATCGATACCGACGAAGAAGATAATGACTTTGTGGGTATTATTACCGACCGAGATTTATGCACCAAGGTACTGGCGTGTGGTTTAGATTCTGAAACCCCTGTATCTGAAGTCATGTCGACAGAGCTTATTTCACTAGACCATAACGCTTACGTATTTGAAGCAATGCTGATGATGCTTCGCTACAACGTCCACCACCTTCCTGTGTTACGAAATAAACAGCCTATTGGTGTCCTTGAGGTGTCCGACATTGTTCGCTATGAGTCTCAAAACAGTCTGTTGTTTGTAAGTAGCATCTTCCAACAGCAAACCATTGAAGACTTGGTTATTCTATCGACTCAGCTTAAAGATTGCTTTATCCGAATGGTGAATGAGGATGCAAACTCACACATGGTTGGTAGTGCAATGTCTGAGATTGGGCGAAGCTTTAAACAGCGGCTATTAGAATTAGCAGAAGAAGAGCTTGGCTCACCACCAGTGCCTTATTGTTTCTTAGCACTTGGCTCTATGGCTCGTGATGAACAATTAATTGTTACCGACCAAGATAACGCAATTATTTTAGACAATGACTACAACGAAAAAGAACATGGTGAGTATTTCAAAGCGTTATCTGCTTTTGTTTGTGATGGCTTAGCTGCCTGTGGTTACACCTATTGTACTGGCGATATCATGGCAACCAACCCTGAATGGCGCAAAACTCAGTCAGAATGGGAAGAGTGCTTTGCTGATTGGATCGATAATCCAGACCCTCAAGCCTTGTTAAACAGCTCTATTTTCTTTGATTTAAATGGCGTTTATGGTCGTACAAAATGGGCAGAGCAACTTAATGGTTTTATTGTCCGTCGAGCGAAAAAGAATACTCGTTTCTTAGCCTGTTTAGCGAGAAATGGATTACGCCGAACACCGCCTCTAGGGTTCTTTAAAGACTTCGTGATGGAAAAAGATGGTCGTCATAATAACTCGATCAATCTAAAACGTCGTGGTACTGCTCCACTAGCAGATTTGATCCGTGTTCATGCTCTGGCGATTGGTTCTCAAGCTCAAAACTCATTTGAACGTTTAGATGACATCATTGAGGCGGGTATTTTACCTAAATCAAAAGGGGGCGATTTACACCATGCGATGGAATTAATCTCATTGGTACGTCTGCGTCACCAAGCACTAGATGTAGAAGCGGGGATTGAACCTGATAATAATATCGAACCTGAGAATATGTCTGATTTTGAACGTCGAAATCTAAAAGATGCATTCCAGGTACTGAGTAATGCTCAAAACTTTTTAAAATATCGCTACAGCGCGAATAAATTCTAGGAGCTAATGATGTTTCCCCATTCTCCTCAAGAAATTTTAAATTGGGCCTCTTTTTTTAAGCATAAGTTTAAGATCAGTAAAGATAAAAGACTTAAGAACTTCTATCAGTCTGGTACGTATGAAGAAGAAACCCCGCTCAGTGACATTGATTTTGTTGCCTTAGATTTTGAAACAACAGGATTAGATGCAAATCAAAACAGTATTATTAGTATTGGGTTGGTTCCATTCACATTGCAGCGTATTCGCTGTCGTGAGTCTCAACATTGGTTTGTAAAAGCACAAGACAGTTTAGAAGAAAACTCAGTAGTTATTCATGGTATCACCCATACCGATCTACAAGGGGCTCCTGATTTACGTCGTATCTTAGAAAAGGTATTAGACTCTTTAGCAGGTAAGGTAGTTGTGGTTCATTATCGTAGAATCGAGCGTGACTTCTTTGATATAAACCTACGAAATTTGATTGGTGAGGGTATTGTCTTTCCAGTTATAGATACAATGCAGATAGAGGGTGACTACCAACAAGAGCAATCAAAGGGCTTAATTAATTGGCTTAAAGGAAAGCGCCCAGAGTCAATACGCTTAGCAACAACTCGTTTACGCTATGGATTACCCGCTTATCCTCCTCACCATGCATTAACAGATGCGATTGCGACGGCGGAGCTATTTCAGGCTCAAGTCCATCACCACTTTTCACCAGATGACCCAATCAAGAAGCTGTGGTTATAAACACAAAAAAGCCGATGAAGATAATGACTCTTCATCGGCTTTTTATTTAGCTTCTATTTAGTGTGAAGAACTATTATGTTTCTCTGTTCTCATGCCCATCAGTAAGCTGACACACATTACTAATAGAATAATGGTGAATGGTAGAGCCGTTGAAATAGCACCAGCTTGCAATGCTTGAATTGCTTGAGTACCACCAACCCATAGTAGAGCTACCGCAATAGCACCTTCCATGAAGGCCCAGAATACACGCTGTGGAATTGGTGCATCCACTTTACCACCCGCAGTAATACTATCGATAACAAGTGAACCTGAATCTGATGAGGTAATAAAGAACACCAGAACAAGAACAACCGCAATCATCGAAAGAATATTACCCATAGGTAACGCATCAAACATTTGGAACATTGCTAAAGATACATCAGTTAAGCCCTCAGAGCCCAATGTACCAATATTATTCACAACTTGATCAATCGCGACGCCACCAAAGATAGACATCCACAACACAGTAAATATCGTTGGTACAATCAATACAGCAGTCAAGAATTCACGAACAGTACGACCACGCGATACACGTGCGATAAACATACCTACAAATGGAGACCATGAAATCCACCATGCCCAGTAGAACACAGTCCAACCGTGCATCCACGCTTCATCTTCACGGCCATGAGGATTACTCAATGGAATAATATTCTCAACATAACCCATGATGGTTGTTGGAATCGTCCCCATAGAAACGGCAAACGTCACCAAAGCAACAAAAGCGACCAATACAATCGCAATGATCATATTAATGTTACTGATCACTTTAACGCCGCCATCAATACCGCGCATTACCGAAATAACAGCTAATAAAGTAACAACAAAAATAATCGCAACTTGAAGCCCTAGACCACCATCAATACCAAATACATGTTGAAAACCACTTGCTGCTTGTTGAGCGCCTAGACCTAATGATGTAGCTAGGCCAAACAAGGTCGCTAACACCGCTAAGATATCAACAATGTGTCCTGGAATACCCCACGTTTTATCACCAAGAATTGGGTAGAAGATTGAACGCATTGAAAGTGGTAAACCTTTGTTGTAAGCAAAGAATGCTAACGACAAAGCAACAACACCATAAATAGCCCAAGGATGAAGACCCCAGTGGAACATGGTTGCACCTAATGCAAGCTTTGCAGCTTCTGGTGTATTTGCTTCAACCCCTAATGGCGTTTCAAACCAACCAGTAAAGTAAGCAACAGGCTCTGCAACTCCCCAGAACATAAGACCAATACCCATACCCGCAGCAAATAGCATAGAGAGCCAAGATATCATCGAATAATCAGGTTTTGCTTTATCTCCGCCAAGACGGATTTTACCAAATGGCGATACAATCAACGCCAAACAGAAAATAACAAAGATGTTTGCAGACCACATGAATAAACCATCAAACGCATTAATGATTTTCCACTTAAAACCATCTAAAACGGTTTTTGCTGCTTCAGGGTCAGTTACTGCAACAGCAACTAAGAAGAGAGCGATCAGACCTGCGCTGATGCCGAAAACGGGATTGTGTACATCGAATCCCCATTTTTGAACGTTATCCTGTCCAACAGTATAATCCGTGTTATCTATACTGTACTTGTCCTTATTTCTACTCATTATTCCTCACTTCGAACCGAAGTTCTCTGTTTTGGTTTAATTCAAATACTCACTTTAAAATATTTAAACACACTCTATGATCCTAACAACTGAGTAAATTATTACCAGTAAAAGCAGCAAATTAGTCAGAAAAACAACAAAATAAGCCTAAGATTCTTCTCTGTAATACATAAACAGTGTTTTACAAGTATAAAAAAAGCGATGAGAGAATCACCGCTTTTCTATCTATTTCTGCTTATTAACCCTTATAAATTTTCGGGTTAAATACATCTCTTAACCAATCTCCAAGTAGGTTAATTACCAAGACTAGAGTAACCAAAACTCAGCCTGGGAATGCCGTGATCCACCACGAACCAGAGAAGATATAGTTAAATCCAATACTGATTAACGAACCTAAAGAGGGTTGGTCTACCGGTAGACCTAAACCTAAGAAAGAGAGTGCCGCTTCTGACATGATAGCGTTGGCAATCTGTACTGTTGAAATAACCAAAATTGGAGATAAACAGTTAGGTAAAATATGACGGAACATGATGCGTGGAGAACGAAATCCCATCACCTTTGCCGCTTCTACATATTCTTTTTTCTTCTCTGCCAGTACTGACGCACGGATCGTACGCGCATATTGTGGCCATTCGGCAACACCAATGATCACAACCAACATAATCACCGCATATTGACTGAAGAACTCAGTGCCAAAGCTTGCTTTAAAGATCGCAGAAACAATGATCGCAACCATCATGGTCGAGAATGATAACTGCACATCCGCAAATCGCATTAAGAAGCTATCAATTTTCCCACCAAAGTAACCAGCCGATAAGCCAATAACAATACCGAGAGTCAGCTGTACTGCAACGGCTAGGAAACCAATCGTTAAAGATAAACGCGAGCCATAAAGAATGGTTGATAGTACATCTCGACCTTGGTCATCGGTACCCAGAAGAAAACGTTCATCCCCTTCTTCCATCCAAGATGGAGGCAACTCTGAATCCATAATGTCTATCGAGCTCAGATCATACGGATTACTTGGTGCAAGTACGGGAGATAAAAGTGCGCCTAAAAGAAACACCATAAAAACAGCAAAACTGAACATTGCTACTTTATCGCGTAAAAAATAATACAAAAAATCTGATGATTTAAATCGTTCCCAACGTGTTGGAACGTGGTTAGTCGTTACATCCATGATTACGCTCCTTTTCCTGTGATATCTACGGTTGGGTTAATTAGTCCATATAACAAATCAACAATGGTATTCGTTACCACAAAAATTAGACCTACAAAGATAACGTAAGCAGTAATCAGTGGTGTATCTACACGGTTAATTGCCTCTAAGAATAAGAAGCCTGTTCCCGGCCACTGGAATACAGTTTCTGTCAAAATGGTATAAGCAACCATGGTACCAATCTGAACACCACCCACGGTTAATACCGGTAACATGGTATTTTTAAGTGCATGCTGATAATAAATCTTGTTTGTTGCGATACCTTTCGCTTTTGAAAACTTAATGTATTCAGAGCTCAGCACTTCTAACATTTCAGAACGAACCAAACGAATAAACAGAGGTAACATGATTGAAGCTAATGAAATACAAGGCAATACTAAGTGAGCTAATCCATCAAGAGTAAAGAACCCTGACTCCCAGCCTAATAGATTATAGGTTTCCCCTCGTCCATAAGACGGTAACCAATTTAATTCAATGGAGAAAACATACATCAGCATTATGGCGGTTAAGAAGACGGGTACCGAAATACCAATACTACTGAATGCCATGATAGCTTTCGTGAAGAAACTTTTTGGATGAATAGCCGAATAAACACCCAGAGGTATAGAAAGAAATACAATAATAATTGCGGCTCCTAATACTAGTTCTAGGGTTGCAACAAGCTTATCAAGAATGACTTCTACCGCTGGTTTTTTGAAGAAATAAGACGTGCCCAAGTCACCTTGAACCGCATTAGTAATAAAACGTGTGTATTTTGTGATGAATGGGTCGTTTAACCCTAAATCATCTCTCAGAGCTTGACGCTCTGCTTCTGAAACTGATTGTCCAACCAATTCACGTAACGGGTCACCCAAATTATCTTGGATGGAAAACGCAACCAGACTGATCACAAACATCACTATCAGTGCCTGAAACAGGCGCTTGACCAGAAACGTAAACATTCCTTGTCCCCTCTTAATCCTAAAAATGATATAGAAAATATATCCATATCTAACAAATTGTTGGTATTACTTTTTTATCAATGAATCTCTTATGACGAACAAAGGTTGCCCTGAATATCAGGACAACCTTTTTACAGACAGTTACTTAACAACTAAATCGCCAAAGTATGGGTACTCCATTGCATTTACGATTGGTTTGATATCAATGTTAGATTTCGCGCCCCATGCAAGGTTTTGCCAATGTAGTGGAACAAACGCAGCATCGTTATACAGCGTGTCTTCTACTGTTTTTAGCATTTGGCTACGTTTCGCAGGATCAGTTTCCACATTTGCAGCTTCAACTAAACGGTCAATCTCAGGGTTTGAGTAATGACCACAGTTGTACTGGCCTTTACCTGTCTCTTCATTACGAGTCATTGTTAGGAATTCAGAGAAGTTTGCTGAATCTTCTGTATCTGAGTGCCAACCGATCATCATCATGTCCGCAGAACATAGATCAAACTCTGGCCAGTATTGCGCTTTTGGCAAGGTTTTTAGATCAACCTTAATACCAATTTTTGAAAGCATTGCTGCAGATGCTTGTGCTACTTTTGCATCATTAACGTAACGGTTATTTGGAGCCATCATGCTAAGTTTGAAGCCTTTCTCGTAACCTGCTTCTTTCATTAGCTCTTTAGCTTTTTTAAGATCGTAACGTGGAACTAGATCAGCATCGTAGCCAGAATAACCAGATGGACCTTGTTGACCAGCTGCTGTAGCAAAGCCTTTCATGATCTTCTTAACAATACCTTCATTATTGATTGCATGAACGATTGCCTGACGAACACGGACATCTTTAAGCGCTTCATTGCTGTTTTGGTTCATTTGGAAAGTAATGATACGAGTACCCGGTAGCGTAACTAAATCGATACCTTTTGTATTTTTCACTCGTTTGTGATCATTTGGAGCCACTGGAGCGATAATATCTACATCACCAGAAAGTAGAGCTGCAACACGTGTTGCATTTTCTTTGATTGGAACAAGAGTTAATTCATCTACGTTACCTGGAGAATTTTTATCCCAGTAACCATCAAAGCGATCAAAGACAACTTTTACGCCTTGCTCACGAGATTTAACGACAAATGGACCTGTACCAGAAATGTGCGTTGAAGCGAATGAATTACCGTGTTTTACGATTTCAGACTTGTCTTTACCATCTTCTGTTTTGCCAGAATAGAACTTACTGTCCATTGGGAAAAGGTATGTTGCTGTCTGTAAAACTAACGGATAAGCACCTTTAGAAACAAGTTCAACCGTGTAATCATCAATTTTAACTAGTTTTTCATACGGTTCGAAAATCGCTTTAAAATCAGGAGAGTCTTTTAAACGATCAAATGTCCATACGACATCATCAGCCGTCATTTCATTGCCTGAATGAAATTTCACACCTTTGCGTAGATTAAAACGGAAAGTTTTGTCATCAATACGCTCCCACTTTTCAGCAAGACGCGGTTCAAAGTCAAATGACTGCGTATAACGAACTAGGGGATCAAACACCATATGAGAAAGTTGTAGTGTACCGCCAGACAATTGCTCATGTGGATCAAGTGATACTGGATCGGCATCATAAGCAACAGTAATATCTGCTGCTGCTGCACTAAAACTTAGGCCTGCAGCCATAAGCGCGATAGCCAATTTGGTCTTTATGGTTTTCATTGCATAACTCCTTATGCGGGAATATATCCCTAGTTTGTTGTATTTATACTTATTATTTGACGGTTTATACCGCTGTTATATTTTCTCTTAAGCCTTTAAATTCAGGCATAAGTGAAATTAATTGCTTGCTGTATTCATTCTGAGGATTGGTATAAAGATTTTCAGTTGGAGCCACTTCCAGTAGCTTACCCATCTGCATCACACCAACTCGATCACACATTTGACGAATGACAGGTAAATCATGACTGATAAACAACATGGTTAAATTTAACTCACTTTGTAAATCTTTTAATAAGTTGAGGATTTGCGCCTGAACCGATACATCTAATGCAGAGGTTGGTTCATCACAAATTAATAGACGTGGGCGCGTTGCTAATGCACGAGCAATCGAAATACGCTGACGTTGACCACCAGAAAACTCATGCGGATACTTCAATGCCGCCATTCTCCCCAAACCTACGTGATCAAGAAGATCATTCACGATCTGTTGCGTTTCAGCTTCTGAGCCTGTTAGCTTATGAAAACGGATAGGTTCTGCGATGATATCGAAGATTTTCATACGCGGATTCATCGAAGTGTATGGGTTTTGGAAAACCATTTGCATTTGACGGCGCATTGGACGACGTTCTTTCTCTGATTTCAATGCGGTCAGATCAATACCTTCAAAAGTAACCGTTCCTTCATTTGGCGGATATAAACCAGCAATAACGCGGGCAATGGTTGATTTGCCCGAACCAGATTCTCCTACAAGGCCAAAAGTTTCACCTTCATGGATCTCAAAGCTAACATTGTTTGAGGCTTGAACGTATTCACGACGACTTTCAAACATAGAATCTTTCGTCACAAAACGAAGGCTAACGTTATCTACTTTTAATAATGGACCAGAATATTCACGATGATCTTGGCTTTGCCCTAACCAATGCGTTTTTACATCGATACATTCATGCTCAACGGCTTCTTCGATGTAACTTACCAATGGAAAGCGATCTAATTTAATATCTGAACGTGGTACTGCTGAAATTAAACTACGAGTATAAGAATGGTCAGGATCTCCTAGTACTTTTTCTGTTTTACCAAACTCGACAAGATCACCACGGAACATTACCGCCACTTTATCAGTAACGTTTGATACTACGCCCATATCATGGGTTACTAACATACAGCCTACATTTTTCTCAACGCAGAGATCTCGGATCAGAGTTAGAATTTGATCTTGAATAGAAACATCAAGTGCCGTCGTTGGTTCATCAGCAATGATAAGATCCGGTTCGCCAGCCAAAGCGATAGCGATAACTACACGCTGACGCATACCACCTGAAAATTGATGTGGGTACTGCTTAAGACGGTTTTCAGGCTGCGGTATACCTACTTGCTTCATTAGAGATAAAGCACGCTCATAGGCTTCTACAGCTGATACTTTTAAATTCGCGTGAATGGTTTCTGTAATTTGCTGTTCGACAGTAAATAGAGGATTTAGGGATGTCATTGGATCTTGGAAGATGAATCCGATTTTAGAACCTCTAACTTTACGCATCGCCTCTGTAGATAGGCCAGAGATTTTCTCTCCATCTAGAAAAACCTCTCCGCTAGCAATAACGCCTGGAGGGCTTAATAGATCAATAACAGCATTACCTACTGTTGATTTACCCGCTCCAGATTCACCAACAACCCCTACAATCTCACCACGTTCTATTGAAAACGATAATGATTTAACAGCAGCATGAACTCCATGACGAGATGGGTATTCGATACGTAAATTTTTAACTTCTAAAAGTGACATTATCAGACTCCGACTACTCGGCAGCATCCTGCCCTGTCTGCACATTGATTCCATTCGAAACAGCAAGAAACACTGCAACATGATTAGGACACCAATGTAGTCAATTATTCACATAAAAGCAACAAACAAAGAGTATAAAACTGATATATGTCATTATTCTGCATAAAAAGTCATAAAACAAGCTGTTAACAGAAATCTATGACTAATAATGACAAACACAAGATTCAAATAAAACAGTCAGTTAGTGACAAAAACATAATTAACGACTTAACTTTCAACACCTCAGAATTTAGATAAATAAACATAAATATATTTAACATTTAAAATAACGTTTTAATTGGGGTAAATGATGAAATACAGAGTTTTATGCAAGAGATCCAATAAACAACTAGTGTAAACAATCAAAATAAACATAAAACAAAGTAATAGAAACTTGAGATGAAAGATGAAATTCTAGAATAGATCACCATGTAAAATAGTGATTTTGTGATGACGGTTAGAATAATATAAAGCAGAAACGAAAAAAGCCTCGTCATTTCTGACGAGGCTTTTAAATGTGGTCGGTGAAGAGGGATTCGAACCCCCGACCCTCTGGTCCCAAACCAGATGCGCTACCAAGCTGCGCTATTCACCGAGTTTTTATTTGATTCTTGGGATGTCACTTGAATCAAAAGGGAAACTGTTTTTACAGTTGCCAAAAATTAATGGGGTGGCTAACGAGATTCGAACTCGCGACCACCGGAATCACAATCCAGGGCTCTACCAACTGAGCTATAGCCACCACTAACTTTTTATATAACCGCTATTGCGATTATTGAAATAGTGGTCGGTGAAGAGGGATTCGAACCCCCGACCCTCTGGTCCCAAACCAGATGCGCTACCAAGCTGCGCTATTCACCGACAAATTTCGTTTCGATTCTTGGGATGTTTCTTGAATCAAAACTGGAAACCTTATTTACTACGTAAAATCAGTCACCAAAATAATGGGGTGGCTAACGAGATTCGAACTCGCGACCACCGGAATCACAATCCAGGGCTCTACCAACTGAGCTATAGCCACCACTACTTTATTACGTTTTCTGTGCCTTTTAATTTCTATTCCGGATGGCACGCCCGAAAGGATTCGAACCTTCGACCTTTGGCTCCGGAGGCCAACGCTCTATCCAACTGAGCTACGGGCGTATACCCTATCGGCGGAGAAGAATAATACGGATCTGAGTCACCTTCGTCTAGTGTTTTTTTTACTTTTTTTATCGTTTGGTCTCTTTTTCGACAATTCCTTGCTATTTATCCTCATTTTCTTTGGGTCTAGTGGTTTATTGCAACAATTTAAGCAGATATAATCACTCAATATTTACACGAGATTAACGCGACTCTTTTTCTAAGTACGTTTTTTACCTCGGTAAATACAATAAAATGGGCTTTAGCCAATAATAATAACTGGGAGTGTAAAGTGAGCTTTATGGAAAAATCTATTCGTAACATCATTATTGCAACGGTTGCTGCATTAACTTTTTCAACTACCTCTTTTGCAGCAGGTAATTCTGACGATGCAATTGCTGAACGAATTAAGCCCGTTGGCCAAGTTTATCTAGCAAGTGATGTCGCTGTTGTAGAAGAACCAACAGGACCTCGTTCAGGAGATCAGGTTTACAATACTTTTTGTATTGCTTGTCACTCTACTGGTGCGGCTGGGGCTCCAAAAACACAAAATGCAGCAGATTGGGCTCCTCGTATCGCGAAAGGTATGGATGTACTAAACAATCATGCATTAAATGGCTTTAATGCTATGCCAGCTCGTGGTTCTTGTATGGACTGTTCTGATGATGAAGTACTTGCAGCGGTTGAGCATCTTATTAAAGGACTATAATTTAATTATTATCTCCCTTTAACTCAATCATAAAAAATGCCCACTGTATTATCAGTGGGCATTTTTATATCGGTTTACTTCTTCAGCATGGCTCTAAGGTTAGCAATGTTGGCTTTCCCTCTTTCCATCCTTTCTTCTTGAGTGGGTTTTGGCTTTTTCATTTCCCAATCCAGATCATCATGTGGCAGCTCTTCAAGAAAACGACTTGGCTCAGGACGAATTAACTCTCCATACTGACGACGCTCTTTACATAGGGTAAACGTCAGCTCTTTTTGTGCTCGTGTTATTCCTACATAAGTCAAACGACGCTCTTCTTCTACATTATCTTCATCAATGCTCACTTGGTGAGGTAAAATCCCCTCTTCTGCACCAATCAAGTAAACATAAGGGAACTCTAAGCCTTTTGAAGCATGCAAGGTCATTAACTGAACCTGATCTGCACCGTCCTCATCTTCTCCTCGCTCCATCATGTCACGCAAAGTAAGACGCTGAACCACTTCTTTTAATGTCTTTTCTTCTTTGTCATAGTTATCACCCTCAAGATCAGCAACAATCCATGAATATAAGTCCGAGACATTTTTCATTCTCATCTCTGCCGCTTTTGAGCTGGTAGATGTTTCATATAACCAATCTTCGTAATGAATATCTTTCACTAACGAACGAACCGCTTCAACCGTGTTACCACGCTCAGCATTTTCTGAAATAGACACAACCCAATGAGAGAAACGGCGTAAAGATTCTAACCCTCGTCCCGACAGAGTTTGCTCTAATCCCATTTCAAAACTGGCTTCAAATAAACTTTTACCACGCATATTGGCATAGGTACCGAGCTTTTCTAATGTTACAGGGCCTATTTCACGGCGCGGAGTGTTCACTACACGTAAAAAGGCATTGTCATCATCAGGATTTGTCAGCAATCGAAGATAAGCCATGATGTCTTTTATTTCAGCACGGGAGAAGAACGATGTCCCTCCAGAGATCTTATAAGGTACTCGGTTTTGCATCAGTGATTTTTCAATCAAACGAGATTGGTGATTACCGCGGTATAGCACGGCGTAATCTTTATAATCTGTTCGGTTTAAAAAGCGATGGGCAATGATCTCTCCAACAACTCGCTCTGCTTCATGCTCATCATCTTTTGCTGTTAGTACCTTAATTTGCTCACCGTCTGGAATTTCTGAAAACAGACGCTTTTCAAATACGTGAGGATTATTGGCAATCAATATATTAGCCGCACGTAAAATTCGACTGGTCGAACGGTAATTCTGCTCTAGTTTTATCACTCGTAAAGCAGGGTAGTCTTCACTCAGCAGTACAAGGTTTTGAGGTTTTGCCCCACGCCATGAGTAAATAGACTGATCATCATCACCCACCACGGTTAATCGCCCTCTTTCACCAACTAATAGCTTAACTAACTCATATTGGCTGGTATTCGTATCTTGGTATTCATCCACTAAAAGATAGCGGATCTTCATCTGCCAACGTTCACGTACGTCTTGATTGTTGCGGAGTAATAATACTGGCAATGAAATGAGATCATCAAAATCAAGGGCGTTATAGGCTTTCATTTGAGTTAGGTACATTTCATAACAAAAGGCAAATAGCTGATCTTGCTCAGAGCGAGCAAAGCCTTTGACTTGAGTTGGTGTCAGCATCTCATTTTTCCAGTTTGAGATACTGCTCAATAACTGACGTAATAAATCTTTATCACCATCGATCTGCTTTTCTGTTAATTCCTTTAGTAAAGCGAGCTGGTCCTGATCATCAAATAAAGAGAAACCCGCTTTTAATCCTAATACTTTGTACTCTCGACGAATAATATCCAGACCTAACGAGTGAAAAGTAGAGACCATTAAACCACGAGACTCTTGCTTATTCAGTGTTTGCCCTACACGCTCTTTCATTTCACGAGCGGCTTTATTGGTGAATGTCACAGCGGCAATATTTCTGGCTTTATAGCCACATTGCTGTACGAGGTAAGCTATTTTGTTGGTAATCACACGAGTCTTACCAGACCCTGCACCTGCCAATACTAAACATGGCCCAGAGACAAACTTTACTGCTTCATCTTGCTGTGGATTGAGTCTCATGAATCACCTATAAAATCGATAATGAATATTTGTGTCTATAATAAAGCTGTCGATGATGGAATACCATGTAAACCATCGATGAAAAATTGTGATCTTTACGTTTCTTGACACAAAAATAGATTACATTTTATTCATCGTAGCCTAAAATAATGAATGAACGTTCATTCATTTCATAAGGACCAATTTATGAAGGAAAAGCGTCAGCTCATTCTTGAATCTGCTGAGCAATTATTAGCTACCGATGGATTTCGTGGCTTGTCTATGCAAAAAGTAGCTAATCAAGCAGGCGTTGCTGCCGGCACGATATATCGCTACTTTGATGATAAAGAAGCCTTAATCGAAGAAATAAAACTGAATATCATGCAACGTGTTGCATTTGCCATCCAAGAGAATGTGCAAGATTCAGATCCAATTAAAGTTCGATTTCGTACTATGTGGTTAAACATTTGGTACTTTGCTATTTCAGAGAAGAATACTTTTTTGAATCGTAATCAATACGACTCTCTCCCTTCTACTGACCTAGTGAAATTTAAGGAACTAGAGGAGAAAATGTTTGCCCAAGTAAATCAACTCTTTGTCGATGGACTTGAACAAGGTGTATTTAAACCTCTTAGCGTAGAAATATTAACTGGCCTTAGCTTAGAAGCGAGTGTTTGTTTAGCTCGAAAACATGCTCAAGGTTTTTTTACTTTAACAAACGATGATCTCGATGCGGCAATTGAAGCCAGTTGGGACGCTATTATTAAACACTAATTTGGAGTTCTAATCAGAATGAAAAAGTGGACTTTCTTTATGTTACTTCTTGCACTACTTCTTTTCGGTAGTGTGATTGGTTTTAACATGTTTAAACAACAAAAAATCGCTGAATATATGGCTAACCGACCAGAACCTGAATTCCCTGTTACGGTTGAAACCATTGCCTCATCTCATTGGACTCCAACCATTGAAGCTATTGGTTTTATTGAACCTAACCAAGGCGTTACATTAACAACTGAAGTTAACGGTATTATTGATAAAATTTCATTTGATTCTGGTAGCCAAGTAAAAAAAGGCCAAGTATTGGTTTCTCTTGATTCTAAAGTAGAAAAAGCTAACTTGAAGAGTACTCAAGCTCGCTTGCCTGCAGCGGAAGCAAAATATAAGCGTTATAAGGGCCTATATAAGAAAGGTTCTATTTCAAAAGAAGCATACGATGAAGCTGAAGCAAACTACTTCTCTCTTGCTGCTGATATTGAAGGAATGAAAGCATCTATCGATCGTCGTGAGATCAAAGCACCTTTCAGTGGTGTTATCGGTATTCGTAATGTTTACCTAGGTCAATACCTACAACCAAGCACTGATATCGTTCGTCTAGAAGATACAAGTGTAATGCGCTTACGCTTTACTGTTCCTCAAACTGATATCTCGCGCATCAATATTGGACAAGAAATCGATATCTCAATTGATTCTTACCCTGCGGACATCTTCAAAGGTTCTATTAGCGCTATTGAACCTGCGGTAAACATCCAAAGTGGCTTAATCGAGGTTCAAGCTGATATCCCTAATAATGGTGGAAAATTACGTAGCGGCATGTTCGCTCGTGCTGAAATCATTCTACCGACATTAGAAAACCAAGTTGTTATTCCTCAAACATCAATCACCTATACTCTTTATGGCGATAATGTTTATCTTGTTACAGAAAAAGATGGTGTAAAACGCGTTCAACAACATGTTGTGAAAGTAGGTGAGCGCTCAGAAGCGATTGCTCATATCCTTGAAGGTGTTAAAGCTGGCGATATGGTGGTAACCACAGGTCAGGTTCGTCTAAGTAATGATGCGAAAGTTCGCATTGTGGAAAGCGATGCAACAACACCACCTGCTGAAACACCAATGCTGTAATCGGAGGAACTATGCGCTTTACTGATGTTTTTATTAAACGTCCAGTTTTAGCGGTATCAATCAGCTTTTTGATTGCTTTGCTTGGGATTCAAGCAATTTTCAAAATGCAGGTTCGTGAATACCCTGAAATGACGAATACCGTTGTAACGGTAACAACTAGCTACTACGGGGCGAGTGCTGACCTTATACAAGGTTTTATTACTCAACCCTTAGAGCAAGCCGTGGCTCAAGCCGATAATATCGACTTTATGACGTCACAATCAGTAATGGGTAAATCTACCATTACTGTAACAATGAAGTTGAATACTGACCCAAATGCAGCCTTGTCTGATATTTTGGCTAAGACAAACTCTGTTCGCTCTCAGTTACCAAAAGAATCTGAAGATCCGACAGTAACCATGTCTACAGGCTCAACAACTGCGGTACTTTATATTGGTTTTACTAGTGATGAATTAGTATCAAGCCAGATTACCGACTACTTAGAGCGAGTTATTAACCCTCAGTTATTCACTGTTAACGGTGTTTCAAAGGTAGATCTTTACGGTGGTATGAAGTACGCGTTACGTATCTGGTTAGATCCAGCACGTATGGCTGCTATAGATATGACTGCAACTGATGTTATGGGCGTGCTAAGCGCGAATAACTTCCAATCAGCAGCAGGTCAAGCTACCGGTGAGTTTGTTCTTTATAACGGCAGTGCTGATACTCAAGTATCTAATGTTGAAGAACTAGAAAATCTTGTTATCAGAACGACTAATGGGGAAATTGTTCGCCTAAGTGATATTGCGAAAGTCTCTCTTGAAAAAAGCCATGATGTCTATCGAGCAAGTGCGAATGGTAAGGAAGCCGTTGTTGCTGCAATCAATGCTGCACCAAGTGCTAACCCAATTAACATTGCCTCTGATGTTCTTGCGTTGTTGCCTCAATTAGAGAAAAACTTACCAACGAATATCAAAATGAACATCATGTATGACTCTACGATTGCGATCAACGAGTCTATTCATGAAGTAATTAAAACCATCATTGAAGCTGCATTAATCGTACTGGTTGTAATTACCTTATTCTTAGGTTCATTCCGAGCGGTAATCATTCCAATCGTTACTATTCCATTATCACTTGTTGGTGTGGCAATGGTTATGCAAGCGATGGGTTTCTCATGGAACTTGATGACACTACTCGCAATGGTACTCGCCATCGGCTTGGTAGTAGATGATGCTATCGTTGTTTTAGAAAACGTTGACCGTCATATTAAGTTAGGTGAAACACCTTTCCGAGCAGCGATTATAGGTACTCGTGAAATTGCGGTTCCTGTTATAGCAATGACATTAACGCTTGGTGCGGTATATGCTCCAATTGCAATGATGGGTGGTATTACCGGTTCTCTATTTAAAGAGTTTGCCTTAACCCTAGCTGGTGCCGTATTTGTTTCCGGTATCGTAGCATTAACACTATCTCCAATGATGTGTTCAAAAATGCTCGTTGCAAATGAAGAACCAAATCGTTTTGAGAAAAAAGTACATCATATCTTAGATAATATGAGTGATCGTTATGAGCGTATGCTAAATGCCATCATGACTCGTCGCCCTGTGATTATTGGTTTTGCTGTTATTGTTTTTGCTACTCTTCCGCTTCTGTTTAAGTTTATTCCAAGTGAACTTGCCCCATCAGAAGATAAAGGTGTAATCATGTTGATGGGTACCGCGCCTTCAACTGCAAACCTTGATTACATGCAAAACACCATGAACGATGTAAATAAGATCCTATCAAATCAACCAGAAGTTGCATTTGCACAAGTATTTACCGGTGTTCCTAATGCGAACCAAGCCTTTGGTATTGCTTCTATGGTTCCTTGGAGCCAACGAACAACAAGCCAAGCTGAGGTTGCTAAACGTGTTGGTGAACTAGTTAAAGATGTACCAGGAATGGCAGTAACGGCTTTCCAAATGCCTGAACTTCCAGGGGCTGGCTCTGGTCTTCCAATTCAATTTGTTATTACGACACCAAATAGTTTTGAAAGCTTGTTCCAAATAGCAACCGAAGTACTGACTAGTGTTAAAGGTAGCCCACTGTTTGTCTATTCTGATCTTGATTTAAATTTTGATTCAGCAACAATGAAAATCAATATAGATAAAGATAAAGCAGGCGCTTACGGTATTACCATGCAAGATATTGGTATTACACTAAGTACGATGATGGCTGATGGTTACGTAAACCGTATTGATCTTAGCGGACGCTCATATGAGGTTATTCCTCAAGTAGAACGTAAGTTCCGTCTAAACCCTGAATCAATGAATCACTATTACGTTCGTTCAACCAGTGGTGAAGCTGTTCCTCTAGGAAGCCTAATATCTATCGATGTTGTTGCTGAACCTAGATCACTGCCTCACTTCAACCAATTGAACTCAGCGACTATTGGTGCAGTACCATCACCAGGTGTTGCTATGGGTGATGCGATCATATGGTTTGAAGACTTAGCAACGAGTACATTACCAAGTGGTTATAGCCATGACTATATGGGTGAAGCTCGTCAGTACGTAACTGAGGGTAGTGCTCTATATGCTACGTTTGGTTTGGCACTCGCTATCATCTTCTTGGTTCTTGCTATTCAATTTGAATCAGTACGAGATCCATTAGTAATCATGGTATCTGTTCCGCTAGCAATTTGTGGTGCTTTAATCGCTCTTGCTTGGGGCGCTGCAACAATGAATATCTACTCTCAAGTTGGTTTGATCACACTTGTAGGCTTGATTACTAAGCATGGTATTCTTATTTGTGAAGTAGCAAAAGAAGAACAACTTCATCACCTCAAGAATCGTATGGAAGCCGTAACCGAAGCTGCTAAAGTTCGTCTACGCCCTATCCTAATGACGACTGCTGCGATGATTGCAGGTCTTGTTCCTCTAATGTATGCAAGTGGTGCAGGTGCGGCTCAACGCTTTAGTATTGGTATCGTAATCGTAGCTGGTCTAGCGATTGGTACGTTATTTACACTGTTCGTACTGCCCGTAATTTATAGTTACTTAGCAAGTGAACACAAACCATTACCTGTTTTTGAAGAAGGTAAAGAGATTAAAGAATCTTAATGGTTAATTGTTATTAAAGGCTACTTCGGTAGCCTTTTTTTTATTTCGATAGCGACAATTGGCAAGGCTTTACTTAGAATAAAGAAAATATTCAATTAAGGGTAAATGATGTTTGATCCAAAGAAACTAGAACAAGTAGCAAAACAAATTCATGACTCAATGCCTCAACCAGTAAAAGAGCTAGGTACTGATGTTGAGCAAAAAGTTCGCCAAGTTATCCAAGGCCAATTAAATAAGCTCGATGTTGTAGGTAGAGAGGAATTTGATGTTCAAACTCAAGTTCTACTACGCACTCGCCAAAAACTAACGGCAATGGAACAAAAACTGGCTGAATTAGAAGAGAAACTATTAGAAAAGTAATACCAATCACAGTAAGTAAGTGAGCAGAAATAGCGCAGGAAAATGCTTGAGAACAAGACGAAATTTTTTGATAAGTAGTTATTCTACAATCAAAAATTTCAACGCAGTTATCGAGCATTTTAACCAGCTAGGATGATCAGTTATTTACTACGATTGGTATAACTCGATAGAAACATAATTTACGCATAAAAAAATGGCTTAACCATCACTGGTTAAGCCATTTTTATATTCATTTGGTATTAATTAGCCACCAACGGCAATACGCTTCATATCACTCATATAGCTACGTAGCTCTTCACCGATATATTCTACTGGGTGGTTACGAATTGCTTCATTAACAGCGATTAACGTTGCATTATCAACTTGATTTGATGTTTCACCCAAGCCACGGCCAATTACGTTAGTCTCAACTGATGTCATAAACTTCTCACGAAGTAGTGGCGTTGCTACATTAGCAAATAAATAGTTACCATATTCAGCCGTATCAGAAATTACTACATTCATTTCATACAAACGCTTACGAGCAACTGTATTTGCAATTAGCGGTAGCTCATGCAGTGATTCGTAGTATGCAGATTCATCAACAATACCTGATGAAGTCATTGCTTCAAAGGCTAATTCAACACCAGCACGAACCATAGCAACAAGTAGAATACCGTTATCAAAATATTCTTGCTCTGAAATCTCTACGTCTGACTCAGGGTAATTTTCAAATGCAGTTTGACCTGTCTCTTCACGCCAGCCTAATAGATTCACATCATCATTAGCCCAATCAGCCATCATTGTACGAGAAAATTCACCTTGAATAATATCATCCATATGTTTGTTATATAGAGGACGCATTAACTCTTTTAGCTCTTCAGATAATTCGAATGCCTTCACTTTTGCAGGATTAGATAGACGATCCATCATGTGAGTAACACCACCGAACTTAAGTGCTTCGGTAATTGTTTCCCAACCAAACTGTAGCAATTTACCGGCATAACCAGGTTCAATGCCATCAGCGATCATTTTCTCATAAGATACAATTGAACCCGCTTGTAGCATGCCACAAAGGATTGTTTGCTCACCCATTAAATCAGATTTAACTTCAGCGACAAAAGAAGACTCAAGACAACCAGCTCTGTGACCACCAGTACCTGCAGCCCATGCTTTTGCAATATCCCAGCCTTCACCTTTTGGATCATTTTCAGGGTGAACAGCTATCAATGTAGGTACACCAAAACCACGCTTATATTCTTCACGTACTTCTGTACCAGGACATTTAGGAGCGACCATAACAACCGTTATATCTTTACGGATCTGCATCCCTTCTTCTACAACATTAAAGCCATGAGAGTAACCTAGTGCAGCGCCTTCTTTCATTAGTGGCATTACCGTTTCAACAACATTTGTATGTTGTTTATCTGGCGTCAGGTTAACAACAAGATCTGCTTGAGGGATTAGTTTTTCATAGCTAGCAACTTCAAAGCCATTTTCTTTGGCATTTTTATACGACTGACGTTGTTCATCAATCGCAGCTTGACGTAGCGCATATGCTACATCTAAGCCTGAGTCACGCATATTAAGACCTTGATTAAGACCTTGAGCACCACAACCTACAATAACCACCTTCTTTCCTTTAAGGTAATCAGCTTCTGTTGCAAATTCCTCACGGTCCATAAAGCGACAACGACCAAGTTGATCCAACTGCTCGCGTAAATTCAGTGTGTTAAAGTAATTAGCCATGATAAAACTCCATAAATATCATTTAATCCATTAGGATGATCTTGTGTATAAAAAGATAATAACGAAAGATTAACATTGTCAAAAGTGATATATTAGCAATACATGATTGCAATATAGGCAACATAAATGAACATAAAACTTCTACAAACTTTCCTACATCTTTGTGAAAGTCATAGCTTTACTCAAACATCAAAAGCGATGCATTTAAGTCCCTCAGCTTTAAGCCGACAAATTCAAAAACTAGAAGATGACGTTGGACATCCACTTTTTATTAGAGATAATCGAAGTGTTGAACTAACAACGGCGGCTAAGCAACTTATACCTATAGCCTTGAATATATGTGCGGAATGGAGTGGTTACAAAGCAAGCTCTAATACTGTGAATAATACACTTAAGGGTCAGCTTAATTTATTTTGCTCAGTGACGGCAAGCTACAGTCATTTACCTCAATTATTAAACGACTTTAAAGTTAACTATCCCCATATAGACATTAAACTATCTACCGGTGATCCAGCTCAAGCGATCAATAAGATTGAAACATCAGAAGTCGATATTGCAATATCAGCTCTTCCAGAAACCCTATCAAATAAACTCGCCTTTGAAATTATCAGTGAAATTCCACTTTCGATCATTGCTCCAATTGGTAACAATCACTTCGTCAGTGAAATTAATAAAGAAAATACAAATTGGAAGTCATTGCCTTTTATTTTGCCTGAATCAGGGACTGCGAGGAATAGAGCGAATCAATGGTTTAAGGAGCAGAAAATCAAACCCACAATTTACGCTCAAGTATCAGGGCATGAAGCAATTGTTAGTATGGTGGCGTTAGGCTGCGGTATAGGTATTGCTCCAGACGTAGTAATCAATAACAGCCCAGTTAAAGACAAAGTTCAACGCCTAAATATATCGCCTATAGCGCCTTTTAAATTAGGATTATGTTGTAAAAAATCAAAACTAAACGACTCTGTCATTCAGGCTCTTTGGCAAGTCGCAGAAAATACATTTATTTAGCGATTAAAACGAAAAAAGGCTTCCCAATGGGAAGCCTTTTAAAATTTGAGCCTAGCGATGTCCTACTCTCACATGGGGAAACCCCACACTACCATCGGCGCTATTATGTTTCACTTCTGAGTTCGGCATGGGATCAGGTGGGTCCATAATGCTATGGTCGCTAAGCAAAATCTGTCAGTAAATGGTGCTGATACCCAGACTCGAACTGGGGACCTCACCCTTACCAAGGGTGCGCTCTACCGGGCTGAGCTATATCAGCAATAAACTATTTACTTTTGTAATCGAAAAAAAGCCATCCTTTGGATGGCTTTTTAAAATTCAAGCCTGGCGATGTCCTACTCTCACATGGGGAAACCCCACACTACCATCGGCGCTATTACGTTTCACTTCTGAGTTCGGCATGGGATCAGGTGGGTCCATAACGCTATGGTCGCCAAGCAAATTCTTTCTATCTACCTCAATAAGAGATAAATAATAATCTGGAAAGCTGTGTATGCGTTCTTAATCACATTCAATATCGTTCTTGCAACTTCAAATCCGTTCAAAACCCCTTGGGTGTTGTATGGTTAAGCCTCACGGGCAATTAGTACAGGTTAGCTCAATGCCTCGCAGCACTTACACACCCTGCCTATCAACGTCGTAGTCTTCAACAACCCTTTAGGATACTTAAAGTATCAGGGATGACTCATCTCAAGGCTCGCTTCACGCTTAGATGCTTTCAGCGTTTATCGATCCCGAACTTAGCTACCGGGCAATGCTACTGGCGTAACAACCCGAACACCAGAGGTTCGTCCACTCCGGTCCTCTCGTACTAGGAGCAGCCCCTTTCAATCATCCAACGCCCACGGCAGATAGGGACCGAACTGTCTCACGACGTTCTAAACCCAGCTCGCGTACCACTTTAAATGGCGAACAGCCATACCCTTGGGACCGACTTCAGCCCCAGGATGTGATGAGCCGACATCGAGGTGCCAAACACCGCCGTCGATATGAACTCTTGGGCGGTATCAGCCTGTTATCCCCGGAGTACCTTTTATCCGTTGAGCGATGGCCCTTCCATTCAGAACCACCGGATCACTATGACCTGCTTTCGCACCTGCTCGAATTGTCATTCTCGCAGTCAAGCGGGCTTATGCCATTGCACTAACCACACGATGTCCAACCGTGTTTAGCCCACCTTCGTGCTCCTCCGTTACTCTTTGGGAGGAGACCGCCCCAGTCAAACTACCCACCAGACACTGTCCGCAATCCCGATAAGGGACCAACGTTAGAACATCAAGCATACAAGGGTGGTATTTCAAGATTGCCTCCACCAATACTAGCGTACTGGTTTCAAAGGCTCCCACCTATCCTACACATGTAGGGTCAATGTTCAGTGCCAAGCTGTAGTAAAGGTTCACGGGGTCTTTCCGTCTAGCCGCGGGTACACTGCATCTTCACAGCGATTTCAATTTCACTGAGTCTCGGGTGGAGACAGCGTGGCCATCATTACGCCATTCGTGCAGGTCGGAACTTACCCGACAAGGAATTTCGCTACCTTAGGACCGTTATAGTTACGGCCGCCGTTTACTTGGGCTTCGATCAAGAGCTTCGACCGAAGTCTAACCCCATCAATTAACCTTCAAGCACCGGGCAGGCGTCACACCGTATACGTCATCTTACGATTTAGCACAGTGCTATGTTTTTAATAAACAGTTGCAGCCACCTGGTATCTGCGACTCCCGGCAGCTTAGAGAGCAAGTCTCATCACCGCTAGGAGCGTACCTTCTCCCGAAGTTACGGTACCATTTTGCCTAGTTCCTTCACCCGAGTTCTCTCAAGCGCCTTAGTATTCTCTACTCGACCACCTGTGTCGGTTTGGGGTACGATTCCTTATAATCTGAAGCTTAGAGGCTTTTCCTGGAAGTATGGCATCAATAGCTTCACACCCGTAGGTGCTCGACATCGTGTCTCAGCCTAACAAGAGTCCGGATTTACCTAAACTCTTAGCCTACGCACTTGAACTTGGACGACCGTCGCCAAGCCTACCTAGCCTTCTCCGTCCCCCCATCGCAATTATAAGAAGTACGGGAATATTAACCCGTTTCCCATCGACTACGCTTTTCAGCCTCGCCTTAGGGGTCGACTTACCCTGCCCCGATTAACGTTGGACAGGAACCCTTGGTCTTCCGGCGAGGGGGTTTTTCACCCCCTTTATCGTTACTCATGTCAGCATTCGCACTTCTGATACCTCCAGCAGCCCTTACAGACCACCTTCAACGGCTTACAGAACGCTCCCCTACCCAGCACAATAAATTGCACTGCCGCAGCTTCGGTGTATAGCTTAGCCCCGTTACATCTTCCGCGCAGGCCGACTCGACCAGTGAGCTATTACGCTTTCTTTAAATGATGGCTGCTTCTAAGCCAACATCCTGGCTGTCTGAGCCTTCCCACATCGTTTCCCACTTAGCTATAACTTTGGGACCTTAGCTGGCGGTCTGGGTTGTTTCCCTCTCCACGACGGACGTTAGCACCCGCCGTGTGTCTCCCGGATAGTACTTACTGGTATTCGGAGTTTGCAAAGGGTTGGTAAGTCGGGATGACCCCCTAGCCTTAACAGTGCTCTACCCCCAGTAGTATTCGTCCGAGGCTCTACCTAAATAGATTTCGGGGAGAACCAGCTATCTCCAAGTTTGATTGGCCTTTCACCCCTAGCCACAAGTCATCCGCTAATTTTTCAACATTAGTCGGTTCGGTCCTCCAGTTGATGTTACTCAACCTTCAACCTGCCCATGGCTAGATCACTTGGTTTCGGGTCTATATCCAGAGACTGAACGCCCAGTTAAGACTCGGTTTCCCTACGGCTCCCCTAAACGGTTAACCTTGCCACTGAATATAAGTCGCTGACCCATTATACAAAAGGTACGCAGTCACATAACAAGTATGCTCCTACTGCTTGTACGTACACGGTTTCAGGTTCTATTTCACTCCCCTCACAGGGGTTCTTTTCGCCTTTCCCTCACGGTACTGGTTCACTATCGGTCAGTCAGTAGTATTTAGCCTTGGAGGATGGTCCCCCCATATTCAGACAGGATATCACGTGTCCCGCCTTACTCGTTTTCACTGATGATGAGATGTCGGTTACAGGGCTATCACCTTGTATCGCGGCACTTTCCAGAGCCTTCACCTGTCTCATTAAAAGCTTAAGGGCTAACCCAATTTCGCTCGCCGCTACTTTCGGGATCTCGGTTGATTTCTCTTCCTCGGGGTACTTAGATGTTTCAGTTCTCCCGGTTTGCTTCGCTGCGCTATGTATTCACGCAGCGATACTAGCTTATGCTAGTGGGTTTCCCCATTCAGAAATCGTAGACTCAAATGGTTTTTACTACCTAATCTACGCTTATCGCAAGTTAATACGTCTTTCATCGCCTCTGACTGCCAAGGCATCCACCGTGTACGCTTAGTCACTTAACCATACAACCCCAAGAGGTTTCGTATGGCATAAACAACCAAGGTTGAACTCGTCATTGCGAGTTCTGGTTTTTCGCCGGATTCAAAATACAAGAACACTTGAATGTGTTTTTAATTTGTTTATCTAAAAGATAAACAAAAGATATTAAGAACTTTTAAATTTTGATTTATCTAACTCGTAAGTCAGTTAAATCAGTCAGCTTTCCAAATTGTTAAAGAGCAATGTTTCTTTCGAAACCATTTTTAAAGACTCTCAGGGAGAATACTTAAAGATGGTGGGCGATACCGGGCTCGAACCAGTGACCCCCTCCTTGTAAGGGAGGTGCTCTCCCAACTGAGCTAATCGCCCACGAAAGTTTTAATTCCTTCGTGAGAAAGAATGGTGGAGCTATGCGGGATCGAACCGCAGACCTCCTGCGTGCAAGGCAGGCGCTCTCCCAGCTGAGCTATAGCCCCATATTTTTATTTCCTTGGGAGGAAATGGTGGGTCGTGCAGGATTCGAACCTGCGACCAATTGATTAAAAGTCAACTGCTCTACCAACTGAGCTAACGACCCAATGGTATCCCGTAGGGGAGTCGAACCCCTGTTACCGCCGTGAAAGGGCGGTGTCCTAGGCCTCTAGACGAACGGGACACTGGATATTTGAAGGTGTTGGGCACCTTCTATTGCTTCTTTACGTTTTTAACCTAATCAATCTGTGTGAACACTCATAAATCGCAATCTATCGTTTAAGGAGGTGATCCAGCCCCAGGTTCCCCTAGGGCTACCTTGTTACGACTTCACCCCAGTCATGAACCACAAAGTGGTGAGCGTCCTCCCGAAGGTTAAACTACCCACTTCTTTTGCAGCCCACTCCCATGGTGTGACGGGCGGTGTGTACAAGGCCCGGGAACGTATTCACCGTGACATTCTGATTCACGATTACTAGCGATTCCGACTTCACGGAGTCGAGTTGCAGACTCCGATCCGGACTACGACGCACTTTTTGGGATTCGCTCACTATCGCTAGCTTGCAGCCCTCTGTATGCGCCATTGTAGCACGTGTGTAGCCCTACTCGTAAGGGCCATGATGACTTGACGTCGTCCCCACCTTCCTCCGGTTTATCACCGGCAGTCTCCCTGGAGTTCCCACCATTACGTGCTGGCAAACAAGGATAAGGGTTGCGCTCGTTGCGGGACTTAACCCAACATTTCACAACACGAGCTGACGACAGCCATGCAGCACCTGTCTCACAGTTCCCGAAGGCACAAGTCCATCTCTGGTCTCTTCTGTGGATGTCAAGAGTAGGTAAGGTTCTTCGCGTTGCATCGAATTAAACCACATGCTCCACCGCTTGTGCGGGCCCCCGTCAATTCATTTGAGTTTTAATCTTGCGACCGTACTCCCCAGGCGGTCTACTTAACGCGTTAGCTCCGAAAGCCACGGCTCAAGGCCACAACCTCCAAGTAGACATCGTTTACGGCGTGGACTACCAGGGTATCTAATCCTGTTTGCTCCCCACGCTTTCGCATCTGAGTGTCAGTGTCTGTCCAGGGGGCCGCCTTCGCCACTGGTATTCCTTCAGATCTCTACGCATTTCACCGCTACACCTGAAATTCTACCCCCCTCTACAGCACTCTAGTTCACCAGTTTCAAATGCGGTTCCGAGGTTGAGCCCCGGGCTTTCACATCTGACTTAATGAACCACCTGCATGCGCTTTACGCCCAGTAATTCCGATTAACGCTCGCACCCTCCGTATTACCGCGGCTGCTGGCACGGAGTTAGCCGGTGCTTCTTCTGTCGCTAACGTCAAGATGTGCAGCTATTAACTACACACCCTTCCTCACGACTGAAAGTACTTTACAACCCGAAGGCCTTCTTCATACACGCGGCATGGCTGCATCAGGCTTTCGCCCATTGTGCAATATTCCCCACTGCTGCCTCCCGTAGGAGTCTGGACCGTGTCTCAGTTCCAGTGTGGCTGATCATCCTCTCAGACCAGCTAGAGATCGTCGCCTTGGTGAGCTCTTACCCCACCAACTAGCTAATCTCACCTGGGCTAATCTTGACGCGAGAGGTCCGAAGATCCCCCTCTTTGGTCCGAAGACATTATGCGGTATTAGCTATCGTTTCCAATAGTTATCCCCCACATCAAGGCATATTCCCAGGCATTACTCACCCGTCCGCCGCTCGTCAGCAAATTAGCAAGCTAATTTCTGTTACCGCTCGACTTGCATGTGTTAGGCCTGCCGCCAGCGTTCAATCTGAGCCATGATCAAACTCTTCAATTAAAGTTTTTTGGTTTGTTTCAGCAGAAACAAAACCGGCTCAATGATTAATACTGATTGTTACATAAAAGTAATTTTGTGTAGTCACTCAGCTCATTGATTATTTTGTTTGAATTCACTTCGAAAAGTAAAAGCAAACTAATGATTATCAACTCACAAGTGCCCACACAGATTGATTTGGTTAAATTGTTAAAGAGCTTGTCTTTCAACCACTTAGCGTTACCGCTTCGTTGCTTCAGGCTGCGTATAATACGCTTTCTGATTTGAAAGTCAAGATAATATTTTCAACTTTTTCATTTATTTATGAAAGACTTAAAAACGTTATGTTGACTTGGCTCACAGTGACAAACTGGGAGCGAAATAAAAGCCCGTTCTATTGAACGGGCACTTATTCAAATTCAAGCCTGGCGATGTCCTACTCTCACATGGGGAAACCCCACACTACCATCGGCGCTATTACGTTTCACTTCTGAGTTCGGCATGGGATCAGGTGGGTCCATAACGCTATGGTCGCCAAGCAAATTCTTTCTATCTACCTCAATAAGAGATAAATAATAATCTGGAAAGCTGTATATGCGTTCTTAATCACATTCAATATCGTTCTTGCAACTTCAAATCCGTTCAAAACCCCTTGGGTGTTGTATGGTTAAGCCTCACGGGCAATTAGTACAGGTTAGCTCAATGCCTCGCAGCACTTACACACCCTGCCTATCAACGTCGTAGTCTTCAACAACCCTTTAGGATACTTAAAGTATCAGGGATGACTCATCTCAAGGCTCGCTTCACGCTTAGATGCTTTCAGCGTTTATCGATCCCGAACTTAGCTACCGGGCAATGCTACTGGCGTAACAACCCGAACACCAGAGGTTCGTCCACTCCGGTCCTCTCGTACTAGGAGCAGCCCCTTTCAATCATCCAACGCCCACGGCAGATAGGGACCGAACTGTCTCACGACGTTCTAAACCCAGCTCGCGTACCACTTTAAATGGCGAACAGCCATACCCTTGGGACCGACTTCAGCCCCAGGATGTGATGAGCCGACATCGAGGTGCCAAACACCGCCGTCGATATGAACTCTTGGGCGGTATCAGCCTGTTATCCCCGGAGTACCTTTTATCCGTTGAGCGATGGCCCTTCCATTCAGAACCACCGGATCACTATGACCTGCTTTCGCACCTGCTCGAATTGTCATTCTCGCAGTCAAGCGGGCTTATGCCATTGCACTAACCACACGATGTCCAACCGTGTTTAGCCCACCTTCGTGCTCCTCCGTTACTCTTTGGGAGGAGACCGCCCCAGTCAAACTACCCACCAGGCACTGTCCGCAATCCCGATAAGGGACCAACGTTAGAACATCAAGCATACAAGGGTGGTATTTCAAGATTGCCTCCACCAATACTAGCGTACTGGTTTCAAAGGCTCCCACCTATCCTACACATGTAGGGTCAATGTTCAGTGCCAAGCTGTAGTAAAGGTTCACGGGGTCTTTCCGTCTAGCCGCGGGTACACTGCATCTTCACAGCGATTTCAATTTCACTGAGTCTCGGGTGGAGACAGCGTGGCCATCATTACGCCATTCGTGCAGGTCGGAACTTACCCGACAAGGAATTTCGCTACCTTAGGACCGTTATAGTTACGGCCGCCGTTTACTTGGGCTTCGATCAAGAGCTTCGACCGAAGTCTAACCCCATCAATTAACCTTCAAGCACCGGGCAGGCGTCACACCGTATACGTCATCTTACGATTTAGCACAGTGCTATGTTTTTAATAAACAGTTGCAGCCACCTGGTATCTGCGACTCCCGGCAGCTTAGAGAGCAAGTCTCATCACCGCTAGGAGCGTACCTTCTCCCGAAGTTACGGTACCATTTTGCCTAGTTCCTTCACCCGAGTTCTCTCAAGCGCCTTAGTATTCTCTACTCGACCACCTGTGTCGGTTTGGGGTACGATTCCTTATAATCTGAAGCTTAGAGGCTTTTCCTGGAAGTATGGCATCAATAGCTTCACACCCGTAGGTGCTCGACATCGTGTCTCAGCCTAACAAGAGTCCGGATTTACCTAAACTCTTAGCCTACGCACTTGAACTTGGACGACCGTCGCCAAGCCTACCTAGCCTTCTCCGTCCCCCCATCGCAATTATAAGAAGTACGGGAATATTAACCCGTTTCCCATCGACTACGCTTTTCAGCCTCGCCTTAGGGGTCGACTTACCCTGCCCCGATTAACGTTGGACAGGAACCCTTGGTCTTCCGGCGAGGGGGTTTTTCACCCCCTTTATCGTTACTCATGTCAGCATTCGCACTTCTGATACCTCCAGCAGCCCTTACAGACCACCTTCAACGGCTTACAGAACGCTCCCCTACCCAGCACAATAAATTGCACTGCCGCAGCTTCGGTGTATAGCTTAGCCCCGTTACATCTTCCGCGCAGGCCGACTCGACCAGTGAGCTATTACGCTTTCTTTAAATGATGGCTGCTTCTAAGCCAACATCCTGGCTGTCTGAGCCTTCCCACATCGTTTCCCACTTAGCTATAACTTTGGGACCTTAGCTGGCGGTCTGGGTTGTTTCCCTCTCCACGACGGACGTTAGCACCCGCCGTGTGTCTCCCGGATAGTACTTACTGGTATTCGGAGTTTGCAAAGGGTTGGTAAGTCGGGATGACCCCCTAGCCTTAACAGTGCTCTACCCCCAGTAGTATTCGTCCGAGGCTCTACCTAAATAGATTTCGGGGAGAACCAGCTATCTCCAAGTTTGATTGGCCTTTCACCCCTAGCCACAAGTCATCCGCTAATTTTTCAACATTAGTCGGTTCGGTCCTCCAGTTGATGTTACTCAACCTTCAACCTGCCCATGGCTAGATCACTTGGTTTCGGGTCTATATCCAGAGACTGAACGCCCAGTTAAGACTCGGTTTCCCTACGGCTCCCCTAAACGGTTAACCTTGCCACTGAATATAAGTCGCTGACCCATTATACAAAAGGTACGCAGTCACATAACAAGTATGCTCCTACTGCTTGTACGTACACGGTTTCAGGTTCTATTTCACTCCCCTCACAGGGGTTCTTTTCGCCTTTCCCTCACGGTACTGGTTCACTATCGGTCAGTCAGTAGTATTTAGCCTTGGAGGATGGTCCCCCCATATTCAGACAGGATATCACGTGTCCCGCCTTACTCGTTTTCACTGATGATGAGATGTCGGTTACAGGGCTATCACCTTGTATCGCGGCACTTTCCAGAGCCTTCACCTGTCTCATTAAAAGCTTAAGGGCTAACCCAATTTCGCTCGCCGCTACTTTCGGGATCTCGGTTGATTTCTCTTCCTCGGGGTACTTAGATGTTTCAGTTCTCCCGGTTTGCCTCGCTGCGCTATGTATTCACGCAGCGATACTAGCTTATGCTAGTGGGTTTCCCCATTCAGAAATCGTAGACTCAAATGGTTTTTACTACCTAATCTACGCTTATCGCAAGTTAATACGTCTTTCATCGCCTCTGACTGCCAAGGCATCCACCGTGTACGCTTAGTCACTTAACCATACAACCCCAAGAGGTTTCGTATGGCATAAACAACCAAGGTTGAACTCGTCATTGCGAGTTCTGGTTTTTCGCCGGATTCAAAATACAAGAACACTTGAATGTGTTTTTAATTTGTTTATCTAAAAGATAAACAAAAGATATTAAGAACTTTTAAATTTTGATTTATCTAACTCGTAAGTCAGTTAAATCAGTCAGCTTTCCAAATTGTTAAAGAGCAATGTTTCTTTCGAAACCATTTTTAAAGACTCTCAGGGAGAATACTTAAAGATGGTGGGCGATACCGGGCTCGAACCAGTGACCCCCTCCTTGTAAGGGAGGTGCTCTCCCAACTGAGCTAATCGCCCACGAAAGTTTTAATTCCTTCGTGAGAAAGAATGGTGGGTCGTGCAGGATTCGAACCTGCGACCAATTGATTAAAAGTCAACTGCTCTACCAACTGAGCTAACGACCCAATGGTATCCCGTAGGGGAGTCGAACCCCTGTTACCGCCGTGAAAGGGCGGTGTCCTAGGCCTCTAGACGAACGGGACACTGGATATTTGAAGGTGTTGGGCACCTTCTATTGCTTCTTTACGTTTTTAACCTAATCAATCTGTGTGAACACTCATAAATCGCAATCTATCGTTTAAGGAGGTGATCCAGCCCCAGGTTCCCCTAGGGCTACCTTGTTACGACTTCACCCCAGTCATGAACCACAAAGTGGTGAGCGTCCTCCCGAAGGTTAAACTACCCACTTCTTTTGCAGCCCACTCCCATGGTGTGACGGGCGGTGTGTACAAGGCCCGGGAACGTATTCACCGTGACATTCTGATTCACGATTACTAGCGATTCCGACTTCACGGAGTCGAGTTGCAGACTCCGATCCGGACTACGACGCACTTTTTGGGATTCGCTCACTATCGCTAGCTTGCAGCCCTCTGTATGCGCCATTGTAGCACGTGTGTAGCCCTACTCGTAAGGGCCATGATGACTTGACGTCGTCCCCACCTTCCTCCGGTTTATCACCGGCAGTCTCCCTGGAGTTCCCACCATTACGTGCTGGCAAACAAGGATAAGGGTTGCGCTCGTTGCGGGACTTAACCCAACATTTCACAACACGAGCTGACGACAGCCATGCAGCACCTGTCTCACAGTTCCCGAAGGCACAAGTCCATCTCTGGTCTCTTCTGTGGATGTCAAGAGTAGGTAAGGTTCTTCGCGTTGCATCGAATTAAACCACATGCTCCACCGCTTGTGCGGGCCCCCGTCAATTCATTTGAGTTTTAATCTTGCGACCGTACTCCCCAGGCGGTCTACTTAACGCGTTAGCTCCGAAAGCCACGGCTCAAGGCCACAACCTCCAAGTAGACATCGTTTACGGCGTGGACTACCAGGGTATCTAATCCTGTTTGCTCCCCACGCTTTCGCATCTGAGTGTCAGTGTCTGTCCAGGGGGCCGCCTTCGCCACTGGTATTCCTTCAGATCTCTACGCATTTCACCGCTACACCTGAAATTCTACCCCCCTCTACAGCACTCTAGTTCACCAGTTTCAAATGCGGTTCCGAGGTTGAGCCCCGGGCTTTCACATCTGACTTAATGAACCACCTGCATGCGCTTTACGCCCAGTAATTCCGATTAACGCTCGCACCCTCCGTATTACCGCGGCTGCTGGCACGGAGTTAGCCGGTGCTTCTTCTGTCGCTAACGTCAAGATGTGCAGCTATTAACTACACACCCTTCCTCACGACTGAAAGTACTTTACAACCCGAAGGCCTTCTTCATACACGCGGCATGGCTGCATCAGGCTTTCGCCCATTGTGCAATATTCCCCACTGCTGCCTCCCGTAGGAGTCTGGACCGTGTCTCAGTTCCAGTGTGGCTGATCATCCTCTCAGACCAGCTAGAGATCGTCGCCTTGGTGAGCTCTTACCCCACCAACTAGCTAATCTCACCTGGGCTAATCTTGACGCGAGAGGTCCGAAGATCCCCCTCTTTGGTCCGAAGACATTATGCGGTATTAGCTATCGTTTCCAATAGTTATCCCCCACATCAAGGCATATTCCCAGGCATTACTCACCCGTCCGCCGCTCGTCAGCAAATTAGCAAGCTAATTTCTGTTACCGCTCGACTTGCATGTGTTAGGCCTGCCGCCAGCGTTCAATCTGAGCCATGATCAAACTCTTCAATTAAAGTTTTTTGGTTTGTTTCAGCAGAAACAAAACCGGCTCAATGATTAATACTGATTGTTACATAAAAGTAATTTTGTGTAGTCACTCAGCTCATTGATTATTTTGTTTGAATTCACTTCGAAAAGTAAAAGCAAACTAATGATTATCAACTCACAAGTGCCCACACAGATTGATTTGGTTAAATTGTTAAAGAGCTTGTCTTTCAACCACTTAGCGTTACCGCTTCGTTGCTTCAGGCTGCGTATAATACGCTTTCTGATTTGAAAGTCAAGATAATATTTTCAACTTTTTCATTTATTTATGAAAGACTTAAAAACGTTATGTTGACTTGGCTCACAGTGACAAACTGGGAGCGAAATAAAAGCCCGTTCTATTGAACGGGCACTTATTCAAATTCAAGCCTGGCGATGTCCTACTCTCACATGGGGAAACCCCACACTACCATCGGCGCTATTACGTTTCACTTCTGAGTTCGGCATGGGATCAGGTGGGTCCATAACGCTATGGTCGCCAAGCAAATTCTTTCTATCTACCTCAATAAGAGATAAATAATAATCTGGAAAGCTGTATATGCGTTCTTAATCACATTCAATATCGTTCTTGCAACTTCAAATCCGTTCAAAACCCCTTGGGTGTTGTATGGTTAAGCCTCACGGGCAATTAGTACAGGTTAGCTCAATGCCTCGCAGCACTTACACACCCTGCCTATCAACGTCGTAGTCTTCAACAACCCTTTAGGATACTTAAAGTATCAGGGATGACTCATCTCAAGGCTCGCTTCACGCTTAGATGCTTTCAGCGTTTATCGATCCCGAACTTAGCTACCGGGCAATGCTACTGGCGTAACAACCCGAACACCAGAGGTTCGTCCACTCCGGTCCTCTCGTACTAGGAGCAGCCCCTTTCAATCATCCAACGCCCACGGCAGATAGGGACCGAACTGTCTCACGACGTTCTAAACCCAGCTCGCGTACCACTTTAAATGGCGAACAGCCATACCCTTGGGACCGACTTCAGCCCCAGGATGTGATGAGCCGACATCGAGGTGCCAAACACCGCCGTCGATATGAACTCTTGGGCGGTATCAGCCTGTTATCCCCGGAGTACCTTTTATCCGTTGAGCGATGGCCCTTCCATTCAGAACCACCGGATCACTATGACCTGCTTTCGCACCTGCTCGAATTGTCATTCTCGCAGTCAAGCGGGCTTATGCCATTGCACTAACCACACGATGTCCAACCGTGTTTAGCCCACCTTCGTGCTCCTCCGTTACTCTTTGGGAGGAGACCGCCCCAGTCAAACTACCCACCAGGCACTGTCCGCAATCCCGATAAGGGACCAACGTTAGAACATCAAGCATACAAGGGTGGTATTTCAAGATTGCCTCCACCAATACTAGCGTACTGGTTTCAAAGGCTCCCACCTATCCTACACATGTAGGGTCAATGTTCAGTGCCAAGCTGTAGTAAAGGTTCACGGGGTCTTTCCGTCTAGCCGCGGGTACACTGCATCTTCACAGCGATTTCAATTTCACTGAGTCTCGGGTGGAGACAGCGTGGCCATCATTACGCCATTCGTGCAGGTCGGAACTTACCCGACAAGGAATTTCGCTACCTTAGGACCGTTATAGTTACGGCCGCCGTTTACTTGGGCTTCGATCAAGAGCTTCGACCGAAGTCTAACCCCATCAATTAACCTTCAAGCACCGGGCAGGCGTCACACCGTATACGTCATCTTACGATTTAGCACAGTGCTATGTTTTTAATAAACAGTTGCAGCCACCTGGTATCTGCGACTCCCGGCAGCTTAGAGAGCAAGTCTCATCACCGCTAGGAGCGTACCTTCTCCCGAAGTTACGGTACCATTTTGCCTAGTTCCTTCACCCGAGTTCTCTCAAGCGCCTTAGTATTCTCTACTCGACCACCTGTGTCGGTTTGGGGTACGATTCCTTATAATCTGAAGCTTAGAGGCTTTTCCTGGAAGTATGGCATCAATAGCTTCACACCCGTAGGTGCTCGACATCGTGTCTCAGCCTAACAAGAGTCCGGATTTACCTAAACTCTTAGCCTACGCACTTGAACTTGGACGACCGTCGCCAAGCCTACCTAGCCTTCTCCGTCCCCCCATCGCAATTATAAGAAGTACGGGAATATTAACCCGTTTCCCATCGACTACGCTTTTCAGCCTCGCCTTAGGGGTCGACTTACCCTGCCCCGATTAACGTTGGACAGGAACCCTTGGTCTTCCGGCGAGGGGGTTTTTCACCCCCTTTATCGTTACTCATGTCAGCATTCGCACTTCTGATACCTCCAGCAGCCCTTACAGACCACCTTCAACGGCTTACAGAACGCTCCCCTACCCAGCACAATAAATTGCACTGCCGCAGCTTCGGTGTATAGCTTAGCCCCGTTACATCTTCCGCGCAGGCCGACTCGACCAGTGAGCTATTACGCTTTCTTTAAATGATGGCTGCTTCTAAGCCAACATCCTGGCTGTCTGAGCCTTCCCACATCGTTTCCCACTTAGCTATAACTTTGGGACCTTAGCTGGCGGTCTGGGTTGTTTCCCTCTCCACGACGGACGTTAGCACCCGCCGTGTGTCTCCCGGATAGTACTTACTGGTATTCGGAGTTTGCAAAGGGTTGGTAAGTCGGGATGACCCCCTAGCCTTAACAGTGCTCTACCCCCAGTAGTATTCGTCCGAGGCTCTACCTAAATAGATTTCGGGGAGAACCAGCTATCTCCAAGTTTGATTGGCCTTTCACCCCTAGCCACAAGTCATCCGCTAATTTTTCAACATTAGTCGGTTCGGTCCTCCAGTTGATGTTACTCAACCTTCAACCTGCCCATGGCTAGATCACTTGGTTTCGGGTCTATATCCAGAGACTGAACGCCCAGTTAAGACTCGGTTTCCCTACGGCTCCCCTAAACGGTTAACCTTGCCACTGAATATAAGTCGCTGACCCATTATACAAAAGGTACGCAGTCACATAACAAGTATGCTCCTACTGCTTGTACGTACACGGTTTCAGGTTCTATTTCACTCCCCTCACAGGGGTTCTTTTCGCCTTTCCCTCACGGTACTGGTTCACTATCGGTCAGTCAGTAGTATTTAGCCTTGGAGGATGGTCCCCCCATATTCAGACAGGATATCACGTGTCCCGCCTTACTCGTTTTCACTGATGATGAGATGTCGGTTACAGGGCTATCACCTTGTATCGCGGCACTTTCCAGAGCCTTCACCTGTCTCATTAAAAGCTTAAGGGCTAACCCAATTTCGCTCGCCGCTACTTTCGGGATCTCGGTTGATTTCTCTTCCTCGGGGTACTTAGATGTTTCAGTTCTCCCGGTTTGCTTCGCTGCGCTATGTATTCACGCAGCGATACTAGCTTATGCTAGTGGGTTTCCCCATTCAGAAATCCCAGACTCAAAAGGTTTTTACTACCTAATCTGGGCTTATCGCAAGTTAATACGTCTTTCATCGCCTCTGACTGCCAAGGCATCCACCGTGTACGCTTAGTCACTTAACCATACAACCCCAAGAGGTTTCGTATGGCATAAACAACCAAGGTTGAACTCGTCATTGCGAGTTCTGGTTTTTCGCCGGATTCAAAATACAAGAACACTTGAATGTGTTTTTAATTTGCTTATCTAAGATAAACAAAAGATATTAAGAACTTTTAAATTTTGATTTACCTAACTCGTAAGTTAGTTAAATCAGTCAGCTTTCCAAATTGTTAAAGAGCTTAAAGCAAAAAGCTTTAATCAATAATCGAAATCATTAATTAAAGCTCTGTCACTTCAACTTATTAAAACCTAATTAATCTGTGTGAACACTCATAAATCGCAATCTATCGTTTAAGGAGGTGATCCAGCCCCAGGTTCCCCTAGGGCTACCTTGTTACGACTTCACCCCAGTCATGAACCACAAAGTGGTGAGCGTCCTCCCGAAGGTTAAACTACCCACTTCTTTTGCAGCCCACTCCCATGGTGTGACGGGCGGTGTGTACAAGGCCCGGGAACGTATTCACCGTGACATTCTGATTCACGATTACTAGCGATTCCGACTTCACGGAGTCGAGTTGCAGACTCCGATCCGGACTACGACGCACTTTTTGGGATTCGCTCACTATCGCTAGCTTGCAGCCCTCTGTATGCGCCATTGTAGCACGTGTGTAGCCCTACTCGTAAGGGCCATGATGACTTGACGTCGTCCCCACCTTCCTCCGGTTTATCACCGGCAGTCTCCCTGGAGTTCCCACCATTATGTGCTGGCAAACAAGGATAAGGGTTGCGCTCGTTGCGGGACTTAACCCAACATTTCACAACACGAGCTGACGACAGCCATGCAGCACCTGTCTCACAGTTCCCGAAGGCACAAGTCCATCTCTGGTCTCTTCTGTGGATGTCAAGAGTAGGTAAGGTTCTTCGCGTTGCATCGAATTAAACCACATGCTCCACCGCTTGTGCGGGCCCCCGTCAATTCATTTGAGTTTTAATCTTGCGACCGTACTCCCCAGGCGGTCTACTTAACGCGTTAGCTCCGAAAGCCACGGCTCAAGGCCACAACCTCCAAGTAGACATCGTTTACGGCGTGGACTACCAGGGTATCTAATCCTGTTTGCTCCCCACGCTTTCGCATCTGAGTGTCAGTGTCTGTCCAGGGGGCCGCCTTCGCCACTGGTATTCCTTCAGATCTCTACGCATTTCACCGCTACACCTGAAATTCTACCCCCCTCTACAGCACTCTAGTTCACCAGTTTCAAATGCGGTTCCGAGGTTGAGCCCCGGGCTTTCACATCTGACTTAATGAACCACCTGCATGCGCTTTACGCCCAGTAATTCCGATTAACGCTCGCACCCTCCGTATTACCGCGGCTGCTGGCACGGAGTTAGCCGGTGCTTCTTCTGTCGCTAACGTCAAGATATGCAGCTATTAACTACACACCCTTCCTCACGACTGAAAGTACTTTACAACCCGAAGGCCTTCTTCATACACGCGGCATGGCTGCATCAGGCTTTCGCCCATTGTGCAATATTCCCCACTGCTGCCTCCCGTAGGAGTCTGGACCGTGTCTCAGTTCCAGTGTGGCTGATCATCCTCTCAGACCAGCTAGAGATCGTCGCCTTGGTGAGCTCTTACCCCACCAACTAGCTAATCTCACCTGGGCTAATCTTGACGCGAGAGGTCCGAAGATCCCCCTCTTTGGTCCGAAGACATTATGCGGTATTAGCTATCGTTTCCAATAGTTATCCCCCACATCAAGGCATATTCCCAGGCATTACTCACCCGTCCGCCGCTCGTCAGCAAATTAGCAAGCTAATTTCTGTTACCGCTCGACTTGCATGTGTTAGGCCTGCCGCCAGCGTTCAATCTGAGCCATGATCAAACTCTTCAATTAAAGTTTTTTGATACCTTTCAGCAGAAAGGATATCGACTCAATGATTAATACTGATTGTTACATAAAAGTAATTTTGTGTAGTCACTCAGTTCATTGATTATTTTGTTTGTATTCACTTCGAAAAGTAAAAGCAAACTAGTGATTATCAACTCACAAGTGCCCACACAGATTAATAGGTTCAAATTGTTAAAGAGCTTTTCTTCTACTTTCAAAGCGTTTTCGCTTTTCTGTGAAGAGGATGGTCATTTTATCGATTTAAGCCTCAGTGTCAAGCACTTATTTGAAACTTAATTTCTAAACCATCTTACTAACTCTGATTGCTAATCCCTTATGGGATGGGCTCTCCGTGTCAGTGAGGTCGCATTATAGAGAGTTCGATCACATTGGCAAGCTCTTTTTTAAGATTATTTGATATTTATGTTTTTATGGTTAAAGTACGTACAAATCAATGCTAAATTAGCTTTTTAGGCTCATTCTATTAACAGTAACTTATCATTTTTAAGTGAGATCATATGAAATCGTCATTACGTCGCTATAAATCGACCTTTCCTGCTATTAGTTCTAATGTTTATATAGATTCATCGAGTGTTTTAATTGGTGACATTACCATTGGTGAAGATTCAAGTGTTTGGCCGTTAGTTGTCGCTAGAGGAGATGTTAATCATATTTCAATTGGTGAGAGAACAAATATTCAAGATGGCTCTATTCTTCACGTTACTCACAAAAATACAGACAATCCAAAAGGTGCGCCTTTAATCATTGGCAATGATGTCACTATCGGTCACAAGGTTATGCTTCATGGCTGCATCATTGAAGATCGCGTACTAGTAGGTATGGGAAGTATCATTTTAGACAACGCACGAATTGAAGAAGATGTCATGATTGGGGCCGGTAGCTTAGTTCCGCCAAATAAAACATTAAAAAAAGGCTACCTTTATATAGGTAGCCCAGTAAAACAGGTTCGTCCTCTATCTATAGAGGAAATAGCATCACTTAAAAAATCAGCAATGAATTATGTCTCATTTAAGAATTACTATATAGAAGAAGAAACTATCTGATATCTATACCACCAGAAGCATTGAACTCTTCATCTTCAATCAATGCTTCTGCTTTATCTTCTATATCAAAACGCAATTGAAGAAATGCCTCTTCTGCTTGCTGACTTGTACTTACTGTCTCTCCACTTTCTTCCGTTAACCACAAGAAGGATACCGAGCACTTAATTAGACTTCCCATTTGCTGAGCAGAAAAAACCACTTGTTGCTTTTCTTTCTCTACCAATAAGTCATCAGAGAAAATAATAGATTGATTCATTACATACCTTCTAAGTTCTTTCTTAATTCTCGTAAGATTTGCTTACTTCCAGGGCGCAATCCTCTCCAAACAGTAAAGCTCTCCGCAGCTTGGCCAACTAACATACCTAAACCGTCATAAGCCTGATAAGCATTATTGTCCAATGCCCACTGACTAAAGACCGTTTTCCCTGAACCATACATCATGTCATAACTAATCGTATTATTAGAAAAGATACTTGAACTGATTAGAGGAAGCTGACCAGTAAGGCTCGCTGATGTCGAATTAATAACGATATCAAATGAGCGATTAACCTCACTCATCATCATCGCTTCTATCTCACCATATGGAGAGAATAATTCAACAAGCTCTTGAGCTTTTTCATAAGTACGGTTAACGATAGTAATAGATGCAGGGTTTTGCTTTAATAAAGGATGAATGACACCTCGAGCCGCTCCACCAGCACCTAAAAGTAAAATTCGCTTATCTTTAAGTAATACTTGGTATTGCAGTAAGTCTTGAACTAACCCTTCGCCATCGGTGTTATCTCCCAGAATAATTCCATCATCCAGTTTTTTTAGCGTATTAACAGCGCCTGCCAATTTTGCTCTTTCTGTAAGCTGATCTGCAAAACGAAATGCCTCTTCTTTAAAAGGCACAGTGACATTGCATCCTTTCCCTTGGTGGCTGAAAAAAGCAGTTACTGTCTCAATAAAGTTATCAACTGGTGCTTCAATCGCTTCATATTCTAAATTTTGCATTGTTTGACGAGCAAATAAGGTATGAATAAATGGAGATTTACTCTGCTTTATCGGGTTACCAAAAACCGCATACTTATCCATGTTGCAATTCCCTCTAAAAATAATGACGAAAGTAAAAATTAATCTCACCTTACCTCAAAGAAAGAGTTGATGCATTAGCCTTGGCGTAAGGTATTACCTGTTCTAGCATCTCGAATTTCTGTTGGTTGAGTTCTATTACCAACCTCACCTTGAAAAATAACAACTCCGCTATCACCTAATTGATATTCCACTTCATCAACGCTGCGACAAGGCTCAAGTCCGGATAAATTTGCACTGGTTGATGTGATCGGTTTTCCAAAAGCAGAGCAAATCGCTTTCACTTGCGGATGATTTGTTACTCGCACAGCGATGCTATTAAATTGTCCCGTCACTAGAGGCAAAGTTTTAGAGCTAACAGGGACAATCCAAGTAACCGGTCCCGGCCATGATTCTTTAATTGCATTCACTTGCTCTAAACTAAGATCACCTAGCTCGATATATGGCTCAAGTTGCTCCATAGATCCTGCAATTAAAATCAACCCTTTTTCTTGTGGTCTCTTTTTTACCTCTAATAACTTTAAAAGAGCTTGCTCATTATCTGGATCACAACCGACCCCAAAAACCCCTTCGGTAGGATAAGCAATCACATCACCACGTTTTAGAGCTTCTACGACTTGATTTAGATTCTTCACATTTACACCACTCTTCTATCTATATAGCTTCTATTCTATTGATCTACTCAAATCACACAACTGCTTTCCTTTTTTGAATTGTCAACAATCGTGAATAACTTATATTTTTACCGACGCAAACGTTTTCCTTAACAAAAAATAACCGTATAATGCCTGCAACTTTTTCTATATTGCCAATATCTTTATCCAAGGAGTTCACAATGAAAGTCGGTATTATCATGGGTTCAAAATCAGACTGGCCTACAATGAAACTAGCCGCAGAGATGCTTGAGCGCTTTAATGTTCCTTATGAAACAAAAGTGGTTTCGGCTCACAGAACTCCACAACTGCTTGCTGACTATGCTACACAAGCAAAAGATCGTGGTATTAAAGTAATTATTGCAGGTGCAGGCGGTGCGGCTCATCTACCTGGAATGGCTGCCGCATTTACAAGCATTCCTGTTCTTGGTGTTCCAGTACAATCTCGTGCTTTAAAAGGTATGGATTCACTTCTTTCAATTGTACAAATGCCAAAAGGTATTGCTGTTGGTACGCTTGCTATTGGTGAAGCGGGCGCTGCAAATGCAGGTATTCTTGCTGCTCAAATTCTTGGTACATACAATGAAGATGTCATGGCAGCAGTAGAAGCGTTCCGTAAAGAACAGACTGAAATGGTATTAGAAAATCCAGATCCATCAGAGGATTAATCATGAACGTTCTTGTTTTAGGCTCAGGACAACTAGCTCGAATGATGTCACTGGCTAGCGCCCCATTAAATATTGATCTTATTGCTTATGATGTGAATAACAAACAAATTGTTCACCCTCTAACTCAGCAGGTAATTGATTTATCATTAGAACAAGCGATTAACGACGTTGATGTCATTACTGCTGAATTCGAACACATCCCACATGATATTTTAAATACATGCAGTCAAAGTGGTAAGTTCCAACCAAACCCTAATGCAATTAAAGCAGGGGGAGATCGCCGATTAGAGAAGTCTCTGTTAGATAATGCTGAAGTAAGCAATGCGAAATACCACATCATAAATTCAAAACAAGATTTCCTAGATGCAATCGATACTGTTGGGATCCCAATGGTATTAAAAAGTGCACTCGGTGGTTACGATGGCAAAGGGCAATGGCGCTTAAAAGATAAATCTCAAATAGAACAAATTTGGGAAGAAATGAATGAATTAATCCAGAGCACACCAAATCAAGCCATGGTTGCCGAACAATTTATTCCTTTTAATCGTGAAGTGTCTCTCATTGGCGCACGCAATAAAAATGGGGAACTTGTAACTTATCCTCTTACTGAAAACGTTCATGTTGATGGCGTACTTGCACTCTCTACTGCATTAGAAGGCACAAGTGAGTTACAAGAACAAGCTGATCGCATGTTTTCAGCAATTGCTGATGAGTTAGATTATATCGGTGTGTTGGCTATTGAGTTTTTCGACGTTGAAGGTAAGTTGCTGGTTAATGAAATTGCTCCACGCGTTCATAATTCAGGTCACTGGACGCAACAAGGTACAGATGTATGTCAATTCGAAATGCATATTCGTGCGGTTTGTAATCTTCCATTGATAGGCTCTACATTATTACGCTCTACGGCAATGATTAATATCTTAGGTGAAGATACTTTGCCTTCTGAGCTATTAACCATGCCTAACTGCCATATTCATTGGTACGGAAAAGAAAAAAGAGCAGGTAGAAAAATGGGTCACATTAATGTGTGTGCCTCATCTCCTGAGGAGTTACAAAAAGAGCTAATCAAACTATCTAGCATATTAGATAGTGAGGTTTTTCGAGTTCTTTCGTAAGAGTTGTAAACTTAAAGAGTAACTCACTCTATTTTAATGAATCGAGTTCGAGTTACTCTTTATTCTCTTGCGTTGCGCCACATTTTTTATCCGCACAAACAATCTTGGTGCCTGAAGCCATTTCTTTTTTTAGTAATAAAGAAAAATTGCATTTCTGGCAGCTCCCTTTTACTGGTTCTTGATTAACAGCAAACCGGCAAATAGGGTAGCCATCACACGCATAAAAAACCTTTCCAAAACGTGATTTTTTCTCATGTAATAAACCTTTTTTACAGCTAGGGCACTCAATTAGTTCTTTCGATTCGTCTTCTTTTTTTTGTTCTAAAGATTCAATATGCGAACATTCAGGATAAGAAGAACAACCAATAAACATTCCATAACGGCCTTGCCTTAGTACTAATTCATTTTCACACTCAGGGCAAGGGATCCCTAATTCTTTAACAATGTGCCCATCATTACTTTTTAATGGTCGAATATAATCGCATGCAGGATAATTTTGACAGCCTAAAAACGGACCTCTTTTACCATAGCGAATCGTCAATTCACCACTGCATTGAGGACAGTTTTCATGTTCTAAAGCGTGCTCATGAGCTTTAAATAATTGTTTATCAATCTTTCCAGACATTCAATGAAACCTTAATGCGTTATACCAACATCTGCAGTATAAAGTAATTCTTCCATCTGCGTATAAGCGCTCTCTTGACCAGGAACGTTAAATAACACCATCAGCACAACCCATTTCAGGTCATCTAATGATAATTCTTCCGTTTCTAAGGCCATCACTTGCTCGATAACCATTTCTCGAGTTTCACTCGTCAGTACTTTAATTTGCTCTAAGAAAAGTAAAAAACCACGACAATCTGTATCGATCCCATCAATTTCTTGTTGCGTATATACACGCATTGACGTTGATGTACTTTGCTCTACGTGCGTATAAGAATCATCTTCTTGTAAGCGTGCTAAATCTTCCAGCCAATCTAATGCTTTATATACCGCATCTTGATGAAAGCCAGCTTTAAGTAATTCGTCTTCTAATTTCTCTTGGTCTACACTCAGTTCAACATCACTATGGATATATGTTTCAAATAGATACATAAGAACATCCATCATGGCTAGCCCCTCCGCTTTTTAATGTAACCCCCTGGGACTGCAGCGATGAAACCTTGCAACTCTAATTCAAGCAATTGCATCATGATTTCATGTACAGGCGTCTGACATCGCTCTGCGATTATATCGACAGGCGTCGCCTCACTGCCTACGGTAGCGAACACTTCGGGAAATGGCAATTGTTCTGTGATAACTTCTTGCTCAAACAACGATGGTTGATGAGATATTGCACACTCCGTTAGGGCTCCAATTTCATCAAAAATATCATCAGGTGAAGAGACTAACTTTGCTCCTGCCTTTATTAACCCATTTGTTCCTTTCGCCGTCGGATTTTGTATCGAGCCAGGAAGCGCAAAAACTTCTCGCCCTTGTTCGTTTGCATATCTTGCTGTAATCAAAGAACCTGACCGCTCCGCCGCTTCGACCACAAGAACCCCGGTCGATAATCCACTAATAATACGGTTTCTTCTTGGAAAGTTATCCGCTCTTGGCGGGGCATCTGGTCGAAACTCAGAAACCAAAGCACCGTTATCTATCACTCGATGAGCAAGAGTACGATGTTTGGCAGGATAGAGTTTCTCCAACCCGGAACCAAGCACTGCAATTGTCTTTCCTTTCGCTTCAATGGCTCCATGATGCGCATACCCATCAACACCTAATGCCAAACCACTCGTCACCACATAATTATGCTGAACAATCGCGCCTGCAAATTGCTTCGCACAATCAAGCGCCTCCAAACTGGCATTGCGACTACCAACAATGGCAACTTGAGGCTCTGATAACGTAAGCGGATCTCCTTTCACAAATAGTACCGGCGGTGGGGCGCTTATTTCTGAAAGTAGCTTGGGGTACAAAGAACTCGTTAGTGGCAGGATGACATTAATATCACTTTCATTTTGCCACTCTAAACACTTTTCAACCTCTGCATTCATTGGCTGTTGTAGATAAGAAATTTGGGCTGAAGACAAACCAAGAGAGCGAAGTTTATCGTTGCTGTATTGCAGTATATTTTCAGGAGAATCAACAGCGAGTAGGCGGGTCATAATTTTCCCTCCAACTCGTGGGCAAAAACAGAGTGTTAGCCAAGCCGATAAATGCGCTTCAGAGTTATTCATAATCGATTCCTTTTTTTGGTGAGATCACCAACGTATTTTTATTTATTGGCCTTTCACCTCGAGTAATCAATGCCAAGCTAAATTGCTTATAAGGTCTAATAACAATCAATTCCCCGATCTCTATTTTTGGTAATTGAAATCCTTCTTTCTCAATATTATTAGAATCATAGTAATACTCCCCCCGATGGCCATTAACCTCTCGTCCTTCTTCTTTTAAAAGATACCTACTTCCTTGCTGTAACCCATCATCACTTCCTCTATCAATAATCGTCACTTGATTAACCGCGAGATAATCTCCGCCATGAATAGAACCTAATATTGATATATTAATGTCTGCCGGCCCAGGCTGCGGATAGAATGTAGTTTTAAGCTTGCTGTTAACGTCATCAGCAGGAATAGGGAGCACAACGTCATTCATTAATATTTCTTGTTGCTGTTTAGTCACTCTTAAACCACTTATTTTGTCATTATTTTCAGCAAGCTCAGCAACTGCTATCAATCGAAGTGCATGAGCATTTTTTTTATGGCCATGTCTAGAGAACACCTTCACGGACCGATAAATGCCCCATTCTTTATCTATTAATTTAGCATCCACATAGACGCGTTCATTGCGACTCAAAAACTGCCTACCATCACTCGTACCAAGCACCCGATATGCATGCAAATAATCCTCTTCGTCAATTAACCTATCTGATTGCAAATAATGAGCGACTAAACTAGCGGGGACTGCTGGGGCTGGTTCTTTAACGATAATATGGACTTTAGGCGACAGTTTTTTTAATGGTTTGAGATCATTATTGGTTGGGGAATCCTTTTTTAACATCAACTTATCATCAGATGAAAGAGACGCTGACGAATAGGTAATAAAACTCAATAACGAGCTAAACAAGAGTAATTTTTTAAACACGGTCCGCTTTCCTTGTCAGACATTTAAACCGATGCTGTCATTTGCCTAATAAAATGTCTAGAATTGGAACTATTAGGTTCATGCCGTTTTCGGCGCAGTTCAACATTTAGAGTAATTATGGCTTTATTAGAAGTATTAACGTTCCCGGACGATCGTCTACGTACCGTAGCAAAACCGGTAGAAGCAGTAACACCTGAAATCCAAAAATTCATCGATGACATGATTGAAACCATGTACGACGAAGAAGGTATTGGCCTTGCTGCTACACAAGTTGATTTCCACCAGCGTATTGTTGTGATCGATGTTTCTGACACTCGTGACGAACCAATGGTATTAATCAACCCTGTTATCACACAAAAAAGTGGCGATGATGGCATTGAAGAAGGTTGTTTATCTGTTCCAGGCGCAAAAGGAATGGTTCCTCGTTCTGCTGAAGTATCAGTAACGGCTCTTGATCGCGATGGTAAAGAATTTAGCTTTGATGCTGATGACTTATTAGCTATCTGCGTTCAGCACGAATTAGATCACCTTGATGGCAAACTTTTTGTTGATTACTTATCGCCGTTAAAGCGTAAACGTATCAAAGAAAAGTTAGAGAAGATCAAAAAATTCAACGCTAAAAACTAGCCATAACAATCCAAATAATTACTACGCTACTTATTTGGATTGATATTAGAGATACCGAGGTCAACTTGAATAAACCATTACGCATTATTTTTGCGGGCACGCCCGATTTTGCCGCTCGCCATTTATCAGCACTTATCGACTCTCACCATGAAGTGATAGGCGTATATACTCAACCGGATCGTCCTGCGGGCCGTGGTAAAAAGCTGACGGCAAGCCCAGTAAAAGAGCTGGCTCTTGAACACAACATTCCCGTGTTCCAACCAGAAAACTTTAAAACTGACGAAGCAAAGCAAGAACTTGCCGATCAAAATGCAGATTTAATGGTTGTGGTTGCCTATGGGCTACTATTACCACAAGCGGTACTTGATACACCTAAATTAGGTTGTATTAACGTTCATGGTTCAATTTTACCTCGCTGGCGTGGCGCTGCTCCAATTCAACGCTCAATCTGGGCTGGCGATGCCGAAACTGGCGTAACCATTATGCAAATGGATATCGGTTTAGATACTGGTGACATGCTAAGTATTGCAACGCTACCAATTGAAGCAACAGATACCAGCGCATCAATGTACAACAAGTTAGCTGAACTTGGTCCAGTTGCTTTAGTTGATTGTTTATCTACGATTGCGAATGGCACTGCGGTTGCACAAAAGCAAAACGATGAACTGGCTAATTACGCGAAGAAACTGAGCAAAGAAGAAGCTAAGATTGATTGGACTATGGATGCAGATGCTATTGAGCGTTGTGTTCGTGCTTTTAATCCTTGGCCGATGAGCCATTTCTCTGTTGAAGATAAAGCGATTAAAGTATGGCAATCTCGTGTAGAAACCTACACAGGGAACGCAACGCCAGGCACTATTATTCAAGCAGATAAAACAGGGATCTATGTGGCAACTGGTTCAAACGCGATTGTATTTGAACAACTGCAAGTTCCTGGAAAAAAAGCGATGGGCGTTCAAGATATCTTGAATTCTCGTAAAGAATGGTTCGAAGTGGATAATACACTTAACTAATTCTTCAAAACATAAAAAGGTGGCATAATTGCTACCGTTATTTTTTAAATGGCAAATATCATATTTGCCATTTTATTTTTGCCAATCATATTTTAGGTGATGACATGAACGTTCGTGCTGCGGCAGCAAAAGTTATTTATCAAGTTGTCGATCAGGGTCATTCTCTCTCTTCTGCACTTCCAAAAGCTCAAGCCGAGATAAAACCTCGTGATCAGGCTTTACTGCAAGAGATTTGTTATGGCGTATTGCGCTTTCTTCCTCGTTTGGAATCGGTTGCTCAATCTCTTATGGATAAACCGCTAAAAGGGAAGCAACGTGTTTTTCACCACCTGATCTTAGTCGGTATTTACCAATTAAGCTTCATGCGTATCCCTGCTCATGCCGCGGTTGGCGAAACCGTTGAAGGCACGAAAAACCTAAAAGGCCCAAAACTACGTGGCTTAATTAATGGTGTTCTTCGTAGCTATCAACGTAACCAAGAAGAGTTGGATGCCAAATCTATCAGCCACGACTCTGGTAAATATGGTCACCCAGGTTGGTTACTAAAAATGCTAAAAGAAGCGTACCCAGACCAATGGGAATCGATTGTTGAAGCCAACAACAACAAGGCACCAATGTGGTTACGCGTAAACAGTCAGCACCATACTCGCGATGAATACATCGCTCTACTTGAAAAAGAAGAGATCGAAGTAACCCCACACAGCCAAGCAACCGACGCATTATTATTAGATAAAGCGCGTGATGTATTTACCTTGCCTGGTTTTGAGCAAGGTTGGGTGTCAGTTCAAGATGCTGCCGCTCAATTATCGGCTGAGTACTTACAGCCACAAGATGGCGAACTAATCCTTGATTGCTGTGCTGCTCCTGGTGGCAAAACTGCACATATTTTAGAGCGAACAAAAGACACAAACGTTGTTGCTATCGATTGTGATGAAACACGCTTAACTCGCGTGTACGAAAACTTAGAACGCCTTAACTTAACAGCAAAAGTTATTTGTGGTGATGCTCGTTATCCTGAACAATGGTGGAAAGGCGAACAGTTTGACCGTATTTTATTAGATGCACCTTGTTCTGCTACTGGTGTTATTCGTCGTCATCCAGACATCAAATGGTTGCGTCGTTCAGAAGATATTAAAGCGCTTGCTGAACTGCAAAGTGAAATCTTTGATGCAATGTGGCTACAGTTAAAATCTGGCGGCACCATGGTGTATGCGACGTGTTCAATCACACCGCAAGAAAACTGCGATCAAGTAAAAGCCTTTTTAGAGCGCACAGAAAATGCCTCTTTGGTAGATAATACTGATCCAGCAAAACCTGGGCGTCAAATTCTTCCTGGTGAAGAAAATATGGACGGCTTCTATTACGCTGTTCTACAAAAAGCATAATCTATATACGAGCGAGCAAGCGGTATGAAAATCATAATCTTAGGTGCAGGGCAGGTTGGCGGCACATTAGCTGAAAACTTGGTTGGCGAAAACAACGACATTACGGTTGTTGATAAGAGTTCAGAGCGACTGCGTGAGTTACAAGATAAATACGACTTACGCGTAGTTCAAGGATTTGCCAGTCACCCAGATACCTTAAGAGAGGCTGGTGCACAAGATGCTGATATGTTGGTTGCCGTAACCAACTCTGACGAAACCAATATGATTGCTTGTCAGATAGCCTTTACTATTTTCAATACTCCTAACCGTATTGCTCGTATTCGCTCACCTGAATACCTAAAAGAAAAAGAGCGTTTATTTCAATCAGATGCTATTCCTGTTGATCATCTCATCGCACCAGAAGAGTTAGTTACGGGCTATATCGAGCGTCTAATTGAATACCCTGGCGCACTCCAAGTGGCGAGTTTTGCTGAGAAAAAAGTTAGCTTGGTAGCAGTAAAAGCCTACTATGGCGGCCCACTTGTCGGAAACGCACTATCTGCACTTCGTGATCATATGCCTCATATTGATACTCGTGTTGCGGCAATTTTCCGTCAAGGTCGTCCTATTCGACCTCAAGGAACAACTGTTATTGAAGCCGATGATGAGGTTTTCTTTGTTGCAGCAAGTAATCACATTCGTTCAGTAATGAGTGAACTGCAACGTTTAGAGCGTCCATACAAACGAATTATGATTGTTGGTGGCGGTAATATCGGTGCAGGTCTTGCGAGACGTTTAGAGCAAAACTACAGCGTTAAGCTCATTGAACGTAACATGAAACGCGCAGAGCAATTATCAGAGTTGCTTGAAGAAAGTATTGTCTTCTGTGGCGATGCAGCCGATCAAGAGTTACTTAGTGAAGAGCATATCGATCAAGTTGATGTCTTCATTGCGGTAACCAACGAAGATGAAGCCAACATCATGTCGGCCATGCTTGCGAAACGCATGGGTGCCAAAAAGGTAATGGTACTGATCCAACGTGGTGCTTATGTCGATTTAGTTCAAGGAGGCGTGATTGATGTTGCTATTTCTCCGCAACAAGCAACGATCTCAGCACTATTAACTCATGTTCGCCGTGCTGATATCGTAAATGTCTCTTCTCTTCGTCGTGGCGCAGCTGAAGCGATTGAGGCAATTGCTCATGGTGATGAAACGACCTCTAAAGTGGTTGGTAAAGAAGTACAACACATCAAGCTACCACCAGGTACAACTATTGGTGCGATTGTTCGTGGTGAAGAGGTTCTCATCGCACACGATAAAACTGTGATCGAACAGGATGATCACGTTGTTATGTTCCTAGTGGATAAAAAATACGTTCAGGATGTTGAACGTTTATTCCAACCGAGTCCGTTCTTCTTGTAATTATGGTTAACTACAAACCGATCTTATTTGTTATAGGGCTTGTGCTGTCTAAGCTAGCCCTATTCATGTATATCCCAACCCTTGTTGCCTTATTTACTGGTACTGGCGGTTTTATCGAATTTGCACAAGCGGTTGCTATTACACACATAGTGGCATTTGCTTGTTTAACTTTGGGCCGCAGTAAGCAGTTTAAAATGAACGTACGGGATATGTTTCTTATCACTACACTCGTATGGACAATAGCCAGCGCCTTTGCAGCTCTGCCTTTTGTATTCATTAACCACATTAGCTTTACTGACGCTTACTTTGAAACCATGTCAGGGATAACAACGACAGGTTCAACGGTTCTCAGTGGCTTAGATGATATGGCGCCAAGTATTCTACTGTGGCGATCGACTCTGCAATGGCTTGGTGGTGTCGGCTTTATCGTAATGGCAGTAGCTATCTTGCCGATGTTAAATGTAGGTGGCATGCGATTGTTCCAAACAGAATCCTCTGATTGGTCAGAAAAAAGCGCCCCAAGAACCAAATACGTAGCCAAATACATAGTCAGTGTCTATTTAAGCTTAACGCTCTTATGTTTTTTAAGTTACTTGGTTACAGGGATGACACCGTTTGAGGCAATAAACCACGCTTTTACCACGTTATCCACGGGTGGTTACTCAACATCAGACAGCTCTATGAATCGATTTTCCAATAGTACTCATTGGGTCGCTTCTTTCTTCATGTTTGCTGGTGGTTTGCCTTTCTTGTTATTTATTCAGGTTCTTAAAAAGCGCGATCCTAAAGTTCTATTTAAAGATGCTCAAGTCGTTGGCTATTTAAAGCTCGTTTTAATCACGAGTTTATTTGTGGCGACATGGTTAGTCATTCATAACGATTACGAGGTTATGGATGCATTACGAGTGTCTGTATTTAATATTATCTCGGTAATCACGACCACTGGATTTGGCTTAGACGACTTCACCGCATGGGGCGCATTCCCAGCGATTATTTTTGCATTTGTCATGATGGCAGGGGCTTGTTCAGGTTCAACTGCTGGTGGGATTAAAATCTTCCGCTTCCAAATTGCAGCAACCATGCTTAATAAACAGATGATGAAACTCATTCATCCATCAGGTATTTTTGTTCAGCGTTATAATGGCCGCCCAGTAACCGATGATATTGCACGTTCAGTGGTTGCTTTGGTGTTTACCTTCTTCTTAACCATCATCGTTATCTCTGCATTGCTAGGCAGTTTAGGTCTTGATCCTGTCACAAGCATTACCAGTGCAATAACAGCCGTCGCCAACGTAGGTCCGGGAATGGGTCACATTGTCGGGCCAACCGGAAACTTTGCCACATTACCTGATAGTGCTAAATGGATATTAAGTATTGGTATGTTGATGGGACGCTTAGAAATATTGACGGTATTAGTTCTGTTCTTCCCTGCATTTTGGAAGGGTTAACACCTATTACCGTAATATAAAAAATGGCCTAGTGTTTACGCACTAGGCCATTTTTTTGTGATTAGGAAATCGTATTTAAACGGGTTTTACGTAGTAATAGATAGATAAAAACTGGGTAACACAACCACCGAGTACAAACAGATGCCAAATTGCATGGTTATATGGGATCTTCTTCGCGACATAAAAAATAACCCCTAAAGAGTAAATTACCCCACCAAGTCCTAACAAAATAACGCCATTAATATCAATATGTATCACTAATTGATAAACCGCAATCACCGACAACCATCCCATGATCAGATAAGTAATCAGTGACAATTTTTTAAATCGATACACAAAGATAATCTTGCCAATAATACCGATTAACGCAATCGCCCAAATCACCCCCATTAACCAATAAGCTAATGGTGTACGTAAACTAACAAGAAGATAGGGGGTGTAACTGCCAGCGATGAGCAAAAAAATGGCACAGTGATCAAGCGTTTTTAATACCCGTTTTGCTTTAGGTGCGGCAATAGAATGGTATAGCGTCGAAGCGAGAAACAGCAAAATAATACTGGCGCCATAAACAGACATACTTGTTATTGTTAACCAATCAGCATCAACCGAATTTGCTTTTACTAATAATAGTATTAAAGCAACGACACCAAAAATCATACCTAACGCATGACTTAAACTATTGGCTAATTCTTCTTTTTTTGAATATGTAGTAGAGGTAGACATCATTATCTCATAAAGTGATTACTCGATAAGGGAAGTATGCCACATTTAGGCGTACACTTGTAAGCTTAAATGTGAGGTTTTTTATTTACTCGTACTTAGCTATGTCGTTTGATTTAAAAAATCAATTACTTGCTGTCCAGCATCTTCAGGACTCAGTGTAGACGACAAAGAAAGAGTCCGCTTTAGTTCACCGCTTCCTAGCAAGTTTGATAGTAAACCAGAAATCCCTTTTTGCTGCCTATCAATCTCAAACCATAGCTGTAACTTCTCAGCATCTCGATAAGCAATAATTTCTAGCTCACGCCAACGACCATGGTAAGGGCCATCAAAAGGAACAAATTCAAACTCTTGCACGAAAGGGAGTTCAAAGTCTTTTGCATACTCACATTCAACTTGTCGAATTCGTAGCCCCTCAGTCTCTAATGCCGTTAATACTCCATCAAGTAACGGATCAGGCCTTACCGTAATAGGGTCTTTATCTGTAGGGTCTAATCCAAGAGCAATATCTAGCCCAGTTTGAACCCAGACTTTTGCATCACCAATCGTAACTGGCGTGTTTAATGGCAGATCTAACTCAACCTCAAACTTTCTCTCTTGCCTAGGCTCTATCGTGAAGGCATAAGGCAAACTCCAATCCGCTAAGACATGAGTTTGTTTGATGACTTCAGTCCGGGAACCATTGTCACGATTACGCTTAACCTCTTTTTTATACTGGCAGCACAAGGTTAAATCGATATTATCTATGTTTTGCGCCGTGGCTCCACCTGTTACCTCTATAGTGACATTAACCTTTTGGCCTGGGATCAAAACTTCGTGATGAATAATCGTATCAACATTTGCAGAACCAATGCCTAATGATGCCAATGTTTTCTTAAAAAAAGACATTTTTACTCTCCTGAGTCATCCATGTTTCATCGTTATAGTATTGCTTAATAATTAAAATTACGCTGAGATGCACCTCGACTAATTGACAGTTTATGATACTCTTAATGGGTGTTTTATGAACACATCCCCTGACTATTTATTTGGATTGGCGAAAGCTAAAAAGAGTCTCATCTCGATGTAACTCATAGATAGTTAGGTCATTAATTTGGCCAAGGAAGTGCCTGACTATAGAGATAACCAATGCGTCCTATGACTGTCAGGTTTTCACGCTCTGCTTCAACGCATAGTGTGGATCGTCGTCGCAGCCACTTTGTAAAAGTAGCCGTAGCGAAAAAAAACGTACCAGAAATGACTCTAGTAGTTTCAGAAAAAACTGAAGCCCCAGCTGAAGTTTCTTGTGCGGCATAATTTAAAAGCGTGGCCTTTGGGTTGCGCTTTTTCTTTTAATATCCGATATAACTTCGATATACTTGCCCTTAATAATAATAGGGAGAATGCTCAATGAAATGCCATCGCGTTAATGAACTTATCGAATTAATCCATCCAGAATGGAAAAAAGAACCTGAACTTAATCTTATGCAGTTCATAGTGAAACTTGCAGAAGAGACCAAGTATGAAGGTAAATTAGAAGATCTTACGGATGATGTTCTTATCTATCATCTAAAAATGCGCAACAGCGAAAAAGATGAAATGATCCCTGGTTTAGCAAAGGATCAAGAAAACGATTTTAAAACCGCTATTCTAAAAGCACGCGGACTTCTATAAAAATCAACAATAGCGATCTGATTTATAATGAATCAGATCGATTTACCCTCAAATAAAACACACTTTTTTAACTAACTTTGAACCTTCCTACGTATTCTAACCACTCATCAAGCTATAATTCAGCCGACAATGTCTTATATCACCGACCTCGAAATGGTTCAGCTCAATAAAACCATCGTTGGGATACCTCATAAAAATAATTAGGAAGAATAATGAGTCAGGATAAGATCGACATCAAAGATGTGACTCCAAAGCAATTTAACCCAAAAACACACAAATCCAGCAGTGATCGTTTTAATCCGAGCTCAGGAATTTATGTTCGTCAAAGCAAAGGAACATTCCAAAAACTACGCCGCTATGGTGGGTGGTTTTTATTAGCGTTATTTGTTCTTACCCCATGGATTTCATTTGGCGACAGACAAGCGATTTTATTAGATATTGGTAGTCAGCAATTTAATTTCTTTGCCACCACTTTATTTCCTCAAGATCTCACCTTATTGGCGCTTCTTTTTGTCATCGCCGCATTCGGACTCTTTTTTATTACGACCTTTTTAGGCCGAGTATGGTGTGGTTATCTTTGCCCTCAAACCGTTTGGACATTTATGTACATCTGGTTTGAAGAAAAACTAGAAGGTCCGGCAAACAAACGTCGCAAGCAAGATCAGCTAAAGATGACATCAAACTTACTTGCCAGAAAAGCCTTAAAACATCTCGCTTGGGTTGCGATTGCCATTGCTACAGGCCTCACCTTTGTTGGTTATTTTGTCCCAGTGAAAGAATTAGTGGTCGATGTATTCACTTTTAATAGTGAGTTCTTACCTGCCTTTTGGGTGCTATTTTTTGCTGGCTGTACTTATGCGAATGCTGGATGGATGCGATCTATTGTTTGCTTGCATATGTGTCCTTATGCTCGCTTCCAATCTGCGATGTTTGATAAAGATACTTACATTGTTGGTTATGACACAAAACGAGGAGAGTCTCGCGGTCCAAGATCTCGTAAAAAAGAGCCTAAAGAACTCGGATTAGGCGACTGTATTGACTGTAATTTATGTGTTCAAGTGTGTCCAACAGGGATTGATATTCGTGATGGCCTACAATACGAATGCATTAACTGTGGTGCTTGTATTGATGCTTGTAATGAAACCATGGACAAAATGGGCTATGAAAAGAATTTAATCAGTTACACGACAGAGCATAAATTGGCAGGTCATAAAACTCATATCATGCGCCCTAAGCTCATCGGTTATGGCATCGTAATGGTCTTAATGATAGGTCTGTTCATTGCTCAAATAGCCACAGTTGAACCAATGGGACTTGATGTACTACGAGATAGAAACCAATTATCACGTATCAACAATACAGGCCTTATTGAAAATACGTACACTTTGAAAATCATCAATAAAACACAACAAGAGCAAAACTACCTATTATCGGTAACTGGCCTTGAAGGGGTTACTTGGTATGGCGCTCAAGATATAAATGTAGATCCTGGTGAAGTATTAAGTTTACCAATTAGCCTAGGCACAAATGGTGATGAGTTATCCGCACCAATTACCACCATTACTTTTGAAATTAAAAATAATGACCAACAAGTGATAAAAGCAGAAAGCCGTTTCTTTAAACCGCTATAATCACTCTATTATTGACTCAAAGGGCTCATAATGAGCCCTTTTTATTTGAGAAAACATTATGTCTGAATACGCCTTTAACTTCAGTACGCTTACCCCTGACTTATTGTGGCATGCCCTTGCTGAGATAGGCGTAAGAGCAGAGTCTGGCTTTCTAGCGCTAAATAGTTATGAGAACCGTGTTTATCAATTCAGTGACGAAGAAAAACGCCGCTATGTTGTGAAGTTCTATCGTCCTCAACGTTGGTCTGAAGCTCAAACCTTAGAAGAGCACTTATTTGCTAAACAGCTTGTACAACAAGATATCCCAGTAGCTGCTCCAGTAGAAATAAACGGTAAAACGCTTCACTTTGCTAAAGGCTATTGGTTTGCGCTGTTTGACAGTTTAGGTGGCCGCACATTTGAAGTAGATAATTTTGATCAACTTGAATGGGTCGGGCGCTACTTAGGTAGAATACATAAGGTTGGGGAGTCTGAGCTATTCACTCATCGTCCAACTGTCGGACTGGATGAATACTTATATCAACCAAGAAAACTATTAGAAAACAGTTCATTCATCCCGCCTTATTTAGAGAATAGTTTTTTCTCTGATCTTGATATGTTGATTGGAAAAATCGAGCAGCACTGGCAGCCAAGTAAAGCGATTCGTTTACATGGTGATTGTCACCCAAGTAATATTTTATGGCGTGATGGCCCATTATTCGTCGATTTAGATGACGCGAGAAACGGTCCTGCAGCTCAAGATATCTGGATGCTTTTGAATGGTGACCGTCAAGATAAGTTGGTTCAACTCGATATTCTGGTTGAAGCTTATTCTGAATATTGCGATTTTGACCACAATCAACTGAAACTAATTGAGCCATTGCGTGGTCTACGAATGGTACACTACATGGCATGGCTAGCAAAACGTTGGCAAGATCCTGCGTTTCCTATTGCATTCCCATGGTTTGCCGACGCAAAATACTGGGAAAGCCAAGTGCTTGGGTTTAAAGAACAAATAGCCGCTTTAAACGAAGCACCTTTAGAATTAATGCCTCAATGGTAATAACAATAAAACAAACACAAATGGATTGGAGAAAGTTACACATGATGAAGAAAATGATGGCACTGTTTGGTGCTTTAGTTCTAAGTTTTTCTGTCAACGCAGCAAACTTTACGGAAGGGGATTACTATAAAGTTTTAAACCTTCCTGAATCAAAAACACCAACAGTAAACGAGTTCTTCTCTTTCTACTGCCCACACTGTAATAGCTTTGAACCTCTAATTCAGGGCTTAAAGAAAACATTACCTGAGAATGCAACCTTTAAGAAAACACACGTTTCATTCATGGGCGGAAAAATGGGCCTATCAATGAGTAAAGCTTACGCTACGATGGTGTCTCTTGGTGTTGAAGATAAACTGGTTCCTGTTTTTTTCAATCGTATTCATACCATGAACAAGCCACCACGTAATGAGCAAGAAATTCGTCAAATCTTCCTAGATGAAGGCGTTAACGCTGATGAATTTGATGGTACTTACAATAGTTTTGCGATTAACTCTATGGTTAACCGCTTTGATAAAGCATTCCAAGACAGCGGTCTAACAGGCGTTCCTGCTCTTATCGTTAATAACAAATATCTTGTTGAAACAGGTAAGATTCAAAGTGCTGAAGAGTACTACGAACTCGTTAACTGGTTACTTAAGAAGTAATAAAACGGTCTCGCTTTAAAAGCAATAGATACTAAAAGGGAGCGATTATTCGCTCCCTTTTTATATCACTTATTTAATATGCCTTGCAGATATTCATCTTTCTCTTTCCACAAATCATTTATCCATTTATGAAAACCACGCTTAAAGGCTTTATCACCAAAATAGTCGCCATTAACCTGCTCATCATTAGGGTGAAGGTTTATCCGTACCACTACCTTAGTTAACTTACCTTGTAGCATATCAATAAATGGCGATGTTTGATTCTCAGGGTATGCCAAAGTCACATCAACAATCCCATCAAACAATTCACCCATCGCAGACAACGTAAAAGCAATACCACCAATTTTTGGTTTAAACAGGTGCTGATAAGGTGTGCGAGCTTCTTTTAGTTTTTCAGGCGTTGCACGAGTACCTTCAACGAAGTTAACTACGGTTGTTGGCACTGCTCGAAAGTTTTCACACGATTTTTGAATCGCTTTAAAATCATCATCACGACGCTCAGGATCTCGGCGCATGAATGGCATGTCAGCGCCCCAACAGGCTAAACCGACAAAGGGAACGAAAAGTAACTCATACTTCAAAAAGAACTTCGTCATTGGTATTTTATCTTTCATTACCGAAGATAAAATAACAATATCAGCCCAACTTACGTGGTTAGAAAGCAGCAAATACCAATTCTCTTGAGAAAGCTCATCTCCCCCCTCAATTTCCCATTCAATGCTGTTATTTAGGTTTAACATCCAAAGGTTCAGCGTTGCCCATCCCCATAGTGTTTTATTTGCCATTGAAACGGTGATCTTTTTTATCACCGCAAAAGGGAGAATAAGCTTAATTACAGCAAAAAAACTGATAATTAAAGAGGTCAATGCCGTATTGAGCATCACAAGCAAAACGCTAGCAACCAGTCGGATATTCGCAAACATAGGGGGTCTTCATTCGTTAACAGGGTGAAAATTGCCCATATAATAACAAGCCTGACCTTTTTTTGTTAAGAAACTTTATTTCCGTCTATATAAAAAGACACTAAATCGCTTGAGCGGTTAATTGCTTTAAGAGACGATCCATTGCCCTATAACCCACGGCTTCTGCTAGATGAATGCGTTGGATGTTATCTTCACCATTCAGATCAGCAATGGTTCTTGCGACCTTAATGATCCGATGATAAGCCCGAATAGAAAGACCTAGTTGATGAAGCGTGTTCTCCAAGAAAGCAGCATCTTCTTTCGCTAACGGACAATACTTATCTATTTCTCTGCTGCCTAACAATGCATTAATTTTGCCATTTCTTTCCAGCATCCGTGAGCGAGCTAATAAGACTCTTTCTTTTACCTCTTGGGTTGATTCCCCTCGATCGCCTCCTTCCGTTAAAGTGCCTTTAGGCAGTAAGGGGATCTCTAAAGACATATCAAATCGATCCAGCAATGGCCCTGAAATTCGGCTCAAATACCGCAGAATCAGTTGAGGATTAGTTCTGGTATTATTTCCTTCGTAATACCCAGTAGGACTTGGGTTTAAGGCTCCAACCAATTGGAAACGAGCCGGAAATCGAGTTTTACTCGCAGCTCTCGAGATGACAATTTCTCCAGACTCTAATGGCTCTCGCAACGAATCGAGTACTTTTCTTTCAAACTCAGGCATTTCATCTAAAAAAAGAATGCCATTATGAGCAAGAGAAATCTCTCCCGGTCTAGGTATCGAACCACCACCGACTAATGCAGCCATAGAGCTAGAATGGTGAGGTGAACGAAAAGGGCGAGAGCGCCAATTAGATTCATCTATATGCTGATGGGTTAGGGAAGCGACTGCCGCGGTTTCAAGCGCTTCATCGTTCGTCATTTTGGGTAATAAATCACTCATACGAGAGGCCAGCATAGTCTTTCCTGTTCCAGGGGGACCTAGATACAATAAATTGTGCCCACCAGCCGCAGCTATTTCTAAGGCACGCTTACCTTGTTGCTGACCAATAATATCTTGTAAGTCTCGATCCATCCCCTCGACTTCTTGTTCGATTTTTTCAGAGGTTAATAATCCCAACTGCTGCTGGCCACATAAAAACCCGCACACCGCCAGCAAGTGAGGTGCGGATTTATGAATATCTTTGCCCACTAATGCCGCTTGATCGCCATTTTCATCAGGCACCACTAAGCATCGATTAGACTTTAATGAGGCTAATGCTGCGGGTAACACACCTTTCACTTTGCGAAGCTCTCCCGAAAGGGCAAGCTCTCCCACAAACTCATGCCCTGCCAATTTTATTTCTGGGATCTGATCAGATGCAGCCAAAATACCAAGAGCGATTGGTAGATCAAAACGGCCTCCTTCTTTAGGTAAATCCGCCGGAGCTAGATTCACAGTGATCCGCTTTGATGGAAATTCAAAGTTCGCATTAATAATGGCGCTTCTTACTCTATCTTTAGCTTCTTTAACTGTGGTTTCTGGTAACCCAACAAGACTAAACCCCGGCATCCCATTGCTGATATGAACCTCAACGGTTACTTCTGGTGCCTCAACTCCTACGCACGCTCGACTGTGTATGATTGCTAATCCCATTTCCCTACCCAATGATTTATAAAGCGACTATTTCTGCGCTTTTTATTGATTTGTTATATATAAGCGCTAAATGAACGAGAATTGTGAATAAAATGAGAGTTTTTTCTTGTCATGAGAGCCATGTCTGTGTTACCACTAAGTTAATGTAACGAATTATCAAAAAAAACACGATTACGGACAGATTAAATGACCTTGCTTGCTCAACTGAATATTCTAATTATTAACATTCTCGTGGTGATTCTAGTCACCGCGCGGGGATGAGTGAGCAAAAAGTCGCAATAGCAACGCACACTTAAAACCCCCAAGCTCATCAGCAAGGGGGTTTTTTTATGAATTCAGGAAGAAATGGGAGCACATGATGTGCAAGAATAGACAAATAATCACTCACGCAGGGAGCGACAGTGTATGAATGGCTCACAGTTAGTAGTTAAAGCCTTAAGAGATGAAGGAATTAAAACTGTTTTTGGTTATCCTGGCGGGGCAATCATGCCTATCTATGATGCCTTGTATGATGGTGGTGTTGAGCATATCCTCTGCCGCCACGAACAAGGTGCAGCCATGGCCGCTATTGGGATGGCCCGAGCAAGTAAAGATGTTGCCGTTTGTCTTGCAACATCAGGTCCTGGAGCAACCAATCTAATTACTGGTCTTGCTGATGCCATGCTTGATTCCATTCCTCTTGTTGCTATCACAGGTCAAGTCGCAAGTCATTTAATCGGTACTGATGCCTTCCAGGAAATGGATGTCATTGGTATGTCTCTCTCTTGTACTAAACACAGCTACCTTGTTACTGACATCAACGAACTTGCTCCAGTGATTGCTGAAGCTTTTGAAGTAGCAAAATCAGGTCGTCCAGGCCCTGTATTAATTGATATAGCTAAAGACGTACAAGTTGCTGAAGCACCAGTAACGACCCTCCCATACTTTGAACCACCAGCTATTCCTGTAGCCTCTCAAGAAAGTATTGAAGCCGCTGAGGCCATTCTAAAAAACAGCGCTAAACCTGTTCTATATGTCGGTGGTGGTGTGCAGCTTGCCCATGCTACGGATTCAGTTCGTGAGTTTTTACGTAATAATCCAATGCCGTCAGTAAGTACACTTAAAGGCCTAGGTTCGATAGAAAGGCACGACCCACATTATTTAGGCATGGTCGGGATGCACGGTACTAAGGCCGCCAACCTTATCGTTCAAGAGTCAGATCTATTGATTGTGGTTGGTGCTCGTTTTGATGATCGTGTAACAGGAAAGCTAGAAAGTTTCGCCCCACATGCCAAAGTCATTCATATCGATATTGATGCTGCTGAGTTCAATAAGCTTCGTCATGCTCACTCGACATTGCGTGGTGATATCAATGTTATTTTACCGCAACTGAATACCACTCAAGACCTAACACCTTGGTTAGAACATGTGTCAGCACTACGTACTGAATTTAAATGGCGTTATGACCATCCTGGAGATCTAATCTATGCTCCTCTGCTACTAAAGCAATTATCAGACATGATGCCAGACAGCTCCATTGTTGCGACTGACGTTGGTCAACATCAAATGTGGGCAGCTCAGCATATTCAACCTCGCGCGCCAGAAAATTATTTAACCTCTGCAGGTCTTGGCACGATGGGCTTTGGTTTGCCTGCTGCAATAGGAGCTAAAGTTGCTCGCCCTGATGATGAATCGGTTCTTATTACTGGTGATGGCTCATTTATGATGAACGTTCAGGAGCTGGGCACAATAAAGCGTAAACAAATTCCTGTAAAAATGGTGCTACTTAATAACCAGCGTTTAGGTATGGTTCGTCAATGGCAATCTCTATTCTTTGATGGTCGCCACAGCGAAACGATTTTAGACGACAACCCTGATTTTGTTGCATTGGCTGCTGCCTTTAACATTCCAGGAAAAACCATTACTCGTAAAGAAGAAGTTCAGCCAGCATTACAAGAGATGTTAGAAAGCAAAACCGCTTATATGCTGCATGTACTTATTTCTGAAGAAGAAAACGTATGGCCACTTGTTCCACCAGGGGCTGCAAACCAAGACATGGTGGAGGGTGAATAATGCAACGTTATATTTTAGAAATTGAAGCAACTGACAAACCGGTATTATTAGAACGCGTATTACGAGTGATCCGTCACCGCGGTTTTGCCATCAAACAGGTACTTGCGACTCAAAACCAAGCAAGTGGTATCGCTGCGGTTGAGATTATCGTCGAAAGTGATCGTCCTATCAGCCTGCTTACGAATCAAATTGAAAAACTTTGGGATATTACCGCCGTTCATGTCTCTACATTGAATCGCGCATAAGATTAAAATTTAAAGGATTAATAACAATGCCTACAGCACCTAAAAACAGATACCGTTCAGCCACCACAACTCATGGTCGTAACATGGCTGGAGCTCGCGCACTATGGCGCGCAACTGGCGTAAAAGAAGAAGATTTTGGTAAACCTATCATTGCCGTAGTTAACTCATTTACCCAATTTGTTCCGGGTCATGTTCATCTAAAAGACATGGGACAATTGGTTGCTGGTGAAATTGAAAAAGCAGGCGGTATAGCTAAAGAATTTAATACCATTGCGGTTGATGATGGCATTGCAATGGGTCACGGTGGCATGCTTTATTCTCTACCATCACGTGAACTTATTGCTGATTCAGTTGAATACATGGTTAATGCTCACTGTGCCGATGCAATGGTATGTATCTCTAACTGTGACAAAATCACTCCGGGAATGATGATGGCAGCAATGCGCCTTAACATTCCAGTGATCTTTGTTTCTGGTGGCCCAATGGAAGCAGGTAAGACCAAGCTTTCAGATCAAATAATCAAGCTTGATCTAGTCGATGCAATGATCCAAGGCGCCGACCCAACAATTTCAGATGAACAAAGTGAACAAGTAGAACGTTCTGCGTGTCCAACCTGTGGCTCATGTTCAGGTATGTTTACCGCGAACTCAATGAACTGTTTAACCGAAGCATTAGGATTATCTCAACCAGGTAACGGCTCAATGCTTGCTACTCACGCCGATCGAGAAGAACTGTTTATCAATGCAGGTAAACGTATCGTGACTCTAACTAAACGCTATTACGAGCAAGGTGATGATTCCGCTCTACCACGCAATATTGCCAACAAAGCAGCATTTGAAAATGCAATGGCGCTAGATATTGCGATGGGTGGTTCAAGTAATACGGTTCTTCACCTAATTGCCTCAGCTCAAGAAGGCGAAATCGATTTTGATATGGATGATATTGATGAGATGTCTCGTCGAGTACCTCATCTATGTAAAGTAGCACCTTCAACACCAAAATATCACATGGAAGACGTTCACCGTGCAGGTGGAGTAATGGCTATCCTTGGCGAGCTAGATCGAGCAAATCTACTTAATAGTGATACCAATACCGTGCTTGGCTTAACGATGAAAGAGCAACTGGCTCAATACGACATCATGCAAACCGAAAATGAAGCGGTACTTAAATTTTTCCGTGCTGGTCCTGCTGGTATTCGAACCACTAAAGCTTTCTCACAAGATTGTCGTTGGGATCGTCTTGATGATGACCGTGAAAATGGCTGTATTCGTACCAAAGAAAATGCCTTTAGCCAAGAGGGTGGTCTAGCCGTTCTTTCTGGTAATATCGCTGTTGATGGATGTATTGTAAAAACAGCTGGTGTTGATGAAGATAACCTTAAATTCCAAGGTCCAGCCATTGTATTTGAAAGCCAAGACAGTGCAGTAGAAGGCATCTTAGGTGGCAAAGTAAAAGCCGGTGATGTTGTCGTTATTCGCTATGAAGGCCCTAAAGGTGGTCCGGGAATGCAAGAAATGCTGTACCCAACCACTTATTTAAAATCAATGGGATTAGGCAAAGCTTGTGCGCTTCTTACTGATGGTCGATTTTCTGGTGGTACATCAGGTCTCTCTATTGGTCATGTCTCACCAGAAGCTGCAAGTGGTGGCACCATTGGTTTAGTAAATACTGGCGACATCATTACCATCGATATCCCAAGTCGCTCTATTACTCTTGATGTTTCAGAATCTGAACTGGCTGATCGTCGAGTGAAACAAGACCAATTAGGCTGGAAACCAGTAAATCGCCAACGTGAAGTTTCTTTTGCACTAAAAGCGTACGCAAGTATGGCAACCAGTGCAGACAAAGGCGCAGTACGTGATAAATCTAAGTTAGAAGGATAAGGCTTATGACAACACCTTCTAATCAAACTGGCGCAGAATATCTGCGTCAGATCTTACGAGCCCCCATCTATGAAGTTGCCACTGTTACGCCACTTCAAGGGATGCCACGTTTATCGGAACGACTTAATAATCACGTACAGTTAAAGCGAGAGGATCGCCAACCGGTTCACTCATTTAAGCTTCGTGGTGCTTACAATATGGTGGCAAACTTAACTGAAGAACAGAAGCAAGCTGGCGTTATTGCAGCTTCTGCAGGTAATCATGCTCAAGGTATGGCGCTTTCAGGCACTAAGCTTGGGATCCAAACCACCATCGTTATGCCAAAAACAACCCCTGACATCAAAGTAGAAGCGGTGAAAGGGTTTGGTGGCCGAGTCATTCTTCACGGCCGTAACTTCGATGAAGCAAAAGCCGAAGCAGAGCGTTTATCTGAGCTTCACGGCTATACCTTTGTTCCTCCATTTGATCATCCTTTAGTGATTGCAGGGCAAGGAACGATAGGAATGGAAATGCTGCAACAAAATGGGCATTTAGATTATATTTTTGTTCCTGTCGGTGGTGGTGGCTTAGCCGCTGGTGTTGCCGTTCTTATCAAACAATTAATGCCAGAAATTAAAGTAATCGCAGTTGAACCTGAAGACTCAGCCTGCTTAAAAGCCGCATTAGATGCAGGAGAACCAGTAATACTGGATCAAGTAAGTATGTTCGCCGATGGTGTTGCCGTTAAACGTATTGGTGATGAAACCTTCCGTTTATGCCAAAAATATCTTGATGGCCATATCACCGTTTCTAGCGATGAAATCTGTGCCGCCGTCAAAGATATTTTTGAAGACACTCGTGCGATTGCTGAACCATCAGGTGCATTAGCATTAGCAGGTTTGAAAAAATTTGCTGATAAAAACCAACTTAATAATAAACAACTTGGGGCTGTACTTTCTGGTGCAAACACTAACTTCCATGGTTTACGCTACGTTTCCGAGCGTTGTGAACTTGGTGAGAAAAGAGAAGGTTTATTAGCTGTCACGATTCCTGAGCGCCAAGGTGCTTTTTTTGAATTCTGCAATTTAATTGGTGGCCGAGCCGTTACTGAGTTTAACTATCGATACAACGACAATAAACTAGCAAACATCTTTGTTGGTGTCCGCTTACAAGAGGGACAAGAAGAGCTCAATAACATTATTAATGACTTACAACAGAGTGAATACCCTGTTGTTGATCTCTCTGATAATGAAATGGCAAAGCTTCATATTCGCTACATGATAGGAGGTAAACCCTCTAAGCCATTGAAAGAACGATTATACAGTTTTGAATTTCCAGAATATCCTGGTGCCCTAGTCAAATTTCTCAGTACATTAGGCACTCATTGGAATATCAGTTTATTCAATTACCGAAATCACGGGGCTGATTATGGACGTGTTTTGTGTGGCTTTGAATTAGATGATTCTGATCTCCTTGTTTTCTCTAAACATCTAGAAGAATTAGGTTATCGATGCAAAGATGAAACTGATAATCCAGCTTATAAGTTCTTTTTATCTTAATAGCGTATGGCATTTGTAAGGCTACTATTTTTTTAGCCTTATTTTCATTCATTTTTGAAATTCTGCTATACAATCGTTTAAAAAATGCTATTATTTTTCTCGGCCTGTAAACAGACCTATTTATCTGTAATATTATGCTTTTGAAACCTTCGTTATACTGCTTTACCAGTTATGCTTGAAGCTTTTTATACATATGTTTTACCTCAATAAATAATTCTTTATGGCTACAACTTCGCATTATGCGAATTATTTAATTAAAAAAAATTAGGATTTATTATGTCTAAATCAACTGGTATCGTTAAGTGGTTCAACGAAGAGAAAGGTTTCGGTTTCATTACTCAAGATAACGGCGGCGCTGACGTATTCGTTCACTTCCGTGCTATCGCAACTGAAGGTTTCAAAACTCTGAAAGAAGGCCAAGCGGTAACTTTCACTGTTGAACAAGGTCAAAAAGGCCCACAAGCTGCAGACGTTACTCCAGCTTAATTCGAATTTTCGAATAAAATTTTTAAATGCTGACTTCGGTCGGCATTTTTTTTGTCTGTCATTTGTAGTATCAAATTTCAGATACAAAAAAAGAAGCGATAATCGCTTCTTTTTTTATGAACAAATACCTATAAAAATAGGAATAAGCATTTAAATATTAACTATTTTTTTGTTGGACGCTGCCAATTAGCAATACGACGATCTTTAGCTCGGCTAATGTAAAGTTCATTTTCAGCCACATCTTTCGTCACTGTAGAGCCCGCGCCAACTGTCGCGCCATTAGCGATAGTAACCGGAGCTATAAGTTGGCTATCAGAACCAACAAATACATCATCACCAATGATTGTTTTAAATTTATTAGCACCATCGTAATTACATGTAATGACACCAGCACCAACATTTACACGTTGACCAATTTCAGCATCACCAAGATAAGTTAAATGATTCGCTTTAGAGCCTTCCCCAAGACGAACATTCTTCACTTCAACAAAGTTACCTACGTGAGCATCATTGCAAAGCTCAGCGCCTGGGCGTAAGCGAGTAAATGGACCAACCGTACAATCTTCACCTACTGTAGCGCCTTCAATCACACTGTAAGGACGAATAATCGTATTATCATCAATCTCACAGTCTTTCAGTACACAACCAGCTCCGATAACGACGTTATCACCAATCGTTACATTACCTTCAATGATCACGTTTGCGTCGATCTCAATATCCATACCACACTGCAGAGATCCTCTAAGATCAAAGCGGCTTGGATCACGAAGCATTACACCTTGCTCTAATAGTTTTTGTGCTTGTGCTGATTGATAAGCTCTTTCTAAACGAGCTAATTGAGCGCGATCATTCACACCTTCAACTTCAATCGGACTAACAGGATGTACCGCTTCTACAGCACGACCTTCATCATGTGCAGCTGCGATGATATCTGTTAGATAATATTCACCTTGTGCATTTTCATTCTTTAATGCAGCTAACCAACGCTTTAAATCACCGCCAGTAGCAACCATTACACCGGTGTTTATTTCTTTAATAAGCTTCTGCTCTTCCGTTGCATCTTTCTGCTCTACAATCGCGATTACAGGGCCATTACGACGAATAATACGGCCATAACCCATAGGGTTATCAAGAACAACAGTCAGTAATGCAATACCACCTGTTGGCTGAGAGTCTAGTAAATTTTCTACCGTTTCAGCACTAATCAAAGGTACGTCACCATATAGAACTAACACTTTCTCATCATCAGAAAATTCAGGTGCTGCTTGGTTAACCGCATGGCCTGTACCTAGTTGATCGGCTTGAAGTACCCAAGTTACTCGCTCTTCACCTAGTTCAGCTTTCATTTGATCACCACCGTGACCATAAACTAGGTGGATATTTTGAGCACCAAGACCTTCACATGTATCAATTACATGCTTTACCATTGGTTTACCCGCTAAAGTATGAAGCACTTTAGGTTTGTTTGAGTACATGCGAGTGCCTTTACCCGCTGCTAAAATTACTGCACTGAATTTCATGAAAAGCCCATTCTATTATTATGCTAACTGATATCGACTCTGCATCGATAGCATTTACCTAGCTAGTGGAAATCAAAATATTAAATCCATTACTTACTACTGAGTTACATACAAAGTAATGATTAATGGGATTAATATGCGGATTAAATTATAAGCTAAAAGCAGCCGCTTTGGGTAAGAGATAAGTAAGAATACTTAGATAAAAAAGAAAAGGCGACCCAAATAGGTCGCCTTCTTTCTAATGGTGCTTGATTAACGCGAACGTCTTGTCAGTTCGATAACTCGAAGCTGTGCGATCGCTTTAGCCAAATCACTGGCCGCTTGAGCGAAGTTAATGTCGCCATGCTGATTCTTAATATTTTCCTCAGCCTTGCGTTTAGCTTCTTCTGCCTTAGCTGCGTCTAGGTCTTCACCACGGATTCCGGTATCTGCCAAAACAGTTGCCGAACCAGGTTGAACCTCAACCATGCCACCCGAGACATAAATGTACTCTTCGTGACCGTGTTGTTTAACAATACGCACCATACCAGGCGTGATAGCGGTCAGCAGCGGTGCGTGACCATGGAAAATACCAAGTTCACCTTCGCTTCCGCTCACCTGCATCGTTTCAACAAGTCCTGAGAATAATTTTTTCTCAGCACTTACAACGTCCAGGTGAAAGGTCATTGCTGCCATATCGCCTCCTAATCAGCCTTATAGCTTCTTCGCATTCTCAAGCGCATCTTCAATCTTACCGCAGTACATGAAGGCTTGCTCAGGAACGTCATCGTAATCACCAGCTAATAACCCTTTAAAGCCAGCTAATGTGTCTTTAAGTGGTACGTAAATACCTGGGTCGCCAGTGAATACTTCAGCTACGTGGTAAGGTTGAGTTAAGAACTTCTCAATCTTACGGGCACGAGATACAACTTGCTTATCTTCTTCAGATAGCTCGTCCATACCTAGGATAGCAATGATGTCTTTTAGCTCTTTATAACGCTGTAATGTAGATTGTACATTACGTGCGATATCATAGTGCTCTTGACCAACAACAAGTGGATCAAGTTGACGAGATGTTGAATCTAACGGGTCAATCGCAGGGTATAAACCCATTGAAGCGATATTACGGTTAAGTACAACTGTCGCATCTAAGTGAGCAAACGTTGTTGCTGGAGATGGATCCGTTAAGTCATCCGCAGGTACATATACCGCTTGAACTGAAGTGATAGAACCACTACGAGTTGAAGTGATACGTTCCTGAAGAACACCCATCTCTTCAGCTAGTGTAGGTTGGTAACCTACCGCTGATGGCATACGACCTAGTAGAGCTGATACTTCAGTTCCGGCTAGTGTATAACGATAGATGTTATCAATGAATAGTAAAACGTCACGACCTTCGTCACGGAAACGCTCTGCCATTGTTAGACCAGTCAAAGCAACACGTAAACGGTTACCTGGTGGCTCATTCATTTGACCGTAAACCATTGCTACTTTTGATTCTTCAGGTTTTTCGATGTTTACAACACCAGCTTCCTGCATTTCAAAGTAGAAATCATTACCTTCACGAGTACGCTCACCTACACCTGCAAATACAGATAGGCCAGAGTGTTGTAATGCGATGTTGTTGATAAGTTCCATCATGTTGACGGTCTTACCTACACCAGCACCACCGAATAGACCGATTTTACCACCCTTAGCGAATGGACAAATTAAGTCGATTACTTTAACACCCGTTTCTAGAAGTTCAGTCGAGTTAGACTGCTCTTCGTAGCTAGGCGCTTCGCGGTGAATTGAATAATGCTCTTCAGCACCAATATCACCACACTCATCAATCGCGTCACCAAGAACGTTCATGATACGGCCTAATGTTTTAGTACCCACTGGAACTGTAATTGGCGCGCCAGTATTTTCTACTGCTAAGCCACGACGTAAACCATCTGAGCTACCCATAACGATTGCGCGTACAACGCCACCGCCGATTTGTTGTTGAACTTCAAGAACAAGACGTTCTTTTGCATCAACAACATTCAGAGCATCGTATACACGAGGTACACTGCCTTGTGGGAACTCTACATCGACTACCGCACCGATGATCTGTACGATCTTACCTGTAGTCATCGTTAATCCTCTAAACTGTTTAAATACCTATGCTTAAACCGCTGATGCGCCTGAAACAATTTCTGAAAGCTCTTGTGTAATCGCCGTTTGACGGGCTTTGTTATACACAAGTTGCAGTTCATCAATAATGTCACCAGCGTTATCAGTTGCCGCTTTCATCGCAATCATTCGCGCTACGTGTTCGCAGGCTAAATTCTCAACCACACCTTGATACACTTGTGATTCGACATATCGAACCAATAAGGCGTCTAGTAATGGTTTTGGCTCGGGCTCATAAATATAGTCCCAAGAATGAGTGCGTTTCATTGCTTCATCTTCAGATTTAGGCAAAGGAAGTAATTGGTCAATTGTTGGCTCTTGTACCATTGTATTAATGAACTTATTACTCACTACATACAGGCGATCCAACTGGCCTTCATCATATTTCTTAAGCATCACACCAACAGTACCGATCAATTCTTCTAAACTAGGTTTATCACCTAGACCAGAGTTTTGAGCAATAACGTTGCCGCCATAACTATTAAAGAATGCTGTTGCTTTAGAGCCGATAACGGCTAAATCAATTTCAACACCATCTTCTGACCATGTTTTCATTTCTGCCATGACTTTTTTAAACAAGTTAATGTTTAAGCCACCACATAAACCACGATCACTAGAAATAATAATGTAACCAACGCGCTTAGCTTCGCGCTCCTCAAGGTATGGATGTTTATACTCAAGGCTACCAAGCGCTAAATGACCGATTACTTTACGTATTGTCTCAGCATATGGACGAGACGCTGACATCGACTCTTGCGAGCGACGCATTTTAGAAGCGGCTACCATTTCCATTGCTTTCGTGATCTTTTGAGTGCTTTTTACACTCCCGATCTTGTTACGAATTTCTTTCGCACCGGCCATCGTTACTCTCCGTTTTCGGGTGACCTATTACAGGCCACCAACGAATTACCAGGTCTGGGTTGCTTTAAAGTCTTCAACCAGTTTAACAAACTGAGCTTCAACTTCTTTGTTCCAAGCACCCGATGAGTCGATCTCTGTTGCTAGATCGGCAAATTGACCACGAGCATACGACAGCAATGCTTCTTCGAAATCAGCAAGCTTAGAAAGCTCAACATCATTCAAATAGCCTTTCTCAGCTGTAAAGATAACTAAAGCTTGATCAAAAACAGACATTGGAGCGTACTGCTTTTGTTTCATTAGCTCAGTTACTTTCTCACCATGATCAAGTTGCTTTTTAGTCGCTTCATCAAGATCAGATGAGAACTGAGCAAACGCTGCAAGTTCACGGTACTGTGCAAGAGCAGTACGAATACCACCAGACAGTTTCTTAATGATCTTAGTTTGCGCAGCACCACCTACACGAGATACAGAGATACCTGGATCTACTGCAGGACGAACACCAGCGGTGAACAGTTCTGTTTGTAGGAAGATCTGACCATCAGTAATCGAGATTACGTTGGTTGGTACGAATGCAGATACGTCACCAGCTTGAGTTTCGATGATAGGTAGAGCAGTTAAAGAACCAGTTTTACCTTTCACTTCACCATTAGTGAATTTCTCAACATACGCTTCGCTTACACGAGCAGCACGCTCTAGTAGACGAGAGTGTAAATAGAAAACATCACCAGGGAATGCTTCACGACCCGGTGGACGTTTCAATAGTAGAGAAATCTGACGATAAGCTACCGCTTGTTTAGATAAGTCATCATAAACAATTAGAGCATCTTCACCGCGGTCACGGAAGTATTCACCCATCGCACAACCTGAGTACGGTGCAAGATATTGCAGCGCAGCAGATTCAGAAGCAGATGCAACAACAACGATAGTGTTAGCTAACGCGCCGTGCTCTTCTAATTTGCGAACTACGTTAGCAATTGTTGATGCCTTTTGGCCAATCGCAACATAGATAGAGAAAATACCAGAATTCTTCTGATTAATGATCGCATCGATCGCCATTGCTGTTTTACCAGTCTGACGGTCACCGATGATTAGCTCACGCTGACCACGGCCGATTGGGATCATTGAGTCAACTGACTTATAGCCAGTTTGTACAGGTTGGTCTACTGATTTACGATCGATTACACCAGGTGCAATCACTTCTACTGGAGAAGTCAATTTCGCATCAATAGGGCCTTTACCATCAATTGGCTCACCAAGTGTGTTTACAACACGACCTAGCATTTCAGGACCTACTGGTACTTCAAGGATACGACCAGTACCTGTTACTTTCATGCCTTCCTGTAGGTCAGCATATGGGCCCATTACAACAGCACCAACTGAGTCACGCTCAAGGTTTAGTGCTAGCGCGTAACGGCCGCCCGGTAATTCAATCATTTCGCCTTGCATAACGTCTGCAAGGCCGTGGATACGAATGATACCGTCGCTTACCGAAACGATTGTACCTTCGTTGCGAGCTTCACTTACAACGTTGAATTTTTCAATACGTTGTTTGATTAGATCGCTAATTTCCGTGGAATTAAGTTGCATGCTCCATTCCCCATCAAGACTGCAATGTTTCACTCAGGCGGTTCAAACGACCACGTGCTGAGTTATCAATGACTAGGTCTCCGGCTCGAATTATGACCCCAGCTAGTAGGGCCTCATCTACGCTACAATTCAGCTTCACTTTACGCTCTAAACGAGCTTCAAGTTTGGCACTAATGTCAGCTTTTTGCTGTTCTGTTAGCTCAACAGCTGAAGTAACTTCAGCATCAATCATTTTTTCAAACTCATGTTTTAAAAAGATATATTGTTCTAACACATCAGGTAGAACCTTCAAACGGCTGTTTTCAGCCATTACATGAATCAGGTTCTGTCCAAACTCGTTTAATTGTTCACCACAAATTGAAATAAAGATTTCTGCCAGTTTCTCTGGTGCAATAGCACCATCAAGTAACTGAGCAACGTCTTCATTCTTTGTGACTTCTGAACAAAAAGTTAGCATTTGAACCCATTGGTCCAATTCATTCTTTTCGACCGCAAAGTCAAAAGCTGCTTTCGCGTAGGGGCGTGCGATGGTTGTCATTGTCGACATATCTTGGCCCCTTTTACTTACAATTTCGCAGTGATGTTATCAAGAATATCTTTCTGAGCTTCTACATCAATAGAACGCTCCAAGATTTTCTCGGCACCAATCACAGCCAGAGTTGCAACTTGTTTACGCAGTTCATCGCGAGCGCGTTTGCGTTCAGATTCAAGTTCAGCTTCACCTTGCGTAAGAATCTTCTGACGTTCTGTCAGAGCTTCTTCACGAGCTTCGTCTAAAATTTGACCTTTACGTTTGTTCGCTTGTTCGATGATCTCAGTTGCAGCGCGCTTTGCTTCTTTCAGTTGATCAGAAGCATTGGCTTGTGCCAAATCAAGGTCTTTAGCTGCGCGTTCAGCGGCAGATAAACCGTCAGCAATTAACTTCTGACGTGCCTCGATCGCTTCCATGATTGGTGGCCATACATATTTCATGCAGAACCAAACAAACAGTGCGAAAGCGATTGCTTGACCAAGCAGAGTTGCGTTCATATTCACAACAGCTACCCCTCGTTAAGAATCAGCTACAAAAATTCAATTAGCAAAAGGCTAGATTAGCCTGCTAGTTGACCAACAAATGGGTTAGCAAATGTGAATAGTAGCGCGATTACGATACCGATCATTGGAACCGCATCCAATAGACCAGCGATGATGAACATCTTAACTTGTAGCATTGGAGCCATTTCAGGTTGACGAGCTGCGCCTTCCAGAAACTTACCACCAAGAATAGCAAAACCAATTGCTGTACCTACAGCACAAAGACCAACAATAATAGCTACTGCGATAGCTGAAAAACTAAGAACGGTTTCCATTTATATTCTCCAATTGAATAGATAGAGTTGTATTAAAAATTTAAGATTAATGATCGCCATCTTCATGAGCCATTGACATATAAACTATCGTCAACATCATGAAAACAAATGCTTGGATTAAGATAACCAAAATATGGAAAATAGCCCAAGGTAACGCACCGACCCATTGTAAATACCAAGGTAACATTGCAGCGATTAGAATAAACACCACTTCACCAGCGAACATGTTACCAAACAGACGCATGCCTAAAGAAAGAGGTTTAGCAAGTAGCGAAACAACTTCAATAAGTAGGTTGAAAGGGATCATAATCCAGTGGTTAAACGGGTGTAATGCTAATTCTTTTGCAAAACCACCTAGTCCTTTTACTTTAATGCTGTAATAAATCATTAAAGCGAACACACCAAGAGCCATTGCCATTGTAATGTTTACATCAGCAGTAGGAACCACCTTAAGATAAGGAAGGCCTAACAACTGTTCAGCTGAGTAAGGTAAGAAGTCAATTGGAACTAAATCCATGACGTTCATAATTATTACCCAACAAAATATGGTTAAAGCTAGTGGAGCAACTAGAGGGTTTCGACCATGGAAAGTCTCTTTTACGTTGGTATCAACGAATTCAACTACCATTTCAACGAAACACTGTAATTTACCTGGTACTCCAGTTGTTGATTTCTTAGCTACAGAGCGAAATACCCAAAGGAATAACATCCCTGTTAGCACAGAAAAAAACAAGCTGTCTATATGCACATTCCAAAAACTTAATTCATCAACAATGCCAAATTTCCCTAATGAGAGATTTTGCAGGTGATGATTAATATATTCAGTAGGCGTTGACGCAGACATAACTTTTCCTATTTCCTGTTGTTAATAAAGAAAACTGGTGCAAAGATATTACTACCCAGTACCAGCAAATAGGTTAGTTTGAGGGGAACAAGTTCCACCTCCGTATACACGTAAACAATAGAAAATAAGACAATTGTTATAAGAATTTTAAGCACTTCACCCAGATAGAAAAAAGCAGCAACCATTTTAGCGGCTCTTGCCCCACTGAACATAAATGCACATTTTGAAAACACTGAATTAGCGATAATAAAAATACTACCACCAACTAATGCTGACATTCCCCAACTAGCACTAACGGCTATGCTCATCCCTATTGCCATAACTGTAGTGACACTAAGCTGAATCAATAACAATCGCTTTGCAAGCAAACGCCCTGGTTTCGCTAGCGTAACTACCATGTATTCTTCCTTTAAAGCATCTTTGCCTTGATATAAATCAACACAAGACGAAGATTTTGCAAAAATTATACGTTGCACCCATATGAATGCAATCAAATAGCATTAAAAAGTTACATTTATGAGAACAATGCAGTAACTTTTACGACGTAAAATACGATTTCACTTTGAAACACTGTTTTATATCACACTTCGCTTTCTAGCTTTGCGATTAGTAGCTCTAATTTGTGAGCCTCGTCAAAGGTAATCGTTACCTTGCCTTTACCTGATGAATTTCGGCTTATCATTACTTTTGAGCCAAGTGTTGATGATAGTTTATCTGAAATCGCCATCATTTCGGTATCAATAGCTTTAGGTTGCTCTTCTTTTTCTGGCGCAAGTAACTCTTTTACTTTTTGCTCAGTTTGACGAACCGTCAGCTTTTTCTCAATGACCAAATGAGCAAGTTCGATCTGTTGTTCGCTCTCTAATGCTAATAACGCACGAGCATGGCCCATCTCTAGTAATTTCTGTTCAACCAGTTTTTTAACTTCACTTGTAAGTGCATTAAGGCGCAACAAGTTGGTTACCGTTGTACGAGACTTACCAATGACTTCTGAGATTTGTTGATGAGTTAATTCAAACTCTTGCTGTAAGCGCTCTAGTGCTTGCGCTTCCTCAATCACGTTCAAATCTTCACGCTGAATATTTTCAATTAATGCCATCGCAATAACCGCTTTATCTTCAACAGATTTAACAACACAAGGAACCTGTTTTAAGCCGGCTTTCTTTGCGGCACGAAAACGTCTTTCGCCAGCAATGATCTCATATTGTTGTTCAGCAACTTGGCGGACAACAATCGGTTGAATAATTCCTTGAGAACGAATGGAAGCTGAAAGTTCTTCTAATGCGTCTTCTTCCATTGTTTTTCTTGGTTGATATTGTCCAGCACTAAGCTGATGAATACCCAGCTCAACCAATTGAGTATCTTTTGAAAGTGTTTCACTTTTTTCGGCACTCGCTTGTTTCTCACGAGCCAGTGAACTTGTTGCTAATAGCGCATCTAATCCTTTGCCTAAACCACGTTTATTACCCATGAATTTCTGTTTCCCTTTCTTTTTCCATTTCGTCACGGCGAATTATCTCTCCGGCAAGAGCTAAGTAAGCTTTTGCACCATTTGAGTATTTATCATAATACATTGCAGGTTTACCATGACTAGGCGCTTCTGCTAAACGCACATTTCGAGGGATGACAGTGCGATACACTTTATCACCAAAATGCTTTTTTAATTGATCAGAGACATCATTGGCTAAACGATTGCGAGGATCGAACATGGTTCTTAATAATCCTTCGATCTTTAAATCGGCATTCACAACAGCGGCCAATTTACCAATAGTGTCAATTAAAGCGGTTAGCCCTTCGAGTGCATAATATTCGCACTGCATAGGAACTAATACAGAATCCGATGCTGCCATGGCGTTAATTGTAAGGAGATTTAGAGCAGGAGGGCAATCAATAAAGATGAAATCATAGTTACCACGAATTGGGTAGATCATGTTGCGCAAGCGAACCTCTCGCGCAAACACTTCCATTAATTTGATTTCAGCAGCGGTGATATCACCATTTGCTGCTATCAAATCATAACCGCCAGAGGTCTCCTCAATTACGACCTTTTCAAAAGGAACTTCGTCAACCAACAACTCATACGCAGTTGCATCCACATCGTATTTATCAACACCACTAGCCATAGTGGCGTTACCTTGAGCATCAAGGTCAATAAGTAACACTTTTCGATGTGTTGCAGCCATAGATGCAGCTAAATTTACAGCTGTTGTTGTCTTACCTACGCCACCTTTTTGGTTCGCAATCGAGATAACTCTTCCCACACTAACCTCTTATTCCATTATTTTTTTCCGATTAGAGTCACTAAATGCCTTTCGCCCTCTAACTCGGGAACAATTAAAGCGGCAACGTCTTTGACTGAGCACCATTCAGGAAGATCATTTGCTTCATCTTCTGAGTAGATCCCTTTTAATGCCAAAAACACACCATCTTCTTCTTTTGGAAGATGATGACACCAATTCACCATGTCTGTCATTGATGCAAACGCACGACTTAGGACTGCATCAAATTTTTCTTCAGGTTGAAACTCTTCAACACGACTTTGGATTGGCGTAACGTTGGTAATTTTTAATTCGTGAATCACTTGTTTAATAAAACGAATTCGCTTACCCAAGCTATCTAGCAAAGTAAATGATTTCTCAGGATTCATAATCGCTAATGGGATCCCAGGTAAACCAGGACCCGTACCAACATCAATAAAACGCTCACCAGATAGTTTTGGACTAACCACAATACTATCTAAGATATGTTTAATAACCATTTCACTTGGGTTTCTAACCGACGTTAAGTTATACGCTTTATTCCATTTATGAAGTAGAGCAACATAGCCAAGTAATTGTTCTTTTTGCAATTCAGAGACAGTTAGCTCTGTTTGAGCAATTAATAGATCGAATTGTTGTGATAAATCGGTCATGTTATGCCCCTTTCTTTAATAAACCGTGTTTCTTTAAATGAACCAATAAAATAGAAATTGCAGCCGGTGTGATGCCTGAAATACGAGAAGCAATACCAAGCGTTTCTGGTTTTGCATCACTTAATTTAGCAACAACTTCATTCGACAACCCTTTCACTTTACTGTATTCCAAATCAAGTGGCAGTTTTGTATTTTCATGGCGTAATGATTTTTCAATTTCATCACGTTGACGCTGAATATAACCCGCATATTTTACTTGGATTTCAACTTGTTCAGACGCTTGAGAATCTTCAATTGCAGGTGCAAAGTTTTCCAGTGAAACCAATGTTGAATACGTTACTTCAGGACGGCGAAGAAGATCCTCTCCACTTGCTTCACGTACGATCGGTGTTTTCAGGATCGAATTCACTTGATCAATGTTTTCTGATTTAGGGTTGATCCAAATATCTTTTAAGCGTTGACGCTCTTTTTCAATATTTTCCACTTTTTCATTAAATCGAGCCCAACGAGCATCATCAACTAAGCCAAGTTCACGACCTTGTTCTGTTAAACGTAGATCCGCATTATCTTCACGTAAAGACAAACGATATTCGGCACGCGATGTGAACATACGGTAAGGTTCTTTAGTACCAAGCGTTGATAAATCATCAATTAATACTCCCATGTACGCTTCATCACGACGTGGGCTCCAGCCTTCTTTGCCTTGAGCAAACAAACTTGCATTAAGACCGGCCATTAAACCTTGAGCAGCTGCTTCTTCGTAACCGGTTGTACCATTGATTTGGCCAGCAAAGAATAAACCTTCAATAAATTTGGTTTCGTAAGTTGATTTTAAATCACGAGGATCAAAGAAATCATACTCAATTGCGTAACCTGGACGCACGATGTGTGCATTTTCAAACCCTTTCATTGAGCGAACAATTTGTAATTGAACATCGAATGGTAAGCTGGTTGAAATGCCATTTGGGTATAATTCGTGAGTCGTTAAACCTTCTGGTTCAATAAAAATTTGGTGACTGTCTTTGTCTGCAAAGCGCATCACTTTATCTTCAATTGAAGGGCAATAACGAGGACCAATACCCTCGATAACGCCAGCATACATAGGGCTGCGATCAAGGTTTTTACGAATTACATCGTGTGTTTTTTCATTGGTATGCGTGATAAAACAGTTGATCTGTTTTGGCTGTTGCTCACGGCTACCCATAAATGAAAATACAGGGGTAGGGTTGTCACCTGGCTGTGCTTCTAAATTTGAAAAATCTACAGTACGAGCATCAATACGTGGTGGAGTACCTGTTTTTAGGCGATCGATCCTAAATGGACGATCTCGTAAACGTTGAGCAAGAGTGATCGAAGAAGGATCCCCTGCGCGGCCTCCTGAGAAGTTTTCCATGCCAATATGTATCTGACCCCCTAAAAAGGTACCAGCCGTTAATACAACGGATTTAGCACGGAATTTAAGGCCCATTTGAGTAACAGCACCGATAACTTTATCGTTTTCAATGATCAGATCATCTACTGCTTGCTGAAATAGGGTTAGGTTTGGTTGATTTTCCAATACTGAGCGAACATACGCTTTGTATAAGGCTCTATCTGCTTGAGCGCGTGTTGCTCGAACCGCTGGGCCTTTAGAAGCATTTAGTGTTCTAAACTGAATACCGGCATGATCAGTGGCTTGTGCCATTAATCCACCTAAAGCATCCACTTCTTTTACCAAATGGCCTTTGCCGATCCCACCGATAGCAGGATTACATGACATTTGACCTAATGTGTCGATGTTATGCGTGAGTAGAAGTGTCTTTTGTCCTGTTCTTGCAGCTGCTAATGCTGCTTCAGTACCAGCATGACCACCGCCAATAACAATGACATCAAAGTTTTCTTGGTAAAACATGAGTTGACCTTAGGTGTTATGAAAATAGTGAGAAGAATTTAATTTTAAGAGATCCATTTTACCCTTTTTCTAGCTTGGAAAGAAATGAAAAAGTGACGAAGTTCAAAAAATAAAGATCACTTAATATATATAAGATCTTTTAAAGAGATCTCTTATTAGATCTATTATATAGATCGTCGAACTCTGTGGATAAGTAGTAAATGATCAATAGGATCATATACTTTAGTAAGATCCTAAGTTGTGATGAATCTTTGATCTTCGATCGGACTGCTTGAGGATAAAAGAAGTACTTATCCACAAGGGGGTAGGGCGTTAGATCTTATTCAATGGATAACTATAACTTGATCACTGGATCATTGCCTAGTTATCCACATAGTAGCAGTTTTCTATTTAATAACTTTAACTGATAAATACATACAAAAAATTAACAAATATGTTGTTTTAACCACAATTCAGCAGGCTCTTCAGGAATACTATGTTGAGTTACATCTATCTCTAAAAGTGGGAATTTCTCTATCGCACCTAATTCAATCAATGTATTTTGTAATGATTTTCCTGCTGCACAGAAGGTGTCATAGCTTGAATCACCAATAGCAACGATAGCAAACGAGACTTTTGAAAGATGTTGAGCTTGTTCTGTGAGTTGTTGAATAAAAGGCTTTATATTGTCTGGATAATCACCAGCACCATGGGTGGATATGGCAATAATCCAGAGACTATCTATGTCTATTTCATTCAAATTTGGTTGATTATGGATATCTGTAGCAAACTCCATCTCTTCTAATAAATCGGCAAGGTGATCGCCAACGTACTCAGCGCCACCAAGGGTGCTTCCTGTAATAATAGATACGTTTTTCATGAATTTTTCCTATAAAAAATGGGCCATAATAGCCCATGATTGTTGGTGTGATTTGGGGGATTATTTACCGATACAGAAAGAGGTAAATATTCGACCTAGTAGATCATCTGAAGTAAATTCTCCTGTGATCTCGCTAAGATGCTGTTGTGCAATTCTAAGCTCTTCTGCCAGGATCTCACCGGCCATGTAACCTTCAAGTTGTTGTTGGCCTATATCAAGATGCTGAGCCGCTTTCTCTAACGCTTCTAGGTGACGACGGCGAGCCATAAAGCCACCTTCTTGATTACCTGAGAAACCCATACATTCTTTTAAATGCAGACGTAAAGCATCGACACCTTCACCCGTTTTTGCAGACAAACGAATAAGGGTAGGATCGTTAACGTGGCAAATACCTAGATCTTCACCTGTTTGATCCGCTTTATTTCTGATCACTGTCATGCCCATGTTTTTAGGTAAGCGATCAAGAAACTCTGGCCAGATTACTTTAGGGTCTGTTGCGTCAGTGGTTGTGCCATCAACCATAAATAAAACGCGATCGGCTTGAGCAATTTCATCCCATGCTCGTTCAATACCAATACGCTCTACTTCATCAGAGGCTTCACGAAGGCCTGCAGTATCAATGATATGCAAAGGCATACCATCAATGTGAATGTGCTCTCTGAGTACGTCACGCGTGGTCCCTGCGATATCAGTAACGATAGCGCTGTCTTTACCTGATAAGGCATTTAGTAGGCTAGATTTACCTGCATTAGGGCGTCCAGCAATAACTACTTTCATCCCTTCACGCATGATCGCCCCTTGATTGGCTTCTTGGCGAACGGCATTAAGGTTATCAATGATCCCTTGTAAGTCACCACTGACTTTGCCATCAGCTAAAAAGTCGATCTCTTCTTCTGGGAAATCAATGGCGGCTTCAACATAAATTCGAAGGTAAATAAGGGATTCAACTAAGGTGTTAATTTTATTTGAAAAGACACCTTGTAGTGAATTTAACGCAGATTTTGCTGCTTCTTCAGAACTTGCATCGATTAAATCGGCAATGGCTTCGGCTTGAGCTAAATCCATTTTATCATTCAAAAAAGCTCTTTCTGAAAATTCGCCAGGTCGAGCAGGGCGAAGGCCATCAATTTTTAAGATGCGTTTAATCAGCATATCCATGACAACAGGACCACCATGTCCTTGAAGCTCTAGAACATCTTCACCGGTAAATGAATGAGGGTTAGGGAAGTAAAGTGCAATCCCCTGATCGAGTTCAAGGCCATTATCATTTTTAAATGGGGTGTATTCTGCATAGCGAGGTTTAAGGGTCTTTCCTACCACTTCTAAAGCGACTTGTTGAGCTTTAGGTCCGGATACACGGATGATGCCTACGCCGCCTCGGCCTGGTGCTGTTGCTTGTGCAACGATGGTGTCTGTATGTAATGTCATGATTATTCTTAATGTCTATTGCTTGAGCATATTGTAAGCCGATAAAACAAAAAAGGCGACCATAGGCCGCCTTTTGTTTGCTTCTTTAGAAATTCAACTTACTTAGAATGTAAGCCTTTTTTCTCAAGAGCACGGTAAATCAGCGTTTGCTGAATTAACGTTACGATGTTTGAAACTAACCAGTAAAGAACTAGGCCAGCTGGGAACCATAAGAAGAATACAGTGAACATTACAGGCATGAATGTCATGATCTTCTGTTGCATTGGATCCGTTACTGTCGTTGGGCTCATCTTCTGGATTAAGAACATACTTGCACCCATTAGTAATGGCAGGATGTAGTATGGGTCTTGTGCTGATAAATCCGTGATCCAACCAAAGAATGGAGAATGACGAAGTTCAACTGATTCCATTAGTGCCCAGTACAGAGAAATGAAGATTGGCATTTGAAGAACGATTGGTAAACAGCCACCTAGTGGGTTTACTTTTTCTTTCTTATAAAGCTCCATCATTTCTTGGCTCATACGTTGGCGGTCATCACCAATACGTTCACGCATTGCAGTCAACTTAGGTTGAAGCATACGCATTTTAGCCATTGACGTGTATTGTGCTTTCGTTAGTGGGTACATTGCACCACGAACGATGAACGTTAAGAACATGATCGCAAGACCCCAGTTCCCAACAATACCGTGAATGAAAGACAGTAGTTTGTGAAGAGGAGAAGCGATGAACCATAACCAACCGTAATCAACACTTAAATCTAAGTATTTAGCAGTTGCAGCCATTTCTGGTTGAAGTTTTGGACCAGTCCAAAGCGTTGCTGTAAGCGTCGCTTCTTGACCTGCTGGAATTGTTACCGAAGGCATACGAACGCCAATGTAACCGTAATCGCCAGCAACACGTGATGTTAGTGTTGCGTCATTCACGTTACGTGGGATCCAAGCTGATGCGAAATAGTGTTGTAGCATACCCGCCCAACCTTGACCATTTGTCATGTCGATAGATAAGTTCTTATCTTCCATGTCGTCAAAGCTGTATTTTTTATAGCGTGTATCTTCAGTAGAGTAAGCACCACCACGGTACGTAGGCATTGTTAAACTGCCGCCGTCATCCAATAAGTTTTGCTTTAGGTTTGCGTACATTTCTACTGTTGCTGGTGCTGAAGATTGGTTATCAACCGTATAATCAACATCAATAGCGTAGCTGTCACGTTTAAGCACTAGTGTTTTAGTATAAGTAATACCATCTTTCACTAATGTTAACGGAACGCGTAATTCGTTTTGACCATCCGCTAAAACATAATCTGTTTTTTGCGCTGTAAATTGTGCACGACCAGCGTTTGAATCGATGCCTTGAGGACCGATTAAACCACTTTGAGCAATATAGCTGTGATCCGCATCGTTTCTAAGAAGAACGAATTTTGCTTTAGAGTCTAGTTCTGCATCGTATTTATTAAGAACAGATTCAATGATGTCACCACCCAACGTATCTACTTTTAAAGTAAGCACATCAGTTGTGATTGTAATCAGCTTATCAGACTGTGCTGAATCTGCTGGAGTATCACTGTTTGCTGTTGAAGAAGTTGGAACATCACCATCCGTCTGTGTTTGTTGAACGGTACTAACTGTAGCTGGTTGCTGCGGATTAGTTTCTACTTGCCATTGTTGGAAAAGTAAAAAAGAAACTAAAGCCAGTGCTAGCAACAGAATATTACGTTGGGTATCCATCGTTATTGTTCTCTGTCTTTATGCTGCTTGGGTGGGATGGGGTCATAGCCCCCATCATTCAAAGGATGACATTTTAATAGACGTTTGCCAGTTAGCCAACACCCTTTTACTAAACCGTGTGACTTTAGTGCTTCAATTGCATAATGTGAACACGTTGGAGTAAATCGACAGCGAGGTCCAATCATTGGACTGATGACGAGTTGATAAAAACGGATTAGACCGATTGCTATCCACGAGAAGGGCGAGACAGGCGATGCCATAATTTATCTAATAGCTTGTTAAAGTCTTCGTTACTCAGTTCTTGAGCACTCTTTTTAGCGATAACCACAAAGTCTTTCGCAGGTAAGGAATGTTGCTTATTGCGGAAACTTTCACGTGTAATACGTTTAAACTTATTGCGACCAACAGCAGTTTTAATTTGCTTCTTAGGAACAGCAAGACCTAAACGAGGGTGTGATAGTGAGTTTTCTCTGGCAAGAATGGTGAAGTGAGGTGAGCCGGCTCGATGAGCTTGCTTGAAGACTGATTTGTAATCTTCGGGAGTTAACAAGCGTAACTCCCGAGAGAAGTCGTAATTCATCAAAATAATCTATTGATTACTTAGATAGACGCTTACGGCCTTTAGCACGACGAGCGTTGATTGTGTTACGACCGTTCTTAGTTGCCATACGAGCACGGAAGCCGTGAGAACGTTTACGCTTAAGAACTGAAGGTTGGAAAGTGCGTTTCATGGTATTACCTTATTACTGATCAGTAGTTATAGGTTTAATTTAAACCCGGCGTGGGACGTACATTCCGACGCCTCTCAACAAAGAGGCGGAATTGTAATCATTGACAGAAAAATAGTCAATAAGAGGTTCCACGTATTTTCCGGACGATGAATTATACGTTTTGTGAGCGAGAGCGCAAGGATCTTTATGCGATCCCGACTTGATTCAAGAATTTTTGTAATTTTGGATCCTGTGGATAACCAAAAATTTGTTCAGGAGTCCCTTGTTCGACGATCTTTCCATCGGCCATATAGATAACTCTATCGGCGACTTCTTTGGCAAATTGCATTTCGTGAGTTACAACCAGCATCGTTTGGTGTTGAGTCGCTAATTTTTTCATTAATGCGAGAACCTCGCTAACCCACTCAGGATCGAGTGCTGACGTGGGTTCATCAAACAATAATAGCTCTGCTTCAAGAGCCATTGCACGACCAATACCTACTCGCTGCTGTTGGCCTCCAGAGAGGGCCGCAGGGTAGTTATCGCCCTTATCGCCAAGGCCTATATCATCTAATATTTGCTGGGCTTTTCTAAGAGCATCAGCCTTGTTCCACTTGTGGACAGTTATTAGGCCTTCAGCAATATTTTGTCGAGCGGTTAAATGAGAGAATAAGGCATAGTTTTGGAAGATAAAGCCTGTTTTTCGTCGTAAAGCTAATATTTCTGCTTTGGTATTTTTTTCACTGTCCACACTGACATCATCAATACTTATGATGCCCTTGTCTGCAGTTTCAAGAAAATTCACACATCTTAGTAGGGTTGATTTCCCCGTACCACTAGAGCCGATAATGGCAATTATCTCACCTTTATTGATCGTTAGGTCGATACCTGAAAGAACTTCGGTATCACCAAAGCTTTTATGTAGATTCGTTATTTTTATCATCGTACATAGGCCTTATTAAGTTTGGTTTCAGCCCAAGTTTGTACTCGGGTAAGAATAACGACGACACCCCAATAGATTAGAGCGACTGCTAGGAAGGCTTCAAAAAACTTAAAGCTGGAAGAGGCTTCCATTTGTGCTTTAGCCATGATTTCAGACACCCCAAGCGTAAAGGCTAAAGAGGTGGATTTGATCATATCAATGAAATAATTCATTAAAGAGGGCAAAGCCACTCGAGTCGCTTGAGGAAGAATAATACGACGCATCGCTTGAGGCGTTGTCATGCCGATAGATAAGCTAGCTTCCATCTGACTGCGATCAACGCCAATGATAGCGGCACGAATACTCTCAGCCATATAGGCAGCAAAGTGAAGAGTTAATCCAATAACTGCCGCACTAAAGGCATCTAAGCCAACAAAAATTGGAAATACCTGCGGTAAACCATAATAAAGTAGGAACAACTGAACCAGTAGTGGTGTTCCTCGAAAAAAGCTGATGTACAGCTGGCTAAGTTGATCCAATACAGGCACTTTAAATACTCTTAAGTTAGCCAGTACTAACGCCAGAGCCAGTGCAAAGAATAACCCCCATATCGCCATTTCTAATGTCGTACCTAAATACTTAAATAGTATAGGTAGGAGTTCAATCATATACGCTAAATCAAATCCCATGATGTCTCTCTGTTATTTAGTATAAGAAAAGTGATGAGTAAACAGTGTTGACTATATATATTTGATAAGCAATAAACACAAAACCCACTACGTTATGATAGTGGGCTTTATTGTTTACGAAAGTAAATGCTTACTTAGTAATGAGTATGGCTTACTTTGTTACATCAGCATCAAACCATTTTTGAGATATTTTAGCGAGTGTTCCGTCTTCACGCATCTCAGCTAAAGCCTTATTTACTTCTTGTTGAAGCTTTTGGCCTTTTTCATTTTTTACGAACGGCCATGCATTCTCGATCGTTTCAAATGGTTCACCTGCAAGCTGCAGTGGTAAACCTGATTTTTTAATCAGTTGAGCTGCTGATAGACGATCCATCACAAATGCATCTGAACGGCCTAGTGCCACATCATGTTCAATACCAGTATCGTACGTTTTAATGTTTATTTGACCTGATTTGTCGTTATCTCGCAGTAACTTCTCAAAATTAGAGCCTAAGTTTACAGCAACTGTTTTACCCGCTAAGTCATCAATGCCCTTGATACTGTCGTTACCTTTACGAACGGTAATTTGCGCACCATCGACAACATAAGGGTCTGCAAAAAGGTATTTTGCTTCACGCGCTTCTGTTTTGGTAATCTGGTTTGAAATTGTATCAATACGACCGGTTTCTAATAAACCAAATAAGCCCGAAAAGCTCGCCGTTACGTATTCAACTTGATAGTCATTACGGCGACCAATCTCATTCCATAAATCGACTTCAAAACCTTGCAGTTTATCTTGCTTAACAAAGGTGAATGGGAAATAACGACCAGACATCCCTACTTTTACTTCAGTTGCCGCTTGTGCAAATTGTGTCGCGGCTAAGGTTAACGCTAATCCTGTAAGAATGTTCTTTGTCCATTTCATGATTGATACTCCCATTATTCATCAGTAGTGAACATAATACTTTTTTTGCGATTGACCTCTAAATACCCTCTGGTTATTTATAATAACTAAACGATTAATAGCGTTTGTTTTTTATCCATTGTTGATGGTTTTGGGTATAACTCAGGTAAAAAGTGTGTTGATCTAGGTAAAAAAGCGTGATCAGTGTGAATAACTCCGATCTTATTCACTGGATCATCGATCTAACACTGGCACAATAGTTATCCACAGTATAAAATTAGCGACCTTTTTTAATATTTATGAGTGGGGTTGTCC